>CP074381.1 GCA_022041995.1 Cupriavidus necator
CCGGCAGCAGCTGCACCGCGCCGGCTGGCGGAACGCCGGCCGCGCAGCCAGGCGCACGGCGGCGGCAGCGATCAGCGGGGTCTGCTCGGCGGGCTTGGCCAGCACGGGTTGCCGGCGCCAGCGCCCGCGGCCACCTGGCCGGTGAAGATCGCCAGCGGGAAGTTCCACGGGCTGATGCAGACCACCGGCCCAGCGGGCGGTGGGTCTCGTTGTCGAAGCTGCGGCGCACCTCGGCGGCGTAGTAGCGCAGGAAGTCCACGGCTTCGCGCACTTCGCGATGGCGTTGGAGAAGGTCTTGCGGCCTCGCGCATGATGATGCCCATCAGCGACTGCATCTGGGCTTCCATCAGGTCGGCGGCGCGTTCCAGCGCGGCCGCGCGCACGTCCGGCGGCGTCGCCTGCCAGATCGGCGCGGCATTGATGGCGGCCTGCAGCGCGGCGTCGACCTCGGCCTGGCCGGCCTCGGTGACATGGCCCACCACGTCGCGGTGGTCGGCCGGGTTCAGCACCGGCGCGGTCATGGCGTCGGCAGCGCGCGGCACCTCGGCGCCCAGCAGCGGCTCGGCTACGGCGCGTTCGCTGGTGCCGGCGAGCAGCGCCGACGACAGCGAGGCCAGCCGGTGTTCATTCGCGAGATCGATGCGGCCGAGTTGGGACGGCTCTTGCCATACAGCGTGCGTGGCGACGGGATGCGCGGGTGGCAGGCCCAGCACGCCTTCATCGCGGTGCATGGCCTCAACCACGGCGACCGGGTCGGCCACCAGCTCGTCCAGCGAGATGGTGTCGTCGGCGATGCGGTTCACGAACGAGGTATTGGCGCCGTTCTCCAGCAGGCGGCGCACCAGGTAGGCCAGCAGCGTTTCATGCGTGCCGACCGGCGCGTAGATGCGGCACGGGCGGTTGAACTTGCCGTCCGCAGTGGCGCCACCACCTGGTCGTACAGCGGCTCGCCCATGCCGTGCAGGCACTGGAACTCATACTGGCCGGGATAGTAGCTGTGGCCGGCGATCTGGTAGATGGCCGACAGCGTATGCGCATTGTGCGTGGCGAACTGCGGGTAGATCGCGTCCGGCACCGACAGCAGCTTGCGCGCGCAGGCGATGTACGACACGTCGGTGTAGACCTTGCGCGTGTAGACCGGGTAGCCTTCCAGGCCGTCGACCTGGGCGCGCTTGATCTCGCTGTCCCAGTACGCGCCTTGACCAGGCGGATCATCAGGCGGTGGCGGCTGCGGCGGGCCAGGTCGATCAGGTAGTCGATCACGAACGGGCAGCGCTTCTGGTAGCCCTGCACCACGAAGCCGATGCCGTTCCAGCCAGCCAGCTCGGGCTCGAAGCACAGGCGTTCCAGCAGATCCAGCGAGATCTCCAGGCGGTCGGCTTCCTCGGCGTCGATATTGATGCCAATGTCGTACTGGCGTGCCAGCAGCGTCAGCGACTTCAGGCGCTCATACAGCTCGCCCACCACGCGCTCATGCTGCGCGCGGCTGTAGCGCGGGTGCAGCGCCGACAGCTTGATCGAGATGCCCGGGCCTTCATAGATGCCGCGCCCGCGCGAGGCCTGGCCGATGGCGTGGATGGCCTGCTCGTAAGAGGCCAGGTAGCGCTGCGCGTCGGCCTCGGTCATGGCGGCCTCGCCCAGCATGTCGTAGGAGTAGCGGAAGCCTTCGGCCTCGTACTTGCGCGCGTTGGCCAACGCCTCGGAGATGGTTTCGCCGGTGACGAACTGCTCGCCCATCAGGCGCATGGCCATGTCCACGCCCTTGCGGATCAGCGGCTCGCCGCCCTTGCCGATGATGCGCGTGAGCGCCTTGGTGAGGCCCGATTCGGTGTGGGTGGCGACCAGCTTGCCGGTCAGCAGCAGGCCCCAGGTGGCGGCGTTGACGAACAGCGACGGGCTCTGGCCCAGGTGCGACTGCCAGTTGGCGCCGCTGATCTTGTCGCGGATCAGTGCATCGCGGGTGGCCTTGTCGGGAATGCGCAGCAGCGCCTCGGCCAGGCACATCAGCGCCACGCCTTCCTGCGACGACAGCGAGAACTCCTGGATCAGGCCCTGCACCAAGCCTTCGCGGCCGGTGCCGACCTTCTGCTCGCGCAGCCGCGTGGCCAGGGTCTTGGCCATCTTGATGGCAGCCTCGCCTTGCTGCAGCGGCAGCGCGCCTGCTCCAGCAGCACCGGCACGCAATCGGTTTCCGGGCGCCGATAGGCAGAGGTAATGGCGGCACGCAGCACTGATTGCGGCTGGATGCTTTGGGCGAACTCCAGGAATGGCTGCGGCGCATCGCCATGGACCAGCTCGGCGCCGTCGGCGCCATCCGCGTCGGCGCTACCGGCGGCGCCGGTCTCGTGCGGCAGGTGGCCGCGCTCGATCTGCTCGAGGTAGGTGAAGATGGCCTGCTTGATCAGCCAGTGCGGCGTGCGGTCAATGGATTGGGCAGCGCGCTTGAGGCGGTCGCGCGAGGCGTCGTCGAGCTTGACGCCGAGAGTGGTAGTGGCCATGCGGGCAATTCTCCGAAAGACTGGAGCCGCCGCCGGTGCTACCTCGTCCATGCCGGCAGGCACGGGCGCGCGACCGGCCGCAGCCTGTGAGCTGGCGCGATCTTACTCCCGAAAATCACCAAGGTGCAACCTAGTGCAACCCTATCGAAAACCCTAATGCCAGGGTTGCACCTTTTGCCGCCACGCCAGCCGGCTCAGATCCGCAACGGATCGATCTCAAGCTGCCAGCGCACCCCTTTTGCCTCCGTCCCCACATCTGCGAAAGTCTGTACCCACTCAGCCACGAAGCGTTGCAGGACCGGCCGCGAGGTGGCCTCCACCAGCATCTGCGCACGCTCCCGGTTGAAGATGCGCACCATCGACATCGGCACCGGGTCGTGCAGTTGCACCTCGGCTGCCAGTTCGCAGGTTTCGGCGTGCCGGCGCGCCACTTCCAGGAACTGCAGCGCCCGTTCCAGCTGGCCATGTTCGGCGGTTACCAGCACCTGGTAGCAGAACGGGGGCAACCCGGCCTGGCGTCGCTCGCGCAACTGGCTGGCCGCGAATCCATCATAGTCGTGGCGCGTCAGCGCCTGCAATGCCGGGGTGTCCGGGTAGCGTGTCTGGATTAGCACCTCGCCCGGCAGGCCGGCCCGCCTGCCCGCCCGGCCACCTGCATCAGCGAGGCGAACAGGTGCTCGGCGGCGCGGAAGTCGTGGCTGAACATGGCCGCGTCCGGATGGACGATGCCGACCAGGGTCACGCGCTGGAAGTCGTGCCCCTTGGCCACCATCTGCGTGCCACCAGGATGTCGACATCGCCGGCGTGGACCTCGTCGAACATGGCCTGCGCGCTGCCCTTGCGGCGCGTGGAATCTGCGTCGATGCGGGCGATGCGGGCCTGCGGGAAGCGCGCCGCCAATGCCTCTTCGATACGCTGCGTGCCGCGCCCCAGCGCGCGATGTCGACATTGCCGCAGTCCGGGCAGTGGTGCGGCACCGGCGCCTCCAGGCCACAGTGGTGGCAGCGCAGGCGCCGCTCGGGGCGGTGCAGCACCAGGTACGCCGAGCAGCGCGGGCAGCCCGACAGCCAGCCGCAGCTGTCGCAGGCAATCACGGGCGCGTACCCGCGGCGGTTCAGGAACAGCAGGCTCTGCTCGCCGCGCGCCAGGCGCGCGTCGATGGCGTCCAGCAGCGGCACCGACAACCCTTCGAACAGCGCGCGCTGGCGCTGGCGCTCGTGGTTCAGGTCGACCAGGCGCACCGTTGGCAGGGTCGCTTCGGCCTGGGCGCGCTCGCGTAGCAACAGCTTGCGGTATGTGCCCTGCCCGGCCCGCCACCAGGTCTCCATCGACGGCGTGGCCGAACCCAGCACCACGGCAATGCCGCGCTGCTTGGCGCGCCACACGCCAGGTCGCGCGCGGAGTAGCGCAGCCCTTCCTGCTGCTTGTAGGAAGTGTCGTGTTCCTCGTCGACCACGATCAGCGCCAGCGCCGGCAGCGACGCCATCACGGCCATGCGCGTGCCCAGCACGATGCGGGCCTCGCCGCGGTGCGCGGCCAGCCACTGCAGGCTGCGCTCCTGGTCGGCCAGGCCGCTGTGCAGCACCGCCAGCGGCAGGTGTGGGAAGCGCGCGGCGATGCGGGCCTGCAACTGCGGGGTCAGGTTGATTTCAGGCACCAGCATCAGCACCTGGGCCTGGGGGTCGCGTTCGAGCACAGCCTGCATCGCATGCAGGTAGACCTCCGTCTTGCCGCTGCCGGTCACCCCGTGCAGCAGGAACGGCGCAAAGCCTTCGGCCTCGGCAATGGCCTGCACCGCGGCGCGCTGCTCGTCGTGCAGCGGCGGCGCGGCCGATGGCGGCTGCGCGGGGTCGGTCAGCAGCAGGGTGCGCGCGGTGCGGCTGGCCCTGACCCAGCCGGCGGCCTGCCATTCGGCCAGCCGCGCCGGTGCCGCCGCGCACAACAAGCGGGCGTCGGCCAGCGTCAGCGGCTCGGTCGCGGGGGCGCGCTCGGCCAGCGCCTGCGCCAGGGCGCGCACGCTGCGTGCGCGTGGCGGCACGGCAGCCAGCAGGGCCTCCGCATGCTCGTGCAACAGGCGGTATTCGTCGGTGCGGGCACGCTGGGCCAGGCCTGGCCAACTCTCGGCCTCACGCAAGGCGGCGGCAAGGCCGGCAGCATCACTTCGCCCAGGCGGCGCTGGTAGTAGCGCGCGGCAAAGGCGGCCAGCTCGATCCAGTCGGGCTGCAGCGGCGGCATCCAGTCCAGGCGCTGCGCCACGGGCGCAGCCGCTCGGCGGGCACATCGGAGTTGTCGGCGTACGCCACCGCCACACCGACCATGCTGCGGCGGCCGAACGGCACCACCACCAGGTCACCCGGGCGACCTCAGGCGTGGCGAGATAGTCGAAACTGTCGTCGGCGGGGGTGTCCAGCGCGACCCGGATGACTGGCCGGGCGGCGGCGGACGGCATCACGGCGCCTACCGCCGTGCTGTCCTCAAACAATGGGAGCGCGCCGCTAGCTGGCGCCATGCGGCCCTTCCTGGTGCATCGCCTTTGCGCAACCTTTGTGCAACGGGAGGCGGGCGTACTGAGGGTGGAAATCTAGTGTGCGGCGCAACATCAACTTAAAGTAAAACTTCAAATGTGGCCCTAAGTCGATGATAGATGACTGGTTTTCCACTATTTCCATCGCCCCTGTGGATAACTTTGTTGAAAAGTCGCACTGGCTGGCCGGAAAGCCCCGAGTAACAAGGGATCCACCGGCATCGGACCTTCCTTTGCAAATCTTCCAAATCCTTAAAAATCAAGGGCTTGCAAACCTCCCCCAGATAGGTTAGGGAATAACCCTGTCCCGCACTGCGGCAAACCTATCGGTGTGCATAAGTCAAGTGCCGCCAGTCAAGCCCGAGCACCTTTTTGGCGAATGCTGGCGAAAAAGTTAACTTGACAGGGTCCAGCGGCGCGGCTCCCGCAGCACTGGGTACGCTCGCGCGCCGGTGCGCTGCAGCGCAGGGCGCTGCAGCAGCAGGCAGGGCGGCCGCATACTGTCACCATCACTTCTGCACAGCGCGCAGCTGGCGGCTGTGGCGATGCACTTCGTCCACCAGCACCGAAACGTTCTCAGGCGGCGTGAACTGCGAAATGCCGTGGCCCAGGTTGAACACGTGGCCATCACTGCCCGGCCGCGGCATAGCTGTCCAGCACGCCGCGCACCTGCTCGCGAATCGCGGCCTCGGGGGCGAACAGCACAGTCGGGTCGATATTGCCCTGGAGCGCCACGCGCCCGCCGGTGCGCCGGCGCGCTTCGGCCAGGTTGACGGTCCAGTCCAGCCCGATCGCGTCGGCGCCGGTGTCAGCCAGCGCCTCGAGCCACAGGCCGCCGCCCTTGGTAAAGACGATCGCGGGCACCTGCTGGCCATCGTGCTCGCGCTTCAGGCCGGCCAGCACGCGGCGCATATAGGACAGCGAGAACGCCTGGTACATGCCGTCGGCGAGCGCCCCGCCCCAGGTGTCGAAAATCATCACGGCCTGCGCGCCGGCTTCGATCTGGGCATTCAGGTACGCCGTCACCGCCTGGGCGTTGATCTCGAGAATGCGGTGCATCAGGTCCGGGCGGCCATACATCATCGCCTTGACCGTGCGGAAGTCGTCCGAGCCGCCGCCTTCGACCATGTAGCACGCCAGCGTCCAGGGGCTGCCGGAAAAGCCGATCAGCGGCACGCGCTGGCGGCCATCCTGGACCAGTGCGCGGCGGATCTCGCTCACGGCGTCAAACACATATTGCAGCGACGCCATGTCCGGCACGGCGAGGTTCTGCACGTCGGCTTCGGTGCGCAGCGGATGCGCAAAGCGCGGCCCTCGCCCTGCGCGAACGACAGGCCCAGGCCCATCGCGTCGGGCACGGTCAGGATGTCGGAAAAGAGAATGGCCGCGTCCAGCGGATAGCGGTCCAGCGGCTGCAGTGTCACCTCCGTGGCGTAGGCCGGATTCTTGGCCAGCCCGAGGAAGCTGCCAGCGCGGGCGCGCGTGGCGTTGTACTCGGGCAGGTAGCGGCCCGCCTGGCGCATCAGCCACAGCGGCGTGTATTCGGTCGGCTGGCGGCGCAGCGCGCGCAGGAAGGTATCGTTCTGCAGTGCGGTCATGGTCATCCTCGTAAGACCGCCATTCTAAGGGATCGCTGCGAGTGGATGCCGCTCAGACGTCGTCGATCATTCCGGCGAAGGCCGATGCGGCACGCCGCATCCATTCGCGCGCGCGTTCGGCATCGGGCTGCAGCCGCGCGAAGCCGTGGGTCATGCCGCTGGCCTCGATGGTAATCACCGGGGCGTCGTGGCGCACCAGGAAGTCGGCATAGGCCAGGCCGTCGTCGCGCAGCACATCGTGCGCGGCCACCATCAGCACGGTGGCGGGCGGGCGCACCGGCGGCGCGGCCATCAGGTGCACGCGGGGGTCGGGGTGGGCGGCGCCCTGCGCCAGGGCTTCGGCGCCGATGAAGTGGGTCCAGAACCAGGCCATCTCGTCACGCGTCAGGCCAGGACCATCGGCAAAGGCGCGGTAGCTTTCGGTGCTGAGCACCGGCGCCGTCACCGGATAGATCAGCAGCTGCGCATCGACCCGCACCGCGCTGCCGCCGTTGAGCTGCTGCGCTGCCTGCGCCGCCAGGTGGGCGCCGGCGCTGTCGCCCGCCACGGCCAGGATGTCGGTCGCCAGCCCGAGTGCCAGGCGTTGCCCGGCGAACCACACCACGGCCTCGGCGGCATCGTCGCAGGGTGCCGGAAACGCGTGTTCGGGGGCCAGGCGGTAGTCGACGCTGGCCACCGCGCAGCCCGTGTCGGCCGCCAGCAAGGCGGCAACCGTATGGTGCGTCTGCGGCGAGCCAATCACCCAGCCGCCACCGTGGAAGTAGACCACCAGCCGCGGGGCTGCCTCGCCGGCGGGGCGGAACAGCCTGGCGCCCAGCGTGCGGCCGGCGAGCGCAAGCTCCAGGTCCTGCACCGAGATGCCGGCCGGATCCGGCAACAGCGACGCGGCCGCGATCTCGGCAAAGCGGGTCCGCTGTGCGGGAATGTCGGCCGGCGTGGGCGCATTGGCGTAGCGCTCCGCCAGGCGGCGGTAATAGGCAAGCAGTTGCGGATCGATGGCCATGGTTGGCGGCTGATGGGAAAGCGGAAAGTAGAAGCGGCGCCGGGCGGGAATCAGTCCAGCCCGAGCTGGTGCGTCAGCTCGACCTTGCTGCAGCAATCCTGCACCGCCAGCAGGCCGGCATCCGATGCGCGGCGCACGGCCTGGTCGTTGACGATGCCCAGCTGCAGCCAGACACCTTGTGCGCCAATGGCGATGGCCTCATCGACCACGCCGGGCGTTTCCCCGGCACGGCGGAAGATGTCGACCCACGCGATGGGGCTGCCTGCTGCCGCGGCAGCGTCGGCGGCTTCGCGCAGCGTGGCGTGGCAGGTCTCGCCCAGAATGCGTTCGCCGGCATGGCGCGGATTGACCGGCACGATCCGGAAGCCGTGGTCCTGCAGGAACTCCGCAACCTCATGGCTGGGACGCTCCGCACGGTCGGACAGACCGACCACGGCAACGGTCTTCATCGCCAGCATGGCTTGTATGGCTTGCTGCATCTCAGGGCGCATCGCGTCTCCGGTGGATAAGGGCGGGCCCGCGGACATGCAAGAACGCAACGCGAAAGCCACAGGCGTTCCGAATCGTAACCGGAATTGTCACGCAGGGATTGGTGGGGGAGCGAACACGGAAATCGCGTCATCAAAGATAAGGCAACGGCACGTTTCTGCGGCTAACGTGATGCGAACGCGTGCAGATATGCCGAACACGCCAGATCCCGACGCCTCAGGCTTTCAACTTCTTGCAAAACGATACATTTTGTTACTGCGATGCCGGGGAGTTTCCCCCACAATGCATTGACACACCCGCTGTCCGGCGTGTGGCGCCCCAGTGAATAACGCTGTGCAGACTTAAAGGGGCGTGGTGAAGAAAGCCTTTTTGAAACGTTTCTGGCAGTAACCCGATTGTCCGATCCGGCAGATCGCCGCTGGACCGGAGTACCAGGCAGACCTTTGCAGCGCGTGGCCTTTGCGGCCTCTGGTCGGATATTGGATATCCGTTGCGCCTTGATTGTCGGCCTGGACCGAACCCGTTCCTTCGAATTGACCCCTCGAAGGGATTTTCCCGTCCGCGCGGAGCCTCCCCGGCCCGCGCGCTTTTTTTTGTCCAGGCAGGACAAAAGCATATCGCCACGCCCAAAAAAAGGCAGCCATGTGGCTGCCTTTTTTCATTGTCGCGCCAGAAAAACAACAGCGCGACACCCCACTAATTGCTTACTTCTTACGACGCAGGCGGGCGATGGCAGCCAGTTGGGCAGCCGCCACGGCGAGCTCGCTCTGAGCGCGTGCCAGATCCAGATCGCTGCTCTGGTTCTGCATCAGCTCTTCGGCAGCACGCTTGGCTTCCTGCGCCTTGGCTTCGTCCAGGTCGCCACCGCGGATAGCGGTGTCGGCCAGCACGGTGACGTGCTTGGGCTGGACTTCGAGAATACCGCCGGCAACGAACACGAACTCTTCGCTGCCGTCTTCTTTCTCGATCCGCACCGCACCCGGCTGGATGCGCGTGATCAGCGGCGTGTGGCCCGGCAGAATGCCCAGCTCACCCGACTCGCCCGGCAGCGCCACGAACTTCGCCTGGCCGGAGAAGATCGACGCTTCCGCGCTGACGACGTCTACAAGAATGGTTGCCATGTGAAATCCTTTGTCCAATCGCTTCGCTTCAGACGGCCGGACGCGCGACGCGGCCGGCCGTCACCCCCACCGCGAGGCGGGAGTGACAAAGCCAGGCTTACTGGAGCTTCTTGGCCTTTTCGAAGGCTTCGTCGATCGAGCCGACCATGTAGAACGCCTGCTCGGGCAGGTGATCGCACTCGCCCTCGACCAGCATCTTGAAGCCGCGGATGGTTTCCTTCAGCGGCACGTACTTGCCCGGCGAACCCGTGAACACTTCTGCCACGTGGAACGGCTGCGACAGGAAACGCTGGATCTTACGAGCGCGGTTCACTGCCAGCTTGTCTTCCGGCGACAGCTCGTCCATGCCCAGAATTGCGATGATGTCGCGCAGTTCCTTGTAGCGCTGCAGGGTCTGCTGAACGCCTCGCGCCACGTCGTAGTGCTCCTGGCCAACGACTTGCGGGTCCATCTGACGCGAGGTCGAGTCGAGCGGGTCCACGGCAGGGTAGATACCGAGAGCGGCGATGTCACGCGACAGCACCAGGGTCGAGTCCAGGTGCAGGAAGGTGGTGGCCGGCGACGGGTCGGTCAGGTCATCCGCGGGTACGTACACGGCCTGGATCGAGGTGATCGAGCCAGTCTTGGTCGAAGTGATGCGCTCCTGCAGCTTGCCCATTTCTTCAGCAAGCGTCGGCTGGTAGCCGACCGCGGAAGGCATACGGCCCAGCAGTGCCGACACTTCGGTACCAGCCAGCGTGTAGCGGTAGATGTTGTCGACGAAGAACAGGATGTCGCGGCCCTCGTCGCGGAACTTCTCGGCCATGGTCAGGCCGGAAAGTGCCACGCGCAGACGGTTGCCCGGCGGCTCGTTCATCTGGCCGAATACCATGGCCACCTTGTCGAGCACGTTCGAGTCCTTCATTTCGTGGTAGAAGTCGTTCCCTTCACGGGTACGCTCGCCCACGCCGGCGAACACCGACAGACCGCTGTGCTGCTTGGCGATGTTGTTGATGAGCTCCATCATGTTGACGGTCTTGCCCACGCCGGCGCCACCGAACAGGCCCACCTTGCCGCCCTTGGCGAACGGGCAAATCAGGTCAATCACCTTGATGCCGGTTTCGAGCAGGTCAGTGGAAGGCGACAGTTCGTCGAACTTCGGTGCCTTCTGGTGAATCGCGCGCCTCTCGTCGGAAGCGATCGGGCCAGCTTCGTCGATGGGGCGGCCCAGGACGTCCATGATGCGGCCCAACGTGCCTTGACCCACCGGCACCGAGATCGGCGCGCCGGTGCTCTTCACCGCCATGCCGCGGCGCAGGCCGTCCGACGAACCGAGGGCAATGGTACGCACCACGCCGTCGCCCAGCTGTTGCTGTACTTCGAAGGTCAGACCCTTCTCGGCGAACGAGGCGTCGTTGCTGTCTTCCAGCACGAGCGCGTCATACACCTTCGGCATTGCGTCGCGGGGGAACTCGATGTCCACCACGGCGCCAATACACTGCACAATATTTCCGATACTCATTTCGTATCTCCGATAGCTTGAATTCTTGACGCCTTAGACCGCAGCTGCACCGCTGACGATTTCCGACAGTTCCTTCGTAATCGCGGCCTGACGGGTCTTGTTGTAGACCAGTTGCAGTTCGCCGATCACGTTCTTGGCATTGTCAGACGCAGCCTTCATGGCCACCATGCGCGCCGATTGCTCGGACGCCATGTTCTCGGCCACGGCCTGGAACACCAGCGCCTCGACGTAGCGGACGAGCAGCTCTTCCACTACAGTCTGAGCGTCGGGCTCGTAGATGTAATCCCACGAGTAGGCGCGCTTTTCATCTTCGGTCTGGACCAGCTTGTCGGCGGCGAGCGGCAGCAGCTGCTCAACCATCGGTTCCTGCTTCATCGTATTGATGAACTTGGTGTACGCCAGGTACACCGCATCGACTTCGCCATTGGTGAAAGCGTCGAGCTGGACCTTGATCGCGCCGATCAGCTTTTCCAGATGCGGGGTGTCACCGAGGTGCACCACGTGCGAAACCACCTTGGCGCCGATCCGGCCCAGGAACTGCATGCCCTTGGTGCCGATGGCAGTGGCTTGCACTTCGACGCCGCGGCCTTGCAGGGACTTCAGTTCATGGGTAACCGAGCGCAACACGTTCGTGTTCATGCCGCCGCACAGCCCCTTGTCGGTCGAGACCACGATCATGCCGACGCGCTTGACGTCGCGTTCCTGCATGAACGGGTGCTTGAACTCGGGGTTGGCCGTAGCCAGGTGCGCCGCAATGTTGCGCACCTTCTCGGCATAGGGACGGGCATTGCGCATCCGCTCCTGCGCCTTGCGCATCTTGGACGCGGCGACCATCTCCATCGCCTTGGTGATCTTGCGCGTGTTCTGCACGCTCTTGATCTTGGTTCGAATTTCTTTCGTTCCGGCCATATCTTCCTCTCCATCCGAACCAGCGCCGCGCCGGCGTGAGCCGGGCGCGGCGGCGGTGTCGTGGAATCACGCGGTTAGAACGCGGCGGACTTCTTGAAATCCTCGACGGCGGCACGCAGGACGGGTTCATCTTCCTTCGAGAGCAGCTTGGTCTCTTCGATGCGGTTGATGAGGTCGGCGTACTTGGTCTTCAGATGGTCGTGCAGGCCCTTCTCGAACGGCAGAATGTCCTTCACTTCCACGTTGTCGAGGAAGCCGTTGTTGGCGGCGAACAGCGACGCGGCCAGCTGCCACACCTGCTGCGGCTGGTATTGCGGCTGCTTGAGCAGTTCGGTCACGCGGCGGCCGCGCTCGAGCTGCTTGCGGGTGGCGTCGTCCAGGTCCGAGGCGAACTGCGCGAACGCAGCCAGTTCACGGTACTGGGCCAGGTCGGTACGGATACCGCCGGACAGGTTCTTCACCACCTTGGTCTGTGCAGCACCACCCACGCGCGACACCGAGATACCGGCGTTGATAGCGGGGCGGATACCGGCGTTGAACAGGTCGGTTTCCAGGAAGATCTGGCCGTCCGTGATCGAGATCACGTTGGTCGGCACGAACGCGGACACGTCGCCGGCCTGCGTTTCGATCACCGGCAGCGCAGTCAGCGAACCGGTCTTGCCCTTGACGGCACCGTTGGTGAACTTCTCGACGTAGTCTTCGTTCACGCGGGCAGCACGCTCCAGCAGGCGCGAGTGCAGGTAGAACACGTCGCCCGGGTAGGCTTCGCGGCCCGGCGGGCGGCGCAGCAGCAGCGACACCTGGCGGTAGGCCCAGGCTTGCTTGGTCAGGTCGTCATAGACGATCAGCGCGTCTTCGCCGCGGTCGCGGAAGTACTCGCCCATGGTGCAGCCGGCGTAGGCAGCCAGGTACTGCATGGCGGCCGAGTCCGAAGCGGCGGCGGCCACGACGACGGTGTATTCCATCGCGCCGTGCTCTTCCAGCTTGCGCACTACGTTGGCGATCGTCGAAGCCTTCTGGCCGATTGCCACGTACACGCAGAAGACGCCCTTGCCCTTCTGGTTGATGATGGCGTCGACAGCCACGGCGGTCTTGCCGGTCTGACGGTCGCCAATGATCAGCTCACGCTGGCCACGGCCGATCGGCACCATCGAGTCGATCGACTTCAGGCCGGTCTGCACCGGCTGGCTCACCGACTGACGTGCGATCACGCCCGGGGCCACCTTCTCGATCACGTCGAATTCCTTCGCGTTGATCGGGCCCTTGCCGTCGATCGGCTGGCCCAGCGTGTTGACCACGCGGCCCAGCAGTTCCTTGCCCACCGGCACCTGCAGAATGCGGCCGGTGCACTTGACCGTATCGCCTTCCGAGATGTGTTCGTACTCGCCCAGCACCACGGCGCCGACCGAGTCGCGCTCGAGGTTCAGCGCGAGGCCGAAGGTGTTGCCGGGGAATTCCAGCATCTCGCCCTGCATCACGCCGGACAGGCCATGCACGCGGCAGATGCCATCGGTCACGGAGATCACCGTGCCGGTATTGCGCACTTCAGCTTCAGCGCCAAGGCCCGAGATGCGGGTCTTGATCAGCTCGCTGATTTCTGAGGGGTTCAGTTGCATCACAATGCTCCTAATTCTTCAATCCGTCGGACGGCCGCTCAGGCGGCGGTCAGCGCGGTTTGCATGGCTGCCAGGCGCGCACGCACGGAGGTGTCGAGCACTTCGTCGCCAACCTTGACGCTGACGCCGCCGATCAGGGACGGGTCCACCGCCACCTGCGCGTACAGCTTGCGGCCGAACTTGCGTTCGAGTGCGGCGACGAGGTCGTTCAGCTGACCATCTTCCAGCGGGAAAGCGCTGGTGATCTCAACATCGGACGAGCCTTCGCGGGCGTTCTTGAGCGCATGGAACTGTTCGGCGATGTCGGGCATCACCGACAGGCGGCCGTTATCCACCAGCAGCTGCACGAAGCGGCGCGCTTCGTCGCTGACCGGGGACTTCAGCACCGACAGGAACAGTTCAGCCAGCTTTGCGCCGGGAACGTTCGGATCGTCGGCGACCGCCTTCATGTCGGGATTGGCAGCAACCTGCCCCATCTCCGACACCAGCTCGGACCATGCACCCAGATTGCCTGCGCTCGATTCGCTGGCGACGCGGAACAGCGCCTCAGCGTAGGGACGGGCAATGGTTGCGGTTTCAGCCATGATTAGAGCTCAGCCTTGAGTTGATTGAGCAGGTCGGCGTGGACCTGCGCGTTCACTTCACGCTTGAGGATCTGCTCGGCACCCTTGACGGCCAGCACGGCAACCTGGTCACGCAGATCTTCGCGTGCACGGGTAACCTGCTGGTCTGCTTCGGCCTTGGCCTGGGCAATGATGCGGGCGGCTTCTGCCTGGGCGTTTTGCTTGATCTCGTCCGCCGTCAGCTGGGCGCGCTTCTCGGCGTCAGCGACGCGTTGAGCACCCTCGGTGCGGGCTTCGGCCATAGCCTGGTCCACACGCTTGTTGGCGAGTTCGAGCTCGGCCTTGCCCTTCTCGGCAGCGGCGAGGCCATCGGCGATCTTCTTTGCGCGTTCGTCGAGCGCCTTCACCAGCGGCGGCCAAATGAATTTGGCAACAACCCACCACAGGATGAAGAACACGACCATCTGCGCAAAAAACGTTGCGTTCAGATTCATGGTGTGTTCCTTTCGGTAATCAAACTACAGATAAATGCGCAAGGGCGGCCAGGCTAAGTGGCCCGCGCCGCCCGTCAGCATCATGCAGACCGAAAAGAATTACTTGATGACAGCCAGCAGCGGGTTGGCGAAGGCGAACAGCATTGCAACACCCACGCCGATCAGGAATGCAGCGTCGATCAGGCCAGCCAGCAGGAACATCTTGGTTTGCAGCGGGTTCATCAGCTCAGGCTGACGTGCGCAGGCTTCGATGTACTTGCCACCCATCAGGGCGATACCCAGGCAGGCGCCGATAGCGCCCAGGCCGATGATGATGCCGATACCGATGGCGGTCAGACCCTGGATGTTGGCGAGAAATGCTTGCATGATGACTCCTTTAATTTAGAGAGACTTAGAACCAAAAAACCAAAAACCAAAAACCGAAAATCAGTGGTGATCGTGAGCCTGGCCGATGTACACCAGCGTCAGCATCATGAAAATGAAGGCCTGGAGCAGGACGATCAGGATGTGGAAGATCGCCCATACCGTGCCAGCCACCACGTGGCCGACAAAGCCCAGCGCGGACAGGTCGGCGCTGAACGTCCAGATGGAGCCCAGCAGCGCGATCAGCAGGAACACGAGTTCGCCGGCGTACATGTTGCCGAACAACCGCATGCCGAGCGAAACCGCCTTGGCCAGGAATTCGATCAGGTTCAGGACCAGGTTGAACGGGGCCAGGTACCACTTGGCGCCGAACGGGCCGAGAACAGTTCGTGCATGAAGCCGCCCGTGCCCTTGATCTTGAAGCTGTAGTAGATCATCAGCACCAGCACCGAGCACGACATGCCCAGCGTGCCGTTCAGGTCGGCCGTGGCCACTGCGCGGTGGTGGGGAAGATGAATGTGGAAGACGCCCAGCAGGCTGTTCAGGCCGGTGACCCAGTCGACCGGAATCAGGTCGATCGCGTTCATCATGGTGATCCAGCAGAACACCATCAGCGCCAGCGGCGCAATCCACGAACGGTCGCCGTGGATGATGCCCTTGGCCTGGTCGTCGACCATCTCGACGATCATCTCGACGAAGGCCTGGAAGCGGCCCGGCACGCCGGCAGTGACGCGGCGCGCGGCAACGTACAGGAACAGCACGGCGATGGCGCCGCACAGCACGGACCAGAACACCGTGTCGTAGTTGAGCACGGAGAAATCGACCACCGACGCTTGCTTGCCGCCGACCGAGTTCAAGTTCTGCAAGTGTTCGGCGATATAGCCGGAGGGTGTCAGCGCGTGTTCGGCGCCTTGGGTAGCATCAGACATGTCGATACGAACGGTATATTGCGAAATCTTCAGGCCGCGCGTCGCCACTATCTGGCAAACGCCCGGTACGCGTCTTGCATTGCCTTCGGCGGATTCGCCGGTCACCGCAATGCAAGCGGGGTCCAACCTTGGCCGTGTCCGGTGTCACTGCCATGAAATCCGCGGTGAAACCGTCACGAAAAACTCTTGATATTCCGTTTCGGTGCCCCACCTCCGGATGAAGCACCGTTTTCAAGCGGCTGGCCTAGCGCATCGCCAGGGCCACCACCCAATATGTCTTGAGCGCCAGCAGGAACGTGACCAGCATCGGCACCCAGCGCAGATCCCGGTACAGCACCACGACCAGCACCAGCAATGCCACCGTGCCGAAGACCTTGATCGCCTCGCCCAGCACCAGTCCGCCGACCGAAGCCCGGTCGCGCGCCAGCCACAGCCGCAAGGCGAAGAATCCGCTCGGCACGAAGCACACCATGCCGCCGAACAGCGCCGACCACCCATACGGCCCGGCCTCTTTCGCAAACAGCGCCCAGCACAGTGCCGACAGCAGGGAAACCACCACCTGCGCCAGGACAATCTTGCCCGGGGTCATCCGCGAAGGGCGCAACGCGCGCTCGCCAAACAGCGTCACCGCCTCGGCGTGCGACAACGGATCGACAGCCTCTTCCTCACGGTCTGCGCCTTCTTTCCAGTCGTCCCAGTCATCTTCCTGACGGGACCCGGCGCCTCGCTGCTGACGGTCTTGAACCACTACCTGCCTGCCTCATTCCAGGCCGGAACTTTTCGGCCCGACCAGAATTCAAACCGCACGATTTTAAGGGGAACTACTGATTCGCGTCAATCTGCTTACATTTGGCTTGCAGTGCGTTGCGCACAACGGTTGCCATCACGATGCCATGATGGCTTCACGAAAATTGCGCAGCAATAATGTTTGACGTAATTGGATTGCGCAGCGAACCCTGCGCATGATGAGGGATTACCGGGCACGCCGTACGCATGCCGGCCCTTGAACCGGCCACTGCAGCGTACACGCAACAGTCATCGCGGCAATGGCCGTTAATCGCACCGAATTGCGCACGCGACGTTACGTGCGCCTTCGCATCTTGCCTCAGGCGACCTTCTGCTTTTCAGTGGATTCGCGCAGGCGCACGAGCACGCCTTCAAGCGCGTCGTTGTCGCTGAAGTGGATGGTGAGCTGGCCCTTGCCGCGCGCGCCCAGCCTGATCTGCACCGCCAGGCCCAGCGCATCTGACAATTCTTCTTCCAGCCGTGCCACGTCGCGCACGTTGTTGGCGCCCTTCTGCTTGAGCGACTTCAGGTCGAACGGCTTGAGCGTGGACGCCACCAGCTTCTCGGTCTCGCGCACCGACAGCCGCTTGTTCACGATCTGGTTGGCCAGCGTGATCTGGTTGGCGCCGTCCACCGCCAGCAGCGCGCGCGCGTGGCCCATGTCGAGGTCGCCCGCCATCAGCATGGTCTGCACCGGCGCGGCCAGGTTCAGCAGGCGCAACAGGTTCGACACCGCGCTGCGCGAACGGCCGACTGACTCGGCCGCCTGCTCATGCGTGAAACTGAACTCGCGGATCAGGCGCATGATGCCTTGCGCTTCTTCCAGCGGGTTCAGGTCTTCGCGCTGGATGTTCTCGATCAGCGCCATCGCGGCCGCGGCTTCATCGGCCACGTCCTTGACCAGCACCGGCACCTTGTCCAGACCAGCGAGCTTGGACGCACGGAAGCGCCGCTCGCCCGCGATGATTTCATAGCGGTCAGGCTCGGCCACGCGGCGCACCAGGATCGGCTGCATCAGGCCCTGCGCGCGGATGCTGGCGGCGAGCTCCTGCAGCGCACCTTCATCCATGCGCGTGCGCGGCTGGTACTTGCCCGGCTGCAACTGGGTCAGGCGCAGCACGGTGGGCGCCCCCTCCTGCTTCACCGATTCAACGATTTCGGCCGGCCCGCCCAGCAGCGCCTCGAGACCGCGGCCCAGGCCTTTTTTCTTTGCAGTGCTCATGCTTGCCCTCTCCTTCAGCCCAGCTGCCTGACGCGCGCGATCATCTCTGCGCCGAAATCCAGGTACGCTTTTGCGCCCTTCGATGACGGATCGAACGCCACGCCCGGCATGCCATAGGACGGCGCCTCTGCCAGCCGCACATTGCGCGGGATCAGGGTCTTGAAGACCTTTTCACCGAAGTGCGATTCCAGCTGCGCCGACACCTGCTGCTGAAGCGTGACGCGCGGATCGAACATGACGCGCAGCAGGCCGATCACCTGCAGGTCGCGGTTCAGGTTGGCGTGCACCTGCTTGATGGTATTGACCAGGTCTGACAGCCCTTCCAGCGCGAAGTACTCGCACTGCATCGGCACGATCACGCCGTGCGCGGCGCACAGGCCGTTCAGCGTCAGCAGCGACAACGACGGCGGGCAGTCGATCAGCACGAAGTCATATTCGTCGTTGACCTCTTCGATGGCCTGCCTGAGGCGGCGTTCGCGCTGGTCCAGCTCGACCAGTTCCACTTCCGCGCCGGCCAGTTCGCGGTTGGCGGGCAGCACGTCGTACCTGCCGGTCTCGGAACGCTGGCGCGCCAGCTTGATGCTGGCCAGGCCGACCAGCACCTGGTACACGCTGTGCTCCAGCGCCTGCTTGTCGATGCCCGAACCCATCGAGGCATTGCCCTGCGGGTCCAGGTCGACCAGCAGCACGCGCTGGTCCTGCGCGGCCAGGCCGGCGGCGAGGTTCACCGTGGTGGTGGTCTTGCCTACCCCGCCCTTCTGGTTTGCAATCACGAATACCTTGGCCATAAGCTACTGAGGCTCCTGCTTCAATTCATCCGGCCAGCGCGGGGCTGGCAGTTCGCGGCGCTGCGTGCAGCGCCGCGGCGTACGTCATGCGTGGGCGCTTGCGCGCCGCGACAGCACCACCAGGTGGCGCTCGGCATCCAGCCCGGGCACGGTGATGCGGGGCACCGCATCGACCTGCCATTGCGCCATCAGCCCGGCAGCTTCCATGCGGTCCAACTCGGCCTGAGGATAAACACCCTTCATGGCGATCAGCTTGCCGTGCGGTGCAAGAAGCTGGCCCGACAGGTTCACGAAGTCGGTCAGCTCGGCAAACGCGCGCGAGGTGATCACGGCAAAGCCATCGTTATCGTCCAGCTTTTCCACCGGCCCCCAATGTGCCGCGGCATTGGAGAGCCCGAGTTGCGCACGGCACTGGGTCAGAAAGGCGGTCTTCTTCTGCACAATGTCCACCATCAGCACCGACACGTCGGGACAGGCGATGGCCAGCGGCAGGCCGGGCATGCCGCCGCCCGAGCCCACGTCCAGTACCCTGCCCTGCGCCGGCGTCCCTACCTCTGCGGCGCGCGCGGCTTCGGCCAGTGCCGGCACGGCGGCGAGCGAGTCCAGCATGTGATGCGTAAGCATCTCATCGGGGTGGCGGATTGCGGTCAGGTTGTAGACGCCGTTCCACTTGCGCAGCAGCGCCAGGTAGGCAAACAAGGTGTCGATCTGGGCCGGCGCCAGCGCCAGCCCGATCTCGGCCAGACCGGCTTCAAGGCGACGGCGCTGCGTCGCGTCGTCGGTCATGGTGTGTCGCGGAGCGGGCACTCAGGCGGCCTCTTCGGAGTTGCCGGAAGGTGCGCCCGATTCTGCGCGCGCGCGCCCCAGCCCCTTCTTCTTCAGGTGCACCAGCAGCAGCGAGATCGCGGCCGGCGTCACGCCGGAAATGCGCGAGGCCTGGCCCAGCGTTTCCGGACGATGCTGGTTCAGCTTCTGGCTGACCTCGAAGCCCAGGCCACGCACTTCGGTGTAGTCCAGCCCTTCCGGCAGGCGCGTCGACTCATTGGCTTCCAGCTTGTCGACCTCCGCTGCCTGGCGAGCGATATAGCCGTGGTACTTGATGCCGATCTCGATCTGCTCGCGGATTTGCTCTGCCAGCATCGGCTCGGCGTCCAGCGGCGTTCCCGGGGCATGTCGGCCGCCCTGCAGCGCCATCAGTGCTTCATAGCGGACTTCTGGCCGGCGCAGCAGATCGGCCAGGCTGTACTCGCGCTCGATCGGCTTGCCCAGCAGCGGCACGGCATCTTCCGCTGGCAGCATGGCCGGGTTGACCCATGTGCTCTTCAGGCGCTCTGTTTCACGTGAAACAGCGTCGCGCTTGCGATTGAAGGCATCCCAGCGTGCGTCGTCGACCACGCCCAGTTCACGGCCGACCTCAGTCAGGCGCATATCGGCATTGTCTTCCCGCAGGCTCAGGCGAAATTCCGCGCGGCTGGTGAACATGCGGTACGGCTCAGTCACACCGCGGGTAATCAGGTCGTCGACCAGCACGCCCAGGTAGGCCTGGTCGCGGCGCGGCGTCCACGCATCGCGTTCGCGCACATAACAGCCAGCGTTGATGCCGGCCAGCAGGCCCTGCGCGGCGGCTTCTTCATAGCCGGTGGTGCCGTTAATCTGTCCCGCAAAGAACAGACCGCGGATGGCCTTGCTCTCCAGCGATGCCTTCAGCCCGCGTGGGTCGAAGTAGTCATACTCGATCGCATAGCCGGGGCGCAGGATATGCGCGTTCTCCATCCCGCGGATCGAGTGCACCAGTTCCAGCTGCACGTCGAACGGCAGGCTGGTCGAGATCCCGTTGGGGTAGAACTCGTTGGTGGTCAGGCCTTCGGGCTCCAGGAAGATCTGGTGACTTTCCTTGCTGGCAAAGCGATGGATCTTGTCCTCGATGCTGGGGCAGTAACGCGGCCCTACCCCTTCAATCACGCCGGTGTACATCGGCGAGCGGTCCAGCCCGCCACGGATGATGTCGTGGGTACGGCTGTTGGTATGGGTGATCCAGCACGGCAGCTGTTGCGGGTGCTGCTCCGGACGGCCCAGGAAGGAGAACACCGGCACCGGATTCAGGTCGCCAGGCTGCTCTTCCATCACCGAGAAATCGATGGTGCGCCCGTCAATACGCGGCGGCGTTCCGGTCTTCAGGCGGCCTTGCGGCAGCTTCAGGTCCTTCAGGCGCGCCGACAGCGACACGGCTGCCGGGTCGCCGGCACGGCCGCCGGTGTAGTTATCCAGCCCGACGTGGATCTTGCCGTCCAGGAAGGTACCGGCGGTCAGCACCACTGCGCGGGCGCGGAAGGCGATGCCCACCTGCGTCATCGCGCCGACTACGCGGTCGCCCTCCACCATCAGGTCGTCCACCGCCTGCTGGAATAGCATCAGGTTCGGCTGGTTCTCCAGCCTTGTGCGGATCGCCTTGCGGTACAGCACGCGATCCGCCTGGGCGCGCGTGGCGCGTACAGCCGGGCCCTTGCTGGAGTTCAGGATGCGGAACTGGATGCCGGACTCGTCCGTCGCGGCGGCCATGGCACCGCCCATGGCGTCCACTTCCTTGACCAGGTGCCCCTTGCCGATGCCCCCGATGGACGGGTTGCAGCTCATCTGGCCCAGCGTCTCGATGTTGTGAGTCAGCAGCAGCGTCTGGCAGCCCATACGGGCCGCGGCAAGTGCAGCTTCAGTGCCGGCATGGCCACCGCCGACGACGATGACATCGAATTCTTTTGGGTAAAGCATGGGACACCTCCTCCGGGAGGCTGGCGGGAAATACGGGAATGCGAAATTATAGCGGCAATCGACTAGCCGCTTTCCGACGGTAACCATGTTTCACGTGAAACATGGCGTTGACGATACCTGGCAAGTCGCTCGAAAGCGACGTTATGTTCCACGTGAAACAAAAAGGCCGGGCACATGGCCCGGCTGGATGTTTCACGTGGAACAAGCGCCTCAGAGCTGCGCGCGGATATAGCCGGCAACCTGCTCGGTCAGCTTGCCAAGATCGCGCTGCAAGGTGGCGAACCCGGCATTGCGCTCGCGGCTCACCTCGTCCATATACAGCGGCCGCCGGATCTCGATCTGCAGGCTATTGCGCCGCTCGGCCGGCCGGCCGATCTGCGCGATCAGCTGCACGCCCTTGTACGGGTCGTTGCGCGCCACCGTGTAACCCATGTCGCGCAGTTCCCGTTCGACCAGGTCGACCAGCCCCGGCTCGCAGGTGGTGCCATCCCGGTCGCCCAGCACAAAGTCCGCCAGCGGGTGCGGGCTGGCGATCTTGAGCCGCTCGTAGGCATTGTTGGGCATGGAGTGCAGGTTCAGGTGCCAGAGCGCGCCAAAGCGCTGGTGGGCACCCTCCACAGCCTCGGCCAGCGCCGCATGGTACGGCCGGTAGTAGCGGTCGATGCGGGCCTGCACTTCCGCCACGGACAGGCGGCGGTCATAGATCGGCGTGCTGGCGTCGACCCGGCTCCAGATCAGGCCGTAGCCCAGCTGCGTCTTCGGCCCCGGGACTAGCGCCGTCGGCCAGGTGCCGTCGAGCTGGGCCGGATCGATGTCGTCGGGCATCCGGTTCGGGTCGATATAGACCCGTGGGAAGGTGGCCGCCAGCAGCGTACCGCCTGCTGCGGGCACGGCCTCCCACAAGGCATCGACGTGGGTATCCTCGCCGCCACGCAGGCGCGCGGCCGGGATCGCCGCACCGAAGTCAGCCGGGTACGCGGTACCGCTGTGCGGCGAGTCGCATACCAGCGGCAGCGCCTCCCCTTCCGGCAGCCGCACGATCACCGGCGGCAATGCAGCGCCTTGGTTGATTGCTTCCGCCATGCCTCAGTCCAGCTTGATATCGGCAGCCTTGGCCACGCGGGCGTAGCGCGCCATCGCCTGCTGGATCTGCGCCTTGAACTGCTCCGGCGTAGTCGGCACCAGCGTGCCGCCGGATTCTTCCACCTTGCGCTTGAACTCGGGGTTCTGCATGGCCTTGTGGATCGCCTGGTTCAGCCTGGCGACGATGGCGGGCGGCGTGTTCGCAGGCGCGACAATGCCGAACCAGCCGCCATCGCCCATGTCCTTGAAGCCCAGTTCGGAATAGGTCGGCACGTTGGGCAACTGCGCCGAGCGCCCCCCGCCCAGCACCGCCAGCGCGCGCAGCCTGCCCGCTTTCACGTGGGGCAGCGTCGACGAGAGGTTGTCGGTGATGGCATTGACCTGCCCTGCCACGGCGTCGTTCAGCGCCAGCCCGGCGCCCTTGTATGGCACGTGCAGCAGGTCGATCTTGGCCAGCATCATGAAGTTCTCGATGTTGACGTGGCCCAGCGACCCGGCCCCCGGCGAGGCAAAGCTGTACTTGCCCGGGTTGGCCCTGGCCAGCGCGATGAACTCCTGCATGGTCTTGGCCGGCACGCTGGGGTGCACCGCGAACACGCTGGGAATCGCCACCACGTTGGTGACCGGGGCAAAGTCCTTGATCGGGTCGTATTTGAGCTTGGGGTATACGGCGGGGTTGGACCCGTGCGTGCTGACCGTGGCCATGCCGATGGTGTAGCCATCGGGCGCGGCGCTGGCCACCTGCTCCATGCCCAGCGAGCCGCCGGCGCCACCCTTGTTCTCGACCACGATCGACTGACCCAGCTCGCGGCCGGCAAACTCTGACACCAGGCGCGCCGACAGATCGGTGGAGCCGCCCGCCGCGAACGGCACGATCAGGCGGATCGGGCGCGTCGGGTAGTTGGCTTGCGCGAAAGCGCTGCCGGCAAAGGCCAGCGTGGCAGCGGCGGCGGCACCGGACAGCAGCAACTGGCGGCGGGACATCCTGGCTCGGATCATGGGTTTTCTCCTGTTGGTTTTGTGCATGAACCGGGCGAGTGTCAGCCGTTTACCGGGCGGGCACAAACGACTATATTGCACGTTCGCATTACCAAAGATCATCCTGCAGCGGCCGCTCCGGCAGCCGCCCCGCCCTTCCTCCCCTCCCCCGCCATGCGGCTGCATTCCCATCGATGTCCGAGTTGCACGCCTTTGCCACCGTGGCACGGCTGGGCAGCTTTACGCGTGCAGCGGACGAACTGTGCGTGACACAGGGTGCCATCAGCCGCGCCATCGCGCGGCTGGAAGCGCATTTCGGGCAGCCGCTGCTACAGCGCAATGCCCACCGGCTGCTGCTGACCGATGCCGGCCGGCAATTGCTTGACGCCGTGGCCGAGCCGCTGGCCGCGATCGAGCACGCCAGCGCCGCCCTGCGCGCCGGCGACCGCCGGCACCACCTGACACTGTCCGTCGTGCCCACGCTGGCCAGCGTCTGGCTGGTGCCGCGCCTGCCGGACTTCCATCGCCGCCATCCGGAAATACGGCTGGACTTCGTCCCGTACCAGCGCGACGAGGATCTCTCCGGCCCCTCCCCCGACGCCGCCATCCTGGCAGGTGAAGCCGGCAAGTGGCCCGCCCTGCAGGCCGACTATGTGGTGGGACGAGAAATGGTGCCGGTCTGCCATCCGGACCGCGCCCGGGCACGGCGCGAGGCCGGCCGCTGGCAGTCTCCCGCGGAGCTGCTGGACGAGCCCCTGCTCTACCACACCACCGCGCCGGCGAACTGGCAAAACTGGCTGCAGGCGGCCGGCGTACCCAACGCTGCGCCAAGGTTATCCACAGCGTTCGACCAGGTCTCGATCCTGATCCAGGCGGTGCGCGCCGACATTGGCGTCGCCGTGCTGCAGCGCTGCCTGGTGCGCGACGAAATTGCCGCCGGACGCGTAACGGCGCCGTTTGACCTGCCAATTACGCTGCAACGGGGCTATTTCCTGTGTGCGCCGAAGGAACGGCGCGACCATCCGGCGCTGAACTGCTTCCGGGATTGGCTGCTGGAGACCGCAGCGAAGGATATGGGCAGCGCTATCAACACTTTATTCACGGCATAACTTACACAACCTGAATTTTGCAGATGCAAATTCACCTGATACATAATATCGCGCAGATTATTATTGGAATGGATGTTATCCGTTAGGCTTGATAGCCACCAATCACTCCCATGGATATTTGCGTACCTACATCAGCGCACCGGTAGCGATATCAGTCCAAAGCGCCTCTGAATTGGGTTATCCCCAAAGTTATTCACACCACCAATAGAAAAGGGCCTGCATCCGCAGGCCCTCATTCCTCTGGCGAAAACCGAGCGGATCAAGCCGCCTTTTTTGCCAGTCCAAGATAGGTTTCGATCACCTTCGGATTCGCCGCCAGCTCGTCGGCCGGACCTTCCATTGCCATATCCCCGGTCTCGATCACATAGCCGTAGTCCGCCACCTGCAGCGCGGCGCGTGCGTTCTGCTCGATCAGCAGCGTGGCCACGCCGGTCTGGCGCAGGTTGCTGATGATGTGGAAGATCTCCTTCACGATCAGCGGTGCCAGGCCAAGGCTGGGCTCGTCCAGCATCAGCAACTGCGGCTTGGCCATCAGCGCGCGGCCCACCGCCAGCATCTGGCGCTCGCCCCCGGAGAGCGTGCCGGCGTCCTGGCGGGCGCGCTCGCGCAGGCGCGGGAACAGGTCGTAGACCACGTCCATCTGGTCCAGGTAGTTCTTCTCGCCGGCGCGCTTGCGGCGGAATGCGCCCAGCTGCAGGTTGTCCTCTACCGTCATCGACGCAAACAGCTCGCGCTTTTCCGGCACCAGGCACATGCCGCGCGCAACGCGCCCCTCCACCGGGATGCCGGCCATGTCGTGGCCAAGGTAGCTCACCGAGCCGCTCGACGACCCCGTCACCGGCAGCGCACCCATGATCGCATTGAGCATGGTCGACTTGCCGGCGCCGTTGGGGCCGATTACCGTGACGATCTTGCCGGCCTCCACCTTCAGGTTGGCGCCGTGCACCGCTTCCACCTTGCCGTAGCGGACGTGGAGGTCCTTCACTTCGAGAATCAGGCTCATGTCCGGTCCTTACTCCACGCCACCCAGATAGGCTTCCAGCACCGCGGGTTCTTCTGCACTTCCTCGGGCACACCCTCTGCAATGCGCGTGCCGAATTCCATCACCACCAGCCGGTCGGTCAGGTTCATCACGAAGTCCATGTCGTGCTCGACCAGCAGCACGCTCATGCCCTCGCCCTTTAGCTTGCGCAGCAGCTCGGCCAGCGCCTGCTTCTCCTTGTAGCGCAGGCCCGCTGCCGGCTCGTCGAGCAAGAGCAGCGCCGGGTCGCAGCAAAGTGCACGCGCGATTTCAAGAATCCGCTGCTGGCCCAGCGCGAGGCTGCCGGCTTCCATGTACATGCAATCGGCCAGGCCCACGCGCTCAAGCTGGCGCTTCGCTTCGAACAGCAGCTTCTCTTCCTCGGCCTTGTTCATGCGCAGGATCGCGGCCGAGACGCCGCCCTGGGCGCGGAAATCGCCGCGCAGGTGCGCGCCGATGGCCACGTTCTCCAGCACCGTCATGGTCGGCAGCAGGTGCACGTGCTGGAAGGTGCGGCCGATGCCGCGCTTGACGATCTCGCGCGACGGCAGGCCCGAGATCACCTCGCCGCGGTAGCGCACCTCGCCACGCGTGACCGGCAGCACGCCCGTCACGAGGTTGAAGGTCGTGGACTTGCCCGCGCCGTTGGGACCGATCAGCCCGATGATCTCGCCCGCGCGCACGTGGAAGCTGACGTCGTTGACCGCCACCAGCCCGCCGAACTCCTTGCGTGCCGCGCGCACATCCAGGATCAGGTCGCCGGCCTCCGGCTTCTGGCGCACGGCCAGGGCCTCGGCCTGCGCCGGTGCCAGTACCGGCGGGCCCGAAGGAACCAGACGCCGCAGGAACGGCCAGATGCCATCGCGCGCATATTGCAGCAGCAATACCAGCAGCACGCCGAAGACGATGATCTCGAAGTTGCCGTTGGCACCGAGCAGCCTGGGCAGCACGCCCTGCAGCACATCCTTCAGGATGGTCAGGATGCCCGCGCCCAGCACCGCGCCCCACACATGGCCCACGCCGCCGACCACGGCCATGAACAGGTACTCGATGCCGTAGTTCAGGCCAAACGGCGTCGGATTCACCGCGCGCTGCAGGTGCGCGTACAGGAAGCCCGACACGCACGCCAGGACCGCCGCCACCACGAAGATCACCACCTTCATCCACGCGGTGTTCACACCCATGGCCTCGGCCATCACGCCGCCGCCCTTGAGCGCGCGGATGGCGCGGCCAGGGCGCGAGTTCAGCAGGTTCTGCATCGCCAGCACCGCCAGCAGCACCACCGCCCAGATCAGGTAGAACATCGAGCGGCCGGACTGCAGCTCGATGCCGAACAACGACAGCACCGGGATCCCGTTCAGGCCGTCATACTTGCCCAGGAACTCCAGGTTGCCGAACAGGAAGAACAGCGACAGGCCCCAGGCAATGGTCGCCAGCGGCAGGTAGTGGCCGGACATTCGCATCGTGATCAGCCCGATCACATAGGCCGATGCCATCGTGATCACCAGCCCCACCAGCAGCCCGAACCAGGGCGACAGCCCGAACTGCGTGGTCAGGTACGCGGTGCTGTACGCGCCCAGCCCCACGAACGCGGCCTGCCCGAACGAGGTCATGCCGCCCACCCCGGTCAGCAGCACCAGCCCGATCGCCACGATGCTGTACAGGCCGATGTAGTTGCCCAGCGTGATCCAGAATTCCGGCGTCGGCAGCGCCGGCAGCAACACCAGCACCACAATGAAAGCCAGCACCAATACCCGGTTGCGGTTCAGCCGCGCACGGCTGCCTGCCTCGGCACTGGTCACCGCCGCCTGCTTGTCGGTCAGCATGGTCATGGCTTATTCCTCCTCCTCGACATGCTTGCTCGTCAGCGAGCGCCACAGCAGCACCGGAATGATCAGTGTGAAGACGATGACCTCCTTGAACGCGCTGGCCCAGAAGGACGAATAGGATTCGAGCAGCCCCACCAGCAGCGCACCCAGCGCCGCCACGGGGTAGCTCACCAGCCCGCCGACGATGGCGCCGACAAAGCCCTTCAGGCCCACCAGGAAGCCCGACTCGTAGTACACGGTCGTCAGCGGCGCGATCAGGATGCCGCACAGCGCACCCATCGCTGCGGCCAGCGTGAACGACAGGCGCCCCGCCTGCGTGGTGCCGATACCGACCAGGCGCGCGCCCAGCCGGTTCACCGCGGTCGCGCGCAGCGCCTTGCCCTGCAGCGTGCGCTCGAAATAGAAGTACAGCGCGGCGATCAGCAGCGCCGACGCGCCCACGATCCACAGGCTCTGGCCCGAGATGCTGAGCGCCCCCACGTCGAAGCGCGCATCCGAGAACGCATTGGTGCGCGAGCCCTCCGCGCCGAACATCACCAGGCCCAGCCCCACCAGCGCAAAGTGCACGCCGACCGAGACGATCAGCAGCACCAGCGTGCTGGCTTCGGCGAGCGGCTGGTAGGCCAGCCGGTACAGCATCGGCCCCAGCGGGATGATGATCAGCAGCGTCAGCGCGATCTGCGCCAGCATCGGCAGCGGCTGCGCGCCGTACTGCTGCGCCAGCCAGTGCACCGCGAGCGGGAATACCAGGTACTTGCCGGCCAGCACCGCCAGCCGCTGGCCCAGTGTGCGGCGCAACTCGGCGCTGCGCAGCACCGTGACGGTTTCATAGAGGAAGGTCAGCGCCCCCATCGCCAGCAGCAGCCAGCTGGTCTGCGGCGCGTGCCCGGCCTGCATCGCCGCCAGCGTCAGCGCACCGTAGGCAACAAACTCCCCTTGCGGGATGAAGATGACCCGGGTCACCGAGAACACCAGCACCAGGGCCAGTGCCAGCAGCGCGTAGATCGCGCCCGAGGTGATGCCGTCCTGGGCCAGGATGGCGGCGATTGATAAGTCCATTGTCTCCCCGTCTTTTGGAAATACCTGCCTGCGTCATATGGGGGCCGACAGGGTGCTATGTGCTTTGGGATTTACGCAATAGTAAACGGATTGCTTAATGTGGAAATACAGGCAAGCCCTAACGGGAGGCGTATGGTTTGGGGGTGGGTGATTCGCTTTGTTGCTATGCGGTTGGTTGTCGGGCTTGGCGGGCGTGGGCTGTTTCGCCGGCGTAGCCGGCGAGTCACTTTTTGTCCGAGCGACAAAAAGTAACCAAAAAACGCGTCGCCTGAGCGGCTGGCTATAAATTGCTCGGCGTTGGTGGTTCCCGCGGTGGTGATTTCCGCCGATGTGATTGGTGGTTCGAGCCAGCTACGCTCCCTGTCTGGTGCCTCCGTCCACGGACTATTGGACGAACCCGACTTTAGGTTGTTGGCAGCCTGCTAACCAGGTTATCGGTGGGACGCCTTCGGCTGCGCTGCGCGCACGCAGCATCTCAGGTCGGAGGCACGGGCACGGAGTGCATCGCTGCGCTCGCACCGCGTGGTCGCGGATGATGCCGAACCCAACGCTGTTAGGACTTGGTCGGTTGCTCTGCTTAGGGCCGGCGCGCAGCGCAGCCGTAGGCGTCCCCCGATATCGGTCTTAGCAGGCTGCCAATCCCCTAAAGTCGGGTTCGTCCAATAGTCCGTGGACGGAGGCACCGGACAGGGGGCGTAGCCGGCTCGAACCACCACACACATCGGCGGAAATCACCGCCGCCCGAACCACCAACGCCGAGCAATTTATTGCCAGCCGCATAGGCGACGCGTTTCTTGCTTACTTCTTGTCGCTTGGACAAGAAGTAAGTCGCCGGCTACGCCGGCGAAACAGCCCACGCCCGCCAAGAGCCACAAACCAACCGCATAGCACCAAACCAAAGAGCCCCGCCCACCAAGGGCAACATCCAGCCCCAAAGCACCACTCCCCCCACCCCTCACTTACCCAGCAACTTCCACTTCCCATCAACAATCTGCACCATCACCCGCGCCCGCTGATCGAAGCCCAGATGGTCCGTGCCACTCATGTTCATAATCCCATGCGACACCGGCAGATTCTTGGTCTGCTCCATCGCATCCCGCAACGCCTTGCGGAATTCCTTGGTACCCGGCTGGCCCTTCTTCAGCGCCTCGGGAATGGCATGCTGCAAGATCAGCCCCGCATCCCAGGCATGGCCGCCGAAAGTCGACACCTGGCCGCCGAACGCCTTCTCGTAAGCGGTCTTGTAGGTCATGGCCGGCTTCTTCACCGGGTTGCTGTCCGGCAGTTGCTCAGCCACCAGCAGCGGGCCAGCCGGCAGGAAGGTGCCTTCGCAGTCCTTGCCGCACACGCGCAGGAAGTCGGCATTGGCCACGCCGTGGGTCTGGTAGATCTTGCCCTTGAAGCCACGCTCCTTGAGCGTCTTGGCCGGCAGCGCCGCGGGCGTACCCGAGCCTGCGATCAGCACGGCGTCGGCGTTGGCGCTCATCATCTTCAGCACCTGGCCGGTGACCGAGGTATCGGTGCGGGCAAAGCGCTCGTTGGCGACGACCTTGATCTTGCGCAGCTCGGCCACCTTGGCGAACTCCTGCGCCCAGCTGTCGCCATAGGCGTCCGCGAAGCCGATGAAGGCCACCGTCTTCACGTTGTTGTTGGTCATGTGCTCGGCGATGGCGGTCGCCATGTGCGAGTCATTCTGCGGCGTCTTGAAGACCCAGGCGCGCTTGGCGTCCATCGGCTCAATGATGCGGGCCGAGGCGGCCATGGTGATCATCGGCGTCTCGTTCTCTGCCACCACGTCCACCATCGCCAGCGAGTTCGGCGTCACGGTGGAACCCACTATCACGTCAATCTTGTCTTCGCTGATCAGCTTGCGGGTGTTCTTGACCGCGGTGGTGGTGTCGGAGGCATCGTCCAGCACGATGTACTCAATCTTCTTGCCCGCGATTTCCTTGGGCATCAGCGTGAACGTGTTCTTCTCGGGAATGCCCAGCGATGCCGCCGGACCCGTGGCCGACACCGTGACCCCGACCTTGACCTGTGCATGGGCCGCACCGGCAACGAGGCTGGCCGCAGCGATTGCCAGCAGGCTGGCGCGCTTGAAATCCATCTTGTCTCCTTCGGTTCCTGAAACGGAAAGGCATCCGTCCGGCGTCCACCGGCGGATGCCCCATTTTTGGACTGACCCCTCGGGTCTGACGCAGGCACATCGCCGGCACCTGCGCTACAGCCAGGAACAGCGCAACGCCGTTCCCCATTTCCCCGTCCGCACCACTCCCCCGGAAAGGCGCTTCGGCCATTCACCGACCGCACGGTCGGGAATGCGAATCGAGTCTATCACAGCGCCCTGGCGCGAAAAGGGAGGATTAACCCGCATCGCGCGCCCCGCCTGGCTTTGCCGTCAGCGCAGGAACGCGTCCCAGCCGGTTTTCAGGATCAGCGCGCTCACCACCACGATGAAAACCTTGCGCACGAAGGCGCTGCCGTGGCGCAGCGCCAGCCGGCTGCCTACCTGGCTGCCGGCGACGTTGGCCACCGCCATCACCAGCCCCAGCTGCCACCAGATATGGCCCTTGCTGGCCAGCAGCAGCAACGCCGCCAGGTTGGTGGCAAGGTTGACCACCTTGGTCGAGGCCGACGCATGCAGGAAGTCATAGCCGAACACCCGCACGAACGCGATCATCAGGAAGCTGCCGGTGCCCGGGCCGAACACGCCGTCATAGAAGCCGATGGCGGCACCGGCCAGCAGCGCCGCGAAGCGCTCGCGCGAACCCGACAGCGTCGGCGCGTGTTCCGTGCCCAGGTCCTTCTTGGCCACGGTGTAGACCAGCAACACCACCAGCACGAACGGCAGCGCCTTGCGCAGCGGCTCGGCCGGGATCCTGGTCAGCGCCCAGGCACCGGCCATCGAGAAGATAAAGGCCGCCACCACCGCGGGCGCGGTCGCGCCCCAGTAGATGCGCACGCTGCGGCCGTAGCGCAGCGCGGCGTTGGCGGTGCCCGCGATCGAGCCCATCTTGTTGGTGCCCAGCAGCGTGGCCGGCGCGATATTCGGATAGGCCGAGAACATCGCCGGGATCTGTACCAGGCCGCCGCCGCCGGCGACCGCGTCGATCAGGCCAGCGAGAAAGGCGGCAACCGCCAGGAATGCGAATTCCGTCATTGCAGGAAGCAGGGAAGCGAAAAGGGAATGATCAGAGAAGATCGGTGCGCACAGGCCGGAGCGCAGCCGGGCGGCGCCGGTTCAGCCCAGCACCTTGGCCGCCGGCACCAGGCTGCGGTGCCACATGCCGTTGCCATGCGGGCTGAAGCCCGGCGGCGCGCCGCCTTGCCCTGCCACCAGCCCCGGCGCCAGCAGCGCGTGGCGGATACCGTGCGCGCGGCCCCAGTCGGCCAGCGTGGCGGAGCAGGCGTCAAGGCAGGCACGGCGGGTCCCGCCGTCCAGCCCGGGCTGCACCCACCACTCGATGCCGCAGGCGGCCAGGCCGGCAAGCTCCAGGCTCGGGAGCAGCGCCACCGGCAGGCACGCCAGCAGATCGTGCGGCGCCTGCGCGTCGTCCACCAGCAGGCAGATGCCGCGACCGGACTGGGCCAGCAGGTCGTCCAGCATCAGCCGGCGCGCGCGCGCGCCGGGCACCGGCAGCGGCTGAACCGTATCCAGCCAGGCCTCCAGCATGGCTGCGTCGGCACCCAGCCCGAGGCGTGCCAGGCCCTGCGGCGCGGGTGCGTCAGGACGATCCGGAACGGCTGGGGAGTCGGGGGAATCAGGGGCGGCAGGCATGGCGGGCAATGAGAGCGCCCGCATTGTCGCATGTGGAGGATAGCCAGGTGATGCCGATGCGGCCTGGATGCCCCATGATGGGGCAAAAGCGCCACAGGAGGGGTCGGGAACCCCAAATAAAAAAAGCGTTGCCGAGGATCACCCGGCAACGCCCTTTATTTATAACGCTGCTACCCGACACCGGGTGCGCGCCTGTCGTCTCCTCGCTTCCGCCTCCATTTAACCTGCGAAAACCGTATATGGAATGTAACGAAGCGGTGCATCGAGGACAAGCTAGAAAAAACCCTAGCCCCAGAATCGGGCATGTCGACCCGCAGTCACTCCTGCTTGCGTCCCGCGTGGCCCCCGAAGCGCGCCAGCAGCTCGCCCATGATGCCACGGCGGAAAGTCAGCACGCAGATCACGAAGATCACGCCAGTCACCATCGTCACCGACTCGCCCAGCGTGCCGAACCAGGAGATGCCGGTGACCGACGCCAGGAAGTTGCCGATGTCGCCCAGCTTGTTCTCCAGCGCGACCACCACGAAGGCGCCGACAATCGGACCCGACAATGTGCCCAGACCGCCGACCAGCGTCATCAGGATGACCGAACCCGACATCGACCAGTGCACGTCAGTCAGCGTCTCGAAGCCCAGCACCAGCGCCTTGATCGAGCCGGCCAGCCCCGACAGCGCCGCCGACAGCACGAAGGCGGTCAGCTTGAAGCGGTCGACGTCATAGCCCAGCGACACCGCGCGCGGCTCGTTCTCCTTGATCGCCTTCAGGATCTGGCCGAACGGCGAATGCACCGTGCGCACGATCAGCGCAAAGGCGGCCACGATGATCGCCAGCGCCACGTAGTACAGCGTCAGGTCGTCCGACAGCGGCAGCACCCCGAACAGCTTGCCGCGCGGGATGCCCTGCAGGCCGTCCTCGCCGCCGGTGAACGGCGCCTGCAGGCAGATAAAGAACAGCATCTGCGCCAGCGCCAGCGTGATCATCGAGAAGTAGATGCCCTGCCGGCGGATGGCCAGCGAACCCACCACGTAGCCGATCAGCGCGCCCGTGCCGGTGCCCAGGATCAGGCCGATCTCCGGGGTCACGCCCCAGACCTTCATGGCATGGCCGGCGGCGTAGCCAGCGCCGCCGAAGAAGGCCGCATGGCCGAACGACAGCAGCCCGGTATAGCCGATCAGCAGGTTGAATGCGCACGCAAACAGCGCGAAACACAGCACCTTGAGCACGAACACCGGATACGCGCCGGCCAGCGGCGCGGCCACCAGTGCCAGCAGCAGCAATCCGTACAACAGTTTCTTCTGCACGCCTTGTCCCTTTCCTGCGTTGCCCGCGTTGCCCGCCACCGTGGATGGCGTCGATGATGTGGAGGGTGCGCTCATCACTTCTCCTTCCCGAACAGCCCGGCCGGGCGCAGCAGCAGCACGATCACCATGATGAAGAACACCACGGTCGACGACGCTTCAGGATAGAACACCTTGGTCAGCCCCTCGACCACGCCCAGCCCCAGGCCGGTCAGGATCGAGCCCATGATCGAACCCATGCCGCCGATCACCACCACCGCAAACACGATGATGATCAGGTTCTGCCCCATCAGCGGCGAGATCTGGATCACCGGCGCCGCCAGCACGCCCGCGAACGCGGCCAGCGCGACGCCGAAGCCGTAGGTCAGCGTCACCATCAGCGGCACGTTGACGCCGAAGGCCTCGACCATCTTGGGGTTCTCGGTGCCGGCGCGCAGGTAGGCGCCCAGCTTGGTCTTCTCGATCACGTACCAGGTGGCGAAGCAAACCACCAGCGACGCCACCACGACCCACGCGCGGTAGTTGGGCAGGATCATGAAGCCCAGGTCGGTCGCGCCCTGCAGCGCGTCCGGCGTCGAGTACGGCAGGCCCGACACGCCGTAGATCGAGCGGAAGATGCCCTCGATCACCAGCGTGATGCCCAGCGTCAGCAGCAGGCCGTAGATATGGTCGAGCTTGTAGATCCAGCGCAGCATGGTCTTCTCGATCACCACGCCCAGCGCGGCGACGACCAGAGGCGACAGCAGCAGCATGATCCAGTAGTTCAGCCCGGCGTACTCCATGCCCATCCAGGCCAGCACCGCGCCCAGCATGAAGAGCGCGCCGTGCGCGAAATTGATGACGTTGAGCAGGCCGAAGATAACCGCCAGGCCCAGGCTCAGCATCGCATAGAAGGCGCCGTTGACCAGCCCCAGCAATAGCTGGGAAAGCATGGCCGGCAAGGGTATTCCGAAGATGTCCATCGCGGAGTGCCGTTGATACCGCCGTTGTATGGCGGGGATTGCTGCGGTTGGTGCCAGGTAATGCGAACGCTGCGGCGAACACCGTTGGCGAACACCGCAGCAAAGAACCGCGTCCGATGCCGGCGGCACGCAGGTGGCGCGCCGCCGGCAGAACTCACATCAGCTTATTTCTTCAGCATGGCGCACTTCGACTCGGCCACCGTGGTGAAGGCCTGGTCGCCCGGAATGGTCGCGACCACCTTCAGGTAGTCCCACGGCTTCTTCGACTCTGCCGCGGTCTTCACCTGCATCAGGTACATGTCGTGGATGCCACGGCCGTCCTGGCGGATATAGCCCTTGGTGTAGAAGTCGTTGATCTTCATCTTCTTCAACTCGGCCATGACCTTGTCCGGATCGTCGGTCTTGGCGGCTTCCACCGCCTTCAGGTAGGTGCTGGCCGCCGAGTAGTCCGCCGCCTGCAAGCTGCTCGGCATCTTCTTCATCTTGCCGAAGAAGCGGTTGGCGAACTTGCGGGTGTCGTCGTTCATGTCCCAGTACCAGCTGTCGGTCATCAGCAGGCCTTCGGTGTTCTTCAGCCCGAGGCTGTGCACATCATTGATGAACATCAGCAGGCCGGCGATCTTCATCGTCTTGGTGATGCCGAATTCCTTGGCCGCCTTGATCGAGTTGATGGTGTCGCCGCCGGCGTTGGCCAGGCCCAAAATCTGCGCCTTGGACGACTGCGCCTGCAGCAGGAACGACGAGAAGTCCGATGCCGACAGCGGATGGCGCACCTGGCCCGCAACCGTGCCGCCGTTGGCCTTGACCACCGCCGCGGTGTCGCTTTCCAGCGAATGGCCGAAGGCGTAGTCGGCGGTCAGGAAGAACCACGACTTGCCGCCCTGCTTGACCACCGCGCTGCCGGTGCCCTTGGCCAGCGCCACCGTGTCATAGGCGTAGTGCACCGTGTACGGTGAGCACTCTTCGTTGGTCAGGCGCGCCGTGCCGGCGCCGATGTTGATGTAGACGCGCTTCTTCTCCGAGGCCACCTTGTTCATGGCCAGTGCGGTGCCGGAGTTGGTGCCGCCCAGCAGCATGTCCAGGCCCTGCTGGTCCATCCATTCGCGCGCCTTCGAGGCGGCGATGTCGGCCTTGTTCTGGTGGTCGGCCGAGACGATTTCAATCGGCTTGCCCAGCACCTTGCCGCCGCGGTCCTCGACTGCCATCTTGATGGCTTCCAGGCCGCCGGGGCCGTCGATGTCGGCGTACAGGCCCGACATGTCGGTGATATAGCCGATCTTCACGGTGTCGCCCGACACCTGGGCAACGGCGCTGAAGGAAACCGCACCCATGGCAATGGCCGCCGTCGCGGCCGCGAGCCGAGTCTTTTTCATCTCTATGTCTCCTGATTTGCGGCGGCGTGCGCGCCACCCGTTCCTGCCAAATATCAACCCATGATCCGTGCGGATCAGACCCCGAGCAGTTCGTGCAGCACCGGCATCTTGGCCTGCAGCTCATTGGCCGCGAAGCGCTCGACGATGCTGCCGTGCTCCATCACGTAGAAGCGGTCCGCCAGCGGCGCGGCAAAGCGGAAGTTCTGCTCCACCATCACCACCGTGTACCCCTTCTGCTTGAGCATCAGGATCATGCGCGCAAGCGCCTGCACGATCACCGGTGCCAACCCCTCCGAGATTTCATCGAGCAGCAGCAGGTTCGCGCCGGTGCGCAGGATGCGCCCGACCGCCAGCATCTGCTGCTCGCCGCCGGAAAGACGCGTGCCCTGGCTCTGGCGGCGCTCCTTCAGGTTCGGGAACATCTCGTAGATATCGGTCTCGCTCATGCCCTTGCTGGTGTCGGCGCCCTTGAGCACCGGCGGCAGCATCAGGTTCTCTTCGCATGAGAGGCTGGAGAAGATCGCCCGCTCTTCGGGGCAATAGCCAATGCCGTAGTGCGCGATCTTGTGCGTGGGCAGGCTGATGGTCTCGTGGCCATTGACCTTGATCGAGCCCTTGCGCGCGCCGGTCAGCCCCATGATCGCGCGCAGCGTGGTGGTGCGCCCGGCGCCGTTGCGGCCCAGCAGCGTGACCACTTCGCCGCGGTTCACGGTCAGGTCCACGCCATGCAGGATGTGCGATTCGCCGTACCAGGCGTGCAGGTCCTTGATCTCGAGCGCGGGTGTGTTGGCGGGTGTGTTCAATGAAGTCATGTGTTGTTCCCCCGGCCGTCTCAGTGCGCGCCCTGCAGTTCCGCGTCGGCGGTGCCCATGTAGGCCTCCATCACGCGCGGGTCCTTCGAGACTTCCGCATACGGGCCTTCGGCCAGGATCGCACCACGCTGCAGCACGGTGATCTTGTCAGCGATCGACGAGACCACGCTCATGTTGTGCTCCACCATCAGGATGGTGCGGCCCGCCGAGACCTTCTTGATCAGCTGCGTGACGCGGTCCACGTCTTCGTGGCCCATGCCCTGCGTGGGCTCGTCGAGCAGCATCAGCTCGGGCTCCATCGCCAGCGTGGTGGCAATCTCCAGCGCGCGCTTGCGGCCGTACGGCAGGTTCACCGTCAGCGTCTGCGCGAACTCGGTCAGGCCGACCTGTTCGAGCAGCTCCATGGCGCGGTCGTTGAGCACATCCAGCGAGCGCTCGCTGCGCCAGAACTGGTACGCCGTGCCGAGCTGCCGCTGCAGCCCGATGCGCACGTTCTCCATCACCGTCAGGTGCGGAAATACCGCCGAGATCTGGAACGAACGGATCACGCCGCGCCGCGCGATCTGCGCGGGCTTTTCTCGGGTGATGTCGATGCCGTTGAAAAGGATGGTGCCGGTGGTCGGCTCCAGGAACTTGGTGAGCAGGTTGAAGCAGGTCGTCTTGCCGGCGCCGTTGGGCCCGATCAACGCATGGATCGACCCGCGGCGCACCCGCAGGCTGACGTCGCTCACCGCCGTGAACCCCTTGAACTCCTTGGTGAGGTTCCGCGTTTCCAGGATGGTTTCCTGCTGGTTCATGTCTCCTGCCCGCCCTCTTGCTGAACTGCCGGGGTGATGCCCGGCACTGACAATGGTCCGAACCGGCCTGGTAGGCCCTTGCTGCCGCTTGTTCCGTCAGGCTGGCCGTGGTTGCGGCCCTGCTGCGGCTTTCTGTTCAGGTGCGGGGCGGCTCCCGCGCAGGTTGCGGCGATGGCGTTGATGTGCTGCCGACGCACCCTGTGAGGCGTCTATTGTGTGCGCCTGTTGCATCGCAAAACATCGGGGTTTGCACTATGAAACATGAACCAAGTGTCAGTTTTTTTGCAAGCGCACATGAGCAGGCCGCGCCACTTGGTCACGGCCCCGCCCGCGACCAAGTGGCGCGCTCATGTCAGGCGCCTGCGGCGGCTGCAGCCGGCGCCGGCTGCACCCATACTTCCGCCGCCGCCAGGCCCTGCCGGCGGTCTTCGCGGATCAGGTCGCTGGCGCGCTCGGCAATCATGATGGTCGGCGAATTGGTGTTGCCCGACGTGATCAGCGGCATCACCGAGGCATCGACCACGCGCAGGCCGTCGATGCCCAGCACGCGCAGGCGATGGTCGACCACGGCCATCGGGTCGTCGGCGCGGCCCATCTTGCAGGTGCCCACCGGGTGGAAGATGGTGGTGCCGATATTGCCGGCCGCTTCGGCCAGTTGTTCGTCGGTCTGGAATGCCGGACCCGGCAGCCATTCCTCGGGCCGGTACGGCGCCAGCGCCGGCGATGCCACGATACGGCGCGTGAGCCGGATGGAGTCCGCCGCGACTTTCCGATCCTCGTCGGTCGCCAGGTAATTCGGCGCGATCACCGGCGCCTGGCGGAAATCCGCGCTGCCGGCATGCACGCTGCCGCGCGATGTCGGCCGCAGGTTGCAGGCACTCGCGGTAAAGGCATTGAACGCATGCAGCGGGTCGCCGAACTTGTCCAGCGACAAGGGCTGCACGTGGTACTCCACGTTCGGCCGCGCCTGCGACGGGTCCGAGCGCGCAAAGGCGCCCAGCTGCGACGGCGCCATGCTCATCGGCCCGCTCTGGTTGAAGGCGTACTGCACGCCGATGCAGAACTTGCCCCACAGGCTCGCGGCGCGCGTGTTGAGCGTGCGCACGCCGCTGACCTTCACCACGGAGCGCAGCTGCAGGTGGTCCTGCAGGTTCTCGCCCACGCCGGGCAGCGCATGGCGCACCGGGATACCCAGCGCCTGCAGGCGCTCGGCCTGGCCGATGCCCGACAGCTCCAGCAGCTGCGGCGTATTGACCGCGCCCGCGGCCAGGATCACTTCCTGCGTGGCCGCCGCCGTGTGCGGCCGGCCGCCGCCGATATAGTTCACGCCGGTGCAGCGGCGCCCGTCGAAGGTCAGCCCGCTCACCTGCGCCCCGGTGACAACGGTCAGGTTGGGACGCTCCGACGCACGCCGCAGGAAGGCCTTGGCCGTGTTCCAGCGGATGCCGCGGCGCTGGTTCACTTCGAAATAGCCCACGCCGAAGTTGTCGCCGCGGTTGAAATCCTCCGTGCGCGGAATCCCCGCCTCTTCAGCGGCATCGGCAAAGCGTTCCAGGATGTCCCAGCGCAGCCGCTGGCCTTCCACGCGCCATTCGCCGCCGGCGCCATGGAATTCGCTCGGGCCGCGGTGGTGGTCCTCGCTGCGCTTGAACAGCGGCAGCACATTGTCCCAGCGCCAGCCATCGTCGCCGGTCAGCCGCGCCCACTCGTCATAATCCTCGCGCTGGCCACGCATATAGATCATGCCGTTGATCGACGAGCAACCGCCCAGCACGCGCCCGCGCGGATAGCCCAGCGAACGGCCGTTCAGCCCCGCCTCGGCCTCGGTGCGATAGAGCCAGTCGGTGCGCGGGTTGCCGATGCAGTACAGGTAGCCCACCGGAATATGGATCCAGTGGTAGTCGTCCTTGCCGCCGGCCTCCAGCAGCAGCACGTTGACGTCCGCATCCTGCGTCAGGCGGTTCGCCAGGACACAGCCGGCCGAACCGGCCCCCACGATGATGTAGTCGAATGTCTCTGTCGCTGTTCTTGTCATCATCGTTGCCGGTTATTTCGCCACCGGCATGGTGAACTCAGCGCCCTTGGCGATCGAATCCGGCCAGCGCTGCATCACGCTCTTGTAGCGCGTGTAGAAACGCACGCCCTCTTCGCCATAGGCATGGTGGTCGCCGAACAGCGAGCGCTTCCACCCGCCGAACGAATGCCACGCCATTGGCACCGGAATGGGCACGTTGATGCCGACCATGCCGATCTGGATCTGCCGCGCGAACGCACGCGCGATGCCGCCGTCGCTGGTGTAGCACGACACGCCGTTGCCGTACTCGTGCGCATTGATCAGCGCCACCGCTTCGGCAAAGTCATGCACGCGCACCACCGACAGCACCGGACCGAAGATCTCTTCCTTGTAGATCGTCATGTCGGGCTTGACGTGGTCGAACAAGGTGCCGCCGACATAGAAGCCCTTCTCATGGCCTGGCACGGTGTGACCGCGGCCATCAGTGACCAGCGTCGCGCCCTCTTGCACGCCCTTGGCGATATAGCCCTCCACCTTCGCCTTGTGCGCAGCGGTCACCAGCGGACCCATCTCGGCATCGGACTCCATGCCGTTGCGGATCTTCAGCGAGCTCGCGCGTTCGGCGAGCCGCGGCACCAGCTTGTCGGCCACATCGCCCACCGCCACCGCGACCGAGATCGCCATGCAGCGCTCGCCGGCCGAACCATAGGCCGCGCCAATCAATGCATCGACCGCCTGGTCGAGATCGGCATCGGGCATCACCACCAGGTGGTTCTTGGCACCACCCAGCGCCTGCACCCGCTTGCCGTGCTTCGTCCCTTCCGTATAGATGTACTCCGCAATCGGCGTCGAACCGACGAACGACAGCGCCTGCACGTCCGGATGTGCGAGCAGCGCGTCCACGGCTTCCTTGTCGCCCTGCACCACATTGAACACGCCGTCGGGCAGGCCAGCCTGGCGCAGCAAATCGGCAATCAACAGGCTCGGCGACGGATCGCGCTCCGACGGCTTCAGCACGAAGGTATTGCCGCACGCCAGCGCCACCGGGAACATCCACATCGGCACCATCACCGGGAAGTTGAACGGCGTGATGCCCGCCACCACGCCCAGCGGCTGGCGCAGGTTCCAGTTGTCGATGCCGCCGCCGATGTTGTCGGTGAAATCGGTCTTGAGCAGGTTGGGGATGCCGCAGGCAAATTCCACCACCTCGATGCCGCGCGTGACTTCGCCCCTGGCGTCCGAGAACACCTTGCCGTGCTCGCGCGTGATCAGCGCGGCCAGGTCGTCGTGGTGCTGGTCGAGCAGCTCCTTGAACTTGAACAGGATGCGCGCGCGGCGCAGCGGCGGAGTGTCGGCCCAGGCGGGGAATGCGGCCTGGGCGGCGGCGACGGCATCGGCCACGTCCTGCGCGGTGGCCAGTGCCACGCGTGCTGCGACTTCGCCGGTGGCGGGGTTATAAATATCGGCCAGACGCTGCGATGCGCCGCGTGTCTGCCGGCCTGCGATGCTATGGCCGATGATGGTCTGCACCGCGCTGGCTTCTGCAAGGATGTCTTCCACTTCCGCTCCTGAATGCTGGGTCGCTGACGGCATGCGGCTTGCCCGATCTTTGCGTCTGGTGAAGACGCTGGCGCAAGCATGCGCCAGTCTCGCACTGGCGTCGATGCCGCGCCGCACAAGGCGTACCGGGCCGTATTGAGCGCAAGCTTGGTGCAGTTGCGCGGCCCCGTCCAATGATTTATTGTCAATCGCAATATAAGCCGCGCAAAATATTGCGCTGCACCACACACGCTCCCGCGCCACCTTTCGCCCCGACACTGCCTTGGACCTCCACCACCTGCGCGCCTTCGTTGCCGTCGCGCGCGAGGGCAACCTGACCCGCGCCGCGCAGCGGCTGCACCTGACGCAGCCTGCAGTGAGCCTGCAGTTGAAAGCCCTGCAATCGGCGTGGCGCATCCGGCTGTTCGAGCGCACTGCTGCAGGCCTGACGCTGACCGCCGACGGCGCCGCATTGCTGCCGCTGGCCGAGCGCATCCTCGACGGCGTGGGCGACCTGCAGCACACCGTCAGCGCGATGCATCACACCGTGCGCGGCCGGCTGGCGATCGGCACCATCCTCGATCCGGAATTCACGCGGCTGGGCCCGATGCTGCGCACGCTGGTGGAACGCCATCCGCAGATCGGCACCGAGCTGCGCCACGGCATGTCAGGCTGGGTGCTGCAACAGGTACGCAGCGGCGCGCTCGACGTGGGCTTCTACCTGGGCCAGCCGCCCGACGCCGGCTTCCATGCGCTGACGCTGACGCCCTTCTCGTACTACGTGGTGGCGCCCAAGGGCTGGAAAGAGCGCACCGCGCTGCGCTCATGGGGGCAGCTGGCAACGCTGCCGTGGATCTGGACGCCGCCGGAATCGGCGCACAACCGCCTCTTGTCCGCGCGCTTTGCCCAGGCCGGCGTCGATCCGGCCGGCGTGCCCAAGGTGGCGCATGTCGACCAGGAGGCGTCGATGCTGGACCTGGTGCGCTCCGGCGTGGGGCTGTCGCTGGTGCGCGACGCGATCGCGCTGCGCGAATCGCATGCGCACGGGCTGGTGATCGTGGAAGGGGTCTCGGTGCAGACGGAGCTGACGCTGGTATGCCTGGCCACGCGCCGCGACGACCCGGTCGTCGCGGCAGCGTTCGGCGTGGCCGAGTCGGTGTTCCGGACCTAGCCCAACGTCCCTACTGCTGCAGGTGACGCTGCAGCCAGCCGGTCAGCGCCGCGAACACTTCGCCGCGCAGTGGCTGGGCTTCATTGAAGATCTCGTGGTAGCCATGCTCGAACCAGACCGCTTCGCGCAACTCCGGCGGCGCTTTGTCGAAGAAGCTGCGGCTGCCGGCGGGGTCCACCACGCGGTCGGCGCCGCCGACCAGCATCAGCGTGGGCGCCTCCAGCAGCGCGGCATCGGCCTGAGCCTGCGCCATGCCGCGGATAAAGCTCTCCAGTACGCTGGCGGTGATGGTGGTTTGCACCAGCGGGTCTGAGCGGTAGGCTGCCACCACGGCGGGATCGTGCGACAAGAGCCGCGCATCGATCGGATTGGGCACGCGCAGCCGCGGCGCCAGCAGCAGCACGCGATGCAGCGCCAGCATCGGGCCTGACAGCCTCAGCGCCAGCGCGGGCGAGGACAGCACCAGCGCGCGCACCGGGCGCACGCGCGCGGTGGCAAAGCGCGCCGCGATCAGCCCGCCCATGCTGTGGCCCAGCAGGATCGGCAACTCGTTCCAGCCAGGCACCGCGGCATCGTAGATCTCGGCGAGGTCGTCCAGGTAGGCATCCGGATGGTCCGCCACCATGCGCGCGCCGCCGCTGGCGCCATGGCCGCGCAGGTCGTGCGCACGCACGCGCAGGCCCAGCCCGCACAGCACATCGGCCACATGCTGGTAGCGCCCGGCATGCTCCGCAAGCCCATGCACCAGCAGCACCGAGCCGAGCGGCTCGGCAAAGCGCGCCGGATCGGGCTGCCAGGTGCGCAGCAGCAGTTCGGTGCCGTCGCGCATGCGCTGGCGGCTCTGCACCGGCGCGTGCGTGCCGGCGGGGGTATCGGCAGGAATGCCGGCAACACCGGCAATAGCAGGATCGTCCGTCATCGGTTGTTCCATTCGCGCAAGTCTCCTCCCGGCACGGACCGCCAGCAAAGCGCTGGCGCCGGCTGTCGTTATTCTTTGTGGTGCTGCCTGCTGCCTGCCTAGCCTAGCCTAACCTTGCCTTGCACTGCCTGTCCCGCTCAACTGTGGCAGGCAAGCCTGCCCTGCGCTTGCGGCTGCGTTTCCGGCTGCGCCATATCGGCCAGGATCGGGCAATCCGGCCGGTCGTCGCCGCTGCAATGCTGCGCCAGCTCGCGCAGCGTGTCGCGCATTGCGGCCAGTTCGGCGATGCGCAGCTCCAGGTCGGCCACATGCCGCAGCGTCAGCGCCTTGACGTCGGCGCTGGCGCGGCCGCGGTCATGCCAAAGCGACAGCAGGTTGCGGATCTCGTCGAGCGAGAATCCCAGATTACGGGCGCGCCGCACGAAGCGCAAGGTATGCACCGCGCGTTCGTCATAGCGGCGGTAGCCGCCCTCGGTACGCGGCGGTGCCGCCACCAGCCCGATCGATTCATAGTGCCGGATCATCTTGGCCGACACGCCCGACGCCTGCGCCGCTTCGCCGATATTCATCACTCGCCTCCCTGTGCCGTGGCGGCCCCGGCTTGCGGACGCCAGCGTCGCAGCAGCAGCGCATTGCTGACCACGCTGACACTGGAGAACGCCATCGCCGCACCCGCCACCACCGGATTCAGCAACCCGGCCGCGGCCAGCGGAATGCCCACCACGTTGTAGAAAAAAGCCCAGAACAGGTTCTGCCGGATCTTGCGCACGGTGCGGTGCGAGATCGCCAGTGCATCGGCCACCAGCGCCGGGTCGCCGCGCATCAGCGTAATGCCGGCGGCGTGCATGGCAACGTCGGTGCCGGTCGACATGGCAATGCCCACGTCCGCCGCGGCCAGTGCCGGCGCATCGTTGATGCCGTCGCCCACCATCGCCACCACCGCGCCGCCCTGCCCCAGCGCCTGCACCCGGGCGGCCTTGTCTTCGGGCAGCACCTCAGCCTGCACGTCGTCCAGCCCCAGCGCCTGCGCCACGCGCGCCGCCGCGCCGGCATTGTCGCCGGTCAGCATTACGGTGCGCACGCCGGCCGCGCGCAGCCGTGCGATCGCCGCGGGCGCGCCCGGCTTGATGGCATCGCCAAACGCGACCAGCCCGGCCACGCGCGGCGGCGTGGTTTCGACCAGCCACGACACGGTGCGGCCGTCTGCGCGCAACTGATCCGCCAGCGTTGCCAGCGTGCCTGCCTCTGCGCCCAGCGCTTCACGCAGGCGCTCGCTGCCCAGCTGCAGCGCGTGGCCGTCCACCACGCCGGCAATGCCGCGGCCCGGCAGGGCCTGCACCTCGGTGGCCTGTGGCACGGCCATGCCGCGCGCCTGCGCCGCGGCCAGCACCGCGCGGGCCAGCGGATGCTCGCTGCCGGCCTGCAGCGCGGCCAGCCGCACCAGCAGCGCGCCAGCATCGGCATCGGCGGGATCGGCCGCATGCAGCGCCACCACTTCCGGCTTGCCGACCGTGAGCGTGCCGGTCTTGTCGAATGCCACCACGCTGACGCGGTGTGCCACCTCCAGCGCCTCGGCGTCCTTGATCAGGATGCCGGCGCGCGCGCCGGCGCCGGTGCCGGCCATGATCGCCGTGGGCGTGGCCAGGCCCAGCGCGCACGGGCAGGCGATCACCAGCACCGCCACGGCATTGAGCAATGCGGTTTCCCAGTCGCCGGCAAAGAGGCCCCAGCCCAGCACCGTCACCAGCGCAATGCCCAGCACCACCGGCACGAACACCGCGCTGACCTGGTCGACCATGCGCTGGATCGGCGCCTTGGCCGCTTGTGCGTGCTCGACCATGCGGATGATGCGTGCCAGCACGGTCTCGGCGCCCACCGCCTCGGTGCGCGCCACCAGCAGCCCTTCGAAATTGATGGCGCCGCCGGTGATGCGGTCGCCGGGCTTCTTCGGTACCGGCACGCTTTCACCGGTCAGCATCGATTCGTCCGCGTGGCTGCTGCCTTCGATCACCTCGGCGTCCACCGGAATGCGCTCGCCGGGCCGAACCACCACATCATCGCCCACGCGCACCGCCGCCAGCGGCACGCTCTGCTCCACGCCGCCGCGGCGCACGCGGGCGGTATCGGGACGCAGCGCCGCGAGCGCGCGGATGGCATCGGCGGTCTGGCGCTTGGCGCGGGTCTCCAGCCACTTGCCCAGGCGCACCAGCGTGATCACCACCGCCGCGCTTTCAAAGTAGAGGTGGGGCATGGCGTCGGCCGGCGTGCGCCACATCAGCCACAGCGACAGCCCATAGGCCGCCGTCGTGCCCAGCGCCACCAGCAGGTCCATATTGCCCGCGCCGGCGCGCACCGCCTTCCAGCCAGCCTTGTAGAAGCGCCAGCCGAACACAAACTGCACCGGCGTGGCCAGCAGCCACTGCACCCATGCCGGCAGCATCCAGTGCACGCCGAGCCATTCCAGCACCATCGGCGCCACCAGCGGCAGCGACAGCGCTGCCGAGATCGCCACCGGCCAGGGGCCGTCCCAGAAGGCAGTGCCCTGCCCCGCCTGCGGCGCCTGCGATGCGGCATCCGCCACCGGCGTCGCGCCATAGCCGGCGCGCGCGACCGCGGCCACCAGCGCCGCGCTCTCCGCCGCGCCGCGCAGCAGCGTGACGCTGGCGCGCTCGGTCGCCAGGTTGACCTGCGCGTCCATCACGCCCGGTACGGCGCGCAGCGCCTTTTCGACCCGGGCCACGCATGAGGCACAGGTCATGTCGGCAATATTCAGTTCGATGGTGTCCTGCGGCACCGTGTAGCCGGCATCGGCCACGGCACGGGCGACGGCCGGCAGCACCGCGCCCGAATTGGCGCGCAGCGTTGCGGCTTCAGTCGCCAGGTTGACGGCCACGTCGCGCACGCCCGGCACACGCGCCAATGCGTTCTCCACGCGGCGCACGCACGAGGCGCAGGTCATGCCGTCGACCGGCAGGCGCCATTCGGGCATTTCGTCGCCCAGCCGGTTAGCCGGCCGGACAGGTGGTGAAGCGAGCACAGCGCTGGAATCTGGCATGGTTCTGAGTCATCCACAGTATCGATGTCAGCATCATGGACCTTACCATCATTGGAAGGTCAAGACCGAAGGCACAGGCAGTTGTCGCCACCTCGGAAAGAACAAATTTCCCTTGCGCTTCCCATCATGGGAAGGTTCAAACTACGATTGTCGCGGCCCCCTGCCGCCTGTTTCCGTCCAGGAGATTCCCACCATGATCCAGTTCCACGTCGAAGGCATGTCGTGCAACCACTGCGTAGGCGCCATCACGCGCGCGGTCCAAGCGGTCGACCCGGCGGCGCGCATCAGTGCCGACGTATCCACCCAGGCCGTGCGCGTGGAAAGCGGCGCCGACACGCAGGCACTGCGCCATGCCATCGAGGAGGCCGGCTATCCGGTCAAGTCCATGGCGTGATCGGCAAGGATCGCCCAAAGATAAAGGGCGCCTCGGCGCCCTTTTCACTGTCCGTGTGCCGCGCTCAGAAGCGGTAGCCCACGCTCAGGAAGGTCACCACCGGATCGATCTTGATCTTGGTGTGCGACACGATCGTCACCGGGCCAGCCTGCGTGGTGAAGGTCGCGCGGGTCGACAGCGGCAGGTACGACACCGACAGGCCGACAAACCAGTTGTCGTTGATCGCGTAGGTGGCGCCGATGTTAAACACCGGGTTCCACGACGGCTTGGCGCTGGCGGTCATGTGCGCGCCCGGCACGAATTCGCGGTTGACGAAGTTCTGGTTGGTGATGGTTTCGTCAGTGAACCAGGTGTAGTTCACGCCGAGGCCGACGTAGGGTCGGAACTTGGTCTTGGCGTCAAAGAAGTGGTACTTGACCAGCAGCGCCGGGCTCCACTGCCTGACCGAACCCAGCTTGCCGTATTGGGCGAAGTTGCCGGTGCCCTTGACGTCGTGCTTGGGCGGGATGCCGGCGACCAGTTCGCCGGAGATGTTGTCGGTGAAGTAATGGCTGAACGCCAGGCCGACCGTGTCGGCAGTTTCGATGTCGGCGCCGGTATTGGGCTTGGTCAGGCCGACCGGGCGGCCATTGATGCTGTCGACGGTCAGCGGATCGGCGGAACTGTTCGGCATCACGCGGAACCAGCCCAGGCTGACGATATTGCTGCCTGCCGACTGCGCGTGTGCGGCTCCTGCCAGCGCCATGACAGCACCGGCCGCCAGCATCTTCTTATAGGTCGATTTCATAATCCTCTTACTCCTCTTTCGGTTACTGCCGCGTGCATTATCCGACTAGCCCGTGCGCGACTGTTTCACCGATGACACTGATTCGTAGAGGACGCCCCCTAAAGGGAGGGTTAACCACTAAAAACCAGGGCAGGAGTGGCCTCCAGGGGCCTCCACCGAGGCATCCGCGCAACGGTTTATGCCGCGCGCAGGAAAAAACCCTGAACAAGACGAGGTTTTATGGGTCAGACGCGCAACAGAGAGCGCGCGCCTGCCCCATGCAAGTGCACTCAGGGCGTCACGATGCCGAAGTTCGGCTCGGACTTGTCCATCAGCGCCGTCCATGCCGCCAGCGCCTGCGGGTCGCCGTCCACACGGGCGCGGCCGGCCTGGGTCTCGGCCTGCAGCGTGGTCTGGCCTGCCAGCACGCCCATCAGCACGGCGCGCGGCATGGCCAGCGTGGCCTGCGGCGACGCGTGCTGCGCATCGGCCTTGTAGCGGAACACGCCGTTTTCCACCGTCAGCGCAAAGCGCTTGCCGGTGTCCGGCTGTACCCAGTTCAGCGCCAGCGTCTTGCCCGCGGCGCGGTCGCCGTTAAGGCTGATCGCCAGGTAGTCCAGGAACATGGTGTCGGTCATGGCGCGCAGCACGTCCGGGCTGCCGGCGCGGCGGCCGGCCTTGGGCGGGCCGCCGCGCAGTTCGGCGGCACCGGTCAGGTAGGCATTGCGCCAGGTCGAGGATTCGGCCTGGTAGCCGAGCTGCTCCAGTGCGTCGGCTTCCAGCTGGCGGGCAGCCTGGTTGGACGGATCGGCAAAGACCACGTGCTTGACCACCTCGGCCACCCAGCGATATTCGCCCCGCGCGTACGCCGCGCGCGCCTGCTCCAGCACGCGCGCCGCGCCGCCCATGAACTCGACGTAGCGCTTGCCCGCTTCTTCCGGCGGCAGCGGGTTCAGGTTGGCAGGGTTGGCGTCATACCAGCCGAGGTAGCGCTGGTATACCGCCTTGGCGTTGTGGCTGACGGTGCCGTAGTAGTCGCGCAGATGCCATTCGGCGGCCAGCGACGGCGGCAGCTTCACGCGCTCGGCGATCTCGGCCGGCACGTAGCCCATGTTGGCCAGCCGCAGCGACTGGTCATGGATGTACTTGTAGCCGTCGCGCTGCTTGCCCAGGTAGGTGACGATGTCCTGGCGGCCCCACGTAGGCCAGTGATGCTGGGCGAACAGGACGTCGGTGCGGCCGCCGAAGCGGTCGATGGTCTCGTCCAGCGCGCGCCACCACTGGTTAGCGTCGCGCACCTGGGCGCCGCGGATGGTGTACAGGTTGTGCAGGTTGTGGGTGGCGTCCTCGGCGGCGCACAGCGCCTTCCACTGCGGGAAGTACATCAGCATCTCGGCCGGGGCCTCGGTGCCCGGCGCCATCAGGAATTCGATCTGCACGCCGTCGATGGTGCGGGTTTCGCCGGTCTTGTGGATCAGGTCCGTCGGCGGGATCAGCGTCACGCTGCCGTGCGCCACCCCCTTGCCCAGCCCCGCATCCACCTGCCCGGTGGCCGAGCGCGGCAGGTTGAAGCCATACATGTACTGCGCGCGGCGGCTCATGGCGTTGCCGGCAAAGACGTTCTCGCTGACCGCCTCTTCCATGAAGCCTTCCGGGGCCAGCACCTTGACCCGTCCGGCCTTGACGTCGTCTTCGCTGATGACGCCCTTGACTCCGCCAAAGTGGTCGCCATGGCTGTGCGTATAGATCACCGCGACCACGGGCTTCCTGGGCCGGTGCCTGAAGTACAGGTCGAGGCCGGCGCGCGAGGTCTCCATCGCCGTCAGCGGGTCGATCACGATCAGGCCGGTATCGCCCTCGATGATCGTCATGTTGGCGATATCGAAGCCACGGACCTGGTAGATCCGATCCGTCACCTGGAACAGCCCGTTGTGCATGTTCAGCTGCGCCTGGCGCCACAGGCTGGGGTTCACGGTGGCCGGCGCCTTGTCTTGCTTGAGGAAGCCGTAGGGGTCCAGCGCCCACACCACGTTGCCCTTGGCGTCGCGGATCTCGGTGTTGTCCAGCGTGCCGATAAAGCCACGGCGTGCCGCCTCGAAGTCGCGCCGGTCCTGGAACGGCAGTTGTTGCAGCACGGCCGCATTGGCACGGGCGGTGGCATCGGTGGCGGGATTGCCCGCGGTGGCCGGGGCAGATGCGGCGCCGGCGCTGCCGGCTAGGCCGATGGCGGCTGCAGCCAGCGCGGCGGCGGCTGTGGCAATGGCAGTCGGGTACGACATCGAGGTCTCCTGGAAATCCTGGGGCGGATGTCCGCTTCCGGCCTGCAGCGCTTCTGTAATTGTACTGAATGTTCAGTACAATACTGGAGTTTGCTGGCAGACCCCGGCCGTTGTCAAATAGGCATCCGGTCCGACTATTCCTGGTTTTTCCTGATTTGCCGCCGGCACCACCTGTCTTCCGCCCCCGCCCATGCCACCGACCCGCCCGGCCGCACAAAAGCCTCCAGCCTCCGTCACCAAGAACCGCCGCGGCCTGGAGACCCGCGAACGCGTCATTGCCGCAACGCGCGGGCTGATCAGCGCGCACGGCTACGCCGAGGTAACCCTGGACCAGATTTCCGCCGAGGCCGGCGTGGCCAAGAGCAGCCTGCTGTGGCATTTCGGCAGCAAGGAAATGCTCCTGGCGGAGGCCGCAACCAGCCTGTTCCGGGACATCGGCGAGGGGCTGGGCGCAGAGCCGCACCGGGGCAAGACCGCGGCGCGGCGGCTGGAAAACGCCTTCGACGGGGTGGCCGACTATTTCACGGCCAATCCGGAAGCCAAGGGCGTCGTGCTGGCCCTGCTGTTCTCAGGCAGCGTGCCGCCCAGCGTGCGCGAGGAGATCCGCCGCAGCTGGGACGCGCATATGCAGGACCTGGTCGATGCGCTGTCCGCGCCCGGGCGCCCACTGCCCGCGCCGATGGCGCGCCTGATGGTGGCCACCATCCACGGCTGCTACTGCCACTGGTATGCCAGCGACCGCAGCGAACCGATCGCCGCCTTCCTGGCGCCGGCACGCGAGCTTTTCAGCGACTGGCTGCGTGCCCGCGATGGCGCGGGGTAATCACCCGCCGCTGGCCAGCACGCAGGCCGCCAGGTCCCACAGCGCGTAGCCCACGCTCTTGAACAGCAACGGGCTGCCAGCCCGCGCGCGGATGGCATCGGCCTGCAGGATCGCGGTCTCGAACGGCTGCACGTCGGCCCAGCCGATGCCGGCCTGCAGCAGGTCGCCGGCCTCATCCTCGATCCCGAACAGCGTATCGGCCAGCAGCCGGCCGCTATCCGCGGCCGCATGGCACAACGCCGGCGGCAGCTCGCACATGTCAGGCCGGAACGCGCCGACCGCGGCAATGAAGTGATCGTCGCGCCAGAGGCCGCTGTCCAGGTCCGGCAGCACCGGGCTGCGGCTGGACGTGACCGTGACCACCATCGATACACGGGGCAATACCAGCGCGACCGACTCGGCCACCTGCGCTTCCACGCCCAGCGTGCGCGCGTGCGCGGCCAGCGCCTCGGCCTTGTCGCGCGTGCGCGAATGCAGCCACACCTTGCCCACGCCCAGCCCGGCCACGAAGGCCTCAAGGTGCGTCAGCGCCTGCACCCGGCACCGACGATCAGCAGCTCGCCATCCTTGCGCGCGGCAAAACACTGCGCCGCCAGCAACGACACGGCCGCGGTGCGCCGTCCCGTTACCGTGGGGCCGTCGAGCATGGCGATGCGCTCGCCGGTGTGCGCGTCGGCCACCACCACCTCGCCGAGGATATTAGGCAGCCCGCGCTGCGGGTTGCCGGGATGGACGGTGATGTTCTTGGTCATCACCAGGCTGCGGTTGCGCGCGGGCATCACCAGCAGCGTGCCTTCGCCACCTTGCGCATCGCCCACCGGCAGCGCAATGCGCGGCGGCGCCATGGCGGTGCCGTCGCGCAGCTCGGCCAGCATGCCGGCGATGGCTTGCGCCAGTTCGGGATAAGGCAGGCGCGCCGCCGTGCTGGCGGCATCAAGGGGGACGAGGGACATGCGCTGGCTCCGGCAAGACGTTGCGAAGCGCCATTATTGCGCATGGCCGCACGCGCGCTTCAGCCCGCCAGCAATGCCATCACTTGCGGGGCATAGCGCGTTCCCGCGGCTGCGCCGGCCGGGAACACCGCGTCGATGTCAGCCAGGTCCTGCGCATCCAGCCGCACCGCCAGCGCGCCAAGGTTATCGTCCAGGTTGGCGATGCGGCGCGTACCCGGGATCGGCACCACCTGCGGCCCGCGTGCCAGCACCCAGGCCAGCGCCAGTTGCGCCGGCGTGCAGCCCTTGTCCGCCGCCAGCGCGCGCACCTTGTCGACCAGCGCCAGATTGCGCGCAAAATTCTCGCCCGTGAAGCGCGGGTTGGTGCGGCGGAAGTCGTCCTCGGCAAAATCCTCCGGGCTGCGGATTGCGCCGGTCAGGAAACCACGCCCCAGCGGGCTGTACGGCACGAAGCCAATGCCCAGGCGTGCGCAGGTGGCGAGGATGCCGTCCTCGTCCGCGTCGCGTGTCCACAGCGAGTATTCGCTCTGCAGCGCAGTGATCGGATGCACCTGGTGCGCGCGCTCGAGGGTGGCGGCACTGGCTTCGGACAGCCCCAGCCAGCGTACCTTGCCTGCCTTGACCAGGTCCGCCATCGCGCCCACGGTCTCTTCGATCGGCACTGCCGGGTCCACGCGATGCAGGTAATACAGGTCGATATGGTCCGTGCCCAGCCGCTTCAGGCTGGCCTCGCAGCTGGCCCGCACATAGTCGGGGCGGCCATTGACGCCGCGCGTGGCCGGGTTGGCGGGGTCGCGCACCAGGCCAAACTTGGTCGCCAGCACGACCTGTCCGCGCCGCCCGGCGATGGCACGCCCCACCAGTGCCTCATTGGTGTGCGGGCCATAGATATCGGCGGTGTCGAGCAGGTTGAGGCCGCGTTCGAGCGCGTGGTGGATGGTGCGGATCGACTCGGCGTCGTCATGCGCGCCATAGAAGTCGCTCATGCCCATGCAGCCGAGGCCAAGCGGAAAGACGCCGGGGCCGGACTTGCCCAGCTGGCGGGATTGGATGGAAATGGCGTTCGCGGTCATCGAGGGCTCCTGTTGGCCGGTCGGGCACCGGCGGTGCGTCGGATGCGGCAAGTATGGGCACTCGACCGGCGCGGAAACAGCGTGCTACGCTGCATGCATCATGAAGCCAGACTTCACAATCGATGCCGATTCGCTGCCCGCGCTGGCGGCGTTCACGCGCGTGGCGCGGCTGGGCAGCTTTACCGCAGCCGCGGCGGCGCTGGAGGTCAGCCCCTCGGCGGTCTCGCAAACCATCCGCCAGCTGGAAGCGCGCCTGGGCGTGCGGCTCCTGCAGCGCACCACCCGTAGCGTCGGCCTGACCGAGGCCGGCGCCGCGCTGCTGGCGCGCGTGGAGCCGGCGCTGGCAGAGATCGGCGCCGCCACCGACGATATCCGCCAGCAACGCGACCTGCCGGCCGGGACGCTGCGCCTGACCACGCCGACCACCGCCGGCGCGCTGGTGCTGCGCCCGCTGCTGGCCGACTTCATGCGCGCCTGCCCCGGCCTCACCGTCGACGTGGTCACCAACGACCGCTTCACCGACCTGGTGGCCGAAGGCTTTGACGCCGGCCTGCGCCTGGGCGAGGCGCTGCATCGTGATATGGTCGCCATTCCGGTCACCGGCCCGCTGCGCATGGTGGTGGCCGGCTCGCCCGATTACCTCGCACGCCACGGTACGCCGCGCCATCCGCGCGACCTGCACACGCACGCCTGCCTGCACTACCGCTTCGGCCCGCATGGCAGCATCTATCGCTGGCAGTTCGTCGAAGACGGCCGCACCTTCACCGTGGACACGCGCGCCGCGCTGATCGCCAACGACAGGACCCTGCTGCACCAGGCGGCGCTCGACGGCACGGGGCTGATCCACGAATTCCCGGTGCATATCCAGCCCTCGCTCGACAGCGGCCGTCTGGTCACCGTGCTCGACGCGTGGCTGCCGCCGTTTGACGGCCTCTACCTGTATTACCCGAGTCGCGTGCTGATGCCGCCCAAGCTGCGCGTGTTCGTCGATTTCCTGAAAGCCCGCGCCGGCATCAGCGCTTAGTCACCGCCGCCGGTGCGCGCACCGAGGCCCCGCGCACTTCGATGCCGATGCGGTCCACTACCTTGCCCGCGGCATCGAGCAGCTCCACCTGGTGCCGCCCCGGCCACGGCAGCCATGCCACCTCGCCGCCGCGCCCCAGCGGCTTGCCGTCCATGCGCCAGCTGACCGTGCGCGCGGTCTGGCCGGCCACGCCCTCGGCATGGAACCAGACACGCTGCGCCGCGGGCGGCATGTCGGGATCCAGCGCAAACACGGTGCCGTCGGCGGGATTGGCGATCACGGGTGCGGTCGGGCGCGCGGCCGGTGCGCTCACGCTGACGCGCCGGATCGCGGTGCCGGCCAGAAAGACTTCATCGCGCGCTGGCTCCAGCCCGTCGTCAAAGCTCAGCGCCACGCGCTGCACGCCGGCGGGCATGGCGGGCGCGTGGCTGGCGCGCGTGCGGTGCAGCGCTTCCATCACGTCGTGCCAGACCGGCGCCGCGCCTGACACGCCAGAGACATCATGCATGCTCGCGCCACTGGCATTGCCGACCCACACGCCCACGGTGTAGTGCTGCGACCAGCCGATGCACCAGTTGTCGCGCATGTCCTTGCTGGTGCCGGTCTTCACCGCGGTCCAGAAGCGCGTGGTGAGCGGGCTGTCCAGGCCGAAGGTGCGCGCGCGCGCATGGCGGTCCGACAGGATGTCGGCAATCACGTAGCTCGCGCCTGGTTGCATCACCGCTGTCATCGATGGCGCGGCTGCCCCTTCCCGCAGCCGCGGCGGCGCGTAGCGCCCGCCATTGGCCAGTGCCCGGTACGCATTGGTCAGTGCCAGCAGCGACACGTCGGCACTGCCCAGCGCCAGGCTGTAGCCATAGTAGTCGCCGGCCTCGGTCAGCGGCAGCCCCAGCGCCACCAGCCGCTTGTGGAAGCGGTGCGGGGTCACCATCACCAGCGTGCGCACCGCGGGCACGTTCAGCGATGCGGCCAGTGCCGCGCGCAGGCTGACCCAGCCGGCATAGCGGTGATCGTAGTTCTGCGGCACGTAGAGCCCGCCTCCGACCGGCAGGTTCACCGGCCGGTCGTCCAGCAGCGAGGCCGCCGTCACCCGCTTCTCTTCGAGCGCCTGCTCATACAGGAAGGGCTTGAGCGTCGAGCCCGCCTGCCGCAGCGCAGCCGCGTGGTCCACCTGCGCGGCGCCTGACAGCGCGCCCGACGAGCCCACATAGGCCAGCACGTCGCCGCTGGCATTGTCGATCACCACCACCGCGCCGTCCTCGACATTGCGCCCGGCCAGTTCGCGCAGGTGCCGGTCCAGGCTGGTGGCAGCCGCGCGCTGCAGGCGGGCATCGAGCGTGGACGTGATGCGCGCAGGCATGGGTACGCCCGCAGCCAGCTGCGAGCGCGCCTCGCTGGCCAGGCGCCGTGCCAGGTGCGGTGCCAGCTGCGGCGACGCCGCCGACGGCGTGGCCGCCGCGGCGCGCTGTGCCACCGGCCCGGTGCGCAGCAGCGCCAGTTGCGCGAAGCCTTCCAGGCCATCGCACTCGCGCGGCAGGCGCATCTCGCGCAGGATGCCGCAGGCGCGGCTTGCCACTTGCCCGGCTTTGGCATTGGGCGCGCGCACCAGCGCCACCGCCAGTGCCGATTCGCGCGCGTCGAGCCCTTCCGGGTACTTGCCGAACAGCACCTGCGACATCGCCGACAGGCCCACCAGCTCGCCGCGGAACGGCACCAGGTTCAGGTAGGCCTCCAGGATCTGGTCCTTGCTCCAGCTGCGCTCCAGCGCCGCCGCACCCGCGGCCTGCCCCAGCTTCTGCGTGAAGCTGCGGCCCTGCCCCGGCGCGCCCGGCCGGCGCAGGTCCTCGTCGAGCAGCCCCGCCAGCTGCATGGTCAGCGTCGAGGCGCCGCGCGTGCGCGTGTTCCACAGGTTGGCCCAGGCCGCGGCCGCCACGCCCTGCCAATCGACCCCGCTGTGGGCATAGAAGCGCCGGTCCTCCGACAACACGATGGCAGTGCGCAGCGCGGGCGAGGCATCGGCCAGCGCAACCCAGTCGCCACGGCGCGCGCGGAAGTCGTCGCGCACGCGGCCCACGGTGTCGCCGTGGCGGTCCAGCACCACCACGTCGGCACTGCGCCAGTCGGCACGGACCTGCCCGAAGGACGGCAGGGCCATGGCCGGTGCGGACCAGGCCAGCGCCGTCACCAGCACCATGCGAATACTGTGCTGCCTCATGCCTGCCTGCGTCCCGCCACGATGCCCGCCACCAGCAGCACCTGCGCCGCGGCGTAGGTCCACCAGATGCCAAGCTGGAAGGATTCGAACGGCACCAGGAAGCGCGCGATGCCGATCATCATGTCCGAGGCGGCAAAGCACAGCGCCCCCAGCGCCGCCAGCGGCGTGGGCAGGCGCGCCACCAGCGCGCTGCAGGCCATCGCCGCCAGCACGCCCACGTACAGCGCCACCGGCACCGTCAGCGGGCCCATATTGGGCCAGAAGCGGCCCAGCATGGTGCCCGCCACGCCCAGCATGGCGCCGCACGCAATCAGCCGGTGCGGGCGGGTGTCGCCCGCCAGCGGCACCAGCACGCGCAGGTAGGCCAGGTGCGCCAGCAGGAAGGCGCCAAGCCCGCCCATGAACGAATAGGACAGCGCCGGCAACGCCAGCAAGAGATCGCCCAGGGCTGAGAACAGCAGCGCCGTGACCAGCCAGCGCCGCTCCACAAGCGGCCGGTGGAACCACGCGGCGCGTGCCAGCAGCAACGCCATCGCGGTCTTCCACGCGGGCTGCATGGCGATATGCCCGGTCAGCGGCGCGCCTTCAGGCAGCTCGATCGCCACCTGCACCAGCAGCGCGCCATAGAGGATGCCGGCCAGCGTGCCCGCGAGCCACCACTCGCGCACGCGTGCCGGTATCGTCATTGCCGGCCAGCTCATGGGCGTGCCCCCACCGCCAGCCGCGCATTGGGCGCTACGCCGAACACGTCGGGCGCGTACATCGCTTCCACGCGCGAGGGTGGCAGCGCGAAATCGCCGGCGTTGTTCAGCCGCACCGTGTATTCAACCGATATCGTGCCCTTGGGCAGGTAGCCGAAGTACTCCCGATAGGCCTGCGGCGTGCGCTCGGTGTAGGCCGGCCAGGCCGCGCCCTTGCGCCGCTCGCCGCGCGTGGCGATCTCGGAGTCACGGCCCAGGCCGCTGCCGAGGATGGTGGCGCCGGCAGGCACCGGATCGCTGACCACCACCCAGGTCATGTCGGCCTGCGCATCGATCTCCAGCTTGACGCGGTACACATCGCCGCGCGACCACTTGCCCTTCACCGCCTGCTCCTGTGGCGTCACGGTGCGCGTGATGCGGTAGCCCGCGGCCAGCGGCGCAGACACCGGCACCGCCGCCAGCGCCCGCACCGTGGCCCACGGATGGCCGGCGCCGGCGTGTTCCACCTGCAGCGTGCCGCCGTCGGCGCCGGTCGGCCACGGCAGGTCGACGCTGCCCTGGGCCACGCCGTCGGTGCGCTGCGCGCGCGCCCAGTCGAAACTGCGTGAGGCGTCGGCCGCATTGCTCACGCTCGCTCGCGTGGTGCCCGCCACCGGCGACTTCTCGAACGCCTGCGAGAAGCGCGTCACCGCCAGCATGCCCCAGGCATTGGCAGTGGTGGTGCCCCAGGCACCATGCACCTGCCGGCCCAGCAGCCCGGTGGCCAGTTGCGGCGCATCTTCCTTCCAGCCCGGCAGTTCCGACGCCAGCGCCAGCAGGCGCGCGGCATTGGTGTCGCCGCCGGTCATCATCCACCACCAGTTGTCGTTGCGCTCGGTGGAGAACGCCAGGCGCGTGCCCTGCACCGTCAGGCGCGAGCGCAACAGCTGCTGCGCCTCGGCCAGGCGTTGCTCGCGCTGCGGGATGTCCTGCATGCGCGTGAGCAGCAGGGTCCAGTCCAGCAGCGCAGAGGTCGGCCACTGCGCCGGCAGGATCTGGATCGAGCCCAGCATGCGCGCCTGCGCATGGCCGGTGCGCGACAGGGCCTCGAGCGCGGCCAGCTTGCGCGCCTCCAGGTACTGCGTGCCGGCCACTGGCGCCCAGCTGTCGCGGCGGATGCGGCCTTCGACGAAGTCGGTCAGCCCGCGCTCCATCTGCGTGCGCTGCGCGTCGGGGATGCGCAGCGCCAGACCGGCGCGCGCGGCCTCGTCGGTGACCGCCAGCAGGTAGGCGGTCAGCACTTCGCTGCCAAAGTCGCCATCGGCGGTCAGCGGGAAGTACGAGGCCAGCCCGTTCGCATCGAGGTAGGATGGCAGCTGCGTCATCAGCGCGTCCCATGCGGCGGTGTCGTTCAGGCCGATGGCCTTGGATGCGCGCTGCTCCAGGCAAGTGAACGGGTAGTTGCGGAACCACTCGCGCACGCCCGGCATGCCGCCCGCCAGCGACGACTGGAAGCTGACCTGCAGCCCGCCGCGCACCTTGCCCGCCGGATCCGCCAGTGCGCCCGGCGGCGCCTTAATTGGCACCGACAGTGACGGCGACACTTGCGCCAGCGTGGCCTGCTGCACCGTCACAGGCACCGCCGGCACGATCTGCTGCGACACCTTGATGCGGTCGGCCGCGCCGCCCCCATCACGTCCACCCGCCTGCTCGCTCGCCTGCACTTCCCACATCACCGTGCCGCTGCGCGAGTACGCCAGCAGCGCGGGCGCGGTCACGTCCCAGCCGATCTCGCGCGCTTCGCCGGCAGGGATCTGCACGGTCTGCGCCGGCAGGCTGGTCTCATTGCCGAGCAGCGTGCCGCGCGCGCTGGCCTGCACCGTCATCGCGCGCCTGGTGGTATTGCGCAGCGTGAACATAGCGCGGTAGCGGTCGTCCTCGCGCACCAGCAGCGGCAAGCCGGAAATCAGCTGCAGATCCTGCGTCGCGGCGATGGTGGCGCTGCCCGTGCCGAAGCGGCCGAGGCCGAGGTCCGCCACCGCGACGATGCGGAAGCTGGTCAGCGAATCGTTGAGCGGCACCTCGATGCTGGCGCGGCCCTCGGCGTCGAGCTGCACGCGCGGGTTCCACAGCAGCAGCGTGTCGAACAGTTCGCGCGTGGGGCTCTTGCCGCCGCCGCCGCCCGCCGGCACCGCCTTGCGCCCGTAGTGGCGGCGCCCGATGATCTCCATCTGCGCGGTCGACGTTTCCACGCCGTAGCCGCGCCGCTGCAGCATCGCATCGAGCAGGTCCCAGCTGGTGTTGGGCATCAGTTCCAGCAGCGCCTGGTCCACCGCGGCCAGCGCCACTTCGCCGTTGGCGGCGGGCTTGCCGTCGGGCAGCTTCACCTGGATCGCCACGCGGGCCTTGCCGCGCACCGGATAGCTGGCCTTGTCCGGGGTCACGGTAACGTCCAGCCGGTGGCCCGCATTGCCGACGCGGATTTCCGCCAGCCCCAGCCGGAAGGCCGGCTTGGACAGGTCCACCAGCGCTGTCGGCGCGGCGTACTCGCGGCCCTCGCTGCGGAACGCGCGCCACCACTCGCCCGGCTGGCGCCAGCCCCAGGTGAAGAACGAATACCAGGGCACCTCATGCAGGCGCCCGCGCAAGGCCAGCACCGACACGTAGACGTTGGGCCCCCACTCCGGCTTCACCTGCACGCGCACGGTGGGATCGCTGCCATGCAGCTCGACCACCTGCGTCTGGTAGATGCCCTCGCGCTCCACCGCCACCAGCGCGGTGGCATGGCGGAACGGCATGCGCACCTGGAACACCGCGGTGTCGCCCGGCGCGTAGGACTTCTTCTCGGGCAGCAGGTCAATGCGGTCATGGTTCTCGCCGCCGAACCAGAGCTCGCCCTGGCGCGTGACCCAGACCGTCGAGGCCGCCTGCGCGGTGCGCCCGTCCTTGTCGCGCGCGCTCGCCACCAGTTCGATCTGGCCGGCCTGCTCCAGCGCCACGTCGCAGCGCGCGCGGCCCTGCGCATCGGTGCGGGTCTCGCACACGGTGCCGAGGTCGCGCATTTCGGTGCGATTGTCATAGCGGTAGAAGCCGCCCACCACGCGTTTGCGCGCCGAGGTGGTGATGCGTACCCGCGCATTGATCTTGACCGGAGCATCCGCCACCGGCTTGCCGTTGACGTCCAGCACCACGCCATGCACGGCCAGCTTCTGCTTGACCGAGACCCAGCCATCGGTACGGATGCCGGCCACCACCGCCGCCGGCCACACCGGCACGGTCTGGCGCAGCGTCTGGATCTCGCCGTTGGGGTCGGCAAAGCCGGCTTCGAGCAGCAGGTCGCGCGGGGCTTCGGTCTTGGGCAGCTTGCGCAGCGTCACGGTGCCGTTGCCGTTCTTGTCGAGCGTCACCGGCAACTTGTCGGCGACCAGCTTCTGGGCGTCGGCACTGGCATCGCCCTGCTCGCCCTCATCCGTCTCCTCGTCGCCGCCGGCGCTTTCGCGCTGCGCGCGCGGCGGGTTGAACGAGAACTCGTCATAGCCGGGGAAGCTGACGTATTTGTCGCGCAGCAGCGCGGACACGCGCACCGGCAGCCCGGCCGCACCGCCGCCGGAGAGGTAGTGGATCTCCACGCCGACCGGCAGTTCGGCGGGCGCCACCACGGCTCCCGCCTTGCCTGCCACCTGCAGCGTGCCGGCCAGCACCGGCAAGCGGAATGCCTCGACCCGGAAACTGCCGCTGGTGTAGCTGCGCGCGCCGCCATCATCCTGCGCGCCTTCGCCCTTCTGCGTTTCCAGTTCCACGCTGTAGACCCCCAGCTTGGCCGCCGCCGGCACCTGGAAGGTGCTTTCCGCGCTGCGCCCGCCGGTCGCGGTCTGGCGCCATTGCAGCGGCAGCTCGTAGGTCTGGCCGCTGCCTTCATGGCGGATCACCACACGCGTGGGCAGCGGGCGGCTGGCCGGCGGCAGGGCAAAGCCCTGCGCGGTCTCGGCACGGATCAGGTGCTTCATCGACACGGTCTCGCCGGCGCGCAGCAGCGTGCGGTCGAAGATGGTGTGGGCGCGCACCGTGGGTGCGGTGCTGGTGTCGGTCGGCACATTGAAGCGCCAGGTCTCGATGCCGCGGTTCCAGTCCGACATCACGAAGGCCATGTCGGCCTTGCCGCGTGCCTGCGGGTGGCCGGCCGCGATGCGCGCCGAGACGAAATAGCCCGACAGCCCGTTCTGGTCGCAGGCGCCCTCGGGCGCGGCCGCCAGCCTGGCAAAGCGCACCACACCGCTGGCGTCGGTACGCTCTTCGCCAAGCAGGCGGCCGCTGCAGTCGCGCACCGCCACGGCGGCATCGGCAACCGGCTTGCCGTCGTCCAGCGCGGTGACCCAGGCCAGCCCGCTGCGGCTGCCATCGTCTTCATTGCCGGCGCTGCGGCCCAGCTTGAAATGCACGCCCAGGTTGGTAACCAGCGCCGCGGTGCGCACGTACATCGGCGCGCGCTTGCCCAGCAGCGATTCGCCCAGCATCGGCGAGGCGATCTCCACCACATGGAAGCCCGGTTCCGGCAGCGGGATGCCCACCACCTCGAACGGCCGCGGCGCATCGCCCGAAGGCTTGGGCACGGCCAGCTTCTGCACCCCGGGGGCGCGCTCGAGCACAGACACCGAACGCGTCTCGATCGACACCGCATTGCGCGGGTTGCTGACGCGATACGGGGAGCGGCCCGCCAGCACGGCGTCGAGCTCGGCCCGGGTATAGCTGGCCTCATGCATGCGGCGCACCAGGCCAAACCACTGCATCACGGCCGCGTCATCGTCCACGCGCAGCTTCATCACGGTGCCGGCCTTGGCCTGCACGCCGCGCACGGCGAGGTCAGCCTCGACGTTGCGCAGCGTCACCGGCAGCAGCGGCGGGTAGTCGGCCGGCGCCTTGCCGCGCGGCAGCTCGCCGAAGCGTTCCACCACGCCAAACGGCGCCGCGGCAAACTTGGCCAGCGGCGGCATCGATGCGGTGCCCACCTTGAGCGGGAACAGGTCGGCATTGGCCAGCGTGCGGCCGCTGTCGTCCTTCAGGTTGCGCGGCACTTCGATGGTGAACTGGGCCTTCTCCGCGAACGGCGCGGCAAAGGTCAGCGCGCTGACGCTGGCGTCCGGCGCCAGGTCAGGATCGAACTTCGGCGCGCGCGGGCCGGACGGCGTCTTCAGCACCACGCTCTCGGCCAGCTTGCGCGGCACCGGCGAGGAGAAGGTGACCGACATCGGCCGCAGCGGCGTGCACGGCGACTGCGCGTGTTCACGCTCGCAGCTGAAGCTGGCAGTGAAGGGTTCGCGCACGGTGTAGTCAAAGCGGCGCTCGTCGCGCGTGGCCACGCCGGAGGGCGTGGCAATGCCAGCGCCCAGAACCAGCTGCACCCGCGCCGCCGCCGGCAGCCGCTGCTGGCAGGCAAGCAGGTGCACGGCATCGGGCGCCTGTCTGGCGATGCGTTCCCAGTGGATGGCTTCGAGCACGGCATCGCGCTCCTTGCCAGTGAGCAACCGCACCGGGATGCGCTCGCCCAGCCCCTGCGACTGGCACCAGGCGTGCTCGCGCACCGAGGCCGCGGTGGCGGCGCCATTGAAGCGCAGCGCAAAGACCTGGTCTTCCTCGATCTCGCCGCCCGAAGGCCGGCTGGACACGACCGTCGGGCCGCCGGTCTCGAACCGGTACTCCGGCTTGCCGGCATAGGCGGTGCCGGCCACGCTGCGCAGGCCGGCACGCATGCGTACGGTGCAGCGCACGCCCGGCGGCAGGTCGCTGGCAAAGTCGTAGACCCAGTTCTTCGCATCGATCCAGCGGGCCTGCCCGCCGGTGCTGGCGCCGGTGCAGGAAACCGCCGCGGGCGCGGTGGCCTGGACGTCGCCCATCGGCACCATGGCCTCGTCGAAGCGGACTGCCACCTGCCTGACCTGCCCGACCGTGCCTTCGGGGGAGAAGCGCGTCACCTGCGCGGCCTGCGCGCTGCCGGCTGCCAGGATTCCAAGCGTGGCCACCACGGCCAGGACTGCGCGCCGCGCATGCGATTGCATTGGCAACCTGCCAAGACCCCGATCCGCTCGGGCGACGATTCCCTTCATGCTGCCATCCTCCGTTCCCGCCACGTTTGCGGCACCCGGCGAGGGTGACACGCACGCCACAGGAGCGCAAGACCAGCACGCAAACCTGCGACGCGCCGCGGGAAAAGTTTCAGCGCAGGTGCGACAACGGGAGCGGGCCGTCGCACTTGATGGCGGTCAGCACGATATTCGAACGCACGCTTTCCACGCCGGGCACGCGCATCAGCCGCTTCATGGTGAATTCGGCCAGCGTGGGCAGGTCGGGCACGACCACGCGGATCAGGTAGTCAGCCTCGCCGGCCACCGAATAGCACTCCTGCACTTCTTCCAGCAGCAGGATCTCTTCACGGAAGCGTTCGATGATGGTGTCGGCATGGTGGGCCAGCTTGACGCTGATAAAGACCATCACCCCCAGGCCCAGCGCCTGCGAGGACAGGTTGACGCGGTAGCCGGTGATGACGCCGTCGGCTTCCAGCCGCGCCAGCCGGCGCCCGACCTGGCTGGGCGACAGGTGCACGCGTTCGGCCAGCTGCTGGTGTGTGGTGCGGCCGTCGGCCTGCAGGACGGCCAGCAGCGCGAGGTCGAAGGGGTCCAGGGAGATGCCGGGGACAGTCATACACAAATTCCGCATTCTTTACTTTAATGATGCACATTATATGCATCATTACACCAAAACCAGCGGATTTTGCGGCCATTCTGCATGCCTGACTGTCTAAACTACGCAGTAAATCCGCATTCATGCTGCCGCCGATGCAGCAAGCACGCATTAACAAGGAGACGCGCACCATGTCCATCGCCACGGCCACTGAAGCTCCCGGCGCCTTCCAGGGCACCCTGACCGACAAGCTCAGGGAACAGTTCGACGCCGGCCTGCTGTCCGGCCAGGAACTGCGCCCGGACTTCACCATCGCCCAGCCGGTGCACCGCTACACCAGCACCGACCACGCCATCTGGCGCAAGCTGTACGAGCGCCAGGCCGCGATGCTGCAGGGCCGTGTCAGCGATGAATTCCTGCAGGGCCTGGCTACCCTGGGCATGGACAAGGACCGCGTCCCTGATTTCGACCAGCTCAACGAAACCCTGATGCGCGCCACCGGCTGGCAGGTCGTGGCCGTGCCCGGCCTGGTGCCGGACCAGGTGTTCTTCGAGCACCTGGCCAACCGCCGCTTTCCGGCCAGCTGGTGGATGCGCAAGCCCGAGCAGCTGGACTACCTGCAGGAGCCGGACTGTTTCCACGACGTGTTCGGCCATGTGCCGCTGTTGATCAACCCGGTCTTTGCCGACTATATGGAGGCCTACGGCAAGGGCGGCCTGAAGGCGGCCGGGCTGGGCGCGCTGGAGATGCTGTCGCGGCTGTACTGGTACACGGTTGAATTCGGCCTGATCCGCACCCCGCAGGGCCTGCGCATCTACGGCGCGGGCATCCTGTCGAGCCAGGGGGAGTCGGTCTACAGCCTGGATTCGGCCAGCCCCAACCGGATCGGCTTCGATGTGCGCCGCATCATGCGCACGCGCTACCGCATCGACACCTTCCAGAAGACCTATTTCGTGATCGACAGCTTCGAACAGCTGTTCGACGCCACCCGGCCGGACTTTGCGCCGCTCTACGAAGCACTGCGCGCGCAGCCGACGCTGGGCGCGGGCGACGTGGCGCCGGGCGACCAGGTGCTCAATGTCGGCACCCGCGAAGGCTGGGCCGATACCGAAGACATCTGATCCGACCCTCCCCGGCAAACCCGCGGCGGCCCTGCCCCGCTTCGCGCTTTGTGAAACAATGCCGGCATGCCCGCCGCCACGGCGCGGGCGGGCCGGCTGTCCGCATGATTTGCGGCCTTCGTTTTCGTTACGACCAGATCGAGCCCCCTATGACCCCTCTTTCCCCGCAAGCCCGTGCCACGCTGCTGGCAGACCTGCCCGGCTGGACCACCGTCCCGGACCGCGACGCGATCTTCAAGCGCTTCACCTTCCATGACTTCAATGCCGCCTTCGGCTTCATGACGCGCGTGGCGATCCAGGCCGAGAAGGCCGACCACCACCCGGAATGGTTCAACGTCTACAACCGGGTCGACATCACGCTGTCCACGCACGATGCCAATGGCCTCACCCAGCGCGACATCGATCTGGCCCACTTCATCGAGCGCGCCGCCGACGCGGTAACGGACTAAGCGCGGGCACGGCGGCAGCCGGATCGGGCAGCTGTAGGCTATCCGTAAGGAAGCGGGGGCCCGCGCCTAGTACAATCTGCGGCAGGCCCGCACCTTCCGTGTGCGCCAAGAGGCCTTCCCTCCAGCCATGCCCAACGTCCTACCCGAGCTGCCGCCATGCGTATCCTGCTGATCGAGGACGACCGCCAGATTGCCAGCGGCGTCGAAGCCGGCCTGTCCCGCGCCGGCCACCAGGTGCGCGTCGTCCACGATGGCGTCTACGCCACCGAACACCTGCTGCGCGAGCAGCACGACCTGGTCATCCTGGACCTGGGCCTGCCCGGCATCGACGGCATGACCCTGCTGGCGCGCTACCGCGCCCGCAACCGCACCACCCCCGTCATCATCCTGACCGCGCGCGACGAGCTGGAAGACAAGCTCTCGGGCCTGAACGCCGGCGCCGACGACTACCTGATCAAACCCTTCGCCCTGCCCGAGCTGGAAGCGCGCGTGCGCGTGCTGCTGCGCCGCAGCCAGCAGGGCGAGGCCGCACCCGAGCGCGACGTGCGCCTGGGGCGCCTGCGGCTGTCGGGCAACGACCGCCGCATGTTTATCGACGCCCGCCCGCTGGAGCTCTCGCCGCGCGAGTTCGCGGTGCTGGAACTGCTGCTGCAGCGCCAGGGCCGCGTGGTCAGCAAGGCGCAGCTGCAGGACCACCTGGCCACCTTTGCCCACCCCGCCGGCGAGGGCGGCGACACCGTGGGCGACACCGCGATCGAAGTCTATGTGCACCGCGTGCGCAAGAAGCTCGAGGACAGCGATGTCGAGATCGTCACCGTGCGCGGCTTCGGCTACCTGCTGCAGATCCGCGCCGGACAATGAAACCGCTCCGGCCGCCGCGGCCATCCGACACGCGGCACCGTCCTTCGGCCTAGCCGGCAATGTGGCCTCGCTCCCGCACCTCTTCCCGGGTTTCCTGGCGCACGGCCTCCCGCATCGCAACGCGGAACGTGCCCCCATCTTCCGCCGCGGCTGACGCCGCCGGCGCCAGCCCTATGCCCGCGGCGACGCGCCAGGCCTCCCGCCCCGGCTCCAACATCAGCCTGCGCGTGCACCTGCTGCGCGCACTGGCCACGCCGCTGTTTGCGCTGGTGCTGACCAGCGGCTCGCTGTCGTACTGGCTGGCGGCACACTACACCACGCAGGTGTTTGACCGCGCGCTGTATGGCGTGGCCAACAACATCGCCCAGCAGATCCGCATTGCCGGCCCGCGCCTGGAGCAGGACATCCCGATGATCGCGCAGACGCTGGTCGAGGCCGAGGGCACCGACCGCATCTACTGGCGCATCCACGGCCCCGACGGGCTGATCGGCGGCATGGACACCTGGCTGGGCTACGGCACCGGCCAGACCACGCTGCACGACGCGCGCCTGTTCTACGCCTGGTTCAGCGGCCGCCAGGTGCGCGCGGTGCGGCTGCCTGTGATGCTGCCCAGTGCCGCGGTGGACGAACTCGGCACCAGCGAGGCCGGCAAGGCCGCGCGCGGGCCAATCGTGGTGGAGGTGGCGGAGCTGCTGGACCGGCGCGAGACCGCCGCCAACGAGATCCTGCTGTCGGTGTCGGTGCCGCTGATCCTGCTGCTGCTGGTCGGCAGCCTGATCCTGTCGCACGTGCTCAAGGAAGAGCTGGTGCCGCTGCAGATCCTGGCCGACAAGCTCAACCGGCAGACTGCCCGCTCGCTCGCCGCGCTGGACGAGACCCAGGTGCCGGCCGAGGTGGCGCCGCTGATCCGCGGCCTCAATGCGCTGCTGGCGCGGCTGCGCGACGCGCTCGACGCGCAGCGCAAGTTCATTGCCGATGCGGCACACCAGCTGCGCACGCCGCTGACCGCGGTCAAGCTGCATGCCGACCGGGCCCAGCAAGCCGATTCGCTGGAAGTCGCCCGGCATGCGCTGCGCGAGGTGCAGACCGCCGCCGACCGCGCGGTGCGGCTGTCCAACCAGCTGCTGTCGCTGGCGCGCGCCGAGCCGGGGCTGTCGCTGGAGCGTCTCGGGCCGGTGGAACACTTCGACCTGGCCGAGCTGGCCTTCGAAACCGGCGCCGAATGGGTGCCGCAGGCGCTGGCGCAACACATCGACCTGGGCTTCGAGATCCTGCCCGGCCCCACCTTCACCGGCAGCGCGCCCGCCGTGGTGCGCGGCAACCGGCTGCTGATGCGCGAGGCCTTGTCCAACCTGATCGACAACGCGGTGAAGTACGTGCCCGCGGGCGGGCGCATCACGGTGCGCGCCGGCGGCGAGGCCATGGGTCACCGCGGCATGGCGGTGGTGATGGTGGAAGACAACGGCCCCGGCATCCCGCCACAGCGGCGCGAGGAAGTCTTCAAGCGCTTCTTCCGCGGCGACCGCGCCCCCGAACCGGGCGGCGGGCGCGCGGCCCACAGCGGCGGCGCCGGGCTGGGGCTGGCCATCGTCCATGAGATCGTGACGCTGCACCAGGGCACCATCCGCATCGAGGACGTGCCGCCAGTGCCGGGTGCTGGCGATGTGGCGGCCGCGGACGGGCCCGAACGGCGGCCGGCCATGCGCTTCGTGATCCGGATCCCCTGCGAACCGCCAGGATCGGTGGCCTGACCCGCTGCTGCGCTGGCAGCGGCGCGGGTCGAGACGCGCGCCTTACTTGGCCTTCTTCTTTTCCTTCGGTGCCAGCATGGTGCCGCGGCATTGCGGGCTGCCGCAGCGGCACTCGAATTCCTTCTTCAGCTTGGCGGTATAGCGCGCGTCGATCACCAGGCCGTAGTCGTAGAACAGTTCCTCTCCCTCGGCGATGTCGCGCAGCGCGTGGATAAACACGCGGCCCTTCTTCTCGCGCGCCTCGCAGTTGGGTTCGCAGGCATGGTTGATCCAGCGCGCGCGGTTGCCGCCGTACTTGGCGTCGATCACGCTGCCGTCGTCCAGGCTGAAGTAGAAAGTGTGGTTGGGATCGCTGGGATCGTGCGGATGGCGCTCCAGCGCCTTCTTCCACGAAATGTGCTCGCCCTTGTACTCGATCACGCGTTCGCCTTCGGCGATCGGGCCGATCGCATAGACGCCCTTGCCGTGCACGCCTGACTGGCGCACCTCGATCCGGTCGCTCGCCGTCTTCTTCTTGCCCTCGCCTGCTGCCTTGCGCTTTGCCTTGTCCGCCATTTGCCTTTCCGTGCTCGTCGCCTGTTGTGCCTGAGTGGCCCGCTGTGCCGGGCGTTCCGGCGCGATCGGGGATGATACCGGCGCAACCGTGACACGTATACGCACCCCCCCCCCGGCGCACCTCCCCTTTGCCGGCGCCGTCACCGTATACGTCTTTGGGTGCAGTTGACAGGTATACGGCACCCCCATTTTCACCCTAACCGCGACGCTCGTTTACCTGCGCGCATGTGGATAACCCCGCCCCGAACTGTGGACAAGCACGCGGATTCGATGTGGGCTGCCTGGGGCTGGCATGGGGATGCCTCAGGCATAAGTCGGAGGGGGTTCGGCACCAGCCTCGCCCATCGGGCTGAGTCATCCACCTCGGCCAACATTGGATACGACCACTTCTCGTTTACGTAAACCGTTGAACAGAAAGACGTTTACGCGGTTTTCCACAGAGGGGGCGGGTGTTTACTTACTACTACTATTTGTATACATGAAAGAAAAAGGTAAACCGAAAGAACGAGGCAGCGCGTCAGCAAAAGAGAAGGCGTCCAAAGCATCATCCGAATAGCCAGGGCCGTAAACGTTGCAATAGCGCGAGACTTCGGGTTTGAAGGGGGCGTATACCTTGGGCGTATACGCCCAATCACACCAACGTGCGCGTATACGCCGGCACCAGGAGAGGAGGCGGGGCGTAAACCGATCCGCAAGGCGCCATGCATGCGCCGAATAGCCGTGTGGTCCACCGCCAGGCCGGTGATCCGACAACATGCAACATAGTGCAGCTTATGTCTGCGAGACTCGCAGAGCCCCTGCAAGCGCTTGCGGCCGGCGCTGGCTCTCCAACCCTGTCCAATACGCCTGGGCGTGCGCAGAGGGCCTCTGAGAGCCTCTGGCGAGGGATGGATAAGGTGCAATGGCCTCCATCGCGTTGCGCGAGTCCCGGGTGCCCTGCCCTGTCACCTTAGGGCGCTTTCGTCACCTTCCCCCACGTGCCATGGCTGCGTCCGGCTGCGTCGAGTTGCCGCGAAGCCCAGCCTGGCGCGGCCTCGCGGAAACTGCCAGGTAACAATCTGTTCCCGGTGCGCCTTGCCCGACACGGTATCATGTGGCCCGCGGCGTCTTTGCCGGAGCGGTGCCAGCCAGGCCGCCCGGCATGCGGACGCCTGTGTTTTATCAACTCGATACGGAGTGAAGCATGACGAAAACCGAACTGATCGACGCTATCGCAGCCGGGGTGGACGGTCTGACCAAGGCCAAGGCGGAACAGGCACTGAACGTGACCCTGTCGGCCATCATGGACGCAGTGGCCAAGGGCGACACGCTGAGCCTCATCGGCTTTGGCACGTTCAGCAAGGGCGAGCGTGGCGAGCGCATGGCGCGCAACCCGCGTACCGGTGAAGAAATCAAGGTCGAAGCAGCCAAGACCGTGAAGTTCAAGGCAGGCCAGAAGTTCAAGGACGCTGTCAACCAGTGAGCCTGACGGGCTGCACTGCAGGGCCCGAATTGTCAGACCCCGCCATGCCGCCGCCCGGTGCCCGAGGGCGCAGGCGAGCGCCAGGCGGGGGACGTTATCCACAGCGGTAAGCTGATTTTCTGCAGTATCCGCCGCATCGCTGAATCCGCCATCGGGGCGATCGCGCGCGAAGTCTTCCAACAGGCGTCCAGCCGTGGCCGTGACAGGCCGGACCGGGTGCCGTGCCACATGGGGCCTCCATGCTCGCCCGTCCGCCGCGCCGCAGATCTCCACAGCGTTATGCACAGCGCTTTCCACAGTTGGTTCCACAGCTTTCTCCACAGGCTGCGGGCGCCATGCGCGCGGCTTGCGTTGCCGTGGCGCTGGCATTGCTGAGTGCCTGCACCACCGTCAGCGAGCCAGTGCGGCCGCAGGCGCGCGCCCTGCCCGACACCGAAAGGCCGGTGACACGCCCGGGCGCCACGCCGCGCGAACGCATCGTCGAGATTGCCACGCAGGAATGGACCCGCTGGGGCGGGCAGGTGGTGCGGCTGGGCCGGGACGACACGTCCTGCGTCACCTACAGCCCGGTGCCCGCACCGGAGCTGCCTGCGCCACTGCCAGAGATCCCGGAGGCCCAGCCACTGTCCCCCGCGGTGGCCGGGGTGCCCGCTGCCGCCACCACCGACACCGAATCCAAAACCAACGGCAATCCCCCACCCGTGGCCAGCTGCCTGTCCTTTCCGGACGGCACCGGCATGGAAGCCACGCCCTTGGGCTGCTCCCTGGCGCGCCGCTACTGGAGCATCGTCGGCGAAGCGCCCGGCTGCCGGCAAGTGACCCAGGGATCCTGGGCCTGGTCGGCGGTGTTTATCTCATGGGTGCTGCGCAAGGCGGGGCTGGACGAGCGCCAGTTCCTGACCGGGCAGTCGCACTCGATGTACGTGGTCGATGCCCGCGACGGCATCCTGCCCAGGCCGGCCTTCCATATCGAGCCCGTGCCCGCCATGCCCCGACCCGGCGACATCATCTGCGCCGGGCGCGGGCGCGACCGCTATCTCGAGGACATCGCCGAAATCGGTTTCGGCACCACGCCCATGCACTGCGACATTGTGGTCGGCGTGGATCCGGCCACGCGCGTGGTGCGTGCCATCGGCGGCAACGTCCAGCAGTCGGTGTCGATGGAGGAGATCGAGCTGGGCGATTCGGGCCGGCTCGATGGCATCACCAATTCACATATGCCATGGCTGCTGGTGATGCGCAACGACCTGCAGTAGCTGGTTTATTGATGCGATTTATCGTGGAATCATAATTTTATGCGGTTTGATTATTCGCTTGAATAATCCTGCGCTCAGTCGAACAGTTCCAGCTGCGATGTATCCCGGTCGCTGGTCCCCACCCGACCCCCAGCAGCCGCACTGGCAAGCCCCGGCGCGCATGGCCCTCGGCCAGCAGGCGCGCATAGACGGCGCGGTCCGGTGCGTGGCCGCGGCATTCCACCGTGGTCTGGCGGAAGTCAGAGAAGCGCAGCTTCACGGTCAGCTTGTCGATGGTGTCGTGTGCCTGTGCCCGGTCAATGCGCGCTTCGAGCATGGCGATCAGCGATTCCAGCTCGGCCATGCAGGCCTGCAGGTCGGGCAGGTCGTCGGCATAGGTCTCTTCCACGCTGATCGACTTGCGCTCGCGCTCGGGCGTGACCTCGCGCTCGTCGACGCCGCGGCACAGCTTGTAGAGCCGCGCCCCGAAGACACCGAACTCGCGGTGCAGCCGGTCCGGCGACCACGGCCGCAGGTCGCCGCAGGTCTCGGCACCCAGGCGCCGCAGCTTGGCCGCGGTGACCTTGCCTACGCCGTGGATGCGCTCCACCGGCAGCGCGGCGACAAAGCCATCGACTGCCGCCGGCTTGACCACGAACAGCCCGTCGGGCTTGTTCCAGTCGCTGGCGATCTTGGCCACGAACTTGCTCGGGCCCACCCCGGCCGATACCGTCACACCCACTTCATCGCGCACACGCTGGCGGATTTCCTGGGCGATGCGGGTGGCGCTGCCGGCGTGGCGGGTGCAAAGGCTTACGTCCAGGTAGGCCTCGTCCAGCGACAGCGGTTCGACCAGCGCGGTGTATTCGCGATAGATCGCGAAGATCTGGCGAGAAACCTCGCGGTACTTGTCCATCGCCGGGCGCACGATCAGCAGGTCCGGACAACGCTTGACCGCCTGTGCCGATGGCATTGCCGAACGCACGCCAAAGGCGCGCGCTTCGTAGTTGCAGGTGGCAATCACCCCGCGCCGGTCGGGCGAGCCGCCCACGGCCATCGGGCGGCCGCGCAGCGACGGGTCGTCGCGCATCTCGACCGAGGCGTAGAAACAGTCGCAGTCGCAATGAATGATCTTGCGCTGGACCGCGGGCGTGGCATCAGGCGGGGCAGACATGGTGGCCAGGCACCGTATCGGTTATCCGCGCGATGAATGAAATGGTTTGCTTTTTAGTTCGTTTCATTGATCGACTGGATGGTGGCGGGCTTCTGCCGCGTATTCATCCATAGCCCCTCGGCCGCATACAAGGCCAGCGACAGCCAGATCAGCGCGTAGCCGACCTGCTTTTGCACCGGGAACGGCTCGTTCCACAGCCACACGCCCAGCAGCAGCTGCAGCGTCGGCCCGGTGTACTGCAGCAGGCCCAGCAGCGACAGCGGAATGCGCCGCGCACCGGCCGCAAAGAACAGCAGCGGCACCGCCGTCACCGGCCCGGCCAGCAGCAGCAGCCACTGCGTACCCGGCGCTGCGTGAGTGAAGCTGTCCTGGCCGGTGGCGAACAGCCAGGCCAGCGCCGCTGCGGCCAGCGGGAACAGCAGCAGCGTTTCCAGCGACAGCCCTTCCAGCGCACCCAGCGCGCCGGTCTTGCGCAGCAGGCCATAGCCGCCGAAGCTGGCCGCCAGCCCCAGCGCGATCCACGGCAGCTGGCCTGCCGCCACTGTCAGCCAGGCCACCCCGGCCGCGGCTACCGCGATCGACAGCCATTGCACCAGGCGCAGCCGCTCGTGCAGGAACACCACGCCCAGCAGCACGCTGAACAGCGGGTTGATGAAGTAGCCCAGGCTGGCATCGACCACGCGGTTGGCCGACACCGCCCAGATATAGAGAAACCAGTTGGCGCACAGCAGCGCCGCGCTGGCGGCGAACGACAGCAGCAGGCGCCGGTCCTTGAGCACCCGGCCCAGCCACGCCCACTGGTGCCGCCACGTCAGGATCAGGCCGAGGAATACCAGCGACCACACCATCCGGTGCAGCAGGATCTCCAGCGGTGCAATGCCGGGCAGCGATTTGATATAGAGCGGGAGCAGCCCCCAGATGACGTAGGCCAGGAGGGCGTAGAGAATGCCGAGTTGCATAGGGATTTCCGGTAGATGCCGGCGATTCTACCGGCGCCGCGCGATCCCCGCCCGGCGGGCGCCCGCGTGCCGTGGCCAACAAAAAACCCCATGCTCCCGAGGGAACATGGGGTTTGCGGCAGGCCGCGGACGGACCAGAGCCGTGTGCCGCTTACAGCTTGCGCGCGAAGCTGAACTGGGCGAAGCCCTGCTCGGCCACGTTGAACCAGGCGGCCTGGTTGTTGCGGAACACGCGCCAGTCGTCGTAGATCTTCTTGAACGACGGGTTCTTGGCGGTTTCGTCAGCGTAGGATTCCTGGGTCGCCTTGAAGCAGGCCTCCATGATTTCCTTGGAGAACGGGCGCAGCTTGACGCCGTTTTCCAGCAATCGGGCCAGCGCCTGCGGGTTGACCGTGTCGTACTTGGCCATCATGGTGGTGTGTGCCTCGATGGTGGCGGTTTCCAGCGCGCGCTTGTACAGCGCCGGCAGCTTCCCAAACTCGGTGGCCGAGGCGTAGAACGACAGCTGCGCGCTGCCTTCCCACCAGCCCGGGTAGTAGTAGTACGGCGCGACCTTGTAGAAGCCCAGCTTCTCGTCATCGTACGGGCCCACCCATTCGGCCGCGTCGATGGTGCCTTTTTCCAGCGCAGGATAGATGTCGCCGCCGGCGATCTGCTGCGGCACCACGCCCAGGCGCGACAGCACCACACCGGCAAAGCCGGCGATGCGGTACTTCAGGCCCTGCAGGTCGGCCACGGTCTTGATTTCCTTGCGGAACCAGCCGCCCATCTGTGCATTGGTGTTGCCGCCCAGGAAGTTGATGACGTTGTATTCCTTGAAGAACTCGCGCATCAGTTTCATGCCGTTGCCCTGCAGCATCCAGGCGTTCTGCTGGCGTGCGGTCAGGCCGAACGGGACGGTGGTGTCAAAGCACAGCGTCGGGTTCTTGCCGAAGTAGTAGTAGCCGGCGGTGTGGCCGATCTGCACGGTGTTGTTCTGCACCGCGTCCAGCACCTGCAGGCCCGGCACGACTTCACCGGCGGCAAACACCTTGATGTTGAACTTGCCGTCGGTCAGTTCCTTGACGCGGGCCGACAGCAGCTCGGCACCGCCGAAGATGGTGTCGAGCGACTTGGGGAAGCTCGAGGCCAGGCGCCATTCCACGGCCGGGTTGCTGCCGACCACGGCCGGCGCTGCCGGGCCGCTGGCGGCGGCAGGCGCTGCCTTCTCTTCACTCTTGCCGCACGCGGCCAGTGCCCCGGTGGCGGCCACGGCCGACGCTTTCAACAGGAAGGAACGACGTTCCATCTCCACTTCTCCTCTTATAGATATTGATTCGGATGCAGGCGCGCGGCTTGCATGATGCCGCGGGCCGGACCGTGACGCACCAGCCGCCGGGTACAGCGGCTTGCGCAACGCTGTGCCTGTTGCGAACGGGCACGGCGGCGTGCCCTGCATGCCGGGCGCCTGACGCGCGGCCCACGGCAAAGGGCTGTCTTACCCGAAAGACAAGCCAGCCGATTATAGCGGTGGCTCTTTCGCCACGGGGTACCGTCCAAGTGCGGGTTTTCGCTAGTCAATGGCGCCATATCCGGGGTTTTTTCGCATTGTGAGACGTCGCATAGTGTGATGGATTTTGTAACCCGGCTTGCGGTCAAATGGGTCGGCTGATAAAAAACAGTCCCGCCTCCGGAGCCCTTGCCTGCTCCGGCCATCGTTGTTGCTTGCCTGAATTACTGTCCGAATTGCCGCCAGTCTCCCGTCGAATTCCCGCCACACCGCTCTGTCTCGGCCCTGCCGGCCCTGCCGGAGGCGGTGGCCTGCCCCTGCGCCGCCTCGGCTTTGCCGTGCTGGCCGCGTGGGGCCTGGCCGCGTGCGCGCAGACCGGGGATGCGACCACCAGTGCCACCACGCCGCCGCCGCGCATCGAACCGCGCCCGGCGGTGCCGCCGGTGGTGACCGCGGATGCGGCGCAAGCCGCCCGGCCTGCCAAGCCGGCCACAGCAAGCACGGAGGACCCGCTGGCGGCGCTGATTGCCGGCGACGCGGCACCCGCGGCCAGCGTGACCGTGCCGGCGGCACCGGCGCAAGGCACCACGGGCGAGCTGGCTGCCCAGCCTGCCGTGCCGCCTGACGGCAGCGCGCCGGCAACCCTGGCCGGCACCAGCCCGGCTGCCGATCCCAATTTCGTCGGCCCGCCCGAACCGCCACCCCAGCAGCCGCCGCCACTGGTGCTGTTCCCGCCCCGCCTCGGCCAGTTCCAGGCCGAGGCGCCTGCCCAGCCGGCGGACAGCGCCACCGGTGGCACCCCGCCAGACGCCCCGCCGGTGCTGCACTCGCAACTGCCCGCTGACGACCCCGCCGGGGATTCCGTGTGGCGCCTCGGCTACAGCGGCCGCGCCGCGGCCGAGGAACGCCCGGCCACCATGCGCGCCTGCCCCGGCGGCGCGCTCTCCACCGGCATCGGCAACGGCCTGGCCTGCCGCAGCGCTGGTGAGGTCAAGATCCGCGAATCGGTGCTGGACCTCGACGGCGGCGCGCAGGTGATGCTGATCGCGCAGGCGCGCGGCACCGACGCCACCACGGTCAATGGCCGCCCCGCGGCGATCGATCCCTATGCCCTGGTGCCGCAGTTCTATACCGCCGTCAGCGGCCTGGCAGTGCTGGACGGCGCCACCATGTGGGCCGGCCGGCGCGACAATGCGCCGTTCCTGCTGTCGTCCGGCCTGCTGCCGCCCAATTCCACGGCGATGCGCTTCGGCGTGGACAACGCCAAGGTGATCGGCGATATCGGCCTGAGCTACCAGTACACCGCGCGCGCCGACCAGAACGGCCAGAACCTGCCCAGCTACCACTCGCTGCGCACCGCGCCCATCAACACCAACGAACAGGGGTCGGTCCAGCTCGGCTTCACGCGGGTGGAGGCGCAGCCGCTGGTGGAAGACAACGGCGGTGCATGGTGGGCGTCTGCGTTGCATGAGCAGAAAGGCGTGCTGTTCGGCACCAACCGCCTCGGGGTGCAGTTCGGATCGGGATCGCGCAACGCCATGAGCGGCTACACCGGCATGGGACCGGCGCTGTCGCGCACGCGCGTGGCGGAATCGATGGAATGGAAGGGCCGTTCAGGGCTGAGCGGCGCGGTGGAGCAAAGCCTGCAGTTCGACCGGTCGCCGCTCGGCACGCTGCAGTGGACCACCACGCGCTTGCGTCCTGCTTACATAGCGAGCAACCAGTTCCGCCTGAATTTCGAGGTCTCGCACGACCAGATCTCGTCCGGCTTCGGCGTCAGCGGCCAGCGCACCGCGCTGACCGTGGCGCCCACGCTGACGCTGGGCAAGTCGGCCGGCAATGCCAACCTGCGCGCCTTCTACACCTACAGCCGCGCCAGCGACGTCGAAGGCATCGGGTACACCGCGCCGGCCGACGCGTGGGCCTCGCAGGCGGGCGGCTCGATCTTCGGCGTGCAGCTCAATCGGCGCTGGTAGGGGCGCTGGCGGGCGCAGCGCGCCAGTCGGCCTGCGCCGTGGCAGCGGTGGTGGCCGCAGCGGGCTTGCGGCACAGCCAGTGGAACAGCAGCGTGGCGCTCAGCCCGCCGCCGATCTGGGCCAGCACGAAGCCCGGCACGTCCTGCGGCCGGATCCCGGTAAAGGTATCGGTCAGCGCGCAGGCGATGGTCAGCGCCGGGTTGGCAAACGAGGTCGACGACGTGAACCAGTAGCCCGCGGTGATATAGCCTGCCACCACGAACGGCACCAGCTGCGGCCGGCTGCGCAACGTGCCGATGCCCACGCCGACCAGGCCGAAGGTGGCCACGCACTCGCTCCACCACATCGCTGCGCCGGTGCGGCTCTGCGCCGACCAGGCCAGCGCCGGCTCGCCGAACATCGCATGGGCGGCCAGCACGCCGCAGACTCCGCCCGCCACCTGCACCAGCACATAGCGCAGCACATCGCGCGGCGCCAGCGTGCCCTGCAGCAGCGCCGACAGGCTGACCACCGGGTTGAAATGCCCGCCCGAGACCGGGCCCAGCGATACCAGCAAGGCCACCAGCCCGGCACCGGTCGCCAGCGAATTGGCCAGCAGCGCCAGCGCGGTATCACCGGCGGCGAGGCGCTCGGCACGGATGCCCGAACCCACCACGATCGCCACCAGCAGGGCGGTGCCGAGACCTTCCGCCACCAGGCGGCGTGCCAGCGTACTCATCGCTGCGCTGTGCCGGCGCTGTGCAGCGGCGCACGGACGTGGCAAGGGACCGGCCGCAAGCGTGCGGAAAAACCGGCGGCAAAAACGGCGGGGAGAAGGTGCAGCGGCAAGATGGACAACGTCGCCTGAGACGACGCCTCGAACAGTGGCGGAACAGTGGCAAGACCGGCGCGCAGGGGGTGCGCGCGCCTCGCGACAGTGTTCCGTCTGGGCCCGGGTGCGTCAATGCGCGGCGACTTTGTTGTGTGCTGACACTGGGTTTCGAATCGCTGCTGCGCCGCCGCCGTGGCGGAATCCGAGGTGGGCGTGCCGCTGGCCCTTGATGCCTTGCTGGCGGTTGCGGACCGGCACCTAGACGATGCCAGGCAGCACCGCCGCAACCGCGTCGTCAGCGACGACCGGCTGCCCGCGCCGGCGTCGTAGCGTTGCGCCTCAGCGCAGCAGGAACGCGATGTCCTCGACGCTGATCTGTGCCACCGGAATGCCCTTGCGGCGCTGGAACAGGATGTGCTGCTGCACGCGGCCGCGCTGCTCGGCAAATGCCGCGGGATCGATCGGCGTGCCCAGGCGCATGTAGTGCTGCACCAGCAGCTTGTAGGCGCGGTGGCGCACCTGCATGGCCTCGGTCTCTGCACGCAGCCGCCGGATCTCTGCCGGGCTGCGGTCGATCGCCTGGTGCAGCTCCTCGACCGTGCGCGCATGCAGCTCGCGGTAGACGTCGCGCTCGGCCTCCATCTGGTGCAGCTCGTCGCGCAGCGCACGGATCTTGTGCTGCAGCTTCAGCGTCTGCGAGACCGCCTGCTGCACCCGCCCCGCCGCCCCCAGCGCGTGGCTGGCCGCGGCCATGGTGCTCTTCCACAATCCGCGCTCGTCGCCCGCAGTCTGCGGCGGCCAGCGGTTGTCTGTCCCGATCAACGTATCCATCAGACCCCCGGGTAAGAAAGTAATAGCCCTGGACCGGGTGTCCGCGTTATGGGTGCGGCTTGGCCGGCTCGGTACGCGCCGCCGGGCGGCAGCGTGTCAGGGCATCGTAGAGATACATAGATCGGCTGCCAAGTAGAAGATATTTACTTCTGGGTTGGCTGTTGCGCGTTGCACAAACCACCGGTCTGCGGTGGTCAGCTACGGGGCAGCATGCGGTGCGATTTGGCGTAGGCACGCAGCACATCGTTGATGCGGGTCTGCCATCCTTCACCGGTGGCCTTGAACGCCTCGACGACATCACGGTCGGCACGCATGTTCAGCGTGACCTTGCGCTGATCCGGCGGCAGCGCCGGCCGGCCGCGGGGCCGCAGCAATGCCTGTGCCGCCTTGTCGCCGACCAGCCTGGGCAGCGCTTCCCGCGCGGGCCGCAGGCGCGCCAGTTCGGCATCGGTCAGCGGCGGGTTGTCGGGGTCTGCCTGCGCGGCGCGCGTCAGCGCCTTGCCCTCGGTGTCAGTCGGGATATGGATCCTGCGTTTCGTCGACATACTTCAATACCTCGCGGCGGTTGGCTTTGCGCAGGCTGATGACGCGCATCGTTTCGCCTCGCATCGTGTAGACCATCACAAACACACGGTTGCCGATCAGGCCGGTAGCGACCATGCGCCCTTCACCGTATGCAAAGCGCAGATCGTCCCGGATCAGCGCCACCGTCCATCTCAAACGCTTCGGCCAGTGTCAGCGCTACGCCATGCTTGATCTGGTTGGCCAGATCCTTGACCGGATCGAACACAAGCGGCATCTATTTATTGTATGGGCGTTAAATTGGCAAGGCAAGGAATATTTGCCTATACAGAAATTGCGTTGCGCCGGTCGGTGCAAGCGACGTCCGGCTACTTGCGAGGCAAGTCGTCAAGATGGGCCTGCACGCGTGAGGCGACCTTGACTTTGATCACTGGCGTTGAGCCGAGGGGGCACGGGCAACGTGCAGAGCCTGGAATCGCTGTCGCGCACGCTGGCGAACCTCATCAAGCTGGAGCGCGAAGCCTACGGCATCGATGCCAAGGCGAAGGAAGAAAGCTCGTTGGAGCGGCTGATGCGCGAAGTGGCGGCTGCGGAAGCGGCTGCCAGCGGCGGCAGCGGGACGCGTCGGCTACGAAAGCGCGTCCCAATTCAGCCGGGAGTTCAAGCGCCTGTTTGGCCGGACGCCGGTCGAGGAAGTGCGTGACATGCGCGAATCATTCACGCTCTCGCCGGCGGTCCGCTTCGGTACCTAGGCGCTCGCTAGGCGGCCACATCCAGAACCACCTTCCCCCGTACGTGGCCGCCCATGCTCCTTGCCAGGGCACGGCTTGCCTCTTGAAGAGGAAAGACCGAATCGACATGGGTGCGCACCTCGCCGGACGCATGGAGCGCGGCCAGCGCGGCAAGCAGCGGGCCATCGGCACGGGTCGCGAAATGCCTGCCGGTTACCTGTGCCGGGTTGCCGGCGCGCTCGGCATCCGGCTTGCTGACGGTGGAAACCAGAGTGCCGCCGCGCTTCAGCACCGACCACGACCTCGCCTGCGTTGTGCCGCCGACGAGGTCGAGCACCAGATCGACCTCGGAGGCTTGCTCCGCAAAATCCTGCGCGCGGTAGTCGATGAACGCCGCCGCACCGAGGCTTTGCACGTACTCGCGATTGCCAGCCGAAGCGGTGCCGATGACGTGCGCGCCGGCCAGCTTCGCCAGTTGCACTGCCGCGCTCCCCACGCCGCCCGCCGCGGCATGGATCAGGACCGTTTGACCGGCCTGCAACGCACCGTGTTCGTGCAGCGCCTGCCAGGCCGTCAGCGTCGCTGCGGGCATCGCGGCCGCCTCGGCGAAACTCAGCCGCCCTGGCTTGCGCGCCAGGCGGCTGGCATCCACCACAGCCCGGGTGGCATAGGCGCCGACGATGCCAATGAACCCCATGACCTCATCCCCCGGCGCCAGCGTGGTGACGTTGCGCCCGACTGCGACGACGGTGCCGGCGGCATCCACGCCGGGTGTGAAGGGCAAGGGAAGCGGGATGAACGCTTTCATGGCGCCACTGACGATCTTCCAGTCGATCGGATTCACTGCGGCAGCGGCGACATCGATCAGGACCTCGTTATCGCCGGGAACGGGATCGTCCAGTTCGGCGAGGGTCATGGCGTCCGGGCCGCCATAGGCAGCGACTTGTATGGCTTTCATCAGATGCTCCTCGAAGGGACGCCCACAATCGGAGCGTCTAGGGCAAGCGCGGCCTGTACCGGATCGAAATACTCCCGCAAATGGACAATCCGTCTGTCACGCGCGGTCAGGAAGACCACGTACTCTTGCCGGTAGGTCCGCCCGGTTGCAGCGATCAACCCTTCGGCCCGCACGCGGGCGATGGCATGTTGGGGGTCGTCGGTGGCGGTGACCACCGTATCGAAGAAGCGAAAGTCCTTGACCGCGCCGACGAACCAGCTCACGTGCCGTAGCACGGACTCCCGGCCGTCAAGTTGCAACGGATGGCCAAGGCTCGGTGCATAGGGCAGATCCCACACGATGTCGTCAGCAATCAATTCCTGCCATTGCTGGTTGTCGTCAACCAGCCACTGGAGGTGCTGTTGCAAAAGTTCTGTTGCGATGGTCATGATGCATTTCCTCTTTTGGTGCCCGCGATTAGGCGATGACCCGCTCGGCCAGCGCGCGACGGTTGTCCAGGCTGAACGCGCCGGCGCCGAACGCCACGACCTGCAACAAGCCACCGGCCATGGCGAGGTTCTTCAGGAAGTGGAACATCTGATTCTGGTCTGCCAGCGCATGGTGGAAGATCAGCGCGGTCACCACGGCGTAGGCCGCCAACAGCAGGGCGATCAGGCGAGTCCGATAGCCGACCACCAGGAGCACGGCACCAGCCAGTTCCAGTACCAGGGCGCCCACCAAGCCGAGCGCAGGGGCGGGCAGTCCCAGCGAGCCGATGTACGCCATCGTGGCGCCAGGCGCCATCAGCTTGCCGATGCCGCTGATGAGAAAGATGGCAGCGATGAAGATGCGGCCGATGGCAGGAATTGCCGGGTGGGCATTGAGGTTCGAGTTCATGTTGATCATCCTTTTCAAAGAGTGGATGTACGAAGATTAGAGACTTGACACCTATCCAGGAAGCCTATATCTCTAGATAACATCCATCTATATGGTAGATACATGCTCGATGCTGTCTCGTTGGACCAGCTCCGCACATTCATTGCCGCCGCCGACGAAGGCAGCTTTTCCGCTGCGGGCCGCAAACTCAGGCGTGCGCAGTCGGTTGTCAGCCATACGCTGGCCAATCGGGAGGGGCAGATCGGCGTTCAGCTCTTCGATCGCAACGGCCGCTATCCTCGGCTGACGGAGGAAGGGGCCGCCCTGCTGGCACAGGCTCGCCTGGTGGTGAGCGGCATGGACGGTTTCAAATCGAAAGCGCGAGCCATTGCCGACGGGCTGGAGCCCGAGTTGTCGGTCGTCGTGGATGTCATGTACCCCATGGCATCGTTGACCGATGCCGTCGGCGCATTCCGGAAGGCATTTCCTCATACACCGCTGCGGCTCTACGTCGAGGCGCTTGGCGCCGTCATGCAACCTGTGCTGGGACAGGCTTGCCGGCTTGGCATTAGCGGTTCGATGCCGGCGGTTCCGGAGGTGCTGGAGGCGGAGAAGCTGTTGGACGTAGCCATGGTCACGGTCGCTGCGCCGTCACACCCCCTGGCGTCCCACAAGGGACTTATCCGGCCCCGCGACTTGAACGACCATGTGCAGTTGGTGCTCACCGACCGCACGACGCTCACAGAAGGCTCGACATTCGGCGTTTTCTCGCCTCAGATCTGGCGGCTTGCGGATCTGGGCGCAAAGCATGCGTTCTTGCGTGCTGGCTTCGGGTGGGGTCACATGCCGATGGCGATGGTCCAGGCGGACCTAGATGCCAGCACTCTGATTCCTTTGCGGATCGAGGCCTTTCAACCGCATACGCCACCGATTGCCATGTTTGCGGTGTATCGGAAAGACACACCGCCCGGCCCTGCGGGTCGATGGTTTCTCAAACGGCTTAAGGGTGCGCGCGGCGCGGACGAACGCTGACTGCCTTGATTATTCCTGAGTGTCTTCTTCCCATCCGGTTTTGGGCGGATAGAGGGCCGACACAACTGGCCGATACGGGTTGCGGATTCAACCGGTCGATGCAACAGCTTGATGGAATCGTTCAGCCGGTTCCCGACGCTGACGAGTGTCGTAGCCCCGGTGCGGGCCTTTTCATCGATCTTGCGACGCCATCCGCAATGTCGGAATGCCGTCCTCGAAACTATCGAACCACTCCCGGATCGCGTCGGCCACAACACCTAGATTGCAAGTGGCGGCATCCGGAACGCACGCATGGATGAGAGCTTCGACGTCAAAGCGTCGATCCGCCCGAGCCCGCCAGGCATCGCGGTCGCGGGCTAGGATAGCGAGGTGCGGTGACCCACTCTCTCGCTTCCGTCAGCCAAAGGGCGCCGGTGAACCGGAACCGCCCAAGTCTTGGCTCAGCGTCCCGGGATTGCACGCCAGTCCGCCTAATTCCGGATTTCCAGTCCAGCAAACTGTTTTGTAGTCCGGCTAATTCCGGTTTCCTACAATCGCGGCGCGACCCCGTTGTCTACGGCGTGTTCGACCTGCTGGTCGGCAAAGGAAAGGATCTGCGTGGGCAGCCGCTGGAGCGTCGGAAGCCGGCCCTGCGGAAGTTGATCGGGCCGGCGGATGTGAGTCTGCGGTTCCTGGACAGCGTCGAGGATGGAGCCTGGCTGTACGGCCCTGCCTTGGCGCTGGGTCTGGAGGGAGTTGTAGGCAAGCGAGCCGGCTCGACGTATCAGGCCGGCGATCGGTCACGCGACTGGGTGAAGGTCAAGCGGCCGGGCATGGTACCGCCGGAGCGGTTTAAGCGATAATTAGCGCCGCAAGCGACGCTTCTCACCTCAGCTACTTCACTTTGCGCAAATGTCTCAAGAACAGCCCTCCCCAAGCGAACTCCGTCGGAGTATCGATGCTTACCGAGCAGACATGCGAAAAGTGGCTGTCGATTGGCACAAAGAGCAATCAGGGCAGTCGGATTCATGGGTCCTTGAGACGGTCAAGCATTTGGCATTCGTCAATAGCGCGGGGCTCACGGGCGCGGCTGCTCTGGCAGCTACAAGCAAACCACTTCCACCGATCGGCCCGATCCCAGCAGAGGTCTCATTTAGCCTTGGCTTACTCTTTGCTCTCGCGGATATGTACATGAACCACCGCGGGCATGACAAGCGCCGTGCTGAACTGCTGACCCGGATTCGCACGTATGACGAATCGGCCCACAAGTGGACCGCACCCAAGACTGTTTTCGATGCCGCGGAGAGGCTGCTTCAGGATGTAAGGTCCGGTGAGCCGTACTTTAGGCTGGCAGAAGTATTCGGCTGGCTCTCTGTCGGTTTTTTCGTCTTGGGTGCCCTGCCCTTTGTGCTGAAAGCCTTGAACTAAGCAATATGGTCGCTACGGCGCCCTTAGCGGCACCGGCGGCCAAGGCGTTGCCCGGTTGATCGAAGGCAATCAGGCCGTTCCACAAGCCGTCGCCTCATATCCAGTCATGCTAGGATGGTTGGGTCACTTGGATAGACACATGCCGTCATGAACGCTCTTGGCATCGTTGGCGCCCTAGCAGTGCTCGCGCTGATAGCTGGCCTGTACCTTCGGCGGAAGCTCCGCACACGTGCCCAACGGACGAACCTTGGTCCGGTCGTGCGTCCGGAAGGTACGCGGGACGCGCTCGATAATGAGGTCGGCCTCGTCAGCCGCCAGCCCGACTGGCGCGACCTTGACCAACCTGTCGAGTTCCTTGTCCGGTCCCCGGGAAAAGTCGACCCCGACGACACCAGCATCCCCGCGTTTCTGCTGCGCACCGGTGTTGAGTGCGTCCACCTTGCGGACGGCACCATCCTTTCCTACGCCAGAGAGCCCGGCGGCGAAGCGCCCGTCACCCTCCCCGACCCCCTCCCCGACTTCCTCCGTCGACCCTGAACGGAGCATCGTCACGTCAGTCGGCGCAAAGCGCAGGTTGGCAGCGCGGCGCGCAAACCGGCTGGCGGGGGTGAACAAATTCCACCGCGCCAGCCAGGCGAATCCCACTCAGCGTCGTATCGCTTGGCGCCACCGACCCATCTGTGGCCATTCGCGCAGTCAGACGCTGCTCCGTTTTAGGTCATTTCTTTTTTCTGCGCCCTTCCGTCACTGGCCGCCAGCCAAGTGCTTGCTCGATTTGACTCCACGCAGCATTGATAAGCGTCCGTTCGCTTTGTGCTCGTACGCCAGTGCGTAAGTCATCCAGCGGATACCAGCGGTCGTCGGACTCCTGGTAGAAGCAGTGCCTGTAGACGTTGCCGGTGTTGGAGATGCGGTGCGTCTCATACGTCTTCGAAAGTAGCGTGAATGCATGGTTCAGGCTCACCGCGGAGTTCGATTGCAAGCCATCCGGCATCAGGACAGTGCTACACGTCAACTCTGACCGCTCGAGGCCCTTGAGTCGCAGCCACAGCCCTCCTGACTCGGGCGGGCCAATGAAGAGGCGGGCGGCCTTTGTGCGGGGGTGTTTGGCTTCGGGCGGGCCGATCACAATGCGTTCGAAGCGTGTCGTGCCTTGCGGGACGTCTTCCGGGGCGACGTCCGGCCATGGCGTCTTCTTAGGGAAACTGCGGTCGCTCAATGCGACCATCAGGGGCGTGCCCTCTTCCAGGATTTTGACCTTTGTCGTCTGGGTCATGCGGGCGATGAACAATTCATCCGTGATTTCGGCGGTGCGGATGGTCAGTTCGGCCAGCGCGCCCTGCTCAACGGGCACATCCCCGCCGTAGAAGCATTCCCAGCGTTCGCCAACGCGCCTGATGGGGACTGTGACAGTTTGCGTCCAGTCGAAACGGAAAATGGGACTTGCAGGCACGTTCAGCTCCAGGTTGCGTAAGCAGGCCTACCCACATTGGTCTTGGCCGCACAGCGGACTTCTGCGCATGATTCGATCGTAAGGGCAGGGTATGCTTGCGAATGTGCTATCCCCCACCTCCTTGCTGTGGCCATGAAAATACGCACCTTGAGCAAACGGCGGTCGGCGAAGTCGATGCGCTGTGTCGTGTTGGCGAAAACGACGGTCCGCGTGCCCGCCTTCCTGCTGCCCGGGAACAAGCCACGGTAGTCGTACCACCGCGTGGGCGCACGTGGAATCAGCGCAGCGTTATCTCGAATGGTTGGACGCCAAACTGCATCTGTAGGTGTGCAGCCGAAAGCCCGGCGCGAAGGCTCGGGCATGTTTCTTTGAGGCAAGGCATGAAGATACGACTACTGGCGAAGCAACACGCCGAGCACTGGATGCGCTACAGGATTCGCTCCAAACGGAGGCAATGGCTGCCGGTCTTCGTCTCGCACGGGCCGAAGCCAAAGCATTTGCTACATCAACGGCTGCTCGGGGAATTTTCCCAACCCTAGAAGCCAATTGACACCCACGCCCCTATTAGGCCCCCCGGTGAAGCAGCAGGGGTTAGCCGCGAGCCAGCGCAAGGAAAGGTCGCCAACCGATTTCGCGGACGCCAATCCATCTGAGGTAGGGGACATGAGAGAGCCCCGTCTCGGAACGGGCCCACCACTGACCTGGCAGCCTGCGGCGGTTTTCGAATGCGCCGTTCTGCGGGCAGCGACCGACTGAGCCAGCCGTCGACGCAAACCGCTTACATGCGGTGTTACATGGCGCCCAAAACGGACAAGGGGCTACAACGCGATGCGCTGTAACCCCTTGATTTGTCTGGTGGCCTGGGACGGAATCGAACCGCCGACACAAGGATTTTCAATCCTCTGCTCTACCGACTGAGCTACCGGGCCAAAGAAGCGAAACTATAACTGGACTTTTTTGGTCAGTCAAGCGTCATGTGCGTCACTGCCTTATTGCTCGGCCGGCTCGGGCTTGTTGCGGCCCAGCTCGACGCCGAGCTGCTTGAGCTTGCGGTACAGGTGGGTACGCTCCAGCCCGGTCTTCTCGGCCACGCGGGTCATGCTGCCGTGTTCGCGCAGCAGATGGTATTCAAAGTAGGCGCGCTCGAACAGGTCGCGCGCTTCGCGCAGCGGCATGTCGAAGGAGAACTGCATCTCGGCCTCGGGCACGCGCGCGGGGTTGCCGTTGGGGGCGGCCTCGGCGGTGGTCTCGGGCATGGCGTCGGCCGAACCGGACTCGGCCGACGGTGCCGTGGCGGGCGCGGCGGTGGTGGCCGCGCTGCTGCGCGGCCGTTCGATGCCGCGGGCCAGGCCCTGCTCGACCGCGGACAGCAGCTTCTGCAGTGCGATCGGCTTCTCAAGGAAATTGAGTGCGCCGATCTTGGTCGCCTCGACCGCCGTGTCGATGGTGGCGTGGCCCGACATCATGATGACGGGCATCGTCAGCTGTCCCTGCGCGGACCATTCCTTGAGCAGGGTCACGCCATCGGTATCGGGCATCCAGATATCGAGCAGCACGAGGTCGGGCGTACCCGCCGCGCGGTATTCGCGCGCCTGCAGCGCGTTCTCCGCGAGTTCGACCACGTGGCCTTCGTCGCTGAGGATCTCCGAGAGCAGCTCCCGGATTCCCATTTCGTCATCGACTACGAGGATCGTTGCCATACTTCCCCTCTTAACCCCACCGCAGCGTTCCGGGACCGGACGCCATTGTTGACTATGTCAGTTTAACGAACAGGATCGAGATCTGCGCACCGACGATCTCCGCACCTTCCATGCGATTGCGCAACTCGATTCGCGCGCCGTGTTCGTCAATGATCTTCTTTACCATCGCGAGCCCCAGACCCGTGCCCTTGGCTTTCGTGGTCACGTAGGGCTCGAACGCACGGCTCAGGATTCGTGGTGCAAAACCGGGACCATTGTCCGCAATGGTGAGCTTGACGGCCTGGCGGTTTTCGCCGGCAGAATCTTTGTATTCTACAGTCTCGGTGTGCAGAGTGATATGGGGCGCCGCCCTACCGGCCGCGACGTTCTCGGCGGCGGCATCCTGTGCGTTCTGCAGCAGGTTGTGGATGACCTGGCGCAACTGCGTCGGATCGCCCTTGATCTCGGGCAGCGCGCTGCCCAGCGTCGGATGGATCACCGGGTGCTCGTGCACCGCGGGATCATCAATGCCGTACAGGTGCAGCACCTCCGCCACCAGGCTGTTGAGCTGCAGCGACTGCAGCACCGCGGGCGGCGTGCGCGCGTAGTCGCGGAAGTCATCGACCATGCGCTTCATCGCGGCCACCTGGTTGACGATGGTGGCGGCGCCACGCTTGAGCACATCGGCGTCGGTGCCTTCGAGCTTGGGCGAGAGCTTCATCTGCAGGCGCTCGGCCGAGAGCTGGATCGGTGTCAGCGGGTTCTTGATCTCGTGCGCAAGGCGCCGTGCCACCTCGCCCCAGGCCACCGAGCGTTGAGCGGAAATCACATCGGAGATATCGTCGAAGACGATCACGTAGCCGGGCTCATCGCGCTCGCCGCCGGGCAGGCGTGCGCCGCGCACCAGCAGCGTAAGCGGCTGTTCCTCGCCCTGTGGCAGCTCGATCTGCTTCTGCCAGTGCTCGGCGCCGCCCAGCACCTCGCTGGTGTTCTGGTCCGAGAAGGCCTGGCGCACGATCTCGCCGAACGGCCCCATGCCAGGAATGTGCTCAACCGGCAGGCCCAGCACCGCGCCGAACGGCTGGCGGAAGATGCGCTCCGCGCCGGGATTGGCGGTAATCAGCACAAAACGGCGGTCGAACACCAGCACGCCGGCAGTCAGGTTCTGCAGCACGCTTTCCAGGTAGGCCTTCGATTGCTCCAGCGCGGTGCGGTTCTCTTCCACCGCCAGCCGCGCCTCGGCCAGCTGGCGCGTCATCTGGTTGAACTGCTGCGTGAGCATGCCGAGCTCGTCGCGGCTTTTCAGTTCGCGCTTGGGCGAGAGGTCGCCCTCGGCCACTTCCTTGGTCCCCTGCAGCAGCATCAGCAGCGGCCGCGCCAATTGCCCGCCCAGCAGCAGCGCCAGCATCACCGCGATGAAGACGGCCAGGAACAGCGTCAGCGTCAGCGTGCCGATATACATCTTGCGCAGGCCGGTGCGGCCCAGTGCCTTTTCCTGGTATTCCTGGTACGCGCGCTGGACCTCGTCGGCATTGCGCGCGAGCACCGCCGGCACCGGGTGCAGCACCTGCAGGTAGCGTTCCTCGCGCACGGTCTCGCCGACCAGCCCGAAGCCGCTCGACGGCGATTCTTCCGGGCGGCGCTCCACCGACAGGCCGGAGCCGGCCCAGCGCGGCGTCTTGGCCAGCGCGCGAGGTGCGCTGCCGCCTGCTGTGCCATCCTGTGCCGTGGTCGGGCTTGCGCCCAGCGGAATGATCACGCGCAGCCGGTACAGGTGGCTGCTGTCGACGCGCTCGGTGCCCGGGCTGCCGTCGCCCGACGAGTCGGTGCCGCCCTCCACCGCTGCGTAGCCGCCGGCCAGCCGTGCCTGTTCGGCCAGCACGCCGGAAGGCAGGTCTGGCACCAGCGACGCATAGCTGCTGGACGCCGTGGCCAGCACGCGGCCGCTGCCGGTGAAGATGGCGGCTTCCTGGACGCCATACTGCTCGCGCAGGCGGTTCAGTTGCAGCGAGGTGGCCACGCCGGAGGCGCCGGCGAGCTGCTCGGCCATCAGGCGTGCCTTGACCTGCAGGTCGGCGAGTGAGCTGTCGATGGTGGAGCGGCCCAGGTTCAGGCCGGCCTCGAGCGCGGTTTCCACGCGCACGTCGAACCAGGACTCGATGCTGCGCGAGACGAACTGCAGCGATACCAGGTAGATCAGCACGCCGGGCAGCACGCCCACCACGCCGAAGAACACGGCGAGCTTGGTCATCAGCCGCGTGCCGAACTTGCCGCGGCGATAGCGCAGCCACAGCGTCAGCGCCAGTGCACCCACGATCAGCACCAGCAGGGCGCCGATCACCAGGTTCACCTTGAACAGCAGCGTGAAATAGCGATCGAAGAATTCGGTGTTGGCCGATGCCCCGGCCAGCAGGCCCACCAGCACCAGCGCCAGGAAGACGATGATCCCGGCCACGACGCGGTACAGCACGCGCCGGAACCGGCTGTCCCACAGCGAGTTGTTCATGGCTGGTTCGATACGGGCTGCAGCAGCAGTGCGGGCGACAGTCCGTATGACACCGCCTGCATGGTCAGGCCGCGTGAGTCAATGGCAGCGGCAGGCGCCGACGCAGGCGCGGGTACGGCGGGCGAGGCCGGCAGCACCGGCGATGCGGGGCCTGGGGCCGGCGCGGGCGGCGGCGCTGCGGGCGGCGGGGGTGGCGGCGGTGCGTTCAGGTCCGTCGGCACCGTATAGACAAAGCGCCGCCAGTCGGAGGCCAGGTTCCATTCACGCGTGTTGACGGCGTTGATCTGGAACGGCTTGGGCAGTTGCGACAGGTCCAGCCGCATGCGTACTTCCGCGTGGTAGGTCTCGCCCGGCTTGATCGCATTGCGCTCGAACACGCGCCAGCCGCGCACGCGCTGGATAAACTGCAGCGCGCTCTTCAAGCGCGTGAACGGCAGCTGCAGGCCGCCGGTGGAAACACGGTACTGGCGCGTCAGCGGCTGGTACGACAGGCGCACGCTGCGGGTGGTGTTGACCGGCTTGTCGTCGAACCAGTACCAGCGCGAGCGCGAGAGCTGGAAGTCAATCGCGAAATAGAGGGAGATGCCCTTGTGCAACGCGTCTTCCAGCGCGGGCGGCAGGTCGAAGTCGAAGCTGGCGGCAAGCTCGAAGCCGCCGTCCTGGAATTCGATGCGCGCCTCGGTGGCCTCGATGACCTGCGCGCGCGCGGCGGGCGGCAACCACAGTACCGAGGCGAGCGCCAGCACCAGTGCAAGCCACCACCGCGCCAGCAGGCCACGCCTGCCCGCGCCGCCGGGGCGCAGATGCAGGCACGCCTGGTCCGCGGTAGTGTCCACGTTCGTGTCCACCATGACGCGGAAGTCTGACAGGCGCGGCGTGCTCAGCATCGGATCAGATCAGGCGCGTTTCTGGAAGCGGGCGTAGAAGAAGCCATCGTGATCCGACGGCAGGCTGGTGCCGGCACTGGCGTCCTTTTCGCCATTGGGGCCGGCTGCTTGCGTGGCATGGGTGCCGGGCAGCAGCTGCCCCGGCGCCTGCAATCGTATCGCATCTGCCAGCTGTGCACCAAACCAGCGCGCCTGCTCCTCGCCTTCCGTTGGGAAAATAGAACAGGTGACATAGACCAGGATGCCGCCCGGCTTGAGCAGCGGCCACAGCTGCGAGACGATGCGGCGCTGCTCGGTGATGAGCTTGGCAATATCGGTCTCACGGCGCAGCCAGCGGATATCGGGATGGCGCCGCACAATGCCCGAAGCCGAGCACGGCACGTCGGCCAGGATGCGGTCAAAGGGCTGGCCGTCCCACCAGTCGGCGGGCCGGCTGGCATCGCCGACCACGATCCTGGCTTGCTTGCCCAGGCGCGCCAGGTTCTCGCCGATGCGGGTGGTGCGCTGCGGGTCGCTTTCCACCGCGGTGACTTCAATATCGGCCAGTTCCAGCAGGTGCCCGGTCTTGCCGCCGGGTGCCGCGCAGGCATCCAGCACGCGCATGCCGTCGGCCACCTCGAGCAGCGGCGCGGCCAGCTGCGCGCCGGCATCCTGCACCGAGACCACGCCTTCGGCAAAGCCCGGCAACTGCGTCACCGGCACCGCGCGCACCAGGCGCACGGCCTGCGGGCCGACCACGTGGCCAGCCAGGCCGGCGTTGGCAAGGTCGGTCTGGTACTGCTGCACGGACACGCGCGCGGTGTTGACGCGCACCGTCATCGGCGGGCGCACGTTGGCGCTGGCGGCCAGGGCCATCCACTGGTCCGGGTAGGCCTCGCGCAGCATGCGCAGCCACCACGGCGGCAGGTTCCAGCGCGCCTGCTCGTCGCGGGTGACCTCGGCCAGCAGCGCCTTGCGTTCGCGCAGGAAACGGCGCAGCACCGCGTTGACCAGGCCGCGCGCATGCGCAGTCTTGGGTTCGGAGGCGGCGGCGCTGACCGCCTGGTCGACCACCGTGAAGGTGCTGTAGCCCGGGCGGCCGGCGTCCGCGTCCTGGCGCGCCTTGTCCGTGCTGTCCTTGTCGCGCGGGCCCGGCGTGTGCTCCAGCAGCAGCGCCAGCGCCACGGCCAGCAGCGAATCGACTTGCGCGCCCGGCGGGCGCGTGACCAGCTTTGTCACCAGTGCGCGTGCCGTGCCGAACTGGCGCATGGTGCGATAAGCGATGTCCTGCAGCGCGCCGCGCGTGGCGGCATCGCGCACGCGGTCCAGCCGCAACTGTGCGGCGGCGTCCTCGATCGCCTGGGGCAAGGCTGTGCCTTCGCTGACGGCGCGCACCGCGGTGGCGGCGCCAAGCATCTGGAAGGCAAGCGAATCGGGAGGCAGGCGCATATCGGTCAGGCGGCGGTCAGGCAGCGGGTCAGGCGTTGAATCGGGAAGCAGGCCGGCGCGGGCAAAAAAAAGCCCGCCGGTCCATGCGGAACAGCGGGCAGTTTACCCTGTGCGGGAACTCTACCCCGGATTTCCGGCCGCTCAGGCGGGATAGGTGCCGGTCTGGGCCATCTGCATCAGGCGCGCGATGCGCTCCTCGGTGGCCGGGTGGGTTGAGAACAGGTTGGCGATGGCGCCCCCCGAGAGCGGGTTCATGATCATCATCTGCGCCGTGGCCGGGTGTTCTTCGGCCGCCTGGAACGGGATGCCCTGGGCGTAGCGGTGGATCTTGTCCAGTGCGCTGGCCAGCGCCTGGGGGTCGCCGCTGATCTCGGCGCCGCCGCGGTCGGCCTCGAATTCACGTGCGCGCGAGATCGCCATCTGGATCAGCGATGCCGCCAGCGGGCCAGGATTGCCACGGCAATGCTGGCGATCGGGTTGCTGCGGTTGCCGTTCTCGTCGCGCCCGCCGAAGAACATCGCCATATTGGCCAGCGCCGAGATCGCACCGGCCATGGTGGCGGCGATGGTCGAGGTCAGGATGTCGCGGTGGCGCACGTGCGCCAGCTCATGCGCCATCACGCCGCGCAGTTCGCGCTCGGACAACACCCGCAGGATGCCGGTGGTGGCCGCCACCGCGGCGTGCTCCGGATTGCGTCCGGTGGCAAAGGCGTTGGGCGCGTCTTCATTGATCAGGTACACGCGCGGCATCGGCAGGCCGGCGCGCTGCGCCAGTTCCTGCACCATGCCGTAGAACTGCGGCGCGCTGCCGGCGTCGACTTCCTGCGCGTTGTACATGCGCAGGACCATCTTGTCCGAAAACCAGTAGGAGAAGAAGTTCATGCCCAGCGCAAGCAGCAGCGCCATCATCATGCCGCTGCGCCCGCCGATCATGCCGCCGATGACGATGAACAGCGCGGTGATGGCCGCCATCAGCATGAAGGTCTTGACCCAGTTGAACATTGCGGTGATCTCCGTGTAATCGTGAGCCGCGTCCCGGGGCGAGAGCGGACGCGATGACCGTTAGATAGGGGGTGATACCCGAAAATTCAACGGCTGTTCAACGGTTTCAGGGGGAGCCCTGGCCGGTTGCGCCCGCCGGGCGGTTCCGCCGGCACTTATGCCGCCATGTGCGGCAAAGGCCGGCCCGACCGGTTATGCCTGCGCCTCGCCGTTGCCGGGAACCGCGCAGCGCGTGCCCGGGGGCAGCGGCAGGGCTTGCAGGAACTGCTGCGCCGGCTGGCGGCGCCCGCCCGGCTTCTGCAGCTCGGTGACCTGCAGTGCGCTGCCCTCGCCGCAGGCGATGATAATGCCGGCGGCGTCGGCCGCCAGCACCGTGCCGGGCGGATGCGGCAGGCTGCTGGCGGCGGCCAGCGGCACGGCCCGCCAGCACTTGATCACGGTATCGCCCACCTGCACCGTCGCGCCCGGGAAGGGGTTGAACGCGCGCACCTGGTTGGCCAGCGCCGCGGCCGGGCGGCGCAGGTCCAGCGGCGCCTCGTCCTTGGCGATCTTCCCGGCGTAGGTGACGCCTTCGGCCGGCTGCGGCGTGGCGGCCAGCGCGCGGCTGGCGGCCAGCTCCTGCAGCGCTGCCACGGTCATGCGCGCGCCCAGCGCGGACAGGGTGTCGTGCAGCGTGCCGGTGGTGTCGTCCGGGCCGATCGGCACGGCCTCGCGCGTGAGCATGTCGCCGGTGTCCAGGCCTTCGTCCATTTGCATCAGCGTGATGCCGGTCTCGGCATCGCCCGCTTCGATGGCACGGTGGATCGGCGCCGCGCCGCGCCAGCGCGGCAGCAGCGAGCCGTGGATATTCAGGCAGCCCAGGCGCGGCAGGGTCAGCACCTCGGCCGGCAGGATCAGGCCGTAGGCGGCCACCACCATCACGTCGGGGGCGATGCCGGCGAGCGCGTCGATGGCCGCGGCGGCGTCTTCCGGATACTTGCCCTGGCGGCGCAGCGAGCGCGGCTGCAGCACTGGCCCAAGGCTACTGGCGGCGGCGAACTGCTTCACCGGGCTGGCCTGCAGCTGCATGCCGCGACCGGCGGGGCGGTCAGGCTGCGTCAGCACGGCCACGACGGGAAAACCGGCGGCGTGGATGGCTTCCAGCGCGACGCGCGCGAACTCGGGCGTGCCGGCAAAGGCGACGCGCAGGGGTCTGGCTTGTGACATGGCAGGTTCCGTGGCCTGAAGCAGAACCGGCCGCTATCGCGGCCGGTACTTTTGTTCTTCGGAAGTCATAAAGATAACAGACCCCGCGCGGGTGCCGCGCGCTGGCGGCGGGATTCCGGGCGGGCTGTTACATCTTTGTGGCAGGGCGCCGCTTACATGCGGGTGCGCTCGCGCTTCTGCAGCCTGCTCTTGATGCGGTTGAGCTTGAGCGGCGACAGGTACTCGACAAAGACCTTGCCGCGCAGGTGATCGATCTCGTGCTGGATGCAGACCGCCAGCAGGTCGTCGGCTTCGAGCTCGAAGCTTTCGCCCTTCTCGTTGAGCGCGCGCACGCGCACCCGGTCGGGGCGCTCGACGCGGTCATAGACCTCGGGCACCGACAGGCACCCCTCTTCCCACACCTTGCGGTTGTCGCTGGCCCAGACGATCTCCGGGTTGATGAAGACCTGGAGCTGGTCGCGCGTTTCCGAGACGTCGATCACCACCACCTGCTCATGCACGTTGACCTGCGTGGCGGCCAGCCCGATGCCTGGCGCTTCGTACATGGTTTCAGCCATGTCCTTCACCAGCTGGCGGATACGGTCGTCCACCGCCGCAACGGGTTTGGCAACGGTGTGCAGGCGGGGATCGGGGTAGGTCAGGATATCGAGTTTTGCCATGATGCTCAGGCGCAACGCCGGCTGCTGCCGGCAACCGGGCCGCGTTGCGGCGGCCGGTGTTTACATGCAGAATCGGGGCGCAAGTACAAAAATTCAAGGCGCGCCGCAACAGGCGCGCTCTCCCGGGTCAATCCGGCCGAACCACCGGCCGGTCAGGAAAATGCGCGATCTTACCAAAGAACACCAGGCGGCGTCGGGCCGCAGGCTGCACGCGTTCACCTCTAAGTTTGCCCGTGCGTTGCTGAGTGCCGCTGGCTTCACTGCCGCGGCCACGCTTCCGGCGCTGGCCGCGGACCTGACGGTCACGCCGGCACAGCAGGCCGAAGCCCAGCGCACGGCCCAACAGGGCATCCCCGTTTCAGACCTGTCTCCCAATGCGCCGTCGCAATACACGGTGCGCAAGGGTGACACGCTGTGGGGCATCTCGGGCAGTTTCCTGCGCCAGCCATGGCGCTGGCCCGAACTGTGGGGCATGAACCGGCAACAGATCCAAAATCCGCACCTGATCTATCCGGGACAGATCCTGTACCTGATCCAGCGCGACGGCCGCGCCTGGCTGTCGACCACGCCGGGCGGCAGCGGCACGGTGCGCCTGTCGCCGCAGATGCGCGGCGCCGCCGCCGATGGCGCCGCCATCCAGAGCATCGCCGCCACCGATATCGAGCCCTTCCTGATCCGCCCGCTGGTGGTCGACCAGGACACGCTGGCCACCTCGGCGCGCATCGTCGCCGTGTCCGAGTCGCGCGTCATCCTTGGCCGCGACGACACCGGCTACGCGCGCGGCATCCCCGCCGACGCGCCGCAGGGCAGCGACTGGCAGGCCTACCGCCCGGCCACCCCGGTGCGCGATCCCGTCACCAAGGCCGTGCTCGGCTACGAGGCCGAATATGAAGGCAACGTGCGCCTGGCGCGCGGCGCGCAGGGGCCGGACGCGGTCTCGACCATGCAGGTCACGCAGGCCAGGCAGGAGATGGGCGTGGGCACGCTGCTGATGCCGCAGCCCGCGCGCGAAGCGCTGCGCTATGTGCCGCACGCGCCTGATGCGCAGCTCGACGGCCGCGTGGCCAAGGTCTATGGCGGGGTCGAGTTCGGCGGCGCCAGGCAGGTGGTGGTGCTCAACCTCGGCAGCCAGGCCGGGATTGAGCCCGGGCATGTGCTGGCGCTGTCGCGCACCGGCGAGACCGTCGCTGACAAGACCGACAGCAACCGCGCCATCCGCCTGCCCGACGAGCGCTACGGCCTGGCCTTTGTCTTCCGCGTGTTCCCGGGGTGTCGTATGCGCTGGTCACCGACGCCTCCAACGTGATCGCGGTCGGCGACCGGGCGACCTCGCCGCGCTGAGCCGCTCTTGGCGACATCGCAGGCGGCCCCGGCGGCCGCCGCTTCCCTTTGCCACGCCGGCGCTGCCCGGCAGGTCACCACGCGCGATGCCGACGAGCTGAAGGCGTGGCTGCAGCTCGCCTGTGCGCCCGGGGTCGGTCCGGTCACGGTGCGCCTGCTGCTGGCCGCATTCGGGCTGCCGCAGCAGGTCCTGTCGCAGAGCGTGGCAGCGCTGTCTTCCGTCGTCCCCAAGAAACACGCCCGCGCGGTGCTGGCCAGGCCCGGCACCGGGCTGCCGGCACTGGTCGAACGCACCCTCGCCTGGCTCGGCACGCCCGGCAACCACGTGGTCACGTTGAGCGACGACGCCTACCCTGCCCGCCTGTTCGACCTGCCCGATCCGCCGCCGCTGCTATATATCAAAGGCGATCCCGCACTGCTGGCGCGTCCTTCGGTGGCCATCGTCGGCGCGCGCGGCGCCACCGAGCAGGGCAAGCGCGATGCGCAGGCCTTCGCGCGGGCGCTGTCGGAGTCGGGGCTGGCGGTGGTTTCGGGGCTGGCGCTGGGCGTCGATGCCGCTGCCCATGCCGGCGGGCTGCAGGGCTGCGGCGGTACCGTCGCGGTTACGGGTACGGGGGCCGACCGGGTCTATCCGGCCGAGAACCTGGCGCTGGCGCACGAAGTGGCCGCGCGCGGCGCCATCGTCACCGAATTCCCGCTCGGCATGCAGGGCCTGCCCGCCAACTTCCCACGCCGCAACCGCATCATCGCGGCCCTGGCGCGCGGGGTGCTGGTGGTGGAGGCCGCGGCGCGCTCGGGCTCGCTGATCACCGCACGGCTGGCGGCCGAGCTGGGGCGCGAGGTATTTGCGGTCCCGGGCTCGATCCACGCGCCGCTGTCAGCAGGCTGCCACCTGCTGATCCGCCAGGGCGCGAAGCTGGTGGAGAGCGTGGAAGACGTGCTGGAAGAGATCAACTTGCTGCCGGCCCCTGCCCGCCCTGCTGCCAGGGGCGTGCCCGCGTCCGCGCCGGAGCAAACGGATCTTTCTGACTTTGCTGGCCACGCCGACCCCCTGCTGGCCGCTCTCGGCTACGATCCGGTTACGCTGGATGCGCTGTGCGAGCGCAGCGGCCAGCCGCCGGAAGCCGTCGCGGCGCGCCTGCTGGAACTGGAACTGGCCGGGCACGCCGAGCGTCTACCGGGAAGCCTGTTCCGGCGGCTTGGGTGAGCCGCGGCGCAATACCGATACAATCGCCGGCAGCCCGCGTGCCGCGGGCGCCTCATGTTTCCGATGCCATGACCGTTTACTTTCCAGAACGTGACGCCGGCGCCATTGCCGCGTGCCTGGCGGCGCGGCCGCAGGGCCGCCTGGTGGCCTGCCTGTGCGCGCAGTGGTGCGGCACGTGCCGGGACTACCTGGCAGCGCTGACCGCGCTGGCGGCGCGCCATCCGGAAGATTGCTTTGTCTGGATCGACATCGAGACGCATGCGGATGCGCTTGGCGATATCGATATTGAGAATTTTCCGACGCTGCTGGTGCAGCCTGCGTCGGGTGGCACACCCCAGTTCTATGGCACCCTGCTGCCGCACATCGAGGTGCTGGAACGCATGCTGAGCCGCGGTGCGGCGATGCCGGCGAGCGCCGAAGACGTGCCGCAGGTGCTGGACTGGTTGCTTGCCGGAGGGAGCAGCGCCGCCTAGGCGGCGCCTGGGTCGGCGGCGGGGCTTCTTGCACCGCCGTTGAAACCGCGCTTATTATTGGCGCCTCATAGCCCCCCGGCGTTCTGATTACTTCGTTTGTAGTGCAATTCGCGGGTTGCCGGATGCAGCTCGCAAGGACCCTTCCCATGTCAAAAGCCCTCATCATCGCGGAAAAACCGTCGGTCGCGGCGGATATCGCCCGTGCCCTCGGGGGTTTACCAAGCACGACGAGTATTTCGAGAGCGACGATTACGTGCTGTCCTCCGCCGTCGGCCACCTGGTCGAGATCGCCGCACCGGACGATTACGAGGTCAAGCGTGGCAAGTGGAGCTTCGCCAACCTGCCGGTGATCCCGCCGCATTTCGACCTGCGCCCGATCGCCAAGACCGAGTCGCGCCTGAAGGTGCTGAACCGGCTGATCAAGCGCAAGGACGTCACCGCCCTGATCAACGCCTGCGACGCGGGGCGCGAAGGCGAACTGATTTTCCGGCTGATCGCGCAACAGGCCAAGGCCAGGCAGCCGGTGCGCCGGCTGTGGCTGCAGTCGATGACGCAGCAGGCGATCCGCGACGGCTTCGCCAGCCTGCGCGAAGACGAAGACATGCTGCCGCTGGCCGATGCCGCGCGCTGCCGGTCGGAGGCCGACTGGCTGGTCGGCATCAACGGCACCCGCGCCATGACTGCCTTCAACAGCAAGGGCGGCGGCTTCTTCCTGACCACTGTGGGCCGCGTGCAGACGCCGACGCTGTCGATCGTGGTGGAGCGCGAAGAGAAGATCAAGCATTTCGTGCCGCGCGACTACTGGGAAGTGCGGGCCGAGTTCATCGCCGCTGCCGGCCTGTACGAAGGCCGCTGGTACGACCCCAAGTTCAAGAAGAGCGAGTTCGATCCCGAGGCGCGCGAATCGCGCCTGTGGAGCGAGGCCGAGGCCAAGAGCATCGTGGCCGCCTGCCGCGACAAGGCGGGCACCGTCACCGAGGAATCCAAGCCGTCGACGCAGCAGTCGCCGGCGCTGTTCGACCTGACCACGCTGCAGCGCGAGGCCAACTCGCGCTTCGGCTTCTCGGCCAAGAACACGCTGGGCCTGGCGCAGGCCCTGTATGAAAAGCACAAGGTCCTGACCTACCCGCGTACCGATGCGCGCGCGCTGCCCGAGGACTACCTGGACACGGTCAAGCAGACCATGGACATGCTGGCCGACAGCTCGCCCAACTACCTGCCGCACGCCAAGAAGATCCTGGCGCAGGGCTGGGTCAAGCCGAACAAGAAGATCTTCGACAACAGCAAGATCAGCGACCACTTCGCCATCATCCCGACGCTGCAGGCGCCCAAGAACCTGTCCGAGCCGGAGCAGAAGCTGTACGACCTGGTGGTGCGCCGCTTCCTGGCGGTGTTCTTCCCGGCCGCCGAGTTCCAGGTCACCACCCGCATCACCGAAGTTGCCGGCCACCACTTCAAGACCGAAGGCAAGGTGCTGGTCAACCCGGGCTGGCTGGTGATCTACGGCCGCGAGGCCCAGGGCGACAAGGATGCGGCCAACCTGGTGCCGGTGGCCAAGGGCGAGAAGGTCAAGACCGACAAGGTCGAGAGCGTCGGCCTGACCACCAAGCCGCCCGCGCGCTACAACGAAGCCACGCTGCTGTCGGCCATGGAAGGCGCCGGCAAGCTGGTGGACGACGACGCGCTGCGCGAAGCCATGGCCGGCAAGGGCCTGGGCACGCCGGCCACGCGCGCGGCCATCATCGAAGGCCTGCTGACGGAAAAATACCTGGTGCGCGAAGGCCGCGAGCTGATCCCGACCGCCAAGGCGTTCCAGCTGATGACGCTGTTGCGCGGCCTGGGCGTGCTGGAGCTGACGCAGGCCGAGCTGACCGGCGAATGGGAGCACAAGCTCTCGCAGATCGAGCGCGGGCGCATGAAGCGCGACGAGTTCATGCTTGAGATCGCGCAGATGACGCAGCAGATCGTCAAGCGCGCCAAGGAATACGACAGCGACACCATCCCGGGCGACTACGCCACGCTGGACACGCCGTGCCCGCAATGCGGCGGACAGGTCAAGGAGAACTACCGCCGCTTTGCCTGCACCGCGTGCGAGTTCTCGATCAGCAAGATCCCGGGCGGGCGCCAGTTCGAGATCGAAGAGGTCGAGGAACTGCTGCTGAAGAAGGAAATCGGTCCGCTGCAGGGCTTCCGCAGCAAGATGGGCCGTCCGTTCGCCGCCATCCTCAAGCTGGGCAAGGACGACGATGGCCATTACAAGATGGAATTCGACTTCGGCCAGAATGACGACGACAACGACGGCGAGCCGGTCGACTTCAGCGGCCAGCAGCCGGTGGGCACCTGCCCGAAGTGCGGCGGCTCGGTGTTCGAGCACGGCATGAAGTATGTCTGCGAGAACAGCACGACCAGCCCAAGAGCTGCGACTTCACCACCGGCAAGATCATCCTGCAGCAGGAAATCAGCCGCGAGCAGATCGGCAAGCTGCTCACCGACGGCAAGACCGACCTGCTGACCGGGTTCAAGTCGTCGCGCACCGGCCGCAACTTCAAGGCCTTCCTGGTCAAGCAGCCGGACGGCAAGATCGGCTTCGAGTTCGAGGCCCGCGAGCCCAAGGCGGGCGCCAAGACCGCGGCAAAGGCGCCGGCCAAGGCGGCATCGCGCGGTGCGGCCGAGACGGAAGCCGCGCCGGCGACGAAGACGGCGGCCAAGACTGCGGCCAAGTCGCCTGCCACCAAGGCACCGGCGAAGAAAGCGGCGGCAAAGAAGGCACCGGCCAAGACCGCGGCGGCGAAGAAGTCGCGCGCGGCAGCCGCCGGCGAGTAAGCGTCAGAGCGTCACGGCAAAACGCCCGGCATCGACCGGGCGTTTTGCTTTGGGCAGCGCAGGCAGGGGCTCAGGTGCGCACGGCATGCGCGCCGTGGCTGGCGGCCTGGGCCGGCTGCGCTTCCTTGCCCCCCACCTTCCCTTCTTCCAGCAGGAAGTCGATAAAGGCGCGCACCTTGGTCGGCAGGAATTTGCGGCTTGGATAGACCACGCTGACATCGCGTCGCGGCAGCTGGTATTGCGGCAGCACGTGCACCAGCCTGCCGGATTCGATATTGGGACGCGCCAGGTAGGACGACAGCATGGCCACGCCCATGTCGGCCAGCGCCGCCTGGTGGGCCAGCTCGGCATTGCTGCACAGCAGCCCGGGGCGGATCGGCACGGTTACCTCGCCTTCCGGGCCCAGCAGCGTCCATTCGTGCTCGGCGCTGGGCAGGCGCATGGCAATGCAGCGGTGGTGGCTTAGTTCATGGGCATGGCGGATCGGCGCGTGCGCCGCCACGTAGCCCGGCGACGCGCACAGGATCACCTCGGCCGAAATCAGCGGGCGCGCCACCAGGTGCGAGCCCAGGCCCAGGTCGGACAGCATCACGGCGACGTCGCGGCCTTCTTCGACGATATCGACGTTGCGGTCCGACAGGATCACGTCGAACACCACGTCCGGGTACAGCTGCTGGAAGCGTGCCAGCAATGCTGGCAGCAGGTGCAGGCCGAACATCACCGGGGTGACCAGCCGCAGCGTGCCGGACAGCGACTGGCTGCGCGCCGTGACCACGCTTTCGGCTTCTTCCACGTCTTCCAGGATCTGCTGGCAGCGCTGCAGATAGGTTTCGCCGGCGTCGGTCAGTGACAGGCTGCGAGTGGTGCGGTTGAGCAGGCGCGTGCCCAGATGGCTTTCCAGGTCGGCCACGTAGCGCGTCACCACCGCGTTGGACATTTCCAGCTGCTGCGCTGCACGCGCGAAGCTTCCCAGTTCCACCACCTTGGAAAACACACGCATCGATTGCAGGCGATCCATGACACAGTCTCCCGGGTCTGCGCTGAATTCTTACGTAATCAGCCTATTTTATTGTTCGAATCAAAACTAATCATTGTGGATCCTGATATTTATTGATATGAGGGAAATGCCTAATATCTAGCCATCGGATGCCGCAACGCAACATAGTCTTTCGTCGAAGTGACGGCTCAGGCATCCATGCAATAGAGAAAGCCTGAATCATGAAAACCAACCGCTACGCCCTGATCGCTGTCGCCACCCTCGCCGCCGCCCTGTCGGCCGCACCGGCCTTTGCCAAGAACGGCAAGTTCGATGTGTTCACCGACGGCGTCAAGGTAGCCAAGTTCGATTCGTACACCGACGGTGCCCGCAGCGGCAAGTTCGATCCGTATGCCGACGGTGCCCGCGCCGGCAAGTTCGACACGTTCTCCGAAGGCGCCCGCGCCGGCAAGTTCGACACCTACGCCGACGGCGCCAAGTACGACACCACTACCGATCGCGCGCCGCTATAAGGCCGCCTGGCCGCCACAGGCCCGCCTCCCCGGGCGGCCCTGGCAGTGCGATCCCGGGGCCGCCTCCTCCCCTTGTGCGGCCCCGCCTGCTTCAAACCTGGTCTCCACAGGTCCTTGGGGGGAGCGCCTCGCAGCCTCTCCGCCTTTATTGGAGAAGAAGCCCGCACCGGTTCCGGTTGCGGGCTTCTTTGTTTCTGCATCCGGCGGGTTTGCAACCACTGGCGAATGATTATGCCAGACGCCGCAAATGCAAGACGGGCCATGACGGCCCGTTTTACTGACTCCCTACGACTTCTTAGTCGTCGTAGTGGTGGTGATGCTTGTGCTTCTTGCGCTTGTAGCTGCTGTTGTAATAGCGGCGGTCATTGTCGTACGAGTTGCTGCGCGAGACGTTGCCGCCCAGCGCCGCACCCGCGCCGCCGCCCAGGCCGGCGCCGATCAGGCCACCGGTGCGCCCGCCCATGGCGTTGCCGGCTGCGGTGCCGGCACCGCCGCCCAGTGCGCCGCCGATGATGGCACCGGTGCGCTCGCGGCGGTTGGAGGTCACTGCGCCACCGGCGCCGCCGCCCACTGCACCACCGATCACTGCGCCGGTGCTGCCGCCCAGCGCGCCACCCACCGCGGCACCGGCGACGCCGCCGAGTGCGCCGCCCAGGGCGTTGTTCATGTCGCTCGCGACGGCCGGCAGCGCGCAGGCCGCCAGGGCGAGGGCAATGGTCAGGTTGCGAACGGGATGGCGAGTCATATCTTTTTTCCTCGAATTGCCATGATGTGTCGCAAGTGTAGAGAAGGAGCCGCACCCTTGCTGTAACCACCTGTAAAGCCCTGTAACCCGCTACAGAAACGGTATCCGTCGATTACAAAAGCGCGGTAAACACGCAACACCTCATAGAAAGACAGGCGATCATGTGATCGCCTGTCTGCTTTACCTGCCGCCGGCCCGCAGGAGGGCGGCGTTCAGCGTGTGCTCAGCAGCACTTGCCCTGCCCGCCGCCGTAGCGTGCCTCCTGGCGCTCGCGGAAAAATTCCTCGTAGCTCATCGGCTCGCGGTCCGGGTGGGTGCTTTCCATGTGCGCCACATAGGTCTGGTAGTCGGGCAGCCCGACCATCAGCCGCAGCGACTGCCCAAGGTAGCGTCCCATGGTTCCGAGTTGTTCCAGCATGGCGGGCTCCTGTGATCCCCGGGTTACTGGGCCGACGCGCCCGAAGGCAGCGGCTCGAACGGCGTTTCCTTGGCCGTCGGGCGGGCGGCGGCGCGTGCCTGCATCGCGGTCTTGAAACCGTAGAACACGATCGACAGCACCACCAGCATGAACAGCGCGCACAGGCCGGCATCCAGGTAGTCGTTGAAGACGATGCGGTGCATCTGCTCCATCGACTTGGCCGGGGCCAGCACCTTGCCTTCGGCAATGGCGGCGCTGAACTTGGCGGCATGGGTCAGGAAGCTGACCTTGGGGTCGGCGTGGAACAGCTTCTGCCAGCCGGCGGTCAGCGTGCATACCAGCAGCCAGATGGTCGGCACCAGCGTGACCCAGGCGTACTGGCCGCGCTTCATCTTGACCAGCACGCAGGTGCCCAGCACCAGCGCCACCGCGGCCAGCATCTGGTTGGAGATGCCGAACAGCGGCCACAGCGTGTTGATGCCGCCCAGCGGATCGACCACGCCCTGGTACAGGAAGTAGCCCCAGGCCGCCACGGTCAGCCCGGTGGCGATCAGGTTGGCGGGCAGCGAGTCGGTGCGCTTGAGCGACGGCACGAAGCTGCCCAGCAGGTCCTGCAGCATGAAGCGGCCGGCACGGGTGCCCGCGTCGACGGCGGTCAGGATGAACAGTGCCTCGAACAGGATGGCGAAGTGGTACCAGAACGCCATCATGGCCTGGCCGCCCACCACCTGGTGCAGGATGTGGGCGATGCCCACGGCCAGCGTCGGCGCGCCGCCGGCGCGCGAGATGATGGTGTTCTCGCCGACGTCCTTGGCGGTCTGGATCAGCACGTCCGGGGTGATAACGAAGCCCCAGGTCGATACCGCCTGGGCCACGGCGTCCGGCGTGGTGCCGATCACGGCCGCCGGGCTGTTCATGGCGAAGTACACGCCCGGCTCGATCACCGAGGCGGCCACCAGCGCCATGATGGCGACGAAGGACTCGGCCAGCATCGCGCCGTAGCCGATAAAGCGCGCGTGCGATTCATTCTCCAGCAGCTTGGGCGTGGTGCCCGACGAGATCAGCGCATGGAAGCCCGACACCGCGCCGCAGGCGATGGTGATGAACAGGAACGGGAACAGGTTGCCCGACCACACCGGCCCGCCGCCCTTGGCGAACTGCGTGAAGGCCGGCATCTTCAGCTCCGGCGCGACGATCAGGATGCCCACGGCCAGCGCGATGATGGTGCCGATCTTCAGGAAGGTCGACAGGTAGTCGCGCGGCGCCAGCAGCAGCCATACCGGCAGCACGGCGGCGATAAAGCCGTAGATGATCAGCATCCACGTCAGCGCCTTGCCGTCATACGTGAACAGCGGCGCCAGCGTGGCGCTTTCGTGCACGTACTGGCCGCCGGTGATGGCCAGCATCAGCAGCACGAAGCCGATCACCGATACCTCGCCGATGCGGCCCGGACGGATGTAGCGCGTGTAGATGCCCATGAACAGCGCGATCGGAATCGTCACCGCCACCGTGAAGGTGCCCCACGGCGAATCGGCCAGCGCCTTCACCACGATCAGGGCCAGCACCGCCAGGATGATGATCATGATCATGAAGCAGCCGAACAGCGCGATCATGCCCGGCACCGTGCCCATCTCGGACTTGACCAGGTCGCCCAGCGAGCGGCCGTCGCGGCGCGTGGAGATGAACAGCACCATGAAGTCCTGCACCGCGCCGGCGAACACCACGCCGGCCAGGATCCACAGCATGCCCGGCATATAGCCCATCTGCGCGGCCAGCACCGGGCCGACCAGCGGGCCGGCGCCGGCGATGGCGGCGAAGTGGTGGCCGAACAGCACCGCCTTGTTGGTCGGCACGTAGTCCAGGCCGTCGTTATGGCGCCAGGCGGGCGTCATGCGTTTGGGATCGAGCTGCATCACCTTGTCGGCGATAAAGCGGCTGTAGTAGCGGTAGGCGATCAGGTAGATGCAGAGCGCGGCAACCACGATCCACAGCGCGCTGACGGCCTCGCCGCGCGCCAGCGCGACAGTGCCGAAGGCAAACGCGCCGAGCACGGCGACGGCCAGCCACACCAGGTGTTCTCCGATGCGATTCATAGTGAAGGTCTCCTCAGACCGGGATGTCTTGGATAGCCTGCGGCGGCGAAGGACGGGGAACGGCGAGCAGCGGTGGCATGCGCCAAAGGCGGGCAGCTTGCGGCGAATCCGGCGGTGAGGGGCGTCTCCTGGGATCTGCTGCTGCGCGCCCGGTCTGTCGTCGTATCCGGATCTCGTCTTGCAGGCAGGCGATGCACCGTCCAGGCGTGTCCGGCGCACCAACTGCGTCGACACGCGCGCCATGCTGGGGCGGTGGCGTGTCCGGCGTGTAGTATTGACACCCGCCAAACCCCGCACAAGCGCGTAACTACGCAGCACTTCTGCGTAGTACTACGCAAATCGACGGTGGCATGCCGCCTGCGCGGCGTCGGTGTTTACCCCCGGTCCCAGATGAAACTCCGCCAGAAGATCCTGTTGCTAGCCGTGGCGCCACTTGCGGTCGCCATGCTGGGCATCGCGCTTGCCGTGCGCTTCCAGGCCACGCAGCTCGCGCAGCATGAGCGCGCGCTGGTCGAGGCCGCCTACCTGCAGAGCAAGGAAACCGAGCTGCGCCACTACGTAGAACTGGCGCAGAGCGCGATCGCGCCGCTGGTGCGCTCCGGGCGCGGCGACGCCGCCACCCGGCAGGCCGCGATGGAAGCACTTGCGCGCCTGGACTACGGCCCCGACGGCTACTTCTTCCTGTATGACCTGCAGGGCCGCAACCTGATGCACCCGCGCCAGCCCGAACTGGTCGGCCAGGACCTGTGGACGCTGCGCGACCCGCAGGGCGCGCTGACCATCCAGCAGCTGATCGCGGCGGCCAAGGGCGGTGGCTTCGCGGTGCGTTACCTGTGGAGAAAGCCCTCGTCGCAGCAGTTGGCGCCCAAGCTCGGCTATGTGGTGGCGGTGCCCGAATGGGGCTGGATGCTCGGCACCGGCATCTACCTGGATGACGTGGAAAGCACGCTGCGCCAGCTCGATGCGCGCGCCGAGACCGATATCCGCGCGACCATGGCCTGGATCGGCGTGATCGCCGGCATCAGCATCCTGCTGGTCGCCGCCAGCGGCCTGGCGCTGAACGTCAGCGAGCATCGCGAGGCCGACGCCAAGCTGCGCCAGCTGGCGCAGCGCGTGGTGCAGTCACAGGAAGAAGAGCGCGCCCGGCTCTCGCGCGAGCTGCACGACGGCATCAGCCAGCTGCTGGTGTCGGTCAAGCTGGTGCTGGAAACCGCCGCCAACCGCCTGCGCCTGGCCCCGGCCGAAGGCGCCGCGGTGGCGCCGGTGCTGGGCATGGCGCTGAACCGGCTCGATACCGTCTTCAATGAAGTGCGCCGCGTGGCGCGCAACCTGCGCCCCGCCCTGCTCGACGACGTGGGCCTGTACGCCGCGCTGCAGCACCTGGCGCGCGAGATGCAGGGCGGCAGCAGGCTGGAGATCGTGGTGACCCAGCGCGGCACCCCGCGCGAACTGCCCGACGAGCAGGCCACGGCGCTGTTCCGCATCGCCCAGGAAGCACTGACCAACGTCGAGCGCCATGCCGGCGCGCGCCGGGTCGCGGTGGCGCTGGCCTTTGATGCCGATGCCACGCGCCTTACCGTGCGCGACGACGGGCATGGCTTCGACGTGGCGCGCATGCAGGAGGACCCGCAGCGCGGTATCGGCCTGCGCAACCTGCGCGAGCGCATCGCCGCGCTGTGCGGGCAGTTCGACATCGTTTCGGGCGTGGGCGGCACCCAGCTGGTCGCTTCACTGCCGCTGGCCAGGCCTGCGGCCATTGCGCACGATCCCGTTTCAGCAGGACCCTCGCCGTCATGACCCAGTTTGCCGACTCCACCGAAGTGCCCGCCCGCGTATTGCTGATCGACGACCACGCGCTGGTGCGCGACGGCATGCGCATGCACCTGGCGCTGCAGCCCGGCCTGCGCGTGGTGGGCGAAGCCGACGACGGCGAAACCGCGCTGGCGTGGCTGGACCGCGCCGGCAGCGCCGAACTGCCCGACCTGGTCATCACCGATATCGGCATGCGCGGCATGGGCGGCATTGCGCTGGCCGCGGCGCTGCATGACCGCTATCCCGAGCTGGCGGTGCTGATCGTGTCGATGCACGACAACCTGGAGTATGTGCGCCAGGCGGTGCGCGCCGGTGCGCGCGGCTATGTGCTCAAGGACGCCCCGGCCGACGAACTGATGGCGGCGATCCAGTCGGTGCTGGCGGGGCGTGTGTTCTACAGCGCCCGCATCGCCCGCGGCATGGCCGAGCAAAGCCCTGCGGCCGGCCCGCTCGACGCGCTCACGCCGCGCGAGCGCGATATCCTGCGCGGCATCGGGCGCGGCCTGGCCAACAAGGAGATCGCGGCGCAGCTGGGGGTGTCGGTGCGCACGGTCGAGACCCATCGGCTCAACCTGAAGCGCAAGCTGGGGATCGAGGGGCGCGCAGGGCTGGTGAAGTATGCGGTGGAGACGCTGGGGATAGCGAGGCGGGATGAAAAAACGCCCGCCTTTGAATAAGACGGGCGTTGATTTGCTTAGGACTTGCGGCGCCACGATGGGGTTCTCCCCTCTCCCGCAGGCGGGAGAGGGGAGCAGGCTTGCGCTAGAAGTTCGCCCTCCAGCCGCTTACCCCTCCAGCCGCTTGCCCAGCGCCGCGCGCGTTTCCACCAGCGCCTGCGGCAGGTGCTGCCGCAGCTTGCTGAACAGCTCGTCATGCAGTGCCAGCTCCTGCTGCCACGCATCGCGGTCGATCGAGGTCACCTGCGTGAACTGCGCCGGCGTGAAGTCCAGGCCATTCCAGTTCAGGTCCTCGTAGCGCGGGGTGGTGCCGAACACGTGCTCGGCGCCCTGCCCCTTGCCTTCCACGCGGTCGATCATCCACGACAGCACGCGCATGTTCTCGCCAAAGCCCGGCCACACGAAGTTGCCGTCGGCGTCCTTGCGGAACCAGTTGACGCAGTAGATCTTCGGCAGCTTCGCGCCCGCGGCTTCCAGCTTCTGGCCGAGTTGCAGCCAGTGGCCGAAGTAGTCGCTCATGTTGTAGCCGCAGAACGGCAGCATGGCGAACGGGTCGCGGCGCACCACGCCCTGCTGGCCGGCGGCCGCGGCGGTGGTTTCCGAACCCATGGTGGCGGCCATGTAGACGCCTTCGGTCCAGTTGCGGGCCTCGGTCACCAGCGGCACGGTGGTCGAGCGGCGGCCGCCGAAGATAAACGCATCAATGGGTACGCCGGCCGGGTTGTCCCAGTTCTGGTCGATCGACGGGCACTGCGACGCCGGCGCGGTGAAGCGGGCGTTCGGGTGTGCCGCCTTGGCACCGGTGGCGCGGGCGATTTCCGGGGTCCAGTCCTTGCCCTGCCAGTCGACCAGGTGCGCGGGCGCTTCCTTGGTCATGCCTTCCCACCACACGTCGCCGTCATCGGTCAGCGCCACGTTGGTGAAGATGACGTTTTCCTTCAGCGTCGCCATCGCGTTGAAGTTGGTCTTCTCGCTGGTGCCCGGGGCCACGCCGAAGTAGCCGGCCTCCGGGTTGATGGCATACAGGCGGCCGTCCTGGCCCGGCTTGATCCAGGCGATGTCGTCGCCGATGGTGGTGACCCGCCAGCCCTCGAAACCCTTGGGCGGGATCAGCATGGCGAAGTTGGTCTTGCCGCAGGCCGACGGGAAGGCCGCTGCCACGTGGTACTTCTTGCCCTCGGGCGAGGTCACGCCCAGGATCAGCATGTGTTCGGCAAGCCAGCCTTCATCGCGGCCCATGGTCGACGCAATGCGCAGCGCGAAGCACTTCTTGCCCAGCAGCGCGTTGCCGCCGTAGCCCGAGCCGAACGACCAGATCTCGCGCGTTTCCGGGAAATGGACGATGTACTTGGTCGGGTTGCACGGCCAGGCCACGTCTTGCTCGCCGGCCGCCAGCGGCTTGCCCACGGTGTGCACGCACGGCACGAACTCGCCGTTGGTGCCCAGCACGTCGTACACCGCGCGGCCCATGCGCGTCATGAGGCGCATATTGACCGCCACGTACGGCGAATCAGACAGTTCCACACCAATATGGGCGATCGGCGAGCCCAGCGGGCCCATCGAGAACGGCACCACGTACAGCGTGCGGCCGCGCATGCAGCCCTCGAACAGGCCGTTCAGCGTCTGGCGCATCTCGGCGGGTGCGGTCCAGTTGTTGGTGGGGCCGGCGTCTTCCTGCTTTTCGGAGCAGATGAAGGTACGGTCCTCCACCCGCGCCACGTCCGAGGGGTCCGACAGTGCCAGGAAGGAATTCTTGCGCTTGGCCGGGTTCAGCCGCTTCATGGTGCCGGCGGCGACCATCTGCTCGCACAGGCGCTCATATTCTTCCTGCGAGCCGTCGCACCAATAGATATGGTCGGGCTTGGTCAGGGCGGCGATTTCCGCAACCCAGGCCACCAGCTTGGGGTGCTTGACCCAGGCCGGCGCATTGACGGGCGCCGTACCTTGCATCGTGGGGTGGTTCATACTGCAGACTCCAGATTCGTAAAGGGAAGAAGGGAAGGAATCCTTGCAAAGCCTGGCCAGCGGGCAGATGGGGCCGTCACGCGCCCGGAGTGATGGTCGCACTCGGATCGACACATCCCGTTACAACTCCGCGGCGGCCCGGTTTATGCAAAAGGTCGCGGCGGTCCCTGCGGCTGCGCTACAGTTGCGCTTCGCGCGCGCAGGGGTGGCTGCGCGTGCCGGCCGGACTTTGTCCGTGTGCGATCGCGTGACGGGAGCAAGGCTCGACCGACAATCCGCGGCGGCACCGGAACGGGCAAGGATACCACTGGCGCACCCCCCTGTTTTTTGCTGTGCAACAATCGCTGCCACCGGCCAGCGCGGGGTTTTCGATATTTCTCAACAATACTGTTGGCCGGCGCGCAGCTTGGTGGCGGCGCGCACCAACCGGCACAAGACCGTTGGATAACCAGAGTTGCCGATGAAGATTGCCGTACTCGACGATTACCAGGATGCCGTGCGCAAGCTGCCTTGCTTCAGCTTGCTGGAGGGGCACGACGTCAAGGTGTTCAACAACACCGTCAAGGGCGTGGGCCAGCTGGCCGCACGCCTGTCAGACGTCGAAGCCGTGGTGCTGATCCGCGAACGCACCCGCATCACCCGGCAACTGCTGGAAAAACTGCCCAAGCTCAAGCTGATCAGCCAGACCGGCCGGGTCGGGGCCGGCCCCGGCAGCCATATCGACCTGGATGCCTGCACCGACCGCGGCGTGGCTGTGCTTGAAGGCGTGGGCTCGCCGGTGGCGCCGGCCGAGCTGACCTGGGCGCTGATCATGGCCGCCCAGCGCCGCATCCCGCAGTATGTCGCCAGCCTGAAGCACGGCGCCTGGCAGCAGTCGGGGCTGAAATCAACGACGATGCCGCCCAATTTCGGCCTGGGCCAGGTGCTGCGCGGCCAGACCCTGGGGATCTGGGGCTATGGCAAGATCGGCCGGCTGCTGGCTGGCTACGGCCGCGCCTTTGGCATGAAGGTGCTGGTCTGGGGCCGCGAGGCGTCGCTGGAAGGCGCCCGTGCCGACGGGCTGGGGGTGGCCGAATCCAAGGAGCAGTTGTTTGCCGACAGCGATGTGTTGTCGATGCACCTGCGCCTGAACGACGACACCCGCGGCATCGTCAAGCTGACTGACCTGACCCGGATGAAGCCCACTGCGCTGTTCGTCAACACCAGCCGTGCCGAACTGCTGGAAGAGAACGCGATGGTCACCGCGCTGAACCGGGGCCGCCCGGGCATGGCGGCGATCGACGTGTTCGAGTCCGAGCCGATCCTGCAGGGCCACGCACTGCTGCGCATTGAAAACTGCATCTGCACGCCGCACCTGGGCTATGTGGAGCGCGACAGCTACGAGCTGTACTTCCGCACCGCGTTCCAGAACATCCTGGACGTGCTGGCCGGCAACCATGACTGCATCGTCAACCCGAAGGCGCTGGCGCCAGTGCTGACGCGCTGAGTCACCAGCGGCCGGATAGTCTCCGGACAGCCCGCCCCGACGCCCCTGTTCCGCCATGCGGGACAGGGGTGTTTCACATCTGGCCGGGCATTTCCTCTGGGAAACGCGAATTCCCCGAAACCGCTACACTCCGGGCTTCCCTTACCGCCCGGCCTGCCAAGGCCGCGGCAGCCCAAACAACAAAGCGCCCTCCTGCGCCAATCCCTATTCCCAAGGCCGGCATGGACCCCAGGCTAGTGACGCTCTGCGTCGGCAATTTCGTCATTGGCACCGGTGCGATGATCGTTACCGGCATGTTGAACGACATTGCCGCTGATTTCGGGCTGGGCGCGGCCAGCGCCGGGCAGCTGATCTCGGTGTTTGCGCTGGCCACCTGCATCGGCGCACCGCTGTTTGCCACGCTGGGCTCGCGCATCGACCGCCGGCTGCTGCTGGCCGGGTCGCTGCTGGTTTATGGGGTGATGCACCTGGCCGCCGCGTTTGCGCCCAGCTTTGCGGCGCTGATGGGGATCCGCTTCCTGACCGCGATCGGCGCGGCCATCTATACGCCCCAGACCGCCGCCACGCTGCCGCTGCTGGTCAACGCGCAGACGCGCGGGCGCGCCATCAGCTTTGTGTTTCTTGGCTGGAGCATCGCCAGCGTGGTGGGCGTGCCGCTGGGCACGTGGATTTCCAGCACGCTCGGCTGGCGCGTCAGCATGGCGCTGGTCGGTGCGCTGGCGCTGCTGGTGTCGGCGGCGGTCTGGCGCGCGCTGCCGCGCGGGCTGACCGTGCCGCCGGCCGGGCGCGAGGCCTGGGGCGCGGTGCTGCGCCACAAGCCGATCATGCTGGTGGTGCTGACCACCATGATCTCGTCAGCGGGCATGTTCACGGTGTTTACCTATATCGCCCCGCTGATGCGCGACGTGTACGGCATCAGCGGCGGCGCGCTCAGCCTGATGTTCCTGGCCTACGGCGCCTGCGGCGTGTTCGGCAATGCCATGGCGGCGTCGCGCATGGACCGGGTCACGCCCAGCCGGATCGTGCAGGTCACGCTGCTGACCTCGATCACGGCCATGGTGCTGTGGCCGCTGGCCGGGCTGGGCAGCGTGGCGCTGGTGCTGCTGTTCATGCTGTGGGGCGTGGGCGGGTTTGCCACCAACAGCGCGCAGCAGGCGCGGCTGGTGCTGCTGGCGCCGGAGCGGGCATCGGTGTCGATCTCGCTGAATTCTTCGTCGATCTACCTGGGCCAGGCGGCCGGCGCCATGGCCGGGGCTGCCATCTATACGCTGGCCGGCGCCGATACGCTGCACTGGGGCGCGGCGGCGCTGATGCTGGTGGCGCTGGCGGTATCGCAACGCGCCCGGGCGCTGGGCTGCCAGTGGCAGCGGCCGCAGGCGGCGCAGCAGGTGTGATGCAAGGCTGAAACCCAAGGCGGCTCCCGGCCGCCGGGTTCCTTGTGAGGGACCGCACCAAGCACTTGTCCACAGTGTTATCCGCCACGTTATCCTCAGGCATATCCGCAGTTTATCCACAGCCCTTTCCACAACCGGAAGCACAATCACGAAGCGGGGGCGCACGTGAGCGAATCCAGACCTCGGCCGGGCCTTGCGCGTGTGCTGGCGGTCAGCATGGCCAAGGCCATCCCGCTGGTGGTCGCCGGGGCGGGCACCGAGGCGGTGGTGCTGTCGGGCATTCGCAAGCATCCTGTCAGCACCCTGCTGCACCCGTTGCGGGTACAGGTCCAGCCGCTGGGGCTGGCCGGCGACGAACAGGGCGACCTGACCGTGCACGGCGGCCTGGACAAGGCGGTCTACGCCTATCCGTCCGAGCACTATGCGTGGTGGAACGCGCGCCGCCGCGCCTGCGCACAGCCTGAATCCGGCCCGCCGCTACCGTATGGCGCCATGGGCGAGAACCTGACCCTGGAGGGGCTGCTTGAATCCGGCCTCTGGATCGGCGACCTGGTGCGCGTGGGCACGGCCCTGCTGCGGGTGGAGTCGCCGCGCAAGCCCTGCTACAAGTTCAACGCCGCGCTGGGCTACCGCCACGCGGTGCGCGACATGGTCCAGAGCGGCTACTCCGGGGTCTACCTCAGCGTGGTGCTGAGGGGAGAAGTGCGCGCCGGCGATGTCGTGGTTGTGCAGGCCGGGCCACGCGAACTGTCGGTGGACAGCGTCAATCAGTGGCGCCGCGATAGCCGGCGGCAGCTTTTCTGATAATGTTTGTCTAACCATACAAGCGCCCCGCTACACACATCTCCGGCCTCCCCTGTGGCCCGGACGGCGTTTGCCGGCGCCGGGCATTACCAGACCCTTGCAACCCTGTAACGGACTGTAATACGCGGCGCTGGCTCCGGCGGGCGAAGCGCGGTACTAGTAGAGTCTTTGCGCGACACGCACCGGCAGCATCGGGACACAACCAGCCGGGCGATCACGGGGAGTGGCGCGAAGACGCGGTGCAGAGGGTCCACACAATATGAAATCTGACAGGATCGACCAGCCCAAGGGCTTCGTCGACAGCAACTGGAGGGCGGCCGCCGGAACCGGGCGCGGCCGCGTATCGCCGTGGGCGGTGGCGGCCGTGGTGGTGGTCATTGCCGGCCTGGGCTGGTTTGCCTGGCGTACCTGGTTTGCGCCCAAGCCGGCGCCCAAGGCGCCGGCAGCCGTAGTGGTGTCAACCGCGCGCGTGCAGCAGGGCGACGTGCCGCTGCAGGTCACGGCCAACGGCAATGTCACCGCGCTGTCCACCGTCGAGGTGCGCCCGCAGGTGTCCAGCACCGTGCGCACCGTCCATATCAAGGAAGGCCAGACGGTCAAGCCGGGCGACCTGCTGTTCTCGCTCGATACCCGCATGGACGAGGCCAACCTGGCCAAGGCGCAGGCCCAGCTGCTGCGCGACCAGGCCGACCTGGCCGATGCCCGCCGCACGCTCGCGCGCAGCCAGGAGCTGCTGCAGCGCAACTTCATCTCCAAAAGCGCGGTCGACACCGCCCAGGCCAAGGTGGATGGCTTTGCCGCCACCGTGCGCGCCGACCAGGCCGCCATCGACGCCGGCCGCGTGGCGGTCAGCTACGGCGCCATCCGCGCCACCATCAGCGGCCGCACCGGCGTGATCAACGCCTTCCCGGGTTCGCTGGTGCTGCCCAACAGCACCCAGCCGATGGTCATCATTGCCCAGGTGCAGCCGATCGCCGTCACCTTCAGCCTGCCCGAGCGGCAGCTGGGCGCGCTGCGCGAGGCGCTGCACGCCGGTCCGGTGCAGGTCACCGCGCTGCCCAACGACGGCAGCAAGATCCCGGTAACCGGCAGGATCACCTTTGTGGATAACACCGTCGATCCGCAGTACGGCACCATCCGCGTCAAGGCGCAGTTCGACAACGAAGAGCAGCGGCTGTGGCCGGGCACCTATGCCAACGTCAACGCCGTGGTGCAGACCCTGAAGGGCGCGCTGTCAGTGCCGCCGCAGGCGGTGGTGACCGGCCCGGAAGGCCGCTTTGTCTATGTGGTCCAGCCCGACAGCAAGGTCGCGCGCGTGCCGGTGCAGGTGGTGACCACCACTGCCGCCGCCGCCGTGGTAGAGGGGGTGCAGCCCGGCGCCCGCGTGGTGGTGGAGGGCACGCAGAACCTGCGCCCCGGCGCGCTGGTGCGCGAGGCCCCGGCCGCCGGTGCCTCGGCCGCCGCCGCCCGCCCGGCCACCGCCACCGCGGGGCACTGAGCCATGACGCTGTCTGAACTCTGCATCCGCCGTCCGGTGATGACGGTGCTGCTGTGCCTGGCCGTGGTGGTCACCGGCATCGTGCTGTACCCGACCATCCCCATTGCCGCGCTGCCCAGCTTCAATTCGCCGGTGATCCAGGTCACCGCGACCCTGCCCGGGGCCAGCCCCGAGACCATGGCGGCATCGGTCGCCACGCAGCTGGAAAAGCAGTTCGCGACGATCCCGGGCGTGTCGGTGATCAGCTCGTCGAACACGCTCGGCAATTCCAGCATCACCATCGAATTCAACAACGACCGCAATATCGACGACGCGGCCGTCGACGTGCAGGCGGCGCTGTTCCGCGCGCAGCGTTCGCTGCCAATCGAGATGACGGTGCCGCCGTCGTACCGCAAGGTCAACCCGGCCGATGCGCCGGTGCTGCTGCTGGCGATCAACTCGCCGGCAATGAGCCTGGCGGACCTGAACGCCTTTGGCGACAACCTGATCTCGCCCACGCTGGCCACGCTGCCGGGGGTGGCGCAGGTGCAGATCTTCGGACAGAAGCGCTTTGCCGTGCGCGTGCGCGCGCACCCGGATGCACTGGCCGCGCGCGGGCTGACGCTGGACGAGCTGGCCACGGCGCTGAACCGCGCCAACGCCAACACGCCGGTGGGCACGCTCGACAGCGCGCGCCAGACCCTGACCATCCAGGCCAACCGGCAGCTGACCAGCGCCGACGCCTTCCGCAATATCATCGTCGCCAGCCAGCCCAACGGCGCGCTGGTGCGGCTGTCCGACGTGGCCGAGATCGAGGACAGCGTCGAGACCATCAAGACTGGCAGCTGGCTCAACAACGAGCGCTCGATCGTGCTGGCCGTGCTGCGCCAGCCCGACGCCAACACCGTGGCGGTGGTCGATGCCATCAAGGCCGCCCTGCCCCGCCTGATTGCGCAGATGCCGGGCTCGGTCAATGTCGCGGTGGTCAACGACCGCTCGAACTCGATCCGCGAATCGATCCACGACGTGCAGTTCACGCTGGCGCTGACGGTGGCGCTGGTGGTGATGGTGATCTTCCTGTTCCTGCGCCGCGCCGCCGCCACGCTGATCCCCACGGTGTCGCTGCCGATCTCGCTGATCGGCACAGTGGCGCTGATGAAGGCCTTCGGCTACAGCCTGGACAACGTCTCGCTGCTGGCCATCACGCTGGCGGTGGGCCTGGTGGTGGACGACGCCATCGTCATGCTCGAGAACATCGTGCGCCATATCGAGGAAGGCGTGCCGCCACTGAAGGCCGCGCTGGCAGGGTCGCGCGAGATGGGCTTCACCATCCTGTCGATCTCGATCTCGCTGGTGGCGGTGTTTATCCCGATCTTCTTCATGCCGGGCGTGATCGGGCTGTTGTTCCATGAATTTGCCGCGGTGGTGTCGCTGGCGATCCTGGTGTCGGCGCTGGTGTCGCTGACGCTGATCCCGATGCTGTGCGCGCGTTTCCTGTCGGCCGAGAACGTGCCGGTCGATGAATCGCACCATGCCTACGGCGACCACGCGCCAGCGCAGCCCGCCATCGCGCAGAAGCAGACCTTCGGCATGCGCTCCACGCAGTGGTTCGAGAACCTGTTCGAGTTCACGCTGCACCGCTATGCGCGCGGGCTGGACTGGTGCCTGACGCATCGCCGCACCGTGCTGGCGGTCGCAGGGCTGACGTTCGTGCTGACCGCGGTGCTGTTCGTCACCATCCCCAAGGGCTTCTTCCCCGAGGAAGATATCGGCCAGATCCAGGTCAATGCCGAAGGCCCGCAGGATATCTCCTTCGATGCCATGGCCGCGCGCCTGCGCGACGCGGCCGAGCGCATGCGCGCCAACCCCGCAGTCAAGAGCGTGGTGGTTTCCATCGGCGGCGGCCCCTCGCCCGCGATCAACACCGGGCGCATGTTCATCGAGCTCAAGCCGCTCGGCGAGCGCGCCAAAATGCCCGCGGTGGTGGAGTCGCTGCGCAAGGATGTGTCCGGCATCCCGGGCCTGGCAGTGTACTTCTCGCCGGTGCAGAACCTGCGCCTGGGCGGGCGCCAGAGCAAGAGCCGCTACCAGTACACGCTGCAGAGCGTGAAGGCCGGCCAGCTGCAGGACGCCTCCGACAAGCTGATGGCGAAGATGCGCGCCGACCCGATTTTCCGCGACGTCACCAGCGATTCGCAGCAGTCGGGTCTGGAGGCGCAGTTGTCGATCGATCGCGACAAGGCCAATGCGCTAGGCGTGCAGATGCAGGACGTGCGCACCGCGCTGTACTCGGCTTTCGGCGAACGGCAGGTGTCGACCATCTATACGCCGATCGACAACTACTACGTGATCCTGCAGGCGGCCGATGTCGACCGCACCGACGAGAGCGCGTTCTCCAAGCTCTATGTGCGCAGCAAGACCGGCCAGATGGTGCCGGTCTCCGCCTTCGCCACCACCGAGCGCCGGGTCGGGCCGATCGCCGTCAACCACCAGGGGCAGCTGCCTTCGGTGACGGTGTCGTTCAACCTGGCGCCGGGCGCGGCGCTGGGCGATGCTTCGGCGCGCATCGACCGCTACCGGCAGGAGACCGCCATGCCCAGCGCGATCTTCACCAGCTGGGGCGGCGACGCGGCGGTGTTCCAGTCGTCGCAGGCCACGCAGATCGTGCTGCTGGTGGCGGCCATCGCGGTGATCTACACGCTGCTGGGCGTGCTGTATGAAAGCTATATCCACCCGCTGACCATCCTGGCGGGCTTGCCCTCGGCGGCGGTGGGCGCGTTGCTGACGCTGTTCCTCTTCAACGTGGAGCTGTCGCTGATCGCGGTGATCGGCGTGCTGATGCTGATCGGCATCGTCAAGAAGAACGCGATCATGATGATCGACTTCGCGCTGGCGGCGCAGCGCGAGCAAGGCATGACGCCCGCCAGGGCGATCCGGCAGGCGTGCCTGCTGCGCTTCCGGCCGATCATGATGACCACCTTCGCCGCGGTGATGGGCGCGCTGCCGCTGGCGCTGGGCCTGGGCGCCGGGGCCGAGTTGCGCCAGCCGCTGGGCCTGGCCGTGGTCGGCGGCCTGCTGTTCTCGCAGGTGATCACGCTGTTCATCACGCCGGTGATCTATCTGGCGCTGGACCGGTTCTCCGGGACGGGGCCGTTGCAGATCGATGCCGAGGGCAACAAGCTGCCGGAGAAGGCGCCGGCAGAGACGGTGCGCCAGCACTGAGGCGGCGCGTCTGTATGCCGTTCATGGCCCATTGCGCGGTTCCGCCAGAATCTCCCAGGGTACGTCCAGTGCCCTGGCGAGCTTCTGCAGCGCATCCCGGCTGCCTGCCCGGGAGCGGTTCTCGATCTGGCTGAGATAGGGCTTGCTCAGCGCGCACGCCTGGGCCAGCGCGTCTTGCGTCATTCGGCGGTAGTGGCGCCAGGCCTTGACGGGATGGTCGCCGGCCAGTTCGGCGTCGAGCACGGCGGCCGGCACGCGGAAGCCAACAAACATGCCTTGCATGTGGCAATTGCACCACATCTTTTGCGAGCCCGATATCGACGTGCCCGCATGACGACGTGAGCATCATCACCAACCCGGGCAAGCCCGTATGGAGGTCGTGTCGCGCCAGGGCGAGAAGGTGGTGCGCTACCAGGCCAGCGGGCAAGTGGGCTCAGGCGATGGCATCAAGGCTGGCGTAGCCTATCGGATGAAGGACGGGTCGATGGTGTATGTGCCTGAGCAGGCGGGGCAGCAGGCCGCCAGTCCCACCACCACAACGAGATAAGGAAAGGATCCTGGTGATTTGACATCCTCCTCCCCCTCTCGCTGGTGCTCGCCGGCCGAAGGCCGGAAAGTGGGAGGATTCCTACTGCGCTACGTGATGCTCTACGTAGTCGCTTTGGCGGGTTCCTGCTTCACTGAGTGGCCTGACCGCGCCATCTCTCCACAGGCTATCCGGGCATCGTCCTGCCCTTCCAACAGTTGCAATCCTCGTGTGAGGATGTTTATGGCGCCGACCACGTCGGCGTGGGCTTCGTAGCCACATGCGACACAGGCGAACTTCGCCTGTGTCGTACGGTTCTCTGCGCTCACACATCCGCAGGCCGGACACGTCCGGCTCGTGTTCGCAGGCGGCACTGCCACCAACCAGCCGCCATTCCACGCCACTTTGTACTCCAACTGACGGCGGAACTCGAACCAGCCTTGATCGAGTATGGCCTTGTTCAGGCCCGACTTGGCCTTCACGTTCTTCCCCGGCGCTTCGACACTGCCTGCTGCAGAGCTGGACATGTTTCGCACCTTCAAGTCCTCGATACTCACCATCGCGTGGCTATTGCTGATCGTGGTCGTGGCCTTGTGCAGGTAGTCGCGGCGAGCGTTGCCAATGCGCGTATGGGTGCGCTGGACGCGGGCCTTGGCCTTCTTCCAGTTGCTGCTGAACTTCGTCTTGCGGCTCATCGCCCGCTGCGCGCGGCGCAGGCGGGCTTCGTGCCGCTTGAAACTGTTGAGCGGCGCGAGGAAGCTGCCGTCGCTCATCGTGGCGAAGCGCGCGATGCCCATGTCGATGCCGACCGCGCCGGCGGCCTGAGGCACAGGCTGCTCGACTTCGCGCGCTGTCTGGATCGACACGTACCACTTGCCGCCCGACAGGCTCACGGTGGCATTGCGCACTTCGCCGAGCACGTCTCGACTGTTGCAGTAGCGCAGCCAGCCAAGCTTGGGTAGGAAGATGCGGCTGTTCGCCTGATCCAGTTTGATCTGTTTCGGATCGGGGTAGCGGAAGCTGTCGTGCTGGCCCTTCTTTTTGCGCCGTGGAAACGCAGCACGCTTCGCAAAAAAATTGGCGTAGGCGCGCTCCAGGTCCTTCAGCGCCTGCTGCAGGGGGTGAACTGGCGACTCAGAAAGCCACGATGCGACCCGGCCCGAGGGCAGCTGTGCGCCGTTGCGCCAGGCCGTGAGTTCCTTGCACAGCCCAGCGTAGCCGAGCTTCTTCTCGCTGCGCTCGTGACGAGCTGCTTGCAGCGCCAGCGCCTCGTTATAGACGACCCGGCACGATCCAGCGAAGCGGCACAAATCGCGCTGCTGTTCGCCAGTCGGCCTCAGTTCGTATTTGAAGGCTTGGAGTCGTTGCACCGGCACAGTATAGTTTTGGTCTATGAGCGACGACAACGACATTCGGCACGGAAGACACTGTACCTTTCTGATGCACGTACATTTGGTCTTCGTAACCAAATGCCGTAGGGAAGTGTTCACCAAGGAGATCCTCGACAATCTCCGGTGCATCTTTGCTAGCGTCTGCGCAGACTTCGAGGCGCAACTGGTGGAGTTCGACGGCGAGGACGATCATGTTCACCTGCTGGTAAATTATCCGCCTAAGGTCTCGGTTTCGGCGCTGGTGAATAGCCTGAAAGGTGTTTCCAGTCGCGTGATACGCAAGAAAAACTACCCCAGCATTCGGCGCAAGCTGTGGGGCAGTGCGCTATGGTCGCCGTCCTACTTTGCTGGAAGCTGTGGCGGCGCCCCCATTGAGATCATCCGCCAGTACATTGAACAACAGCAGACGCCACACTAACGGCCGTAATGGACGCCTTCGGCGTCCGCGTATCCTTCCTCGCCCTGAAGGACGAGGCTTGCCGCGCCCCGGGTCATTCCGTTTGCCTGTCGCCAACATGCGTGCCGGCATGCTGGCCGCGGCTGTCGCTGTGCTGGCCACCGGCTGCGCCGCCACCCGCCCGGCGCCCGAGGCGGTCAGCGCCGCCTTCGCCGGCAAGTCCTACGTGCTGCTGGGCGAGGTCCACGACAACGCCGCCGCGCAGCAGCAGCGCCTGGCCGCGCTGACGCGTGCCGTCGAGCAAGGCTGGCGCCCGGCCATCGCCATGGAGCAGTTCGACCGCGAGCGCCAGGCCGATATCGAGCGCGCCCGCCGCGAGCGCCCGCGCGATGCCGACTACCTGATCGCCCAGGCCGGCGGCGGTGCCTGGCAATGGCCGCTGTACCGGCCGGTGGTGGCGCTGGCGCTGCAGTACGACCTGCCACTGGCGGCGGCCAACCTGTCGCGCGCCGACGCCGGCAAGATCGTGCGCGGTGGACTGGACAGCCTGTTCACGGCCGGCGAGCGCCGGCAACTGGGCCTGTCCGGTGCGCTGCCCGACGACCTCGTGGCCGCGCAGACGGCGGTGCTTGACCGGGGGCACTGCGGCAATTTCCCCAAGGCCATGCTGCCCGGGATGCTGGCGGCGCAGGCCGCGCGCGATGCGGTGATGGCGCAGATGCTGCGCCCCTACGCGCAGCGCGGCGTGGTGCTGATCGCCGGCAACGGCCACGTGCGGCGCGACATCGGCGTGCCGCGCTGGCTGCAGGCCGAGGCGGGCCAGGTGGTCAGCATAGGCTATGTGGAAAACCAGCCGGCCGATGGCGAGTTCGACATGGCGGTAGTGGTGCCGGGGGTTGAGCGGAAGGATCCCTGCCTGCAGGCGACGCCGGCGGGATAAGTTACCCACCACGACGACAAGGCACGCGCTGTTGGGTGCGCCAAGACCGCCCGAGCTTGCCTCAGCAAGGTGTTCTCCCTCTCCCCGCAAGCGGGAGAAGGGAGAAAACAGGCGGCATGCTTAGGCGCCATCCACGTAAACCCCGACCCTTTCTTCCCCCATTTGACAGCCTTTTGACAGTTTTCCCCGCCTAGAATCCGCCCCATGACCGGTAGTTCCGGTCAGACGTTCACCAAAAGTCCAAGAACAGTCCCGGCCGTGCCTTGCCGCGCCGGACAGGAGACAAGCACCGGCATCGCGCTTTCGGGCGTGCCGGGCCCATTTCCCGTCCCGCAACGCAGTGGCTGCCGGAACCCCGGGTCGGATCGCGGCTGCCAGCTTCGTGGCATGCGATCACCGGTACAACCAGGAGACCGCTATGCGCCGCACCTATTCCCGCCTGGCCCATGCCGTGATGGCATCGGCCGCCGTTGCCGCCACCTTCGCCGCCGCGCCGGCCTTTGCGCTGGACAGCATCAAGGTCATGATCGGCGCCAACCCCGGCGGCGGCTTTGACCAGACCGGCCGCTCGCTGGGCGCCGCGATGATTGCCGCGGGCACGGCCAAGACCGCCTCGTACGACAACAAGGGCGGCGCCGGCGGCACCATCGCGCTGACGCAGTTCGTCAATACCGACAAGGGCAACCCCAATGCGCTGATGGTGGTGGGCGCGGTGATGGTGGGCGCGATCGAGACCAACCATCCGCCGGTCACGCTGAAGAACGCCACCCCGATCGCGCGCCTGTTCGCCGACACCATGGTCATCACCGTGCCGGCCAGCTCGCCGATCAAGTCGGTCAAGGACCTGGCCACGCAGCTCAAGGCCAACCCGGGCAGCGTCAGCTGGGGCGGCGGCTCCAAGGGTTCGATCGACCACATCCTGGCCGGCCTGATCGCCAAGGAAACGGGCGTCGATCCGAAGAAGATCAACTACGTGCCCTTCCAGGGCGGCGGCGAAGCCTCGGCCTCGATCATGGGCGGCCACGTGACGGTGGGCATTGCCGGCGTGTCCGAGTTCCTGCCCTTCATCAAGAGCGGCAAGATGCGCGCGCTGGCGGTGACCTCCAAGGACCGCGTCGCCGATATCCCGACGCTCAAGGAGCAAGGCATCAATGTCGAGATCTACAACTGGCGCGGCGTGTACGGCGCGCCCGGCATCAGCGCCGAGCAGCGCAAGGCCATGATCGACGCCGTGGTCAAGGCCACCGAGAGCAAGGCCTGGAAGGACACGCTGCAGAAGAATGACTGGACCCCGTTCCTGCTGACCGGCGACGAGTTCGGCAAGTTCGTCGACAGCGAATCGGCCCGCCTGGGCGGCTCGCTGCGTGAACTGGGCGTGGCCAAGTAAGGGCTGCCTGCAATACCGCACTATCGCTTCAAGCTGCTTTACCTGTCGTGCCTGCCAACACCGCCGGGCTGAGCCCGGCGGCAGGAACACGGCGCAGGGCCCGGTGTCCACCTGCGATACCAGACAAAAAAATCATATGTCGCCGGGCCCTGCTGCCGCGCGGGCAACCCAGCCAGCGTCGCGGACGCCAGCGCCCCCGTGCTGGCGAAAAAGGAGTCTCCATGAAACCCTCGCACCTCGCCATCGGCATTGCCGTGCTGGCGCTCTCGCTGTTCTACTTCCTCGGGCTGTCCGGCATTTCCGGCGAAGAGGGCTACGCCGGCCTGTCGCCGCGCTTCGTGCCCACGCTGGTGGCTATCGGCCTGGCCGTGTGCGGCGCGCTGCTGACCTGGCAAGGCGTGCGCGGCGGCTTCCGCAACATGCCGGAAGAAGATGCCGAGCTGCCCAGCGCGCCGCACAACTTCGGCGGCTTCCTGTGGGTGGCCGCGGGCCTGGTGCTGAACATGGCGCTGATCGGCACGCTTGGCTTCGTGTTCGCTTCCACGCTGCTGATGGTGTGCGTGGCGCGTGGCTACGGCAGCCGCCGCATCGTGCGCGACGCGCTGATCGGCCTGTGCATCACGGTGCCGATGTGGGCGCTGTTTGAGTTTCTGCTCGGCATCAACTTGCCGCTGCTGCCCATCGCCGGCTTCTGAGCCCGCCCGCCCGTCCAGCAAGGAGTCTTCGAATGGATACCCTGAACCAGCTGATGCACGGCTTTGCCGTGGCCATCACGCCGATCAACCTGATGTGGGCCCTGGTGGGCTGCTTCCTTGGCACCGCCATCGGCGTGCTGCCGGGCATCGGCCCCGCGCTGACGGTGGCGATGCTGCTGCCGCTGACCGCCAAGGTGGAACCGACCGCGGCGCTGATCATGTTTGCCGGCATCTACTACGGCGCGATGTACGGCGGCTCGACCACCTCGATCCTGATGAACACCCCAGGCGAGTCCTCCACCATGGTCACGGCCATGGAAGGCAACCTGATGGCCAAGAACGGGCGCGCCGGCCCGGCGCTGGCCACCGCGGCGATCGGCTCGTTCGTGGCCGGCACCATCGCCACCGTGCTGCTGTCGATGTTCGCGCCGGTGGCGGCGGACGTGGCACTGCAGTTCGGCCCGGGCGAGTACTTCATGATCATGCTGCTGGCCTTCACCACGGTCTCCGCCGTGCTGGGCTCGTCGCTGCTGCGCGGCATGACCGCATTGTTCCTGGGCCTGGGCATCGGCCTGATCGGCATGGATTCGCTGTCGGGCCAGACCCGCTATTCGATGAACGTGCAGGAGCTGTACGACGGCATCGACATCGTGGTGGTGGCGGTAGGCCTCTTCGCCGTGGGCGAGGCGCTGTTCAACGCGTTCTTCCCGCAGCCGGTGGGCACGTTCAACAAGCTCAGCTCGGTCCACATGAACAAGTCGGACTGGAAGCGCTCGATCCCGGCGTGGATCCGCGGCACCGTCATCGGCTTCCCGTTCGGGCTGATCCCCGCCGGCGGCGCCGAGATCCCGACCTTCCTGTCGTATGCCACCGAGAAGAAGCTGTCGGACCACAAGGAAGAGTTCGGCAAGGTCGGCGCGATTGAAGGCGTGGCCGGCCCCGAAGCGGCCAACAACGCCGCCGTGACCGCGACGCTGGCCCCCCTGCTGACGCTGGGCATCCCGACCTCGAACACCACCGCGATCCTGCTGGCCGCGTTCCAGAACTACAACCTGCAGCCGGGCCCGATGCTGTTCCAGACCTCGGGCGACCTGGTGTGGGGCCTGCTGGCATCGCTGTATATCGGCAACGTGATGCTGCTGGTGCTGAACCTGCCGGCGATCGGCCTGTGGGTGCGCATGCTGCGCGTGCCCACGCCGCTGCTGTACGGCGGCATCCTGATCTTCGCGGGCCTGGGCGCCTACGGCATCCGCCAGTCGTGGTTCGACCTGCTGCTGCTGTTCGTGGTCGGCCTGCTGGGCATGGTGATGCGCCGCTTCGACTTTCCCACCGCGCCGGTGATCGTCGGCATGATCCTGGGGCCGATGGCCGAGAAGCAGCTGCGCAATGCGCTGTCGATCGGCCAGGGCGACTGGACGCTGTTCCTGCGCCAGCCGATCTCGGCCACCATCCTGGCGCTGACCGTGGCGGTGGTGGTGATCCCGCGCCTGTTGCGCTGGCACGCGACCCGCACCTCGGCGCACGCGCAGGCCGACAACGCGGCATGATGCGCGCGATCTTGCGGTAAGCTTTGCGAGGCCCGCACGCCAACGGCGCGCGGGCCTCTTGTCTTTTGTCGTCCGTGTTCCAGAACAACAAGCCGCCGGCGCTCCCGCGCCAGGCCGCTGTCACATGCGTCTCTTCTCCAACCCCTGGCTATCCGCGCTGCCCACGCTGGCACTCGGGCTGGCCGCCGCCCTGCTCTGCACCGCGCTGCATACCCCGCTGCCGTGGATGATCGGCCCGTTGCTGTCCGTGGCGGCCGCGCGCATGGCCGGGGCCGACCTGCGGGCGCCGTCGCAGGCGCGCAATGCGGGCCAGTGGGTGATTGGCGCATCGCTCGGGCTTTATTTCACGCCTGACGTGGTGGCGCGGCTGGTGGAGTTCCTGCCCTACATCGTCGCCGGCTCGCTGTTCGCGCTAGTGCTGGGCGCGGGCGGCGCGCTGCTGCTGCGGCGGACCACCGGCGTGGCCTTCAAGACCGCGTTTTTTTCCACCGCCATCGGCGGCGCCTCGGAGATGGCCAACCTGGCCGAGCGCAACGGCGCGCGCATCGACCAGGTGGCGGCCGCGCATTCGCTGCGGGTGCTGATGGTGGTGGTGACCGTGCCGGCGATCTTCCAGTACGGCGGCATCCACGGGCTCGACCCCTATATCCCCGGCCCGCGCGTGGTCAGCGCGCCGGGGCTGCTGGCGCTGGTCGCCATCACGCTGGGCGTGGCGCTGCTGGTGAAGCGGCTGAACATGCCCAACCCGTTCGTGATCGGCACGCTGCTGGCCGCGGCGGTGCTGACCGCTTCCGGGATTGAACTGTCGGCCATCCCCACCTGGATGAGCCGTGCCGGCCAGCTGCTGATCGGGGTCTCGCTGGGGGTGCGCTTCTCGCGCGAGTTCCTCCATACCGCGCCGCGCTTCCTGTCGGGCGTGGCGCTCTACACCGTGATGGCGCTGGTGGTATCGGCGCTGGTGGGCTGGGGGCTGTCGGCGCTGTCGGGCGCGCACCCGGCGACGGTGATCCTGGGCACCACGCCGGGCGGTATTGCCGAGATGTGTATCACCGCCAAGGTGCTGGAGGTGGGGGTGCCGCTGGTGACCGCGTTCCACGTGATCCGGATGGCCTTCGTGGTGCTGGCCACCGGCCCCCTGTATCATTGCCTCAAACATCGCGTCGCGCCGGAGGAGACAGAGTAGCGGTCCGCCACAGGACGGCTACGGTGCGGCCAGCCAGAACCAGGAGCGTCATGTCCGAAGCCGCACCGCAATTCAGCCTCACCGATATCGACGCCACGCTGGAGCGCGTGCTGGCGCCATGGGTGCGCCAGCTCGGCCTGCGCGCCGAAGCCGTCGATGCCCAGGGCGTCACGCTGCGCCTGCCGTTCAGCGAATCGTTCCGCCATGCGGGCGGCGTGGTCTGCGGCCAGGTGCTGATGTCCGCCGCCGATACCGCCATGATTGTCGCCGTGGCCAGCGCGCTGGGCGCCTTCCGCCCGATGACCACGGTCTCGCTCACCACCAACTTCATGCGCCCCGTGATCGACGGAGACGTGCTGGTGCGCGCCAACGTGCTGCGGCTGGGCAAGACCGTGGTGTTCGGCGAGATCGAGCTGACTGGCGCAGACGGCAAGCTGGCGGTGCAGGCCACCACCACGTATGCCCTGCTCTGATTCACGCTGAATCTCCGTGACCTCCGGCTACGCCAATCCCTTCGACCAGATCGTCTTTGCCGGCGGCGGCAACCGCTGCTGGTGGCAGGCGGGCTGGTGGGACACGGTCGCGCCGGCACTGGAGCTGCGCCCGCGCGTGATCGCCGCGATCTCGGCCGGCGCGGCGACGGCGTGCATGGTCTATGCGCACGACTCGCACCAGACCATGGACTACTACCGCGAGGTGCTGGCCAACAACCGCCGCAATGCCTACTGGGGCAACCTGCTGCGCAATGAGCGCGTGTTCCCGCATTACGGCATCTACCGCACCGCGCTGCTGACGATCTTCGCCGACGGGCGCCTCTCGCACCTGCAGCAGGCGCCGGAGATCCGCATCGGCGTGGCGCATATCCCGCGCTGGAGCGGCCCGCGCCTGGCGGTGGCGGCGGGGCTGCTGGCGTACAACATCGACAAGCATGTGCTCAAGACGCTGCACCCGCGGCTGGGGCGCAAGCTGGGCTTCCGGCCGGAGTTCGTGCGCGCGCAGGACTGCGCTTCGCCCGAGCAACTGGCCGACCTGCTGCTGCAGTCGGCCTCCACGCCGCCGTTCACGCCGGTGCTGCGCCGCGGCGGCCGCCCGGTGCTGGACGGCGGGCTGGTCGACAACGTGCCCGTGGACGCGCTCGATGCCACGCCGGGCAATGTGCTGGTGCTGGTGACAAGGCTGTACCCGCGCCCGCGCCGTTTCGTTCTTGAGCAAGGCGGCCAGCGCCGCCTGTACCTGCAGCCCTCGCAGCGCGTGCCGATCTCGAGCTGGGACTACACCCGGCCCGATGCCATGACGCACGCCTACGAGCTGGGCCGCCGCGACGGGGAAACTTTCCTGCGCGAGTGGCCGTCAATCCTGAATACCGAACTGCGGCCCGCTGCCTAGTTTTTCGTTTGCTGGCGCTGGCCTGATTGTTGTCGATGCGGCCCGCGTGCCGCGACAGGAGGCATGGATGACTAAGCGCCAGACAACCCTCTCCGGAACGCCGGGAGCCAAGGAACCGCGGCGCGCCCGAGAGGTCAGCGCGGCGCCGCCGGTGGAGCAGGTGCCGCGCGTGCGCAACGGCCGCACGCGGCGCAACGACAAGGTGCGCAAGGCAGACCTGGTGGTGATCGGCGGCGGCTCGGGCGGCGTGGCCTGCGCGCGGCGCGCCGCCGCGCACGGCGCACGCGTGATCCTGGTCGAGCGCGATGCCATCGGCGGCACCTGCGTCAACCGCGGCTGCGTGCCCAAGAAGATGCTGTCGTACGGCGCCGCCTGGTCGGCCATCCTGTCGGGCTGCCTGTCGCACACCGGCGGGCATGAGGACTGGCGCGACGCCATCGTGCGCGTCAACGCCGAAGTCGCGCGGCTGAATGCGGGCTACACCCAGCGCCTGCACGAATCCGGCGTGGAAATACTGCGCGGCGACGCACTGGTCACCGGCCCCGATGAAGTGCGCGTCGGCGACGAGACCATCCATGCGCGCCGCATCCTGGTTGCCACCGGCGCGCGCCCGCGCGCGCTCGACGTGCCCGGCGGCGGCCTCGCCGCCAGCTCCGACGATGTCTTCAGCTGGCAGAGCCTGCCGGGTTCGATCGCGGTCATCGGCGGCGGCTACATCGGCGTGGAGCAGGCCTCGATCCTGTCGCGCTACGGCGTCAAGGTAGACCTGATCGTTGCCGGGGACCGGCTGCTGCCCCACTTTGACCACGACATCTCCAGGTCACTGGCCGATGCACTGACCGCGCGCGGCGTGCGCCTGCACCTGAACGCCAGGGTGCACCTGCTGAGCCAGGCCAACGGCGCGCTGGAAGTCTGCTACCGCCCCACCGACCGCCCCGGCCAGACCGAGGCCGTGCGCGCGCAGGCCGCGCTGGCGGCGATCGGGCGTATTTCCAACGTGCAGGGCTTCGGCCTAGAGGCGGCTGGCGTGGCCTTTGGCGACAAGGGCGGCATCCGTGTAGACCGCCAGTTCCGCAGCAACGTGCGTGGCATCTACGCGCTGGGCGACGCCATCGACGGCCTGCACCTGACACCGGTGGCCACCGCGCAGGGCCGCTGGCTGGCCGACCGCCTGTACGGCCGGCGCGGCGAACGCGCCGATTTCGACTTCGTGCCCACCGCGGTGTTCTGCGAGCCGGCCATCGGCGCGGTGGGCCTGACCGAGGCCCAGGCGATCGAAGCCGCCGGCAAGCCCGAGCGCATCCGCACCGTGGTCAAGCGCTTTGTCTCGCTGGAAAACCGTTTTGCCGGCACGTCCCACCAGTCGATGTTCAAGCTGGTGCTGAACGCGCGCAGCGGGCGCGTGCTGGGTGCGCACCTGATGGACGACGCCGCGCCCGAGATCGTGCAGACGCTGGCGGTGGCGTTGCGGCTGGGCGTTCGCGAATCTCATCTGCAGACTACGGTGCAGTTGCATCCGACGGTGGGGGAGGAGTTGTTTGGTTAGGGTGTTTTAAGTGGTTGGGGGGCACGGAGGTTGGTTGTCGTGCTTGGCGGGCGTGGGCTGTTTCGCCGGCGTAGCCGGCGAGTCACTTTTTGTCCGAGCGACAAAAAGTAACCAAAAAACGCGTCGCCTGTGCGGCTGGCAATCAATTATGCGGCGTTGGTCAAATGGGCGGCGGTGCTTGCCGTTTGGGCGTGGTTGCCCGTTCGAGCCTGCTAACGCCATGTGAGTCAGGGACAGTGCCTCCGTTAACCCACTATTGAACGATCCCCATGCAAGGCGTAGGCCGCCTGGTGCGAGCGGCATCGCGGGGACGCCTACGGCCGCGCTGCGCGCCGGCCCTAAGCAGAGCGACCGACCACTTCCTAACCGCGTTGGGTTCCGCGACCACGCGGTGCGAGCGCAGCGATGCACTCCGTGCCCGTGCCTACGACCTGAGATGCTGCGTGCGCGCAGCGCAGCCGAAGGCGTCCCACTGATGGCGGTGTTAGCAGGCTGCCAATCCCCTAAAGTCGGGTTCGTCCAATAGTCCGTGGACGGAGGCACCGGACAGGGGGCGTAGCCGGCTCGAACCACCACACACATCGGCGGAAATCACCGCCGTCCGAACCACCAACGCCGAGCAATTTATTGCCAGCCGCATAGGCGACGCGTTTCTTGCTTACTTCTTGTCGCTTGGACAAGAAGTAAGTCGCCGGCTACGCCGGCGAAACAGCCCACGCCCGCCAAGCACGACAACCCCGCCAAGCACGGACAACCCCGTATTACGATCCTCTATTCCCCAACCGGCAACTTCAACACAGCCCGCACACCAACGCCCTGCAGCCCTTCGCCCAGTTCCACCGTCCCCCCAAATCGCGCCGCCATCTCGCGCGAGATGGCGAGCCCCAGCCCGGAGCCCGGTTCCGCATTGCCCACGCGCCGGTAGAAGCGCGCAAAGACCTTCTCACGCTCTTCGGCCGGGATGCCGGGACCATCGTCTTCCACCACCAGGCAGGCGGTCTGGTCGGCGCGCGTGGCTGACAGCGTGATGCGGCTGCCGCGCGGCGAGTACTGGATGGCGTTGTGGACCAGGTTGGCCAGCGCCTCGCGCAGCAGCGCGGGGTCGGCGCGCACTGGCAGCTTCAGCCCTGGCACCGGCTCCCAGCCGAAGTCCTGCTGCTTGCCGCGCGCCAGCGGCAGGTAATCCAGCGCCACCTGTTCGGCCACGGTGACGGCGTCGATGATGTCGATGGCATCGGCCTCCTGCGCGTTCTCGCCGGGTTGCTGGCGTACCCGCGCCAGCGCCAGCAGCTGGTTGGTCAGGCGCGCGGCCTGCTCCAGCTGGGTGACGATGCCGCCCACGGCTTCGCCGGCGGCCTGGCGCGCGGCCTCGGGGTTGGGCGCGCGCAGCTGGCGCTGGGCGAACTCGGCCTGGGTCTTCAGGATCGCCAGCGGCGTGCGCAGCTGGTGCGCGGCGTCGGCGATGAACTGGGCCTGTGACTGCGCCATTGCCGCGGAGCGCGACACATGCAGGTTGACTGCGTCGACCAGCGGGCGCACCTCCGCGGGCACGCGCTCGAACGTGAGCGGTGTCAGGTCGTCCGGCGAACGCGCTTCCACGTCGTCGCGCACGCGCGCCAGCGGGCGCAGCACGTAGGTGACGCCGCCGACCAGGATGCCGGCGCTAAGCAGGATCAGCAGCAGGTCGCGCGCCAGCGCGCTGCGCCAGACCGTGCCGATCAGCGTGGTGCGCGGCTCCGCGGTCTCGGCCACCTGGATGATCACGCGCATGCGCGCATCCGGCCGGTATACCGGCCGCGCCATGGCGGCGATGCGCACGGCCTCGCCCCGGTATTCGGCGTCGTAGAAGCGCGGCTGGTTGTTGACCAGGCTGCCGGCCGGCAGCGGCAGGTCGTCGTAGCCGGTGACGGTCTCGGCCTGGCCGGCGCGCTCGGTCGACACGCGGTAGAACACATGGGTCTGCGCCGCGGTCTCGAACATCTCCATGGCGGCGTCGGGCAGGGTCAGCTGGACGCTGCCGCCGGCCATGCCGATGGCATTGTCGATGGCGCGGATCGAGCCATAGAGCGAGCGGTCATAAGCCGTGTTGGCGGCGTCGCGCAGGGTGCCGTAGGTCAGCCAGGTGTCGATCGCCATCATCGCCGCCAGCGCCGGCACCAGCAGCAACAGCAGTTGCCGGCGCAGGCTGCCGCGGCGCCACAGCAGCACCGGATGGCGCGGGCCCATCCGCCAGCGCATGTCAGCGCCCGGCCTCGGGCTCCAGCAAGTAGCCGAAGCCGCGCAGGGTGACGATGGTGACGCCATGCCCGGCCAGCTTCTTGCGCAGCCGGTAGACCAGCACCTCGATCGCGTCGGGAGAGACATCGGCGTCGAGCGAGAACACCTTGTCGAGCAGCTGCGCCTTGGTCAGCGGCTGGCCGCTGCGTGCCAGCAGCGCGCCCAGCAGGGTCGATTCGCGCGGGTCAGCGCCAGCGGCGCGCCGTCCAGCGTGAAGCTGCGGGTCTCGCCGTCGAACACCAGCGTGCCGCACTGCAGGCGCGGATGCGCGCGTCCGCGGCTGCGGCGGATCAGCGCCAGCAGCCGTGCTTCCAGCTCGGCAATGGCGAAGGGCTTGGGCAGGTAGTCGTCGGCGCCCAGGTTCAGGCCGCGCACGCGTTCGTCCAGCGTGTCCTGCGCGGTCAGGATCAGCACCGGAGTGCGGTCGTCGCGCGCACGCATGGACTTGAGCACGGCCAGCCCGTCCTTGCCGGGCAGGCGCAGGTCGAGCAGCACCGCGTCGTATTCCTCGGCCTGCAGGCGGGCCTCGGCCTGCAGCCCGTCGGCGACGTGCTCGATCACAAAGCCGCCCTGCTCCAGCGCGCGGGCGACCCAGCGTGCCAGTTCGACTTCATCCTCCACCAGCAGGATGCGCATGCCGGTCTCCTCCTCTGCCGGTTGGGTCCATGTTTCGGTTGCGGCGGCGGAAAACGTCCGGATAACAAGGTGCAGCACCGATGGAGCGTGCCCGCCGCGGGCGCCTATAATACCTCCGCCCCGCCGGTCCCGGCGCGTGTTGTCCGTGCGCCCGCTCGCTTCCACAGGCCGTTCTTCCGTTTCCGACCACCGTGCCCACGCGTCCGTCCCTGCCGCCCCTGCCGTGCGCTTGCGAGCCGCCTGCCTCGGGGCAGCGCCGCCGCCTGCTGGGCGCATCGCTGCTGGCCGGCGCCACCTTGCCGGCCGCATGGCCCCTTCATGCCCAGTCTAGGCCGCCGGCGCCGCCACCGGGGTATCCGTCCGGATATGACGCCACCATCGCCGGCGCCATGCGCGAAGGCATGGTCACGGTCTATGCATCGACCGACCTGAAAGTGGCGCAGCCGCTGATCGCCGCGTTCGAGGCGCGCTACCCGGGCATCCGCGTGCACTACCAGGATCTCAACACGATCGAGCTGAACCAGCGCTTCCTGGCCGAGACCGCGGCGCTGGGCGGCAAGCGGCCCGCGCCCGATGCGGCCTTTGCCGACGTGCTGTGGAGCACGGCGATGGACCTGCAGATCAAGCTGGTCAACGATGGCCATGCACAGCGCTACGCCTCGCCCGAGCGCGCCGGCCTGCCCGGCTGGGCGGTGTGGCGCGACGAGGCCTGGGGCACCACCTTCGAGCCGGCGGTGATCGTCTACAACCGCCACCACCTGGCCGGCATGCGCCCGCCGCGCAGCCGCAGCGGGCTGGCGCGGCTGCTGCAGGAGCACGCGCCGCGCTGGCATGGCAAGGTGGTGACGTATGACGTGGAGCGCTCGGGCGTGGGCTACCTGCTGGCGCAGCAGGACGCGCGCATGGGCAGTGAGTTCTGGTACCTGGCGCAGGCGCTGGGCCGCGCCGGGGTGCAGCTGTCGGCGTCCACTGCCGAGATGATCGAGCGCATCGCCAGCGGCGAGCTGGTGATGGGCTACAACCTGCTGGGTTCGTACGCGCTGTCGCTGATGGAGCGCGGCGCGGCCATCGACGTGATCGCCCCGCGCGACTACACGCTGGTGATGTCGCGGGTGGCCTTTATTGCCCGGCGCGCGCCGCGGCCCAATGCGGCGCGGCTGTGGCTGGACTACCTGCTCTCGCGCCAGGGCCAGGCGGTGCTGGCCAAGTCCACCTCGCAGCTCTATACCATCCGCACCGATACCGACAGCGTGCACACCGCGGCGGCATTGTCGGAGCGGCTGGGCTACGCGCTCAAGCCGATCAGCGTCGGCCCGGCCTGCTGGCCGCGCAGGACGCAATGCGCAAGCGCGCCTTCCTGGCGCGCTGGCGCGAGGCCATGCGCGGCTAAGCGCGCGGCTCAGGGGACCAGGTCGCCGGTTTCGAGCCCGCCCATTTGGGCGTTCGGGCAGGCCTGCTGGCACAGCGTGGACAGTTCCCGGTCCAGCGCCGCCATCGGGCGCGGCACGTAGCCGTGGCGCAGCGCCGGTGAGAACTTCAGGGTATCGATAAAGGCGTCGGACATGCGCTCGGCGTTGGCGTCGAGGTCGAAGTCCTGGGGCGAGAACAGCCAGTGCGCCAGCACCCCGCCGATGGCGGCATGGAAGGCGTTGACGGCCAGGTCCAGGTCCAGGTCGGCGGGCAGCTGGCCGCGCTCCAGGGCCAGGCGCAGGTGCTCGCGCATCTTGACCAGGCCGTCCTGGTGCGACTGGCGCTGGCGCTCGAAGATGGCGCCGTTGTCCTGCACCATTTCACACTTGTGGAAGATGATCTCGAACACCCGGCGCCAGCGCGGATTGACCACGGTCTGGCGCATCACATAGGCGCAGATGTCGCGGATGCCGCCCAGCGGGTCTTCCTGGCGCGCGAGCCGCTCGGGGTCGCACAGCGCTTCCACGGGCAGGTTGACGCGGTCGCACATGGCGGCGAACACATCGCTCTTGTTCTTGAAATGCCAGTAGATCGCGCCGCGCGTGACACCCGCCGCCTCGGCGATGTCGGCCAGCGACGGGCGTGCCACGCCGCGGGCGTGGAACACGGCTTCGGCCGCGTCGAGAATCCGGTGGCGCGTTTCAAGCGCCTCTTCCTTGGTGCGTCTGACCATTTTTGTCTCTGGTGCCGGCGGCATGACGCGATGGAGCCGTCATGGCCAGCCTTGTTGGGTCTCCCTGGGTGCGGCCGCCTTGGCAGCCGCACGGGCCGGCGCATGCGCCGGCAGGTCGTTATCGTCACATGGCAATGTGCTTGCAGCTTTCGAGCCGATACGCCGGCGCGCATCCTAACCCGAGCCGGCGGTTTGCGCCGTGATTCCGAACGGGTGGGGACATTTCGGACCGGCTGGTCAGGTTTGAACCGGGGTCGGGATCCGTTTTGCCGCGGCCCCGCGGCGCAGGTTGTGCGCCGAAAGGCCCTTCTGCAACATCAACTTAACATACATGCTTGAATGTATATATAATACGCGCTTGCCCGGCATTCGGCCAGCCGCCTTCTGTGACATACCCAGCACAGCTGGCAATCCCTGCCGCAGGCCAGCCGGTCATGAATCCAGTCGTTACATAAAAGCCACCGTTCGTCGCATTTGACATGGCGACGCCGCGAATTGTGGCTAGCATCACACTTTTGTCCGCTGCAAACCGTGCGGCGGGCTGCGTCGTTTCCGTTTGTCGGATGACAGGTCCGGGGCGATGCGGCAGATCTCAAATTGCCATCATGGGGTTATCGATGAGGAAGTCCCAACGTATCCGTTGCGTTGCAGCCTATGCACTAGCGGCGCTGTCTGCCGTGGCGCTTGTTGCCTGCGGTGACAAGAAGGCCGAAGGCGGCGCACCGCCCCCGCCGGAAGTGGGTGTGGTGACCGTGACGCCGTCGCCGGTCGCCGTCGTCAATGAACTGCCGGGCCGCCTGGAAGGCATACGCACGGCCGAAGTGCGTGCTCGCGTCGAAGGCATCGTGCTGTCGCGCAACTACACCGAAGGCGGCGAAGTGAAGGCCGGCCAGGTGATGTTCCGCATCGACCCGGCGCCCTACCAGGCCGCGCTGGCTTCGGCCCAGGCAGCGCTGCAGCGCGCCGAGGCCAACGCCGTGTCGGCGCGCCTGAAGGCCGACCGCTACAAGCCGCTGGTGGCTGTCAACGCGGTCAGCAAGCAGGAGTACGACGACGCCGTGGCCTCCGCCGGCCAGGCCAATGCCGACGTGGCATCGGCCAAGGCGGCGGTGCGCACCGCCCAGATCAACCTGGGCTACACCACCGTGACCGCGCCGATCAGCGGCCGGGCCGGCCGCGCGCTGGTGACCGAGGGCGCGCTGGTGGGCAAGGGCGAGGCGACCAAGCTGGCGCTGGTGGAGCAGGTTGACCCGATGTGGGTCACCTTCACCCAGCCGGCTTCGGAAGTCACGCGCCTGCGCCGCGCGATCGAGTCCGGCATGGTCAAGGGCATGAACGGCGGCGCCAAAGTGCACCTGTACGTCGAAGACGGCCGCGAGTACGAGCAGACCGGCAAGCTGCTGTTCTCTGACATGACCGTGGACCCGACCACCGGCGCGATCACGCTGCGGGCGCAGTTCCCCAACCCGAAGCGCGAGTTGCTCTCGGGCACCTTCGTGCGCGTGAAGATCGAGCAGGGCGTGGATGAGAACGCACTGACCGTGCCGCAGCGGGCGCTGATCCGCGGCGCGCAGGGTGCCAGCGTGATGGTGGTGGGCACGGACGGCAATGTCGCGGCGGTGCCGGTCAAGGCGCCGCAGGCCATTGGCGACAGCTGGGTGGTGACCGAAGGCCTGAAGGGCGGCGAGAAGGTGATCGTCGAGGGCCTGCAGAAGATCAAGGTCGGTGCGCCGGCCAGGGCCGTGCCGTTCAAGCCGGCCGGGGCGACGGCCTCCGCCCCGGCGGCGCCGGCCTCTGCCCCCAAGGCTGAGAGCCAGCAGCAAGCCAAGTCTGACGCCACGCAAGGCTGAACCCTGCCGTACCAACGGCAAATACGGCTAGACCGCTAGACCAAGAGGGAGCCAGTTTTATGGCCAAGTTTTTTATCGACCGGCCGGTGTTCGCGTGGGTGCTCGCGCTGATCATCGTGCTGGGCGGCATATTGGCGATCCTGCAGTTGCCGATCGCGCAATATCCAAACATCGCCCCGCCGACGATCTCGGTCACCGCCACCTACCCGGGTGCGTCGGCCAAGACGCTGGAGGATTCCGTCACCTCGGTGATCGAGCAGGAGCTCAACGGCGCCCCTAACCTGCTCTACTACAACTCCACCAGCGAGTCGTCCGGCCTGGCGAGCATCACCATCGCCTTCGCGCCGGGTTCGAACGTCGACCTGAACTCGGTCGAAGTGCAGAACCGCCTCAAGCGCGTGGAAGCGCGCCTGCCGGCTGAAGTGCGCCAGCAGGGCGTGCGCGTGGACAAGGCCGGGAACAACTACATGATGTTCCTGACCGTGTCGTCCAAGTCCGGCACGGCTGACGCGATCCAGCTCGGCAACTATGTCTCGGCGCAGGTGATCGACTCGATCCGCCGCGTGCCGGGCGTGGGCCAGGCCGACCTGTTCGGCACCGAGTACGCCATGCGGATCTGGCTGGACCCCGCCAAGCTGACCGGCTACAACCTGACCCCGACCGACGTCACCGCCGCGGTGGGCGAGCAGAACATCCAGGTCGCCGTGGGCGAGCTGGGCGGCACGCCCTCGCCCAAGGGCACCGAGCTCAACGCCACCGTCACCACCGAAAGCCGCCTGACCACGCCGGAGCAGTTCGGCAACATCCTGCTGCGCACCAACCCGGACGGGTCTTCGGTGCGCATCAAGGACGTGGGCCGGGTGGAGCTGGGCGGCGCCGACTACTCGACGCTGGCCCGCACCAACGGCAAGCCGTCGGCGGCCATCGCCATCAAGCTGGCCCCGACCGGCAACGCGCTGGCCACCGCCACCGCGGTGCGCGCCAAGATGGAAGAGCTGTCGAAGACCTTCCCGGCGGACTACCAGTACTCGGTGCCTTACGACACCTCGGCCTTCGTCAAGATCTCGATCGAGGAAGTGATCAAGACGCTGCTGGAAGCCGTGGTGCTGGTGTTCCTGGTGATGTACCTGTTCCTGCAGAACTTCCGCGCCACGCTGATCCCGACGCTGGTGGTGCCGATCGCGCTGCTGGGTACGTTCGGCGCACTGCTGGCGTTCGGCTTCTCGATCAACGTGCTGACCATGTTCGGCATGGTGCTGGCCATCGGTATCCTGGTGGACGATGCCATCGTGGTGGTCGAGAACGTCGAGCGGATCATGAGCGAGGAAGGCCTCTCGCCACGAGAAGCCACGCGCAAGGCGATGGGCCAGATCACCGGCGCCATCATCGGCATCACGCTGGTGCTGACCGCGGTGTTCATCCCGATGGCGTTCTTCTCGGGCTCGGTGGGTAACATCTACCGCCAGTTCTCGCTGTCGCTGATCTCGTCGATGGCGTTCTCGGCGCTGCTGGCGCTGACGCTGACCCCGGCACTGTGCGCGACGCTGCTCAAGCCCGTCGAAGCCGGCCATCATCATGAGAAGAAGGGCTTCTTCGGCTGGTTCAACCGCACCTTCGCGCGCGCGTCGACCAGCTACCAGGGCGTGGTGGCGCGCATCCTCAAGCGCACCGGCCGCTACCTGATCATCTACGCGGTCATCATCGTCGGCGTGGTGGTGCTGTTCAAGCGCCTGCCGTCGTCGTTCCTGCCCGACGAAGACCAGGGCTACATGATCACCGTGGTGCAGCTGCCCAACGGCGCGACCCAGGACCGTACCATCGGCGTGCTCAAGCAGATCGAGGACTACTACCTGCAGAAGGAAAGCAAGGTGGTGGACCAGATGATCACGGTGGCGGGCTTCTCCTTCTTCGGCCGCGGCCAGAACGGCGGTATCGCGTTCGTGCGCCTGAAGGACTGGAAGGAACGCACCGGCGCCGGCGAAACCGCGCAGGCGCTGGTCGGCCGTGCCTTCGGCGCGCTGTCGTTCATCAAGGACGCGATCATCTTCCCGCTCAACCCGCCGGCGATTTCCGAGCTGGGCAACTCCTCAGGCTTTGACTTCCGCCTGCAGGACCGCACCGGCCAGGGCCACGCCAAGCTGATGGAAGCGCGCAACATGATGCTGGGCATGGCGGCCAAGAGCCCGGTGCTGATGGGCGTGCGCCCGGAAGGCCAGGAAGACGCGCCGCAGCTGCAGATCGACATCGACCGCGAGAAAGCCAAGGCGCTCGGCGTCACGGTGGCCAGCATCAACTCGACGCTGTCGATTGCGTTCGGCTCGAACTACGTCAACGACTTCATCTATGAAGGCCGGGTGCGCAAGGTGATCGTGCAGGCAGAAGGCTCAGACCGCCGCCTGCCCGACGACCTGACCAAGCTGCGCGTGCGCAACAGCAACGGTGACATGGTGGCATTTGCCGCGTTCGCGACGTCCAAGTGGGTGATGGGCTCGCCGCGCCTGGAGCGCTACAACGGCATGCCGGCGGTGAAGCTGGCGGGCCAGGCCGCGCCGGGCCGCAGTACCGGTGAAGCCATGCGCGTGATGGAAGAGAACTTCGCCAAGCTGCCGCCGGGCTTCGGCTTCGAGTGGTCCGGACAGTCGTACGAAGAACGCCTGGCCGGCTCGCAGGAACCGATCCTGTACACGCTGTCGCTGATCATCGTGTTCCTGTGCCTGGCCGCGCTGTATGAAAGCTGGTCGATCCCGTTCTCGGTGCTGCTGGTGGTGCCGCTGGGCGTGCTCGGTGCGCTGCTCGGCGTGACGCTGCGCGGCATGCCCAACGACGTGTACTTCAAGGTGGGCCTGATCGCCACCATCGGCCTGTCGGCGAAGAACGCCATCCTGATCGTGGAATTCGCCAAGGACCTGCAGGCGCAAGGCAAGGGCCTGCTCGAAGCCACACTGGAAGCGGTGCACCTGCGCTTCCGCCCGATCCTGATGACGTCGATGGCGTTCATCCTGGGCGTGCTGCCGCTGGCGATCGCCACCGGCGCGGGCTCGGGCAGCCAGCGCGCCATCGGCACCGGCGTGATGGGCGGGATGATCACGGCCACGGTGCTGGCGATCTTCCTGGTGCCGGTCTTCTTCGTCGTGGTGCGCAAGCGCTTCAAGGGCAGTGCGCGCCAGCGCATGCTGGACCAGAAGTGGCACGAGCCGAAAGAGGAAATCTGAACATGACCAAGACTCTGACCACACTGCTGCTGGTGGCCGGCGTTCTGACCGGGTGCACGCTGGCACCCCACTATGACCGCCCTGCCCCGCCGGTGGCAGACAGCTTCCCGGTGGCGCCCGAGGGCTACGCCACCGCCGAGGCGAAGAGCGGCGAGACCCGCCGCGCGGCCGACATCGGCTGGCGCGAGTTCTTCCGCGACCCGCGCCTGCAGGCGCTGATCGCCACCTCGCTGGAAAACAACCGCGACCTGCGCACCGCCGCGCTGCGCATCGAAGAAGCGCGCGCGCTGTACCAGGTGCAGCGCGCCGACCTGCTGCCCACGGTGAACGCGACCGGCGGCTACACCCGGGCCCGCACCACCGCGGCCCAGTCGGCAACGGTGCTCGGCCAGGCCGGCGTGACCGAGGTCTACCAGGTGGGCCTGGGCATCTCGTCCTATGAATTGGATTTCTTCGGACGCGTGCGCAGCCTGTCCAATGCCGCGCTGGCGCAGTACTTCGCCACCGAAGAGGCACGCCGCTCGGCGCAGATCTCGCTGGTGTCGGAAGTTGCCAAGGCCTACCTGGCCGAGCGTTCCTTCGCCGAGCAGTACGACCTGGCGCGCGACACGCTGAAGGCGCGTGAAAGCACCTACGGCCTGGCCAAGCAGCGTTTCGAGGCGGGCGCCACCTCGGCGCTGGACCTGCGCGACAACGAATCGCTGGTGGCGCAGGCCCGCGTGGCCGCGGCGCAGCTGGCGCGCCAGCGCGCGCAGGCGCAGAACGCGCTTGAAGTGCTGGTGGGCAAGCCCATCGGCACCATCGAGAACCTTCCGGCGCCGGTGCGCCTGTCGGACGAGCGCATCATCAGCGACATCCCGGCCGGCCTGCCGTCGGACCTGCTCGAGCAACGTCCCGATATCCGGCAGGCCGAGCAGTTGCTGCTGTCGGCCAACGCCAATATCGGCGCGGCGCGCGCGGCATTCTTCCCGCGCATCACGCTGACCGCCAGCGCGGGCACCATCAGCCCGTCGTTCTCGGGACTCTTCGATGCCGGCACGCGTGCGTGGTCGTTTGCGCCGCAACTGGTGCTGCCGATCTTCGACTATGGCCGCAACCTGTCGAACCTGGACCTGGCCAATGTGCGCAAGAACATCCAGATCGCCAACTACGAGAAGACCATCCAGACGGCCTTCGCGGAAGTGGCCGATGCACTGGTGGCGCGCGGCACCCTGGAAGACCAGGTCACCGGCCAGGAAGAGGTGCGCAACGCGGAACAGGCACGCTATGAACTGGCGCGCCTGCGCTTCCGTAGTGGCATCGCCAGCTACCTGGACGAGCTCGATGCGCAGCGCCAGCTGTTTACCGCGGAGCAGGCGCTGATTCAGGCGCGGCAATTGCGGCTCAACAATGCGATCGATCTGTACCGGTCGCTGGGCGGTGGTTTGCAGGAGAGCAGTCCGGTGGCGCAGCAGGGGACGCCAGGGCAACAGGGGACGGTGACGCAGTAGGGTTGCGGGTTGCTATTGCCGTATGAAACGACGTGCTTTTGGTGCGTCGTTTTTTTTTGGGGGTGGCTTTGGCACCACGGGTTGGTTGTCGTGCTTGGCGGGCGTGGGCTGTTTCGCCGGCGTAGCCGGCGAGTCACTTTTTGTCCGAGCGACAAAAAGTAACCAAAAAACGCGTCGCCTGAGCGGCTGGCAATCCATTCCTCGGCGTTGGTAGTTCGGGCGGCGGTGATTTCCGTTCGATGTGGTTGGCCGTTCGAGCCTGCTAACGCCATGTGAGTCAGGGATAGTGCCTGCGTTAACCCACTATTGAACGATCCCCATGCAGGGTGTAGGCCGCCTGCTGCGAGCGGCATCGCGGGGACGCCTACGGCTGCGCTGCGCGCACTCAGTATCTCGGGTCGGAGGCCCGGGCACGGAGTGCATCGCTGCGCTCGCACCGCGTGGTCGCGGATGACGCCGAACCCAACGCTGCTAGGAAGTGGTCGGTCGCTCTGCTTAGGGCCGGCGCGCAGCGCAGCCGAAGGCGTCCCACTGATGGCGGTGTTAGCAGGCTGCCAATCCCCTAAAGTCGGGTTCGTCCAATAGTCCGTGGACGGAGGCACCGGACAGGGGGCGTAGCCGGCTCGAACCACCACACACATCGGCGGAAATCACCGCCGTCCGAACCACCAACGCCGAGCAATTTATTGCCAGCCGCATAGGCGACGCGTTTCTTGCTTACTTCTTGTCGCTTGGACAAGAAGTAAGTCGCCGGCTACGCCGGCGAAACAGCCCACGCCCGCCAAGCACCCCAACCGAACGCAGTGCCAAAGAACCATCAAAACTTATAAGAAGCCGCCAAAAAGAACACCAACGGATTCGGCTCCAGCTTGGTCTTCGACGTCGACAACACCGTCCCGTCGGCCGCCTTGATCGTCATCGTCGACGTCGACTTCAGCGGGATATAAGTCACCGCCGCCGTCAGCCCCCAATGCTCGTCGAAGTTGTAGGTGCCGCCGACATTGAACACCGGCGCCCATGACGACGACGCATCCGCACTCACCGACGTCGGCCCCGGAATCCCCGCCCCCGCCGCCAGGATTGCGCCAAGGTTGTTGTTGACCGAACTCGCAAACGCCGGATTAACCTCGATGTTGGTAAAGAAGTTGTACGACACCCCCAGCCCCAGGAACGGGCGGAAACGCGTGCCCGGATCCAGGAAATGGTACTGCACCATCGCCGCCGGGCTCCACTGCCGCGCCTTGGTGATGATGGGGTTCAGCGCCGGGTCACCCAGGCTCTGGCGGCCGAGCGCGCCGGCCGGGCCCGGCGGAATCAGTTCGCCGTGGCCGTAGAGCTTGAACTCCGGCGGGATGCCGCCCACCGCGGTGACCGCGATATGGTCGGTGACGAAGTGGCTGAAGGTCAGCCCCAGCGTATTGGCATTGGACGACGAGAGGCTGCTGCCCGGCGCGGTGAAGCTGGACGGCAGGCCCAGCGGGTAGTTGATCGGCACGTCCAGCAGCGACGTGGTCAGCGGACCGCTCTGGCCATGGGTCTGGATATAGAACCAGCCGGCAGATGCGACGTTGTCGCCCTTCTTCTGGGCATGGGCAGGCAGGGCGAAGCTGGCCAGCGCGGCCAGCATCAGCGTGAGCGTGAGGCGTATGGTTTTCATCTTGTTTCCCCCGGCAGTGGATGTCTCTGTTTGGTCGAGTCGTGGTGCAGTGGCCCGGGCTGCAAAGGCCCGGGCCTTGTAGCGTGCTTACTGCACGAATGCGCCGACGGTGAAGTACGGGCCGTTGTCGCGCTGCTCCAGGAAGCCGAACACGCCGCCAGTGAACATCAGCTTGCCGGTCGGCGCCGAGCCCGCGGGCGCGTCGCGGCGCGAGGTGCGCACCACGCCCGACACCTGCTGCGAGAAGTCCAGCCGGTAGGGAATCGCCAGCGACGCATCGGACGGCCGGAACGGATCCATCATGGTTGCGGCGGCTCCGACCAGCGCGGTCACGCGGTAGTTGAAGTTGCTGTCGACGCCGACGTATTCGCCGTTGACCGTGCCCTCGGTGACTGCCACCGCCGGTGCCATCATGCCGATGCCGATCTCGTCGTCGGCACCAAGCGGGCCGTTGGCGAGCGAGTCATTGGCATAGCCCACGCGGATCATGACCGGCACCAGCTGGCCGCGCAGCTTGCCCACGATCAGGTAGGCCTTGCCCAGCGTGCCGCCCAGCGTGGGCGGCTGGCTCTCGGCCTTGTAGTTGGTCGACAGCAACGCGCCGCTGGCCTGCGGCACGAAGTTGTTGCCCTTGCGCTCGCACGTGTTGGTGGCGTTGTCGCAGACGGTGAATGACCCGTCTGCGGCCAGCGCCATGCGGTAGTCCTGCGCCACCAGCTGGAACTGCTTGGACGGCACCTCATGGAAGCCCGTGCCGTTGTACTGGCCGGCAATCTTCGACAGGTCGGTCTCGGTCTGCGCAAAGCCGATGAACTGGAAGTACGGGAAGGTGGTATCCGGCACCGCGCCCGCACCCAGCACGCCGTTGAACTGGATGCGCGCGCCGGGGATGGTGCCGCCCACCACGCCTTCGCCGACAAAGAGCTTGGCCGGGCGGTTCGGATCGAGGCTGGCACCGCTCAGCTCGAACGCGCACTGGTTGAGCTTCTCCGTTGGCAACCCGGTCTCTGCCTTCAGCGTGCCGCGCATCACGTTCTGCCCGTTGTTCGGGTCGCTGCGCGTGGGCTGCACGGTGCCGGTCTGGCGCGGCACCGAGGAATCCACGAAGGTCACCTGCCAGGTCTTCCTGGTGGTGTCGATCTGCACCTTCACCAGCTCGCCGGAGCCGGTGCCGCCGGTGAAGGTGGTGGTGTAGTCGAGCGCGGCCGGGCACAGCCGCGTCTGCACGGCGGCCGGCGTGGCCGGCGCGTCATCGCCGCCGCCGCCGCCGCAGGCGGCGAGCATGGCGGTGGCGGCCACGGCCAGCGCACGCGCCGGCACCGTGGATGGGCGCGAGGCCCGCGGCAGGATCAGTCGATGGGGTTGCATGGCGTTGTCTCCTCGGTTTTGTGTCTTCTTGGTGGACTCAGGGTGCAGCCAGCACGCCGACGCGGAAGGTCGGGCTGGCGCTGCCGGTGCCGGACAAGTGGCTGAACACGCGGCCGCTGGCAATCAGCGCGCCGGTGGTGCCGCTGTTGTCGGTGGTGGCGATCATGCCTGGCGCGTTCTGCGTGAAGTCGAGCTGGAAGGCGCCGGTCTGGTTCATCGTCATCGGGTCCAGCAGTTCCACGCGCGCGCCCTTGACCAGCGACGCGGTATAGGCAAAGTCGCTGCCCGAGCCGATATAGCCGCCGTCCAGCTGGCCGCTGGCCAGCGACTTCGCCGGCGCCATCAGTGCGAGCCCCGATTCGTCGTCGACATTGACCGTCAGCGGCAGCAGTGAAATCTGCGCGTAGCCGGTGCGCACCAGCAGCGGCACCAGTGCGCCGTTGAGTTTGCCCACCACCATCAGGCCCTTGGCGCGGCTGGCGTTGTTGCTGGTGATGGCCGCACTCTGGAACGACGGGTAACGGCGGCTGCCATCGGCATTGCTGCTTTCGAAGGCGCCGTCGGCGCTGCGCAGCTTCCAGCTGTTGCCGGTGCTCAGGCAGCTGCCGGCCGCCACGGTGCAGCTGCCGTCGGCGTTCAGCGTCTCGGTGGTCTGCGCGGTCGCGGGCGTGAAGTGGCTTGACGAAGTCAGCGAGCCGCCGGATGGCACCTGGTGGTAGCCCAGCAGGTTGTAGCTGCCGGCCACTTTGGTGAAGTCGGTCTCGGTCTGTGCGAATGCCAGCACCGGGTAGAACGGGAACGTGGTGGCCGGAATCGCGCCCAGCCCGAGCACGCCCGGATAGGAGATGGTGGCACCCGGGATGCCGCCGCCGGCAACGCCGTTGCCCAGGAAGATCACCGGCGGCCTGGCGCTGTCGATATTGGCCTGCGAGGTGCCGTCAGACGCCGTTGCCGTCTGCAGCGCGACTGCGCATCGATTCTGCTCTGCGGTTGGCAGCGAGGTCATGTTGGCAAAGGTGCCGGTAAAGGTCACGCCTGCGCGCGTCGGGCTGACGCTGCCGGGTTGCTTGGGCACCGGCGACTCGATGATCTCCAGCTGGTAGGTGCGTGCAGCGGTGTCGAAGCGCAGCCTGACCAGTTCGCCCGCGCCGGAGCCGCCGGTGAAGGTGGTGCTGTAGTCCAGTGCCGCCGGGCACAACGACCCCGGCGGGCCGCCGATGGTGACCGGCCCCTGCGTGGGGCACGTGCCCGTGTCCGCGCATTGCGGCGGCGCCTGCGTGGCGGTGCGCGGCGCCTCTTCATCGCCGCCGCCGCCGCAGCCGGCCAGCGCCGCGGCAAGGCTCACCCCTGTCAAAACCAAAGTGCTGCGTCGAAGCATCGACATGGTCATTGCCTGTCTCCTGATCTTTTCTTAGCGACCCCTGGTTCTGGATCTGGTGTCCGGCTCTGCGGCCGGATCCCTCCCGGGTGCGGCGACTCTCGCCGCTCGCGTGTTTTTGCGTCAATAGAGCGGCCGTTCCAAACAGGCGCGCCCGGCCGTGCATGCCGCATGTGGCTGTGGATTGCGGGTGTTGCACGGAGTGCGCGGCAAAGCGGCGTGGCGACCGATTCAAACGCACGGTGCGCGCCGCTTTGCCGCATTTCAGAAGCGATAGTCAGGATTGGCCGGATCGAACGCCGAGGCCTCGAAGGTCTTGCGCACCAGCTTGTCGAACACGATCTTCTCGACCATGTTGCCGTCGGCATCCCAGGCGGTTTCCACGCGGATATACGGATGCTTCAGGTCCAGCATCAGCTGCACCTTCCTGGCGTAGTACTGCGGCGCGCCGGCCGGCAGGTCCCAGGTCAGCGCCACCATGCGCACGCCCTGCTCCTGCACGATCTCGGCCTTGCTGTATTTCTCGGACAGGCCGGCGGCACGCAGGGACCTGGCGTCGCGCTCCAGCATCGACAACACGAACTGGAAGCCCAGGTCGCGCACGGTGTGATTGGATTGCGAACGCGCCAGCGTGCCGTCCAGTCCGATCCACATCGAGGTGAAGCCCAGCACGCCGCCCAGGTGGCCGTACATCTCGTCCTTGCGGCGGGTCTCGTCATAGATGATTTCCTGGCCCGACTGCGCGCCGCCGGGCAGCCACTTCGCATAGAGCTGCCGCGGCGCGTGGCGGTAGCGGATCTGCATCTTCGCGGACTGGTCTTGCCACTGGCCGTTGAGCCGTTCCTGGCGCGACATCCAGTACTCGTACTCGGGATAGCGGTTCATCTCGGCACGGGCCCATTTCAGCAGCGCATCCGGCTGCAGCGCCTGGAACACGGCCAGCACCTGCTCATCGGACAGCCGCGCGAGTTCGCCGCTGGCGACCTGGCGCGAGAACAGTGCGGCTTGCTGCGCGGATGGCAGGCCGTCATAGCCCGTGCCCGCGGTGGCGGTGGTTGTGGCCGTCTGGGCCATGGCCACGGGGGGCATGGCCAGTGGCGCGGCCAGCAGCCCGATGGCGGCCCCGGCGACGGCGGCAAGGTAAAGCGGTTGGATCGACATGGCAGCTTCCTCCTCAAGATGTCCGCCAGGGGCGGAGCGCGGGCTACGCAGGGACGAACGGGGCCACCGCCGCGCCCGCGGGAATTCCGGCCGGGCGTACGGGGTCCGCGGGGCCTGTGCGTGGCCTCGCCGGGTGGATCGACGGTTCAGGTTTGCGTGAGGGCGGTGGCGCCGGCCCGGCGGTAACCGGGCGCGGCGCGCGCCGCTATGTCCTGGTGCGCATTCGCATCCAGTCATCCAGCGGGTTGCTGGGGAAGCTCACGGTTTGCTCGCGCGCGCGGACCGGCACGCTGGTCACGGCTGCGCGTTGGGTGCCCTCATTGCGCACGGTGCGTGCGCTGATGCGGGCCTTGCCGAGGGCGGCGGCGGCCTGGCTGGCCGCATCGCCCATGGTTGCCGCCATCGCGGAGCAACTGGCACCCGGCTCATCGGTGCATTGCGCCGCGGCCAGCCTGCTGGCGCGCTGCTCGGCCTGCTGCTGCTCGCCGAGCTCAAACACCGACTGCAGGGCTGAGGACTGATCCGCACTGGGTTGCGCCACGTTCAGCACGGCTTCCACCATGGCGGTGAGCTGGGCCAGCACGTGCGCATCGCTCATCTGCCGGCCCTGCGTGAACGCCGGCAGCAGGTTGGTGAGCTCTTCGCCGGCCAGCACGCCGGCCAGCGCCTTGAGCGCAAACTGCAGGCGCCAGCCCAACTCATGCCGCGGCAGTCCCGGAATGGCGCGCGAGAAGGCGTCGAAGAAGCGCCCATACACGGGGGCGTAGTGCTCCAGCAGGTATTGCTGGATAAAGGGCGAGGTGTCCGAATACACGCGCCCGAGCAGCCGCAGGAATGACGGCCCGCCCACCGACGGGTCGCGTGCCATCTGCAGCGCGGGCACGAACAGCGCGCCCATCACGTGCTCGCAGCGGATGCGTTGGCCGGGCCAGCTGGCTTCGCACGCATCGAGCAGCGCCAGGCGCCGCGCATTGAGCGGGTCCAGCCGCCGGCTCAGCACGGCGTGCATCATGATGTCTTTGCTGCGGAAGTGGTAGTTAACGGCCGCCAGGTTGACGATGGCGCGCGACGTTACCTGCCTGAGCGAGGTGGCTTCATAGCCGACCTCGGTAAACAACTTTTCCGTGGCGTCGAGAATCCGGGCCTTGGTGTCTCCTGCCGAGCTTTTGCCGGTCTTCATGGGGGCGTCTCTCTTCGTTGCTGCCATAAACCCTTAGCAATTTGCTACGCTGTTCCGCTCCCTGCTCTGACGGCATACGGATGCTTGAAACAGCTGTACGGAGCCTATCCACCGCTTCGAGCGTTTCACAAGACCTGAATTGGAGCGGACATTCTAATTGCGCCGCTGGTGTGGGGAATTGCACAACAATGTCGCGCGCACCCTGCGTGGAGCAGGCATGCCGGATGCCTGCAACGCAGGACATTGCAGGTTTGCGCGGCCAATCCCTCATGACGTGAGGCGCCGTGCCAGCGCATCCGCATTCTGTGCCGTCAGCGCGAACACTGACAATTGGGGATTGGCCCCCACGCTGGTCGGGAACACCGAGCCGTCGAACACCGACAGGTTGGCCAGCTGGTGGTGGTTGCCATGGCTGTCCACCACGCCGCCGCGGGCATCGTCGCTCATGCCGCAGCCGCCCATCAGGTGCGCGGTGAATAGCGCGGTGCGGAACGGCTTGAGCGGCAGTTGCGCGATGGCGTCGCGCGCCTCGGGCCAGCTGCGGTACTCGGCGGCGTCCAGGTGGGCGGGCCGCACGCGCGCCGCACCGGCGGCGAACTGCGCCTGCGCCATGCTCAGCCATGCGCGCCGCACGCCGTCCCAGGCGTAGTCCGTCATCTCATAGTCCAGCAGCGGGCTGCCGTCGGCCGCCAGGCGCACGCGCCCGCCCGTGCTCTCTGGCACAAAGCCGTCGCGCAGCAGTGCCAGCATGGCGTTGGTGTGGGGCAGTTGCGCCATGTCGCGGCGCAGCGCCTCGCCCACGCCGTTGACCACACCCGCGCTGATGCCGGGGAACAGCGGCGGCACCTCCAGCTTGTAGCCCATCGGCCCGGTCGCCCCGTCCTTCCACTGGAAGTGGTCGGAAGCGATCGACTGCGGTGCGCCATAATAGGGATCGATGCGATCCGGCATTTTTGCGATGCTGATATGCACCGGATGGATAAACGTGCGCAATCCCAGCCGCTCATGCGGGTCCGGCACGCGCGAGCGCAGCAGCAGCGCCGGCGTGTTGATGGCGCCGCCGGCGGCGATGACGTGTTTGGCACGCACGATCACGCCGACGCCGGTCGGCGTATAGCCGTCCGCGCCCAGCGCCTCGCCGGTGACCGACTGCACGCGCTTGCCATCATGGTCCAGCGTGCGCACGCGCACGCGGTGCACCAGCGTTGCCCCGCTGGCCAGTGCCGCGGGAATGGTCGACACCAGCATCGACTGCTTGGCATTGACCGGGCAGCCCAGCCCGCAATAGCCCGAGTTCCAGCAGCCCTTCACATTGCGCGGGATCACGTGCCATTCCCAGCCCAGCGTCGCGCAGCCGCGCTTGAGCACGTCGTTGTTGGGATTGGGCGCCATCGCCCATGGCGCGATGCCCAGGCGCTCTTCCACCTGCTTGAACCATGGCGCCATGTCGGATTCGCTGTGGCCGGTGACGGCGTGGTGCCTGGCCCAGTGCGCCAGCGTCTGCGGCGGCGTGCGGAAGCTCGATGACCAGTTGACCGTGGTGCTGCCGCCGACGGAGCGGCCCTGCAGGATGGCGATGGCGCCGTCGGCCGTGGTGCGCGCCGCGGCCTCCTGGTACAGCTCGCGATAGGCGCGGTTCTCGTCCATGTCGCGGAAGCTGTCCGAGGTGCGCAGCGCGCCTTCTTCCAGCAGCACCACGCGCAGGCCCGCGCGGCTGAGCGCCTCGGCGCTGATGCCGCCGCCCGCGCCGCTGCCCACGATGACCACGTCGGCATCCAGCGTGCGCGTGGTGGTGAAGGTTGCAGCGTCCAGTACCTGCCAGCCGGCGGCGATGCCGGCGTCGTAGAGATTGTCGATGGCCATGTCGGGGATCAGGCGTGCAGCGCCTTGTAGACGGCCGCGTTGGGGCCGGGATAGCCGCTGCCGGCCCCCGCGGCCGGCAACACGTAGTAGCCCACGCTGGTGAGCTTGACCAGCACCACCGCGCCGGCATTGAGCGTGGCCAGGCGGCTGGCGCGCCAGCGCGCCAGGAAGGCCTGCACCTGCGCCGGCGTGGCCGCGCCCCAGTCCTGGCGGGTGCCGGTCAGCGCCCAGCGCAGCGGCATGCTGGCAAGCAGGCCGAACAGCTTGCGCAACTCGGCTTGCGCGCCCGCGCCCATCGCGGCGCAGGTCGCGTCGATATTGCGCAGCGCGTCCTGCTCCAGGGTCGTGCGCCGCGGCGGCGGGGCTTCGGCCAGCTCAGTGACGATGGCCGGCAGCAGCGCGCGGAACATCGCCACGTCTTGCGGGCGCAGCCAGGTCATGCCGACCTGCGGCGCGGGATCTGCCGACGAGCAGCCGGCCAGCGACGGCACCAGCGCGGTACAGGCCAGCGCGGCCGAGAAGCCGAGGCCGACTTTCAGGAAGCCGCGCCGCGTCAGCGCGTGCAGCGCCTGGGCATCGGCATCCGCACGGCGGTGTGGATGATTGGGGGGCATGTTGTCTCCTTGCGTCGGTCTCTTGGTTTCAGGCGGGGGCAGGCCCGCATTGACGCTTTCCGGAGTTTGGATAAAGATCGGTGCCCGGTCTTGATCCCGCATGACAGGTGACTTGATGCCACGCGCCAACCCGCCCGATGGCGGTGCCAGTGGTACGCAGGCGGGCACCGCATTTGGCACCGTATCGCTCGCCTACCTCCGCGCCGTGCTCGACCATGGTGAGCGCCAGGACATTGCCCCGGCCGACCAGCTGCGCGCCGTCGGCGTGCCGCCCGAGCTGATGCACGCCAGCGGTGCGCAGACCGCCACGCGCATTCCCGGCGCCGCCTACCTGGCGCTGCTCGACTGGCTGGAGCAGGTCACCGGCGATCCCGATGTCGGCCTGCGTGCCGGCGCCGCTTTCGCGCCGCGCCACTATGCCGAGATGGGCTACGTGGTGCTGACCACGCCCACCGTGCGCGACGCCATCCTGCAAGGCATCCGCTATGAGGTGCTGGCCAACGATATCGGCGGCACCCGCCTGATTGAAACGCCGCAGGCCGCCTGCATGACCTGGGAAGCGCGGCATGGCCCGCTGACGCGCCATGCGCATGAGCTGCACATGGCGACCTGGGTGGTGTTCGCGCGCTGGCTGATCGGTGCGCAGCACGTGGCAACGCAGGTGGAATTCCCGCATCCCGCGCCGGCCGATACTCGCCGGCATGCGGAGGTGTTCGGCTGCCCCGTGGTCTTCAACGCCGCGCGCCATGCCATGCATATCGAACGGGCCTTGCTGGACCTGCCGTCGCTGCAGGCCGACGCGGGCATGCAGGCGCAGATGACCCGCATCGCCGATACCCAGCTGCAGCAGATGGTGCCGGCCGGGGCCGACGCATTGGCACAGGCGCGTGCCTATATCAGCGGGCGGCTGCCGCAAGGCGAACTGCCCATTGCCGACGTGGCCGCGCACCTGCGCATGCCCGTGCGCACCCTGCAGCGGCGGCTGCAGGCGCAGGGCATCAGTTATTCACAGCTTGTGGATAACGTGCGGCGCGCGTTGGCAGAGCAGTATCTTGCCGATCCCGGGATCAGCCTGGCGCAGTGCGCGATGCGGCTGGGCTATTCCGAGCAGAGTGCCTTCACCCACGCCTTCAAGCGCTGGACCGGTGAAACGCCGCATGGCTGGCGGCGCAAGGGACAGGCGGCATAGCGCCCGAATGTGGCGGCCACGCCTTCGTGATCCGCGAAGCCTGAAAAAAATCTCCCGGTTTCAAACGCACAACTGAATCCCACGGCGCAAGCGCCTGCGGGGTGGCATTGCATTGTTTCATGTGCGCCAGACGCCGCTGGAAATCCCCAAAAATTAGAATCATCCTTCAACTCACGGCATTGACCACCTGCGCTGCGCTTCCTACGATGACATCCATCAATGTCACAATAAACACTGTCATAACGGTGAGGAGCGCCCATGAATGCACCCGCGGAGCTGCCGCAACAGGCATCCCCTGCCCTTGAGCACACCGACATTGCCATCATCGGCAGTGGCTTTGCCGGCCTCGGCATGGCGATCCGGCTGCGCGAGCGCGGCGAGCGTAACTTCCTGATCTTCGAGAAAGCCGGCTCCGTCGGCGGCACCTGGCGCGACAACCATTACCCGGGCTGCGCCTGCGATGTGCAGTCGCACCTGTATTCCTTTTCATTCGCGCCCAACCCGGACTGGTCGCGCATGTTCTCCACCCAGCCGGAGATCCGCGCCTATCTGGAGGGCTGCACTGACCGCTTCGGCCTGCGCCCGCACCTGCGGCTGCACCATGAACTGCGCCACGCCGCCTGGGACGAGGCCGCACAGGTGTGGCGGCTGGAGATGGCCGACGGCAAGGTGGTGCGGGCGCGCGTGCTGGTGTCCGGCATGGGCGGGCTGAGCCGGCCTTCATACCCCAATATCCCGGGGCTGGACACGTTTGAGGGCGAGTGCTTCCATTCGCAGCACTGGGACCACGCCTATGCGCTCGCCGGCAAGCGCGTGGCCGTGATCGGCACCGGCGCCAGCGCGATCCAGTTCGTGCCGCAGATCGCGCCCCAGGTGGCGCAGCTGGACCTGTACCAGCGCACCCCGCCGTGGATCATGCCCAAGCCGGACCGAAAGGTCAGCGCGACGGAGCGCTGGCTGTTCCGCCGCCTGCCGTTCACGCAGACACTGGTGCGCACCGGCATCTACTGGATGCTGGAATCGCGCGTGCTGGGCTTTGTGCTGCATCCCAAGATCATGAAAGTGGTCGAGCGCGTCGCGCGCCGCCATCTGGCCCGGCAGGTGCGCGACCCCGCCTTGCGCGCAACGCTGACGCCGGACTACACCATCGGCTGCAAGCGCGTGCTGATCTCCAACGACTACTACCCGGCGCTGACCCGCGACAACGTGGACGTGGTCACCACCGGCATCGCCCGCGTGGAGCGCGACGCGGTGGTGCTGCACGACGGCACGCGCCGGCCCACGGACTGCATCATCCTGGGCACCGGCTTCCATGTCACCGATCCGGTGCCGCGCGGCGTGATCTCGGGCCTTGACGGTGTGGACCTGGTCGATGCCTGGCGCGACGGCGCGCAGGCCTACCTGGGCACCACCGTAGCGGGCTTTCCCAACCTGTTCTTCGTGGTCGGCCCCAATACCGGCCTGGGTCACAGCTCGATGGTGTTCATGATCGAATCGCAAGTGGCCTACATCGCGGACGCCCTGCAGCAGATGCGCCGCGAAGGCGTGCAGGCAGTGAACGTGCGCGAGCCGGTGCAGCGCCGCTTCAACGAACGGCTGCAGGGGCGGCTGGGCCATGCGATCTGGTCCGCCGGCGGCTGCGCGAGCTGGTACATCGACCCGCGCAGCGGCCGCAACACCACGCTGTGGCCGGGCTTCACCTGGCAGTTCCGCCGCGCCACGGCCAGCTTTCGCATGACCGACTACGACCTGTACCCGGTGCGGCGCGCCTTGCCGGACGAGACCGCAATGCAGCCCGGGCCGGCCGATATCGCCACGGCCGCCGGTGCCTGACGGACACGCATTTACCCTGATTCACACCCAAAAGCACGACATCACCGGAAGGAGACCGGACATGAAGGACTTCCGCAACAAGGTTGCCGCCATCACCGGCGCCGGCTCGGGCATCGGCCGCGCGCTGGCGCTGGCGCTGGCACGGCAGGGCTGCCAGCTGGCGCTGTCAGACCGTAACGAGGCCGGGCTGGCGCAGACCGTGGCCCAGGCCATGGCCGCCGCACCGCAGGCCCGCATCACACAACACACCGTGGATGTGGCCGACCGCGCCGCGGTGTACGCGTGGGCCGCCGCGGCCGCCGAGGCCCACGGCCGCATCAACCTGATCTTCAACAACGCCGGCGTGGCGCTGTCCAGCACCGTCGAGGGCATGAGCTACGACGACCTGGAATGGATCATGGGCATCAACTTCTGGGGCGTGGTGTACGGCACCAAGGCCTTCCTGCCGTACCTGAAGGCCAGCGGCGACGGCCACGTGGTCAATACGTCGAGCATCTTCGGCATCTTCGCCCAGCCCGGCATGGGCGCCTACAACGCCAGCAAGTACGCGGTGCGCGGCTTTACCGAATCGCTGCGGCAGGAGTTGGACCTGATGGACTGCGGCGTGTCGGCAACCACCGTGCACCCGGGGGGCATCAAGACCAATATCGCCCAGGCCAGCCGCGTGTCATCCAGCGTCAACGGCTTCCTGGTGCGCGACGCGCAGCATGGCAAGGATGAGTTCGAGAAATTCTTCATCACCTCGCCCGACAAGGCCGCGCGCGTGATCCTGGAAGGCGTGCGCCGCAACCGCCGGCGCGTGCTGATCGGACCCGATGCCTATGCTGCCGATGCCATGGCGCGGCTGCTGCCGGCTGCCTACCAGTCGCTGGTGGTGCGCGAGACGCGCCGCAAGCGCGATTTGGGCCCGGTCGCGGCACCGGCCCCGGCCGGCCAGGGAGAGCGCCCGTGAACCGGCTCGCGATCGAACAGGATGCTTCGCTGCTGGCGCCACCGGGGGCGCTCACGCGCTGGTTCGGGCAGGGCCGCGTAGGGCTGTTCAGCCTGTCGCGCGCCACGCTGGCGCAGCGCCATGCGCTGCCGGCCTCGCGCTGGGTGCGCGTGCTGGACGCGATGGTGCACTACACCGACGAAGGCCCCGCCGACGGCGAGACCCTGGTGCTGATCCACGGCTTCGGCGCTTCGCTGCATACGTGGCAAGGGATCGTGCCGGCGCTGGCGCAGCGCTATCGCGTGCTGCGGCTGGATATCGCCCCGTTCGGGCTGACCGGGCCGCTGCACGATGCGCGCGGCCGCATCGAAACCATGGACGTGCACCGCTACCGCGACTTCATCGATGCCTTCCTGGCCGCGGTGAACGTGCGCCGCGCCAGCATCATCGGCAACTCGCTGGGCGGGCTGATCGCGTGGGACCTTGCCGTGCGCCGGCCCAATGCGGTCGACAAGCTGGTGCTGATCGACGCCGCCGGCTTCCCGATGCGGCTGCCGATCTATATCGACCTGTTCCGCCATGCGCCGGTGCGCTGGTCGGCACCGTGGATGCTGCCGGAGTTCATCATCCGCGCCGCCACGCGCGACGTCTATGGCGATGCCTCGCGCGTGCCGGAATCCACCTTCCGCCGCTACGTGGACTTCTTCTACGCCGAAGGCAGCCGCGAGGCCGTCGGCAAGATGGTGCCCAGGCTCGACTTTGCCCAGCTTGACACCCACCTGCTCGGCAGCGTGCGCGCGCCCACGCTGGTGCTGTGGGGCGAGCGCGACCGCTGGATCCCGCCCGCGCACGCGCAGGCCTTCACCGAGCGCATCCCCGGCGCGCAGCTGCGCCGCTACGCGGGGCTTGGCCACGTGCCGATGGAAGAAGACCCGCAACGCGTGGCCGCAGATTTGCTGCCGTTCCTGGCCGCCCAATGAATCCCGCCGGCGCAACACGCGCCGGCCATCACCCAAGGAGACCGCCATGATGCCAGTCCGCCGCGACGTGCATCCCCACCTGCCGCCAGAACGCATCAGCGACTGGCACGAACGGGGCCGTCACGTCACCCATTTCATCAACGCGCTGTCGATCTTCTTCCCCGCCGGGGAGCGCTTCTTCATGGACAGCGTGCGCAACTACCGCGACCAGGTGAAGGACCCCGAACTGAGCCGCGCCATCGCCGGCTTTATCGGCCAGGAAGCGATGCACACGCGCGAGCACATCCTCTACAACCGGCTGATGGAAGACGCCGGCCTGCCCGCCGCGGCGCTGGACCGCACGGTGTGGAAGCTGCTGGACGTGCTGCGCAAGATCCTGCCCAAGTCCTGGCAACTGGCCCACACCATCGCGCTGGAGCACTACACCGCGATGCTGGCCGGCGGTCTGCTGCAGGATCAGCGCCATATGGGCGCGGCCTCGGAGACCGGCTACCGGCAGGTGTGGACCTGGCACGCGCTGGAAGAAACTGAGCACAAGGCCGTGGCCTACGATGTCTGGAACACGGTGATGAAACCCGGCCCCTACCGCTACTTCCTGCGCACCTTCACCATGCTGACCACCACCGTGACGTTCTGGGCCATGGTGTTCGTGTTCCACATTGCGCTGGTGATGGGCGACAAGGGCTGCCGCAACAAGCTGACCGGGTTTGGCAGCGTGCTGCGCTTTTTGTGGGCCTCGCCCGGCGTGCTGCCCAAGATGATCCCGGAATGGCTCAGCTACTTCCGCCCCGGCTTCCATCCGTGGGACGACGACAACCGCGCCGAGCTGGCGCGCATCGCCCCGCTGGTCGAAGAGATCGAAGACACCGCGCGCGCCGCCGGCGTCTCTACCCGTGCGCCCTCGCTGCGGGGGGCCGCATGACCATCTGGCAGTGCCGTATCTGTGGATTCGTTTACGAAGAAGCGCTCGGCTTACCTGAGCACGGGATCGCGCCCGGCACACCGTGGGGCGCGGTCCCGCTGGCGTGGAGCTGCCCGGACTGCGGCATGGCGAAAGCGGATTTCGACATGGTTGCGCTATAGGCGGAGTCTTGAGGTCGGCAAGGGCTGAGGCGACTGGGGCCAACCGAAGGCGGAACTCCCCTCTCCCGCTTGCGGGAGCGGGGAGCAAACCGCTGGCGTGGGGCAGTCTGTCAGCACCCTGCCCCATCAAACAAAAAGCCCGGCATCACTGCCGGGCTTTTTGCCTGCCGCAACTTGCAACAGCTTCAGCTCTTGGCCACCACTGCCGCCTTGCCCTTGCCGAGCATGCGGTTGATCTGCCATTGCTGGGCGATCGACAGGATGTTGTTCACCACCCAGTACAGCACCAGGCCGGCCGGGAAGAAGAAGAACATCACCGAGAACACCAGCGGCATGATCATCATGACCTTGGCCTGCACCGGGTCCGGCGGGGTCGGGTTCAGCTTGGTCTGCGCGAACATCGACACGGCCATCACGATCGGCAGGATGTAGAACGGATCCGGCACCGACAGGTCATGGATCCAGCCCAGCCACGGCGCGCCGCGCATTTCCACCGACGACAGCAGGACCCAGTACAGCGCAATGAACACCGGGATCTGGATCACGATGGGCAGGCAGCCGCCGAGCGGGTTGACCTTTTCGGTCTTGTACAGCGCCATCATCTCCTGGTTCATCTTCTGCGGGTCGTTCTTGTGACGCTCACGCATCGCGGTCATGCGCGGCTGCAGGTCCTTCATCTTGCCCATGGACTTGTAGCTGGCCGCCGACAGCGGGAAGAACACCAGCTTGATCAGCACCGTCAGCGCGATGATCGACCAGCCCCAGTTGCCGAGGAAGCCGTGCAGCTTCTCAAGCAGCCAGAACAGCGGCTTGGCCAGGATGGTCAGCCAGCCATAGTCCTTCACCAGTTCCAGGCCCGGGGCGATCTTCTCGAGCATGTGCTCTTCCTGCGGGCCGGCGAACAGGCGCGCATCGGTGGTCACCGTGGCGCCAGGCGCCACTTCACCCAGCGGCTGCTGGATGCCCACGCGGTACAGGTTCGGGTCGATCTGCTGGACGTAGAAGCTGTGCTCCTTGCCGGTCTGCGGGATCCAGGCCGAGGCAAAGTAGTGCTGCACCATCGCCACCCAGCCGTTGTTGGCGGCGGCCGGCACGCTGGCCTTGCCCTTGGCCACGTCTTCAAAGGTGATCTTGTGGTACTTGTCGGCGTCGGTGTAGACGGCCGGGCCGGTGAAGGTGCTGTAGAACTGCGACTGCTCAACCTTGCTGCCGTCGCGCGCCAGTTCCAGGTACAGCGTCGGCGAGACCGGCGCGGCGCCCGCGTTGGTGACCGCGAACTTTGCGTCGACCACGTAGGTGCCCTTGTGGAACACATAGGTCTTGGTGAACTTCACGCCGCTCTTCTCGGCGGTCAGCACCAATTCCAGTTGCTCGGCGCCGTCCAGCGTGCGTGCGCCCGGGGCGGCGGTGAACACCGTGGTGTGGTTGGGCAGGTCGCCGCCGATCAGGCCCGAGCGTGCCATGTAGGTGCGCACGTTGTCGCGCTCGAACAGCACCACCGGCTTGCCGTCCTTCTCATGCTCCTTGAGCAGCTCCAGGCGCGACACGATGCCGCCGGCGGTGTCGATCTCGGCGCGCACCGTGTCGGTGGTCACCACGATCTTCTCGCCGGCGGGCAGGGCCGCGGCCTGCGGCGCGGCCGGCGCAGCGGTACCCGCTGCGCCGGCTGGCACGTTGGCCTTGGCACGTCGCCCTGGGCGGCAGCGCCGCTGGCGGCGGGCGCCGAGGCGGCCTGTTGCGTCGTGCTCGGGAAGAACATCGACGCATGGCCGTTGGCGCGTTGCCAGTTGTCGTAGAGCAGCACGAGGGCCATCGAGAAGATGACCCAGAGGATGGTGCGTTTGATATCCATGTCTGGCTGTGGTCGGAGAAATCAGGGTCTGGGCAGACGGATCGCCACAGGCGCATGGCCTGCGGCGGCATGGACGGAACGGCCCGCCGGGGGGTGTGATCCGTGCGGTCCAGTGTCCGGCCTGGCAGTGTCGTCAGCTTCCGTGCCCGGCACGGGATCATACCCGCCTTGGGCGAAAGGATGGCAGCGGCACAGCCGGCAGGCGGCCATCCAGCTGCCGCGCGCGGCGCCGTGATGGATGACGGCGTCGCGGGCGTAGTCGGAACAGGTCGGCAGGAAGCGGCACTGCGAGCCCAGGTAAGGACTCAGGGCGATCTTGTAGATACGCAGCAGGGCTAGCAGGATTCGCTTCATGGCAGGCGGTTCAGGCCGGAAGGCCTGGTGGCTGGCTTTGCGAGGGGCTCGCCGGTGGCGCCGCGGGTGGCGGTGCCGAGGGCGAGGCAGGCGGTGCAGGTGGCGGCAGTGGCTTGGCCGCTACGTCGAGCAGGCTGGCGATTTCCGCCGCGCATGCCCTTCGGACCGCCGCGCGCGTAGCAAATTCCGCGCGCGGAAACTTGGCGTGCAGGCGCAGCAGCACGTCGCGCCCCGCCAGGTGCTCACGGCGCTGGCGGAACAGCTCGCGCGCCATGCGCTTCACCAGGTTGCGCTCAGCCGCGCGCGGCGCGAACTTCTTGCCGACCACCACGCCAAGCCGGCCTTCCGGACGGTCATTGGCGCGCACGTAGAGCACGAAATGCGGGCTGCGCCGCCGGGGCCGCAAAGCAAAAACGGATGAAAACTCATCCGTCTTTGTTAGCCTCGCGGCTTTGGGGAAGGCATGGGCTGACACGCTGGGTGACAACTGGCAAGCGCTGGCAAATAAGACTGCTGGCGCAAAGCGGCGCCCTGCGGCAAGCTGCCGGCCAACCTGAAGCCGGGGCGGTAGGCATTGACGGCTGCGCGGCACGGCTGCGGTACGCTGCAGCCGGCGCCGGGCGCGCCGTCAGGCCGGTCGCCCGGGCCTCAGATGGCCAGGCGCTTGCGGCCCTTGGCGCGACGTGCGTTGATGACGGCACGGCCGCCGCGGGTCTTCATGCGCACGCGGAAACCGTGGGTACGCTTGCGGCGGGTAACGGAAGGTTGGTAGGTACGTTTCATGTTGCACTCTCTGGTTGATCTTGGCGTGCCCGGCTCCGGCCGGTGCCGGGGTGCCGTGGCCGCCGCGTATGGTTCGCATGGGGCTGCCGCTTGCGAGGAACTGCAGCGGCTATCCGACGATTCTGGTTCTGTCTTGCTGCCGGCCGTGCTTACGCGTGTGCAGGTAGCTAACCTGCCAGCGCGGACGGCACGAACAGGCCAGACCGGCGATGCGCATACGTGATCCCCTGCCGCATCGCAGAACCCGCCATTTAAACGATTTTCTCCGGCGCTGTCAAGGCGCCAGTTCGTGTGCAAGGACACATTTGCGACACCGCCCTCTAGCCCTTGGTGCCCCATTGTCCACAATGGCCGGTGGGTAAGTGCATGTGTTCCGAGGGCCACCTTCACCACAGTCATCCACAGGCGAAGTCCCTGTTTTACCTGAAATTTTGTCCGTTTTCACACCCCGCAAAGCCGCATCACAGCAGGGGTTGTGCACACAAATCCACTGCATTTGCACAAGTTGTCCACAGACTTATCCTTTGTGGATAACTCGGGGGCGGGTATACAATCCGGGTCCAAACACTACACGGGCTGCGTGGCGCAGGCGCAACCCGGGCCCCACCGCGGCAACGCATGACTGAACGCACGCCAGTGCGGCGAGCCTGAAGGCTCGCTGGCTGCTGCATTGGCATGCCGCGGAGGCCTCGCCGTTGGGAATTAATTCCCAATACGGCTCGGACGGCCCGGATCGCGCGGCGTATACGCCGCTTGTGGCGTGCCCAGGCTGCTGAAGAAGCAGACCCGGGTGCGATTACCAAACAACAAACAATGCAAGATTTCTGGCAGGCGGCAGCCGCGCAACTAGAGCGCGAGCTGACGCCGCAACAGTTCAAAACGTGGATCAAGCCGCTGGCGCCCGTTGCGTTCGATGAAGAAACGCACGCGCTGCGGATTGCCGCGCCCAACCGTTTCAAGCTGGACTGGGTCAAGAGCCAGTTTTCGGGGCGCATCACCGCACTGGCCTGCGAGTACTGGGAAGCGCAGGTCAGCGTCCAGTTCGTGCTGGATCCCGCCGCGTCGGGCCGTGCCGCTGCCTATATGCAGCCGCCCCAGCCCGGCATGGGCCCGGGCGGCATGGACGGCCACGCAGCACCGGGTACGGGCATGGGCGGCTATCCGGGCGCCCAGCCGATGAACGGCCAGCCTGCGTTTGCCATGCCCGGCCAGCCGGGGCAGCCCGGCTACGGCGACTACCCCACCGCAGCCGCGTACGGCATGGGCCAGCCGCAGTACGGCAACCCCGCCGGCATGCCCTCCGCAGCGCCGGTCCCGGCCGGCGCACGCGCCCAGGGTCAGCACCCGGGCCAGCATCACCCGCAGCACGGCGCCGACATGGGCGAGATCGACGTGGTCCACATGGATCCCGCCGAAGCCAGCGCCCGCTCCTACCGCCAGGCGCAGCACCAGCCCCAGCACCCGCAGCACCAGGCCCCGCAGCACCAGCCCCAGATGGGCGGCGCCACGCCGATGCCCGGCCACCAGCCCAGTGACACGGTGCATGAGCGCTCGCGCCTGAACCCGATCCTGACCTTTGACAACTTCGTCACCGGTAAAGCCAACCAGCTGGCCCGCGCCGCCGCCATCCAGGTGGCCAACAACCCGGGCAAGTCCTACAACCCGCTGTACCTGTACGGCGGCGTGGGCCTGGGCAAGACCCACCTGATCCACTCCATCGGCAACCACATGCTGATGGAGAACCCGCGCGCGCGCATTCGCTACATCCATGCGGAGCAGTACGTGTCTGACGTGGTGAAGGCGTACCAGCGCAAGGCGTTCGACGAGTTCAAGCGCTACTACCATTCGCTGGACCTGCTGCTGATCGACGATATCCAGTTCTTCTCCGGCAAGAACCGCACGCAGGAAGAGTTCTTCTACGCCTTTGAGGCCCTGATTGCCAACCGGGCGCAGGTGATCATCACCAGCGATACCTACCCGAAGGAAATCACCGGCATCGACGACCGCCTGATCTCGCGCTTTGACTCCGGCCTGACCGTGGCCATCGAGCCGCCCGAGCTGGAAATGCGCGTGGCCATCCTGATGAAGAAGGCCGCCGCCGAGAACGTGAACGTTCCGGAAGAAGTCGCCTTCTTTGTCGCCAAGCACCTGCGCTCCAATGTGCGTGAGCTGGAAGGCGCGCTGCGCAAGATCCTGGCGTTCAGCAACTTCCACGGCAAGGACATCACCATCGAGGTGACGCGCGAGGCGCTGAAGGACCTGCTGACCGTGCAGAACCGCCAGATCTCTGTAGAGAACATCCAGAAGACCTGCGCGGATTTCTACAACATCAAGGTCGCTGACATGTATTCGAAAAAGCGGCCTGCCAATATTGCACGGCCGCGCCAGATTGCGATGTACCTGGCCAAGGAACTGACGCAGAAGAGCCTGCCCGAGATCGGTGAGCTGTTCGGCGGACGCGACCACACCACCGTGCTGCACGCCGTGCGCAAGATCGCCGACGAACGCAGCAAGGATGCGCAGCTCAACCATGAGCTGCACGTGCTGGAGCAAACGCTCAAGGGCTGAGCGGGGCATTTTTGAAGGGCCGGCCCCCGGGGCTGGCATACTGTAGGGTGCGCGCCACGGACATTCCGTGGCGCCTGGGGAATTAACGTCAGCGACGCCGGGGCAAGTGACCGGAAAATGGCCACTGATAAGGCTTTGCGGTGAGTCGGGACGGGATGGCAAGTTCGGGTTGCGCCAGCGTGGCTTTTTGGGCACAGCTGGCCCCCCTGCCGGTCCCGCCCCGCTTCACCGCAGCGGCTTATCCTTGGTACAATGGCACATTAACTCCTTGATTCCTAAGTGAATTCGGAGTTGTTTGCGTTCTGCGGTCGCCGATTACAAACGACGAAGGATAAATTCAATGCAATTGGTCAAAACCTCGCGAGACAACCTGCTGCGTCCGCTGCAAATCGTGAGCGGCATCGTGGAGCGCCGCCACACCCTCCCGATCCTGGCCAACCTGCTGATTCGCAAGTCCGGGTCGAACGTTTCCTTCCTGTCGACCGACATCGAAATCCAGATCACCACGCATGCGGAATGCGGCGTCGGCAACGACAGCGTTGCCACCACCGTGGCCGCGCGCAAGCTGCTGGACATCCTGCGCGCCATGCCTGATGGTGACGTGGCCCTGTCGCTCAACGACAAGCGCATGACCGTGCAATCCGGCAAGAGCCGCTTTGCCCTGCAGACGCTGGCCGCTGAAGAATTCCCCACCGTTGCTGAAGCCAGCGAATTCAACGCCAGCGTCAGCCTGCCGCAGAAGACCTTCAAGCACCTGCTGGCGATGGTCCACTTCGCCATGGCGCAGCAGGACATCCGCTACTACCTGAACGGCATGCTGCTGGTGGTGGAAGGCAAGAAGGTGATGGCCGTCGCCACCGACGGCCACCGCCTGGCGTACTGCGGCGTTGAGCTGGAAACCGAAGCCGCCGGTGTGGGCGCGCGCCAGGAAGTCATCATCCCGCGCAAGACCATCCTGGAACTGCAGCGCCTGCTGGAAGACAACGACGATCCGGTGAAGGTGCAGCTGGCCGCCAACCAGGTCAAGTTCACGTTCGCCAATATCGAACTGATCTCCAAGCTGGTCGAAGGCAAGTTCCCCGACTTCCAGCGCGTGATCCCCAAGGGCTACAAGAACGCCTTCGCGATCGACCGCGTGCAGCTGCAGCAGGCGCTGCAACGCACCGCGATCCTGACGACGGACAAATTCAAGGGCGTGCGCTGCATCCTGGACACGCACATGCTCAAGATCAGCTCCACCAACGCCGACCAGGAAGAGGCGCAGGAAGAGCTGGAACTCGATTACTCGGGCGACGCGCTCGATATCGGCTTCAACGTGACCTACCTGCTAGACGTGCTTGCCAACCTGAAGACCGAGCAGGTGCAGGTCAGCCTTGGCGACTCGAATTCGAGTGCGCTGATTACCGTGCCGGAAGACGACAACTTCAAGTACGTCGTCATGCCGATGCGCATCTGATGATCCGGTAACAGGACTACAGATACAGAGATACCGGAGCAGCAAACGGCACGCTACGACACCCGCCTCATCACGGGACGTCTCTTCGCAGCGGGGGCAGGATCGAAAACGATCTGCCCCTTTTGCCGTTTTTAGTAACCCGCCATGCGGAAAGCCAGACGCCCTGCCAATGTGCCGGCGCGGCCGGGTTTTCACATCAGCCGTGAGTAGAAAGACATGACCGAACAGCAGAAACCGCAACAGGAAAACACCTACGGAGCCTCTTCGATCCAGATCCTGGAAGGCCTGGAGGCGGTACGCAAGCGCCCGGGCATGTATATCGGCGATACGTCGGACGGCACCGGCCTGCACCACCTGGTCTTCGAGGTGCTGGACAACTCCATCGACGAAGCGCTGGCCGGCTACTGCACCGAGATCCAGGTCACCATCCACAGCGACAACTCGATCTCTATCGTCGACAACGGCCGCGGCATCCCGCCCCTGGTCAAGTTTGACGACAAGCACGAACCCAAGCGCAGCGCGGCGGAAATCGCCATGACTGAGCTGCACGCCGGCGGCAAGTTCAACCAGAACAGCTACAAGGTATCGGGCGGCCTGCACGGCGTGGGCGTGTCTTGCGTGAACGCGCTCTCAAAGTGGCTGCGCCTGACCGTGCGCCGCGACGGCCAGGTCCACCTGATTGAATTCGCCAAGGGCGACGTGCAGAACCGCATCGTCGAGACCGTGCCCGGCCCCGACGGCCAGCCCGTTGAAGTCTCGCCGATGAAGATCATCGGCGCCACCGACAAGCGCGGCACCGAAGTGCACTTCCTGGCCGACGAAGAGATCTTCACCAACGTTGAGTTCCACTACGAGATCCTCTCCAAGCGCATCCGCGAGCTCTCGTTCCTGAACAACGGCGTGCACATCAAGCTGGTGGATCAGCGCACCGGCAAGGAAGAAGACTTTGCCTTCTCCGGCGGCGTGAAGGGCTTTGTCGAATACATCAACCGCACCAAGAGCGTGCTGCACCCGACCATCTTCTACGCCAATACCGAAAAAGACGGTATCGCCGTGGAAGTGGCCATGCAGTGGAATGATGGCTACAACGAGCAGGTGCTCTGCTTCACCAACAACATCCCGCAGCGTGACGGCGGCACCCACCTGACCGGCCTGCGCGCCGCGATGACGCGCGTCATCAACAAGTACATTGAAGAAAACGAAGTCGCCAAGAAAGCCAAGGTGGAAACCACCGGCGACGACATGCGTGAAGGCCTGTCCTGCGTGCTCTCCGTGAAGGTGCCGGAGCCCAAGTTCAGCTCGCAGACCAAAGACAAGCTGGTCTCGTCTGAAGTGCGCCTGCCCGTGGAAGAACTCGTCGGCAAGGCCCTGAACGACTTCCTGCTGGAAACCCCCGGCGACGCCAAGATCATCTGCGGCAAGATCGTAGACGCCGCCCGCGCCCGCGAAGCCGCCCGCAAGGCCCGCGAAATGACCCGCCGCAAGGGCCTGATGGACGGCATGGGCCTGCCCGGCAAGCTGGCCGACTGCCAGGAAAAAGACCCCGCCCTGTCAGAACTCTTCCTGGTGGAGGGTGACTCCGCAGGCGGCTCTGCCAAGCAGGGCCGCGACCGTAAGTTCCAGGCCATCCTGCCGCTGAAGGGCAAGATCCTGAACGTAGAGCGCGCCCGCTTTGACAAGATGCTGTCCAGCCAGGAAGTGCTGACGCTAATCACCGCGCTGGGCACCGGCATCGGCAAGGACGACTACAACCTGGACAAGCTGCGCTACCACCGCATCATCATCATGACCGACGCGGACGTGGACGGCTCACACATCCGCACGCTGCTGCTGACGTTCTTCTACCGGCAGATGCCTGACATTATCGAGCGCGGTTATGTGTATATCGCGCAGCCGCCGCTGTACAAGATCAAGCATGGCAAGGAAGAGCGGTATATCAAGGATGATGTTGAGCTCAATGCTTACCTGTTGAAGCTGGCGATGGAGAAGGCGGTGCTGGTGCGGCCGGATGGGTCGGAGATCAATGGGGATGCCCTGACCGAACTGGCTCGCCAGTATCAGCTGACTGAAGGCGTGATTGGCCGTCTGTCGCGTGTTGTGGATACGGACGCGCTGCGTGCCATTGCGGATGGCGTGACGCTGGATCTGGATAGTGCTGCGGCGGCGGAGGCTTCAGCGGTGGCGCTGAAGGCTAAGTTGGCGGAGATGCATGCCAAGACGTTGATTGGTGCTGCGGTCAATGATGATGGTACGGCTGATGTGTATGCGCAGTTTGATGAGAAAACTGACAAGCACCGCCTCATGATTGCCCGCCGCCACCACGGCAACGTGCGTCTGTCACACCTGGATGCAGACTTTGTTCATGGCGCTGACTACGCCGCCCTTTCCAATGCTGCCAAGACTTTCCAGGGGCTGACTCCGGAAGGGACCAAGGTACAGCGGGGTGAAGGTGACAAGCTGCGCGATCAGACCGTTAATGACTTCCACGGCGCTATGCAGTGGCTGCTGGCTGAGGCTGAGCGTGGGGTGTCCCGTCAACGCTATAAGGGCTTGGGCGAGATGAATCCTGAGCAGTTGTTTGAGACCACCCTGGACGTTACGCAGCGGCGACTGCTGAAGGTGCAGATTGAGGATGCTATTGCGGCGGATCAGATCTTTACCACGCTGATGGGGATGAGGTGGAGCCGCGGCGGAACTTCATCGAATCTAATGCGTTGGTAGCCCGGAATATTGATGTTTAGTCTTATTGTAGGATCTCAGAAAAGTTGATGTTTTTCACAAATAAGTGAAGCTATCTGGGCTGGTGTGTTGCTGTAGGTTGTCAGATCGATTTCCTTAACATTTCGCACGACTGCAAAAAGGCTGCGTCCCTCATGGGGCGCGGCCTTTTTGCTTAGGCGTCGGCTTGAGACAGCTCGGAAGGAAGCCTTAGGAGGCAAATTGTCTCGGTCCTCAACATAGGGAACAGCACAGGCGGTTCAGTCCCCTGAGCAAAGGTCGCAGGGCTACCGCACGAGCGGTGTAGTCCACTGGAGCGAACCCGACGTTTTGGTCGGAGCCTCACGAGCAAGATTCGATTGCATATCTTCAGTCAACTCCCAAGGCTTTAAATACCGCGTCAACTGGATCAGCATAAAAGCTAGTCTGGAACTTGGTGAACAGTTCTGCTGGGACGCTGGGAAGGTCCATGGCGCTGCTCATTGGTAGTGCCACTCGTTTGCCGCCAGCATCGAAGGTGACCTGCAGGCATTCGGCGATGCTCTCTACCGGGGTAATATTTCCACCCAGGCTCATATCGCCGAGAACTACCAACTGCCCTTGGGCAGGTCGGCCGAGCAACCCAGAAGCGAAGGCCACTAAGCTAGGTAGAGCCATATGCGTGAGTGGCCCGGAGTTCTGTAGCTCGACAACGTGCAGGTGGAAGTCGTGATCCAGCACCTTGGCTGAGGCGCTGATGCGCGCAGCATTGGCCTTGAAGTAGTCAAACGCGATCTTCACCTGTTCCTTGGCGGCGCTGGAGTTCCACAGGCCGGAGGTGGCCAGCTTGCCGGAGCCCTTGGTGACCTGTAGCTCGATCCGATATAGCCCCGGCATGCCCTTGCCACTTAAACCAATGGTGTGGACGAAACCTGGCTTGCCTGGGCCTTCGGGGATCAGAGTGCCTCCGCCCTGTTCCTTGACGTTGATGAAGCGCTCTTCCATGGTCTCGTTGTCGATGTAGCTGAAGTGCACATCATAGAACTCCATGCCGCCAATCTTCTTCAACTGCTCCTTCACCCGGCGGCGCACCTGCAGAGCGTACTCTAGGCAATGGCGCACATCTTCTTTGGTGAACACGTCATGCGGGTAGAGCAATTTGAGCAGGCCGGACACCGTCTTACGAACTGCAATCACGTCACGTTGGTTAAGGTTGTTACCCAGCCTGAAGTGCTTGTCGACGGCATCGGCAAAGCTACGTTTGCGCATCTCGCGAAAGAACTCTGCGAGATAGTCGACGATCAATCCGTATCTATTGGTGAAGTACTCCGGGCGCATCTTCGGGATTTCCCAGCCTGGGATATAGGCATGAAAGCGATCGAAGAAAGCTGAATCGATCATTTGCTCGGGGAAGGGGCCAGCAGGTGGCTGGTTTTCACCAGCGACTCGACACTTTGGTTGATGTTGCCGACAAAGACCATGGACGCCGAGGCCTCCATCTGTTCACGGCCGCGTCCGAAAGAGCCGGAGGCCATGTAGTCCTTCATGATTTGCACGCCGTCCTTATCCTTGAAGTTGATGCCGGCCACCTCATCAAAGGCGACCACATCCCAAAGACCGACCAGACCGATGCGCCGACTACTCATGTTGTAAAACAGGTTGGCCACCGTGGTTTGGCCGCCGGAGACCAGCATACTGTTGGGCGAGCACTCCTTGTAGATGTGGCTCTTGCCGGTACCCCGGGGCCCCAGTTCGCAAACGTTGTAGTTATTCTCGACGAAGGGGATCATCCGGGCTAGCAGGTGCCACTGTACGGGCTCATCTAGGGTCGAAGGCTCCATGCCGATGGAGCGAATCAGTGCTTCACGCCACTGCACAGTGCTCAGTGCTGCACGGCCAGTGAAGAGCTCCTGCATGTTCATGTTCGGCATCTGGATCGGCTTGAGCAGTGTCACGCCGAAGGGGGAGCCGGACTGCCCCTCCTCGTGGTAATAGCTCAGAGTAGCGATTACCCAAATGCCGCCGACCAGCAGCTTCTCATATTCTTTGACGAAGGTTGCGGAGATCTCCGCATCCTTGATCCCCAGGTTGCTGAATGAAGCCTCGTAGTGATCCTTGCGTTCATTGAGGCGCACGGTCACTCTGTCTATCACTTTGTAGGAGCCTCGCTCGCGTACCAAGGATTTGATCTTCTCGGCCTCGTCAGGACGCACATAGTTTTCCGCCAGAACGGCTTTGACGTTTTTCAGCCCCTGCTCAATGACCTCAGGGTCGTTTGAGGCGCAATACATCCCCAGTAGGTATTCGAGCACGTACACCGGGACGTTGGCGCCTTCCTTGATTAGCTTGGTCAAGTCCTTGCGCACCACGCGTCCAGCGAAGAGCTCGTTTAGCAGCTGGTCGAGATCTTTACCCAGTTCGGTATCCATTTATCGTCTCGTGCACTCAAAAGAAATCGTCAGTAAAGGCCAGGTCGATGGTGACGCGGTAACGCTCCAGCTCGGTATTCAGATCCTTGTCGCGGATGATCAGGAAGTAATCCTTGTGCCGATCAAAATCACTACCCGATAGCGACAGACGCGCTTGTTTGAGGCGCTCGCTCATAGAGTCGGTGGTACAGTCGAAGGTGACCACTTCCTCGCTAGAGACGGGCTGATCGCCTTCGTAAATGGCGACGGCCACAGTTATTGGCAACACCTGCTCGCTGACCGCCTCGGTTTGCATCAAGTCGAAGCGCTGAATGCTATTGACCATCTTCAGCACCGACTTCGGCGAAATGACGCCCACCTTACGCTTGGTGCGTTTCTCGGCCTTTTCGCCGCGTAGCTGGTTGACCGTCAGTACTGGCACGACGATCTCCTGCGGCATCGCACCACCATGGACGAAGCGTGCCCCGCCGACAAAGTGGAAACGATTGGCCCCCTTGGGAATCCAGAACTGGGTGTCCGACAGGGTGCCTGCCGTTTGCTTCGTCGAGCCATGCCAGACATCCCTTGCCGCCGGCAGACTGTGGCCTATTACATAGCGCTTTTTGCTCTTGATTGCGCTCTCTGGCTTGTCAACTAAAGAGGTACGGTCGGCTGCCTCCAGCTTACTTTGCTGGAACAGGAAGCCGTGATCGGCCGTGATCAGCACGGTACTAGTGTTGAGGTGCATGAGGATCTTTCGGGTCAACTCGGTGAGTTCCTCAATGGCGAGTTCGACATGATGGAAGGTGTCCGACTCGGACCCACCTCCTTTATCACTGCGGTCATCGATCACGTTGTGGTAGACGTAAACCAGTTGCTGATCCTTGAGCGCCTCACGGCCAGCATCTCGCGACCATTCCTTGACCTGCTGGGCGGTGACCGCCATGCCGTAGTGTTGGGCCAGGATCTTGTCCCGCAATAAGGTGTTGCCGGTGGCCTGGCCATCGACAAATAGGGTGTCGCCATTCCCTTCGCGGTATTCCAGAGTCTTATGCGGCAGCAGTGAGGCCATGCCTAGAGAGGTGTAGCTGGGCACTACACCTAGCTGGCTGGCCAGGGTGGCTTCGCTGTAGCGTTTTTCGTTGATCCGCTCGCGCAGCTCAACGGCGGCCTCATAGCGGAAGGCGTCGCTGATGATCACCACCACACGCTTACTCCGTTGCCCTTCGAATTGCGGGCGCACCCAGCGTTCGTAGAAATCCTGCTGATTGGGGAGGCCGGCAATCTTCCAGTGCTCCAGGCGTTGCTCAGCTTCGATGCGGTCACCCCAGCAGCGCGCCAGCTGGTCGATGTACCAATAGGCGTAGCACTGCTCCACCGCCTCATCGAGTTTCTTGAGCAGCTCCACATGCGCGCGCTGTGAGGCAGCGCAATAGTGCCGGTAAGCGGTATCGAAGCGGTAAAGCTCACCTTCGTAGGCTTTGTATAGCGCTTCACTGCTTGGATAATGGAAGCCAGCGCCGTGCTGGTGGCGCAAGGTGAACAGCTCGATGGCTGCGGCTAGGGCGCTATACAGCAGACGATACTTGCGGCGGATCTCGTCATCCTTGTGCCTCGAGGCCCAGTAGTTGTCCAGACACTCAGCAATGATGCGCGAGAACAGCTGCAGGTCGCGAGGTGATGCTTCGGGAATGGCACGGGTCAGGTCGACGATAATCTGACGCTCTACCGCCTCAAATGTGGCGATGTTAGCCAAGACCTCTACCGGAATACCTGCGATCTTCTGGCCGATGTGAAGCGCTTCCCCGACCCAGGCAGACACCTCATCGTAGCTCTTATAGAAGCGGGAGCTATCCCGCCAGCGTGAAAGTAACGCTCTGCAGGTAGCACGGGCGTTGGCCGAGGGCATGGAAATGGCTGTGGCCCAGCCGGGAATATCGGAGATGCTTTCACAAAAGTCGGTAGTCAGTAGGCGAATCAGCAGATGGCCAAAGCTGAACGGCTTGTCTCCGCTCAGTTCTTCTGCTGTAGCGGGATAGCCAACTTCATCGCGTAGCGTTTGTAGTAGTGCCGGCATCAGGCCGTACTTGTACAGTTCGTTGATGGCTCCAGGATTGGTTTCCAAGCCCAGGTCATTACGCACCGCATTATCGGCGAGGGTGCACAGCAGCGTGGTGATGTCGCATGCACCAGCCCCCAACACCACGGCGATCATCGCCAGATCCAGCTGTTCTTCGGTGTCACCGGGCTGAATCAAGCGCTTCAATGCGCCTACCCGTGCTTTGTTACTGAGGAAGCTGTCACGTTTCGAGAGATGTTCACGCAAGCTCTGCTGTTGCAGGCCTAGATCATTGAAGATGAGCGATACCTTGTCGGCATAGAAGCTACGCGAGTACAGCTTGATATCCAATAGCCAGTCATCGTTGGCTTCCGGTTCGGCACAGGGGAAGTAGAGCAGGTACTTGCCTTGGGCGTCCTCCAGTTCTAGCTTCAGCTTGAGTCCAAAGGTGGATTCGCTCTGCATGTTGAGCACCCGTACCTCCGGTAGATCGAGCTGAGGAAGCTCATCGGCAAAGCTCTGCTCCGGGTCGAACCAGAACACGATGCGGTGGTTTTCCGCAAAGAATGCCTGCTGCAGGCCTTGGGTTAGTTGTTGTGTGTCCATCAAATTGATCCCTCGGCTCGCAGCACAAAGTGCCGCTTGCACTGATAATTTTGCTTATTCCGCCTTTTCGCCGGTGACGGCTTTCACCTCAGCCAATAAATCACCAAATTTCCCATAGTTCTCCTTCACCCCATCATCAAGATCCAGACTGATACGTAGGTCTGCGAAATGGCGGAGTTTTTCGTCGAAGGTGGCAAGCTCCGCTTGTTGTCTGTGCAAGGCATCGAGCTCTTTTTCCAACGGCTTTTTCTCGGCGGTGCTGGTGCTGGCGTCGATGTCCTGCTCAAGCTTGTTGGCGTAGCTGTTGAGCTTGGCGGTGAGCGGAATGACGTACTCAGTACGCATACGTGCCAAGGTGCCCTCGTTGTAGCGGTGCAGGTAGACCAGGCACTCGAAGGCCTTGTACTTGCCGGAGCTGAACAGCCAATAAATTGGGCGCTTCTTATAGGTCTTGAGATGGTCCTTATATAACTGGGTGCTCAGGTAGCGGCGGATGCAATCTAGCGCCGACTCACCGCGCTTGGGCTTGATCGCGGACAAGCACAAGCTCTCGGCGACGAAGTCGAGGTTTTCTTGCCGATGCTTCTCGCCCCAGGCGGTGCGGATAAATTCGTTGAAGCGGTTGGTGGCGTCGTCGGCGAACCATTCCTGATCAGTGAGCGGGAGGATACCGTCGCTGTCAGCGGGGAAGGTTTTATAGACACCCTCGGCCACCAGTTCGGTAAAGCTCAGATTGCTTGCGTGCGCGTAGACTAGTCCTTCGCGGTCGAGGGAGTAGCGACCCATGATACATCCGATGGCATAACTTACTAGTTCTGCAAGCGTTTCCGATTGATATCTCATGGTTAGTGACTGTTGATCTTGATTCCTGCCATAGCGATAAGCGGGATTGCTATTCAGAGTTATCAAATCGTCACCAACATCACTTATGACTTCATCTGTCAATCCATAGTCTTTTGCGAGAAGCGTATTGTTTTTTTCTTCAAGGTGCTTGAGCCTGATCGCGCTGTCTCTTTCATGTTTGATTAGCTCATTAAATGCGTTAGACGCTCTAGTAAAGCCTTCTTTCAGTAGGGGGCTGCCTCTGAATAGCCATGACGTTTCATAGCTGTTCCAGTCGCTCTGAGAAATTTTTTGAATCTCCTCGAAGTTTTCGTAAATTATCTCTCTTGAGCTTTGTGAGACGCATATCGGAATCTTTCTTATGTCTCCGACATTAAAATCCAAGGTGGGGGCTAAAAACTCCAGACACTTAGATGCAACTTTTGAATTAAGCAGCGAACACACTAATGAAAATTCGCCCTCAGAGTGAGGGAACGCACAGGCACCTTTTGCGCTAAAAGTGAACCCTTTTGGGCTTAGTCTTGCCCCAAAATGGGAGGATGTTAATGCGGACCATGTTATTGATTTTTTGAAATAAAGATTTCGTGATGGGAGGCAGTTTCCGAGCTTGGAAAGCAGTGCGTAATTTTCACGATCAAATGCAACGACATAATCGTTGTTTCCAAACCACTTCCTAAATTCACCGCCCTTGTTGTATGGGACCCATTTTCTATTGTTTTTCCAGACATCCTCTTTCTTCTCGGCATCGAGTGCAAGTAGCGAAAAATCAACTTCATGCCATAACCTTAGAAATTTGTCGTTGTCGCCGGTCTGAAAGCCCTGCCTAACAGGAGCGCAGTGCTCTATAGACTGAGAACTTTTGAACGTCTGTCTCAGTTTGTCTGAAATCCAGTACGCAATTGGCGATCCAGGTACGGCAAAAAAATCATCCTGTCGTACAGTATGATTGAGTTCTTCGTTCCTATTAATAAAAACATCTCTCTTGTTGGATGACTGAGGTGCTTTGTTAAGGTCGATGTACACTCCAAAGTGGCCTTCTATTTTTTTCCTTCCGGAAATTAATGCGGCGCACTGTACTATTTTGGAGTTTAGTTCTGGGAAGCTGTTGTATCCGATGTGTAATAAGCTATTAATGCGGCTTTCGCAAATAATCCACTCGCGAAACTCGGAAAGGCCAGATAGGAACATCCATGTTTGTAACGTTACCTGTGCATTGGAGCCATTAGGCTTGAGTAGATTAAAGCCGCGCTCAATGAATGCTGCAAAAAGATCTGCTTTGCTCTTGGGGAAGCGTTTTTCTGCAAAAAATTTCAGTTCAGGCGCCATACCTTTGCTACTAAGGTAGGGTGGATTGGCTATCACTGCATCGTATTTACTTGCGAGCATCCAAGCCTGCTGCACAAAGGGGATCAGCTGCTCGGCCGCTGGCTTCTGCATAGAGTCACCTGCGCTCCCCAGTTGTCGTAGTTGTTCTAGCAGCTCACTGAGTGGTTCGGTATCCTCGAGAGGCACTTCAATAAGTGAACCGAAAGTCTTGGCTTTAGAAAAGCAGGCCAGAGTGCTCTTCAGCAACTGGTAGCGGGGATCTGTGCCGGCGGTGCCGAGGTTGGCCTGTTCGCTGTCAAACAATCCTTGTGACTGGCCACGTTGCCAATCGCCGGTCAAGTTGAGGGCCTTCCACAGACTGGCGAAGTCAAGGTGGCTGCTTTCCTGCAGTGGCAGCACATTGAGCTTAAAGCCATTTTCGGCGAGGCGGCTGAAGATGCGGCGGTCGTCTTCACGGGCCAGCATCATCAGGGCGAAGCCGGAAAGCTGGCCGGCGCGGTCGTCGATGTCCAGACCGAACAGGTTGTTTTCCAGGATCAGTTGCGGAATGTCCCGTGCGCGGAAGCCGCGTTCAGTGTAGATCTCCTTCAGCACCTTGTAGGCCTCGACCAGTATGTGGCCGGAGCCACAGGCGGGGTCGAGCACCTTGATGCTCAACGGATCGATGCTGTCCGGTGTGATGGCAGCCAGCTGGGCCTGTACTTCGGACGTCTGCTCGGCTGGCTCGATGTAGTAAGGCATCTTGGCCCTGAGCGGTGAATCCGGGTAGGTCTGCAGCCACTGGCGGCCCACCGAGTTTTGCACCAGATACTGGACGATCCAGTTGGGAGTAAAGAGCTGGGTGGCGGCGGGGATATCCTCACTCCTCACCACCTTGCCGATGACCTGATCCTTTTTCTCCGAAATGTAGAACTGGTAGAGCCAGCCGATGATCTCCACTTCCCGCCAGTCTTCTTCGGGAATGGCGCTGACCAGCTCGCGGATCAAGGAGTCGGTTTTGGTCAGGTTGTCCGGCAGAAGCAGTTCGGTAGCGTCGTCGATTGCCTCGAACAGGAAGGGCATGGCCTGATGGAGAGCATGGCACTGGGTTAGCAGCAGCTCGCGGTAGAGCTCTTCGTCCTTTGTGCCGTCGAGTTTCAGGTCGGTGATGCGTTGGCGGTCTAGGCCTTCCAGCTCGATGTCCAGACAGTCGTCGAGAATCTGGAAGCTGCCTTCTCGCTCGGGGTGGCTGAGTACCCGGCGACCGTGATCGAGGTAACCCTTGATCTCCATGAAACGAATGGCGCACAGGCGGTTGAACCAGCTGTAGGCGGCCTGCTCCATGGCCTGAGCGAAGCCCATTTGTTCAACCTTTTTCACCAGCGCTGCGCGCGGGAAAATCATGCTGGCTGGGAAGGGGCGATCGCTAATCAGGGCCAGGTCGCCTTTCCGCTCCAGCGGCTCGATGCCCTTGCTGGTGATGCCGTACTTGGCCGCTTGTTTGGTCATGGCGGCGATAAAGGCACAGCGCGCCTTGGGTGCGTAGCGTTTGATGTTGTTGGTATTCATAGGCTCTTCTTAATTCGCAGTGAGCTGGAGTCGAGCAGCGAATGGGGTCAGCGGATTCGTATCCGTTTGTCCTGCTTGATCACGCTTTCCAGCTCAGCCTTGAGGGCGTCGATAAAGCTCACGATGTCGCGTTGGGTTTCGAGGTAGATGCCGTTGCCCAGCTTATTGAATACGCTGGTGGCGGCGACTTCCACTACCGGCTTGGGGGCGGCGACGGGCTTGGCGGCGGGCGCCGGCGAGCGATCTTCCTTGTCCTGGTTGTTTGGGTTGGCGACCTGAGCCGCCTTTGCCCGCTCCTGCTCGAGCTTGTGCTGGCGTTCGGCCTCGGCTTGGATGGTGCGCTCCAGTTCGAACAGGCCGTCATCCAGACGCTCGCCTGCAGTTTGTTCCTGCAGCATGTAGATAGCAGAGATGCTGGTTTCGCTTTCCAGTTCGGCCTTGATCAGTTGCAGTGGGCGCAGTAAGCGGTTGCTCAGCTCTGGGGTGTCAATGCCGCTCTTGGCGATTTCCGCCTGTAACTGGGCGATCCTTTCATCGACGAGGGTCAGAGCATGATTGCGCTTGTCGGTGAGGATGGCTGCATTGACGCTTTCGACGGTTTCGACCAGCACAGCGACCTTGTACAGCTGGTCGTAAGGCGCAGCACAATGTTCGATGGCGTGCAGCTCGGCCAAGGCCTTGCGGGCCCCGTCATCCATGCCCAGCGGCTGTTTGTTCTTTTCAAAGCGGCGCAGGGCCTGCTGGAGTTGCTGCCAGGTGTGCAACTGATTGCTGAAGAATTCGTGCAGGTCGCGGTAGTCCTCTTCAAGGTCAAGGAAGTCGTTCTTGTTGTCGATGACGGCCTTGAAGAAGTCGACGCTGTCGGTATTACCAAGAAGACGTTGTAGGCTGAGGATAGACCGCTCAATGGTGTCCTTGCCAGGGAAACGACCGACATCGGTCTTGCTCTTGTAGCTCTTGAAGTTTGCCAGCCAGGTATCGAGGTGGCTTCGGTAGAACTCGTGTAGTTCCTTTTCGCCAGCCGGGCCGAGGGCGTTGAACAGATCCTGAGCAAGGTTACGCATCTGCCTTAGCAGGGCTTCATCGGTCTGACGCTTTTTCTGTACAGAGATTTCGCGCCGCCGGCGGCTGTTGGTGAGGTAGTCGAAGGCTTCGGGTAGAGGCAGGCTTGGGCCGGCAACATGGAAGGAGATGCGACTGGTTGCAGCCAGGCGGCCAAGGATCAGCAGGATTTCACCATCCGGCCAGCCATAGGGGCGCTTGTTGAAGCGTTCAATGATGTCCGCGACCAGCAGGCGGTCATTGCCTGAGGCCCGCAGGGTGATGAACTGTTCGACCTCCTTGATGGCCTGCGGGTTGCCTTCTTCTCCTTCAAGTGACAGACCAAGCTGAGCGATGTCGTTGCTGTGCAGCAGCGCGTGCAGTTCGCGCTCTGGTTCCTTCTGGAGTACGTGCAGGCAGCTGAGTTTGGTATAGGTGTTTTCTAGTAGGTACTGGCATGCCTCATCGAACTTATTCTGGATACCATCGCTGGTGAGTTTTAGATGTTGGCCAAGGGCGTAGACTTCAGCGCATTCCAGCAGTTCTTCCAGCATCAGGCGCAATCGCTTCTTGCGCTCCTGGTTTTCGCGACCACGGTCGGCAAGGATGCGAGTCAGCTCCGGTTGGCTGCCGTCGTCGTTGAGGCGGATGAATTTGTTGGTTTTCAGCCAGGTACGGAGCTCAGAGAAGAACTCCTTGTTGTCAGACAATTTGATAAGGGCCAGGCCTGCCGGTGCTTCGCTGCTTTTGTTGAGGCAACCGGCCTCGCCATATAGAGCGTAATCGAGATCCAGAGGGGAGATCACTTCGACGCGTAGGTCGTGTTCATAGCGGCCTTCTAGGCTGTGACCATCGAGGAAGCGGCCGATGCTGTAGTCGGTCTTATTGACGCTGTAGCGGAACTTGTTCTTGTCCTTGAGCAGGTCCTTGTAGATAAGGGTGGAGAGCTCCTTATTCTCGTCCGAGGTGACGATTTCGGTAGCCTTGATTTTGCGGGTGATGTCCCGTTCTTCGTTAGTCAGGAACGCGAACTGGTCACCGTTGCGGATGATCAAGCTTTCCTTTTCCAGGCGCTGCAAGGTGTCTTCGATGCGTCGGCGCAGGGCAAGCTTGTCTTCGTCCACCTGCTCGATAGATAGGGTGACCAGGTTGTCCAACGTGCCCTTGATCAAATCGACATAGCGGATCATGAACAGGGTACGCAGGATCTGTACGTCGAAGGCATCGAGCACGCTGTTTTCGCTGGCTTGGTCGATGGTACGTTTGACGGCGGTGTCGAGGAAGCCTTCCACTGCGCCGTAGAAGCTGTGCATTGGCACCAAGGCACCAATTGCCTTATCGGCAATCGCCATGGCCGCCATCTGGAAGGCGTCGAGCATGGAGCGTTCGCCGTAGGCCAGATGTGCGCCCGTGGCGCCGACCTTGCGGATTTCCTCGAAGACCTTCTGCACCAGTTGAAAGTGGTAGGGAGCAAAAGGGTAGTTTCTGACGAAGCTTTCCGGACCGTCGAAGTTCTTCAGCGTTGGACCGGAGCGGTCAAACGTGATCTGGTTGCGCAGGATGTCGCCTTTCTGTGCATACAGGGCGCGCAGTTCAGTGTCAGCTTCCCCCGTTTTGCGCAGTAGACGCTTCTGGATCACTTCGTCGGTGTTGGAGCTGGACAGGGACAGACGCGTCTTGAAGCGTCCGGCAATTTTGGAGAAGTCGTTGGCTTTGGAGGCAGACAACTCGCCGAGTATGGCGTCCATGTCGGCCTGCGAGGTGACAATGATCCAAGCCCGACCCTTGCAGATGGTGCCGAGATTCTCGGTGATGGTCTGCAGGGTGAGCATAAGGCGGGTGTCGCTACCTATAAACTGGCCAACCTCGTCCACCAGGAACAGTACGCGGTGCTTGGGCGGCTGAGTATCTAGGTATTCCTTGACCCAGCGGCAGAAGTTTTCCACTGAGACGCTGAAGGTTTCCTCGGATTCTTCAAACCACTTGTGCGCGGCCTCTGAGGAGAGGTCGAGGGCCGCAGCCAACGCCTGTTCAATGTCGTCTTGGTAGAACTGGTAACCATCACGCTCTTTGGCCCACTCCAGCCCGGCGGCTTCGCTAAAGGCTTGCTTGAAGCGATCGTACACACCGCGCTGGCTGAGGTGCCGTTCCATGTGGGCGATGTGTGGGTGGTCTCCGCTGAAGCCCTGGTGCTCATTAAATACGCGCAGGAATACATTAAGAATCGGGTTCCCGGCATCGTTGGAGCTGGCCTTGCTGTCGATGTTGAACAGGATTACGTCAGCGGTGTTGGCCACAGCCCTGTCGATGTCGGCGCGAATCATCGCATCGCGCAGCTTGTTTGCATCGAAGAAAGACACTGCCTTTTTACTGTTGCCTTGGGCGTCGTGCGCCTCAATGTTGGCCAGCAGGTAGGACAGGGTTTTCAGAAAATGTGATTTACCCGAGCCGAAGAAGCCGCTGATCCATACTCCAACGCGGTTGGCTATGGAAGGATCGTTGAGGTCGGTGCTGTACGATTCGAAGAAGCTGCGGAAGTGTTTCTCCAGCTCGTTAGTGACAATGTATTCGTCCAGCTCCTGGTACACGGTGGCGTCGTCGGACTGATCCGCCTTGACTACGCCATTGATAGGGCGGCCAAGGTCTTTGAAGAAGAGATTTTTTATACTCATGGGATGTTGTCCTTAACGATCAGGGTACCAGTCTGAACGCACGGTAGTAGTTGTCGCTGGGAATCTTGTTGAACAGGGCCAATGACTGACCCGAGTAATGACCGGGGTAGAAGAGTACCAATGGTTTATGGCCGAGCAGGGCATGCAGTTTGTTCAGCAAGTTGTGTGCTCGCAGCACGGGCCACACCGAACCCACTCCAGAGACAAGGACGATGTCGTTCTCAGCGGCGCGACTGTGCTCCATCAGGAAGGGGGCGAATTTGTCCATGTGCAACGGGCCTGACAGGGCCTTGAGGAGGGCCTGATCGCCCTTGGCCTTTTGCATCTGGATGGCCTTTTCAGTGAAATTGCGCTGGTCCAGATAATCACGCATGGCCAGTAGAAGGTTGATGTGGATTACCTTCTGTTGGCTGTGTTTCTTGTCCAGAAAGCCCTCTAGGAAGCTGAGGTATTCGCGCACCTGCAGTTCGTCCTCAGGGGGGTAGTCGAAAATCCAGAATCCGATTTCATTGCCCAGCCCCTGGCTCTTAAGGAATTCCTCGGAAAGTATTTTGTCCGGGATCTGGTTGAGCCGATTCTGTAGCTGCTGATTCATTCGATCGCTCCTTTGTTCCGCGCCTATTGCGCTGTGGCGCTGGATACTTCCAGGCAGGCTTTGATGCGTTGGCGCTGGCTGTCTTCCAGTAGGACTCTGACTTCTGGCCGCACTAGCAGGTGTTGGAGTTTCATGCTGCGGGTGCTACGCAGCAGGCCGACCTCAGCGAGCATGCGGTAGATGACCTGCCCCATTTTCTTGCGACTGGACTCGGTCCAGGTTTCGATGGCGGGGTCGCGGTGACTGCGGTCTTCGAGAAACTCCCCCCAATGGTAGCGCTCCAGCACTTCCGCACGGGTAACGAAGGCGTCCTTGAGTACGGTTTCGATGTACTCAACCAGCAGCAGGTTTCGCTCAAGCGCAGCGCAGAAAGCCACTTGGGTTGCCAATTCCTCATCACCATCGCGGATGGCTCGCCAGAACGGAGCATCCAGGCGCTCTAGACGTTTGCGTAACGCCTGGGCAATGCGCTTGGCCGAGGCGGGGCTACGTATTTGCAGCAAATTCTGTTGCTGAATTGCCTCCTGCCATTGCTCCGGACTGGCGCCACGCAGGAGCAAATCGGCAATAATGCGGCACTCACGAACTTGTATAGAGCCGCCGATCAGATCGGAGTCGTAGCTGAAGGTCTGCATATGTCTCACTCGTCCTCGTTACCGAACAGGGAAGGCTTCAGTTTGGCTCGGTCGCCTGGTAGCAACTGCAACGGGTGTTCACGTAGACACTCGGTCTCCTGCTCGGTGATAGCGGCCTGATAACGCTGTAGGGTGTAGTGGGCCAGAGCTTTGCGGACGGTCAACAGCAAACGCCCCTCGGGCATGCCGAAATCCCGTTCGACCAGCGCTTTTTGTGCGTCAGTGAGCAGGGTGTTGGGAACCAGAGAAAGAGTGATCCACTCGTGCCAGTGGATGTCGGCCGCGGCTGGCGGTGCGCTTTCATAGCTTGGTTTGGGCGTGCGGTCGATACGAGATAGCAGAAAATCTCGGAAAGCCTGACGTTTGTGGCACCAGGCTCGCACATGCCAGCGGAAGCCGGTGTAGACCAATGTGTGTGGCGAAATCACGCGCTCGTTGACCTGAGGATTGGACATTGAAGCGTAGAGAATCCTGAGACTACCGCCATTGCGGCAAGCTTTGATCACTTCGCGCACAACCTCCGGGCGCACTGCACGGTCGGGCAGTTGGATAGTGGCAACGCTGGGGTGATTTTCCAGTACTTGGGCCATCGCCTTGCTACTTTGGCCGGCGAGCAGGTTCATGTATTCATTGATGTGCCCGGAACTCAGCACTGGCTTGAATCCTGCCGCCGGTACATAGCCTTTGACTGCTGGGCTGTGGGTCAACGAGTCTGGGTTGAACTCATTGTTAAGTGTCTTGAGTAAACCAATTTCACGAATGAAAGTCAGATGCCAGTCACATGAAGAACGAGCTGGCATCGCCGATGAAGTGCACCATCGAACTGAACGACGTGGAGAAACGAACCTTGGAAGAGCTTGCGCTGCGGCATCCGTATGAAGACTTCAGGGTTAGAGGACAAGGCTTGTTGCTGCTCGGTGCAGGTCAACGAGTGCACGAGATCGCGACGCAGTTGGATGTGAGCAAGAAGACTGTGTACAACTGGACGAACGCCTGGCGCGAGAAAGGGCTGTGCGGCTTGCTCAATGGTCATAAGGGAGGCCGCCCCCATTCGCTCTGCGAAGACATGGTTGCCACGGCTGTAGCCGCGGCGCGAGCGCAGTCCATGACGCTCAGACAGATTGCGCAGTGCATCGAGGCCGCCAATGGCATGCCGTTGCCCTGCCGCCTTGAAACGTTGGCCGGGGAACTGAAACGGGCAGGCTTTTCGTACAAGCGCGGCCGATACTCGCTCAAAAAAAACGCGACGAGCAGGAGTTTGCCGTGAAGGCTGCCACGCTCGAGAAATTGCAGCAAGCTGCTCGTGATGGTGCATGTCGTCTCGTCTATCTTGATGAGGCCGGATTTTCGGCCTCGCCGCCGGTGCAGCGTGGCTGGTCGCCAATTGGCCGACCTCACTGCACGGTTCCCCAACCGCACTGCAGGCGTTCAGTCTTGGGGGCATTGGATTACGGAGCCAACCGGCTTGTCCACCAGACCAGCAAAGGCAGCATCAAGCGTCCCTTCGTTATTGAGTTCCTGGAAGAGATTGCTCAAAGTGCCACGCCCGGTCAGCTCACGGTCGTCGTGCTCGACAACGCGAAGATCCATCACGCCATCGAGCAGGATATCCTGGACCGCTGGCTCTTCGAGCACCGTATGGTTCTCTTTCATCTGCCGCCTTACAGCCCCGAACTCAACCTGATTGAAATCGTCTGGAAACATGCCAAGTACCACTGGCGACGCTTCGTCACATGGACCAAAGAAACCATCGATACCGAGATCGAAATTCTCCTCTCCGGCTACGGCTCAAAGTTTGAAATCCGTTTCTCGTGAATACTTATATAGCTTGATGTCAGCCGAGGCCTGCTGACGGCTGATCCCAAACCAGTCCATGAGCTGCGTAGTAATCAGGCGACCTTCCCAATACGCGACCAGCTCGATGGCGCGGAGTCTAAGCAGGGCTTCGTGCTTGAGAATGGACATGCAAGTGTGTCAGATACTCTGAAGCACCGATTTTGACTCGTTGCGATTCTGGTGTAAATAACTTTACGGTAAAGTTATTTGTTATTTGTGAGGGTGGGCCCCGCTGAAACGATCCCATCCAGCTGGTTGAAGCGTAAGCCCAGGCCCGGTCGGTCCCGTCGTGGTCCCGTTGTCTTCAAGGCGTGGCAATACGGATAAGGCAGGAACTGCTCGACGAGTTCACGCTGAAGTCAGTTCTTCAGTTGCCACACAATGTGTTCGCGCCGTATATCGACGTCAGGACCAGCTCTCTTTTTTGAGCGGGGGGACCAACTGAGCAGATCCTGTTCTGCGAGCCGCGACTCGCTGAAGGAGTAACCCAAAGCAAGACCAATCCGCTCATTGTATGAATGGCTTTTGCCCTAGCTTTAGTGCGTTAAGACGGGCAAGTCGTTTGCCGAGCTGGCTGAAACGTGTTGGATCGTTCAGCGGTCCGAGGCGGACGCAACTCTCAATCTCGATCTCCAGAATCCACGCCTAGTGCGTACAAAGCACCCAGGCTGCGGATGGCAGACTGCATGCGCTCTCGGACTCCTTTGGTTCGCTCGCTTCTCAAATTCGATGAGCCCCGTACTGGCCACAGCCACCATGCATGTTGGTTCCTGCAGTCGTCGGCATTACGCTCGGCGTACTACCAGCCTCGTGCGGCCTCACATGAAAGCGAAGGCGTTCGCGCGCGCATCGTGCAGCGCGTGATGCTCGCCGCCATGCACAGCGATGTATTGCGCCACGCGTTCGGCATCGATCTTTAGAAACACGTTTTCATGCCTCCATCCGCGTGGCAACGGTCCGCCGAGCAAATGTGTGACCAGCTCGTAATCACAATCGGAGTCGTAGCACAGCACAGGCTTGGGCTTGAGTGGTATCGCCAATAGCCACGCCAGAAGCTCGTCGCGCAACTCTTTGAGCGGCATTGACCGGCCTGGAAACTGGCCGAGTTGAGGCAGGACGATATCGCGAACGAAGTCGCTGCACAGTGGCCGCTCAAAGTCCGAACGCTCGCCGTAGAACTCGCGCCCATCCTCGCTCACGATTGCAATGCTGATGAGCCGACTGTCCGTGAAGTCGGTGAACTCGGTGTCGATGAAGTACCGCGTTTTCCAGGGGCTTCGCGGCCCTTTGGATTCATGTATGGCACGCGCAGACTTGATGATGTCAAGCCTGACCTGCTCGGGCAGCAGGGTCGTCATGGGAGAGGCTTGGCGCAGATGCTGGCCACGATCGGACTCTTCCAGAGCCAGCTTCCAATCGCGCTCGGCAATGATGCGCCTCCATTCATCGCGCAGCGGCTTGGAGCGGATGGAGGCCACCGTATCCCAGCGCTCCAGGATTTCCAGTGCCCGAGCCTCTAGCGACGGATCTGCGCGAACCATCCGCACCGCCTCTTGGTGCATGAGCAAGCTTTGCAGATCTTGCTTATTCACTGGGTTTTCTCCCTTTCCGGGTCGGGTCATGCCCCGTCCTCCCCAATCGACTGCTCGATGCGCTGGGCGTCGCGCATGTTGACCGGCCCGTGGGTGCACATTGACATGATGCCGGCCAGGCCGAGCCGGTACCGATGGTACATCCGTGTCCACGGGTTGTAGAGCGTCACCGACGGGCTCTTTCGCTCAGGGCGTGGGGTCGGCGCGAACAGTTCATTCAACAGCCGATCCCTGCCATTGTCGTGGGTGCCCATGGCCTTGAATCGATCGTCGCTCACGAGGGGTGCCTCCAATAGAATCAACGATTTACATTTTGAAGTGTTAATCAGGTGTTAATTTTGTCTTATAAATCAATGACTTGAGAGAAAAATTGTACTTGGCATGAAGTCTGGCATGTGCTTCAATAGCTGCGTAGTGCCGTTCGCAGCCATACCAAGTACCTTCTCCGGATGTGGTCCAATGAGTAGCCCAATCGCCACTTTTCTCCGTGCGCTTCGTTTGCGTAGTGGCATGCGTCAGCATGATCTAGCTAAGCTGCTGGGTTACGAGCAGGCGTACGTGTCCGCCATCGAACTTGGAACCAAGCCGCCGAGTGAAGAGTTTCTGGGAAAGCTCGACAGAAGTCTGTCTCTCAATGAGCGCGACAACCTGGAAATGCGGCTCGCGGCAGAAAAGTCGAGGCGGCGCTTTGTGCTTCCTGCGGATGTACCAACAGAGACGTACCTGCTATGCCACGAGCTTTGGGAAAAGATTGACCGGCTGTATCCGGCTCAGATCCGGGCCATACGTGACCTGGTTCGGATTGATGAGCTTCTTGCGGACGAGCCTACGTACGGCCCGGCACGTTTGCGCCGACGTAAAGCAAAGGAGGATGCCGAAATGTAAAAACGGGACAAACCTTGGCGGCTTGCCCCGTCGCTGACCTCGCTTGGAGGCCGATACTTCCTGTTGGCGCTTGAAGTATCCCTCCTCGTCGTCGGCTGGTCAAGACCGCCCATTCGTCGATCGTCGGTTAACTTCGGTTTGGCTTTGGGAATTACAACCCAAAGAGGGAAGTTATTACGCCCTAAAAATTGAAGTTTTCTTGGCGACGTCCTCACATGGGCGCCGCCGGCCGGCGGTCGTCTCACAAAAGCGACAAGGGACCTACTATGGCAGACCACAGTTCGCCTACACCGAATATCCCGGGAAGGCATCTCTTCCAGTCTCAACTTCCATATCAAAGCGTCCGTACCCTATCGCGGTGCGTCGGGAGTTGAAATGCTTGCGAACGTGCTTGTAGTACTTCGCTTGCAGTGCAACGGGACGGCCAAGACTCGCCGAACAACCTGAGCTAGGAGGAGCCATGTAAAAACAAAAGCGCCACAGACCTGGGGTCTGCAGCGCTCTCTGGCGGAATCTCGGTAGAGACCCTGCTTCGCAAAGCCAGTCTCTCCCCTCCCGCCTAAAGCGTCAAGTCTCCCGTTTGTTTCTTTCTAGCCGACAGCCACTGGCTTGACCGTTCGTGGTCAAGCCAGTGCCGCCGCTCGTGCGTTCCACACGAATCCAGGACAGCCATATGTCGTCTGGCAGGAGTGCTGCACGCTCAAAACCTGTATGCCGTTGCCGCGTCAGTGCGTGAATCACTGAGGCAGCAGGCTGGGAGATCTATATGCCTGTACGCAAAGTCATTACACGACGCTCTAACCATTTCAGAGCGTATATCCCGTCACTAAAGAACGGGCATCCAACGCAATGCGAATCAATGCTTGAGGGCAAATTCATCCGCTTGTGCGAGTTGTCTCCCCTGGTGCGCAGCTACGAAGTTCAGCCTTCATTCGAGCAGATCTCTGTGGGTGACTGCCCGGAGAAATATGTCCCGGATGTGCGTGTCCGCTTCGTAGACGGTGCGGAGGGGTGGTTCGAAGTGAAACCTGACGTCCGCCTCAAATCAGAGCGGGTGGCGCGACGTCTGGCCGCGGCTGCTGTCCACTTTGCTCAATCTGGTCGACGGTTCCGCGTAGTCACAGACAAGCAGTTGGATACGGAACCTCGCGCCTCAAACGTGCTGGAGGTGATGTATCAACGCCGAGCGCCCCTCACCAGCGTCGAGCTCGAGCGCTTTCGCCACAAGCTTAGGAGCGAGTCTCCTCAGACGATGTCGGATTTCACTTCGATGGTTGGCCATTGTGATGCTTGGCGTCTACTGGGGCTGGGTATCGTGGGTGTTGATCTCGACCAGCCAATCGTTCCGGACGCTGTTATCTATCTTGAAGGAGGGCATCGTCATGCAGACATTTTCGCTTAGAGCGCGACTAAGTGTTCTTCTTAATGGCAGGCGATTGGTGCTCGCAAATCGGCTGATGGACAGGCGGCTCGCGTTCAAGGATGACTTTGGCGAGCCAGTCGTGCTCACTGAAGCCGAGTTCTATCGACTCTATGAGCAGCGGGAACTGGCTCTTGATCCGGCGCAGCCTTATATCGACACCATTCCCCTGATCAGGAACGCGCCGCCAGATCTGACCTGTTTTCCCAAAGCGCACTCAGATGAGGCGCTGCGCCGACGGTCTTACCTCGAGGCGCTCTTCCAGCCAGATGGTTCGAGGTTGCCCAACGACCATGAGCTTCGCAAGCGCTTAATGGCAATCCATGCGGTGATCCACGATGCCAAGCAGCCGCCTTCACCGCTAACCGTGCGGCGCTGGGCACGTCGCTATCGCACAATGTGTGTCGTTCAGCTTGTTCCTCAGCACTGCAAGAAGGGCCGCGCCGCCGTCATCCGAGGCGAGCTAGAAGATCTGCTCCAAATATGCCTCGAGGAGTCATACCTCAAGCCCGAGCGGCCAACCATCAGGCAAGTCTATGAGGATCTTCGGTCGCGTGTGGATGGCGTGAATAGAGGGCGTTTGCCATCTCAGCAGGTGAGACTACCGTCTGAAATGACGCTTAGACGCTATGTCGATCGACTGGATCAATATCAGGTCGACTGCGAGCGACTCGGAAAACATGCGGCGGACAAGAAGCACCGCAACGCAACGGGCCAATTGAGGGTCGACAAAATCCTTGAGCGCTGGGAGATCGATCACACGTTGCTGGACGTGCTTATCGTCGACCCGAAAAGTGGTGAGGTCATTGGTCGTCCGTACATCACGGTCATACTCGATCGCCATAGCCGTATGATCATGGCGTTCTTTATTCACTTATCCGCACCGAACACCGAAAGTGTTCTTCGAACCATCGAGCGAGCTATCCGCCCAAAACATGCATGGCTGGCAAACTATCCGATGGTCCTCAATGAGTGGCGTGCTCGTGGGCTGCCTCGCTACATCGTTCCTGACAACGCCGCAGAGTTTCATGCGCATGGACTGATCTTAGCGTTCAACGAACTCGGTATCGAGGTTCTGTTTCCCCGTTCCCGAGGTCCGGAGATGAAGGGCGCGGTAGAGCGATTCTTTCGCACTATGGCGGAGGATTTGATTCATCGTTTGCCGGGGACGACCTTCTCCAATACGCGAGAGCGCGGTGATTACCCCTCAGAGAAGTTGGCTTGCCTCACGCTCACTGATCTCGAGTCAGCGGTCATGAAGTGGATAGTCGATCGTTATCTCCAAAAGCCTCATCGCGGTTTGGGTGGTCTCACGCCAGCCAAGGCCTGGGAGCAAGGTGAGCTTGAGCGTCCTCCGCTTTTGCCCCTAGATCTGGATGAGCTTGAGTGCGTTCTTTCTCATCGGGCAGACGTACGCCTTCATCACTATGGAGTCGAGGTCGATCGACAGCAGTACCACTCAGCGGAGCTTTCCGAACTGCGTTTGCGTTTAGGGAAAGAAGCGCGAGTTGACGTTCGCTTTCGTGATGAGTTGGGTCATGTATGGGTGCGCGATTCCGGGCGCAATCTCTTCCTGCAGGTGCCCAACAAGGATTCGAGGATGGTTGGGATGAGCCGAGACGTCTACAGCGCAGCTCGGCAGCGGGCCAAGGAACTCAGTGGAAATCCCAGTAACCCTGATGCAGTCTTTGAGGCCTATCGTCAAATCATGGCAGATGTTGAGTTGGCGAAGAGGTCCAACAAACTGCGCAAACGACGCTACGCCGCACAGATGGAGCTCGACAAGGACGGCCATCAGCGCCAATGCAAACCGGCTGCAAACGAATCACTACCTGCTGCTCAGTCCACCCTTTTTGATTTCGAGTCACCGCCGCCGCCGCCGCTCGAGATCCGGCCTCGGACCCTTCGCGCCATTCCAGGAGATCAATCATGAATGCATTGAGTGAATTCTCTCTTCGCCATCAGTTCATTAAGACGTCTCAAGTATCTTGGGCTTTCGATCGGCTGAGTGAGGTGCATCACGATGTCCTTAGCTCGCGAAGCAGTCGAGGGCTTATGGTGCTTGGGCCAAGCGGGGCCGGCAAAACCACAACCGTAAGGGAGTACCTGAACACGGCATTTCCGCAGGTGTGTGTTCCCGGAAAATCATGTCGAGCGGTGCACGTGGAGATTCCGGCTTCGCCGACGCAGAAATCTCTCGCGACGTCGATATTGATTGGTCTTGGCGATCCTTTCGCAACAGCTCAGAGGCACCCCGCAGAACTGAAGATGGCCCGCGTCGCGACGCTTCTTCGGAATTTGCACACCGAAGTTTTAGTTCTCGACGAGGCGCAGCATCTTGTCGACTACAAGCGAAGCAGCACCTACGACGCCGCCGATTGGCTCAAGAATCTGATGAATAGTTCCGAAGTCACCGTCGTTCTTGTTGGGCTGAAGCGTGCTCGTCAACTGCTTTGGGCTAACGAGCAGTTGCGAAGAAGGTTCTCTGCCATCGTCGAACTTGAGCGATTCGGTTGGGCAACGATTGAGGACCAACGGCGATTTGCTTCCTTGGTATCCAGCATCGGGAGGATATTGCCCGTCCCAACCGTTGACCTCACAGAGGGTGATACGTTGCACCGTCTTTATCACGCCAGCTTTGGCTTAATGGACTACCTGATCAAAAGTCTGGATCGTGCTGTATGGGCTGTTCGGAGCGGCCACGCAAGGGGTATCGATCGCGCAGTTCTCGCGCGTGCGTTTCGCGACGAGGTTTGGGCTGACGTACCTAAGAATAGGAACCCGTTTGCCGAAGAGTTTACTTTCACTCCGTTGATCGGAATTCACGAGCCCTTCGAAAACTTCGATATCACTTTGCGCTAGCCCGCGCGGCCCGGTGTAAGCGCTGGGCCGCATCTGCATACTACATCCCATGGAGAACAATTCATCTTATGTTTTGCCTGACCAGAGCGAAGGGGACATCTCAGGTTCCGCAGCCCGACGCAACACTAGCGGGTGGGCGCGACGTTCGTCAGTGGTCGACACCATCTGTACCTCCGCCCGTTCAAGTCTCTCCCTATCCCTACGAGAGCTTTGAGAGTCTTATGTTCCGGGTGGCGGAGTGCAACGCCTTGGGCTCTGCTAGAGGCGCGCTCCGAGCGCTTGGTGCGCAATTTCCGAGACCGTCGCGCTATTGCTATAAGTATCTTAGTCCGTTACTTGGTATTGAACCTGCCACGTTGGCAGCGATAGTACCCACAGCAGTTGATGGGGACCTTCATATCCTGGGGCACCAACTTCTGCGTGACCGCCACATTGTTCGTCACGCCAGTCGTTTTTGCCCGATGTGTGTCTCGGAGCGCGGTTATGGTGCACTGGAATGGGGCCTTGCTCCGTATGCTGTCTGTGCCGAGCACGGTATCTACCTGGTTGACCGCTGTGCCTGCAATCCGCGGAGGTCTCTGAACATGTTTTTTCGCCACAGATACTTCACATGTGTATGTGGGGCCGACCTTCGCAACGCCGCTGTGGTTCCTGCAAGCTCTGCCGCATGCAAACTTGCCAAGGAGATTCGGCGACGATTTCGGCAGGAACCGGATCAACAGTTGGATAGCGTGTTCCCGATATTGAATACGTGGCCCGAAGACGCGCATTTTGGCGATTTTCTCGACTTGATGATATGCCTTGGCAGCCTCGCGCGCGAGTCTAGAGCGATTAGCTCTCACCTCAGACAGGCGGTGTATCGCTTGGACCGGGTCACAGTTCAGTTTGAGAACGCGGCCGATGTTCTTTCGAGCTGGCGAGGTGGTTTCGCGTCGGCCTTTCGCATTGCTAACCCCACCGTCTACGCGTCAAGGGGTACATCGGATAAGAAGTTCCGGTTGCTTCGGGCAAGGGCGAAACGGTATCTACCGCCATTGGTGTATCGATGGCTGGCCCTTCAGCGAATATAGATAGCAGCAGGCTCTTTTGAGCGAGGTCGAGCATGCTGAATCTTCCTGTAGTCCCAGCTCCTTTCGAAGACGAAGACTTGCTCGGCTTCCTCGCCAGGTGCGCGAACTCTAACGCGCTTACAGTCGCCGAGCTTGTAAGAGCGTTTCGATCAGCCTCCCAGACTGCTATGAGGTCCCAGTTTCGGGAAGTGGAGCTCCCGTTGATTTGGGGTAACCAATTCGACGAACTCCTGCATCCGAGCACCCGTCCCGCAAGGGCCTGGACTCATCGGAACCGCAAGTTTTGTCCCCACTGCATGATTGAGGCCGGATACTGGCGAGCAAGTTGGTGTTTGATGCTTGCGACTTGTTGCCCTCGCCATGGCATTTGGCTTCAAGAGCGTTGCGGCAGCTGTGGCACAACTCTTAGCATCGAAGCAATGCGATGCTTCCGGTGTGACGCCTGCGGTAAGTCGCTTGTGGACGCTGACTCAGCCGTCCAGCCGGCTGGACGGGAAGCGCTCTGGATCGTCCAGCAACTCACCCTTCGGGTCGCTCGGTCAGGTGAGCGTAGCGACCACATTACCGGTGACTTGACGTTGTCCGAGTTCCATGAACTCGCTTTGAGAGTTGGCGTTCGCGGGAGCATTGTCAACACCAACAAGCCTCTCAAATTGAAGGAGGCCGGCGCACTGACGGTTGCAATACCCATTGCCGAGGGGGCCGGCAGGGCGCTGATGAATTGGCCGTATGGGTTCGAGGACATGCTCGGTGCAATACGCGAGAAGCGACGCAACGCTTCCAGCTGGAAGATGCGCGAAGCCATGGGGCCGATTTATTGGGATATCTATCACTATCTCAAAGGTCCACGCTTTGAATTCGTACGGACGGCTTTCGAGTCATACGTCCGCGATCATTGGGAGGCACCGATAGCATGTCGCAATAGAAACATCGGGCTACCACTCGTTCGAAACCACACTTGGGTGGCCGTATGCGAAGCAGCCAAGAGAAGTGGTGTAGAACCAGCGCTGCTCAAGCGTATGGCAAAGGGGCGAGAGATACCGACACGCGAGCAAACACACAAAAGCGGTAGATGTACTCGAATCGTGAATCTTGCCTCGGTGGGCGACTATGCCGGTCGAGTGCAACAGGCGATGTCCGCTGAGCAAGCTGCGACACATCTCGGAATCAGTCGCAAGCGCATTCGGCAACTTCTGGATGCTGGTTTGCTGGCTGTGCTTGGTGGTACTCCCAGGGCGGGGCAACGATGGTGGATTGATCCGAGATCCTTGGACCGATGTGCGCATTCTGGGCGGAAAATGGCAACTGAGCCGAAAAACTCGGTCTCAGTGACGCAGCTTGCGAAATACACCATCGCAAGCGCCGAGAGCTTTGTGTCGCTGATTAGTGCTATCCAGACTGGGGAGTTGCCCGTCTGGGTCCCTCCAGGTTCCAAGCAAGAAATAGGGAAATGGCGCCTCAGGAAGGACAACCTGGTGAAATGGCGAGCTGTTACGGAAGAAGTTCGTGCATCGAGGCTTTCCGTCGACGATGTAGCTGTGCAGCTTGGCGTAAAGCAGGAGGTCGCCTACGCGCTGGTCCGAGCGAAGCTCGTGCCAGCCACTATTGACAGCGCCGGTCGGCGTGTTGCCCAGTGGGTAGATATCCATGCACTGAGTGAGTTCCGGGAGCAATATATTCTGGGCACTGAGTTGGCCGCCCTGGCAAGAACGAGCCCGAAACAGATGGCCCAGCGGTTGAAGGCATGCGGTATTCAACCTATCGCTGGGCCCGCCTCTGCGCCAATCTTTTGCCGGCAGTATGTTTGGCAGCGGACTCCAGGCGTTCTCTCTGCCGCCGTGGCGGAGACGTGATATCGATGAGGAAACCCGCCCTTGCGTTCCAGCGATGGCTTCAGAAGGGCTTCCGAAGCGATTCAGATTGGCTCGCCTGACATATGAGGAGCTTGGGAGCGCCGCGCTATGGCGATGCTCGTCTCCATTGAAGCGCCGATCCGATCAAGACAAATCGATCTGTTTGCCGATACCTGGGCGCCACCACTCCGAAAATACCTGATCCAGCGCATGCCGTTCACGTTCGTCCCCACAGCACGCCCTCGCAAGGCCGAACAAGTTTGTCATTCGGACCGTCCGTTCCTCAGTTGTCGGGGTGGCTCGAACCCGAACCTGCGCCGCCATGGCCTGATCCTTTGGCACAAAGGCATCGGTAGCCCCTCCGGGGACAAGGCAAATGCCATAGTTGGGTCACCATGCAAGATAGGCGGAATGACCCGAGCAATCAGCCGATGCAATGCGCGATCCCCGGTCACGACCGCTGGGGTGCCCACAAAGCGATAGCCTTGCTGCCGCAGCAGGGGGAGGCCGAGCCACAGATTGAGGTCACCTGCACGGTTTCGCAGATAGGGAACATTGATGTGGTCTGTCTCGTCCTTCCGCCCAGGCTGGAAGGCAAGAAACGAGTCGAGGTACGAAAATGCGGGCTTCAAGTCGTCAGCGAGTTTGAGGGACTGGCTACCCTTGAGCAAGGTCCCCAATGCCGTCAGCATCATGGCCGACGTGAATCGCGGGATATCGTGCTGCGCCATAGCTTCCAGTCGCAGCAACGCTTGTTGAGCGGGGAGTCTTTCCGTCAGCAGCGACTTCATAATCGCGATGTAGGGAATGATCAAGCTGAATTGCGTGCGCAATGCCTCATCGTTCCTGCGCAGCAAGCCCTCCTGCTGCTGCGCAAATTGAGCGCGGAACGGCGCTCCCAGCTTCGCCAGATTTTCGATCATGGCTTTGATGCGATCCGTAGTCGATTCCCGGAATTGCGGGTTAGAGAGCCACTGCTCCTGCAGCGCAGGCCAAGGGTTGATCACGCACTTCGCTCGAATCTCCTCGGGCAACTGCACGAACCACTGCACGTTGCTGAGAGCGTTGGTGTCCAAGAAGAGTTCGTAAGGGCCGGCGCCTTTCTCGGCGTTCAAAAACGGCCACACGATGGCGGTACCGCTGCTGGTGCGAATACACCGCTCAGCGTAAGGCACCGGTTGGTTGAGGATTTGCATGCACAGTGTGTTTTTTATTTCTTAGGATAGTGATCTGACTGCGATGCTTTGGTCGCTCTGCTACCAGGTGTTCCCACGGGCAGTGCTACGGGAATAGGACGTGCGGCGGGGAACCACCGAGGTGGCGCTTGTGCACCGCAAGGTTTGAGGTGTCGAGGGCGTATGCGCGCAGGAGCCACCGTGACTGGCCTCCGACGTCCTCGCCAACCTCTCCCCGGCCGTGTAGGCTCAGCCGGTTGTTGATGATGAGGATGTCGCCCGCCTGCACCACGACCGGCACGGCAATCTGGTTGCAAGCCGCCTCTAGATTGTTGGAGGCCTGCTCTGCCAGTCCGCCGGGTTCGGACGGAACGACAGTGCTATGACTGTAGCGCACGTACGTGCCGCCGGCGACGTCCTTCAAAATCGGTTCATCGACGACCACCAGCTCTTTCCCCAAGATGCGCTTCATGCCCTGCACAAATGTCTTCTGGGAGCGAATCGAGTACTGCGGCTTCTTGAGTTCATCAACGTCACCAAGCGGCAGGGTGGCAAGCGCGTCCGCCAGCGGCATCAATTTCGTCGGAACGTTCTTAGGGTTGCGCAGACCCACGAGAGTCACCAGGTCAGGCGAAGGGGCAATGCGCACGTCTTTGGCATCGTCTTCACCGTTCAACGGGAAACTCACGCCATCCGTGTGGCCGCGCATGCCTTTCTTGGATTTCTCAGCGAAGGCGCCATCCCCCGGCATTGCCACGAGGTTTACGAACTGGTTGCCGTCATTCTCAGTGGCGTAGGAGACCGTCTCCAGGTTCAGCACGCCATGCACGGCGAGCACTGCCGCCCTGGCCGCCATCGTGCCCGCCGTGTCGGGCACGGGAAAGAATCCCAGGGGCGTATCGCCCAAGTCAGCGGCGTCGAAGACCTGCTGCAGATGACGATACGGGGCTTGACCCACGAATCCTCGGGCAACGGCCGATGTATGGCCACCGAGTACCAAATTGCACTGTACTGCCGCACCCAGCATCGCACTCAGGGTAGCGGGATTTGCCATCTCGGCTTTCCGCTGGTCCAGTTCGGTGGTCTGCATCCAGTGGTCGACCGCTGCCCTGACGGCCGTGGCGAGGTCCGTCTCCGTCATAGGCTTCCTCCCGGGGTTGATATATTATTGATACATGCCTACACTGATGTCAAGGGGCGACCATTCGCCCGCCATGCGATGGAGAGCGTCAATGAATCCCGCTCACGACCCTGTCGGCCTTTCAGAGGGACGAGCACTGCTAGCCCGACTGCCAAACCTGTACCTTGCCGCCATTAAGAGTACCCAACTTGAATATCGAGGTGGGAGCGAGGTGCGCTGCTCATTTGACCTCCCCTCGTTAGGCAAGCGGACTAAGTCAGCACCTACTGCAAGAGAAGCCATCCGCGCCATCCTCATTGAGCTCTCTGATGCTTTGACCCGTATGCCACTTCATGAATGGCCGAACGATTCGGGCCGACACTGCTGGTCTGCCACACCTCCGATGGAAAGTGCATCGGTGTTGGAAGGCGAGACGGCCGAGCGATTTCAGTCAAAGGCTCGCCAGTTCACCATCGGGGTCACGTTGCCAGTAACACTGAAGAAGTCTTTGAACGGACTGGCAGAGCAGCAAAGCACAAGCTTTGCGGACGTGGCTCGCCAATTGGTAGCTGTGGGGTATGACGACTTCGACGATAGGTCGTTCTCGGAAGGGTCGGCAGGACTGCTTTCCAAGTTTGTTTCCGAGGTTGAAAAATGGCTTCCCTCGGACACGGAGCAGGTAATGCTCAGGCTAGATCCATCCTTGGCAATACGCCTTCGTTCTAGCGCCAAGGAGTACAGGAAGTCTGCATCCGAATTTGGAGCAATGTGCTTGGCACACGGTCTTCTTCTGCAGACTCAGTTAGTTCAGCTCGAGCAGAAGATCGCAGCATATCGCGGTGCTGCTGTTCGCAAACTTGCTCCACAGGTGGGTCTCGGAACTCAGGCAGCTCTGCTTTCAGGAGTACTTGCGGGTTCCATCCGTACACCAAAGAAGGTATTGAGTCGTCTCAGTGAAGTTTTTGAAGCTACAGAGCTTGCCTTGACTGAGTTCTTCAAGCGTTCCTTTGAGAGTCGCACTGTGCCAGCGTTCAAGGCCGAGAGGGGGAAGCCTTACGTTTCTCCCTCTGCGACATCTTGGGAGGACGCGGTCAAGTCGTTGAACTTGCCAGCGGATCAAGCCAGGGAACTTCTCCAGCTCGACGAGTAAAGTCATGAACCCATTCCAACGTGCGCGAGACGAAGCAAAAGCAACACGAGAAAAACTTGCCCCAGGAATGGCTGACACTGCCATTCCGGCAAAGAACCTTCTCGGTGCTGTCGAGGACGAGCTCGGCTTGGCTATCGAGCCCGTTGACCCGTCATACCCAGACCTCGGTGACGGTAGCGCAGTCCTGCAGCGTGAGCAGTTGTTCATTTATGTCAGCAACGAAATCCCGTTGTGGGGCGATATGTTCTGTGGCCTCGTTGCCCACGAACTCGGTCACTGGTTCCTTGACGCCACCAAAGCTCCATCGACGGTTGCTCATCTGAAGACTCTCTTTGGAAGTGACGGTTCGCCTGCCGTCATGAAGGTGGAGGCGTACGGAGCCCGTGAGCGACAGGAGCTTCAAGCGAACGTCTACGCCAGAGAACTGCTGCTGCCACGCGACCTAGCGCGCAAGCTTGCGTTTAGTGGTGTGGGCCCAAGCAAGGTAGCTAAGGACCTTGGCATTCCACTGGAGTTTGCTCGTCAGCAGATGCTTGATGCGCTGCTGCTGCCAGACGCACAGTCCACTACCAGCGTGCTGAATCCTCCGAGTCCCGACCAGCGCGCAGCCGCACGTGCCGAAGAGCGTGCTGCCAACGTAGTTGCCGGACCTGGAACAGGCAAGACGTCGACGCTCATCCACCGGGTCAAGTACCTCGTCGAAGAGAAGAAGGTCGAACCGAGCCAGATTCTCGTCCTGACGTTCACCAACAAAGCTGCTTTCGAACTCGTCGAGCGTCTGCGCGGCGCGGGCATCGACCGAGCGGCTGACATTTGGGCTGGCACTTTCCACGCATTCGGGCTTGAGTTCCTCCGCAAGTTCCACCAACGGTTCAAGCTGGAGCCCGACCTGCGAGTGGCCGATCGTCTAACGTCGATGACAATGCTCGCTGCGGGACTGCCGCAGCTGGATTTGAACTACTACCTGCGGGTAGAGGACCCTTACGACTGGCTCAGCCCCGTCATCGAGGGTATCAAGCGCCTCAAAGAGGAGCTCGTTTCTCCTGACGCCTACCGCGAGTACGTCACAAAGCATCCGGCGGAGGATGCGGAGCTCCAACGCCGCCGAGAGGATGTGGCGACGCTCTATGAGGCGCATGAGGGGCTCCTGGCGCAGAGTCGGGCGGTTGACTTCGTTGATCTCATTTCAAAGCCGGCTCTGGCACTGAAGGCGGACCGCGCGCCGTTCACTGAGCTAGCCGATAGGTTTCAGTACATCCTTGTCGACGAGTATCAGGACGTCACCCAGGCAATGGTGGAGCTGTTGAGGCAGTTGGCGCAGAAAGCGAAGTCCATCTGGGTCGTGGGTGACGTTCGCCAAGCCATCCATCACTGGCGTGGCGCTTCGCTCAAGAGCTTGTTGAAGTTCGACGCCGAGTTCAAGGTGCACGCGGGTGGCACGAAGATTCAGCGCTACCCACTCGACACCAACCGTCGCAGTGCCAAGGAAATTCTTGAGCTGGTGCAAGAGGTTGGTCGTCAGCACAAGCTCGAGGCCAGCATGCCGCTTGACAAGATGTCAGCGGCCAAAAGTGCCTGCGGCGAATTGCCCAAGGTCGTTACCTGCGCCAAGCGGGACGAACTCCTAAGCGCGGTCGTCGACAATATCGTCGCTCTGCAAAGAGCTGAGGTCCATTTCGGCCGCCAAGCTGTCTTGTGCAGAAACGGCAGCGATGTTCAGCAAGCGGCGGAGGTGCTCGCCTCCCGAGGGATTCCCGTCATCTACATTGGAGAGTTAGCTCAGCGGCCAGAGGTCAAGCGCCTACTTTGCTTGATGCAGCTTCTTGTGGAACGGCAGCCTCGAGCACTGTTGGGCCTGGTGGATGTTGCTGGATACGCGATGCCGGTGGCCGACATTCAGCGACTGCTGGAGGCAGCGAACGACGACGTGGCGTACCAGCGAGGTAGGTGGCTGGATGACCCGCCACCGGGCCTTTCCGCGCCGGGCATGGGTGTCATCGCTAAGCTGAGTGAGCTGCTGAACGGGCGTCGCCACAGCTCCAACCCCTGGGCCTTCGTTTGCGACTTGCTGCTGGAGCATCACTTCTGCCGGCCAGCTTATGCAGACAAGTCCGTGAGCGCATGGGTGCAGCGCATCGCGCTGTGGCAATTTGCGTACGCCGTTCGCAATGGGGACGGCGAAATGAAGGAGGCACGCCTATCGCGGTTCCTTATGCGTCAGCGCTTGCGGCAGCGCATCGGTGAAAGCTTCGTCGACCGCGAGCTACCACCCGAAGCCGGTGCTCTCGATGGCGTCCGACTTCTAACGGTGCATGGAAGCAAGGGGCTTGAGTTCGACGCGGTCCATGTGGCCTACGTCAACGCAAGCAGCTACGGCGCACAAGCGCCCACGTGGGTGCCACCGGAAAACGTGCTGGACATCGTTCCTCCGGAAGCGCTTGGCAGCAGCCAGGACGAGTACGACGTTGAATCTGCGGTCGAGCGAAACAATTTGCTGTACGTCGCGGTCTCGCGAGCCAGGCGCCATCTCTACATCTATCAGGAGAACGAGTTCGGCGACGACACGCTCGCCCCGCAGCTCCAGCACTTCCCTCGCAAGTTCACCCCGGTTCGGTACAGCGGCTCGGCTATCAGGGTGGCTGCCGTGGCACCACACCGGGCATTCACGCCGCCAGGCGTCGTGAAGTTTGAGCACTTCGACACCTATGCGATGTGCTCGCTTCAGTATTGGTACTCGCAGGTCATGGGGCTCACGAGCGAAGCTGACATCGACATTTCCCTGCGAGCGCGTTGGGCAGTCATGAGCGCCTTGAAGGCGGTGGCCTCAGGCGAGCCCGGTGCGCCGGACGCGCAACTGCTTTCGGCGTGGGCAGAGCAAAAGCTTCCGTCCGACATTGCGGACCCTTCCCTTTGGCGAGACGCGACCTTCGCGTTCTCGCGAGGCCTTGACCTCATGCGCATGATTCTTGAAGAAGGCGGCCTATTTGCCGAACCCACCGCCGTCGTCGGCGGGGTAACCGTTCAGATGCCATGGGGCTTTGTCATCAAGGGGCCCTACGCCACCGAGTTCGCGATGATGCGGTTCACACGTCGCCGCGTGTCGGATATGAAGACAGTGTTGAAGCCCATAATTCCCGGTCTAGACCTTCCCGGAACGAAGAAGCTGACTCTCAACCATGTGCTCTCCGACAAGGTCGACGACGTGCCAGGTGGGAAGAGGTTAGAGGCGACCAAGTCGTTCAAGGCAGCTGTCCGAATGCTCGCGGGCGACACCCGACCTACGAAAGGTCGACACTGCGGCCGATGCGCCTACATGACCATCTGCCCGTCGGCACCGAGCTTGTCGCAATGCTGAAAAGAGAACCACCACTCGTTCGCCCCGACACCTTTCTCACGGCAGCGACCACGCGGCGCCGTGGCTGAGTACACTTACCTTGCGGCTTCAAGGAAAAGAACCGCCTCAAAGCCCTCAGCGGTCGCAGGACCCCGGAGCGGGTCACCGGTACGTCCCATAGGCCTAGACTTGACGCCGTTCGCGACCTGGGTGCCCGCAGGCGTCGAAGGTGCCGATTTTGGCTGACTCCACCTCGTCGGACGCCCACTCCTCCTCCCACGAACTCGCGACTCAGGTCAAAGGTATACCGCTTTCCCGACTGCTCACAGGCGTTGTCGCCGCTGTCGCGCGAGCCTTCTCCGAGGGCATCAGTGGGAGCATTCCGGCGGCGGCCGCTGTCTGTTTTTGTTTGCTGTTGCGCAGGACGAAAAGGGCGGATGTATTCAAGCAGAGTCACGATAAGTTGGCCTGACGGACAAAGTGTGAGATCCGACTTGTCCTGTAGGACTGCTGGGAAGTGGTACACGCGCGAGAACTACCATCGCATTTGAGCATTGGCAGCCACCGACTGGCATCGTTCCCATCGACCCCCCACTTCAAAAGGATTGACTGGAAGCGGACTTTGGCGCGAACTTCCGGTAGTCCGCCCAAAATCACCTCTATGGCACAAGCACTCCACTACCCGACTATTGAATTCCACGACGTGGATGCACTCAAGCGATCGCTCTTGATTTGGGATCGTGTTTTCCGAATCGTGCCGCAAAGTTACAAACCGACAGACCAAGCGGAAGTGCGTGTAGCAGTCTCGTCTGGCGCCGTTCAAAACCTGCTGGTAGATGAGCAGGAAAAGGCTGAGGCTGCTAGGAGGTTTCTCGACTTTTATGCGGTGCGAGACAAGCCTACGACGCGGCTTGTCTGGCCAGCGGGTTTCTCCTCCGAGACATTCACGCGGATCAACCCCGAGAAGATTGACGCCAAGCTAGTGCCACTTTTCGAACAGCTCGCACACCGCCTCACGTCAGATGGCTTTCTTGAAGTTCCTCACGAAATGGCTGGCGGCTACATGTTCTACTTGGCCGCATCCGTGGCAAACCGACGGGCGCTCGACTTGTCCACCGACACGTCGGACTACTGGGCCGTTGGCAGCTTTTTTGCCGCCAATGGAAACTTCACTGAACAAGTGTACGCTGAATCGGCAGATGCATATCTTGCCAATCTCGCGATCGACGATCTATTGCCGAACTCTCTTGAAGGGGTCTCCATCGACGAGGTACTTCGCTTTCGTGAGGACTTCGCCGAACTGCGACATGACTTTCAGGCTGAGCTGAATAAGTTGAAAGGGGAGATAACTCGCTGCAACAACAAGAAGCACGCTAGGTACATCGTCGAGGACTTCATCAAACGATTCGAGAAGTCTAAAGACGAGTACCGGAAATCGCTGGATTTCTTCCGAAAGAGTGATATTTGCAGCCTTGTCTCCGTTGGGCTTCCGGTTGCCGCTTCGTTCTTGGCGCTTCCAATTTCGGCAGGCGCGGACCCGTACGCGCCGGTTCGTCTTGGCATGGGGCTGCTCTTCGGTGCGGTGTCTGCACTCGCAGCAAGGGAGATGATCAACAAGCAGCGAACGGTCGCGTCATATCTCGTCGATGCGGAGCGGCTGACGCGTACGCCCTCCTGGTTACTCCACAGGAAGTTCGAAGAGTTCATTAACGACTAGTCGACTGTGAGGCAACGGTGAGTCAGGATACTCACTACATGTACTACGTCCACTCAATTAATTATGGCAGCCCGGCTGCGAGCTCCCCTAAGAGCAGATGGCCTTGAGACGTGCTCTGTAGTCCATCGGTTCAAGTAGCAAGTTTGAGGATAGGCCGCCGCGTAGGATGAAAAGCTTTGGCAACGATGCGAAGTGGAAAACGCGATACAGACAGAAGGCGTCCCCGGTTTCGTCTGAGAAGTCTTTCTCGTTGCGACTTACAACGAAAGGCGTGAGTGGTCCTCCGTTGGTCGTCTTGACCTCGATGAACCTCGCAAGCTCCGATGATTCGAAGGACAGGATGTCGTAGCCAGTGCCGTCTCCAAGCCGTTCGGATAGCCAGTCGATCTTTGTCGCGAGATCCGGCCTCTGTTCTTTCTCCAACCGCTCTCGTTCAAATCCGACCACCCACGCTTCGCCGCTGTGACCGAGCTTCCGATTGCGTTCGTCACGGGCCGCATAGTCATACTTTCTTGGCAGGCGCGCGCTCTTCGGTGTTGGCTGCAGGACTTCGACGACAGGGGGTGTCACCAGTACGCTTGTGAAGAGTTGGTCGCCGGGATCCGTAGTTGACTCCAGATTATCCAAGACCGTCGACATGGGACCATCATTTGACGATATAAACTCAATGACAACCTGGCGTAACAGCTCCTGAAGATTCGTACGCGGCTTATATCTGAATCACCCCGGGAATCGAGGAGGCTGTTTTGTTTAAGTTGATGCCGGGGCCGCAGCGGTATCGCTGAGTTGCCGATAGTAGTTTGCCTCAGCTTCAGCCGGCGGGATATAGCCGAGGTATTCCATCAGGCGGTGGTTGTTGAACCAGGCCACCCATTCCAAGGTTGCAAGCTCCACGGCCTCGCGGGATTTCCAGGGGCCACGCCTGTGGATCAGTTCGGCCTTGTACAGGCCATTGATGGTCTCAGCCAGTGCGTTGTCGTAGGAGTCACCGCGGCTGCCCACCGACGGCTCAATGCCGGCTTCAGAAAGCCTCTCGGTATAGCGAATGCTGACGTATTGCGATCCCCTGTCAGAATGGTGAATGAGCGTCCCGTCGTTGTCGGGATGGCGCGCGTAGAGCGCCTGCTCCAAGGCATCCAGAACGAAGTCCGTGGTCATCGAAGTGCTGACGCGCCAGCCAACAATACAGCGGGCGAACACGTCGATCACGAAGGCCACGTACAGCCAGCCCTGCCAAGTCGAAACGTAGGTGAAATCACTCACCCACAGTTGGTTGGGCCGTGTGGCGTGGAACTGGCGCTTGACGCGATCCAGAGGGCACGGCACCGAGTCGTCGGCCACTGTGGTGCGCTTCTTCTTGCCCCGGCGCACCCCCGCCAGGCCAAGCTGCTTCATCAGCCGTTCGACCGTGCAGCGCGCCACCGCCATGCCTTCCCGATTCATCTGTTTCCAGACTTTGTCCGCACCATAGACCTGCATATTGTCCTCCCAGACCCGCTTGATCGCAGGCCGCAGACGCTCATCGCGAATTGCACGGGCGCTACGTCGCGACGGATCACGAAGCCGTGCGGCATGGCGTCGGTAACACGACGGGGCAATCTGCAAGACTTTGCAGATCGGCTCGACCCCGAAGGCATCTCGATGCTCATCGACGAAGGCCTTCAGGACTTGAGCCGGCGGTCGAGCTCCGCCTGGGCGAAAAACGCACTGGCCAGCTTCAAAATCTCATTGGCCCGGCGCAATTCCTTGACTTCACGCTCCAGCGCCTTGATGCGCTCTCGCTCTGCCGTCGTGACGCCGTCGCGTTCGCCGCTATCCACCTGGTCACGCTTGACCCATTTCAACAATGTATGGGCCGAGCACCCAATCTTTGGGGCGATGGCCTGGACCGCCGCCCATAGCGAAGGATGCTCGCCGAGTTGCTCTCGCACCAGGCGAACAGCCCGATCTTGGACTTCGGGGGAATGCTTGATCTGCTTGTTCATGGCTCCATTCTCGCAAGAGTTGGAGCCTCCTCAAAACCCGGGGCGATTCATATCCTTGAATGTAGGGAAGCCCCAACTGATGCAGGACCGCGGAGATGTTCTGGTGCTTAAGTTCGACGGCACCCTTGCTTCGAATCTTGAGTAGTGACCGAAGGCGAGCGTTATGCTCGCTCTTGCTATACGGCAGCTGCTGGGATTCAGAAGACAGCATCTGGAAGTAGTCGCGCACCGTGGCCTCCACCTCTGCTCTGCTCCATTCCTGGCCAACACGCACCACCTCAAAGCCAAGGTCTGTGAGCACGCGTTCCACGGTTGCTTCGCCGCCGGAAAAGACGTCAGCGCTCAGTGGTCCTTCGTCAGGAAACGCATACCCGTAGGCAGCTCCCACAATCGCCTTCGAATCGTAGAGATCCCCTGTAAGGGGATCTCTGAGCATGTACTCCCGTGCCCTGCCGAACCCATATTTGTCCAGGAATGCTGTCCGCCCGAGCTGCATAAACTCTTCAAGTGCCAGCTTGACAGCATCAGGATCTTTCAGCTTATGAATGCTCATGGCTCCAAGAGGCCCATTTCCTCGGTGAGGGAGTTTCGATTATTGCGTGCAGGCAGTTTGTCGTCCATCCGAGTCCGCAAGGCGGCGATCTCTACTGAAGAGTGGTCGCTGCGCTGCCGATCCAGATGCTCGATGGTCGTACTCGTGCGCGATGTTCGTTTTCATCGACCTACGACTCGAATATCAACTCCGGCAAGACGACTTCCCACTGCGCAGAACGAACAGCCCGCCTGAATCCTTCATCTTCATCATCCAATCTACGGATGATGATGGCATGCACGCGCGCAGAGACACGGGCCAATCCCAGCGGCGGGGTGTAGCCACGCGACAATCGCCCGACCACGAGTTTGGATGACGAATCCATTAATTCCCATCGGTCGGTGTCGCGCCGTACCTCGAGCGTGCTACCGGGACGCAATGCTGAGATCGCTTGATGTATGGAATGGCTTGGAGCGAGGCGACCGGAGAAGCCGAGGTCCACGTCAGCTGGGGTGAGGCGCTGATATCGTCGAGAAAGCGCAGGCATCGGTTCTGGCAGAGCCACCGGTGAGCGCTGCATTATCGCGCTCGTAGCCGGAAGCGCATCGATCAGTTTGTTGCCGCCAGCTAAGCGGCAGAGTACGAGGAGGCTTTTTGCCCTCGTTACGGCGACGTAGTACAGTCGGCGGGGCGCGTCCTGGTCCTCGTTCTTTCCAACTCTTTCCCATCCGCCGTCGAGCACCACAACATAGTCGAATTCGAGGCCTTTTGAGCTGTGCGCGGTCAAAAGGAGAAGGCCGCTCTGGCGGCGTCTGGCTTCGCGGCCCCATTCTGCCAGCCACTCAATGAAGTGGCCAGCGGGCAACTCAACTCCTGTCGTCTCCAGTTCGTACGCGTGCGCCGCCTCGCGCAGCAATTCCCACCACGGGCCGTCGGCTTGCGTGTCCAGCCAGAGGTTGATTGCATGACTGTCAATGAGCTTCCGCTCGCTGCTGCGCAGCCACGCCAGAAGGGCCTGCGTTTCACGCAACTGCCAAAACTTTGTTGCCTCGTTGTCTGCCATCTGGACTGGAATGCCGAGGTGTTCGCAGTAAGCGCGAACCGGTTCCAGGTGCCGCCATTCGCGCGCGACCACCGCGCAGTTGCTCCATTTCCAGTCAGCGTCGAGCGCGGCCAGACGTTGTAGCTCAGTGATCGCCGCCAGTGCCTGCCGAGCTGTGGACTCACCCGCAGGCAGCACCTGGACCCGGCCCTGCGCGACTGGGTCGCGTACTTCCCAGGCGTCGCCTGCCGGCAGCCGCCGCCTGGCACGGTCGATGGTAATCGGATGTTCAGCCTTCATGCGTTCGGAAGCCGGTTGGATGAGGGCGTTTGCTACATCAATGATGTTGGCGCTCGAACGGTAGTTCTCGATCAAAAACTGCGGCTTGGCCTGGTAGTCGTCTGTAAAGCGGCGAATGAATTCCACCGATGCGCCATCGAAGCTGTAGATGTTCTGGTCGTCATCGCCTACCGCGAAGAGGGTGAGCTTGTTTTCTTCATCTTGCAAAGTACGCCCTGCAAGCGCGGAGATCAACCGGTACTGCGCTGGGCCGATGTCCTGGTACTCGTCTACGAGAATCCAGCGAAAGCCCGCCAACAGTCGCTGGCGCTGCTCGTCCGCTTCCTCCGGCGCGAGGTCGGTACCGTCAAGCAGTTTGATAGCTTGCTCCAGCACTTCCTTGAATCGGTCGTCATTGACCTTGTCGGCCTGCCCGGCAAAGCTAACGCCCGCCAGACGCATGGCCAACGAATGGCACGTCAGAACGGTGACACCCTTAGCATCGTCACCGATTAGGCCGGCAAGACGTCGGCGTATCTCCACGGCCGCATGACGGTTATAGGCGAGAGCCAGGATACCGTTTGGATTCTCGCGCCGCACGCGGACTAGATAGGCAATGCGGTGCACCAGAACGCGCGTCTTGCCAGATCCTGGGCCGGCAAGCACCAGCACATTGGTCTGCTCCCGGTCGTCGGTGACGATTTGCTTCTGTGCCGGATTGTTGAGCGCGTCCACGATCCGCTGCCAAGAATCCGGTGTGGTCTGTCGAGATAGCTCCTTTTCCCGATTGGGCAGCCAACGCAGAAGAAAGGCGTCCCGTGTTAAGCGGAAGTAGTCGTTGGCTAGCTCATAGGCCTCCGGCATGGCGTGGAGACCGCGCTGCGCGTACTCTCCCATCACATGGATCTGCGTGACCTGTTCGTCGTAGTGCAACTGCAGAGGCGTAAAGTCTGCTTTCAGGAAGCCGCGTTTGTCCGGTTCGAGCCGGATCGTCATCGCGGGCCGGAAGACCGCCAAGCCTTTGTTCAGGCGGATGACTTCCTGCTCGTGCAGCCACAGCAGAGCGCGGTCGAGTAGCTTGGCAGGTTCCTTGACCTGTCCACACAACGCCGGGTCGGCTTCCAATGCCGACAGAAGTTTGCCCAGCGTTGTCTCTGCCAGCAGGTCTGTGCCGCGGGCTGTAGGTGACAGGCAGGAGAGAAGATGCGCAAGTAAATGTCTCGCTGCGGCCCGGCGTAGATTCGCGGTTGAGGCTAGCTTGTCCCAAGGACGTTGGAGCTGTATCTGGATGCTCTCTGCGTCCAGCCGCCGGATACGCATGCTGCCGACGCCGTTGTCTTCCGTGCGACCGTCATTGGAGATGCTGCGCACGAGGCGCCAGATCTTTTCCGGCAGGGCATTGGGGTGTCCTTCGTCTTTCAAATGCTGAGCCGCGCGCCTCAAATGAAGCACGGAGGGCTCGTCCTTATGAAGGTCTGGAGCCGCTTCTTGCAGCATTTGGATCAGAGTCTGCTCCATGGACTCCGTCTCCTCCAACCGCTTTGACGAGGAGCGTTCCACGGCAGTGTGGACGAAGGCGGTCAAAGCAGTGTCATTACTGGCAATGCCCAGACGCTCGAGGTCAAAGAGGGCGCCGCGGATCTTTTCGGCGCTGAGGCCAGAAATCCCCATCAACTCGTCTGTGGAAATGCCCGCGTCGGCGCTGGCATCCAGCAATGCCCCCACCAGGGCCATCAGCTGCTGGCGATAGGCATCGGCCAGCGGTGTTCCAGCTAGTTTCTTCGTGGCTTCGTCGAGCGAGTTCACACGCAAAGACGAGGGAAAGATTTGAACCTGGTTTTCCTCGCGGGTTAGGAGGATGGCCTCCTCCAGCCAGGAAATGGCGGTGCGCACGCGTGTGTCGTCAGTGGCAGAGTCGCGCTCGAAGTTCCCTTCCTGGTCTTCCGCTAGGATCTCCCCTGGCGTGGCGACTACTTCTCCGTCGAGCCGCTTCTTGCGGTCCAGGCTGCGCAGCGAACGTAGGACGGTTTGTATTTCTACGCGTGTCAGGCGCGAACGTGCGGACATGCCAAACTGCCTCTCGACGTCGTCCACCGTGTACAGCAGCACGCAGCGAGCTGGATTGCGGTCGCGTCCCGCTCGGCCAGCTTCCTGCAAGTAGTTCTCCAGGGAGCCGGGGATGTCCGCGTGCACTACCAGTCGGACATCGGGCTTGTCGATGCCCATGCCAAAGGCATTGGTTGCAGCGATTACCCGTAGCGCGCCGTTGATGAAGCGCTCCTGAACACTCTTCTTCGTTTCCGGCGAAAGTCCGGCATGAAAATGTTCGGCATGGATGCCTTTCTCGCGCAGGACAGCAGCCACCTCCTCCGTCTTCTTGCGCGTCGCACAGTAGACGATTGCGCCATCCTTACCGTGCGAGGGGAGAGCAGCTGCAAGTACCTTCGAGATGTGCTCGAACTTTGCCTCCGCTGTGGTGGGCACCACCGAGAAATCGAGATTAGTGCGATTAGCCCCACCGTTGAATGGCTTGAGTTCGACGCCGACCTTGTCGCGGAAGTGCCCAATGATGTCGTCAACGACATCCGGCTTGGCGGTGGCTGTTAGGCAGAGTACCGCGGGAACGGGCCCCTGGCCGGCCTTTTCCTTAATGAAACGGCCGACGTAGCGGTAGTCCGGCCGGAAGTCATGGCCCCACTTGGAAAGGCAGTGCGCTTCGTCGAGAACCCATGCTCCAATCTCACGCTGCGCGAGTGTCTTGCGCAAGGCCCGGTTGCGCAATTGTTCGGGCGAGATGATCAAGATGCCGATGTCGCCCAGCCGGACGCGGTCCAGAACGTCGGCCCGCTCGGGCATTGAGAGAAGGCCGTTGACCGCTGCACAGCAAGTAATTCCCTTCGCTTCGAGGCCGGACACCTGATCAGCCATCAGTGCCACCAAGGGCGAGATGACTATTGTCAGCGCCCCAGTTTTGTTGAAGCGCGACAGCGCTGGGATCTGGTAGCAGATTGACTTGCCCGTGCCAGTGGGCAGGATGCCGAGTGCATGTTCGCCACGCATTGCGGCCTCGACGATGCCCCGTTGCAGTGGATTGCCGTCTTCATCGACTGGCTCCGGTCGGAATCCGGGTAATGACGGGAACCAGCGGACGAGTTCCTTGTCTGCGTTATGGCGTAGCTGACACCATGTGCAGTCAGGGGCGTTACAGGGCGTGTCCCTAAGCAACTTGACCAGCCTACCGGCCTCCGGGAATTGGCTACGCACCCAGGGCGGCATCACGGAGTTGCCTCCTGCTACGGAAAGCCAGGCGATGGCATAAGCGAGCCCCCAACCTTCGCGCTTGGCATCTGCCACGATGCGGCTGCGATGCGTGGCGCAGCTTTCCTCCGCCAACAGACGATCGATAGCAGCAGTGGCTTCTTCGTCCGTCGGTCGAAGCGCGCGGCGTATCGAGGCAAAGAAAGCATTCAGCCCAGAACCCGGTTCGTCGGCGGTGGTGAGCCAATGCCACGCGACAAGATAGTCGGGATTGGCACTGTTAAGCTGCTGCATGGCCTGACGCTGGTCGCGGAACACCTCCAGGGTCAGCCGGGCATCCAGTTCGGGATCGTTGAGACGGCCACGTTTGAGCTGGCCATCCTGGTAATGCTTGACAAGATGGTGGTAGGGATTGCGCGGGAAAGCCAGGGGATTGAGCCGCAATGTGTCGACCGCGGGCATGCCAAGCAGACGCAGGTTTGCGTTCGCCGCCGCCAGATGAGGGAGGTCGAACGCTATCAGGTTATGCCCGAGGAGAAACGCGCAGGTCTGCGAAAATGTATCGAGCTTTTCCAGCGCCGCCGCAAGATCCCCACGGCGATGGACTAGGACCTCGCCCGTGTCGCCGCGGACTGCCGCAAACTGGTGAATGCGCTTATCTTCGATCCCTACTTCGAGATCGATTGATGCGCACCGTGGTGAGAAGCTGTTTTCCACTTCCGTCCTGGCTTCGTCGTCCCTCATAGAATTTGACCTTCGTTCGTTCTTATTTTTGCCAATTCCGGCGAATTTTCCCGCTACGAGGGCCTGCCGCCAAGCCAAGACTCGATTGCAGCGACCGTTACATCGTCAAGCTCCATTTGTTCACGAAGACAGAGCGATTTCACGTTGTCGACCAGCTTCCTACCGAGAATCGGAGCGTCATTTGGCCCGGCGTCGAACGAGTGGCCGCGGAATAGGAGGCCGCGCAAGACATGGTTGATGTCGGATCGACTGATGGGCGTCTCAGCCGCCTTACAAAGATCGCGAACACGCTTTGCGGTTTCCATCAGGTGGAATGGATGGGCGACGGAGTCAGCCTCGATGAATCCAAATAGAACTTGATACTTCGTTGGGGAAAGCAGGGGCGTTCCGGTGACCTCGTGAATCATCCTTGCGGCCGAGTAAAGTTGCCGCGCCTCGCCCCAATCCTCTGGCGATTGCTGCGCTAGGGTTACTCTCGCCGGATCGGAGGCCAATCCGCCGGAAACCGACCAGTCAAACACGACGGGACGGACATCTAGGGATTCAGCGAACTTGCGGAACGTGCCCTTGCCATTCCAGTCCGCGGCAAGCTGCGGATGCCGTTGTATTATCAAGTTCGCCAGGGTTCCGCATTGAATTGGCTGCCTAGCCTTGGCCACCTCAGATTTCACCAAGTTAGTCGCCGCGTTGACGAGCGTGTCGCCGTCAGCTCCATTCTGGCGGCCCGCCGGGGCAGGAGCGGCATGTCGCTTGGGGTCGCGGACGTAACCACCGCCCTCCCAACAAACCTCAAGGGGAAGCACGCCCTTGGACTCGAGCAGGCCCCTGAAACTGCCGAACCCCGCCCAAGATGAGGCGTCGATGCCGTCGACCTTCGAAAGGATGAGCGACGCTAGGCGAGACAGGGGCACCGGCCCCTGGGACTCGGCCACCGTCTGGCGCAGCATTCTGAATGCACTTTCCGCTGCATCCGTAGGGGATGTTCTTAATTCAGGGGGAGCAGGTCGCACCTCTGCATCGTCGTAATTTGCAAGGGCATTGCGGACGAAGTCATCCTGATCGATCAGGAGATCGGCAGATGCGCGGTACGCGGCCGACGGAAAGCCGATGGCAAGAACTGTCGTACGACGGTCCCAGCGGCGTAGCTTCCGCAGGACTGGCGTGAAGTCTGCGTCGGCAGAGAAAACGATGAACTCGTCGTATCCCGCCTCATGCTGCAGCAGCTCGACAATGTCCAGCACCATGTGGATGTCGGTGCTAGTCTTCCCCTCACTTGTCAGTGCCGGGCAATCGACGATCTCAAATCCGGAGAGGTTAAAGGCCGGGCGGAACCGTTGGTACGCCTGTGGATTGAGATAGCAACGGCGGACAAGGACGCGGCGCCTTGCCCCCTCTGGTGTGTGATCCGGCAACTTTAGCGACCCAATCAGCCATTCCATCCACTGTGCAGGGTGGCGGGCGAAGCGGTCAGCACAGGCGGGGTCAAGTCGCCTGAGACCGGAATAGACGTTGTCGAAGTCGACAAAAAGCGCGCTCTTCATTTTACCTTTTCTCGGTCGCAACGCGGCCCGTTGCATACGCTTGGCAAGCAGCCGCGTAAATGGGAGAGGTGACTTCGGAGTATGTAGTCATGAGTCTTATCTTGCAGCCCTCGAATATTAACCCGCCTGAGATTTCGGGGCCAATTGAGGCGATGGCAGCCAAGTCGCCCGGACTGGCCTAAAGACCAGCGGCATGCTGCCCGACGCCGTGTCTACTTAACGCTCGAACCCCATCGGACACAGGAAATCGAATCGCGCCGATTCGTCACTACCATTCTCTGAAGAAAACCATATTTCGATGTTGCGGATCACGACCTGCACCATCTCATCGCTCATGGCTGTGCCTGAGAGTGTATGCCTTAAGGCTGCGCCGATGCAGTGATCACTCACGCCCAGCAAGGCGCATAAATACAATTGATGCGACGCACATGTGTATCTATCATTAGGTTAGATTTAGGATGGGGCATGCCATGGGCACGAGCTACGAGACGGATGTGGTAGCGTGGGCACGCGAGCAAGCTGCCTTGCTGCGCGCAGGCAAGCTGTCGGCCATCGACGCCTTGCACATCGCGGACGAGATTGAGGACGTGGGAAAAAGCGAGCAGCGCGAATTCACGAGCCGGATGGCAGTTCTTTTGGCTCATCTTTTGAAGTGGCAGTTTGAGCCGTCAAGGCGAAGCAAGAGTCGGCAGTTCACCATTGGCACGCAGCGCAAGGAAGTTGCCTATATCCTGAATGAAGCTCCAAGCCTTGGCGCCAAGTTCAATGACGATGCATGGCTGGATATTGTCTGGTCAAAGGCTCGTGGCATCGCGAATAACGAAGCCGGCCTTGACCTCGACGTGCTCCCGGAGGCGCTGCCGTGGACAGTCGATAACGTACTGTCGCAGGAGTTTCATCCTGAGTAAGGAATTACGGGGCAAGCTAGGCCTCCAATAGCCTGCGGTGGTACTACCCAAACGATTTCAACCTTCATATATTCCTCATTCGCTCCCAAAATTGGCAATGTACACAGTCGGAAGTTAGGCTTTGCTACCCTCGATTGTCTAGCGTCCCGAGTATCCCCTCCGACCCCGCGAAAGTAGGGAAGGCGCCTAACAGCACCTTGCTGCGGACGTACGATCGCTGTTGATAAGCGGTTCAAAGGCACCAATGTTTTCGGTCAGCTTGCCTTCATCGTGCATGAAGACCACGAGACCGGGCACGCAGGTTCGAATCTTGACGTTCATTTACGACTCCTGGTCGAAACCGTTGATATTCGTCGCTTACGTATTTGCAGACGTTGCCGGTGGACACGTTGAAGGTGGATCGGTCGTTTCTTGCTGGGATCGATGCGCACCGGCGGGACAGTGCCATCCTGCGGGCGATTGTTGCGATGGCGCGGTCGGCTTTGGCTAGGTTTTGGGTTAGTTGGGCTTTGGTGGGTTGTATTACGAACCTCCTTGCATCGGTAAGAAAGGCCCGCTGTCCTTTGTCAATCGGATGGGCACGAAGGAGGGTTGACAGACCGCTGCCATACCAGGTTCCAGTAGGTGAACTCGCCTTACTGATCGAGCGACGTAATTTCCAGAATCAATTGAAATTCCCGAAGAAGGTCTGGCTGGTGACTGCTCAAGTACTTAAGTATGAAATCGTTTTCGAGGAGCTTCGACAAAAATCCTCGAGCGAGAACGAGGTTTAATACGTCTTGCCCATAGGTTTGCTCCACAAGCTTATACTGTTCCTGCAGGTTACTCATCTCGTGCTCCATCTTTGCCATCTGTTCTTGGGTCACGCCGGTGAGCCTCTTCGGCTTTTTGCCGTCGACGAGTCGAACAGCAGGCGTCGCGACCAATAGCGCTTCCGCATAGGCGACGGAGACATTATTTGCAGCGACCATCAGTTCCACGCACTCTACTTGGCGGGTTGGCTTCATCTTTTTGATGGCTCTTGTGACCTCTGGCGAGAACTGCCGATCTTTCAGCAGTTCGACTGCTTCGGGACAGATGCCATCGAGCAGATTGACCTTCTTTATTATTTGGCTAACGTCGACTGAGAGCGCCTTTGCCAGTCGCTCCGGCGAGACACCTCGATCGATCGCACGGCGAATCATGTAGTGCTCCTGGACTGTAGCCAGGCGATTGATACGGTTGTTGTATGTGTATGCCTCGTCATCGGTTGCAACGAGACATGGCGCTTCAACAATGCCAAGCTCTCGTAGAACCATCAGCCGGATATGGCCGTCGAGCAGCAGATGATGGCCGGACTGGTGGTCGACTGCGGTTACGGAAAGGGGTTCTATTAGACCAACTTCCTCGATTGAGGACCGGATTTGTTTGAACTTTCGTGTGTTGGCGATTCCGGCCGGTGTTCTGCGCGAAGGCAGAATGCAAATTACCGGTACGGAGAGGGATTCTGGCACGAAGCCAAGTGTTACGCCGGTCATGGCTAACCCCCGGTTGGCCAGACTCGATCGGCAAGGTATTGAGGCAATGTGGACAGTGATTCAGCGCGCAAGAGGTTCACGAAATTTTCGTCGGCGAATAGCTGACGAAAGGCGCCAACGACGAACAGCAAGCGCTGCTGCGTGAACTCGGCCTTTCGAACCATGGCCTTCTGTCGTTCCACCTCACTCTCGTACGTGCGAACTAGGCTGGACGTCGTGACGTCGGCTTTTTTTAATGTCATGTATCTGGCAGCCGACCTTCCCAATGTCTGCCGACGTTCGATGATGCGCCGGGCGGTCATCAGCTGTTTGCCACGTAGCTTTCCCGACTCGTAAGCCTCCTGCAGTGCCGCCTGAATCGCCTTGTCGTCATCGCCGGCTCCAGCGATAGAAAGTGCCGCAGTCAGCGGGATTTTGCCCTTCTCGACAGCGATGAGAAGACGCTCCTCTCCATGCTGTAGCAGCATCAATATGCCTTGGACATACGTCTGCGTCAGGCCGGTCTTCTCAGCAATGGTTTTGGGGGAGTACCCTTGGTCTTGCAGTTGCCGAATGCCAGCGAGCAACTCCAACGGGCGGCATTGCCGTCGAGCGATGTTTTCAGCGAGGCTCATAATGAACGCGTCCTCGTCGCTGACATGAACTACCATCGCCGGAATGGTTGTCTCACCGAGCGAGCGAAATGCCTTTAGACGACCCTCACCGCAAACGAGAAGGTACCTTTCCGTGCCGTTAGAGCCAGCTCGAGGCGTTACAGTGATCGGCTTTTTGAGCCCGATCGTTTTGATGTTTCCAACGATCTCATCAAAGACCCGACTATTACGTTCTCGTGGATTGATCACCTCGATTTGATCAATCGGGATCATGCGGATTTCCCCCGCCTGTTGCTTCATGGTCATGCTGCCCTCCGCAGCTTGGCGCGCTCTGCCATGTGATAGAGGTAGTCCAGCGTGTCGAAGCGATAGCTCTCATACTCGATTGAGTTTCGCTCCGCCAAGCGAATGCCAGGCTGCGCGAAATCTAGCCGCGGCAGGAGGTAGTAGTCGAGCGGCACATCGTTCAGCTCGTTTAGTCGAACAGCTACCGTGATGTCCGGCAGCAAGCTTGTATCGAATCGCACTTTCCAATGATTTCGACCGTTCTCATGTGGCTGGCATCGTGACAAGACGAGCGAGACGGTGAACTCACGATTGACATCCAGGATGTCGGTGGCAGGATCTCGGACGACGGAGCCGCCAAGATCGGCAATGGCCTGCTCTGTCTGGGTAACGATGGTGGGGTGCAGATGGCGCAGGAATCGATTGACCTCGAGGTAGTGGTAGTCTCTATCCGGTGTAAAGCCAACAGTCTGGTAGGCTCGAATCAAGCTGCCAAAGCGGTATGCATAGACAGCAGATGATGGCATGCCCTCTGTTTCGTCAATAATCAGCCCTGACAGGAAGCCACGGTTCCTGTAGAGATTTCGAAGCCGTTGTATCAATTCCTCGCAACTGTATCGGCGTGCGCGGACACGTATGATGCCTTGCGCGGTGTAGAAGACATCAGGAGGGACGATCGGTTTGAACGCACCATCCTTTCGAATCCACATATCTGGCGAGTTAAGCACGCGCGCCTTTTTGAGTTTGAAGGAAACGCGGTTGTAGACATTGTTGCCAATGTACTTTTCGTTGGTTAGAACCTCCCTAACGGTTGCACGCGTCCATTCGCGATCCAGATCCGTACGCACCCTCATTCCATTTAGGCGCGCTGCAATTTCGTACTCATTCAGCGATTCATCGATAAACCAGTTGTAGATTAAGTTGACGATCCGGACCTCATTGTCCGGTCCAGGCATTAGAATGACGCGGTCGGTTTGCAGGCTCTTATGCTCTCCTCGGCTAAGTTCAGCCTTCATCAGGCCATGCTCGTCTACCAGGACCCGCCGCAAAGCGTAACCAGCGGGACCGCCTTGCCGAAATCCGAGTTCGATCAGTCGGCACTGTCCCGCGAACACCTTGGCTGAAAGCTCGCGGCTGTATTCGCCGGCCATTGCGCGCTTGACTCCTTTGACGATAGTTGATACAGGCGAACCATCGTTCTCGAATTGTTCTGCGCAATATTCGACCTGAATACCGGCGCGCCGGCAGATGTACTCGTAGTACGCACTCTCATCAGCGTCCTGAAACCGGCCCCAGCGGCTGACGTCATAGACGAGAATCACTTGGAAGTCGACGTTGCCGCCAGTGACGTCTTGGATCAGGCGTTGCAGTGCTTGGCGGCCGTCGATTCTCAACCCGCTTTTGCCTTCGTCAGCGTATGTGCGGACGATCTCTAGGCCCCGCTTGTTGGCGTACTCGCGGATCTTCTCGTGCTGATTCTCCGTCGAGTACTGCTGATGTTCTGTGGACATCCGAACGTATTCGACGGCGCGCAGCGCTACGTCCCTTGCCGGCGCAGCTTCGGTGAATTGATCGACTGTCATGATGACCACGAGCCAATGTGCGAACCCGCTCTCACGCTCCTGGAGCCACTTTTTCCGGTGCGATGCCCGATACCAGTGGACCATATGGAGGTGCGGATGTCTTCCTCTGGAAGTCGTTCGCTGCCCTGGGAGAGCGCACGGATCCACAGTAGCAGGCCGTGCACCAACATGCCTCACGTCATCTCTTTGCAATCATGGGCAGGAGAGGGCCGCCCCGCGGCAGTACAACGATCTCCACGGTCCACGCGTCCATCTTTGCAATGCCAGCAGACGTCTGTCGCTGCAGGGTGTAAATGCCCGATGGCAGCGGGCTTCGGGCGCATGACACATCCATCTTTGCAATCGATCGACGTCGAAGGTTTCTGGAACGCTGCAGCGTCCGATTGCGCTCAACATACGCAGGATGCGCAGTTCGATAGTGGGACCAGTAGTCTTTGTGGTGCATAAGCCAGCTGCTTCGCGCTCGGGCTTGGTTGTCGCGATAGTCTGGATCGCCTCGCATGCGCTGCTTTTGCCAGCGGCGCCGACGTTCGCGCTGGCAGGCGGCGTCCGAGCAATAGCACTGCTTCGGTACCTGGGGACGCGGCAGGAAGGATTGGCCGCAGGCGGCGCACCGTCGCATAGCTTTCATGATTCGCTCCAGTGAAGGAAACGAGTATGCGGCGAGGTGGCGGGGGCTTATTCAGCAACCGCTGAAAAACTAGCCCAGGGAGAAGGACAGTGCCTAAGAGTTTTCGTTGAAGGATCGTCCGACGGGTGACACCACTTATTCTGTGATGTCAGTAGGAAATTTCCACTTTTTTTGAAAATAGTGGAAGACGTGCTTCACAGAAAAGATGGGTAAGTCCATGATTTGTAAGGTGCCGTTTGCCAATTATTTTGTGAGACGACACTTATTGTAGGATCTCAGAAAAGTTGATGTTTTTCACAAATAAGTGAAGCGATCTGGGCTGGTGGGTTGCTGTGGGTTGTCAGATCGACTTCCTTAACATTTCGCACGACTGCAGAAAGGCCGCGTCCCTCATGGGGCGCGGCCTTTCTGCTTTGAAAATCGAAGAACGCGCGGTGCAGGGGTGTGTCAACCCGATTTGGTTTGTGAAGCCTTTTCCCGGCAATAGCCCAGCACCATCGTACGGCTCCCTCGCTTGGACACCGGGGCCGGGAGAGGTGGCGTACTCATCGATGCTCTGAAGCCATCCATTGGACCCGTCGACAAACTTCAATAGGGCGCGCTGATTAGTGCAGTGCCGTTGCCGCACTTGTGTCACAGCGGGGGTGAGTGTGGACGGGATATCCCCAACTGCTTCCGAGGCAGCAATGCTGGCTCCCAAAATTGTCGATGCCGCTTACTCCTTCGCCGAGCTGACGGCAGACCATAGGTTCTCACGGGGGTGCATAGAAGGTCGTCAACTCCAATGCCACGATATATTCACTACAGCTAAGGACGCCTTGCGATGCGGATTGCGATAGGCAAGTTGTCCAAATAGTTCAACTCGCAATTTAATTGCAACCCTACCTACGAGGTAGAGAAAAAATAGATACAAATTGATGTTGCGCTTTCCAATCCCCGTTCACGGCACTTTGGAATTTCGCTACACTTTGCCAATCAGGTGGATGCCTGAGGGTTGAGTTGATGGTGGTTGCTTAGGTCGAGAGAGATCCTCGCTTATCTGCGAAGGTAAGCGATTACATGTAAATGTAATCACGACCGGGGCGTTGGTGGCGAACGCTTGGGAAACCGAGATCGCTCCTGGCGCGTACGGGTGCCAATCTGAGGTGTACATCAGGTAGGCGTGAAAGCGTGGGGAGTTGCCGGCGCGGGTTATTTGCTCTCTTTCGTGACTCGTTTAGGTGTAGGCGGATTTGCTTGCAAATCTATAACCGAAAACGAGGTATCACATGACAAATATTGTTGTAAACGTAACCACTATTGTTGTTCAGAACTCAGTTGTGAGTGGTCGGGAGGCCGCCATTCGCAATGATAAGCCCGCCAGCGTCGGCAACGGCAGAGATTTTTGGCAGAAGTATGAACGGCTGATTTTCTTTGCTGCTAGTTGTGTATTTCAGCTCGTGCTGAGGTATTACTTCTGGTAATCCCCACTTCTTTCCCCTTTTGGTCTTCTCGTATGGCCACGTACGATAAAATATATTACGAGAGCAATCCCATAGGTTCCGTAGCGGCGCTTGCTAAATCTCTAGATGTAGCAGAGTCGCGCTTGCTTCAAGTCGCAGCCGATATTCAGTCTTTTTACCATATCTTTGAAAAGACGGTAGGTAAAAAAACGCGGCAACTTTGCAACCCAAACGATGAGTTAAAGCGACTTCAAAAGAAAGTCGTCTCCCGCATCTTTGCGCATCTCGTCTTTCCGCCTTACCTTCACGGTGGAATCAAAGCAGAGGATCCGCGTGATTTCCTGTCAAATGCGGGCGTTCATGTCGGTGCGCACGTCGCTATTGCGATAGATGTAAAGGATTTCTTTCCTTCCATTTCGGAACAATCGATTGCACAGGCTTTTAAGCTGTTATTTCGCTTTCCCAAAGAAGTTGCTGAAATCCTGGCAAAGCTAACGACCTTAAATGGCTTCGTACCTCAAGGTGCGCCGACCAGTACCTATTTGTCGAATGTCGTAATGTTTGACAAAGAATATAGGCTCGTCGCCCGCCTCAGGGCGAAGGGGCTTCGGTATTCCCGTCTGATTGATGACATAACGATAAGCTCCGAGAAGTCAATGATGCCGTCTGAGATTGATAGGGTGACGACGGATGTCATTAAAATGCTCCGCGCATATAATTTCTACCACCACGAAGCTAAATATAGAATTCTCACGAGAAGCAACCCAAAGGACCTGATGATGGTCACCGGGCTATGGCTTAATCGAGGGGCTCCGAGGGTAGCAAGGAAGAAGCGAGAGGATATAGCAGCGCACGTGGTGCAACTAAGTAAGCGAGCGCTAGAAAATCACGCGCGAGAGGATGAATCTTATCATCAGGAATTTCACGCCTTGTCAGGAAAAGTGGCTTTACTCCAACGAGTGGGGCATCGGGAAGCGTCTCGGTTGCGCTCAATCTTGAGAGAAATAAAGCCGATCTATGGCGAGCAAGAGTTAAGAAGACTTCGAAAGATTATTCCTGCCTTCTGCGAGAAGGTCATCGACCGTTCCAAGCTGGGATATATTAAGAAATTTTATAGATTCCAGTATTGTGTTGGAATAGTCAGAAACAGCCATCCAAAGCTTGCGGCAACTCTGCAGGCGAGTCTAAATAGTGTTAGGCCGACGAAAACCTTGAGGGAGCTTGATGAACATGAATAGGAAGGTTGGGCGACTTAAGGTATATGATCCGGTGGCTGGCTCTTCAGCGCTCATAGATAGCAGGCGCTTTTGAGCGAGGTCGCCCACCCCGGTTGACAGCGGACAGCGGGCCTCTATCCCACATATACGGAGGTCGCAATGACTAGCACCACCCCAGCTCCCCAAGAGCCCACCCTCGCCCAAAAGCAAGCCCAACTATCCGAAAACCTGGCCAAAGCCGACCGCGCTCAGTTCCGCCGCCAAGCCAAAGCCGCCCCGCCCCCACCCAGCAACGCCGTCACCCTTGAGGACCACATCCTCGAAGTCACTGACGACATCCTGCGCGTCAGCGCCGGCCTTCAGTCCGCCCTGACCTTGCTGGATCTGCAGAGCGACAGCATCCCCGAATGCATCGGCCTCCACGCCCTGCTTTTGCCGCTCAGGCAACAGCTCATCGAAAGCGCCGACCGCCTGCAGGCACTTATCTGACGAAGGGCAGGCCCGCGCAATGCGGGCCTGAAAGCAAAACGGCGCGGGCCAATTGGTCTCGCGCCGCTTTGGTAGTGCTGCAAGTTGATGCTTCAATGTCCGTCAAGATCAAGCCGTTGATCACTGAGACCTACTCAGGCAGGTGCATTTCAATTGCGGCGGAGGCTGCGGCCTATCCCTTGTAGCCGTACAAGCCCCCGGCCAAAAGGCGTGCACATGCCCACGTTGCAATCATGCAGAGAATGGCTTCCCACCCTCGTCCGGTGACCATCAGCCAGCCGGTCCAGAGAAAGCCGGCGAGACCCAGCACCAAAGCGCAAAGGATGCGGGCAAGTGCAATGCGCCAGCGCCATGGGAGCGGGGCCGTCTTTTTGTCCTCGTGGTCAGTCATTGCGTCCCTCTCTGCTGGATTGAAGCCCTGTCTTCGAGCACATTCATTTGCGCTGACACAATTAAGCTATGTCGTTCTGTTCGCTCCTTCGGTGCGCGTGGACACGTTCGGGGATTCATTCCAAGTAGTGACTTCAATGTCCGCCGATTGGACTCAACTCATCCAGCTCCGCAAGAACGGCATCCGTCAACACAATCTCCCCGCCTTCAGGTTCTCCCTCAAATGCCCCACCGACGAAGTCCCCGGAATCAGCAACACATTCGGCGCCCGGTGCAGCAACCAGGCCAGCGCCACCTGCATCGCCGTCGCCCCGATCCCTTCCGCCACCTTTGACAACCCCGCCGACTGAATCGGCGTGAACCCGCCAAGCGGAAAGAACGGCACGAACGCAATCCCCTGCTCCGCCAGTTCATCCACCAGCGCATCATCGCCACGCTGCACCAGGTTGTACTGGTTCTGCACACAGACAACCGGCGCAATCTTCTGCGCCTGCGCCACCTGCGCCGATGTCACGTTGCTCAGTCCGATGTGGCGGACCAGCCCCTGCGTTTGCAGCTCGGCCAGCGCAGTGACTTCCCTTTCGATCGAGCCTTCCGTCGGCGCATGGATATCCCCATGAGCCGCAGGTTGACGACGTCCAGCACCTCCACACCCAGATTGCGCAGGTTGTCATGGACCGCTTGCCGGATGGCCTCCGGCTCAAGCGCCGGCAGCCATGAGGCGTCTTCGCCGCGGCGGGCGCCTACCTTGGTGACGATCACCAGGTTATCCGGGTAAGGATGGAGGGCTTCGCGGATGAGCTGGTTGGTGATGTGCGGGCCGTAGAAATCACTCGTATCGATGTGGTTGACGCCGGACGCGACGGCTTCGCGCAGCACGGCGATGGCTGCGTCACGATCCTTCGGCGGGCCGAACACGCCGGGCCCGGCGAGCTGCATGGCGCCGTAGCCCATGCGGTTCACGGTGCGGCCGGCAAGCGTGTAGGTGGTGGCTGGGCGGCGAGGTTGGGACGTGGTGGACATGGCGCTCTCCTTGATTCGGTTTGGCTGAACAGGTGGCGCCAGTATGGTTGGCGTTGCAGTGTTTGATAATCCGGCCTAGATTGAATGGGCTGTTTCAAAATTTGAACAATGGTATGGAATTCAACGATCTGGCCGCGTTCGTGTCGGTGGCCCGCGCCGGCTGCTTTCGGGATGCGGCGCGGATCAGCGGCGTGTCGGCGTCAAGCCTCAGCATCGCCGTGCGCCGCCTGGAGGCGAAGCTGGGCCTGCGCCTGCTCAACCGCACCACACGCAGCGTCGCCCCGACCGAAGCGGGGCTGCGCCTGCTCGAGCGGCTCACGCCGCTGTTCAGCGAGATGGAGTCCGCGCTGGACGTCCTGAACGCCTTCCGTGACAAGCCCTCCGGCACGCTCAGGCTGAATGTGCCATCGAGCGCCGCGTGGACGGTGTTGCCAGCCATCCTCCCGCCGTTCCTGGAGGCCTACCCCGACATCCGCGTAGAGCTCGTGGTCGAGGATGGATTCGTCGATGTGCTGGCCATCGGCTGCGACGCAGGCATCCGCTACGAGGAGCGGCTTGAGCAGGACATGGTCGCCGTCCCGATCGGGCCGCGCGTGCAATGCTTCGCGACGGCGGCAACGCCTGGCTATCTCGACCGGCACGGCAGGCCGGAGCATCCACGCGATTTGTTTTCGCACGTCTGCCTGCGCGGGCAGTTCGCCAGTGGCGCCACGCCACCGTGGGTGTTCGAGCGGGATGGGAAGGCGTTGCGGCTGGATCCGCCGCACCGGTTGCTGATCCGGCCTGCTGCGTCGATCGACTTGGCGATCAGTACGGCGCTGGCTGGCGTTGGGGTAATCCACATCTTCGAGGGCAAGCTGAGGCCGTATCTCGAAAGCGGGGCGCTGGAGCCGATTCTTGAGCCTTGGTGGCAGAAGTTCTCAGGGCCGTTTCTTTACTATCCGGGACGAAGGCACTTGCCGGCGCCGTTGCGGGCGTTTGTGGACTTCTTGAAGGCGAGCGGAGAGGCATAGCACGTCCAAAGGCTATCCTCATTCCTTTGCAAGGCCGCCAACGGCTCTCCCATCTTCCACGTCGCCTGACAGCATGCGAGAGAAGCGCAGGGACTAAGCGCGGGAACTAAGCGCAAGGACGAAGCCCAGACGAGCCCCCGACCAAGGCACCGAAGGACGCCGCTCGCCTCAAGTCACGGCGCTCACGAAGGCCTCGAACGCGCTGGCCTCCACCGGCGGACAGAAGAAGTGGCCTTGCCCGTAGTCGCAGCCGGCAGCCAGCAGGATGTCGCGCTGCGACTCGGTCTCGACGCCCTCGGCAATCACGCGGATGCGCAGTGCATGCGCCATGCTGATGATGGCGTGGCACAAGGCCACGTCGTCCGGGCCCCGCGTCAGCGAGCGGATGAAGGACTGGTCGATCTTGATGTAGTCGATGTCCAGGCGCCGCAGGTACGACAAGGACGAGTAGCCGGTGCCGAAGTCGTCGAGCGCGATCTCGATGCCGGACGCCTGGAAGCGGGAGAGCTGGTCCATGACATCGGCGTTCTGCTCCATCAGCGAGCCTTCGGTGATCTCGATGACGAGGCTGCCCACCGGCACGTTCCTGCGCTCGATCATGCTGGACCAGGACTCGGGCCCGCTTGCAGGCGCGCAGAACTCCACTGGTGATTTGTTGACCGAGATCTGGAAGCCCTTGCCCAGCAGCACCTGCCAGCGCGCAAGCTGGTCCAGCGCTTCCGTCAGCACCCAGCGGCCGATGTCGATGATGAGGCCGGATTCCTCCGCAACGGCAATGAAATCGGCCGGGTGGATCGGCCCGCGCACCGGATGGTTCCAGCGAATCAGGGCCTCGGCCTTGCAGACCTTGCCCGTGCGCAGATTGACAATGGGCTGGTAGTGCAGCACGAACTGCCCGGACGCCAGCGCCGTGCGCAGGTCCTGCGTGATGCGCAGGCGCTCCCTCTCCGCCTGCAGCAGCGCCTGGGTGAAGACCTTCCAGCGATTGCGGCCCTCATCCTTGGCGGCAAACATCGCGTGGTCGGCGCACACCAGCAGGGCCTCGGCGTTGTCGGCGTCCTTGGGCCAGGTGGCCACGCCGATGCTGGCCGACACCACCACCAGCTCGCCGGCCAGGCGGTAAGGCGCGGCAATCCGCTCCAGGATCGCCTGGGCAATGTCCTCGGCAACGCCGGCATCGCCCACCGCGGGCAGGATCACGGTGAACTCGTCGCCGGCCAGCCGCGCCACGGTATCCGACGCGCGCACCGATGCCGAAATGCGCCGCACCGCCTCCAGCAGCAACAGGTCACCCTGGTCGTGGCCGAGGGTATCGTTCACTTCCTTGAAGCGATCCAGGTCGATGAACAGCAGCGCCAGCACATCCGGCGTGCCGCGCGAACGCTCAATCTCCTGCTCCAGCCGGTCGAAGAACAGGCGGCGGTTGGGCAGATCCGTGAGCGCATCGAAATTCGCCTGGTGCCGGATGACTTCCTCCGCCTGGCGCTTCTCGGTCATGTCATGGATCAGCGCAACGCGGCGGCGCTCGCCGTACGCGTGGGCCAGGTAGGTATCCACAGTCAGGTAGGCGGGAAACTCGCTGCCGTCCTTGCGGCGGATCGAGAATTCGCCGCTCCATTTGCCCTTGGCTGCCACGGTGGCCCGCAGGCGTTCGACCAGCCCTGCCGCATTGCCTGCCCCGCTGATGCTATAGCCCGAGCGGCCCTTGATCTCCGCGGGTGTATAGCCGGTGGCGGCGGCAAAGGCCGGATTCACGTCAATGATGGTGCCATCAAGCGACGTCACCACCATGGCCTCGCTGCTGGACGAATAGACCAGCGAAGCCAGCCGCATCTCCTCCATATGGCGCCGTCGCTCCGCTATGGAGCGGCGCAGGCTGTAGTACAACAGGCCAAGCAGCAGCGTGGAAGCAATGGCGCCGGCCAAGGTAACGCGGCGATAAACCTCGTAGGGCGCCAGCACCAGGCCGACCGACTCGCCCACCACGAAATTGAGCCCGAACTCCGGCGCACGGTAGTAGCCGAAGACCCGCTCCACGCCTTCGGACCCCGACACTGCCCGATAACTACCAGACTGGGGCGAGTCGCTGGCGAGGTACGGCCTGTTGCTGACCGCCCTGGCCAGCGTGCCCTCCAGGGCCGGCACGCGCGCAATGACCTGGCCGGAAGTCTTGATGACCGAGGCCACTTCGCCATCGCGGTTAGTGAACGCCTGCGCAAAGCTGGCGAACTGCTCCGGACTGACCGAGACCACGATGACCCCATCGAAGCTGCCCGCGCGCAGGATGGGGCGCGTGAACTGGATCGACCATTTGCGCGAGACCTTGCCCTTCACCGGGTCGCTGATGAACAGCATGTCGCGCCCGTTCGCGTTCTGATGGACTCGGAAATGCTCGCGCCCGCTCAGGTCGATCTTCTCGCCGGGTGCGGGCGGGGCGATGGACGAGTAGATGAGCAGGCCATGCTTGTCGATCACTGACACCTGAAACGACAGGTCTACCACCAGGTTCTCACGCTCACGCACCATGTCGATGAACCCCGGCTCGCTGACCAGCCAACTGGCCCGCAGGTCGAGGAGGAACTCGGACAGCCGCAGGATGTTGGATTTCGAGTATGCGGCGAACGCCCGGGCCTCCGCCTGGGTACGCTGCGCGGCGTCGTGCAGCAAGCGATCCCGCTCGCTCACGAGCTGAAACGCAGCGAACGCCCATGTTGCAATCAGCCACGCCGCCGCCCCCAGGTTCAACGGGGAAAAGACCTGGCGCAGGCGCTGCAGCGCCTTGCCATATCGGGTGGTCGAGCGTTCTGGCATCAGGGTATCGCAGCGCAGCGAAGAATCGACATCGATAGCAGGCTAGTCGAGGTCAGCGAACCAGACAAGCAGCACGCACTCTAGTCCCGTGCTCACCGCGTGGAGCCGGGCCGGTGTGCGCCGAAAGCGTCACGTCGTGATCATGCCCCGCTGGACTCGTGGGCACGTGGGCCTCGTTACCGGACATGGCCCGCCTCATGCGAAGTAAGCCTTCGTATATCGGCGACCACGCGAATGTGCAAAGGCTGGCCGGCATGGATTATGGCAACTATGTGCCATTCCGGCCTGATTGACGCCCCCAAAAGGGGGCTAAGGCATTTTCGCCACAGACATTGCGGCGCCGCTGTCTTGAGACCTGCCCATTACTACGCGCTGACGACAAGGATGGAGTCCTGCCAAATTGGCGAGGCTCTCATTGTCGCGGCTAGTAATGGAGGTGCGGGCGGGATTCAATACTCCTGCAATACCCACCCACTGATCGCCGCGAAGTATTCGCGGAGCCAGGCGTTATATCGAAGATAGAGCGGCGTCGCGGCCCCTACCCCAACCACCGCTCCAAATCCCGCCTTCCGCGCAATCCGCACCGCACGGCGCACGTGGAAATCGCTCGTCACCACTACAACCGGCTCTGCGGCCGCAACGCCCTGCGCTTCAAGCAGCCGCCGGCTGAACACCATGTTCTCCTCTGTACTGGTACTCCGTCCCTCGCGGATGACCCGGTCCGGCGCCAACCCGCGCGCGATCAGGTAGTCGGCCATGATGTCGGCCTCGCGGCAGCGCAGGCCAAAGTCTTGACCGCCGCTTACCACGACCTTGCCCTGCGGCCAGCGGCGTGCTTGTGCCAGCCCCTGGTCCAGCCGCGCCATCAGCGTGGCTGAGGCCTGACAGTTCGGCGTGCCGGAACCGAGCACGATGATGGCTGCCGGCGGCGGTCCGCTGAACCTGGCGGCATCCGTGCCGCTGTGGATGCCATAGAAGAACAGTGCCACCGTGACCAGCCACGCGACAAACGCTGTCCAGCCTGCCGCCCATATCCGCCGGTGCCGCCGGCTCGCCGCGCGCCAACGCGCCACGGCGTGCCAGCGCCATGACAGGGCGAGAAAGGCAGCGCCGATCGCCAGGGGCAGGACAACGCCAAAGTTGAACAGGCCCATCAGCATCAGCACGATGGCGTCGCCAGCCAGCAATGCGCCAGCCAATGCCAGGCCGATGCGCCACCATGGGGAGCCTGCCTTCGTCATGCCCTGCGTTGTTGTGCGTGCCAAGATCGTCCTGTGCGTTGAACTCAGAGGCGTGAAGCATACCGTCATCGGTCTGGCGCATCGAGCGCGGCCATCGCCACGGTCACTCAGGCTCGATGTCCGCCGTCCTGGTCCATGCAGCCCGACGCTCCCGATACGCCAGCCTGTGCGCGCGCAAGACCGCCGGCGCCATGGTCTGCGGCGTCATCCCCTGTCGCGCCAGCGCCTGGCGGACGGTGGGGTCGGTGACGGCATCGTTCACCAGTGCGCGCATCCGTTTGACCACCGCCGGAGCCGCCGGCAGCGAGTCCAAGAAGGCGAGCAGGATCTGGCCGCCGATCAACGGGCTGCTCTGCGGCACCAGCAGGATCGTTGCGAAGGTTCCGAATATGCCGGTCCAGACGAAATCCCGCACGGGACCCCAGCGGGCGCCTGGCATCCTGCGCTGGCGTGACCCTCGCTCAGCCCGGCGGCCATCAGCATCGAAAGAATGCTGACGAGGCTAGGCGTCAGAGATTGTGGGGTAGCGATATGTCGACGGCATCAACGAGATACCCTGCCTGCAGCGCTTCCGGAGGGTCCGCAGCCCCGTCGCCAAGGAAACGAAAGGCTTGCTCGGGACTACGAAAGGCGCCCCGGATGTCTCTGAAGGCATGGCCTACATCGCCCTGGGCGGCCCGCTTCTACGCAAGGTCGCCCATCCGGAATGCTTCAACCAGCCGCTTAGTCGTGGTCGTGATCCCCGTGGTGACCGTGGTGACCGTTGTGATGATGCTTGTCGTAATGCGGGTGATGGTGGTGGTTCCACTCGTCGCGGCCCCACCAGCGGCGGCCGTCCCAATAGCGGTCGCCATGCCAGCCGATCACGATGACGGCCGGCCCGGCCACGACGGCGGGAGCCGGCTGATAGACCACCGGCGGCGGCTGATAAATCACCGGCGGCGGCGGGGCCGGCGCCACGTAGACCGGGGCGGGGCCACGTTCACGTCAACGTCCACGCGCGCCGCCGCGGCCGTAGAGACCGCCACGGCGAGCGCGCCGAGAGTGAGGCAAGCAGCGTAGCGTCGGGGCATGATCATCCTCTTTGGAGAACCAGTACCTTTTCAATCTACGACGGAAACCTCGTGCGCCATGTGTGCATAAGCAGCTTTCGTGATGCCGATAGCGCGGGGATTTGAGCAAGAACGGTGATGGACGCTAGAGGGGTTCCCTCAGGGAGCGTGCGCGCACGCGCCTGAGGGAAGATGTCGCCTTTATTGTGTCGAGCAATGAAGGAGACCTCAGCAGTGTGCCATGCCTTGCTACAAACGCCGGCGTTTTTTGCCCTGTTACGCCGGATCGACGAAGACCTGATGACGGTGGCGCGGGACAGGGGCTGCTGCCATTGCAGCTCTGTGCTGCACAGTGCCAACTATCCGCGTAAGCCACGCGGATGCCCACCGGCAGCACACCCGGACTGCGCTACGCGCCTGAGCCTGTGCTGTGCCGGATGCCGCAAACGCATGACGCCCGATTCGGTGCGTTTCCTCGGCCGGCGCGTCTGGCTGACCATTATCCTGGTACTGCGATCGAGTCGTGCCCATGGCGCCTGCCTGGACGGCCTGCCCGCGATCAGTTGGACTACGCTCAAGCGCTGGCGTCAGTGGTGGACCGAGACCTTCCCAAAGACCCCCGCCGGCCGGTGGCTGCGTGGTCTCATCCCGCCAACGCCCGAGCCGTTCATCTATCCCGACCGCCTGCTGCAATCGGTCGAGCACAACAGCGAGGAGGAGCGCCTGGCCGCGGTATTGCGCTTGCTGCTCGGGCCCGGCCTGACCACGCAGGCTGAGGGATGCGCCAGATAGGAGCTTCTCCCGCAGAACATGTCGATGGCGGGTCACTCGCACTGCCCGTAGCCTGCTCCCGTTATCCACCCCAATGGGAGAGTCATGTCACTATCGATCGATCATCGCAACCGATGGGCGCGCTTGCGCTTCTCGGTCATTGGCCCTTTGCTGGCTTCGCCGCCCGGCAAAGGCGAATTGCAGCAAGCGTTCCAGGTTCTGGCCGCCAAGGTCTGGCGGCACCCCATCACTGGCGCCGACGTTCAGTTCGGCGCGTCCTCCATCGAACGCTGGTACTACCGGGCCCGTCATGTCCAGGACCCGGTCGATCAGCTCAAGAACCGCCTGCGCGACGATTGCGGCCACTTCGTCAGCCTGAGCCCGACCATCATCGAGGCGCTGGTGGAACAGTACCGGCAGCATCCCGGTTGGACCATGCAGTTGCATTACGACAACCTGCGCGTCGCGACCAAGGATGGTCCGGACACGCTGCCGTCCTACACCACGGTGTGTCGGTATCTGAAGGCGCATGGTCTGGTGCGCAAACCAACGCCGCGCTCGAGCACCGATGGCGCCATTGCAGCGGCGGCTCGCCGCGAGGCACGCGAGGTGCGCAGCTACGAAGTCGACCACGTGGCCGCCCTCTGGCATCTGGACTTCCACCATGGTTCACGCAAGGTGCTCACCCCTGATGGGCAATGGCACAAGCCGCTGCTGCTCTGCATTATGGACGACCATTCCCGGCTGGTCTGCCACCTGCAGTGGTTCCTTGATGAGACCACCGCGTCGCTGGTGCACGGCGTCTCGCAGGCCATCATGAAGCGGGGCCTGCCGCGGGCGATCATGACCGACAACGGCGCGGCCATGATCGCCGACGAGTTCGTCGAGGGGCTGGCCAGCCTGGGCATCCTGCACCAAACCACCTTGCCGTATAGCCCATACCAGAATGCCAAGCAGGAGCGCTTCTGGGGGCAGCTCGAATCGCGGCTGATGGCCATGCTCGAAGGCGAATCGCACCTGACCCTGGAGCAGTTGAACCTCGCCACGCAGGCCTGGGTCGAGCAGGAATACCACCACAAGGAACATGCCGAGCTCGAAGCGACGCCCCTGCAGCGCTACCTGTCCTGTGCCGACGTCTCGCGCCCCAGTCCCGAGGCGCTGGCCTTGCGTCGCGCCTTCCGTATCCGCAAGCATCGCATGCAGCGCAGAACCGATGGCACCTGTACGCTGGACAGCGTGCGCTTCGAGCTCCCCGGCGCTTACCGCCACCTCGAGCAAGTCTGCTTGAGCTACGCGCGCTGGGATCTCTCTCAGGTCGACCTGATCAATGCGCGCACCGGCGCGATCCTGGCCGCCGTGTTCCCGCTGGACAAGTCGGCCAATGCCGACGCACGGCGCGCGCAGCTCACGTCAAAGGGAGCGGCGCCCGCTAACGAGCAACCTGCTCAGACTGGCACTGCACCGCTGCTGCGTCAGTTGCTTGCCGAACACGCTGCCACCGGCCTGCCGCCGGCCTATCTCCCACCCGCTGCACCCACCAAGCCATGATGCAACCCAACCTGCTGGCCTTGTACGGCCTGAAGTTCAACCCCTTCGCCCAGGACATCCCCGTCGAGGCCGTGTTCGTACCACCTAAGCTCGATCACTTCTGCTGGCGCATCGAGAACGGTATGGCCCGCGAAGGCGGCTTCGCCATGGTGCATGGCGACCCTGGCTGCGGCAAGAGCGTCACGCTGCGCCTGCTTCATCAGCGCCTCATGCGCGTCCCCGATCTGATGGTCGGCTCGATCGCCCACCCGCAGAGCAATCTGGCGGACTTCTACCGCGAGCTCAGCGACATCTTTACCGTACCGCTCAAGCCCCACAACCGATGGGGTGGCTTCAAGGCGCTGCGCGAGCGCTGGCTCGCCCACATGGAGGCCAGCCGCCGTCGCTGCGTGCTGCTCATTGACTAATGTGGAGCACTCCGATATGTGGAGTGTCCTGATTCTGTCCCGCAGTTGGAAGCGATTGCACGGCCCCTACTCAACATAACTCGGCCATACGGCGTATGGTGGGATCTCCATTTAGACCTTGATGGAGGCCATGATGCTAGAGCAAATCTTTCCCAGAGGTCACCGGTCTTACCTCCAGTCACCCGTCGCCAACCTGCTTGAGGACTTCGCCCGATGGCTTGTCGACGAGGGCTATATGGGCAGGACACTTCACGGCCATCTTTTTCGTCTGAAGCAGACACTTGAGGGTGCTGGGAACATAACTGCAGAATCGAAGTTCTCGGCTGCGGACCTTGGCGCGTTGTTCGCAATGCCATCCGCAGAACTGCGGGTACAGAAGCCATACCGACACACGCAGCACCGCTTCGAGCGTTTCCTTTTGATGCGAGGTGACTTGTTGCCCTCTTCTCGCACTGGGCGCTTCGACACAGTACTCGATGCATACCGCGACTCGCTGGTCGATCAACGCGGCATGTCGGCTTCGACCGTCCGCAACCACATGCGTACGGCCATGGCCTTTTTGCACGACGCGGTTGCCCCGGAGACTCCTCTTGCGGGAATGTCGATGCAAACCGTGGATCGCTTTGTGGCGGTTTCGGGTGAGCACATGAGCAGGCAGAGCTTGCAACATGTGGTCGCGCATCTACGGTCGTTCCTCTTGTTCTTGTACACCCGTGGCTATATCCACGAGCGCATCGGAACGATCGACACCCCGCGTGCGTATCGCGACGAATTGCCACCACGCGCACTCCCTTGGAACGACGTTCTCGCGCTACTTCGTTCCATCGATCGGTCAAGCATGATTGGCTGCCGCGACCATGCGATTCTCTATCTGATGGCGCACTACGGCTTGCGGCCTGTGGAGATCGCCGCATTGCAGCTGGACTCGATCGACTGGACGCAAAGGACTTTGCGCGTGCAGCAACGCAAGACTCGTTCGGAGCTTCTCCTTCCGTTGTCCATTCAGGCCACCCGCGTACTCAAACGTTATCTGAAGGTCGGCAGGCCAGTTGCCCGCGGTCGAACGGATTTGTTTCTGCGGGCGCATCGGCCAGCAACTGCATTGTGCCCCACGGCGGTCAACGAGATATATCAGAGTTGCACGCGCGCGAGCGGACTGCCTCTACAAGGAAGCTCCGCCTATAGCCTGCGCCACGCCTTCGCAATGCGGCTATTGAACCGTGGCGTCGGCCTCAAGGCAATAGGCGACCTGCTGGGCCATCGATCCCTGGAAAGCACATGCGTTTATCTTCGTCTGCAAACGGAGGTTTTAAGAGAGGTCGGCCTTTCGCTACCGCCAGCAATCACGAACACTCTGCCGCGGAGGTTGTCATGAACCAACCTCAGACCCCGCTCGATCTTGCTATCGAGCGCTATCTTCTGCACTGGCGAGCGCTGGGCCGCCGCTACGTCAGGGAAGAGCACACCCTCAGGTCGTTGAGTCGATTCCTTAACGAGCATGGTTTCAGCGATCTAACCCAGCACGGCTTCGAGACGTGGTGCCAGGCATTCTCCTCCTTGCGAGGTATCACGCAACGGAACCAGCAACTGATTGTGTGTAAGCTGTGTCGCTTCCGGCAGCGCACCGAGCCAGACTGTTTCGTACCGGATCGACGCCGGTTTAGGCGTAGCAGTCCCCATGATCCTCCTGTTATCGTCTCCGGAACGGAGATCGCCCGCATGCTGGATGCTTGCGATCGACTTCGCGCCACATGGCAATCCCCGCTTCGACCAGCACTATGTCGAGTGGCGGTGGTTTTGCTGTATAGCGCCGGGCTCCGCCGTGGCGAACTCGTACGGTTGACCCTGGCCGATGTGAACGAGGCGCAAGGAGTGCTGCATATCCGTGAGTCGAAGTGTCATAAATCACGCTTTTTGCCATTGTCGGAGGATGCGCGCGCAGAAGTTCGCCGTTATTTGCGCAAGCGACTGCAGGCGCAGTTCGACTGCGGGCTCGATGCGCCGCTGTTATGCCACTGCGTGGCAGGGTTCCACGGCTATAGCGGCGGCGGATTTCAGCACTTGTTCACGCAGGTGATGAGCTCGGCCCAGATTCAGGGTGCTGACGGGCGCCAACCTCGCATCCTGGATCTTCGGCACAGCTTCGCCATTGGCGCTTTGCTGCGCTGGTATAAAGACGGCGCGGACGTTCAGGTCAAGCTACCCAAGCTTTCGATGTACATGGGCCACGTATCAATCCTTTCAACTGCCCACTATCTTCGGTGGACGCCCGCGCTCGCGCAAGCCGCCAGCGAACAGTTCGAAGTCGGTTTTGGCAGTCTGATCGATGGAGGTACATCATGAAGCGCGATCGGCCCAATACACTTGGCAAGGCGCTCCTTCGGTTCTTCCAGGAGTATCTGCCGAACCTGCGGGGAATGAGCCTTCACACGATACACGGCTATCGCGATGCCATTGTTCTATTCTTGCGCTTCGCTTCCGAACAGGCCGGGCGGCCTGTGGAGAACCTGGATATGGCGGATTTCAATGCCGACCAGGTGATCGCATTTCTCGACTTCCTGGAACGCGAACGCGGTAATGGCATCTCGACTCGCAACGCCCGCCTCGCGGCACTGCACTGCCTGGCCCATTTCCTCGCCGGTGAGCATCCGGAACGCTTCGGTGAGTTACAACGCGTTCTCGGTGTTCCGTTCAAACGCGGCGCAACGCAACATATGATCGAGTATCTGGAGGCCAACGAGGTCAAGGCGCTATTGAGCCAGATCGACCGTTCAACGCGCTCGGGCCAACGCGACTACGCGTTATTCGCATTGATGTTCAACACCGGCGCACGCGTCCAGGAAGTGCTAGATCTGCGCCGATGCGATGTCCGGACGGAACCACCGTATCAGGTGAGGCTGCTGGGCAAGGGCGGAAAAGTCAGAATCTGCCCGATCTGGGCTAACACCGCCTCGCTATTGCGCAATCTGTCGCAGGCACTGCCGGATATCCAGGACAGCCAGGCCACGCTGTTTCGCAATGAACGAGGAGCAAAACTGACGCGCTTTGGAGTCCGATATCTTCTCCGCAAGTATGTCGCGAGAGCAGCCACGACTGTTGGCACCTTGCCCAGCAAGCACATTCATCCTCATTCGGTGCGGCATAGTACTGCTGTCGCGCTTCTGAAGGCTGGCGTTGACTTTGCCACCATCAGCCAATGGCTCGGGCATGCGAGCCTGAACACTACCATGGTGTACGCGCGGGCCGACCTCGACCTCAAGCGACAAGCGTTGACGCAGGTTTTTCCGGATGTCCTGGCAGAGCAGGCACCGGGACGTCTTGTGCTCGGATCTGCCGATCTCCTCGGATGGCTGCGTCGTCTTTGAGGATTTTGTTATGTGAAGCGCGAAGCGGCTGATCCCAATCTCCACTGGACTCGAGCTTCGTAGCTTCACATATCGGAGTGCTTCACATTAGTCAATTAACGTTGCGCATAACGTTAATTGACGAAGCCCAGGAGATGGCTGTGCCGGCCCTCTCGGAGCTGCGCCTGCTCGCGCAGGCACGCTTCGACTCGCAATTGCTGCTGTGCGTGGTGCTTGCCGGCGACGCCCGCCTGCCGGAGAAGTTCAGCCGCGAGGACCTGATCCCGCTGGGCAGCCGCATCCGATGCCGCCTGGCGCTGGAGAGCGCAAGCATCGACGAGCTGCAGGCTTGCCTGGACCACCTGCTGGCCGCCGCTGGCAACGCCACGCTGATGACCACACCATTACGCCAGACCCTGTGCGAACACGCCGCCGGCAATTACCGCATCCTGATGAATCTGGCCGGCGAGCTTCTGGCCCAAGCCGCGCAGCGGGAGCTGCCGCAGATCGACGAGAAGCTCTATCTGGAGATCTACAGCGCAACCCAGAGCCGCCGTGCCAGGCGGTGAGTGGCGTCGTTGGCCATCACCGCCACGTTCATCAATACGACCAAGACATCAGCATGACCTTCCACCAGCCATCCGGCATCACCCAGGGATTGCCCCTGTTCATCGACGCCAACTGGACGCCCGCGCAGGCCTGGGCTGTGATCGAACTGCTCGACGATCTGCGCGACCGTCTGCTTGCACACTATCAATTGGCTTTGGCCGAGTGGCTGGCCGAAGATCGGCAGGAGCGTCCTGATGGCCTTGGCGATCTCGCCGATAACGACTTCTGATCCAGCAACAAGGGGCCCGTCGGGCCCCTTGTTCCATCAATGCCGTCGCTCCACATCTGAACCTCCGCGTTTGATCGCCACGTCCATCAGCATCACCCGACGACCTGCAACATTGGCGATGGACCAGACCGCAGCCACCCATCATTTACCGTGCCCGTGCGCCCATCGAATCCCGTGCTCACGCACACATGTGCCGCAAAGGCTGAAAGGAATGTCGGCGCTTGTCCGATATGGCGGCCATGGTGAGGTGTCTGGGGCGCATTTCATGTATTGGGTGACATACACCGGTTGTGTACGGAACAACCACATGGGTAACAACCGAGTTCACTCACATGGGTAACCCTTTGAGACTTAGATAGCGCTTACGCATCTGCGATCAGGTCGCCCCGTTGGCTCGCCCCTACGCATCAAGCTCTTCAGGCGCTGCATCCGTCAGCACGATTCGCGCTGCCTTCATGTTTCCCCGCAGATGGTGGACGGCGGCAAGAACGGCACGTACGCGATGCGCGTACCGGCCAGCTCTTCCGTCAGCGCATCGACCGGTGTCGTGGCATTCCGCTCGTCTGGAGCCGGCGCAAATTCTAACGGCCTCTGAGTTCGAAAGAAGGAACAAATTTAAGGATCGGCCTATGGATGCACCAACTAACGTTGGGTACATCTTGGCATTGGCAAGCGCGGTCTTAGCGATGGGAGCGGATTGAAGCCCAAGGTAGAGCGAGTCACCGCGGCCACGGTGCCTTTGGCGTCTGCATATGCATGGTGCACGCAGGGGCGGATTCGGACTCAATTCAGTTGTTAGAGGTGAACAGTTGAGCAGCTCTCATTCGCGCCTGCGGTCTTGCGGGCACGTTCTCCATACCTCGCCGGACCTTTACATCCTCGTTCGCTATCAGCCAAAGACAGATACGCCGAACTACTGCCGCGTGTCATGTGAATACATAGACCACGAGAACCCGGGCGAGGGAAATGGCATGTCTGTCTATCTCTCTCCATTCGATGCCTACATCGCTGCCGCGTTCCTCTCCAAACCGGGCGAGCAGTATCACGCCATTCCTGCTTATGAGTTTGACCCGCGAGAGCTCATTGGGGACAACGGCGGCAGGCTGCATTACTTCCTGCATTGCGGATGGGGGCGAGTGACCGGAAACTGGTTACTCGGCGAAAGGGAGGCCTTGTTGGCTTATACGGCATGGATACAGTCAGGGTATCACCTGAAGCCGTGAATGCCGTCGACTTGAATATCAACGGCAAGGACCTCGCGCACTATGGCCGGATGCGAGAAAGGGCGGGGCTGTTTGCGCACTCCGAATGCCATGGCCGGGTATTGGCTCTTGACGAGCGACAACGCATGCAGCATGTTGCGCAGGCCATCGAATCGATGCCCGGCACGATCCCGGTGGGCTGCGATATCAACCAGATGGCGATGTACGATTTCGATGCTGCGCAATGGCATTTCGTCCCCATTGAAGTCTTCACTTCCACCACGGACAGCATGGAGCCGTAATGCCCGATATTCGCTACGCACTTCGAAATGGGGACAAGACCAGTACAGGAGGAACGCTTATCGCCACCGGCCATAGCATGTTTCATCATGGTGTGACCATAGGTGTGGAAGGCGACTATGCGACCTGTCCGGCCTGCAAGGCTGGCGGGCCTGTGATGAACGACTGCGACCCATCGTTCAACATACACGGGAAGCCGCTTCTGGTAAGCGGTGCCCGTGTCTCTTGCAAGTGCGCTACGCGGCCGCTGGTCATACACTCGCAATCCGATTTCAGGATCGAAGTGAACCGAGTAGGTCAGTACGCGTCGCCGCCAAACTCGGCAGGGTTGAGTTCTGGCGTAGCTGCGGCTAGTCACGACACGCAAATCATTGAGCAGTACTACGAGCTTGTTGATGCCGACACGGGACAGCCTGAGTCCGGCTATCGATATGACCTGTTCATTGAGCATCAGTTGGTTACCCGGAATGCCGGACTTGCCGGGACAACCGCAACAGTGCGCGGCGATGTCGAGGTGCGCATCGTCATGTGGCTGGATAAGACTGGCGAAGCACGAGCATGACAGATTCTTCCAAGCTTACTTCGGAGGAGCGCTTGCTGGCAGCCATTGCCTATGGCGAGTCCTCAACGCGCGACCAATATGAAGAGATGGCGGCGCTGGCAAGCGTTATGGTTCGTCAAATGAAGGCGCGCGGTTATTCATCTATTGATGCCTTCACATCAAAGGATAAGAACTTCTCCTTTGTGAGAACAGATGGCAACGCGCGCTATGCCAAGTTGATGAAGTCCTCGGAAAAGGATGTTGAGAAGAGTTCAGCCATGTCGGATGCGGTTAAGGCAGCGAGAAATGCTCTTTCGGGAGGCGTGGACTACTCGAACGGCGCGTACTTTTGGGACGGAGCAGACATCAAGTCAAACTACAAGAATCATGCGAAGGTGAAGTCGGGCATTCACATCACAGATCCCTCTCACAATATCTACGGAATCAGTGGGTCAGAGAAGACGAAAATTCTGTATAAGGCCGTTAAGAAGAAGGTCAACGGACAAGTCAAGACTGTAAGGGAGGAGGTGGGGCGCTACTCCTGGGTCTATGAGTCTACCGCCGGTGTGGGGGAACGATCTTTTGGCGCTATGGCCAAGACTGGGTCGCTGTCACTCGCGCCAGGGAATACAAATGATACGAACGGCTCTCATGCTTCTTCTCCTCGCGCTTTCGGTTTCCGCTCACGCGGAACAGGTGCCCGAGGACATCATCGACAGTTGCCTACTATTCGACAGATCGTCTGACTCTTCGATCTCGATCAGCCCAATTGAAGGGGATGCGAATCTGATGGACGAGGTTACTATGGCCGGCTACCAGCTGTTTATCCCTGGCGGTGACAGCAACAAGCTCCGGATTGGCTATGCAACCAGTAAGCGCGGGAACAATGACTATATTTTCGTCGGGGCGCGTCGCGGATTCATCATGCGAGCGGTCGCCGTGGGAAAGCCTCAGCCCTCAAGAGTTGAGGAACCGAGCCTTGCCGCCTACGCTGTGCTGCGCCAGCGTGGGCAGCGATATGTGTGTGTGATGGAAAGCAGCGGAAACGGCAGCGCCGCTTTCGTGAGGTCAGCCTTCGTGGGGCGAATCCCGCGGTCGAAGAACGCTACGTTGAAGCTCTTTTACAAGGTTGCAGACGTGAAGAAGTTCAAGGCATTCAATGAGGGGCCGAAACAGATGCCTTGAATTTTCGGATGCTGTTCACGGCGGCGCCGGCCGTTGCCTGCCGAGCCCGCATCAAGCTCCCGTGATCTCCCCGAATCCTACCTTCCGGGCAGTCCTCACCGCCCGCCGTACATGGAAATCGCTGGTCGTCGCCACAATGGGATCGGTGGCGGCCACGCCCTGCTCTTCAAGCAACCGCTGGCTGAACACCAGGTTTTTCTCCGTGCTGGCACTACGCCCTTCCCGGATCACCCTGCCTGCTGCGACCCGCGGTGCAGATTGCTCGATTCAGTGTAAGAAAGGTTCGACAGCGAGCGGCATTGGACCCTACCCCATCGCATATGTCACCAGGTAGAGCGATGCCGTGCCTACAACGAGTAAGGCCAGCAATTGGGCGAGGCGCCTCGACGAAGCGTCACAAGTTCTCCAGCCCACCGCCGCGAACACAATGGATGGCCCCAGAAAGTAGAGGTAGAGCAAGAGTGTGTACCAGGCAGGCACAGTACAAACGCCCACCTCCCAGCAACCCTCCAGGTTTTGAAAACCCCAGCCGAGACCGAGTCGAAAGCTCATTCGACTTCCGATCCAGCAGGCGGCCCAAGTGGTCGCCGCACCCGCTAGGCAGAACGCAGCGACAGTGTAGGCGCGTCTCATTTGATTTCCCAAAACAGGATCGGTAGCTCTCCCCAGATCAGAGTAGAAGGGAGACGAGTTGATTCCGAAAATAAAGCACCCGACATTTGCGGCCATCCCTGCTGCGCCACTGACAGTCATCCTCGACCCGTTCCAGAGGTTGATATGGCCGCTATGGTCGGTCCAACTTCTCGATCCACGGCGGTTGGGTACCCGGATCCATCGGCTGTATCGATTTGACGAGTTCGATGGATAGCTTCATCGGTGAGTTTATCTCCTATGCAAAGGACATGGACGTCGCGGTCACGTATTAAGTGGGTGGCGACCGGCGTGCTTCTCGCGACGATGGCAATCGTCGCGATTGACGCCTGGCAGGCATGACATTCACCGCAGCACTATCCATTTGGCGCAGAAGGGCCTGTGGCAAATCTCTGGGCGTACCAGTCGCAGCCACACTACCTGATTGCATCCGGGCTCGCGCTCGCCGCCTGCGGCATCGCGATGATGGGAATCTGGTTACGCCACGCACCGAGACGGCTTCGTTGGCTCTGTGTTGCGCCGCTTCTCGCCATGGTGGTGCTTACGGTCTATGAGTGGCTCATCGCGTTCGAATGAAAACGCAACTCGACACCACCAACCCGTTCGATGTCGCGCTGTGGTACCTCGCTCGCCTTTCGGGCGCGATCGGCGGGGATTTGTCCATCATGTGGAAAATGCGAAAAATGAAACAATTATTATGATCGCTTGATATGGAAGAAGAAATGGACTACTTACGAAGGTACGTCCCGCCTGGGCTGCTCTGCAGCGGCACCGTGGGAGAGAGCGACGTGCGAGGGTGCTCATAGGGAGAGGCCTCTCATGCACGGACCATCTTGTTAGCGTCGCCGGAACGCTATTAGCCGGTTTCATTCAACAGTGGGAGGCTATTGAATATGTCATCTTTCTCGCGCGTCTTCGTCGTGCTTCTTGGTGCGGCTGGACTTCTTTCCGCCTGCGGAAAATCTGATCAGGCTAAATCCCCGCCTGTGGCGCCGGCGGTGAGTACTTCGCAGGAACCAGCCGCTGACAGTGGTGTGAAACGCGTTGAGGTGCGTCCCACAGATCCGTCACCGGCCCAGGCCGCACCGCAACGGGCTGCTATTCAGACCCAACCGGGGCCAAAGGGCTCTCAGGTGGCCCTCAACAAGGTCGCTGTGACTGGCGATATCATGACCGTCCAGCTCACCTTCACGGCCGACAAGGGCGGGACGGAATACGTTCCACTGAATGAAGTCAGCGTGATCGACGACGCCACCGCGCAGCAGATCGGTGTGCTCAGGGACAATGCGGGTAACTGGCTGGCCTCCCCGCTCCAGGGCAAGGATCGTGTGAACATCAACCTGTACAGTTCGCCCGCGATCGTGTGGTTTAAATTTCCCGCGCCGCCCGCCACGACCAAAACAGTGTCGATCAATATCCCGACCGTGGGGCCGTTCGATGGCGTACCGGTGACGCGATGACGCTCGCGATGGCATCGCCACCCTGTTGGTCAGGCGCCGGTCCTTGGGGGCCGCACTTCTTGTGGCGGCTATCACCGTCTCCTCGCCGGCGACGGCGGCTCCGGATCAGCTTCCGGCGCCAGGGAAGCTTTCCGCCAACGTCAGCGGCCTGAACGCGACCCGAAGCGATCTGGTTGTACGCGTCACCGATACTGCAACTGTCGTCGACCTGCAGGCGGACACCCTCTTTGCATTCGATAGTGCGGACCTGGATCCCAAGGCGGCTGACAATCTCCGCAAAGTTGCTGATTTGGTCCGCGCGGGCGGACAAGGTGCGGTGGAAGTGATCGGTCACACGGATGCTAAAGGGACCGATACCTATAACCAGGCGCTGTCAAAACGACGCGCCGAAGCGGTGGCGGCGTGGATGCGCAAGCAGGTCGGCGTGGGGCAGCGTGAGTTCGTCGCTTCGGGCAAGGGGGCGGCGGCCCCGGTCGCGCCCAACGTCCGCCCTGATGGCAGCGATGATCCTGCTGGTCGCGCTAAAAATCGGCGTGTTGAAGTGATTATCCCCCGCACCTGAAGCCTGCCGCCGGCCTGGCCTGGCCAGATGCGTCCGGCAGCGGCCACCCTGAACCCGCGCTACACGGGCGCAGCGTTCGAGCGCCTGTGCGACAGTGGCCGTGATGAAGCGACGCATCCCTTCATGATGCTGCCGTTCAAGGCGGCGCCGGCCGTTGCCTGCCGAGCGCCGCGCTTGAATGAGAGCCAGCACCACTTCGTGCGACGGCAGTGTTCTCGCCTTACAGCCCTTCAGCGCTCCTGCCCCTGGCGCAGAAACGGTGCCACGGCGCAGGCGATCAGCAGCAGTCCCGCCATGATGACCAGTCCGTTGCGCGTACTGCCGGTCGCCTGTTCGATGATGCCCATCACCGACGGTCCGATGAATCCGCCCACCAGCCCGCAGGTATTGATGAGGGCCAGTCCCCCCGCCAGCGCCACCCCCTTCAGGCGGGACGACGGGAACAGGAACACGATCGACTGCACCACGAAAAACATCAGCGCGGTCAGCGAGAAGCCGACGAGCGCCATCACCGGCCCTGTGAAGGCGGCAATCAGCAGGCCGCCTGCCATCACCACCAGCCCCAGGCAGAGCAGGCGGCGTCCGCGCTGTGGGGTGTTGGCATGTCGGGGCAGCCATGCGGCGCCGATGGCGGCGGCAATCCAGGGCAGGGAATTGAGCAGCCCGATTTCCACGGGCGTGAGCTTGCCGTACGTGCCGATGATGCCCGGCAGGAAGAAGATCACCGTGTAGATCGAGATCTGATGGCAGAAGTAGATAAAGATCGCCAGCCAGACCTGCGGATCACGCATGGCGCCCAGGAACGAGTGGCCACCCTTGCCGACGCTGGCATCGGCGGCTTCCGCGGCCAGCCGGCTGCGGACTTCCTGCGCCTGGGCTGGCGTCAGCCATGGCGCGCTGTCCGGACCGTCGGGCAGCTTCTTCCAGACCACCGCGGCCAGGAACACCGCAGGCAGGCCTTCCAGCACGAACATCCATTGCCAGCCCTTGAAGCCCCAGATGCCGTCCATGCCCAGCAGGGCGCCGCCCAGCGGGCCGCTGACGATGTTGGCAATGCAGACGCCGAGCAGGAAGTAGCCCACCGCCCGCGCGCGTTCCTCGCGGCCGAACCAGTACGTGAGATAGAGCATCACGCCGGGAAACAGCCCCGCCTCGGCCACGCCGAGCAGCACGCGCATGATGTAGAAGGAGGTCTCGCCCTGGACAAAGGCCATCGCCGCGGACAGCAGGCCCCACGTCACCATGATGCGAGTGATCCAGAAGCGCGCCCCGACCCGATGCATGATCAGGTTGCTCGGGATCTCCAGCAAGGCATAGCTGAGAAAAAACAGACCCGCGCCCAGGCCGTAGGCCGCGGCCGAGATGTTCAGGTCGACAGCGATGTGGGTCTTGGCCAGTGCAATGTTCGTGCGATCGAGAAAGCTGATCACATAGGACAGCACCAGCAAGGGCATGAGCTTGCGGAACAGCAGTGCGGTCAGCGGGCGGTCTGTCGGCGCGGCCAGCGGCGGCGCGCCTGAGGCGGGTACGGTCTGCATGAGCGTAGTCTCCATCGGCGGATATGGCGCCGCGCCCTGGGGCCGCGCGTCAGCCGTTCCGCCTGGTTGATGTCTTCAGTGTTCGATGGTCGGGCGAGGCCGGGCCGTGGCGGCCCCGCCGGTTCAGAACGCGGTGCCTGCCGCGCCCTTCAGGGCGAGAATGTCGCGGGCTTCGCCCGGCGTGGCCACGTCGATGTTCAGGGCTTCCAGCACGGTCCGGATGCGCGTGACCTGCTCGGCGCTAGATGCAGCCAGCTGGCCCGGACCGATCCAGAGTGAGTCCTCCAGGCCAACGCGCACGTTGGCGCCCATTGCCGCGCCGATGGTCGCCAGCGGAAGCTGGCCTCGGCCGGCGCCAAGGATCGACCAACGGAACTGGTCGCCGAACAGGCGCCTGGCGGTGCGGTGCATGTGCATCAGGTCTTCGGGATCGGGGCCAATGCCGCCCAGGATGCCGAACACGGATTGGATGAACACCGGGCCACTGACCAGGCCACGGTCAAGGAAGTGCCGCAGGTTGTACAGATGGCTGATGTCATAGCACTCGAATTCGAACCGCGTGCCGTTGGCATTGCCGATGCGCAGGATGTTCTCGATGTCCTGATAGGTGTTCTTGAAGATCAGGTTGCGGCTGTTCTCCAGGTGTTCGCGCTCCCAGTCGTGTTGGAATTCCTTGAAGCGGTCGAGCATCGGGAACAGGCCGAAGTTCATCGAGCCCATGTTCAGCGAGGCCAGCTCCGGCTTGAAGGTGGTGGCCGGCAACATGCGTTCTTCCACCGTCATGTGCGGGCTGCCGCCGGTGGTGATATTGATCACTGCGTTGGTCTCGGCGCTGATCCTGGCCAGGAACGGCCGGAACAGCTCCGGGTCCTGCGACGGGCGTCCGTCCTTGGGGTCGCGGGCGTGCAGGTGCAGGATGGCGGCCCCTGCGCGCGCCGCGTCGATGGCGGCTTGTGCGATCTCGTCGGCAGTCACCGGCAGGTGGGGCGACATGCTGGGCGTGTGGATGGCGCCGGTCGGGGCGCAGGTGATGATGGCTTTGGCTCGCTTGGCCATGGTGATTCCTTGGTTGGGCTTGGTCGGGGCTTGGTTGGGTTTGTCGGACTGCGGGCCGCGGATATCCGGCGGCCCCAGGAATGTGCCGGGCGCGCTAGCTGAGCGCCTGGGTCAGACCGTCCACGACCATTTCCTGGCCGTGCACATTGGCCGCCTGGTCGCTGCAGAGGAAGCGCACCATGTTGGCGATGTCGCGCATCGTCACCATGCGCTGCAGTGCCGCCTGCGACGTGTAGCTGCGCGTGACTTCCTCAAGCGGCTTGCCCAGCGACTCAGCCTTCGCGGCAATGACGGCGCGGATACGCGGGCCGTCGACCGCACCGGGCAGCACCGTGTTCACACGGATGCCATCCGCTCCCAGTTCAAGCGCCAGCGATTTGGTAAAGCCCACCACGGCCCATTTCGACGCGGAGTAGGCGGCACGGCCCGGCATGCCGAGATGCCCGGCAGCGGAAGAGAGGTTGACGATCGACGGCGAGCGCCCCTGCCGCAGGCGCGGCACCGCGGCGCGGGCGCACAGGAACTGGCCGGTGATGTTGACGGCAAGCGTGCGCTCCCAGTCGGCCAGCGACAGGGTTTCAACACCGCCAGTCGGGCCGGCAACCCCGGCATTGTTGACCAGCACGTCCAGGCCGCCAAAGGCGCCATCGACCGCCTGGAACAGCGCCTCGACGTCGCTTTCCTTCGACACATCGGCCCTGACTGCCACCACGCCGGGCAACTCGGCACAGACCCGTTCGAGACTGTCGCCAGCCACGTCGCAAACCGCAACGCGGGCGCCCGCCTCCACAAAGGCCCGTGTGATCTCCAGGCCAATGCCGTCCGCGCCGGCGGTCACCAGTACGCGCTTGCCGGCGAGCGATTCATCCTTCCACATGATTCCAATCCTCCTGGGAACAGGCGGCTGCCTGCCTTCCGGACGAAGAGTAAAACTGTGATCACAGATCAAATATAGAGAATAACCCTATGTGCTATGCTTCGCGGCATGCCCCTGAATGACCTTGTGACGCCCCTTGTCCGCCAGACGCTCAGCCGCGACGTCTACACACAGCTGCGCGACCTGCTGGTCAGCGGCCAGATGATGCCGGGCGAGCAGATTTCGCTGCGCAGCATCGCCGCCGCACTGGGCGTCAGCGTCATGCCGGTGCGCGAAGCGGTGCATCGCCTGGTTGCCGAGCAGGCGCTCGAACTCACGCCGAACCGCGCGCTGCGCGTGCCGCGCATGAGCGTCAGCCAGTTCGACGAAATCACGAAAATCCGGATCGAGCTCGAAGGGCTCGCCACCGCGACCGCGGCAGAGCGCATCACCGATGAGGAGCTGAAGCAGGTACAGGCACTGCACCGCCGGTTTGCCGACGAGATGGCCAAGCGCAGCCCAAACGGCGCGGATGTCATCGCCGCGAACCAGGCCCTCCACTTTGCCGTCTACGCGGCGGCGCGCATGCCGATCCTGTTGCAGATGATCGAGTCTACGTGGCTGCGCATCGGCCCGATTCTTAACCACGACCTCCGCTCCGGATCGCGTCGTGTGGAAGAGCGCGTCGCGGTCAAGCATCACGACAACCTGATCGCAGCGCTGCGCAAGCATGACAGCGCGGCGGCATGTGCGGCGCTGCGCGGGGATATCGAGAGCGCGGCGGCCTATATTGTCTCGGCGGGGGTGCTGGTCAATACGGACAGGCCGGAGGATGCGGCGGCCACGCTGGTGCCCGTGAAGCGGGCTGCGAAGGCCGGGCGTGCGGCGGTGAAGCGCTGATCAGCGCCGTGGACGTGAAGAGGTTCAAGGCGCGCCAGCACCCAATCGCGTCTGGTTCCGGCTATCGCTATCGCTCAGGACGATTCTGCGACAACACCCAAAGCATGGCACCGACAGCCTCCGTCTGCGTCCGCGTGCGGGTCTTCTCGTAAATCGCCCGCAACTGGGTGCGAACCGTAGCCACCGAAACCCCGGCACTGCTGGCGTAGGCCTCAGCCGTCTTGCCTGAAACCAGCGCTTCAGCAACCGCCGCTTCCGCCGCAGACAATGCGAACGCTTGCCGCAACTGCCGCGCCGTCACCAGGGCGGTGGTGCCGCGCTGCCTGGCTGTGATCAGCATGGTGGCATTGCCAAACACCGCACGCGTGTCCTTGCCGGGGAGCGCGGTGATGCTGAGGAAGATGTCCGGCGGTGCGCCCGATGTGGCTGGCAGCGCCAGGCTCTCGCCCTGGCGGGTTTTTGCCACGCGCCCGATGGCCGCTTGCAGGCCGACGTTATCGGCTGCCGTGGATGCAACCAGGCGCCCGTGTTCGAGTTTCAGGCTGGTGGTGGCGCGCAACGCGGATTCGGCCGCCGCATTGACAAAGACCACGCGTGAATGCCGGTCCAGCGCGAACACGGCCAGGCCTAGTTGTTCCATCAGTTCCGTGCCAAGCGCGGCATCGCGATGCAGGACCCTGGCGTCCTGCCAGAGATTGATGGCGCGCTGCAGGTGGCCGGCCATGCCTGCAGCTGCCGCGCGTTCTGCCTGTGTATAAGGCGACCTGTCCCGCGCCCGCAACAGGCCAAGTAAGATCTCGTCGCTGTTCGGCCGAGCCAGCCGCACACCCATCAGGTAGCGGAATCCCGCCGGAATCTGGAAATCCTGGAAGAACTCGCTGCGTGAAACGTCCTGCTCGCTTAGGTGGTCATCGCAGTTGACGAACTGGCCGATGCGGGCCTGCTCCACAAAGCGGCGCCGGGGATCGAAGGCGCCATAGAACTGGTCATAACGCGCGATGACCTCATCCCATCTTACGTCCGGCGTATAGATGGAGAGATGCGGTGCATTACGCACGGCATCCCAGCTGAACATGTGGAAGACGTTGGCGCCCAATACCTCGGTGACGGTCTGGAACGTGTCCAGAAAGCCGTCTTGCCGGACCGCCGCCTCATAGAGGTCACCGATGAGCTGATCTCTTGGCAATTCCATTCCTCCCCAGGCGCCGGTGTCCGGGCATCGTGCGTGCCCTCTGGCCGGCTCCCCCTCTTTTTATTCAATGCATTGTCTTGCGCGGGTTATCACTGCCGCTCTGCAAGCCGCACTGCGATTTTTTTTCTGGCTTTCATCAATTTGAATGATGCCAGCCAGTACGCGTTTTTGCAGAATTCCGCGAAAGTCCGACGGCTTCAAATCCAGTTGCCAGGTCAAGAAAATGAAGCCCGGATTAACAAAAATCACAACGGGGTGTGCTCAATATGAATTATTGAGCGCTTTCAAAGGGGTCCATTGACGTAGCCAGTCAAGCTTGACCCTCCCTCAGAGGGGAGGTGGCTGCGTTTGCGGTGTTGTCTCTTTTACAACGGTACGGGGAAGGAAATGAAACTCACACCTATTGCACTCAGCATTGCAGTGCTCGCCTTGTCGGCGTGCGGCGGCGGCGGAGATTCTTCAACGGGAGGCACCACCACCACCTCTACGCCTCCCGAGGTTTCTGTGCCTGCCAAGCAGACTGTCAGCGGCGTAGCCGCGACCGGCGCAGCCATGCAGGGCGCGACGGTGACGCTGATGGACGCGGCCGGCAAGTCGGCCAGTTGCCCGGCTGACGCCACCACGGGCTCTTTCCAGTGCGACGTGACCGGCCTGACCGCGCCGTTCGTGCTGGCCGCCACCGGCAACGTCTCTGATTCCCAGGCAACGCTGATCAGCCTGAGCGCCACCGCGGGCACCCAGACCATCAACATCACGCCGTTGACCAATGCCATTGCCGCGACCATCATCGGCGACAACCCGACCAAGCTGCTGGCCGACAGCAGCCTGCTGCAGTCCAAAGTCACATCATCGGCGATCAGCACCACGGTGAAAGCGTACTCGGATGCGCTGGCCGATCTGCTGAGCGCCACGGGCAACACCGGCGTCGACCTGATCTCAGGCCCGCTCACGGCCGGTGCGCCGGGGCTGGACCGCCTGCTGGACCAAGTGAAGATCAACGTGCTGCCAGACGGCGGCGTGCAGCTGTCGTCCGTGGCCGGCGCTTCGAGCGATACGCCAGTGGTGCTGCAATTGGCACCGGGCGTGGCCCCACGGCCAGCGACACGGCCAGCCTGCCTAGCGTTGCCACGATCGGCGGCGCGCCGGTGACCAACCTGCCCAGCGCCAGTGACCTGGCTGGGCTGCAGGCCGCTTTCAACCAGTGCTTCGGTGGATCATCGACGGGCAACGCGCGCATGGAGGGCAATGTTGCCGCGTGCAGCCAGATCTTTGTTGACGAAGTGGCCTCCGGCAACCTGCAAGCGGGCGTTCCCGCGGCGTATTTGAGCAATGGCGCCAGCGCCGAGCAGGAATTCGGACCGGGCCCGAGCGGCAGCGCCCCCGGCATCTTTGCGGACGACGAGATGAACGGCGCTGTATTCAGCCTGCCGGAAATCATCCGGGTGCAGGCGGCTGACAAGGTCTGGATGAAGCTGTCGTGGACGCGCACCGATGGCATCCGCGATGGCGTGCAGCTGATTGCGCAGGTCGCCCTGCAGCCCGCGGCGCGCACCAGCAGTGATAACGGCTGGCGCCTGGTGGGCAACCAGCGGCATATGGTGACCAAGGTCAATGGCAGCGCGCAGCGCTGGGACTGGCTGAATCCGGCCAAGCCGATGACCGGCACCAACGCCTATATCAGCTCGCTGACGCTGCAGGTCGGCATCACGGACGACCAGAATGTGCCGGTGGATTTTGCGATCGTGAAGGGGCCGGGGCTGCGCAATGGTGTCCTGCTCAATCGCAGCAATGGCGTGTGCGGCACGCTCAATATCGCGGCCCAGCTGACGCCTTCGCAAACACCGGCCCAGGCAGCGGCGCTGCCAAGACTGAATTCCTGCCGCAACAACTTCCGGCTCGCCGGCGTGGCGCAGGATGCATCGGCCCAGGCGCTGTTCACCTGGCCGGGCGCCACCAACAAGGCGTTTGCCGATCCGCAGCTGAGCACCACGGAGCTGGAAGGGGTCACGCCGTTCAGCGCCTACACCTTCGACATCTATCAGAACGGCAACACGGCTGCGCCGGCCTACTCGTACACCGTGCGCCTGCGCACCCCGCCGCCGGCGCCGGTGACGCTGCGCCAGTATGCCTGGCAGGATGTCAGCAAGGCCGCGCGTGACCAGCTGACGCCGGGTTCCGGCACCACGTTCACCGGCGGCAGCACGTTCCCGATGAGCTGGACCTCGGCTGCGAACGTGCCGTTCGTGAAGCGGAGCAATGTGCAGATCCGCTCGACCATCGGCGCAACGCCGGCGGTGTTCGTGAGCGGCAACGGACGTGCGCGCCCGGCGGCGCCCAATACGGTGGTCAGCCTGAATGTGTTAGGAGACCTGGGTGCGTCGTTCCCGTCGGTGGCGGGGGCGACTGGCGGGGGCGATATGTCGTTTGCCAACCTGAACTGGACAGATCCGTTTGACCTGAACTTCAGCACCAGCGTGGAGTATGACCACTAAGGCGATGGTGTGATCCGCTGCGCGGCGGGCTGCCTGACACGCAGCCAGGCCGCGGGCGGCTGATGCTTGTTTTGCTCGCTTCCAGGCCAGGGTGATTTGCTCTGGCCTCTTTTTTTGGTTGCGTGGTTGGTGGTCATAGGCGCCGCAGATCCGAGCGGTCAGGCATCTGTCCAATTAACATAAAAGCCTTCGTCGACGTGGGGATCGGTCCCCGGCGGTTGGCAGCCGCCGCGCGCGGCGCTAGCGGTGGAAGGCGTGACCTGTCCGTCAGCCGAGCAACCGCCAGGCCAGCCGCGCAGCCACGCGCGCGCCCTGGTGGTCGCGGTCGTACTGCGGGTTGTACTCCGCCAGGTCGGCCACGCGCAGCTTGCCGCTGCGGCGGACAAGCAGGGCCACTTCCTCCACCACCGGCAACGGCACGCCATAGGCGGCGGGTGCCGACACGCCCGGCATCACGGCCGCGGGCAGCGCGTCGAGGTCGATGGTCAGGTACACGTGGTCCGCGGCATCGATGCACGACGCCAGTTCCGTGAGGCGCGTTTCCAGGTGGCGCTCCTGCATGTCCAGGTCTTCCACGTAGCTGACGCACAGCGCGTCCGCGCGGTTGAACAGCGCCGGTGTATTGCTGAGGCGGCTTACGCCCAGGCAGACATAGTCGAACGGCTGCCCGCGCTCGGCGCAGGCGTTGGCGATCTGGTCGAACGGCGTGCCGGAGCTTGCCGGCCGGCTGGTGCGCAGGTCGAAGTGGGCGTCGATATTGATGATCAGCACGCGTCCGGCATCGTCCTGCGCATCCAGGTGCGCGCGCAGGCCTTGCCACGTGCCCCAGGCTACTTCATGGCCGCCGCCCAGCACCAGCGGGAAGCCGCCGCGCGCCAGCACGTCGCGCACGGCACCCGCCAGCGCGAACTGGGCCGACTCCAGGTCGGCGTCTTCACAGCTGATATTGCCAGCGTCGTACAACGCAGGCAGGCCATGCGCCGGCACGTTGGCCAGCGCCTGGCGGATGGCGTCGGGGCCATGGGCGGCGCCGGGGCGGCCCTGGTTGCGCAGCACGCCGGCATCGCAGCGGAAGCCGAGCAATACCGGTGCGTTGCCCAGGGGCGTGAGGTCTGACGTCTCCAGCGCATGCACGATGCGGAACAGGCGCGTGGTGTCGCCATCCTCGCCGTTGTCGACACGGCCCTGCCAGGGGTTCTGGGTCACTGCCATCCTCATGAGCGCGTCAGCACGGCCTGCAGGAAGCCACGCGTGCGTTCCTGCGTCGGTGCGGAGAAGATGACCGACGGCGGCCCGGCCTCGATGATGCCGCCGCCATCCATGACCACCACCACATCGGCCACTTCACGGGCAAAGCCCATTTCATGGGTGACCACGACCATGGTCATGCCTTCGGCGGCCAGCACCTTCATCACTTGCAGCACTTCGCCCACCAGCTCGGGGTCCAGCGCGGAGGTCGGCTCGTCGAACAACATCACGCGCGGCTCCATGGCCAGCGCGCGGGCAATGGCCACGCGCTGCTTCTGGCCGCCCGACAGGCTGGCGGGCATGGCGTGGGCCTTGTGCGCCAGGCCGACTTTCTCAAGCAGGCTCATCGCCTTGCGCTCGGCGTCCTCGCGCGAGGCGCCGCGCAGCATGCGGGGGCCCACCGTGACGTTGTGCAGCACTGACAGGTGCGGGAACAGGTTGAACGACTGGAACACCATGCCCACTTCCGTGCGCAGTTGGTTCAGCTCATGCTCGCCGATCAGCTGGCCTTCAGTCACCAGCCGCTTGCCGACGATGTCGATGGTGCCGGCCTCGGGTTGTTCCAGGCCATTGCAGCAGCGCAGGAAGGTGCTCTTGCCCGAGCCGCTGGGGCCGATCACGACCACCACCTGCGACGGCTCTACATCGAAGTCGATGCCGCGCAAGACCGTGTGGCTGCCGAACGATTTACCCAGGTTCCGGATCCGGATGATTGCGGAATCGCTCATTGCACCATGCCTCCCATGCGCAGCCGTTGTTCGGCGCGCCGCAGGATCAGCCCGGCCGCGCTCGTCAGGATCAGATAAACCAGCGCGATCGCCAGGTAGACTTCCAGCGACCGGTACGACACGCTGATGATCTTCTGGCCCTCATGCATCAGGTCGGCAATTGTCAGCAGCGACACCAGCGCCGAGTTCTTGATCAGGGCGATGAACTCGTTGCCCAGCGGCGGGATCATCCGCACGATGGCCTGCGGCAGGATGATTGCGCGCATGGCCTGGCCGGAAGACATGCCGATCGAACGGGCCGCTTCCATCTGGCCCTTGTCCACCGACTGGATCGCGCCGCGCACGATTTCCGACACATAGGCGCCGGAATAGATGCCCAGCCCGATCACGCCGCATACAAAGGCCGGCAGCAGGATGTTGAACTGCGGCAGACCGAAGAACAGCAGGAACAGCTGCACCAGCAGCGGCGTGCCGCGGATAAAGGTCACATAGGCCGTGCAGAGGCTATAGATGACGCGGCGATTCGGGTCCAGCCGGCCAATGCCGACCAGCAGGCCCATGACGCAGCCCAGCACCAGCGCGCAGGCCGTCACCTCCACGGTGATGACGGCGCCGTGGAGGATGTCAGGCCAGCCGGCGAAGACGGGAGAAAAATCCAGTTCCATGATGTCGGTCCGCGCGGCTTACTTGGCGGCCGCGCCGAACCATTTCTGGGTCAGCCTGGCGTAGGTGCCATCGGCCTTCACCTTGGCCAGCGCGGCATTGAGGGCGCGGGTCAGCTCGGGCGTGTCCTTGCGCACGGCCATGCCGTATTCCTCGGTGGTCAGCGGCTGCTCCACCACGCGCAGGCCGCCGCGGGTCTTGACGTACTGCATCGCGGCCGGCTTGCCGGTCACGGCGGCATCGGCGCGGCCGATCTCGACCAGGTTGAACATTTCCTGGTTCTTCTCCACTTCCACGCGCTGCACCTGCGGGTACGTGTCGCGCAGGAAGCTGACGGACTTGGTGCCCACCTGCACGCTGACCTTCTTGCCGTTCAGGTCGGCCGGGGCGTGGATGGCGGTGTTGCCGCTCTTGACCAGCGCCACCAGGCCGCCGGTGTAGTACGGCTCAGTGAAGTCCACCACCTTGCGGCGCTCGGGGGTGATGTAGATGCCGGACACGGCCATGTCGAAGCGGCGCGAGACCAGCCCCGGGATCAGGCCCTTGAAGTCGATGTCGGTCCATTCCACCCGCTTGCCCATCGTCTTGGCCATGGCCTCCACCAGTTCCACGTCAAAGCCGGTGCGCTTGCCGTTCTCGGTGAATTCCATCGGCGGGAAGGTGGCGTCGGTGGCCACGCGCAGCACGGCGCTGTCCTGCGCGTGCGCGACGGTGCCGAAGGTCAGGGCGGTCAGGGTTGCCAGGCCGGCGAGGCTGACCATCAGGCATTTGCGGCGAAGGTTCATGGAAGTCTCCTATTCTCGGGAACGAGGGATCTGCCGTCGCATGGGTCTGCCGACGGCGGCGGTAATGATTGGCTTGGTAGCCTGGTATTCAGTAAGACTGCAGCCGCGCGGAAATCCGCATCGCCGCTGCCACGGTCATGTCGATCAGCGCGCTCTCGCGCCCTTGCCGCCGCGTGGCCGGCACCATCAGCGTGATGGAACCCAGCGCATCGGCCTTGCTGCGCCGCGAGAACAGCGGCGCGCTCACGCCCCACACGCCCGGATCCACCTCGCCCTCGCTGACCGCGTAACCGGTCTCGCGAATGGCGGCCAGCTCGGCCAGCAGCCGTTCGGCTTCGCCTGGCTCGCACTGGGCACGGACCAGGCGCTCGCGCGCTTCGTCGCGCATGAACGCCAGCAGCGACTTGGCCGACGCACCGGCGCGCAGCGGCACGCCGCGGCCCTTCTCGAACGAGCAGCGCAGCGACTGGCGGCTCTCCACCATCTCCAGGCACACCACGTGATCCTTGACGGCCACGACCAGACCCACGCTTTCATCGGACTGCTGCGCCAGCAGCTGCATGTCGGGCAAGGCTTCGCGCGCCAGGTGCGAGGCCATGTCAAAGCCGAGCGCCAGTTGCAGGCTGATCGGGCCCGGCGCGTATTCGCCGTCGGACTCCAGCACAAAGCCCCAGCGCTTGAGCATCATCAGCTGCCGGTAGAGCGTGCTCTTGGGCAGGCCGGTCTTGGCAACCAGCTCGCGCACCGTGATCGGCGCGCCGTGTTGCGCCAGCGTTGCCAGCACGAACAGCACGCGATCGGCTCCGCCCGCGGGCTGGCCGGGTTCGGCAGGCGTGGGCGTCGCGGGCTTCACGGAGGGAGGGTTGTCGACGGCATTCAACATAGGGCCCAAGAATAGGACCTGATTCCCGGAAATCAAAACCGTGAGTCCCGGAAAATGGGAATGATCGACTAGGGATAACCCTTGATGATTGGCAGATTGATTGCCAAGTGCGCGGGGCGCCGCTGCGTCGCGATCAGTAGATACCGGGGAGCAGCCGCCACGTCCTGTCGCAGTACGACGCATATTCAACGCCGGACTGGTCGCGCAGCAGCGCTTCTTCGGCCCGGATGCGCGCCAGCAGCGCGGGCACCATCAGCAGCGTCAGCACCACGCCCACGCCGGAGCGAAAGGTCAGTACCCATCCCAGCGAACTGATCAGGAAAAGCAGCGCTCAGCGCGGGGTTCGAGGCAAAGAGCGCAAGATGTCAACGCCGATAGCCAGCCACCAGCTGCTTCATGGCCCGGAAGGCCGTGGCGCGGTCGTCGCCGAGCAGGAAGGCGTGCACGCCTTGTTCGCGCCAGTGCTCGCACTGTCCGGCCGCACGCGGAATCGCGCAGAACGGCACGCCACGTGCCTGGCAGGCCTGCGCAATGCGGCGGATTGCCGCCTGCACGGAAGGATGCTGTGCGTCAGCTGGCACGCCAAGGCTTTGCGACAAGTCGATCGCACCTTCCAGCACCATGTCGATGCCCGGCACGGCGACGATCTCTTCGATGGCATCGACGCCCTCCCGGTCTTCGATCATGGCCACCACCATCAGCTCACGATTGGCCCGCTCAATGTAGGCCGGCAACGTCAGCGTGCCAAAGCCGGTGGTCCGGCCCCCGGCAATGCCGCGCGTGCCGAGCGGGTGGTAGCGCGCGCTGTCGACGGCCAGCTGGGCTACCTCCCGGCTGGACACGTGTGGCACCACGATCCCCTGCGCGCCGGCATCCAGTACGCGCAGGATGATGTCCGGCGCCGCCCATGGCACCCGTATGAGGGCGGTAGTGCCAGCGCATTCCGCGGCGCGGATCATGTTCTCCAGCGTCTGGGGGTTCACGCCGACGTGCTCGAGGTCCAGGATCACGAAGTCAAAGCCGGCGTAGCCGATCATCTCTGTCATCAGCGGCAATGGCAGCGAGTTGATCAGGCCGAACACATCGCGCCCGGCCGCGAGCGCGGCCTTCAGCTTATTCGGCTGCAGCATGGGCATTCTCTGCGGGAAGGTAGCAATGCCGCGGGTGCGGGTGGCGCAGGAAGTCGTGGTGCGAGATATGCCAGGCGTATGCGCCGGCATACGGGAACACCACCATGTCGCCGGCGCGCACGCGCGCCACTGGCGCGTCGTGGGCAAGGATGTCCTTCGGCGTGCAGAGCTGCCCGACTACGCTGACGCGCGCGTCCTGCACGCCGGGGCGGGCAAACGGGTAGCGCCACGATTCCACAGGCAGCACCCGGAACGGGTGGCTGTGCCCCTGCGCATACGGCGTGCGGAAGTGGTGCGTGCCGCCGCAGGCCACGACGAAGGCACGGTCGAAGGCGTGTTTCACATCGATCACCTCCATCGCGTAGTAGCCGCAGAAGGCGGTGATATAACGCCCGCATTCAAAGCGCACGGTGAGCCCGTCGCGCTGCGCCGACAACGCCGGGAGGCCTGCGGTAAAGGCGGCCCAGTCGAACTGCCGCTCGGGCTCGCGGTAGTTGACGCCGATGCCGCCGCCGACGTTGACCTGGTCCAGCGTATCGAGCCCATACTCTGCACGCCAGCGCCTGACCTGTTGCAGATAGGCGTCGAGCAGCCGCAGGTGGGCGGCAGCGTCGAGCTGGTGCGACATCAGGTGGAAATGGAAGCCACGCAGCCGGATCTCCGGATGCGCGCGCAGCCACGCCAGGCAGGCCGGCAACTGGTCGCCGGCGATGCCGAATGGCGTGGGCTTGCCCCCCATCATCAGCGTGGTGGCCTGCAGTCCTTCGATGGCAAGGTTGACACGCAGCAGCACCGGGGCCGTGACGCCGCGCTCGCGCGCGAGCCAGGCCAGCCGTTCGAGTTCATGCAGGCTTTCCACGTGCAGCGCCTCGACCCCGAGATCGAGCGCGCTGGCCAGTTCCGCATCGGTCTTGCCGGGGCCGCTGAAGATCAGCGGCACCTCGGCAAAGTGTTCGCGCACCCATGCCAGCTCGCCGCCGGAGGAGATCTCGAAGCCGTGCGCCAGCGGCGCCAGCGTCTGCAGGATCGGCAGGTCGGAGTTGGCCTTGATCGCGTAGAACAGCTCGAATCCGGGCGGCAGGCTGAGCGCCGTGGCCGCGGCGTGGCGCCGCAGCGCCTCCAGGTCGTAGACATAGGTGCACAGGGGGGCGCTGGCCTTGGCCAGCGCATCGTGCAGGTGGGTGGCGACGCGTGTCCAGCGCAGTTCGGGGGTGCTCATTGCCATGCGGCCTCCACCCCGGCGAAAGGAATGGGATTGGTGACGGGCACGTAGGTGGAAGCGCGGTCAGCACGCTGGAAGAAGCGGTTGCTGAAATTGGTCTTGGCCGGGAAGGGATTGCCGGCCAGCAGTCCGTTGATGCGCCGCGCCGAGGCCGCATTGCCATAGCGATGCTGGTAGGTATGCAGGTGATGGCGCACGACCGACCACAGCCGCGTGGTCATGGCCGCCCTGCCGGCACCGAGCTGGGCGACGACTTCGCACAGGTTGTTGACGAACAGGCAATAGGCCACGCGGTTCCAGCCTTGTTCTTCGTCGTACCAGAGCGAGGCCTGGGCGCGTTCGCTGAGCCCGGGCATGGACGACGCGGGATGGCGCGAAGGCGTCAGCTTCACGCCCTCGAAGTCGCGCAGGAAGAGCTGCGCGGGCATGTCCTGGCGCAGGCCGAGCACCACGTTCTGCAGGTGCGGCTCGAAGATGACGCCGTGCGCGAAGAAGAGGTGGAAGACCGGGTAGATGAGTTGCGACACGTAGGCGGAGAACCAGCGTTCGGTCATGGCATCCACGGGCGTCCCGGCCTGCGCGGCGAGCGCCGCCAAGAGGCGCTGCATGCGGGCTTCGCCGTAGTAGTGGTTGCCGAACAGCGAGCCGGCCAGCAGCGGCACGCAATCAGGCGTGCGCAGCGTATCCACGCTCTGGCGCAGGATCAGGCCGAAGCCCTCGATGACCTGACGATTCTTTTCGATATCGGCGTCCTTCAGGTCCACTGACAGGAATGCCGGCTCCTCCATCAGCGCCAGGCCCGGGAACAGCCGCCCGAGATCCGGCAGCAGCGGACGCAGCACGCGATTGACGTGCATGGCGCTCTCCAGCTCGTACCACGCGTTCTTGCGCACGCAGTTGGTGATGCGGATGTTCAGCGAAAGCTTGTAGAAATACGGATTGCCGGGCTGGTACAGGGTGCGGATCGATGAGGTGGGAAAGAAGTCCGCGCCCTGCGTGCCCAGGTCCTGCATGCGGCCGCTTGCGAGGGCATCGCGCACCAGCGGGTGCTCGCGCAGGTAGGCCGCCTGCCAGGGGTGGACCGGTACCGCCACGCGGTCGGCGGGTACTGCCGGGGCATTCGCCGTGATCAGCTGGTCGCAGCTGGCGTCGAGCAGTGACTGCTGCGCGATGTCGTCGCGCGGCACCGCGAACCACGCGAGCGGAAAGCGGGTGCGCAGTTCAGGCGAGTAGCGCAGCAGGTCGTCGTCGGAGAAGCCCTGCCGGCTCTTCGGCGTGGGGTGGAACGGATGGCCGAAGGTCAGCGATTGCTCGGAGTCGATATAGGCCTCCACCGGATCGGCCGGAATCGCGGCGGACACCGGCACGGACAGGACTTCTGTGCTGACGGCCACGCTGTTGCGGATCTGCTCCATCAGCTCGGTATTGGGCGGCAGTTCGTGCTGCTGCGCCATCTCGCGCAACAGCAGCGCGGCCTGCGATTCCCAGTCGAGCAGCGCCCACGGCTTGTTTTCGGCCTTGTGGAATACCGGCGACAGGTAGCGGTAGTTGCCAGTCAGCCAGGCACCGCCGACCACGGCCAGGAGGCGATCGTGGATATGCGGCAACTGCACTTCCAGGACCTGGGCCTGCTCGCGCTGCAGCGTCATGGTGATCGTCGCCGGCCAGTCATTCTGCCCGGCGGGCGGGCCGACGCGCAGCTGGCCGGCGGGCGCCGCGACCTCGCGGCAGTAGCAGTTCAACAGCGTTTCCTGGCAGCGCCGCGTGGCGGCCAGTTTCGCCGACGTGCGGCTCATGCCGTTAACTTCCATCTTGGTTTGCACTTGCATGTCTTGTGACCTCGTTCTCGGGAGGGATCAGAGTGTGCTCATCCGCTGCCTGGCGAAGAAAATCAGGTAAGCGACGGCCGGCGCGAGCAGCGCCGCGCCGAGCAGGTAAGGCGCACGCTGGCCGGCCAGGCTGACTGCCGCGCCGGCGCCAAGCCCGGCCACGACGCCGCCCCATTTCGAACTGCTTTCGAACCAGCCAAAGGTCCGGCCGGCGTTGCCGGCGTGCACCATGCTTGCCACTAGCGCGTGCAGGGCGATGAATCCGACCGTCATGGCGGTGCCCATCAGCAGGCGCCAGGCCACCAGCGCCGGCAGGCCAAGCGGCGCCGCCTGTGCCAGCAGGGTGATCACCAGCGTGCCGTAGGCGGTGGCGAGCAGCCCCAGCGATGGGGCCAGCCCCAGCCGCCGTGACAGCAGCGGTGCGGCGGCCAGGTACACCAGGTGTGGCAGGCCGAAGAGCAGCCCGGCCGTGGCCGCGGACAGAACAGGCATGCGCTGCTGCATGTCAGGGATGAAGTACGGGAACGTCACGACGGTGGCGAACACGAACGCGAACTGCAATACGTAGATCTGCCGCGGCGAGGCTGGCGCCGCGGCGCTTGCATCGCCGGCGCGTGCTGCCGGGCGCTTGGCAGCGCTGGCGCCTTCGCCCGCAGGCAGCGATGCGATCAGCGCCGCGGCGGCCAGCGGCAGCAACGCCAGGCAGCGGTACAGCACGATCGGCGATTCCGCCCCCATCCACAGGCCCAGGCAGGCGGGTGCCGCCACCAGCGCGGCGCGCGCGGACCACTGCATCGCCGTCAGGCTGCGCGTGAGCGTGGTACCGCTGGCGACCGTTGCCAGGTAGGCATTGGAGGCCGAAAACGTGCCGCCCAGCACGCCCTGCAGCACCAGCGCCGTCAGGAATGCGAACGAATTGGTGGCGTAGCTGGCAAGCAGGAAGCTTGCCGCCAGGCCCAGTTGCGCGCGCATCAGCAGCCGCTTCTTGCCAAAGCGGTCAGCAAGCCGGCCCCACCATGGCGCCGACACCGCTGCCAGCAGCGTCGGCACCACGTAGAACGCGCCCGCGAGCCACGGCACGTCGTTGTGCAGCGAGCGCTGCAGGATCAGCGCGAAGAAAGGCGGCATGCCCAGCGCCGCAAACGCGGCGATGAAATGGCACAGCATGACCACCGCGACCACCTGTCGCGTGCCGGTACTCATGTGGCCACCCGGAGGAAGTTGGGCGCGCGCTTGCCGTAGAACTTGTTGACGTCGGTCGCGCCGGTCTGCGCCTTCTCCACCAGCGACGCCGCGGTCAGCAGGTACTTGAGGTGCAGCCGCTCGTCGTCAAGCAGCACCTGGCGCGCGAAGCCGGTGTCTTCGCCGGCGGCGTCCAGGTCGGCAAGCACGGCCTCCACATGGCGCTGCACGCGCGCGTAGCCCGCGGCGGGATCGGTGCCGCCACGCTGCGCAAGGCCTTCCACCAGCGCCGCAATGTTCAGCTGCAGCGTGATGGTGACGAACATCTGTGCCAGCGGCAGCGCCTCGGCTACGCCAATGCGCTGGTCTTCCAGGCTATCGAGACGCGCCGACAGGGCCGGCCAGCGGCGCGCGAGCGTGCCGCGGTCGATGCGTGCGGCATCGTTGTCCTTCAGCAGCAGGCGCAAGCCTTCGTCGCTGTAGACCAGCATCGAATTCTGCTGGTTCGACTCCAGGGCAATACCGTAGCGCAGCCACAGCGTCAGGTGCAGCTGCAGCGTGAGCGCCAGGTAGGCGTCGAACCAGGCATCGAGATCGCCGCCGTGGTAGCGGCCGGCGAGTTCCTCGGCCACGCTCATGCCGCCGGCGGTTTCCGCCAACAGGCCGGCCACCGGCACCACCGTAGCGTTCGCCAGTTGCTGTCCGGGGTAGCGGCGCAGGATGTAGCCCAGGAACGGGCGCTGGTCCACATGGGTGCCATTGGCCTCGTCCGTAAACAGCACCTGCCCGTTGAGGCCCGGTTCGCGCCGGACGATATCGCCGAGCAGTGACTGGATGCGATGCCCGTCGCCGATGGTACTGGGCTTGATGGTGCGGATGTTTTTGGCGCCCAGGGTGCGGATCGTGAGCGGCAGTTTGACGTGCCATTCGGGCGCATCAAGCAGGACCAGCGAGCGCACCGACAGGGTGGGCGACACGCGCAGGTACGCGCGCGGGGCGCGGATGACCTGGCCGTCGAGCCCGGCTTCGGCCATGAAGCCGTCCAGGTGATGCTGCCACACGAACGGATGCACGGGCACCAGCGCATGCGAGCGGGCGAGCGCGGGATCGAGGCCGACATCGGCGAAATCCGGCCAGTTTGGCGGCAGCGTCTCGCCACTGCGATGATGGCGCTCGCGCGGGACCGCCAGCCAGTTCAGCGCGAATACCGGCTGGAACTCGGGCGCATAGTGGGCCAGATCGCTGGCGGCAAAGCCAAGCTTGGCGCGCGCGGTGGGATAGTAGGGGTGGTCCAGAAAGCCCGCGACACGGTCGTAGTGCAGCATGCGCTGGTCCCATCCCGGCAGCGCGTGGCCGTCTGCGCTGTCCGGCTGCGCGAACCAGCGCGCCCGTTCGGCCAGCGAAGCCTTGCGGTGCTCGACAGCCGCACGGCATTCGTCGCCATAGGCGGTGAACAGGCGTTCTTCTTCGGCTGGAAGGTTGCCGGCAAATGCTGAGAGGATGGTGTCGACGTCATGCAGCGCGGAGCACGCGCCGACGTCACCGCGCAGCAGCGGCAGGCGGGTCAGGCGCCATTCCTGCATGTAGCGGGTGGGCGTCACCGGGATCCAGAGGGTGCCGGCGCCAAGGTGCGCCACGCGCAGCCACTGCTGGCTGGCGTCGAAACCGTGCGCGGTGGCGGCCGGTACGGCATCGGCACCGTGCACCTCGCCGCGGCTGACGCATGCGCGGACATCTTCGCGCAGCAGGGTGTCGACGACGCGGACGCAGATATAGGCGGCATCCGCATCCGGGGTCGCGGCGGACAGGCCCGGCTGGTCAGGCAGGCGTGCGGTCATTACGCGATCTCCCAGGCGAGCTTGCTGCTGGCCAGCTCCACGGCGGCGGCGAGACCCGTGGTATCCGGACCGCTGCCGCGCAGCACGCCCAGGTAGTCCTTGTTGGAGTTGGTCAGCTGGATGGCGTCGCCCACTTTGCGCAGGGGCTGGTAGGTCAGGCGCACGCCGTCGCCTTCATGCTGGCTGTGCGCAGGCGCATGCCGCAGCGTGCCTTCCGACTGGGCCGTGAAATAGCGGATCCAGGCCGCCCGCTTCGGCACCTCGAGCGCAGGCAGGGCCTCGCCAAGGTGCAGGCGCAGGACCTGCTCGAACAGCGGGAACTGGAGCGTGTCGGACAGCAGGAACTCGCGGTAATCGCCGATGCTGCGGTAGTTGATCTCGATAAGGCGCGGGCCTTTCGGCGTCAGCACGTATTCGGTATGGCAGGCGCCGAAGCCGATGCCGAAGCGGCGGATGGTGTCCAGGACTTCAGCCTCGACCGAGGCGGGCAGGCCGGTGCCCCATACGGCTTCCAGTTCAACGAAGTACGGCGGCGGCGACAGGCTCACGCGGAACCCGCCCAGCGCGCGGATCTCCTTGCCATCGCCCAGCGTCTCCAGCGTGAACAGAGGACCCTCCAGGTATTCCTCCAGCAACAGGGCCTGACCCGGGTGCCGGGCCCAAATTGCGCCGCAATGCACGGCAAGCTCGGCGTGGCTGCGCGCCAGGCTGACCTGCTGGCTGGCCACGCCTTCGCGCGGCTTGACGATGCACGGCATCGGGACATTGGCGAGGGCCGCCAGGCCGTCTGCATCGCAGACGACCGCGTGCCAGAGCGTGTCGATGCCCGACTCCGCCAGCCGCCGCCGCATTTCCGCCTTGTTCTTGGCGGCGTAGGTGGTTCGCCAGTCCTTGCCCGGCAGGCCGAAGTAAGCCGCCGCAATTGCCGTGGCCGTCTGCAGGTGATCACTGTTGGAGTAGACCGCCGCGGGCTTGCCACCGCGTCGGGTGATCGCATCGATGACCGCCAGCGGGTTGAAGACGTCGCACGAGACAACGTCATCCGGATAGGCGGGCAAGCCAGCACTGGCAAAGTGGGCGCGATGCGCATCGGCGCAGTCGGTCAGCAAGATGACGGAGAGCCCGAGTGTCCGTGCCGCCGGCAGGAAGCCTTCGTTGACGGGGGCGGTCGGTACATGGGCGAGTACGAAGATTTCTTGCATGAATTAGGAACCTTGAACCTGGTTGTGCAGCTGGAGATGTTTTGGCTAAGCGTGCTTAATGAATCGTGATGCTAATCGCAATGATTCGCATTACGCAAGTATGATACGTTTTGTTACGACAAATTAAGAAAGCGCACCAGCGACTGGCAGATTGATCGGCCAGGTGCGGTGGCATCGCTACGCCGCGATGGATTAGTAGATACCGGGCAGCATGCGCCAGGTCCTGGCGCAGTACGATGCGTACGCGTCGCCAAACTGGTCGAGCAGCAGCGCCTCTTCGGCCCGGATGCGCGCCAGCAGCGCGGGCACCATCAGCAGCGTCAGCACCACGCCCACGCCGGAGCGAAAGGCCAGTACCCATCCCAGCGAACTGATCAGGAAGCCGAGGTAGCTAGGGTGCCGGATCACGCCATAGACCCCGGTGGTCACCAGTGTGTGCCCTGGCTGGATCGCCACCAGCCCGCTGAAGCGCCGCCCCAGCACAAACACCGGCCACAGCCGCAGCACGCCGCCGCCGGCAAACAGCGCCACGCCGATCCAGCGCATGGCGTCGCCATCCAGTGTCCAGAAACCGATACGGTCGGTATAAGGCGGCAGGTAAGCCGCCAGCAGCCCAAGCACGCCAAAGACTGCCAACACCCAGCGGTTGCCGCGGTCCTCGCGCATGCCGCTGCTGATGTTGCCGCCCGAGAAGAGTGCCGCGATCGACAGGGCGAACAGCACCAGGGTCAGGGCCACGCGCGCCGGGTGCGCGAAGAAGGGGGCGATGCCGCCCCAACCTGCGATGGCGATGGCGAGGTAGGCGAGCGTGCCGGCGAGCGTGGCAATTGCCAGGCCGGGAGTCGGGCGCATGGTGAACCTCCGTTGCGGCGGTGGATGCACAAGCGAAGGGTAAGCCTCGGGCGGCCCGGATGTCGAGGGTGGCCGGGTCGTGATTAAATCTGCGTCTTGCGCCGGCGCATGCCGGGGCGCAGAGAACCGCTATCGCTACACCACCATGCCCCTGATCGACATCAAGAACCTCCAGCAAGCCGCCCATGCCTTCGGCGAGGCCCGCCACTGGGGCAAGTACCACAGCCCCAAGAACCTCGCGATGGCGCTGAGCGTGGAGGTGTCCGAGCTGGTCGAGATCTTCCAGTGGCAGACCGACGCGGAATCGCGCGCCATCATGTCCACCGACGAGCGCGACCATGTGGAGCAGGAGCTTGCCGATATCACCATCTACCTGGCGCAGTTGGTGACAGCGCTGGGTGTGGACCTGGACGCGGCGATCCGCGCCAAGATGGAGCTGAACGCCAGGAAGTACCCGCTGCCGGAATGAGGCGCCCGGCGACGGCGTGAGCTTACGAAAATGGCCGGCTCGCCGCCAGGACGCACAACAGCAGCACCCCGTTCAAGGCAAGCAGTCCGCTCACCAACAGCACGATGGGCGGCGCATCCCGTGTCCGCTCGCGCAGGCGGCTGACCCCCGGCAGCCATTCGCCTCGCATGCGCCGGGACCAGCAGGCGATGCCCGCGCCGCACATGCCCAGCCAAGCCAGCGTGCCCAGCGATGCCCAGCCGCGTGGTTGCGGCGCCAGCGTCGGCCGGATGGAAGCCTGTTGGAGCGTCGGGCCGGAGGCTCTCTGGATCAGCACAGGGTGCGCTTGAGTCCCCGGTTCGGCTAACGCCTCTGACGGTGGCCGGGCTTGAGCCTGCTCCGCTACTGGTTGAGCCGCTGGAGGTGGTGGCGCGACGGCTGGCCGCGAGGCCTCGACCCTGACCGCCGCTTGCTTGTTCCTCGACACCTCTCGCGCCCGCCCCGCCGGCGGCGTTGGTCGCGGCGCGGCAGCCCGAGGGGTGGCTTCTTGCCTGGCTGCCGGCGCCAACTGGCAAAGACCCTGTCCAGGCATGTCACCGACGTGCAGGCGTCCCGTCGCTCACGCCAGGCGGCGATGTCGCTCCCATGGATCGCGCCGGCGCGCAGCTGGCGCTGCTGGTCCGCATGGATGCGCTCATGTTCGCGCTGGAGCATCGCGTGGTCGCAGATCAGGTCGGCGGCATGTGGCACTGACTGCAGGCAGGACGTGCCGGCGGCGAGCGGATCGTCGCAGCGGGAAGGACGCATCGTGGTCTTGCAGGCGATATCCGACGCCTGCGCACTGGCAGCCAGCAGAAGACCGAACGCGATGCACGCGGCCAGACGGCCCGAAAGCCTTGTCATCCTGTCGCCCGGGATAGTGGGGATCGACCGGCGCTAAAGCGGGCGCCGATGGACTTCTATTCTGGAACGGCGCTGGCAATCTACGGTTCGCTATCCCACAGAACTGTGTAGCGAACCTTACGCGCGGTCTCGGATGCGTAGCCGAGGCCACAAATCCCGAAAGCTGCGGGCATGGTGGTCTGCCGCTGTATCCGTTTGTCAGATCGATCCTGCTACCAGGCTCACAACCCAACCCGCCACATAGAGCCCCAGCCCGAACACCGCATGCGTCACCAGGCTATGCGCCCGTGCCACATTTGGCCGTGGCGTGCGGCTTGCAGCGATGCCGGCACCCATCGCCGGCTGCATCAGCAGGAACGGTGCCGCCACACTGCCGATGCCGACGATCAACGCGGGTGCCAGCGTCGGATGACGCGCCCAGTCGAGTCCCCATAGCCCCAGCAGAATGGCCGCGAATACGATGCCGGTCAGGTAATGCGCGATCCAGCCGATCGCGCGCTCGCCGCGCACCGGTGGCGATGCCGCGATGGGATGGTGGCAAAGGCGCCCTCGCGGCAGCCACACGAGCCAGCGGCCTGCCAGTCCATAGTCCAGCGCAGGGACGCCCATGAACCGCTTGCGGAGGAAGGCCCAGGCGTCCATCGCCAGCGTTGCGCCGGTGCCGATCACGATTGCATTGAACAGGAGCGCCATCGCTGTATCAGTCATGGGCAGTCTCCCCGGCCGACTGTGATGGAGCCGAAGTCCGGGCTGTGATCATCCAGCAAGCAGCGGTGTAGCGCACAGTTGCGCCATGAACATAAGGCTCGAATGCCGCGCGGACGGTTTCGATGACCCTGGCGCGGGTGCTTGCATCCGTCTCGCGCAGGGCCAGGCCGACGGGACCCAGGCGGGACAGGTAGTCCACCAGCGCAGGCTCCGGCAGCGTGCAGGCGAGCTCGACCGGCTGGATATCGATCCCGGTCCAGCCGCCCGCTTCCAGGATGGCCTGCACGCGCTGGCGGTCGCCGAAGGCGAACTGCCCCGGCGCGCCCGGCTGCCGCGGCGGCAGGTTGGACAGCAGCGGTGCGGCCGCTCGCTCGGCGGTGGTCATGAATGGGTTCTCCGCGGCGCTGCGCCAGGCGATGCAGTGGAGCGTGGCGTCCGGTGTTGCGGCCTGGCGCAGGTTGGCAAAGGCCCGCACCGGATCGCTGAAGAACATCACGCCCAGGCGCGACACGATGCTGTCGAAGCTTGCTGGGGCGAAGGCGTAGTCCTGCGCGTCGGCGCGAATAAAGCTGGCAGTCGAGCCGTCGTGCTGCGCGCGTGCCCGTGCAGCGGCGAGCATCGGCTCGGAAATATCGATGCCGGTGCATCTGCCCAGCGTGCCGAGCTTGCGCGCCAGCGCGATCGTGGTGCTGCCGGTGCCGCAGCCGACATCGAGCACACGCTGCGCAGAGGTCTTGCCGACCGTATCGACAAGGAGGCCTTCCAGCGGCCGGAGCATGTCGTCGAGCACCGTCTGCTCCGCGACCCAGGCATGGCCGGACGGGCCGTTCCATAGTGCGGCCTGGTCGCCGCCGATGCTGCGGGTCTGTTGTTGCACATCCATGGTCATATCCCCTTGCACGCCGTCCTGGCATGGAAGCTACACTGTGCCAGTTCAAGTCGACTTGAGGTCAAGCGGTGACAAGCCTGGATATTGCGGAAGTGGCCCAGCAGGCTGGCGTGCCGGCCTCGACGCTGCGGTACTACGAGGAAAAGGGGCTGATCGCCTCAATCGGCCGGCGCGGGATGCGGCGCGTGTTCGATGCCGGCGTGCTGGAGCGGCTGGCGCTGATCGCACTGGGGCGCGCCGCCGGCTTCTCGCTGGATGACATTGCGCAGATGTTCTCGCCACAGGGCCAGCCGCGCATCGACCGGCAGATGCTGGCGGCCAAGGTGGATGAGCTGGACCGGACCATCCGCAAGCTGACTGCGATGCGCGACGGATTGCGGCATGCGGCGGTTTGTCCGGCGCCAAGCCATATGGAGTGCCCGACGTTCAGGCGGATTCTGCGGGCGGCGGCGTCGGGGGCGATTGGTGGAAGGAAGCATGCCCACGGGCTTCCAACGGACTGACGTTCCGCCCTGAACAAGCGTTTCGCAAGGCCCCTTTTTGGACTCTGTGGAGTTTGGCGGGGCCATTCTCCGCGGCACGATCTGATCCAGCTGGCTCACCGATATATTCATCTATTGAATACTACGGGTCTGTTCCGCGGCTGCACGATTGATCTCTGAAATAATGCCGGTCACCCTGTAGACGTGGCTGACGATCTCGCCCATGGTGTCGCCGGCGCGGCGGACCTGCCGGAGCGGGGGGTCGGCGCGATCAAACGCTGTTCCGATGCGTTGCAATACAAGCTGCGTTGCAACGCAGCGGTTGATGCCGATGCGGGCGCGTGGCAGCACGACAGCTGCCGCAGCAGAACGCGTGTCGCAGCGCATCGGACGCGGCCTGAACGAGAGCACATCTTCGTCAAGCCTTGCTGACCGGTCATGCAGGCAAGCTGCTGACTTTTTCACAACGCATTACAAAGACTTACAGCCGTTATTCGATCAGCAACATATTCTCGGATCAGACCACAAACAAAGCGGAGAAACTATCGTGTCAGTCAGTTCTTTTACTTCTGCGCCGCTGCGCATCCTTGCCCTGAGCGGCGCCCTGGCGCTGGCTGCCTGTGGCGGTGGTGGCGGCGATGATGGCGCCGGACAAGGGACGCTCAAGGTCTCGATGACCGATGCGCCGGCCTGCGGTTTCAACAACGTCTTCGTGACCGTCAACAAGGTGCGCGTGCATAGCAGCGCCAGCGCCGAGGCAAGCGCCGCGGGCTGGGTCGATATCGATGTCGTGCCGGCACGCAAGATCGACCTGCTGTCGCTGACCAATGGTGTGATGACGGTGCTGGGCCAGACCGCGCTGCCTGCCGGCAACTACCAGCAGGTGCGCCTGGTGCTCGATGCCAACCGTGGCGGCGGCGCCGGTGCGCTGGCTAATTCGGTGGTGCCGACCGGCGGCACCGAGCAAGCGCTGGATACGCCGAGCGCCGTGCAGTCCGGCATCAAGATCAACCGGCCGTTCACGGTGGCACGCGATACGCTGACCGACCTGGTGCTGGACTTTGACGCGTGCAAGTCGGTCGTCACGCGCGGCAACGGCACCTATGGCCTGAAGCCGGTGGTGTCGGCGATCCCGACAACGGTCAGCGGCGAAGTCACCGGCGTGGTGAGCGGCGCGCCGGGCGCGCGTGTCTATGCCGAGCGCAACGGCGTGGTGGTGAAGTCGACGGTGGCGGATGCCAATGGCAACTTCCGGCTGGTGCCGATCGAGCAGAGCAGCACGGCCGGCACGGTGGATGTGGTGGTGGTGCCGGGTACGACCAATGGCAAGGCGGCGGGCATCGTGCGCAGCGTGCCGGTGGTGGTGGGCACGCCCACGGCGATCTCGACCGCGGCGGCGCCGATGACGCTGCCTGCATCGACCTATCGCCGCGTTTCGGGTACGGTGACGCCGGCTTCGGCAGAAGCGACCCTGCGCGCGCTGCAACTGGTCAGCGGCGGCACCTTTGAGATCGCGGCGACGGCTGCCGCAAGCGATACCGGCGCCTACAGCCTGTTCACGGGCGAGCCGGCGCTGCCGGTGGCCGCGCCGGTGATCGGCACCTACCAGGCCGCGCTGCCGATCCCGCTGTCGCCGGATGGCGCTGCCGCGGGCAAGTACAGTGTGCAGGCCACCAGCGCCAGCGGTGCCGTGCAGACGAAGCCGGCCGATGTGAGCGCCGCGGACGCTTTGGTGAACTTCACGTTCTGATTCTCCGGGGGGTCAGGCAGGAAGCCGGAAGGGGGCGTTGCCCTCTTTCGGCCTTTTTGTCTGGGCAGCGGGCCTTGACGCGCAGCCACCGCTTGCCGTGGTTTCCCGCTAGACTGCCAGTCTCGCGTTTCGGGAGATCGCGCCATGGCAGCACGCACCGCGGCGAAAGCCGCATCCACGCCTGCAACAACGTCCGGGGCCACGCCCAAGGCCAAGGCACGCAACGCCTCTACGTCCGCCAAGCCGGTGCGCGTCGGCATCGGTGGCTGGAATTTCGCCCCGTGGCGCGACAACTTCTATCCCGCCGGCCTGCCCCACGCGCGTGAACTGGCCTATGCCAGCCGCCACCTCAGCGCGATCGAAATCAACAGCACGTATCACGGCACGCAGAAGCGCACCTCGTTCGCCAAATGGCGCGACGAGACACCGGATGACTTCGTGTTCGCGGTGAAGGCATCGCGCTTTGCCACCAACCGGCGCGTACTGGCGGAGTCCGGTGAATCGATCGAACGCTTTATCGACAGCGGCATTGCCGAGCTGGGCCGCAAGCTGGGGCCGGTGGTATGGCAGTTCGCGCCGACCAAGCAGTTCGATGCGGAAGACTTCGAGGCCTTCCTGCAGCTGCTGCCGGATTCGGTGGAAGGCGTGAAGCTGCGCCACGTGCTGGAAGTGCGGCACGACAGCTTCCTGTCGCCGGACTACCTGAAGCTTGCGCGCAAGTACAAGGCCGCCACGGTCTTTACGGATTCACCCAAGTTCCCGTCGATGGCGGATCTCACCGCGGACTTCGTCTATGCGCGGCTGATGGCCAGCAGCGGGAAGCTGAAGGCCGGCTACGCGCCCAAGGCGCTGGATGCATGGGCAGAACGCGCGCGCGCCTGGGCACACGGCCGACAGCCGGAAGACCTGCCGGCCGTGGAAGACCGCAAGCCCGCCGCGCGCAAGCGCGAGGTCTTTGTCTTCTTTATCAACGGCGCCAAGGAACGCGCGCCGGCCGCGGCGCAGGCGCTGCTGGCGCGGCTGGACTGGACGCCGCCGGCCGATGACTGACGGATCGACATCCCTGGTCGCTATAATCGCGCATGAACTCGACCCCCGCCCAGCCGCAAGCCGGCATCGCTTTTTCCACCCTGCCGCTGTCGCCCACCATGCTCGCCACGCTGGCGCAGCTTGGCTATGACGAAATGACGCCGATCCAGGCGGCCAGCCTGCCGATCACATTGGCGGGCCAGGACCTGGTGGCGCAGGCCAAGACCGGCAGCGGCAAGACCGCCGCCTTCGCACTCGCGCTGCTGCACCGGCTCGATCCGCGCCGCTTCGATGTGCAGGCGATGGTGCTGTGCCCCACGCGCGAGCTGGCCGACCAGGTCACGCAGGAAATCCGCCGCCTGGCGCGCGCGGAAGAGAACATCAAGGTGCTGACGCTGTGCGGCGGCTCGCCAATGCGGCCGCAGGTCGACAGCCTGATCCATGGCGCGCATATCGTGGTGGGCACGCCCGGCCGCATCCTGGATCACATCGACCGCGGCAGCCTGGACCTGTCGGGCATCAACACGCTGGTGCTGGACGAGGCCGACCGCATGCTCGACATGGGCTTCTTCGACGACATCGCCTATGTGGCCAGCCGCTGCCCGAAGGACCGGCAGACGCTGCTGTTCTCTGCCACCTACCCGCCCGGCATCGACAAGCTCAGCCACCGATTCCTGCGCAACCCGCAGTCGGTCAAGCTGGAGTCGACGCATGACAACAGCACCATCCGCCAGCGCTTCTATGAGGTCGAGGAAGGCGAGCGCCTGAGCGCAGTGGGGCGCCTGCTGGACCACTTCCGGCCGGTGAGCACGCTGGCGTTCTGCAATACCAAGGCGCGCTGCCGCGAGCTGGTGGAGCTGCTGCGCGCGCAGGGCTACCAGGCGCTGGCGCTGCACGGCGAGCTGGAGCAGCGCGAGCGCGACCAGGTGCTGGTGCAGTTTGCCAACCGCAGCTGCTCGGTTCTGGTGGCCACCGACGTCGCCGCGCGCGGGCTGGATATCGCGCAGCTTGAGGCGGTGATCAATGTCGAGATCACGCCCGATCCTGAAGTCCACGTGCACCGCATCGGCCGCACCGGCCGCGCCGACCAGGAAGGCTGGGCCTTCAGCCTGGTCAGCATGGACGAGATGGGCCGCGTGGGCAACCTGGAACAGCACCACGGCGGCGAATTCGAATGGCACCCGCTCGCCGACCTGAGGCCCGCCGGCGATGAACGCCTGCTGCCGCCGATGGTGACCTTGCAGATGCTGGGCGGCCGCAAGGAGAAGATCCGCCCCGGCGATATCCTGGGCGCGCTGACCGGCGACGCGGGCTTCACCAAGGAGCAGATCGGCAAGATCAATGTGCTGGAGATGTCGACCTATATCGCGGTGGAGCGCAGCATCGGGCGCGAGGCAGTGAAGCGGCTCAATGCCGGCAAGGTCAAGGGCAAGAAGGTGAAGGTGCGGATGCTGACGGAGTGAGGCAGGGGCCCCATGCGGGGTGCCGGTTCGCGGCCCTGACGCCACGGCTGCCATGCGTGCGTCACAGCATTGCTTACAAAGATTAGCGTAAGTCACCCTGTGAGGGCGCGCGTTCCTTTGCTACTCTGATTGCATTGGCATCGAAGCAGGCACCGCATTCTCGACCGAAAAGGAGTTGGTGATGAAAACCGCACGCCAGGTTCTGGAGTCCAAGCCGAGTCAGGCCATTTACAGCGTCCCGCCCACGGCAACCGTTTACGCCGCGCTGCAACTGATGGCGGAAAAAGGCATCGGCGCGCTGCTGGTGATAGAGCAAGGCGAGATCAAGGGGATCCTGAGCGAGCGCGACTACGCGCGCAAGGTGATCCTGATGCAGCGCACCTCGCGCGAGACACTGGTGCGCGACATCATGACCACCGCGGTGATCTATGTCGGCGGCAGCCAGACCACTGACGAATGCATGGCGCTAATGACCCGGCACCGGCTGCGCCACCTGCCGGTGATGGAGCGCGACGAGCTGATCGGCATGCTCTCGATCGGCGACCTGGTGAAGGACATCATCTCCGAGCAGCAGTTCATCATCGAGCAGCTGGAGCATTACATCACTGGCGGCGGGCGTTAGGCTTCGCGCCGTTCGCCGTGGCCGCGCTGAGGCCTTGCGCTTGTCGATTGCGCCCTCTCCGTCGCGCGGGAGAGGGCCCAGCACGCTGGTCTGAAGCGGTCGACAACTAGTCCAGGTCCCGATCATCTCGTCGCAAGCACGATATGCGCTGGCCGCATATAATTATGCGTTCGCTGAATTAGGCCACCCGCAACGGCATCGCCCTCTCTTTTGCGTGGTTTCCCGGCCGAGATTCCCTGCATTTGACGTTGCTTTTGCCGCACATTGCTGCGGTTTCGTGCTTGCCCATGTCTTCCCCCTCTTCCGCCGTATCCGTCCAGGACACCACGCCGGCCCTGCCCGCCCACGACCATCGCGCCGTGATGCGGGTGATCGGCGGCATCGTCCTGTGCATCCTGCTGGCCGCGCTCGACCAGACCGTGGTGATCCCGGCGGTGCCGGCCATTGCCAATGACCTGAACGGCTTCAGCCACCTGTCGTGGATCGTGACGGCGTATCTGATCGTGTCGACGGTGACCACGCCGCTGTATGGCAAGCTGTCGGACAGCTTTGGCCGGCGGCGCCTGCTGATGGTGGCGATCACGCTGTTTATCGGCGCCTCGGTGGCATGCGCGCTGGCGCAGACGCTGGGCCAGCTGATCCTGTTCCGCGCGCTGCAGGGGGTGGGCGGCGGCGGCCTGATGTCGCTGGCGCAGGCAGCCATTGCCGATGTGGTGGCGCCGCGCCAGCGCGGGCGCTACCAGGGCTACCTGGCCACGGTGTGGGCGGTGGCGTCGATCGCCGGGCCGCTGGTGGGCGGCTGGGTCTCTGACCATATGTCGTGGCGCTGGCTGTTCTGGGTCAACGTGCCGCTGGGCCTGCTGGCGATGTTCATGTGCTACCGCGGGCTGGCCATGCTGCCGCCGCGTGGCGGGCGTGCGCGCGTGGACTGGCTGGGGGCGCTGCTGCTGGCGGTGGCCATCGTCGCCTTCCTGCTGGCGATGAGCTGGGGCGGCGACGTCTACGACTGGCTCTCGCCAGAACTGGGCGCCCTGCTCCTGGCCGCAGTGGCCGCGGTGGTCCTGCTGACCTGGCAGGAGCGCCGCGCCGCGGACCCGATGCTGCCGCCGCGCCTGTTTGCCAACCGTGCCTATGTGATGGGCGTGGCCGCCTCGGCGCTGGCCGCGCTTGATATCTTCCTGTGCATCTTCGCCCTGCCCCTGCACTTCCAGCTGGTGCGCGGCGCCGATGCATCGACCTCCGGCCTGCTGGTGATGCCGTTCCTGCTGGCCACCGTGGCGGGCAACTTTATCGTGGCGTGGCTGGCGCCGCGCGTGGGCCGCATGCGCGGCATCCTGACCGGCGGCTATATCGCCGGCGCGCTGGGGCTGATCGCACTGGCGCTGGTGACGCCGGCGGTGCCGCTGGCGGTGGTGCTGGCGGCAATGACGCTGGCCGGCGTGGGCCTGGGCATGACCATGGTGGCCACGCTGATGAGCGTGCAGAACGCGCTGGAGCGCCGCGACACCGGCGCCGGCACGGGCGCGCTGCTGGTGCTGCGCTCGCTCGGCAGCGCGCTGGGCGGGGCGCTTGCCGGCACGCTGCTGACGCTGGAATTCCGCCATGCGCTGGCGGCCTCGGGTGTCACGCAGGCGCTGGACCTGGGCGCGCTGCGCCACGGCAGCGAGGCCTTTGCGCAACTGTCGCCGTCGGTGCGCGCGGTGCTGGCGGGCGGCGTGGAATCGGGCTTCCACCTGATCTTTGCCGCGGGCGCGGCGGCGGCAGTGCTGGCGCTGCTGATCGTGCGCCGCATGCCGGACCTGGAACTGCGCAGCGGCGTCACTGAACACGCGGCCACGCTGGCGATGGACTGACGGGCGCCGCATCCGGCCGGCCGCCATCGGCGTAAACTACGCGTACCCGATACAGCGAGCCGACCACCGGAGCCCCGTCGCCATGATCCGTCGTCCCCTGCTTTCCAGCCTGGCTGCCGCCCTGACCCTTGCGGCGGCCAGCACCGTCCTGCTGCCGGCACCCGCGCGCGCCGCCGACAAGCCCGCCGCGGCGCCTGCCGCGGGCGCCTGCCCCGCCTCGCTCAACTTTACCTTCCCGCGCCTGCAGGACGATGCACCGCAGAACCTGTGCCAGTACGCCGGCAAGGTGGTGCTGGTGGTCAATACCGCCAGCTATTGCGGCTTCACGCCGCAGTACGAGGGGCTGGAGGCGCTGTACGCCAGGTACGGCGCGCGCGGGCTGGTGGTGCTGGGCTTCCCGTCCAATGACTTCTCGCAGGAACCCGGCTCGCAGAAAGAGATCGCGGACTTCTGCTACAACACCTACGGCGTCAAGTTCCCGATGCTCGGCAAGTCGCATGTGCGCGGCAGCGATGCCAACCCGATGTACGCGCTGCTGGCAAAGCAAACCGGCACCACGCCCAAGTGGAATTTCTACAAGTACCTGATCGGCCGCGACGGCCAGGTGGTGGCCAGCTACGGCAGCCGCACCAGGCCGGACGACAAGGAACTGGTGGCGAAGATCGAATCGCTGCTCGGCGCGCAGCGCTGAGCGAGCGATTTTCCGCGTGGCTGGGATCAGTCGCGCACCAGCCCTTCGGCCCGCATCGCTTCCTGCACCGCCGGCCGTGCCGCAACGCGCGACAGGTATTGCTGCAGCGCCGGGTAGTCGTTGAGCGGCAGCTTCAGGATACGGGCCCAGCCGACGATGGTGAAGCAGTACGCATCCGCCACCGTGAACCTGTCGCCGGTCAGGTACTGGCGGGTTTGCAGGTGCTGGTCGAGCTCGGCAAAGCGCCGGTGCAGCCTGGCCTTGCACTCGTCCTGCGTGCTCTGTGCGGTTTCCTTGTGCCACAGCCACGGGCTGAAGACCTTGTGCAGCTCGGTTGAGACCAGCGTGATCCAGCCGGTGGCTTCCAGCCGCTCGCGCGTGCCGGCGGCGGGCAGCAGCGCGCGTTCGGGCACCATGTCCGCGATGTATTGCAGCAGCGATGCCGCCTCGGTATGGCGCGAGCCGTCGTCGAGCTGCAGCAGCGGCACGTAGCCGCGCGGGTTGATGGTGTAGTAGTCGTCGGTGCCGTTTTCAGGCACGGCCAGCTTGTGGTGGTGCAGGTCGACCCTGGCCAGTGTGACCGGCAGGCCGGCTTCGCGCAGGGCGATATGGACGGCCATCGAGCAGACGCCGGGAGTGTAGTAGAGCTTCATTGCGATCCTGTGGTGGTTGCCTGGCCGCCACGCCATGCGGCGGCTGTGCAGGCAGTCTAGGATCGCCCCCCTTTATGCAGCAATGCGCGTCCTTGCGGACGCGCATTGCAGATTTGCACAGGGCTAAGTTTGCGCGCTCGCTTGCGCTCAGTTGAGCAGCTTTGCCAGCGCCGGCGGCAGGCCGGCGTTGGGCTTGCGCGGCGGCCGCGCGAAGCTGCCCTGCGTGGCGCTGCCGGGGCGCAGGGCCACCAGCGATTCGCAGTGCCGCACCGCGCTGGACACGCCATCCACCACCGGCACCGGGATGCGCCCTTGCAGCGAGCGCGCCAGTCCCGCCAGCGGCGCGCCGGCGACGATGATCACGTCGGCGCCGTCCTGCTCGATGGCCTGCAGCGCCAGTTGCTCCAGCCGCGCGGCATGGTCTTCCTGCACGCTGCCGATATCGCGCAGGGGCTCCTGCAGCGAGCGCACGCTGGCCAGCCGCGACGACAGGCCGTTGGCCGCCACGCATTCGCGGTACCACGCCTGGATGCGGTGCGAGATCGCGATGATGGAAAAGCGTTGCCCCAGCAGGCAGGCGCTGGCCAGCGCCGCTTCGGTCATGCCGACGACCGGGACGTCGAACAGCTCTTTCAGCCCGGCCAGGCCGGGGTCGCCGAACGCGGCGACCACCAGGCCGTCGAACTGGCCGGCGTGTTCCGCGGCGGCGCAGGCGGTGGCATAGCCGCCGACCAGCGCCTCGAAGCGCGTTTCGATATAGGCCACGCCGAAGGGCGCGGTGGCCATCTGCAGCGTGGTGGTGGCGGCCGCGGTGCGGCGCGCCTCCGCCTCGATCAGCGCCGTGACGGATTCGCTGATATTGGGATTGACGATCAGGAGTTTCATGTTCGGAATGGGTTGGCTGCAGGCGTGGCGATCAGCCCAGCATCGGCGCGCCCGCCGGCAGGAACTGCCCGCGTCCGGCCTGGGGTTCCTGGTACTGGCCATCGCGCACCAGCATCTCGCCGCGCGAGAAGCAATGCACCGGCCAGCCGGTCACTTCGATGCCTTCGTACGGCGTGTAGTCCACCGCGTGGTGCAGCGCGCTGTTGCGGATCTGCACGCGCTTGTTCGGGTCCCACAGCACGATGTCTGCATCCGCGCCGATGGCGATGGTGCCCTTGCGCGGATACAGGCCATACAGCCGCGCCGGCCGCCATGAGGTCAGCTCGACAAACTGGTGCAGCGACAGCTTGCCGCGTGCCACGCCGTCGAACAGCAGCGGCAGGCGCGTCTCGATGCCCGGCACGCCGTTGGGGATATGCTCGAACGAAGGCCGTTCGCCGCCCGGCTGCTTGCCTTGCGGGTCGTCATAGCGGAACGGTGCATGGTCTGACGAGAACACGCTGAACACGCCATTGGTCAGCGCGCGCCATACCGCGGCCTGGTTCTCCGGGTCGCGCGGCGGCGGGCTGCACACGCACTTGGCGCCTTCGTAGCCGTCGTCGCCGGGCAGGGCCATGTCGTCGGCGGTCAGGTACAGGTACTGCGGGCAGGTCTCGGCCAGGATCTGCAGCCCCCTGCCTTGTGCCCAGCGGATCTGCTCGATCGCTTCCTTGCCCGAGACATGCACGATCAGGATCGGCACGTCGACCAGTTCGGCAAAGGTGATGGCGCGGTGCGTGGCCTCGCGCTCCACCGCGGCGGGCCGTGCCAGGCCGTGGAAGCGCGGTGCGATGCGCCCTTCCCCGACCAGCTTGTCGGTCAGCCACGAGATGCAGTCGGCGTTCTCGGCATGCACCATCACCAGCGCGCCGTTCTGCTTGGCGACGTCGAGCACCGACAGCATCTCGCGGTCAGACAGCTTCAGGTCGTCGTAGGTCATATAGACCTTGAACGAGCTGTAGCCCTTGCGGATCAGCGTCGGCAGCTCATCGGCCAGCACTGCCGGCGTGGGGTCGGCCACGATCAGGTGGAAGGCGTAGTCGATCACCGCGCGGCCTTCCGCGCGGCGATGGTAGTCCGCCACGGCAGCCTTGAGCGATGCGCCCTTCTCCTGCGCGGCAAACGGGATCACAGTGGTGGTGCCGCCGCACACCGCGGCGCGCGTGCCCGTGAAGAAGTCGTCGGCCATGCGCAGGCCGTCGGGCATGGGCTGGTCGAGGTGGCAATGGCCGTCGACGCCGCCGGGCAGCGCCAGCAGGCCATCGGCATCGATCTCGCGCGCGCCGGGTGGTACCTCAGGCAGCGCGTGGCCGAGCGCGACGATCTGCCCGTTGCGCACGCCGATGTCGCAGCGGAAGCGGTCGGAGGCAGTGACCACGTCCGCGCGGCGGATCACCAGGTCAAGGCTGTCGTGAGCGGACATCGGCTTACTCCACTTCGCGGAACAGGCGGCCCCAGCCGCGCAGTTCGCGCGTATCGACGCCGCACAGGCGCAGCGACTTCCACACCACGGTGGAGATGGTGTCGTACAGCGGAATGCCGGTTTCGGCTTCAAGTTCTTCGGCCAGGTGCGCGGCGCGCAGGTTGGTGCAGAAGGTGGTGATGGCCTGCGGCTGGTGCTGGGCCAGGCCGCGCACCATCTCGCGGATGGTGTCTTCCTCGACCTCGGCGAAGCTGTAGTTCACATGCAGGTCCAGGTGGCTTTCGGCCACGCAGTGAAAGCCGCTGCGCTCATAGTTGGCGATGATGCGCTGCTGCACATCGTCCAGGTACGGCGTGGCCAGGCCGAAGTTGCGCGCGCCGGTCTTTTCCAGGATCTCGTTGAGCGCCAGCACCGAGGTGGTGGCCGGGATGCCGGTGGCTTCGGTGATCTGCTTGCACAGCGCTTCATCCTTGTCGAAGCCGAGCCAGCCGGAAGAGGTGCCGTTCCAGGCGATGACATCGACGCGCGCATCGGCCAGCAGGCTGGCGGCGGCCAGGATCTTGTCCAGGTTGAACTGGCCCAGGGCCTGGTCGCGCAGCGAGATCTCGGTCACGGTGAAGCGCGAGAAATGCGCGCTGACGTTGGGCAGGCCGGCAACCATCGCGCTGGTGATGGGTTCGAGCGCCGTGTTGGAAGACGGCGTCAGCATGCCGAGGCGGATTTGCTTGGTCATTTCAGTCGTTCTCAGGAGTTGGGCGGGCGCCGTCTCATGGGCGGCGCCTCTGCGGTTATTGTTCGGGTTTGTCGTTGAAGGCGAGGGCGGTGCCGGGTACGCGCTGGCTGGCGCGCGCCAGTTCAAGTTCCTTCTGCAGTGCGGCCTGGCGCGCGGCATCCGGCCTGACGGACTTGCCGGCCTGGAGCGCGGGCAGTACGTATTCATTCACCATGCGGCGGTACAGGTCAAGGTACGCCGCGTCACGCAGGCCGCCTTGCGTGGACATGATGCTGTTCATCACGATCACCGCGTTCTGCTTCGGCAGCACGGTGATGAACTGGCCCTTGTAGCCCATCGCACTGAACTCGCGCTCGCTCTGCACGATGTTGTTGACCCAGCAGTAGAAACCATAGTCCTTCGCCGGACCCGCAGGCGTGATCATGCGTGCGACCCAAGAGGCCGGCACGATCTGCTGCCCGTTCCAGCGACCTTCGTTCAGCATCAGCATGCCGAGCTTGGCCATGTCGATGGACCGCAGCCGCAGGCCCCAGCCGCCCGATACCGCGCCCTTGCCGTCGGCGCCGTCCCAGCGGTAGTGGCTCATGCCGAGCGGGCCGAACAGGCGCGCCTTGGCGTACTGGTCTTCGGGCTGCCCGGCGGCCTGCGTGATGGTGGCGCCGACAAGCACGGGATTGACGTCGATATAGTCGAACTCGGCGCCGGCCTTGGTGCGCACGGCGGCGGTCGCCGCCACGCGCAGGCGGTCCGGCACGCCGTAGTAGAGCGTGTCGGTGCCTTCCACCAGCTTGTACGACAGGCCGCTGGACATCGACATCAGGTGGCGCAACTGGATCGCCTGCTTGTCTGCCAGCGCCGGGGCGAGGTCGGGGCGCGCTGCCGCCAGGCGCTGCGCGGGCGCGTCTTCGGCGCTCAGCTTGCCGTCGCCGACCAGCGTGCCGACCAGCAGGGCGCTGATGAACTTGGTGACGGAATACAGCTCGTGGTTGTAGTCGCGCGCCAGGCCGTCGCCGTAGCGCTCGAACACCAGCTTGCCGTCCTTGATGATGAGCAGGCTGCGTACGTCGAGCTTGTCGCGGCGGATCCATTCGGACAGTGCGACGAGTTTTGCCGAATCGACGCCGACGGCTTCGGGTTGGGCGGTCGGCAGTCCATCACCGGCAGGTGCCGAGGGCGCTGCCGGCGCGGCGTGCGCCTGCGCTGCGCCCAGCACGAGCAAGGCTGCAGCCAGCATACGTGGGAAGCGGGTCATGACATGTCTCCTCCACCGCTGCGCCGGTAGCGGCCGGCGCAGCGTGTGTGGTTTGCCTTGCATGAGGCAATGTTTGAGTGTGGGTCCTTGGGTGCCGCAGTGGATCAGACCGGGATCTTGGTCTCGTAGTCGATCGCGGTGGAAGCGAACAACAGGCCCACGCCGGCGGCCGCGAAGAACATCAGCGCCAGGAAGTAGGAGCCCGTGGCCTGCACGATCAGGCCAACGATGATCGGCACGCTGATGCCGGCGATATTGCCGCCCAGGTTCATCAGGCCGCCCAGGAAGCCAATCTTGTTGCGGGTGGCCAGCATCGACGGCACGGACCAGAACAGGCCGCACCAGCGCAGGAAGAAGAGGGTGGAAGAGAGCAGCGCCACCACGGCCACTGCGTCGGTGACATAGGCCACCGAAAAGATCGACACGGTGGCGACCACGGCCGCAATGCCGAACAGCGTGCGCATCACCACGTTGGGGCGGCCGCCGGCTTCCTTCCACTTGTCGGCGATCCAGCCGCCGACGAGTTCGCCGACGAAGCCGCTCATGAAAATGATGAAGCTTGCGCCGCCCATCGTCTTGAGGTCAAAGCCGCGGGCCTTGCTCAGGTAGGTCGGCATCCAGGTGAGCAGGCCGTAGAAGACGGCGTTGAAGCACATCCAGCTGATGGCCATGCACCACACCGAGCGGTACTTGAAGAAGTCGAGCGAACGGCCGGACAGGTTGGCCGGCTCGGCGCTGTGCTCGCGTGCTTGTGCTTCTTCGATGTGGCGCGCTTCGAGTTCATTGACGCCGCTGTGTTCGCGCGGCGAATTGCGGATGTACCACCAGGCCACGAAGCCGGCGAGCACGGTGCCGACGCCGGCTACCACGAACGACATGCGCCACGAGCCGAGCTCGCTGATCAGCCCGGCAATGATGAGCGAGCCGAGCGCTGCGCCCAGCGGCGCGCCGCCGTCAAGCAGCGTGGCGCCGCGACCGCGTTCGTTCTGCGTCATCCAGATGGCGTTGAGCTTGCCGCCGGCCGGGTAGATCGGCGCTTCGGAGGCGCCCAGCCCGAGCCGGGTGATCAGCAGCGAGGTGGCGTTGGTGCAGACCGCCGCGATCGCCTGGAAGAAGCCCCAGAACACGGTGGCGCAGGCAATCACGATGCGCGGCTTGTACTTGTCGGCCAGCATGCCGCCCGGGATCTGCATGAAGGCGTAAGTCCAGAAGAAGGAGCTGAGGATCAGCCCCTGCATGGCGGGACTGAGGTCGAACTCCTTGGCGATCAGTGGCATGGCCACCGACAGCGAGGCGCGGTCAATGTAATTGATCGCGACGAGGAACAGCATCATCAAAAAAATCTTCCAGCGCACCGAGGTCTTGGCCTCTGTGATCACTGTCGCCCGGCTTGTCGTCTCCATGACGGCGTCTCCTGTTTTAGTCCTTGGGTGAGGCAGTTCTGTTGGCGTTCTGCGCAACAGGTCGGAGTATAGGATACGTAATCTGTAATTACAACGCGTGTAAGTCATTGATTTTGCTATATTGCACATGCACAATTTTGGTATGTGGTAGCCTTGTCGTGGTGCATTTCCCCATTCTGGTGACGTCTGTGACACAAACGCTTTCCCAAACCACGCGCCTGCGCACGCTCGGCATGTCGGCCGAAATCGCCGCCCGGTTGCGCACCATGATCGAAGAGGGCGAACTGCCGCCCGGCGCGAGGATCGATGAACGGGCCTTCTGCGAGACCTTCGATGTCTCCAAGACGCCGCTGCGCGAGGCGCTGAAGGTGCTGGTGTCCGAGGGGCTGGTGCTGCACCGGCAGTACATCGGCTACCGCGTGGCGCCGCTGGACCTGGACGAGTTGCGCGCCACCTTCGAGACCCTGCACGGCCTGGAGGCGCTGGCGGGCGAACTGGCCGCGCAGCGCCTGGGCGCGGCGGCCATGGCCAAGCTGGAGCGGCGCCACCTGGCCATGATCGATGCGCATGCCGCCGGCCGGCGCACCGACTATTTCCGCATCAACCAGGAAATCCACCAGCTGATTATCGACGGCGCCGCCAACCCGGTGCTGGCCGGCGTCTATGCCGCGCTGATGAGCAAGGTGCACCGCGCACGCGGTGCGGCCAATGCCGATACCATCCGCTGGCAGGAGTCGCATGAGGAACACGAGGCCATCATGGCCGCACTGCGCGAACCGGGCCGGCCGCGCCTGGCGCAGGTGCTGCGCGCCCACTCGGAGAACACCGCCACGGAAGTCCTGAGCGTGGTGGCGCAGACCCTGGCCGAAGCCGGCGCAACCGGCGCAACCGGCGCATCTGGCGCATCTGGCGCCGCCCTCAAGAAATCCGCCTGAACAACCCCTGAAGACAACGACGACGATGAAACTGGTTCGAGTAGGCAATCCCGGCGCCGAGCGCCCGGGCATGATCGATGCGCAAGGCCGCGTGCGCGACCTGTCCGGCGTGGTGGCCGATATCGGCGCGGCGCAGCTGGCGCCGGCGGCGCTGGCGCAGCTGGCGCAGGTGGACCCCGCGTCGCTCCCGGTGATCGAGGGCGCACGCTTTGGCGTGCCCTGGAGCGGAGTCGGCAAGATCGTGGCGATCGGCCTGAACTATGCCGACCACGCCGCCGAGGCCGGCATGCCGCTGCCGGCCGAGCCGATCGTGTTCCTGAAGGCCAACAGCTCGCTGAATGGTCCCAACGACGCGGTGATGCTGCCGTTCGGCTCGGAGAAGACCGACTGGGAAGTTGAGCTGGGCGTGGTCATCGGCAGCACCGCGCGCAATGTCTCGCGCGAAGCGGCGCTGAACCACGTGGCCGGCTACTGCGTGGTCAACGACGTGTCCGAGCGCGAATTCCAGATCGAGCGCGGCGGCACCTGGGACAAGGGCAAGGGCTGCGACACCTTCTGCCCGGCCGGCCCCTGGCTGGTGACGCGCGACGAAGTGCAGGACCCGCAGGCGCTGGGCCTGTGGCTGGAGGTCAATGGCGAGCGCGTGCAGAAGGGCAGCACCGCCACCATGGTCTTCGACGTGGCCACCGTGGTCAGCTATGTCAGCCGCTTCATGACGCTGCTGCCGGGCGACCTGATCGCGACAGGCACGCCGCCGGGCGTGGGCATGGGCTTCAAGCCCCCGCGCTTCCTGAAGGCCGGCGACACCATGCGCCTGGGCGTGGACGGGCTGGGCGAGCAGACGCAGCAGGTGATGCCCTACGGCGAACGCTGAGGGCAGGGCAGTGGCAACGCGTCACCCTCCGGGGTGACGCATGCCGGCAGCGCTGCTGCGGGCAAAGACACCATCCCCAATGGTTCCCCATCGATACGCTTTCACACAAAGCGTTGGGTTTCCATACAAAGCGTACGATTAGGGCAACAGTTCCGGTGCTGAAGCAGGCCCGATTACATGGTTTTACAGGAAATCGCACACTTGGCGTTTCGCTCGCGTTTTCTGCGTGAAATACTGGTTATACAGGTTTCGCCAGAGAGCAAAACACCATGTCTGAGCACGCCCCCGAAATCGAGTCCTACCTCGGCACCACCCTCACGGCGTCCCCCACGGCGCCACTCAAGCACCGGTACTGCGCGCTGGCCGACACCCTGGACAGCCGCGCTGAACTCGAAGTCATCCGGCGCAATATCCACCAGCATCCCGAATTAGCCTTCGACGAGGTCCGCACCTCGGGCCTGGTCGCCAGCCTGCTGGAGACGTGGGGCTACACGGTCACGCGCGGCGTGGGCGGCACCGGAGTGGTGGGCACCCTGCGCTGCGGGGACAGCGGGCACAGCGTGGGCATCCGCGCCGACATGGACGCCCTGCCGATCCACGAACGCACCGCGCTGCCATACGCCAGCGTCAATGCCGGCCGCATGCACGCCTGTGGCCACGACGGCCATACCGCGATGCTGCTCGGTGCGGCAAAACACCTGGCGCGCACGCGCAACTTTGACGGCACCGTGCACCTGATCTTCCAGCCGGCCGAGGAAATCGGCGCGGGCGGCGGCGCCGAGCGCATGCTGGCCGACGGGCTGTTCGAGCGCTTTCCCTGCGATGCGATCTTCGGGCTGCACAACCATCCGGGGGTGGAGCAGGGCAATTTCCTGTTCCGCTCGGGTCCCTTCATGGCGGCGTGCGACACGGTCACCATCACCATCCGCGGCAAGGGCGGCCACGCCGCGCGCCCGCACCAGTCGGTCGACCCCATCCTGGTGGCAGGCAGCCTGGTGATGGCGCTGCAGTCGGTGGTGGCGCGCTATGTCGACCCGAACGAGACCGCGGTGGTGACGATCGGCACGCTGCACGCCGGCCACGCGCCCAATGTGATCCCGGACAATGCGCGCATGGAGATCAGCGTGCGCTCATTCAACCCCGAGGTGCGCGCATCGGTGGAGAACCGCATCCGCCAGCTGGCCACGTCGCACGCCGAGGGCTACGGCGCGGTGGCCGAGGTCGACTATGTGCGCGGCTACCCCGTGCTGGTCAACAGCGAGCGCGAGACCGAGTTCGCGCGCCAGGTGGCCGAGGAGCTGGTCGGCCCCGGCAAGGTGGTGGACCAGGCCGCGCGCATCGCCGGCAGCGAGGACTTTGCCTACTTTCTGCAGCAGCGCCCGGGCTGCTTCGTGCGGCTGGGCAACGGTGCCAACCAGCCGCTGCTGCACAACGCCGGCTACGACTTCAACGACGAGAACCTGACCGTCGGCGCGGCCTACTGGACGCGGCTGGTGGAGCGATACCTGGCGCGCTGACCGCCCTGGCGCCCCGCTCAGCGAAAGAACGCACTTGGCGGCACGCCGAACTGACGCCTGAACATGGTCGCAAACGCGCTCGGGCTGTCGTAGCCCAGGTCCAGCGCCACATCCACGACCTTGCTGCCGGCGGCCAGTTTCTCCAGCGCCGCCAGCAGGCGCGCCTGCTGGCGCCATTGGCCGAAAGTCATCCCGGTTTCACGCGCAAAGCGGCGCTGGATGGTCTTGGGGTCCACCCCCAGCCGTGAGCCCCAGTCCGCCAGCGTCAGCGCCGTATCGGGCGCGCCGGTGATGGCATCGCAGATCTGCCGCAGGCTGTCATCGGCCGGGCGCGGCAGGTGCAGCGGCAGCGACGGCACCAGCATCACTTCATCGAGCAACAGCCGCATCAGCCGCGCGTCGCGCGTGTCGGGGGCGTAGGGCAGGGGGATGTCGATCGCGGCCAGGATCAACTCGCGCAGCAGCGCGGAGATGCCCAGCACGGTGCAGCGCTGCGGCAGGTCGGGCGCGGCATCGGGGCGGATATAGGCGGTGCGCATCTGCACCCGGCCGACCATGCGGATCCAGTGCGTGGTGCCGCCCGGCATCCACATGCCGCGCGTGGGCGGCACGATCCACTGGCCGTCGGCCGTGGCCACCACCATCACGCCGTGCACCGCATGGATCAGCTGCGCGTGCGGATGCTGGTGCGGGTTGGTCACGTGGCCGGGCAGGTAGTCGGCGGCCATGGCGGTGACGGGAAGGGGGCTGCGGTCGAAGCGGACGTAGGGCGGAGGATCGGCGTAGGTGTCGCCCAGCGCCAGCGTCCCGGGCGTGGGGGCAGGGGGCGCATGCTGGCCGCGGGGGCGGCGGCGGACCGCGCCCGGAGCAGAAAGGGGGCGAGGGGCGCGCGGCATGTCCTTTTCTCCAAGGTTGCGGACCTATTCTCGCAGGACAGGCGCCGGGGCGCCAGCTAGCATCGGTGCTCAGTTCCTTCCAGGCCGGCGCCCCCGCTGGCCGCTTTCCGTCTGTCGAGAGCCGCCAATGAGCACAACCATCGACTCCGCGCCTGCTGGCGCGACACCCTCCGCGACATCCCCCAGGCCGAACGCACTGGCTTCCGCGTGTTGTCGGCGATCAGCTTCGCCCACTTCCTCAACGACATGATCCAGTCGTTGATCCTGGCCATCTATCCGATGCTCAAGGGGGGCTTCAACCTGAGCTTCACGCAGATCGGCCTGCTGACCATGACCTACCAGGTCACGGCGTCGCTGCTGCAGCCGGTGGTTGGGCTGTACACCGACAAGCATCCCAGGCCGTATTCACTGGCCATCGCCATGGCGTTCACGCTGGCGGGCTTGCTGCTGCTGTCGGTGGCGCCAACCTACGGCGTGCTGCTGGTGGCCGCTGCGCTGGTCGGCACGGGGTCGTCGATCTTCCACCCCGAGTCGTCGCGCGTGGCGCGCATGGCCTCTGGCGGCCAGCACGGGCTGGCGCAGTCGATCTTCCAGGTCGGCGGCAACGGCGGCAGCGCCATGGGGCCGCTGCTGGCCGCGCTGATCGTGCACCAGCAGGCCAGCCTGGCGTGGTTCTCGCTGGCGGCGCTGGTGGGCATCGTGGTGCTGTGGCGCATCGGCGGCTGGTATGCGCGCCAGCTGGCGCAGGGCGCGCGCAAGCGCAAGGCCGCGGGCGCGGTCGCCGGCCCGGTGCCCACGCGCGTGGTGGTGCGGGCCATGGTGGTGCTGATGGTGCTGGTGTTCTCCAAGTACTTCTACATGGCCAGCCTGACCTCTTACTACACCTTTTACCTGATGGAGCGCTTCGGGCTGGCGCGCCAGGACGCGCAGCTGCACCTGTTCATGTTCCTGGCCGCGGTGGCGGCGGGCACCATCCTGGGCGGCCCGATCGGCGACCGCATCGGCCGCAAGCGCGTGATCTGGGCCTCGATCCTTGGCGTGGCGCCGTTCACCCTGGTGCTGCCGCACGTGGGCCTGTTCTGGACCACGGTGCTGACCTTCATCATCGGCTTTATCCTGGCCTCGGCGTTCTCGGCGATCCTGGTGTTCGCGCAGGAGCTGATTCCCGGCAAGGTGGGCATGGTGTCGGGCCTGTTCTTCGGCTTCGCCTTCGGCATGGGCGGCATCGGCGCCGCGGTGCTGGGCGGCATGGCCGATACGCACGGCATCCGCGCGGTGTACGAGTACTGCGCCTACCTGCCGCTGCTGGGCCTGCTGACGGTATTCCTGCCCGACCTGCGCGAGCGTGCGCAGCGGGCCTGACGCTCAGGCCGGCTCATTGCCTTCGCCGCCTCCGCCCGGTGGCGGCTCGAACATGCGCAGCCAGCGGCGCAGCAGCGCGGCCAGCTGCGCGCGCTCCGTCGCAGTCAGGTCCGCCAGCAGGCGGTGCTCGTTGGCCACGTGCAGTTCCAGCGCGCGGTCGACGCGCTCGCGTCCGGCCTCGGTCAGTTCCACCAGCAGCCCGCGCCGGTCCTCCGGATTGGGCTGGCGCCGCACCAGCCCGGCCCGCTCCAGGTGGTCGAGCCGGTTGGTCATGGTGCCCGAAGTGATCATCAGCGACCCGATCAGCGCGCCCGGCGACAGCGCATACGGCGGCCCCGCGCGCCGCAGCGTCGCCAGTACATCGAATTCCCACGGCTGCAGGCCGGTTTCCCCAAGCGCGGCTTCAATGGCGCGGCTGGTATGGCGGTTGAGCCGTCCCAGCCGGCCGATCACGCCCATCGGCGAGGCATCCAGGTCCGGGCGCTCACGCGCCCATTGGGCGAGAATGCCGTCGACGTGGTCAGGCGTGTCTTCGGGTTTGCGGCGGGCAGTCATCAGGGGGGGCAGGCGTGCGGACACGCGATGGGCGGAACACCGAAGTATCTTGACATCAACCAATCGGCTTCGTAAAGTCTATTTATCTTGACATCAAGAATATCGACATGAAGGCGAGTGGATCTTCCTCCCTGGCCGCGACCGGCGGCGCAACCCTCAGGGACATCCTGCTGACCGGGCTGGCCCCGGCCATCTGGGGCAGCACCTACCTGGTCACCAGCCAGTGGCTGCCGCCGGGGCAGCCGTTGCTGTCAGGCGTGATCCGGGCGCTGCCGGCCGGGCTGGCGATGCTCGCGTTCGGCCGGCAACTGCCGCGCGGCAGCTGGTGGTGGCGCGCGGCGGTGCTGGGCGTGCTCAATATCGGATTCTTCCAGGCCATGCTGTTTATCGCCGCGTACCGGCTGCCGGGCGGCGTGGCGGCCACGGTCGGCGCGATCCAGCCGCTGATCGTGGTGGTGCTGGCGTGGGCCTGGCTGGGCGCGCGCCCGCGGCCGGCCGCCTGGCTGGCCGGCGTGGGCGGGCTGCTGGGCGTGGCGCTGCTGGTGCTGGGCCCGGCCGCGCGGCTAGACGCCGTCGGCGTGGCGGCGGCAGCGGCCGGGGCGGTATCGATGGCGGTGGGCACGGTGCTGACGCGGCACTGGCGCCCGCCGGTCTCGCCGCTGGTGCTGACGGCATGGCAGCTGTGCGCGGGCGGGCTGTTCCTGCTGCCGTTCGCACTGGTGCTGGAGCCGCTGCCCGGGCATTTCACGCTGGCTAACTGGCTTGGCTATGCGTGGCTGAGCATTGTCGGGGCCGGCTTCAGCTATGCGCTGTGGTTCCGCGGTGTCGGGCGCATGCCGTCGTCCGCGGTGGCGGCGCTGGGGCTGCTGAGCCCGGTCAGCGCCACCGTGCTCGGCTTCCTGGTGCTGGGCCAGGCATTGACGGCGATGCAGGCGGCCGGCGCGCTGCTGGTGCTGGGCAGCGTGTGGCTGGGCCAGCGCGCGGCGACGCCGGCCGCGGTGCCGCGCACGCAGCCGGCCTGATCGCATTGCGTCAGCGGCTGCTGCCGGGCGTCATTTTGCGGCATCATGGCGGGCATGGAGTCTGCCGTGCCCCCGTCCCCGCCCCCCGTCCAACCTGTGCCGGCACCGTCTGCCACGCCCGCCACGCCTGCCTGCGAGCGCTGCCTGGCGCTCGCCGCCGACCCGCGCCGGCGCGAGCCGCCGTCCTGCCTGGCGCTGCGCGGCACGGTGCCGTTGGTGAGCCAGAGCGCCGCCGGCGTGCCGTTCAGCATGCTGACCTTTGCCTGCCGCGACTGCGGCACGGTATGGCGGCTGTATGACAGGGCCAACGAACTCTTTGTCTCGTGGGTGCCGGAACGCCCGCTGGTGCGCTGACAGCGCGCACGTCCCGATCGGCTAAGATAGCGGCTGCCATGCGCCAGACCGGCAATCCGCTGCCGCTCCCGGCGCCCTCCTGTCGCAGTCTCTCCCGCATTTCCATCATGGCCTTCCCCTTCCGCTCATCCGTGCTGGCCGCCTTGTGCGTGACCAGCGGTGCTGCCGCACTGCCTGCCGCCGCTGCCGACGCCTATCCCAGCCGTCCGATCCGCCTGATCGTCGCCTACCCGACCGGCGGCATCAGCGACACCGTGGCGCGCGCGCTCGGCGAGCGGCTGTCGGCGCAGATGGGCACCTCGGTGGTGGTCGAGAACAAGGCCGGCGCGGGCGGCAGCATCGGCATCGACGCGGTCGCCAAGGCTGCGCCTGACGGCTATACGCTGGGCTTTGCCGCCACCAGCCCGCTGACGCTCAACCCGCATGTCGGCCGCGTCAACTACGACCCGCAGAAAGACGTGGCGCCGGTGATGAGCGTGATGTACTCGCCGGTGCTGGTGGTGGCCACCTCCGGCTTCAGCGGCAAGAGCTTTGCCGATATGGTCGGCCAGGCCAGCGCCAAACCGGGCTCGGTGCGCTGGGCAACGTCGGGCCTGGGCACGGTCGGCCATGTGGTGCTGGAACAGATCAAGCAGAAGTCGAAGGCCGATATCACGCTGATCCCATACAAGGGCGCGGGCCAGCAGATGAACGACGCGCTCGGCGGCCAGTTCGAGGTGATGAGCACCAATGCCAGCCCGGTGCTGACCCAGCATATGCAGGCCGGCCGCCTGCGCGCGCTGGCGGTGGGTGCGCCCAGGCGCCTGGAGAGCCTGCCCTCGGTGCCGACACTGGCCGAGCTGGGCTACCCCAAGGCCAACCTGACCTCGACCTTCGGCATTTTCGCGCCGGGCAAAACGCCCGCGGCCATCATCAGCCGCCTGAACGCCGAACTGAACAAGGCGCTGGCCGAGCCGGAAGTCCATGAGCGCCTGCTCAAGGGCGGCGAGGTGCCGACCGGCGGCACGCCGGCGCAGTTTGCCAAGGCCATCCGCGACGAGTCCGCGGAGAACGCCCGCATCGTCAGGGAAGCGGACATCAAGGCCGATTGAGGCCTGCGGCTTCACAACTAGGCCGCATCCAGGCGGCTGCCCAGCCCATACACCGACGACAGCCGCACGCCGTTGTGCGGCCACAGCGCCAGCTTGGTGCGCACGCGCGACAGGTGGCTGTCCACCGTGCGCGAGGCCGGGTCCATGTGGTAGCGCCAGACCTGGTCGGCCATGGTCTGGCGCAGCACCAGCGAACCCAGGTTGCGGAACAGCAGCACCGCCAGGTCGAATTCCTTGGGGGCCAGCAGCACCGGCTTGCCCTGGACCCACACGCGCCGCTCCGTGGTGGCAAAGCGGAACACGCCGTGCTCCAGGTCGCATTCCTCGCCCGCTGGCCTGGCGCGGCGCAACAGCGCCAGCACGCGCGCGGCCAGCTCGGCCGTGCGCAGCGGCTTGGGCAGGTAGCTGTCGGCGCCTTGCGCAAAGCAGGCCGCGACGAAGGCTTCTTCGTTGGAGGTGCCGGTCAGCATCACCGGCATCTCGTTGCCGAGCGTGCGGCGCACCCATGCCAGCACTTCCAGGGCCGGAATCCCCGGCGTATCGCAATCGAGCATCAGCAGATCGAACGACCTGCCGCGCAGCGCGCCGATCATGGTGCGTGCGCTGAGATAGCGCGTGCACTGGTGGCCGTTCAGGCGCAGGGTCTGTTCGATGCTGACGGCGAGGGTCGGGTCCGCCTGCAGCGCGGCGATGTTCACGAGAGTGGCTCCTGCGCGGGCGCATCGGAATGCGCCGATGGATGGACAGAGCATGGCACCGCGGGCCCGCTCGGCACGCAGCGAAGCCCATGGTAGGAGCGGCCTGCTGAGGCGAGAAGTAAAAGATTGTTGAAAGTCGAGATTGAGGTCTTTCCTATTCGTGCGGGCGACAAGTCGGTCTTAAATGTCCCGCTGGTGTCCTGTTCCGTCGGAGACAACACATGGGAAAGAAAATGGCATCGCGCATTGCATCGCTTGAGGACGCGCCCGCGGATGCGGCGCTGATCCGGCAGGTCATTACCGGCGCGGGACATGACTGCGTGACCTTTGCTGAAAGCCGGCGCCTGCTGCTGGCGCTGCGCGACGCGGGCTTCGACCTGCTGCTGCTGGACTGGCAGATGCCGGACTTGTCGGGGCGCGAGGTGCTGGCCTGGGTGCGTACCCACCTCGACCGCCGCATCCCGGTGATGTTCCTGACCTGCCGCGAGGCCGAGCCCGACATCGTCAATGCCCTGGCGGCTGGCGCTGACGACTACATGGTCAAGCCGGTGCGCCCGGCCGAGCTGGCCGCGCGCATCGACTGCCTGCTGCGGCGCGCGTATCCCGCGCATCTGGCGCCGCTCGCGCCGTTGCGGCTGGGTGAGTACGCTTTCGACTGCGCCCTGCGCAAGGTCACCTGCAACGGCCATCCGGTCGGCCTGACGCCGAAAGAGTTCGACCTGGCGGTGCTGCTGTTCCGCAATGAGGGGCGCATCGTCACGCGCGACCACATCTCCGCCGCGGTCTGGGGCCGCGAGATCTCGCCGCTGTCGCGCACCATCGATACCCATGTCTCGCGCGTGCGCAGCAAGCTGGGCCTGCAGGCAGGGCATGGCTTGCGGCTGACCCCGGTCTACACGCATGGCTACCGGCTGGAGCGCACCGATCGCCCGGAGCGCACCGAGCGGGCTGCCGCATGAAGGCGTCCCGCTTGCCCCGGGCGGGGCTGGCCGTGGCACTGTGGCTCGGCGGCCGCTGGCTGGCCCGGTGCCTGCGCGGCCGGCCGGTTGGGCAGCGCCGCGCTGATGTGCGCGACCCCGACGCCGTGCACGGCATGCTCCTGCAAGTGCTTGGCCACGACCTGCGCGCACCCAATGCCTCGCTGCTGGCCTGGCTGGAGCTGCGCCGCACGCGGGACCAGGCCGACGCCGCGCTGCTGGCGCAGGTCGGCGGCCATGCGCGCCGTTCACTGTGCCAGATCGATGACCTGAACCGGCTGTTGCGCGAAACGCGCCACGCCTATCGCATGCGCCGTATTGCCATGGAGTCGCTGCTGGATGAAGCGCTGGACCGCGTCTGGACCCTGGCCAGCGAGGCCGGCATCCGGTTTGAACGGCCGGCAGGCCGCCTGCCGCGCCTTGGCGGGGACCAGGCCATGCTGGCGCAAACGCTGGAATGGCTGCTGACCAGCGCCATTGGCGCCGCGGCGCGGGGGACTGCGCTGCGGGTCACATGCCGTGGCCACGCAGGCGGCCTGGCGCTGTGGCTGGCGTTCGATCCCGCCGATGACGAAAGCGCCGCGCGGCTGGCGCAGCCCGGGCCTGCGCTGTTGTGCGCACAGCGCGTGGTGGCGCGCCATGGCGGCGTGCTGGTGCCGCTGCAGCCGATGGGCCAAGCCGCCGCGCCGGCCGGCTGGTACCTGTGGCTGCGGCGCCGGCCGCGCCCATGAAAAAAGGCACCCGAAGGTGCCTTTTGCCAGGTACACCGCTGATCAGATGTCGATCAGAAGATGTGGCGGATACCGAGGGCAGCGCCAGTCTGGTTGTTGCGGCCCGGCAATTCGGTGGTGGTGCCGCCCGAAACCTTGTTGAAGTCAACCGTGCCGTAGACCTGGGTGCGCTTGGACAGCGAGTACTCGGCCAGCAGCACGCCGGTGTAGCGGCGGCCGTTGTTGTCGTTCACGCCGTTCTTGTTCTCGACGTAGTCGCCGTAGAACACGCCGGTCAGCGCCAGGGCCGGGGTGGCCTGGTAGGTCAGGCCGATGTAGCCGATGGTGTCCTTGCGCGGGTTGCTGGCAGCGCCAGCCGTGACCACGGCCGGAGCAGGCGCGGCAGCCGAGTTGTTCAGGAACCCGTTGTCGATCACGCCGGTGCGGTCCTTGCCGCCGACGTAGCCCACGAACAGCTTGGCCGGGCCAAATGCGTACTTACCGGCAGCGCCCCACATTTGCTGCTTGTTGCCGTTGATGTCGCGGATTTCCTGGTACACGCCGCCGATGCCGAACGGACCGTACGAGTACGCGGCACGGGTGCCCCAGTACTGGTTCTTGGTCATGCTGCCCGGCTGCTCGCCGAAGCCGTAGCTGGCGCCCACGTCCAGGCCGCCGAACTTGCCGCCGTAGCTGACCACGTTGTCGCTGCGGAACTGGGTCAGGAAGAACGGCCAGGCGTTGGCGGTGTAGTTGCCGATGGTCAGCGGATCGTAGTCGCCGAAGAAGTTAAAGCCTTCGGTGTACTGGCGGCCCAGCTTGATCGTGCCGAAGTCACCCGACAGGCCAACGTAAGCCTGACGACCGAACAGGCGGCCATTCGGGTTGGTGGCGCTGGCCTGGTTGGAACGGCCGGTATCCGGATCGAAGCCGCCTTCCAGCTGGAAGATCGCCTTCAGGTTGTTGCCCAGGGCTTCGCTGCCCTTCAGGCCCCAGCGGCTGTTGGTGACCGCGCCGTTGGTCAGTTCGAACAGGTGATCGTTGTTGGCGTTGGCGTTCGTGGTGAAGCGCAGGCTCTGGTCAACGATTCCGTACAGGGTAACGGACGATTGTGCGAACGCCGAACCTGCCAACAGGCTGCCGGCTGCGAGGACGATGGCCGATTTCTTCATGGAGCTCCTTTTCTGTCTTGTATTGTGCTCACCGCCGGATCACGGCGGGGATAAAAGGTCTACGTTTCGTGTAAACGCCCGCGAAAATTTAACAAAACGACAGCTACAAGGACACAAAACTCCGCGAAGCTGCGCTTTCAAGCAGGATTTTGGTGCAAATCCGTTGTCTCGCCGCTACACAATTCTGAGTTGGTGCATTGCCGCAAATCGCAAGGTGGCCTGCAGACTGGCTGGCGGGGGCATGGCGGGGGAAACGGAGGCCGGCCGACCCCGGCGCGCAAGCGGCGCCGCGGTCGGCGGAAAGACGGGAAGTGCGGGAAAACCGAAGGAGGAGGAACGAATCCGGCAGCGCCGGGAATCCGTCCTCAGTTCTGCGGGATCTCGATCTTGACCTCGAGCACCTCGAGGTTGTCCTGGCGTTCCAGGCTGACGCGCAGGTCCTGGTCGCCGATCTTGACGTACTTGGAGATCACCGCCACCAGCTCGCGCTGCAGCGCGGGCAGGTAGTCGGCGGGCGCGGAATGGCCGGTGCGCTCGTGCGCCAGGATGATCTGCAGCCGCTCCTTGGCGACCGACGCGGACTTCTTCTTCTCTCCCAGCAGGAAGGAAAGGATCGACATGGGGTGAGCCCTCCTTGACCGTTACTTGTTGCCGAAGATGCGGGAGAGCAGACCCGGCTTCTGGTAGTCGGTGAAACGCATCGGCTTGTCCTTGCCGAGGAAACGGTCCACCACGTCGCTGTAGGCATCCGACACGTCGCTGCCTTCCAGGTGGATGGCGGGCGTGCCCTGGTTGGAAGCGTGCAGCACGGCTTCAGACTCAGGCACCACGCCGATCAGCTTGATGCGCAGGATTTCCTGGATGTCGGTCAGCGACAGCATTTCGCCGCCATGCACGCGCTTGGGGTTGTAGCGGGTGATCAGCAGGTGTTCCTTGATCGGGTCGCCGCCTTCGCTGGCGCGCTTGGTCTTGGACGCCAGGATGCCCAGGATGCGGTCCGAATCGCGCACCGACGACACTTCCGGGTTGGTCACGATCAGCGCCTCGTCAGCGAAGTACATCGCCATCAGCGCGCCCGACTCGATGCCGGCGGGCGAGTCGCAGACGATGTATTCGAAATCCATCTCGATCAGGCCGTTGATGACCTTCTCGACGCCGTCGCGCGTGAGCGCATCCTTGTCGCGCGTCTGCGAGGCCGGCAGGATGAACAGGTTCTCGCACTTCTTGTCCTTGATCAGCGCCTGGCGCAGGTTGGCTTCGCCCTGCACCACGTTGATCAGGTCGTACACCACGCGGCGCTCGCAACCCATGATCAGGTCAAGGTTGCGCAGGCCGACGTCGAAGTCGATCACGGCAGTCTTGTGGCCGCGCAGGGCCAGGCCGGCGGCAAAGCTGGCGCTGGTGGTGGTCTTGCCGACGCCTCCCTTGCCGGAGGTCACAACGATGATTTTTGCCATGGCTCTTTGGTCCAGTAATAAGTTGAAGCTTGCGCTCTCTGCGATTCGGTCCCGAGGGCTGCCGCGGTTACTTGAGCCGCAGCGCTTCGAGGATCAGTTTTTCATCGGCCAGGCGCACCTGGGCGGTCTTGCCGAGCACATCGGCCGGAAGCGTCTGCTCCGCGGTCCGGTAGATGCCGGCGATGGAAATCAGTTCAGGCTCCATGCACGTGCTGAAGATGCGCGCGCCGGTGTTGCCCTTGACGCCCGCCAGCGCACGGCCGCGCAGCGGAGCATAGATATGGATGTTGCCTTCGGCGATCACCTCGGCGCCGTAGCTGACCACGTCCAGGATGACCACGTCGCCCTGCGCGTAGACCTGCTGGCCCGAGCGCAGCGGCTTGTCGATCAGCATGGTCTGGGTCTGGCGGATGGCAGCGGTCACGGCGGCGTCGGTGGCGGCCTGCGCGGCGGCGCGGATGGATTCCTCGCGCGCGGCCTGTTCGGCGGCGGCCTGTTCCGCCGCGGCTGCGGCCCTGGCCTCGGCGGCGCGGTCGGTGGCGCGGTCGGCGCCACTGCCGCGGCGGGCCTGGCTGTCCAGCAGCGGCAGGCCGAAGCGCTCGGCCCACTCGCGCTGGCCGGGGCGGGCCACCACGCCGATGGCGCGGGCCTTGAGCGTGGCCAGGGTCTCGATCACGGTGCCAAGCGCGACTTCGCTGTCATCTTCCAGCGCGCGCAGGTCCAGCGCGATCACGTCATTGGAGAAGAAGTCGGGGTGGCTTCAAAGCGGGAGAGGAGGTCATCCCGCAGCGCAGCCATGTCGGCGGTCTGGAGGGCGAGAAGGAGGGCGTCTACGTTGCCACTGCGCAGCTCGAAGCGTGGCGATTTCTTCTGGGACATAGCCGGGTGACCGTGGAAATGCCACATTCTAACTTCGTATCTGTCGCGAACTGTAACAATTGGATCGATATGTACAGCAGGTGGCGCGTGGGTTCCATATGCGCGTGTACGGCACACCGTAGCGCGGGGCAAGTGCGGCCAGCGTGGTTTGCCGCGCGAGGCAACGCGCATCGAGTCCGGCGCAGCGTAAAGGCTTGTTACGATTGCGCCATCTGATCAGCGGAGTTTTCATGGGCGCCATCGTCAATTGCGTGGCCTACCGGCAGGGCAAGCGGCTCAGCACGGTGGGCATGGAGGAGATCCCCGCAGTGCTGAGGGTGCCGGGCACCTTTGTCTGGCTGGGCTTGCATGAGCCTGACCTCGCGCTGCTGCGCCAGGCCCAGCAGGCGTTCGGCTTGCACGACCTGGCGGTGGAAGATGCGCTCGATGCGCACCAGCGCCCCAAGCTCGAGTCCTACGGCGATTCGGTCTTCGTGGTGCTCAACACGGCGCAACTGGTGGAAGATGAAGTCGTGGTCGGCGAGACCCATCTCTTTGTCGGCCCAAACTACGTGGTTTCGGTGCGCCACGGTGTCAGCAGCACCTATGCGCCCGTGCGCGAGCGCTGCGAGCACGACCCGCACGGCCTGGCCAATGGCCCGGGCTATGTGCTGTACGCGCTGATGGACTTTATCGTCGACCACTACATGCCCATCGTCACGCGCCTGGAAGACACCTTCGAGGCGCTGGAGCAGGGCATCTTCCGCGACGAGTTCGACCGCGCGGCGATCGAGCGCCTGTACCAGATCAAGCGCCAGGTGCTGCGCCTGCGCAATGCGGTCAGCCCGGTGGAAGACATGTGCGGCCAGCTGATCCGGCTGCACGAGGACCTGGTGCCAAAGGAGCTGCGCGCTTATTTCCGCGACATCGAAGACCACGCCAGCCGGCTGGTGCGCACCCTCGACGTGGTGCGCGAAATGCTGACCACCGCCGTGCAGGTCAACCTGGCCCTCGTCACCGTGGGCCAGAACGAGGTGGTCAAGCGCCTGGCCGGCTGGGGCGCAATCCTGGCGATCCCGACCGTGATCTTCAGCCTGTATGGCATGAACTTCAATTTTATGCCTGAGCTGAAAATCCCCTTCGCCTACCCGGTGGTGATCGGCGTGACCGCGGTCGCCTGCGGGGGACTGTGGCGGCGGCTGCATCGGGCCGGGTGGATCTGAAGACCTGATTTTATCTGTTCGACGAATGATGGCGGCAGCTATTGTGGCCGATTGATTATTCGCATGGATATTCTGGCGATTCCGCGCCTGCCTACCGGCGCGGTGTCCTGACTCCTACACTGGAATCAGGAAGGCGCCGTGCCCGGAGTCCGCCATGTCGATTGCCCGCCCCCCGATTGCCGCCCTGCTCGCCGGCGCCGCCGCCGCATGGCTGTTGTGGATGCAGCCGGCAGCCTCCGCACCGCAGCCGCCTGCCCCCGCGCAGGCCCAGACCCGCGACGCGGTCACCGCGTATGAAGCGGGCAACTTCGACCAGGCCCTGCGCGGCTTTGCCGATGCCGCCCGGCTGGGCAACCGTCTGGCCCAATTCAACTACGCAATGATGCTGCTGCGCGGCGAGGGCACTGCCGCCCGCCCGCAGGAGGCGCTGGTCTGGCTGAAAAAAGCGGCCGACAACCAGATGACGCATGCGCAGTACACCTGGGGCGACCTTTATGAGCGCGGCGAACTGGTGCCGAAGTCACTGGAGCAAGCCAACCGCTGGTATGCACTGGCCGCACAGGGCGGGCATGTGCAGGCGCAGATGGCGCTGGCGACGAATTACTTCACTGGCCGGGGCGTGCCGCGCGACTACGGACAGGCGTTCATGTGGTACAGCCGCGCCGCCAGTGCCGGCGACGGCGGCGCGCAATACATCGTCGGCAGCTACTACGAGCACGGTGAGCCCGGGGTGGTCGACCGGGATCTCGAGCAGGCCAAGATCTGGTATGCGCGCTCAGCCGCGCACGGCGATCCGGGCGCGCTGGCGAAGTTGCGGTCGTTGCTGGAGGAGTCGGTGCGGGGAAGGGCGGCGAGGTAGCGCAGCGGGCTGACTGTGCCCGGAAGCGTCAACCATGTCCTCGCACGCCTGTCACCTGTGTCCCCGGTCTGTACCGCGGGGGAGGGGAGCAGACCGGCGCGGGATCATGGCTTCCCGCCGCCCCCGCCTTCCTCATCATGCAAATGCTCGATGATCGCCGCCACCCGGTCCCCCAGGTATTTGTTGGCCGAGATCTCGAGCGCCCGCATCATCTCCGTCTCCGCCATCACCAGCGCCAGCGGGCGGATGCGCCACAGGATGTCCACCAGCCGCGGCACGTCCTGCGGCGGCGGCAGCTTGCCAACGCCAAAGCGGTCCAGCTCGCGCACCACGGTAGCGACGATATGGTCCGATACCGCCTGGAAATGCCCGCGCGACTGGGCGATGATCTCCAGCACGTCTTCCAGCGCAAAGCCCGCCTGGGCGATCTCCGCGCCCGCGGCCAGCGCGCGCGGGCTGCGCGCGAGATAGCCCAGGCCGTCCGGCTCCAGCAGCCCCAGTGAGATCGCCTTGGCCAGCGCCGGGCGCGAGATCGCGCGCCCGAACAGCCGTGCCAGCGCCAGGTAGGAGTAGTGCCGCGGCGTCTCGCTGGTCCACGGGCTGCTGATGGCGGTTTCCAGCCCCAGGATCGAGCGCAGGTCGTGCCCTTCGACGATGGCCTTGAGCAGCTCGGTGATATTGGCCAGCGTATAGCCGCGCGCCAGCAGGTGGTGGATCAGCTTGAGCCGCCCCAGGTGCGCCTGCGTGTAGATGCCCACGCGCCCGCGCCGCTGCGGCGGATCGATCAGGCCGCGGTCCTGGTAGGAGCGCACGTTGCGCACCGTGGTGCCGGCCACGCGCGCCAGTTCGTCGATGGTGTATTCCGGGGCGGGCGGCATGGTGTCGGACGCCTGGCTGGTCGGGGACGAGGGGGTGCGGCGCCGGATCAGTGTCATGCGAAAAATTCTAACCGACGAATGCGGCAGGCAAAGGTGGCGGCCGGTTTTGCCGATAATGAGGGCATTGCCGCTCCACCCTCAACGGTCCGCCTTCCATGCATATCCGCTGGCTCGAAGACTTCGTCTGCCTGGCCCAGGCCGGCAGCCTGGCGCGCGCCGCCGAGCTGCGCAACGTGACCCCGCCCGCGTTTGGCCGGCGCATGCAGGCGCTTGAGGTCTGGGCCGGCGCCCCGCTGATCGACCGCAGCGCGTTCCCGGTACGGCTGACCGCCGAGGGCCGCCAGTTCCTGGAAGCGGCGCAGAGCGCTTTGCGCACGCTGGACGAGACCCGCCTGGCGCTGCGCGCCGCGCACCGCGCCGACGCCAGCACGGTCACCATTGCCACCGGCAAGACCCTGGCGCGCTCGATGGTGCCGGCGTGGCTGGCGGGCCTGCGCGAGGCGCTGCGGCACGACCCCGCGGCGGCCGGCTTCCGCACCCGGCTGTCGACCTTCCCGATGCATGACGCGCTGGCCATGTTTGCCGAGGGCGATGCCGATTTCCTGCTTTGCTACAGCCCGCCGGACCTGCCGGTGATGCTGGACGACGCGCGCTACCAGTTCCACCTGGCCGGCGTGGAGCGGCTGGTGTGCGTGAGCGCCGCCGATGCGCGCGGCGCGCCGCTGCACCGGCTGGCGACCGGCAAGGCTGCGGCGAAGCCGGTGCCCATGATCGCTTACGCCGAGACCCTGACACTCGGCCGCATGGTCAACCAGGAGATCGCGCGCCGCAAGCTGGCACCGCGGCTGGACGTGATCGCGGTCAGCGACTTTGCCGAGTCGGTGCACGAGATGGTGCGCCAGCGCATGGGCCTGGCCTGGCTGCCGGCGCGGCTGATTGCCGACGACCTGCACGCGGGGCGCCTGGTGCGTGCCATCGGCGGCGTACGCGGCGATGATGGCGGCGACCTCGCGCTCGATATCCGCCTGTACCGCCAGCGCGCGCCGATGCGCGCGCTGGCCGAGGCCTTCTGGCGGGCGGCGGTGCAGGCACCGCGCTGATGCGCCTTCGGCCACCATTGCCGAATCGGCAACCGCCCTTGCCAAAGCTGCACGCCGGGCCGGTTCCGCGCTCACTACCATCGGTCCACAACAACCATTCCGGGACCCCAGAGCCAAGACCATGAAGACCATCCTGCGCGCGGCCGCTGCCGCACTCTGCCTTGCCGCTTCCGCCGGCGCCGTTGCCTCCGCCTGGCCCGCCAAACCGATCACGCTGGTGGTGGGCTACACCGCTGGCGGCAGCGTCGACCTGGTGGCAAGAACCATCGCCCCGGAGCTGGGCAAGCGCCTGGGCCAGAGCGTGGTGATCGAGAACCTGGGCGGCGCCGGCGGCACCATCGGCGCGGCCAAGGTGGTCAAGGCCGAGGCCGACGGCTACACCCTGCTGATGGGCTCGGGCAGTGAAGTGTCGATCGCCCGCCTGACCAACCCCGCCGTGCGCTACGACGGCGAGAAGGACCTGGCGCCGGTGACCTTCGTCGGCACCCAGCCGATGGTGCTGGTCGGCAAGCCCGGCCTGCCCGCGAAGAACGCCGCCGAGCTGATTGCGCTGGCCAGGGCGCAGCCGGGCAAGCTGTCGTATGCCTCCTCGGGCGTGGGCACGCCGCTGAACCTGGCCGGCGAGCTGATCAAGCAGCAGGGCCAGGTCAATATCACGCATGTGCCTTACAAGGGCGCGTCGGCGATGGCCACCGACCTGCTCGGCGGCCAGATCGACCTGGCGGTGATGGTGCTGTCGTCGGCGCTGCCGCATATCCAGGCCGGCCGCGTGCAGGCCTACGGCGTGACCAACGCCAGGCGCTCGCCGGTGGCGCCGAACGTGCCCGCGCTGGCCGAGACGCCCGCGCTCAAGGCGTCGACATGGGCGTGTGGTTCGGCCTGATGGGCCCGGCCAGGCTGCCGCAGGCGGTGGTGGAGCGCCTGAACACCGAGATGCAGGCGGTGCTGGCCATGCCGGATGTGAAGAAGAAACTGGCAGAAGCCGGTGTGGAAGTGGCGCCGGCCAATCCGGCGCAGTTCGGCAGCTTTATCAGGCGCGAGACGGGGCGCTATCGCACCATCGTGCAGACGGCCGGCATTCACGAGTGATGAGGCGGGCGGCGCTGGCAAGACCCCGCCGCCCATCCTCAACCTGATCCCCAGAACACGACCCGGCGGCACCGACCCGCCAGGCACCCTGAACGCACCGATTCCCATGACCCAGCCCACCGCACCGACCGAGGCCTACCCCGTCGATGTCGCATTCCCCGACATCCGCGCCTGCGCGGCCGGCAACACCGGCATCCCCTACCTGTTCACCTTCGACAGCGGCCAGCCCGGCCCGCACGTGATGGTCAACGCGCTGACCCACGGCAACGAGGTCTGTGGCGCCATCGCCGTCAAGGCGCTGCTGGACCACGGCCTGCGCCCCCGCCGCGGCCGGCTGACGCTGGCATTTGCCAACGTCGATGCGTACCACAGCTTCGATGCCGCCAGGCCCGACGCATCGCGCTTTGTCGACCAGGATTTCAACCGCGTATGGACCGCCAGGGTGCTGGATGACGCCAGCCTGGATTCATCGGAGTTGCGCGCGCGCGCGCCATGCGCCCGGTGATCGATACCGTCGACCTGCTGCTGGACCTGCATTCGATGCACGAGAAAAGCCGGCCGCTGATCGTATCCGGCCCGCTCGACAAGGGCATCGCCCTGGCGCGCGCGCTGGGCGCGCCGGCCGATGTGATCGTCGACGAAGGCCACCCCGAAGGCCGCCGCATGCGCGACTACGATGGCTTTGGCGATGCCGCCAGCCCGCGCAATGCACTGCTGATCGAATGCGGCCAGCACTGGGAGCCCGCCGCCGTGACCGTGGCGCAGGACAGCACCGCGCGCTTCCTGCTGCATGCCGGCGTGATCGATGAAAGCGACTTGCCCGCGGGCTGGCTGCAGCCGCTGCCCGCCACGCAGCGCGTGGTGCGCGTGACCGAGCCGGTGGTGGCCACCAGCATGGACTTCCGCTTTGCCGGCCCCTACACCGGGCTGGAGACTTTTACCGAGGCCGGGACCGTAATCGGCTGGCGCGACGGCGAGCCAGTGGTGACGCCGTATCCGGACTGCGTGCTGGTGATGCCGTCGCTGCGCCAGTTGCGCCCGGGCGTGACCGTGGTGCGCCTGGGCCGGCTGGAGCGCTGATCCGGGTACGCTGGGCCAGGCGCGGCTGCGCCCGGCAAGATGCTGCGCGGAGCGGCATGGTCCGGCCCTCCGGTTGACTGCAGACAGGCTAGGCCGCTGGGTCGGCCGTTCCCGCGGCGGCGGGGGCGGCGGCAGCATGCCGGGGAACAGCTGTTCGACCAGTTCATCCAGCTTGGACGACGGCTGCACGAAGTTGCTCAGGTTGAGCCCGCCCGCGCTGCGGTTGGCGCTATAGATGGCCTTGCCGACGCGGTCGCCGTTGCGGAACACGGTGATGTCCGCGCTGTTCAGGTAGGCAGTCCAGTACCACGCGCTGCGCGCCGTGTACAGCGCCACCACCGGGCATGCCGCGATCGAGGTCTGCGGCTGCAGCACCTTCACCTCGAAATTGCGCCGCCGCAGCGATGAGAGAAAGTTCTCGACAAAGTCATTGCCCGTGACCGGGTTCACCACTACGCACAGCAGCGTGCCGTTGGCGCCGTAGTGGCCCAGCGGGCCGCCGCCGGCCGGCACCTGGAACGCGACCAGGGGATCGGTGCGGTCGGGCCGGTCGACCGGGGTCACTGCCTGGTAGGTCGAGCAACCGGTGATCAGCAGGCCAAGGCCTGCGGCCAGCAGAGCTTTGTACATGGATGTCCTGTGTGGCTGGGGCGGGCTGCCACGCAAGACGCAGTGGCCACCGCATACCTTCACACTGTAGGCGCCGGTACGCCGATCCAATCGTCCAAACAGAGGCGCAAAACGGCCGCTTCTGCGCCGGGGTGGCGCCTCAGCCGCCCGCGCCGCCGCCTTGCGCCAGCCGGCCCACCAGCACCAGGCAAAGCCCGGCAAGGCAGACCCCAATGACTGCGACCTGCAGCCGCGTGACGGGTCTGCCGCCAAACAGCGTCTGGCTGAGCCAGGCGGGCGAGACCACGCCGACGATGGTGGCCACCATGATCAGGATGGCAAGGACGGACAGAACGGATTGCATGGCGGGACTCCGGAAGCTTGGATGGGGCGATCAGTTGGCGCCGCCGCGCAGCAGGCAGTCGCGCAGCAGCGGTGCGCCATCCGCCAGCCCCGCGCCGTTGCATTCCAGCGCCACTTTCTGGCCGCGCCGCACCATGGTGGCTCGGGCTTCCACCCCGCACACCCGCCCTGCCGGGCCGCAGATCTGGCGTTGCAGCAGCAGTGCGCGCACATTCACGCCGGGATCGTTGGTGCGGATATCGACAAAGACCTGGTCGCCTCGCGGCGAATGCCGCTGGCGACGCCTTCGACGATCAGGTACTGGCCCAGGTAGCGGGTGTCGGCTTCCTTGGGGTTGTCGCGGTAGTCCTTCAGCAGCGTGTCGGCCTGGAGCTGCGGCAGCCGGTCCGCGGGGCGCTCCGGGTCGATGCTGATCGGGTCGAGCGTGCCATCGCGCGGCACCCCGCGCACGACGCTGGCCGGCACCGCGCTGGCTTCGGCCTGTGCCTCGGGCGCGGCACCGCCGACATCGTCGCGGCGGTCATTGCCGGCAAACCACAACATGCCAAGGACAGCCACGGCGACGATGGCAATAAGGATTTGCTGGGTACGGTTCAACATCGGAAGGTCCTGCGTCAGTGAATGCGGAAGGCGGAACGGGATTATGCGCCCTGCCTGCCGCAAAAGCGCTCAATCGCCGCCACGGCATTGTCGACGCCGCGCTCGGCAGCCATCGCTCGGCCCAGCCTGGCGGCCCGTTCGCGCGTGGCCGGTTGCCCGGCAAAGGCGATCATCGACGCCAGCCGCGGCGCGTCGATCTTGTGCCCGGCGACATAGCGCGGCGCCACGCCCAGCGCCGCCAGCCGGCCCGCCCAGAAGAACTGGTCGCCCGCAAACGGCAGCACAATCGCCGGCACCCCCGCCGCCGCGGCCGCATGCGTGGTGCCCGCACCGCCGTGATGGATTGCCGCCGACACGCGCGGCAACAGCCAGTCATGCGGGGTGGCGCCCACCACGTGGAAGTTGGATGGCAACGCCGCCACGTCGATGCCGCTCCAGCCCGGATAGAACAGCGCGCGCCGGCCATCGACCGCCTGCATCAGCGCCGTCATCACCTTGTGCCGGTCAAAGCCCGCCATGCTGCCAAAGCCGATATACAGCGGCGCCTCGCCGGCCGCCAGGAAGTCGCGCAGCGGCGCGTCCGCTTGCCAGTCCGGCTGCGGCGGCATGGTCCACGCGCCGCTCACCAGCCAGTTGTCATGCCAGTCATGCGGACGCGGCACCAGGTGTGGCGACATCGCATACAGCGTCGGAAAATTCGCCCACATCGCCTTGCGCGCTGACGCGCCGAACAGCCTGGACCGCGCGGCATTGGTAGCGGTACGGAACATGCGCCACAGCACGAAGTTGATCACGTGGTGGCTGGCGCGATTGGCCCACCCCGGCATCCTGAACGGCGGCAGCAGCGCGGACGGAAAGGCCCGCGTCGGCGAGATCGGGAACATGCCCGCGCCGATCACCGGCTTGCCCAGCTGCTCGCCCACCGACAGCGCCACATATGCCGTCAGCCCCGAGAACACGATGCCATCGGCAGCGCGCGCGGCCTCCGCCAGTTGTGCCATCCACGCCTCGGTGTTGTCCTCGGCGATGCGCGCGAATGCCCGCGTGGCCTCGGCGACGTTGCCGCCTTCGGTCATCAGCTTGTGCAGCGCGCCGCCCGGCGCCAGCGTCTGCTGGATATCGCCTGCCATCGGGGCAAAGGCCAGGCCGTGCTCTGCCGCGAGCGGGGCCGCCGAGCGTTCGCCCAGCATCAGCACGTCGTGGCCGGCGGCGCGCAGGCCGAGGCCCAGCGCGACGATGGGGCGGCAGTCGCCCTGGGTACCGAAGGTGATGAGGAGGAGGCGCATGCAGGTAGCAGCAGCTTCTGTCGGGTCAGAGATCTTCCGGTGTGGCCTTGCTGATTTGTTTTGCAGCTGACGCTGTTCACGCTCAATCTGCGTAATGCTCTTCTCCGCAGGTTTTCCAGGAGCGGCATCGCGGACCTGGGATTCCGCTTACTTCCCGATACAAAACCGCGTAAAAATCGTCCCCAGCAAATCATCACTGGTGAACTCGCCGGTAATGCTGTTCAGGTGCTCCTGCGCCAGCCGCAGTTCTTCGGCAAACAGGTCCAGCGCCTGCGCCTGGCGCTCGCTCTGCTCGGCCGCCACATCCAGGTGCGATTGCGCCTGCCGCAGCGCGGTGAGATGCCGTTCCCGCGCCAGGAAGTTGCCTTCATTGCCTGACTGCCAGCCCACCAGCCGCAGCAGCTCGCGGCGCAGCAGTTCAATGCCGGACCCGGTGCGTGCCGAGATCCAGATCTCGGTCGGGTTGGGGCCGTTGGCCGCGACCACGTGCGGGCGGTTGCCGCCGAAGACGATATCGCCAACCGCGGGCGCCTTGTCGATCTTGTTGACGATGCGCACGATCGGCGAGCCCGGCGGCAGCTGGCCGCTGAGCTGGTCGTCGATGGCGTTGTCAATCTCTGACAGGCCGTGGCGCAGGTAGTCGGTGGCGTCGACCAGGTGCAGCACGATATCGGCCCGGCGGATGGCGTCCCAGGTGCGTTCGATGCCGATGCGCTCGACTTCGTCGGCGGTGTGCTCGCGCAGGCCGGCGGTGTCGATGATATGCAGCGGGATGCCGTCGATCTGGATGGTCTCGCGCACGCGGTCGCGCGTGGTGCCGGCGATGGGCGTGACGATGGCCAGCTCCGCACCGGCCAGCGCGTTCAGCAGCGACGACTTGCCCACGTTGGGCTGGCCCGCCAGCACCACCGACAGGCCCTCGCGCAGCAGCGCGCCCTGGCGCGCCTGCGCCAGCACGCCGCCCAGTTCGGCGCGGATGGTGGCAAGCTGGCCGCGGGCGTCGGACTGCTCCAGGAAATCGATCTCTTCTTCGGGGAAGTCCAGCGTGGCTTCCACCAGCATGCGCAGGTGGATGACCTTATCCACAAGCTGGCGGATGGCGTTGGAGAACTCGCCCTCCATCGAACGCGCCGCTGAGCGCGCCGCGGCCTCGGTGCTGGCTTCGATCAGGTCGGCTACAGCCTCGGCCTGGGCCAGGTCGAGCTTGTCGTTGAGGAAGGCGCGCCGCGTGAACTCGCCGGGCTCTGCCAGGCGCAGGCCGATGCCGTCGCCCGCTTGCAGGCAGCGCGTCAGCAGCATCTGCATCACCACCGGGCCGCCGTGGCCCTGCAGCTCGAGCACTTCCTCGCCGGTATAGGAATTGGGCGCCGGGAAATACAGCGCCAGGCCGTGGTCGATGACCTTGCCATGGCCATCGAGGAAGGGCAGGTAGGTGGCGTGGCGCGGCTTCAACGCCTGGCCGCAGACGGCGCGCATCACGGGGCCGACATCGGGGCCCGACACACGCACCACGCCGATGCCGCCGCGTCCGGGCGCGGTGGCGATGGCGGCAATGGGAACCTGGGGAGCAGTCATGGCGGTATTGTCGCAGATCGGGTGCCGTTGGCGTGGCACGCGGTGGGCAGGCCGCCATGGCGGGCGGGGTGGTCAGCTGGCGCCGGGCAGCGGGCGCGGCGCCTCGTCCGGCATTGCCTGCGCCTGCAGGCAATCGGCCAGCAGGCGGCGTGCGACCATGCCGTCGACAATGCGGCCGAGCTTCGCCTGCCGTTTGACCAGCTTGCGATGCAGGTCCCTGGCGTAGCGGGATGGCAGCACCGGCGCGAACGCCTCGATCACATAGCGCAGTCGCTTGCCGGCGATGCGCTGCGCATGCACCGCGCGGGGATCGCCGCGGCGTGCAGCCTTTGCCAGCGCGCGCAGGCGCTTGCGGCCGCGGCGCACGCGCTTGCGCGCAAAGGGCCCGAGGCGGCCACCATCATTGCGGGTGCGGGCGGCCAGATGGGCCAGGTGCGCCAGGTCGCGATGCAGCGCGGGCAGGGGCCAGTCACGGTAGCCGGACAGGGCCGACAGCATGGTTGTACGTGCGGTGTCGCGGCGCTCACGGGCAGTGTCGGCGATGGCCGACAGCACAGTATCGTCCGGTTCCAGTTCGCGTGCCGGGGCAATGGTTTCGGCCAGGAATACGTCCCAGTCGCGCACGTCGCTGGTGGCGTGCGCCAGCATGCGCAGGTCATGTTTCCAGCGATCGCGCTCCTGCCGCGGCAACGACGGCCCCAGGGCCCAGAGCACCGCGCGCGCATGGCGTACCGCCACACGCAGCGCGTGCAGGTCTTCGGGCTCGTCGCGGCGCAACAACTGGTCCAACCTTGCTTCGATGCGCGCCAGGCTTGCCTGCGTCAGCGCGGCAAAGGCGGCGGCGGGCCGCGTCTTGCTGCGTAGGGTGGGGGATGGTCGTCGGCGATCATGGCGGGCTGCATGCGGTCAGGCGCGCATGCGGGTCGCGGATGCTTCCAGTGTAGGCGACAGCACGCCGGCCCGCTTTTACGCGGCGTAAAAGGCGCATGGATGGTTGACAGCCCGGCGCCTTCACGCTGGAATGCGCACATCCCGGTGATGCAGTGACCCGACAAGGAACAGCCATGACCACCGAACAGGAACGGCTTCTGCTGCGCGACACCATCGAGGCGGGCTTCCGCCAGGCCGCTTTCGTCAACGAAGTCGGCATCACGCTGGCGGACTGCGGGCCCGGCTGGTGCGAATCCACGCTGGCCATCACGCCGCGCCACCTGCAGCATGGCGGCATCGTCCATGCGGGCGTGCAGGCCACCATGGCGGACCATACCGCGGGCGCGGCGGCATCCACCATCCTGGAGGCTGGCCAGCACGTGGTCACCGCGGAGTTCAAGATCAACCTGCTCAGGGCCGTGCGCAGCGAACGGCTGCGCTGCCGTGCCGATGTGCTCAAGTCCGGCCGCGCGATCATCGTGGTGGAGGCAGATGTCTTTGCCGACGTCCACGGTGAATCCGTGCTGGTCAGCCGGCTGAACGCCACCATGAGCGTGCTGGACCTGGCCTGAGCTCCCTCCCACAGCTTGTGGCAGGCCGCTTCGATGTTGCAGGGTCTCAGCGCGTGGCGACGATGAACAGGCGCGGGAACGGCAGCAGCACCGACCCGTCCGGCAGCGCCGGGTACGCCTTGGCAATCTCGGCCTGGTAGCGTGCCAGGTAGGCGGCGCGCCCGGCCTCGTCCAGCGGCTGCAGGAAGGGGCGCAGGCCGCTGCCCTTGAACCACTCCACCACCGCGGCCGGGCCGCCCGCCAGCGGATGGTGGTACACGGTCAGCCATACGTCCACGCGCTGGCACAGCGGGCGCAGCAGCTCGTAGTACCACTGCGCCGGGCGCGCTCGGCGCGAGCCTTGCTGGCGCCGGCGAGCTTTTCCGCCCACGGGCCTTGCGCCGCCACTTGGCGCATCAGCCGGTGCGCGGGTTCTTCCAGGTTGTCCGGCATCTGCACGGCCAGCGTGCCGCCGGGAGCGAGCCTGGATACCAGTGCCGGGAACAGGCTGGCGTGGTCAGGCAGCCACTGCAGCACGGCATTGGCCAGGATCACGTCATAGGGTCCGGCCTCGTCCCAGGCGCCGATGTCGGCCACGCGGAACTGCACGTCGGGGAGGCGCTTGCGCGCCGCGTCGATCATGTCCTGCGAGCTGTCCAGCCCGGTCACCGACGCCCCCGCATAGCGTGCCAGCAGCACCTCGGTAGAGTTGCCCGGTCCGCAGCCGATATCCACCGCGCTGCGCGCGATCGCATTGGGGATGGCAGCCACCAGGTCGCGGACCGGGCGGGTGCGTTCGTCTTCGAAGGCGACGTATTGGTGGGCGGACCAGCTCATGGGGATCTCCTGACGCTTAGGGCAGGCCAGTAGGATACGCCTGCCGCTGGCGGTTCGCTGGTCCTGTCAGCCCGCCCTTGCCCCATTACCCCAGTTTCTTCTTCAGCAGCTCATTCACCTGCGCCGGATTGGCCTTGCCCCTGGTGGCCTTCATCGCCTGCCCGACCAGCGCATTGAACGCCTTCTCCTTGCCCGAGCGGAATTCCTCGACCGACTTGGCGTTGGCCGCCAGCACGTCGTCGATGATCTTCTCCAGCTCGCCGGTGTCGGACATCTGCTTCAGGCCCTTGGCCGCGATGATGGCGTCGGCATCGCCGCCGTGCTCGCCGGCCCACATCGCCGGGAACACGTCCTTCTTGGCGGTGTTGTTCGACACTGTGCCATCGGCGATGCGCGCGAGCAGGCTGGCCAGTTGCGCCGGCGTGACCGGTGCGGCGTCGATGGTGATGCCTTCGCGGTTCAGCTGCGAGGCCACGTCGCCCATCAGCCAGTTGGCCGCGGGCTTGGCGTTGGCGGCGCCGGCACCGGCCACGACGGCCTCGTAGTACGTGGCGAATGCCTTGGTGGCGGTCAGCGTGGTGGCGTCATAGGCCGACAGGCCGTACTGCGAGACAAAGCGCGCCTGCATTGCCGCCGGCAGTTCCGGCAGTTCGCCGCGTACGCGCTCGATCCAGCTCGCGTCGATCTCCAGCGGCATCAGGTCGGGGTCGGGGAAGTAGCGGTAGTCGTGCGCGTCTTCCTTGGTGCGCATGGCGCGCGTTTCGCCCGTTTCCGGGTCGAACAGCACGGTGGCCTGCTGGATCTTGCGGCCGTCCTCGATCTCGGCGATCTGCCACTGCACTTCGTACTCGATGGCCTGCTGCAGGAAGCGGAACGAGTTCAGGTTCTTGATCTCGCGGCGGGTGCCGAATTCCTTCTGGCCGAGCGGGCGCACCGACACGTTGGCGTCGCAGCGGAAGCTGCCTTCCTGCATGTTGCCATCGCAGATGCCCAGCCACACTACCAGCGAGTGCAGCGTCTTGGCATAGGCCACGGCTTCGGCGGCGCTGCGCATGTCGGGCTCGGTGACGATTTCCAGCAGCGGGGTGCCGGCGCGGTTCAGGTCGATGCCGGTCATGCCGGCAAAGTCTTCGTGCAGGGACTTGCCCGCGTCTTCTTCCAGGTGGGCGCGCGTCAGGTTGACGGTCTTTTCATAGAACTCGCCCTTCTTGCCTTCGACCTGGATGGTGATGGTGCCGCCCTGTACCACGGGGATCTCATACTGGCTGATCTGGTAGCCCTTGGGCAGGTCGGGGTAGAAGTAGTTCTTGCGCGCAAAGATGCTGCGCGGCGCGATGGTGGCGCCGATCGCCAGGCCGAACTGGATGGCGCGCTCGACCGCGCCCCGGTTGAGCACCGGCAGCACGCCCGGCAGCGCCAGGTCCACCGGCGAGGCCTGTGTGTTGGCCTCGGCCCCGAAGGCGGTGGAGGTGCCGGAAAAAATCTTGGAGGCCGTCGAAAGCTGAGCGTGCGTTTCGAGGCCGATCACCACTTCCCATTGCATGGCGGTATTCCTGTTCGGTTCTTTCGGTTCTGTCTGTTGCGGTGGAGCGGCGGCGCCGCCCCGGTGTTCAGTCTGGTCTTGCCCCGGCCCTCAGGGGTCGGGGCTGGCAAGCCATGAGTCGAGCTGGGCCAGCGCGGCCACGCGGGCCACCGCATCGCCGCCGACGGTGACGCCCTGGGTCTTGCGCATGCCTGCCGGCACGTCGCGGCGCATATGCAGCTCGCTGGTGCCGTCAAAGCCGTGATAGGCGCCCGGGTAGATCTCCAGCCGGAAGCGCGCGTCCGGCTGGCGCGCCAGCACCGCGCTCTGCAGCATGGCGCAGCGGGTGGCGGGCGTCCAGTCGTCGGCGCCGCCGATCATCAGCAGCATCGGCGCGCGCAGGCGGTAGTTGTGCTGCTGCACCGCGCGCTTGCAGCCCGGATAGAACGCCACGGCGCGCTCCACCTGGGGCGTGCCGGCCGGCCACGGGCGGCTGGCATCGACCGTGGCCAGCACTGCCTGCGCGCCATTGGACCAGCCCAGCAGCACGATGCGCGCGGTGTCGATCGCCGGCTGCTGCGCCACCCAGCGCAGCGCGGCCAGCGCATCGGCGCGGCGCGTGCGGTCGTCGATGCCGCGCGTGTCGATGGGTTCGGAGCAGATGCCATGGGGCCTGCCGCGCGCGCTGAAGCTGTCGGGCATCAGCACGGCATAGCCGCGCTCGGTCAGCCAGTGTGCGTATTCGCGGTAGCGTTGCTGCAGCATTCCGGAAACGTCCGACCTGTCGGTTCCCGTGGCGCCCGCTGCGCTCGCGCGCGAGGGGCGCGCGGACAGCAGGCCGCCGCAGCCGTGCAATGCCACCACCACGGGCAGCGCGCGCGCGGTGGTGCCTTCGCGCGGCAGGAACCAGTAGGCGGTCAGCGCGGGCGTGGCCGCATCGCCGCGCAGCTCGACGCGCTGCGCGGGCACCGATGCTGTTGCCGCAGATCCTGGCGCGGCCCGGCTCACCGCATTCGGCGCCAGCACGCCGGCGGGCGTCAGCGGCGCCGGTTGTGCCAGCGCGGGGCGGGCAGGTCCGGCGTATGCGCCGCCGCGCCGGCCAGCCATGCGCCCAGCCCCAGTGCCACCGCGGCGCGCAGCACCGCCACCGCCGGGCGGGCGGTGCGCAGTGAGCGTTGCGGGGTGGCGGGTGCGTGGGTCATGACCGGCTTCGAGGGCTTCAGCGCGTGCGGGCGCAGGCGCCGCTGCCCGGCTCGAACATCACGGCCAGGCTTCTTCGTAGATGCCGGGGGTGCAGCGCTGCTGGCAGTTGGCGTGCGCCAGCGTAACGCGGCGCGGGTCCTGCCAGACCATCAGCTTGCAAGCGCTGCCGTCTTTGGCGCGCAGCTCGATATGCGGCTTCTTCTGGACCTGGCGGAAGTCCGCCAGGTTGAAGCTGCACGAGCCGCGCTTGCCGACCCACAGCTTCCACGACAGCTGCTGCACGCTGTTGTCCGACACGCGCAGCTGGGCGTCTTCGCGGAAGCCGTCTTCCTCGGTGCGGCGGCAGTCGCCGGCCAGGTCGATATCGCGGCTGGGGATCGGCGTGGAGCGGCCCAGCCCGCCCGGCAGCGGGATGCACCCGGCCACCGCCGCGGCCAGCGCGGCCGCGGCCATCAGGCGCAGAGTCAGCGAGGAGCGCGCGGTCATGTTCATGCCTTGCCCGGACGGCGCAGGTGCCAGTCGGTTGCCTGCTGGAACGCGTGCGCGGTCTGCAGCAGGCGCGCCTCGTCGAAGTAGTTGCCGATCAGCTGCAGGCCCACCGGCATGCCGGCATCGCCGAAGCCGCACGGCACGCTCATGCCGGGCAGGCCGGCCAGGCTGGTCGACAGCGTGAAAATGTCGGCCAGGTACATCTGCACCGGGTCCGAGGTCTTTTCGCCCAGCTTCCACGCCACCGTCGGCGCCACCGGGCCCATGATCACGTCGCACTGGGCGAAGGCGCGCTGGAAGTCGTCGGCGATGATGCGGCGGATCTTCTGCGCCTGCAGGTAGTAGGCGTCGTAGTAGCCATGCGACAGCACATAGGTGCCAACCATGATGCGGCGCTTGACCTCGGCGCCGAAGCCTTCGGCGCGGCTCTTCTTGTACATGTCGAGCAGGTCGCGGTACTCGGCCGCGCGGTGGCCGTAGCGCACGCCGTCAAAGCGCGACAGGTTGGAAGAGGCTTCGGCCGGCGCGATCACGTAGTACACCGGGATCGACAGCTCGGTCTTGGGCAGCGTCACCTCGACCAGCGTGGCGCCCAGCTTTTCATACTCGGCCAGCGCGGCGCGCACGGCCTGCTCGACGTCGGCCGACAGGCCCTTGCCGAAGTATTCCTTCGGCAGGCCGATGCGCAGCCCGGCCAGCGGGCGCTCGGCGGTGGCGCCGGCGCGCGGCTGGCCCAGCAGGCGGGTGTAGTCCTCGTCCACGCCGCCCTGCGCGGGCGTGATGCTGGTGGAGTCCCTGGGGTCGAAGCCGGCCATGGCGTTGAGCAGCAGCGCGCAGTCTTCGGCGCTATGGGCCATCGGGCCGGCCTGGTCCAGCGACGAGGCGAAGGCGATCATGCCGTAGCGCGACACGCGGCCGTAGGTCGGCTTGATGCCGGTGATGCCCGAGAACGACGCCGGCTGGCGGATCGAGCCACCGGTGTCGGTGCCGGTGGCGGCGGGGGCCAGGCCGGCGGCCACGGCCGCGGCCGAGCCGCCCGACGAGCCGCCGGGCACGCGGCTGGTGTCCCAGGGGTTCTGCACCGGGCCGAAATGCGAGTTCTCGTTGGACGAGCCCATCGCGAACTCGTCCATATTGGTCTTGCCCAGCGTAACCATGCCGGCCGCGGCCATGCGCTCGACCACGGTGGCGTCGAACGGGCTTTCATAGTTGCCCAGCATCTTCGAGCCGGCGGTGGCACGCCAGCCGCGCGTGACGAACACGTCCTTGTGCGCGATCGGCACGCCGGTCAGCGGCGCGGCCTCGCCGCGGGCGCGGCGTTCATCGGCGGCGCGCGCCTGCGCCAGGGTCCGCTCGGCATCGACGTGGATAAAGGCGTTGAGCGCGGTGGCCTGCTCGATGCGGGCCAGGTACTCGCGTGCGAGTTCCTCGGCGGAGACGGAGCGCGCGGCCAGCGCATCGGCAAGCTGGCGCAGGGAGGTCACGGAATCAGCGGAAAAGGGCATGACAGTCGGTTGGCATCAGGGGTAGCGTACTGGCGGGTGGCCGGCGGCGGACAGGCTTGCACGGGTGCGTCGGGTCCGGGCCGGGCGGCGGTCATTCGATGACCTTGGGCACCAGGTACAGGCCGTCTTCGGTGGCCGGCGCGGGGCGCTGGTAGTCGGCGCGGCGGTCGGATTCGGTGACCACGTCCTCGCGCAGGCGCTGGACCATGTCGCGCACGGCCGACAACGGGTGGGCCAGCGGTTCGATGCCGGTGGTGTCGACCGCCTGCATCTGCTCGACCAGCGAGAAAAAGTTGTTCAGCTGCGCAAGCGTCTGGGCGGCCTCGTCATCGCTGGTTTCGATGCGGGCCAGGTGGGCGATGCGCTTGACGTCGGATAGGTCGAGGGCCATGGCGTGGTGGTTCGGATGCTCGGATGCGGGGGGCGCGGGCTGCGCCGGCGGCTGGCTCATGGGGCGGCTGAGTCGCACGGCCCTTGGCCTGACCGGGGGCGCCGGAGTGGCGCCCCGGAGTCGTCGGAATTACAGGTATTTTCAGGCTGTAAACGCCCGAAGCAGCAGGAATTATAAGGTATCATTGCGAGTTACCGACCCTTGGCAACGCTTACGCCACATGGCCGCAAGCCGGCCGCTGGCCGGCGTGCCTGCGCCCGGCATCCCCAGGCGCCCGAAGGGCGAACCAGGTTCCTCTGATTAGGCCTCTGCAGCCGGCCACCGCATGTCGCATGTCACTCGACATTGTGCGCCGGAGCCTGCACATTTCCGCGAACTTTTCCGCGGGGTCTAATCAAAGGTTCCCGTAGGGCCGGCGGTGCCGTTCCCAATCCCATTCCGGCCCGGGCAGCCCCCGTGCCGGACGGCGGGCGGACCGGGAAACCGGGAACCATTCCGTATTCAACACAACGTATTTCGTGGCCGGGCCGCCTGCGGTGCCGGCCGCTTCGCCTACCCGCGAACACCACCACAGACAGGATTCCTGATGTTCGGATTTCTCCGCAGCTACTTCTCCAACGACCTGGCGATCGACCTCGGCACCGCCAACACGCTGATCTACATGCGCGACAAGGGCATCGTGCTGGACGAGCCCTCGGTCGTCGCGATCCGCCAGGAAGGCGGCCCCAATGCCAAGAAGACCATCACGGCGGTGGGCAAGGAAGCCAAGCAGATGCTGGGCAAGGTGCCGGGCAATATCGAGGCGATCCGCCCGATGAAGGACGGCGTGATCGCCGACTTCACCGTCACCGAGCAAATGCTCAAGCAATTCATCAAGATGGTGCATGACAGCAAGCTGCTGCGCCCGAGCCCGCGCATCATCATCTGCGTGCCGTGCGGCTCGACCCAGGTCGAGCGCCGCGCCATCCGCGAATCGGCGCTGGGCGCCGGCGCCAGCCAGGTCTACCTGATCGAGGAGCCGATGTCGGCCGCGATCGGCGCCGGCCTGCCGGTGTCGGAGCCGTCGGGCTCGATGGTGGTGGATATTGGCGGCGGCACCACCGAGGTCGGCATCATCTCGCTGGGCGGCATGGTCTACAAGGGTTCGGTGCGCGTGGGCGGCGACAAGTTCGACGAGGCCATCGTCAACTACATCCGCCGCAACTACGGCATGCTGATCGGCGAGCAGACCGCCGAGGCCATCAAGAAGGAAATCGGCTCGGCCTTCCCCGGCTCCGAGGTCCGCGAGATGGAAGTCAAGGGCCGCAACCTGTCCGAAGGCATCCCGCGCGCCTTCACGGTGTCGTCCAACGAAATCCTGGAAGCCCTGACCGATCCGCTGAACCAGATCGTGTCGGCGGTGAAGATCGCGCTGGAGCAGACCCCGCCCGAACTGGGCGCCGACATCGCCGAGCGCGGCATGATGCTGACCGGCGGCGGCGCGCTGCTGCGCGACCTGGATCGCCTGCTGGCGGAAGAAACCGGCCTGCCGGTGCTGGTGGCCGAAGACCCGCTGACCTGCGTGGTGCGCGGCTCCGGCATGGCGCTGGAACGCATGGACAAGCTCGGCAGCATCTTCTCCTACGAGTAAGAAGGACGCTCACGTGGCGATGCGCGGCCTGCCGGATCCAGCGATCATGGCGGCGTCGCGGCGCCTCATCCGCCGGGGCCAGGCCCCGGCAGCTCCCGCCGCCCGACCGTACCGCGCCCGTTCCCGCCAGGGATCGGGGCGCGGCACGGCGGGCGGCGGGGCGTTTCCGCGTGGCCTCCGGCCTTTGTTCGGGTAAATGGATTACTCCCCTCCGCCGCTCTTCAAGCAAGGCACCTCGGCTGTCGCCAGGCTGGTCCTGTACGTGGCTATCGCGCTGGCGCTGCTGGTGGTCGATGCCCGTTTCGACGCGCTCAGCGTGGGCCGGCAGGTTGCCGCCACCGTGCTGATGCCGGTCGAGCGCCTGGTGCTGACGCCGCGCGACGCACTGCGCACAATGTTCGACTATGCGCAGTCGTCGGCGATGCTCGCCACCGAGAACCGCGAACTGCGCCAGAATGCCGTGCAGCAGGCCCAGGCCTCGGTGCGCCAGGCGCAGCTGGAGTCCGAGAACAACCAGCTGCGCAAGCTGCTCGGGCTGGCGCAGCAGTCGGCCACGCCGGTGACGTCCGCCGAGATCCTGTATGACGCGCGCGATCCCTACAGCCAGCGCATCGTGATCGACAAGGGCAGCCAGCACGGCCTGCGTGCGGGCTACCCGGTGATCGACGAGCGCGGCGTGGTGGGGCAGGTCACGCGCGTGTCGCCGTTCCAGTCCGAGGTGACGCTCCTGACCGACAAGGACCAGGCCATCCCCGTGCAGGTGGTGCGCAACGGCCTGCGCAGCGTGGCCTTCGGCGGTGCGCGCGCGGGCCAGCTGGACCTGCGCTTCATGGCCGCCGCCGCCGACCTGCAGCAGGGCGACCTGCTGGTGACCTCGGGCCTGGACGGCACCTACCCGCCGGGCCTGCCGGTGGCGAAGATCGTCCAGATCGAGCGCAAGGCCGATACCGCGTTCTCGCGCGTCTATTGCGAACCGGTGGCCGGCGTGCGTGCGCACCGCCAGCTGCTGGTGGTGCGCTACGACGCCGCCATCCCGGCGCGCGAATCGGTCGAAGCCAGGCCGCAGGCGCCGGTCAAGGGCGCCAAGTCCGCCGCGGCGCGCGCTGCCGCCGACAGCGCGGCGGCTGCCAGGGCCGCGCCCGCCAAGGAGGCACCACAGTGACCAACCCCCAATACCTGCTGCGGCCGGTCAATCCCACCTTTATCGCCTTCAGCTTCGTGCTGGCGTTCCTGTTCAACCTGATGCCCTGGGCACCACGCTGTGGATTCCCGACATGGTGGCGCTGGTGCTGGTGTTCTGGAACATCCACCAGCCGCGCAAGGTAGGCATGGGCGTGGCCTTCCTGCTGGGCCTGCTGATGGACGTGCACGATGCCCGGCTGCTGGGCGAGCACGCGCTGGCCTACACCCTGCTGGCCTACTTTGCCATCACCATCCACCGCCGCGTGCTGTGGTTCACCGTCTATACCCAGGCACTGCACGTGCTGCCGCTGCTGTTCATCGTGCACGCGGTGCCGGTGCTGATCCGGCTGGCCATGGGCGCGCCGCTGCCGGGCTGGCAACTGTTGCTGGCGCCGGCGATCGAGGCGCTGCTGTGGCCGCTGGCCACCAGCCTGCTGCTGGCGCCGCAGCGCCGTTCGAGCGATGTCGACGAGACGCGGCCGATCTGACGCCGCCATTGCCATCATCCGCCACCGCCCACCACCGCCCCCTCCAGGCCACGCAGTACCATGACCGAAATCCGCAACGTCGAACTGGAAATCGGCCGCTTCCGCATCCGCGTGGCGGCCGCGGCCCTGTTCACGGTGATCTGCTTTGGCCTGCTGTTCTCGCGCTTCCTGTGGCTGCAGTGGTACAAGCATGACCAGTACTCGGCCAAGGCCGAGGACAACCGCATCTCGGTGGCGCCGATCGAGCCCAACCGCGGCATCATCATGGATCGCAACGGGATCGTGCTGGCGCGCAATTATTCGGCGTACACGCTGGAGATCACGCCGTCCAAGCTGACCGATACGCTGGACAACACCATCGAAGGCCTGTCCGGGCTGGTGGATATCCAGCCGCGCGACCGGCGCCGCTTCAAGCGCCTGATGGAAGAGTCGCGCAGCTTTGAGAGCCTGCCGATCCGCAGCCAGCTGACCGACGAGGAAGTGGCGCGCTTTTCCGCGCAGCGCTTTCGCTTCCCGGGCGTGGACGTGCGCGCGCGGCTGTTCCGCCAGTACCCGCTGGGCGAGTCGGCCTCGCACGTGATCGGCTACCTGGGCCGCATCTCGCAGCGCGACCAGGAACGCATCGAGGCCATGGACGAGGCCAACGATGCCGACGGCGCCAGGTACGATCCGCGCAAGGATGCCGACAACTACAAGGGCTCCAACTACATCGGCAAGATCGGCCTGGAGCAGAGCTACGAGACCGAGCTGCACGGCCTGACCGGGTTCGAGGAAGTGGAAGTGAGCGCGGGCGGGCGCCCGATCCGCACGCTGTCCACCTCGCCGGCCACGCCCGGCAATAACCTGATCCTGTCGCTGGATATCCGCCTGCAGCAGCTGGCCGAGGCGCTCTACGGCGACCGCCGCGGCGCGCTGGTGGCGATCGAGCCGTCCACGGGCGACATCCTGGCCTTTGTCTCCAAGCCCACCTACGACCCCAACCTGTTTGTCGAAGGCATCGACACCAATACCTGGAATGAACTCAACGGCTCGCCCGACAAGCCGTTGCTGAACCGGCCCCTGCGCGGCACCTATCCGCCGGGCTCAACCTATAAGCCGTTCATGGCGCTGGCGGCCCTGACCACCGGCAAGCGCACCGCCGCCTGGGGCATGCACGATCCGGGCTTCTTCACGCTGGGCAACCACACCTTCCGCGACGACAAGCCGGGCGGCCATGGCTGGGTCGACATGCACAGCTCGATCGTGCAGTCGTGCGACACCTATTACTACGCGCTGGCGCGCGACCTGGGCGTCAATGGCATCCATGACTTTATGAAACCGCTGGGCTTCGGCCAGATCACCGGCATCGATATCGAGGGCGAAAGCCGCGGTATCCTGCCGTCGACCGAATGGAAGCGCAAGGCTTACCGCAAGCCCGAGCAGCAGAAGTGGTACGACGGCGAGACCATTTCGCTGGGCATCGGCCAGGGCTACAACAGCTTCACCATCCTGCAGCTGGCGCAGGCCACCTCGGTGATCGTCAACAACGGCAGCGTGATGAAGCCGCACCTGGTCAAGGCCGTGGAAGACGCAGTCACGCGCAAGCGCTCGCTGACGGTGCCCAAGGAAAGCTACCGGATCCCGCTCAAGCAGGCCGATATCGACGTGATCAAGCGCGCCATGGTGGCGGTGACGCACTCCGGCACGGCCGCGCGCGCGTTTGCCGGCGCCGCCTATGAGTCAGCGGGCAAGACCGGCACGGCGCAGACCTACAGCCTGGGCAAGGGCGAGAAGTACAACCACCACGCGCTGGACGAGCGCAAGCGCGACCACTCGCTGTACACCGCCTTCGCGCCCGCGGACAACCCCAGGATCGCGATTGCGATGATCGTCGAGAACGCCGGCTTCGGCGCCGCGGTGGCCGCGCCGATCGCGCGCAAGGTGATGGATTATTACCTGACCGGCAAATGGCCCGAGGAACTGGAAGCCATCGCGCCGCCGGAAGCCGAGCGCATGGCGGGCCGCCCGCCGGTGGCTACGCCGAGTGTGTTCACCACCGGCCAGACCGCCAGCATCGCCAGCGCCACCGTGATGTCGAGTGGCAGTGCGCCGGCCAGCGGCGCGGCCGCGAGCGCCGTTGCCGCGGCCTCGGGCGCGCACGCCGGGGCATCCGACGCAATCGTGGCGGCGCTGGATCCGGCCGCGATCGCGCCGGCCTCGGCCGTGCAGACGCTGGACGAACGCATGCTGCAGGCGCTGGGCCACAGCAAGCCGCAGGCGCCACCGGCCGCGCCGGTTGCGCCGGCCAAGGCGCCCGCGCCCAAACCACGCGTCAAGCCCGTGGCTGCCAAGGCAGCCAGCGGTGCCGGCGCCACTCGCTGAAGGAGACGCGCATGGATCGACGCCGCGTCCTGTCCCTGGTCAAGACCGCGCTGACCGGTTTTGACAAACCACTTTCGCTGATTGTCTTCCTGCTGTTCGCCACCGGCATCGTGGCGCTGTACTCGGCCGCCATCGACATGCCGGGCCGGGTCGAGGACCAGTTGCGCAATATCCTGCTGTCGTACGTGGTGATGCTGGTGATCGCCTACCTGCCCACGCAGACACTGATGCGGGTGGCGGTGCCCATCTATACGGTGGGGGTGGCGCTGCTGGTCGCGGTGGCCATGTTCGGCCTGATCCGCAAGGGCGCGCGCCGCTGGCTCTATGTCGGCATGGTGATCCAGCCGTCCGAGATCATGAAGATCTCGATGCCGCTGATGCTGGCCTGGTACTTCCAGAAGCGCGAGGGTGTGGTCAAGTGGTTTGACTTCGTGGTGGCGCTGGTGCTGCTGCTGATCCCGGTCGGCCTGATCGCCAAGCAGCCCGACCTGGGCACGGCGCTGCTGGTGATGGCCGCGGGCGTGTACGTGATCTACTTTGCCGGGCTGTCGTGGAAGCTGATCCTGCCGCTGCTGGGGCTGCTGGTGGTCGCCGTCACGCTGCTGATCACGTTCCAGAACGACATCTGCGCGCCGGGCGTGAACTGGCCGGTGCTGCACGACTACCAGCAGCACCGCGTCTGCACGCTGCTGGACCCCACCAGCGATCCGCTCGGCAAAGGCTTCCACACGATCCAGTCGATCATCGCGATCGGCTCGGGCGGGGTGGAGGGCAAGGGCTGGCTCAAGGGCACGCAGACGCACCTGGAATTCATCCCCGAGAAGCACACGGACTTTATCTTCGCGGTGTATTCCGAGGAGTTCGGCCTGATCGGCAATGCGCTGCTGCTGGTGCTGTACCTGCTGCTGATCTTCCGCGGCCTGTTTATCGCGGCCAATGCGCCGACGCTGTTCTCGCGGCTGCTGGCGGGATCGATCACGCTGATCTTCTTCACCTATGCCTTCGTCAACATGGGCATGGTCAGCGGCATCCTGCCGGTGGTGGGCGTGCCGCTGCCGCTGATGAGCTATGGCGGCACCGCGCTGGTGACGCTGGGCGCGGGCATCGGCATCCTGATGAGTATTTCGCGGCAGAAGCGGCTGATCCAGACGTAGCGCGGCACGCGTAAAAAGGGGCCGCGGCTGCGCCGCCGGCCCCCTTTGCTAAACTGCCACCAACTTTACCTCTACCGGTCCACGCCCCATGAACGCCCAAGACGTTGCCGCCTACCTGCAGAGCCATCCCGAATTCTTCGAAGAACACGCCGAGCTGCTGGCCGCGGTGCAGCTGACCAGCCCGCACAGCCACCGTGCCGTGTCGCTGCAGGAGCGCCAGATGGAAATCCTGCGCGAGAAGAACAAGGGCCTGGAGCTGCGCCTGGCGGACCTGGTCCGCCACGGCCATGACAACGACCGCACCCAGCAGCGCATGCATGCCTGGCAGCTGCGCCTGCTGGCCGAAGCCGATTCGCACGCGCTGCCCTATGCGGTGCAGGACGGTCTGCAGCAGGTGTTCGACGTGCCCGCGGTGGCGCTCAGGCTGTGGGACGTCGCCGAGCAATACGTCCATATGGAAGTGGCGCAGGGCGCCAGCGAAGACCTGCGCATCTTTGCCGAAGGCCTGCGTGCGCCGTACTGCGGCAGCAACGGCGGCTTCGAGGCGGCGGGGCTGCTGGAGCGCGGCGATATCACCTCGCTGGCGATGGTGACGCTGCGCGTGCCGGTGCGCGCGGCCGATGCCGGGCCCGGTGCAGACGTGCGCGGCGCCGCCTTTGGCCTGCTGGTGCTGGGCTCGCCCGATCCGCGCCGTTTCCACGAAGGCATGGGCACCGCCTACCTGTCGCAGATCGGCGAAGTCGCCGGCGCCGCGCTGCACCGGCTGCGCGACTGAGGCGCGGCGGCCCGCGCCTGACGCCATGACTGCACGCCGGCCGCCTCGCAGCGTGGTTGCGGATATCGCGCCTGCCAGCGACAGCCCGCCGCCGGCACCCGAGCCGCTGGTCACGCGCTACCTGGACTGGCTGCGCGGCAGCCGCAAGCTGGCCGGGCACACGCTGACCAGCTACAGCCGCGACCTGCGCGTGCTGCAGGGGCACGCGGCGCGCTATGCGCCCGGCGTGGCCCTGCTGGCACTGCAGACCCACCATATCCGCAACTTTGCCGCGCGGCTGCATGGCGCCGGGCTGGTCGGCACCAGCATCGCGCGCACCTTGTCGGCCTGGCGCGGTTTCTTCCAGTGGGCGGCGCGCCACGGCCATGGCGTCACGGTGAACCCGGTCGACGGCGTGCGCGCGCCGCGCTCGGGCCACGCGCTGCCCAAGGCGTTGTCGGTCGAACACGCGGTGGCACTGGTCGCGCATCCTGCCGGAACGGATGCCCAGGCACTGCGTGACCATGCGGTCTATGAGCTGTTCTATTCAAGCGGGCTGCGGCTGTCCGAGCTGGTGCAGCTGGACCTGCGCTATGCCGATGCCGACGGCTACCGCTCCAGCGGCTGGCTCGACCTGGCCGGGGCGGAAGTCACCGTGACCGGCAAGGGTTCGCGCCAGCGCTCGGTGCCGGTCGGCAGCAAGGCCATCGAGGCGCTGCGCGCCTGGCTGGCGGTGCGCGACACGCTGCTGCGCCCCGGCGCCTTGCCGGAAGATGCTCACGCCCTGTTCCTCGGCCCGCGCGGGCGGCGCCTGTCGATGCGCACGGTGCAGTTGCGGCTCAAGCAACAGGCGCTGCGCGCCGGCGTGCCGGCCGATGTGCATCCGCATATGCTGCGGCATTCGTTTGCCACCCACGTGCTGCAGTCGTCGGGCGACCTGCGCGCGGTGCAGGAGATGCTGGGCCATGCCAGTATCTCGACCACGCAGGTCTATACCGCGCTCGATTTCCAGCATCTGGCGAAGGTCTACGACAAGGCCCATCCGCGTGCCGGACGGGCGCGCGCCAAGCCCGCGGAGGCGGGCCCCGATGCGGCCGATGCCGGCGAAGCCTCGGAAGACTAGCTCACTCCCACTGCGCCAGCACCTCGCGGAAGCCCTCGATCTCGGGCAGCAGCCAGCCGCGGAACGCCTGCACCTTGGGCAGGCTCAATGCGCCCGGAGCGCACACGAAGTACAGCAGCCACGGGCAGGGGATGCCGACATCGAACAGCCGCACCACGCGCCCGGCCAGCAGGTCGTTGCAGGCCAGCGAGGAGCGGATCAGCGCAATGCCCTGGCCTTCGGACGCAGCCTGCAGCAGCAGCGAGGAATCTTCCAGCAGCAGCCCCTTGCGCGGCTCGGGCCAGTCCAGCCCGGCGGCCTCGAACCACGGCTTCCACGGGTCGCCCTCGCCGCGCAGCAGCGGCAGGCCGGCCATGTCCTGCGGCCGCTCGGGCAGGCGACCGCCATTGAAGCCGGGGCTGCAGACCGGGAAGAAGACATCGTCCAGCAGCCGTTCCACATACAGGCCGGGGTAATCGCCGCTGCCCATGCGCAGCGCGATATCGACTTCCTCATGGGCAAAGTTGACCAGCGTGTTCGACGACAGCAGCTCGACATCCAGCTCCGGGTGGCGCTCGATAAAGCTGCCGATGCGCGGCGTCAGCCAGCGCGCGGCAAACGACGGCATGGTGCTGATGGTCAGGCGCTTGTCGCGGTTGCCGGCCTGCAGCGCGCGCGTGGCATCGGCGATCTGCAGCAGCGCGTCACGCACCCGCTCGGCATAGAGGCGCCCCGACGGCGTCAGCGCGACGCGCTTGCCGTGGCGCTCGAACAGCGGCATGCCCAGTTCTTCTTCCAGCGCGCGGATCTGGTGGCTGACCGCGCCGTGCGTGACAAACAGCTCCGTGGCCGCCCGCGAAAAGCTCTCGTGCCGCGCCGCGGCTTCGAAGGCGCGCAGCGCGGTCAGCGCCGGCAGGCGCGGCAGTTCGCGGTGCCAGCCGCGCGGCAGGTCCTTTTCCCAGGCGCTCTTCCATGCCATGGTGGTCTCCAGGCGGTCGTGTGTATGTGAGTTTGTCTAACAAGAACAAAGAAAATATATCGTTTTGATAGTGGCCGGGCAATCACTAATATTCCATCACCGGCCCCCGCAGTAGTCATTGTCTTCACGGCGATATTCATAGGATTTAACTGGCCTGGTCCCCTTGCCGGACCAGTTCCGGTGCCCCGCCGCGAATTCCTACTGTGTCTGGCGTATTCCCGCCGCGGCCGGCTGAACGGAGAACCACCATGAAAACCGTGCTCACAACGACCGTGTTCACCCTGAGTCCTGGCGAAGTCACCACGCTGTCGGTGCATGCTGCCCAGCGCCTGCATGTCGAAGAGGCCCGCGGCACCGACGTATGGCTGACCCGCGAGAAAGATTCAGAGGACTACTGGCTGCGTTGTGGCGGCAGCCTGCTGCTGCGCTCGGGTGACGAGGTGGTGCTGAGCGTTGACCCGCGTGCGCTGCAACCGGTGCGTCTCGCCCTGATCGCGGAAGCGCGCCGCCCGGCGCTGGCGCTGGCTGACGTGCCGCACCTGGTGTACCGCAGCCTGCGCCGCCTGGTTCGAGGCACGGAGTGGACGCCTAACCAGGACAAGGTCACCGCATCCTGAGGCAAAGGCTGGCGGGGCGTCGTCCGCATCACACCGCGACCGCGGGCATCTGCGCCTGGTCTGGTCGCGGGACGCATCGGATGATTCTCGCCAGACGACACCCTGAGCGGGCAGCAGAAGTGACCGAGGCAGGGCCGGCGCAAGCCGGCCCTTTTCGTTACACTCTCGCCATGCATCCGATTCAAGTCATCGAACGCGGCCGCGAGGACTATCAGCCGTGTTTCGACGCGATGCGCGCCTACACCGCCGCACGCACGCCCGAGACGCCCGACCAGGTCTGGCTGGTCGAGCATCCGCCGGTCTACACCCTGGGCCAGGCGGGCGACCCCGCGCACCTGCTGGCCCCGGACGACCAGATTCCGGTCGTGCAGATCGATCGTGGCGGGCAGATCACATATCACGGTCCCGGCCAGGTCGTGGCCTACCTGCTGCTCGATCTGCGCCGCCGCCGCCTGATGGTGCGCGAGCTGGTGCACGGCATCGAGCAGGCGGTGCTGGACACGCTCGCGGCGTATAATCTCCCAGCCGAACGCAAGCCCGGCGCCCCCGGCATCTACCTGTCCGACGGGCCGCACCAGGGCGCCAAGATTGCCGCGCTCGGCCTCAAGATCCGCAACGGCTGCAGCTACCACGGCGTCAGCCTCAACGTGCAGATGGACCTGTCGCCGTTCCTGCGCATCAATCCCTGCGGCTATGCCGGGCTGGAAACAGTCGACATGGCTACCGCGGGCGCCACCTTCGCGGCGGCGGATGCCAACGGCGCCCCCTTGCCCGTGACCGCGGTACAACAACCGGAAATCGCACAGCGCCTGGCGGCAGCATTGTGCGAGGTGCTGGCAGCGCATGAAGCCCGCGCGCTGGCTGCCGAAGGAACTGCCGCCCCGGCTGAAGCGAAGCAGCCGAGTGAGACGGCCCTGGCCTCCTAGTCAAAAGCGAAATGCACGCTGAGCGCGTGCGGAGAAATGTATGAGCGACGCACTGATCGCCACTTCCAGCGAAGCCCCGCAGTCCCCCGCGGAGCAGTACGACCCGACCCGCAAGCAGAAGTCGGCCGACAAGACCGCACGCATCCCCATCAAGATCGTGCCGGCCGAAAAGCTCAAGAAGCCGGACTGGATCCGCGTGAAGGCCGCCACCGGCAGTTCGCGTTTCTATGAGATCAAGGACATCCTGCGCGCCAACAACCTGGTGACGGTGTGCGAGGAAGCCAGCTGCCCCAATATCGGCGAGTGCTTCGGCAAGGGCACCGCCACCTTCATGATCATGGGCGACAAGTGCACGCGCCGCTGCCCGTTCTGCGACGTGGGCCACGGCCGCCCCGATCCGCTGGACGTGAACGAGCCGGGCAACCTGGCCCGCACCATCGCCCAGCTCAAGCTGAACTATGTGGTGATCACCAGCGTCGACCGCGACGACCTGCGCGACGGCGGCGCCCAGCACTATGTCGACTGCATCTCGCAGACGCGCGAGCTGTCGCCCGTTACCCGCATCGAAGTGCTGGTGCCCGACTTCCGCGGCCGCCTGGACAAGGCGCTCGACATCCTGCAGGCGTGCCCGCCGGACGTGATGAACCACAATATGGAAACCGTGCCGCGTCTGTACAAGCAGGCCCGCCCGGGCGCGGACTATGCGCACTCGCTCAAGCTGCTGCAAGAGTTCAAGCGCCGCAACCCGAACGTGCCGACCAAGTCCGGCCTGATGGTGGGCCTGGGCGAGACCGACGAGGAAATCCTCGACGTCATGCGCGACATGCGCGCCCACGATATCGACATGCTGACCATCGGCCAGTACCTGGCGCCGTCGAACCACCACCTGCCGGTGCTGCGCTACGTGCATCCCGACACGTTCAAGATGTTCGAGGAAGAGGCTTACAAGATGGGCTTCACCCACGCTGCCGTGGGCGCGATGGTGCGCAGTTCGTACCATGCCGACCAGCAGGCGCATCAGGCGGGGTTTGCCTGAGCAGGGCTTGTCAGTGGATGGAATAAGAAAACGGCCGGATTTCCGGCCGTTTTTCTTTGGGTCTTGCGTGGCTACTGACGGCTGCCGGTAGCGGGCCTGAGCTCCGGGTCAGTCAGCCGATCCTAGGGTCAACCCCGACTGTCCAGTGAAGTTCCATTTCGATATGATGAATTCATCGATAAATTATCGATGAAATACAAACACGTCACTTTTCCGGTTTGCCTGCCTACACTGGTAGCAAGTGCGCTACCGGGACTCTCATGAACTGCATCGTCCACCGACTCGCCGAGCAGGCGTTGCTGTACAGCGTGGCGCCTCCCGCCTCGCTGGAAGTCCAGCGCCGGATCTGGGCCATGGCTGCCCGCGCGGCGGACTGGCGCGGGGTGGTTGACGTGGTGCCGGGCATGAACAACCTGACCGTGATCTTCGACGGCAGCGCCGACGTAGACGCGCTGGAGCGCAACCTGAAGCTCGCGTGGGCCTCCGGCGAGGCGCGCAATGCGACCGGCAAGCTGGTGGAGATCCCGGTGCGCTATGGCGGCGAGCATGGCCCGGACCTGGGCGATGTGGCGGCCCATACCGGGCTGACGCCGCAGGAAGTGGTGCGCCGTCACGCCGCCGGCGAGTACGTCGTCTACTTCCTGGGCTTCCAGCCCGGCTTTGCCTATATGGGCGGCCTAGCGCCGGAGCTGGCCACGCCGCGCCGGCGTGAGCCGCGGGTGGCGGTGCCGGCCGGGTCGGTCGGCATTGGCGGCGAGCAGACCGGGATCTATCCGGCGGTGCTGCCGGGCGGCTGGCAGCTGATCGGGCGCACCGACGCCGAACTCTTCGTGGCGGACCGGGATCCGCCGTCCCTGTTCGCGCCCGGCGATACCGTGCGCTTTGTGGCCGAGGAAATCATCGCGTGATCGAGATCATTCGTCCCGGCGCGCTCGCCTCGGTGCAGGACCTGGGCCGTACCGGCTTTCGCCGTTTTGGCGTGGGCCGCTGCGGGGCCATGGACATGCTGGCGGTGGAAGTCGGCAACCGCCTGCTCGGCAATGCGCCGGGCTGCGCCGCCATTGAATTCACGCTGGGCCGCGCCGCGCTGCGCTTCCATGCCGATATGCGCGTGGCGCTGGCTGGTGCTGAATGCGGCGCCAACCTGGACGGCGTGGCCGTGTGGTCGTGGCATGCCTTTGACGTGCACAAGGGCGAGACGCTGACGCTGCCGTCGACGCGCGGCGGCACGCGCGTGTACCTGTGCGTGGCGGGCGGCATCGACGTCGAGCCGGTGATGGGCTCGCGCAGCACCGACCTGAAGTCAGGCTTTGGCGGGCTGGGCGGGCGCGCGCTGCAGGAAGGCGACCGCCTGGCGGCGGGGCGCCCGGGGCTGTTGGCCGAGACCGACTGGATCGGCGTGCAGGCGCCGTCGTGGGCGCTGCCCGCCAGCATCGAGGGCAAGGCCACGCCGGTCCGCATGCTGCCGGGGCCTGAATATGAGGACTTCGACGCGGCATCGCAGGCCGCGCTGTGGCAGGCCGACTGGACCGTCACGCCCAACAGCAACCGCATGGGGCTGCGCCTGAACGGGCCCGCGCTGGCGCGGCGCGCCGAGCGCAGCGCCGACCTGCTGTCGCATGGCGTGGTGCCGGGCGTGATGCAGGTGCCGCCGGGCGGCCAGCCGATCGCGCTGATGGCCGATGCGCAAACCACCGGCGGCTATCCCAAGATCGGCGTGGTGATCGGCGCCGACCTGTGGCGGCTGGCGCAGGTGCCGCTGGGTGCGCCGGTGCGTTTCGTGCAGGTGACGCTGGCACAGGCAGAGGCGGCGCAGGCCGAGCTGGAGCGCTACCTGCGCCAGATCGACCAGGCGCTGCGGTGGCAGGGCGATGGCATGCCCATCGCCGCGCGGCGGCGCGCACGCACGCGCGTGGCCGCATAGGCGCGCACGCGCAACAGCAATCGGGCGACGCAAGACGCCGCACAGGAGAATGGCAATGCAGATCGATTTGAACGCCGACCTTGGCGAAGGCTGTGACAACGACGAGGCGCTGCTGGCGCTGATCAGTTCGGCCAATATCGCATGCGGCTGGCACGCGGGCGACGCGGCCACCATGGTGCAGACGGTGAAATGGGCGCTCGCGCGCGGCGTGGCGATCGGGGCGCACCCGAGCTACCCCGACCGCGAGAACTTCGGCCGCACCGAGATGCAGCGCGACCCGGAAGCCGTCTACGCCGACGTGCTGTACCAGATCGGCGCGCTCGACGCGATCGTGCGCGCGCAAGGCGGCGAACTGCATCACGTCAAGCCGCATGGCGCGCTGTACAACCAGGCCGTGCGCGATCCGGCGCTGGCCCGCGCCATCGTGCGCGCGGTGCGCGACTTCGATGCCGACCTGGTGTTCGTCGGCCTGGCCGGCAGCCAGATGATCGATATCGCCAGGGAGGCCGGCCTGCGCGTCAAGCAGGAGGTCTTTGCCGACCGCGGCTACAACCCCGACGGCACGCTGGTCAAGCGTGGCACGCCGGGCGCGCTGCATGAGGACGAGGAAGTCGCCCTGAACCAGACCCTGACCATGGTGCGCGAGAAACGCGTGCGCGCCATCGACGGCACCTGGGTACCGATTCAAGCCGAAACCGTGTGTCTGCACGGCGACGGCGCCCACGCGCTGGCCTTTGCGCGCCGCATCCGGGAACGGCTGGGCGCGGAAGGCATCGCGGTCCGCGCCGGCGACTGAGCACTCCGTCTCAAGCGCCAGCATCCACTGCGGCCGGCCCCGTCGTGCGGTAAGACGGCTGCCGTCCGCTCGCCTCCATCACACTCGTTTGGTGTCTCTTATGGAACAGGCAGTCAATCTCTGGCCCCTTGTCGGGGTCGGCGTCATCATCATCGGCTTCGTGCTGCGCTTCAATCCCATGCTGGTGGTGGTGCTCGCCGCACTGGCCACGGGGCTGGCCGCGCCGATGCCGCTGATGCAGATCTTCTCGGCGATCGGCACCGCCTTCGTCAAGGCGCGCAACCTGCCGCTGATCATCCTGCTGCCGCTGGCCGTGATCGGCCTGCTGGAGCGGCACGGGCTGCGCGAGCATGCGCAGGCATGGATTGCGCGCATCGCGTCGGCCACGGTTGGCCGCCTGCTGATCGTCTACCTGGGCGTGCGCGAGCTGACCGCCGCGATCGGACTGACCAGCCTGGGCGGGCACCCGCAGATGGTGCGCCCGCTGCTGGCGCCGATGGCCGAGGGCGCGGCCGAGAACCGCTTTGGCCACCTGCCCGAGCCGGTGCGCCAGCGCGTCCTGGCGTTCTGCGCCGCCACCGACAATGTGGGCCTGTTCTTTGGCGAGGACATCTTCGTGGCCTTCGGCGCGATCGCGCTGATGCACACCTTCCTGCTGTCGTCGAACCTCGACGTGGAGCCGCTGCATATTGCCGTGTGGGGCATTCCCACCGCGATCTGCGCCTTCCTGATCCACGCCGTGCGCCTGAAGCGCCTGGACCGCTGGCTCGAGCGCGAGCTGGGCGGCAAGGCCGCCCCGGCCGCCGTGCCTGCCAAGAGCGCCGAGTAAGGAGCGCGCCATGATCATTTCCATCGAATATCTCTACTGGCTCGCCGGCCTGGTGCTGGCGATCACCGCGCTGATGACCTTCGCCGACCGCGAGCATCCGCGCCGCCTCAGCACCGGCCTGTTCTGGCTGCTGTACGCGATCGTGTTCCTGATAGGCGACCGGCTGCCGCCGGCCGCGGTCGGCATCGGCGCGGTGGTGATGGCGCTGATTGCGGGCTTTGGCGGCGTCGGTCACGGCAAGCACCACAGCCTGCCGGAGGAAGAACGCCGCGCCAGCGCGCGCCGCCTGGGCAACAAGCTGTTCATTCCGGCGCTGCTGATCCCGCTGGTGACCGTGATCGGCACCATGTTGTTCAAAAACGTCAAGATCGCCGGCCTGCCGCTGCTCGATCCCAAGAACGTGACTTTTGTCTCGCTGGGGATCGGCTGCCTGATCTCGCTGGCGGTAGTGTGCTGGCTCACGCGCGACACCGTGGCGCAGGGCCTGCGCGAGTCGCGCCGGCTGACCGATTCGCTGGGCTGGGCACTGGTGCTGCCGCAGATGCTGGCGATGCTGGGCCTGGTGTTCGCCGACGCGGGCGTGGGCAAGGCCGTGGCGCACCTGTCCACCGCCTATATCAACATGGACTACAAGCTGGTGGCGGTGGCGGTCTACTGCGTCGGCATGGCGCTGTTCACGGTGATCATGGGCAACGGCTTCGCGGCCTTCCCGGTGATGACCGGCGGCGTGGGCGTGCCGATCCTGGTCGGCATGTTCGGCGGCAATCCGGCGGTGATGGCGGCGATCGGCATGTTCTCGGGCTATTGCGGTACGCTGATGACGCCGATGGCGGCCAACTTCAATATCGTGCCGGCGGCGCTGCTGGAACTCGACGACAAGAACGCCGTGATCCGCGCGCAGGTGCCCACCGCGCTGGCGATCCTGGTAGCCAATATCGCGCTGCTGTACTTCCTGATGTAACTGCGGAGCCCCGCCATGCGTACCGTGCTGCTGACCGGCTTCGAGCCGTTCGAGAATGAACCGATCAATCCCTCATGGGAGGCAGTGCGCGCGCTCGACGGCGAGCGTGTGGGCGACGCGGTGATCGTGGCGAGGCAGCTGCCGTGCGTGTTCGGCGCGGCGATCGATACCATCGGCGAGCTGGTCGATGTGCTGCGGCCCGCGCTGGTGATTGCCGTGGGCCAGGCCGGCGGGCGCGCCGAAATGTCGGTGGAGCGCGTGGCGATCAATGTCGACGATGCGCGCATTGCCGACAACGCCGGCGCCCAGCCGATCGATACCGCGATCGTGGCAGGCGGCCCGGCCGCCTACTTTGCCACGCTGCCGATCAAGGCGATGGTGCGCGACATGCGCGCGGCCGGCGTGCCGGCCTCGGTGTCGCAGACCGCCGGCACCTTCGTCTGCAACCATGTCTTCTACGGGCTGATGCACCGGCTGGCGCAGCAGCCGGATGGCGATGTGCGCGGCGGCTTTATCCATATCCCCTACCTGCCCGAGCAGGCGGCGCGCCATCCGGGCCAGCCGAGCCTGGCGCAGGAAACGCTGGTGAAGGGATTGCGCGCGGCGGTGGCGACGGCGCTGTCGACCCGCGCCGATGTGCGCGAGCAAGGCGGGCAGCTGCACTAGTCCCGCCGCGCTATTCCTGCGTACCGGCCGCGGCCGCCTCACGGTGCGCCGCGGCTTTTTTCCTGGCATGGCGGCGCAGGCTGACCTGCTCGAAGCGCCAGATCACATAGCAGAACGCCAGGAACGGCCACAGCCAGCCCAGCCATTGCGCCAGGCTGTTGAAGTGGATGAAGCGGCCCATGCGCCAGCCTTGCTCCGAGATCCATGCATAGGGGTTGGATGGCAGCACATTGGTCAGCACCACCAGCACGATCAGCGCCACCATCGCCAGCACCGCACGCAGCCAGCGTGGCAGGTACAGCAGCAGCGCCAGCACCAGCGAGCTGGTCAGCAAGGCAAAGCGCCCGCCCTCTGAGAGCCAGACAAAGGCGCTCTCGGACGGAAACTGCAGTTCGGCCGCGGTGGCCTTGAACAGCAGCGCCGCGGCCAGCAGGCCGGCCAGGATGCGCAGCATCGGCGCGCTGCGGCGCATTGCGAACGAGGCGAACAGGCCCGTGCCGACCCAGCTGCTGGCGGTCACCAGCGATTCCAGCAACTGCTGGCTCTGCATGTCCTCGGGCCGCAGGCCGATATGGTCCTGCCAGGCCTCCAGCTGCGGGAACACCATCTGCAGCACCTGCATCGGCCAGGACTCCGGGTCGGTCAGCCATTCGCGCACGATGCCGCCCATGCCGAACAGGTGCTCTTGCGGAAACACCTGCGCAAACGGCCACAGCAGCAGCAGGATGATGGCAAAGCTGGCGTGCGGCTCGAACCACGCATGGCGCAGGCGCGTCAGGCGCCCGTCGTCGATCAGGGCCCGGGTGAACGGCGCCACCACCGCGCCGCCCAGCAGCGCGCCCAGCGCATTGGTGATCAGGTCGATATTGGAAGAGATGCGGCTTGGCAGCCAGGTCTGGAAGGCCTCCATGCAGGCCGACAGCAGTGCCCCGGCCACCAGCGCCACCAGCGTGGCGCGCCCGCCCGACATGCGCGGATGCAGCGACAGCACCACCAGCGCGCCGAACGGGAAGTATCCCAGCACATTGGTCAGCAGGTCGAAGTCGGTGATGTAGCGCGGCTTGGGCGCGCTCAGGAAGGCAAACGGCGAAACGCCGTTGTCGACCCAGCCCGAGAACGGGTACAGGCTGGCGTACACGACCAGCAGCGTGAAGCAAATCAGCCCCACGCGGGCCAGCGGCGAGTGCTGCGGGCCGGCAGGTTCTGGCCTTGACTGAGCCGCCGGGGGCGGCGCGGAGGGCGGCAGGGGAGCCGGCTCCATGGCATTTCTCCTTGCGTATCTACTTTAGCTGCAGCGTGCCGATCCAGTCGAGCAGCGCCGCGATCACGGCGTCGCTGGCCTCGGCCAGCGCCCTGGCGCCGCCGGCGCCATCGGCGCTGGCCGCGGGCCGGCGCGCCTCGAAGGTCTGCTGGCCGAGCATGCCGTGCTGGAACACCGTGGCGCGCAGCCGCACCACGCCTGCGCTGGTGGTGGCGCTGTCGAACACCTGGTCGAACTCGATCAGGTCCACCTTCAGCGCCGGCACGCTGCTGTCGCCGAACCAGCTCAGCGTGCCGCGCGCGGCCACGGCCTCGCGCAGCCGCTCGTCGAACAGGCGCGTGGGCGACATCACCCAGCGCTGCGTGGCGTAGGCCTGCAGGCGCTGCGCCTGCGCATACTGCAGCCGGTAGAAGAGGGCGTTGCCATCCAGCCAGTTGGGCCCGTCGGTCTGCGCCACGCGCAGTTTGGGCAGCCGCGCCGGCGCGGGGTTCCCGTTGCCGGGGCTGGCGGCGGCCGGCGGGCCGAGGTCGTAGGTGACGGTGGGGTCGTTGCCGCGCGTCAGCGCGCAGCCCGACAGCGCCAGCCCCGCGGCGGCGGCCAGCAGGGCGGCCTGGAGGCGGGATCGCGCGGATCGGAGAAAGCGTGGCATCTCGGTCGCAGGGTTCACGGCGGTGTCTCGCGGTTGACGGTATCGGGTCAGGGGTGGCATGCGGGCCGCGCTACGGTGCGCTGAAGCCCTGCTCGCCCGGACCCGGCGCGGGCGTGGGCGCGCCGAACAGCACGCTGCTCGGGCTTTCATTGAACTGGCCGGCGGCGCGCTCGAAGGTGCGCGCGGTCTGGCGCGCGTCGCGGGCCAGGCCATTGAGCTGCGGCAGGGTCTCTTCGCTGAAGGTGCCCGCCGCGGACTGCACCGACGAGGCCGCGCCCTGCAGGTCGCGGCCGACGTTGTCGACCGTGCGCATCACCGTGCCGTTGGGGTTGGCCAGCTCCTGCGTCAGGCGCCGGGTCGATTCCAGCGTGGCGTTCAGGTTCTCGCTCACCTTCGGCAGCCGGTTGGCGGCCGGGGCCAGCGAATCGGACAGCCGCGAGTAGTCTTCCGCGGTCTTGCGCACCGCGTGGATCGCGGCCATCAGCTCAGTGCGGTTGGCGCCCTGGAACATGTCGTTGAGCGAGGCCATCATAGTCTCGACCTGCGTCAGCAGCGAGTCGCCGCGCTTTTCCAGTTCCTCGAAGAAGCCTGGCCGCATGGCGATGCGCGCCACCGCCTTGGGCGAGGTCGGCAGCGGCGGCGAGGCCGTGGCGCCGTCGTGCGTGGCGGCGTCGTCGAGCTGCACGTAGGCGATCCCGGTCACGCCCTGGAAGCCCAGCGTGCCATAGGTGGTGCGCGTGATCGGCGTGTCCTTGTTGACGTTGACGCGCACGATGATCTGGCCCGGCACCTGCGGGTCGAACTTGATCGACTCGACCTTGCCCACCGCAAGCCCACGGTATTTCACGTCGCCCTGCGGCTGCAGGCCGTTGACGGTGGAGCGCGTGATCAGGTCGTATGGCACGCGCACGGCGTGGTCGCTGCTGAACCAGAAGATTGCGAACAGCACCAGCACGGCCAGGCCGATGGTGAACACGCCGGCCAGGAATGCGTGTGACTTGTTTTCCATCATGCTTCTCCAGGGGGCGCCGCATCCGGCTGCCCGTGCGGTGGCAGCGCCTGCATGGCGCGCTGGGCGCGCTCGCCCAGGAAATACTCGCGGATGAAGGGGTGGTCCACCTTGACCACGTCAGGGATCGGCGCCGCGGCAATCAGCTTGTGGTCGGCCAGCACCGCGACGCGGTCGGACAATGCCACCAGCGTGTCCAGGTCGTGCGTGATCATCACCACCGTCAGGCCCAGTTCGCGGCGCAGTTCGCGGATCAGCGCAACGTAGTCGTCCGAGGCCATCGGGTCCAGCCCGGCGGTGGGCTCGTCCAGGAACAGCAGCTCGGGCTCCAGTGCCAGCGCGCGCGCCAGCGCCACGCGCTTGATCATGCCGCCGGACAGGTCCGCCGGCATCTTGTCGGCATCGCGCGCCGACAGCCCCACCAGTTGCAGCTTGAGCAGCGCCGCCTGGCAGATCAGGTTGTCGGGCAGCGCGCGCAGCTCGCGCAGCGGCAGCGCGATATTGTCGATCACCGACAGCGCCGAGAACAGCGCGCCGCGCTGGAATTGCAGCCCCCAGCGGTTGCGCAGCGCCTGCAGCTGCGCCGGGCGCAGCTGGGTCGGGTCTTCGCCGAACACCTTGATGGAGCCCGAGGTGGGACGCTCCAGCCCCACGATCTGGCGCAGCAGGACGGTCTTGCCGCTGCCGGAGCCGCCAACGATTGACAGCACCTCGTCGCGGTAGACGTCCAGGTTCACATGGTCATGCACCACCGCCTTGCCGAAGCGCTTGACCAGGTCGCGCACCTCGATGACCGGGGTGCGGTCCGCCTTGCGCTCCGGCCTACGTCCGGGTTTGCCGTCCGGCGTGGCGTTCGCTTGCGCCGCGCTCACAGGCCCACGTCCTTGAACAGGATGGCGAAGACCGCGTCGGCCAGGATCACCATGGTGATCGCGGTCACCACCGAGGCGGTGGTGCCTTCGCCCAGGCTTTGCGTATTGGGCTTGATGCGCAGCCCAAAGTGGCATGCGGTCAGCGCAATCAGGATGCCGAACACCACTCCCTTGCCCAGTCCGAGCCACAGGTTGGCCACCGGCACCGCATCGGGCAGCTCGCGCAGGAAGAAGGTGGCGCTGATGCCCAGTTGCCAGCGCGCAGCCAGGATGCCGCCCGCCAGCGCCATCACGTCGGTCCAGGCCACCAGCAGCGGCATGGCGATGGCCAGGGCGATCACGCGCGGCATGATCAGCCGGAAGCCGTGCGAGATGCCCATCACGAGCATGGCATCGAGCTCTTCGGTCACGCGCATCACGCCGATCTGCGCGGTGATGGCCGAGCCCGAGCGCCCCGCGATCAGGATTGCCGCCAGCACCGGCCCCAGCTCGCGGATCACCGCCATGCCCAGGATGTTGACGATAAAGGTGCTGGCGCCAAAGGTGCGCAACTGGTTGGCCGACAGGTACGACAGCACGATGCCGATCAGAAAGCCCACCAGCGCGGTGATGCCGAGCGCCTTGTAGCCGACGTTATAGATATTGGCCGAGATCTCGCGCCAGGGGCCGCGCTGCGGCATGCGTGCAAGGCGCAGCAGGTCGAAGGCCAACTGGCCCAGCATGCTGACGCCGCGGCCCAGTTGCGCGCCGAACGACAGCACGCTGGCGCCGAACAGCGTGACCGGGTTGAAGCGGTCCACCATGTGCTTCTTCCAGCCCTCGTCCTGCACCGCGGCGATGCGCTCGAACACGCGGCGCTGGCCCTCGCTGGCATCGAGCCGCTGCGGCAGCGCGCCGTTCCAGGCCTGCCACAGCAGTTGCCCGCCGATATGGTCCAGCCGCTCGACGCCGGCCAGCGACCACTGCGCGCTGTCTGGCGCCTGTGCCAGCTCATGCAGCTGCGCGCGCAACTGCCGCGCCTGGTGGCAGCCGGCCAGGGCGAGCGCGGTCCAGTCGCCACGCAGCGCTACGCTGACGGTTCCGTCCCCGCGCGTGATATGGAAGTCTGGCGTCGTCTGGCGTTCCAAGGGCATGCGATGTGATGGCCGAGTCTCGATTCTAAGCCACCCGCCCCGCTGGCGCGACCGCGCCGTGCCGAGGCGGCGGCGCGGCTACAATGCGGCATCTGCCGCAGGCACCCCGGGGCACAGCCCTGCCCCCGCCTGTGTTTTCCACGATCGCCACCGATCCCCAGTCCTTTGCCGCGCATGTCCGCCGTTCCTCCGACTCCATCCGACCCTTCCGCCCCATTCGACGCCAGCTGGCGCATCGATGCCGGTGCGCTGCGCGGCTTGCTGTCGCCCGCGCTGAGCGACTGGACGCTGGAGCTGGTGGAGGAAACCGGCTCCACCAATGCCGACCTGACCGCGGCCTGCCGCCAGGCGCCGTGGCACGACGCCGGCAGGCTGCGCCTGGCCTACCGCCAGACCGCCGGGCGCGGGCGCCAGGGCCGGCCGTGGCAGGGACAGGCTGGCATGACCTTCTCGGTGGCTCTGCCGCTGGCGCTGGCGCCGGCGCAGTTGAGCGGCCTGAGCCTGGCCGTGGGCCTGGCGCTGGCCGAGGCGCTGGGCGATGTCGATGCGCGCCTCGGCGCACGGATCGGGCTGAAATGGCCCAATGACCTCCAGATCGATGGCCGCAAGCTGGCCGGCATCCTGATCGAGTCGGTGCCCGCCGGGCCGCAGCGTGTCTGGGCCGTGATCGGCATCGGCCTGAACCTGGTGCGCGACGCGCAGATGGAAGCGGCACTGGGCCGCGAGCTGGCTGGCGTGGCCGAGGCCATGCCCGGCTTCGACGCTCAGCGCGATGCCCCGCGCCTGCTGGCCGCGCTGCTGGAACGGCTGGCGGCCATGCGCACCGCGTTCCTGGCGCACGGTTTCGGGCCGATGGCGCGGCGCTGGTCAGCGGCCGATGCCTACCGCGACCAGCCGGTGCGGCTGCTGCACGATGGCAAGGTGATCGCCGAAGGCATGGCGCGCGGCGTCGACGAGGCTGGCCACCTGCTGCTGGAAACGCCGGCGGGGCTTGAGCGCATCGCCAGCGGCGAGCTGTCGCTGCGGCCCGCGCCGGGGCAGGGAGGCACCGCATGAGCGCGCCGCATCTGCTGATCGATATCGGCAATACCCGCCTCAAGTGGGCCTGGTGCGAAGCCGGTGCGGCGCTGCCCGCCACCGGCGCGCTGCCCACGCCGTGGCAGCACGGCGGCGCGGCCGCCCATGCCGACGCCGGCGCGCTGCAGACACTGGCCGCGGACCTGCGCGCGCTGCGCGGCAGCGGGCCGATGCCGTCGGTGTGGATCAGCAACGTCGCCGGGCCGGTGATTGCGGCCGCCGTGGAGGCAGCGCTGGCCGACGCCTTCGGGGGCTGTGCGCCGGTGCAATGGGTGCGCAGCGCCGCCGCGCACGGCAACCTGGCCAACGGCTACCGCGAGCCCACGCAACTGGGCGTGGACCGCTGGGTCGGCGCCATCGGCGCACACCGCTGGCTGCCGCACGACACGCTGCTGGTGGTGACCGCGGGCACGGCCACCACGCTGGATATCGTCACGGCCGCGGCGGATGGCAGCGCGCGCTTCGAGGGCGGCCTGATCCTGCCCGGGCTGGCGCTGATGCTGGGCACGCTGGCGCGCAACACCGCGCAGTTGCCGGCGCTGGACGTGGACGATGCCGGCACCGTCGCCGGCGCGCACCTGTGCTGGGCCGACAATACGCACGACGCCATTGCCGCAGGCTGCCTGGCCGCGCAGGCCGGTGCCATCGAACGCACCTGGCGCGCGCTGGACGAGCGCCGGCCGGCGCGTCGCCCCGTGCGCTGCCTGCTGTCCGGCGGTGCCCGCGGCGCGCTGGCAGGCGCGCTCGCTGTGCCGTTCGAGATGCACGATAATCTGGTGCTGCTCGGCCTGCACGCGATGGCATCGGCCGGCCCCTGGCCGTAGCGCAACTTCTCACACGCCTCAATCCGCCCCGACCCATGACTGCCCCAGCCCAGCCCGCCCGGGCACGCTCGCCGCGCATCGTGCCGCTGTTGCTGCTGCTCGCCAATGCCGTGCTGCTGGGGGCGGTGCTCGGGGTGTTCGGCGCGAACCCGCTGGCCGGCTGGTTTGAAACGCCGCGTGAGCCGCAGCGGCTGCAGCAGCAGGTACGTGGGGAGGGCATGCGGGTGCAGGCGCCGGCATCGGCACCAGCGGCGGATGCCGCACCGCGCAGCGCGCTGCCGTCGGCCAGGCTGGCTGCCTGCATCGAGATCGGTGGCTTCAGCGCCCAGGCGGCGCGCCGCGCCACTGAAGACCTGGCCGCCACTGCGCTGCGCGTGGAAGCGTTCGCGCGGCAGGAACAGGTGCGCTGGTGGGTCCATCTGCCCGCGCAGCCCACGCGCGAGCATGCCGAACGCAAGCTGGCCGAGCTGCGCCGGCGCAACGTGACGGAGTACTCGCTGGTGACCGCCGGCACGCCTGAGGCCACCACCTATACGGTGTCGCTGGGCCTCTTCCGCGAGCGCGAGCGTGCCGAGCAATATCTCGACGCCCTGCGCGGCCACGGCGTGCGCACCGCCATGCTGACCGAGGCCGCGCGGCCGCTCACGCGGCAGTGGCTGCGCGTGCGCGATGCCGACGACGCGGCGCGCGCCCGGCTCGAGGCCATGCGCCAGCGTTACGGCGCCGAGGACATGCTGGCCTGCTCCTGAGCGACCGGAGCTGCCTTAGCTGCCTTAGCTGCCTTAGCTGCCTTAGCTGCCTTAGCTGCCCTGGCGCACCCTGGTCAGCAGCTTGGTGGTCGAGCGGTCGTGCAGGAAGGGGATGGCGTAGGCCTGGCCGCCCCAGCTGCGCACCAGCCGGGTTTCTTCCAGCGTGTCGATGTCGTAGTCGCCGCCCTTGACGTAGATGTCGGGGCGCACCAGGCGGATCAGTTCCACCGGCGTCTGTTCGCGGAACATCGCCACCAGGTCGACCGACTCCAGCGCGGCCAGCAGCGCCATACGGTCCGATTCATGGTTCAGCGGACGGTCATCGCCCTTGCCCAGCATCCTTACGGAAGCATCGCTGTTGACGCCGACCACCAGGCTCGCGCCCAGTGCGCGCGCCTGGGCCAGGTAGGTGGCATGGCCGCGGTGCAGGATGTCGAAGACGCCATTGGTGAACACCAGCGGGCGCGGCAAGGCGGCGATGCGCGCGGCCAGCGCGGCGGGGGTGTCAGGCAGGGTCAGCTTGGATTCGAAAGCGGGTACGGACATGGGGTTGGCATCGGAAAGTGGGGGCCGGCCCCTGGTCGGAGCCGGCGTGCTTGCCCGAGATGGTACCCCTTCTTGTGATCTCCGCCGGCGGTGGGCTCTGGCTACCCCGTCACGCACAGCCTGCCGGAGCGGCAACCGGGCTGGCCTGCTGCCACGCCGGGAACTGCGAGGCATGACACCACGAATTAAATGAATTCGTAATGCTGGATTTACAGCGCATTGAGTGTCAGGATAATCGCCGCGTGCTTTAAATATTCTATTTTCGGATATGAATTCTTTCGGCGAACGGCCGCCAGGCATGGGTTTGCCGCCGCCGCGTGACAGCGAGGCAGTGGGTGGGACGGGAATGGAATGATGTAGTAACCGGCTACTACCTGCATGGCAACTGGCTCGCTTATCATGCCAGGCGCCTGAATTTCCAGGATAAGGAAATCAGCAATGCAGAATACCCGCCACAGCCGGACCAGGTCCGGTGCGCCGCGGCGGGTCGCATTTGTCGGGAATGCGTCAAGGCAAAAGAAGGGCAAAAAAAGCCCCGCTTCGGCGGGGCTTTTTTTTCGGGCTGTCGGACTGGCCGCTCAGGCTTGCGCCGGCTGGGCCCCGCCCGTGCCTTGCAGGCTGGCGTTCAGTTCCTTGCGGTAGCGGTTCAGGTCCTGCACCGTTTCGAAGGTGCGTTCGAACAGCAGCGACATGTTGTGCAGAATCCGTTCGATGACCTTCTTCTCCCAGCCTTCGTCAAAGCGGATCTGTTCGTCCAGCCAGTGCTCGAGCCAGTCCGGATCCGGCAGGCGCGACTGCACCGTGTCGTTGGGGAACAGCGCCTTGTTCACGTGCAGGTTGGTCGGGTGCAGCGGCTTCTCGGTGCGGCGGGCCGAGGCCATCAGCACGCCGATCTTGGCAAAGGCGGCGCGCGCGCTGTCGCCGAACTGTGCCAGGTACTTTTTCATGTAGCGCAGGTAGGCGCCGCCATGGCGGGCTTCGTCCTGCGACAGGGTGCGGTAGATATGCTTGATCACCGGTTCCGTGTGCCATTCGGCGGCGCGGCGGTACCAGTGGTTCAGGCGGATCTCGCCGCAGAAATGCAGCATCAGGGTTTCCAGCGGCGGGGCCGGGTCGAACTCGAAGCGCACCGCGTGCAGTTCTTCCTCGGTCGGCACCAGGTCCGGGCGGAAGCGGCGCAGGTACTCCATCAGCACCAGCGAGTGCTTCTGTTCCTCAAAGAACCAGATGCTCATGAACGCCGAAAAATCAGAATCGTGGCGGTTGTCACGCAGGAACATCTCGGTCGCGGGCAGGGCGGACCATTCCGTGATCGCGTTCATGCGAATGGTCTTGGCCTGGTCGTCCGTCAGCATGCCGGCGTCAAAGGTATCCCAGGGGATGTCCTTGTCCATGTGCCAGCGGACGGCTTCCAACGATTTGAACAGTTCGGGGTAGAGCATGGTAAGCCTTTGAAATTACGGGCAGATTCTACCAGATGCGAATTATTCTCTTCTCCTTTTTTAGTCCGGATCGGGGCAAATGCAACGCTTTTGACGCGGTTTGGCGCAGCCGGCCGCATATTGCGGGCGATCAGCGCAGCGCTGACACCTCAATGTGCCAGCCGCGGCGCCTGGCAGGACGCCATGTGAGGCAGGCTGCTCAGGGCGAAAGTGCACGCTCGTCCGCCGGCTGCGCGGCCGGTGGCGTGCCCGGGACGATGCCGAACAGGAACGCCGCGAGCTCGTCCGCCTGGGCCTCGGCGTCGCGCTCGCCCAGCGCCATCAGGGCCTGGGTGAAGGCAGGTTCGAACAGCAGGTAGCTGGCAAAGGCGGCGCCGCGCGCCTCGGTGCCGCCCAGTGGCGCCAGCAGGGCGCGCACCGTGCGCGGCAACTGCTTCTGGTGCTCGGCGGCAACGGCTTCGATCGGCTCGCTGGGAGAGATCGTCATCACCTGTACCGGGCGCCAGCCCTCGCGGTCGCCGGCCAGCTCCGGCATGCGCGCCAGCAAGCGGTTGATATGCAGCAGCCGTTCCAGGTCGGCGTTGAGCCCGTCCAGGAAGATGCTGGCCAGCGCCTGCCCGCCCACCTGCGCCAGCGATGGGTAGCCGCCGGCCGGCACGGTGTCGTACCAGCCCGAGCGCTGGCGCGAGGCCGCGCCGATCGCCAGCACGCGCGACGCGCCCAGGTGGATCGCCGGCGACAGCGGCGACATCTGCCGCATGGTGCCGTCGCCGAACCACTCATGGTGGCCGTCCAGCTCCAGCGGCATCGCCGGGAACAGGAACGGGATCGACGCGGATGCCAGCAGGTGGTCCACCGTGATCTGCGCCGGGATCGCAATGCGCTGGCTGCGGTGCCATGGATGGATGCGGTGGTGCGACTGGTAGAAGGTCACGTGGCGCCCGGTGCTGTAGGACAGCGCGGTGACCGCGAATGCCTGCAGCGCACCGCTGTCCAGGCTGGCCTGCACGCGCCCGGGCTCGAACAGCTCGCCCAGCATGCTGCCCAGCGGGGTGTTGTCGAACAGGGCGCGCGGCGCGCGCCGCTGCGTGGCCCAGCCCAGCGCCAGCGTCGACAGCCAGCGCGCGCCCGATATGCCCACGCGCAGCACGTCGGTGCGGTAGACGTCGTCGGCATGAATGCTGTGCCACAGCGCCGCCAGGCTCTGCGTGGCGGCCTGGAAGTCCTCCGCCCGGATCGCCAGCCCGGCGCCGTTGATTGCGCCTGCCGAGGTCCCGGCGATGATGCCGAAGGGCATCGCGCCATGACCTTTGCCGTGCCGCGCGGCAATGCGTGCCAGCCCGCTCAGCACGCCCGCCTGGTAGGCGGCGCGCGCGCCGCCGCCCATCATGATCAGCGCGGTGGCGGCGGGGTTGGGTCCGGACTGCAGCGCTGGATGGGGGGCCGGGAAGGACTCGCGGTGCATTGCGTTGGCGTGGACGAATTGTCGCGCTAATTGGCTGTCAGGCTGCGCTGCTGCCGTTGGCGCCGTGGCTGCCGCCGCCGTTGTTGTTGCCCCCGTTCTTGCCATTGTCAGCGCCGTTGCCCGCGTTCTTGGCCGGCTTTGCCTTGGCCGCCTTTTTGGCCGGCGCCTTCTTTGCCGGCGCCTTCTTGGCGGCAGGCTTGCCCGTGCCGGCGGAGGCGGCCTTGCCAGGCGCGCCCGTCTGCGGCTTTGCAGCAGCCGCTTGCGCTGCGGCTTCGGCGCCGGCCGCGGCGCCGAAGCCGCCCATGCCGAACGGGGCGATGCTGGCCGCGGCGGCGCTGCTGGCGATCTGGCTGAACTGCTGTTGCAGCAGGTCCCACCACAGCGCGGCGTTGGGCGGCAAGGCGGAGTCGGTGTCGCTCGCCGCAGCTTGCGGGCGCTCGGCGGCAGGCGGCTCCGGTTGCGCACCGCTGCCGGCATCCGCGCCGGCGGCGCGCTCCGGCGCCGCGGCACTGGGCGTGTTGGCCGCGCGCGCGACGTTTTCCATCGCGGACTGCATGGCCTCGGGCGACAGCGCGTTGCCGAAGGTCTGCAGCGCCACCAGCGTGGCGCGCTGCACTTCCAGGCCCTGGATGGTGGTGCGCAGCAGGTTGGTGTTCAGTTGCAGCCAGCTCTCCACGGCCTTCAGGTCGGCAATGCGCTTGTCGAGGTCGTCGAGGTCCATCGGCGGCGTCATTGCCTGCAGGCCGGGCATCATGCCGGCGGGCATGCCGCTGCCGCTGCCCCACAGCCGGCGCATGAAATCGAAGCCGTTGGTGAAATCGGGAATCTGTCCGAACATGGTCGAGCACTCCGTGTGCGGCGCAGCCCCGGGATTGGCCAGGAGGGCCCGTCGGGCCGGTGGCTGCGTCGTCGTTACCTGAACTGTGGCGGCCGCTTCTGGCGCAGGCTCGCCATGCCTTCGTGCACGTCGGGGCCGGCAAAGCCCATGAATTCAAGCGCCAGCGAGGTATCGAAGGCGGGGCCGGCCATGCGCAGCCAGTTATTGAGGGCGTACTTGGTCCAGCGGATCGCGGTCTGCGACCCGGCTGCCAGCCGGTTGGCCACCTCGAACGCGCGTGCCACCAGTTCGTCCTCTTCCACCGCCAGCGAGACCAGGCCGATCCGCTCGGCTTCCTCGCCGCTGACCGACTCGCACAGCATCAGATAGTACTTGGCCTTGGCCATTCCGCACAGCAGCGGCCACACGATGGCGGCATGGTCGCCCGCGGCCACGCCCAGCCGGGTATGGCCGTCGACGATGCGCGCGGTCCTGGCCGCGATCGAAATATCGGCCAGCAGGCCAGCCACCAGTCCGGCGCCGACGGCGGGGCCGTGCATGGCCGAGACCACCGGCTTGTCGCAGTTGATGACGTTGTAGACGAGGTCGCGCGCCTCATGCCAGACGCGGGTGCGGGTCTCGAAATCGTTGGCCATGTCTTCGACCAGCGCCAGGTCGCCGCCGGCGGAGAAGCCCTTGCCCTCGCCGCGGATCAGCGCCACGCGCACCTCGGGGTCGGCGGATACGTCGCGCCAGATCTCGGCCAGCTCGCGGTGCATATTGGCGTCCGCCGTGGCCAGCTTCTGGTTGGCCGACTGGGCCGCGCCCATGATGATTTCGAGGATGGGGCCGTGGCGGCGCAGCGTCAGTGCGCGATAGCGCTCGTAGCGGGGGAGAGGGACGTGGAGTCAGCGGTGGAGGTAGTCATTGGGGGCCTGAGAGGTACGGGGTTAGCGGCGCGCCGCATGCATCGTCAATTTGCCAACCGATCGGTCGGTTAATTATATGCACATCCGGCTCGCCGCCGCACCCCGCGGCCCAGCGTGCGTCAGGCCGCTGCCACCAGCTGGTCGATCGCGCCGAATACCGAATGGCCCTGCGCGTCGAACATCTCGATCTTGACCGCGTCGCCGAACTTCATGAACTCGGTCACGGGCTTGCCTTCATCGATGGTTTCCAGCATGCGCTTCTCGGCGATGCAGCAGTAGCCCTTCTTGCGGTCGACGTTGGAGATCGTGCCCGAGCCCACGATGCTGCCGGCGCGCACGTTGCGGGTCTTGCAGATATGGGCGATCAGCTGGCCGAAGTCGAACACCATGTCGGTGCCGCAGTCGGGCTGGCCCACCTTCTTGCTGTTCCAGTGCACGGTCATCGGCAGGTGCACCTTGCGCTCGCGCCAGGCCTCGCCGAGTTCGTCGGGGGTCACCGCCACCGGCGAGAATGCCGTGGCCGGCTTGCTCTGGAAGAAGCCGAAGCCCTTGCCCAGCTCGGCCGGGATCAGGTTGCGCAGCGAGACATCGTTGGCCAGCATCACCAGGCGGATGGCTTCGCCGGCCTGCTCGGGCGTGGCGCCCATTCTCACGTCGCCGGTGATCACGGCCACCTCGGCCTCGAAGTCGATGCCAAACGCCTCGCTGGCGCAGACGATATCGTCCTGCGGACCGACGAAGTCGTCCGAGCCGCCCTGGTACATCAGCGGGTCGGTCCAGAACTCGGGCGGCATCTCGGCGCCGCGCGCCTTGCGCACCAGCTCGACGTGGTTGACATAGGCCGAGCCGTCGGCCCATTGGTAGGCGCGCGGCAGTGGCGCCATGCAGTCCCTGGGGGCGAACGGGAAGGGATGGCGCGCGCGGCCGGCGTTGAGCGCGTCGTACAGGTCCTGCAGCTGCGGCGCGTAGAACGGCCAGTCATCCAGCACGGTCTGCAGCTTGCCGGCGATGTCGGTGGCGTAGTGGGCAGTCTTCAGGTCGCGCGACACGACCACCAGCTGGCCGTCGCGCGAACCGTCCTTCAGGGTTGCGAGTTTCATGGATGCGATGGGGTAGGGATCAGGGGCGCCTGCATCGCAGGCGCGGTGGCCGCTAGTCTACCGTGGCCCGCCCGCGCGCCAGTCAGTCGACGGTGATGCCCTTGGCCTTGATCAGCTTGCCCCAGCGCTCGCCCTCGGCGCGCGCGTAGCTGGCGAATTCCTCGGGCGTGCTGTAGACCGCCTCCACGCCCACGCCTTCCAGCTTCTTCTGCACCTCGGGCGTCTTCAGCGCCTTGACCAGCTCGGCGTTCAGGCGCGTGACCACGGCCTTGGGCGTGCCGGCCGGCGCCACCATGCCCTGCCAGGCGTAAGCCTCGAAGCCCGCCACGCCACCCTCGGCCACGGTCGGCACGCTGGGCAGCACGGTAAGGCGCCTGGGCGTGGCCACGCCGAGCGCGCGCAGCTTGCCGGCCTGCACATTCTGCTGGCCCGAGGCCAGGTCTAGGAACATCAGGTCGACCTGGCCCGCGAGCAGGTCCTGCACCGCGGGCGCCGCGCCCTTGTAGGGCACGTGCGTCATCTTGACCCGGGTCTGGTCCATGAACAGCTCCATTGCCAGGTGGTGCGGGCTGCCCGCGCCCGGCGAGGCGAAATTGACCTTGCCCGGGTTCTTCCGCGCGTAGTCGATCACTTCCTTGAGCGTACGCGCCGGGAAGTTGGGGGTGGCCACCAGCACCAGCGGGAAGCGCGCAAGCTGGCCGATGTAAACGAAGTCCTTGTCCGGGTTGTACGGCAGCTTCTTGTACAGCGACGGATTGGCGGCCAGCGTGGCGGTGTCGGCGGTCAGCACGGTGTAGCCGTCGGGCTTGGCATGCGCCACGGCATCGGCGCCGACGATGGTGGCCGCGCCCGGGCGGTTGTCGATCACTACCTGCCTGCCCAGTCCCGGGGTGATGGCCTGCGCCACAGTGCGCGCCACCACGTCAGTGCCGCCGCCGGCGGGATAGGGCACAACCCAGCGGATCGGCTGCGACGGCCAGTCGTCGGCGCGTGCGGGGGCGCTGGCGGTGAACAGGGCGGCAAACAGGGTACCGGCCGTCAATGCGGCGAGGGCGGGGCGAAAGTAGCCAGGGGGGCGCATCGGTTGTCTCCGTGTTAAAAAGGGGCCCGGTTCGGGCGGGCTTGCATGAGAGGCATGCCGCCGGCCAGGTCTGTTGCGAAGAAAGTCTACCGATGGCTTAAAAATTGGTAAATCGATTTCGCTATAGTAAATTTACCTACGAATTTCCCCCGCCCCGGGTATAGCCAACCATCCGCCGCATGTCAGAGATCGAAGAAGAAGACGCCAAACTGCGTTCCGGCATCCAGTCCATCGAGGTGGGCTTCAGGCTGCTGCAGGCGCTGGCGGCATCGCCGCGCGCGATGATGCTGCGCGACCTGGCCGCCGCCGCTGACATGAACCCGGCCAAGGCCCATCGCTACCTGGTCAGCTTCATGCGGCTGGGCGCGGTGGCGCAGGATCCCGTCAGCGGGCGCTATGACCTGGGCCCGTTCACGCTGCAGCTGGGCCTGGCCGGGCTGAACCGCCTCGATCCGGTCAAGAAGGCGCGCCCGATCCTGTCGCGGCTGCGTGATGAACTGGACCTGACCGCCGGCATTGCCGTGTGGGGCAATCACGGTCCCACCGTGGTGCACTGGGAGGAATCCAGCCATCCCGTCACCGTCAGCCTGCGCCTGGGCGATGTGATGCCGATGCTGAACTCCGCCACCGGCCGGCTCTACGGCGCCTATCTGCCGCGCAAGCAGACCCTGCCGCTGATCGAGCGCGAGCTGGGCGCCCGCGGCCATGACGGCGTGCCCGACATGCCGCGCTCGCTGGCCGAATACGACGCGATCTGCGCCGAGGTGCGCGCGCATGGCGCGGCGCGCACGCTCGGCGGCGTGCTGCCGGGCATCAATGCATTCTCGATGCCGGTGTTCAACGCCAACGGCCACCTGGCCATGGGGCTGATCGTACTGGGCGCGCAAAGCATATTCGATGCAGAATGGGGCGGTACGATGGATCGTCGCATCCGCGACATCGCCCAACAGCTCTCATCGGAACTTGGCTACCTTGGTGCAGCCACCGCGGCCGGAGAAACCGGCCAATCCTAGTCTCCACGCCCGGCCCGGCGCGGATCCCCGCGTCTGGCGCCGGCGGCGCTGGATCATCGTGATCGCCCTAGTGCTGCTGGTCCACGTGCTGGCTGTGGTGGGCTTTGTGCGCATGCCGGGGCCGCTGATCCCGGTGGATGTCAGCAGCACGCCCACGCTCGAAGCGGTGCTGCTGCCGCCGCCCAGGCCGCCAGCCCCGCCCACGTCGCGGCCAGTGCCGCGCCCGCGCCCGCAGCCCCGGCCGGCCGCGCCGGCCCCGGAACCCGCGCCGCAGGAAGCACCCGCTCCTCCGCTCGCCACCAGCCCGCAGGGCGCGACCGAGATGGCTTCGGGCACCGGCGGCGAAGGCAGCGCGGCCAAGCCTGCAGCCCCAGCCGCCGCGCCATCCGGCGGTCCGCAGGGCGGCGTCGATGGCGTGCGCTACGACCCACCGCCGTCGGCGACGATGCACTACGCCAGCTTCGTCAACGGCGTGCAGAACCCCGACGGCCTGATCCGCTGGGAGCAGGACGGCAGCCGCTACCGGCTGGCGGTCGAAACCCGCGTGTTGTGGTTCCGCTTTGCCTTCCAGAGCGGCGGCGCGATGGCCGCGCAGGGACTGTCGCCGGAACGCTACGAAGAACGCCGCCGCAACAAGACCGAGACCTCGCGTTTCGATGCCGCGGCCGGCACCGCGTTGCTTGCCTCGGGCACGCAGGCGCCGTTCCCGCCCGGCGCGCAGGACCGCTTCAGCGTATTCCTGCAGCTGGTGGGGCTGTTGCGCGGCAATCCCCAGCGATATGCCACCCCGGGAGTGACGGAAGCGTTCCTTGTGGCCGACACGCGGGATGTGGAACCCATGCAAGTGCAGTATGTTGGAGAGGACGAGATCGACACCGGCCGCGGCGTGATACGCGCAAAGCACTTTGTGCGGCTGCAGCGCCGTGCCAATGACCGGCGCCGCGTCGAGCTGTGGCTGGCGCAGTCGCTGGGCTGGATGCCGGTGCGCCTGCGCCAGACCGAGCCCGACGGCACCCAGATCGACCTGGTGTACCGCGGCAAGGAAGGGCAGTAGGACCGCGGCGCGCGCCTCCCGACGCATTGCCTGACCAAAAGGAGCCCAGCCATGACCGTTGCCACGCCATCCGCCGAAACCCACCGCATCCACGCCGAAGGCGCAGACCTGCACGTGCGCGTGGATGGGGCGGACGGGCCTTGGGTGATCCTGGCCCACGCCCTGGCTGCCGACCACACGCTGTGGGACGCCACCGCGCAGCACCTGGCGGGGCGCTATCGCGTGGTGCGCCCTGACCTGCGCGGCCACGGCGCCAGCGACGCCCCGCTCGGCCCCTACACCATGACGCGGCTGGCCGATGACGTGGTCGCGGTGATGGACGCGCTGCAGATCCCCAGGCGCATTTCTGCGGGATTTCCGTGGGCGGCATGGTCGGGCAGACCATGGGGCTGCGCCATCCCGAGCGGCTGTTGTCGCTGGCGCTGGTGGCCACCAACAGCCAGACCCCGATGGAGGCGCACCCGATGTGGCACAACCGCATCGGCCAGGCCGAGGCCCATGGCATGGCCGGCATGGCCGATGCCACCCTCGGGCGCTGGCTGATGCCGGCCTTCCATGAGGCGCATCGCGACCAGGTGTCGCGCATTCGCGACAGGCTGGTGGCCACGCCGGTACGTGGATACGTGGGTGTGGCCGAGGCGATCATGGCTTTTGACCTTGCCGGCGCGCTTTCCCGCATTCATTGTCCTACGCTGGTAGTAGCGGGCGAGCAGGACCAGGGCGCAACCGTGGCGATGGCACAGAGCATTGCTGCGGCCATCCCCGGTGCCAGGCTCGAGGTAGTGCCGCAAGCGGCGCACCTGGTGCACGTGGAGCAGCCCGAGCGCTTCCACGCCGCGCTGGACGCCTTTCTTGGGAATGCCGCATGCGGGGGCAGTGCGACGTTCCGTGACAAGCAACACACTGATGTGGAAGGCTCAAGAAACTTGTTGCATTGGCCGATGCCCAATCCATGTAAGGCAGAAAATCGTGGCAACGAGGTGACCCGCACCAATAACTTGATTTCCCACCGGTCACCCCAAGTTTGGAGGTAAAGCCGCGGCGCCCCCCTCAAGGCATCAACTGAGGCAAGAACCACAAGGGCATGCCGCCCATCCATGACGCCCAGGAGGTGTGCCATGCAAATGATCTACAACAGCGACAACTACTGCATCGTGGAATTTGGTGCGGATGTCGATCAGGCGCCGCTTGAGTTCGGTGGCTATGAAATCGTCGACAAGAACCTGAAGCGTGAAATCTTCCTCGGCGGCCACCTGGCCGAGAGCTTCCGCGCCGACGTCAAACGCCTGATTGAAAGCGAGCCATCCGTGGAGGAAGTCGACGATTTTCTCGGCAAGTTCGACAATGTGATGACGCACCCGCTGGTGATGCACTGAGCGGCTTTGCCTGAAACGATCACGCCCGCTTCGGCGGGCGTTTTTGTTGATGGCGGGCGCTGCGCGCCGCGCTCAGTACTGTTCCCACGGCAGCCCGTCATGGCGCCAGCCGTTGACCGTGTTGCGGTGGCGCTGCGCATCGAGGTCGCCCTCGAAGCCATGCAGCACGAACTGGACGTTGGAGAAGCCCGCGCCCTCCAGTGCCCGCGCCGCCGCCGCCGAGCGGTTGCCGCTGCGGCAGATCAGCAGCACCGGGCGCGCCGACGCCTGGCCCGCCAGTTTCTTCACCATCTGCACGAAATGCGGATTGACCTCCCAGTCCGGGCCATCGTTCCAGGGTACGTTGTGCGCGCCCTTGGGATGGCCGACGAACAGGTATTCCATCTCGCTGCGGCAGTCGATAAAGAGCGTCTCGGGCGATTGTGCCAGCAGGTCCTGGGCGTCGGCGGGGGAGAGATGTTGCATGTCGGCAAGGAAGGGGGCAGCGCGAGGCGCCCCTGGGCGGTGACGGTTACGTCTCTCAGTGTAGGCGCCACCGGGCCGCACAGGCAACCGCGGGCCACCGCGGGCAGCCGCAAGGCCTTGATACACCTGATAAAATCGTCTCCCTTTGGCCAGCATCGGCCACAGCAGCGGCCCGGCGTCGATCCAGTCATGGATTCGCCACAGGCCCGCCTTTCCAGAGTCCCCGCCATGAGTGCCCCTGAATCCCCCGCGGCCGCGCCGCGCCCCTACACCCGGGCAGCCGTCCTGCCCCGGCTGCTGCAAGAACGCATCCTGATCCTGGATGGCGCCATGGGCACCATGATCCAGCGCTACAAGCTGACCGAGGCGGACTACCGCGGCGCGCGCTTCGCGGAACACAAGGTAGACGTCAAGGGCAACAATGAGCTGCTGCTGCTGACGCGCCCGCAGGTCATCAGCGAGATCCATGAGCAGTACCTGGCCGCCGGCGCCGACCTGATCGAGACCAATACCTTCGGCGCCACGGGCGTGGCGCAGGAAGACTACAAGATGGCGGACCTGGCGTACGAGATGAACGTCGAGGCCGCGCGCCTGGCCCGTGCCGCCTGCGACAAGTACAGCACGCCGGAGAAGCCGCGCTTTGTCGCCGGCGCCTTCGGCCCGACGCCCAAGACCGCCAGCATCTCGCCCGATGTGAACGACCCGGGCGCGCGCAACGTGACCTTCGAAGAGCTGCGCGATTCCTACTACGAACAGGGCAAGGGCCTGCTGGAAGGCGGCGCCGACGTGTTCCTGGTCGAGACCATCTTCGACACGCTCAATGCCAAGGCGGCGCTGTTCGCCATCGACCAGCTGTTCGAGGACACCGGCGAACGCCTGCCGGTGATGATCTCCGGCACGGTGACCGATGCCTCGGGCCGGATCTTGTCGGGCCAGACCGTGGAGGCGTTCTGGAACAGCCTGCGCCACGCCCGGCCGATCACCTTCGGGCTGAACTGCGCGCTGGGCGCAACCCTGATGCGCCCCTATATCGCCGAGCTGGCCAAGGTCTGCGATGCCGCGGTGTCGTGCTACCCCAACGCGGGTTTGCCGAACCCGATGAGCGACACGGGCTTCGACGAAACGCCCGAGGTCACGTCGTCGCTGGTGGAAGAGTTCGCCGCCTCCGGGCTGGTGAACCTGGTGGGCGGCTGCTGCGGCACCACCCCCGAGCATATCGCCGCCATCGCCGAGCGCGTGGCCGACAATAAACCCCGCACCTGGCCCGGCCAGTACCGCGACGCCGCCTGAGCCGGAGCCTGACAACATGAGCGACAACCAACTGCCCCCGCGCCCGATGCGCCTGTCCGGCCTCGAGCCCTTCACCATCGACGACGACACGCTGTTCGTCAACGTCGGCGAGCGCACCAACGTGACCGGCTCCAAGGCCTTCGCGCGCATGATCCTGAACGGCCAGTTCGACGAGGCGCTGGTGGTGGCCCGCCAGCAGGTCGAGAACGGCGCGCAGATCATCGATATCAACATGGACGAGGCCATGCTGGACTCGAAGGCCGCCATGGTTCGCTTCCTGAACCTGATCGCCTCCGAGCCGGACATTGCGCGCGTGCCGATCATGATCGACTCGTCCAAGTGGGAAGTGATCGAGGCCGGCCTGCAGTGCGTGCAGGGCAAGCCAGTGGTCAACTCGATCTCGCTCAAGGAGGGCGAGGATCAGTTCCGCCACCACGCCGCGCTGATCCGCCGCTATGGCGCCGCCTCGGTGGTGATGGCCTTCGATGAGAAGGGCCAGGCCGACACCTTCCAGCGCAAGACCGAGATCTGCAAGCGCAGCTACGACATCCTCGTCAATGAAGTCGGCTTCCCGCCGGAAGACATCATCTTCGACCCGAATATCTTCGCGGTCGCGACCGGCATTGAAGAGCACAACAACTACGCGGTGGACTTCATCGAGGCCACGCGCTGGATCAAGCAGAACCTGCCGTACGCCAAGGTCAGCGGCGGCGTGTCCAACGTCTCGTTCTCGTTCCGCGGCAACGACTCGGTGCGCGAGGCGATCCATACCGTGTTCCTGTACCACGCCATCGGCGCGGGCATGGACATGGGCATCGTCAATGCCGGCCAGCTCGGCGTGTATGACCAGCTTGACCCCGAGCTGCGCGAGCGCGTGGAAGACGTGGTCCTGAACCGCCGCGAAGATTCCACCGACCGCCTGCTGGAGATTGCGGACCGCTTCAAGGGCGGCGGCGCGAAGAAGGAAGAAAACCTGGCCTGGCGCGGCACGCCCGAGCAGCCGGTGCCGGTGGGCGAACGCCTGGCGCACGCGCTGGTGCATGGCATCACCACCTTCATCGTTGAAGACACCGAAGAGGTCCGCCAGCAGGTCGAGGCGCGCGGCGGCCGTCCGATCGAGGTGATCGAAGGCCCGCTGATGGATGGCATGAACATCGTCGGCGACCTGTTCGGCGCGGGCAAGATGTTCCTGCCGCAGGTGGTCAAGAGCGCGCGCGTGATGAAGCAGGCGGTGGCACACCTGCTGCCCTACATCGAGGAAGAGAAGCGCCTGCTGGCCGAGGCCGGCGGCGACGTCAAGGCACGCGGCAAGATCGTGATCGCGACCGTGAAGGGCGATGTGCACGACATCGGCAAGAACATCGTGTCGGTGGTGCTCCAGTGCAATAACTTCGAGGTGGTCAACATGGGCGTGATGGTCCCGTGCAACGAGATCCTGGCCAAGGCCAAGGTCGAGGGCGCGGACATCGTCGGGCTGTCGGGCCTGATCACGCCGTCGCTCGAAGAGATGGCCTACGTCGCCTCGGAAATGCAGCGCGACGACTACTTCCGCGTGAAGAAGATCCCGCTGCTGATCGGCGGCGCCACCACCTCGCGCGTGCATACCGCGGTCAAGATCGCGCCCAACTACGAAGGCCCGGTGGTGTACGTGCCGGATGCCTCGCGCTCGGTCAGCGTGGCGTCGAGCCTGCTGTCGGATGAAGGCGCGGCCAAGTACCTGGACGATCTGAAGACCGACTACGACCGCATCCGCACCCAGCACGCCAACAAGAAGGCCACGCCAATGGTGACGCTGGCGCAGGCGCGCGCCAACAAGACCCCGATCGACTGGAGCAGCTACGTGCCGCCCAAGCCCAAGTTCATCGGCCGGCGCGTGTTCCGCAACTACGACCTGGCGGAACTGGCCAACTACATCGACTGGGGCCCGTTCTTCCAGACCTGGGACCTGGCCGGCAAATTCCCCGACATCCTCAACGACGAGATCGTCGGCGAGTCGGCGCGCAAGGTGTTCTCGGACGGCAAGGCGATGCTGTCGCGCCTGATCCAGGGCCGCTGGCTGACCGCCAACGGCGTGATCGCGCTGCTGCCGGCCAATACCGTCAACGATGACGATATCGAGATCTACACCGACGAGACCCGCAGCAAGGTCGCGCTGACCTGGCACAACCTGCGCCAGCAGAGCGAGCGTCCGGTGGTCGATGGCGTGCGCCGCCCCAACCGTTGCCTGGCGGACTTCGTGGCACCGAAGGACAGCGGCATCGCCGATTACGTCGGCCTGTTCGCCGTGACCGCGGGCCTGGGCGTGGAGAAGAAGGAAGCGCAGTTCGAAGCCGACCATGACGACTACAGCGCGATCATGCTCAAGGCGCTGGCCGACCGCTTCGCCGAAGGCTTCGCCGAGTGCCTGCACGAACGCGTGCGCAAGGACCTGTGGGGCTACGATGCCGCCGAGCAGCTCAGCAATGAGCAGCTGATCGCCGAGTCGTACCGCGGCATCCGCCCGGCGCCTGGCTATCCGGCGTGCCCGGAGCACACCGTCAAGGGCCCGATGTTTGAGTTCCTGGATGCGCCCGAGATCGGCATGGGCATTACCGAGTCCCTGGCGATGACGCCGGCCGCATCGGTGAGCGGCTTCTACCTGGCGCATCCGCAGTCGACCTATTTCACCATCGGCAAGATCGGCCAGGACCAGCTCGACGACATGGCGGCGCGCCGCCACGAGGATCGCGCCACGCTGGAGCGCGCGCTGGCGCCCAACCTGTAACCGGGTGCGACGGCAGGGCGGCAGGGGCGGCGGCATCGCCCCGCCGCCAGCCCATTGATGCAACAGGGAAAACCGCTGCAGGCGGCCTGCAAGGCCGTGCCGGGGCGACGTGCCAGACGCCTCACATCTCCTTACAGAGCCTTTCAACTCCTCACAGACCGGGGCAGTCCGGCTCCCTAGACTGAGGGCTCGATACACGCAATCACCAGCGTGATCACCGCGGCGAATGTTTCGCCGCGGGGCATCCTGAAAGGAGTCTGTCCATGAAGAAACTGCTGCTCTCCCTGTCCGCTCTGTCGATCGCCGCCGCTTCCTCGCTGGCCATGGCCCAAGGCACCGGCGCATCCGTTGGCACGAAGGCCGATGTCGGCGCATCGGTGACCACACCCTCTCCCGCCGCTGCAGCGCAGGGCGGCCTGAACACTGCCGGCAGCGCCGCCACGGGTGCCGCAGGCGCGGCCGAAAAGGGTCTGTCGACCGCGGGCGCGGCGACCAGCAAGGGCCTGTCGGCTGCAGGCTCGGCGGCTGACAAGGGCCTGTCGACCGCCGGCGCGGCGGTCGACAAGAGTGCCGGCGCCGCTGCCGACGCCACCGGCGGCGCCGCGGCAGACGCCGGCAGCAAGGCCAAGCATGGCAAGCACGCTGCCAAGTCGACCAAGAAGGCCAAGACCGACGCGAGCGTTGGCGTCAGCGCCGACGCTGACGCGGGTGCCAAGGTGCAGTAACGTGCTGCGCTAGTCCACAGTCACTGGCCATTAGCGACTAGCCTCGTGCCGGTGCCGGCGGCGCCAAGGCCCTCCAGGAAGTTTCAGTACTGACGCGCCGCAGCAAAGCGGGACGGATCACATCCGTCCCGCTTTGCGTTTGTGCGCGGTGATCCGGCGCGCCGTGTGCTGCGCACGCGTTCTGGCCGCGCCTCATGTCAGCCTGACACCGACATCCCGCGCCCGCGCCCGGCACTACAATGACAATCAACGCAAGCGGTTCCGCCTGCACCCGACTGCACCGGGCAATGTGCCGGTCTGTTCAACCCAGTGGAGCCCACATGATCCGCGTCCTGATCGCTGACGATCACGAGATTGTGCGTGCCGGGCTGCGCCAGTTCCTTTCCGAAGAACCCGACATCCAGGTGACAGGCGAGGCCGGAAGCGGCGACCAGGTCATGGCGCAGTTGCGCGATGCCGAGTTCGATGTCCTGGTCCTGGACATCTCGATGCCCGACCGCAACGGCATCGACGTGCTCAAACTGATCCGTCAGCGCAAGCCCGAATTACCGGTCCTGATCCTGTCTACGTACCCGGAAGACCAGTACGCGATCAACCTGATCCGTGCCGGCGCTTCTGGCTACCTGACCAAGGAAAGCGCCCCGGACGACCTGGTCAAGGCCATCCGCACCGTGGCCCAGGGCCGCCGCTATGTGAGCGCCACCGTGGCCGACCTGCTGATCGGCGGGCTCGACAAGCCGACCGAGCAGCCGGTGCACCAGATGCTGTCAGAGCGCGAGTTCCAGATCTTCTGCAAGCTGTCGCGGGGGCAGTCGGTGTCGGTGATTGCCGACGAACTGTTTCTCAGCGTCAAGACCGTCAGTACCTATCGTTCCCGCATTCTCGAGAAAATGGGCATGAAGACCAACGCTGACCTGACCTATTACGCCATCAAGAACGGTCTGGTCGAATAACAGCCCGCAATGGGCAGCACCGGACGAGGACCAGCAATACAGAACATGTCGGAGCAGGCTTCGAACACTTCCTACCGGGCGCTGAGCATACTGCTGATTGAAGACTCGGCGGTCCTGCGAGGCATGCTGCTCGAATACCTGAAGGACTTCCCGTTCATCGAGAACGTGGACTGGGCCGACACCGAAGCCATGGCCCTGCGGCTGCTTGCCGCCGGCAGGTACGATGTCGTCATCGTCGACCTGCAACTGCGCCAGGGCAACGGCATCAATGTGCTGCGCGCGATGCAGCGCAACGGCACCGGCACGGTGCGCATCGTCTACACCAACCACGCCCAGGTCAGCATGTACCGCAGCCAATGCGCCGAAGCCGGCGCGGACTACTTTTTCGACAAGTCGCTCGAGCTCGAACAGGTGTTCCGCGTGATTGAGGAGCACGCGGCGCCGGAGCCCTGAGCCGCGCCAGCACACCATGCCCGCCTTGCCGGCCGCGCTAGGCGCGTGCCGGCTCCTGGTCTTCCGGCTTTTCCGGCTCTTCGGCCGGCGCCAGCACCGAGTCCGTCAGCGGCACCTCGATGCGGATGCGCACGCCCGCCTGCGCCGAGGAATCGATCTGCATGCTGCCGCCCAGCGCGGTGACACGCTGCTCCATGCCCAGCAGCCCGTGGTGGCCGGCGGTGCTGCCTGCGTCGAAGTCGGGCGGCAGGCCCTTGCCGTCGTCACGCACGGTCAGCGTCAGCAACTGGTCCCGGCAGGCCAGTAAGACCTGGACATGCCTGGCTTCAGAGTACTTGCTGGCATTGGTCAGCGATTCCTGCACGATCCGGTACAGCGCGATGGCGGCCTCGTCGCGCAGCGGCGGCAGGTCCTCGGGCACGCTGACCTCGGTCTGCCAGTCGTTGCGCGCGCCCACTTCCTCGACCAGCTGGCACAGCGCCGCGCGCAGGCCCAGGTTCAGCAGCACGGTAGGGCGCAGGTCTTCGATCAGGCGGCGCTTGATCTGGATGCCCTGGTCCACGTGCAGCATCACGCGCGTCAGGCGCTCGGCCGCCATCGGATGATCCTCCTGCACCTTGCGGCGCACCCAGTGCAGGTCCAGCTTGATCGCGGTCAGGATGGCGCCCAGCTCGTCGTGCAGCTCGCGCGCCAGCCGTGTCTTCTCGTCTTCAGTCACGCGCTGCAGGTGGGCGGCCAGCGCCGACAACTGGCGCGTGCGCGCGCGCACCTTGCGGTCCAGCCGCACGCCTTCTTCTTCCAGCTCGGTGCGCACCGCCTCGGCCATCGACAGCCGCTTGGCGTGGCCGACGCCTACTGCCATCAGCAGGATGATGTTGATGGCGGTGAGCAGGCCGATGCCGTAGCGCGACAACTGCACATCGCTCTCGGCGCCCTCGAGCCGGTGCGAGACCGCGCCGGCCTCGCGCGCCTGCAGCTGGTCCAGCCCGCGGCGCGCGTTGTCCATGGTCTGCTTGCCGTAGTCGGTGCGGATCAGGTCCAGCGCCACTTCCAGGTCGCGCTTGCCGTACACCAGCGTCAGCGCCATCTCGTTGAGCTTGCTGTTGATCAGCTTGGAGGTGTCGCCGAACTGCTTCAGGCCTTCGGATCGTTGGCATAGCCGGCGCGGATCTGCGCCATCAGTTCGGCGATGCGCGGCAGTGCCTTGTAGTACGGCTCCAGGTAGCTTTCCTTGCCGGTCAGCAGGAAGCCGCGCTGGCCGGCCTCGGCATTGACCAGCTCGCCGTTGAGCGCGGCCAGCTCGGTCTGCACGCGCTGTGAGCGGATCACGTCGGTATAGCTTTCGCGCAGGCGGATATTGCCGGTTTCCGACGCCACCAGCACTGCCAGCGTCAGCAGGATGCCGCCCGCGAGCAGCAGCGTGTGGGGAAGAAAGGATTGCTTGAACATGGGGCAATTCCTGTGAGGAACCGGCTTCATGATGAAACCGGTTCTGAGTCGGCGCGCTGCTCGCCCGTGCAGCGCCAGGGAGCGCACATGGAATCACATCGACCGCTACGGGTCAACCCGATGCTGCGCCGCAGCCTGGTCGTTGTAGGACTCGGCTGACAGCGGAATCGGCTCGCTGTCAGTATTGGTGCGCGGGCTGGCTTTCTACGATGAGGCTATGAGCTTGCACCCGTTGGCGCAAGCCCTCACATGGGCCCAGCCAGTGCACCTGGCGTGGTCCGATTGCTTCGGGAGCCTAGCCATGCTGCAATATGCACTCGTATTTTTCGTCATCGCCCTGATCGCCGCGATCTTCGGCTTCGGCGGAATTGCCGCCGGCGCCGTGGAAATCGCCAAGATCCTGTTCTTCATCTTCCTGGTCGTGGCGCTGGTTGCCGCGGTGATGGGCCTGGTCCGCAGGGGGCGATGACACCGGCCGCGAGCCGTTTTTCCCCACCGCCGACCGAACCTGAGGAGACCGTATGCTGACGCAGAACCCGAAAGTCAGGAAGGAACTGAACCACCTGTCCGACAGTGCCGACAGTGCCATCCGCCATATCAGGCATGCCGCGCGCGACACGCGCGATGCGGCAGCGCCGGTATCCGCAGAAGTCAAGGCGCTGATCGCCCAGCTGGAGCACACCATCGAAGTGCTGGCGCGCGAGGGCTCAGCCGAGAGTGTGCGCGCCGGGCAGCGCCTGCGCGAGCGGGCCACCGACATGGCGCATCGGCTGCGCGCCCAGACCACCGACGGCATGATGCGCGCCCGCGAGCGCATGGATGGTGCGGTGGAACACGCCCAGCACCGCGTGGCCGAGTCGCCGCTGAAGGCGGTGGCGATCGCTGCGGCCGTGGGGGCGCTGATCGGGCTGCTGCTGGCCAATGGCCGGCGCCATTCAGAGGAGGATTAGGCCCGCCCCCCAGCCACGAGACTTACCGGGATCCGCCTGGCACGCCGGGCGGGTCCTGCAAGGGATTCCCCCTTTCCGGAATTCTCGTCCGGAAGCCCGGCAGCCCACTGCGGTGCCGGGCTTTTTTTTGGGCGCGCGGCGATCCGTGGCGCACGCAACCGGGTGCCTGTTCCCGTCACACACCCCACATCACGTTGGCCCCCTCACGCTGGGAGGCGCGCAGCATGTCCAGGAACGGGTAGGCGCGCTGGCCCAGGTGCAGCGGTTCTTCCTCGTCTTCGTCCTTGCCGGTGTCCGCCTCGACGGCCGAGCTGGCGGGATGGGTCTTGGCATCCGCGACCGCGGCTTCCAGCTTGTGGATCGCGGTTGGAAGCTCTTCAACGGTGATCACCCCTCGTTCCCCGAGGCGCTTGCCGATGATGCCCAGCAGCGTCATCGCCAGATCCTTCATCATGATCAGGTCCTGCGCGGCGTGGGATTTGAAGGTGATCAGCATGATGTGTTTTCCTTTCACGGAGAGACGGGGGGCGTTCCCGGGGGCGGGAAGTCTCGCTGATTTTGGCCCAGGATTGTGGCCCGGGGCCATCCTCGCGCATGATGTCAGCATAGCACCTGATAAAATTCGGCGTTCCCGATTCCAATGCCTGTCACGCGGCGCTGCGCGGCGTTCACTGTTCCTTTGCCGTCACTTGCCGCCTTCCGGGCGACGGCGCCGCCCAAGGCGGTGCCTGAATACCTTGCCCACAGGGCTTCCGACATCCATGCTGCCTGTTCAGACCTCCAATCTTGCCGCCGCGTTCACTGAAGCGGTGCGCGCGCTCGCCCCGGCCGATGCCACCCTGCCCGCCGTCACCTTCGAGCGGCCCAAGGTGGCCGCCCACGGCGACCTTGCCTGCAACGTCGCCATGCAGGTCGCGCGCGCGCTCAAGAGCAATCCGCGCGAGCTGGCCCAGCGCATCGTCGATGCCGTGCAGGCCGACGCGCGCGCGCAGGGCCTGGTCCAGGCCATGGAGATTGCCGGCCCCGGCTTCATCAACCTGCGCCTGACCCCGGCCGCCAAGGCCGACGTGCTGCGCGCGGTGCTGGCCGAGGGCGACCACTACGGCGCGCGCGAGCGCGGCGTGCACGGCCAGGTGCTGGTGGAGTTCGTCTCGGCCAACCCGACCGGCCCGCTGCACGTCGGCCACGGCCGCCAGGCGGCGCTGGGCGATGCGCTGGCCAACTTGCTGTCGTGGCAGGGCTTCCACGTGCACCGCGAGTTCTACTACAACGACGCCGGCGTGCAGATCCAGACCCTGGCGCTGTCGGTGCAGGCGCGCGCACGCGGCCTCAGGCCGGGCGATGCCAGCTGGCCCGAGGCCGCCTACAACGGCGACTACATCGCCGACATCGCCACCGACTTCCTGGCCGGCAAGACCGTCAGCGCCTCGGACGGCGAGCCCGTGACCGCGTCGGGCAACGTCGAGGACATCGACTCGATCCGCAAGTTCGCCGTCACCTACCTGCGCAACGAGCAGGACATCGACCTGCAGGCCTTCGGCGTCAAGTTCGACCGCTATTACCTGGAGTCGTCGCTGTACAGCGACGGCCGCGTCGAAGCCGCGGTGCAGTCGCTTACGGCCAAGGGCAAGACCTACGAGAGCGAGGGCGCGCTGTGGCTGCGCACCACCGACGACGGCGACGACAAGGACCGCGTGATGAAGAAGAGCGACGGCACCTATACGTACTTCGTGCCGGATGTGGCCTACCACACCACCAAGTGGGAGCGCGGCTTCACCAAGGTCATCAACGTGCAGGGCAGCGACCACCACGGCACCATCGCGCGCGTGCGCGCCGGCCTGCAGGGCCTGGACATGGGCATCCCGCAGGGCTACCCCGACTACGTGCTGCACAAGATGGTCACCGTGATGAAGAACGGCGAGGAGGTCAAGATCTCCAAGCGCGCCGGCTCCTATGTCACCGTGCGCGACCTGATCGAATGGTCCAACGGCCAGGATGACACCTGCGAGACCATCCGCGGCTGCCTGGAAGCCGGCGTGGCCGACTGGCCCGCGCACTTCACCCGCGGCCGCGACGCGGTGCGCTTCTTCCTGCTGTCGCGCAAGGCCGATACCGAGTTCGTGTTCGACGTCGACCTGGCGCTCAAGCAGAGTGACGAGAATCCGGTGTATTACGTGCAGTACGCGCATGCCCGCATCTGCTCGATCTTCGAGTCGTGGGGCGGCGCGGACTGGGATGCCCGCCTGGCCGAACTGGCCGGTGCCGACCTGTCCGCCGTGACCGGCCCCGAAGCCAGCGCCCAGGCGCAGGCGCTGGGACAGCGCCTGGCCGAGTTCCCGGACATGCTGTCGGCCGCCGCCGCCGAGCTGGCGCCGCATGCCGTAGCCTTCTACCTGCGCGACCTGGCGGGCGACTTCCACGCCTTCTACAACGCCGACCGCGTGCTGGTGGACGACGACGCCGTCAAGCGCGCCCGGCTGGCGCTGCTGGCCGCCACGCGCCAGGTGCTGTGCAACGGCCTGGCGGTGATCGGCGTGTCCGCGCCGCGCCGCATGTAAGCAGACGTCCGGCGTCCCCCGCGCGGGACGCCCGGGGCCGTCCGGCCCCAGCGACGATGCCAGTGCGGCCGTTGGCGGCGCTGGCCCTATAATCCCGGCATCACCGAAGAGGACTTCATGCAACAGCAACGCAAGCGCGAGTCGCGCCATGCCCGCCGCAACCAGCAACGCGGCGGTACGTTCCTGGGCCTGGTGCTCGGGCTGATCGTCGGGCTGGCCATCGCCGTGGTGGTCGCCCTGTACATCACCAAGTCGCCGACCCCGTTCCAGCAGAAGAGTGCCCCGCGCCCGAGCGAGCCGGGCAATGTCACCAGCCAGCTGCCGCCGCCGGCCCAGCGCGCCGACGAGGGCCCGAGCGACCCCAACAAGCCGCTGTGGAGCAAGACCCCGGCCAAGCCGGTCGGCCAGGCGCCCGAGCCGGAACCGAAACAGAATGGCCAGCCCCCGGTGGCGGCGGCCCGCCCGGCCGAGAAGCCGGTGGAAAAGCCCGCGGAGAAGCCCGCGGAGAAGCCGGCTGACAAGCCTGTCGCCACCAAGCCCGCGGAGAAGCCGGTGGCCGACCCGATCGCCGAGATTGCCCGGGCCGACGCCAACAAGGTGGGCTACCTGCTGCAGGTGGGCGCGTTCCGCTCGTCGGACGACGCCGACCGCCAGAAGGCCAACCTGGCGATGCAGGGCTTCGAGGCCAGGATCACCGAGCGTGACGTGAACGGCGTCAAGATGTACCGGGTGCGCCTGGGGCCGTACAACCGCATCGAAGACATGAGCAAGGCGCGCGACCGGCTGCAGTCGTCGGGCTTCGAGTCCTCGGTGATCCGTTTTACCAAGCAGTAAGCCGGACCGCAGGGTCGGGCGTTATCGCTGGGGGCGCTGCGATTGCCGCACCGCTGAATACCCGGTAACCGTCACAACACGTTGTCACCAGACGCGGCCGGCGCCCCGCTGAACCGGAAGCCGCCGCCGCTGTCATACGCTCATCGTCCAACCGCAAGGCCGCACCAAGATGAAAAAACTCGCCGCACTGTTCGCCATGTTCGCCGCCGTGGGCGGCCTGCTGATGTCCGCCCCGTCCCAGGCGGCGCCCGCCGAGGGCAAGGAATACCAGGTCCTGAAGGCGGCCCAGCCGGTCGGCGCGGGCAAGATCGAGGTAACCGAGTTCTTCTGGTACGGCTGCCCGCACTGCTACGATTTTGAGCCGGATCTGGAAGCCTGGGTCAAGAAGCAGGGCAACAACGTGGTCTTCAAGCGCGTGCCGGTCGCGTTCCGTGACGACCTGCTGCCGCACACCAAGATCTTCTATGCGCTGGAAGCCATCGGCAAGCTCGACGCCATGCACACCAAGGTCTTCAACGCCATCCACGTGGACCGCAAGCGCATGACGGACCCCAACGAGATCGCCGACTTCATGGCCAAGAACGGCGTGGACCGCAAGGCCTTCCTGGATGCCTACAACTCGTTCACGGTGACCACCAACTCGCAGCGCGCCAACAAGATCGCCGACGCCTACAAGATCGACGGCGTGCCGACCGTGGTAGTGCAGGGCAAGTACGTGACCTCGCCGTCGATTGCCGGCAACAAGCAGGGCGCGATCCAGACCATGGATTACCTGGTGGAGCAGGTGAAGGCGAAGAAGATGTAAGTTGCTGCTGGCGGCCTTGCAGGGGCCGCTGGTTTTCTCCCCTCTCCCGCTTGCGGGAGAGGGGCAGGGGAGAGGGCAGGCACCGGCATACCGGCACGTCTTACTTCGTCGAGACTCCCGCCCTCTCCCCAACCCTCTCCCGCAAGCGGGAGAGGGAGCCTTCCAGTGGTATTGTCAGGGTATCCGAATACTCTCCCCACACCCCGACGATGCGTCCCCTCAAAGTCTTCCTAACCGGCGCCTCCAGCGGCCTGGGCCAGGCTCTCGCGCGCGAATACGCGTCGCAGGGCGCGATCCTCGGGCTGGTGGCGCGCCGCGAGGACGCGCTGCGCGAGTTTGTCGCCACGCTGCCCAACCCGGGCGCGGTGCGCGTCTACGGCGCCGATGTGCGCGATGCCGACGCCATGGCGCGCGCCGCGGAGGACTTCCTCGGCCATTTCGGTTGTCCGGACGTGGTGATCGCCAATGCCGGGGTCTCGGTCGGCACCGTCGCCAGCGAGCGCGAGGACCTCGACGCCTTCCGCCAGGTGATGGATACCAACTGGTTCGGCGTGCTGACCACCTTCCAGCCCTTCCTGCACGCGATGCAGGCACGCGAGCCCGGCCACTTCGGGCGCCGCGGCACGCTGGTGGGCATTGCCAGCGTCGCCGGCGTGCGCGGCCTGCCGGGCGCGGGCGCCTACAGCGCGTCCAAGTCGGCGGTGATCAAGCTGCTGGAAAGCCTGCGGCTGGAGCAGCGCGCGCACGGCATCCGCGTGGTCACGATCGCGCCCGGCTATATCCGCACGCCGATGACCGCGCACAACCCGTACCGCATGCCGTTCCTGACCGATGCCGATGTGTTCGCGCGCAAGGCCGTGCGGGTAATCGCGGCAGGCCGGCGGTTCCGCGTCATCCCGTGGCCGATGGGCGTGGTGGCGGCGCTGCTGCACGTGATGCCGCGCTGGCTCTACGATGCGCTGGCCGCGGGCGCGCCGCGCAAGCCGCGGCGTGCCGACCCGCCGCAGGAGCCCTGACCATGTGGCGCGACGCCATCGGCCAGCAGCATGCCGCCGCCAGCGGGGTGGTGCGGATCGCGTCGCTGGTGCCGTCGGTGACGGAGTTGCTGTTCGCGCTCGGGATGGCCCGGCAAATGGTGGCGCGCACCGGCTTCTGCATCCACCCGGAACCGGCCGTGCGCGCGCTGCCCAAGGTGGGAGGCACCAAGGACGTCAACGTGGCGCGGCTGCGCGAGCTGGCGCCCACGCACGTGGTGGTCAATATCGATGAGAACCGGCGCGAGACCGTGGACGAGATCCGCAGCTTCGTGCCGAATGTGATCGTCACCCATCCGTGCGCGCCGGAAGACAACCTCGGGCTGTACCAGCTGCTGGGCGGCATCTTCGGCTGCCATGCCGAGGCCGAGGCGCTGTGCACGGCGCTGCAGGTGCAGCTCGATGCCATGCGCGTGCGCCCGTGGCCGGCACGGCGCGTGCTGTATGCGATCTGGCAGGACCCGTGGATGACGGTGTCGCGCGATACCTATATCAGCCGCATGCTGGCATTGGCCAACTGGCAGACCTGGCCGGATGGCGGGACGGCGTTGCAGGCCTGTGTCGACGGCGATTGCAGCCGCCCCAACGCGCCCGGCGCGCGCTATCCCACCTTCCGCTGGAGCGATGCGCTGGTGCGTGAGCTCGACATGGTGCTGCTGTCGACCGAGCCCTACCGCTTCACCGAAGACCACGCCGACGCGCTCGAGCGCCAGCTTGGCAAGCCGGTGCTGCTGGTCGACGGCGAAATGCTGTCCTGGTACGGCAGCCGCGCCATCGACGGGGTGCGCTACCTGGCGGCCCTGGCGGCCGCCAGCTAAGCCAGTCAGGCCGCGCGGAACCGGATCACGCCGTCGTCGCCGGTTTCGCGCACCAGTTCGCCGCGGTGCCACAGGCAGTGCAGGTGGGCCAGCGACTCGCCCATGGCGAAGGTCATCTGGTGGATGTCGAACTGGCGCTTGAAGATCACGCTGACGATGTCGTGCGCGCTGCAGGCCTTCTCGCCGCAGGCTTCAAGCGTTTCGGCGAGGCGGTCGGCATGGTGCTCGCGCAACTGCATGATGCGGGTATGCAGGTTGCGGAAGGGGCGGCCATGCGAGGGCAGGATCAGCACGTCCTGCGGCAGCGGTTCGTACTTGCCGAGCGAATCCAGGTAGAGCTGCAGCGAATTGCCTTCAGGCTCCATGTCGAACACGCTGACATTGGTCGAGATGCGCGGCAGCACCATGTCGCCGGAGATCAGCACATTGGTGGCTGCGTTGTACAGCGCCACGTGCTCGGGCGAGTGGCCGAAGCCGGTGATCACGCGCCAGGCAGAGGTCGCCGCATCGGTGCCGATCCGCACCGTGTCGCCCTCCATCATGCGGCGGTATTGCGCCGGCAGGTCCGGCACCAGCGACGGGTAGTAGGTCTTGCGCGCGCGCAGCTTTTCCTGGCTGTCGGCATCGGTCAGGCCGTGCAGCGCGAAGTGCGCGGCGGCGGCGTCGCCACCCGCGCTGGAGCCGGCACCGGTGCCGCTGCCCATCACGCGCGCGCTCATGTAGTCGCCCAGGCTCATCCACAGCCGCACGCCGAAGCGCTTGCACAGCCAGTGCGCCAGGCCGACATGGTCGGGATGGCTGTGCGTGACCAGCACGCGCACCACCGGCAAGCCTTCCAGCTCATTGGCGAAGATGGTCTCCCAGTGGCCCTTGATGACATCGTTGGTGATGCCGCAGTCAATGATGGTCCAGCCGTCGCGGCCGTCCAGGCGGTCGCGCAGCAGCCATAGGTTGATATGGTCGAGCGCGAACGGCAGCGGCATGCGCAGCCAGTAGACGCCGGGGGCGACTTCCTGCTTGGAGCCGGGCTCGGGCATGGTGTCGCCGAACGGGTATTGGAGCTGGTGTTCGAGTGCGTTCATGAGGAGTCTCGTGGTCGAAGCCTGGCGCCGGGGCGCGGGCCTTCTCGTTCTGCCGCCACGCCCGGGCTGAAAGACCTGGGGCGTGAAAGCACCGGTTGCCAGCCGTCCTGGTTGACGCTAACGTAAACGTCAATCATACGGCTCGTTTCCATCTTAAGCGAAAACTTGACTTCACAACGAACGACCGTTCACTTTCTTTGGGCAGGCTATGTCAGCGACGCCAGCGGCGGCTTCCGCCACTTACACCATCACCGACCTTGCGCGTGAATTCGACATCACGCCCCGGGCCATCCGTTTCTACGAGGACCAGGGCCTGCTGTCGCCGGAGCGCGAAGGGCCGGGCGGGCGCAAGCGTGTCTACAACGGTCGTGAACGGACCCGGCTGAAGCTGACGCTGCGCGGCAAGAGGTTGGGGCTTACTCTCAATGAGATCCGCGAGATCCTTGACCTCTATGAGTCGCCGCGCGACACCGCCCCGCAACTGGAGCGCTTCCTTCACTCCCTGGCGGCGCACCGGCGCACGCTGGAGCGGCAGATGGAAGACCTGCACGCACAACTGGCCGAGATCGACCAGCATGAGCGGCACTGCCAGGCCTTGCTGGCTGCGCAGACCGGCAAGCAGCCGCCGGCCACGGAAGGCGGCGATGCGCCGGCCCGGACCACCGCCGCGTGAAGCGCCACTTCCACCGGCATCGGTGCCGGATGGGATTGACGTTTACGTAAACGTCAATAGAATACCGGACAGCGCACGCAGCTTGTGGCTGCCCGGCGACCCAACGTCTTCCCACCAGAATTCCGCCATGACGTCATCCAACGCCAGTGTCGTACCCGCTGAACCAGGATTGCTGTCCGCCGCGCGCGCCGACGCCATCGGCACCAGCTTTTCCGCCAGGGGCTGATGACCACCTTTGGCGCGACCCTGCGGCGGGTGGACCGCGGCGAGGTCGAGCTGGCGATGCCGTGGTCCGAGGGCGTGACCCAGCAGCACGGCTTCTTCCACGGCGGCGCGGTGGGTGCGCTGGCAGACAGCGCCTGCGGCTATGCCGCGCTGACGCTGGTGGGCGAGGATGAGGCGGGCCTGACCGCCGAATACAAGATCAACCTGCTGTCCCCCGCCCAGGGCGAACGCCTGGTGGCGGTGGGGCGGGTCCTCAAGCCCGGGCGCACGCTGATCGTGGCGCAGGGCGATGTCTATGTCGAGCAGGACGGCCGCCGCAAGCAGGTGGCCACCATGCTGATGACGCTGTGCGTGGTCAAGACACTGGGCCACGTCTGAACCGACGGATCCGGCCATCCATCCGGAACCCGACACACATACCGATTCCAACAGGAGACCATCATGACCGAACTGCCAGGCCTGAAATTCGATCTGGGCGAAGACATCGAGATGCTGCGCGATTCCGTGCGCGACTGGGCCCAGGCCGAACTGGCCCCGCGCGCCGCCGAGATCGACCGCACCGACCAGTTCCCGATGGACGCCTGGAAGAAGATGGGCGACCTGGGCGTGCTGGGCATCACCGTGGCCGAGGAATACGGCGGCGCCAACATGGGCTACCTGGCGCACATGATCGCGATGGAGGAAATCAGCCGCGCCTCGGCGTCGGTGGGCCTGTCCTACGGCGCGCACTCCAACCTGTGCGTGAACCAGATCCACCGCAACGGCACCGCCGCGCAGAAGGCCAGGTACTTGCCCAAGCTGGTCTCGGGCGAGTGGATCGGCGCGCTGGCGATGAGCGAACCCAATGCCGGCTCCGACGTGGTCAGCATGAAGCTGCGCGCCGAACTGAAGGGCGACCGCTACGTGCTCAACGGCACCAAGATGTGGATCACCAACGGCCCGGACTGCGACGTGCTGGTGGTCTACGCCAAGACCGAGCCCGAACTGGGCGCGCGCGGCATGACCGCCTTTATCGTCGAAAAGGGCATGAAGGGCTTCTCGGTGGCGCAGAAGCTGGACAAGTTGGGCATGCGCGGCTCGCACACCGGCGAACTGGTGTTCCAGGACGTGGAAGTGCCGGTCGAGAACATCCTGGGGGCCGAGAACGGCGGCGCCAAGGTGCTGATGAGCGGGCTGGATTATGAGCGCGCGGTGCTGTCCGGCGGCCCGGTCGGCATCATGCAGGCGTGCATGGACGTGGTCACCCCGTATATCCACGACCGCAAGCAGTTCGGCCAGAGCATTGGCGAATTCCAGCTGATCCAGGGCAAGGTGGCCGATATGTACACCACGCTGCAAGCCGCGCGCAGCTATCTGTACACGGTTGGCAAGAACCTGGACGCGCTGGGCAGCGACCACGTGCGCCAGGTGCGCAAGGACTGCGCCGCGGTGATCCTGTACACCGCCGAGAAGGCCACCTGGATGGCGGGCGAGACCGTGCAGATCCTGGGCGGCAATGGCTATATCAATGAATACCCGGCCGGCCGCCTGTGGCGCGACGCCAAGCTGTACGAGATCGGCGCCGGCACTTCGGAAATCCGCCGCATGCTGATCGGCCGCGAGCTGTTCGCGCAAAGCATGTAAAGCGCAAGGGGGCGCCGAAATCACCCGGAGCCCCCGCCCGAACCCCATTACAATCTCAGTACCCGTCGCAAGACCACTCGCTGCACTGCCCCCGGCCCCTGTCGACCCATGTCCCACTTCCCCAAACTGCTCTCCTCGCAGATTGCCTTCGATGTGGCGAGAACGATGCTCGACGGGTTCGACAAGCATTACCGCCTGTTCCGCGAGGTCAGCCACCAGGCCAAGCTCAAGTTCGAGGCCGGCGACTGGCACGGGCTGCAGCAGATCCAGCGCGACCGCATTGCGTTCTACAACGAGCGCGTGCGCGAATCGAGCGTGATCCTGGAAGACGAGTACGACGCTGAGAATATCGAGGACGAGATCTGGCAGCAGATCAAGCTGCACTACATCGGCCTCTTGACCAACCACCACCAGCCCGAGCTGGCCGAGACCTTCTTCAACTCGGTCTGCACGCGCATCCTGCACCGCTCGTACTTCAACAACGATTTCATCTTCGTGCGCCCGGCGATCTCGACCGAGTACATCGAGAACGAGGAATCGCCCACGCGCCCGACTTTCCGCGCCTACTACCCGGGCAGCCGCGAGGGCATGGCCGCGTGCTTTGAGCGCATCGTGCACAACTTCCAGCTGGAGTGCCCGTTCGAGGACCTGCAGCGCGACATCGGCTACGTGGTGCGCGCGGTCAGCGAGCACTTCGGCGACCTGCGCATCGCGCCGAATTTCCAGATCCACACGCTCTCTTCGCTGTTCTTCCGCAACAAGGCGGCCTTCATCATCGGCCGCATCCTGAACGGCGACCGCACCTTCCCGCTGGCGATCCCGATCCTGCACGGCGCCGGCGGCAAGCTGACGCTGGACACGGTGCTGCTGAAGAAGGAACAGCTGCTGATCCTGTTCTCGTTCACGCACTCTTACTTCATGGTCGACATGGAGATCCCGTCGGCCTACGTGACCTTCCTGCGCGACATCATGCCGCGCAAGCCGCGCGCCGAGATCTATACCTCGCTGGGCTTGCAGAAGCAGGGCAAGAACCTGTTCTACCGCGATTTCCTGCACCACCTGCAGCATTCGTCGGACAAGTTCATCGTCGCGCCCGGCATCCGCGGGCTGGTGATGCTGGTGTTCACGCTGCCGTCGTACCCGTATGTGTTCAAGGTCATCCGCGACTTTTTCCCGGCGCCCAAGGAAACCACGCGCGAGCTGGTCAAGTCCAAGTACCAGCTGGTCAAGCAGCATGACCGCGTGGGCCGCATGGCCGATACGCTGGAATATTCCGACGTGGCCTTCCCGCTGTCGCGTTTCGACGATGCGCTGGTGCGCGAGTTCGAGCAGCACGCCCCGTCGATGATCGAATACCAGCGCGGCAAGCACGGCGGCGAAGAGATCGTGGTACGCCATGTCTATATCGAGCGCCGCATGACGCCGCTGAACATCTACCTGACGGAGGGCTCCGACGCGCAGGTCGAGCATGGCGTGCTCGAATACGGCAACGCGATCAAGGAACTGATCGCGGCAAACATCTTCCCGGGCGACATGCTGTACAAGAACTTCGGCGTCACGCGCCACGGGCGCGTGGTGTTCTACGACTACGACGAGATCGAGTACCTGACCGACTGCAACATCCGCCACGTGCCGCAGCCGCGCAACGAGGAAGAGGAAATGTCGGGCGAGGTCTGGTACACGGTGCGTCCGCACGACTTCTTCCCCGAGACCTTCCGCACGTTCCTGCTGGGCGATCCGCGCGTGCGCGCGGCGTTCCTGCGCCACCATGCGGACTTTTTCGACCCTGCCATGTGGCAGAGCCACAAGGACCGGCTGCTTGCCGGACATGTTCATGACTTCTTCGCCTATCACGCTTCAGAGCGATTCATCCACCGCTACGGCGCTGTCTCCGAGCTGCCCGACGCAAGCCCCGCAAGGAGAGTCGCATGACTGAGGCCATCGCCCAGCTGTTCCGCAACAACCGCGAGTGGGTCGACCGCGTCAATGCCGAAGACCCGACCTTCTTCACGCGCCTGGCCAACCAGCAGGCGCCCGAGTACCTGTGGATCGGCTGCTCCGATTCGCGCGTGCCGGCCAACCAGATCCTGGGCCTGGCCCCGGGCGAGGTGTTCGTCCACCGCAATATCGCCAACGTGATCGCGCACAGCGACCTGAACGCGCTGTCGGTGGTCCAGTTCGCGGTAGAGGTGCTCAAGGTGCGCCATATCACCGTGGTGGGCCACTACGGCTGCGGCGGTGTCAAGGTTGCGCTCAAGCGCGAGCGTATCGGCCTGGCCGACAACTGGCTGCGCCATGTGCGCGACGTGGCCGACAAGCACGAGGCCTATCTCGGCACGCTGCTGCGCGAAGACGACGCCCATACCCGGCTGTGCGAGCTCAATGTGATCGAGCAGGTCAACAACGTCTGCCAGACCACCGTGATCCAGGACGCCTGGACCCGCGGCCAGGCCGTGACCGTGCATGGCTGGGTCTACGGCGTGTCCGACGGCCTGCTGCGCGACCTGGGCATGGCCGCCAGCAGCAACGACGAACTGCATGAGCAACTGGCCGCGGCCTACCGCCAGTACGGCGATCCGCCGCAGGCCTCGATCCGCTGACCGGACGCACCCGACACCGCTTCTTCATACACTGATCCAGGAGACCCGACATGGAAGAGATCGTCATCGTTTCAGCCGCCCGCACGCCGATGGCTGCGTTCCAGGGCGAATTCGCCAGCGTCACCGCGCCGCAACTGGGCGCCGTGGCCATCCGCGCCGCCGTCGAGCGCGCCGGCCTGAAGCCCGGGCAGGTGGAAGAAGTGGTGTTCGGCTGCGTGCTGCCGGCCGGCCAGGGCCAGGCCCCGGCGCGCCAGGCCGCACTGGGCGCGGGCCTGCCGCTGGGCGTGGGCTGCACCACCGTCAACAAGATGTGCGGCTCGGGCATGCGCGCGGCCATGACCGTCTACGACGGGCTGATCGCGGGCTCGTTCGATATCGCCATTGCCGGCGGCATGGAGAGCATGACCAACGCACCGTACCTGGTGCCGAAGGGCCGCGGCGGCTACCGCATCGGCCACGGCATGATCTACGACCACATGATGCTGGACGGCCTGGAAGATGCCTATGACAAAGGCCGCGCCATGGGCACCTTTGGCGAGGACTGCGCCGCCAAGTACGGCTTTACGCGCGAGCAGCAGGACGAATTCGCGATGGAAAGCGTGCGCCGCGCCCAGCAGGCCACCGAGAACGGCGACTTCCGCTGGGAGATCGCGCCGGTGACGGTGTCGGGCAAGGGCGGCGACACCGTGATCGACACGGACGAAGGCCCGCGCCGCATCAAGCTCGACAAGATTCCCTCGCTCAAGCCCGCCTTTGCCAAGGACGGCACCATCACCGCCGCATCGTCGTCGTCGATCAACGACGGTGCCTCGGCGCTGGTGATGATGCGCGCCTCCACCGCGAAGCAGCTGGGCCTGCAGCCGATTGCGCGCATGCTGGGCCATACCACCCACGCGCAGGCGCCGGGCTGGTTCACCACCGCGCCGGTCGAGGCCATCGCCAAGCTGTACCGCAAGCTGGACTGGACCACCGACAGCGTCGACCTGTTCGAGATCAATGAGGCCTTCGCCGTGGTGCCGATGGCGGCCATGCACGACCACAAGATCCCGCGCGACAAGGTCAACATCCACGGCGGCGCCTGCGCGCTGGGCCACCCGATCGGCGCCTCGGGCGCACGCATCATGACCACGCTGATCGGCGCGCTGCGCAAGACCGGCGGCAAGCGTGGCGTGGCGAGCCTGTGCATTGGGGGTGGCGAGGCCACCGCGGTGGGAATCGAGATTCTCTGACGTAGTTCTGCGCCCCTCTCTCTCATAAAAGGGGAGGGGAGCAGACCCAGGCAGTTCGCTGAACCCAAGTAGCCAGTCAAAGGAGCACAGCCTTGCCAACCGTCCTGATCCTCGGTGCCTCGCGCGGCATCGGCCTTGAATTCGTGCGCCAGTACCGTGCCGACGGCTGGCGCGTCATCGCGGCGGCGCGCACGCCCGAAGGCGTCGGTGCGCTGCAGGCGCTGGGGGCCGAAGCCCACCAGGTCGATCTTTCCGATGCCGGCGCGGTCGCGGGCCTGGGCTGGAAGCTCGATGGCGAAGCCCTCGACGTGGCGATCTACAACGCCGGCGTGCTGGGACCCCGCACCGAAGGCGCGCAGCCGGTCACGCCGCAGGAATTCGACCAGGTGATGCATGTCAACGTGCTGGGTCCGATGATGGCGCTGCCGCTGCTGCTGCCCTACGTCGAAGCGGGCCAGTCCGGCCACGGCGGGGTGCTGGCGGTGCTGTCTTCGCGCATGGGCAGCATCACTGCGATGGAGCACAGCACCAGCTGGCTGTACCGCGTCAGCAAGGCCGGCGCCAATGCGGCGCTGCGCGCGGTCTCGCTCGATGCGCGCCACGCCACCTGCGTCGCGCTGCACCCGGGCTGGGTCAAGACCGACATGGGCGGCCAGGAAGCCGACCTGACCGTGCAGCAGAGCGTCAAGGGCATGCGCCAGGTGCTGGCCGGCGTCAAGCGGCGCGACAACGGCACCTTCCACAACTACGACGGCACGCCCATCCCCTGGTAAGCGCGCCCGCACACCTCATCACCGAACTGACATGCTGCTGACTCCCGAACAGGAAATGATCCGCGACGCCGTGCGCCAGTTCGCGCAGGAAGTGATCGCGCCGCAGGCCGCGCAGTGGGACCGCGACAAGACCTTCCCCAAGGACGTGCACCGCGAACTGGCGGCACTGGGCGCCTACGGCGTGGCGGTGCCGGAGGAATACGGCGGCGCCGGCCTGGACTACCTGTCGCTGGCGCTGATCCTGGAAGAGATCGCGGCCGGCGATGGCGGCACCTCTACCGTCATCAGCGTCAACAACTGCCCGGTGTGCAGCATGCTGATGTCGTTCGCCAGCGAGGCGCAGAAGCAGCAGTGGCTGGTGCCGCTGGCGCGCGGCGAGATGCTGGGCGCGTTCTGCCTGACCGAGCCGCACGTGGGCTCGGATGCGTCGGCACTGCGCACCACCGCGGTACGCGACGGCGACCACTACGTGCTCAACGGCGTCAAGCAGTTCATCACCAGCGGCCAGAACGCCGATGTGGTGATCGTGCTGGCGGTGACCGACAAGGCTGCCGGCAAGCGCGGCATCAGCGCTTTTATCGTGCCGACTTCGACCCCGGGTTACGTGGTGGCGCGGCTGGAGGACAAGCTCGGCCAGCACTCGTCGGACACCGCGCAGATCCTGTTCGAGGACTGCCGCGTGCCGGCGGCCAACCTGCTGGGCGACGAGGGCGGCGGCTACAAGATGGCGCTGTCGGGGCTGGAAGGCGGGCGCATCGGCATCGCTTCGCAGAGCATCGGCATGGCGCGCGCCGCGTTCGAGGCCGCGCTGGCCTATGCCAGGGAGCGCGAGAGTTTCGGCCAGCCGCTGTTCCAGCACCAGGCGGTGCAGTTCCGCCTGGCCGAGATGGCCACCCGCATCGAGGTGGCGCGCCAGATGGTGTGGCACGCCGCCGTGCTGCGCGACGCCGGCCGCCCGTGCCTGAAGGAAGCCGCCATGGCCAAGCTCTTTGCCAGCGAGATGGCCGAGCGGGTGTGCTCGGATGCGATCCAGGTGTTCGGCGGCTACGGCTACGTCAGCGACTTCCCGGTGGAGCGCATCTACCGCGACGTGCGCGTGTGCCAGATCTACGAGGGCACCAGCGATATCCAGAAGATCCTGATCGCGCGCGCGCTGGCCTAGGGCACAGCGATGCGCGTACGATGGGGTGCGTGCCGCGAAGGCGGCGCTTCCCTGATTCCAGTACCGGCAACCACAGCAAGAAGGGCCCCGACATGACCGCAGCGATCGACTTCTACTTTGATTTCTCTTCGCCTTACGGCTACTTTGCCAGCACCCGCATCGACGACCTGGCGCAGAAGTACGGGCGCATTGTCGCCTGGCATCCGATCCTGCTAGGCGTGGTGTTCAAGACCACGGGCGCCTCGCCGCTGCCGCAGTTGCCGCTCAAGGGCGATTATTCGTGGCGCGACTTCGAGCGCACCGCGCGCTTCCACGGCATCGAATACAAGCGCCCCACGCATTTCCCGCTGCCCACCACGCACGCCGCGCGCGCCATGCTGTGGCTGCAGAACCATCACGGCGACGACATCGCCACGGCCTTTGCCAAGTCCGTGTACCGCGCGCTGTTCGTCGACGACATCAATATCGCCGAGCCGGCCGAGATCATGAAGCTGGCCGAGCCGCTGGGCGTGGACGTGCAGGCGCTGGACGCCGGCGCCACCAGCTACCAGATCAAGGACCAGCTCAAGGCGGAGATCGACGTGGCGATGGCCAAGGGCGTGTTCGGCTCGCCCTTTGTCATCATCGACGGCGAGCCGTTCTGGGGCTTCGACCGCTTCGACCAGGTCGAGGCCCACCTGAAGAGCCGCCGCCAGACTGAACTCAGGGCCGTGCCGAGCCTGGACACCAAGGAAAAGAAACCCGCATGACTGCAGCAACCCGTGGCCATTCCGGCCGATTCGATTGCGTGATCTTCGACTGCGACGGCGTGCTCGTCGACAGCGAGCCCGTCGTCAACCGCGTGCTCAACCAGATGCTCAACGAGCTTGGCATCGAGATCTCGCTGGAAGACTCCACGCGCCTGTTCCTGGGGCGCGCGGTGCGCGAGGAGCTGGACATGATCGCGCGCATGCGCGGCGCGCCGCTGCCCGAGAACTGGCTGTCGACCTGGCTGGCCCGCCGCAACGCGGTGCTGGAAGCCGAAGTCGTCGCGGTGGCGCATGTGCGCGAGGCCATTGGCAAGATCGCCGCCACCGGCATGCCGGTGTGCGTGGCCTCGGGTGCGGACCGCGTCAAGGTCAAGCTGCAACTGACCAGGACCGGCCTGGTTGAGCTGTTCCGGCAGGATGCGCGCGAGCACATCTTCTCCGCCACCGAGGTGGCGCGCAGCAAGCCCGCGCCCGATGTGTACCTGCTGGCCGCGCGCACCATGGGCGTGGAGCCGGCGCGCTGCGCCGTGGTGGAAGACAGCCCGACCGGCGTGACCGCGGGCGTGGCCGCCGGCATGACAGTGTTCGGCTATGCCGAGCGCAACGATGCCGCGCTGCTGCGCGAGGCCGGCGCGGGTACCATCTTCACCGATATGCGCGACCTGCCGGAGCTGGTGGGATGACAGGGCGGACCACGGCAGGCCGCCTGCCCAAGGCCGGACCGGTGCCGTGCCCGTGCGGCGGCGCGGACTATGCCGCCTGCTGCGGCCGCTTCCATCGTGGCGAGGCACTGCCGCCCAATGCCGAGGCGCTGATGCGCTCGCGCTACAGCGCCTATGTGCTGAACGACATGGAATGGCTGCGGCAGACCTGGCATCCATCGACCTGCCCGGCCGACCTGTTGCCGGATACCGCCACACGCTGGCTGGGGCTTACGGTGAAGGCGCATGCGCAGCAGGACGACACCCATGCCGAAGTGGAATTCGTGGCGCGCTACAAGGTAGGCGGGCGCGCCTGGCGGCTGCATGAGCGCAGCCGCTTTGTCCGCGAAGCGCGCGCGCCCGGCGAAGCGCCGCGCTGGCTTTATGTGGATGGGGACATCATCGGGAGGCACCATGAGCATCGACAAGCGGAACGAGCCTGAGTACCTGCTGTATTGCTTTGCCCAGTCCGGCAATGCCTACAAGGTGGCGCTGCTGCTGGAAACCGTCGGCGTGCAGCGCGGCCAGCAGCTGTGGCAGCCGCGCTTCGTCGACTTCTTCAATGGCGAGACCCGCACGCCGGAATACCGCGCCATCAACGTGATGGGCGAGGTGCCGGTGCTGGAGTTCGGCGGCCAGCGCCTGTCGCAGTCCGGTGCCATCCTGGAAACGCTGGCCACGCGCCTCGATGCCTACGGCCCGCGCGATGAGGCCGAGCGTGCCGAGGTGCTGCGCTGGCTGCTGTTCGACAACCACAAGTTCACCTCCTACACCGCCACCTACCGCTTCATGCGCAACTTTGCCAGGTCGCCGGATCCGGCCGTGCTGGAGTTCTTCCGTGCGCGCTGCGAAGGCGCGTGGAACGTGCTCAACGCGCACCTGGCCGGGCAAGCGTTCCTGCTGGGCGAGCGCGCCACCATCGCGGACTTCTCGCTGGCGGGCTACGTCTTCTTCGACGACGAGATCGGCGTGCACTGGCGCAAGGAGTATCCGCATATCCACGCGTGGGCCGAGCGCATCCGTGCGCTGCCGGGCTGGAAGCATCCCTACGACCTGATGCCAGGGCACCCGCTGCCTGGGCACGCAGGCTGAGCCCGGCCGCTGGCAGGACGGCAAAGACCAACATCAAGCAGGAAGAGACACAGATGCCCACCCTGGAAACCAAACTCAACGCCCGCTCTGAATCCTTCAAGGCCAACGCCGAGTCGATGCAGGCCCTGGTGGCCGATCTCAAGGCCAGGATCGCGAAGCTGGCCGAAGGCGGCGGCGAAGACGCGCGCAACAAGCACCTGTCGCGCGGCAAGCTGCTGCCGCGCGAGCGCGTGCAGCAGCTGCTGGATCCGGGCACGCCGTTCCTGGAGCTGTCGCAGCTGGCCGCGTACGACATGTACGACCATGCCGCGCCGGGCGCGGGCATCATCACCGGCATCGGCCGCGTGGCCGGGCAGGAATGCGTGATTGTCTGCAATGACGCCACCGTCAAGGGCGGCACGTACTACCCGATGACGGTCAAGAAGCATGTGCGCGCGCAGGAGATTGCCGAGGAGAACAACCTGCCTTGCATCTACCTGGTGGATTCCGGCGGCGCCAACCTGCCCAACCAGGACGACGTGTTTCCCGACCGCGACCACTTCGGCCGCATCTTCTACAACCAGGCCAATCTGTCCAAGCGCGGCATCCCGCAGATCGCGGTGGTGATGGGCTCGTGCACCGCCGGCGGCGCCTACGTGCCGGCGATGAGCGATGAATCCATCATCGTCAAGAACCAGGGCACCATCTTCCTGGGCGGCCCGCCGCTGGTGAAGGCGGCCACCGGCGAGGAAGTCAGCGCCGAAGACCTGGGCGGCGCCGACGTGCATACGCGCCTGTCGGGCGTGGCAGACTACTTTGCGCAGAATGACCACCACGCGCTGAGCCTGGCGCGCAATATCGTGCAGCACCTGAACCGCCGCAAGCCGGACCAGATCCGCCTGCATGAGCCGGTCGAGCCGCTATACCCGGTGGAAGAACTGTACGGCGTGATCCCCACCGACACGCGCAAGCCCTACGACGTGCGCGAGGTGATCGCGCGCCTGGTCGACGGGTCCGAGTTCGACGAGTTCAAGGCGCGCTACGGCACCACGCTGGTGTGCGGCTTCGCCCGCATCTGGGGCTACCCGGTCGGCATTGTCGCCAACAACGGCATCCTGTTCTCCGAATCGGCACTCAAGGGCGCGCACTTCATCGAGCTGTGCTGCCAGCGCAAGATCCCGCTGGTGTTCCTGCAGAACATCACCGGCTTCATGGTGGGCCGCAAGTACGAGAACGAAGGCATCGCCCGCAACGGCGCCAAGATGGTGACCGCAGTGGCCACCGCGCAGGTGCCCAAGTTCACGGTGATCATCGGCGGCTCGTTCGGTGCCGGCAACTACGGCATGTGCGGGCGCGCCTATTCGCCGCGCTTCCTGTGGATGTGGCCGAACGCGCGCATCTCGGTGATGGGCGGCGAGCAGGCCGCCAGCGTGCTGGCCACGGTGCGCCGCGACGGCATCGAGGGCAAGGGCGGCACGTGGAGCGCGCAAGAGGAAGAGGCGTTCAAGCAGCCGATCCGCGACCAGTACGAGCACCAGGGCCATCCGTACTACGCCAGCGCGCGGCTGTGGGACGACGGCGTGATCGACCCGGCGCAGACCCGCACCGTGCTGGGCCTGGGTCTTTCCGCCAGCCTGAATGCACCGATCGACGAGATGAAGTTCGGCGTGTTCCGCATGTAATCCCGCCCACGCAACTACTGCCCCATTACCGCCTTCCACTCCATGCGCAGCGTCGCCCGCCTGCTTTGCAGCCTAGCCCTGGTCACGGCGCTTGCCTTGCTGGCGCCGCTGTCCGGGCATGCGCAGAGCGCGAACGGCAACGGCAACGGCAATCCTGCGCCGCGCATGCGCTTCCAGGAGCAGGTGGTGATGCTGCCCAAGGCGGCGATCCCCTCGCGCATCGACCTGGAAGCCACGGTATTCAAGCCGCCTGGCGACGGGCCGTTCCCGCTGGTGGTGATCAACCACGGCAAGGCGCCGGGCCGGCCCGCGATGCAGGGGCGCGCGCGCTTTCCGGCGCAGAGCGTGGAATTCCTGCGCCGCGGCTACGCGGTGGTGCTGCCGATGCGGCAGGGTTTTGCGCGCTCGGGTGGCGCCTATGTGGGCGGCAGCTGCGATATCGAGACCAACGGCATGATCCAGGCCGACGATGTCGTCGCCACGCTCGACTTCATGGCCACGCAGCCCTATGTGGACATGGAGCGCATTGTCGTGATCGGCCAGTCGCATGGGGGCCTGACCACGATGGCGTTCAGCACCATCGGCTATCCGGGGGTGCTGGGCGTGGTCAACTTTGCGGGCGGGCTGCGCAACCTGAACTGCCCGGACTGGGAAGAGCGCCTGGTCGATGCCTTTGCCAGCTACGGCGGCCTGTCGCGCTACCCGTCACTGTGGGTGTATGGCGACAACGACAGCTACTGGCCGGTGCCCTTGCCCGGCCGCATGTTCAACGCCTTCAAGGCGCGCGCCACCGGTCCCGCGGCCAAATCGCGGCTGGTGGACGTGGGCGAGTTCGGCAACGACTCGCATCGCGTCTTCAGCGCGCGCGAAGGCATCCCGGTGTGGTTGCCTGAAGTCGGCAACTTCTTCCGCTCGCTGGGGCTGCCGTTCGACGCCGGCACCTGAACCGCACCAGACAACCTTATCCGCCAACGGAGCGAACCATGGAATTCACCGCCCTGACCGTCAATATCGCCAGCCACGTCGCCACCGTCACGCTGAACCGGCCCGATGTGCGCAACGCCTTCAACGAGACCGTGATCGCCGAGCTGACCGGCGCCTTCCGCGCGCTGGGCGACATGGACGAGGTGCGCGCCATCGTGCTGGCCGGCAACGGCCCGGCCTTCTGCGCCGGCGCCGACCTGAACTGGATGAAGAAGATGGCGGGCTATTCGGACGACCAGAACCGCGCCGATGCGCTGACCCTGGCGCAGATGCTGCACACCATCTGGTCGTGCCCGCGCCCGGTGATCGCGCGTATCCAGGGCGACACCTATGCCGGCGGCATGGGCCTGGTGGCCGCCTGCGATATCGCGGTGGCCGCCGAGCACGCGCACTTCTGCCTGTCCGAAGCGCGCCTGGGGCTGCTGCCCGCCACCATCAGCCCGTATGTGATCCGCGCGCTGGGCGAGCAGGCCGCACGCCGCTACTTCATCACCGCCGAGCGTTTCGATGCAGCCGAGGCACTGCGGCTGGGCTTTGTGCATACGGTGGTGCCGGCCGAGGCCCTGGACGCCAAGGTCGCGGAACTGGCGACCGCGCTGGTGGCCAACAGCCCGAACGCCGTGCGTGAGAGCAAGCGGCTGGTGCAGGACATCGCGGGCCGTGTGATCGACAACGATTTGCTGGCCGATACCGCGGACCGGATCGCGAAGATCCGGGCGTCGGAGGAGGGGCGTGAAGGGGTGCGGTCGTTTTTGGAGAAGCGTACGCCGTCGTGGCGGCCGGCTTGAGGCAAACGGTTGGCTTCACCGTTGGTTTGCTCCCCTCTCCCGCAAGCGGGAGAGGGGGAGTTCCGCCGCGGCATGCGAAAGCGCGGCGCAGTAAATAAAGACTGCGTGGGATTGCGTGGAGATGGCAGCACGCTAGCGACAAAAACAGCGCTTCATGCCGATAACGTTCGGTAAATCCGGTTAAAGCACCGCTAACGCAAAAATATCGCCGTCATTGCCAAGTCCGAGAAGACATTCCTAACATGACCCTCCCCAACCTGTCCGCCACCGTTGCACTGCCCGGCCTTGCCGGCAGCGGCGCGCGCGCGGACGGTCAACAAAGGAGGGCTACCTTGGATCACCTGTCCCTTTCCCCAGACAGCGACGTGCAGGCACTCGGCCAGCGCAGCCGCAACGCCGTCTGGCATCCGTGCACGCGGCTGCGTCCCGACCATGACGCCGTGCCGCTGGCGATCGTGCGGGGCGTTGGCCCATGGCTGCATGATGCCGACGGCCGCCGCTATTTCGACGCCACCAGTTCGTGGTGGGTCAACCTGTTCGGCCACGCCAACCCGCGCATCAATGCCGCGCTGGCCAGCCAGCTGGAAACGCTGGAGCACGTGATGCTGGCCGCTGCACCCACGCCCCGGCGGTGGAGTTGGCCGAGCGCCTGTCGGCGCTGACCGGCGGCGCGCTCGGCAATGTCTTCTACGCTTCGGACGGCGCCTCGGCGGTCGAGATCGCGCTGAAGATGAGCTTCCATTACTGGCGCAATACCGGCCTGCCGGCCAAGCGCGAGTTCGTCTGCCTGCGCCACGGTTACCACGGCGAGACCGTGGGCGCGCTCGCGGTGACCGACGTGGAAGTCTTCCGCGATGCCTACGATCCGCTGATCCGCCGCGCACACGTGGTGATGGCGCCCGATGCACGCCAGGCCGCACCCGGCGAGAGCGCTGCGGAGGTGGCCGCCCGCGCCTTGGCGGAGCTGGAAACCCTGCTGCGCGAGCGCGCCGGCCAGATCGCCGCGCTGATCGTCGAGCCGCTGGTGCAGGGCGCCGCCGGCATGGCGATGTACGACCCGTCGTATCTGGATGGCGCGCGCGCACTGTGCGACCGCTACCGCATCCACCTGATCGCCGACGAGATCGCGGTGGGCTGCGGGCGCACCGGCACCTTCTTCGCGTGGGAACAGTCGCGCGCCGGAGAGGCACCGCTGCCCGCGCACCTGTGGCCCGACTTCCTGTGCCTGTCCAAGGGCATCAGCGGCGGCTATCTGCCGCTGTCGCTGGTGCTGTCGCGCCCGGAGATCCAGCGCGCCTTCGTCGCCGACGAGCTGGCCCGCAGCTTCCTGCATTCGCACTCCTACACCGGCAACCCGCTGGCCTGCCGCGCCGCGCTGGCCACGCTGGACCTGTTCGCGCAGGACAACGTGCTCGCGCGCAACCGCGAGCGCGCGCACTGGCTCGCCGACGGCATGGCCGCACTGGCCGCCGACGCGCGCCTGCGGCATGTGCGCCAGCGCGGGCTGATCTGGGCCGCCGATGTGCGCGATGACGTCGCCGGCGCCGACTTTGCCGCGCGCTTCCATCACGCCGCGCGCGCCCGCGAGCTGCTGGTGCGCCCGATCGGCAATACGCTGTACGTCATGCCGCCCTACGTCTTCGATGCCGCACAGGCACGCTGGCTGGGCGGGCAACTGCTGGCCACGCTCGACGATGTGACCACCGATGTGACCACGACCCGGGAGGCGCGCCATGCTGCTTGAACAACTGAAGCTGGCCGCCGAACAGCGCCACGCGCTGGCCCTGACGCGCCGCCGCCGCGTTGCCCACACTGCCTGCGCGCCGCACCAGGCCGTGGGCGAGGACGGATCCGAGCCGGAGTCGCTGCTGACTTTCTGCAGCAACGACTATATGGGGCTGGCCAACCACCCGGACGTGATCGCGGCGCTGGTGGAAGGCGCGCAGCGCTATGGCGCCGGCAGCGGGGCCTCGCACCTGGTCAGCGGGCATTCGCTGGCGCACACCCAGCTGGAAGCGGAACTGGCGCGCTGGCTCACCCCGCATATCCCGCATGCGCGCACGCTGTATTTCTGCACCGGCTACATGGCCAACATGGCGGTGCTGACCGCGCTGGGCACGGCGGGCGCCACGCTGTTCTGTGAGTCGCTCAACCATGCCTCGCTGATCGACGGGGCGCGGCTGGCGCGCGCCGACGTGCAGCGCTACCCGCATTGCGACACCGCCGCGCTGGAAGCGCTGCTGGCGGCCAGCACCAGCGAGCGCAAGCTGATCGTGACCGACAGCGTGTTCAGCATGGACGGCAATGTCGCGCCGCTGCGCAAGCTGCTGGAACTGGCCGAGCGCCATGACGCCTGGATCATCGTCGATGACGCCCACGGCTTCGGGGTGCTGGGCGAGCAGGGCCACGGCGTGCTGGAAGCGCTGGGGCTGTCGTCCGAGCGGCTGATCTATATCGGCACGCTCGGCAAGGCCGCCGGCGTGGCGGGTGCCTTTGTCGCCGCGCACGAGACCATCATCGAACACCTGGTCAACACCGCGCGGCCCTATATCTACACCACGGCCGCGCCGCCGGCGGTCGCGCATGCGCTGCTGGCCAGCCTGGCCATCATCGAAGGCGAAGAGGGCAGGCAGCGCCGTGCGCAACTGACGCGCTGCATCGGCATGCTGCGCGAGGGGCTGGCCCAGTTGGCTGCCATCGCGGGCTGGACGCTGGGCGACAGCCAGACCGCGATCCAGCCGCTGATCGTCGGCGACAACGGCGCCGCGCTGGCGCTGTCGGCCACGCTGGAGGCGGATGGCATCCGCGTCGGCGCGATCCGGCCGCCGACCGTGCCGGAAGGCACCGCGCGGCTGCGCATCACGCTGTCGGCTTCGCACACCGAAGACGATGTGCGGCGCCTGCTGGATGCCCTGAGCGCCGCCGTGGCGCAGCGGGAGGCCACATGAGCACGCGCGCGCCTTTCGCCTGCTTTGTCACCGGCACCGATACCGGCATCGGCAAGACCCACGCCAGCGCGACGCTGCTGCATGCGCTCCATGCCGCCGGCTACCGCACCGCGGGCATGAAGCCCGTGGCCAGCGGCAGTGAGTGGCGCGACGGCCATTGGCACAACGACGACGTGGCGCAGCTGCGCGCCGCCAGCTCGGTGGCGGTGCCGCTGGGCCAGACCTGCCCGTTCCTGCTGCGCACGCCGTGCTCGCCGCATCTGGCCGCCGCGCACGAGGGCGTGCGCATCACGCGCGCGCCGGTCCGCACTGCCTTCAACGCGCTGCGCCGCCAGGCAGATGCGGTGGTGGTGGAAGGCGTGGGCGGTTTCAACGTGCCGCTCGACGCAGGCGCCGTGCGCTGGAACACCGCCGACCTGGCAGTGATGCTGGCGGTACCGGTGGTAATGGTGGTCGGCATCCGGCTCGGCTGCCTGAACCACGCCGTCCTGACCGCCGAAGCCATCCGCGCGCGCGGCCTGCCGCTGGCGGGCTGGATCGCCAACCGGGTCGACCCGGACATGCTGCTGGCCGACGAGAACATCGCCACGCTGCACGCGTCGCTGGACGCGCCTTGCCTCGGTGAATTGCCCTGGCAACTGGCGCCCGCCGCTGCCGCTGGCCGGCTCGACCTTGCGCCGCTGTTTGCCGCCGCCACCCAATACCAAGCCGAGGCCGCCGGCCTTGCTGCCTGAACCAGAATTCCATCAATCATGACTCAAGCTCACACCGCTGCCACCGCTACCACCGTTACTACCGTTTCCGTCGATTCCCTGCGCCAGACCGCGCGCCCGCACGCACTGCCCGCTGACGCCGCGTGGCGCGTCGATGACGTTGCCGCGCTGTTCGCGCTGCCGTTCAACGACCTGTTGTTCCGCGCCCAGCAAGTGCACCGCGAGCACTTCGACGCCAATACCGTGCAGCTGTCCACGCTGCTGTCGATCAAGACCGGCGGCTGCGAAGAGGATTGCGGCTACTGCCCGCAGAGCGCGCACCACGATGCCGGCGTGAAAGCCGAGAAGCTGATGGCGCTGGACGAGGTGCTGGACGCCGCGCGCGCGGCCAAGGCCAACGGCGCCACCCGCTTCTGCATGGGCGCCGCCTGGCGCAGCCCCAAGGACCGTCACCTGGAGCCGGTGATGGACATGGTCCGCGAAGTGAAGGCGATGGGCCTGGAGACCTGCGTCACGCTAGGCATGCTCAAGGCCGAGCAGGCGCAGCAGCTCAAGGACGCGGGTCTGGACTACTACAACCACAACCTGGATACCTCGCCGGAGTTCTACGGCAAGATCATCACCACGCGCACCTACCAGGACCGGCTCGACACCATCGGCCATGTGCGCGACGCCGGCATCAATGTCTGCTGCGGCGGCATCGTGGGCATGGGCGAGGCGCGCGAAGCGCGCGCCGGCCTGATCGCGCAGCTGGCCAATATGGACCCGTATCCGGAGTCGGTGCCCATCAACAACCTGGTCCAGGTCGAGGGCACGCCGCTGGCGGGCACTGAGGCGCTGGACCCGTTCGAGTTCGTCCGCACCATTGCCGTGGCACGCATCACCATGCCGCGCGCGATGGTGCGCCTGTCCGCCGGCCGCGAGGCCATGGACGAGGCGTTGCAGGCGCTGTGCTTCATGGCCGGCGCCAATTCCATTTTCTACGGCGAAAAGCTGCTGACCACCGGCAACCCGCAGGCCGACCGCGATCGCGCCCTGCTGGCCCGCCTCGATATCCGCGCAGAGGGCTACGCGGGATGACGCGGTAAAGCCCACCGGTAATCAGCTGGCTCGCCGTCCCGTCGAAAAACTAGGAGGAGCCATGTTCAACAAGATCCTGATCGCCAACCGCGGTGAAATCGCCTGCCGCGTGGCCGCCACCTGCCGCCGGCTCGGCATCCGCACCGTTGCGGTGTACTCGGATGCCGACGCCGACGCGCGCCACGTCGCCTTCTGCGACGAGGCCGTGCATATCGGCGGCGCGGCCGCGCGCGACAGCTACCTGCGCGCGGACCACATCATCGAGATGGCGAAGGAGACCGGCGCCCAGGCCATCCACCCGGGCTACGGCTTCCTGTCCGAGAACGAAGCCTTTGCCGAGGCCTGCGCCGCGGCGGGGCTGGTCTTCATCGGCCCGCCGGCGTCCGCCATCCACGCGATGGGCAGCAAGAGCGCGGCCAAGCAGTTGATGGAGAAGGCCGCGGTGCCGCTGGTGCCCGGCTACCACGGCGAGGACCAGGATCCGGCGCTGCTGCGCCGCGAGGCCGACCGCATCGGCTACCCGGTGCTGCTCAAGGCCAGCGCTGGCGGCGGCGGCAAGGGCATGCGCGTGGTTGAGTCGGGCGACGGCTTCGAGGCCGCGCTGGCCTCGGTCAAGCGCGAGGCCAGCGCCAGCTTTGGCGATGACAAGGTGCTGGCGGAAAAGTACCTGACGCGCCCCCGCCATATCGAGATCCAGGTGTTTGCCGATACCCACGGCAACTGCGTCTACCTGTTCGAGCGCGACTGCTCGGTGCAACGCCGCCACCAGAAGGTGCTGGAAGAAGCCCCCGCGCCGGGCATGACCGAGGAGCGCCGCCGCGCCATGGGCGAAGCGGCAGTGGCCGCGGCCAGGGCGGTGGGCTATGTCGGCGCCGGCACGGTCGAGTTCATCGCCAACCAGGACGGTTCGTTCTACTTCATGGAGATGAACACGCGCCTGCAGGTGGAGCACCCCGTCACCGAAATGATCACCGGGCAGGACCTGGTCGAATGGCAGCTGCGCGTCGCCGCCGGTGAAGCGCTGCCGCTCACGCAGGAGCAACTGCGTATCGACGGCCATGCGCTGGAAGCGCGTATCTACGCCGAGAACCCCGACAAGCAGTTCCTGCCGTCCACCGGCACGCTGCGCTTCCTGCGCACGCCGCCGGCGGTGCAGTTCATGCGCGGTGAGGATGCGCACGGCCCGGCGGGTATCCGCATCGATGCCGGCGTGCGCGAGGGCGACACCATCAGCCCGTTCTACGACCCGATGATCGCCAAGCTGATCGTCTGGGGCAAGGACCGCGACGAGGCGCTCGCGCGCATGCGCCAGGCGCTGGCGGCCTACCACGTGGTGGGGCTGTCGACCAACGTGGCCTTCCTGCAGCGGCTGGTGTCGTCCCAGGCGTTCCGCACCGCCGATCTCGACACCGGCCTGATCGAGCGCAACGAGAAGGTCTTGTTCCCGCCGCCGGCGCCGGTCGGCATGGAAGTCATCGCGCTGGCCGTGGCGGCGCTGTTCGACCGCGAGGCCCGCGAACGCCGCATCGATGCAGCCGACCAGCATTCGCCGTGGACCCATGGCGGCGCATGGCGGCTGAACGGCGGCGTGTCGCGCGCGCTGCGCTTCGGCTATGGCGAGCAGGTGCTGGAGGTGACGCTGAACACCAACGAGCGCGGCAGCACGCTGATCTATGCGGACCAGGCCGCGCCTTTTGCCTGCACCTGCCACGCCGACGACATCCGCATCAACCTTGGCACGCGGCGCGCGCATGGGCAGGTGCATGCGGACGGTGAGACCTTTCACGTCTTTTATGCCGGGCGGCATGTGAGCCTGGCGTGGCTCGATCCGCTGGCCCATGCCGGTGAGGCCGAAAGCGAAGGCGGCAAGCTCACTGCGCCGATGCCCGGAAAGGTCATTGCCGTGATGGTCGAGGCTGGCAGCACCGTCACGCGCGGCACGCCGTTGCTGGTGATGGAAGCCATGAAGATGGAGCACACCATCAGCGCACCGGTGGATGGGGTGGTGAGTGAGGTGCTTTATGCGGTGGGAGAGCAGGTTGTGGAGGGGGCGCAGCTTTTGGCGTTTGAGGGGAAGTCAGGGACCTGATGCGCGACAGGGGTGGCCGGGGCACGGAGCCCGATCACCGTTGCCCCAGCCAACCCCACGCCCATTCCTCTGCCAAAATACGCCTTTAACCCCACCAGAATTCCCCTGGAGACAAAATGAAGTTGCAGTTGTACGTCCCCGACGGCCGCTACGACCCCTGGATCGCGGGCTTCACCGAGGCACTGCCCGAAGCGCAATGTGTGACGTGGGAGGACAGCCGTGGCGAACCGGCCGACTACGCCGTGGTCTGGCGCCCGCCGGTGGAGATGCTGCGTGGCCGTACCGACCTGAAGGCGGTGTTCAACCTCGGCGCCGGCGTCGACGGCATCCTGCGCCTGCGCGATGAAGCCCCTGACGCCTTGCCCGCCGGCGTACCGATCGTGCGGCTCGACGATGCCGGCATGGCCGCGCAGATGGCCGAGTATGTCACCCACGCCGTGCTGCGCTATTTCCGCAGGATGGACGCCTACGAGGCCCAGCAGCGCGCCGGCAACTGGAAGTTCCTCAAGCCGCATCGCCGCGCGGACTTCACCATCGGCGTGATGGGGTGGGCACGCTCGGCACGCATATCGCCCGCACGCTGGCGGGCTTCGGCTTTCCGGTGCGTGGCTGGAGCCGCACCGCGCGCGCGATCGAAGGCGTGAGCGGATTCTATGGCGATGCCGGGCAGGCGCCGTTCCTGGATGGCCTGCGCGTGCTGGTCAATGTGCTGCCGCTGACGCCGCAGACCGAGGACATCCTCAACGCCGGGCTGTTCGCGCGGCTGGCGCAGGGCGCATACGTGATCAACGTCGCGCGCGGGCAGCATCTGGTTGAGGAAGACCTGCTTGCCGCGGTGCAGTCGGGGCAGGTCGCAGGTGCCACGCTGGATGTATACCGCACCGAGCCGTTGCCGGCGGAACACCCGTTCTGGCAGGAGTCGCGCATCACCCTTACGCCGCATATCTCTGCGCTGACGCTGCGCGAAGACAGCATCGCGCAGATCGCCGGCAAGATCCGCGCGCTGCGTGCGGGCCAGCCGATCGCGGGCGTGGTCGACGTGCAGCGGGGCTATTGAGCCCCCGACCAGGACGAACTAAATACAGGAGACAGCCATGACCATGACGAACTACGTGAAGCTTGTTGAAGTCGGCCCGCGCGACGGCCTGCAGAACGAGAAGGCGATGGTGCCGACCGAGGTCAAGGTCGCGCTGATCAACCAGCTGACCGATGCCGGCTTCGTCAATATCGAGGCCGCATCGTTCGTGTCGCCCAAGTGGGTGCCGCAGATGGCCGACGGTGCCGACGTGATGGCGCGCATCCTGCGCCGGCCCGGCACGCTGTATTCGGCGCTGACGCCGAACATGAAGGGGTTTGAAGGCGCGATCGAGGCCGGTGCCGACGAGGTGGTGATCTTCGGCGCCGCCAGCGAGGCGTTCTCGCAGAAAAACATCAACTGCTCGATCGCCGAGTCGATCGCGCGCTTTGCGCCGGTGGCCGCCGCAGCGAAGGAAAAGGGCGTACGCCTGCGCGGCAGCATCTCGTGCGCGCTGGGCTGCCCGTACCAGGGCGAGGTGCCGGTGCACGCGGTGGTCGACGTGGTGCGCCGCATGCGCGAACTGGGCTGCGACGAGATCGACATTGCCGACACCATCGGCGTGGGCACCCCCGTGCGCGTGCAGGAAGTGATGCGCGCCGCGGCGGCGGAGTTTGCGCTGGATCGCCTGTCGGGCCATTTCCACGATACCTACGGGCAGGCGCTGTCAAATATCCTGGCCAGCCTGGAAGTGGGCATCTCGATCTTCCATGCGTCGGTGGCGGGGCTGGGCGGCTGCCCGTACGCCAAGGGTGCTACCGGCAACGTGGCGACCGAGGACGTGCTGTACATGCTGCACGGCATGGGCATCCACACCGGCATCGACCTGGAAGCGGTGGTGCGCACCGGCGACTATATCTCGCAGGCAATCGGCCGCGCCAACAGCTCGCGCGTGGGCCGTGCCTTGCTGACCAAGTGGGCCGCCGCCAGCGATGCGGCGCCCGCCTGCGCGTAAGTGCGGATCAAGCGCGGGCCACAGGACAAGGAGAAGAACGCATGACGGCGAATGACGAAGCGCTGCCTGAGTCCGCGCAGCGCGTGGCGGAGCTGCTGGCCGAGCTTGGCCATGACCGGCCCGTGGTGATGCTGCCGGCCACCGGCAAGACCTCGGCCGAGGCCGCGGCCGGCCTGGGCTGCAGCGTCGCGGAGATCGCCAAGTCCATCATCTTCCGGCGCGTCGCCGACGATGCGCCGGTGCTGGTGATTGCCAGCGGCAGCAACCGCGTCGACGAGGCCAAGGTGGCCGCGCGCGTGGGCGCGCTGGGCAAGGCCGACGCGCGCTTCGTGCGCGAGAAGACCGGCTATGCCATCGGCGGCGTCTGCCCGATCGGCCATGCGGTGGCGCCAGTGATGCTGCTGGACCAGGACCTGTTCCGCCATGACAGCCTGTGGGCCGCGGCGGGGCATCCCCATGCGGTATTCAACCTGACGCCGCACCAGTTGCAGCAGATGACGGGCGCTGAAGTGGCCGACGTCGCGGCAGGCTCCGTGGCATGAGTCCCGACCTGCGCCCCGGCCTGACCTTCAGCTGGCAATACACGGTGCCGCCCAAGGCCACCGTGCCGCGACTGTACGACGATATCCCGGGCTGCCCCGAGATGCCCGACGTGCTGGCCACCGGCTATATGGTCGGCATCATGGAGTGTGCCTGCCTGCAGATGCTGCACGAGCACCTGGACTGGCCGCGCGAGCAGTCGCTCGGCACGCTGGTCAGCTTCTCGCACCTGGCGCCGACGCCGCCGGGCATGACGGTGACGGTCAAGGGAGAACTGGTGGCCGTGGACGGGCGCCGCCTGCGCTTCCAGCTGAGCGCCTGGGACGGCGAGGACAAGATCTCAGAGGGCGTGCATGAGCGCCACCTGATCGACACCGGCCGCTTCAACCAGAAAGTGGCGGCCAAGGCCGCGCGCGCGGCGGGCTGAGTGGCGAGCGAGCGCAGCACCATGGCCTCCACGCCCCCCACACCCATCACGCCTGCCTTGCTGGCCGCGGAACTGGCCGCGCAGGCCGAAACCGCGCGGCAAGCCTCGCCGGTGCCGTCGCCATGCCGCAACATCTGCCGCATGGACCCCGCCAGCGGCTATTGCGAGGGCTGCCTGCGCACCATCGAAGAGATTGCCGGCTGGTCGTGCGCCGGCGACGAAGACAAGCGCCGCATCTGGGCGCAACTGCCACAGCGCGCCGCGTGGCTGGCAGGCGAGGAGGCATCCCCTTGAGCGAACGCCCGCTCCCGCAGTTGCCGGCCACCATGCGCGTGTTCGAGCGCGGCTGGCTGTCGGCCAACAATATCCTGTTCATGGAGGGCGACGATACGGTGCTGGTCGATACCGGCTACGCCACCCACGCGCCGCAGACGGTGGCGCTGGTGGCGGCGGCCTTGCAGGGCCGGCCGCTCGCACGCGTGATCAATACCCATCTCCACTCCGACCACTGCGGCGGCAATGCCGCGCTGCAGGCACGCTGGCAGCCGCGCACCGCGATCCCCGCGGCAGAGGCTGCAGCCGTTGCCGCATGGGATACGGAAGCGCTCAGCTACGACGCCACCGGCCAGCAGTGCGACCGCTTCACTTTCGACAGCGTGCTGAGCGACGGCGACACGCTGCGCCTGGGTGGCATCGACTGGCAAGTCGTGGCCGCCCCCGGCCATGACCCGCACGCGGTGATGCTGTTCGCGCCGGCCGTGCGCATCCTGGTTTCCGGCGATGCGCTGTGGGAAAACGGCTTCGGCGTGATCTTCCCCGAGCTGGATGGCGAGAGCGGCTTTGCCGAGCAGGCGGCGGTGCTGGAACGCATCGCCCGGCTCGGCGCGCGGCTGGTGATCCCGGGCCATGGCCGGATGTTTACCGACGTGGCGGCGGCGGTCGACCGCGCGCAAGGGCGCCTGGCCTACCTGAGCGCCGACCCGGCGCGCAATGCCAGCCACGCGGTCAAGGTGCTGGTGAAGTTCAAGCTGCTGGAGCAGCAGCGCATGGCCCAGGACGCGCTGGTGGCATGGATGGAAGCGGCGCCGCTGATGGTGCGCATCCGCCAGCGGTTCATGCCGGGGCTGGAGATGGCCGAGATCTGCGCGCAGACGGTGCGCGCGCTGGCGGGGGTGAAGGCGCTGGCGTTGGAGGGGGAGTGGGTGGTGAATCGGGATTGATTCACCACGCCTGCCGGCACCGCTCAGAACGACGTCCTGAACCCCACCTTCACACTGCGCCCGGCCAGCGGCGCGATATCACGCAGGATCGACGCCGAGTTGCGCGCATCCTGATTGGTCAGGTTGTCGCCGCGCAGGTACACCAGCGTCTGCGTGCCCGACACCTTGAACTTGTAGGTCAGCGCCAGGCTCAGCAGCGTATAGGCATCGGTCGGCGTGTCGTTGGTTGGCACGCGGGTCTGCCTGGCGGCGTAGGTCACATCCACGCGCGCGCCCCACGGGCCCGCGCCATACACCAATGCGCCACCCAGGCGCAGCGGGGCCAGGCGCGGCAGCGGTTCGCCGGTATTGCGGTTCTCGCCGCGCACGTAGTCGGCGCGCGCCTCGAAATCCAGCGTGTCGCTGGTGGTCAGCATCTTCTGCAGCAGCCGCGTCTTGCCTTCTGCCTCGAAGCCGTAGAGCGTGGCCGGCACACCCAGGTACTGGAACTCCGGCAGCGCATCCGGGCTGCCGGTGGCGACCACGTCGCCCGCCTCGTCGCGCGCGCGGCCGGTGGCGCTCAGCGCCAGGTAGTTGGCAAAGCGGCTGTAGTAGCCTGACACGCCGGCGCTGTGCGCCCCGGACTTGAAGCGCACGCCCAGGTCGACAGACGTGGCCCGTTCCTTGTTGGCATTGGGGTCGCCCAGCTCCCAGCTGCCGGTGGCCACGTGGGGGCCGTTGGCATACAGCTCGTAGAAGGTCGGCGCGCGCTCGGTGTACGACAGGTTGCTGGTCAGCGACCACAGCGGGTTGACCTTGTAGAGCAGGCCGGCCGACGCGCTGGTGGCGTTGAAGCTGCGGTTGGCATCGGTAAAGCGGTCGTTGCCGTTGGCGCTGGCCTTGATGCTGCTGTGGTCCAGGCGCCCGCCCAGGTTCAGCTTGAGGTCGCCGGAAGCGGTCAGCGGCAGTTCCTCGAACACGAACAGCGCCGCGTTATCCGTATTGGTGCTGGGCACGAACGCCTCTTCACCCAGCGCCGAGAAGTCGGTATGGCCGAACTGCGTGCCGATCACGCCCGTCATGTTGCCGATCCTGGCGTGCCTGGCCTCGAAGCGCGCATCCCAGCCCCGGTTCTTGAAGATCGTGCCGGTCTCGCCACCCTCGATTTCCTTGTGCTCGTAGTCGGTGTAGCTGAACTTGCCCTTGACCGATTCGAGCCAGCCGGCGGTGCTGCCGGCCAGGTTGCGCGCCTCGCCTTCCAGCGCAAGGCGGTCCTGCCGCATCTTCAGCCGTACGTCGTCCTCGGCGGGCGTGCCGTACTCATTGCGGTAGGCGCTGTAGTTGGCGCCGACGAAGCCATCGGCCCAGGTGTAGGAGCCGCCCATCGCGCCGCCTTCCTGCTGCGCGCTGGTGTTGGGCAGGCGGCCATAGGCTTCGGTCTCGCCTTCGGGCAGCGGATTGGCGGCGCGCAGGCGGTCGCTGCGGGCGTAGCCGGGGATGCGCAGGTCGCTGGTCTTGCGCGCGAAGGCGTCGGCGTGGACGGCGAACTTGCCGTTGCCAGCCTCGATCAGCGCGCTGGCGTTGCGCGCCTGGTCGCCGCCAGCGGTGGCGCTGGCATCGACCGCGCCGCCGATGCCTTCGATCGGCTCCTTCGGAATCCGGTTGTCGATCACGTTGACCACGCCGCCGATGGCGTTGCCGCCGTACATCAGCGCCGCCGGGCCGCGCACGACCTCGATGCGCTCGGCCACGAGCGGGTCCACCGGCACTGCGTGGTCGTAGGACAGCGTAGAGGCGTCGACCGTGGTGCCGCCGTTCTGCAGCACCTTGATGCGGTCGCCGTCCAGGCCGCGGATCACCGGCCGGCTGGCATTGGGGCCGAAGTAGGTGGACGAAACCCCGGGCAGCTTGTCGAGCGTGTCGCCCAGCGTGCTGCCCTGGCGCACGGCCAGGGCGTCGCCGCCGAGCGTCGATACTGGCGCCACCATGTCGTTGAGGTCGCTGCCGAGCGGGTTGGCGGTGACGACGACCTCGCGCAGCGTGGCGCCGGCTGGGGCGGTGGTGGCCGTGGCCGGTGCGCTATCGGCGGCGGGTGCCGTGGCGGCCTGTGCCAGCGCGGCGGGCGCCATGAAGGCGGTGGCCATGGTGGTGGTGAGAGAAGCGGCAAGGGCCGCCAGCAGGGTCAGGCGCGGTGCGCTGGTTGGTACGGTGTAAAGATTCTTCGACATGGCGCGCGGAGCGAGGCAATGGCAATCGGCCCGGCTGGCACAGCAGCGGCCCGGCACGGCGCCGGCCACCCGCGATGGGCGTGGCCGCGCAGCCGGAATGGGCAGGCGTTCAGCTCGGAATTGGTCAGGCACGGGTGCGCGGCGCGGGCCGCGTCCCGGATCAGGCGAGGGCGATGGCCGGCGCCGGCGGCGCGCGCGATTGGAAGGGGTGGGCAGCGGGCAGGTCGGGCCAGCGCCAGGCCAGGTTGGCCGGCTTGACCGGTTTGCCAAAGGCAAGCTGCGGCAGCGGCAGCTTGCCGCACAGGGTGTCGGCAACCGTCGCGCCATCGAACAGCACGCACGAGTGGCCGCTGAATGTCTGCGCCAGCGGATGCGGCTCGGGGTCGTTGGCCGAGGCGGCGCCGGCCGTCGTCACGGAGGCCGACGGCGCGAGCAGGCCGCCATGCACGATGCGGTGGGTCAGCCCGGCGTGCTGCGCCAGCAGCAGGCATAACGCCAGCCACAGCGCGGACCAGAGGCCCGGGCCGTGCGCGCGCAGGCGGGCGAACCAGTCAGTGCGCATGCGGAGGGCCGGCGTGGTTGCCGTGGTGGTGGTCGGGATCGCCGCAGCCGCAATCATGGGCATCGCCATGGCCGTGGCCATGGTCATGATCGTGGTCGTCGTCGAAGTCGTCGACCCAGCCGGGGAAGGGATCCGCGTAGGCCGCCCAGGCTTGTGCGCCCGCGGCCATCTCGGCATCGGTCAGCAGGCAGGCGTCGAGCCGGGCCTGCAGCGCCGCATGGTCCAGGTCCAGGCCGGTGAGCACCAGTTCCTGGCGGCGGTCGCCGAAGGCTGCCGGGGTGCCGTCGACCTGCATGTCGGCTTCGACTTCGGCGCGTTCGGCGGTGTCGGCCGGCCATTCGGCCGGATCCAGCGCGGCCCACCAGGCGCCGGCGCCGCCGTGGCGGCAGACGCCGCCGGACTGGTTCCAGTCGCCCGCGGTATCCATGCGACTGGCCAGCCAGAACAAGCCCCTGGAGCGCAGCACGCTGCCGTGCTCGCGCAGCCATTCGGTATGGATCAGGTCGGCGAAGCGTTGCGGGTGGAACGGGCGGCGGCGGCGGTAGACCAGCGTGGAGACGCCGCTGGCGTCGGCAGCCGGCACCTCGCCGCGCAGCGCGGCAAGCCAGCCCGCGGCGTCCGCGGCGGCTTCGAAGTCGAAGCGGCCGGTGCCTTGCACGCGCTCGGGCGGCACCTTGCCGAAGCTGGCTTCGACAATGTCGGCACGCGGGTTCAGCGCCTGCAGCACGGCGTGCAGCCGTGCCAGTTCAGCGGCGCTGGCGAGGTCGGCCTTGTTCAGCACGATCACGTCGCAGCACTCGACCTGCGCCACCAGCACTTCGGCCACGGTCCGGTCATCGTCCGTGGCCTGCGCCAGCCCGCGGTCGGCCAGGAACGCGGCCTCGTTGAGGTCGCGCAGGAAGGTGGCGGCATCGAGCACCGTCACCAGGGTGTCGGGTTGTACCGCCGCGTCTGGCCCGGCGCCATGCTCGGCCTCGAACAGGAAGCCTTCGGCAATCGCGAGCGGCTCGTCTACGCCGTCGGCTTCCATCAGCAGCGCGTCAAAGCGGCCCCCGGCGGCAAGCCGGGCGGCTTCGCCGAGCATTGCGTCGCCCGCGGGCAGCACCGTGGCCTCGCAGCCGGGCGGCAGCGGCGCCAGCGCCTGCCCGTCCTGCGGCCCGCAGACCATCACGGCCATGCGCCGGCCCGCGCTGTGCGCAAGCAGGTGGTTCAGCAGCGTGGTCTTGCCGGCGCCGGGGAAGCCGGACAGCACAGTGACGGGCAGGCGATCAGCCATGGCAGGTGTGGTGGAAGTGACGACAGGAAGTGACGACGGACTGCGCAGCCCAGGCGCTGACCGCGTTATTGCAACAAGGTTGCGAATTTACCAGAAAGGCCGGTGCCGCAACAGCCGGACGATTCTCAATAGTAGGCCGTGGCGACGGCACGGCAAAGCAGTCGCGGCCTGTCGCGGCGCCGGCGGCGGCGCCAAAGCAAACGGCCCGGGTAACCGGGCCGTCACGCTACGCCTGCTGCACCGGCCGTACCGGTGCGCGGCGTATCAGTCGCCGAACAGCTTCTGGCGCAGTTCGCGGCGTTGCTGCGCTTCCAGCGACAGCGTGGCCGTGGGACGGGCCAGCAGGCGCGGCACGCCGATCGGCTCGCCGGTTTCCTCGCACCAGCCGTAGTCGCCGGACTCGATGCGCTGCAGCGACTGCTCCACCTTCTTCAGCAGCTTGCGCTCGCGGTCGCGCGTGCGCAGTTCCAGCGCATGCTCTTCCTCGATGGTGGCACGGTCGGCCGGATCCGGCACGATGACCGTTTCGCGCAGGTGTTCCGTGGTCTGGTCAGCGTTCTTCAGGATTTCGTCGCGCAGCTGCTCAAGACGGTGCTTGAAGAAGGCGAGCTGCGCTTCGTTCATGTAATCCTTGTCGCTCATCTTCAGGATTTCAGCTTCAGTCAGAAGTTTGTTGCTGCTCATGGTTGCTGCTGATTCTCTTGTTGATGCGGCCGGCGGCGTCTGGGTCCGCTCGGTGCGCTGTCCGCGCGCTTGCGCGCCACGGCTGTTTCACTCTGGCTGGCTGCAGTCTTGCTGCTTCGCGGGCCTCCCTTCGTTGCGCCCGCTTCGGCGTTCGCCGTACTGCCGCGGGGAGCGGGCGCGGCCTTCACAGGCTGCGCCTTGAGCGTCTCTGCCGCGGCACTACCTGTCTTGCTGCGGCTTTCTTTCGTCTTCGTTGCGGCTGTCATGGGGACACCTCTCTCTCGCGTCAGTCAGTGACGGCGCGCGTCGGGGCACCCCAGGCGGAAAAAAGGCGGTCTCCGCACGAAGCACTGCGACCGCACCTGCCGGCGGCCTGCCTCATGCTGACGACAACCGCCGCCCTGCAAGTCCACCAGATCCGATGGACCAAATGCCGGCAGCGGGAAAAAGGTGCGCCACCGGTATCAAATCCGGCCTATTGTACTTGAACAAATTTCTCCGAGATACCGGGAAAACCGGCTGGCGCTTCGGTATTTCCCCGGTACCCCGAACGGGGGGCAGCCGCGCAGCGGTGTCTGGAGGGGGCGTCGCCGATGGGGCGACTGGTGCACTCAGGCCAGGCAGTTCTCCAGGCCCTTGAGGATGGCGTCGCGGGGCAGGTCCACGCCGATGAACACCATGCGCGTGCCCGGGGTCTCTTCATCCCACTTGGCGCCGATGTCGCTGCCCATCAGCTGGTGGACCCCCTGGAACACCACTTTGCGGTCCACACCGTCCATATATAGTACGCCCTTGTAGCGCAGCAGTTTTTCCCCGTACACGGCCAGGATGCCGGACAGGAATTCCTCCAGCTTGCCGTAGTGGAAGGGCTTGTCGCTGCGGAAGACGAACGACGCGATGCGGTCGGTATGGTGGTGGTGATGGTGATGGTCGTGCGCGTGGCCATGCCCGTGCGCATGGTCGTGCCCGTGATCATGGCCGCAGTCGTCGCCACAATGCTCGCCGTGCTCATGGTCATGATCGTGCTCATGGTCGCCGGCGCGCAGGAATTCCGGGTCGATCTCCAGCTTGGCGTTCAGGTTGAAGCCGCGCAGGTCGAAGATGGTGTCGATCGGCGCCTCGCCGAAGTTGACCAGGCGGATCGGCGCGCGCGGGTTCATGTGCAACAGGCGGTGGCGCAGTTCCGCCACGTCGGCCCCTGTCACCAGGTCGGACTTGGTGATGAAGATGGCGTCGGCAAAGCCAACCTGGCGCTGCGCCTCTTCCTGCTGGTCCAGCTGCAGGTGGGCGTGCTTGGCGTCGACCAGCGTGATCACCGCGTCGAGCAGGTAGCGCGAGGCAATTTCCTCGTCCATGAAGAAGGTCTGCGCCACCGGGCCCGGGTTGGCCACGCCGGTGGTCTCGATCACCACGCGGTCGAAGTCGATCTCGCCGGCGTCGCGTCGCGTCAGCAGTGTCGACAGCGCCTGCACCAGGTCGCCGCGGATGGTGCAGCAGATGCAGCCGTTGCTCATCTGCACGATCTGCTCGCGGCCGTCCTGCACCAGGATCTCGTTGTCGATGTTCTCTTCGCCGAACTCGTTCTCGATGACGGCAATCTTCATGCCGTGCTGCTCGTTCAGGATGCGCTTGAGCAGGGTGGTCTTGCCGCTGCCGAGAAAGCCGGTCAGGATCGTGACCGGGGTCAGTTTGGACATTGTTGTTCTCCGGGTATTAGAGATTGCCGTTCAGTGCGAAGCGCCGCCAGGCGAGGCGGGCGCACGCTTGCCGCACTCGGCGCAGATGCCGTTCACGGTCAGTTCGACATGTTCGATGGCAAAGCCGCTGGGCACGCGCGGCGCGGCCGGCTGCACCGGTGCGCTGGCATCGTCCAGGCAGAAGGTGCGGTCGCAGCGGGTGCAGTGGAAATGGCTGTGCTGGCGGTGCTCCTGCGCGCGCGCGGCCTCGTGCTCGACCAGGCTGAAGCGGAACACCCGGTCGTTGCCGGCACGCTTCTGCGCCACGCCCTGTTCCACCAGCCAGTCCAGCACGCGGTAGACGGTGACGCGGTCGATGGTCTCGCCCGGTTCGGCCAGGCGGTCGATCACGGCCTGGTGCGTCAGCGCCTCATCGCTGCCGATCAGGCAGGCCAGGATGCACAGCCGCGGCTGGGTCACGCGCGCGCCCAGCTGACGCAGGCGCTCGTGGGCGGCTTCCAGGGACGCAGGGGTGGGGAGCGCCGGTTCCGGCACAGCGGCCGGCCGGTCCGGACTGGGACGGGTCATGGGCGGATTTAACCATAGGCCCCGGTTGATGCAATTCAGTTGCGTCAGCGGGCCGAATGGCGAAGCCGGCGCAGCCACGCCGACGGGGAGTTTTGCGCCTATGATCGGCACAGGACGACCCATAAGCCCCAGAGCGGAGACGACCCATGCTGAATGACGCCAGCGCGCTGCTGTTCCCGAACTTCGAGCCCTTCCGGCAGCGTGTCGGCGAGGTCGAAATCGCCGGCGTGCGGGGCGGTTCGGGGCCGCCGCTGCTGCTGTTGCACGGGCACCCGCAGAGCCACCTGATCTGGCACCGGGTGGCGCCGGTGCTGGCCGATCACTTCACGGTGTTCGCCACCGACCTGCGCGGCTACGGCAGCAGCTCGGCCCCGCCCGGCAATGCCGGCCACGAGCAATACAGCAAGCGCACCATGGCGCAGGACCAGGTGTCGCTGATGGCGGCATTGGGTTTCGAGCGCTTTGCGCTGTGCGGCCACGACCGCGGTGCCCGCGTCTCGCACCGGCTGTGCATGGACCATCCGGAGGCGGTCAGCCGCGCCATGCTGCTGGACATCGCGCCCACGCTGGCGATGTACGAGCGCACCAGCATGGCCTTTGCCGCCGCCTACTGGCACTGGTTCTTCCTGATCCAGCCGGCGCCGTTCCCCGAGACGCTGATCAACGCCGAGCCCGATTTCTACATCCAGAAGCTGATGGGCCTGCGCCACGCGGGCCTGACGCCTTTCGCCCCTGACGCCATGGCTGCCTACACCGCGGCGATGCGCGACCCGGCGCGCGTGCATGCCATGTGCGAGGACTACCGCGCCGCCGCCACCATCGACCTGGAGCACGACCGTGCCGACCGCGAGGCCGGGCGCCGGCTGGCGCTGCCGCTGCGCGTGCTGTGGGGCGAACACGGCGTGGTGGCGCGCTGTTTCGAGCCGCTGGCGCTGTGGCAGGAGGTGGCCACCGACATCAGCGGCCAGGCGCTGCCGTGCGGGCACTACATCCCGGAAGAGGCCGCCGAACCGCTGCTTGAGGAAATGCTCGGTTTCTTCCGTTAGGCCGCATCGGCTGTCACAAACGCACGCCTTTGCAGCCGATCTCTGCCATATCTTCCCCGTTTCCCGCCATATGCGGCTGATTGCAGGCGGGTTAGCCCCTATACCTGCATATTGTCTGGAGTTGCTAACATCAAGGCCCGCCCTTGCCGTTTACGGCAGGGCAGCCGAGCCAGCCGGCATGGTCCAAGAGCGCGGCCACAGCGACCGCGCCAGATGCGCCCCCCGCACAAGCAGGGGCCGGGCCGGCGGCAACGCATTGCAAGACGGGTATTAAAGGGAACCAGGAGAAGAGAGCATGAAACGAGTGGTAAAGATGGTCGCGGGAGCGCTGGCAGTCAGTGCGATGGGTGTGGCGACGGGCGCGTACGCCCAGGAATTCCCGGGCGGCAAGCCGGTGTCGGCAGTGGTGCCGTTCTCTGCGGGCGGCCCGACCGACAAGGTCTCGCGCGAACTGACCGCGATCATGTCCAAGCACCTGGGCACGACCATCGTGATCGAAAACCTGGGCGGCGCCGGCGGCACCATCGGCGCCAAGAAGGTGGCCCAGGCCAAGAACGACGGCCACACCGTGCTGATCCACCATATCGGCATGGCCACGGCCCCGGCGCTGTACCGCAACCTGGGCTTCGATCCGCTCAAGGACTTCGAGATGATCGGCGAAATCGCCGACGTGCCGATGATCCTGGTCGGCAACAAGCAGCTGCCGCCGAACACCTTCAAGGACCTGCTGCCGTACATCAGGGCCAACGCCGGCAAGCTGTCGCTGGCCAATGCCGGCATCGGCTCGGCCTCGCACCTGTGCGGCTTGCTGTTCCAGAGCGCGATCCAGACCGAGCTGACCACCGTGCCGTACAAGGGCGCCGCGCCGGCACTGACCGATATCCTGGGCGGCCAGGTCAACCTGCTGTGCGACCAGACCACCAATCTTGCCGGCCATCTCAAGGCCCACTCGGTCAAGCCGTACGCGGCCATGCAGGCACGCCGCGTGGAAGCGTTCAAGGATGTCCCGACCGCGGCCGAGCAGGGCCTGCCGGGCGTGGAAGTGAAGGTCTGGCACGCCATGTACGCGCCCAAGGGCACGCCCAAGCCGGTGATCGACAAGCTGTCGGCGGCGCTGCAGAAGGCCGTGGCCGACCCGGCCTTCCGCGCCAAGATGGCTGAGCTCGGTGCCGAGGCGGTGCCGGCCCAGCGCGCCACGCCGGATTCGCTGCGCAACTACCTGACCGCTGAAATCAACAAGTGGACGCCGGTGATCAAGAAGGCCGGCGTATATGCCGATTGATCAGGTAGCGTGATGCATAAGGCGCGCGGGCCCTGGCCTGCGCGTTGCTGGACAAGGGCCATGCGGCAGCGCATGGCCCTTTTTGCTTTCTGGCGGGACGTCCGGCAGCCTGCCGGCAGGCATCCTATATTGGGTCAGACCGGGCTGCGCTTTCCGGAGCACGCGACAGGCCTTGAAACCGGCCAGGGGCGTCGCCAACTACGGTCCTGACATATTCACGGAAGCCACCATGGAACAGTATCACGGCACTACCATCGTCAGCGTCCGCCGCGGCAATCAGGTCGCACTTGGCGGTGATGGTCAGGTCACGCTCGGCAATATCGTGATGAAGGGCACCGCGCGCAAGGTGCGCCGCATCTACAACGGCAAGGTCCTGGTCGGGTTTGCCGGCAGCACCGCCGACGCCTTCTCGCTGCTGGACCGCTTCGAGGCCAAGCTGGAAAAATACCAGGGCAACCTGACCCGCGCCGCGGTCGACCTGGCCAAGGACTGGCGTTCGGACCGCGCCCTGCGCCGGCTGGAAGCCATGCTGATCACCGCCGACCGCGACACCACGCTGGTCATCACCGGCAACGGCGACGTGCTGGACCCCGAAGGCGGCATCGCCGCGATCGGCTCGGGCGGCGCGTATGCGCAGTCGGCCGCCAAGGCGCTGATGGACAACACCGAACTGCCTCCGAAGGACGTGGTCGAGAAGGCGCTGACCATTGCCGGCGAGCTCTGCATCTACACCAACACCAACTTCGTCATCGAGACGCTGGAATAAGCGAAGGCCGGCCCCAGCCAGCCCTGCGGCCTGCCAGTCTGCCGCGCCCTACTGAACGGATACCATGTCGCACACCATGACCCCGTCGGAAATCGTTTCCGAACTCGACAAGCACATCATCGGCCAGAACAAGGCCAAGAAGGCCGTGGCGGTGGCGCTGCGCAACCGCTGGCGCCGCCAGCAGGTGGCCGAGCCCCTGCGCCAGGAAATCACGCCCAAGAACATCCTGATGATCGGCCCGACCGGCGTGGGCAAGACCGAGATCGCGCGCCGCCTCGCCAAGCTGGCCGACGCGCCCTTCATCAAGATCGAAGCCACCAAGTTCACCGAGGTGGGCTACGTCGGCCGCGACGTCGACACCATCGTGCGCGACCTGGCCGAGATGGCAATCAAGCAGACGCGCGAGTCCGAGATGAAGAAAGTGCGCACCAAGGCCGAGGACGCGGCCGAGGACCGCCTGCTCGACGTGCTGCTGCCGCCGCCGCGCGACATCGGCTTTTCGCAGCCGGAAGAAAAGGATTCCAACACGCGCCAGGTGTTCCGCAAGAAGCTGCGCGAAGGCTCGCTTGACGACAAGGAAATCGAGCTGGAACTCTCCGCCGGCATGCCGAGCATGGACATCATGGGCCCGCCGGGCATGGAAGACATGACCGAGCAGATCCGCACCATGTTTGCCGGGCTGGGCCAGGGCAAGAAGGCGCGCCGCAAGATGAAGGTCAAGGAGGCCTTCAAGCTGCTGATCGACGAAGAGGCCGCCAAGCTGGTCAATGACGAGGAGCTCAAGCACAAGGCCATCGCCAATGTCGAGCAGAACGGCATCGTGTTCCTGGACGAGATCGACAAGATCGCCAGCCGCAGCGAGATCGGCGGCGGCGAGGTGTCGCGCCAGGGCGTGCAGCGCGACCTGCTGCCGCTGGTGGAAGGCACCACGGTGAGCACCAAGTACGGCATGATCAAGACGGACCACATCCTGTTCATTGCCTCGGGTGCGTTCCACCTGTCCAAGCCGAGCGACCTGATTCCCGAGCTGCAGGGCCGCTTCCCGATCCGGGTCGAGCTGGATTCCCTGTCCGTGCAGGACTTCGAGGCCATCCTGACGCAGACCGATGCCAGCCTGACCAAGCAGTACCAGGCGCTGCTGAACACCGAAGAGGTCAGCCTGGTGTTCGCGCCGGACGGCATCCGCCGGCTGGCCGAGATCGCCTTCTCGGTCAACGAGAAGGTCGAGAACATCGGCGCGCGGCGCCTGTACACGGTGATGGAGCGGCTGCTGGAGGACCTGTCTTTCCACGCCACCAGGTCGTCGGGCGAGACTGTGACGATCGATGCGGCCTATGTTGACGAGCGCCTCGGCGACCTCGCCGGCAATGAGGACCTGTCGCGCTACGTGCTGTAAATCAGCGCGGCCACGATGCCAGGGCGCACTACGGTGCGCCCGTTTTTTTGCATGACGTCTTGTACGACGCGGCGGCCGGCGCTGACCCGGCCTGGCGATCACATGCACGCTGCGTGCAGGAATCGGATTTCAATGTCCATGCGTTTCCACCTGCCACACCCCGGTAACCATCGTAAGCATTGGTAAGCCCGCTGGCGCGCCAATGCCGGCCGATGCGACCCTTGCGCACCTTGACGGTCGATTGACCGGTGCGGGAGCCACCGCATCCCCATCAACTCACTGGCAGGAGAAATCAGATGGTCAACTACAAGACCCGCCGGGTGGTGCTCGCCACGGGTGGCCTGCTGGCCGCACTGGCCGCGGCGACCGCGTTCCTGTGTGTGCGTCCGGCGATTCCGGCTGCCGAAGCGGCGCAATCGGGCACGATCGGTGCGGCCCCTGCCGCGGCGGCGGCGCTGGCGCTGGACTCAGGCGCGCTGTTCACGCTGGCGGACCGCCATGCCGGCGACGCCATGCGCATTGCACAACGCAGCACGCCACAGGACAGTGCCGACGGCCTGGACTGGGACTATGTCCAGCTGCGCCTGTAACCCGGATGGCGCTTGCCATCGGGCATATAAAAGGCCGCGCCTGGGCGCGGCCTTTTAGCTTGTTGCCGTGGCAATTACCGCGACACCGGCCGCTTGCCCAGCTTGCGCTGCAAAGTGCGCCGGTGCATGTTCAGCGCCCGTGCCGTGGCGGAGATATTGCCGTCATGCTCGGCCAGCACGCGCTGGATATGCTCCCACTCAAGCCGCGCCACCGACAGCGGCACCGGTTCTTCCAGCGCGGCCTGCGCCGCATCTTCGGACACGCCCGCCATCAGCGCGGTCAGGATCGAATCGACATTGGCCGGCTTGGCCAGGTATTCGTCCGCGCCTTGCTTGACCGCCGCCACCGCGGTGGCGATGCTGGCGTAGCCGGTCAGGATCAGGATGCGTGCGTCCGGCAATGCCTGGCGCAGCGGCGACACCAGCTGCAGCCCCGATTCGGCGGGCACGGTGCTGCCGGCATCCGGCGGCGGCTCCAGGTGCAGGTCCAGCGTGACATAGGCAAACTCGATGCGTGATGCAAGCGCCAGTGCGGTGCGGCTGTCGTGCGCCACCTGCACGGCATAGCCGCGTCGCGTGAGCGCGCGTGCCAGGGTGCCGGCAAAGACTTCGTCGTCGTCAATGACCAGGAAGGGCGTGCCAGCCGGTGCGGTGGCTTCGGGTACCGGGGTGAGGGTGTCGGTCATGGAATTCGTGGTGCCGTGGCGGCGGTGGCAGCGGGTGCGGAAAGGGTGGAGAGCGCGGGCAGGCGCAGTTCGGCAACGGTGCCGCCGCCGGCGCGGTCATGCCAGGCCAGCTCGCCGCCCATCTGCCGGGCGGCGCTTTGCGCCAGGTACAGGCCGATGCCCTGGCCGCCGTGCTGGCTGGCCACCGGGGTTTCGCCCAGTTGGCCGCGCAGCATCTCGGGAATGCCGTCGCCGTGGTCGGCGATGCGGAACGACAGCCACGGCGCGGTATTGCCGGGCGCCATGGCGATCTGCAGCTGGAGCGGCTCCTGGCTGCGGCTCGCGGCTTGCTGGCTGCGCGCGGCGTTGTCCAGCAGGATGGTCAGGATCTGGCCCACGCGCGCGGTTTCCACCGCCTGCGCGCCGGCGCCCGGCGTGGCACTGGCCTGCAGGCTGGCGTTGGGGTGGCGCAGCTGCCAGCGCTCGGCAAAGGCCGGCAGCCAGCCGTCGATGCGCTGCGGCGCCAGCGTGGCCGGGTCTTCGCGCAGGCGCGCGAGCGTTGTGCGGCACAGCGCCAGCTGCTGTTCCATGGTCTGCAGGTCGGGCAGGTAACCGTTGATGGCGGAGGTGCCGCGGCCCGCGTCAGAGGCATCGGCACGCAGCTCGCCGGCGATGACCGCCAGCGTGGCCAGCGGCGTGCCGATCTCATGCGCGACCGCGGCGGCCTGGCCGTTCAGGTCTTCCACGCGCGCCTCGCGCAGCAACTGCTCGCGCGCCAGGTTCAGCTGCGCCTCGCGCTGGCGCAGCACGCCGGACAGGCGCGCCACGAACAGCGCGATCATCACCGCGCTGGCGACGAAGTTCAGCCACATGCCGGCCAGGTGGTAGTTCACCGCGTTGTCCGGGTTGTGCAGGTCCAGCGGCACATATTCGAACAGCAGCAGCGTGTAGCAGGCGAGCGCGTACAGCGCCAGCGCGATCACCTGGCGCCACGGCAGGATGGCGGCAGCAATGGCCAGCCCCGGCAGGTAGAACGAGACAAAGGGGTTGGTCGCGCCGCCGGTGTAGAACAGGATCGCCGACAGCGCGGTCAGGTCCACCAGCAGCTGGCCCATCAGTTCGGCCTCGCCGGGGGCGCTGTTGCGCCGCGTGTGCTGGCGCAGGCGCAGGCCTGTCAGCAGGTTGAACAGCGCCTGCAGGCCGAACACCACCAGCAGCGGCCCGTAGGGCAGGCGGATGCCGGCGATGGGCTCGCAGCTCAGCACGGTCAGCGCCTGTCCCGCCAGCAATGCCCAGCGCAGCCAGAACAGCCGGCGCAGCGTCACCTGGCCGTGGCGGGCGGAGGAGCCCGCCGGCAGTGGCGACAGGAAGGGGAGGTCGGGCAAGCGGGTCACGGCTGCGGCGGTGGTCATGGCGCGAGTGTATCAATGCGGCCGCGGGGCACCGGTGCGTGCGACACCTTGCCGCATTGGCGCCGCGCCGGGCGGGGTGCCAGACTAGCCGGCTGTGCGCCGCAAGGCGTGGCTGCCTGGGGCATGCACGGGCGGGCATCGCCATGGTCTAATGTCTGCTTTCAGGAGAGCCTTTCATGCAAGCCAAATTCCGCTCGGCCACGCTGGCCGCATCGGTTGCCCTCGCAGCCGCGCTGGCGTCCGGCGCCGCGCTGGCCCAGGTCGATGTCAGCAACGCCTGGGTGCGCGGCACGGTGCCGACCCAGACTGCCTCCGGCGCTTTCATGGTGCTGCACGCGCACGACAACGCGAAGCTGGTCGGCGTGTCGTCGCCGGTGGCCGCGGCCGAGCTGCACGAGATGAAGATGGAAGGCAACGTGATGCGCATGCGCCAGGTCAACTCGCTGGACCTGCCCGGGATGCAGAACGTGGAACTGAAGCCGGGCGGCTACCACGTGATGCTGATGGGCCTGAAGTCGCAGCTCAAGGCAGGCGACACCGTGCCCATCACGCTGAAGATCGAGCAGGGCGGCAAGGTGATCGAGCAGAAGGTCACGGCCGAAGTGCGCGACATGGTGCCCGCTGCCGCCGGGGCGAGCGCCGGCCACGGCGAGCACAAGCACTGAGCGCCTGACGGGCCCGGCCTCATCCATCCAGCCATCATGGCCAACAAGCAGCACGGCACCCGGCAGAAGCTGGTCTTTCGCGGGGACACGCGGCCCGCCAGGCCAGCCACCGGCGCCACCCGGCGCCGTGATACCAGGCCGCAGCCGCCTGCGCCGGCTGGCGGCAAGCCCGCCCAGCCCGCAACGCGCCGTCAGCCGCGCAAGCTGATCGGCTCTTCCGATTCCTGACTGGCCGCCGCGGCCAGCACGCGCTCGCGCAACCAGGCGTGGGCGGGATCGGCTTCGGTGCGCTCATGCCAGATCATGCTGAAGGTGAAGTCGTCCAGTGCAAACGGCGGCGCGAACACGGCGTAGCGCGGGTCCTCCTCCAGCGCGGCCAGGCTGCGCCGCGCCGTGGTCAGCACCAGGTTGGTCCCGGCGATCAGCGCCGGCGCCACGCTCCAGTGCGGCACTACGCAGGCGATCTTGCGCCGTCCCCCCAGCTTGGCCACCGCGGTGTCGATCGCGTCCATGCGTTCGCTGTGCGTGGCCACCAACACGTGCGAGCGCGCCAGGTAGGCCACCTGGTCGAGCCGGCCGGTATCGCGCACGGTGGCGGCATCCACCGCGCAGGCATAGCTCTCGCGGAACAACTCCGCGGATTTCACGCCTTCCGGCTGCTGGGTGAACACGCCCAGCGCCATGTCGATTTCGCCATCTGCCACCTGGGCGGTCATGCCTTCGCGGCTGGCCTGCGACACCACCAGGTCGATATTGGGCGCGGCCTTGCGCACCGCGCGCAGCAGCCGCGGCAGCACCACCAGCGCGCCGTAGTCGGACATTGCCAGCCGGAAGCTGCGCCGTGCGGTGGCCGGCTGGAAGCCGCTGGGCCCAAGCAGGATGCGCACCTGCGCCAGCGCCTCGGCCAGCGGGCCGGACAGCTCATGGGCGCGCGCGCTCAGCACCAGGCCGCCCTTGCCGCGCACCAGGATGGGATCGTCGAGCAGCTGCCGCAGCCGCCCGAGCGCGTGGCTGACCGCCGGCTGGCTCAGGTGCAGCCGCAGCGCGGCGCGGGAGATATGGCGCTCGGCCAGCAGTGCTTCGAGCACCACCAGCAGGTTGAGGTCGATTCCGCGTAGGCTATTCATTCGGCGAATAATAAACGTATGAAAGCAGAATTGGAAATTCGCATTGCGATATTTCAAACTGCTGGCATCGCATCTTGCCCTATGGAGCGCGTCATGTCAGGCACCCAGTTGCCGTTTTCCATCCCGGTTTCACTCTGGTTGCCGCTTGGTACGGCCGTGTTGGCCGGCGCAGCGATCCCCTTCCAGGCAGGCGCCAATGCCACCCTCGGGCGCACGCTTGGGCATCCGCTGTCGGCCACGCTGGTGTCGCTGCTGGTCAGCCTGGCGGCGCTGCTGCCCGTGCTGTGGCTGATGCGCGTGCCGCTGCCGGCGCCGTCGGCACTGGCGCGCGCGCCGGGCTGGCTCTGGATCGGCGGGGTGCTGGGGGTGTTCTATATTTCGGCCGCGCTGATGATGGCGCCCAGGCTGGGCGCCGCCGGCTTTATCGCCGCGGTGGTGGCAGGCCAGGTGCTGGCGGCGCTGCTGGTGGACCAGTACGGGCTGGCCGGCTTTGCGGTGCGCGCGCTGACGCCGGCGCGGCTGGCGGGCGCGGCGCTGATCGTGGCGGGGATGCTGGTGATGCAGTGGGGCAGCGCCGCAGGGCCTGGGCCGGCGCCTCAGCCAGCGGCGGCATCAGGTTCCTGAGCCGCTTGCCGGCGCGCTGCCAGGCAGGCCGGACACAGGCAGTGCTGGCCCGGGACGATGCGCCGCGCCGGCAGCAGCGGCTGGCTGGCGCACCAGCACTCGGGCAGCCCCGCAACGTAGCCGCAGACAAAGCCGGCGCCGCAGTGGCTGCAATGTTCGACCGGGCGCAGCTGGCCGGTCAGCACGGCCGAAGCGTCGCTCATGGCTGGCTTCCCGGCGCAGGCGGGAAGTTGGGGATCCGGGCAGGCAAATGGTGGCTGGCGGCGGGCATGATGGTCAAGACTGGGGAACGCTGTGCCGCGGCGCAAGCCAAACGGCTGAGGCGGCGGCACGTTGTTGCGTGGACGGAACGCGTTGGTGCCCCGTGGGGCGCTTGCAGGCCGCTTGCAGGCAATTCGCGCGACCACGTGCGGCCGGTTGACTCGCGCCCCGCGCGGTTTCTTGTAAAATCGGCGCCTGCCATGGCCGGATGGCGCACTTTCGGGCGATCCCCGTCGGTTATCCCTGGCTACGTGGCCGATTAGCCATCATACCTGTTGATTCTCACGGATGTCCCCCATGAACGCCGACAACCCCGGGCCTGCCGCAACCACGGTGGCCGCCATTGCTCCCGCGCTGAAAGCCGAGATCCTCGCCGAGGCCCTGCCGTATATCCGCAAGTTCCACGGCAAGACCATCGTGGTCAAGTACGGCGGCAATGCCATGACCGAAGAGAAGCTCAAGCACGGCTTCGCGCGCGACGTGATCCTGCTGAAGCTGGTCGGCATGAACCCGGTGGTGGTGCACGGCGGCGGTCCGCAGATCGATGAGGCACTGAAGAAGGTCGGCAAGGTCGGCACCTTCGTGCAGGGCATGCGCGTCACCGACGAAGAAACCATGGAAGTGGTCGAGTGGGTGCTGGGCGGTGAAGTCCAGCAGGACATCGTGATGCTGATCAACCAGTATGGCGGCCAGGCGGTGGGCCTGACCGGCAAGGACGGCGGCCTGATCCGCGCCAAGCGCCTGCAGATGCCCGACCGCGAGAACCCGGGCGCCTTCATCGATATCGGCTATGTGGGCGACATCGAGGCGATCAACCCCGCGGTGGTCAAGGCGCTGCAGGACGACGCCTTTATCCCGGTGATCTCGCCGATCGGCTTCTCCGACGACGGCCAGGCCTACAACATCAACGCCGACGTGGTTGCCGGCAAGATGGCCGAGATCCTGAAGGCCGAGAAGCTGGTGATGATGACCAACATCCCGGGCGTGATGGACAAGAAGGGCAACCTGCTGACCGACCTGTCCGCACGCGAGATCGAAGAGCTGTTCGCCGACGGCACGATCTCGGGCGGCATGCTGCCGAAGATCTCGTCGGCGCTGGATGCGGCCAAGAGCGGCGTGCATTCGGTGCACATCATCGACGGCCGCATCGAGCATTCGCTGCTGCTGGAAATCCTGACCGAGCAGGCCTTCGGCACCATGATCCGCTCGCACTGAGCGGACCCTCGGGCGGTGACGGCAGCGGCCGGCCGCCCCGAACATCCCATCACCCTCCGAGTTGCCCGGCGTGCCTTCCAGTCTTCCTTCTCCGCGCCGTGTCCGCGCTCGCCTCTGCCGCCGCCCCGCGGGCAATACCTCAGGCGACACGGTGTGGCTGTTCGATCTCGACAACACCCTGCACGACGCCTCGCACGCGATCTTCCCGGCCATCAACCGGCTGATGACTGCCTACGTGGCGCGCGTGCTCGGCTGCGACGAGGCCACCGCCAGCCGCGTGCGCGTGGACTACTGGCAGCGCTACGGCGCCACCCTGCTGGGCATGATCCGGCATCACGGCGTGGACCCGGCTGACTTCCTGCGCGCCGCGCACGAGTTCCCGGCGCTGGCCGACATGGTGCGGGTGCGGCGCGGGCTGGCCGCGCACCTGCGGCGCCTGCCGGGGCGCAAGATCCTGGTCACCAATGCGCCGCAGGACTACGCGCGGGCGGTGCTGGAGATCGCCGGCATACGGCATTGCTTCGAGCGCGTGGTGGCAATCGAGCAGATGTGGGTGCATGGCCACCTGCGGCCCAAGCCGGACCGCCGCATGCTGCGCCGGCTACTGGTGCAGGCACGCATCGCGCCGCATCGCGCGGTGCTGGTGGAAGACACCGTGTCGCACCTCAAGCGCTATGCCGGCACCGGCATCCGCACCGCGTGGGTGACGGGCTACCTGCGCACGATCGCGCCATCGCGCCCGCATGAGGTGCCCGCGGTGCGCGACGACGGCAGCCGGCGCGATGCCGCGGTACGCTCGACGCTGGAGGCGGAGGACCGGCGTCATGTCGGCCACGCCGCGCAGGAGCAGTCGGTCACGCTGGTGGCCGCGGAGACCCAGGCACCGCAGGCGCAGCCCGGGCATGTGCCGCGCGTGCGCGCCCGCGTGCCGAACCGGCCGGCCTATGTGGACATAAAAGTACAATCGATGCATCAACTCCAACGACGAATGCGGAGAATCGGGTCATGACGCAAAGCAACGGGCACGAGCCAGAGGCGGTCATTTCAGGCAGTGCGCAGGATGCGCAGGACGGTGGCCAGCCGCCGGCTGCGCCGGTGCGCAAGCGCCCGCGCCCGGGCGAGCGCCGCGTGCAGATCCTGCAGACGCTGGCCACCATGCTGGAGCACCCGCGCGGGGAGAAGATCACAACGGCCGCGCTGGCTGCGCGCCTGAGCGTGTCCGAGGCGGCGCTGTACCGCCATTTCGCCAGCAAGGCGCAGATGTACGAGGGCCTGATCGGCTTTATCGAGCAGACCGTCTTTGGCCTGATCAACCAGATCACCGACAAGGAAGAGCATGGCCTGCGCCAGGCGCACGCAATCGTGCGCATGCTGCTGTCGTTTGCCGAGAAGAACCCGGGCATGACGCGCGTGCTGACCGGCGAGGCGCTGGTGGGCGAGCACGAACGCCTGCAGGAGCGCATCAACCAGGTGGTGGACCGCATCGAGGCCTCGCTGCGCCAGTGCCTGAAGGTGGCGGTGACGCAGGCCGCGTTCCCCGCGGACGCCGATATCCCGGCACGCGCCGCGCTGATCATGGCGGCGGTGCAGGGCCAGTGGCACCGCTATGCCAAGAGCGGCTTCCGCAAGTCGCCTTCTGACCATGCCGAGGCGCATTTGCGGGTGCTGCTCGGCTGAAATCAACATGCCGGGCCGATTGCTCTATAATTGCCCGGTCGCGCCGATTTGATGACTGGCTTGCGGGCGCGCGGCAGCCAAGGGACCAGGGTCCGGGTTGCCACTATAAATGCGGCTAAAGAGGTTGGGTCGGCGCCCCATGCCACCACGGCAGTGGATGGCGCCGGCACGCGGAATCCCGCAAGGAATCCAGCGAATCCCGACTTGGCTGCGACGCTTCATACGCAAATGCCGGTCGGGTTTTTTTATGCCCGTTCGCCACGGGCCGGATTCCATGACTGATGTCGCCCTGCCGACCGCCGCGCCTGCCGCGTTCGACCTGCCGCCCGATTCGGTCGGCGTGGTTGCGCCGCAGCGCATGCACTTTGCCGAGCCGCTGAAGCTGCGCAACGGCTCGTCCATTGCCGGCTACGACCTGATGGTCGAGACCTATGGCACGCTCAACGCGGCCCGCTCCAATGCGGTGCTGGTGTGCCACGCGCTCAATGCCTCGCACCATGTGGCCGGCGTCTATGCCGAAGACCCGCGCGACGTGGGCTGGTGGGACAACATGGTCGGGCCCGGCAAGCCGCTCGATACCAATCGCTTCTTCGTCATCGGCGTCAACAATCTGGGCTCGTGCTTTGGCTCGACCGGGCCGATGAGCCTCAGCCCGGCCACTGGCGCGCCCTACGGCGCGGCGTTCCCGGTGGTGACGGTGGAAGACTGGGTCAATGCGCAGGCGCTCGTGGCCGACGCGTTCGGCATCACGCAGTTCGCCGCGGTGATGGGCGGCAGCCTGGGCGGCATGCAGGCGGTGGCCTGGAGCCTGATGTACCCGGAGCGCCTGCGCCATTGCATCGTGGTCGCGTCCACGCCCAAGCTGTCGGCGCAGAACATCGCCTTCAACGAGGTCGCGCGCAGCGCCATCCTGTCGGACCCCGACTTCCACGGCGGCAACTACTACGCGCATGGCGTCAAGCCCAAGCGCGGCTTGCGCGTGGCCCGCATGATCGGCCATATCACCTACCTGTCGGACGAGGACATGGCCGAGAAATTCGGCCGCGAGCTGAAGACCGACGACATCCGCTTTTCGTTCGATGTCGAGTTCCAGGTCGAAAGCTACCTGCGCTACCAGGGCGACAAGTTCGCCGAGTACTTCGACGCCAACACCTACCTGCTGATCACGCGCGCGCTCGACTACTTCGACCCGGCGCTGGCCTTCGGCGGCGACCTGACCCGCGCGATGGCGCAGACCCAGGCCAGCTTCCTGGTGGCCAGCTTCGGCACCGACTGGCGCTTCGCGCCCAGCCGCAGCCGCGAGCTGGTCAAGGCGCTGCTGGACAACAAGCGCCCGGTCTCGTACGCCGAGATCGACGCGCCGCACGGCCACGATGCCTTCCTGCTCGACGACCCGCGCTATCACAATCTGATGCGCGCCTACTACGACCGCATCGCCCAGGAGATCGGCGCATGAACGCCCTGGCCAATCCCAACATCCTGGCGCTGCGCCCCGACTTCCGCGCAATCGCGCGCTGGATCGAACCCCATTCCACCGTGCTCGACCTGGGCTGCGGCGACGGCAGCCTGCTGCGCGTGCTGCAGGACGAGCTCGACGTGCAGGCCTACGGCATCGAGATCCGCGACGAAGGCGTGCTGGCGTGCGCGCAGAAGGGCGTGCATGTCATCCAGCAGAACCTGGAAGGCGGCCTTGCGCTGTTCGAGGACAAGAGCTTCGACACGGTGATCCTGTCGCAGACGCTGCAGACCATCCACAACACCGCGCAGGTGCTGCGCGACACGCTGCGGGTGGGGCGCGAGTGCATCGTGTCGTTCCCGAACTTCGGCTACTGGCCGCACCGGCTGTCGGTGTTCCGCGGCCGCATGCCGGTATCGGAATCACTGCCCTACCAGTGGTACAACACGCCCAACGTGCGCGTGCTGACCATCAGCGACTTCGAGGCGCTGGCGCCCAAGGTCGGCCTGCGCGTGATCGACCGCGTGGTGATGCACGAGGGCGTGACCGTCAACTGGGGCGGCAACTGGCGCGGCAGCCTGGCGGTGTACCGGGTCTGCGCGACCTGAGGCATCAGCGCGGCGTGTCGCCGGCGGTGCTGGCCAGGTGATCGACAAAGGCGCGCACCTTGGGCGGTACATGCCGTGTGGGCGTGTAGACCGCGTAGGCCGTGCCGATGTAGGGCTCGAGGATGTCCCAGTCGGCCAGCACGGTGACGACCCGGCCCTGGTCCAGCGCATCGCCCAGTGAGAAGTCCGGCACCAGGCCGATGCCGGCATCGCGCTCCACCATGCTCATGATCGCCAGGCTGTTGTTCAGCGTCAGGCGCGGCGGGATGCGCACCTCCACCTTCTCGCCGCCGGCCTGGTGGCGCAGGGTCCAGCGCTCGCCGAAGTTGCCGTAGCCCAGGTACAGGCAGCGTGCGGCGGGCAGGTCGGCGGGCGCGGCCGGTGTGCCGTGGCGGGCCAGGTAGCCGGGCGAGGCCACCAGCCGGTAGCGCACCTCGCGCAGCGGGCGCGCGGCCAGCCCGGGCGCCAGTTCGCGCGCGATGCGTACGGCCACGTCCATCCCTTCTTCGACCAGGTCGACCATGCGGTCGGCCAGCGTCAGCTGCAGGTCCAGTCCCGGATACCTGGCCAGCAGCGCCGGCAGCCGCGGCGCCAGCCAGGCCTGCCCGAACGAGACCGGCGCGCTCACGCGCAGCACGCCATGCGGCGTGCCGCCGTGCTCGCCGGCCAGCGCAGTGACCTCGCGCGCGGCGGCGGTCATGCGGGCGCAGGCGGCGTAGACCGACTGGCCCAGTTCGGTCAGCGCAAAGGCGCGCGTGGTCCGCTGCAGCAGGCTGGCACCGAGCGTGGCTTCCAGGCGGGAGACGTGCCGGCTGACCGCCGATGGTGTCATGCCCAGGTCGAGTGCGGCAGCCGAGAAGCTGCCGCACTCGACCACGCGCGCAAACACGGCCATCGCATTAAGTGGCATATCCGGCATTGCGCGTCCTCATTCATGACTTCAGATCAAATACTAATTGAGTAATGACGGGATTGTTGAGTGGATTGCATGGTGAAACAATGCGGCCATTGTCTGACCGGAGCCTGTCATGCCCTCTCAACAACCCTTGCCAGGCGGCGCCTGGCGCATGGTCGCGGCCATGCTGCTGTCTGGCACCATCGGCTGGTTCGTTGTCACCAGCGGCCAACCGCCGCTCGATGTGGTCTTCTTCCGCTGCCTGTTCGGCGGCGCCGCGCTGCTGGGCGTGCTGACGCTACAGCGCGGCTGGGTGCGGATGAGCCGCGCGCAGCTTGGCTGGCTGGCGCTGGGCGGCGTTACGCTGGTGCTCAACTGGCTGGCCTTGTTCTCGGCGTACGCGTACAGCGGCATCGCCATTGCCACGGTGGTCTACCACACCCAGCCGTTCTTCCTGCTGCTGCTCACCTCGGTGATCCAGCGCGAGCCGTTCCCGTTCGCGCGGCTGCCATGGCTGGTGCTGGCCTTTGCCGGGGTGATGCTGATCACCGGGCTGGAGCATGGCGCCACCGGCGCGGCGATGCTGGCCGGTATCGGCCTGGCGCTGCTGGCGGCACTGCTGTATGCGGTGACGACCATGGCCACGCGGCGGCTGCAGGCGATTCCGCCGGGCCAGATCGCCGGGCTGCAGATGGTGCTGGGCGTGCTGATGCTGGCGCCGCTGGCCCATCCCGCGGCCGGCAGCTATGGCACCGGCACCTGGGCGGCGTTGCTGGCGCTGGGGCTGGTGCATACGGGTGTGATGTACACGCTGCTGTACGGCGCGTTCCAGCGGCTCAACGTGGTGTCGATCGCCACGCTGTCCTTTGTCTATCCGCTGGTGGCGATCGTCATCGACGTGATGGTGTTCGGCGTGGTGCTGGGGCCGCTCCAGATCGCCGGCATGGCGCTGGTGCTGCTGGGCGTGGTCGCTAACCAGCTGGGCTGGAGCCTGCCGCTGCGGCGGCGGGCGCAAGGCTGATGCGCGTGCCGCGGTGCCCGCGGCTGGAGCACTGCCCGTCTTGACCCGAGCGCTGACTACGGTTAGTGTAGGCAGAAGATCGAACGATCGTGCTATTTCCTGCGAGTCACCCACCCACACCAGCCATGTCCACTGCGCCCCAGACCCAGGCGGCCACCGCCGCCAGCCCGCTCCATCCCTTTGACGACGCGCTGGCGCTGGAGCCGGCCGGCGAGCACCGCTTCCTGGGCCGCACCACGCCCGAGTACTGGAACATGATCGGCCCGTTCGGCGGCATCACCGCCGCCACGCTGCTGCAGGCGGCGCTGGACCATCCGCAGCGCCTGGGGGACCCGGTCTCGCTGACGGTCAACTTTGCCGGACCGATCGCCGAGGGCCCGTTCGAGATCGAGGCGCGCCCGGTGCGCACCAACCGCTCGACCCAGCACTGGACGCTGGCGCTGCGCCAGGGCGATGCCGTGGCCACCACCGCCACCGCCATGTTTGCGGTGCGCCGCGAGACCTGGGCCTGCGGCGAGGCGCTGATGCCGGAGGTGCCAGCGGCCGGCACCCTCCCGGCCATGAGCGGGTTTGCGCCGGTGCGCTGGCTCAAGTCCTACGACATGCGTCCGGTGCGCGGCGCCAAGCCGGCCACCGAGGCCGGCACCGAGCATCCGGACAGCCTGACGCAGTTCTGGCTGCGCGACGCGCCGGCGCGCACGCCGGACTTTGCCGCGGTGGCGGCCTGGGCCGACAGCTTCTACCCGCGCATCTTCCTCAAGCGCGCGGGCTTCGTGCCGGCCGGCACGGTGTCGATGACCACCTATTTCCATGCCGATGCGGCCACGCTGGCGGCGCTGGGCGACAGCCATGTTCTGGCCAGCGCGCAGGCGCAGGTGTTCAGGCAGGGCTTCTTCGACCAGCGCGCGCAGCTATGGAGCGCCGGCGGCGAGCTGATCGCCAGCTCGCACCAGATCGTCTACTACAAGGAGTGAGGCAAGCGCGGGCTCAGGCGATTGCTTCGCGCGCCTGGGCCTCGTAGCGATGCACGGTGTGGCGCATGGCCCAGAGCAGCATCACGCCGGGCAGCGCCACCACCACGGTGCCCAGGTAGAACGGCGCCCAGCCCCAGGCCTCGACCATATAGCCTGAGGAGGGCCCCACATAGACCCGGCCCACCGACGCCAGCGCCGACAGCAGCGCGTACTGCGTGGCCGAGAACGAGCGGTTGCACAGCGTCATCAGCAGCGCGACGAAGGCCGCCGTGCCCATGCCCCCGCACAGGTTCTCGACCGCAACGACCGTCCCCATGGTCCACAGGTGCGGCGGCGTCACCGCCAGGATCCAGTAGCCCAGGTTCGACACCGCCTGCAGCACGCCGAACAGCATCAGCGAACGGTACAGGCCCAGGCGCACCATCAGCGTGCCGCCGAACAGCGCGCCGATGATGGTGGCGGCCAGCCCCAGGGTCTTGTTGACGATGCCCACCTCGCCCGCCGAGAAGCCCACGCCGCGGATCAGGAAGGTGGTCGACAGGCTGCCGGCAAAGGCGTCGCCGAGCTTGTACAGCACGATCAGCAGCAGCAGCCACCACGCGCCCTGGCGGCCAAAGAAGTCGCGCAGCGGCCCTACCACCGCCTCTTCCAGCGAGCGCGGCGCGCGCGCGGGCACGTCCGGTTCCGGGGCCCACAGCAGCGTGACGATGCCCACGCCCATCAGTGCCGCCATCAGCAGGTAGGTCTGCTGCCAGCCCAGCACGCGGTCGGCCAGCCACAACGCCAGGCCGCCCGAGACCAGCATCGCCAGCCGGTAACCCAGCACCTTCACCGCCGCGCCGGCGCCGCGCTCGACCGGGCGCAGCACGTCGGTGCTGTAGGCGTCGAAGACAATGTCCTGCGACGCCGACAGGAAGGCCACCAGGGTGGCCAGTGCCGCCAGCATCCACAGCGCCTCGCGCGGCGGGCAGAAGGCCATGCCGGCGATGCCCAGCACCAGCCCCAGCTGCGTCACCAGCAACCAGCCGCGCCGGCGCCCCAGCAGCGGCGGCGTGTAGCGGTCCATCAGCGGCGCCCACAGGAACTTGAAGATATAGGCCTGGCCCACCAGCGAGAAGAAGCCGATGGTCTTGATATCCAGCCCCTCGACCGTCATCCATGCCTGCAAGGTGCCGGAGGTCAGCGCCAGCGGCAGCCCGGAGGCGAAGCCCAGCGCCAGCATGGCGCCGATGCGGCGGTTGCGGAAGATATCGAGATAGGTCTGGAAGGTCATGAACGGGCCGGCGTGAAGCGCCGCGCGGCTGCGCGGGCGCCGTGTATTATTGCATCACCTGTTCGCCTGCCCGCCACATGCGGCACGGCATCGTTGCCGCGGATCACCGATCCGCCTGCCTGGTCTTCCACTGCGTCCGAGGAACCGCAAATGCTCCGCCGCCTGCAAGGTGTTCAGCGTCCCACCCGTGACCGGTTGGTCCGCGCGCTGGCGCTGGCCGCGGCGGCGGCGCCCATGGCCTGGTGCCTGCCCGCCCAGGCGCAGGACAGCGAGGCTGGCGGCATCCGGCTGGACCACAGCGGCTCGGCCGTGCGCAAGATCGTGCCGGTCGAGGCCATCGAGCAGCAGGCCGCGCAGGAATACGAGCAGCTCAAGCAGGAAGCCATCGCCAAGCATGCACTGGCCGCCCCCGACAACCCGCAGCTGGTGCGCCTGCGCACGATCGGCAAGCGGCTGCTGCCGCAGACCGCACGCTGGAACGAGCGCGCGCGGCAGTGGCAGTGGGAGATCAACCTGATCGGCTCCAGGCAGGTCAATGCGTTCTGCATGCCGGGCGGCAAGATCGCCTTCTATACCGGGTTGCTCGACCAGCTCAAGCTGACCGACGACGAGATCGCCATGGCGATGGGTCACGAGATCGCCCACGCGCTGCAGGAGCATGCGCGCGAGCGCGCCGCCAAGTCCGAGATCACCAACCTCGGCGCCAACGTGATCTCGCAGCTGTTCGGCTTCGGCAACCTTGGCAATATGGCGCTGGGCACCGGCGCCCACCTGCTGACGCTGCGTTTCTCGCGCGCGGATGAGTCCGAGGCGGACCTGATCGGCATGGATATCGCCGCGCGCGCCGCCTACGACCCGCGCGCAGCGGTGTCGCTGTGGCAGAAGATGGGCAAAGTGACCCAGTCCGGCACAGAGTTCCTGTCCACGCATCCGTCCGGGCGCAACCGCATTGCCGACCTGGAGAAGCATCTGCCGGAGGTGCTGCCGCTCTATGCGCGCGCGAGCAATACGACGGTGGACAAGCTGCCGCCATACCGCGCCAATATGGCGGGCCTGGGCGGCGCGCCGGTGGACAGCGGCGACGACGACCGGCAGAAGCCGCTGCAACGCTGAGCGCTCTGCTGACGCAAATGAAAAAAGCCGGCAATGCCGGCTTTTTTCGCTTTCAGGGCTTGCCGCCGCGTCAGGCGCGCAGTCCCGTGGCCTCGTCGGCGCCCACATGCACGTTCATGCATTGCACCGCCGCGCCGGCCGCGCCCTTGCCCAGGTTGTCCAGGCGGGCCACCAGGTTCAGGCGCTCGGCGTTGCCGAACACGAACAGGTCGACGCGGTTGGTGTCGTTGTTGGCCTGCACGTCGAAGAAGCCGCCGTCGAGGTTGTCGGCGCTGTTGTACGGCATCACGCGCACGAACTGCTCGCCTTCATAGTGCTTGCGGTAGATATCGACGATCTGCTCGGGGCTGACCTTGCGCGCCAGCCGGTCAGTGAACACCGGCACCGTCACCGCCAGGCCCTTCAGGAAGTTGCCGACGATCGGGTTGAAGACCGGCGCCTGCGCCAGTCCGGCCTGCACGCGCATCTCGGGCAGGTGCTTGTGTTCCAGGCCCAGCGCGTACGGACGCGGGCTGTCCAGCTTCGGGTTACCGCCGGCTTCGAACTCGGCAATCATCGACTTGCCGCCGCCGCTGTAGCCGGTCAGCGAGAACGCCGAAACCGGGTAGTCGGCCGGCAGCAGACCGGCGTCCACCAGCGGGCGCACCGCCAGCACGAAGGCGCTGGCGTGGCAGCCCGGCACCGCAATGCGCTTGCTGGCGCGGATCTTCTCGCGCTGGCCGTGCACCAGCTCGGGCAGGCCGTAGGCCCAGCTGTCGGTGGTGCGGAATGCCGTGCTGGCGTCGATCACGCAGGTGTTCGGGTTGGTCACCAGCGATACCGCCTCGCGCGAGGCCACATCGGGCAGGCACAGGAAGGCGACGTCGGCGGCGTTCAGGAAGCGTGCTCGTTCGGCCGGGTCCTTGCGCTTGTCATCGGCAATGCGCAGCAGTTCCACGTCGGAACGGCCGGAAAGATAGTCAAGCAGCCGGAGACCGGTGGTGCCTTCCTGACCATCGACGAACACTTTGAAAACCATGGCTGACTCACTCAATGAGGTGCGGGAAACGCGGCGTGAAATGCGAAACGTCCCCTGCCGCATGCGGTAGGGAACCTGCATTGTAGCGGGGATGGGGGCTGGTCGCAGGGGTTTGTACCGATGGGATTATTGCGATCTGGCACAGTTCCGGGCTTGCAGGTGATAACCAAGTAGGTTAATTTGCATGGAGAAGGGGACCGCGCATTACAAGCTTGCCAAAGTGCACGAGCTGCTGGACGCGGGCCGCATGAGGATGACGCGTTCGGCATATGCCGGCGCGACCCAGATGGGCCTTGAGCGGCGAGTTGTTCGCGACATCCTGTTGCAGCTCAGCCCAAAGGACTTCTACAAGAGCATGACCACGTACCAGGACCACAGGGTGTGGCAAGACGTCTACAGACCTGTCACGCCGTACGGTTCCGTGTACGTGAAGCTGACGGTGACCGAAGGGGTGCTGGTGGTGTCCTTCAAGATCAGATAGCGCCTAGGCGAACAGTGAAAGGAGCAGTCAGATGAAATGCCCGGAATGCGGTGGCGCTGAACTGGTAGATGAACTGCGAGACGTGCCTTATACGTATCGCGGTGAAACCACTGTGATTCGCGATGTCAGGGGGGAATGGTGCCCCAAGTGCGGTGAAGGCGTTATGCCCCTGAATGATGATTCCTTGGGCGATGCGATGTTCGCCTTCAACAAGCAGGTCAACGCCAGCTTTCTCGATCCGGCCTTCATCTCCGGCGTTCGCAAGAAACTCCGTCTCGACCAGAGGGAGGCTGCCGAAATCTTCGGCGGGGGTGTCAATGCCTTTTCGCGCTACGAAACCGGTCGGACGATGCCGCCACTGGCGCTGATCAAGCTGCTCAGGCTGCTGGATCGCCACCCGGAGCTGCTCGAGGAGGTCCGGGCGGCATGACGGCAACGCGCCATCAGAGCGGAAAATCGTAGTCGATCGACAGCGGCGCGTGGTCGCTGAACTTCTCGTCCTTGTAGATCGAGCACAGGTGCGCGGTCTCGGCGATCTTCGGGGTGGCCAGGTGGTAGTCGATGCGCCAGCCGACATTCTTCGCATAGGCCTGGCCGCGGTTGCTCCACCAAGTGTACTGGTCGGGGCGCGGATCGAGCTTGCGGAACACGTCGACGTAGCCATGGAGGTCGAACAGCTCGCCGATCCAGGCCCGCTCTTCCGGCAAAAAGCCTGAGTTCTTCAGGTTGCCCTTCCAGTTCTTGATATCGATTTCCTTGTGCGCAATGTTGACGTCACCGCACAGCACGATCTCGCGCCCGCTTGCCTTCAGTTGCAGCAGGTGCGGCAGGAATGCCTCCATGAAGCGGAACTTGGCCTGCTGGCGCTCCTCGCCGCTGGATCCGGACGGCACGTACACCGAAATCACCGCCAGGTGTGGATACTGCACTTCCACATAGCGGCCTTCGTTGTCGAACTCGGGAATGCCGAAGCCGGTGATCACGCGCTCGGGCTGATGGCGCGTGTAGAGGCCCACGCCGCTGTAACCCTTCTTCTCGGCATAGTGGAAATAGCCGTGGTAGCCATGTGGCGCAAGGAACGCTTCCGTCATGTCGGCGGCCTGCGCCTTCAGTTCCTGCACACAGACCATGTCTGCGTCCTGCTTGCCCATCCAGTCGAAAAAGCCCTTCTTCGACGCAGAGCGGATGCCGTTGAGGTTGGCGCTGATAATCCGTAACATTCGGGGAAATTTTGAATTCAGAGAGAAATGATGACGCAGCAGAAACCGCCCGCGGGTGCCGATCTCAGCCAGACCTTTATCCGCTTTGCGCTCGATGCGGGCGTGCTGTCGTTTGGTGAGTTCGTCACCAAGGCCGGCCGCAAGTCGCCTTACTTCTTCAACGCCGGCCTGTTCAACCAGGGCGCGATGCTGGGCGAGGTGGCGCAATTCTATGCCAAAACCCTGCTGGCCTCGGGCGTGCAGTTCGACGTGCTGTTCGGGCCGGCCTACAAGGGCATCACGCTGGCGTCGGCCACCGCGGTGGCGCTGGCGGGCATGGGACGTGACGTCGGCTTCGCCTACAACCGCAAGGAAGCCAAGGATCATGGCGAAGGCGGCACGCTGGTCGGGGCCAGGCTGCAGGGCAGGGTGGTCATTGTCGACGACGTGATCTCCGCCGGCACCTCGGTGCGCGAATCGGTGAACATGATCCGCGCCGCCGGCGCCGAGCCGGCGGCGGTGCTGATCGCACTGGACCGCATGGAAAAGAGCGGCACCGCCGAGCAGGTCGGCACGCATTCCGCCGTGCAGGACGTGCAGCGCGAATTCGGTATCCCGGTGATCGCGATCGCCAGCCTGAAGGACCTGCTGGCGTACCTGGACGCGTCGCAGGATCCGGCGCTGGGGGCTTCGCGTGAGGCCGTGGCGGCCTATCGTCAGCGCTACGGCGTCTGAAGCCGTTGATGACCATGGGCGCTGCCAACCAGCGCCCTCATTCCGCACGTTCGGCGGACAGCGGACGGACGGCTGACTTTCAGGCTGGGAGGGAGCGCGGCGTGGCGGCAAAAGAGCGGCAGGAACGGGCAGGGCGGCAGGCGGCAACGCCATCCGCAACGGCGGAATCAGCCGGCAATGGCGACTCGCTGGCCGAGCGCGGCGCGCAGGCGCAGCCGCGCAAGCCGGTGCGCCGGGCTGCCAAGGCCCCGGACCGGCCCGCGCACGAGGCCTATGCCGTGCGCGCGCTGGTGCTGCAGGGCGGCGGCGCGCTCGGTGCCTACCAGGCCGGCGTGTACCAGGGCCTGGCCGACGGCGGCATCTACCCGAACTGGGTCGCCGGCATTTCCATCGGCGCGCTCAACGCGGCCATCATCGCCGGCAATCCGCCGCAGCGCCGGGTGGAGCAACTGCGGGCGTTCTGGGAGTACATCTGCGCGCAGCCGTGGTTGCCCAGCCTGTCCGACACCTGGTTCTCCGACCACGCCGAAGGGTGGCCCGAGCCGATGCGGATCTGGTTCGACGGCCTGCATGCGGCGCGCGCCATGATGGAAGGGCAGCGCGGCTTCTTTCAGCCGCGCAGCTGGCCGGCGCTGATGTCGCGCTACTCGGATCCGGCCCATGCCAGCTTCTACGACACCACGCCGCTGAAGGCGACGCTGGAGCGCTTTGCCGACTTCGACCTGATCAACCACCGCCCCGACCTGATGCGCGTCTCGGTGGGGGCGGTCAACGTGCGCACCGGCAATTTCGCGTATTTCGACAATACCCGCGACAAGCTCTGCCCCGAGCATTTCATGGCCTCGGGCGCGTTGCCGCCGGGGTTTCCGGCGGTGGAGATCGATGGCGAATACTACTGGGACGGCGGGCTGGTCTCGAACACGCCGCTGGCCGAGGTGCTCACCGCGCAGCCACGGCGCGACGCGCTGATCTTCCAGGTCGACCTGTGGAGCGCGCGCGGCAAGCTGCCGCACGACCTGGCCGACGTGGCCGAGCGCCAGAAGGACATCCAGTATTCCAGCCGCACGCGGGCCATCACCGACTACATGCGCGTGCAGCAGAACCTGCGGCGCATGCTCAACGAGGTGATGGCGCTGGTGCCGCCGTCAAAGCGCGACAACGCCTGGTACCGCCGCGCGGCGGAGCAGGCCTGCGACGCGCGCCGCAACGTCATCCAGCTGATCTACCGCGACAAGTCGTTCGAGAACCTGGCCAAGGATTACCAGTTCGGCGCGCTCACCATGCATGAGCACTGGACCAGCGGGCTGGACGATATCCGCCAGACCCTGCGCCACCCGCAATGGCTGGCGATGCCCAGCCGCGAGCACCCCTTCGTCACGCACGACGTGCACCGCGGCAACGGTGGCTGAGGCGGCCGGGCGGCTCAGTCGACCTTGATCCTGGCCAGTTCCGGCCGGGCCGGCGGGTAGGCCGGCTTCAGGTCCTCGAAGACCTTGGTCAGGATCTCCGCCACCATCAGGTTGCGGTGTGTCTTGGAGTCGGCCGGCACCACGTACCACGGGCATTCGGGCGTGCTGGTCGCCATGATGGCAGCCTCGTAGGCGTCCATGTAGGCCTTCCAGTGCTTGCGCTCGGCGAGGTCGTTGGTATCGAACTTCCAGTGTTTCTCCGGGTCCGCCAGGCGCGCTTCGAGCCGTGCCTTCTGCTCGTCGCGGGATATATGGAGGAAGCACTTGACGATGGTGGTGCCGGTCTCGGTCAGCATCGACTCGAAGGCCTGGATCTGGCGGAAGCGCCGCTCGCACTCGGCGGCGTCGATCCAGTCGTGCACGCGCGTGATCAGCACGTCTTCATAGTGGCTGCGGTTGAAGACCACGATCTCGCCCGTCTTCGGTACCTGCACGTGGATGCGCCACAGGTAGTCGCGCGCCAGTTCCTCCGGCGACGGGGCCTTGAAGCCCACCACGCGGATGCCCAGCGGATCGAAGCTGCGGAACACGCCGCGCACGGTGCCGTCCTTGCCGCTGGTATCCATGCCCTGCAGCACGACCAGCAGCTTGCGCCGGTGCTCGGCGTAGAAGATGTCCTGGTGCGCGTCGAGGGCGTTGCTCAGCTCGATGATGCGGGCAAGGTCTTCGTCTTTGTTGCCGCACGACAGCGGCTTGCTGCCCGGGTCGAAGTCGGCGAGGCGAAAACGCTTGCCCGAGGTGATGCGGAAATCGTCCAGCGGCATGGGCGCTCCATCGGTCTGACCAGCAAAGTCAAGGGAATGGGCGCCCCCGCCCGGGTTCCGCGGCAGCAATGCGGGGCGTGTGGAAAGGGGCGCACAGCCCCTATGGTCAGGCCGGCAGGGCTGACAGGTCAATGCTGCCTTCAAACACGGTGGTGGCCGGGCCGGTCATGCGCACCGGTTCCGCACCGCCGTCCCAGGCAATGGTCAGTTCTCCGCCGTGGGTATGCACCCGCACCGGCGAGTCCAGCAGGCCGCGCCGGATGCCGGCCACCACGGCCGCGCAGGCGCCGGTGCCGCAGGCCAGGGTTTCGCCGGCACCGCGTTCGTAGACACGCAGGCGGATGGCGTGGCGGTCCTGCACCTGCATGAAGCCGGCATTGACGCGGTTGGGGAAGGCGGCATGGTGCTCCACCACCGGGCCGTCCTGCAGCACCGGGAAGTTCTCAACGTCGTCCACCACCTGCACCGCGTGCGGATTGCCCATCGATACCGCCGAGATCCATCCGGTGCGGCCGTTGACCTCCAGGCCGTACAGCGTATCCGCGCCTTGCGCGCGGGTGGGCAGCCCTTCGGCACGGAACGGCACGCGCGCCGGTTTCAGCTCGGGCGCACCCATGTCCACCGTGACCTGGCCGTCGTCCTGCAGCGTCAGGGTAATGACGCCGTTCATCACCTCCACGCGCACCGAGCGCTTGTCGGTCATGCCCTTGTCGGTGACAAAGCGCACAAAGCAGCGCGCGCCGTTGCCGCAGTGCTCTACCTCGCTGCCATCGGCATTGACGATGCGGTAGCGGAAGTCGACATCGGGGCGGGACGGCTTTTCAACGATCAGGATCTGGTCTGCGCCCACGCCGAAATGCCGGCTGGCCAGCGCACGCCATTGCGCCGGGGTCAGGTCGATCTGCTGGTGGATGCCGTCGAGCACGACAAAGTCGTTGCCCGCGCCGTGCATCTTGGTGAACTGGAGTTTCATGGTGGGGATTGTAGCTGCGCGGCGCCGGACGTGCCGGCGCGCTCAGTAGATCTCGGGCTCGCCCGGCAGGCGGTGCTTGAAGCGCTTGTGCACCCAGTAGTACTCCGGCACGCGCGGGCGGATGCAGTCCTCGAAGAAGGCATTCATGCGGCGCGTGTCGTCGGTGACGCTTGCGCCGGGGTAGTCTTCCCAGGGTGGCAGGATGCGCAGCACATAGCCCTGGTAGTCAGGCAGCATCTCGGTGTAGATCGGTACCACCTTGGCCCGGTCAGGCGTGCCAGCCGCGACACCGAGGTCAGTGTCAGCGCCTGCACGCCGAAGAAAGGCACGAACTCCGAGTCGCGCTCGCCGAAATCCATGTCGGCGATCAGCTGCAGCGCCTCGCCTTTTTTCAGGCAGCGCAGGATATCGCGCGCGCTGTCGTTGCGCGAGATCATGTTGGCGCCGAAGCGCCCGCGCGCGCGCTTCAGGAAGTGGTCGAACAGCTCGTTCTTCTGCCTGGTATAGAGCGATGCGCCGGAGCGGCCGAGATGCTCGCGCAGGTGGATGGTGAGCCGGATCGCGCCGGCTTCCACGCCCGACAGGTGCAGCGTCACCAGGATATGCGGGGTGCCATCCAGCGCCACCAGGTCGGCCTGGTCGTCGATCCGCACCCAGCGGCGCATCTGCGCTTCGCCGCCGGTCCAGAAGATGCCGCGCTCGGCAAAGCTGCGGAACAGGATGCGGAAGCTCTGCCGCGACAGCTCGTCGATCCCGGCCTCGGTCTGGTCCGGAAAGCACAGGCGCAGGTTGGCTTGCACCACGCGGCGCCGCTCGCTCGGCACCAGGTAGAGCAGGCTTCCCAGCGCCTCGCCGAAGCGCGCGACGAACGGATATGGCAGCTTGCCCAGCACCCTCAGCAAGCCGATGCCAAGCCACGTGAACACACGGCTCATGAAATCGATTGATCAGTGGCCGGCTCGGTGTCGTTGCCCGGGGTGCCCGGCGTGTCCGGGGTGCCAGCTCCGGCGGGTTGCTTGTAGCGGTTGTAAGCCCACAGGTACTGCGTGGGGCACAGGCTTACCAGTTCCTCGATGGTCTGGTTGATGACCGCGGCAGCGGCGGCAGGATCATCCGGCAGCATGCCGCCGTCGTTGATCACGCGCAGGTGGCCGCGATAGCCGGCGCCGCGCGGCAGGCGCTCGGCAAAGACCGCCACCACCGGCGCACTGGTCAGCTGCTGCAGCCGGTGCACCAGCGCCATCGTATAGGCGGGCTTGCCGAAGAACGGCGCCCAGTTGCCCTCGCCGCCGCTGGGCACCTGGTCGGGCAGGATGCCCACCGCCTGGCCGCGCTTGAGCGCCTTGACCAGCATGCGCACCCCGCGCGGCGTGGCCGGCGCCATGTGCATGTCGGGGCGGGTGCGCATTTTTTCGATCCAGTCGCGCAGCCAGGGCTGGTGCGGCGGCTTGAACAGCGCCGTGACCGGGCGCTGCAGTGCGTGGGACTGCGGCAGCACTTCAAAGCAACCCAGGTGCGGGGTCAGGATGATGATGCCCTTGCCGCGCGCCTGCAGCTTGCCCAGCTCGGGCCACAGGTAGTCGTCAAAGCCATGCAGCTTCGCGCCGATCTTGCTGCGGCTCCAGAAGTAGGGCATCTCGACGATCATGCGTCCGGCCGAACGGGCCGCTTCGTCGATCATCGCATCGGTGGCGTCGGGAAACGCCTGGCGGAAGTTCTCCCGCAGGCGCTGGCCGTAGCGGCCGGGCAGGCGCGCGCTCAGCAGTCCGAGCGCGCCGCCCGCGGCTTGCAGCAGCCGCAGGGGAAAACGGGAGATCAGCCAGAATAAAAAGGTCATCAGGCGCGAAAAGCAGGTCTGCTGCGGGTCCGTGCCGGGGAACAGACGGGCAAGCAGCGTTTTTTCCATGGCGGTATTCAGTTCCGCGCGCAGCGTGCCGTCATCGGGGATTCATATGCACGGTGTCCCGGCCGGTTGGCAGGGTGCCGTGCCGTACCGTTGGCGCGCTGCAACGAGCCCGGCAGGCGCGTATAATAGCGTGTATCGCCGAGTTAACTGACAACTTGCGGGGCGATGCGGCTCTAACCGGGCTGCCTGAAATACCGCTAAAGCGTCGCCGCCATGAACCGCACGGGCTGGCACGCAATAGCCAACCTGGAGAATAAGTTCGTGGCAAACGACTTCCTTTTTACTTCGGAATCCGTCTCCGAAGGCCATCCCGACAAGGTCGCCGACCAGATTTCCGACGCAGTCCTGGACGCCATCCTGGCTCAGGACAAGTACGCGCGTGTGGCGGCCGAGACGCTTTGCAACACCGGTCTGGTGGTGCTGGCTGGGGAAATCACCACGACCGCCAACGTCGACTATATCCAGATCGCGCGCGACACGATCAAGCGCATCGGCTATGACAATACCGAGTACGGGATCGACTACAAGGGCTGCGCGGTGCTGGTCGCCTATGACAAGCAGTCGCCTGACATCGCCCAGGGCGTGGACCGCGCTTCCGACGACTACCTGAACCAGGGTGCCGGCGACCAGGGCCTGATGTTCGGCTACGCCTGCGACGAGACCCCGGAACTGATGCCGTTCCCGATCTACTACGCCCACCGCCTGGTCGAGCGCCAGTCGCTGCTGCGCCGCGACGGCCGCCTGCCCTGGCTGCGCCCGGACGCCAAGTCGCAGGTCACGGTGCGTTACGTCGACGGCAAGCCGCATAGCGTGGACACCGTGGTGCTGTCGACCCAGCATTCGCCCGACATCACCCAGGCCCAGATCCGCGAAGCCGTGATCGAGGAAATCATCAAGCCGGTGCTGCCGGCCGAGATGCTCAAGGAAACCAAGTACCTGGTGAACCCCACCGGGCGCTTCGTGATCGGCGGCCCGCAGGGCGACTGCGGCCTGACCGGGCGCAAGATCATCGTCGATACCTACGGCGGCGCCTCGCCCCACGGTGGCGGCGCGTTCTCGGGCAAGGACCCGTCCAAGGTCGACCGCTCGGCCGCCTATGCCGCGCGCTACGTGGCCAAGAACGTGGTGGCCTCGGGCCTGGCGCGCCAGTGCCAGCTGCAGGTCAGCTACGCCATCGGCGTGGCCCGCCCGATCAACGTGACGGTCTACACCGAAGGCACCGGCAAGATCCCCGACGCCAAGATCGCCGAACTGGTGCAGGAGCATTTCGACCTGCGCCCGAAGGGTATCGTGCAGATGCTGGACCTGCTACGCCCGATCTACGAGAAGACCGCCGCCTATGGCCACTTCGGCCGTGAAGAGCCGGAATTCTCGTGGGAAGCCACCGACAAGGCGGCTGCCCTGCGCGCTGCGGCTGGCCTGTAAGCGTCTGCCAGGCGTCGGTAGTTCCGACGGCATGCCCCGCCGGCTCGCAAGGGTCTGTGGGGTTTTTTTTTATGATTGGTGGGGGTCTTGGCAGGTGTGGTTGCTTATGGGCTTGTCGCCATGAGGGCGGGTGTCGTGCTTGACGGGCGTGGGCTGTTTCGCCCGCGTAGCCGGCGAGTCACTTTCTGTCCGAGCGACAGAAAGTAACCAAAGAACGCGTCGCCTGTGCGGCTGGCAATAAAGTCATCGGCGTTGGTGGTTCGGGCGGTGGTGATTTCCGCTGATGTGATCGGTGGTTCGAGCCAGCTACGCTCCCTGTCTGGTGCCTGCGTCGACGGACTATTGGACGAACCCGACTTTAGGGGATTGGCAGCCTGCTAAGACAGCCATCGGTGGGACGCCTTCGGCTGCGCTGCGCGCACGCAGCATCTCAGGTCGGAGGGCCCGGGCACGGAGTGCATCGCTGCGCTCGCACCGCGTGGTCGCGGATGATGCCGAACCCAACGCGATTGGAAGTGGTCGGTCGCTCTGCTTAGGGCCGGCGCGCAGCGCAGCCGTAGGCGTCCCCGCGATGCGGCTGGCAGCAGGCGGCCTACGCCCTGCATGGGGATCGTTCAATAGTGGGTTAACGTAGGCACTGCCCCTGACTCACATGGCGTAGCAGGCTCGGACGGGCAACCACATCGAACGGCAAGCACCGCCGCGGGAACCACCAACGCCGTGGAATGGATTGCCAGCCGCTCAGGCGACGCGTTTTTTGGTTACTTTTTGTCGCTCGGACAAAAAGTGACTCGCCGGCTACGCCGGCGAAACAGCCCAAGCCCGCCAAGCACGACAACCAAGGGCATACCCCCAAGCCAATGAACCAAAAACATACCGGCTCGATCAATCCCACTCGACCAACCGCGTGACCCGGGCGCCACCACAAGCGGCAGGGAGTAAAATCCCGCCATCCCCAGCCGCCACGCCGGCGGCCAACTCCAAACACTGGTAACCGTTTCCAGAGGATGCCATGTCCGAAGCGCCTGTCCTTGCCCCCTCGACGTCAACCCAGCCGCCCGCCACCGCCGGCCAGCTCAACCTGATCCGCACGCAGCCGCATACCGACTGGGCGCCGCAGGTCACGGCCGAGGAACGCGCCACGCTGCGCCGCGAGCTGGAGCAGGGCGCCGTGCTGTACTTCCCGAACCTGAATTTCCGCTTCGAGCCGGGTGAAGAGCGCTTCCTGGACAGCCGCTATTCCGACGGCAAGTCCAAGAACATCAACCTGCGCGCCGACGACACCGCGGTGCGTGGCGCCCAGGGCAGCCCGCAGGACCTGGCGGACCTGTACACGCTGATCCGCCGCTACGCCGACAACAGCGAATTGCTGGTGCGCACGCTGTTCCCGGAATACATCCCGCACATGACGCGCGCCGGCACCTCGCTGCGGCCCAGCGAGATCGCCGGGCGCCCCGTCAGCTGGCGCAAGGACGACACCCGCCTGCACGTGGACTCGTTCCCGTCCAACCCGATGCTGGGCAAGCGCCTGTTGCGCGTGTTCCACAATATCGACCCGGCCGCGGCGCGCGTATGGCGCGTGGGCGAGCCGTTCGGCGATTTTGCGCAGAAGTTCGTGCCCAAGACCCATGGCATGTGGCCGGGGCAGGCGGCGCTGATGAAGCTGCTGCATATCACCAAGCGCAAGCGCTCGGAATACGACCACCGCATGCTTCAGCTGCATGACCTGGCCAAGGCCGACCTGGATTACCAGGCCAAGGTGCCGCAGCAGGAATTCCACTTCCCGCCGGGTTCCACCTGGATCGTCTTCAGCGACCAGCTGCTGCACGCGGCCATGCGCGGACGGGCGATGATGGAGCAGACCATTTACCTGGCGCCGCAGGCGATTTCCGACCACACCCACTCGCCCGAGGCGGTGCTGTCGCGCATGCTCGGGCGGCCGATGCTGGTGTCCTGATCAACGCAAAAGCAGGCGCAACATGGTTTCGAAGGTCTTGCCGTAAGGCGGCTTGAGCAGGCCGGCGCCGTTCAGGCCGGCCTGGTGGAACACCGGCTTCACCTTGGAGAAGGTGTCGAAGCCCGCCTGGCCGTGATAGGCGCCCATGCCGCTGGCGCCGACCCCGCCGAAGGGCAGGCCGTCCTGGGCGATATGGAACAGCGTGTCGTTGACGGTGACGCCGCCGGCAACGGTCTGTTTCATCACATGGCCGATGGCGCCGCGGTCGCGCTCGAACAGGTACAACGCCAGCGGGCGCGCGCGCGCATTGATGTAGTCCACCGCCTCGTCCAGGGTGCGGTATGTCACCACGGGCAGCACCGGCCCGAAGATCTCCTCGCGCATCGCCGTGACGCCTGCGGGCACGTCCAGCAGCAGCACCGGCGGCAGGCGCCGCGCCTGCGCGTCCGGCTGCGCATCGGACAGCGGCACCACGGTCGCGCCTTGTGCCGCGGCTTCATCCACCAGCGCCGCCAGGCGCGCGAAGTGGCGCGGGCTGATGATGCTGGTGTAGTCCCCGTTGCGCGCCAGGTCCGGATAGAGCCGGCCCACGCACTGGCGTGCCGCCTCCACCAGCTGTCCGCGCAAGTCTTCCGGCACCAGCACGTAGTCTGGCGCGATGCAGGTCTGGCCCGCGTTCATCAGCTTGCCCACCAGGATGCGCTCCACCGCACGCGGCAGGTCGGCGCCGGCGCCGATAATCGCCGGCGATTTGCCGCCGAGTTCCAGCGTCACCGGCGTCAGGTTGGCGGCAGCCGCGCGCATCACATGGTGGCCGACCGCAGTCGAGCCGGTGAACAGCAGGTGGTCGAAGGGCAGCGCGGTAAAAGCGCTCGCCACCTCGGCATCGCCGTTGACCACCACGATCTCGTCCGGCGCAAAGTGCTGCGGCACCAGTTGCGCAAACAAGGCCGCAAAGCGCGGCGTGTATTCCGACAGCTTCACCATGGCGCGGTTGCCCGCCGCCAGCGCGCCGGCGAGCGGCCCCACCGTCAGGTACAGCGGATAGTTCCAGGGCACCACGATGCCCACCACCCCCAGCGGCTGCGGCACCAGCCGCGAGCGGCCCGGGCGGAACCAGAAGCCAGTGGCGGCGCGGCGCACGCGCATCCAGCGCTTGCCGTGGCGCAGTGCGTCGTCGATCCCGCCCAGGCTCGGGAATACCTCCAGCAGCGCGGTTTCCTGCCGCGGCCGGTTAGTGAAGTCCGCGTGGATGGCTGCGGCAATGGCAGCCTCGTTCTCTGTCACCAGCCGGCGCAAGCGCTGCAGGCGGTCGGCGCGCACGGTCCAGGCGGGCAACTGGTCGCGCCGTGACGCGGCGTGCATGGCGCCAAAGACGGACGACAGGTCGGGGACTTCTCGCATTGCTGCGCTCCTGGGCAAGGGACGTGCGGGAAAAGTGGATGTGGATCGCGGCGGGTGGCGGTGCAGCGGTCTGTGTGTTCCCGCGCACGATAAGGTAGCGTGCCAGCCGTGGCAATGGAAGTTTCCTACCAGAAGGCCAATTCAAACGCCCGTCTGCGCAGCGCCGGCGGCCCGCGCGACCGGGCTTCTCCACCGTCCGGGCTAGCGCCTACACTGAATCTCACAGCTTGCCATCCGCCGGACGGACAGGGCGCGCACGCGCGCCGCCTGCGGACTCGCGGGGAGACAGATGGAAACCACCTTTGACTACGTCATCGTCGGCGCGGGCTCGGCGGGCTGTGCGCTGGCGGGGCGGCTTGCCGACAGCGGCGACGACACCATTGCCCTGGTCGAGGCCGGGCACCACGATCACCATGTGCTGGTACGCACACCCGCGGCGCTTGCCGCGCTGCTGCCGCGCGCGGGGGCACGCAACTACGGCTATGAAACCGTGCCGCAGCCAGGCCTGAACGGCCGCCGCGGCTACCAGCCGCGCGGGCGCGGGCTGGGCGGCAGTTCCTCGATCAATGCCATGATCTACACGCGCGGCCGTGCCGCCGACTACGACGCGTGGGCCGCCGCCGGCTGCGACGGCTGGTCATGGGACGACGTGCTGCCGTACTTCCGCCGCGCCGAGTGCAATGAACGCCTGGCCGGCAGCGACGACGACCCGCTGCACGGCGGCAACGGCCCGTTGCACGTGAGCGACCTGCGCACCCCCAACCCCTTTGCCGAACGCTTCATCGAGGCCGCGCAGCAGGCGGGCTTCCCGCGCAACGACGATTTCAACGGCGAAGAGCAAGAGGGCGTGGGCTGGTACCAGGTCACGCAGCACGCGGGCGAGCGCTGGAACGCGGCGCGCGCCTACCTGCACGGTGGCAACAAGCGCGACCGGGCCTGCAACGGCGGCCGCGCGCACCTGCAGGTGCTGACCGATACGCAGGCGCTGCGCATTGTTTTTGAAGGCCGCCATGCGGCCGGGGTGCAGGTGGTGCGCGAGGGCCGCCGGCAAGTGCTGCGCGCGCGCCGCGACGTGATCGTGTGCGCGGGCACATTCGGCTCGCCGCAGCTGCTGATGGTGTCGGGCGTCGGCCCGCCGCGCAGTTGCGCGAGCACGGTATCACCGTCGTGCATGACCTGCCCGGCGTGGGCGCCAACCTGCAGGACCACCTGGACATCGTGCTGCACAAGCGCGTGGCCGTGCCTGAATTGTTCGGCGTGTCGTTCGGCGGCCTGGCGCGGCTGGTGTCTGAAATGCTGCGCTACCGGCGTGAGCGCACCGGCATGCTGTCAAGCAACTTCGCCGAGGCGGGCGGCTTCCTGCGCAGCCGCCCGGACCTGCCCGAGCCCGACCTGCAGCTGCATTTCGTGGTCGGCATGGCGGATGACCACATGCGCCGGCTGAACTTCGGCCACGGCTATTCCTGCCATGTCTGCGTGCTGCGCCCGCGCAGCCGCGGCGAGGTGCGGCTGGCCTCGCACGATATCCGGCGCGCGCCGCTGATCGACCCGCAATACCTGAGCGATGCGCGCGACCTGGACGACATGGTGGCTGGCGTGCGCATCGTGCGCAGCATCTTTGCGCAGCCGCAGCTGGCCGGCTTCGGCGGGCGCGAACTATATTCCGCCGGCCTGCGTGCCGATGGCAGCGACGACGCTGCCGTGCGCGAGATGATCCGCGAGCATGCCGACACCATCTACCACCCGGTGGGCACCTGCCGCATGGGCATGGATGCGATGGCGGTGGTGGACCCGCAATTGCGCGTGCGCGGCGTCGAGGGCTTGCGCGTGGTCGATGCATCGGTGATGCCGACCCTGATCGGCGGCAACATCAATGCGCCCGCCATCATGATCGGCGAGCGCGCGCATGACCTGATCCGCTACGCGCCGCGGGTGATGCTGCGGGTGCTGGAATCGATGGAGGCTTGAATCGTCAGCTTTCGAAGCCGCGCGAGAACACCCGCTTGAGCACGTCGGCATCCGCATCCAGCGTGCCGAACACGCGCCCGTGCTGGCGTCCCAGCCGGCTGGCGACGAACAGCTCGGCATTCTCGGTATCGGCATGCGCCAGCATGAGCGCGGCCTGTGCGGTCAGCACCAGCCCCTGCGCAAAGCGGCGCGCATTGGCTTCCAGCAGCTCGGGGTTCTCGTGCAGCATAGCCTGCAGCGACGCCAGCTCTGCGCGTACCGCCGGATGGCCGCCGGCGCGGCGCGACAGGTCTTGCAGCAAGCGTGCGGCATCGTCGGGATTGCGCTGGATGGCGCGCAGCACGTCCAGGCACATGATGTTGCCCGAGCCTTCCCAGATCGAGTTGACCGGCGCCTCGCGGTACAGCCGCGCCATCGGGCCTTCTTCCACGTAGCCGTTGCCGCCCCAGACTTCCATGGCCTCGCCGGTGGCCTCCAGCGTGCGCTTGCAGACCCAGAACTTGGCCGCGGGGGTGACCACGCGCTTCCATGCCGCCGCGAGCGGATCATCGTCCGCGTGCTCGAAGGCGTGGCCCAGCTCCATCATCAGCAGCGTGGCCGCTTCGGATTCCAGCGCCAGGTCGGCCAGCACATTGCGCATCAGCGGCTGGTCGGCCAGCAGGCGCCCGAAGGCGCTGCGGTGGCGCGCATGGTGCAGCGCCTGCACAAAGGCCGCGCGCAGGATCGCGGCACTGCCGATCACGCAGTCCAGCCGCGTGCTGGTGGCCATCTCGATGATGGTCGGGATGCCGCGGCCTTCCTCGCCGATCAGGATGCCGGTGGCGTCGCGGAATTCCACCTCGCTGCTGGAATTGGAGCGGTTGCCGAGCTTGTCCTTGAGCCGCTGGATCAGCACCGCGTTCTTGCTCCCGTCGTCGCGAAAGCGCGGCACGAAGAAGCAAGACAGCGCGCCGTCTTCGGCGCCCATGCGCGCCACCACCAGGTGCGCATCGCACATCGGCGCGGAGAAGAACCACTTGTGCCCGGTCAGCGCGTACTCCGCGCCGCGGCCTTCGCCGCGCACCGCGCGCGCCACCGTGGTATTGGCGCGCACGTCCGAGCCACCCTGTTTCTCAGTCATGCCCATGCCGATCATGATCGCGGTCTTGTCGCGCCAGGGCAGGTCGCGCGCATCGTGCTCGCTCGCATACAGGCGCGGCTCGAGCTCGGCGAAGAGTGCGGTTTCCTTGCGCAGCACCGGGATGCTGGCGAAGGTCATGGTGGGCGGGCACAGCGAGCCGGATTCCACCTGCGCCTGCAGGAAGTAGCCGGCGGTGCGCGCCACCCATGCGCCCGCGCGCGGCTGGGCGAAGGGCAGGGCCTGTAGCTGCTGGCTGCGCAGCAAGCCCAGCAGCGCGTGCCAGCTCGGGTGGAAATCCACGGCATCGATGCGCTCGCCGGTGCGGCTGTGCGTGTGCAGCTCGGGCGTGTGGCGGTTGGCATCGGCTGCCCATTGCTGGACTTCCGGCTCGCCCAGGCGCGCGCCGAACTGGCCCAGCGCGCCGGCATGCCAGCCGCCTCCCAGCCGCTCCAGCGCGCCGCGCAGTGCCGGATCGGTGGCGAACAGGTTGTAGTGCGCGAGATCGGGCACCTGGTTGAACACGCGGTGGGTGGCAGCTTCGGTCATGGCGGGATCGGAAGATGAACGCGTCTTACTGCATGGTAGAGCACGTCGCCGCTGTTTGAGTGCGCCGTTGTCCCCTTGCTGGCGATTTTTGCGGCGCAGCATGCGCGATTCGATACCTTTTCGCACAGGTGTGGCACCACCAGCGGCAGGGAACTGGCACTGGCGCCCACCGGCACCTTGTGCTTAAATTCACCCCGTTGGATGAAACAGGGGTGCCGTACGGATGGGCCGTGCGGCTGAGAGAGTCCCTTCGAACCCGATCCGGCTAGTACCGGCGTGGGAAGTTTCACAAGACCAAGTCTCCAGTCCCTCCGGGACTCGCCGCCCCAGGCCTCAGGCCCCAGGCAGCGCTCACAAGGCTCCTGGTTTCGTCCACCCCCGCAAGAGAGAGGACGACACCCATGGCCCGTACTGCCCCCGCTGCATCCTTCGAATCGCTCGAGAGCGACCTCGACCAGAAATTCGCCTATCCGGCTTCCAGCAAGACCTACCTGACCGGCAGCCGCCCGGATATCCGCGTGCCGCTGCGCACGATCCTGCAGACCTCGACGCGCACCGACAAGGGCGAGATGTCCAATCCGCCGATCCCGGTGTACGACACCTCGGGCCCATACAGCGACCCGGACGTGCATATCGACCTGAAGGCCGGCCTGCCGGCGCTGCGCGCCAAGTGGATCGACGAGCGCGGCGACACCGAAGTGCTCAAGGGCCTGTCGTCGGAATATGGCCGCGACCGCGCCAATGATCCCGCGACTGCTCACCTGCGCTTTGCCCAGCTGACCAACCCGCGCCGCGCCAAGGCTGGCGCCAACGTGTCGCAGATGCACTATGCGCGCAAGGGCATCATCACGCCGGAAATGGAATACGTGGCGCTGCGCGAATCGCTGAACCTGCAGGCGCTGTACGACAAGCCCGAATACAAGGCGCTGCTGCGCCAGCACCCCGGCAACGCGCTGGGCGCCGGGCTGCCGCTGCGTCCGGAAGACATCACGCCGGAATTCGTGCGCAACGAGATTGCCACGGGCCGCGCCATCATCCCCGCCAACATCAACCACACCGAGCTGGAGCCGATGGCGATCGGGCGCAATTTCCGCGTCAAGATCAACGGCAATCTGGGCAACTCGGCGGTGACCTCGTCGCTGGCCGAGGAAGTGGAAAAGATGGTGTGGTCGATCCGCTGGGGCGCCGACACCATCATGGACCTGTCGACCGGCAAGCACATCCACGAGACGCGCGAATGGATCCTGCGCAACTCGCCGGTGCCCATCGGCACGGTGCCGATCTACCAGGCGCTGGACAAGACCGGCGGCATCGCCGAGGACCTGACCTGGGAGATGTTCCGCGACACGCTGGTCGAGCAGGCCGAGCAGGGCGTGGACTACTTCACCATCCACGCCGGCGTGCTGCTGCGCTATGTGCCGCTGACCGCCGACCGCGTCACGGGCATCGTCTCGCGCGGCGGTTCGATCATGGCCAAGTGGTGCCTGGCGCACCACAAGGAAAACTTCCTGTACACGCACTTCGACGAGATCTGCGAAATCATGAAGGCCTATGACGTGTCGTTCAGCCTCGGCGACGGCCTGCGTCCGGGCTGCATCGCTGACTCCAACGACGACGCCCAGTTCGGCGAGCTGCGCACGCTGGGCGAGCTGACGGCCAAGGCGTGGAAGCACGATGTGCAGGTGATGATCGAAGGCCCGGGCCACGTGCCGCTGCAGCGCATCCAGGCCAATATGGATGAAGAGCTGAAGCACTGCTATGAAGCGCCGTTCTACACGCTCGGACCGCTGGTGACGGACATCGCCCCCGGCTACGACCACATCACCAGCGGCATCGGCGCGGCCAATATCGGCTGGATGGGCACCGCCATGCTGTGCTACGTCACGCCCAAGGAGCACCTGGGCCTGCCGGACAAGGAAGATGTGCGCGAGGGCATCATCACCTACAAGATCGCCGCGCACGCAGCCGATCTTGCCAAGGGCTGGCCGGGCGCGCAGCTGCGCGACAACGCGCTGTCCAAGGCACGCTTCGAGTTCCGCTGGGAAGACCAGTTCAACCTGGGCCTGGATCCGGAACGCGCGCGTTCGTACCACGACGCCACGCTGCCGGCCGAAGGCGCCAAGATCGCCCACTTCTGCTCGATGTGCGGGCCGAAGTTCTGCTCGATGAAGATCACGCAGGAAGTGCGCGACTACGCGGCGTCGCTGCCCAAGGAAGCGAAGCAGGGCATGGAAGAGAAGTCGATCGAGTTCCTGAAGAAGGGCAGCAAGATCTACTCGTGATGCCGTGACAGGCAGTACGGGCATGGCGTCGCAACCCATGCCCGCGCATGATCCGCCGCCGCGCAGCGCCCCGCGCGGCGGCACCGACAACAAGGAGGCCGGACGCGGCCGCATGGCGCGTCCGGCACAACCCCCCTTATGACAGCAGTGCAGTCGTTTGACGTCGCCATCCTCGGGGCCGGACTTGCCGGCCGCCTGGCCGCGTGGCAGCTGGTCCGCAGCGGCGCCCGCGTGGCGCTGGTGGAGCGGGCCGGCCCGGACGGCGCGGGCTCGGCCGCCTATGTGGCCGCGGCCATGCTGGCGCCGCTGGCGGAATCGGCCATTGCCGAGCGCCGCATCGTCGACCTGGGCATCGCCAGCGTCGACCTGTGGCGCGCGTGGCTGGCCGAATTGCCTGAGCCGGTCTTCTTCCAGGAGGATGGCACGCTGGTGGTCTGGCATGCGCGCGACCGCGCCGAGATGTCGCTGTTCACCAGCCGCGTGCGCGCGGTGGCGCCGCCCGAACTGGTGTCGCAGCGGCTGCGCGCGCTGGACGGCAAGGGCGTGGGCGAAGTCGAGCCCGCGCTGGCGGGCCGCTTCCCGCAGGGCCTGCTGCTGGCCGGCGAAGGCCAGCTCGACAACCGTGGCGCGCTGCGCGCGCTGTTGTCGTGCGCGGTCAGCGAAGGGGTGCATTGCGTCTGGGAGGCCGGCGAAGTCGATGCCGGCTCGCTGCCTGCGCTGGGCATCCGCGCCGACGTGGTGCTGGACTGCCGCGGCCTGGGTGGGCGCACCGCATGGCCTGCGCAGCCTGGCGGCAACAAGCCGGGCCTGCGCGGCCTGCGCGGCGAAGTGGTGCGCGTGCATGCGCCCGACGTCAGGCTGCACCGGCCGGTACGGCTGCTGCATCCGCGCTACCCAATCTATATCGCGCCCAAGCCCAACGACCTGTACGTGATCGGCGCCACCGAGCTGGAAAGCGAGGATGATTCGCCCATGAGCGTGCGTTCCGCGCTGGAGCTGCTGTCGGCGGCGCATTCGCTGCATCCCGCCTTCGGCGAGGCGCGCGTGCTGGAGCTGAACGTGCAGCGGCGCCCGACGCGGCCCGACCACCTGCCCGCGATCCGCGTGGACCAGCGCGCACGCGTGGTGCGCGTCAACGGGCTGTACCGGCATGGCTTTCTGATTGCGCCGGCGGTGACCGAGGCCGCGTGCGCGGTGGTGGGCGCGCTGCTCAAGGGCGATCCCGCCGCCCATGCGGTGCCGGCCGCGCTGCGCTGGCCTGGCATGATCGAGGCAGTATCAGAAGCCCCCGCGGCCACCATGGTCGCGCCAGGCGGGCTGCTGCACTAACGCATGACTGACATGGATATCCTGCTCAACGGCCGACCGCTCGCCCTTGCCGATTCCGCCACGCTGGCGGACGCGGTGAGCGCGGCGCAGATCGCGCCCCCCTTTGCCGCAGCGGTCAACGGCCAGTTCGTGCCGCGCGCCGCGCACGCCAACACCCCCCTTGCGGCCGGCGACCGCATCGACCTCGTGCAACCCGTGACGGGAGGCTGACCCATGACATTCGAACCTTCCGAAACCTTGCGCGACCCGTTCGTGCTGTATGGCGAGTCATTCGGCTCGCGCCTGCTGCTGGGCACCGCGCGCTACCCGTCGCCGGCCACGCTGGAGGCGGCCGTGCAGGCCGCGAGGCCCGCCATGATCACCGTTGCGCTGCGCCGCCAGGGCGCGGTGGGCGCTGGCGAGGGCGGCCAGGCCTTCTGGCAGATGCTCAAGGCGCTGGACGTGCCGGTGCTGCCCAATACCGCCGGCTGCTTCACCGCGCAGGAGGTGATCGCCACCGCGATGATGGCGCGCGAGGTCTTCGAGACCCGTGGATCAAGCTGGAGCTGATCGGCGACGACTACACGCTGCAGCCCGATACGCTGAACCTGCCCACCGTGGCCGAGACCCTGATCAAGGAAGGCTTCAAGGTGCTGCCATACTGCACCGAAGACCTGGTGCTGTGCCGCCGCCTGCTCGACGTGGGCTGCCAGGCGCTGATGCCATGGGCGGCCCCGATCGGCACCGGCCGCGGCGCGGTCAACCCGCACGCGATGCGCGTGCTGCGCGAGCGCCTGCCCGACACGCCGCTGATCGTCGATGCCGGCCTGGGCCTGCCGTCGCACGCGGCGCAGGTGCTGGAGTGGGGCTACGACGGCGTGCTGCTCAATACCGCGGTGGCGCAGGCTGCCTACCCGGTCAATATGGCGCGCGCCTTTGCGCAGGCCGTTGAGGCCGGCCGCACCGCCTACCTGGCCGGGCCGATGCCCGAGCGCGAGGTGGCGCAGGCCAGCACCCCCGTGGTCGGCATGCCGTTCTGGCACGCCGACAGCACGGAGCAGCGCGCATGACCCGCCGCGCCGTGCATGCCGCCAGCGACGGCCCGCTGCGCCAGGCGGTGCTGGAACACTATGGCGAGACCTTCGGCGTCGATGACAAACCGTGGCAGGCCTGGCGCCTGGCCGACGCGCCCGCGCAACCCGGCGCCCACGACGTGCTGCTTGCCGACGGCGAAGCCTCGCAAGAGCAAATCGCACGCGTGGCCGCGGCGGGCGCCACGCTGATCGAAACCGATCGCGAGGGCGGCCAGTGGATCGACACCGTGCGCTCGCCGATGGGCACCTGGGTCTTCTCGGTCGCAGCTGACACCGACCAGGCGCATTCGCCCGCCTTCGTCGCGGTGCTGCTGGCCTGCCTGTCGCTGCATTTCCCCGCCCACGACGCGCTGTGCCTCGCACGCGCCTGGGAGCCGGGCTCGGCCGACTGGCCGTCCGACTTTGCCCGCTTCCCGCACGTGCGGCACGCCGCGCTGGTGCCGCCCGAGCAGGCCGCGGCACCGTTCGCGCCGTGTCCCCCGCTGGGCCTGTATGTGGTGGTGCCGACAGCCGAATGGATCGAACGCCTGGCGCCGCTGGCCGTGCCGACGGTCCAGCTGCGCTTCAAATCCGACGACCCGGCCGCGGTGCGCGCCGAGATCGCGCGCGCGGCCACGGCGGCACAAGGATCGACCTCGCGCCTGTTCATCAACGATCACTGGCAGGCCGCTATCGACTACCGCGCCGCCAACGGCGGCGAGCGGAGCGGCATCTACGGCATCCACCTTGGCCAGGAAGACCTGGAGGACGCCGACCTCGATGCGATCCGCGCTTCGGGCCTGCGGCTGGGTGTCTCCACCCATGGCTATGCCGAGATGCTGCGCGTGGCGGCGATCCGCCCCAGCTACCTGGCGCTGGGCGCGATCTTCCCGACCACCACCAAGGTGATGCCGACCCAGCCGCAGGGCGTTGGCCGCTTCCGCGCTTATGTGAAGCTGATGCAGCCGGTGATCCCGTCGCTGGTGGGCATCGGCGGCGTCAACGCCGCCAATATGCGCGAGGTGCTGGCCGTCGGCGTCGGCAGTGCCGCCGTGGTGCGCGCGGTGACTGAGGCCGACGACGTGCCGGCCGCGGTGGCCCGCCTGGTCAGCCTGTTCCCCGCTGCCTGAGCGCGGAGCCAGCGATGGCGCCGCGTGCCGCCAGCAGATCGCTATGCGGCAGGTTCTCTGAGCCAGTGGTTTGCTCCCCTCTCCCGCCTGTGGAAGAGGGGAGCCTGGTTCGCATGGCGTTGGCTACGGCGGGCTGCGTAGCCAAGATTTGTGCGACATTCGCCCAGCCACCGGAACCAAACCGGACCCCGCCGCTATGATGGCAGCGAGCATTCCCGGCCAACCACCCAGCATTCCGCATCATGTCCAGCCCCACCGCCCCCAAATCGTCCCCGTCGCCCCCGGCACGCCCGACAAGCCCTACTTCGGCATCGACGTCCCGCTGATGCGCTATTTCGGCCTGCAGCCGGTGCAGATCGAGGAAGGCCTGTGCCGCACGCGCCTGCCGGCGCACCCGGCGCTGGTCAACAGCCGCGGCGATGTGCATGGCGGCACGCTGATGGCGACGCTGGACTTCACCCTGAGCGGTGCCGCGCGCTCGCATGCGCCGCTGGAAACGGGCGTGATCACGATCGACATGTCCACGCACTTCCTGGCGGCAGCACGCGGCGAGCTGACGCTGGAGGCGCGCTGCCTGCGCCGCGGCGCGCGCATTGCATTCTGCGAGGGCGAGGTCAAGGATGCTGACGGCACCGTGGTGTGCGTGGCACGGGCCGCGTTCAAGCTGGTGCCGCTGTCCGCCGGCGGCAACTGACCCTGGCGTCGGCCTGGCCGCTCAGTCCTGCAGCGGCCGGTACACCTGTTCGAAGCGTGCGCGCTCGGTGATGCCATAGTCACCGGGCGCGTATTGCATCAGCCAGTCGCCCGGCTTGCCGTGCAGCACGTCGCCGCCGGCGCTGCGCGCGATGCTGAAGGCCTCGTGCATCTCGCGCGCCAGCACCGGGATCGGCTTGTTGCGGTAGGCGCCGTCCTGGCCGTGCGCCAGCGGCGGCACGGCCTCGTACTTGGGGTCGAAGCGGTCGCGCGAGACGCACCAGCGGTCGCCGCCGCCGCTGGTGATCAGCGCATCGCCAGGTTGGTAGCGGTTGGGTCCCTCCCGGCTGATCAGCTCGCCGGGCTCGGTGGCAAACACCACGTCGACGACTTCATGCTTGAGGTAGAACGCGGCAGCCGGGTCGCTGCGCAGGTCGATATCGGCCAGCATCGTCATGTCCGTCAGCCCAGCGCGCGCGGCGCGAACAAATGGTTCAGCGGCCCGTTGCCGGCGCCCAGCCGCAGTCCCGCGCCCGCCGCGATGGCCTGCGCCACGTAGTCCAGCGCCGTGCCCACTGCCGTCTCCAGCGCATCGCCGCGCGCCAGCTGCGCGGCAATCGCGGCGGCCAGCGTGCAGCCGGTGCCGTGCAGGTTGCGGGTCTCGACACGCGCATGCGTGAACACGCGCACGCTGCCGTCGGCCAGCATCAGCAGGTCGTCCAGGCCGCCCGCGGCGGTGCCGTGTTCCAGGTGGCCGCCCTTGAGCAGCACGGCCGGGCAGCCCATGGCGATCAGGTCGGCCGCGGCCGGCTCCATGTCGGCGCGGTGCGCGATCCGGCGCCCCAGCAGGTACGAGGCTTCGGGCAGGTTGGGCGTGACCAGCAGCGCGCGCGGGAACAGCAGCCGCACCATGGCCTGCGTGGTGGCGTCATCGGACAGCGCCGCGCCCGAGGTCGAGATCATCACCGGGTCCACCACCAGCTTGCGGATGCCGTGCCGGTCCGCCGCCGCGGCCACGGCCTCGACGATGGCGGCGGTCCCCAGCATGCCGGTCTTGGCCGCGTCCACGCCGATATCGCTGGCCACGGCATCGATCTGCGCGGCCACCATGTCGGCGGGAATGGCGTGCACGCCGGTCACGCCCAGCGTGTTCTGCGCGGTGATCGCGGTGATGGCGCTCATGCCGAAGCAGCCCAGCGCGGAAAAGGTCTTCAGGTCGGCCTGGATGCCGGCGCCGCCGCCGGAGTCGGAACCGGCGATGGTCAGGGTACGGGGTGGCGTTGGGATCATCTGTGCAGGAATCGGAGGGAGCCGGTGCGCAAGGCGCCCGGGCACGCTACAATACCGCCACTCCGAGGAGCGTTGCAACGGATGGAGGCCAGCGAAGCACATCGCGCGGCCGGCGGCACAGCCGCCCCATGCCATCCGCCAGGCTCGGACTGTCTTCAACGGCGCTCGCTGATCCGTGGTTTCGCACGGAGGCGAGTCGACCTATCCGCGTGCTTCGCATGTGCCCTTGCGCCATGCCACAGCTGCCAGATTCCCCGTACTCGTCACCTGCGTGCCACTCTTCACCGGGAGTGAAACATGAACGCTGTGACCGACCTGAAGCAAGACTACCTCGTCGCCGACATCAACCTGGCCGGCTGGGGCCGCAAGGAAATCGCCATTGCCGAGACCGAAATGCCCGGCCTGATGGCGATCCGCGACGAATTCGCCGCCGCGCAGCCGCTCAAGGGCGCGCGCATCGCCGGCTCGCTGCACATGACGATCCAGACCGCCGTGCTGATCGAGACGCTCAAGGCACTGGGCGCCGACGTGCGCTGGGCCTCGTGCAACATCTTCTCCACGCAGGACCACGCCGCCGCCGCGATCGCCGCCGGCGGCACCCCCGTGTTCGCCTTCAAGGGCGAATCGCTGAAGGAATACTGGGACTTCACGCACCGCATCTTCGACTGGGCGGACGGCGGTACCCCCAACATGATCCTGGACGACGGCGGCGACGCCACGCTGCTGCTGCACCTGGGCGCGCGCGCCGAGAAGGACGCGTCGCTCATCGCCAAGCCGGGCAGCGAGGAAGAAACCTATCTGTTCGCCGCCATCAAGGAGAAGCTGGCCAAGGATCCGTCCTGGTACAGCCGCAACCTCGAAGCCATTCGCGGCGTGACGGAAGAAACCACCACCGGCGTGCACCGCCTGTACCAGATGGCGCAGAAGGGCGAACTGAAGTTCCCCGCCATCAACGTCAACGACTCGGTGACCAAGAGCAAGTTTGACAACCTGTACGGCTGCCGTGAGTCGCTGGTGGACGGCATCAAGCGCGCCACCGACGTGATGATCGCCGGCAAGATCGCCATCGTGGCCGGCTACGGCGACGTGGGCAAGGGCAGCGCGCAGGCGCTGCGCGCGCTGTCGGCGCAGGTGTGGGTGACCGAGATCGACCCGATCTGCGCACTGCAGGCCGCGATGGAAGGCTACCGCGTGGTGACCATGGACTACGCCGCCGCGCACGGCGATATCTTCGTCACCTGCACCGGCAACTACCACGTCATCACCCATGACCACATGGCGAAGATGAAGGACCAGGCCATCGTCTGCAATATCGGCCACTTCGACAACGAGATCGACATCGCCTCGATCGAGAAGTACGAATGGGATGAGATCAAGCCGCAGGTTGACCACGTCAAGTTCCCCGACGGCAAGAAGCTGATCATCCTGGCCAAGGGCCGCCTGGTGAATCTGGGCTGCGCCACCGGCCACCCGTCGTACGTGATGAGCAGCTCGTTCGCCAACCAGACCATCGCCCAGATCGAACTCTGGCAGGAGCGCGACAGCGGCAAGTATCCGGTCGGCGTCTACACGCTGCCCAAGCACCTGGACGAGAAGGTGGCGCGCCTGCAGCTGCGCAAGCTGAACGCGCAGCTGACCGAGCTGACCGAACAGCAGGCCGCGTACATCGGCGTGAAGAAGGAAGGCCCGTACAAGGCCGATCACTACCGTTACTGATCCGCGCCGCAAGCCAGGACTGCCCTCTCCCGCGACGGGAGAGGGCGGAACCCCGCCATTGAAGTTGTCCAAGGAGCCGTCATGAGACTACTGGTCGTCTGGATCATCAACGCTGTCGCGCTGTTCGTGCTGCCGTACATCATCTCGTCGATCCACATCCAGAGCTTTGGCTCGGCGATGCTGGCGGCGCTGGTGCTGGGCCTGGTCAATACGCTGATCCGTCCGATCCTGGTGATACTGACGCTGCCGGTCACGCTGCTGACGCTGGGCCTGTTTATCTTCGTCATCAACGCGCTGCTGTTCCTGTTTGTCGGCAACCTGTTGTCGGGCTTTACCGTCGGTGGCTTCTGGGCGGCCCTGCTGGGCTCCATCCTGTACAGCGTGATCTCGTGGCTGCTGGCCAGCCTGTTGCTGGGCGAACGCACTGCCTGAAGGCACTGCGCATCCACGGGTCATTCAACGCGCGCCGCGCCAACGCTGCGCGCCACCATCATGCAAGATCGCTACTACAGCTTTGAATTCTTCCCGCCCAAGACGGCGGAGGGCACGGAAAAGCTGCGCAATACGCGCGCGCAGCTGGCTGCGCTCAAGCCCAAGTACATCTCGGTGACCTTCGGTGCCGGCGGCACCACGCAGCAAGGCACGCTCGACACCGTGCTGGAGATCCAGCGCGAGGGCATCGAAGCCGCGCCGCACCTGTCGTGCGTCGGCTCGTCGCGCGAGAGCATCCGCGACATCCTGAAGCAATACCGCGACGGCGGCATCCGCCATATCGTGGCGTTGCGCGGCGACCTGCCGTCCGGCATGGGCGAGATCGGCGAATTCCGCTTTGCCAATGAACTGGTCGAGTTTATCCGGGCCGAGACCGGCGACTGGTTCAATATCGAGGTGGCGGCATATCCGGAATACCACCCGCAGGCGAAATCGCCGCGCCACGACCTGGAGAACTTCGTGCGCAAGGTCAGGGCCGGCGCCAACTCCGCGATCACGCAGTACTTCTTCAATGCGGACGCCTACTTCCGCTTTGTCGACGATGTACGCGCCATGGGGGTGGATGTGCCCATCGTGCCGGGCATCATGCCGATCACCAACTGCTCGCAGCTGATGCGTTTCTCCGAAACCTGCGGCGCGGAGGTGCCACGTTGGGTGGCCAAGCGGCTGGAGAGCTTCGGCGACGACCGCGAATCGATCCGCGCCTTCGGCCTGGACGTGGTCACCGCGCTGTGCGAGCGCCTGCTCGCCGCGGGCGTGCCGGGCCTGCACTTCTACACGCTCAATGCCGCCGGCGCCACCAAGGCGATCTGGCAGCGCCTGAAGCTGTAAAGCCCGCCATGGCCACGCGCCGCCCCGATCCCTTCATCGAACACCTGCTCGAGCTGATGGGGCCGCTGGCGGCGCGCATTGTCCCTGTCAGCGCCAGGCGCATGTTTGGCGGCCATGGCCTGTTCTATGACGGGCTGATGTTTGCGCTGGTGTCGGGCGGCACCTGCTACCTGAAGGCGGATGACGCCACGCGCGGCAAGTTCGAGGCCGAGGGCAGCGAGCCCTTCCGCTACCAGTCGGCACAGCGCGAGGTCACCATGCGCCATTACCTGAGCCTGCCGCCGGCGGCGCTGGAGTCGCCCGGCGCGATGACGCCCTGGGCGAAGCTGGCGGTGGAGGCGGCGCTGCGGCTGGGGAATGCGGGCTGAGGCAACGTCCCGCTATCGCGCCGATCTGCCGACAGTGCCATACTCGGCACCATGGTCACCGCCACCTTCCGCTTCTACGAGGAACTGAACGACTTCCTCGCGCCGGACCAGCGCCGGCGTGACCTGTCCTGCGCCTGCGCGCGCGCCGCCACGGTCAAGCACATGATCGAGGCGCTGGGCGTGCCGCATACCGAAGTCGAGCTGATCCTGGTCAATGGCGAATCGTCCGGGTTCGAGCGGCAGCTGTGCGATGGCGACCGGGTCTCGGTCTATCCCAAGTTCGAACGGCTCGATGTGTCCCCGCTGCTGCGGGTACGCGAGCAGCCGCTGCGGGTGATGCGCTTTGTCGCCGACGCGCACCTGGGCGGCCTGGCGCACCTGTTGCGCATGACCGGCTTCGACACCCTCTACGACAACCATTTTGAAGACAGCGAGATCGAGCGCATCGCCGTTGACCAGGGCCGCATCGTGCTGACGCGCGACCGCGAACTGCTCAAGCGCCGCGGCATCACCCACGGCTGCTATGTGCGCGCGATCAAATCGCAACTGCAGGTGCGGGAAATCTTTGCGCGGCTGGACCTGGCGCGCAGCGCGCGGCCGTTCTCGCTGTGCCTGGACTGCAACGCGCCGCTGCGCGCGCTGGATGCGGCCGGCGCGGCCGGGCGCGTGCCGGAGGGGTGCTCGAGCGCCATCGCAGCTTTGTTACCTGCGACCAGTGCCGGCGCGTGTTCTGGGAGGGCTCGCACTGGCGCTGCATGCGTGCGCTGGTGGATGAGCTGGTGCGGGGCGCGCAGGCCGAGCCGGCTAGAACGGGCTAGAACGGGCCGGATTCCGTGACGATCCATTCCATGGCAATGTCATGCGGCTGCGCCTGCAACGGTACCCGGCAGGTTTCGTAGCCGATGCCGATCGCCACTGGCCGCTGCGCCATGGCCGCCAGCGTGCGGTCGTAGAAGCCACCGCCGTAGCCCAGGCGGAACTTGTCCGGGCTGAAACCGACACAGGGAATGAGCAGGGCATCGGGCGCCACGGCCTCAGTGCCGTCCGGCACCGGGATGCCGTAGCGGCCGGTGGCCATGGGCGTGTCCGGTGTCCACAGGTGGAAATCCAGCGGCGCGCCCGGGCGGCTGACCGACGGCAGCGCGGCGCTGCGGCCAGGCATGGCGGCGAGCCAGCGGACGACCGCGTCGCGCGCATCGAACTCCTGCTGGATCGGCCAGTAGAAACCCAGGCAGCGCACGGCCAGGCCGGCCAGCAATCGGGACAGTGCGGCGGCGATGCGCGCATCGGCTTCAGCGCGTGCGGGCAGGGCGGCGCGCTGCGCCAGCAACTGCGTGCGCAGTGCACGACGGTCGGCGGCGGCGGGGTCGGGTGCGGTCGTGACAGGAGTGGATGACATGGCGTGGGATAATGCCCCTCGTCCGAACCAAACACGGACGGCGGAGCCGCGGCTGGGCACAAGGTTGCAGGCGCCGGCGCCGCCGTCATCGACAAGGAAGCAAAGAATGCTGAAGGGAGTATATCTGCAGCGTGCCGGCCGGGCCGCCTGGATCGCGTTGGCATGTGCACTGCTTGTCACGCCCGTCCATGCGCAGAAGCGCCCGCAGGCGGTGTCGCGCCCGCAGGCGGCGGTGATCCCGAGCGATCCCGACGAGGCCTTCGCCGCGCTGCGCGACGCCGCGCGCAAGAACGACGCGGAGCGTGCCTACGCGATCTCGGCCACGCTGGTGGACTACCCGGTCCCGTCCTATGTCGAGTACTTCCGCATCAAGCCGCAGCTGTTCGACGCCAGCGGCCTGGCGCGCATCGATGCGCCCGACGACCAGGTGCGCGTGTTCCTGCAGCGCTACAAGGGCGACGCCATTGCCGACCGCATGCGCAATGACTGGCTGCTGGTGCTGGGCAAGAAGCGCGACTGGGCCAATTTCGATGTCGAATATCCGCAGTTCGCGCTCAAGGACGATACCCAGGTCGAGTGCTATGCGCTGCTGTCGCGCGCGCTCAAGGGCCAGAACGTGGCCGCCGATGCGCGCAATGTGCTGAGCGACCCCAAGTACTACGGCGAAGGCTGTGTCGACCTGATCGGCTACCTGGCGCAAGGCCAGCAGATCCAGCGCAGCGATGTCGCCTACCAGGCGCGGCTGGCGCTGGAGCAGAACTATGTCACGCTGGCCGGCAAGATCGCCGCGCTGGTGCCCGACGCGCGCGCGGATGGCGATACGCTGGCCACCGTCGTCAAGATGGCGCGCAACGACCCGTTGCAGGCGGTGGCCTACCTCGACACGGCCCAGGGTACGCTGTCGCGCGACGAGCAGGGCGCGGCCTGGGGCGTGATCGGCCAGTTCGCGGCCAAGAAGCTGCTGCCCGATGCGGCCGGCTACTACCGCCGCCAGATGGACCTGGGCGGCAACCAGTGGCTCTCCGATGACACGCAGGAATGGCGCGTGCGCGCCGCGCTGCGCCAGGGCGACTGGAAGCAGGTGCGCCAGGCGGTGGAGCTGATGCGCCCCGAACTGCGCGCCAAGGACCCGGCCTGGATCTACTGGTATGGCCGCGCGCTCAAGGCCGACGGCCGCGATACCGAGGCCCAGCAGAACTTCCAGCAGATCGCCGGCCAGTTCAACTTCTACGGCCAGCTGGCCAGCGAAGAGCTGGGCAACCGCATCACGCTGCCGGCACGCACCACCGTCAGCGACGCCGAGACCATGGCCATGCGCACGCGCCCCGGTTTTCAGCGGGCGCAGAAGTTCTACGCTATGAACCTGCGCTTCGAAGGCAACCGCGAGTGGAACTGGGAACTGCGCAATATGAGCGACCGCGAGCTGCTGGCCGCGGCCGAGTATGCGCGCCGCCTGGAGCTGCTGGACCGCACCGTCAATTCCGCCGACCGCACCCGCAACGAACATGATTTCACGCTGCGGTTCCTGATGCCGTACCGCGACATCATGCAGCGTGCCACCGACGATGTCGGCCTGGACATGGCATGGGTCTACGGCCTGATCCGCCAGGAATCGCGCTTCCTCATGAGCGCGCGCTCGTCGGCGGGCGCACATGGCCTGATGCAGGTGATGCCGGCCACGGCCAGGTACGTCGCGCGCAAGATAGGCATGAACGACTTTTCGCCGTCGATGATGGCCGATCCCAATATCAACATCCTGCTTGGCACCAATTACCTGAGCATGGTGCTGACCGACCTGGACAGCTCGTGGACGCTGGCTTCGGCTGCGTACAACGCCGGCCCGGGCCGGCCCAAGGCCTGGCGCAGCACGCTGGCGCGGCCGGTGGAAGGCGCGATCTTTGCAGAGACCATTCCGTTCAATGAAACGCGCGGCTATGTGAAGAATGTGCTTTCCAACGCCACGTACTATGCTGCATTGATGAGTGGCCGGCCGCAGTCGCTGAAATCGCGCCTGGGCATGGTCGCGCCGTCGCCGGTGACCACTACCAGCCTGCCCTGAAGTCGCCCCTTTTGGCGCGGGCAAGACGGGCCCTGCCGGGATAACACGGCGGCCCGGGGCTGGCCCGGGTGCCGCGGCGTGCAGTTTTCGGCACGGAGGCATCATGCAGACCAGCAACGTCCTCGTTATCGGTGGCGCCGGCTTTATCGGCAGCCATCTCGTTTCGCGCCTGGCCGGGGCCGCCTCGGCCTCGGGCGCGCCGCTGGAACCCGGCGCCAACCCCGATTCCCCCATCGCCCCGGATCGCATCATCGTCGGCGCGCGCAATATCGAGCACGCGCAGCACCTGCTGCTGTTGCCGCGCGTAGAGGTGGCAGAGCTGGGCCTGGCCGACAATGCCGCGCTGGACGATGCTATCGGCTCGCTGGGCGTGGATGGCATCGTCGTCAACCTGGTGGGCGTGCTGCACGGCGAGCGCGCCGACCCCTACGGCGAAGCCTTTGCCAGCGCGCATGTGGAGATGGTGCGGCAGATTGCGGCGTCGTGCCTGTCCACCGGCGTGCGCCGGCTGTTGCATATGAGCGCGCTGGGCGCGGACAGCAACGGGCCGTCGATGTACCTGCGCAGCAAAGGCGACGGCGAGCGCGTCGTGCGCGCCAGCGGGCTGGACTGGACCATCTTCCGGCCCTCGGTGGTGTTCGGCCCCGACGACCATTTCCTGAACCTGTTCGCCCACATGCAACAGATGGCCCCGGTGGTGCCGCTGGCGTGCGCGCATGCGCGCTTCCAGCCTGTATTCGTGCAGGATGTGGTGCAGGCCTACCTGAATGCCATGGTGAACCCGGCCACGATCGGCCACGGCTATGAGCTGGGCGGCCCGCAGGTCTACACGCTGGAAGAGCTGGTGCGCTTTGCCGGCCGCGCGTCCGGGCATCCGCGCCCGGTGATCGCGCTGCCCGATGCGCTGGCACGGGTGCAGGCCAGCATCATGGAGCATATGCCGGGCGAACCGATGCTGTCGCGCGACAACCTCGACTCGATGCAGCTCGACAATGTGCTGGAACACCCGATCGCACCCGAACTGAACCTGCATCCGGCCAGCCTGGAGTCGATCATGACCGACGCGCTGGCCGGGCGCAACCGCGATACCACGCTGACCCATATGCGCGCGAGCGTGCACCGCTGAAGGGCCCGGCAGCCCGGTGCGCCCATCGATGCGCCCTATGTGACCGGATTTCATATCGGTTGCTAGCGCAATTCACTTTGACGCGGGCGGCCGCACTGGCAGAATGACCAGTCCGGCGCGCGGCCGCCACGCCGTCCTGCAGGCCGCAGGCGCCGCGCCTGCGCCGTCTCCCTCCGTTTCCTCCCCCAAGGACCCACGATGAAGCTCGTCATCGGCAACAAGAACTATTCCTCCTGGTCGCTGCGCCCGTGGCTGTTGCTGCGCCAGGCCGGCATTGATTTCGAAGAAGTGCAGGTGCGCCTGTTCACCGGCAGCTTCGCCGCCGAGATCGCGCGCTACTCGCCCGCGGGCAAGGTGCCGGCGCTGGTCGATGGCGAGGTCACGGTGTGGGATTCGCTGGCGATCTCCGAATACCTGGCCGAGCGCTTCCCGGAAAAGCACCTGTGGCCGGCCGACCGCGCCCAGCGCGCGGTGGCGCGCGCCGTCTGCGCCGAGATGCATTCGGGCTTCGGCAACCTGCGCAGCCAGTTGCCGATGAATGTGACCGCGGTGCTGCCCGGGCGCGGCTGGAACGTGGCCGTGCAGCGCGACGTGGAGCGCATCGCCGCGATCTGGGAAGGGCTGCGCAAGCAGCACGGCGCGAGCGGGCCGTTCCTGTTCGGCGAGTTCACCGTGGCCGACGCGTTCTTTGCGCCGGTGGTGAGCCGCTTTGCCACCTATGGCATCCACCTGCCCGATGAAGCCGGGGACGCCAAGGCCTATGCCGACTTCATGCTGGCGCTGCCGGCAATGCAGCAATGGATTGCCGGCGCACGCGAGGAACGCGACTTCCTGGCCGACGACGAACCCTATCGGCTGGTCCCTGACCGTCCCGATGCGATAATCATCAACCACTAGAAATACCGCCGGCGCCGGGCACCTGCCCGGCGCCGCCCCATGACGAGGCCACAACGATGCAGGTGTATGCCGTCGGCGGCGCGATCCGCGACGAACTGCTGGGCAAGCCCAGCCAGGACCGCGACTACGTGGTCGTTGGCGCGACTCCGGCGCAGATGGAGGCCGCAGGCTTTCGCCCGGTGGGCAAGGATTTCCCGGTCTTCCTGCATCCGCGCACCCAGGAGGAGTACGCGCTGGCCCGCACCGAGCGCAAGACCGCGATGGGCTACAAGGGCTTTGCCTTCTACTGCGAGCCCGATGTCACGCTTGAGGACGACCTGGTCCGGCGCGACCTGACCATCAACGCGATGGCGCGCGCCGTCGATGCCGACGGCAACCTGGCCGGTCCCGTGATCGATCCGCACGGCGGCCAGCGCGACCTGGCCGCGCGCTTGTTCCGCCATGTTTCCGACGCCTTTGCCGAAGACCCGGTGCGCATCCTGCGGCTGGCGCGCTTTGCCGCGCGCTTCCAGGACTTCACCGTTGCCGCCGAGACCATGCGCCTGATGCGCGAGATGGTGGCCGCGGGCGAGGTGGATGCCCTGGTCCCCGAGCGCGTCTGGCAGGAACTGGCGCGCGGGCTGATGGAGGCGCGCCCGTCGCGTATGTTTGAGGTGCTGCGCGAATGCGGCGCGCTGGCGCGGCTGCTGCCCGAGCTGGACCGGCTGTGGGGCGTGCCGCAGCGCGCGGACTACCACCCCGAGGTCGATACCGGCGTGCACGTGATGATGGTGATCGACTGCGCCGCGGCGCTGGGCGCGCCGCTGCCGGTGCGCTTTGCCGCGCTGGTGCATGACCTGGGCAAGGGCACCACGCCCGAGGACGTGCTGCCGCGCCATACCGGCCACGAGATGCGCAGCGTCAGGCTGCTGGAAGCCGTCTGCTTGCGGCTGCGCGTACCCAACGACTGCCGCGACCTGGCGGTGGTGGTGGCGCGCGAGCACGGCAATATCCACCGCTCGCTGGAATTCAGCGCGGCAGCCGTGGTGCGCCTGCTCGAACGCTGCGATGCGCTGCGCAAGCCGGCCCGCTTTGCCGAAGCACTGCAGGCCTGTGAGGCCGACATGCGCGGACGCAAGGGCTTTGAGGCGCGCGAGTATCCCCAGGCGGCGCGCTTGCTGGCTGCGCTGGGCGCAGCGGCGGCCGTCGACGCCGGCGCCATCGCGCGCGCATGCGGCGACGAGGTCAGCCAGATCCGCGACCGCATTCATGCGGCGCGCGTGGCGGCGGTGGCGCAGCGGCTCGGTAGCTAGCGATAGACCAGCACCGGAATCTTCGAATGCGTCAGCACCTTGTGCGTTTCGCTGCCGAGGACCAGTGCCTGCACGCCGCGCCGCCCGTGCGATGCCATCACGATCAGGTCGCAGCCCCTGGCCCCGGCCGTATCGATGATGGCCTCGTAGACGTGGTCGCGGGTGACGCAGGTGGTTTCACACATCACGCCCGCCGCGGCTGATTCCTCTGCGATCCTTGCCAGGTATGCCTCGGCATGGCCGTACACCTCTTTCATGTAGCGCTCCGCGACTTCGCGCCGCATGGCGCTTTGCAGGCGCAACACGTCATAGTGGGTCACGACCTGGACCGCCGTGATGCTGGCGTGCATTGCCTGGGCCAGCGCGATGGCTTTGCGGTAAGTCGCCTCGGACAGCTCCGAGCCGTCGACCGCAAGCAGCATATGCTTGAACATTTAAGTCTCCTTGCAAACCGGGTGCCAGCCATCCGGTCCGGGTCAGGCACCGAGAAACAGCCGGCCGACCTCCGGGTCCCGGCTCAGTTCGCCGCCACTGCCGGCCATGGCCAGCTGCCCGGCCACCAGGACATAGCCGAGGTCGGCGAACGCTAGCCCTTTGCGGGCGTTCTGCTCGACCAGGATGATGGTCTTGCCCTCATCCTGCTGCAGATGGCGCAGGAGTTCGAACACCAAATCGACATAGCGCGGCTCCAGCCCGATCGAGGGCTCGTCGACCAGCAGCACGGCGGGATCCATCATCAGCGCGCGCGAGATTTCCAGCAGCCTGCGCTCGCCGCCGGAGAGCACGCTGGCGCGCTGGCCGCGCCGTTGCGCAAGCGCGCCGTGGCGCTGGAAGATGCGCTCGGCCGCCGCCGCGGCGTCGCGCGGGTGCCGCATCAGGTAGCCGCCCATCAGCAGGTTTTCTTCGACCGTCATGTCGGGGAAGATCGAACTCTCCTGCAGCACATAGGCCACGCCTGCCTGCCGCAGCTTCTGCTCGGCGCGCAGGTGGGTGACCGGCGCGCCGGCCACGGTGATGGTCCCCGACATGACCCGGGCCAGGCCGTAGATGGCGCGCAGCACGGTGGACTTGCCCGCGCCGTTCGGGCCGATCAGGCACAGCGAACCGCTGCGCGCCACGCGCAGGCTGAAGCCGTGCAGGATCTCCATGCCGCCATAGCCGGCGACCAGGTTATCCACGGCGACCATCGGTGTGCCGCCGGCCAGCTGCTCGAGTTGCGCGGCGGTTGGCCGGGGGCGCGAGAGGGCGGCGGCGAGCGTGGCGGCAGGCGCGTGGGCAGCCGGCTGGGCCGCGGTGTGCGCGCTGATCATGGTTGTCCTCCCAGGTAGGCCTCGACCACTGCGCGGTTGGCGGTGATCTGGGCCGGCGATCCCTGCGCCAGCACCTCACCATGCGCCAGGCAATAGATGTGGCCGGCCAGCTGCATCATCACCCGCATATTGTGTTCGATCACCAGCAGGGTGATGCCGAGCCGCGCGTTGATGTCCGTGAGCAGCGCGATCAGGCTGTCGATCATCACCGGGTTCACGCCGGCGGTCGGCTCATCGAGCAGCAGCAGCCTGGGCTCGTTCATCAGGGCCATGCAGATCTCGAGCAGCTTCTGCTGCCCGAATGACAGATCGGCGCCGCGCTGGTCCGCGTGACCCTGCAGCCCGGCCATGCGCAGGATCTTCCGGGCCCGCTCCGTCACTGCCGGCGACTGCCGCGTGCACATGGCGGCGAGTCCTTCATGCACATGGGGCACGCTGACCTGCAGGTTCTGCAGGCAGCTCATCTTGCCGAACACCCGCGTCTGCTGGAAGGTGCGCACCAGGCCCAGGCGCGCGATCGCAGGAACGCGCAGCCGCGAGATCTCGCGCCCGTCGAACGCGATCGATCCGCCGTCGATCGGGTGGTAGCCGACGATGGAATTGAACAGGGTCGTCTTGCCCGAACCGTTCGGCCCGATCAGGCCGACGATGCTGCCGTGCGGCACCTGCAGGAAGATCTCATGGTTGGCGACGACACCGCCGAAGCGCTTGGTGACGCCGCGCACCGCAAGCAGGTCGGTCATGGCGTGGCACTCCCCGTGATGCGGCGGCGGTTTGCGCTGGTCTCACGCAGCCAGCCCATGATGCCGGTCGGGAACAGCACCACGATGAGCACGATCAGCACGCCCAGCGCAACGCGCTGCCAGTTCAGCAGGTAAGTCCAGAACAGCTCCTGGGTCAGGTGGAACAGCGCGGCGCCAATCACCGGCCCCCACAGCGTGCCCTTGCCGCCCAGGATTGCCATCACCACCATCCACACGCCGAAGGTGGCGCCGGCAAAGGCCAGCTCGCGCGGATCGATGAAGCCCACCAGGTTGCCCGTCAGGGCGCCCGCCATGCCGAGGAAGACGGCGCAGACGCACCAGGCCAGGATCTTGTAGCGCGTGGTGTGCAGGCCGAGCGCCTCGGCCTTGTCCTCGTCGTCGCGGATGGCATTGAGCGCGAGGCCGAATGGCCGCGCATAGAGCCAGCGCAGCGACAGCAGGGTCAGCACGGCCAGCGCCAGCATCGCGTAGTAGAAGAACGGCTCGCGGCTGCCGGCGGCACCCGGGAACAGCGGCAGCGTCATGCCCGAGCCCGCGCCGATGAAATCCCAGCCGGCGGCGGCATCGGCGAAGGCGATGCCCAGGCCCAGCGTGCCGATGGCGAAGTAGTGGCCGCGCAAGCCCAGCATGGCCGGGCCCAGCGCCAGCGCCGCAGCCACGGCCGCCAGCGCCGCCAGGCCGGTACCTGCCGCGAGGCCGGCGAAGTAGCCCAGCCCGAAGTCGCGCTGCGCCACCGCGCAGACATAGGCGCCCACGCCGAAGAACACGATGTTGCCGAAGGAGTTGTAGCCCATCTGCCCGCCCATCACATCCCACGTCAGCGCGAACAGCACCATCAGCCAGAGAAAGGTCAGTTGCGTGGTGATGCCGCCGAACAGCCACGGCGCGATCAGCGCGCCCAGGCTGCCCGCGAGCAGCGCCAGCCAGGCCGCCGTGGCAGCCGGGGCATCCGATTCCGGCCGGTGCGCGCCGTGCCGGTGCGGGTTCATCGCAGGTAGCCGCGCCGCCGGCGCAGCATCAGGTTGCGGCTCACCAGGATCGCCACCAGCAGGGCATAGAGGAAGGCAGTCTGGTATTCGGTGCCGAGCAGGAAGCCGGCATAGTTCTCGGCAATGCCCAGCCCGCCCCCCGCGCCGAGCACCGGCAGCATGCTGCCCAGCCCGGCCACCACCACGATCATGAAGGCGCGCACGGTATAGGGCAGGCCCAGGTAGGGGTGGATGATCCAGGTCATTGCCACCAGCCCGCCAGCCGCGCCGCAGATGGCGGCATTGAGGGCGAAGGTCGAGGCGTAGATGCGGTCGGCGTCCACTCCCAGCACACGGGCAGCGCGCGCGTTCTGGGCGGTAGCCCGGATCGCCTGGCCGCGGCGCGAATGCCTGAGGAACAGCATCAGGCCGGCGCCCAGCGCCAGGGCTGCGGCGAACGCCGCCAGCTTGATCTTCGGCACCACTAGTCCGCTCGGCAGCAACAGGCTGCCAAGTCCCGCATCGACCGTGCGCACATTGGCGCCGAAGGCCAGGTTGGCGAGCTGCTGCAGCACGATGCTCAGGCCGAAGGTGGCCAGCACCGAGACAAAGAGATCGCGCTCGACGAGCCGGAAGATGACGATGCGATAGAGTCCCCAGCCCACGCAGTACATCACCGCCGCGGCAACCGGAACGGCCAGCATCGCGGGCACGCCCTTGCCGACCAGCCAGATCACGATATAGCCGCCCAGCATCACCAGCTCGCCCTGGGCCACGTTGATGAGGTTCATCACGCCCCATACCAGCGCCATGCCGTAGGCGGCCAGCGCAAAGATCGCGCCGGCCAGCAGGCCATCCACCACGAGCTGCAGGTTCAGCTCAGGACTCTGGACGAGGACCGCGAGATTGGTCATCTGCGTCAGGCCGCGCAGCAGCCCCTTATTTGCGCCGCGCCGAGGCAGGTGCCGGATAGATGACCTTCGACGACGCCCACTTGCCCGGCGCGACCACCTTGAACTTGCCGTCCTGCACCTGGTACAGCACCATCGACTTGGCAATGTTCTTGCCGCTCTGGTCGAACTTGAGCGGGCCGTAGAACGTCATCAGGTCGGTTTTTGCCAGGGCATCGCGGACCTTCTCCGTATCGAACGAGCCGGCACGCTCGAAGGCGTCGGCGAAGGCCAGCACGGCGGCGCTGGATTCAGCCGCCTGGTACGGTGCCTCGTAGCGGAACTCCTGCTCGAAGCGCAGCGCATACTGCTCGGCCGTGCCGAACCAGCGGTCCTTGTAGCTGAGCGAGCGGTCCCATTGCGAGCCGCACACCGCGAATTCCGCGCTCTTGCCGAACTTCTCGATGATCTGGGCGGAGTCGCAGTGGGTCAGGGCCAGCATCGGCACGTCAATGCGCATCTCTGCCACTTGCCGCACCGCCAGCGCCGCGCCCTTTTCATGGCCGGATACCACCAGGATGTCCGGCTTGAGCGCCTTCACCTTGGCCAGCGTGACCGACATGTCGTTCAGCTCGGGCGGCAGCTTGTCGTCGATGACCACCTGCATGCCAAGGCGTTTCGCATCCTCTTCCACGCCGTCGCGCACATCCTGGGAGAAGTTGTCGTTTTCGATGGCGATGGCCACCTTGAGGCTCTTGGGTGACTTGCCTGCCCGCTGCGCTTCCTCGGCAGCAAGGTTGATGGCGGCGCGCAGGTAGTAGTCGGAGGTATTGAGCACCGCGAACATGTAGCGGTAGCCCTGCGTGAACAGGTTGCGGTCCGCGCCGTTGCCCTCGACCATCGGGATCCGGTACTTCTCGGTGACCGGGGCGATCGCCTTGGTAAGCCCGGAGCTGTAGGGCCCCAGCACGAACTTGACGCCGTCCTGGCTGATCAGCCGCTCGGCCAGCTGCGCGCCGCGGGCCGACGTGGATTCATCGTCGTAGAAGATGATCTTCAGCTGGTAGGCCTTGCCGCCGACCTTGACGCCGCCCGTCTCGTTGATGCGCTTCGCGGCAAGGTTGTAGCCGTCCTGCGTGTTCTTGCCATTGGTGGCGTACTTGCCGGTCAGCGAGACCGCGGCCCCGAGGACGATGGTGTCGCCCTCCACCTTGGCTGCCACAGGGAACGACAGGGCCAGGCCAAGCCCGGCGAGGGCGCAGAGGGTGGCAAGGCGTATGTGGATGGCGCGCCTGGCACCGGCTGGCAAGCTGCGTGTGGATGCGGTTTTCATCTCACCTCCTCACTCTTTCCAGCTTAGGACTCATTTCGGAAAGGGGAAGGGCTGCAAGTCACGGTTCCATCACTTCATGACATGTATCGGGATTTCCTATTCATGAAATGAAGCCTACCCTTAAGAATGGGGTAGCTGGCTACCTGAACCGGGGTGGGAGCCGACCGCTTTCTCGTACAAGGAGATAGCCATGGCCAAGACAGCGCATCCAGGTGGTACCGATACGGCCGTCGCCACCAGCACCTATGCGGATACCGACACCGCGGACACCAATGCCGGCAGGCGCAGATTCATCCGGACCACGGGCGCCGTCGGGCTTGCGGCCGGGCTCGGGCCCTTCCTGATCCCCAGGCATGCCCATGCGGCAAAGCACACCCTCAAGATCCTGCAGTGGAACCACTTCGTGCCGGGCTACGACAAGTGGTTCGACGACACCTATGTGAAGCAGTGGGGCCAGAAGAATGACACCGAGGTGGTGGTCGACCACGTCGGCATTCCCGCGCTGGCCACGCGTGCCGCCGCCGAAGTGTCGGCGCAGAAAGGGCACGACCTGTTCATGTTCCTGTCGCCGCCACCGGTCTACGAGGAGCAGGTGATCGACCATCGCGAGCTTTATGAGGAATGCCAGCGCAAGCATGGCAAGCCGATGGAGCTGGCGATCAAGAGCACGTACAACCCGAAGACGAAGAAGTACTTCGGCTTCTCTGACAGCTTCGTGCCGGACCCGATCAACTACCGCAAGGACCTCTGGGACGACGTCGGCATGAAGCCGCCGGACACCTGGCTGGACATCCTCGCCGCCGGCCGCAAGATCAAGGCCAGGCACGGCATTCCGGTTGGCGTCGGGCTGTCCGCGGAACTCGACACCGCGATGGCGATGCGCGCCATCCTGTATGCCTTCGGCGGATCGGTCCAGGACGAACGGCACACCGTGGTGCTGAACTCGAAGAACACCGTGGAAGCGGTGAAGTTCGTCAAGGCGCTGTTCCAGGAGGCCATGACGCCGGACGTACTGGCATGGGACCCGTCGTCCAACAATCGCGCCATGCTGGCTGGCAAGATCTCGCTCTGCCTGAACGCCATCTCCATCACCCGCGAGGCCGAGAAAAAGGACCTGCCGATCGCGCGCGACATCTGGCTCACGCAGGCGCTGCAGGGGCGGTGCGGCGCATCGCGCTGGAGCACGTGATGGACTGCTACGTGATCTGGAAATTCGCCGAGAACATCGCCGGCGCGAAGAAGTTCCTGGTCGACTATATCGACAACTTCCGGCAGGGCTTCCTGGGCAGCGAGTTCTACAACTTCCCCTGCTTCCCCAGCACCGTGCCCGACCTGCAGAAGCTGATTGCCGACGACCAGAAGGCCACGCCGCGCGACAAGTACAAGGTGCTTGGCGCGCTGATGAACCAGGCGACCAATGTCGGCTACCCCGGCTACGCCAACGCGGCCATCGATGAGATCTTCAATACCTGGGTCCTCAACACCATGTTCGCCAAGGCCGCCACGGGCGACGAGACGCCGGAGAACGCGGTCCGGATCGCCGATGCCGCATGCAAGCGCATCTTCGCCAAGTGGCGCGACAAGGGCATGGTGTAGCGCGCGGCCGGATATGGCTACCGTAGAAGTTCGCTCGCTCACCAAGCATTTCGATGGCGCCAACGCGGTCGACAATGTCGACCTTGGCGCCCGCGATGCCGAGTTCCTGGTCCTGCTGGGGCCGTCCGGCTCCGGCAAGACCACGCTGCTGCGCCTGATTGCCGGGCTCGAGGCGCCCAGCCGCGGCGATATCCTGGTGGATGGCCGCGTCGTCACGGCGCTGCCTCCCAGGCTGCGCAATATGGCGATGGTGTTCCAGAGCTACGCCCTGTACCCGCACCTCAATGTGTTCGACAACATCGCCTTCCCGCTGCGGGCCAGGCACATGTCGCGCGAGGAGGCCGGGCGCAAGGTGGACTGGGCCGCGCAATTGTTCGGCATCGGCCCTCTGCTGCAGCGCAAGCCGCGCCAGCTGTCCGGCGGCGAGCGCCAGCGGGTGGCGCTGGCGCGCGCGGTGGTGCGCGAGCCGGTGGCGTTCCTGCTCGACGAGCCCTTGTCCAACCTTGACGCCAAGCTGCGGACCTCGGCGCGCGACGAACTGCAACGGTTCCAGCGCCGGCTGGCCATTACCACCATCTACGTAACCCATGACCAGATCGAGGCGCTGGGCCTGGGCGACCGCATCGCCATCCTCGACCACGGCAGGATTCACCAGATCGGCACGCCGCAGGAGGTCTATGAGCATCCCGCCAATCTCTTCGTTGCCACCTTTATCGGCTCGCCGCCGATGAACCTGGTCGAGGCCGACGGGGTCGTGACCGGGTTCCGGCCCGAGCATTTCCTGCCGCGCGAAGCCTATCCCGCGGAGGATGCGCTGCGAGCCTTTGCCGTGGACGTGACGCGCATCGAGAACCTGGGCTCGGACCGTCTGGTGTACGGCAAGCTGGAAGCGCCGCTGCCGCCGGCCAGCGTGGTTTCGCGCATTCCCTGCACGGTGACGGTCCCGATCGAGGCCGGCACCGGCCACCGCTTCGTGGTGCGCGAGCGCGACCTGCGCCGCTTCGATGCGAAATCCGGTTCCAGCCTGGGAGCCGCGCCGTGAAGCCCCTGCACATCGCCACCGGGCAGCCGGCGGCGGACCTGGCGTTGCAGCCAGCGCCGCGCCTGACTGACGACGACCGCTGGCTCGGCCGCGCCATGCTCGCCCCGGCGGTGATCTACATCGCGCTGCTGGTCGGCTTTCCGTTCATGCTCTCGATCTACTACAGCCTTTCGGATGCCACGGTAGGCAGCCAGGCGCTGCACTTCGTCGGCCTGGAGAACTTCCGTCGCGTGCTGGAAAGCAACACGTTCTGGCGTTCGCTGCGCAACGCGCTGGTCTTCACGCTGGTGTCGCAGGTACTGGTGGTGGTGCTGGCCAAGATGCTGGCGCTGGCCCTGTACCAGGACTTCCGCGGCAAATGGCTGGTGCGCCTGCTGATCCTGCTGCCGTGGGTGGCGCCGATCTCGCTCGGCACCATCGGCTGGCTGTGGATCTTCGATCCGGTCTACAGCATCATCAACTGGACCCTGGCCGCGGCCGGCGTGCTGGGCCCGCACAACTGGCCGGTGTGGCTCGGCCAGCCGGAGCTGGCGATGGCCTCGGTCATCGTGGTGGATGTCTGGCGCCTGCTGCCGCTGGCCACGGTGATCATCCTCGCCGGCCTGAGCGGCATCCCGCAGGACATCCACGATGCCGCCGCCATGGATGGCGCCGGCTTCTGGCGGCACCTGTTCCTCATCAACCTTCCGCTGGTGATGCCCATCATGCTGGTGGCGCTGCTGTTCGGCATCGTGTTCACCTTCACCGACATGATCATCATCTACGTGCTGACCCGCGGCGGGCCGTACGACACCACCCAGGTGCTGGCCAGCCTGGCCTTCTTCACCGGCATCCAGGGCGGCGACCTGGCGGAAGGGGCCGCCATCTCGCTGTTCCTGTTCCCGGTGCTGGTCGCGGTCGTGATCGTGCTGCTGACCGTGGCGCGCCGCACTGAGGTGACCTGAAATGCGCCCCGCTGCCATCACCTGGCGAAGCTGGGCCGCGCGCGGCGCCCATTTCGGCGTCCTCGCCGCATTTGCGGCGTTCTGCGCGTTTCCCTTCTACTGGATGCTGATCACGACCTTCAAGGATGTGCACGACCTGATCAACACCGCCAACAACCCGTTCCTGTTCAACCTGCCGCCGACGATGGAAAACCTGCGGATCCTGTTCGGCGAGACCCGTTATCTGCGCTGGGTGCTCAATACCCTGGTCGTGGCCGTCGGCGTGGTGCTGATCACGCTCATCCTGGCCGTGCCCGCTGGCTACAGCCTGGCCCGGCTGTCGGGCCGCTGGGGCCGGCAGTGGGCCATCGGCATCTTCCTGACCTATCTGATTCCGCCCACCGTCCTGTTTATCCCGTTCTCGCGCATCATCGGCGTACTGGGCCTGCAGGATTCGCTGTGGTCGCTGGTGCTGGTGTACCCCAGCTTCACGGTGCCGTTCTGCAGCTGGCTGATGATGGGGTTTTTCAAGGCGGTGCCGCGCGACATCGAGGAAGCCGCGATGATGGATGGCCTGAGCCGCTTCGGCGCGTTCCTGAAGGTGGTGGTGCCGCTGTCGTCGAGCGGGATTCTGACCGTGGTCATCTTCAGCGCCACGCTGGCGATGCAGGAATTTGTCTATGCGCTGACCTTCATCACCAGTTCGTCGCAGTACACGGTGAGCGTCGGCGTGCCGACCTTCCTGGTGCGGGGCGATGTCTATTTCTGGGGTTCCCTGATGGGCGCCTGCCTGATCGTCAGCGTGCCGGTGGCTGCGCTCTACAACAGTTTCCTTGACCGTTTCGTTGCCGGGTTTACCGTCGGCGCAATCAAGTGATTCAGCGGACTAAAGCAGCTTGCCGATCAACAGCGCCACCATCGACAGCAGGATCGTCGATGCAAACGGCAGTACAAACTCGCGCCCGAACAGCCGGAAGCGTAGATCTCCCGGCAGGCGTCCCAGCCCGATCTTCTGCAGCCATGGCAATGCCGCGGACAGCACGATCACGCTGAAGAAGATGGTAAAGGTCCAGCGCAGCATGGCCGGCCTACAGCGCGTGGCAGCGGTCGCCGCGGGCGAAGCCCGTCAGCGGCTCACTGTCATCCAGCCCGCGGGTCAGGACGATGACCTTGAACAGTTCGCCCATTTCCGCTTCGGACAGCAGCTTCTGCACCGCGTTGGCCTGCGGCAGGAAGGCGCGCGCGTCGGACGGGTCCAGTGCCATCAGCAGCTCGGTGATGCCGGCGTTCATCAGGAAGCGCGCCTGCGAGGCGAAACCCGACACCGTCAGGCCCGCATCCACGGCGGCCAGGGCGATGCCGCTGAAGTTCACGTGCGCGGTGATGTCCTGCAGGCCCGGGTAGAGGAACGGGTCAGGGTGCGCATGATGGCGGTAGTGGCACATCAGCGTGCCGCCGGCGCGCTGCGGGTGGTAGTACTCGCGCGCGGGAAGCCGTAGTCGATGAAGAAGGCGGCGCCACTTGCCAGCATGGCGCCCACTGCGCGTGTGAAGCCCTCGGCTTCGGCGTGGGTCTCGGTGACCAGGTCGTGGTCGCCCGGGATGGCGCGCAGGGTCTGCGGCACGTCGGCGTCGGGCAGCGCGCGGTCCTCGAAGCGGAAGGCGCGTTCGCCATCGTCGCTGCGCACCACGCCGCGCTCATGCCAGCGGCCGCCGCTGCGCGCGTAGAGCTGTACCGGCATCGCATCCAGCACTTCATTGCCGATGATCACGCCTGCGAAGGCGTCTGGCAGCGTGTCGAGCCAGGTGACGCGGTCCGCCAGGTGCGGCGCGCGCTGCGCCAGCGTGGCCTGCTGGCGCGCGCGCAGTTCGCCCGACAACTCGACGATGGCGTATGACTCCGGCAACTGGCCTTCCAGCTCCAGCCCCAGCAGTAAATCCGCCGCCAGCCGCCCGGTGCCGGCGCCGAATTCCATCACGCCGGCAGGCCCTGGGCCAGCAGCGGCGCGAACTGGCGCGCCAGCGTGCGCGCGAAAAAGGGGCTCAGTTCCGGGGCGGTGATGAAGTCGCTGCCGTCGCGGGCATCGCGACCGAACTTGGCCGAGCCGCCGCTGTAATAGCCCAGGCCGGGCGCGTACAGTGCCAGCGCCATATAGCGGTCAAAGCCGATCCAGCCGCCGGCCGCGTCGATGGATTCGCCAATGCGGGCCGTAAGGGTATCGGAGGCGGCCTGCGCGTCGGCGGGGGAAGGGGTAAACTAGCGGCTTTCTGCATCCTGCGATTGTAGCAATGCCCGCATCCAAGATTCCTGCCAGCCAGACCAGTGACCAGACCGGTGGCCAGCGCGCCACCGCCCGCGGCGTGGCGCTGGTGACCGGTGGCGCGCGCCGCCTGGGCCGCGCCATCGCGCTTGAACTGGCCGCGCAGGGCTGGGACGTGGCCGTGCACTGCCATCGCTCGGTGGACGAGGCCGAGGCCCTGGCCGCGCAGATCCGCGCGCTGGGCCGCCGTGCCGCGGTGCTGCGCGCCGACCTGGCCGACGAGGCCGCCACCGGCCGCCTGGTGGCCGATTGCGCCGCCGCGCTGGGCGTGCCCACTTGCCTGGTCAACAACGCTTCGCTGTTCCAGTACGATGTGGCGACCAGCTTCTCATATGCGTCGCTGGATACGCATATGCGCACCAACGTGGCGGCGCCGCTGCTGCTCGCGCGTGAACTGCACAAGGCCCTGGCCGCCGCCGCCGGCAACGACAAGGCCGCCGAACCGCGCGGCGTGGTGATCAACCTGCTGGACCAGAAGCTGGACAACCTGAACCCGGACTTCCTCTCGTACACGCTGTCCAAGGCCGCGCTGCAGACCGCCACGGTGCAGCTGGCCCAGGCGCTGGCGCCGCGCCTGCGCGCGGTGGGCGTGGCCCCGGGCATCACGCTGGTGTCCGGCGAGCAGTCCGAGCAGAGCTTCCGCCGCGCGCATCGCGTGACGCCGCTGGGCCAGTCGTCCACGCCCGAGGATATCGCCCAGGCGGTGGCCTACCTGGCGCAGGCGCGCGCCGTGACCGGCACCACGCTGTATGTGGACGGCGGCCAGCACCTGATGCCGCTGGCGCGCGACGTGATGTTCCTGACCGAGTAAGCTGGAAGCCAGCAACCGAATACCGTAGTGCCTGATGTGCCGCGCCCGCCGGGCGCGGCTTCCTTTTTCTTCTCAGCAGCCCGCTCATGACCATGCTCGCCGCCCTTTCCCACCCCAGCCTGCAAGACTGCCGACGCATGTTCCTGCGCAACTACGAAGTGCAGATCAATATCGGCGTGCACGAATTCGAGAAGAAGGGCGAACAGCGGGTGCTGATCAATATCGACCTGTTCGTGCCGCTGGCGCAGAGCACCCCGCAGGCTGACAAGCTCGACGAAGTGGTCGACTACGACTTCATGCGCAACACCGTGGCCGAGCGCATGGCGCAGGGCCACGTGCACCTGCAGGAAACGCTGTGCGACGACGTGGCCCGCGCCATGCTCAAGCACCCCAAGGTGCGCGCGGTGCGCGTGTCGACCGAGAAGCCGGACGTGTACCCGGATTGCGATTCGGTCGGCGTAGAGGTATTCCATATCAAGCAGGCCTGAGCCGTCCTGCCCGCGCCCTGCAGCTTGCGGGCGCCTAAAGTAAAATGTTGCCGCTTCGCGCCGCGCCGGCCATTCCATCCGGCGGGCGCCACGCAACAGGATGCTCCATGAGCCACTCGAACAACTTCTACCGCCTCGAGACGAGGCTGCAATCGCAAACCGGCAAGGCCATCGGCGACTTCGGCATGATCGAGGACGGCGACACCGTGCTGGTCTGCATGAGTGGCGGCAAGGACTCATACACCATGCTGTCGGTCCTGATGGCGCTGCAAAAGCGCGCGCCGATCCGGTTCAAGCTGATCGCGATGAACCTGGACCAGAAGCAGCCAGGCTTCCCGGAACACATCCTGCCGGAGTATCTGAAGTCGGTCGGCGTGGAATATGTGATCGTCGAGGCGGATACCTACTCGATCGTCAAGGAGAAGGTGCCCGAGGGCAAGACCACCTGCTCACTGTGCTCGCGCCTGCGCCGCGGCGTGATCTACCGCACCGCCAAGGAGCTGGGCGCCAACAAGATCGCGCTGGGCCACCACCGCGACGACATCGTCCAGACCTTCTTCCTGAACATGTTCTTCGGCGGCAAGATGAAGGCGATGCCGCCCAAGCTGTCGACCGACGATGGCCAGCACATCGTGATCCGCCCGCTGGCGTACTGCTCGGAGAAGGACATCGCGTCGTATGCGCGCGCCATGGAATTCCCGATCATCCCCTGCAACCTGTGCGGTTCGCAGGAAAACCTGCAGCGCAAGAAGGTCAGCGAGATGCTGCAGGACTGGGAGCGCCAGAATCCGGGCCGTATCGACAATATCTTCGCGGCGCTGCGCAACGTGGTGCCGTCGCACCTGGCCGATACCGACCTGTTCCCGTTCACCGGGCTGGCCACCGGCCTGGCCAAGGTGGATGAAGCGTCACTGTTCGGCGAAACCACCTTCCAGCAGCAGCCGCTGATGTTTGCCGGCAACGTGGAAGAGAACCGGATGGAGTTCGTGCGCTTCGAGCGCCCGCCCGCGGCTGCCGCGGCACCGGCGGCGGAGCAGGCCGGCACGCAGTAAGACTGCCGACAGCGTAAGCTTGCCGGTTGTCTGCTCCCGCTCCCGCTCCCGCTCCCGCTTGCGCGAGCGGGAGCAGACAACCGCTCTTCAATTTTCCCGCTTCGTCGCCGCCGACTGCACCGGGGCGTTCGCCTTCTCGCGTATCAGCGCATGCGTGTCGTCGATCCATTTCTGGAACCGGTCTTGCGCATGCGCCTTCTGCTGCGGCGTGGTCATGTTGGCGATGGCCACGGTCAGCGCGATGCCCGCATTGAGGTTGGCTTCGTGGCTGGCGGCATGCTTGGCTGGCGGGTTCTGCCAGTATTCGCGGAAGCGGCGCAGCAGGTCTATCACCTGCGCCTTGGGTGGCTGCGTGGCCTGCACGTAGCGCACCATCCTGAGCCATTCCTGCTGCCGGGCGACGCGCTCGGCGTAGCGCGCGTCGGTATTCTGCACCACCGGGCCCATCCTGGCCCGGATGGCCATTTCCTGATCGCTGGAGAAGTTGCCATAGACCAGCCGCGCGTAGTCCATCACCTTGTCATAGCGCGCTTGCTCGCGCTCGGCAGGATTTGGATTCAGGAATTTCTTGCGGTACTTGGCATTGCCCTCGGCAAATTTCTTTTCCATGCGGCCGATCTGCTCGGGCGTCAGCGTCAGCAACAGGTCGGCGAGGTCGGGCATCGCTTGTTCGAACGACTTGCGCGCCAGTTGCTCCGAGGCGTCCTGGAAGTGCTCGACCGTGGCCGGTGTCACCGGTTGGCGCACGTCGGTCTTGGCCTGCTGCAGCAAGGCGGCGATTTCCGGCAACTGCGCCTTGCGATGCCAGGCAAAAAAGCGCGCGATGGCCTCGCGCGTGAGCGGCTCCTGGGCCGTGGTGACATCGACGTAGTTGTCGATCCACCAGTACGCCAGGTGGTCACCCTGCTGGTATCCGAGCTTCATGGCGCTGCAGGCGCACAAAGCCGCCGCGCCCAGAATCGCGAAAATCCGCCGGGCCCACCAATTGTGAAATTCAGAAACGGCAGCCCGATGCGCAGAAACCGCCATGTTAAAATCAGCGCGCATCGCAACCGGGCCCCCCAGATGGCTGCCAGCCAAGTCCTGGCAAGGATTTGCGGGATTATGCGCAGGCCTGGTCGCAGGTTTTCGCCATGCCTGGCGGCGCAGTCCGCCAAACACCCGGCTGGCGTTTTCAAGAATATTTTTGGACACACTCACTTAGGGGTCTCCTTGTGAATATCGTCATTCTCGCCGCGGGCATGGGCAAGCGGATGTATTCCGATTTGCCCAAGGTACTGCACCCGGTAGCCGGGCGGCCTATGCTCGCGCATGTCCTGGACACGGCACGTGCGCTGTCGCCGTCGCGGCTGGTGGTCGTGGTTGGCCACGGTGCCCAGCGCGTGCGCGAGGCTGTTGCCGCCGACGATGTCGCCATTGCCGAACAGCCCCAGCAGCTTGGTACGGGCCATGCGGTGATGCAGGCACTTCCCTTGTTGGACGACAGCCAGCCCACGTTGGTTCTCTACGGTGACGTGCCGCTCACCAGCGCTGCCACGCTCCAGGCACTTGTGGCCGAAGCCGGCACGCAGCGCTTTGGCGTCCTGACCGTGGAAATGCCCGACCCGACCGGCTACGGCCGCATAGTGCGCGATGCCGCGGGCAGCATCGTCCGCATCATCGAGCAGAAGGACGCCACCGACGCCGAAAAGGCGATCCGCGAGATCAACACCGGCATTATCGTGTGCCCCACCGGCCACCTGCGCAAGTGGCTGTCGACGCTGCGCAACGACAATGCCCAGGGCGAGTACTACCTGACCGACACGGTCGAGCGCGCCGTGGCCGATGGCGTGGAGACCGTCTCGGCCCAGCCGGCGGCGATCTGGGAGACGCTCGGCGTCAACAGCAAGCTGCAGCTGGCCGAGGTCGAGCGCATCCACCAGGGCAACCAGGCCCGGCGCCTGCTGGAAGCCGGCGTGACGCTGCTGGATCCGGCCCGCATCGACGTGCGCGGCGAACTGAGCTGCGGGCGCGACGTTACCATCGACGTCGGCTGCGTTTTTGAAGGACGCGTGCACCTGGAAGACGGTGTGCGCATCGGCGCCCATTGCGTGATCCGCAACAGCACCGTCGGCGCCGGCGCCCAGGTGCATCCGTTCTGCCATATCGACGAGGCCAGGGTCGGCCCCGCCGGGCGCATCGGGCCATACGCGCGCCTGCGCCCCGGCACCGAGCTGGGCGAGGACGTGCATATCGGCAACTTTGTCGAGGTCAAGAACGCCCAGGTGGCCGCGCACAGCAAGGCCAACCACCTGGCTTATGTTGGCGATGCCACGGTGGGGTCGCGCGTCAATATTGGCGCGGGTACCATCACCTGCAACTATGACGGGGTGAACAAGCACCGCACGGTGATCGAGGACGATGTCTTTATCGGCTCCGACACCCAGCTGGTGGCCCCGGTGACGGTGCGCCGCGGCGCCACGCTGGGCGCCGGCACCACGCTAACCAAGGAGGCGCCCGCCGACAAGCTGACGCTGTCGCGGGCCAAGCAGATGACCATCCAGGCGTGGCAACGCCCGGTCAAGCAGCCGAAGCAGTAAGCGTCAGGTGGCCGCCAGGCGGCCAGGGCACGCGCCGCCTCGGCGAGGCGGCGCCACGGGATTCATACCGGCGCCGGAGGTCTACGGGCAGGCGCCAGCAAACGGGGTTCAGCATGTGTGGCATCGTCGGCGCGGTTTCCACGCGCAATATCGTTCCGGTCCTGATCGAAGGCCTGCGCCGCCTGGAGTATCGCGGCTATGACTCGTGCGGCGTCGCCGTCGTGCGCGACGATGCGGTCGAGCGCGCGCGCACCGTGTCGCGCGTGGCCGACCTGGACGCGCAGACGCAGGCTTCCGGCCTGTCCGGCTTCACTGGCGTGGCGCATACGCGCTGGGCCACGCATGGCAAGCCCGATACCGTCAACGCCCACCCGCACCTGTCGGGCGAGACCATCGCCCTGGTGCACAACGGCATCATCGAGAACTACGAGCCGTTGCGCGAAGAACTGCGCGCGGTCGGCTACGGCTTTGAATCGCAGACCGATACCGAGGTGGTTGCCCACCTGATCCACCAGGCCTACACCTATCCGAGCAGTGCCACGCGCGGCGACCTGTTCGCCTCGGTGCGCGCGGTAACCAAGCGCCTGCACGGCGCCTACGCCATCGCCGTGTTCGCCAAGGACCAGCCGGGCCGCGTGGTCGGCGCGCGCGCCGGTTCGCCGCTGGTGGTGGCGCTGGGCGAGAACGAGGCCTTCCTGGCCTCCGACGCGCTCGCCGTGGCCGGCACCGCCAACCGCATCATCTACCTGGAAGAGGGCGATGTGGTCGAGATCGCGCTGGACGGCGTGATCATCCACGACGTGAACGACCACCCGGTCGAGCGCGAAGCGCGCCTGGTGGAAGCCCATGCCGCGTCAGTGGACCTGGGCCCGTACCGCCACTTCATGCAGAAGGAAATCTTCGAACAGCCGCGCGCGCTGGGCGACACGCTGGAAGGCGTGGAAAGCCTCTCGCCGGAACTGTTCGGCAACAACGCGGCCGAGGTCTTTGCCGGCATCGACAGTGTGCTGATCCTGGCCTGCGGCACCAGCTATTACTCCGGCTGCACCGCCAAGTACTGGCTCGAAAGCATTGCCAGGATCCCGACCCAGGTCGAGGTCGCCAGCGAATACCGCTACCGCGACACCGTGCCTAACCCGCGCGCGCTGGTGGTGGTGATCTCGCAGTCCGGCGAGACCGCCGACACCATGGCCGCGCTGCGTCATGCGCGCGCGCTTGGCCACGTGCACACGCTGGCGGTCTGCAATGTGGCCACCAGCGCCATGGTGCGCGAGACCGAGCTGCGCTTCCTGACGCGCGCCGGCACCGAGATCGGCGTGGCCTCGACCAAGGCCTTCACCACGCAGCTGGCCGCGCTCTACATGCTGACGCTGGCGCTGGCCAAGGTGCGCGGCCTGCTGACCGAAGACGCCGAGGCCAAGGCCCTGACCAACCTGCGCCACCTGCCCGCCGCGCTGCATGGCGTGCTGGCGCTGGAGCCGCAGATCATCGCCTGGTCGGAAGATTTCGCCCGCCGCGAGAACGCGCTGTTCCTCGGCCGCGGCCTGCATTACCCGATCGCCCTGGAAGGCGCGCTCAAGCTCAAGGAAATCTCGTATATCCACGCCGAAGCCTATCCGGCGGGCGAGCTCAAGCACGGCCCGCTGGCGCTGGTCACCGAAGCCATGCCGGTAGTGACCGTCGCCCCTAATGACGCACTGCTGGAAAAGCTCAAGTCCAATATCCAGGAAGTGCGCGCACGCGGTGGCCGCCTGTACGTGTTTGCCGACAGCGACACGCAGATCCAGTCGTCCGACGGCATCCAGGTGATCCGCCTGCCCGAGCACTACGGTGATCTCTCGCCGATCCTGCATGTGGTGCCGCTGCAGCTGCTGGCGTACCACACGGCCTGCGCACGCGGCACCGACGTGGACAAGCCGCGTAACCTGGCGAAGTCGGTGACGGTGGAGTAAGGCGCGGGCAGCCCCGCTGCGGTGCTTGGAATCTACAAACAGATTCGCATAATTCCTGCCGGCAGGTTGGCATAACGAAGGCAAGAATTTCCTCGCAAACCGCAGTCAGGCGCCGTTAATCGAAACTGTTCCAGTTGAGTTGGCGTTGGCAAAAATCAGGGGTCAGCCGTCATTGGCTGGCCCATTTTTTTGCCAAATAGGTGCATCATAAGGCGTAAATTTGACGTAGCTCGACAGGGTCGTTCTTGGCCTTGAACATCCTTCGACTTCAGCGCAGAGACGCCAATGAGATGGAATTCCAAGGGGAATAAACGCCTTCCGACATTTTCGCAAACACGTCCTAGAATAGTTATGATTCGTATTCGCATAATTTGATATGCGAGGATGTGATGTTCTCAATGCTCATGGTGACATTTCGGGAGGGTGTGGAGGCGTTTCTCGTCGCAGCCGTGACGCTCACGTTCCTTCAGAAAGCAGGGCATCAGCACTTGGTCAGCGCAGCGAGGGCCGGCATTTTCGCTGCCTTGCTTCTCTCTGCGGTGCTCGGCCTAGCGCTGTTCCGACTGGGTGGGATGAGTCCCGTTGCCGAAGCCTGGCTGGCACTGCTGGCAGGTATCCTGGTGGTTTCTTGCACTTGGCACATGCTTAGGCATGGCAAGGCAATAGCCGGCGAAATTCGCCGCCGGCTCGCCGGAGTTCCCGACAAGAAGACGGCGGGGCCCTGGCTTGCCGTGTTTGCCTTCATGCTGCTGATGGTTGGGAGAGAAGGCGTCGAGGCAGCCACAATGATTGCCTCCCTTGCGGCTGGTGCAGCAACCGGTCACCTGGCCCTTGGCGGTGCGCTGGGCGTGATTTGCGCCGGCGCTTTGGCGTGGGCGTGGACCAAGTATGGGCGGAGGGTAAACCTGTCGCTGTTCTTCCAGGTCACGGCCATATTTATGGTGTTGTTCTCCATTCAGCTGGCCATTTATGCGGTTCATGAGTTTTCGGAAGCTGGTGCGCTACCGTTCGTTAACAACGAATCCTGGCATGAAATGACTGAGCCTTTCGGCCCAGAGGGTGTGTACGGCTCATGGCTTAGCTATGGCCTCGTACTGGCGCCCCTTGCATTTCTCGTCTTCGCAAGGTTTAACGGTCGGAAAGAGCCAGCGCCTGCCGAAAAGGCTTGAGCCTGCGTTACGCCTTTAAGGAGGCAAAATCACTTGTCGTGCGCAAGTCGCGCGGCTCAGCCCGCGGCTGATATGGCTTGCCGCGCACTTCACAGATGCCGGCCACGTGGTGGCTGAATCTTCAGGGTGGAGGAAGCCCTACCGCACTGCAGCCTTCGCCCCAGTGTTCCTGCGTGGCGTTGGCCTACTTCGTATCCTTCCTGTCGCACAAGCAGTGCCGCAGAAATTCTGCCGACGGCTCGTAGCTGCGTTGGTGTCGAGCGCTGACGGCATCTACTATTTCAAAGGCGAAGGACTTCGGCTGCCATCGTGATGGTGCAATGGACCATCGGCGTGATATTGCGCCCACTGAAGGCCTAATGAAGAACTGATGCCGAGCGTAAGCGGGCATCAACAATGAAAAGACCCGTGGCAATGGCTGCTCTCACCAGCGCGCTGCGCAAGCTTCCCACCAGCATTTGGATGCTGGGCTTCGTGAGTTTGCTGATGGATGTGTCTTCGGAAATCATCCATAGCCTGCTGCCTGTCTTCATGGTCACCACGTTGGGCGCCAGCGCACTGGCGGTTGGGTTGATAGAAGGTGTAGCCGAAGCAACCGCTCTGATTGTGAAGGTCTTTTCCGGCGTCCTGAGTGATTATCTTGGGAAGCGTAAGGGGCTGGCCGTGGTTGGCTATGCGCTGGCTGCATTGTCGAAACCACTCTTTGCAACGGCCACCGGCGTCGGCACCGTACTTGGAGCGCGCGTTGCTGACCGCATCGGCAAGGGCATTCGTGGTGCACCGCGTGATGCGCTGGTTGCCGATATTGCTCCACCTCATCTTCGCGGTGCCGCCTTTGGACTTCGGCAGTCGCTGGACACAGTGGGCGCGTTCTTGGGGCCCCTCATTGCAATCGGCCTGATGTACCTCTGGGCGGACGATTTCCGGGCCGTCTTTTGGGTTGCGGTCTTCCCGGCTATTCTGTCAGTTGTGTTGCTCTTGTTCGGGGTGCAAGAGCCAGAGTTGCATGAATCCGCAAAGCGGATGAACCCAATGCGACGGGAGAATCTCGCGCGGTTGAGTCTGGCCTACTGGAGTGTGGTTGCCGTCGGGGCGGTGTTCACGTTGGCACGGTTCAGCGAAGCATTCCTGGTGTTGCGGGCTCGGCAAGCGGGCCTTCCCTTTTCTTAGCTCCGCTGGTTCTGGTCGCGATGAACGTGGTGTACGCCGTCGCAGCCTATCCATTCGGGAAACTGGCGGATGAATACAGCCATGTGAAGCTCCTGGCGTTGGGGCTGATTGTGCTGATTGCTGCCGATGTCGTACTTGCAATTGGCACGCACTGGACGGTTACGCTTCTCGGGGTAGCCCTCTGGGGACTGCACATGGGAATGACACAGGGTCTACTTGCGACTATGGTTGCCGATACTGCGCCAGTTGACCTCAGAGGTACGGCCTTCGGCGTGTTCAATCTGGCCAGCGGTATGGCGCTGCTGATTGCGAGCGCATTGGCCGGCTGGCTGTGGGACAGGTTGGGAGCCGCCTTCACGTTCTACGGAGGGGCTCTTTTCTGCATCGCGACTATTGTGCTGGTCTGGTCCATACGGCAACGTGTGAGGTAGGAAGGGGCCTCCATCACTGCGAGCCAAGAAAAACCAGCGGCGGACCACAGCGGAGGGAAAGTTGTTTACGAGCCAATGTGCCGCGTGCCACGGCGCATATCTCGAGGGCCAGCCGGACTGGCGTAATCGGCGACCGCACGGATGTTGAGTCGAGTCTTTGCTGGGTGAGATAGCAGAATGTGATGCTTATCAAGTCGCTTTGCGCTTATGGCGCCTAGACTAGATAGTGCGCTATTGCGCATCCTGAACACTCAGCGAAGGGACGACATCATGCACAAGAATCGGCTGGCCCCTATTGTCATCGCATTTTCCGCGCTTACTTGCACGCCGCTAGCGTTTTCAGCAAGCCCACAGCAAGGTGGTCCGGAACACGACCACAGCCACGGTCAGGCACCCGCCGCAACCCCGCAAAAACCACAGAAAAACCAAAACCCACAAAGCGCGCAAAGGAGTGCAGCCGTAGACGCCCAGATTGCACATATGCGCGCCCTGCATGAACGACTGTCGAGAGCCAAGACACCCCAAGAGCGCCAGGCTCTGATGGCAGAGCAGACCAAAGTCATGCAAGAGAGCATGACCGTGATGCGGGACATGCATTCAATGCATGGTCAAGGTGGTATGCAGATGGGTATGGGCCAAGGAGACATGTCCGAGCATATGGGAATGCACGGGGGCATGATGGTTCAACACATGGAACTGATGCAGGAGATGATGCAGATGATGGTGGACCGTATGGGGATGACTGGTGGCAACATGATGAACCAATAGTGACCAGTCCGCAGTGATGGCGGCCTTCTCATTATGGCCACTCACAGCATGAGCTCGTGCTGCTATCGTGCCTCGCAGGTGGCACGCTATATAGAGCTTCGTGATACGCCCACCAGGCATCGCTGACGGTGCATTTTTAAAGCCATGCACAAGTCAAGGAACATTCAATGAAGCTCTTGATAGAGCCCAAACTGACTGGCTTTATTGCCGCTACGATGGTATTGGGTATTGCGGTGGCAGGCAGCAACGAGCCGGACTGGTGGCATAGCCATGGGCACGGTGGTGGAGGTGTGGCAGCCATTGGGAAGCCGGGCCACCCAAATAAAGTCAGTCGGACCGTCAATGTGGAAATGACTGACGACATGCGCTTCACCCCCGCCCAGATAACGGTGAAGCGGGGGGAGACCGTTCGCTTCATTGTGAATAACTCCGGCAAGCTGAAGCACGAAATGGTACTTGGGACAGAAGGCGAGCTGAAGGAGCGCTATCACGCGATGATGAAGATGCCAACAACGGTGCATGCCGGCCCAACGCCGTCGCGCTCGACGGTGGCAAGTTTGGGGAAATCATTTGGCAATTCACAAAGTTCGGTACCGTGCCTTTTGGCTGCCTTCAGCCGGGTCACTATGAGGCAGGAATGAAGGGTTCTGTAACAGTTAAGTAAATCTGCGAGCTGCTCCGCCGCGCGGGCCCGGCCAGTGGGCAAGCTGCGAAGGCGAAGCGTGGAAAAGTGTGTGCACGTTGCGACGAACAAATTGGAGCATCGAAGATGGGCGGCCAACGCATTAGCAGTGCGGATTCTAACCATCATGCGGGCGGTGGGCATTCTTTGGGTGAGGAGGGTGACCAATGTTCTCATCATCAGCACGGGATTCCGAACGCTTCTATGCCTGAAAGGCACCTCCGGTACCCGCATAATCATGGCCATGTGGTTCCCGCCGGCGCGACGCAACTGAAGGACCCGGTTTGCGGCATGTCCGTCACGGCAGCTTCGCAATTCCATAGTGAGCACGATGGGGTCCAGTACTTCTTCTGCAGTCAGTCATGCCAGAGCAAATTTCAAGCTGACCCCCTGAAGTACATCACGCCCGAAACCGTGGTTTCGGCGGCAGCAGCCCCCGAAGGGACCATCTATACGTGCCCGATGCACCCGGAAATTCGCCAGGACCACCCGGGCAATTGTCCAAAGTGCGGCATGGCTCTGGAGCCTGTCATTCCGGGGTTGGACGAGGAAGAGAATCCGGAGCTCGTCGACTTCCGCCATCGCTTCTGGTGGACGCTGCCGCTGACGGCTGTGGTGTTCATTTTGGCCATGTTCGGGCATCGTCTTGGTTGGATGGAGGCGTCTACCCAGAGTTGGCTGGAATTGGTTCTCGCCACGCCCGTTGTCCTCTGGGCTGGCCTGCCCTTTTTCCAGCGCTGCGTGCAGTCATTCATCAACCGCAGCCCCAACATGTGGACGCTGATTGGACTGGGCACGGGCGCTGCGTATCTCTACAGCGTGATTGCAACCATTGCGCCTGATGTCTTTCCAGCAGCGTTCGCAGCCCACGGACGAATCGGGGTGTACTTCGAGGCTGCGGCGGTCATCATCTCCTTGACGCTTGTCGGACAGTTGCTGGAATTGAAGGCGCGCTCCCAAACGTCAGCTGCTATCAAGTCGCTGCTCGGCCTGGCACCGAAGACGGCCCGACGTATCAACCAGGACGGCAGTGAGGAAGATGTTCCACTGACCCACGTTCATGTCGGCGACGTGCTGCGGGTCCGGCCTGGCGAGAAGGTGCCGGTTGATGGTGTCGTGACCGAAGGGTCGAGCTCGCTCGATGAGTCGATGATTACAGGCGAGCCGATTCCTGTTTCCAAGCGTGTTGGCGACCGCGTTATCGGCGCAACGATGAACACCTCGGGGAGTTTGGTTATCAAATCTGAGAAAGTCGGTTCTCAGACTGTGCTGTCGCAAATCGTTCAGATGGTGGCCCAGGCGCAGCGCTCCAAGGCCCCAATGCAGAGGATGGCCGACAAAGTGGCGGGGGTCTTTGTTCTGGGAGTGGTTGGTATCGCACTGATTACCTTCTTCGCCTGGGGTCTCTTCGGTCCAGAGCCGAGCTGGGTGTATGGCCTTATCAACGCGGTCGCGGTTCTCATCATTGCTTGTCCGTGTGCTCTCGGACTTGCCACACCAATGTCCATCATGGTGGCGAGTGGCAAAGGTGCATCGAACGGTGTCCTGTTCCGTGACGCTGCAGCCATTGAGAATCTGCGGAAAGTGGATACGCTGATTGTTGACAAGACTGGCACCCTTACCGAGGGGCGGCCCGCGTTCGAGCGCAGTATCGGTACAAACGGTTTCACGGAAGAGGAAGTGCTACGGTTGGCGGCAAGCCTGGACCAAGGCAGCGAGCATCCTCTTGCGGCAACCATCGTCGAGGCAGCTCGCCAGCGGAACCTCGCACTTGAGAAGGCTGAGAAGTTCGAATCGGGAAGCGGCATTGGGGTGCGAGGCCATGTTGGAGGCAGGAAACTCGCCCTTGGCAACACGGCATTGATGCAGGCAGAGGGGATTGCGACGGCCTCTCTGGCCAGCGATGGTGACGCGTTACGCGCTGGGGGCGCTAGCGTGATGTATCTGGCCGTCGACGGAAAACTCGCAGGGATTCTTGCGGTATCAGACCCAGTGAAGGCGACTACGCCGGAAGCGGTTGCCAAGCTCAAGGACGAAGGCATCCGCGTTGTAATGGCTACAGGCGACGGCATCGTGACGGCGAAGGCCGTCGCTGCAAAGCTCGGCATCGATGAATTCCACGGCGAGGTAAAGCCGGCCGATAAGCTCGCTCTCGTGTCGAAGCTCCAACAGGAGGGTAGGGTCGTCGCGATGGCCGGCGACGGCATCAACGACGCCCCCGCGCTTGCAAAGGCTGATGTCGGCATCGCGATGGGAACCGGCACAGACGTTGCGATGAACAGCGCTCAGGTGACGCTCGTCAAAGGGGACCTGCGCGGCATTGTCCGGGCGCGGCAGTTGTCCAAGGCAACGATTCGGAATATGAAGCAGAACCTTGGCTTTGCCTTCGTCTACAACGCGTTGGGCGTTCCACTGGCCGCAGGAGTGCTATACGCTTCTACCGGCATGTTGCTGTCGCCCATGATTGCTGCACTGGCGATGAGCCTCAGTTCTGCGTCGGTGGTTTCGAACGCACTGCGCCTCCGCAAGGCCACGATTTGATGCGCAGGGGCGCGGCGCGTTCTCCACCACTAGATAACAGAAGGAGGTAGCGGCCGCCCGTGGGCAGCTACCCAGTAGAACGGTCCCTCCGCCACCTCGGCGCCGCTGCTTGTTATCGAATCCTGCGTCAGACCTAGGCACTCTGCCCAAGGATGCCCATATTCACGGGCTCATGACTCCAGCTTCACTTCGCAATGGCTCCGCTCTGCAGATGCTCCTCTGCATAGGGAAACACGATTTCCGGATTCTGGCGTATCAGCTCCGTGTCCTTGTCCGCATAGTGCAGACGTGACAGCAAATCCTTGATGACGCTGAGGCGTGCCACACGCTTATCATCGCCCCGCACGACGTTCCACGGCACAACAGCACTCGTGCGAGCAAACATCTCGTTTCGAGCCTTGCTGTACTTCTTCCATAGCTCTACGGCTTGCTCGTCGATGGGGCTGACTTTCCACTGCTTTAGTGGGTCACGCCGGCGGTCTTCGATACGCCTCTTTTGTTCGGCTTTGGTGATGTCCAGGTAGTACTTGATGAGTCGAATGCCAGAACGCACCAGCATCCCTTCGAACTCCGGGACGCTCGACATGAACTCCTCAAGCTCGGCATCGGTGCAGAATCCCATCACGTGCTCGACGCCTGCACGGTTGTACCAACTGCGATTGAAGAGCGTAAATTCGCCTGCGGCAGGCAGCTCGGCAGCATAGCGCCGGAAGTACCAAGAGCCTCGGTCGCGGTCAGAGGGCTTACCGAGTGCGACCACTCGAGTCTCACGGGGACTGAGATGCTCAACGATGCGCTTGATGGTTCCGTCCTTGCCGGAAGCATCTCTGCCCTCAAAAATCACCAGAATCCTGTCGTCGCAGTTGATGAAGTGCTTCTGCAGCTTAACGAGTTCGATTTGAAGTAAGCGCAGATTTTCCTCATACTCCGCATGGGAAAGGGCACTCTTCTCAGGCGGGGAGTCTTGGCTACTTGCCTTCGCTTTCACGATTTCGCTTCCTGGAATCCGACACATCAGCAGTGTCTGAGGTGGACTTCCCGGGTGTGAGCGCTGTAACTTTGTCGGAGAGCAGTAAGTCCAGGGCGGACCGGTCTACGACTTCCTGTTCGAGAAGTAGCTTTGCCAGTGCGTCCAGCTTGTGTCGATTTGCCAGCAATGTCTGCCTTACCCGGTCACTCGCTTCGGCCAGGAGCTTTCTGACTTCAGCATCAATCATCTGTGCCGTGCTCTCGCTGTAGTCCTTGCGTTCCCTAGGCATTAGTCCCGGTCCGTTAAAGAGGGGGTTCGGCATGTCCTCGTAGGTGGCAAGACCAAGCTGCTCGCTCATGCCGAACCGGGTAATCATCTGGCGAGCCATGTCAGTCGCGCGTTGGAGGTCGTTCTGGGCGCCGGTGGAGACATCACCGAAGATGATTTGCTCGGCCATTCGTCCTCCGAGCAGTACATCGAGCCGGTCAAGCAGTTCACTCTGCTTTAGCAGATAGCGGTCCTCTGCGGGCGTCTGCTGCGTATAGCCGAGCGCGGCCACACCACGCGGAATGATGGAGACCTTCGACACGCGGTCAGCTCGTGGACGAAGCTCCGCCACGATGGCGTGGCCAGCTTCGTGGTAGGCGATGGTTTCCTTCTCCTGCGGATTCATCACCCGGTTCTTCTTTTCCAGGCCGCCAATGATGCGGTCCAGCGCCTCATCGAAATCGGCCATCTCCACCGCATCCTTGCCTTTGCGTGCTGCCAGCAGTGCGGCCTCATTGACAAGGTTGGCGAGGTCGGCTCCGGCAAATCCAGGTGTGCGCGCCGCCAACTTTGTAAGTTCCACGGTGGGCGCCAGGGTGACATTCTTCACGTGGACCTTGAGAATCTGTTCGCGCCCCTTCAGGTCGGGTCGGTCCAGCGCGACATGGCGGTCAAACCGGCCGGGGCGTAACAATGCAGGGTCCAAGATTTCCGGCCGGTTGGTGGCGGCCATGATGATGACGCCCTTGTTGGTATCAAAGCCGTCCATCTCGACCAACAACTGATTCAGGGTCTGTTCGCGCTCGTCGTTGCCGGATACAGCATTGAGCGCACGTGTCTTGCCAAGTGCGTCGAGCTCATCGATGAAGATGATGCAGGGCGCCTTGGTCTCCGCCTGATTGAACAGGTCGCGCACGCGTGCAGCCCCCACGCCAACGAACATCTCAACGAATTCTGAGCCGCTCATGCTGAAGAACGGTACCCCGGCTTCCCCGGCCACGGCCTTCGCGAGCAGCGTCTTGCCAGTACCCGGCGCCCCGAGGAGCAATACGCCCTTGGGAATCTTGCCGCCAAGGCGCCGGTAGCGCTGGGGGTCCTTCAGGAAGTTGACGATTTCGGCGAGTTCCTCCTTGGCCTCGTCGATGCCGGCGACGTCGGCAAGCGTCACGCCGGTCTCTTTCTGCATGTAGACCTTTGCCTTGCTCTTGCCAATCTCCATCATCCCGCCAGCGGCACCGCCTACCCGCTTGATGAGCAAACTCCAGATGGCAAAGAAGAGCAACGCAGGCACAATCCAAGACAGCAGGGTGCCAATCCACTTGTTGTCGGCCTGGCCAACAAAGCGCACCTTGGCAGCTTCGAGGTCCTGGACCAGATTGGGGTCATTGACCCGGAGCGTGGAGAACGGGTGGTCCCCCTTGCCCTCGCGCAACATCTCTTCGACCTTCTGCTTGGGAAGTAAATTCTCAATGCCATCGGTGTTGAGCGTGCCGGTGATGGCTCCCTCTCCAAGCGTGATGTCTTTGAGCTTGCCAGACTTGAGCAGGACCTTGAAGTCACTGTATGGGAGCGTTTCGACGTGAGACGAGAAGAGGACGCTCTGAAGGATGAGCATCGCCGAAACTGCGAGGAGCACATACCAGAGGGAAAACTGCTGTTGGCGCGGTTCCATGGGGGCCTTTAATCTTGTCGGCAACCAAGCAAATCGACAGCCGCCGCTATTTGCAGTCGGCTGCCGCTCCTAAGGTGCGGCCGGTTTTGGTTTAGGTCTGAAATGGATGGCCTGACTACAGCGAGTGACATTAGCGTGTGGTGCGTAGTCCTCTGTCAGACAGGCCGCTTTTATTCGGCGTCAGTCTTTTTTTCCCAGCATGTTATGGAGCCATGCGAAGAATGCGCCGGCAGCGAAGAACCAGACTGCGAATATGAAAGCCGGATAGGTAACGGACCACCAGGAAAACGGTTGGCCAGTCTGAAGCCGTCGGAAGTCGAGTCCGTGAAAGAGCGCGTTCATGAAATTCATGAAGGACTCAGGGAGTGCCAGCCAGACCAAAGTACACAAGGCGTAGAAGAAAACGATGGTGGCCGACAGCGTCATGCCAGTCTTGAAGGGCTTCATAGTAGCCTCCGCATGCGGGGGAAGATTACGTTTCAACTCAATGGGGACGAGTCCGAGGAACATCACCACCACCGAAGTTGGGGATGAACGCGGGTGTCCTGCTGCGATAGTCCTCATACACCTGACCGAACTCCGCCAGCGCGTCTTGCTCTTCCGCCTTGGCAAGCCGCACGTACATCCAGACCAGGATGGGGAACATCACCAGGGTGAGTATCGTCGGCCATTGCAGCAAGAAGCCGAACATAATCACGATGAAGGCAACATACTGTGGATGCCTCATGCGGGCATAGAGCCCGGTTGTCGCCAGACGGTGTGCCTGCTGGGCCAGATACAGAACGCGCCAGGCGGAAGACAGCATGATGAAGCCGCCAAAAATCAGGATGTCGCTGGCGAGGTGAAACGGCCCTAGATGCGGATTACCGCGCCAACCGAAAATCATCTCCGGAAGGTGCCCGGCATCGTGAGAGAGAAAGTCGATACCCGGGAACTTCGCCGAGAGCCACGGCAACAGGAGATAGATAGTCAGAGGGACGCCGTACATCTCCGTGAAGAGTGCCACGATGAACGCCGAGAAGGCGCCGAAGGACCGCCAGTCCCGCGTCGTCTTTGGCTTTGTGAAGCTGAAGGCGAACATGATGAAGATGGCGGAGTTGATAATCACCAGCGACCACAGACCGTAGCCGGATTGTGCTTCGTGTTGCATCATCGCTCTCCTTTGGTATTCATGTCCTTGGAGGGGTCACCTTCGTTGTGGCGATGACCATGCCCATGTCCATGATGCATAAAGATGTGCATTAACGGACAGGCTGCCAGCAGGAGGAACGGCAGGAACTGAATGACGTGCGCCCGGTGCTCAGTCCACAGGAAGTAGGCAATCACCAGGAGAAAGCCAATCATGACGGCCTTGGACCTGGATACCGTTCGTTGTGCATCCTCCCGGCGTTCATGATTGTCGTGGTCGTGGTTCATACTTTCCTCCTGGGGAGAGAAACCCTATGGAAGGGTGATGGCGATGATGGCGGTGTACATATCGCTCGGGTTCTTGCTGAAATACTGCTCGTGAACCCACAGACTCGAAGAGGCGACTCATGTATCGCTGCCACGCTATCAGGGCGATTAGGGCCGCGCCGCTCAGCAGGAGCCATGTGAGATTCTGCGAAAGCCAGTTCATGTCGCGGACTCCTCTTCAATGGTTTTTGCGGTATTCGCGTTCGCGCTCTAATGCGCTTCGAATATCGCGCTCACACTGCTTGGATAGGCGAAGGCTGAGCCAGACCACCACGACTGGGCAGAAGAGCAGGAGCAGGCCAAGCAATATGGTGAGCGGCGTCAGCCCAAACCGGTAGACGATTGCAATTGCGAGCGCAAGGGCCGCGCAAATCCAAACCACTGCGTGTCTCATGTCACCTCCGGCCGGGTAACCAGAGAGGCAAGTCGTAGACCTTTCAGCCCACTCAGTGAGGACAGCCCATGGCCGCTGGCGCGAAGATGTGTGCCAATTGGACGAGGAACGGATTGAGTGGAATTGGTGAAGAAGGTCTGCTCGCAGTGACTTGAACAGAACAGATAGTGCCGCTGGTCGACCTCTGCACTGGCGTTGGCTTCCCCGGGGGAAATCTCCATGCCGCAGACCGGGTCTCGCACTCGCTGCTGGCGCGTGGGTTCGTCGTGGCCGGCCGCTTGGGGCGTCTGTCCACCAACAACACCATATTTCCCCCCGAATGGGGTAGCGGACCTGGTCGACATGCCATCCTCCTGGGGGCGAGTGGCGGAGCTGCAAGGCAGGATTTCCTCTATTAGTTTCGCCCTCTACAGGATTTGGCTATTGATGCTAGTCAAGAAACGCGAACAGCAGGCGTGCCGCGGTGCCAGGCAACAGGGTTCGGAACGTCCGGTAGAGCACTTGCAGCGGTGCAAGGGCTACGCGCAGATAAGGTCGGCTGGCGATTGAGCCCTAGAACACAGGCACCGCTCCAGTAGCCAGTTCCTTGACCAATGTGGGTGAGCGAGAGCCCACTTTCAGCGACGACCAGCCGCAACTTGCAGCCATCGACATCCGTTGAGGCAAATCAAGCAAACGGCCTTCCGCGCAACCTAGCATAAATGCTGAAGACTCGATTTTTGACAGTGCCATCTATTGGCGGCGCTCTCTCTGGTGCATTATTAGGCTCATTTAGCCGGCGTTTGCGAAAGCATGGAGGTGTGTCGTGCAGAAGTTGTGGGTGGCACTTGTGGCAATGCTCGCGATAAGTCTGACGGGGTGTGGATACAACACGATTCAATCGCAAGACGAGCAGGTCAAAGCCAGCTGGTCCGAGGTGGTGAACCAGTTCCAGCGTCGCGCTGACTTGGTGCCAAATCTGGTCAACACGGTGAAAGGGTACGCAAGCCATGAGCGGGAAGTTCTGACGCAGGTGACGCAGGCTCGTGCGCGCGTTGGGGCGTTGCAGGTCACGCCGGAGACGCTCAACAACCCGCAGGCTTTCGCCCAATTTCAGGCGGCGCAGCAACAGCTATCCGGGACGTTGTCGAGGCTTTTGGCTGTCTCGGAGAACTACCCACAGCTGAAGGCAGATGCGGGGTTCAGGGATTTGCAGTCCCAACTCGAGGGCACAGAAAATCGGATAGCTGTCGCGAGAAATCGGTATATCCAATCGGTGCAGGCCTACAACGTAACTGTGCGGTCGTTCCCCACAAACCTGACCGCAATGACCTTTGGTTACAAGGAGAAGCCCAACTTCACAGTCGCTAGCGAATCGACTATTGCCAAGCCACCGCAAGTTGAATTCGGCGCCACTCCGGCCAGCGTCCCTGGGGGTGCAAAGTGAAATCGATTTCGGCCACAAAATGCTTGATTCTTGCCCTTCTAACCTTTGTGTCTCTGGGCGCTGCCGCCGACGTCGCAGTTCCTTCGCTGACAGCGCGCGTAACCGACCTGACCGGCACGCTCACCACTGAGCAACAGGCGGCACTGGAGCAGAGGCTGCAGGCATTCGAAGACGAAAAAGGAAGTCAGGTCGCGGTTCTTATGGTTCCCACCACGCAACCAGAAGCCATCGAACAATACTCCATCCGCGTGGTCGAGAAATGGAAACTTGGGCGCAAAGGCGCGGATGACGGCGCACTGCTCATCATCGCGAAGGACGACCGAACGATGCGTATCGAGGTCGGCTATGGTCTCGAAGGCGTCCTCACCGATGCCATGAGCAAGCGCATCATCAGCGAGGACATCACTCCCCGATTCAAGCAGGGCGACTTTTATGGCGGAGTGACAGCCGGCGTTGAGCGCATCATGGCTGTTATCAATGGCGAGCAGTTGCCGCCACCAAAGCGAGCGCGTGGCGGAGGGTCTGACCCGGTTCGGCAGTTCATGCCGCTCATCCTGGTGCTCACGGTGGTGTTGGGTGGGCTGCTGCGTTCCTTCCTGGGTAGGGGCCCAGGTGCTGTGGCTGCCGGCGGCGCCGTCGGAGTTATCGGCTGGCTGATATCTGGCGCCATCGCAGTGGGGCTTCTCGCCGGCGCCATCGCGCTCTTCTTTACGCTGTTCGGCGGCTCACATATGGGCTGGCTCGGAACCGGCGGCCGGTCGGGAGGCTTCGGAGGCGGGTCCGGTCGCGGTGGGTTCGGCGGCGGCGGTGGCGGCTTCGGCGGCGGAGGGGCCTCGGGCAGATGGTGATGGCAAATATCAAACGCAATGCGAAGCATCTGCTCATGACGCACTGGCAAGTCAGGCGGACTTTCCCGCGCAAAACATTGCTCGCAATCGAGCAAGCCATTGCAGGCAGCGAGGCTACGCATATTGGTCAGCTTCGATTCGCTGTGGAGGGTGCGCTGAGCTTTGCCGCGCTGGTCAGGGGCCTCTCAGCGCGGGAGCGTGCAATCGAGGTCTTTTCTCAGCTGCACGTATGGGATACCGAACACAACAATGGCGTCTTGATTTATCTGCTGTTGGCGGACCGCGATGTTGAAATTGTTGCTGACCGTGGCATCCATGCGCGGGTCCCGCAGGACGAATGGGATGCCATTTGCCGAGAGATGGAGGTGGCCTTCCGCCGCTCGGAATATCAACGCGGTGTCATCGCAGGCATACAGGCCATTGGCCAACATCTGGAGAGGCATTTTCCTGCGCGCGAGAGCGGCGAGAATGAGCTGCGCGACAAGCCAGTGATTCTGTGAGTTGGCAATTTTCCATCGGGCGCGTAGTGTAGGCGGAGCTCTCACAGGGGAGGAGCGGATTTGAACCCTCTCGGAATACCTCACGAAGCCACCGGCTTGGTCGCAGCACTGACGGTCGGTCTCCTGATTGGCTTGGAGCGCGGATGGCATGAGCGCGAACTGCCAGAGGGAGGACGCGTTGCCGGCCTGCGCACATTCGCCTTGACCGCCTTTTGGGCGGGGTCCTCGGCAACCTGTTTGCGCAATTTGGCGCGTGGCCGTTGCTCGGTGGGGTGCTGGGCATTTCGATTCTGCTCGCAGTGTCTTACAGACATATCGCCAAATCGACCGGCAACCTTAGCGCGACCGGTGCCGTGGCAATGCTGTTGACGTTGGTGCTAGGCGCCTATGCGGCGCGCGGTTCAATCGCACTGTCTCTTGGTGCAGCCGTGATAGCGGCAGTGCTCCTGGACATGAAGCCGACGCTGCATGGATGGCTTCGTTTGATTGAACATCGCGAATTGACGGCGGCGCTGCAACTCCTGGTGCTCTCCGTGGTCATTCTGCCCAATCTCCCAAGTGTCGGGTTGGGACCCTACCATGCATTGAACCCGTACCAACTTTGGTGGGCGGTGATACTGATTGCCAGCCTGTCCATGGTTGGGCACGTGGCAATGCGCATCACAGGGGCGCAACGGGGCATTTTGTGGACGGGCCTGCTGGGAGGGCTCGCGTCTTCCACCGCCGCGACTTTAGCCCTGGCTCGCTTCGCGCGACTTCAACCCTCGCTGGAGGGGCATGCGCAGCAGGTGCCCTGGGCGCCTGCGGTGTGATGTTCTTCAGAGTGGCCGTCTTGCTTGGCGTAATTCAACCCATCCTCCTCGTGACATTTGGCGGTGCTTTGCTCGTGACCGGTGCTGTCCTGCTCGGGCTGGCGTTTCTGCAGTGGCAGCAATTCTCCGGGACGCCATCCAGTGAGGCAGAGATTGCTCCCATGGCGCCCTTCGATTTGGGGACAGCCCTGGGGTTCGGCGTCTTCCTCGCCGTCGTCGCGGTCTTGGTGCCCGCTGCCAAACAGTGGCTGGGTGCTGGCGGCATTTACGTCCTCTCAGCGGCTTCAGGACTGGCGGATATTGACGCAATCGTGATATCCCTGGCGCGAATTCACAGCGCCGGAGAGCTCGGGACCGTGACCGTCATTACCGCTATGGGTCTCGCTATCCTGACCAACATGATTACCAAGGCATCGATTGCCTGGGTTACAGGGGGCCAGCAGGTGGGGCAAGCTGTGTGCAAGGGCTACGCCATTGCTATGCTGGCCGGCGGCCTTTCCTTGGCGCTCAACGTCTATCTTCTCTGAGATGGCGGCACGCTAACACGGGCAGGGCATTCCACTGTCTCGAAGTGCTGTCTGAAAGCAATGATTTGGGTGAGGCCTTCCACTGGACGAAAAAAATTGCTTTGTAAAGCAATTGCTTAGCGGCATTCGGTGGCGCCTTCCCGTTATGCGAATCCGCTGTTATGCGATTCTGTTTATAGATGACAGTGCTTGCTGGAAGAACCAAGAGGCCCTGCGGGGCCTCTTTGCATTGGCGGGGCCGGCTATGCCACGTACAGCAGGAACGCTCGCGCCATCTCCATATCCAGCCGCCGGTCCGACAGCGCAAAGGTGCTGTCGCGGTTGATCAGCGCGTACAGCAAGGTGCCGGCCAGCGCCTGGTGCGCAAAGCGGATGCGCAGTTCCAGTTCCGGCGAGGCGCCCGCCGGGTGCAGCCGCGCCAGGCGTGAAGCCAGATCGGCCATGTACTGGCGGTTGAGCTGCCGGATCGGATCCTCGCCGATGGTGACGCGGGCAACCAGCGAGGCACGCAGCACCCCGGCATTGCGGTAAGCCCAGATGCGGCTGTCGCGCGCCAGCGTGCGCACGGCGTCTTCCAGCGTCGGCGGGCATGTGTCGAGTTGCGCAAGGCGCTCGGCCATGCCCTTGCGCAGCGTGGCCAGCACCAGGGCCTGCAGCGCCTTGAAATAGCTCTCCTTGCCTTCGAAGCGGCTGTAGAACGCGCCGGTCGTGACGCCGGCGTGCGCGCAGATTTCCTGGATCGAGACCTGTTCCAGCGTGCGCTCGCGCAGCAGCCGGCGGCCGGCTTCCAGCAGCAGCAGCGTGGTGCGCAGGCCACGCGAATAGCGCGGTGCGGCATAGCCGGCGTGGCCTTCCAGCCCGGTCAGCTTGTTTTCCATGGCGACCCTTTCTCCCCGCGGGGCGTGGCCCTGGCCCGCCCCGTCATGTCCGTGTTTTTACGGATGTCGTGAACCGTATCCGGCCAACATACTGGCCCGAAAACGTAATCCATATTACGAATTGCGCGGCGCCGTGCCTATCAGGTGCCGCCCGGAGTCCGATGCCCGCCGTTCCGGAGACCTAGCATGACCATGTCCTACCAGCCGCGCCGCGCGTGGCTTACCGCAATGCTGTTGTTCTTCTTCCTGGTGGTCAACGCCATGGACAAGATGGTGGTGGGCCTGCTGGCCGCGCCGATGATGAATGAGCTGGGGCTGACGCCGGCGCAGTTCGGCCTGGTCGGCAGCAGCTTCTTCTGGTTGTTCGCGGTGTCCGGCGTGCTGGGTGGCTTCCTTGCCAACCGCACGCCGACCTCTCGGCTGCTGATCGTGATGGCGCTGGCATGGTCGCTGTGCCAGATCCCGCTGGCGCTGTCGTCCAGCCTGGCGGTGCTGATTGTCTCGCGCATCCTGCTTGGCTTCATGGAGGGGCCCGCCGCGCCGGTGGCGATCCATGCCTGCTACAAGTGGTTTCCGGACAGCCGGCGCAACCTGCCGGTCGCAGTGCTGACGCAAGGTGCCGGGATCGGCATCGTGCTCGCGGGCTTCCTGATCCCGGCGGTTGCCGTGCATTGGGGCTGGCGCGCCAACTTCTACGTGCTGGCGGCGCTGGGCGTGCTGTGGGCCGTGGCATGGCTGGCGCTCGGGCGTGAAGGGACGCTCGACGAACGCCCGGCCGCGCATGGCCCCGTGGCCAGCGGCGTGCCGCAGCGCCTGTCATACCGCCTGTTGCTGAGCGATCCCACGGTGCTTGGCTGCTTCGCGCTGCGGCTGGCGGCGTACTGGGGCCTGGCGCTGTGCCTGACCTGGATTCCGGCCTATCTGCAGGGCGGGCTGGGCTTTGACCACGCCGTGAGCGGCAAGCTGTTCGCGCTGATCATCGGCACCAACCTGCCGCTCACGCTGGCCATTGCATGGTTCTCCGAACGGCTGCTGGCGCGCGGCGTGTCGTCGCGGGCGGCGCGCGGGTGGGTCTCGGCCGGCATGCTGCTGCTGTCTGGCGGATTTTTCCTGTTGCTGCTGTGGCCGGACACCACGCCGGCCATGCGGGTGGGCCTGCTGGTAGTGGCCTGCGTGTGCGCACCGGCGATCTATTCGCTGGGCCCGGCGATGCTGGCGGAGGTGGTGCCGGCGGGGCAGCGCGGTGCGATTCTCGCCATCGATGCGTCGGTGTCGTCGCTGGCCGGCGTGCTGGCGCCGCTGGTCACGGGGGTGCTGGTGCAGAACGTGCCGGGCGCGCGCGGTTTCGAGCTGGGCCTGGCCGTCTGCGGCGCGATCATGGTGGTGGCGGCGCTGGCGGGGCTGTACGTGGTCAACCCTGAGCGCTCGCGCCGCCGGCTGGCCGCGCACCTGCCGCCGCGTGTCGAAGCGGGGCAGCCCGCGGTGGCAGCTGGCTGAATTCCCGGCGCCCGGGCTATGACCCGGGCCTACGGCCCGGCACCGCCGCTGGCTTGCGCCACCGCTTCATGCACCAGCGCCGCGAATGCGCGCATGGCCGGCGACGGTGTGCGCCCGGCCAGCGACACGATCCCATACTGCGCCTTCAACTCGGTTGGCGGGTGCATCGGCAGGGCCACCGCCATGCCCTGCGCGCAGGCGCCGGCCATCATCGCCACGGGCACCAGCGCCACGGCATCGACGGCCAGCAGCAGCGAGCGCAACGCGTGCATGTCGTTGCAGGTGACGGTCATCAGCCCGGGCGCGTCCTCGGAGACCGGGCCGCTGCCACCGCTGGCCTCATGCAGTGCCTGCCGGAAGAAGCGCAGGATATGCGCCGGCAGCCGGGTTCCGGCCACCGGATAGGCACGCAGCTCAGCCAGGGTGACTTCGCGCAGCCGCGCCAGCGGATGCCCGCTGCGCACGAAGAATGCCGTTTCCAGCGCTGGCAGCCGGTCAATCTGCAGGTGTCCCAGTTCCGCCAGGCTGCGGCTTTCGCCGACAAAGACATCGAGGCGTTCCGCTTCGAGCGAACGCCGCATGGCCGGCGTGTCCGCGGTCTCCAGGTCGATGCGCAGATGTGGGTAGCGCCGCACCAGCGTCTCGAGCACGGGATCGAGCAGGAACGATGCCGCAAACGGCCCGAAGCCCGTGCGGATCGTGCCGATCTCTACTTCCTCCAGCAGTTGCAGGTCGCGCCGCAACTCGCGCTGTTCGCGCAGCATGCGGCGCGCGCGCTCGAGCGCCAGCATGCCGGCGGCGGTTGGCCGCACCTTGCCGTAACTGCGGTCGATCAGCGGCCCCAGATCCGCTTCCAGTGCCTGGATGCTGCGCGTCAGCGCCGGCTGCGACAAATGCAGAGCGCTTGCGGCACGGGCAAAACTGCCTTGTTCGACCACCGTGACAAAGTGATACAGCTGCCTTAGTCCCACGTCAGCCCCACGAATTAACTATTTTTGCATCAAAAACTGAAAAATATTGCATTGGACGTAATTTCTCAAGCCCGCTAACGTTGCCCTCCAAAACCATAGAGACAACCTGGAGACGACATGAACCGACGCGCATGGCTCGCGCTGGCCGCTGGCGGGCTGATTGGCGGGCTTTCGCTCAGCCTGGCCCTGCCCGCCGCGGCACAGACCTATCCCGCCAAACCGATCCGCATCGTGGTGCCTTATGTGGCCGGCGGCGGCACTGACACCATCGCCCGTGCCATGGGCGAAAAGCTCAGCAAGCGCCTGGGCCAGCCCGTGGTGGTGGACAACAAGGCGGGCGCCTCGGGCATCATCGGCACCGACGCCGTGGCCAAGGCCGCGCCGGATGGCTACACGCTGCTGATGACCCTGACGCAGTCGGTGCTGACCAACCAGTTCCTGTACCAGAAACTGCCCTACGACCCGCGCAAGGACCTGACCATGATCAGCGTGCTGGCCGATGCGCAGCTGGTGCTGGTGGCCCATCCGTCGGTGCCGGCGCGCACTGTGCGAGAACTGGGCGAATACGCGCGCAGCCGGCCAGGCAAGCTCAGCTATGCCTCATGGGGCGTGGGTTCGCTGTCGCACCTGAGCGGCGCCTACTACAGCAAGCTGGTGCACGGCCAGGCCACGCACGTGCCTTACAAGGGCGAGGCGCCGATGATGCAGGACCTGCTCGGCGGCCAGGTGCAGTTCGGCTTTGCCAGCATCCTGACCGCCAAGCCCTATATCCAGAGTGGCAAGCTCAAGGCGCTGGCGGTGACCGGCACGCAGCGCAGCAGCGCGTTGCCTGACATGCCCACCTTCGCTGAGTCCGGCATGCAGGACAGCGCCTTCAAGACCGTCGGCTGGATCGGCCTGGTGGCGCCGGTGGGCGTGCCCGCGCCGATTCTGGCCAGGCTTGAAGGCGAAGTGCGGGCAATCCTGCAGGCGCCCGACATGCAGGAGCGACTGGTCGCGCTGGGGCTGCGCACGGTGGGCAGCTCGCCGGCCGAGGCGCAGGCGCTGTATGCGCGCGACCGGCCGGTGCTGAAGACGCTGGTGGCGGATTCGGGCGCGAAGCTCGACTGATTTTCACGACTGGCTCCCGATGGCGGGCGCCGCGGCAATTGCCGTGTGCGCCCGCTTTTCTATTTGCACAATGTCGCGCGAAGCGCTTTTGAAATCCGAATGGAAACCATTGGCATTCGCATCCGCAATAGCACGTGAAAACCCGGCGAAAATGCGGCAGCGAGGCTGAATTTGCTTGATGTCCGCTCTTGCCGGACTACCATGAAATTCGCGGCGGGATAATCACGGCGGGGTTTTCGTCATTGCGAAAATGAGAGTGGGTCCATCAGTTTCGAGGGGGCGTTGGGGCAGTCATGAAAAGCGACAAGAAGGTGATCCAGTTGCTCAATGGCCAGCTCCGCCATGAGTTGACCGCGATCAACCAGTATTTCCTGCATGCCCGCATGTACCGGCATTGGGGGCTCGGTGCCCTGGGCAAGCACGAGTACGAGGAATCGATCGAGGAAATGAAGCACGCGGACAAGCTGATCGAGCGCATCCTGTTGCTCGATGGCCTGCCCAACCTGCAGGACCTGGACAAACTGCTGGTCGGAGAGAACACCGAGGAAATGCTCGGCTGCGATCTGAAGCTCGAACAGAAGTCGCAGGCCAGCTGCAAGGAGGCGATCAAGTATTTCGAGTCGGTCAGCGATTATGTCTCGCGCGAGATCGTGGTCGATATCCTCGCCGACACCGAGGAGCATATCGACTGGCTGGAAGCGCAGCTGGAACTGGTGACCAAGGTCGGGCTGCAGAACTACATCCAGTCCGCCATGGGCGGCGTTGGCTAGCTAGTCTCCTGCAAAGATTTCCATTTCCCGCTACACTGCGGCCCGCAGCACGTCGCGTCGTTCAGACGCGGCGTCAGCGGCGGGGTGGCAGAGTGGTGATGCAACGGCCTGCAAAGCCGTATACGACGGTTCGATTCCGTATCCCCGCCTCCAGTTTTTCTTTGCCTGGCACAAGTCGCCGGGCAGTCTTGCGCGCGCCCGCGCAATTTCCCCGATTTTCATGCGTCTGTCACAGTGACCCGTCATGCGCGGCAGCCATGCCGTGATGCGCGTAATTGCCGCGATGGCGCGGGCCATTCCGGCTCCCCTTTTTCCGTTACTTCCCCAATAGAACAACGCCACCGAATCGGGTAATGTTGCCTGACAGGCCACATGGCCTGCATGCAACCCGTGCCGCCGGTGGCGGCACAGCCATGTCCGGGCTTCCATGGTGTTCCCGTCGCGAGGTGATGTGAAAAAGAGAGGCTCCAGATGATCAAAGACTTGCGGATCCGGGCGGCTGTGCCCTCGGACGCGCCAGCCGTGGGCAGCGTGCTGGAACGCTGCGGCCTGCCCGTGGATGATGTGGCCCGCTTGCTCGAGCACTTCCACGTTGCCATCCTTGGATCGCAGATCATTGCTTGCGCTGCCGGCGAGCGTTTCGGCGAGACCGTGGTGATCCGCAGCGTTGCCGTATTGCCGGAACACCGCGACCAGGGCGTGGCCACGCATGTGGTGCGCGCCGCGCTGATGCGCGCGCGCGCCAATGGCGCGCGGCGCGCGGTGCTGCTGGCGTCAAGCTGCCCGAGCTATTTCGCGCGCTACGGTTTTACGCTGGTGCCGGCCGCGAAGCTGCCGGCCGAGGTCATGTCATCGAGCGAATTCCACCGCCATACCGATACACCACCGCTATGCATGTGGTGCGAGCTGGACTGAACCCGCAAGCACCGATGGCACGCCTCAGTGAGTGCCCTTGCAGCGGCTGATCTCCACCGTCACGTGCACCAGTTCCTCATGCACGGATAGTGCCTCGCGCACGCGCTGCGGGCTCAGCGCCGGATCGTGCGTGACCAGGCAGGCGATGCAGGCAAACTGCTGCCGGCCCACGCGCCAGACATGCAGGTCGGTCACACGGGTGCGTTCCTCGCCGTTGGCGTCGGCAGGGTCCAGGCCCGCCAGCACCTCGCGCACTTCTTCCACTACCGGGTGATCCATCTCGCGGTCCAGCAGCACGGTGCCGCTCTGACGCAGCAGGGCGACGGCCCACCTGCCGACCAGGGCGGCGCCCACCAGGCCCATCACCGGATCCAGCCATGCCAAGCCCAGCCACCAGCCGCCGGCCAGCGCGACCATCGCCAGCACCGAGGTCGCGGCGTCGGCCAGCACATGCACGTAGGCGGCGCGCAGGTTGATGTCGTGGTGGTGGCCGTGGCGGTGATCATGGTCATGGCCGTGGTGATGGTGGTCATGGTCGTGCCCGTGCGCATGGCCACCCAGGATCAGCGCGCAGCCCAGGTTGACCAGCAGGCCGAGCGCGGTCACGGCCATGGCCTCGCGGTAGTGGATGTCCTGCGGGCTGAACAGCCGCTCGACCGAGCCGGCCGCCATCAGCGCCGCGATGCCAAGCAGGAACACCGCGCTGGCAAAGCCGGCCAGCACTTCGATCTTCCACGTGCCAAAGGCAAAGCGCCGGTCGCCGGCGTAGCGGCGCGCGGCGGCGTAAGCGAAGGCCGACAGGCCGATGGCCAGGGCGTGCGAACTCATGTGCCAGCCATCGGCGAGCAGCGCCATCGAGTTGAACCAAAGGCCTGCGGCGATCTCTACCACCATGGTCGCGGCGGTGATTGCCATCACCAGGCGCGTGCCGCGTTCGGCGGCGCGGTTGCCGGCGTCGAAGGCGTGGCTGTGGGTCCAGACGGACAGGTCGTGGCTATGCATGGTCGGGTTCGGCTGAGCGCTAGAGAGCTAATCGTCACCCCGCGTGGGGCAATGCAGTCACAAGGGTAGCAGAGCCCCGGCGCTGGGGCGGCCGCGTCCCTGATGGCTGCAGGGACAGCTCGCGCGTACCTTGTGTGCTGCCCGCGAGACAAATAACCCCTGGGTGCCAGCGGGAAATCCGCACGACTCTTACATACATTCACGAATGAATGTATGATTCAGCGAAAAATTCACACTGCCTTCACGACTTTGTTGTCCATTCCGAGATGAGTTATCGATTTATCGCTATCTGCCTGACCGCCTGGCTCGGCCTCTGCGCCACCGCCGGCTGGTTCGTCGAGCGCCTCTGGAGCTGACCCCTGCGTCCTGCGCGGGGGCTACGCCGCGCGCGGCGCTTGCGCCAGCCCGTCAAAGAACTGCCACAGCTGTGGCGCATCGCCCGTGGCCACGTTGAAACGGATCCACGGCGAATCCGTCTCGTCCGGCTCGAAATACGACCCTGGTGCCAGCCAGATGCCATGCTCGAGCGCCAGCGTGGCCAGGCGGTTGCCGTGCAGCGGCTCGCCGCGGCGGCTGGCCTGCAGCCGCGCCTGTACGGCCTCGCTCAGGCGCGCCCAGGCGAACATCCCGCCCTCCGGGCGCAGCAGCACTTCCAGCCCGTGGGCTTCCATCTTTTCCGTCACGCGATCCTGCTGCGCGCGCAGCCGCTCGGCCAGCGCCGCCACGTGGCGGCCGTAGTGGCCGCTGGTCAGCACCGAGTAGACCAGCCGCTCGGTGACTTCCGATGAGGTCAGGCCGACCGCCATCTTGGTGCGCGCGAAGGCCTTGGCCAGGTCGGGGCTGGCGGCAAGATAGCCGACGCGCAGCGACGGCGTGATGGTCTTGGAAAAGCCGTTGATGTAGACCACCTGCGACAGCCCGTCCATGGCCGCCAGCATCGGCGAGCCGGCCGGCGCCAGCTCGCGGTAGATATCGTCCTCCACCACCAGCAGCCGGTGCTGCTCGGCCAGCTGCAGCACGCGGAAGGCGTTCATGCTGCTCAGGCTGGCGCCGGTCGGGTTCTGCAGCACGGTATTGATAAAGAGCGCGCGCGGGGCATGGGCGCGAATGGCATCGTCCAGTGCCTCGGTATCCAGCCCCGCTGCCGAGCGCGGCACGCCCACCACGCGCAGCCCCGCCAGCCGCAGGATCTGCAAGAGGTTGCAGTAGCAGGGCGATTCCACCAGCACCGTATCGCCGGCACGCAGCAGCGTGCGCACCACCAGGTCCAGCGCCTGCGTGGCGCCCTGCGTCAGTACCACCTGCTGCGCCTGCAGCGGGATGCCGTACTGGCCCAGGCCGGCGGCGATATGCTCGCGCAGCGGTGCGAAGCCGTAGGGATGGCCGTAGCCCGACAGCTGCGCCGCCGGCACGCGCGCCGAGGCGCGCATGGCCTGGTGCAGCCCTTCCTCGTTGAGCCAGTCGCCGGGCAGCCAGCCGGCGCCAGCCTTGATCGGCACCGAGTGGTCGGCGAACACATCCGACAGCAGCCACGCCGCGTTCAGTCCCGGCGCCTCCCAGTGGGGCGCGCGCGCGCGTCCGGCCGGGGCATGGCGGTGCGCCACGGTATAGCCCGAGCCCGGGCGCGCCGCCAGGTAGCCCAGTGCGGTCAGCCGGCCGTAGGCTTCAGCCACGGTGAAGGTGCTGACGTGGTGGTGCTGCGCAAAGCGGCGCACCGAGGGCAGGGCGGTGCCGGCGCGCAGCGCGCGCTGCTCAACCAGTGCGGCGATGCCGGCGACGATCTGCTCGGTCAGGGTGTCGCCGTCGCGGCGGCTGCGGGTCAGGGTCAGGGTCAGCATCAGGCACTCTGGCAGGCGTGAACCTGTACAGTTTAGCGGCTGGAGACAGGCCAGGCCGCGGTGGTTTTCCGCAAAGCGAAATTTGCCGCAGTGCAGCGTGGCATGACCCTCCGCTGTCCAGGGCAGGTCGTGGCATGGTAGGCGCCGGCGGCAAGCGGATGGCGCTTGCCTGTACGGTTTGGCGTGTTCAAACTGCACGGTAAGGCAGTCTTGTCCGGACTGTATATTTTGTCGGCCAGACGCCGCCGGTAGAGTGGCCCTCATTGCCGCCGCGCTGCCCGCCAGCGCGCCACCCGCCAATCCGACCTGATTCCCCTAGGAGGACGTATGGACGCCGCCAAGACCGTGATTCCCGATCTCGATGCCCTGTGGATGCCCTTCACCGCCAACCGCCAGTACAAGGCGGCGCCGCGCCTGCTGGCGTCGGCCAGCGGCATGTACTACACCACCCACGACGGCCGCCAGATCCTGGACGGTTGCGCCGGCCTGTGGTGCGTGGCCGCCGGCCACTGCCGCAAGGAAATCTCCGAGGCCGTAGCGCGCCAGGCTGCCACGCTGGACTATGCGCCGCCGTTCCAGATGGGCCATCCGCTGTCGTTCGAGGCCGCCACCAAGGTGGCCGCGATCATGCCGCAGGGGCTGGACCGCATCTTCTTCACCAACTCGGGCTCGGAGTCGGTCGACACTGCGCTGAAGATCGCGCTGGCCTACCACCGTGCACGCGGCGAAGGCCAGCGCACGCGTTTTATCGGGCGCGAGCGCGGCTACCACGGCGTGGGCTTCGGCGGCATGGCGGTGGGCGGCATCGGCCCCAACCGCAAGGCGTTCTCGGCCAACCTGATGCCGGGCACCGACCACCTGCCGGCCACGCTGAATATCGCCGAGGCAGCCTTCTCCAAGGGCCAGCCGCAATGGGGCGCGCACCTGGCCGATGAGCTGGAGCGCATCCTGGCGCTGCACGACCCGTCCAACGTCGCCGCCGTGATCGTCGAGCCGCTGGCCGGCTCCGCCGGCGTGCTGGTGCCGCCGGTCGGCTACCTGGAAAAGCTGCGCGAGATCACCAGCCGCCACGGCATCCTGCTGATCTTCGACGAGGTGATCACCGCCTTCGGCCGCCTGGGCGCGGCTACCGCGGCCGAGCGCTTCAAGGTCACGCCGGACCTGATCACCATGGCCAAGGCGATCAACAACGCCGCGGTGCCGATGGGTGCCGTCGCCGTGCGCCGCGAAGTGCATGACACCGTGATCAACGCTGCCGCGCCGGGGCGATCGAGCTGCTCCATGGCTACACCTACTCCGGCCATCCGCTGGCCGCGGCTGCCACCATCGCCACGCTGGACCTGTACCAGCGCGAAAACCTGTTTGGCCGCGCCGCTGAACTGGCGCCGGTGTTCGAGGCCGCGGTGCACGGCGTACGCAGCGCGCCGCATGTGAAGGACATCCGCAACTACGGCCTGGTCGCCGGCATCGAGCTGGAGCCGCGTCCCGGCCAGCCCGGCGCGCGCGCGTATGAGGCCTTCCTGAAGTGCCTGGAGCTCGGCGTGCTGGTGCGCTACACCGGCGACATCCTGGCGTTCTCGCCGCCGCTGATCATCTCCGAAGCGCAGATCGGCGAGATGTTCGATACGGTGAAGAAGGCACTGCAGGACATCAAGTAAGCAGCGCGCGCCGCTTCGCATTGCCGCCGGACCTGCGGGTCCGGCCTCTCTGATTGCACGCCGGGGCGCGCGCTGACTTGCGTGCCGCGGCAATCGAAGGAAATCCCAAGTGAGCATCGCAGAAAACCGGCAACTGGCCGAGATCCACCATTTCATCGGCGGCGCCGTGCGCCGCGCCGGCGGCCAGCGCCTGGCTGACGTATTCAACCCCGCCACCGGCGAAGTCGCAGCACGGGTGGCACTGGCCACCGCGCAGGACGTGGCCGATGCCGTCGCCGCCGCCCAGGCCGCATTCCCCGCCTGGGCCGACACACCGCCGCTGCGCCGCGCGCGCATCCTGTTCAAGTTCAAGGAGCTGCTCGACCAGCACCACGACGACCTGGCCGCGCTGATCACGCGCGAGCACGGCAAGGTGTTCTCGGACGCCAGGGGCGAAGTCACGCGCGGCATCGAGGTGGTGGAATTTGCCTGCGGCATCCCCAACCTGCTCAAGACCGATTTCACCGACAACATCGGCGGCGGCATCGACAACTGGAACCTGCGCCAGCCGCTGGGCGTGGTGGCGGGCATCACGCCGTTCAACTTCCCGGTGATGGTGCCGATGTGGATGTTCCCGGTGGCGCTGGCGTGCGGCAATACCTTCGTGCTCAAGCCGTCGGAGCGCGATCCGTCGCCGAGCCTGCTGATTGCCGACCTGCTGCGCCAGGCTGGTTTGCCCGACGGCGTGTTCAACGTGGTGCAGGGTGACAAGGAAGCGGTCGATGCACTGCTGGCGCATCCGGACGTGCAGGCGCTGTCGTTCGTCGGCTCGACGCCGATTGCGGAGTACATCTATACGGAAGGGACGAAGCACGGCAAGCGCGTGCAGGCGCTGGGTGGTGCCAAGAACCACCTGGTGGTGATGCCCGATGCCGATCTCGACCAGGCGGTCGATGCGCTGATTGGCGCGGCCTATGGTTCTGCCGGCGAACGCTGCATGGCGATCTCGGTCGCGGTGGCAGTCGGGGATGTGGCCGACAAGCTGGTGCCGCGGCTCGCCGAACGCGCGAGCTCGCTGAAGATCCGCAACGGCATGGAGTCCGACGCCGAAATGGGTCCGCTGGTGACCGCTGCGCACAAGGCGAAGGTGGAGGGCTATATCGCCAAGGGCGTGCAAGAGGGCGCGACGCTGGTCACTGATGGTCGCGGTCACACCGTGCCAGGCCATGAGAAGGGCTTCTATGTCGGCGGCACCTTGTTCGACCACGTCAAGCCCGACATGACGATCTACAAGGAAGAGATCTTCGGTCCGGTGCTGTCGGTGGTGCGCGTGCATGACTTTGCCGAAGCGGTGTCGCTGATCAATGCGCACGAGTACGGCAACGGCGTGTCGTGCTACACCAGCGACGGCGGCATTGCGCGCGCGTTTGCGCGGCAGATCCAGGTGGGCATGGTCGGCATCAATGTGCCGATCCCGGTGCCGATGGCGTGGCATTCGTTTGGCGGGTGGAAGCGCTCGCTGTTCGGCGACCACCATGCCTATGGCGAAGAGGGCGTGCGATTCTACACGCGCTACAAGAGCGTGATGCAGCGCTGGCCGGATTCGATCGCCAAGGGCGCTGAGTTCACCATGCCGGTGGCCAAGTAGGTTGTTGTGGTGGACAGCACTTGAAGTGCCGTCCTGCCGATTGCGCGCACTCGGAGTGGCTCCTCGCATCCAGGGCTGGAGGAAGATGAAAGTCCGTCGAATCGTTGCCAATATTCCGGCGGCGGAGCCTTCGCTGGCGCGCGCCTTCTACCAGGACGTCCTTGGGCTTGACCTGCTGATGGATCACGGTTGGATCCAGACGTATGGCAGCGGTGCTGCCATGTCCGTCCAGGTCAGCGTCGCTTCCGAGGGCGGCGGCGGCACGCCCGTGCCGGACCTGTCCATTGAGGTCGACGATGTGGATGAGGCGCATCGGCGCATGGTGGCTGCGGGCTTTGCCATCGAGTACGGTCCGGTCGACGAGCCGTGGGGTGTGCGCCGTTTCTACGTGCGTGATCCGTACGGGCGGCTGGTGAATATCCTCATGCACGCCTGAGCGTGGGTATTCCGTGCCGCCGGCGCCAGCTTGGCGGAAGGATCCCGGCGTTCCGGTTTTTCCAATGTTCCGGCAGGTGCTGGAACTTAACGGGATACTGGCGCGCGTGGACGGCACCCTGTTGGCGCCCGGCTGCGGCGGCTGACATCCTCCTTCTGCGGTCTTGTCTGCGGTCAGTGCCGGCCAGCCTGGCCTTTCCTACCATTCGATGACGCGCCTGCCACGCGCGGGCGCGCAATGTGATGCCTTCGCGCCGCGGCAGGCGTAAACTATCGCCCTTTTTCCGGGCCGCCGCCTTGCCGCCGCGTGCCCGGCCACCGTTGCAGGGAGTCTGAATGAGCTTGTTCCGCACCAAGGACATCGACGCGATGCTGGCCGTCGCGCGCGATGATGGCCTGAAGAAGGTGCTGGGTCCGACCGACCTGGTGATGATGGGCATCGGTGCCATCATCGGCACCGGTATTTTCGTGCTGACCGGCACCGGCGCGCTCACCGCGGGGCCGGCGCTGACGGTGTCGTTCGTGATCGCGGCGCTGGCCTGCGGCTTTGCCGCGCTGTGCTACGCGGAGTTTGCCTCGGCGATCCCGGTGTCGGGATCGATCTATACGTACAGCTACGCCACCCTGGGCGAGATCGTCGCGTGGATGATCGGCTGGGACCTGCTGCTGGAATACGGGCTGGCCACGTCCGCCGTGTCGGTGGGATGGTCGGGCTACTTCCAGTCGCTGATGGCGGGCTTCGGGCTGAAGCTGCCGGCGGCGCTGACCGCAGCGCCGGGTTCCGTGCCGGGGGTGAAGACTATGCTGAACCTGCCGGCGTGCCTGATCATGCTGGCCATCACCTGGGTGGTGTCGTACGGTGTGCGCGAATCCACGCGCATCAACAACCTGATGGTGGCGATCAAGATCGGCGTGGTGCTGCTGTTTATCGCGGTGGGCGTGTGGCATGTGCAGCCGGCCAACTGGCAGCCGTTTGCGCCATTCGGCTTTGCCGGCATCTTCAATGCGGCGGCGCTGGTGTTCTTTGCTTTTATCGGCTTCGACGCGGTGACCTCGGCCGCGGAAGAGGTGCGCAACCCGCGCCGCGACCTGCCGATCGGCATCATCGGTTCGCTGGTGGTGTGCACGGTGCTGTATGTGGTGGTGGCGGCGATCATGACCGGCATCGTGCCGTTCGCGAAGTTTGCCGGCGTGGACCACCCGGTCTCGCTGGCGCTGCAGTTCGCGGGCCAGAACTGGGTGGCGGGCTTTGTCGACCTGGGCGCAATCCTGGGCATGACCACGGTGATCCTGGTGATGACCTATGGCCAGACCCGCGTGATCTTTGCGATGTCGCGCGACGGCCTGCTGCCCGAGCGGTTGTCTTCAGTGCACCCGGTGCATGCCACGCCGTATTTCGCCACCTGGACCGTGGGCATCGTGTTTGCCGCGATTGCCGCGCTGGTGCCGTTGAACGTGCTGGCCGAGCTGATCAATATCGGCACGCTGGCGGCTTTTACACTGATCTCAGTGGCGGTGCTGGTGCTGCGCAAGACCCGGCCCGAACTGCCGCGCGCGTTCCGCTGCCCGGGCGTGCCGGTGGTGCCGCTGCTGTCGATCGGCTTCTGCCTGTTCCTGATGGCGCACCTGCAGGCGCTGACCTGGGCCGCCTTCCTGATCTGGCTGGCGGTGGGGCTGGTGATCTACTTCGCCTATGCACGGCGCAATGCCGTGCTGCATAACCACGGGGGCTGAACTCCCTCAATTGCCGCGCTCGGCCGCGGCCTTCATGAAGGTCACCGCGCGCGGCTCGTTGGCATAGGCGGCGTTGATCCGGATCCAGGCCGAGGTCTCGCCGCCCGGGCGGAAGTAGTTGCCCGGCGCCAGCGTCACGCCGTATTCCTCGCCCAGCGTCACCAGTTCGCGCGAATCCTCGATCCCTGGTGGGCGTGCCCACAGGAAGTTGCCGCCGGACGGCTGGCAGAACACCTCCCAGCCGTTGCCGGTCAGCTGCCGCACGGCATTGGCCGAGGCCTCGCGCACGCGCAGGCGCAGCCGCTCCACATACTTGCGGAAGCCGCCGCGCTCCAGCAGCGCCGCCGTCACCGCCTCGGCAAAGTGCGAGCCGGCCACGCTGGTCAGCACCTTCACATCGACCAGGTCCTTGATCAGCGCCTTGTCGGCCACCAGGTAGCCGACCCGCAGCGAGGCCGACACCGTCTTGGAAAAGCCGCCAATGTAGATCACGTGCTCAAGCTGGTCCAGCGTGGCCAGCCGGTCGGTGAAGTGGGTCTGGAAGTCCGAGAAGATATCGTCCTCGACAAAGCGGAAGCCATGCCGGCGCGCCAGCTCCAGCAGCCGGAATGCCACCGGCGGCGCCAGCGTCGACCCGGTCGGGTTCTGCAGCACGCTGTTGGTGAAGAACAGCTTGGGCTTGTGCTGGCGCAGCAGCGCCTCGGTGGCCTCCGGGTCGGGGCCGTTGGGCGTGTGCGGCACGCCCACCAGCTGCACCCCGTGCAGCCGCAGCAGGCCGAACAGGTTGTAGTAGCCGGGATCTTCCACGAACACCGTATCGCCGGGCTTGAGCAGGTGGCGCACCACCAGGTCCAGCGCCTGGCTGGCACCGGTGGTGATCAGCACTTGCGGCAGTTCGGCGGCGATGCCCAGCTGGCGCACGCGCAGCAACACCTGGCGGCGCAGTTCCGGATGCCCCATCGGCGTGGCGTAGTGGATCACGCTGTCGATCTCGTTGCGCGAGATCGCGCGGATCGCCTGCGTCAGCCCCTCAATGTCGCGCCAGGTCTCGGGCACGAAGCCGCCGGCCAGCTTGAGCGTGCCGCTGGGGTGGTTGAACTGCTCGAGGATGTGGTCGGAAAGATCCTCGGCCAGGCTCGGATCCGACCAGCCGCACGCCGAGCGCCCCGCCAGCGGACTGTCCGCTACATAGAAGCCCGAACCCTGGCGCGAATCCAGCAGCCCTTGCGATACCAGCCGGTCATAGGCTTCGATCACCGGGAAGCGGCTGATGCCGTTCTCCGCCGCCAGCTGCCGGATCGACGGCAGGCGTGCGCCGGGCCGTGCTTCGCGGTTGCCGATCCACGCCTTCACGCCGGCAACGATCTGCTCGGTCAGTGGAATTCCGGTGGAAGCATCTAAGATTAATTTCATGGGCAGGCAGCCGGGGGAAGCCGGTAGGCGCAGATCGCTACAAGCGACAACTGTCAGGGAAAACTACTGAACAGTTCATCGAAAACTGTTCACAACTGTACATGGGATTGTAGTAACGGATGCGAATAATGGAAGCGTGGCGGAGGAAGGCGCCGGCTACCGTGATCATTCCGCATCCACGGGGGCCGGCGCCGGACGCGACCGCCGGGCGATGAGGAGCGGGACATGCGCGAACTACGGACTTTCGAACTGGATGAGCCTGGGCAGCCAGTGAGCTGGCGCGCCGGTTACGGGCAGACCGTCTGCGCGGCGGCGGGCAGGTTGTGGGTGACGGTGGAAGGCAATCCCAACGACATCTGGCTGGAGCCGGGGGCCGAACTGCCGTTGCCGGAGGGCTACCGGGTGTGGCTGTCGGGCGATGGCGCGGGCGCGCGCTTCACGCTGGCACAGGTGCCGGCGCCGTGGTCGCTGCGGCGGCTGGCGGCATGGCTGCGGGTGATGCGGCACCGGGTGGAGGAGCACAGCACGGATGCGTTCGGGGAGTGCCCCAGGATCTGGGCCTGAGCGTCCACTCACGCTTTGCCGGAACGGCCACCTGCGGGTGGCCTTTTGTTTGCCCGGGTGCTTGCGCGGCGCCTGCCGCGGGCGCCTACTCTATAGGGACAGCCCCCGTCCCACGCACGCCGGTCTCGGGGTTCCGCCCCATTGCTTTACGTTAACGTCAACGTCATATAATCGATCGGCCCCGACCCGGGGCGCAGCCCGCGCTTTTGCAGCCAAGCCGGCACAGAACGGCACTTCCGGCGCATGCCGCGGTGGCAGCCAACACCAGAAACGGTGGAGACAATGACCGATCTTTCCGATGTGCATGATGTGCGCCGCGGGGCGCCCCAGCCCAAGCCGACCGCGCAAGGCCGCGGTCCGGTCAACAAGGTGCGCTTTGTCACGGCGGCGTCGCTGTTCGACGGCCATGACGCCTCGATCAACATCATGCGCCGCATCCTGCAGTCGCATGGCTGCGAGGTGGTCCACCTCGGCCACAACCGCTCGGTCGAGGAAGTAGTGACGGCGGCGCTGCAGGAAGACGCGCAGGGCATCGCGATTTCCAGCTACCAGGGCGGCCATGTCGAATACTTCAAGTACATGGTCGACCTGCTGCGCGAAAAGGGCGGCGAGCACGTGCAAGTCTTTGGCGGCGGCGGCGGCGTGATCGTGCCGGACGAGATCCGCGAGCTGCAGGCCTATGGCGTGGCGCGCATCTTCAGCCCCGAGGACGGCCAGCGCATGGGCCTGGCCGGCATGATTGCCGACATGGTGCAGCGCTGCGACATCGACCTGTCGCGCTATGCGCCGGCCTCGCTCGAACCGGTCGCCGGCGGTGACCGCCGCGCGCTGGCGCAGCTGATTACCGCACTAGAGAACGACAAGGCCGATCCGGCGCTGGTGCAGGCGATGCATGCGCAAGCGGCAGCGGCGTCGATCCCGGTGCTCGGCATCACCGGCACCGGCGGTGCCGGCAAGTCATCGCTGACCGACGAGCTGATCCGCCGTTTCCGGCTGGACCAGCAGGATGCGCTCTCCATCGCCGTGATCTCGATCGACCCGTCGCGGCGCAAGTCGGGCGGCGCGCTGCTGGGCGACCGTATCCGCATGAACGCGATCAACCACCCGAACATCTTCATGCGCTCGCTGGCCACGCGCGAGGCGGGCTCGGAGATCTCGCAGGCGCTGCCGGACGTGATCGCCGCGTGCAAGGTGGCGGGCTTTGACCTGGTGATCGTTGAGACCTCGGGCATCGGGCAGGGTGATGCGGCCATCGTGCCGCACGTGGACCTGTCGCTCTATGTGATGACGCCCGAGTTCGGCGCGGCCAGCCAGCTCGAGAAGATCGACATGCTGGACTTCGCCGACTTCGTCGCCATCAACAAGTTCGACCGCAAGGGCGCGCAGGACGCGTGGCGCGACGTGGCCAAGCAGGTGCAGCGCAACCGCGAGCAATGGCACGGCAAGGCCGAGGACATGCCGGTCTATGGCACGCAGGCGTCGCGCTTCAATGACGATGGCGTGACCATGCTGTACCAGGGCCTGCGCGAAGCGCTGGCGGAACGCGGCCTGAAGCTGCAGCCAGGCTCACTGCCCGCGCTGTGGGGGCGCATTTCCACCGGCCAGAATGTGATCGTGCCGCCGGCGCGCAGCCGCTACCTGGCGGAACTGGCCGACACGGTGCGCGGCTACCACCGCCGCGTGATCGAACAGAGCCGCATCGCGCGCGAGCGCCAGCAGTTGCTCGCATCGAGCGCCATGCTGCAGGCAGCGCAGGGCGATGGCGCCGCGCTGGACGCGCTGGCCGCAGAGCGCGACACCGCCCTCGGCCAGGTCGAGCGCAAGTTGCTCGCCATGTGGCCGCGGATGCGCGAGGCCTACAGCGGCGACGAATACGTGGTCAGGATCCGCGACAAGGAGATCCGCACCGGGCTGGTCACCACCACGCTGTCTGGCACCAAGGTGCGCAAGGTGGTGCTGCCGCGCTTCGAGGATGACGGCGAGGTGCTCAAGTGGCTGATGCGCGAGAACGTGCCCGGCAGCTTCCCGTACACCGCCGGCGTGTTCGCCTTCAAGCGCGAGAACGAGGACCCCACCCGCATGTTCGCCGGCGAGGGCGACGCCTTCCGCACCAACCGGCGCTTCAAGCTGGTGTCTGAAGGCATGGATGCCAAGCGCCTGTCGACCGCGTTCGACTCGGTCACCCTGTATGGCGAAGACCCGCATGTGCGTCCGGACATCTACGGCAAGGTCGGCAACTCCGGCGTGTCGATCGCCACGTTCGACGACATGAAGGTGCTGTACGACGGCTTCGACCTGACCAGCCCGAGCACCTCGGTGTCGATGACCATCAACGGCCCGGCGCCAACCATCCTGGCGATGTTCATGAACACCGCCATCGACCAGCAGCTCGACAAGTTCCGCGCCGACAACCAGCGCGAGCCCACCGCCGACGAGGAAGCCAAGATCCGCGCCTGGGTGCTGCAGAACGTGCGCGGCACGGTGCAGGCCGACATCCTCAAGGAAGACCAGGGGCAGAACACCTGCATCTTCTCCACCGAGTTCTCGCTCAAGGTGATGGGCGATATCCAGGAGTACTTTGTCCACCACCAGGTGCGCAACTTCTACTCGGTGTCGATCTCGGGCTACCACATTGCCGAAGCCGGCGCGAACCCGATCTCGCAGCTGGCGTTCACGCTGTCCAACGGCTTCACCTATGTGGAGGCGTACCTGGCGCGCGGCATGCATATCGATGATTTCGCACCCAACCTGTCGTTCTTCTTCTCCAACGGCATGGACCCCGAGTACAGCGTGCTGGGCCGCGTGGCGCGCCGCATCTGGGCTGTGACCATGCGCGACAAGTACGGTGCCAACGAGCGCAGCCAGAAGCTGAAGTACCACATCCAGACCTCGGGCCGCTCGCTGCATGCGCAGGAGATCGACTTCAACGATATCCGCACCACGCTGCAGGCGCTGATCGCGATCTACGACAACTGCAACTCGCTGCACACCAACGCCTACGACGAGGCCATCACCACGCCCACCGGCGAGTCGGTGCGCCGCGCGCTGGCGATCCAGCTGATCATCAACCGCGAGTGGGGCGTGGCCAGGTGCGAGAACCCCAACCAGGGCAGCTTCCTGATCGAGGAGCTGACCGACCTGGTGGAAGAGGCGGTGCTGCAGGAGTTCGAGCGCATTGCCGAGCGCGGCGGCGTGCTGGGCGCGATGGAGACCGGCTACCAGCGCGGCAAGATCCAGGAAGAGTCGCTCTACTACGAGCAGCTCAAGCACGACGGCACGCTGCCCATCATCGGCGTGAACACGTTCCGCAACCCGGACGGCGACCCGGTCCCGCAGAAGCTGGAACTGGCGCGCTCCAGCGAGGCCGAGAAGCAGAGCCAGCTCGACCGCCTGCAGGCGTTCCAGCAGGCCCATGCGGCCGAGGCGCCGGCGATGCTGCAACGGCTGCGCCAGGCGGTGATCGACAATCAGAACGTGTTTGCGGTGCTGATGGACGCGGTGCGGGTTTGCTCGCTGGGGCAGATCACCCATGCGCTGTTCGAGGTGGGCGGGCAGTACCGGCGCAATATGTAGACCCGGCGGCACCGCGCAGCAAGCAGTGCCCGATTACCGCGCAGGGCGGCCGCAGTGAAGGGCCGCCCTGCGTTACACTCGAAGGCTGCGCCGGCGGCCGCGCCACGGCAAACGTATTCGAGACAACCGCAAGCCAAAGACCATGGACACCCAGTACAACCCGACCAATATCTTCGCGAAGATCCTGCGCGGCGAGCTGCCGTGCATCAAGGTGTACGAGGACGACGACACCATCGCCTTCATGGACATCATGCCGCAGGCCGACGGCCATACGCTGGTGGTGCCCAAGGAAGCCGCGGTCAACCTGTTCGACCTGTCCGAGCAGGGCGCGCAGGCCGCCATCGTTGCCACGCAGCGGGTGGCGCGCGCGGTGCGCACAGCGTTTGCGCCGGACGGCATCTCCATCGGCCAGTTCAACGGCGCGGCCGCGGGCCAGACCGTGCCGCACGTGCATTTCCATATCGTGCCGCGCTATGCCGACAGCGCGCTGCGCGGCCACGCGCGCGAGATGCAGGACCCGGAACTGCTCAAGGGGCATGCGGAACGCATCATCGCCGCGCTGCGCGAGCAGGCGGCCTGAATCAAGCATCAAAGCATTCAACCAAGCAAGCAGAGGAAGACAAGATGGCAATCAAGACTGTAGGCATCGTCGGTGCCGGCACCATGGGCAACGGCATCGCCCAGGCGTGCGCAGTGGTGGGTCTTAACGTGGTGATGGTCGACATCAGCGACGCCGCCGTGCAGAAGGGCGTCGCCACCGTGGCGGGCAGCCTGGACCGGCTGATCAAGAAAGAGAAGCTGACCGAGGCCCAGAAGGCCGACGCGCTGGCGCGCATCAAGGGCAGCACGTCGTATGACGATCTCAAGGCCACCGATATCGTGATCGAGGCCGCCACCGAAAACTACGACCTGAAGGTCAAGATCCTCAAGCAGATCGACGCCGTCGTCGGCGAGAACGTGATCGTGGCATCGAACACCTCGTCGATCTCGATCACCAAGCTGGCCGCCGTGACTTCGCGCGCCGACCGCTTTATCGGCATGCACTTCTTCAACCCGGTGCCGGTGATGGCGCTGGTGGAACTGATCCGCGGCCTGCAGACCAGCGACGCCACCCACGCCGCCGTGGAAGCGCTGGCCAAGGAGCTGGGCAAGTACCCGATTACGGTCAGGAACAGCCCGGGCTTCGTCGTCAACCGCATCCTGTGCCCGATGATCAATGAAGCCTTCTGCGTGCTGGGCGAAGGCCTGGCCTCGCCGGAAGAGATCGACGAAGGCATGAAGCTGGGCTGCAACCACCCGATCGGCCCGCTGGCGCTGGCCGACATGATCGGCCTGGACACCATGCTGGCCGTGATGGAAGTGCTGTACACCGAGTTTGCCGATCCGAAGTACCGCCCGGCGATGCTGATGCGTGAGATGGTGGCGGCCGGCTACCTGGGCCGCAAGACTGGCCGCGGCGTGTACGTATATAGCAAGTAAGCTGCCCGGCACTTTCCGCGTGGTACGGCGGCCGCCTCCGGGCGGCCGCCGCTTTTCCCGGTGCCGGTTCCCGGTCGCCGCCAAATCCCGCTTACACGGCGTTATATGCCGAAACACTCCGCCGCATCCGGTAACAGGAATGCGCGGTAGAGTGCACCCATTCCGTTTACGACAAGACAAGCTCCATGGCTCACCCGATTCTCTTTGCTGCGCTGCTCGCGGGCGCAATGTCCCTGCTGGCGGCCCGTTCGGCGATGGCTCATGTGGATGTGGGCGTGCAGGTCGGCGCGCCGGTCTATGTGGCCCCGGCCCCTGTTTATGTGGCCCCCCCGCCCGTGGTCTATGCGCCGCGCTACCACGGCTGGCATGGCGACCGCTACTGGGACGGACGCCGCTGGTATGGCCGCAGTGAGTGGCGCGGGCGGCATCACCATCATGACTATCGGCACTACGATCGCCATCACGGGCACGGTCACCGTGGCCACGGCCACTGACCCTCTCGCCGGCTGACGCGCCGCCACGACGCGGCGCGGCGCGACGTTCAGCGCAGCAGCACCAGCCGCGGCACCGCGTCCGCGCCGCTCCACACCACCGCGTTCTGTTCGTATTTCTCGCCGAGGGTCCGCGCATCCTGCAGCGACAGCCCCGGCACCAGGAAGCTCGGCTCGGCCGGCCAGCCGTTGGCAGGATGCTCGCCGGCGGCTTCGATCGCGCGCAATCCCATCTTCGCTATGTCCTGCGCCAGCGCCTGTTGCCGGTGCGCGTTGGCGTGGTCGTCGCAGCGCTGGCTGAACGGGTTGGCGGCGGTGATGAAGGCGCTCGATGCCACGCCCAGCGCGTGGTGAAGCGCCGCCAGCGGGGCGCTGGGCTCGTCTACCCGCAATATCATCGGCAGGTCGCCCAGCACGCGGTAATGCGTTTCGCGATAGGCCCGCAGCGTGGCGTCGTCGATGGCGCTGGCCACGCTATTCCCCGTACTGCCGCAACCCCTCCAGGTCCAGCACCTCGATCACGCCGTAGTCCACCCGCACCAGGCCCTGCTGTTCCAGCACCTTGAGCGCCTGGTTGGCGCGCTGGCGCGAGATGCCTGCAAGCAGGCCGATCTCTTCCTGCGAGATCTCCAGCGTCGTGCCGATCCCCGGATACAGGTGCTCATTGAACAGCGACGACACCGCGCGCGCCACGCGCGAATCGATGTCGAGCAGCCGCTCGTATTCCACCGCCGCGATGAACTGCCCGAGGCGTTCGTTGAACTGCGTCAGCAGGAAGCGCGTGAACGGCAGGCTGGTATCCAGCAACCACTGAAAAGTGTCGCGCGGCAGGAAGGCGATGGTCGAGCGGCGCAGCGCCATCACGTCGTACTTGCGGATCTCGGACTTGAGCACCGCGCCTTCGCCGAACCAGCCGCCGGTGGGCACGCCGGTGAACGTGACCGACTTGCCCGACGGCGACACCGTGGTGATCTTGACGATGCCTTCGAGCACGCCCATCCAGTGCTCGGCCATGTCACCCTTGTGACAGACGTAGTCGCCCTGGGTGTACTCGTGCACGAACATGGCGCGGCGCACGCGCTCGCGCTGCTCGGGACTCAGGTCTGCTGCCCACACGCAGCGGTCGACAAAATCGTTCAGCATGGCCTGCAGAAGCTCCCGTAGGGATTAACCCGGAATTGTCACCGGCGTGACAACCCGGGTGGTTGGCATGGACTATCGTACGATCACAACGGAACCGCGGGTGCCACAAGCGGCACGCCGGGGAAGGCGGAAACGCTTTCCCGGCGCCCTGAGGAAAGGCACACCGGGCTTGATGCGATGCGGCAGATGCTGCGGGCAAAGCAAGCCAAGTATAACGACCGGACCGGCGCTTGACACCGGGCGTGGATCCCCACGCCGGAGGGACAGGAGACAGCGATGCAGGAATCGTCGGCGACGACCTTCCCGCGATGGCTGCTGGCGCACGCCCAGCAGCGGCCGGATCATCCGGCTCATCGCGAGAAGGATCTCGGCATCTGGCAGACATACAGCTGGGCCCAGGCGGCACAGCAGGTGAGGGCGCTGGCATGCGGGCTGGCCGCGCTCGGATTCAGGCGCGGCATGAACCTGGCGGTGGTGGGCGACAACCGCCCGCGGCTGTACTGGGCCATGACCGCGGCGCAGGCGTTGGGCGGCGTGCCGGTGCCGCTGTACCAGGACGCCATCGCCAATGAGATGGTCTATGTGCTCAACGATGCGGAGATCGAGTTCGCCATCGTCGAGGACCAGGAGCAGGTCGACAAGCTGCTGGAAGTGCAAGCGCAGCTGGCCGAGTCCGGCCGCGCCGTGCGCCACGTCATCTTTGAAGACCCGCGCGGCCTGATGGACTACGACCATCCGTCGCTGATGTCTTATGAACGGCTGCAGGAGCTGGGCCGCGAGTTCGACCAGGCGCACCCGGGCTTCTATGACGAGGCCATCGCCGCCGGCCAGCCCGACGACACCGCGATCATCCTCTATACCTCGGGCACCACCGGCAAGCCCAAGGGCGTATGCCATTCGCACTACGGCCTGATCGGCGCGGCGCGCAACGGCTGCGCTTTCGACAAGCTGAGCGCGGACGACGACGTGCTGTCCTACCTGCCGATGGCATGGGTGGGCGACAACCTGTTCTCGTACGCGCAGGCGATGGTGGCGGGCTTCACGGTGAACTGCCCGGAATCGCGGGAAACAGTGATGACCGACCTGCGCGAGATCGGCCCCACCTACTACTTTGCGCCGCCGCGCATCTATGAAGGGCTGCTGACGCAGGTGATGATCCGCATGGAGGATGCCGGCTGGATCAAGCGCAAGCTGTTCCACTGGGCCATGGATGTGGCGAAGCGTTGCGGCACCCATATCCTTGACGGCCAGCCGGTATCGCTCGCGGAGCGCGCGCGCTACGCCCTGGGCGAAGTGCTGGTCTACGGTCCGCTGCGCAATGTGCTGGGCATGAGCCGCATCCGCGTGGGCTATACCGCGGGCGAAGCGATCGGACCAGACCTGTTCCGCTTCTACCGCTCGATCGGCGTGAACCTGAAGCAGTTCTATGGCCAGACCGAGACCTGCGCCTATGTGTGCCTGCAGCCGGACGGCAAGGTCAAGTTCGATTCAGTCGGCCCGGCCGCGCCCGGCATGGAAATCCGCATCGCCGACAACGGCGAGGTGCTGGTGCGCGGCGTGGGCCTGCTCAAGTCCTACTACAAGCGCGACGACGCCACCCGCGAGGCCATCAACGACGAAGGCTACTTCATGACCGGCGACGCCGGCGTGATCGACGCCGACGGCCACCTGAAGATCATCGACCGCGCCAAGGACGTGGGCAAGCTGGCCGATGGCTCGATGTTCGCGCCCAAGTACATCGAGAACAAGCTGAAGTTCTTCCCGTACATCAAGGAAGCGGTGGCCTTCGGCAGCGACCGCGACCAGGTCTGCGCCTTTATCAATATCGACTTCGAGGCCGTGGGCAACTGGGCCGAGCGCCGCCACCTGCCGTATGCCGGCTATGTCGACCTGGCCGCGCAGCCCGACGTGCTGGAGATGATCGGCGAGTGCGTGAACCAGGTGAATGCAGACCTGGCCAACGACCCGATGCTGGCCGGTTCGCAGGTGGCACGCTTCCTGGTCCTGCACAAGGAACTGGACCCGGACGACGACGAGCTCACGCGCACGCGCAAGGTGCGCCGCGGCTTTATCGCCGACAAATATGGCGTGCTGGTGGAGGCGCTCTATGCAGGTAAATCCGAGCAGTTCATCGAGACGCGCGTCAAGTTTGAAGACGGACGCGAGGGCAGCGTGTCGGCCACGCTGAAGCTGGTCAATGCGAAGCGCCTGCCGGTGGCGGCGCGCGCGGCATGAGCGAGGGCAGCAAGATGACGCAAGTAGCCTGGCAAGGCGCGGGGCAGCGCGAATGGGCGGGGACGGCACGCACGGATGCCAGCGGCACGGGCAGCGGCGGCGCGATCGCCCCGGCAGGCCCGATGTCTCCCGCGGGTCTGGCGGATGACAGCGGCGCGCATCCCGGCACGCAGCGCGCACCGCGCACCGGCGAGCAGGCGCGCACCGGCGGCGAGGTGATCCTGGACCTGCAGCATATCTCGCTGTCGTTCGGCGGGGTCAAGGCGCTGACCGATATCTCGTTCGATGTGTGCGAGCACGAGGTGCGCGCCATCATCGGCCCCAATGGCGCCGGCAAGAGTTCGATGCTCAACGTGATCAACGGCGTCTACCACCCGCAGCAGGGACGCATCGTGTTCCGCGGCGAGGAGCGCAAGCAGATGCACCCGACCGCCGCGGCGCGCCAGGGCATTGCGCGCACCTTCCAGAACATCGCGCTGTTCAAGGGCATGACGGTGCTGGACAACATCATGACCGGGCGCAACACGCAGTTCCGCACCGGGCTCTTCGCCCACGCGCTGTGGTGGGGCCCGGCGCGCAACGAAGAGATGCGCCATCGCCAGAAGGTCGAGGAGGTGATCGACTTCCTTGAGATCCAGTCGATCCGCAAGACCCCGGTGGGGCGCCTGCCATATGGCCTGCAGAAGCGCGTGGAGCTGGCGCGCGCGCTGGCGGCCGAGCCCTCGATGCTGCTGCTGGACGAACCCATGGCCGGCATGAACGTGGAAGAGAAGCAGGACATGTGCCGCTTTATCCTGGACGTGAACCGGCAGTTCGGCACCACCATCGTGCTGATCGAGCACGACATGGGCGTGGTGATGGATATCTCCGACCGCGTGGTGGTGCTCGACTACGGCAAGAAGATCGGCGACGGCACGCCGGAAGAGGTCAAGGGCAACCCTGACGTGATCAAGGCGTACCTGGGCACTTCGCACTGAGGCTCTGAACCATGACGTTCTTCTTTGAAATCCTGATCGGCGGCCTGCTGTCTGGCCTGATGTACTCGCTGGTGGCGCTGGGCTTCGTGCTGATCTACAAGGCCTCGGGCGTGTTCAACTTCGCGCAGGGCGCGATGGTGTACTTTGCCGCGCTGGCGGTGGTGGGGCTGATGGACAAGGGGCTGCCGATGTGGGCTGCGGTGATCGGCGCCTTCGTGGTGATGATCCTGGTCGGCATGAGCACCGAGCGCTTCGTGCTGCGCAAGCTGGTCAACCAGCCGCCGATCACGCTGTTCATGGCGACCATCGGGCTGTCGTTCTTCCTCGAAGGCCTGGGGCCGCTGCTGTTCGGCAATGAAGTGCGCCCGATCAACCTGGGCATCGTCGACGAGCCGATCGAGTCGATCCTGACCAACTTCAATATCGTGCTGTCCAAGTTCGACATCGCGGCGGCGGCCATCGCCGGCGTCCTGGTGGGCTCGCTGGCGCTGTTCTTCCAGTACACCAAGGTCGGCCGCGCGCTGCGCGCGGTGGCCGACGACCACCAGGCGGCGCTGTCGCTTGGCATCCCGCTGCAGAACATCTGGGCAATCGTATGGGGCGTGGCGGGCTTCGTTGCGCTGGTGGCCGGCATGCTGTGGGGCTCGCGCAATGGCGTGCAGTTCGCGCTCACGCTGACCGCGCTCAAGGCGCTGCCGGTGCTGATCCTGGGCGGCTTCACCTCGGTGCCTGGCGCCATCGTCGGCGGGCTGATCATCGGCGCCTCGGAGAAGCTGGCCGAGATCTATATCCCGCCGGTGTTCCAGTCGGTGTTCGGCGGCAACTTCGGCGGCATCGAAGGGTGGTTCCCGTATGTGTTCGCCCTGCTGTTCCTGCTGGTTCGGCCCGAAGGGCTGTTCGGCGAAAAACACATTGATCGCGTCTGACCGACTTCGCACAGGAGAGTTGCCATGTTTTATCGTGAAGCCGGCCAGTTCAAGACCAGCTACGTCGCCGACAGCCAGATTTTCCCCATTCGCCAGGACCGCATCGGCTTTGCCGTGCTGATGGCCGTGGCCTTCGTGGCGATCCCGTTCGTCGGGTCGGAATACTGGTTTTCGGCCATCCTGATCCCGTTCCTGATTTTTTCGCTGGCGGCGCTGGGGCTGAATATCCTGACCGGCTATGCCGGCCAGCTGTCGCTCGGCACCGCGGCCTTCATGGCGGTGGGTGCCTACGCGGCCTACAACTTCCAGTTGCGCATCGAAGGCATCCCGGTGCTGCTGTCATTCCTGCTGGCCGGGCTCTCGGCGGCGCTGGTGGGGGTGGCCTTCGGCCTGCCGTCGCTGCGCATCAAGGGCTTCTACCTCGCCGTGGCGACGCTGGCGGCGCAGTTCTTCGTGGTGTGGGCGCTGACCAAGTTCCCCTGGTTCTCCAACAACAGCTCGTCGGGCGTGATCACGGCACAGCGGCTGGACCTGTTCGGCGTCGCCATCGACACCCCGGTAAAGAAGTACCTGTTCGTGCTGGCCATCGTCACGGTGCTGGCGCTGGCGGCCAAGAACCTGGTGCGCTCGGCCACCGGGCGCGCCTGGATGTCGGTGCGCGACATGGATGTGGCGGCCGAGGTGATCGGCATCCCGCTGATGCGCACCAAGCTGCTCGCGTTCGCGGTCAGCTCGTTCTACTGCGGCGTGGCCGGCGCGCTCTACGCGTTCTGCTACCTGGGCTCGGTCGAGCCCGACGGCTTCTCGCTGGACCTGTCGTTCCGCGTGCTGTTCATGATCATCATCGGCGGCGTGGGCAGCATCCTGGGCTCGTTCCTGGGCGCGGCCTTCATCCTGCTGCTGCCGATCTTTCTGGACAACGTGCTGCCGCCGCTGGCATCGCTGCTGCACCTGCCCTTTACCAATGCCACCGTGTCGCACATCCAGCTGATGGTGTTCGGCGGGCTGATCATCTTCTTCCTGATCGTGGAGCCGCACGGGCTGGCCCGGCTGTGGCAGATCGCCAAGGAGAAGCTGAGGCTGTGGCCGTTCCCTCATTGACGGGAGGGGAGCCTGAGTTACCGCAGTTCCTGTGTGAAGTTCTGAAGCTTACGCATAACGAAACGCTCCACTGAGGGCGAAGGAGACTGTCATGACCAACCTGATTCGCAATGTGCAACGCGCCGCCCTGGTGGTCAGCGCCGCGGTGGCACTGCTGGCGCCGGCGGCGCCGGCCATGGCGCAGAGCAACGAGCAGTTCGTGGCGTTGCCAAGCTACCGCGTGGGGCCGTATGGCGCCAACGGACAGTCCTGGTATGGCGGCTTCATCGACTACCTCAACTACGTCAACCTGAAGGAAGGCGGCGTCAACGGCGTCAAGCTGTCGTGGGAAGAGTGCGAGACCGAGTACAACAACGCCAAGGGCGTGGAGTGCTATGAACGCCTGAAGTCCAAGAACGCCACCACCAAGGGCACGGCCTACCACGCTATGTCCACCGGCATCTCGTACGCGCTGGTCGACAAGACCGCCGCCGACAAGGTGCCGCTGGTGATGATGGGCTACGGCCGCACCGACGCGGTGGATGGTTCGGTGTTCCCGTACGCGTTCCCGCTGGTGACCACGTACCAGATGCAGGTCTCGGCCATCGTCAAGTACCTGGCCGCGAAGAACGGCGGCTCGCTGGCCGGCAAGAAGATCGTCTACCTGTACCACGACTCGGCCTATGGCAAGGAGCCGATCGTGGCGCTGCAGGCCGAGGCCAGGCTGGGCAAGTTCAACCTGGTGGAGATCCCGGTGGCGCACCCGGGCAACGAGCAGGGCGCGCAGTGGCTGAAGATCCGCCAGGAGAACCCCGACTACGTGATCTTCTGGGGCTGGGGCGTGATGAACCAGACCGCGCTGAAGGCCGCGCAGAAGGTGGGCTTTGCGCGCGACAAGATAATCGGCTCGTGGTGGGCCGGCTCGGAAGAAGACACGGTGCCGGCGGGTGATGCGTCCAAGGGCTACATGAGCGCCACCTGGAACGTGGCCGGCCGCAACGTGCCGCTGATCGCCGATATCGAGAAGGTGGTCTACGGTGCCGGCAAGGGCAATATGCAGGACAAGAACAAGGTGGGTTCGGTGCTGTACAACCGCGGCGTCTCGGCGGCGGTGGTGACGGTGGAAGCGGTGCGCGTGGCGCAGGCCAAGTTCGGCAAGGGCAAGCCCATGACCGGCGAGCAGATGCGCTGGGCCTTCGAGAACCTGAACCTGACCAACGCGCGCCTGCAGCAACTGGGCGCCACCGGCCTGCTGCCCGAGATCAAGACCAGCTGTGACAACCACGAGGGCTCGGGCAAGGTGAAGATCCAGCAGTGGGACGGCACCAAGTGGGTGGTGGTGTCGGACTGGATCGAGGGCAACAAGAGCCTGATCCACCCGCTGTTCAAGGCCACGGCGGCGCAGTACGCGAAGGAGAAGGGGATTACCCCGGCTTGCACGAAATCTTGATAGCAACCTGGCGGGCATGCGGTGCTGGCGCCGCATGCCCGCCTGAGCTGAACCGTCTGACCAACACGAGCCGCACCATGAGCCTTCTGTCCGTCAACAATACCGAAGTCATCTACGATCACGTGATCCTGGTGCTCAAGGGCGTCTCGCTCGAAGTGCCGGAAGGCAAGATCGTGGCGCTGCTCGGCGCCAACGGCGCGGGCAAGACCACCACGCTCAAGGCCATCTCCAACCTGCTGCAGGCCGAGCGCGGCGATGTCACCAAGGGCTCGATCGAATATCGCGGCGACCGCGTCGACCAGCTCACGCCAACGACCTGGTGCGCCGCGGCGTGATCCAGGTGATGGAAGGGCGCCACTGCTTCGCGCACCTGACCATCGAAGAGAACCTGCTCACCGGCGCCTACACGCGCGGCCTGTCGCGCGGCCAGACGCGCGACGAGCTGGAAAAGATCTACGAGTACTTCCCGCGGCTGAAGACGCGCCGCAAGTCGCAGGCGGGCTACACCTCCGGCGGCGAGCAGCAGATGTGCGCGATCGGCCGGGCCATGATGGCCAAGCCCGCGATGATCCTGCTGGACGAGCCTTCAATGGGGCTGGCGCCGCAGATCGTCGAGGAGATCTTCGAGATCGTGCGCGGCCTGAATTCACGCGAGAACGTCAGCTTCCTGCTGGCCGAGCAGAACACCATGGTGGCGCTGCGCTATGCCGACTACGGCTACATCCTGGAAAACGGCCGCGTGGTGATGGACGGCGACGCCGAATCGCTGCGCACCAATGAGGATGTCAAGGAGTTCTACCTGGGCGTGGCGGCCAACGATGCGGACGACGGTGCCGGGCGCAAGTCGTTCCGCGATGTGAAGAGCTACCGGCGCAGGAAGCGCTGGCTGGCCTGAGCCGACGCAAGCCGGCCCAATTTATCCGGCATTGCCACCACGCGCCGGCGGCGCGGCGGCATGCCGCATCCATTTCCCTGACGCACAGCACCATGCCAGAATACTTCGATTCGCTCGAAACCGCGCGCCGGAAGTCCGCGAGCAGGCGCTCCTTGCCGCCCTGGCACGCCAGGTGGCCCATGCGCGCGACAACGCGCCTTACTTTGCCGAGATGCTGAGCGGGGTCGATCCGCGGCTGGTGACCTCGCGCGCTGCGCTGGCGGCGCTGCCGGTCACGCGCAAGTCGGACCTGACCGCGCGCCAGCGCGCGCTGCCGCCGCTGGGCGGGCTCAACGCGACGCCGCTGGGCAAGCTGCGCCATGTGTTCCAGTCGCCCGGCCCGATCCACGAACCCGACGGCCATGACGCCGACTGGTGGCGCGTGGCCCGCGCCATGCATGCGGCGGGCTTCCGCGCCGGCGAGCTGGTCTACAACACCTTCTCCTACCACTTCACCCGGCCGGCATGATGATGGAGACCGGCGCGCACCGGCTGGGCTGCTGCGTGTTCCCGGCCGGTGTCGGCCAGACCGATTCGCAGGTGCAGGCGCTGGCCAGCCTGCAGCCCACCGCCTATGCCGGCACGCCGTCGTTCCTGAAGCTGCTGCTGGAGCGCGGCGACGAGCTCGGCACGCCCTGCGCCAGCCTGGCCAAGGCGCTGGTCTCGGGCGAGGCGCTGCCGCCGTCGCTGCGTGCCTGGTTCCAGGCGCGCGGCGTACGGGTGCAGCAGATGTATGGCACCGCGGATGTCGGCCTGATTGCCTATGAGACCGAGGGTGGCGACGGCTGGGTGGTGGACGAGGGCGTGCTGGTAGAGATCGTCGAGCCCGGCGGTTCTCGGCCGATGCCCGAAGGCGAAACCGGCGAGGTGGTGGTGACGGTGCTGGGCAACGGCGACTACCCGTTGATCCGCTTCAGCACCGGCGACCTCTCGGCCATCGTCGCGGAGTCGTCGCAACGGCCCAGCCCGTGCGGGCGCACCAACATCCGGCTCAAGGGCTGGCTGGGCCGTGCCGACCAGGCCACCAAGGTCAAGGGCATGTTCGTGCATCCTGGGCAGGTGGCGGATGTGCTGCGGCGGCATCCGGAGATTCGCGCGGCGCGGCTGGTGGTGACTGGCGACCCTGGCGCGGACGTGATGACGCTGCGCTGCGAGGCTACGCGCGAGGATGGTGACTTGCAGCGTGCGGTGGCGGAATCGCTGCGCGAAGTGATGCGGCTGCGCGGTGAAGTGGCCTTCGTGGCGACGGGCTCGTTGCCGCAGGATGGGAAGCTGATTGAGGATGCGCGGCGATACGATTGAAGACAAGTCAGAGGCCTCGCATGGGCGGGGCCTTTGATGCAGGGCAGGTCAGGACTTCCCTCCCTCCACCGGCCGCGTCGGCAGCCTGACCATCCACACACTCACCCCCACCGCACAAGCCAGCAACGCCGCCGACGCCAGCGGCCGCCCGCGCAGCAGCCATGCGGTGGTGCCCATCGACACCCACATCATCGACAACGCCAGGCACTTGGCCCGCAAGGGAATGCTGCGATAGCGCTGCCAGTCGCTGACCAGCGGCCCGAAGCGGGGATGCCCCAGCAGCCATTCATGGAATCGCCGGGACCCCCGCGCGAAGCATGCCGCGGCCAGCAGCACGAATGGCGTGGTCGGCAGCACCGGCAGGAAGATGCCGATCACGCCCAGCAGCAGGCTGATCCCGCCCAGCACCACCCACATGGCGCGCAGCGCCTGTTGCCGGCGGCTCAGCGTGGCGTCGGCGTCCGGAGCGGAATCTGGCGGGGTGGCGGGGCTTGGCGCTGGCAATGGATGAATGAAGGGCCGCAACAGCGGCCCAGTGATGGCTTCGGTCAGCGCGCGATACCCAGGCGCGCCTTGGCGGCATCGTACTCCGCTTTCATGCGCGTGACGATTTCGCCGGCGGTGGGGATGTCGTGGATCTGGCCCACGCCCTGGCCGGCGCCCCAGACGTCCTTCCACGCCTTGGCCTTGGAGGCGCCGCTGGAGAAGTCCATCTTGCTCTTGTCGGCCACCGGCAGGTTGTCCGGATCCAGCCCCACGTTGCTGATGCTTTCGCGGATGTAGTTGCCGTGCACGCCGGTGAACAGGTTGGTGTAGATGATATCGGCGGCGGCCGAGCTGGTGATCGACTGCTTGTATGTTTCTGCCGCGTGGGCCTCCTGCGAGGCGATAAAGCGCGTGCCCACGTAGGCAAAGTCCGCGCCCATGGCCTGCGCGGCCAGCACCGCCTCGCCGGTGGCGATCGAGCCCGACAGCGCGATCGGGCCGTCGAAGATCTTGCGCACCTCGCCCACCAGCGCGAACGGCGACAGCATGCCGGCATGGCCGCCGGCGCCGGCCGCCACCAGGATCAGGCCGTCGACGCCGGCCTCGATCGCCTTTTCGGCATGACGCATGCTGATCACGTCATGCAGCACGATGCCGCCGTAGCTGTGCACCGCGTCGATCATCTCCTTGACGGGGGCGCGCAGCGAGGTGATGAAGATCGGCACCTGGTGGTCCACGCACACCTTCACGTCGTGTTCGAGCCGTGCGTTCGAGGTATGCACGATCTGGTTGACCGCGACCGGGCCCACCTGCGCGCCCGGGTTGGCGGCCTTGAAGGTGGCCAGCTCGCCTTCGATCTGGGTGAGCCACTCGTCGAGCAGCTCCGCCGGGCGCGCATTGAGCGCCGGGAACGAGCCGACGATGCCGGCCTTGCACTGCGCCAGCACCAGCTCCGGGTAGCTGACGATGAACATGGGCGAGGCGATGACGGGCAGGGCCAGGTTCTGCAGGGCCTGGGGCAGTTGCTTGGCGGCGGGCATGGTGTCTCCTGAACTACTGGGCGGGCACCTCGCGGGCGCCCTAAATGAACGGTCGTTCGATTATAGGGAGTTTCTGCGCGGTCACGTTAGAAGCCCCAGTCTATGCCGACCCGGTCACCTCGTGGAACTACCCGGCCGGAAGGGTCAGTTCCGCCAGCGCGCCGCCGCCAGGGCGGTTGGCCAGCGTTACATCGCCATGATGCAACGTTGCCACCTCGCGTGCAAAGCACAGGCCCAGGCCGGTGCTCTTGTCCGCACCGTGCGGGCGTGGCAGCGAGTAGAAGCGCTCGAACACGCGCGGCAGGGCGTAGTCGGGGATGCCCGGGCCCTGGTCGGCCACGGCGATGGCCAGCGCGCCGCCGCGGCGCTCCAGCCGCACCGTGACTTCACTGTCCGGCGGGGCGAAGTCGATGGCGTTCTCCAGCAGGTTGGCGATGGCCTGGCGCAGCAGGAACGGATCGCCGGCGACCAGGTCCGGGCTGGCGTCGGCGGCCAGCCGCAGCGTCACGCCGCGCTGGCGCGCGCGCGGTTCCAGCTCGCTGCCCAGTTGGGCCAGCAGCGGGGCCAGCCGCACCGGCTCGCGCACTTCCAGGCGCTGGCGCTGCTCCACGTCGGCCAGTGCCAGCAGCTTGCGGATCATGGTTTCAAGCCGGCCCGACTGGGCGCGGATATTGGCAACGAAGCGCTGGCGGTCCGACGCCGGCATCGCTTCCTGCAGCAGCTCGGCGGCGCCGCCGATCGCGGCCAGCGGGCTTTTCATCTCATGCGTCAGCGTGTGGATGTAGTGCTCGACATACTGCTTGTCTTCCAGCCGCTCGCGCATGCCCTGCACCGCGCGGCCCAGCTCGGCCAGCTCGCCGCCGCCGCGCAGCGGCATCTCGGCGCGCTCGCCGGCCGCCACCGCGCGCGCATATCCGCGCAGCCGGCTCAGTCCATGCGCCAGCCACAGCGTGCAGGCCAGCCCGATCACGCAAGCAGCGCCGATCAGCAGGCCGCCGTAGAGCAGGATCTTGCGCTGGCTGCGCTCGATAAAGGGCGCCATCGCCGCATTGGGCTTGGCCACGGTCAGCACGCCGATGATGCGCCCGCCGTCCCCGTCGCGTATTGGCGCGGCCACGTGCATCACAGTGCTGGCCTCGTCGTCGGGGTTGGTGCGCGTGCTGCGTGCGCCGTACTTGCCGCGCAGCGTCAGGTAGACATCGTTCCAGCGCGAATAGTCGTGGCCCACGTCAGTGCCGGTGGAGTCAAAGCGCACGATGCCCCTGGCATCGGTCACGTAGACGCGGTAGCCGATGCTGTCCTTGTGCAGGCCCGACACATCGGCGTCCACCGGCATGTCGCGCAGCGCCGCCATGTGCCGCGCGAAATCGCCGTGGGCAATGCGGCCGGCCTTCATGTCGTCGGCGGCAAGCGCCGCCAGCACGTGCGCGGTATCGATCAGCGTGTCTTCCATGGCCTGGCGCACGCCGGGCTTGACCTCCTGCACGAACACGCGCAGCGTCAGCACCGTGGCCAGTCCCACGATCAGGAAGAAGCCGAAGAATATGCGCAGGCCGATATGCATGGCGTGCGCTCAGGGTTCCAGCGAATAGCCCATGCCGCGATGGGTGCGGATGCGCCCGGCGCCGTCTGGCGAGGCCCCTGTGCTGGCCTCCCGCAGCTTCGCGCGCAGGGTCTTGACATGGGTGTCGACGGTGCGGTCGCTGGTGTCGAGCGCGTCTTCCCAGACGCACTCCATCAACTGCGCGCGCGAGTAGATGCGGCCCGGATGCGCGACCAGCCAGGCCAGCAGCAGGTACTCGTAGCGGGTCAGCTCCAGCCAGCGGCCGCGGTAGGCCAGGCGCGCGCCGTCCTTGTCGTGGGTGAAGCCGGCGGCCTCGTCGCCCTTCGCAACTGCTGTGCTGCCGCCGCGCGCCCGGCGCAGGATGGCGCGCACGCGCGCGGCCAGCTCGCGCGGCGAGAAGGGCTTGACCACGTAGTCGTCGGCGCCGATCTCCAGCCCGACGATGCGGTCGATCTCTTCATGGCGCGCGGTCAGGAAGATCACCGGCGCATCGCAGAAGGTGCGCAGCGTGCGGCAGACCTCGAAGCCGCTCAGATCCGGCAGGCCCACGTCCAGGATCACCAGGTCGGCCGGGCCGGCGCGCATGCGCTCGAGCGCGGCGCCGCCCAGCGTGCAGTGCTCGGCCAGCATGCCGTCGGTGCGCAGGGCATAGAGAATGGTGTCGGCGATGGCCTGCTCGTCTTCCACCACCAGGATCCGCGGTTGTTCCATGCCCGGCATTCTAGCCGGTCAGACGCTGGCCGCCGTGCGGGCCGGCGGCGCCGGTTCGCCGCCGCGGCGCTTGTGGAAATAGATCTGCTCCGCGGCCCAGCGCAGTGGCGGCGAGTACAGCATCAGGTCGAAGGGCCAGTCGCACTGGAAGCGGTCGAACATCCAGCGCAGCGCACGCTTGGCGCGAAAGCGGGGCGCGCTGGCGGTGGCGACGGCTTCCGGGGCCGGACCGCCGCGCAGCAGGTGCGCCGCCACGGCCTGGCCGACCGACTCGCCATGGGCAAAGGCATAGTGGATGCCGCCCGCGGTGACCGGCGACACGATGCCGGCGGCATCTCCCGTCAGGATCACGCCGTCGCGCGCCAGCGGGAAAACCGGGCCGCCGCACGGGATCAGGCCCGCGCGTGTCGCCGCCGGCTGCGCCAGCTGCGGCAGGCCGGCGCGCTCGCGCACATGCGCCAGCAGCCCGTCCAGGTCGGGCGCGCGGCCGTAACGCGGCAGGTAGCGCAGCGCCAGGCCGGCCTGCACGCCGGTGGGGTTCTGCGCAATCCAGCCGATATAGCCGGGCGCGAAGCGCCGGGTGATAAAGCAGTGCAGCGCGCCGGGCTCGGGCAGCGCCAGTCCCGGAAACTCGTATTCCACGCCATACAGGAAGCTGTGCACGCGCCCCAGCCCGGCACACTGCGCCACGCGCGATTTCGCGCCGTCCGCGCCGACCAGATAGCGCGTGTTGCCCACGCCGGTCACATGCCAGCCACCGTTGCGCGGCACCGCGCCCACAAACGCCTGGCCCAGGCGCAGTTCGACCCGGTGGCGGACCAGCTCAGCGGCCAGCCAGCGCATCAGCCGCGGTGTATCGGTGGTATGGAAGTAATAGCCCGGCGCGCTCAGGTCGATGCTGCGCAGCTTGGGCGAGTACAGCCGCACCTGCTCCACCCGGTGCACGCAATCGGCCGGCGCGCGGCCCAGCCAGGTTTGCTCGGTGGCTTCCTTGACCAGGATGCCGGTGGTGTGGAGCTTGTCGCCCGGATCGGTCTTGCGTTCCAGCACCAGCACGCGCAGGCCGGCGCGTGCCGCGGCCAGGGCGCAGGCGGCGCCGGCAAAGCTGGCGCCGGCGATGACGATGTCGTAGTCGAACGAGGGCATGGCAGTTCCCGGAGATGGAAGGGCTCCAGTCTGGCCAGCTGGGGTGAGGGCAATGTGTGGGGAGTGTGAAGCGGCGGGGCGCGGTGAATAGCCAAAAAAACGCCCCGCATACGCGGGGCCGTCAATTACCACGAAGATTGATACGCACGGCGGGCACCTGCCAATGCCGCAGCCGCCAACGAAGCATAGGCCGCCAATGTGACGGCGGCATGGCAGCGCAATGAAGGCCGCATGACATCACAGCCCGTAGCGCTTGATCTTGTCATAGAGCGTAGCCTTGCCAACCTGCAGCAAGTCCGCCGCCTGGCTGACCGCGCCACCGGTGCGCGCCAGGGCATCCGCAATCACGGCGCGCTCGAAGTGCTCCATCCGCTCGCGCAGCGGCGCGGCTTCATCGGGGGCCGCGGCCTGCGCGCCCGCCTGCCCGCCCTCCGGCACGCCCAGCACCATCCGGTCCGCGGCATTGCGCAGCTCGCGCACATTGCCCGGCCAGGGACGCTGGGCCAGGGCCTGGCGTTGCGCCTCGGACAGGATCGGCGCCGGCCGCTGGTAGCGCACCGCGGACACCAGCGAGAAATGCTCGAACAGCGGCACGATGTCCTCGCGCCGTTCGCGCAGCGGCGGCAGCGCGATGGTGACCACGTTCAGCCGGTAGTACAGGTCTTCGCGGAAGCTGCCCTGCGCCACCAGCGCATCCATGTCGCCCTTGGCCGCGGCGACGATGCGCACATCGATCTTCACCGAGGCATTTGACCCCAGCCGCTCCAGCGAGCCTTCCTGCAGCACCCGCAGCAGCTTGACCTGCAGCGCCAGCGGCATGCTCTCGATCTCGTCGAGGAACAGCGTGCCGCCCGAGGCGTGCTCGAGCTTGCCAATGCGGCGCTTGCCGGCACCGGTGAAGGCGCCGGCCTCGTGGCCGAACATCTCGCTCTCAAAGATGGCCTCGGGCACCGCGCCGCAGTTCAGCGCGATAAACGGGCCTTCGGCGCGGCCGGACAGCGCATGCAGGCTGCGCGCCACCAGTTCCTTGCCGGTGCCGGTCTCGCCGTTGATCATCACCGGCACGTCGGTGGGCGCGACATTGGCCACCAGCGCGCGCACCTGCCCGATCGCGGGCGAGCGGCCGATGATGCGCGTGCCCGCGGCGGGGCCGGCCAGTTCGCGGCGCAAGGCTTGATTTTCAAGCTCCAGCGCGCGCCGTTCCAGCGCGCGGCGCACGGTGTCGGTGAGGCGGTCGGCGCCGAAGGGCTTTTCGATAAAGTCGTAGGCGCCTTCGCGCATGGCCTGCACGGCCATGGTGATGTCGCCGTGGCCGGTCACCAGGATCACCGGCACGCCCGGCGCGGCGTTGCGGCAGTGCTGCAGCAGGTCCAGCCCGCTGGCGCCGGGCAGGCGCACGTCGGTCACCACCACGCCGGCAAAGGCGCCGTGCAGGTGCGGGATCGCGGCCTCGGCCGAGGGCAGCGCCAGCACCGCGAAGCCGGCCAGCTCCAGGCTCTGCGCGGTGGCCTGGCGCACCAGCGGCTCGTCTTCGACAAACAGGACACGCAGACCGTCTTGCATGGCAATACTCATTGAGAGGCGGAAACCGATGGCGCTGGATCGATGGCGGGGGCGCGCGCCAGCACCAGCGTGAACCGCGCGCCGCCGCCGGGCATGTTGGCCACGCTCAGCTGGCCGCCGAACTCGCGCACGATCGACGACGAGATCGCCAGCCCCAGCCCCAGGCCCTGCCCGGTTTCCTTGGTGGTGAAGAAGGGTTCGAACAGGCGCGGCAGCGCTTCCGGCGTGATGCCGGTGCCGTTGTCGCGCACGACGATGGTGACGGCGTGGTCCTCTGCCTGCACCTCGAGATCGATCTGCCCCTGCGCCGGCGCGGCCGCCGCGATCGCATCCAGCGCGTTGCCCAGCAGGTTCAGCAGCACTTGCTCCAGCTTCAGCTCATCGGCGCGCACGGCCAGCCCGGGCAGGGCGTCCAGGCCGGTGATGCTGACCGTGACCGCGCCCAGCCGCGGCGCCAGCAGCGCCAGCACGTGATCGACCGCGGCGCGCAGCGCCACCGGCCGGCGCACCGGGCGGGCCTTGCCGGCGAACAGCTTGAGTTGGCTGGTGATCTTGCCCATGCGCTCGGTCAGGTCAGCAATGGCGGTCAGGTTGCCTTCGGCCGCGGCCAGCTGGCCGCGCTCCAGCAGCACGCGGGTGTTGTCCGAGAACGTGCGCAGCGCCGCCAGCGGCTGGTTCAGCTCATGCGTGATGCCGGCTGCCATCTGCCCCAGCGCGGCCAGCTTGCTGGCCTGCACCAGTTCGTCCTGGGCCGCGCGCAGCTCGCTTTCAGCACGGGTACGCTCCGCCACTTCGTCTTCCAGCTTCTCATTGATCGCCATCAGGTCGGCGGTGCGGGCCTCGACGCGGCGCTCCAGCTGGTCGTAGGCTGCCTCCAGCAGCCGGCGGCTGTACTGCATGTCGCGCGCGCGCTGGCGGCGCTGGCGCCAGTTGACCAGCAGCAGGCAGATGCAGGCATAGGCCAGCGCTGCCGCCACGGTGGCGTTGCGCGCATTGGCCAGCACCGGCTCCAGCGGCGCCATCACCTGCATGGTCCAGCCAGCCGGGCCGACGGTGCGGTCCAGTTCCAGGTAGCGGTCGGCGCGCTCGGCGCCGTCCGGGGCAAAGGTGGTCTTGGCGGCGGGCGATTCGTCGCGCACGCGCACCAGCCGCGCGCCGTCGGCCAGCGTGGTGTCCGCCAGCCAGCGCGTGACCGGCGAGGTCAGCGGCTCCAGCGGCAGCGGCGTCACCGCGCGGCCGTGGTACTGGCGGGTCTTTTCCAGCTCGGCCTGCAGCGCCGGCGGCAGCGGGCGCAGGGTGCGGTACTGCCAGGCCGACACCGACGACAGGAAGATCACGCCATGGTCGTCGCTGACCATCAGTGGCTCGGCGCCGCCGCCGGCGCGCTGGAACCACTCCAGGTTGAGCTTGACCACGGTCACGCCGATGACCTTGCCGCCGGACTCGACCGGCTGCGCGAGGTAATAGCCGGGCTCCTCGCTGGTGATGCCGATGGCATAGAAGCGCCCCATCTTGCCGCCGGCGGCGGCCTGGAAGTAGGGGCGGAAGCGGTAGTCGGTGCCGACAAAGCTGCCGGGCTCGCCGTGGTTGCTGGCCGCCAGCGCAATGCCGTTGGCGGCGATCACATAGGTGGCCGAGGCATGCGCGCGGCGGTTGACCTCCGCCAGGTACTGGTTGGCGGCGGCCACGCGTTGCGGGTCGTTGGGGGAGTCCAGCAGCCCGCGCACGAAGGGGTGCAGCGAGACCAGCGCGGGCAGGAATTCGTAGCGGTCGAGGGTGCTTTCCAGCGTGGCGGCGTAGCGGTCGGCGCGCGTGGCCGTGCTTTGCTGCAGGCTGGCCAGGCCGCGCTGGACCGAGACCAGCCAGGTCAGCGCGCACAGCAGCAGCAGGCCCGCGGCCAGGGCGACCGCAAAGCCCCACCAGCGGCCGTTGCCGCTGTCCGGCGCATGGGCCGGATGCGCGGCAGACGGGGCGGCGGGGTCATGCACGGCGAGAAAGTCGTCGGAGTGTGGCATCGGCGCGCGCGAAGGCTGTCGCGCCGATGATACCCGCTGGCGGGCGGCCGGGGCAGCCGCCCGCGCGGCGTCAGACGTTCTGGCCGGCGTCGGCCAGTACTTCAGCATCGCGGCCGCCATGTTGCAGCACACGGTTGAGCTTCTTGCGGTCAAGCTCGCGCTCCCATGCCGAGACCACCACCGTGGCCACGCCGTTGCCGATGATGTTGGTCAGCGCACGGCACTCGCTCATGAAGCGGTCGATGCCAAGGATCAGCACCATGCCCGCCACCGGGATGGTCGGCACCACCGCCAGCGTCGCGGCCAGCGTGATGAAGCCCGAGCCGGTCACGCCGCTGGCGCCCTTGGAGGTGATCATCGCCACTGTCAGGATGGTCAGCTGCTGCATCAGCGTCAGCTCGATGCCGGTTGCCTGTGCAATGAAGATCACCGCCATCGTCATGTAGATGTTGGTGCCGTCCAGGTTGAACGAGTAGCCGGTGGGCACCACCAGGCCCACTACCGAGCGCGAGCAGCCGAGCTTTTCCAGCTTCTCCATCATGTGCGGCAGCGCCGCTTCCGACGAGCTGGTGCCCAGCACGATCAGCAGCTCTTCCTTGATGTACGAGATGAAGCGCAGGATGCTGAAGCCGGTCAGGCGCGCCACCGTGCCCAGCACGAACACCACGAATACGATGGCCGTGAAGTAGAAGGTGCCGATCAGCTTGAGCAGCGGCACCAGCGAGCCCAGGCCGTACTTGCCGATGGTGAAGGCCATCGCGCCAAAGGCGCCGATCGGGGCCACCTTGGTGATCACGTGGACGATATGGAAGAACACCTTGGAGACCTGCTCGATCAGCTGCACCACGATGCGCGCGCGCTCGCCGAGCACGGCCAGCGCGGAGCCGAAAAACAGCGATACCAGCAGGATCTGCAGGATGTCGCCGTTGGCGAAGGCGCTGAAGACCGTGTCCGGGATGATGTGCATCAGGAACTCGACCGTGCTCTGGCCGTGCGCCTTGGACACGTACTGGGCAATGGCCTTGGTGTCGAGCGTGGCCGGGTCGATGTTGAAGCCCACGCCCGGCTTGAGCAGGTGCGCGGCGCCCAGGCCGATCAGCAGCGCGAAGGTCGACACCACTTCAAAGTACAGCAGCGCCTTGCCGCCGACGCGGCCGACCTTCTTCATGTCGCTCATGCCGGCGATGCCGGTCACCACGGTGCAGAAGATGATCGGGCCGATGATCATCTTGATCAGCTTGATAAAGCCATCGCCCAGCGGCTTCATGGCCACGCCGGTGTCGGGCCAGTAGTGGCCAAGCAGGATACCGACGCAGATGGCGAGCAGGACCTGCACGTACAGGATCTTGTAGAAGGGTTTTCTCATGATGTCGTCCTCGGTGTTGACCGTACCCGGGCGGGGCCGCGCGGGCGCGCGCCGTCGCGGTTGCGGCGCGTTCAGGGACGGGAATTCGCAACCGCCGTGCCAGTCAAACCAGCATTGCTAACTGGTTGATTCACAAGGAAACGCCGGCCTGGCAGGGGTGCGCGGCCTCCGGGATTCCGGAAATCCGGACGGTGCGACTCCGGGGTTTCGGAATGCCGGATGCATCGCGGGTGCGCGAAGCGCCACCCACCGGGGGCCGGCGGCAACTTCCACGGCCGTGCCAGGGCGCCGCCATCGCGGCCATGCCGCCGCGACACCGTATAATTCCGAGCTTCCGTTCAATGCCGTCCGGGCCGTACCGCCGTCCGGGGCCGCCTTCTCACACCGCACGCATGAGCAGCTACTACCAGCACCACGTCTTCTTCTGCCTGAACCAGCGCGAGGCCGGCGAGAACTGCTGCGCCAACCACAACGCCCAGGCGATGCAGGAATACGCCAAGAAGCGTTGCAAGGAACTGGGCATCGCCGGCGGCGAAGGCCGGGTGCGCATCAACAAGGCAGGCTGCCTGAACCGTTGTGAACTCGGCCCGGTGCTGGTGGTCTACCCCGAGGCCATCTGGTACACCTTTGTCGATGAGCACGACATCGACGAAATCATCGACAGCCACCTGATGAAGGGCAAGCCTGTCGAACGGCTGATGGTGGACCGCTGAACGAACCGAAGCCGGCGCATGCCGGCTTGTTGTTTCCCTGTTTTGCCGCTTTGCTGTATTGCCCCGCCGCCCGCCAGCCGGACGGTTTTTTCATTTTTTGCCCGGGCTTCCCGCCGGGCGCTTGCTTCACCGCCATCCTGACCGCCATCATGAACGCGCATACCCAGGTACTTTCCATCGCCGGTCCCGCCGGTGCGATCGATCTCTCGGTAGACCTGCCGCAAGGTGAGCCGCGCGGCCTGGCGCTGGTGGCGCATCCGCATCCGCTGTTCGGCGGCACTAAGGACAACAAGGTCGCGCAGACGCTGGCGCGCAGCTTCGTGCAGCTGGGCTATGCCACGGTGCGCCCCAACTTCCGCGGCGTGGGCGGCAGCGCCGGCGAGCATGACAACGGCATCGCCGAGCAGGACGACCTGCTGGCCGTGGTGGCCTGGATGCGCCAGCAGACCGCGTGGTCGGCACAGGCGGCAACGCTGCCGCTGGCCATGGGCGGATTCTCGTTCGGCAGCTTCGTCACCACTCACGTGGCACGCCGCCTGGCCGAGGCCGGCACGCCCGCGCAGCGCCTGGTGCTGGTGGGCACCGCCGCCAGCCGCTGGCAGGTGGCCGAGGTCCCGGCCGACACCATCGTGATCCATGGCGAACAGGACGACACCGTGCCGCTGGCGAGCGTATTCGACTGGGCCCGCCCGCAGGAGCTGCCGGTGATCGTGATCCCCGGCGCCGACCATTTCTTTCACCGCAAGCTGCACCTGATCAAGCAGCTCGTCGTCAATGCGTGGGACCGGTAAGGCCGGCACGCCGCCATCCCGGACCATCCCGCGCCACCTTTTTACTGTCGGAAAACAGAAACATGCTGAATAGAGCCACGACACGCCTTTCGTCCGCTTTTGCACCCGCCGCCATCGTTGCTGCCGTCACGCTGGCCGCCGCGCCCGCCGCCGTCCTGGCACAGGGCGTGCCGATGCCGCAGGTCGCTGCCAAGTCGTGGATGCTGTATGACGTGACCAGCGGCCAGGCCCTGGCGTCGCAGAACGCCGACGCGCGCATCGAGCCGGCCTCGCTGACCAAGCTGATGACCGCCTACCTGGCGTTCGAGGCACTCAAGGAAAAGCGCCTGACGCTGGACCAGTCCGTGGTGCCGACGAACCTTGTGCTGAAGGTCAAAAGCGACGAGTCGCGCATGTTCATCGAGCCCAACAAGCCGGTTACCGTGCAGGACCTGCTGCTGGGCCTGATCGTGCAGTCGGGCAACGACGCCGCGCTGGCTTTGGCCGAGGCCGTGGGCGGCTCGGAAGAGGGCTTCGTCGCGATGATGAACCGCGAGGCCCAGCGCATGGGCCTGAAGAACACCCACTTCACCAACACCGACGGCATCCCCGACCCGAACCACTACACCACCGCGGTGGACCTGGCGACGCTGACCACGCGCCTGATCAAGGACTTCCCCGAGTACTACAGCATGTACTCGCAGAAGGAGTTCACCTATAACAAGATCAGGCAGCCCAACCGCAACCGCCTGCTCTACATCGACCCGACCGTGGACGGCGTCAAGACCGGCCACACCAAGTCCGCCGGCTATTGCCTGGTCTCGTCGGCCCAGCGCCCGCTGGCCAATGTGCCCAATGGGCAGCGCCGCCTGATCTCGGTCGTGATCGGCACCACCACCGAACAGGTGCGCACGCAGGAAAGCCTGAAGATCCTCAACTACGGCTTCCAGTTCTTCGACACGCTGCGCCTGTACGACAAGGGCCAGGTGCTGGCCACGCCGGACATCTACAAGGGCAAGAGCGGCACGGTCAAGATCGGGGTGCAGAACGAGACCTTCGTCACCGTGCCCAAGGGCACCGGCGGGCGCCTCAAGCCGGTGCTGGAGCGCCAGGAACTGCTGATCGCGCCGATCTCGGCGGGCCAGCAGGTGGGCATGGTCAAGCTGATGGACGGCACCAACAAGGTGGCGGAGTTCCCGGTGGTGGCGCTGGAAGAAGTGCCCGAGGCCGGCTTCTTCGGCCGCCTGTGGGACACCATCCGCCTGTGGTTCAAGCGCAAGTGACCTGAATGCGCGCAAGCCGGCGCGCCATGCAGCGCGCCGGTTTCGTGCCGGAGAATCCGACATGACTACCGACAACCAAGGCAGCGGCGGCAAGCCCGGCGATATCCCGCCGGAGCAGTCGCTGATCGAATACCCCAGCCATTTCCCGATCAAGGTAATGGGCTCGATGCAGGACGGCTTTGCCGAGGCCATCGTCGCGCTGGTGCAGGAGTTCGACCCGGACTTCCACGCCGGCAAGATGGAGATGCGTCCGTCGAGCAAGGGCAACTACCTGGGGCTGACCGTGACGGTGTGGGTGACCAGCCGCGAGCAGCTGGACGACTTGTACAGGGCGCTGACTGCGCATCCGATGGTGAAGGTGGTGCTGTAAGCGGTAACGCCGCAAGACTTTCTCTTCCGCTCTGTTTGCTCCCCTCTCCCGCGTGCGGGAGGGGAGCCGCCTTGACGCATTCTCGCCAGCCTCTGCTGCCGCGCGTCCGCTGTTTCCCCATACCAACATGAACACCATCACCCTGAAACCCGGCAAGGAAAAATCCCTGCTGCGCCGCCATCCGTGGATCTACGCCACCGGCATTGCCACGACCGAAGGGCGCTGCGAGCCGGGCGCGACCGTGATCGTGCGCGCCGCCGACGGCCGCTTCCTGGCCAAGGCAGCCTACAGTCCCGAGTCGCAGATCCGCGCGCGCGCGTGGACCTTCGACGAGAACGAGCCGGTCGACCACGCCCTGTTCAAGCGCCGCGTGGCCGCGGCCATTGCCTACCGGCGCCAATGGGTGAAGGACAGCGACGCGGTGCGGCTGATCTTCGGCGAATCCGACCGGCTGCCCGGCCTGATCGTCGACTACTACGGCAATGGTGAAAAGGGCCAGCTGGTATGCCAGTTCAATGCGGCCGGCGTGGAACACTGGAAGACCGCGATCGTGCAGGCGCTGGTCAAGGAGACCGGCTGCCCCAATGTCTATGAGCGTTCCGATGCCGCCGTGCGCCAGCGCGAAGGCCTGGAGCTGGTGACGGGCGTGCTGGCCGGCGCCGAGCCGGATCCGGCGCTGTCGGTCACCGAACATGGCGTGCGCTACTACGTCGACGTGCGCCATGGCCACAAGACCGGCTTCTATGTCGACCAGCGCGACAACCGCAAGCTGGTGGGCGACCTGGCCGCCGGGCGCGAGGTGCTGAACTGCTTCTGCTATACCGGCGGCTTCTCGCTGGCGGCGCTGCGCGGCGGCGCCACCTCGGTGACCTCGATCGATTCGTCGGGCGAGGCGCTGAAGATTGCCGCGGGCAATGTCACGCTCAACGGCTTTGAACCCGAGCGCGCCACCTGGCTCGATGCCGACGTGTTCAAGACCTTGCGTGAATTCCGCGCCGAGGGCCGCCAGTTCGACCTGATCGTGCTGGACCCGCCCAAGTTCGCCCCGTCGGCGCAGCATATCGACCGCGCCGCGCGTGCCTACAAGGAAATCAACCTGGTCGGCATGCAGCTGCTGCGCCCGGGCGGGCTGCTGTTCACCTACTCGTGCTCGGGCGCGATCAGCATGGAACTGTTCCAGAAGATCGTGGCGGGCGCGGTGACCGATGCGCGTGCGGATGCGCGCATCCTGCGCCGGCTGTCGGCGGGCACGGACCATCCGATGCTGGCGGCGTTCCCGAAGGCGAGTACCTGAAGGGGTTGTTGCTGGAGAAAGTGGCCTGAGGAAGGTGACCAGGGGAAGGTGACCTGACTTAACGCCACATATTGCGCATCCGGCTGGCCAGGTCCACCGGCGCCAGCGCGGGCCTGGCCGGTGCCTCGCCCGGCATCGGCGGGGGCGGCCAGGCGCGGCTGTGGAAGTTGGGCATCACGCGGTTGGGCAAGAACCGCGTGCGCGACGCATACACATGCCGGTCGCCAAAGCCCACCTGCTGGTGCACATAGAACCGCTGCGGCACGATGACATCCAGGTGGTCCTTGGCCCGCGTCATCGCCACGTACATCAGCCGCCGTTCTTCCTCGATCTCCTCGGTCGTGCCGGTCGCCAGATCGCTCGGCATGCACCCGTCCACTGCGTTCAACACATACACTGCCTTCCATTCCTGCCCCTTGGCCGAGTGGATGGTCGACAGGATCAGGTAGTCCTCGTCGCGCGAGGGCACGCCGGACTCATCGCTCGAGGCACTGGGCGGGTCCAGCGTCAACTCGGTCAGGAAGCGCTCGCGCGCCCCATAGGTGGCGGCGATGCGCTCCAGCTGCTGCAGGTCGGCCTGGCGCGCGGCGGCGTCGTCGTGCAGGCGCTCCAGGTGCGGCGCGTACCAGGCCAGCACCTGCTCGAACTCGGACGGCCACGGCGAGGTGGGCGCCATCAGCGCGCGCGCCAGCGCCAGCAGGTCGGCCCAGGCGGGCGCTGCGGCCGGCGGCGGCTCGAATTCCTCCAGCGAGAACAAGGGCTCGGTGGCCAGGGCCATCGCATCGAGCACGCGCGCGGCGGTCTTGGGGCCGATGCCGGGCAGCAACTGTAGTGTGCGGAATCCCGCGATGCGGTCGCGCGGGTTTTCCAGCCAGCGCACCACGGCCAGCACATCCTTGACGTGCGTCGATTCCAGGAATTTCAGCCCGCCGAACTTCACGAACGGGATATTGCGCCGCGCCAGCTCGATCTCCACCTGCGCGCTGTGGTCGGTGGCGCGGAACAGCACCGCCTGCGCCATCAGCGCCAGGCCGGCTTCGCGCCGCGCCAGCACCTGCTCGACCACGTAGCGGGCCTGGTCGGCCTCATCGTTGACGACGATCACGCCGGGCTTTTCCGCCGAGGCACGATCGGACCACAAATCCTTCGTATAGCGCTCCGCAGCCAGCCCGATCACCGCGTTGGCGGCCTGCAGGATCGGCTGCGTCGAGCGGTAGTTCTGCGATAGCGTGACCTGCTGCGCCGCCGGCGTGAACTGCTGCGGGAAATCGAGGATATTGCGCACGGTGGCGCCGCGGAAGGCGTAGATCGACTGCGCGTCGTCGCCCACCACGGTCAGGCCGCGCCCGTCCGGCCGCATGGCCAGCAGGATCGACGCCTGCAGCGCATTGGTGTCCTGGTATTCATCGACCAGGATATGGTCGAAGCGCGCGCCCATGTCCTGCGCGATGGTGGGCTCGGCCATCGCCTGCGCCCAGTACAGCAGCAGGTCGTCGTAGTCCAGCACGTGCTGCTTCTGCTTGGCTTCGACATAGCCGGCGAACAGCGTGCGCAGCGCGTCGGCCCACATCGCGTAGCGCGGGAACTGCTGCCTGAGCACGTCTTCCAGCGGCGCCTGGGTGTTGACCACGCGCGAGTAGATTGCCAGGCAGGTTTCCTTCTTCGGGAAGCGGCTGGCGGTCTCCGACAGGCCCAGGTCGTGGCGCACCACGTGCATCAGGTCGGCGGCATCGCCGCGGTCGCTGATGGTGAAGGCGGGCGACAGGCCCAGCGTCTCGGCGTATTCGCGCAGCAGGCGCGCGCCGATGGCGTGGAAGGTGCCGGACCACTGCAGCGCCGCGCGCCCCGCGCCGGTCTGGGTGCCCAGTGCCTGGTCGACAATGCGCTCGACGCGCCGTCCCATCTCGGCCGCGGCGCGGCGCGAGAACGTCAGCAGCAGGATGCGGCGCGGATCGGCGCCGGCCAGCACCAGGTGCGCGACGCGGTGCGCCAGCGTATTGGTCTTGCCCGAGCCGGCGCCGGCGATGATCAGCAGCGGCGCGTCACTGCCATGCGCCACCGCGGCGCGCTGCTCCGGGTTGAGGCGGGACAGGTAGGCGGGGACGTCATCGGCTTCAGGGGCCGCGCGGTCGGCGGCGGGGGCTAGGTCCAAAGTCACAGGCAGGGCTCGGGGGAAGGCTCGGAAAACTCAGAAAAGGCTGGCGCCAACTGTATATCCATACAGGGGCGTCACGCAACCTGCTGCCCTGGCGATCGTGCATAAAAACAAAAAAAGGTGCTCGATGAGCACCTTTTCGCAGCGGTTGCCGCCGGGAGCGTTACGCGGACTTTGCCAGCGCGCCATCCAGCAGCTTGTGCAGCGCATCCCACTCGGGCTCGCCCACATAGCGCTTCAGGATGCGGCCGTCCTTGTCGACCACGAAGGTGGTCGGCGTCAGCTGCACATTGCCGAAGGCCTTGGCCGCGGCGCCGTCGGAATCCATGGCGACCTTGAACGGAAGGCCGCGCGTCCTGGCGTAGTTCATCACATACATGGGCGGGTCATAGTTCATCGCCACGGCGACGAATTCCAGCCCCTTGCCCTTGAACTGCTCATAGGTGCGGACCATGTCCGGCATTTCCTTGACGCAGGTGGCGCAGCTGGTGGCCCAGAAGTTGATCATGTAGACCTTGCCCTTGAGGTCGGCGGTACTGACCTTCTCACCCGACAGCAGCGTGAAGGTGGCCGCCGGGGCCGTATTGGCCGGCGACAGCGCGCGGTAGCCGAACCAGCCCAGCAGCGCGAGCACGACCACCGCCGCGACGATGGGCCAGGGCTTGCGGGAGGATTTGGTGGCAGGGGCAGCAGTGGTCATGGAATCCGGGTCAGGCAGGTTCAGTCAGCAATGGGACATTCTAATGCCGCGGGCGTTCGCGCGCTGCGCGGGGCCGGGCTGCGGCAATCTGCCGCAAGCGCCCCAATCCATTCAGCGCCGGGTGGCGATGGCGGCGCGTGCCTGGTCCAGCGCCTGTTCCAGGTAGGCGCCGTAGAAATCCGGCTGCATGCCGCGCAGCGGGCCGGCGGCGGCGCGGCCCTGGCGGTCCAGGAACAGCACCGTGGGCGCCACCCGCACCTGGTGCGCCCGGGCCCGCGCGCGCGCGGTGGTCAGGCTGCCGTCGGCATCGCGCAGCGGGGTGTCGGCGGTCATGTCGAGCTCGCGCACGGCAATCTCGCCGGCGGCGGCCTGCGGGCCCAGGTAGTTGCGGCGCACGGTATCGCAATAGCTGCAGCCCGGCATCGACACCAGTACCACCAGCGGCTCGCCGCGGCGCGCGGCCTCGGTGCCGTGGGCGCCCAGGTCGGTGGCCGGCGGCAGGTGGGCGGGGTTGGCGGCGGCTGCGGACATGCCGGTCGCGGCTGCCAGCAACGCGCTCGCGGCCACCCGGCGCAAGCTGGTGATGGCAAAGGCGTGGCGGGCGATGCGGGCGGCAGGCATGGTGGAAACCGGGGGCTGGTGGGTAGCGGGAGCGGCGCGGCAAGCACTGGCGCGCCGCTTTGGGGATAATACCGGTTTCCGCCCGCAGGCGATGGCGCCCGCCAGCGCCGCCCGCAGCCTGCGCGCGCCGTCCCCCCATGGATTCCCGATGCGTCTTGTGCCGCCCCCGCTGAGCTTTCCTGCCGCTGTCCGCCGGCCGCTGCGGTACTGTGCCGCCGTGCTGGCACTGGCCCTGTGCGCCTGTACGCCGCGCTTTGACTGGCGCACCATCCAGTCTGGCGAGGGCGCTTATGCCGCGCTCTATCCGGGCAAGCCCACCAGCGCCGCTCGCGACGTGACCATTGCCGGTCGCAAGCTGCCGATGACGATGGAAGCCGCGCGCATCGACGACACGCTGTTCGCCGTGGGCGTGGTGACGCTGCCCGCCGATGACGAAGCGCTGCGGCGCGAGGCGCTGGCGGCGATGCAGGCCGGCCTGCTGGCCAACCTTGGCACGCCGTCGGGCGAGCCGCGCGCGCGGCCCGTCACCGTGATGAGCGCCGACCGTCCGGGCCGCCCGATTGCCGGCGTGGAAGTGCAGGCGAGCGGGGTGTCGCCGCAGGACCAGTCGCCGCGCCGGCTGACGGCACGCCTGGTGGCCGTGGGTACGCGCGCATACCAGGCGGTGGTGCTGGAATCGGGCGATGCCGCGCGCGACGCGCGCCAGGCCGAGCAGGTGGAGCAGTTCCTGGGCGGCTTCCACCCGTTCTGACGCGCCGCGCCGCAGGAAAGATTGTTTGTGCCGTGGCTGCGGGATTGTGGCCCCGGCATGGTTGTCATCAAAGGAGAGTTGGGATGCGTTGGGAAGTGTGGTTGGCTTATTTCGCCGCGTGCTGGGTGATCGCCGTGTCGCCCGGGTCGGGCGCGGTGCTGTCGATGAGCCATGGGCTCTCGTACGGGCTGCGCAGGACCACCACCACCATCTTCGGCCTGCAGGCCGGGCTGGTGATCGTGCTGCTGGTGGCGGGCGGCGGCCTGGGCGCGCTGCTGCTGGCCTCGGAGCAGGCCTTCATGGTGGTCAAGACGATTGGCGCGCTGTACCTGATCTACCTCGGCGTGCAGCAATGGCGCGCGAAGGTGGAGGGCGGCGCAAACCAGAGTGGCAGCGCCGCCCCGCGCGCGTGGCGGTGATGAGCCGGCGCCGGCGCTTTGGCACCGGCCTGCTGACCAATGTGACCAACCCCAAGGGCATCATCTTCATGGTCGCGGTGCTGCCGCAGTTCATCGATCCCAACCGGCCGCTGGCGCTGCAGCTGGCGATCCTGGCGGCCACCATGTGCTGCGTGGACCTGGTGGTGATGCATGGCTACGCGCTGCTGGCTTCGCGCATGCAGGGGCTGTTCCGCAATGCGCGCGCGGTGCGCTGGCAGAACCGCTTCTTTGGCAGCGTGCTGATGGCGGTGGGCGCGGCGCTGTTCTTCGTGCGCCGGCAACACGCCTGAGCAGGGGCTGCATCAATACTGGCGCGCACCGGCCGGGTTTGCTTCAATGAGGAGGAAACCCGGCCACGGAGACCCCGCATGCCCGCCTTGCCGAACCCCCACGCCGGTGCGCGCAAGCAGCCGCGCCATACCGTACCCCCGGTCGAAGAGCCCGGGCCGCCGGGCGTCCCTCCGGACTTGCCGTTGCCGCCAGAGGAAGACCCGACCCCAGCCCCGGTCGAGCCGCCTGTGGCCGGCCGCTACTGCTTGAGCTCGTAGAAATCGTTCAGGCAGTAGGCGTCAGTCAGTTCGACCGGCTTGTCGCCATGGGTATAGCCGGTGCGCAGGATATGCAGCAGCGGTTCCCCCGGCGCGATATTCAGGCGCGTGGCCAGTTCCTCGCTGGCGACGATCGCGCGCAGCTTCTCGGTCACGCGCAGCACTGGCTGGCCGATCCGCTCCAGGTAGGCATAGAGTGATTCGCCGATGGCGCTGGCGTCCGGCAGTACCGCCAGCGCCAGCGTGGTCACGTCCATCCAGAAGGTCTGGCCGTCGGCCTTGCGCAGCCGGGTCAGCCTGACGATCTCTTCACCCGTCCGCAGGGCCAGCGCCTCGGCCTCCGGCGCCGTGGCCTGGCGGCGCTCGAACGCCACCAGTTCGCTCGCCGGCGTCATGCCGCGCCGGCGCGCCAGCTCGCTGAAGTTATCCAGCCGTGCCGCCCTGGGCTCCGGGCGTGGCGCGATAAAGGTGCCCGCGCCGCGGCTGCGCGTGATCGCGCCTTCCTCGGCCAGCACCTGCAGCGCGCGCCGCGCGGTCACGCGCGAGATCCCCAGCGATTCCACCAGCGTGCGCTCGGAAGGCAGCGCGTCGCCCACGCGCCACTGCCCGCCCTGGATCGCCGCGCCCAGCCTGCGCGCGACCTGCAGGTAGATCGGCGTGGCATCCGTTTCGTCTGGCCGCAGCGCCAGCAGACGTTCATCCATCTTGCATCCTCGGGTAGTACCAGGTTTGTAAATTGGATGATACCACTTTAGGACAACTTCGGCGAATGACCCGACTTTACTACCATCGCGGCGCTGCGGGTGACAGCGTGTATGCGGTCTGGTATTGGAAAGGTTCTGCGCCATGGCTGCCGCCAGCAGCAGGGCCATGGCACGGAAATTTCTGCATGTTTCTGCGCGCTCGCGGCATTCGCCGAGGCTTCCTGTCGACAATTCTTAGCGTCTTGATTCATCGCAACATCAATACCAGTTGAATACAAATAACTACTAATGGTTTCTACTGGTATTTTTATTGTCTGATGCGGTCTATCTTTCCGCGGACCACTGCGACACGTCGCCGACAGCGCCGGATACCAATTTGCGGGACACGATATGGCTGACACTGCTGAAACCCTGATGCTGCGGGCTCCGATAAGCGGAGTGCTGCTCCCCCTGGCCACGGTGCCCGACCCGGTCTTTGCCGCCGGCACCTTCGGCGACGGGGTGGCGATCGACCCCTTGTCCGGCACGCTGGTGGCGCCGTGTGACGGCACCGTGATCCACCTGGCCGCCACCGGCCACGCCCTCACGCTGGAGGCGCCTTGCGGCGCGCAGGTGTTGCTGCACGTCGGCATCGATACCGTGGCGCTGCGCGGCGAGGGGTTTGCGCCGTGCGTGGCGACGGGTGAGCGCGTGCGGCAAGGCGACGTGCTGGTGCGCTTCGATGTCGACGGGGTTGCGCGTCAGGCGCTGAGCCTGGTGACGGTAATGGCGCTGGCCAACGGCGACGCCTTCGCGGTTGCCGGCAAGCCCGTGGCGGTGCGGGCGGAGGCCGGCCGCAGCGTGGTGCTGCAGGTGCGGGCCGCCGGTGCGCAGGCGTTGCCGCGCCACGCATCGGGCGAGGCCGGCCTCCGCCCGCACCGCCGCACGGTCACGCTGGCGTGCCGGGCGGGCTGCATGCACGGCCCGCGGCGCGGGCGCGTGCGGCAATGCGCGGGCTGGATGCCAGCGTGATGCTGCATTACGGCGGCCGGCAGGCGAGTCTGTCCAGTCTGGTCGCGCTGCTGAGCCTGGCCGCGGGCGAAGGCGCCATGGTCGAACTGGTGGCAAGCGGCGCCGATGCAGAGGCCGCGCTGGCCGCGGTGGCGCGTGAACTGCAGCGCGCCGGCGCAGGCGAGGACGCGCCGCCGGTGCACGCCGGCACGATCCCGCTTTCGTCGGCCAGCCTGGTCCCGGGCGCCATTGCCGGCGTGGCGGCCGCGCCCGGCATTGCCGTCGGCACGCTGCATTGGTGGCGCGACACGGCCCCCGAGCCGGCCGAAGCAGGCCAGGGCAACGCCACCGAGCGTGCCGCGCTGCGTGCGGCGCTGGCTGGCGCCGACGCCCAGCTCACGCACGAGAGCCAAGCCGCCGCCGCGCGCGGTGCCGCTGCCGAGGCCGGCATCTTCGCCATGCATCGCGCGCTGCTGGAAGACCCGGCGCTGCTGGCCGCGGCTGAGGCCTATATCGACGCCGGCAAGAGCGCGGGCTTTGCCTGGCGCGAGGCCACCCGCGCCGAGGCTGCCTTGCTGTCGCGCATGCCGGATCCGCGCATGGCCGAGCGTGCCGCCGATTTGCTCGACGTGGACAAGCGCGTGCGGCGCGTGCTCGCCCCCGCGCCCGCGGACACTGCCGCCGGGCGCCTGCCGGCCGCAGACGGCACTCCGGTGGTGCTGGCCGCGGAAGAATTCACGCCCTCGGACCTGGCCGGCCTGCATCTCTGCCCGGCGCAGGTCGCGGCACTGGTGATGGTGCGCGGTGGCCCGACCTCGCACGCGGCCATCATCGCGCGCCAGCTCGGCATGCCGTGCCTGGTGGCACTGGGCGGTGCGCTGGCGCGCCTGGCCGACGGCACGCCCGTGATTGCCGACGGCGACCGCGCCTGCCTGCTCGCCAGCCCCGATGCCCACGCGCTGGCCGCCGCGGCCAGCGCCATGCGCCAGCGCGCCTGGCAACGCGACACCGACCTGCGCGATGCGCACGCCGCGGCCAGCACGCGCGACGGCGTGCGCATCGAGGTGGCCGCCAACGTCGGCAGCGTGGCGGATGCCGCCAATGCGCTGCCACACGGCGCCGACTCGGTCGGGCTGGTGCGCACCGAACTGCTGTGCCTGCACGAGGCCGCCGCGCCCACGCCCGCCGGTCATCGCGCCAGTTGCCAGGCCATCGTTGACGCGCTGCCGGGACGCAGCGTGATCGTGCGCACGCTCGATATCGGCGGCGACAAGGACGCGGCCTGGCTGCAGCTGCCGCCGGAAGCCAACCCGGCGCTGGGGCTGCGCGGCGTGCGCCTGGCGCAGGTGCGCCCACAGTTGTTCGACGACCAGTTGCGCGGGCTGCTGGCGGTGCGCGCCGCTGCGCCGCTGCGCATCCTGCTGCCGATGGTCACCGAGGTGGACGAACTGCTGGTCTGGCGCGAGCGCATCCGCGCGCTGGCGCGCGAGGCGGGTGCCGAGGCCGTGCCCGAGGTCGGCGTGATGATCGAAGTCCCGTCCGCTGCGCTGCTGGCCGACCAGCTGGCCGAGCACGCCGATTTCTTCTCGATCGGCACCAACGACCTGACCCAGTACACGCTGGCCATGGACCGCTGCCAGCCGGAGCTGGCGGCGCGCATGGACGGTCTGCATCCCGCCGTGCTGCGCATGATCGCCGCCACCACCGAGGGCGCCGCGCGCCATGGCCGCTGGGTCGGCGTGTGCGGCGCGCTGGCGGGCGATCCGCTGGCGGTGCCGGTGCTGATCGGGCTGGGCGTGACCGAGCTGTCGGTCGATGCCGCGCTGGTACCGGGCATCAAGTCGCGTGTGCGCGCGCTGTCCCACGCCGACTGCTGCCAGCGCGCCGGCGCGCTGCTGCGGCTGCCCTCGGCGGGCGCGGTGCGTGCCGCGTGCCGCGAATACTGGCCGGCCCAGGCGCCGGCTCCCCGGAACGACGGCGCGCTTGCGCGCCCTTATGGAGAATGCCAATGAAGATCGACCTGTTGCCCGGGCTGCAGCGCCTTGGCGCCACGCTGATGCTGCCGATCGCGGTGCTGCCGGTTGCCGGCCTGCTGCTGCGCCTGGGCCAGCCCGATGTCTTCGATATCCGCCCGATGGCCGAGGCCGGCAATGCGGTCTTTGCCAACCTTGCGCTGCTGTTCGCGATCGGCGTGGCGGTGGGCTCGGCGCGCGACAACCACGGCGCCGCCGCGCTGGCCGGCACTATCGGCTACCTGGTGCTGACCACGGTGATGAAGGCCATCGACAGCTCGCTCGACATGGGCGTGCTGGCCGGCATCGTGTGCGGCCTGCTGGCCGGCAACCTCTACAACCGCTACCGCGGCGTGACCCTGCCGCCCTACCTGGCATTCTTTGCCGGCAAGCGTTTCGTGCCCATCGTCACGGCGCTGTGCTGCCTGCTGCTAGGGCTGGTGCTGGCCTATGCGTGGGCGCCGGTGCAGGCCGGCATCAATGCCGCCGGCGCGTGGCTGACCACGGCCGGCGCGGCCGGGCCTTCGTGTTCGGGCTGCTCAACCGGCTGCTGCTGGTGACCGGGCTGCATCACCTGATCAACACGCTGGCCTGGTTCGTGTTCGGCAACTATGTGGATCCGGCCACCGGCGCCGCCGTTACGGGCGACCTGCACCGCTACTTTGCCGGCGATCCCGGCGCCGGCGTGTTCATGGCCGGCTTCTTCCCGGTGATGATGTTCGGCCTGCCGGCGGCGTGCCTGGCGATGTACCAGGAGACGCCGCCCGCGCGCCGCGCACTGGTGGCCGGCATGCTGTTCTCGATGGCGCTGACCTCATTCCTGACCGGGATTACCGAGCCGATCGAGTTCAGCTTCATGTTCCTGGCCCCGGTGCTGTATGGCCTGCACGCGGTGATGACGGGCCTGTCGATGGCGTTGTGCCAGATCCTGGATATCCGGCTGGGCTTCACCTTCTCGGCCGGTGCGATTGACTACGTGCTCGGCTATGGGCTGTCCAGCCATGGCTGGCTGGCGTTGCCGCTGGGGCTCGCCTACGGGCTGGCCTACTACGCCGTGTTCCGCCTGTTTATCCGCCGCTTCAACCTGCTGACCCGGGCCGCGATGAGGCCATGACCGAGCCCGCCGCGGCCGGCGTGGCGCAGCCGGTCGCCGCAGGCGGCTTGGGCCAGCGTTATGTCGAGGCGCTGGGCGGCAGCGCCAACCTGGTGGTGGTCGACGCCTGCACCACGCGGCTGCGCCTGAACGTGGCCGACGTCGGTGCCGTGTCCGAGCCGAAGCTCAAGGCGCTGGGCGTGCGCGGCGTGCTCAAGCGCCCGCCCAATGTGGTGCAGGTGGTGATCGGGCCGCAGGCCGAGCAGGTTGCAGGCGAGATCCGCGCAGCACTGCAGCAGCCCGAGGCATTAAGCGCTGACGAAGCCACCGCTACCGCTGTCGCCGAGGCCGCAACGGTGCCAGCGCCCTTCGACCCGGACTGGTGGATCGACACGCTAGGTGGCGCCGGCAATCTGGCGGCCGTCGACGTGGTGGCGCTGACAAGGCTGCGCGTGGTGGTGCGCGAGCGCGCCTGCGTGCGCGACGAGCGCCTCGCGGGCGGCCCGGGCAACCAGTTGATGTGGACCGGGCCGGACACCGCGCATATCGCCTTCGGCCATCCGGCCGATGGGCACGCCGCTGCGCTGGCCCGTGCGCTGAAAGCCGGCGCGCCCGCCTGACGCCCCCGCCGCCGCGGCCTGCTGCGGTTTGCAGCGGCCGCGGTCGATCCGTGCCATCGGCGCCCGCTTGCGGCCGCGCGTGGTGGCAATCGCCATACCATCCTGGAGTTCCCGACCGTGAAACGCATTGCACTGACGGCGCTGCTTGCAGCGTCGGCTGGCGGCGCTTGCGCGCAATCCGCCGGCGCCACCGGCATTACCTTCTACGGCCGCGCGGTGGCCGGCCTCGACTACGTCAACGGCATCGCCCGGCCTGGCGGCGACGCCGATACCTTGCGCTTCGGCAGCAACCAGTACGGCGTCAGCTTCTGGGGCATGCGCGGCGCCGAAGACCTGGGCGGCGGCCTGCGCGCGCTGTTCAACCTGGAGGGCATGATCACCTCCGGCACCGGGCGCGCCGAGCCGCTGTTCAACCGCCGCGCGCAGGTGGGCCTGGCCGGCGACGGCTGGGGCGCGCTGCTGCTTGGCCGCGCCATGAGCCTCACCGACGACGAGAGCGGCACGCTCGACCCGATGGGCCTGCAGGCCAGTTCGGTGGCCACGCTGGTCTATGGCCGCAACTGGGGCTCGCGCCCGAATGCCGTGACCTGGAACTCCCCCGCCTGGGGTGGGTTCAGCCTGCGCGCGCAGGCTGGCCACGACGGCGTTCCGGGCAACTTCAACGGTGGCAGGCAGCTGAGCGCCGCCATCAAGTACGCGCAGGGCAACCTGGCCGTGACCGGCCTTTACGAAGAACTGCGCGATGCGCGCGGCCGCATGGACGACCTCTATGCCAGCTCGCGCCAGTACACGCTGGGCGGCAGCTATGCGCTGCGCGACCTGCGCCTGTTTGCCGGCTACAACCTGACGGCGTCGTCGGGCGCCACGGTGGCCACGGCGGCCAACCCCTACGCCGCCACGCGCAGCCAGATGGCGTGGGTTGGCGCCAACTACCGCGTGCTGCCGGCGCTGACGCTGCTGTCAGGCATCTACTACGCCAACCTGAACAACCACGCCGGCCATGGCACGCTTGTCACACTGGGCGCAAAGTATGACTTGTCGCGGCGCACGTCGCTGTACGGCACCGTGGCGTCGGTGTTCAACTCAGGCAAGGCGACCTTCTCGGTCGAGGCCTCACCGGACACCATGCCGCGGCCGGGCGCGAACCAGCAGGGCGCTTATGCCGGCATCATCCACCTGTTCTGAGGAATGCGCCCGTGATGTGGAGAGTACTGCCATGAAAGGCAACATCCTGACCCCGACCGGCTGGCTGCTTGGCGAAATCCATGCTGGCCCGGACGGGCGCATCGCGCGCATCGAGGGCGTGCCGGCCACGCCGGCGGACAACGACGCCCCCTATGTGCTGCCGGGCTTTGTCGACCTGCTCAATCACGGCGGCGGCGGCAAGGACTTCATGGACGGGGAGGCCGCGGTGCCGGTGATCCTGCGCGCGCATGTGCGCTTCGGCACCACCAGCCTGCTGGGCAGCACCATGACCGCGCCGCACGAGGTGCTGCTGACGGCACTGAAAGCACTGGACCGCGCCTGCGCGAGGCGCCCGGCGGGCGGCGCGCGCATGCTCGGCGTGCATCTGGAGGGGCCATACATCAACCCCGGCAAGCTGGGCGCGCAGCCCGAGTCTTCGGCCATTGCCACGCAGCGGGAAATGGCGCAGTACCTCGATGCGGCGCCGTTGAAGGTCGTGACGCTGGCGCCGGAGTTGCCCGGGCACCTGGACATCATCCGCATGCTGGCCGCGCGCGGCGTGCGCGTGCAGCTGGGCCACACGCTGGGCAGCTATGAAGACGCAGTGGCCGCGCTCGAGGCCGGCGCCAGCGGCTTCACGCACCTGTTCAACGCAATGACGCCGCTGCAGCACCGCGCCCCGGGCGTGGTCGGCGCGGCGCTGGCGCACGCCGAGTTCGCCGAACTGATCCCCGACCTGCTGCATGTGCATCCGGGCGCAATCCGCGCCGCGCTGCGCGCGATCCCGCGCCTGTACGCCGTTACCGACGCCACCGCCGCGGCGGGCATGCCCGACGGCGTCTACCACCTGGGCAGCCAGACCGTCTACAAGGCCGGCGGCAGCGTGCGGCTGGCCAACGGCACGCTGTCGGGCAGCGTGCTGACCATGGACCAGGCGCTGCGCAATTTCGTCGCGATCGGGCTGGACCTGGCCGAAGCCTCGCGGCGCGTCTCGCTGTATCCGGCGCAGTACCTGGGCCTGGCCGACCGCGGCTCGCTGGCGCCCGGCTGCTGGGCCGACGTGGCCGTGCTGGACCGCGCGCTGGCCATCCGTGCCGTCTATGTCGAAGGGGAGCGTTGTGTCGAGAATGCTTGAAGAGGCGTTGAGCGCGCCGGCCGTGGTGGCCGCGCAGCTGGACCACGGCGCGCACGTCGCCGCGCTGGCGGCGGCGCTGGCCGCGCAGCCGTGGCCCGCGGTGCTGACCGTGGCGCGCGGCAGCTCAGACCATGCCGCCAGCTACTTCGCCGCGCTGGTGACGCGCCGGCTGGGCGTGCCGGTGGCGTCGCTGCCGATGTCGACGGTGACGCTGCATGGCAGCGCGCTGCGCGTGGATGGGCAGCTGGCGGTGGCGTTCTCGCAGTCGGGCCGCAGCCCCGACCTGGTCGAGACCATGCAGGCGCTGCGCACCGGCGGCGCCGCCACGGTGGCGCTGGTCAATGCCCCGGACTCGCCGCTGGCGCAGGCGTGCGCGCATGCATTGCCGTTGCGAGCCGGGCCCGAGCACAGCGTGGCCGCCACCAAGAGCTATATCGCCATGTTGTCGATATCGGCGCTGCTGGTGGGCCATCTCGAAGCCGCGCGCAGCGGCGAGCGCGAGTTGGTCGCGGCCTGCGAGGGCCTGCCGGCCGCGCTGGACGAGGCCGCCGCGCAGGACTGGTCGGCGCTGGTGCCCGCGCTGCGCGACGCCGAGCGCATGATCGTGCTGGGCCGCGGCGCGGGCCTGGCGATCGCACAGGAAGCGGCGCTCAAGCTGAAGGAAACCTCCGGCATCCAGGCCGAGGCATTCTCCGGCGCCGAAGTGCGGCATGGCCCGATGGAAATCATCGGCGACGGCTACCCGCTGCTGGTGTTCGCGCCGCGCGGGCCGGAACAGGCCGGGCTGCTGGCGCTGGCCGCCGAGATGCGCGCCCGCGGCGCGCGCGTGCTGCTGGCTGCGCCTGCTGGCACGAATGATGCGGAGTTTCCGGGGAATTCCGCGCGGAGTTGCCGCTTGCGCCGGCCGGTCATCCGCTGCTCGATCCGATCTGCGCCATCCAGAGCTTCTATGTCGCGGCGCAGGCGCTCGCCCTGGCGCGCGGGCGCAATCCCGACCAGCCGCAATACCTGCGCAAGGTGACCGAGACCCGCTGATCTGGCCCAGATTGCTCCAATACCGGCTCACGCCGCCCCATGCCGCTCCCGGCAAGCAAGGAGTTCGTCATGCAAACCACCCGAACCGCCTCTTCCTTCGGCACTGCCGACGCGCGCCCGCTTGACCTCGTCATCTTCGGCGGCGCCGGCGACCTGTCGGCGCGCAAGCTGCTGCCATCGCTCTATATGTGCCACCGCGACGGCAACCTCCCCGACGGCACCCGCATCATCGGCGTGGGCCGGCACCGCTGGGACCGCGAGGCCTTTGTCAATTTTGCCGATGAAAGCGCACAACCGTTTATCGATGCGCGCTATCTCGAGCCGGCCAAATGGCAGAGCTTCCTGCAGCGGCTGGACTTCGTGCATCTGGACGCCGCGCAGCCCGGCGACTATCCGGCGCTGGCGGCGCAATTGCGCACCGCGGCGCAGCGCGTCTACTACATGGCGATGCCGCCTGGCTTGTTCGCAGCCACCTGCGACAATCTTGCCAGCCATGGCCTGATTGCCGACGACACCCGGCTGGTGCTGGAAAAACCGCTGGGCGTGGATCTGGCCTCGGCCATCGGCATCGGCGAGGTGGTCAGCCGCTACTTCAGCGAGGACCGCACCTACCGGATCGACCATTACCTGGGCAAGGAAACGGTGCAGAACCTGATGGCGCTGCGCTTCGGCAATTCGATCTTCGAGCCGCTGTGGCGCACGCCGTTCGTGCGCAGCGTGCAGATCACCGTGGCCGAGACCGTGGGCGTGGGCACGCGCGGCGGCTTCTACGACGAGGCCGGCGCCATGCGCGACATGGTGCAGAACCACCTGCTGCAGCTGGTCAGCATCCTGGCGATGGAGCCGCCCGCATCGATGAACTCAGACGCGGTACGCGATGAAAAGCTCAAGGTGCTGCGCTCGCTGCGGCCGATGTCGCCCGAGGACGTGCGCCGCAACACCGTGCGCGGCCAGTACACCGCCGGCGCCATCGCCGGCGAACTGGTGCGCGGCTACCTGCAGGAAGATGGCATTCCGCCCGAAAGCCGCACCGAAACCTTCGTGGCGATGCGCGCCGAGCTGGGCACGTGGCGCTGGAACAAGGTGCCGTTCTACCTGCGCACCGGCAAGCGCATGCAGGAGCGGGTGACCGAGGTAGTGATCAACTTCGCCGAGGTGCCGCATTCGATCTTCGACGCCGGCAGCACGCTGCAGCCCAATCGCATGGTGATCCGGCTGCAGCCGGAAGAGTCGGTGCGCCTCACGCTGATGGTCAAGCAGCCGGGCGAGGGCATGAAGCTCAAGCCGCTGAGCCTGGCGCTGAACCTCGACTCGGCCTTCACGACGCGCCGCGCCGAAGCCTACGAGCGCTTGCTGCTCGACGTGATCCGCGGACGGCTGGCGCTGTTCGTGCGGCGCGACGAACTGCAGGCCGCATGGACCTGGGTAGACCCGATCCTGGAAGCCTGGCGCCACCAGGACGAGGGGCCGCGGCCCTACACGGCCGGCACCTGGGGCCCGGCGGCATCGTCCGCGTTCATGGCGCGCGAAGGCGTGCAGTGGTCGGAGGAGGCGTGACGCCGCTGGCCGAACGTCCCGCGCCCCGCCTGGCGCGCAACCTGCGGCCTACCTGCAGCAGCAGGACATGGAGTCGTGCGGCAAGCGCGTGGACGCTGGCATCGCTGTTCGGTTAAAGCCAGTCATTCACCCGCCCGCCATCCGCAACGCCCGCCGATACTGGATTGCCTCGCCCACATGGGCCGAGGTCAAGACCTCGGCGCCTTCCAGGTCCGCAATGGTGCGGGCCACCTTCAGCACCCGGAAGTACGACCGCGCCGACCACGCCAGCCGTGCCATGGCGCCGCGCAGCAGTGCCTGCGCCTGCGGTTCCATCGCGCAGTGCAGCTCGATCTCCTGTCCGCTCAGTTCACTGTTGGGCTTGCCCTGCCGGGCCAGCTGGCGCTCGCGCGCGGCCAGCACGCGGGTGCGCACCACGGCGCTGGGTTCGCCGGGCGCGCCATCGAGCATTTCGCCCTGGTCCTGCGCGGGAACTTCGATCTGCAGGTCGATGCGATCAAGCATTGGCCCCGAGATGCGCGACTGGTAGCGCCGCACCTGGTCGGGCGTGCAGCGGCAGGGGCGGTCAGGATGCCCGAGGTAGCCGCACGGGCACGGGTTCATCGCGGCCACGAACTGGAAGCAGGCGGGGAAGTCGGCGTGCCCGGCGGCGCGGGCGATGGTGATGCGGCCGGATTCCAGCGGCTCGCGCAGGACCTCCAGCACCTTGCGGTCGAACTCCGGCAGTTCGTCCAGGAACAGCACGCCATGGTGCGCCAGCGAGATCTCGCCCGGGCGCGGGTTGCCGCCGCCGCCCACCATGGCCGGCCCGGACGCGGTGTGGTGCGGCGAGCGGCAGGGGCGCTGGCCCCACAGCTCGGTGCGAAAGCCGCCCGGTGTCAGGCTCATGACCGCGGCGGATTCCAGCGCTTCCTGCAGCGACATCGGCGGCAGCAGCCCGGGCAGGCGCTGCGCCAGCATCGACTTGCCGGTGCCGGGCGGACCCACCAGCAGCGCGGAGTGCTGGCCGGCGGCGGCCACCTCCATGGCCCGGCGCGCCTGGGCCTGGCCGCGTACCTCGCGCAGGTCGGGGCCGCGGTCTGTGGCGGCAGGCAGCAAGGCGGGGGCGGCGCGGTGCAGCCGCGCGTCGGGCAGGGAGCCGAGGTGGCCGCACGCCTGGCGCAGCGTGGCGGCGGCGTGCACCGCCAGGTCTTCGATCAGCGCGGCTTCGGCGCCATTGCCCTCGGCCACCAGGAAGGCGCGTGGCGCCTCGCCGGCGGCCGCGCGCGCGGCGTTGTCGCGCGCCAGGCCCATCGCCATGGCCAGCGCGCCGCGCACGGGGCGCAGTTCGCCGGACAGGGACAGCTCGGCGGCGAACTCATGCGCATCCAGCGCCTCGGACGGGATCTGGCCGCTGGCGGCCAGGATGCCCAGCGCAATGGCCAGGTCGAAGCGGCCGGATTCCTTGGGCAGGTCGGCGGGGGCCAGGTTGACGGTGATGCGGCGGTTGGGAAACTCGTAGCCGCTGTTGAGGATGGCGGCGCGCACGCGCTCGCGGCTCTCGCGCACGCCGGTGTCGGCCAGGCCGACGATGGTGAATACCGGCAGGCCGTTGGCAAGGTGGGTCTCGACCCGCACCGGCGGGGCGGCGATGCCGGTCAGTGCCCGGCTGCGAAGGACGGCAAGGCTCATGTCATCGATCTGTTAACGAAAAAGGCCGCCAGGATTGGCGGCCTTCAGACAGGCTGGCGGGATCGGGCAGGACCGGCGTGCTCACGCGCCCCCGGTCGAGTCCACCGAGCCGGCGCCGGGCGGGATGCCGGCGCGGCGCTCAAGCTCCGCCACGCGGCCCTCCAGTTCCTCCAGGCGGGCGCGGGTGCGGGCCAGTACCTGCGACTGGACGTCGAATTCCTCGCGCGTGACCAGGTCGAGCCTGGCAAAGCCCTGGGTCATCATGCTGCGCACGTTTTTTTCGATGTCCCTTGCCGGCGAGTTGCGCAGCGCCTCGCTGACCTTGTTCTGCAGGTCGTTGAAGAGATCGGTCGGTTTCATGGTTTCTCCTTTGCGCACCTAACTGGTGCCAATCCGGGTGGGCATTTGGCGTATAGCGCGCTTTCGCACAGGTTTTGGGCGCCCCGATTGCGGGCACACCACCTGGTTGTCGCTGTACATGGCCCACCGTCACGACTCAATTATCGCCCGTGAAGCACGCGGGCGAAAGCGCCTGCGTGCCGTCGGTCACACCTTTTAACCTGATCTGGCTATGCCACCCGGCAGATTCAAGGGCGGCCTGGATCACGGACAAGGGCGCGGCTGCCCAGCGCGTCGTTGTTTTTCCAAGGGCTGGCATGGCAGTTGCAGTAGTGGTCCCGACTGCCTCACCGAAATCCAAACAAACCAAATCCGAGCCATGAGGAAAAAGGAGAAAAATCTATGAAGAAGTTGGCCCTAGCAGTCAGCGCGGTTGTCCTGTCCAGCGCCGCCGCCACGGCCCTCGCGCAAAGCACCGACGCGACGGCCCCGGCGCCCGCTGCCGCCGCTGCCGAGCCGGCATCGCCGCATACGTTCACGGCCAATGTGTCGCTGGTCTCGGACTACCGCTATCGCGGCATCAGCCAGACCAACCTGCGCCCGGCTATCCAGGGTGGCTTTGACTACGCCCACGAAAGCGGCTTCTACGTGGGCAACTGGAACTCCAGCATCAGCTGGCTCGAGGATGCCAACCCGGCGGTTTCGGCCCCGGTCGAGATGGATTTCTACGGCGGCTTCAAGAACACCTTCAAGGTCGCCGGCACCGAATTCAACTATGACCTGGGCGTGCTCCAGTACTACTACCCGGGCGGCTACAACAACCCGCGCCCTTACACCACGGAACTGTACGCCGGCATCGGCTGGGGCCCGGTCATGCTCAAGTACTCGCACGCGGTCACCAACCTGTTTGGCTGGGCCGACAGCAAGAACAGCTACTACGTCGACCTGAGCGCCAATGTCCCGCTGAATTTCTGGGACCTGACGCTGAACGCGCACGTCGGCTACCAGGGCGTCACGCACAACAGCGACGCCTCGTACACCGACTGGAAGATCGGCCTGACCAAGGACCTGGGCAAGGGCTTCGCGCTGGCGCTTGCCTATGTCGACACCAATGCCAAGGAAGTGGCCTATACCAGCGCCAACCGCGGACGCTACCTGGGCAAGGCCGCGGCCTGGGCCTCGATCACCAAGACTTTCTAATCATTGCCGCAGGCCGGGCGGGCAGCGCCGGCCTGCCCCGAGGAGAAATCGGATGAAACTCATCATCGCAGTCATCAAGCCGTTCAAGCTCGACGAAGTGCGCGAAGCGCTGTCGGACGTGGGCGTGTCCGGCATCACCGTGACCGAAGTGAAAGGCTTCGGCCGCCAGAAGGGCCACACCGAGCTGTACCGCGGCGCCGAATATATCGTCGACTTCCTGCCCAAGGTGAAGATCGAGGTGGCGGTGCCCGACGACGTGGTCGAACGCGCCATCGAGGCGGTCGAGAAATCGGCCCGCACCGGCAAGATCGGCGACGGCAAGATCTTCGTGGCACCGATCGAGCAGGTCATCCGCATCCGCACCGGCGAGACCGGCGGCGATGCCCTGTGACCCGAGACAGCATAAGACAAGAGGTTAATCACATGAAAACCTGGTTCAAGCGATTCCTGACGGCCGGCGCGATGGCGCTGGCCATCGGCACGGCGGGCGTGGGCATCTCCACGCCGGCCGCCGCACAGGACAAGCCGGCCGCCGAGGCATCTGCCCCGGCTGCCTCCGCTGCCCCCGCTGCAGCCGCTGCCGAAGCCTCGGCGCCGGCTGCTGCCGCTGCGCCTGCCGCGGCCGCACCGGCCGCCGCCCCCGCGGAAGCCGCCGCCGCGCCGGCCGCACCGGCGCCCAACAAGGGCGACACCGCCTGGCTGCTGGTTTCGACCGCCTTCGTGATCCTGATGACGCTGCCCGGCCTGGCGCTGTTCTACGGCGGCCTGGTGCGCTCCAAGAACATGCTGTCGGTGCTGATGCAGTGCCTGGTGATCTTCTCGCTGGTGGCGCTGCTGTGGGCGATCTACGGCTACAGCTTTGCCTTCACCGAGGGTAACGCCTTCTTCGGCGGCACCGACCGGCTCTTCATGAAGGGGCTGACGGTCGAGGCCGTGGCTGCCACCTTCAGCAAGGGCGTGGTGGTGCCGGAACTGGGCTACTTCGCCTTCCAGTGCGCCTTCGCCTGCATCACCTGCGGCCTGATCATCGGCGCTTTCGCCGAACGCGCCAAGTTCTCGGCCGTGCTGGTGTTCGTGGTGTTGTGGTTCACGTTCTCCTACATCCCGATGGCCCACATGGTCTGGTTCTGGCCGGGTCCGGACGCCTACCCCGATGCCGCTGCCGGCGCCGCCGCGACCGCCAAGTCGGGCTGGCTGTTCCAGAAGGGCGCGCTCGACTTCGCCGGCGGCACCGTGGTGCACATCAACGCGGCCGTGGCTGGCCTGGTGGGTGCGTATATGTTCGGCAAGCGCATCGGCTTTGGCCGCGAGGCGATCCGTCCGCACAGCCTGACCTTCACCATGGTCGGCGCTTCGCTGCTGTGGTTCGGCTGGTTCGGCTTCAACGCCGGCTCGGCGCTGGAAGCCAACGGCTCGGCCGCACTGGCCTTCGTCAACACGCTGCTGGCCACCTGCGCCGCCGTGCTGGCGTGGACCTTCGGCGAGTGGATCGGCAAGGGCAAGCCGTCGATGCTGGGCGGTGCCTCGGGCGCGGTCGCGGGCCTGGTGGCGATCACCCCGGCTGCCGGCTTCGTCGGCCCGATGGGCTCGATCGCGATCGGCCTGCTGGCCGGCCTGCTGTGCCTGTGGGGCGTGACCGGCCTGAAGCGCATGCTGGGCATGGACGACTCGCTGGATGTGTTCGGCGTGCACGGCGTGGGCGGCATCCTGGGTGCGCTGATGACCGGCGTGTTCGCTTCACCCAGCCTGGGTGGCACGGGCATCTACGACTACGTGGCCAACAAGGTGGCGGACGACTACTCGATCGCCGGCCAGCTGTGGATCCAGTTCGAAGGCGTGCTGACCACCGTGGTGTGGTCCGGCGTGGTCGCCTTCGTGGCCTACAAGCTGGTGGACATGCTGATCGGCCTGCGGGTGCCGGAAGACGAAGAACGCGAGGGCCTGGATATCACCTCGCACGGCGAGACCGCGTATGAAGTCTGATCGCAAAAGTGTTGTGCTGGAGAGCTGATTGGGAATCTTCTCTCAGGAGTTTTGCCCGGCCGCGTGCCGGGCTTTTTCTTGTGCCGGCATTGCACGCAAGTGCAGACATTTGATGCCCTTCGGGCGATGCCAAGAGGGCCGGCGAGGCTCCCGGCAGGGTTTCCGGGGGGCCTTGCGAAAACCCGCAAACTCAGTGCCAGAGCGGGCTAGCGGGCGATCACCCCGCGCCTCGCGCGGGTTTTTCGCAAAGTGCTTAACTCCGATCTTAAAAAGCTTCAATTGTCTTTAATGTGCTGAGAACATACATTGCCAGTGAGGCAGTTTCCTCCACCTGCAGAACGCTCCCCGTATCTGTCAGGCCATTTAAGAGCGCGGCATCGCCGCGCTTTTTTTTGCCTGTGCGGCCGGCTCTTTATTTTCGCGCCGCCCATCCCCATATCGTTATCCCTCAGGCCCGGCCGTGCATATCCTTATAAGGGGGGGTGCCAGCGCCTGGTTGGCCGTTCCTCTACAATCGGGGCGAACGATTAAGACGACGATTTATAGGATGGATATGGTCCCGCATCTCATCACCGCGCTGAACGGTCCGCTGCTCGAACTGGAAAAGAAGATCCTGGACGCCACGCCGTCCATCGAGCGCTGGTTCAGGCTGGAATGGCAGGAGCATACCCCCCGTTCTACTGTTCGGTGGACCTGCGCAATGCCGGCTTCAAGCTGGCGCCGGTCGATACCAACCTGTTCCCGGGCGGGTTTAACAACCTGGCCCCGGAAATGCTGCCGCTGGCAGTGCAGGCGGCGATGGCGGCGATCGAGAAGATCTGCCCGGACGCCAAGAACCTGCTGCTGATCCCTGAGCGGCATACCCGCAACATGTTCTACCTGCAGAACGTGGCGCGGCTGTCGCTGATCATGCGCCAGGCGGGCCTGAACGTGCGCCTGGGCTCGCTCTCGGAGGAAATCACCGAACCGACCCCGATCGAGCTGCCCGACGGCCAGACCCTGGTGGTCGAGCCGCTGGCGCGCCTGGGCACCAAGGGCCGCCGGCTGGGCCTGAAGGACTTCGACCCCTGTTCGATCCTGCTGAACAACGACCTCTCGGCCGGCATCCCGCCGATCCTGGAAAACATCAACGAGCAGTACCTGCTGCCGCCGCTGCACGCTGGCTGGTCCACCCGCCGCAAGAGCAGCCACTTTGCCGCCTATGACGAGGTGGCCAAGAAGTTCGCCAAGCTGATCGACATCGACCAGTGGATGGTCAACCCGTACTTCGCCCGCTGCTCCGGCGTGAATTTCCACGAACGCGTGGGCGAGGAAGAACTGGCCGACGCGGTCGAGGGCGTGCTCAAGAAGGTGGCCAAGAAATACCGCGAATACGGCATCAAGGAGACCCCTTACGTGGTGGTCAAGGCCGATGCCGGCACCTACGGCATGGGCATCATGACCGTGCGCGATCCGTCCGAGGTCAAGGGCCTGAACCGGAAGGAGCGCAACAAGATGAGCGTCGTCAAGGAAGGCCTGGAGGTCAGTGACGTCATCATCCAGGAAGGCGTGCACACCTTCGAGAAGGTCAATGAAGCGGTGGCCGAGCCGGTGGTGTACATGATCGACCGCTACGTGGTTGGCGGCTTCTACCGTGTGCACACTGGACGCGGCAACGACGAGAACCTGAACGCGCCGGGCATGCATTTCGTGCCGCTGGCGTTTGCGCCCAACGGCATCCCGGACAGCCACGCCAAGCCTGGCGCCGCCGTGCCGAACCGCTTCTACATGTATGGCGTGGTGGCCCGGCTGGCGCTGCTGGCGGCGTCGCTGGAACTCGAGAAGACCGACCCGAACCCGATTATCTGAGCCGCCACCATGCGCATCCTCTTCATCACCGATCCGCTGGAGACCTTCAAGACGTACAAGGACTCCACCTACGCCATGATGACCGAGGCCGCCGCGCGCGGCCACGAGCTGTACTGGTGCCTGCAGCCGCAGTTGTCGCTGTCGGGCCGCACGGTCGAGACCGTGGCCACGCGGCTGCACCTGACTGGCGAGACCAGTGACGCCGATCACAGTGCCTGGTACCGCGAGGGCAATCGCGCACTGGAGCCGCTGTCGGCCTTCGACGCGGTGCTGATGCGCAAGGACCCGCCGTTCGACATGGAGTACGTCACCAGCACCTGGCTGCTGGAGCTGGCCGAGTCGCAGGGCGCGCGCGTGTTCAACAAGCCGCGCGCGATCCGCGACCATTCCGAGAAGCTGGCCATTGCCCAGTACCCGGAATACATCACGCCGACGCTGGTCACGCGCGACCTGGCGCGCATTCGCGACTTCCACGCCGAGCACCGCGACATCATCGTCAAGCCGCTCGACGGCATGGGCGGCATGGGCGTGTTCCGCGTCGGCGCGGACGGCATGAACCTGGCCGCGATCGTCGAGACGCTGGGCCAAGACGGCGCCCGCACGCTGATGGTTCAGCGCTATATCCCGGCGATCAAGGACGGCGATAAGCGCATCCTGCTGATCGGCGGCGTGCCGGTACCGTATTCGCTGGCGCGCGTGCCAATGGCCGGCGAAGTGCGCGGCAACCTGGCTGCCGGCGGCACCGGCCGCGCGCAGGAACTGAGCCCGCGCGACCGCGATATCGCCGAGGCACTGGCGCCGGGGCTGTGGGAGCAGGGGCTGCTGCTGGTGGGCCTGGACGTCATCGGCGACTACCTGACAGAAGTCAATGTGACGAGTCCGACCTGTTTCCAGGAGATCACCCAGCAAACCGGTTTCCATGTCGCGGCGATGTTCATCGACGCGCTGGAGCACGCCGTGGACGCTGCTGGCCGCTGAGCCTGGCTGGCAGCGGGCGCGCGGGGGCCGCCTGCTACAATCGGGGCAATCCAACGGATTCACCATCATGGCAGGCATTCTGATCATCGCGCACACCCCGCTGGCTTCGGCCCTGCGCGATTGCGCCGCCCACGTCTACTGCGGCCAGCCGCAACGGCTGGAAGCCATCGACGTCCTTCCCGATGCCGACCCCGCCGTCGTGCTGGCCGAGGCCAGGCGCCGGCTGGCGGCCATCTGCGAAGACAACGGCGCGCTGGTCCTCACCGATATCTTCGGCGCCACCCCCGCCAATATTGCCGCACGCCTGGCCGAGCCGGGCCGCGTGCGCGTGCTGGCCGGCGTCAACCTTCCGATGCTCGTGCGCGCGATCTGCTACCGGGGCGAAAAGCTCGACCAGCTTGCCACCAAGGCCCTGGCCGGCGGCTCGCAGGGTGTGCTGCAGGTCGGCACCACGACTGTCCAGAACCAAACCGCAAACCATCCCGACAAATATGCTGCAGAGGGACACCACCATCATCAATAAGCTCGGACTGCATGCCCGCGCTTCCGCCAAGCTGACCCAGCTCGCCGGCAACTTCGTCAGCCAGGTCAAGATGTCCCGCAATGGTCGCCAGGTCGACGCCAAGAGCATCATGGGCGTAATGATGCTGGCCGCCGGGATCGGCTCGACGGTGACCCTCGAGACCGAGGGCCCCGACGAGCAGGAGGCGATGGACGCGCTGCTGGCGCTGATCGCCAACCGCTTTGGTGAGGGAGAGTGAGGCCGGCAGCCTCGACCCGAATTCTTAAACGTTCCTGACGGAGCGGTACATGCCTTTCGCCTTGCACGGCATCCCGGTCTCGCGCGGCGTCGCCATCGGGCGCGCGCACCTGCTTGCGCCCGCGGCGCTGGACGTGTCGCACTACCTGGTCGATGAAGACCAGCTTGACGCCGAGGTCGAACGGCTGCGCGCCGCGCGCGCCGCGGTGCGGGCGGAACTGGTCGCGCTCAAGCGCGACCTGCCGCGCGACGCACCCGAGGAGCTGGGCGCGTTCCTGGACGTGCACGCGATGATCCTCGACGACGAGGCGCTGGCGCGCGAGCCCGAGGCCCTGATCCGGGGCCGCCGCTACAACGCAGAGTGGGCACTTACCACGCGCCTCGAAGAGCTGATGCGCCAGTTCGACGAGATCGAGGATGAATACCTGCGCGAGCGCAAGGCCGATATCCGGCAGGTGGTCGAGCGCATCCTGAAGGCGCTGGCCGGGGCCCCGGTGCTGGTGCCCGCGCCGGTGCCGGCGCTGGCCGCCGACGGCGAGGCCGCGACCGGGGTGATCGTGGTGGCCCACGATATCTCCCCGGCCGACATGCTGCAGTTCCGCCATACCATCTTCCACGGCTTCGTGACCGACATGGGCGGGCGCACCTCGCATACCGCCATCGTCGCGCGCAGCCTGGACATCCCGGCCGCGGTCGGTGTGCAGAGCGCGAGCGAGCTGATCCGCCAGGACGACTGGATTATCATCGACGGCGATGCCGGGCTGGTGATCGTCGACCCGACCGCCATCATCCTGGAAGAGTACCGCCACCGGCAGAGCGAGCGCGCGCTGGAAAAGAAGCGCCTGCAGCGGCTGCGGCATACCCCGGCGGTGACGCTGGACGGGCTGGAGATCGACCTGCTGGCCAATATCGAGATGGCCGAGGACGCCGGCGCGGCGCTGGCGGCCGGCGCGGTCGGCGTGGGCCTGTTCCGGTCCGAATTCCTGTTCATGAACCGGCGCGACGAGCTGCCGGGCGAAGACGAGCAGTTCCAGGCCTACCGCGGCGCGGTCGATGCCATGCATGGGCTGCCGGTGACCATCCGCACCATCGACATCGGCGCGGACAAGCCGCTCGATGCCCGGGGCGACGGCCGCAGCGATGACTTCGAGACCGCGCTGAACCCGGCGCTGGGCCTGCGCGCGATCCGCTGGTCGCTGTCCGAGCCGGGCATGTTCCTGACCCAGCTGCGCGCGCTGCTGCGTGCTTCGGCCTTCGGCCCGGTGCGGCTGCTGGTGCCGATGCTGGCGCACGCCAGCGAGATCGACCAGACCCTGGCGCTGATTGCCAAGGCCAAGCGCCAGCTCGACGAGCGCGGCGAGGCCTACGATCCGGGCATGAAGGTCGGCGCCATGATCGAGATCCCGGCGGCGGTGCTGCTGCTGCCGCTGTTCCTGCGCAAGATGGACTTCCTGTCCATCGGCACCAACGACCTGATCCAGTACACGCTGGCCATCGACCGCGCCGACAACGCGGTGGCGCACCTGTTCGACCCGCTGCACCCGGCGGTGCTGCAACTGGTGGCGCGCACCATCCGCGAGGCCAACCGCGCCGGCGTGCCGGTGGCCGTGTGTGGCGAAATGGCGGGCGACCCGTCCATGACCCGGCTGCTGCTGGGCATGGGGCTGCGCGAGTTCTCGATGCACCCGGCACAGCTGCTGCGGGTCAAGCAGGAGATCCTGCATGCCCACTGCGAACGGCTCGAGCCGCTGGTCGACCAGGTCCTGCAGGCCTTCGATCCGGAGGAGCAGGCGACGGCCCTGCGGCAGCTGGCACGACCCTAAAGCGATCAGGGTTTTCTGATGCAGCCAGGCGGCTGGTGCAGCACTTTCATAAGGTGGAAAGTGCCGCCCCAGCCGCGTTCTTTTTCCCTCCTGTGGCGTCTACCCGACCTCTCCAAATGTGGCTTAATGGGAATTGTTATCATTATTGATCTCTGATATTCTGACGTTCATTCGCAGTGGCATGCCGGTGCCACGCGCCTCAACGGAGGGACTTGTGTACGTCTGCATCTGCAACCAGATCACCGATCGTGAGATTCACGGTGCCGCGCACCTGGGCGTCGAGACCCTCGACGAACTGGCTGAAACGCTTGGCGTCGGCACGTGCTGTGGCCGCTGCCGCGAATGCGCGCAGCAGGTGTTGCAGGAAGGCGTGGCAGCGGTGCGCAACGTCACCGTGGCGACCCTCGCCAACATCCAGGTTGTGGAGATTTCTTCCTGTTCCGCATCGGGCCCATGTACCATAATGGACACTCGGGACCCGGCAGTCGCGAACGACCGGCGCAAGGCGCTGGTGGCCTGAACGCGCCCATGAACTGAAGATCCAGTTCACGGCGCGTTTTTGCGCTTTTCCTTTTTCACTGACTGCACGGCGCCATTGGCGCCGTTTCGTGTTTTTGCGCGGGCCCGGTGCAACAGGAGCCGCCAATGAAAGGTGACAAGAAGGTCATCCAGCATCTGAACGCCCAGCTCAAGAACGAGCTGACCGCGATCAACCAGTATTTCCTGCACGCCCGCATGTATCGCCACTGGGGCCTGAAGAAGCTCGGCGACGTGGAGTACAAGGAATCGATCGGCGAGATGAAGCACGCCGACCGCCTGATCGAGCGCATCCTGATGCTGGACGGCCTGCCCAACCTGCAGGACCTGCACAAGCTGCTGCTCGGCGAAGACACGCCCGAGATGCTCAAGTGCGACCTGAAGCTCGAGCAGACCGCGCACGGCACCGTCAAGGAAGGCATTGCCTACTGTGAATCCGTGGGCGATTATGTCAGCCGCGAAATCCTGGTCGATATCCTCACCGATACCGAGGAACATATCGAATACCTGGAAACGCAGCTGGACCTGATCGACAAGGTCGGGCTGCAGAATTACCTGCAGTCGCAGTTGGAGCCGGGCGAGCAATAAGCCGGTCTCCGGCGTGGCCGCTCTTCATGAGCGGCCCGCCCCAGCGCGCGGCGCCATTCGGCACCGCCTTGTTGCTCGCCTGTTGGCAGTAACCCTTCTCATTCCGATTCCTGTTCTTCATCCAGGCGTCCCTGGCGGGCAAAGGCTCCTGTCCCGCCACGGCGCCGCGCGGAGCTCACCCTATGACCAGTCCCATCCGCCTGACGCAGTACAGCCACGGCGCGGGCTGTGGCTGCAAGATTTCCCCGAAAGTGCTCGACGTGATCCTGGCCGGCAGCGGCGCGCAGCATCTCGACCCACGTTTGTGGGTCGGCAATGCCTCGCGCGACGATGCCGCGGTGTATGCGCTGGATCGCGCCGACGGGCAGCGCGGGGTGGTCTCCACCACCGACTTCTTCATGCCCATCGTCGACGATCCGTTCGAAGCCGCGTTCCTGGCCGAATGCCAGCGGCTCGGGCTGGCACTGGCTCCTATTGGCGAGATGGTGGCGCGTGCCGCGCTTGCCGTAGAGATTCAGTGATGCGCCCTGACACCGCCGACTTCCGCACCCTGTTCCTCAGCGGCGTGGCCATGCTGGACGTGCGCGCGCCACTGGAATTCGCGCGCGGGGCCTTCCCCGGCGCGGTCAACCTGCCGCTGATGGACGATGCCGAGCGCCACGAGGTGGGCCTGTGCTATGCGCAGAAGGGCCAGCAGGCGGCAATCGAGCTTGGCCACCAGCTGGTGTCGGGCCTGCGCAAGGCGGCGCGGATCGCAGCCTGGGCGGAGTTCGCGCGGGCGCATCCGGACGGCTACCTGTATTGCTTCCGCGGCGGACTGCGCTCGCAGCTGGTGCAGCAGTGGCTGCGAGCGGCCGGTGTCGACTATCCGCGCGTGACCGGCGGATACAAGGCGATGCGCGGCTTCCTGATTGAGACCATTGATGTGGCGACTACGCAGCAGCAGTGGTTCGTGCTTGGCGGCCTTACCGGCACCGGCAAGACCGATGTGCTGGCCGACGTGCCCGCCGCGATCGATCTCGAAGGCCATGCGCGGCACCGCGGCTCGGCGTTCGGCCGGCGCGCGCTGGCACAGCCGACGCAGATCGATTTCGAGAACGCGCTGGCCATCGATCTGCTGCGGCATATTGACGCAGGCAGCCGCGCGCTGGTGGTGGAGGACGAAGGCCGCTTCATCGGCAGCCGCAACGTGCCCAAAGTGCTCACACAGCGCATGCAGGCCAGCCCGCTGGTATGGCTGGAAGCGTCGTTCGACGAACGCGTCGAGCGCGTGCTGCGCGACTACGTGCAGGGGCTGGCGGCGGAGTTCATCGCGCGGACGGGCAGCGCGGAAGGCTTCGAAGCCTATGCCGCGCGCCTGCGCGAGGCAATGGCCGGCATTTCGCCGCGGCTGGGCGGCGAGCGCTACGGCAGGCTGTCAGCGTTGCTGGAACAGGCGCTGGCACGGCAGCTGGAGTGGGGCGAGGTGGAACTGCACCGTGGCTGGATCGAGGTGCTGCTGCGCGAGTACTACGACCCCATGTACGCATTCCAGAGCGAGCAGCGTGAGGCCCGCATCGTGTTCCGCGGCGACCGTGCCGCCGTCACCGACTGGCTGCGGGCGCACACAGTACGGCAAGCCTGAGCATCGTGCTCAGTGCCCGGCGCAGACCGGGCAATCCGGCGTGCGGGCCAGCCGCATCGTGGTCCATTCCATCGACAACGCATTGACCATCAGCAGCCGGCCCGCCAGGCTCTCGCCGACACCGGCGAGCAGCTTGAGCGCCTCGGCCGCCTGCACCGTGCCGACCATGCCGACCAGCGGCGCGAACACGCCCATGGTGGCGCAGGCCACTTCCGGCGCGGGTTCGGCCGGCGGGAACAGGCAGGCGTAGCAGGGCGCGTCGGGCTGGCGCCGGTCGAACACGCCGATCTGGCCATCGAAGCGCAGCGCCGCGCCTGACACCAGCGGCACCTTGTGGCGCACGCAGGCGGCGTTGACTGCCTGGCGCGTAGCGAAGTTGTCGCAGCAGTCGAGCACCACGCCGGCCGTGGCGACGAGCTGGTCAAGCTCTGCATCGCCCACGCGCGCGGGCACCGTCACGATCTCCAGTCCCGGGTTGATGCGCAGCATGCCTTCGCGCGCCGAATCCACCTTGGGCCGGCCCACGTTGGCGGTAGTGTGGATGATCTGGCGCTGCAGGTTGGTCAGGTCGACTTCATCGTTGTCGACCACCGTGATGCGGCCGACCCCGGCCGAGGCCAGGAAGGGCAGCGCGGCCGCGCCCAGGCCGCCGGCGCCGATTACCAGCGCATGGCCGGCCAGCAGGCGCCGCTGGCCCTCGATGCCAAGCTCGTCCAGCAGGATGTGGCGCGAATAGCGCAGCAGTTGTTCGTCGTTGAGGCCGTCATTCAGGCCGTCGTTCTGGTCGTCGTTCATGATGGCTGGCGCAGGGCTGGTGCGGCGCTTCGTGTTGCGGTGAGGGCGGCAGGGGGCAGGGCCGGGCAGGTCACGCCTGGCATTGTGCTCCAACTTGCTTTCCCATGCCGAGCGGGCGGGAATGAAAAAAGCGGCCCCGCAGGGCCGCTTCTGGTGTGGCGCCGGCCCCGGCTTCAGGGTGCCTTGCCGGTCGGCGTGCCCAGCGGCTCGCCGATCGGGGCGCTGGCCGGCGGCTGCTTGGCGGGGGCCGGTGCCGCCGGCTTGGCTGCCGGAGCGCTGGCGCCCTTGGCGCCGCTCTTGCCCGCAGGCTTCGCCGCCTTGCCGTTGTCGGCCGGCGGATTGGTTTCCAGCTTTGACTTGGAGCGCTTGACCGGCTGGCCGTTGAGCTGGGCGATGGCCTGCTGCAGCATGAAGTCGTCGGCCGAACCGAATTCCACCGGCTTCTTGCGGCGGTCCTTCTCGCGCTCTTCCGGTGACTTCTTTGCGTTATCTTCTTCCAGGCGGCGCAGCTCTTCCACGCGGCGCTGCTCGCGCTCGGTCATTTCCGGTTCTTCCGACTCCTGCTTGTTGTGCAGGTGGCGCTCGGTGTCGATCTCGCGCGTGATCAGCGCGTCGTCCGGATCGCCTTCGGGGTTCTGGTCGACCGGGATGTCCGGACGGATGCCCTTGGCCTGGATCGACTTGCCGCTCGGCGTGTAGTAGTACGCGATGGTCAGCTTGATGCCGGTGTCGTTGGTCAGCGGGCGCACGGTCTGCACCGAGCCCTTGCCGAAAGTGGTCTTGCCCATGATCTGCGCGCGGTGATGATCCTGCAGCGCGCCGGCCACGATCTCGGAGGCCGAGGCCGAGTAGGCGTTGGTCAGCACCACCATCGGGATCTTCTTGTAGATCGCGGGCAGGCCCTTGAGCGGATCATCTTCCAGCGACGACAGGCGGTAGTTGTTGTACGAGGCCTTGTACACGCGCTTGGCATCGGGCACCTGGCCGTTGGTGGACACCACCGTGGCGTCTTCCGGCAGGAAGGCCGCGGCCACGCCGACCGCGCCCTGCAGCACGCCGCCGCCGTTGTTGCGCAGGTCCAGCACCAGGCCCTTCATGTTGGGGTTCTTCTGCGCCAGCTCGGCCAGCTTGCGGGACAGGTCGGAGATGGTGCGTTCCTGGAAGCTGGTCAGGCGGAGCCAGCCGATATTGTTGTCCAGCATCTTGGCCTTGACCGACTGCACGCGGATCTCGGCGCGCGTGATCGAGACCGGGAAGGTGCGTTCCTCGCTCTTGCGGTAGATGGTCAGCGTGACCTTGGTGCCGGGCTCGCCGCGCATGCGCTTGACCGCCTGCTCCAGCGGCAGGCCGCGCACGGGCTTGTCGTCGATGCGGGTGATCAGGTCGCCCGGCTGGATGCCGGCGCGGAAGGCAGGGGTGTCCTCGATCGGGTTGATCACCTTGACCAGGCCTTCTTCCTGCGAGATCTCGATGCCCAGGCCGGCAAAGCGCCCGCGCGTGCCTTCCTGCAGTTCCTTGAAGTCTTTCTCGTCGAGGTAGGACGAATGCGGGTCGAGGCTGGCGACCATGCCCTTGATGGCTTCGGTCAGCAGCTTCTTGTCATCGACCGGCTCCACGTACTCGCGCTTGATCTGCCCGAAGATATCGGCCATCAGGCGCAACTGGTCCAGCGGCAAGGGCCCCGATGAATTCTGGGCGGTCGCCGAAATCTGCAGCGTGGCGAGCACGCCGGCGACGAGGCCGACAGAAACTAGGCTGATGTTCTTGAGCGTCTTGCGCATGAGGGCTGCCTGAACGTGTACTCGAAGTACTGGTGTACGGTAGGGAGATTATGCCGGCTGCGGCCGCCCGGCGCCGGGCGATTTGTCCGACAGTATAAGTGCGTGTGGTGAAAAGGGCCTGTCCCGTCCCTTCTCAGGGTGGGCGGCCGCACATCCGCGCGCGGCCGCCCCGGCCGGCTTCAGCGTGCCTTGCCCTGGCTGGCCACGGCCGCCAGCGAGGCGGCGATGGCGTCCTGGTCACCCAGGTAGTAGTGGCGCAGGGGCGCAGGTCGGCGTCCAGCTCATAAACGAGCGGGGTGCCATTGGGGATATTGAGTCCGACGATATCGTCATCCGAGATCTGGTCCAGGTATTTCACCAGCGCGCGGATGCTGTTGCCATGGGCGGCAATGACCACGCGCTTGCCGGATTGGATGTCGGGGGCAATGGATTCGTTCCACAGCGGCATCACGCGGGCCACGGTGTCCTTCAGGCACTCGGTCAGCGGAATCTCGTTGCGCGGCACATTGGCGTAGCGCGGATCGTCGTACGAGGAACGCGGATCAGTGGGTTCCAGCGCGGGCGGCGGCGTGTCATAGCTGCGGCGCCACACCAGCACCTGCTCGTCGCCGAACTTGGCGGCGGTTTCTGCCTTGTTCAGGCCGGCCAGCGCGCCGTAGTGGCGCTCGTTCAGGCGCCATTCGTTGCGCACGGGGACCCACATCAGGTCCATTTCATCCTGCACGTGCCACAGCGTGCGGATGGCGCGCTTGAGCACCGAGGTATAGGCCACGTCAAAGCCCAGGCCGGCATCCTTGAGCAGCTTGCCGGCCTGGCGCGCCTGGTCGGCGCCGGTTTCAGTCAGGTCGACATCGACCCAGCCGGTAAAGCGGTTTTCAAGGTTCCACGTGGATTCGCCGTGGCGGATGAGGACAAGCTTATACATGCTGCTGCTTCCAGAGAGTAAGTAACCTGCATGCGTCCGCGCCGTCACCTGGAGGGGGCCGATGGGTTCCTTGTGGACATCCCATGTCTCAGACAGGCGACAATGGCGGATGGCCATGCGACGGCAGGGCCTGGACGCCAAACCGCGTATTTTATAATGCCGCCGACCCAACCTACCGGAATGCCAACGTGAATTTCTTCGCCGACTACAACAACCTCGCTCTGATCGCCCTTGCCGTGGTCTCGGGCGGCCTGCTGGCCTGGCCCGCGATCTCGCGCAGCACCGGCGGCAAGACCGTCAATACGGCCGCCGCGACCCAGCTGATCAACAAGCGCGGCGCGGTCGTGGTCGACATCCGCGAGCCCGCCGAGTATGCCAAGGGTCACCTGCCGCAAGCCAAGAGCGCGCCGCTGGCCGATTTGGCCTCGCGCGCGGCCGGCCTTGCAAAGGACAAGGCTGCCCCCATCATTGTCGTATGCCAGACCGGCCAGCGCTCGGGCAAGGCCCAGGCAGCGTTGAAGGAAGCCGGTTACAGTGAGATCTACGCGCTCGAGGGCGGCATCGCCGCCTGGCAGCAGGCAGGCCTGCCGCTGGTGAAGTAATCTCGGGCGGCGCCGCCGTATCCGTCACAGCGCGCGCCCCCGCCAGGCCGGCGCGCGCGCATTGCATTCAAGGAGAACCCGCATGGCCCGTGTCGTCATGTACAGCACCGTGGTGTGCCCGTATTGCCTGATGGCTGAACGCCTGCTCAAGTCCAAGGGCGTGGAAATGATCGAGAAGATCCTGATCGACCGCGAACCCGGCAAGCGTGAAGAAATGATGGCCCGTACCGGTCGCCGCACCGTGCCGCAGATCTACATCGACGAGACCCACGTGGGCGGCTTCGACGACCTCTCGGCGCTGGACCGCCAGGGCGGCCTGGTGCCGCTGCTGGCCGCCTGAGCCGGTTGCGCCGGCGCTGGCCCGGAATCCTCTGATTCCGGGCCGGGCTGGTTCCGGCACACCCCAGGCGCGGGTGAATTCGCCACCCGCGTCATGTACCATATGCGTTTTCCAACCGGGCACCGGCCAGCCTTGCAAGGGCTGCAGCCGCCGCGCCCGATGCACATCCAGCCCATCCTCCCGGAAGCCTTTCATGAGCGACCAGCAAAACACCCAGCAGGACGATCAACCCTTCTTCAACATCCAGCGCGTCTACCTGAAGGACATGTCGCTGGAGCAGCCCAATTCGCCTGGCATCTTCCTGGAATCGGAAGCCCCGTCGGTGGAAGTGCAGGTCAACGTCGGCGCTTCGCAGCTGCAGGAAGGGATCTTCGAAGTGGTGGTGACGGGCACCGTGACGACCAAGGTACAGGACAAGGTTGCCTTCCTGGTGGAAGCGCACCAGGCCGGCATCTTCGACATCCGCAACGTGCCGGTGGAGCAGCTGGACCCGCTGCTGGGCATCGCCTGCCCGACCATCCTGTACCCGTACCTGCGCGGCAATATCGCTGACGTGATCACCCGCGCCGGCTTCCAGGCCATCCACCTGTCGGAAATCAACTTCCAGGCGCTGTATGAGCAACGCCTGCAGGCCGCCATGGAAGAAGGCCAGGGTGCCGAAGGCGGCAACAGCGGCATCGTGATGCCCGACGGCAGCCAGGCCCGCCACTGATCCGGGCGTCCGGACCATGCACGGAAACGGGGCTGCGGCCCCGTTTTGCCTTTGGGCTACCATCGATTGCGTCCATCCTCGGATCGAGCTGCCATGAAACTGACTTTCCTCGGTGCCGGTGCCTGGGGCACCGCCCTCGCCAGCCATGCCGCGGCCACCAATGACGTGGTGCTGTGGGGGCGCGACACCGCACAACTCGCGGCCATAGCGGCCACGCGTGAGAACGCCGCCTACCTGCCCGGCGTGACGCTGTCCGGGCGGCTCGCGGTGCAGGCGGATTTCGAGCAGGCCGTGGCGCATGCCGCCGACGATCCCGACGGCATCGTGGTGGTGGCAACGCCGGTGGCGGGCTTGCGCGAGATGACGCGCCGGCTGGCCGCGCGCGGCGCCAGGCCGGTGTCGATGCTGTGGTTGTGCAAGGGCTTCGAGTCCGGCACCCACCTGCTGCCGCATCAGATGGTGCGCGCCGAACTCGATGCCGCCGGGCGCACCGGGGGCTTTGCCTACGGCGTGCTGACCGGCCCCAGCTTCGCGCGCGAGGTGGCGCTGGGGCTGCCGTGCGCGCTGACCGTGGCGGGCAACGAGCCGTCGCTGGCAGAGCGCGCGCAGGCGGCCTTCCACCACCATGCGATGCGCATCTACGGCAGCGACGACCTGACCGGCGTGGAAGTCGGCGGTGCGGTCAAGAACGTGCTGGCCATCGCCACCGGCGCCAGCGACGGGCTGGGCCTGGGCCTGAACGCGCGCGCCGCGCTGGTGACGCGCGGCTGGCCGAGATGACGCGTCTGGGGTTGGCGCTGGGCGGCCGGGTCGAGACCTTCATGGGCCTGGCCGGCGTGGGCGACCTGATCCTGACCGCCACCGGCGACCTGTCGCGCAACCGCAAGGTCGGCCAGCAGCTGGCGGCGGGGCAGAGCCTGGAGCAGATCCTGGCCGGGCTGGGCCACGTCGCCGAAGGCGTGCGCTGCGCCCAGGCGGTGGCCGAGCTGGCCGCCACGCACGGCGTCGAAATGCCGATCGCCCGCGCGGTCTGCGCGGTACTGTTCGACGGGCTGAGCGCCGCCGATGCCGTGGCGCAGCTGCTGCAGCGCGACGCGCGCGACGAATAACAACCATACCCACCTTCTGATCCTCTGCACCGCATGCCCACACGACGACAAGCGCTGATCGCGCTGGCTGCTGCCTGCGCCGCCGTCACTGCCGGCAGCGTCTTCGCCCAACCCTGGCCCGCGCGGCCGATCCGCATGGTGGTGCCGTTCCCGCCGGGCTCGTCGCCCGACCTGATCGCGCGCATCGTGACCGAAAAGCTGGCCGCCGCGCTGGGCCAGCCGGTGCTGGTGGAAAACCGTCCCGGCGCCGGCGGCAATATCGGCACCGGCATGGTGGCGCGCGCGCCCCCGATGGCTATACGCTGCTGTTCACCATCAACGGCCCGCTGGTGACCGCGCCGACGCTGTCGCGCAATCTGAACTACGACCCGTTCCGGCAACTGGCGCCGGTCACGCTGGTGGCGACCTCGCCCAACGTGCTGGTGGTGGATGCACGCCTGCCGGTGCACAACCTGCGCGAGTTCGTTGCGCTGGCACGGTCCAGGCCGGCTGAGTTGAACTATGGCTCGCCCGGCAACGGCAGCGCCTCGCACCTGGCGATGGAGCAACTGAAGGCGATGGCGGGCATCGATCTGCAGCACGTGCCGTACCCCGGCTTCCCGCAGATCACCACGGCGATGGTGGGCGGGCAGGTGCAGGCGGGCTTCATGGTGCCGGCGATCGCGATGCCGCAGGTCAACGCGGGCAAGCTGCGCGTGCTGGCCGTGACCACGACGGGGCGCACGGCGGTGTTGCCGTCGGTGCCGACGGTGGCGGAATCCGGCTACCCGGGCTTCGAGGCGATTTCCTGGCAGGCGGTGCTGGCGCCGGCGGGCACGCCGCAGGCTGTGATCGACCGGCTCTACCGCGAGCTGGTAGCGATCATCGGCAGCGCCGATGTGCGCGACAAGATGCGCGCGCAATATTTCGTGCCGGCCGGCACCGCGCCTGCCTCGCTGCGGCAGACCATGGTGAGCGAGAAGGCACGCTGGGACAAAGTGATCCGCGCCGCCGGCGTGCAGCCCGAGTAGGCGCTCGCCGGTCGGCTCAGCTGCCGCCTTCGAACCCGTTCTGGCGCCACGCCTCGAACACCACCACGGCGACCGTGTTCGACAGGTTCAGGCTGCGGTTGTCGGGCCGCATCGGCAGACGGATGCGCTGCGCGGGCGGGAACCAGTCGCGCCGCTCCGGGGATAGCCCGCGCGTTTCGGAGCCGAACACGAACCAGTCCCCGGGCCGGAACGCCACCTGGCCGAACGGCGTCGAGCCGCGCGTGGTCAGCGCGAACATGCGCGCCGGGTCGGGCTGCTCGCTGGCCATCAGCGCGTCCCAGCTTTCATGCACGCGCATGGTGGCGTACTCGTGGTAATCCAGTCCCGCGCGGCGCATGCGCGCATCTTCCAGCGGAAAACCCAGGGGCTTGACCAGGTGCAGCTGCGCGCCGGTGTTGGCGCACAGGCGGATCACATTGCCGGTATTGGGCGGGATTTCCGGTTCGACCAGGACGACGTTGAACATGATGCGGGAGGATGGCGGGCGCGCGGCGCCCTTCGTCAGAAGGTGCGCAGCTTACCGCGCGCACCCGCCACTGTCATCCGGCTGCTACGGCGTGCGCAGCGCGACGATCACGCTGACGCAGGCTGCGCCATGCGCCTTGAGCACGCTGGCGGCCTCGTGCAGGGTGGCGCCGGAGGTCATCACATCGTCCACCAGCGCCACGTGCAGGCCGTCCAGCCGCGCGGCGCGCGTCAGCCTGAAGGCGCCGCGCAGGTTCACCTGCCGGGCGGCCAGGTCCAGCGCACGCTGGCTGCCGGTGTCGCGCTGGCGCTGTAGCAGCACCGGGTCGGCGCGCAGGCCCAGGTGGCGCGCCAGCGGCCGCGCGATTTCCCAGGCCTGGTTGAAGCCGCGCGCGGCCAGCCGCTGCGGTGACAGGGGGACTGGGGCGATCAGGTCGGGCGGCGCCTGCCGGGCGCCGGCCCAGGCCCCCGGCAGCCCGCGGCCAGCCGGGCCGCGAGCCAGCCCGCCAGTGGCAGCGCGTGGCCGAACTTGAGCGCCAGCACCAGCTGGTCCTGGGCGACGCGTAGTCGCCCAGCGTGTGGGCGTGATCGAAGGCCGGGGGCGATGCCGCGCAGGCCGGGCAGTGGAAGTGGCGCCCCAGCGCCAGCGCGCAGGCGGGGCAGCGCCGCACCGCGGGCAGCAGGTCGGCGGCGCAGTCTGTGCAGACCACCTGCCGCTGCACCGCCCCGCACAGCGCGCAGGCACTTGGCAGCAGCAGCTCGCGGGCGCCGGCCAGCACCTTGCCGGCGGCGCCGGCAGCCAGCGCGGCGCGCGCGTATACTTGCCGTCCGGCCGCACCCCATCGGGCGCGGCGGCCGTGTTCATCCGGCGCCCGGGCTTGATCCTGTATCTGTCCTCGCGCCGGTTCCTGGTTCTCTTGCTGCCCTGTCTGCCCGTGTCCCTGCATGCCGCTGATTCCCCCGATGCCTTCCTGCCGCCCGCGCGCCTGACCCGGCTCGCCTTCGACCGGCGCAGCCGCGGCTTCGGCCAGCTGGACTTCTTGCTGGGCGAGATCGGCCGCCGCATGCAGGAGCGCATGGAAGTGATCCGCCTGGCGCCGCAGCGCGCGCTGGATATCGGCTGCGGCCACGGCCAGGGCCTGGCCGGGCTGCGCGCGCGCTTTCCGGATGCGCAGATCGCTGGCCTGGATATCTCCGGTGCGATGCTGGCCGAGGCCGGCCAGCGCGACCCGCAGCGCCGGCCCGGCTGGATCGGCCGCATGCTGGGCAAGCGGCCGCTCTTTGACCTGGTCCAGGGCGATCTTGCCACACTGCCCTTTGCGCCCGCGAGCTTCGACCTGCTGTGGTCCAACCTGGCGCTGCACTGGCATCCGGAGCCGCACCGCGTGTTCCCCGAGTGGCACCGCGTGGCGCGCGACGAAGGGCTGGTGCTGTTCTCGCTGTTCGGTCCGGACACCCTGAAAGAGCTGCGCGCGGCCTTTGCCGAAGTCGACCATGCACACCATACGTTGCGCTTTGTCGACATGCACGATATCGGCGACATGCTGGTGCACAGCGGCTGGTCCACCCCGGTGATGGACATGGAGACGCTGACCGTGACCTACGAGTCCCCGCCACGCTGCTGCGCGAGGTGCAGGCCTTCGGCGGCCTGCGCGGACCGGCCGGGGCGCTGCCGCAGGGCCTGCGCGGCCGCGGCTGGTACCAGGCGCTGGCGCAGGCCCTGGAGCGGCGGCGCAACGCCGATGGTGTGATCCCGCTGACCTTCGAGATCGTCTACGGCCACGCCTGGAAGCTGGCCCCGCGTGGCGGCCAGGCGGTCGACGCCCAGGGCCGCGCGGTGGTGCCGCTGGACCAGATCGGCCGTGCAAGGCCGCGTCGGACAAGTTAAAACAGAGTTAACTTGCGCCGGTGCGGGATTGCCGCAAACATAGCGTCGGCGCGGCGGGCAGGGCGATGGCGGGGCTCTTCCCTATGCACAGATTCAAGCGGCGCGCAAGCCGTCCGGTCAAGGCGCGCCCTTGTCCGTGTATGGGAAGCGCCCTATAATGCGCCAGTTTGTCGCAGTGGTCCCCTGGCACAAGAACGTCCTGGTTTTGCACTTGCACTGTGCGGCCCGGACGCCATCGTCCCGGGTGTGCATCCGATGCAGAGTGGTTGGCGATGCAAGACTTGGGTATCGCATTCCAGACGGCAGGTGGTGACTCCGGCGGAAATCTCGACGGACCTCTCCCCGCGCCCCACGACTGGCTGATGAAGCGGAATTGCTCGCTGAGTCCACGCCAGGTCGGCTGGTTTTACCTCTCGATCCTCACGGTTTCGCTTGCCATCGCGTTGTTTTTTGCGTGGCAAGGGTCCTGGCTCGTGCTGCCGTTCGCGAGCATCGAGCTGATGGGGCTGGGCATCGCACTGCTGGTGTATGCGCGCCATGCGACAGACTATGAGCGCGTCAGCATCACCGACGGCACGCTGGTCGTGGAGACAGCCAGCGCCGGACGGGTGACGCGCCAGGAATTCAATCCGCGCTGGGTGCGGATCGAACTGGGTGAATCGTTCCGCGCGCTGGTGACGCTGCGCTCGGGCGGGCGTGAGGTACAGGTGGGGTGTCACGTGGACCCGTACCGGCGACGCAAGTTCGCGCAGGAGCTCGCAGCGGCCTTGCGCCGCCTCTGAGAGGCGGCGGGAGCGGCGGCGGGGACAGATTTGAATCTGTAAATTGGGTAGATAACAAATGAAAATGTGGAAGAAGGCATCCGCAGTTTGTCTGGCCGGCGCGTCCCTGCTTGCCAGCCAGGCGGCGTCCGCGGTCAGCGACATGCCCGGCGGCCCCGCCGTGCGCCAGCTCAACCTGACCGAGCCGGTTACCAAGATCGCCGAACAGATTCACTGGCTGAACTGGATGATGCTGATCATGTGCACCGTGATCTTCATCGCGGTATTCAGCGTGATGTTCTATTCCGTCTTCAAGCACCGCAAGTCCAAGGGTGCCAAGCCTGCTGCCTTCCATGAGAGCATCACGGTCGAAGTGATCTGGACCATCGTCCCGTTCATCATCGTGATTGCGATGGCCCTGCCGGCGACCAAGACCGTTGTGGCGATGAAGGACACCACCAACTCCGACATCACCATCAAGGCCACCGGCTACCAGTGGAAGTGGGGCTATGACTACCTGAAGGGCGAAGGCGAAGGCATTTCCTTCGTGTCGACCCTGACCACCCCGCGCGAGCAGATCAACAACGAGCAGCCCAAGTCGAACACCTACCTGATGGAGGTGGACAACGAGCTGGTCGTGCCGGTCAACAAGAAGATCCGCGTCGTCACCACTGCCAACGACGTGATCCACGCCTGGATGATCCCGGCCTTCGGCGTCAAGCAGGATGCGATCCCCGGCTTTGTGCGCGACGCCTGGTTCAAGGCCGAGAAGATCGGCGTGTACCGTGGCCAGTGCGCCGAGCTGTGCGGCAAGGAACACGCCTTCATGCCGATCGTGGTGCGCGTGGTGTCCGACGCCGACTACACCAAGTGGGTCGACGGCAAGAAAAAGGAACTGGCGGCCAAGGCCGACGACCCCAACAAGACCCGGACCCTGGACGAGTCGAAGGTGCGCGGCGAGAAGATCTACGCCGCCAACTGCGCGGTCTGCCACCAGCCCAACGGCAAGGGCGGCGGTGCCTTCCCGGCACTGGACGGCTCCAAAGTCGTGAACGGCCCGAAGGCCGGCCAGATGCACATCCTGCTGGAAGGCAAGGGCGGCATGCCGTCGTGGAAGCAGCTCTCGGACACCGAGCTGGCCGCGGTCATGACCTATACGCGCAACGCCTGGAGCAACAAGACGGGTGAAGTGATCCAGCCGGGCGACTTCGTGGGTGCCCGCGCGGGCAAGTTCCCCGAAGGCGGCGGCGCGGCCGGCGGCGAAGCGCCGAAGGCCGAAGCCAAGCCGGCCGACAAGGCTGACAAGCAGGCCAGCCTCGCGGGCAACCGCGTCGCGGGCTGACCCGCTGAAGACAGAACAGGATTAGAGGAGCATTTGCGATGAGTACTGCTACCCCGGACGCGCTCGCCCATCCGCACGATCACGCGCATGACGACCACGCGCACGACCACCCGCATGGCTGGCGCCGCTGGCTGTTCGCCACCAACCACAAGGACATCGGTACGCTGTACCTGCTGTTCTCGTTCATCATGCTGCTGTCGGGCGGCGTGCTGGCACTGCTGATCCGCCTGGAGCTGTTCGAGCCGGGCCTGCAGTTCTTCCGCCCCGAACTGTTCAACCAGTTCACCACCATGCACGGCCTGGTGATGGTGTTCGGCGCGATCATGCCGGCCTTCGTCGGCTTCGCCAACTGGATGATCCCGCTGCAGATCGGCGCCTCCGACATGGCGTTCGCGCGCATGAACAACTTCAGCTTCTGGCTGTTGCCGCCAGCCGCGCTGCTGCTGGCCGGCTCGTTCCTGGTCCCGGGCGGCGCCACCGCCGCCGGCTGGACCCTGTACGCGCCGCTGTCGGTGCAGATGGGCCCGGGCATGGACATGGCCATCTTCGCGATGCACATCATGGGTGCGTCGTCGATCATGGGCTCGATCAACATCATCGTGACCATCCTCAACATGCGCGCCCCTGGCATGACGCTGATGAAGATGCCGATGTTCTGCTGGACCTGGCTGATCACCGCCTACCTGCTGATCGCCGTGATGCCCGTGCTGGCCGGCGCCATCACCATGGTGCTGACCGACCGCCACTTCGGCACGAGCTTCTTCTCGGCCGCCGGTGGTGGTGATCCGGTGATGTACCAGCATATCTTCTGGTTCTTCGGCCACCCCGAGGTGTACATCATGATCCTGCCGGCGTTCGGGATCGTCTCGCAGGTGGTGCCGGCGTTTGCCCGCAAGCGCCTGTTCGGCTACAGCTCGATGGTGTATGCCACCGCCTCGATCGCCATCCTGTCGTTCATCGTGTGGGCCCACCACATGTTCACGACCGGCATGCCGGTGACCGGCCAGCTGTTCTTCATGTACGCGACCATGCTGATCGCGGTGCCCACGGCCGTGAAGATCTTCAACTGGATCGCCACCATGTGGCGCGGCTCGATGACCTTCGAGACCCCGATGCTGTTCTCGATCGGCTTCATCTTCGTGTTCACCATCGGCGGCTTCACCGGCCTGATGCCGGCCGTGGCCCCGATCGACATCCAGCTGCAGGACACCTACTTCATCGTGGCGCACTTCCACTATGTGCTGGTGGCCGGCTCGTTGTTCGCGCTGTTCGCGGGCTTCTACTACTGGGGTCCGAAGTGGAGCGGTTTCATGTACAACGAAACCCGCGGCCAGATCCACTTCTGGGGCTCGATCATCTTCTTCAACGTCACCTTCTTCCCGATGCACTTCCTGGGCCTGGCCGGCATGCCGCGACGCTACGCCGACTACCCGACCCAGTTCGCGGACTTCAACGCGATCGCGTCGATCGGCGCGCTGGGCTTCGGCCTGATGCAGGTGTACTTCTTCTTCTTCGTGGTGCTGCCGTCGTACCGCGGTGGCGAGAAGGCCGCCGACAAGCCCTGGGATGGCGCCGAGGGCCTGGAGTGGACCGTGCCGTCGCCGGCACCGTTCCACACCTTTGAAGTTCCCCCGCAGGTCCGCTAAGGCGCGGCCAGCGTAATCAGGCAGCGGGAGGCGGCAGCGTCCGCCTCCCGCGCCGGCAGGTAACAGAAGCAGCTATGCAGTCTCCAGACAAAAGCCCGTCACGCCCGGACCAGAAGGCCGCCAACCGGCGCCTTGGCCTGATCCTGCTGTCGATCGTGGTGGTTTTCTTTCTGGGGTTCTTCGCCAAGATGATGTTTCTTGGCTGAGGCGGCAGGGTAGCGAGATGAGCATCGACCAGCAGGCTGGCAGGGAAGCGGAGAAGCGATTCAACCGCGGCATGATGCTGCGCCTGGTCGTGATCGTGGCCGTGATGTTCGGCTTCGGCTATGCACTGGTGCCGCTGTACAAGAAGATCTGCGAGATCACCGGCATCAACGTGATCACCACGCGCGAGCTGCACGGCGCGGCGAAGAACACGCAGGTCGACAAGAGCCGCACCATCACGGTGGAGTTCGACTCCAACGCGCGAGGGCCCTTCGCCTTCCGGCCGGTGAAGAACAGCATGGAAGTGCATCCGGGCGAGATGGCAACGATCGTCTATGAGGTGGCCAACGGGCAGCCGCGCGATATCTCGGCGCAGGCCATCCCGAGCTACGCGCCCAAGCAGGCGACCCAGTATTTCATGAAGCTGGAGTGCTTCTGCTTCAAGCAGCAGACGCTCAAGGCGAAAGAGGCGCGCGAGATGCCGGTGGTGTTCGTGATCGATCCCGCGCTGCCCAAGGATGTGAAGAATATTACGCTGTCGTACACCTTCTTCGAGGTGGGTGCGCCGGTGGCGCAGGCGCCTGAGGGCCAGCTGGCGCCGCAGCCGGCACTGGCCGGCAAGGGCATCTGAGGCGGCCGCGGTGCATGCAGGGGCTGAGGAGGACGGGCGATGGATGAGATGAAGGACGCGGTCAAGCGCAAGATGTCATTCGGGCAGACCATGCGCGCGGTGCTGTGGTCGTTCATCGGCCTGCGCAAGGGCGCTGAGCACGAGCGCGACATGGCCCGGCTGAACCCGGTGCATGTGGTGATTGCCGGAGTGATCGCGGCGGCCATCTTCATCGCGGTGCTGGTGGTCATCGTACGCACCGTGGTGGGACAGGCGGCGGGATAGCAGGGCAGGAAGGGTAGACAACAAAAGCAGTCGCAGAACAAAGCAACCGCGGCGGCGGGGCTGGCCCAGAGGAGGGGGCGGCCCGCAGTGCCAAAGCGCGGATCACGAATACTGAATCAAAGACTCTGAGCTGGAGATAAAAGAATGAGTGCGAATCGCGCAAACGCTCCGTACTACTTCGTACCGGGCCCGTCGCGCCACCCAGTCACGGCAAGCTTCGGCCTGCTGTTGACGGGCGCGGGCGCCGCCGGTTGGGTAAACGGGCAGCCCTGGGCGCCGTACATGTGCGGCTTCGGCCTGCTGTGGTTCCTGTTTGTGCTCAAGAGCTGGTTTGGCGACGCCATCAGCGAGTCCGAAGGCGGCATGTACGGCAAGAACATCGACCTGTCGTACCGCTGGTCGATGGGCTGGTTCATCTTCTCCGAAGTAATGTTCTTCGCGGCCTTCTTCGGCGCGCTGTTCTACGCCCGCACCATCGCCATGCCGTGGCTGGGCGACCTGAACAACAAGATCCTGTGGCCCGACTTTGCCGCCGTGTGGCCCAACACCGGCCCGGCCGGCGTGGTGGACAGCTTCCAGACCATGGGTCCGTGGCCAATCCCGACCATCAACACCGCGCTGCTGCTGATGTCCGGCCTGACGCTGACCTGGGCGCACCACGCGCTGCTGGCCGGCAAGCGCAGCCAGCTGATCCAGGGCCTGGTGCTGACCATCCTGCTGGGCGCCATCTTCATGTGCTTCCAGGCGTACGAGTACATGCACGCCTACTCGGAACTGAACCTGAAGCTGAGCTCGGGCATCTACGGCTCGACCTTCTTCCTGCTGACCGGCTTCCATGGCTTCCACGTGACCATGGGCGCGATCATGCTGACCGTGGTGCTGGTCCGCGTGCTGAAGGGCCACTTCACGCCGGACCACCACTTTGCATTCGAAGGCGCTGCCTGGTACTGGCACTTTGTTGACGTGGTGTGGCTGTTCCTCTACGTCGTGGTGTACTGGCTGTAAATCCGGCTGCCGTACCCGCCGGCGCGCCCTTCGGGGGCGCCGGCGCCAACGCAAAAGAGAAACGCCGCAGGAGGTTGTCCAGCCTGCGGCGTTTGTCTTTTGCGAGCCTGCTGCCCGCGTCCTGGCGTTCAGGGCGCCATGCGGATGCCCGTGCTGTGGATCCAGCCCATCCAGTTCGAGAACAGGATGAACAGGAACAGCGCCACCGAGAAACCGACGCGCAGCATCAGCGAGCGCATCATGTTGGGCGTTGTGCCGCGGTCGCGCATCATGAAGTACAGGGCGGAGGCCAGGCTGGCGATGATCAGGATGAAGGCAACGATGATGACAAAGCGCATGGCGGGGCAGGTCGGGGCAAAGAGCGGTGGAGAAACCCATTATCGCACCGGCCGCGTTGTGGTCCCGCCTGCCGATGACAGTGCGCCGCTTTTTCAGCCCGCTGCCGCTGGCCGCCGCACTGGTGGTGATCGCCGTGACCTGCGCGCTGGGCAACTGGCAGCTCAACCGCGCGCACGACAAAGAGGCGCGCGCGGCGCGGCTGCAGGCGCTGTCGGCGCAGCCGCCGGTGGTGCTGGGCACGGCCCCGCTGCCGCAAGCCGTGACCGACCGCACGGTCCACGTGACCGGGCGCTTTGACACGGCCCGCACCGTATTGCTGGATAATCGCCCCCACGGCAATGGCAGCAGCCCCGGGGATAGCCGCGCCGGCTTCCTGGTGCTGACGCCGCTACGGATTTCAGCCACCTCGCCGGCGCCCGCAGGTAGTGCCGGCGCCACGCGGGCGGTGCTGGTGCTGCGCGGCTGGCTGCCGCGCGATGCCCGGGACCGCACCCGGATTGCGCCGTTCCCCACGCCCGAGGGCGAGGTCACGATCGAAGGCACGGCACTGGCGGCCGTGCCGCGTGTCTTTAGCCTGGGCCAGGACGCCGCCGGCAGCAAGATCCGCCAGAACCTGGACATCGCTGCCTATGCCGCCGAAACCGGCCTGGCGCTGCACCCGCTGGTGCTGGAGCAGCGCAGCGATACCGGCGATGGCCTGGCGCGCGACTGGGCCCCGGCCGACCTGGGCGCGGACCGGCACTACGGCTATGCCTTCCAGTGGTTCGGGCTGGCCGCGCTGACGGTGGTGCTGGTGGTTGTGCTGGGCTGGCGCCGCGCGCGCCGGGTGGCGGCACCGTAACTCGAATGAACCGGGCGCATGCGCTCGCTGAAGACAAAGGACAGACGTAATCCATGGCACAGCAAGACTCCGCCCCGGCCGCCGCGGCCTCGCCGCCGGATACCCGTATCGATGCGCGCACGCGCCGCGGCCGCCTGCAGATGCTGATGCTGTTGCTGGTGTGCGCGTCGCCGGTGATTGCCTCTTACTTCACCTACTACGTCATCAAGCCGCGCGGCGGCGCCACCAACTATGGCGCGCTGGTCGACCCGCAGCGGCCGATGCCGCCGGTGCGCGTCACCGACGAGCAGGGCCGGGCCGTGCCGCTGGAGCAGTTCCGCGGCAAGTGGCTGCTGGTGAGCGCCGATCCGTCCGCCTGCGACGAGGCCTGCGCGAAGAAGCTCTTCACCATCCGCCAGATCCGTGCCGGCCAGGGCCAGGACCGCGAACGCATCGTGCCGGTGTGGCTGGTGACCGACGACGGCAACATCGACGAGCGCCTGACCGCCGCCTATAACGAGCCCTACGCCGGTGTGCGCTTCCTGCGCATCGACCGCCAGGCCGCGCAGCAGTGGCTGCCGGCCGAACCCGGCAAGCGCGCCGAGGACACCCTGTTCCTGGTCGACCCGCTGGGCAACCTGATGATGCGTTTCCCGCAGGACCCGGACCCCAAGAAGATGAGCGGCGACCTGAAGAAGCTGCTCAAGGTCTCACGCATCGGCTAAAGGGGACGGCATGCTGCTGCAACTGGCCATCATCGGCATCCTGGTCGCGCTGTTCCCGCTGTCCTACGTGCTGGTGAAAGGGGACCGCAACAAGTACCGCAAGCTCGCCTGGATCACGGCGTTCCTGACGCTGGACCTGATCATGTTCGGCAGCTTCACGCGCCTGACCGACTCCGGCCTGGGCTGCCCGGACTGGCCCGGCTGCTACGGGCACTCCAACCCGCACGCCGCGATGGAGCCGATCCGCGCGGCCGAGACCGCGCTGCCCAGTGGCCCGGTAACGCTGGCCAAGGCGTGGATCGAGATGATCCACCGTTACTTCGCCATGGCGGTCGGGGTGCTGATCATCACGCTGATGGTGCTGGCGTGGGTCAAGCGGCGCGAGTTGAAGCAGTCGCCGTGGTTCGCCACCGGGGTGCTGCTGCTGGTGTGCGTGCAGGGGGCGTTCGGCGCCTTCACCGTGACCCTGAAGCTGCAGCCCGTCATCGTGGTCACGCACCTGATGCTGGGCATGGCCCTGCTGGCCGTGCTGATCCAGCTGGGCTCGCGCAACGATCCGCCGCACCCGGTCGCGGCGCAGGCCGCGCGGCTGCGCTGGCCGGTGCGCATCGGCCTGCTGCTGCTGGTGATCCAGATCTTCCTGGGGGGTTGGGTCAGCACCAACTACGCGGTGCTGGCCTGTACCGACTTCCCGCTGTGCAACGGCCAGCTGGTGCCCGAGATGGATTTCCGCCACGGCTTCACGCTGTGGCGCCAGCTGGGCATGACCGCCGACGGCGATTACATCCCGCATGCGGCGCTGGTGGCGATCCATTGGGTGCACCGCGGCTTTGCCTTGGTCGTGCTCGGCTACCTGGCCTGGCTCGGCCTGCGCGCGCGCCGGCTTGAAGGGCTCGCGCGCGCGGCCGGCTGGCTGCTGGCCGCGCTGGTGCTGCAACTGGCCACCGGGATGTCCAATATCGTGTTCGACTGGCCGCTGGTGGCGGCGGTTGCGCACAATGGCGGCGCTGCGCTGCTCCTGCTGCTGCTGGTCCGCCTCCACTACAATACAGGGCTCGCAGGGCTCACGATGCGGGCCGCCGGCGCCCCCGCTGCCGTGCCGAACGCCGCCCGCGCCACATGAAAGACAAGATCCCTTCCGTGGTTACCGCTACCCACCCCCATTCGCTGGGCAAGTTGAGCCGGATACGGCACCTTGCCCGACAATATGCCGCCCTGACCAAGCCGCGCGTGACGCAGCTGGCCGTGTTCTGCGCCATCATCGGCATGTTCCTGGCTACGCCCGGCATGGTGCCGTGGCGCGTGCTGATCGGCGGCGCCGCCGGCATCTGGCTGCTGGCCGGTGCGGCCTTTGCCATCAATTGCCTGGTCGAGCAGAAGATCGACGCGCTGATGCGCCGCACCGCGTGGCGCCCGTCGGCCACCGGCGAGATCACCACGCCGCAGACCCTGGTGTTCTCCGCCATCCTGGGCGGCGCCGGCATGTGGCTGCTGCATGTCTACGCCAATGACCTGACGATGTGGCTGACCTTTGCCACCTTCCTCGGCTACGCGGTGGTCTACACCATCCTGCTCAAGCCAGCCACGCCGCAGAACATCGTGATCGGCGGGCTGTCCGGGCGATGCCGCCGGCGCTGGGCTGGGCCGCGGTGGCGGGCGAGGTGCCGGCCGAAGCCTGGTTCCTGGTGCTGATCATCTTCACCTGGACCCCGCCGCACTTCTGGGCCCTGGCGCTCTACCGCCGCGCCGACTACGCCAAGTCCGGCCTGCCGATGCTGCCGGTCACGCACGGCGAGCGCTATACGCTGCTGCATATCCTGCTGTACACGCTGATCATGATCGCCGCGACGCTGCTGCCCTTTGTCTACGGCATGAGCGGCTATATCTACCTGGCGGCCGCGCTGGCGCTGGGCGCGGGTTTCCTTGCCTACGCCTGGAAGATGTACCGCAACTATTCAGACGAGCTGGCGCAGCGCACCTTCCGCTTTTCGATCCTGTACCTGTCGCTGCTGTTCGCCGCGCTGCTGGTCGATCACTATTTCAAGTTCGTGCCGCAGGTCTGACCGGTGGCCCACCGGCTGCGGCATCTTGTCGCGGCCGGCGCAGCGTGGCGGTACGATCGGCGATACTGCGTGATGTCGCCGCCCTCCGGTGCCGCTGTTTCCTCCCACCCCTGACCGGTTTCCGCCGCATGTCCCGCCTAAGCCCCGCCTCCGGCCTGTTCGCCGCCTTCCGCCGCTTTTCCCTGCTGGCCGCGCTTGCGCTGGCCGTGGCTGCCTGCGGGCAGCAGAAGGCCTCGTTCCGCAATGTCGACATCACCGGCGCGGCGGACTTCGGCAAGGACTTCTCGCTGGCCGACCATCACGGCAAGGTGCGCACCATTGCCGACTTCAAAGGCAAGGCGGTGGTGATGTTCTTCGGCTACACCCACTGCCCGGACGTGTGCCCGACAACGATGGCCGAACTGAAGGCGGTGATGGAGAAACTGGGCCCGGACGCCGACCGCGTGCAGGTGCTGTTCGTCACGGTCGACCCGGAACGCGACACGCAGGCGCTGCTGGCCCAGTACGTGCCGGCCTTCGATGCGCGCTTCCTGGGGCTGCGCCCGGCCGACGAAGCCGCACTGCAGAAGGTGACCAAGGACTTCAAGGTGTTCTACGCCAAGGTGCCGGGCAGCTCCCCGGGCAACTACACGGTGGACCACTCCGCGGGCAGCTATGTGTTCGACCCGGAGGGCAAGCTGCGGCTGTTCATCCGTCACGGCCAGGGTCCGGATCCGATCGCGCACGACCTGAAACAGCTGCTGTCGTGATGTGAAAGCGAGGGGAGGGGTGCGGCATAACGTCGCACCCGGCCTCTCGCGGGCAACAAAAAGGCCGGTCCAGTGGACCGGCCTTTTGCATGGCTGGACGCGCGGATCAGGCGAACGCCTGCAGCGCCCCCTTCATCTTCTTCATGGCCGCGGCTTCAATCTGGCGGATGCGCTCGGCCGAGACGCCGAACTCGTCAGCCAGCTCATGCAGCGTGGCGCCGCCCGAGCCGTCGTCCTCGACGTGCAGCCAGCGCGCCTCGATGATGCGGCGGCTGCGTTCGTCCAGCTTGGCCAGCGCTTCTTCCAGGCCTTCGACCTGCATGCGGTCGTGGCGCTTGGCCTCCAGCACGCGGGTGGGCTCGTTGTGGTTGTCCGCCAGGTAGGCGATGGGGCGAATTCCTCTTCGCCGTCGTCGATCTGGCCTTCCAGCGCCAGGTCGCCGCCCGACAGGCGGGTTTCCATCTCCATCACTTCTTCGGGCTTGACGTTCAGCTCGCGCGCCACGGCCTCGATCTGCTCCGGCGTGAACGTGTGCGCGCCCTGCTTGTGGCTGCGCAGGTTGAAGAACAGCTTGCGCTGGGCCTTGGTGGTGGCCACCTTGACCATGCGCCAGTTCTTCAGCACGTATTCGTGGATCTCGGCCTTGATCCAGTGCATCGCGTACGACACCAGGCGCACGCCTTGTTCGGGGTCGAAGCGCTTCACGGCCTTCATCAGGCCGATATTGCCTTCCTGGATCAGGTCGGCGTGCGGCAGGCCGTAGCCCAGGTACTGGCGGGCGATCGACACCACCAGGCGCAGGTGGGACATCACCATCTGGCGGGCCGCATCAACGGAATCGTGGTCGCGGAGCTCGCGCGCCAGGCGCTGCTCTTCCTCCGCGGTCAGCAGCGGAATCCGGTGGACAGCCTGGATATAGCTGTCGAGGTTGCCAACGGTGGCCGGGAAGGTCAGCGCAAAGCTGCCCGTGCTCCGGGGTGCCGTTGGCAGACGGTTATTCAGGGTTTGGTCGGCAGACAAGACTGCGTTCACTCAATGGCTCCTTTCGCATCCGGCGGTTCGGTTGCCGGGGTGCCGCGCCGTTTGGGGCGGTGGCACTGCAACACATATTAGCACTCAGGCCGGGTGAGTGCTAATTGGAGCCCCGATGGCCGTGATAGTTCCTCTCGATTGCTCTCGCAGATAGCATAGCTACTTACCACCTTGAGCGGCGGGAAAGATACCCACGGTTCGGCGCACTGGATATTAGAGCGGTGCGGGGCATTGGGGTTCTGTCCGCTGCTGCAATGATTTGTTGCATCAGCGGCTACACTCGACCAAGCTGCGGCGCGCTGGCATGCTTGCGAGCCTCTCTCATTCCACCGGAGGAGTTATGTCTGCTATCGAACACTTGCTCAAGCCGCATGTGCGCGACCTTGGCGATTTTACCGTGCGCCGGTTGTTGCCCGCCGCCGCGACCCAGACCGTCGGGCCGTTCATCTTCTTCGACCATATGGGGCCGGTGCAGCTGCCGCCGGGTGGCGGCGCTGATGTGCGTCCGCACCCACATATCGGGCTGGCCACCGTCACCTACCTGTTCGAAGGCGAGATCATCCACCGCGACAGCCTGGGCAGCGACCAGGCGATCCGCCCGGGCGACGTCAACTGGATGACCGCCGGGCGTGGCATCGTGCACTCGGAACGCTCGCCCGAGCATGTGCGCCCCGCCGGTGCCCGCCTGCATGGCATCCAGACCTGGGTGGCACTGCCGCAGGAGCATGAGGGTGCCGAGCCGTCGTTCTTCCATCATCCCGCCGCCACGCTGCCGCGGATCGAGCGGCCGGGCGTGCGCATGGTGGTGATTGCGGGCGATGCCTTTGGCCAGATCTCTCCGGTCAAGGTCTTCAGCCGCACCCTGTATGTGGCGATCGAGCTGGATGCGGGCGCGAGCGTGGAGATCCCGGCCGATCATGCCGAGCGTGGCATCTATCCGGTGGATGGCGCGGTGGCGCTCGACGGCGAGCCGCTGCCGGCCGAGCACATGGTGGTGCTCACGCCGGGCCAGCCCGCGACGCTGACGGCCACGGCGCCGTCGCGCGTGATGCTGCTGGGCGGCGACCCGACCGACGGGCACCGCTTTATCTACTGGAATTTCGTTGCCAGCAGCAAGGTGGCGATCGAAGCCGCCGCCCAGCGCTGGGAGGACGATCAGTTCCCGCACGTGCCGGGCGAGACCGAGCGCATCCCGCTGCCCCGCGCAAGGCCTGACAGCGGTCCCGGGGCTGCTCAGACCGGACTGGCCCAGATCACGCGGGTGCCTTGCCGCAGGCATTCGCGGATGGCCTCGACCTGGATCGCAAGCGGTGCCGGCACCGGCACCGCGCCGTCCAGCACGCGCCGGATCCAGGCCACGGTCTGGCCGGCGTCGCTGCCGGGCGGCAGTTCAGGTACTTCGGCCAGCGAACCCACGGCCGGATCGACCAGCGTCTGCTGGTGGCCTTCATGCAGCCAGTCGATGCGGCTGGTGCGGCGCGCATCGGCCACCACTTCGCCCTCGGTGCCGCGTGCCAGCAGCACGTTGGCGGGCTCATGCGAGAAGTAGTCGGTCAGCGTCTCGCGGTATTCAGGGTGGGTGTAGCTGTACAGCCGCAACCCTTCAGCGGGCGAATGCTCGCCCACTGGCTGCAGCATCTTGGCCACCGTATGCGCCGAATTGCGCAGGCCGATCACGGTGCGCCGCTCCAGCAGCTGCGACAGCCCGGGCGACAGCACATCCACGGGCAGCACCGCCAGCGGCCCGAGGCCGCTGCCCTCGCGCAGCCGTGCCGAGGCCTCGTCGGTAGTCGCGCACAAGGGCACGCCCAGCGCCTCGAACAGCGTCATGCTGGTCACGCGGCCATTGAACAGCCGCGTGCCGTGCACCAGCACGGGAACATCTTCGCGCGCCAGCAGCAGCGCCAGCAGCGGCACCAGGTTGGGTTGCTTGCGCGCGCCGTTGTAGCTGGGGATTACCACCACCTGCCGGTCAGGCGGCGCCGGCAGTGGCTGGCAGTGCGCATGGGCGGCTTCCAGCATGCCTGCCAGTTCGTGCGGGGCCTCGCCCTTGATGCGATAGGCCATCAGGATGGCGCCAAGCTCCAGGTCGGAGACGCGCCCGGCCAGCATGGCGCCGAACAAGGCCTGCGCGTCTTCGCGGGGCAGCGCCCGCGCGCCGTTGACGCCGCGGCCAATCTCCTTGATATAGCGGGCAGCAGGGAAGGACGTGGCTGGCGTGGTCATGGCGGCGTGGGGGTAGTCTGTTCTGGGTTCATGATAGCGGAGCCAGGCCGCCGCGCCCACCGCCGCCGGTCACCGCCCATTGCCTCCTGAGGACACTACGCGGCTTCCTGCAGCGCCGGGTTGCGCTGCTTGCGGTAGAGGAAGTCCAGCACCGCGGTGCGGCAGGCGTGGTAGGCCTTGTCGTCGGCCAGCGCGACGCGGTCGCGCGGGCGCGGCAGGCCCACCTTCAGGATCTCGCCGATGGTCGCGGCCGGGCCGTTGGTCATCATGACGATGCGGTCGGCCAGCAGCACGGCCTCGTCGACGTCGTGGGTCACCATCACCACGGTGCTGCGGGTACGCGCCACGATCTTGATCAGCTCGTCCTGCAGGTGCGCGCGCGTGAGCGCATCGAGCGCGCCGAAAGGCTCGTCCATCAACAGCACCTTGGGCGACATCGCCAGCGCGCGGGCAATGCCCACACGCTGCTTCATGCCGCCGGAGATTTCATGCGGATACTTGTTCTCGGCGTGCGTCAGGCCCACCAGCGCCAGCGTGTCGTGCGTGCGCGCCTTGAGCTGCGGCTTGCTCTCGCTGGCGGCGAAGACGCGCTCCACGCCCAGGTAGACGTTTTCGAAGCACGTCAGCCACGGCAGCAGCGAATGGTTCTGGAACACCACCGCGCGCTCCGGCCCCGGTCCGGCGATCTCGCGCCCGGCGCAGATCAGCGCGCCGGTGGTGGGCGTGGCCAGTCCCGCGACCAGGTTCAGCAGCGTGGACTTGCCGCAGCCGGAATGGCCGATCAGCGTGATGAACTCGCCCTCGGCGATATGCAGGTTGATATCGCGCAGGGCGACGAACGGGCCCTTGCGGGTCTTGAAGGTCTGGCCGACGTTTTCGATGCTGACGAACTTGTCCATGGCGATTCTCCCCGCGTATCAGTTGGTGCCGTAGCTGAAGCGCCGGGCCAGCGCCAGCAGCGCGTGCTCGAGCAGCAGCCCGATGATGCCGATCACGAAGATCGCGATCACGATGTGCTCGACCTTCAGGTTGTTCCATTCGTCCCAAAGCCAGAAGCCGATGCCGGTGCCGCCGGTCAGCATCTCGGCCGCGACGATCACCAGCCACGCGGTGCCGATCGACAGCCGCACGCCGGTCAGCATGTAGGGCAGCACCGCGGGGAACAGCACCCGCGTGAACACCTTCCATTCCGACAGGTCCAGCACGCGTGCCACGTTCAGGTAGTCCTGCGGCACGCGCGTGACGCCCACCGCGGTGTTGATCACCATCGGCCAGATCGAGCAGATAAAGATCGCCCAGATCGCGGCCGGGTTGGCGGCCTTGAACAGCAGCAGGCCGATCGGCAGCCACGCCAGCGGCGAGACCGGGCGCAGCAGGCTGATCACCGGCGCGGTCATCGCATTCAGGAAGGCAAAGCGCCCGATCAGGAAGCCGGCCGGGATGCCGACCAGCGCGGCCAGGCCGAAGCCCGCCGCGACGCGCGCCAGCGATGCCAGCACGTTCCAGCCGATGCCCTGGTCATTGGGCCCGTTGCGGTAGAACGGGTCGGCAAACAGCGGCACCGCGGCGTTCCATGTGGCCTGCGGCGTGGGGATGGCCGGGATCATCGTGGCGATGCCGTGCCAGGCCAGCACGAACAGGGCAAAGCCCAGCACCGGCGGCACGGCCTTGAGCACCAGCGCGGCGACTGCCTCGCGGCGTTGCGCGCGCCGGGCCTGCGCGGCGATTTCCTGTTCGCGCCGGCGGGCCCGCTCCTTGATGTCGGGGTCGGCGGGGGTGGCTATGGTTGCACCATCGGGCGTGGGGTGGGCAATGGCATTCACGTCTGGCTCCTTTCGTCAGGGGCACTGCGGATCAGTGGGGAAGGCTTGTGTCAGGCCTTGATCTTGAAACCATCGGCGTAGGCCTTGGGGTCCTTGCCGTCCCAGACCACGCCGTCGATCAGCTTGGCGCTGCGCATGTCGCTCTTGGGCAGCGGCACTTGCGCCGCCGTGGCGGCCTGCTTGTAGACGTCGATGCGGTTGACCTGCTTCGCCACCGCGAGATAGTCCGGATGTTCCTTCAGCAAGCCCCAGCGCTTGTGCTGCGTCAGGAACCACATGCCATCGGACAGGTACGGGTAGTTGGCGCTGCCGTCCTGGTAGAACTTCATCGCGTCCGGGTCGTCCCAGGTCTTGCCCAGGCCATTGGTGTAGCGGCCCAGCATGCGATCCAGGATGATGTCCATGTCGGTGTTGACGTAGGACTTGGCGGCAATGGTCTCGGCGGTCTTGCGGCGGTTGGAGGCCGACGCATCAATGAACTTCGATGCCTCCAGCACCGCGGCCACCATCGCGCGCGCGGTGTTGGGATACTTCTGCACGAATTCGGCGGTGGTGCCCAGGGTCTTCTCGGGGTGGCTCTTCCAGATGGCCTGCGTGGTCTCGGCGGTGAAGCCGATCTTGTCGGCGATGGCGCGCGCGCCCCAGGGCTCGCCCACGCAGAAGCCGTCCATATTGCCCACGCGCATATTGGCCACCATCTGCGGCGGCGGCACCGTGATCGCCTTGGCGTCCTGCATCGGGTTGATGCCGTTGGCCGCCAGCCAGTAGTACAGCCACATCGCATGCGTGCCGGTGGGGAAGGTCTGGGCGAAGGTGTAGTCGCGCTTCTCCTTCATCATCAGCGCCTTCAGGCTGGCGCCGTCCTTGACGCCTTTCTCGGCGAGCTTGGACGACAGCGTGATGGCTTGGCCGTTGTGGTTCAGGTTCATCAGCACGGCCATGTCCTTCTTCGGGCCGCCGATGCCCAGCTGCACGCCGTAGATCAGGCCGTACAGCACGTGCGCCGCGTCCAGCTCGCCATTGACCAGCTTGTCGCGCACGCCGGCCCATGAGGCTTCCTTGGTCGGCGTGATCTTGATGCCGTACTTCTTGTCCAGCCCGAGGGTGGCGGCCATCACCACCGAGGCGCAGTCGGTCAGCGGGATAAAGCCGATGCGCACGTCAGTCTTCTCTGGCGCGTCCGAGCCCGCAGCCCACGCACCAGCGCGCACCAGCGGATCGACCAGCGTCATCACGCTGGCGCCGGCGATGGTGGCCAGCACGCGGCGGCGGCCGCTGCTGGCCGGCACGGCGTCGGCAGCGGCGTCGGAAACGTGGACGGCTGCGTGCAGCGGCTTGGCAATCCTGAGGCGAGAGGGCATTGCATGGCTCCAAGAAAAAAGGCGTCCCTGCCGCGACCGGCTTCGCCAGAAGACCGGTGCGGCACAGGGACGCCGTTGTCCGTGGCGTGGCACAGCCCGCGTTGGCCGTGCCCGCCGAAATTGTTGGTCGGCCGCCGTTGGCCGATACCTGCATTACGCAAGGCGTGTGCCAGCCTGTGCAGTGCAGCATTCGTGGGCGGATTTGTGACGGATCGGGAGGAAATGGCCGGATGCGGTGCGCGCGCGGCAGCCGCTGCCGCATTCGCGGGAGAAGGGGAGGGAGGTGACGCAGCGCGGCAGCGCCAGGAACGTGCATTGCACCAGTCGTGTGCGGCAGCGCACCACGGCTGGCAGGCGGGAGCGGCTCAGCCCATCACGTCGATCACGCGCTGGGCCGCGTCCACCAGCTTCAGGCCGCGCTCCATCGCCATGCTGCGCAGGCGCTTGTAGGCCTCGTCCTCGCTGAGGCCGCGCGCCTGCATCAGCAGCCCCTTGGCGCGCTCGACCACCTTGCGCTCGGCCAGCTTGAGCCGGGTGGCATCGAGCTCGGCGCGCAGCTGCTGGTCCAGTTCAAAGCGCGCGTAGGCCACGTCGAGCACGGTCTTGACGCGCTCGGCGCGCAGGCCGTCGACGATATAGGCGGTGATCCAGCCGTCAGCGCTGCCTTGATGCGCTGGCTGTCGTCGTTATCGGTGAACAGCACGATCGGGCGCGGCGCATGCTGGGTCGAGACGCAGACATGCTCGATGGTGTCGCGCGCGGCGGATTCAGACGCGATGATCAGCATGTCGGGTTGGGTGGCCGTGATCACATCCGGCAGGCGCAGGTCGGCATCGACGATCTGGATCTCGGTAAAGCCGGCGCTCACCAGCCCGCCGCGGATGGTTTCGACGTTCAGCGGGTCGGCGTCATGCGGGTCGCGCACGAGCAGGATCCGCAACACCCGGCCGCCGGCAGTCGGCGGGGCAAGTGCGGCGGGCGTGGGCGATGGGGGCGGGTGGTGTCGTGTCATGGCTAGGCTCTGTTGCAGTGCGCCATGCAAGATTCGCGCCGGGTAAGTATCCGGTCATCTGCGCCAGTCCGGTGCGGTGGCGCTGCGAGGATGCCTGGATTCATTGTATGCGGTCGTCCGCAGAGCCAACTCTCGCGGTGTATCCTGTTGCCCTGCTGCGCCGGGCGCGTCTGCTGGCGACGCCGCGCATGGCTGCATCCCGCAACCCCGCATCCCGCGCCGCAGCACCGATCAGAACAAATCTGGAGAGATGCATGACCGAATTCGTGTTCGCCCCGCCCGCGCCCGTTGGCGTGCCGGTGCGCGGCAGCAACGCTAGCTTCCCGGTCCGGCGCGTGTACTGCGTCGGCCGCAACTATGCTGCCCACGCCCGTGAAATGGGCTCGGACCCCGACCGCGAGCCGCCGTTCTTCTTCTGCAAGCCGTCCGACGCGGTCAGCTACGTCGCCGACGGCAGCGAAGGCGCCTTCCCGTACCCGCCGGGCACCAGCAACTGCCACTATGAAGTGGAGCTGGTGGTGGCGATCGGCAAGGGCGGCCGCGACATCCCGGTCGACCAGGCAGCCGGCCACGTGTTTGGCTACGCCGTAGGTCTGGACATGACCCGCCGCGACCTGCAGAACGAATCGAAGAAGACCGGTCGCCCCTGGGAGACCGGCAAGGCCTTCGACCAGTCCGCGCCGATCGGCCCGATCGTGCCGGTGTCGGCCATCGGCCATCCGGAGAAGGGCGCGGTGACGCTGGCGGTCAACGGCGTGGAGAAGCAGCGCGGCGACCTGTCCGACCTGATCTGGTCTGTGCCGGAGATGGTGTCGTACCTGTCGAAGCTGTTCGAGCTGCAGCCGGGCGACCTGATCTTCAGCGGCACGCCCGAAGGCGTGGGCCCCGTGGTCAAGGGCGATGTCATGCAGTGCCACGTCGGCGGCGTGGGCGATCTCACCATCAAGGTAGTCTGATCCGATGCTCAAGCTCTACAGCTATTTCCGCAGCTCGGCCTCGTTCCGCGTGCGCATCGCGCTGGAGCTCAAGGGGCTGTCCTATGACTATGTGCCGGTGCACCTGCTCAAGGAAGGCGGCCAGCAGCTCAAGCCAGAGTTCCGCGCCGTGAATCCAGACGGCCTGGTGCCTGCGCTGGCCGACGGCGAGCATGTGCTGCAGCAATCGCTGGCGATCGTCGAATACCTGGATGAGGTCCATCCCGAGCCGAAGCTGCTGCCCGGCACGGCGCTGGACCGCGCCTACGTGCGCGGACTGGCCCAGGAGATCGCGTGCGAGATCCACCCGCTGAACAACCTGCGCGTGCTGAAGTACCTGAAGCACACCGTGGGCGTGACCGACGAGGTCAAGGACGCGTGGTACCACCACTGGATCGAGCTGGGCTTTGCGTCGCTGCAGGCCAACCTGGAGCGCGGCGGCAAGGCCGGGCGCTTCTGCTTTGGCGACACCCCCACGCTGGCCGATATCTGCCTGGTGCCGCAGGTGTTCAACGCGCAGCGCTTCAATATCGACCTGGCCCGCTACCCGGCGATCGCGAAGATCTATGAGGCCTGCATGGCACTGCCGGCCTTCCAGAAGGCACAGCCGAAGTCGCAGCCTGACGCGGAATAAGCATTCGCAGGCCTGCAAAGCAAAACGCCCCGGCAGTGCCGGGGCGTTTTGCTTTGCGCGGGTTGCCGGGCCTTACCCCAGCAGCGCGTCGGCGAACTCGTCCGCCTTGAACGGCTGCAGGTCCTCCACCTTCTCTCCAACGCCGATGAAGTAGACCGGCACCGGGCGCTGGCGCGCGATCGCCGCCAGGATACCGCCCTTGGCGGTGCCGTCGAGCTTGGTCACGATCAGCCCGGTCAGGCCCAGCGCGTCGTCGAAGGCGCGGGTTTGCTGCAAGGCGTTCTGGCCGGTATTGGCGTCGATCACCAGCAGCACCTCGTGCGGCGCGCTCGGCATGGCCTTGCTGATCACGCGCTTGACCTTCTTGAGCTCTTCCATCAGGTGCAGCTGCGTCGGCAGGCGGCCGGCGGTGTCGGCCATGACGATGTCGAGGCCGCGCGCCTTGGCCGCATTGACGGCGTCGAAGATCACCGCCGCCGGGTCGCCGCTTTCCTGCGCCACCACGGTGACGTTGTTGCGCTCGCCCCAGATTGTCAGCTGCTCGCGCGCGGCCGCGCGGAAGGTGTCGCCGGCGGCCAGCAGCACCTTCTGGTCATAGCGCTGGAAGTGCTTGCACAGCTTGCCGATGCTGGTGGTCTTGCCGGCGCCGTTGACGCCCGCGATCATCATCACCATCGGCTGCTCGCGGCCCAGCGCCATGGTCTTTTCCAGCGGGCGCAGCAGCTGGGTCAGCAGTTCGCGCAGTGCCGCCTTGACGCCTTCGGCGGTCTCGATGCGCTCGGCCTTGACGCGCTTGCGCAGCTCGCCCAGCAGGTATTCGGTGGCTTCGACGCCGGCATCGGCCATCAACAGCGCGGTTTCCAGTTCCTCGAACAGGGCCTCGTCGACCTTGACGCCGACGAACAGCGTGCCGATGTTGCGGCTGGTCTTGGACAAGCCGGTACGCAGCCGCTGCATCCAGCCCTGCCTGGCTTCCACGCTGGGCGCGGGCGGCGGCACCAGCTCGAGCGCCTCGGCCGGTGCCGCGGCGGGCGCCGGGGCAGGGGGTGGCACCTGGGCCGGGACCGGCACCGGGGCTGGCACCGGAGCGGGGGCCGGGACGGGTGCCGGCGCGGGCGCCGGGGTGGGTGCAGGCGTCGCGACCGGAGCGGGGGCCGGGGCTGGCGCCTCGACGGGCGCGGGCTCGGCCTTGCGCTTCTTCCAGAAACTAAACATGGGGGAATGGGGTCAATACCGTGGCCGTTACCCTGGCGGCAACCAATGCCAGCAGGCAACCGGTTAATAATCAAGGGGTTACGCAGGTATCGCGATGGCTGGGGAGAAACCGTTGTGGTCCCGGCCGGCGATTGCGTATAGTTCGCTACATGGCAGATTCATGCGCGCAGCCTTGCGCACGTGAGTCGATCGGCAAAATTCTAGCAGACGGGGTCGCATGAACCATTGCGCTGTCCTGACCGCAGCGGGCGCCGAAGGTGCCCAAACGCGCATCCAACGCCTTTCACCACACTCAGAACCGCTTCCCTCCCGCGCCGCGCATCTTGCCCGGCATGTCATTCCCGCGCTGCTGCTGGCCTTGCTGCCCTGGTCGATGCCGGCGGGCGCGCAGGGCGTGGTCGCGTCGCCCATGCCCGGCATGCAGACCGCCCCGGTGGGCGCCACCGTCCAGGACACGACCGAATACCGCCTGTCCAACGGGCTGAGGCTGATCGTCAAGGAAGACCACCGCGCGCCCACAGTCGCGCACCAGATCTGGTATCGCGTGGGCGGCATCGATGAGGTCAGCGGCACCACCGGCGTGGCCCACATGCTCGAGCACATGATGTTCAAGGGCACGCCCAAGGTCGGCGTGGGTGAATTCTCCAAGCAGGTGGCCGCGCTGGGCGGGCGTGAGAACGCCATGACCAACCGCGACTTCACCATGTATTACCAGCAGATCGGCAAGCAGTACCTGCCGAGGATGATGGAGCTGGAGGCCGACCGCATGGCCAACCTCATCATCACCAAGGACGAGTTCGAACGCGAGATGAAGGTGGTGATGGAAGAACGCCGCCTGCGCACCGACGACTCCGCGCGCGGCACCGTCTACGAGCAACTGCTGGCCACCGTCTACACCGCGGCCGCGTACCGCCACCCGGTGATCGGCTGGATGGACGACCTGGTCAATATGCGCGTGGACGACGTCAAGGCGTGGTACCGCCACTGGTACGTGCCCAACAACGCCATGGTGATTGTCACCGGCGACGTCAAGGCCGAGGAAGTGCGCGCCCTGGCCGAGCGCTATTACGGCAAGATCAAGCCGCGCACGCTGCCGCTGCGCAAGGACCAGGAAGAGCCGGCGCAAAAGGGCATCAAGCGTATCTGGGTCAAGGCGCCGGCCGAGAACCAGTACATGGTGATGGCTTACAAGGTGCCGCGCCTGCGCGATATCGAGAAGGACGTCGACCCCTACGCGCTGGAGGTGCTGTCGGCCGTGCTCAACGGCTACGACAACGCGCGCCTGACGCGCGAACTGGTGCGCGAGCAGCGCCTGGCCGACGACGTCAACGTCGGCTACGACAGCATCAACCGCGGCGAGTCGCTGTTCGTGCTCGACGGCACGCCGGCTGCGGGCCACAACACCGACGAGATCGAGCGCGCGCTGCGCGCCGAGGTCCAGCGCATCGCCAAGGAAGGCGTATCGCCAGAGGAGCTCAAACGCGTCAAGGCGCAGGTGGTGGCCGGCCAGATCTACAAGCGTGATTCGGTGTTCGGGCAGGGCATGGAAATCGGTGTGTCCGAGATCTCGGATATCTCCTGGCGCCAGATCGACCGCATGCTCGACAAGATCAAGGCTGTCACGCCGGCGCAGGTACAGGCCGTCGCCGCGAAGTATTTCAACGACGACAACCTGACCGTGGCCACCCTTGTGCCGCAGCCGATCGATCCGAACAAGCCCAAGGCCCAGGCCCCCTCGGGCCTGCGCCACTGAGGAAAGGCGATGACTCAGTACGTCCCCACCCCGCAGCGTGCGCTGCGCAAACTGGCCGGCGCCGCATTGGGCGCCGTCGTCCTCCTGGCTGCGCAGCTGGCGCAGGCCGCGATTCCGATCGAGCACTGGACTGCGTCCACCGGCGCCAAGGTGTTCTTCGTGCACAGCCCGTCGATCCCGATGCTCGACGTCAATATCGACTTCGACGCCGGCAGCCGCTATGACCCGCCGGGCAAGGCCGGGCTGGCCACGCTGACCGCCGCGCTGCTGGACAAGGGCGCCGCGGCGCTGGCGGGCCAGCCGGCGCGCGATGAAGCAAAGATCGCCGATGGCTTTGCCGATACCGGTGCCGCCTTCGGCGGCGCTGCCGGCGGCGATCGCGGCGGCATCGGGCTGCGCACGCTGACCGCGCAGCCGGAGCTGGACCAGTCGGTCGCGCTGGCCGCGCAGCTGATCAAGGCGCCGACCTACCCGGACGCCGTGGTCGGGCGCGAGAAGCAGCGCCTGATCACAGCCATCCGCGAAGCCGACGCCAAGCCCGGCGTGATCGCCGACAAGGCGCTGGCCAAGGCCATGTATCCTGACCACCCCTACGGCGTGGCCGCGACCCCGGACAGCGTGGCGTCGATCACGCGCGACGACATCGTCAGGTTCTGGCGCGACAACTACAGCGCGCAGCGCGCGGTGGTGACGCTGATCGGCGCGGTCGACCGCAAGCAGGCCGAAGCCATTGCCGAGCAGCTCACGGGCGGGCTGCCGCCCGGCAGCGCGGCGCCGGCCATGCCGCAGGTGCGCCTGAACATTGCGCCGAGCGAGCAGCGCATGCCGCATCCGGCACAGCAGTCCAGCGTGGCCATCGGCCAGCCGGCCATTGCCCGCGGCGATCCCGATTACTTTGCGCTGCTGGTGGGCAATTACGTGCTGGGCGGCGGTGGCTTCAGCTCGCGCCTGACTGACGAGGTGCGCGAGAAGCGCGGCCTGACCTACGGCGTGGACAGCTACTTCGCGCCGTCCAAGCAGCCGGGTCCGTTCGGCATCAGCCTGCAGACCAAGAAGGCGCAGACCGACGAAGCGCTGGCGCTGGTGCGCCAGGTGCTGGCGCGCTTTGTCGCCGAGGGCCCGACCGAGAAAGAGTTGCGCGCGGCCAAGGACAATCTCATCAACGGTTTCCCGCTGCGCATCGACAACAACCGCAAGCTGCTGACCAACGTCGCCAACATCGGCTGGTACGGGCTGCCGCTGGATTACCTGGACACCTGGACCGCCAAGATTGGCAAGGTCACGCGCGAGCAGGTCAGGGCCGCTTTCCAGCGCCATGTGCGCCCGGACAATATGGCGACGGTGATCGTCGGCGGCCCGGTCGCAGCGCCTGCGACCGCCGCCAGGCAGTGATGCCAGCACCGCTTGGGGCCGTCATGGGCGCCGGGACTCCGGCGCGTGCGGCGAACCGGCCCGCAGGCTCTACAATCACGGGATGAATTCGCGTTCCCGATTGCCATCGCCCGCCACCGGCGGGCGACCCGCCTCTCCTGCCGCTGCCAGCGGCGGGCGTTCCCCCGTTTCCGCGGCGCCTCGCCAGGCACCGTCCCAGGTCCGCATCATCGGCGGCCGCTGGAAGCGCACCTTGCTGCCCGTTCCCGACGCCCAGGGCCTGCGCCCCACGCCCGACCGCGTGCGCGAGACGCTCTTCAACTGGCTCGGCCAGGACCTGTCCGGGCTGGAGTGCCTGGACCTGTTCGCCGGCTCCGGCGCGCTCGGCTTCGAGGCCGCCTCGCGCGGCGCCGCCGCGGTCACGCTGGTCGAGTCCAATGCGCGCGTGGCCAAGCAGCTGCGCGACAACCAGTACCGGCTCGACGCGGCCCAGGTGCGCGTGATGCAGGGCGATGCCTTTGCCATTGCCGCGCAGTTGCCCGATGCCACCTTCGACGTGGTTTTCCTGGATCCTCCCTTCGCCGAGGACTGGATCGGGCCGGCGCTGGAGCATGCGGCGCGGCTGTCACGGCCCGGCGGCGCAGTCTATGTCGAGACTGACCATGCGCTGACCGGCGCCGACGCGCCGGTGCCGGCATCGCTTGAAATCGTCCGCCATGCGCGCGCGGGCGCGGTGCATTTCCACCTGCTCCAGCATCGCGTGCCGGGCAACGGCGCTGCCTGATGCACCAGCCTGGTGCGATTGTCGGGGTGCGCCTGTTCCACATTCAGGAAGGGCGCCTTCCTCAATGGGAAACGGGTTCCTAGCTGCACTGCGGCAAAACGGTGCGCCGGGCGACTTCCAAGTGGCGCATTTGGGGTTACACTACGCCGCTGTCACAACGCTCGCGACGCAGCACCCACGCCGGTTCCGGCCGGCGCAAGAGGCGGCCCATGGCCGGCAGCGGGCAGATCAAGGAGGAAGTATGGTCATCGCGGTCTATCCCGGCACGTTCGATCCAATGACCCGGGGACACGAGGATCTCGTCCGCCGTGCGTCGAACATCTTCGACGAACTGGTGGTCGGCGTGGCGCACAGCCCCAACAAGCGCCCGTTCTTTGCGCTCGAAGAGCGCATCAGCATTGCCCGTGAAGTGCTCGGGCATTATCCCAATGTGCGCGTCGAAGGCTTTTCCGGCCTGCTCAAGGACTTTGTGCGCAACAACAATGCGCGCGTGATCGTGCGCGGCCTGCGCGCGGTGTCCGACTTCGAGTACGAATTCCAGATGGCAGGCATGAACCGCTACCTGCTGCCCGACGTGGAAACCATGTTCCTGACGCCGTCGGACCAGTACCAGTTCATCTCCGGCACCTTCGTGCGCGAGATCGCGGTGCTGGGCGGAGACGTCAGCAAGTTCGTGTTCCCGTCGGTGGAACGCTGGCTGCAAGAGAAAATCGGCAAACCAGAATAAAATAGCAATTCAGATACGTCGAGTCGCGGCCAGTCGGGCGCGGGCGTGTCCGCAGGAAGGAAACACCATGGCGCTACTGATCACCGACGACTGCATCAACTGCGACGTTTGTGAACCCGAGTGCCCGAACGAAGCCATTTCGATGGGGCCCGAGATCTATGAAATCGACCCCAACAAGTGCACCGAGTGTGTCGGGCACTTCGACGAGCCGCAATGCCAGCAGGTCTGCCCGGTTGCCTGTATCCCCAAGGATCCGAACCGCGTCGAAACGCATGAGGTCCTGATGCAGCGCTACCGGCTGCTGACGGCCGCCAAGCACGCGGCCTGATCTGCAGCTTCAGCCAGGCAAAAAAAGCCCCCGGCACCGCAAGGTGACGGGGGTTTAACTTTTCCCCAGTTACTGCTGGTACTACCTACAACACTGCGCGGTCACGCACCCATCGGCTTGCCGTCGCTACGGCGCACCACGATGGTGGACGAGCGCGGCAGCTTGGCCGCGTCCGGCCACTTGCCGGTGGGGTGCTGGATATTGATGAAGCAGGTGGTCAGGTCCGGCGTGTAGGCAATGCCGGTGATCTCGCAGCCGGTCGGGCCTGCCAGGAAACGCTTGGACTGCCCCGTCGGCGAGATGTTGTACATGCTGTTGTTGCCGAACGTGCCGGTATAGGCGGCGCTGGTGCTGGAGTCGGTCTGCACCCACAGGCGGCCCCTGGGGTCGACGCGCAGGCCGTCCGGGCTGGAAAAGGTGTCGCCGATGATGTTGCCCTTGAGGTTGTCGGTGGCCAGCGACGGGTCGCCCGCCTGCAGCAGGATGCTCCACGTGAAGGTCGTTGCCAGCGGCGAATTGCCGGCCTCGTTCCACTTGACGATATGGCCGTGCAGGTTGCTCTTGCGCGGGTTGGCGGCATCGGTCTGCTGGCGCCCGCTGTTGTTGGTCAGCGTGCAATAGAGCGTGTTGTCCGGTGCGGCCGTGATCCACTCGGGGCGGTCCATCAATGTGCCGCCGGCCACGCGCGCGGCGGACTTGGTGTTGATCAGCACATCCGCCTGGCTGGCGAAGTCGACCGTGGTCGGCGCCGGCGACACCGCCGACTGGGTCCAGTTGCCCGGATCCGATGCGCCGACGGTCAGGCCGTTCTTGCCCTGGGTCAGCTCGATCCATTGGCCGCTGCCGTCGGCGTTGAACTTCGCCACGTAGAGCGTGCCGCTGTCCAGCAGGTTGGCGTTGGCGGCGCGGTTGTTCGGATCGAACGCCTTGCTCGGGATGAACTTGTAGATGCAGCCCGGGGTGCCGTCGTCGCCCATGTAGAAGGCGACGTTGTTGCTGGCATCGGTCAGGAAGGCGACGTTCTCATGGTCGAAGCGGCCCATCGCGGTGCGCTTGGCCGGCGCGCCCAGCGTGCCGTAGGGGTCGACCTCCACCACCCAGCCGTAGCCGTTTTCGGCCTGGATCGGGTCGATGTAGTTGTCCGTGCTTTCTTCGCAGGTCAGGTAGGTGCCCCACGGCGTATGGCCGCTCGAGCAGTTGTTGAGCATGCCGACCACGGTCGAGCCCACCACCGATGCGGCCGGCCCGCCCACGCGGTACAGCGTGTTGCCGGTGTAGCGCTTGTTGTAGATCGAGTCGCGCTTGACTTGCCACTTGCCGCTGGCGGCCAGTTCCACCTCGATCACCGAGATGCCCACCGCCGAAAGGGCGATGCGCTTCTGCTCCGGGCTCGCGGTGGCGGCATTGTAAGCGGTCGGGAACAGGATGTTGTAGTCCGGCAGCTCGTGGTTGATCGCGAGCAGGCCGCCCTTCTGCGGATCGATGCCCGGCAGCGCAAAGTAGTGCATGCCGTCGTGGTTGCCGCCGGCCTGGCGCTCGGTTTCGGCCGAGGACTGGAAGGCGCCGGCATAGCCGGTGGCGCCGGCTTCGACCGGGTCTCCGGCGGAGAACAGCACGTCGACGCTGTAGCCGTTGGGCACGACCACGGTATCGGCGGTCGACTTGGCGATCGGCTCGAAGGTGACGTCGTAGCTCGGGGCGACCGCGGCGGGCGCCGGGGCCGGAGCGGGTGCGGGGGCCGGTGCCGGTGCCGGTGCGGGATCGTCATCGCCGCCACAGGCCGCCAGCAGGCCGCTGCCAAACGCCGAGGCCAGCGACAGGCCCAGGCCGCCGCGCAGCACCCGGCGGCGGGCCGGGTTGGCGGCTACGATGTCTTCGAGCATCTGGCCGGGCACGTCAACATCGGGCTTGGCGGCGCGGCTGGCGGCACGCGCTTCGTCGGTCAGGTACGACATGGGCTTTCCTCCTGTGGGTTGTCATGCGCATCGGCCACCATGCGATACCGACGCGATTCGAAACCACGGAATGTAGGTGCTGCCCATGGCACTTTGATGACAGCATGTCTGCAACAGCAGTCTTTAGTGCCGCCCAACGACGACGGGCCGCAAATGCGGCCCGTTCCATGCTGCTGTCCCAGGAGTGTGGCTGTGCGCCGTTGGCTGTCTCAGCGCGTGGTATGCAACTGCGCCATGGCGCGTTCGGCATCGCCGCGCGCCAGCAGGCCGAGCGGGTCGATGCAGCGGTCGATGGCGGCATCGATGGCTTCCTGCTCCTCGCGCCGCGGTGGCTTGAGCACGAAGTTGACCACGTCCTCGCGGCCCGCGCCGGCGCCGCCGGGTGCGTTGCGCGGATGGCCCACGCCCAGGCGCAGGCGCCAGTAGTCCTGCGTGGACAGATGGGCCGAGATGTCCTTGAGCCCATTGTGGCCGCCCGCGCCGCCGCCGCGCTTGAGCTTGGCTGCGCCTGCGGGCAGGTCCATCTCGTCGTGCGCGACCACGATCTCGTCGGGGAGGACCTTGTAGAAGCGCGCGAGCGACACCACGGCCAGGCCGGAGCGGTTCATGAAGGTCGACGGCTTGAGCAGCCAGATGTCCAGGTCCCACAGCCGCGCACGCGCGGCCAGGCCGTGGAAGCGGCCTTCCACGCGCATCGTGGCGCCGCCCATGCGGGCCAGCTGGTCCACCAGCCAGAAGCCGGCGTTGTGTCGGGTGGCCTCGTATTCCGCACCGGGATTGCCGAGGCCGACGATGAGCTTGATCATGCGTTTGACTGGGTCGTTGGCGCGCAAGGCTGCACCACAAGCGCCAAGGATACCGAAAAACCGGCAGACGGCTGCCGGGCGAAAAAAAACCGCCGCAAGAAGCGGCGGTTTCTTCGTGGCGCGGCCGGCAGGCCGCAACCGCTGCTGCAGCTTAGGCAGCCGGCGTTTCGCCAGCGGCTTCGCCACCTTCGGCAGCTTCCGACACGGCACCAGCCGGTTGCGAGACGCTGGCGATGGCCGGGTTGTCGTCACCGTGGGTGATCACGGTCACGCCCTTCGGCAGCTTGATGTCCGACAGGTGGACGGTCTGGTTCAGCTCGACGGCGGCCAGGTCCACTTCGATGAACTCGGGCAGGTCGGCCGGCAGGCACGACACTTCCAGGTCGTTCAGGATGTGGTTGACGATGCCGTGGCCCAGCTTCACGCCAGGAGCGGTTTCCTGGTTCATGAAGTGCAGGGGCACCTTGACGTGGATCTTGTCGTTGGCCGACACGCGCTGGAAATCGACGTGCAGCACCAGCGGCTTGAACGGGTGCATCTGGAATGCGCGCAGCAGGGCCTGTTCCGACTTGCCAGCGACTTCCAGTTCCAGGATCGACGAGTGGAACGCTTCCTTCTTCAGGGCGTGCCACAGCGCGTTGTGATCCAGTTCGATCATCTTCGGCTCGGCGGCGCCGCCGTAGATGATGCCGGGGGTCTTGCCCGAATTGCGCAGGCGGCGGCTCGCACCCGTTCCCTGTACGCTACGCTCGAAAGCGACAACTTTCATGATGACTCCAAAAAGTAAGAAGGCTGTCCGCGACCAGACAGCCTCGTTGCGGCGCAAACTGAAAAATATGCGCCGGTCAGGTCACGTTGATCGCTAAAAAACGGCGATCAACGCAGTAAAGCCCTAAATTCTATCAGGAACCCGCGAACAGCGACATGATCGAGTCGCCCTTGACGATGCGCGTGAAGGTCTCGGCCAGCAGCGGCGCGGTCGAGAGCTGGCGGATCTTGGTGCATTTGGCGGCTTCTTCGGACAGCGGGATGGTGTCGCACACCACCACTTCGTCCAGCGCCGAGTCCGCGATGCGGGCGGCCGCGCCACCCGACAGCACCGGGTGCGTGCAGTAGGCGAAGACCTTCAGCGCGCCGCGCTCCTTCAGCACCTGGGCGGCCTTGCACAGCGTGCCGCCGGTGTCGATCATGTCATCCATGATGACGCAGTTGCGGCCGTCGACTTCACCGATGATGTTCATCACCTCGGCCACGTTGGCCTTGGGACGACGCTTGTCGATGATCGCCAGGTCGCAGTTCAGTTCCTTGGCCAGTGCGCGGGCACGGACCACGCCGCCGACGTCCGGCGACACCACCAGCAGGTCGCCGTAGTTCTTCTCGCGCAGGTCGCCCAGCAGTACCGGCGAAGCGTAGATGTTGTCGACGGGAATATCGAAGAAGCCCTGGATCTGGTCGGCGTGCAGGTCCATCGTCAGCACGCGCTCGACACCGGCGACTTCCAGCATGTTGGCCACAACCTTGGCCGAGATCGCGACGCGCGCCGAACGCGGGCGGCGATCCTGGCGGGCATAGCCGAAGTAGGGCATGGCGGCGGTGATGCTGCGTGCCGAAGCGCGCTTGAGCGCGTCGACCATCACCATCAGTTCCATCAGGTTGTCGTTGGTCGGCGCGCAGGTGGACTGCAGCACGATGACGTGCTTGCCGCGAACGTTTTCCTGGATGTCAACTTGAACTTCGCCGTCGGAGAAACGGCCAACCAACGCCTTGCCCAGCGGAATGCCGAGGTGCTGTACGACAGCCTCCGCGAGTTTGGGGTTGGCGTTGCCGGTAAATACCATCAAGCCTTCGCTGCTCATTCGGGGCACCTGTCTTGCTGCTGGGGGAGCTTGGCGTCACCGGCAAAGCCGGTGACTGATACAGAGGGTCCGTAAGGACACTATAGGAATGTAATGGCAGGGGAAGAAGGATTCGAACCTTCGAATGCCGGAATCAAAATCCGGTGCCTTGACCAACTTGGCGACTCCCCTACACAACCGGGCCGTTCTTCGTGGTACCAGACTACCGTACCGCGCCGAACGAAAACTTGCTACGCGAGCGCTGCGAGCGGATGACGTGCCAGACTGCGCACACACCTGCCATCCCATTCGGGGGGCAACCTTTCCAAAACCTGCTGCGCTGTTGCTGCGTCGGAAAAACGCGCAAACACGCAGGCTCCGGAACCGGTCATCCTGGCATGTTGATTGTGTTGCTTCAGCCATGCCAGGGCTCGGGCGACTTCGCCGAACTTCGCTGTTGCTATCGGTTCCAGGTCGTTGCGACCGAAATCGAATTTGTTTGTGCGAGCAGCGAAGACCGCAATTATGGAGAGCGGCGTATCCCTTGTCAAGCACTCGTCCGAAAAAATTTCAGCGGTGGGGACATGCTGCTTCGGGTGGATGACCACGAACCAGCTGTCGGGCAACTCGACTGGCGTCAGGTCCTCGCCGATGCCCTGTGCAAAGGCGTTCTGGCCAAACACGAACACTGGCACGTCGGCGCCCAGCGCCAGGCCGATGCGCATCAGTTCGGCACGCGCAAGTCCCAGTCCCCACAGGTGATTCAGCGCCAGCAGCGTGGTGGCCGCATCGGACGAGCCGCCACCGATGCCGCCGCCCATCGGCAGCACCTTGTCGATGGCGATATCGGCGCCGAACGCGGTGCCGGTGGCGGCCTGCAAGGCGCGCGCGGCGCGCACCACCAGGTCGGTCTCGGCCGGCACGCCGGGCACGTCGGTGACGCGCGCGACCACGCCGTCGTCGCGCCGGCGGAAATGCAGGGTGTCGCACCAGTCGACCAGCTGGAACACGGTCTGCAGCGTGTGGTAGCCGTCGGCGCGGCGGCCGGTCACGTGCAGGAACAGGTTGAGCTTCGCTGGCGCGGGGCAGTCGCGCAGTTCGGGCGGGGCAGGGGTTGGCTGCGATGCATGGCGTGGTTCACGGCGTCTGGGGATCGATCACAAGGCGCACCGACAGCGGATTGCTGCCGGCGTCGCGCGCCAGGTCGATGCGGCGTGGCACCTGGGCGGCCGCGTCCTGCCAGGCGACGTAGCGCACGGTCCAGCCGTTCTGCGCCAGCGTGGCCAGCCGGCCCTGCTCGTCGCGCGTGGTGCGCGCGGGCGCGCCCTGCGTGGCGCGGCCGTGCAGCCAGTCGCGCATGCCTGCCACGGGCAGCGCAAAGCCAAGCGCTTCTTCCATCAGGGTGTCGACCTCAGGCGCGTTGCGCGGCGGCTGGTTGGGCAGGTCCAGCGTGGCGCCGGACGGCGTGGCGGTCACCACGGCCAGGGTCTGGCCAAGCGGGGACACCAGGTCCAGCCGCACGTTGCGGCCCTGCTCTTCCCAGCGGAAGCTTCCCTGCACGCCTTCGTCGCGCCCGTAGCGCACGTAGTTGGCGGAGAAGCGGCCGGTGTATTGCTGGCTGGCGGCGGCCTGGTCGCCATCAAAGCTGCGCGACGGTGCCACGCTGGCACACGCCTGCAGCAGCAGCGGGGCGCCAAGGCAGAAGAGCGCCAGGCGTCGGGATTGATTCATGGGCTTGATCGTGAGAACGGCGGCGCGGCGGCGGCCGCCGGCTGACGGGAATCCGCCGCCGCGGCCCGGGGCTGCGGGCCGCGGCGGGCGGGGTTACTTGGCCAGTTGCACGTTGACCTTGTAGCGGCGCAGCGTGTCGACCAGGGTCTCGTTCTCGGGATCGGTGCGGACGGCCTCGGTCCAGGTCTTGCGCGCTTCGTCGTGCTCGCCGAGCTGCCACAGCACCTCGCCCAGGTGCGCGCCGATCTCGGCCTCGGGCGCCTTGGAATAGGCGTTGCGCAGCAGGTCGGCCGCCGGGCGCAGGTCACCCATGCGGAATTTGACCCAGGCCAGGCTGTCCATGATGTACGGATCGTCCGGCCCCAGCTCGGAGGCGCGCTCCAGCAGCTTGAGCGCCTCGGGCAGGCGCTCGTTGCGGTCGGCCAGCGAGTAGCCCAGCGCGTTGTAGCCCTGCTTCTGCTGCGGCTGCAGCGCGATCACCTTCCGCAGGCCCTTTTCCATGCTGTCGTAGCGCTTCTGGCGCTCGTCGAGCATGGCCAGCTCGTAGATCCAGTCGGCGTTGTCGGGCTCGGCCGTGACGCGGTCATTGAGCAGCTTGCGGGCGCGGTCATAGGCCTTGCTTTCCATCAGCGTGGCCACCTCGGCCTGGCGGATGGCGGTCACGCGCTGCGTGCGCTGGCCGGGATCGGGGATGTCCTCGGCGTCGGTGAGCATCTCGCCGAAGAGCGCCTGGGCGTCGTCGAGCTTGCCCATTCGCGCCAGCAGCTGCGCGCGCTTGGCGGTGGCCGCGGGCGCCAGCCGGATGTCCTCGATGCGGTCCAGCCACTGGATGGCGCCGGCGTAGTCCTTGCGCTCCTCGGCGATCTGCGCCAGGTACTGGTAGGCAATGTCGGGGTTGGCGGTGGGCTGCTTCTCGACCAGCTGCAGGTATTCCTTCAGGTACTGCTCGGCCTCGCTGTAGCTCTTGGCCTGCAGGCTGGTCAGGCCCAATGCCAGCGGCACGCGCGGGTCGCCCGGAGCTACCTTGCGCAGTGTCTCGAACTCTTCCCGGGCCGACTGCATGTCGTTGCGCAGCAGGTACAGCCGCGCCAGCGTGATATGGCCGTTGACCGAATCGGGTGTTTTGTCCAGGAAGCGCTTCAGGATGGCGACGGCTTCGTCGGGCTGCTTCTCGGCGCGCAGCTCGGCCGCCATCAGCGCGGCCGCTTCATAGCCCGGGCGCAGCCGCAGCGCCTGGTCGAGCGCGGCGAGCGCGCCGGCTTCGTCGCCGGCGACTTCCCTGGCGCGCGCCAGGGCCAGCTGCGTTTCAGGCAGCTTGGCGTCATTCCTGGTCAGGTCCTGCAGCAGTGTGGCCGCGCCGGCCGGATCGCTGGTGCGCGACAGTTGCTGCTGCAGCTGCAGGATGGCCTCGCCGCGATGGTTGGCCGGCACCGCCGCCAGCTGTTGTTGCAGCAGGGGCCGGGCATCGTCCCAGCGGCCGTTGAGCACCAGCAGCGTCGACAGCACCTGCGTTGCCGCGGGCGAAGTCGGCGAAATCTCCTTCCACAGGCGCGCGGAGTCCAGCGCCTGCTGCGGGATGCGCGCATTGAAGGCGATTTCGGTGGCGCGCTGCGCGAAGCGCGGGTCGCGGGTCTGCCGGGCCAGTTCCATATAGGTCCGGTAGGCCGGGCCGACCAGGCCGCGCTGCATGGAAATCTCTGCGGCCAGCACCATATAGACGATGTCGTCGGTCAGCTCCAGCGATGGCAGCGCGCTGCGTGCCGGCTTGCCGGCGGCGGGGCGCTCGCCTTCGGCCGCGGCCAGCTGCCGTGCCGCTGGCAATGGCATGGCGCCGGCAGGCGGCGCGGCGTGGCTGGCGCCGGCAGCCAGGGCCAGCAATGCCGAGGCGGCCAGTGCACGCGCATGGCGGCGGGGCGCCTGGAAAAACAGGGCCAAGGCGCCAGCCGTGCGCGCTGTGCGGGAAACGGCGCCTGGAAATGCGATCGGGAGGCCGCCCGCGGTGGCTTGCAATGTGGAGTCCGGCATCAGGTCCGGCATGAGGTCCGACATGTAGTGATTGCTCCGGCGCGCGCTGGCGAAGGATGGGAGAAAGCGCATTGATAAGGGCATTGTAGCCTGCCGCTACAATGCGCTGCTTGGCGCCGCAGGGCGGTGCCCGCAGGCGCCGCAAGAGTTTTGAGCGGTAACCAACGGAGAGGTTCGATGCCAGAATTGCCCGAGGTCGAGGTGACCCGGCGCGGCTTGCTGCCGCATGTGGTGGGGCGGCGCATTGCCGTGGTCACGGTGCGCCACCGCGGCCTGCGTTGGCCGGTCGATCCGGAACTGGAAACGCGGCTGGCCCAGCGCGTGGTGCGCCGGATCGAGCGCCGCGGCAAATACCTGCTGCTGGAATGCGTGAGCGAGGCGGCGGGCGAGCCGGCCGGCTGGCTGCTGGTCCACCTGGGCATGACCGGCACGCTGCGGGTGCTGCCCGACGCGCCGCCGCCTGGCGCGCACGACCACCTTGACCTGGTGCTGGCCCCCGGGCCCGGCGCCGCAGCGGACACCATCGTGCTGCGTTTCCGCGATCCGCGCCGCTTCGGCGCCATCCTGTGGAGCACGCTGCCCGAGGCCGAACTGCCGTCGCATCCGCTGCTGCGCACGCTCGGCATCGAACCCTTCGATCCTGCCTTCGACGGCGCCTGGCTGCACCGCCACACGCGCGGGCGCAGCGCCGCCATCAAGACCGTGCTGCTGGCCGGCGGCATCGTGGTGGGGGTGGGCAATATCTATGCGTCCGAAAGCCTGTTCCGCGCCGGCATCCGCCCGACCACCCCGGCCGGGCGCCTGAGCCGCGCGCGCTGCGACCGCCTGGCGCAGGCGGTGCGCGAGACCCTGGCGCAGGCGATCGAGCGCGGGGCAGCACGCTGCGCGACTTTGTCGGCAGCGACGGCGCCAGCGGCTATTTCCAGCTTGATTGCCTGGTCTACGACCGCGCCGGCCAGCCGTGCCGGGTCTGCGCCACGCCGGTGCGCCAGATCGTGCAGGGCCAGCGCTCTACCTTCTACTGCCCGAACTGCCAGCACTGAGCCTTGGCGGCCGCCCCGGGCAGGCGCCGTGTGGCGCACAATGCGCGTCGCCGGCGATTGTCGATGGGTCGGCGCAACACTCCTTGCGCAAGGCATGAACGAGGGACGTGAATTCCACAAAACTACCGTGGAAACCTGTATCGTGTGCGCAGTTATAAAAAGTTACAAAATCGCCCAGGCGCTTGCAGGTAGACCGTGGTCGGGCCGGCATTGCGCAAACACGGGCGCAGCGCGAAAGCGGCGTGCCCCGAGGTAATACCAAGTCAGCCGAACAGCTCCATGACAACGCTCGCCCACCAATTCGAACAATACGGCGCCTGGAGAACCGGGGTCCTCCAGTCACTGGCCGAATTCCAGTCCTGGCTGCAGGAGCACGACCTGTATGACGCCCAGGCCGATGACCGCGTGCAGCGCATCCAGAGCGTGCTGCGCAGCGACCGCCTCAAGGTCGCGTTCATTGCCGAGTTCTCGCGCGGCAAGAGCGAGCTGATCAACGCCATCTTCTTTGCCGACTACGGGCGCCGCATCCTGCCGTCGTCGGCAGGGCGCACCACAATGTGCCCGACCGAGTTGCGCTATGACGAGGCCGAGCCGCCGAGCATCCGGCTGCTGCCGATCGAGACACGCCTGCAGGAAGCCTCTACCGCTGACTTCCTGGAGGCCGGCACCTCGGCTTCGCACTGGCATTCGGTGCCGCTGGACCCGTCTTCGCCCGAGGGCATGCTGGCTGCGTTCCAGCACGTGGTGCAGACTGTGCGCGTGCCGCCCGCGCAGGCTGAGGCGCTGGGCCTGTACCACGAGAACGATCCCGATGCCGCCTACGCGGTCGATGCCGAGGGCATGGTCGAGATCTCGCGCTGGCGCCATGCCGTCATCAATTTCCCGCACCCGCTGCTGCGCCAGGGCCTGGTGATCCTGGACACGCCGGGCCTGAACGCGATCGGCACCGAGCCCGAGCTGACGCTGCGGCTGATCCCCGACGCCCATGTGGTGGTGTTCGTGCTGGCCGCAGATGCGGGTGTCACCAAGAGCGACCTGGAACTGTGGCGCAGCCATGTCGGCGCCGGCCACCGGCGCGGCTGCCTGGCGGTGCTCAACAAGATCGACGGGTTGTGGGATCCGCTGCGCGAGCCGGGCGAGATCGCGCAGGAGATTGCGCGGCAGGTGTCCACCACCGCGCAGGTGCTGGGTATCGAGCAGTCGCGCGTCTATCCGGTGTCGGCGCAGAAGGGCCTGGTGGCCAAGGTCACGCACGACGACGAGCTGCTCGCGCGCAGCGGCCTGCCCGAGTTCGAGCACGTGCTGTCCGACCAGCTGATCCCGCGCCGGCGCGAGATCGTTTCAGACCAGGCGCACCGGCTGGTGCAGGACATGGCGCGCGCCGCGCAGCAGCTGCTGCAGAGCCGCCGCCGCGATATCGTCGAGCAGCTGTTCGAGCTGCGCGGCCTGCGCGGCAAGAACCACGCGATGGTCAAGCACATGCTGATGCGGGTGCAGGGCGAGAAGGAAGAGTTCGAGCAGAGCATCAGCAAGTTCCAGGCGCTGCGCCTGGTCTTCGGCCGCCACAGCGCCGACATCATCAAGAGCCTGCAGCTGCGCGACGTGCGCCACACCATGCGCAGCGCGCGCGAGCAGATGAAAGAGCGCTTCTTCTCACGCGGCCTGCGCGAGGACATGGACGCGCTGTTTGCGCAGCTGACCAGGCTGGTGACCGATGCCGACAACAAGATCGGCCAGCTGCACCAGCTGATCGAAAGCATGTACCGGCGCTTCAACGCCGAGCACGGCTTCACGCTGCCCGCGCCGATGCAGTTCACTTCCGAGCGCTACGTGGCCGAGCTCGAAGAAACGCTGCGCCTGGTGCATGCGCATTTCGGCACGGTCAGCATGCTGACGCGCTCGCGCCCGCAGCTGGTGCAGAGCGCCTTCAGCACCATGGCCAGCCGCGTGCTGGAGAACTTCCGCGACCTGAACCGCGATATCGAGGTCTGGCTCAAGTCGGTGATGACGCCGCTGGAAGCGCAGGTGCGCGAGCACCAGAAGCAGTTGCGCCGGCGCGTCGATTCGATCGAGCGCATCCACGAGGCCACCGACACGCTGGAAAGCCGCATTGCCGAGCTCGAGGAAGTGCTCAATGGCCTTGACGAGCGCAGCGGCCGCATCGAGGGCTACGCGCAGCGGCTGCTGCGGCCGACGGCCGCCGCCGACAGCGCGAGCCTTGCGGTGGCCTAGCCAGATCCTGAAGCCGGTATATCATGTGGCGCCGCACTTAGCGGCGCCTTTTTCTTTGGTGCGCCGCCGCGCCCCCGCGCTTCAGAACGTTTCACCCAGATGCCCCGCAAACCAGCCCCCCGCGCCGTTCCCGCCATCCCCGACGATATCCGCGTGCCGCCCGGCTTCGGCGCCCGCGTGGTTGACTGGCAGCGCCAGCATGGCCGGCACGACCTGCCGTGGCAGAACACGCGCGACCCGTACCGCATCTGGCTGTCGGAGATCATGCTGCAGCAGACCCAGGTGAGCGCGGTGATCGACTACTTCCAGCGCTTTGTCTCGCAGCTGCCCACGGTGCAGGCGCTGGCGGCGGCGCCTGCCGACCATGTCATGGCGCTATGGGCGGGGCTGGGCTATTACTCGCGCGCACGCAACCTGCACCGTTGCGCCATGCAGGTGGTGAGCGAGCACGGTGGCCATTTCCCGACCGATCCCGCGGTGCTGGCCACGCTGCCCGGCATCGGCCGCTCCACCGCTGCGGCGATTGCCGCGTTCAGCGCCGGCGTGCGCTCGCCGATCCTGGACGGCAACGTCAAGCGCGTGTTCGCGCGCTGCTTCGGCATCCACGGTCATCCGGGCGGGCGCGTGGTGGAAACGCGCATGTGGCAGCTGGCGGAGGTGGCATTGCCGGTGGCAGGCCCGCGCCAGGCCGAGGACATGATCGCCTATACGCAAGGGCTGATGGACCTGGGCGCCACGGTGTGTTCGCGCGGCAAGCCGGCCTGCCTGGCCGATGCCGGCGCGTGCCCGCTGTCGGCCGACTGTGTGGCGCGCCGCGACGGGCTCACCGGCGTACTGCCCACGCCCAAGCCACGCGCGGCCATCCCGAGCGCAGCACGGTAATGCTGCTGGTGCGGCGCCAGCGCGAAGTGCTGCTGCGCCTGCGCCCCGGCAGCGGCATCTGGGGCGGATTGTGGAGCCTGCCGGAGATGCCGGTCGACACCGTGCCCTTCGACGCGGAAGCTGCCGAGGCGGCGGCGCTCGACTATGCCCGCGCCTTCGGCAAGCCCGCGCGCGCCGCGCTGACCGGCGAGCTGACCCATGTGTTTACGCATTTCCGCCTGCTGATCCGTGCCATCCGGGTCGATGTGAGCGCGGACGGCGCAAGCCTGATGGCGCGGGACAGCGCCGCGGAAGCCGCGCAGCGCTGGATCTCGCTTGATGATCTCGATGCGGTGGGGACGCCCGCGCCGGTGCGCAGGCTGCTGGAGGACCAGGCGCGCGGCGGGCTGTTCTGAGGCCTGGCGGGGTCTCGGGGATCCGCGCCTAGAGCATGTGGTTCTGGCGCATGTAGCGGTGCACGATCTCGATGCGCATGCCGGCATCGGGCAGCGCCATCAGCATCTGCTTGGCCTTGAGCGGAACCGGCAGCAACTCGCACAGCCGGTTGGCGACCCAGCTCGGGTCGTCCCACAGGTAGGGCTCGTCGAACGGCAATCGGTCGGGGTGCTCGGCATGCAGCCGCGTGACAATGCGCCGCAGCGCATCCAGGCATTCGCCCAGCAGCTCCAGCTTGCAGTCGATGATGTCGGGGGGCAGCACCTCGGCGCGGGCGACCAGCAGGCCGTCGTCGCGGGTGTCATGGCTGACAATATGGAAGCGCTCGCGGCCGCGCGCGCGGATCAGGAGCACGCCCAGCTGTTCCATGTTGCAGTCGACGATCTCTGCCAGGCAGCCAACCAGCTCGGGCACGGTGGGCTGGTCCGGCCGGGCCACTTCCTCGCCGCTTTCGATCAGGCAAACGCCAAAGGGTGTGCTATCGCGCAGGCAGTTGCGCACCATGTCGACATAGCGCGCCTCGAACACGCGCAATGGCAGCCGTCCACCGGGAAAGAGCACGGTGTGCAACGGGAACAGCGGCAGGTTGTCGAGCGTCCGTGGCGGATCTTCTGATGCCGTGGGACGGTAGAGGTCGGTCGAGGACATGCAGTGCCAGCTTGGGTATCGCGCAGCAATGGGCCAGCCGGCCAACGCGGCGCGCAGATGCCAGTTGGCAGTCCCGCCTGCGTCAGCCCGCCGGTGCGAGCTCTCGGTGTCTCACTAGCACATTACCATGCGCCCGGAAGTAGTTGGCAAGCCTTTCGGCAATATAGACCGAGCGATGCTGGCCGCCGGTGCAGCCGATCGCCACGGTCAGGTAGCTGCGGTTGTCGGCAATGAAACTTGGCAGCCACTTTTCCACATAGGCGCGAATATCCTCGGCCATTGCCAGCACCATTGGCTGGGCCTGCAGGAAGTCGATCACCGGCGTGTCGCGCCCCGTCAGCGGGCGCAAGGCCAAGTCGTAATAGGGGTTGGGCAGCGAGCGCACGTCGAACACCATGTCCGCATCGCTGGGCACGCCGTGCTTGAAGCCGAACGACTCGAACAGCAGCGTCAGCCGCTGGCTGTCTTCGCGGATCAGCTCCTTGATCCAGCTGCGCAGCGTATTGGTGCGCACATTGCTGGTGTCGATGCGGTGCGCGGCCTCGGCCAGCGGGCTCAACAGCGCGCGCTCCATCTCGATCGCTTCCATCAGCGCGGTGTCGTTGAAGGCGGGTTCACCGCCCGGGCCCGGCACGCCGTCGGTACGCACCGACAGCGGGTGGCGGCGGCGCGTCTCGGAGTAGCGCTGCACCAGTGCGTCGGTGCTGGCGGTCAGGAACACCACCTCGACCTGGTGCTCCGCGGCCAGCGCGCGCACGGTGTCGGGCAACTGGTCGAGGGACTCGCGGCTGCGGATGTCAGTGGCGACGCCCAGGTGCGTATAGCCCTGGCTGTCGAGGTAGCGGGTCAGTTCCGGGATGAACTGAGCCGGCAGGTTGTCCACGCAGTAGTAGCCTGCGTCTTCAAGCACGTTCAGTGCGACGGACTTGCCGGAACCGGATATGCCGGTGATGAGGATGATGCGCATAGCAACTGAAGCATAGCATCACGTGATGAAGGCGTCATGACACCACGCGCAAAGCAAGCATGGCGAACCTTGCGGTTCGCCATGCTCTTGTCGTCAGGTTGCGGCGCTGGCTGCGGCTCAGGCTGCCTTGGACAGGCATTCCTTCATGTAGGCCTTGTATTCGTCGCCCTTCTTGCCCTTGCCCGACTTGCTGCAGGAAGCCATTTTCTCCTGCTGGCTCTTGGACGCGCCCTTGGACAGGCATTCCTTCATGAACGCCTTGCGTTCGTCGCCCTTCTTGCCGGCGGCTTGCGTGTTGCAGGCCTTCATCTTGTCCTGCTGCGTATTGGCTGCCGCGGGCTTGTCGGGGGTAGCCGGGGTGGCGGGCGTGGCGGGCATGGCCGGCGTTGCCGGTGCGGTGGCCGCTGGCTTGGCCGGTGTAGCGGGGCTTGCCGGCGTGGCGGTGGTCTGCGCAAAAGCGCTGGCGGCAATCATCGGGGTGACCAGCGCGCACATCGCGATCAGTTTCTTCATGCTTGCTCTCCTGGCTGTGGAAAACTTCATGGCCGCGCGCCATTGCCGGCGTTGCAGCTTCCATAACGGGCGCCATGCCCATTACAGCACAAAACGGAGCACGCCTGAAGAACGTTGACGTTCTGTGTCAACGCCGTTGTAAGCAAATGAAAACGCTGGCGCTCAGAGCAGGCGGCCCTGGCCTCGCGAAACCGCATCGGCCTGCATCGCGGCGCGCTGCCGGTCCATGAAGTCGCGCAGCGTATCGATGCCGCGCAAGCGCAGGATGGTGTTGCGCACCGCGGCCTCGACCAGTACGGCCAGGTTGCGGCCGGCCGCCACCTGGATCTTGACCATGTGGATCGGCAGGCCCAGCACGTCCAGGTATTGCGAATCGAGCGGCAGCCGCTCGAACTCGCCGTCGTTGCGGCGCACCAACTGCACCACCAGCTTGATCTTCATCTTCCGGCGCACCGCGGTCTCACCGAAGATGGTCTTGATGTCGAGCAGGCCCAGGCCGCGTACTTCAAGCAGGTTCTGCAGCAGCGGCGGGCAGCGGCCTTCGATGAAATCCGGCCCCAGGCGCACGAAGTCCACCGCATCGTCGGCGACCAGCCCGTGGCCGCGCGAGATCAGTTCCAGGCCCAGTTCGCTCTTGCCCAGGCCCGATTCGCCCATGATCAGCACGCCCATGCCCAGGATGTCGAGGAATACCCCGTGCATGGTCACGCGCGGCGCGGAGATGCGCGACAGGTACAGGCGCAGGTGGTCGATCACCGCGGCCGACGACACCGGCGTGGTGAACAGCGGCGTGGACGAGCGCGTGCAGCGCAGCTCCAGGTCGGGCGGCGGCTCCATGCCGTCGGCGATCACCAGGAAGGGCGGCTCCAGCAGGATCAGCTCGCCCATCTGGCGCTTGCGGGTCTCGTCGTCCAGCCGCTGGTAATAAGTGATCTCAGGCTTGCCGAGCACCTGGATGCGGTTGGGGTGGATCAGGTTCAGGTGGCCCACCAGGTCGGCGGCTGAGGTGGCTTCGCGGGCGAACTCCACGTCGAAGGCGCGGTCCGCGCCCTCCAGGCCGGCCACCCACGAGAGTTTGATGTCGGCTGCGTTGTCGTCGAAGATGGACTGGGAGGTGACGCCGGTGAGTTCCATGCGCTATGACTGGTGGGGCGGTTTGCGAAGCGCCTGGCGCCTGCCCGGTCTGGTGCCGGCCCGCTTGGGGATCAGGGGATCAGGGATGCCATGCGATCAGCAACTGATGGACGGCATCGGGCGTGGGCAGCGTGGCCAGCCCTTCACGCATGTCGCGGTCGGAAAGCAGTTGCGCGATTTCTGACAGGATTTCCAGGTGTTGCTGCGTAGCCTGTTCGGGCACCAGCAGGAAGATCAGCAGCGATACCGGCTTGCCATCCGGCGATTCGAACGGAATCGGCTCGGCCAGGCGCATGAAGGCGGCCAGCGGCTGCTTCAGGCCCTTGATGCGGCCGTGCGGGATCGCCACGCCGGCGCCCAGGCCGGTGGATCCCAGCGACTCGCGCGCGAACAGGTTGTCCGTCACGATGGCGCGCGCCACGCCATGGTTGTTCTCGAAGAGGAGCCCGGCCTGCTCGAATACACGCTTCTTGCTGGTGACGCTGACGTCGAGGTTGATGTTGCCGGGTGGCAGCAATTTGGCCAAACGATTCATGGGCGATGCGCAGGATTTCAGTTAGCGGGCGGATCGTTCCGCCGGGCAGGGGCTGGCTCCGGGGCTGCCGTTGGCCTGGCCGGAGGCGTCCGGCCCATTATAGAGCAGCGACTACCCCCGCATTGTGCAGCGCAGCGGAGCAAGCCGGTGCAGAACGATACATAGTGATGCAATCGTGCCTCCGGGCCGGGAGCCGGCGCACCGGTGTGGGGCGCGGCCAGGATTCCCTCTCTTTGTATGGCGCAGCATACACCTTGGCGCCGCGCTTGCGAACACTCTTGCCCATTCGGGTGAAAAGCGTTGGCTCCGGCGCCACAGCCGGGCCGCACCACCAGTGCGGGCGCGGCATGCCGGCGGCAACCCGGATCGCGAGGGCGCAAAAAAGCCGCGCTTGGTGCGCGGCTTGCCTGTTGAATCCTGATTCAGCAGCCCGCTGCGGGGCTGCCGGGCACGGTCATTGCTGCATTTGCGCTGCGGCCATCTGGTACTTGACCGCTTCGCGGTCGTGGCCTTGCACGCGATCCTTGTAGCGGATCACCTGACGGTCCAGCTTGTCGACGAGTGCGTCGATCGCTGCATATAGGTCTTCGTGATGCGCCTCGACAAAGATGTCCTTGCCCTTGAGATGTAGATTGATTTCCGCGTACTGCCGCCGGTCCTTTTCCTTGTGGTTGTCGACAGAGAGCAGCACGCTAACGCCAATGACCTGATCGAAATGCCTGACGATTCGCTCCAGCTTCGTTTCCACGTACTCACGCAGAGGGGGCGTGATGTCCAGGTGGTGTCCACTGATCTTGAAGTTCATAGCGCTTCTCCTTCTGAAAGAGCCTCACCAGGCAGGCGGTGGGCTCGGCTACAAAGACTTGCGGAGATTGACTGCGGGGATCTTCAGGGCTTCGCGATACTTGGCAACAGTGCGGCGCGCAACAACAAAGCCTTGCTCACCCAGCAGTTCGGCAATGCGACTGTCGGAAAGGGGATTCCTCGGGTCTTCGGCTCCTATCAGTTGCTTGATCAAGGCGCGGATGGCCGTTGATGAAGCCGCGCCACCGGTTTCGGTGGACACGTGGCTGCCGAAGAAGTACTTCAGTTCGAAAGTACCCATCGGCGTTGCCATGTATTTATTGGTCGTCACCCGGGAGATGGTTGACTCGTGTAAACCCAGTGTATCGGCAATCTCCCGCAAAACCAAGGGGCGCATGGCGATTTCGCCGTGGCTGAAAAAGTTCTTTTGACGCTCGACAATGGCCTGCGAGACACGCAGGATTGTGTCGAACCTTTGCTGGATGTTCTTGATCAGCCAGCGAGCTTCCTGCAGCTTCTGCTGCAGCCCGGCCGTGCCGGACTCACCCTTCGCGCCACGCAGGATCTGTGCATACATATCATTGATGCGCAGCCTCGGCATCACATCCGGATTGAGCTGCGCGATCCAGCCGCCGCCGCTCTTGCGCACGAACACGTCCGGCACCACGAAGTCGGCCTCCGGGCGGCTGTATGCATGGCCGGGGTAGGGCGCCAGCGAGCGGATCAGTTCGTGTGCGGACTTCAGCGCCACTTCATCGACCTGCAACGCCTTCTTCAGCCGCGTGTAGTCGCGTACTGCCAGCAACTCGAGGTGGTTGGTGACGATGTTCAGTGCCAGTTCGCGCTGCGGGTGCGTCAGGCGCCGCAACTGCAGGCCCAGGCATTCGGCGGCGTTGCGCGCGCCCACGCCGGGCGGGTCGAAGCTCTGCAGCAGCGTAAGAACTGCGTGGACTTCCTCGATCTCGAACTCGAGTTCTTCCGGCAACTCCGTGCAGATCTCCTCAAGCGATGCGCTCAGGTAGCCATCGTCGTCGAGCGATTCGATCAGGAAGATGGCCAGGCCCTTGTCGCGTGTCGAGATCTTCAGCGGCGTGAGCTGCTCCATCAGGTACTCGCGCAGCGTGGGCTCGGCTTCGCGCAGCTGCATCGGTGTTTTTTCGTCCTCGTCGCCCTGGGGGCGGCGGGCAAAGTCGTCCAGGCTCCAGTCGCCGCTGCCATAGTCGTCGCCGTTGCCGCTGTCGCCATAGCTGTCATCGTCACCCGCGCCGTCGGCGCGGGCGTCGCCATTGCCCTGGGGCTCTGCCGGGGCGGGCGCCGGTGCGCTCTGCAGGTTCACCGAGCCGTCGGGCGCAACGCGCAGCGGGCTTTCAATCCAGTCGTTCTCGCGCTCGAGCAGCGGGTTTTCCGTCAGCGCCTGTTCGACCTCTTGCTGCAGTTCCAGCGTGGAGAGCTGCAGCAGCCGGATCGACTGCTGCAGTTGCGGGGTCAGGGCCAGATGCTGGGAAAGGCGGAGCTGTAGCGACGGTTTCATGCGACCTATTCTATGCGCATCTTTCCGTTGTTGGAACGGAAATTGCTATCGCTTGTGCGGTCTGATCGCCGCTGGCTGTGGGAGGTCCCACGCGCGCCCGCGAAGAGGCCTGCCGCTCCGGGCAGGCCGCTGCATCACATGCGGAAGTTCTCGCCCAGGTAGACGCGCCGCACTGCGTCATTGGCGATGATTTCCTCGGGCTGGCCCGCGGCCAGCACCGTGCCTTCGCTGATGATGTAGGCGTGGTCGCAGATGCCGAGCGTCTCACGCACGTTGTGGTCAGTGATCAGCACGCCGATATTGCGTGCCTTGAGGAAGCTGACGATGCGCTGGATCTCGCCCACGGCGATCGGGTCCACGCCGGCGAAGGGTTCGTCCAGCAGGATGAAGCGCGGCGACGACGCCAGCGCGCGCGCGATTTCCACGCGGCGGCGCTCACCGCCCGACAGCGACAGCGCCGGGTTGTTGCGCAGGTGCGCGATCTGCAGGTCGTCCAGCAATGTATCCAGGCGGCGCTCGATCTCGGCCTTGGCCAGAGGCTTGCCCTTGTCCAGCTGCAGCTCCAGCACCGCGCGGATGTTCTCTTCGACATTGAGCTTGCGGAACACCGAGGCTTCCTGCGGCAGGTACGACAGCCCCATGCGCGCGCGCTCATGGATCGGCAGGCCGCTGATGTGATCGCCGTCGAGCACAATATCGCCTTCGTCCAGCGCCACCAGGCCCACGATCATGTAGAACGACGTGGTCTTGCCCGCGCCGTTGGGGCCGAGCAGGCCGACCACCTCGCCGCTCTTCACGTCGAGCGAGACGTCCTTGACCACCGTGCGCGAGCCATAGCGCTTCTTCAGGTGGCGCACGACCAGCGTGCTGCCCCCGGGAAGGATCGAGGAGGCTTCGACGGAAGGCTTGTCGGCGATGGTTGCGGTATCGGTCATAGGCACAGTCAGGCGTTCAGGCGTTTCTGGCGCGGGCAGGCAGGCCGGCGCCAGGCGTCAGGGTTTGTTGGCAGGCGCGGGCGCCGGCTTCAGGTCCAGCGGCGAGCCGCCGCTGCCCGTGGCGCCGGCCTTCTGGTCCTGGCGCGGCGACAGCACCGCGCGCACGCGGCCGGACGGATTGGCGGCCGCGGCGTCGCCACTACCGCCGCCGGCGGCCGTGTAGAACTCCTTGCGGCTGTCGTAGGTCAGCACCGCGCCGCGGATCTCGTCGACCTGCTTGGCACCCTGCAGGCGCGCCATGCGGGCATTGCCGATCAGCTTGGAGTACTCCTGCTTGCCGTCGTACTCGATGCGGTCGCCCCAGCCGTCGATGTATTCGTCGACGCCTTCACGCTTCTGCCGGATGTAGGCCTGCTTGCCCGGCTTGGCGGTGGCCACCGCGAACTGGTAGCCCTCGGGGTCGGTGCGCAGTTCGGCGGCGTCGGACTTCAGAATCATGGTGCCCTTGGTCAGCACCACGTTGCCGCTCAGCGTATAGATCTGCTTGACGTCGTCGTAGCTGGCGTTGTCCGCCTCCAGCACCATCGGCTTGTCGCGGTCCGCGCGCTCGGCCAGGGCGGGCTGGGCCAGCAGGCCGAAGGCCATGGCCAGGGCGAGCAGGGCCGGGGCGGTGCGTCGACGGGACGATGTCGTCAGGGAAGCAGTCATGTTGGCAGGGGTTGCTTGAGGGCGTCTGGGTACGTTGGTGCGGGTTCGTGCGGACCGGCCGCGCATGCCGGCACTGCGTGCGCGGCCCCCGGGCCGGGGCTCAGGACCCCGGCGCGCGGCCCGGGGTCGGCCCGGTGATAATGGTGCCGCGTACATTGCCGAGCAATTGTACTTCGCGCGTGACGTTGTTGAAGATCAGGCCGTTGGCGGTCATCACCGACGGGCCGCGCGTAAGCTTGACCGGCTTGTCGGTCTTGACGATGTCGTCATTGACCAGCAGCTGGAAATAACTGGATGCGGCGGTCAGCTGCGGGTCCTTGGACACGTCCACGCCCTGCTGGCGCATGACGAAGCCGTTGCCGTACAGGTCGATCACCGAGCCCTCGGCGTTCATGCGGCCCATATCGGCGCGGGCTGTGACCGGCGGGCGGTCCGGCTCGTACGCGCGCATGGCGGGCCGGGTCACCTCGTAGGTCTGGTCGTCCTCGAAATGGACCATGCGATCGCCGGTGAAGCGGATCTTGGTGCTGCCGTCCGGCGCCAGCTCGGTGGCCGAGAAGCGGTCCATGAAGTAATCAGGCTCGTGCTTCCTGGTGCTTTGCGCGGCCAGGTCTTCCTTGGGGGAGTTGATCTGGACCAGCCAGAACGTGCTGCCCGCCACGAAGGCCATCAGCAGCAGCGGCAGCAGCCGCATGACGATGCCGCTGAGGGAGGCGAGGAGTGCCTGCATGGTGTCCTTGGCGTTGTGCCGGTTGCGGCGGGCCCGCGCCCGCTCAGATGACCTTGGCGCGGGTCAGGTCGTGGATATGCAGCGCGCCCGTCAGGCGGCCGTCGTCATCCACCACCAGCAGCTGGTTGATGCGGTTGGCTTCCATCACCTGCACCGCTTCGACGGCGAGCTGGTTCTCGTTGACCACGTGCGGGCTGCGGTGCATGACCTCGCCGATGGGCACGGTCTTCCAGTCGCGCGGGGTTTCCAGCAGGCGGCGCAGGTCGCCGTCGGTGAAGACGCCGATGGCGTGTCCGTCCGGGTCCACCACGGCAGTCATGGCCATGCCCTTGCGGGTGATTTCCATCAGCGCCTGGGCCAGCGGCGTGTTCTCACGCACCTCGGGCACGGCGTTGCCGGTGCGCATCACGTCGCGCACATGGGTCAGCAGCTTGCGCCCGAGCGCACCGCCGGGGTGCGAGCGGGCGAAGTCTTCCTCGCCAAAGCCGCGCGCATCCAGCACCGCCACCGCCAGCGCATCGCCCAGTGCCAGCGCCGCGGTGGTGCTGGCCGTCGGCGCCAGGTTCAGCGGGCAGGCTTCTTTTTCGACCGCCGCGTCCAGGTGGACGTCGGCCAGCTTGGCCAGGTTGGAGTCGGGGTTGCCGGTGACCGAGATCAGGCGCGCGCCGATGCGCTTGACGATCGGGATGATCGACAGCAGCTCGCCGGTCTCGCCGGAATTTGAGAAGGCGATCAGCACGTCGTCGCGCGTGACCATGCCCAGGTCGCCGTGGCTGGCTTCGGCAGGGTGCACAAAGAACGCCGGCGTGCCGGTAGAGGCCAGCGTGGCTGCGACCTTGCGTCCGATATGGCCGGACTTGCCGATGCCAGAGACGACCACGCGGCCGGTGCATTGCAGGATCAGCTGCACGGCACGCGCAAAGTCGCCGTTCAGGCGTCCGGAAAGTGCGGAAACCGCATCGGCTTCGGTCTGGAGAGTGTCGCGGGCGAGTCTGAGTGCTCGATCCGCATCGAAATTGGCTATCATGGCGACGAAGTATACCAACGAATGCGATGGCGCCTGGCCCGACCCATGGCGCACGTCGTGCTAGCCGTGCTCGCCGTATTTTGCCGGCAGGGTGCCCGTGCCGGGTCGGACGCGCGCCTGGCCGGTCACCCAGACCGCCTGATGCATTCTCCGCTGGAACTGACCCTGGTGCTGCTGGCCGCCGCCGTCTTCGGCGTGGTCGCATTCCGCATGCTGCAGCTGCCGCCGATGCTGGGCTACCTGGCCGTTGGCATCCTGATCGGCCCGCATGCGCTGGGGCTGGCCAGCGACACCGCGCAGACCAAGTATCTGGCCGAATTCGGCGTGGTCTTCCTGATGTTCTCGATCGGGCTGGAGTTCAACCTGACCAAGCTGCGCTCGATGAAGCGGCTGGTGTTCGGCCTGGGCGGCTCGCAGGTGGTGCTGTCGATGCTGGCAGTGGTGCCGGCCAGCTGGGCTTTCAACTGGCTGTTCCCGCTGTCCTGGCAGGCGTCCGTGGCGCTGGGCGGGGCGCTGGCGATGTCTTCCACCGCGATCGTCTCCAAGATGCTGTCCGAGCGCATGGAGCTGGAAAGCGAGCAGGGCCGCAATATCATCAGCATCCTGCTGTTCCAGGATCTGGCGGTGGTGCCGCTGCTGATCGTGATTCCGGCGCTGTCGCGCGATCCGGGCGACCTGATGGTGGCGCTGGGCCTGGCCACGGTCAAGATCGTGGTGGCCCTGGGCGCCATCTTCTTCCTGGGCCAGCGCCTGATGAGCCGCTGGTTCCACGTGGTGGCGGCGCGCCGCTCGCAGGAACTGTTCATGCTGAACCTGCTGCTGGTGACGCTGGGCATGGCGGCGCTGACCGAGCGGCTGGGCCTGTCGATGGCGCTGGGCGCCTTCATGGCGGGCATGCTGATCTCCGAGACACCCTACCGCCACCAGGTGGAAGAGGACATCAAGCCGTTCCGCGACGTGCTGCTGGGGCTGTTCTTTGTCACCATCGGCATGCTGCTCAATATCCGCGTGGTGCTGGACCACGTGTGGCTGGTGCTGGCGCTGCTGGTGGTGCCGGTGCTGTTCAAGCTGGTGCTGATCGCGCTGCTGGCGCGGGTCTTCGGCTCGCGCCAGGGGGTGGCCATCCGCACCGGGCTGGGGCTGGCGCAGGCGGGTGAATTCGGTTTCGTGCTGCTGAACCAGATCGACGGCCTGAACCTGGTCGACCCGGTGCTGATCCAGGTGATCCTGGCGTCGATGCTGCTGTCGATGCTGGCCGCGCCATTCCTGATCCAGTACAGCGACGCCATCGTGCTGCGCTTTGCCGCCAACGAATGGCTGATGCAGTCGCTGAACATGACCCGCATCGCCGCGCAGAGCCTGCAGACCGAGAAGCACGCCATCATCTGCGGCTTCGGCCGCAGCGGGCAGAACCTGGCGCACATGCTGGAGCGCGAGGGCATCAACTACGTGGCGCTGGACCTGGATCCCGACCGCGTGCGCGAGGCCGCCGCGGCCGGCGATACCGTGGTCTACGGCGACGCGGGCCGGCGCGAGGCACTGATCGCCGCCGGCATCCACCGGGCCGCCGCCCTGATCGTCACCTATGCCAACACGCCGTCGGCGCTCAAGGTGCTGCACCACGTGCAGGAGCTGGCGCCGGCGCTGCCGGTGATCGTTCGCACGGTGGACGATTCAGAGCTCGACACGCTGCAGAAGGCCGGCGCCACCGAAGTGGTGCCCGAGATCATCGAGGGCAGCCTGATGCTGGCCTCGCACGCGCTGGTGCTGCTGGGCGTGCCGATGCGGCACGTGCTGCGCGGCGTGCAGGAAGCGCGCGACGCGCGCTACAGCCTGCTGCGCGGTTATTTCCACGGCCGCGACGATGAGGAGGACATGGTCGAGCGCGATTCGGTGCGGCTGCATTCCGTGTCGCTCGGGCCGCAATCCACGGCGGTGGGGCGGCGCCTTGGCGTGCTGGGGCTGGAGCGGATCGGCGTGGAAGTGACCGCGGTGCGCCGGCGCGGCATCCGCGCCTTCGACCCGGAGCCCGAGACCGTGCTGGAACCGGGCGACATCGTAGTGCTGCGCGGCCCGCCCGAGGCGCTTGAGGCCGCGGAAACGCGCATCCTGAACGGCTGAGCCGGGGGCGCCGGGGCGGCGTCAGTGCGCACGCGCCTCGACCCAGGATTCCGGCAGGTTGTCGAGCACGGCGCGTGGGTCCAGCGAGCGGATCGGCACGCTGGTATCGGCCGGGATACGGCCCTCGCCCTGCAGCATCAGGTAGCGCAGGCAGCACACGCGCAGGAAGGACGAGAAATTGCCCGCCACCGCCTCGCTGCCGCGATGTTCGGTCAGTTCATCGTGCAGGCGCGTGATCAGCTGGTTGACGGACATGTTGTCGCGCCGCGCCAGTTCTTCCAGCACTTCCCAGAACAGGCTCTCCAGCCGGATGCTGGTGGCCACGCCATGCAGGCGCAGCGAGCGCGACTGGCTTTGGTACGACGCCGGGTTGGCGCGGATAAAGATTTCACACATGGATGCTCCCGAGCGGGCGGCGCGGCCGGCGGTCATGGGCACGGCTCGCCTTATGGGGCGGACCGTGCCTTCACGCATGGGGGGGCGCCGCGTGCGGAAAGCTCTAATGTACGATCCGCGTGCCCAGCACGGCAAGGAACTGCGCCAGCCAGGCCGGATGCGCGGGCCAGGCCGGGGCGGTGACGAGGTTGCCGTCGGTATGGGCCTGGTCGACGGGAATATCGGCATAGGCGCCGCCGGCCAGCTTCACCTCGGGCGCACAGGCCGGGTAGGCGGAGCAGGTCTTGCCTTCGAGCACGCCTGCCGCGGCCAGCAACTGGGCGCCGTGGCAGACCGCGGCGATCGGCTTGTCCGCCTGGGCGAAGTGGCGCACGATCTCCAGCACGCGCGCGTTCAGGCGCAAGTATTCCGGGGCGCGGCCGCCGGGGATGACCAGCGCGTCGTAATCGGCAGGGTCGATTTCGGCAAAGGTCGCGTTGAGGGTGAAGTTGTGGCCGCGCTTCTCGGTGTAGGTCTGGTCGCCCTCGAAGTCATGGATCGCGGTGGCGCAGGCGTCGCCCGCTTCTTTGTCCGGGCAGGCCGCGTGGACGGTGTGCCCGACCATCTGCAGTGCCTGGAACGGCACCATGGTTTCGTAGTCTTCGGCGTAGTCGCCCACCAGCATCAGAATCTTTTTTGCCATCGCGGTCTCCTGTATGGTTACGGGTGTCCGGCGGGTGCCGGACGCGGCAGCCGGCCCCCTGGCAGACTGTCGGGCCGGGAGGGCCGGCAGGGCCATTGTGCTGGCCGTCCCGGTGGCGCGGGTGGTAACTGGTTACCGCGCCGGCGGCCACCCTGCCGCGATCCACTGCGGCCCATTTCCGACCGGCGCGCCACGCTGCGCGCCTACCGTTTCCAGATCCCTATGGCAGATTCCATCATCCAGTCCCCCGAGCTCGGCGACGTCACCGGCTACCTGCGCGAGCGCATCCGCACCGTGCCGGACTGGCCCATGCCGGGCGTAATGTTCCGCGACATCACCCCGCTGCTGCAGAACCCCAAGACGCTGCGCGTGCTGATCGATGTCTTCGTGCACCGCTACATGGATGCGCAGCTCGACCTGGTGGCGGGCATCGACGCGCGCGGATTTATCCTGGGCGCGATCGTCGCGTATGAGCTGAACCTGGGCTTCGTGTCGATCCGCAAGAAGGGCAAGCTGCCGTTCCAGACCGTGGCCGAGGAGTATGAGCTGGAATACGGCAGCGCCACCGTCGAGATCCATGCCGACGCCTGCAAGGCCGGCGACCGCGTGCTGCTGGTCGACGACCTGATCGCCACCGGCGGCACCATGATGGCCGGACGCAAGCTGCTGGAGCGCCTGGGCGCGACGGTAGTGGAGGGCGCGGCCATCGTCGACCTGCCCGAGCTGGGCGGCTCGAAGCTGCTGCAGGACGGCGGGCTGCCGCTGTTCACCGTGTGCAAGTTTGAAGGTCACTGAGCCACGCTGACCGGCCTGCAAGATTTCCACGCAAGGAGACCCCATGCCTGACCTGCTGCTGTTCCTGCTGACTTCGATCGCGGTCACCGTGGCCCCCGGGCCGACAACCTGCAGGTGCTGGCGCGCGGCATGGCGCAGGGACGGCGCGCGGGGCTGGTGGCGGCACTGGGCTTTTCGGTCGGGTGCCTGTTCCACACCGTGATCGCGGCGGTGGGGCTGGCCGCGGTGCTGCGCTCGTCGCCGCTGGCGTTCCAGCTGATCAAGTACGCGGGCGCGGCCTACCTGATCTGGATCGGCATCCAGGCGCTGCGCGCCAGGGGTGGGCTGGCGCAGGGCGGCGATGTCGACGCGGTGCCGCTCGCGCGCGTGTTCCGCCAGAGCGTGCTGGGCAACATCATGAATCCCAAGGTGACGCTGTTCTTCCTGGTGTTCCTGCCGCAGTTCGTGCGCGCCGATGCCGCGCACCCGGGGCTGCAGTTCCTGCTGCTGGGCGTGGTGTTCATGCTGCAGACGGCGGTCGTGTTCTCGCTGTTCGGGCTGTGCGCGGGCTGGCTGGGCGCCTGGCTGCGCCGCCGCCCGGCCACTGGCCGCTGGCTGGACCGCGCCGCCGGGGCGATCTTCGTCGGTCTGGGGATCAAGGTCGCGCTGCCCTGAGCGCCGTCGGCTGGTGCGCACCCGGGAGCTCGTTGCGGCATGCTTTGCCGGTATTGCCCGTGTTGCCCGCACGCTGCACCCATGCCGTTGCCGCTGTCGGGTGACGGGCGCATAATGCCCCATTGACAACTACACGATGACCGGGCCGAGCCTCCAGGGTTTTGCCGGCACTGGTCACACAAAGGCGCACAATGGGCGTACTCCTTCACCTGTTATCAGGCGTTGCCCTGCTCGTCTGGGGCACCAACATCGTCAAGGTCGGCATCCTGCGTGTCTACGGCGCGAACCTGCGCCATGTCCTGTCGACCAGCGTCTCCAACCGCTTCACCGCCTTCCTTGCCGGGCTCGGCGTCACCGGGCTGGTCCAGAGCAGCAACGCCACCGCGGTCATCGTGAGCTCCTTCGTCGGCCAGGGCCTGATCGCCGTGGCGCCGGCGCTGGCCATCATGCTCGGCGCCAACGTCGGCACCGCGCTGATGGTGCAGGTGTTCTCGCTGGACCTGTCATGGCTGTCGCCGTTGCTGATCTTCATTGGCGTGATCTGCCACCTGACCTGGAAGGGCAGCAAGCCCGGCCATGTCGGCCGCGTGCTGATCGGCCTGGGCCTGATCACGCTGGCGCTGGAACTGATCTCCATCGCCACCCGTCCCGTGGTGCAGGCCGCCGGCGTCAAGGTCCTGTTCGCCTCGCTGACCGGCGACTCGGGGCTGGACATGCTGGTCGGCGCCTTCCTGACCATCCTGTGCTATTCCAGCCTGGCCGTGGTGCTGTTCTGCGGCGCGCTGGCCTCGGCCGGCGTGGTGTCGATCCACGTGGCGCTGGCGCTGGTGCTGGGGGCCAACCTGGGTTCGGGCATCTCGGCGCTGCTGACCACCTCGGGCAACAACCAGCCGGGCAAGCGCGTGACGCTGGGCAACCTGCTGTCGCGCCTGCTGGGCTGCCTGGTGGCGCTGCCGCTGCTGGGCCAGGCCGAGGAGCTGCTGGCGCTGCTGGACCATGACCCGCAACGGCTGATCGTCAATTTCCACCTGCTGTTCAACGTCGCGCTGGCGGTGCTGCTGCTGGGCGCCACCGCGCCGCTGGCGCGCCTGTGCGAGAAGGTGCTGCCCGGGCGCAATACCGGCGACAGCCAGGTCACGCCGCGCCACCTCGATACGGCCGCGCTGTCCACGCCCACGCTGGCGCTGGCCAACGCCGCGCGCGAAGTGCTGCGCATCGGCGACCGCGTCGAGCAGATGCTGGACAACATGCTGCGCGTGCTGCGCACCAACGACGCCAAGCTGGCCGATGCCACCTGCCGCATCGACAACGAGGTGGACGACCTCTACACCGCGATCAAGCTCTACCTGACCCGCATCAGCCTGGAAGCGCTGGACGAGCGTGACGGCCAGCGCTGGACCGAGATCATCTCGCTCACCATCAACCTGGAACACGCGGGCGACATCATCGAGCGCATCCTGCTCGATACCAAGGACAAGAAGATCGCCCACAACCTGATGTTCTCCGAGGCGGGCATGCAGGAAATCGCCGAGATGCACGCACGCCTGGTCGCCAACCTGCGGCTGGGCTTGTCGGTGTTCCTCAACGGCGACCTCAAGAGCGCGCAGGCGCTGATGGCCGAGAAAGCGAACTTCCGCGAACTGGAGCGCAAGTACGCGCGCACCCACCTGCAGCGCGTGGCGGTGCAGACTGCCGAGAGCATTGAAACCAGTTCGCTGCACCTGGATGTGATCAGCGAACTGAAGCGGCTCAATTCGCTGTTCTGCGCGACGGCTTACCCAGTGCTGGAGCAGGCCGGTATTCTCAACCGCAGCCGGATGAAGGAAGACGATATGCCGCCGGTGCCCACGGTGCAGGCGGCACAGCACTGACCGGCGCGGCTACAGCTTGTAGCCAAACTTCCGCAACAGCGCCTTGCGATCCGCCACATCTGCGTCGGTCTCGATCCCCAGCGGCGAGGCCCCATCGATCACGCCCACCACGCCGCGCCCGGCATCGGTCTCGGCCACCAGCACCTGGGTCGGGTTGGCGGTCGCGCAGAAGATGCGGCAAACCTCCGGCACCGCCCGCACCGCGGCCAGCACGTTGACCGGGAAAAACCCGTCCCCCAGGAAGATCACGAAGGTATGCCCGGCGCCGATGGCGCGGGCGTTCTCGCAGGCGAGGTCGATCAGGTCTTCATCGGTGCCGGACCAGCGCACCAGGCGCTTGCCCGAGGCCTCGCAGAACGCCAGGCCGAAGCGGATGCCCGGCACGGTGCTTACCAGCGCTTCGTGCAGGTCTTCCACGGTCTTGATGAAGTGCGAATGGCCGAAGATGAAGTTGGTGGCTTCCGGCTTGGTGACCGGCACGACCGACAGTTCCATGGCAGGCTCCCGAATGGCCGCAGGGCTTGCCGCCATCGGGTTCATGGTAGGGCGCGGGGTAGCGAATGCAAGCCGCGCGGCGGCGCCGGCCTGCATGCGCCTACACATGCTTATGCGCGCTTGAGCAGCGGCGCCAGGTACTTGCCGGTAAAGCTCGCCTTGCTCCTGGCGACATCTTCCGGCGTGCCGCGCGCGATCACCTGCCCACCGCCGGCGCCGCCTTCCGGCCCCATGTCGATGAGCCAGTCCGCGGTCTTGATGACATCGAGGTTGTGCTCGATGATGACCACGGTATTGCCCTGGTCGCGCAGCTTGTGGATGACCTTGAGCAGCAGTTCGATATCGTGGAAGTGCAGCCCGGTGGTCGGTTCGTCCAGGATATAGAGCGTGCGCCCGGTGTCGCGCTTGGACAGCTCCAGCGACAGCTTGACGCGCTGTGCCTCGCCGCCGGACAGCGTGGTCGCCGACTGCCCCAGCCGGATATAGCCCAGCCCCACGTCCAGCAGCGTCTGCAGCTTGCGCCGCACCACCGGCACCGCGCTGAAGAACTCATGCGCCTGCTCGACGGTCAGGTCGAGCACCTCGGAGATGCTCTTGCCCTTGTAGAGGACTTCCAGCGTCTCGCGGTTGTAGCGCTTGCCGTGGCAGACGTCGCAGGGCACGTAGACGTCGGGCAGGAAGTGCATCTCGACCTTGAGCACGCCGTCGCCCTGGCAGGACTCGCAGCGCCCGCCCTTGACGTTGAACGAGAAGCGGCCCGGATCGTAGCCGCGCTCCTTGGCCGACGGCACGCCCGCGAACAGTTCGCGGATCGGCGTGAACAGGCCGGTGTAGGTGGCGGGGTTCGAACGCGGCGTACGGCCGATCGGGCTCTGGTCGACGTTGATGACCTTGTCGAAATGCTCCAGCCCCTCGATCCGGTCGTGCGCGGCCGGTTCCGGTGTGGAGCCGTACAGGTGACGCGCGACCGCGTGGTAGAGCGTGTCGTTGATCAGCGTCGACTTGCCTGAGCCGGACACGCCGGTGATGCAGGTCAGCAGGCCCACCGGCACCTCGGCGGTGACGTTGCGCAGGTTGTTGCCGCTGGCGTTGACGATGCGCAGCAGGCGCTCATCGTCGGGCGCGGCGCGTTCCTTCGGCACCTCGATGCGGCGCTGGCCGGACAGGTATTGCCCGGTCAGCGATGCCGGCGACTCCTCGATCTGCCGCGGCGTGCCCTCGGCCACGATCATGCCGCCGTGCACGCCGGCGCCGGGGCCGATGTCGACTACGTAGTCGCAGGCGCGGATCATGTCCTCGTCATGCTCGACCACCAGCACCGAGTTGCCGATGTCGCGCAGGTGCTTGAGCGTGCCGATCAGGCGGTCGTTGTCGCGCTGGTGCAGGCCGATCGAGGGTTCGTCCAGCACATACATCACGCCGGTCAGGCCCGAGCCGATCTGCGACGCCAGCCGGATACGCTGGGCCTCGCCGCCCGACAGCGTATCGGCGCTGCGCTCCAATGACAGGTAGTCCAGCCCGACGTTGTTCAGGAAGTTCAGCCGCGCGGAGATTTCCTTGATGATCTTGTCGCCGATCTCGCGCTTGGCGCCGTGCATGTCCAGCGTCAGGAAGTACGTCAGCGCGTCGCGCAGCGGCCAGCCGTTGATCTCGAAGATCGCGCGTGCCTGCTCGCCCTCGCCCAGCTTGACGTGGCGCGCCTCGGTGCGCAGGCGGGTGCCGTGGCAGACGGGGCAGGGCTGGTTGTTCTGGTACTTGGCCAGTTCCTCGCGCACCGCGACGGAATCGGTTTCGCGGTAGCGGCGCTCGAGGTTGGGGATGATCCCTTCGAACACATGCTCGCGTACGGTGGTGCGGCCGCGTTCGTTGATATAGGTGAACGGGATTTCCTGCTCGCCCGAGCCATGCAGCACCACCTGCTGGACGTTTTCCGGCAGGTCCTCGAACGCCGTTTCGGTGTCGAAGTCGTAGTATGCCGCCAGGCTTTGCAGCATCTGGAAGTAGAACTGGTTGCGGCGGTCCCAGCCCTTGATCGCGCCCGAGGCCAGCGACAGGTTGGGGAAGGCCACCACGCGCTTGGGGTCGAAGAAGGTGATCTGGCCCAGCCCGTCGCAGCTCGGGCAGGCGCCCATCGGGTTGTTGAACGAGAACAGCCGCGGCTCCAGCTCCTGCAGCGAATATGAGCAGATCGGGCAGGCAAACTTGGAGCTGAACGTATGCTCCTTGCCGCTGTCGAGTTCCAGCGCAAGCGCGCGGCCATCGGCCAGGCGCAACGCGGTCTCGAACGACTCGGCCAGGCGCTGCTTGATGTCGGCGCGCACCTTGACGCGGTCCACCACCACTTCAATGGTGTGCTTCTCGGTCTTCTTCAGTTTCGGCAGCGCATCGACCTCATAGACCTTCGCCTCGGCCTCGTGCGCGGCGCCGCCGCCCGAGCGGATGCGAAAGCGCACGAAGCCCTGCGCCTGCATGCTGTCGAACAGGTCCGAGTGCTCGCCCTTGCGGTCGGCCACCACCGGCGCCAGGATCATCAGCTTGGTGTCCTCGGGCAGGGCCAGCGCGGCGTCCACCATCTGCGACACGCTCTGCGCCTGCAGCGGCAGGTTGTGGTCGGGGCAGTAGGGCGTGCCGGCGCGGGCGTACAGCAGGCGCAGGTAGTCGTGGATCTCGGTGACGGTGCCGACCGTGGAGCGCGGGTTGTGGCTGGTGGCTTTCTGCTCGATCGAGATCGCCGGCGACAGGCCTTCGATCAGGTCCACGTCCGGCTTTTCCATCAGTTGCAGGAACTGGCGGGCATAGGCGGACAGCGACTCCACGTAGCGGCGCTGGCCCTCGGCGTAGAGCGTGTCGAAGGCGAGCGAGGACTTGCCCGAGCCCGACAGGCCGGTGATCACGATCAGCCGGTTGCGCGGCAGGTCGAGATTGATGTTCTTCAGGTTGTGGGTACGCGCCCCACGGATCTTGATTTCTTCCATATGCCGAAAAGTCGTCGCCAGACAGGCCGCCCTGCCAGGCTGGCAGGGCTGTCTGAAGAATCGCAGAACCCGAAACAAGCACCTAAATCGGCACTTCCGGCCGCTGGCGACGGCCGGAATGCGCGCCCGGGCACACGCCCGGGGCCCTCTGGCATGGCCAGGTGACCCGGGAAGCGCGAAGGAGCAAACCTGTTAATATACCCAACTTCGGTTTCCGGGGTGGCCCGCGCCATGCAGGCGCCCGGCGAAGCCGCCGCCGGCCCCGGGTTCCGGGCGGCAACTTCCCCCGCGATCCCGATCGAAACTGCCGTTGCGATGCATCGGCAGCCAGCCTGACAGATTCCACGATCCCACGATCGCAATGCCGTCGATCCAGTCTTCTTCCCCGGGTGCGGGTGCCGCTGACGCATCCCAGGCCCCCGCCCGCGAACGCATGACCCGCGCCGAATTGCGCGCCGCCGTGTCGCTCGCCAGCATCTTCGCGCTGCGCATGCTGGGCCTGTTCCTGATCCTGCCCGTCTTTGCCGAATACGCGCACAGCCTGCCCGACGGGCACGACGCCCAGCGCGTGGGCCTGGCCATGGGCATCTATGGTCTGATGCAGGCATTCCTGCACATCCCGCTGGGCTGGTTGTCCGACCGCATCGGGCGCAAGCCGGTGATGGTGGCCGGGTTGCTGCTGTTCATCGCCGGCGGGCTGGTGGCCGCCTTCTCCGACACGCTCAGCGGCATCATTGCCGGCCGCGCGCTGCAGGGCATGGGCGCGATCTCCGCCGCCATCACCGCCTGCATCGCCGACCTGACGCGCGAGCGCCATCGCACCAAGGCGATGGCAATGGTGGGCGGCAGCATCGGGCTGACCTTCGCGCTGTCGCTGGTGATCGCCTCGCCGCTGCTGCACAGCATCGGCATGTCCGGCATCTTCGGGCTGATGTCAGTGCTGGGGTTGGTGGCCATCGGCGTGACGCTGTTCCTGGTGCCGACCCCACCGCCGCCGCATCCGGTGCGCCTGCCGTTCCGCAAGGTGCTGCTCAACGCCGACCTGGCGCGCCTGAACGCCGGCGTGCTGGCGCTGCACGCTTCCCAGGTGGCCATGTTCATGGTGGTGCCCGCAATGCTGGCCGATGCCGGCATGCCGCTGGACCAGCACTGGAAGGTCTACCTGCCGGTGGTGCTGGTGTCCTTCGTGCTGATGCTGGGCCCGATGATGGCGGCCGAGCGCTACGGCCGCGTGCGCCCGGTGCTGCTGGGCGCGGTCGCGCTGATGACCGCGGTGCAACTGCTGTTTGCCGCGGTGCACGGGCTGTGGGCCATCGTCGGCGTCCTGCTGCTCTTCTTCGTCGCGTTCAACGTGCTGGAGGCGATGCAGCCTTCGCTGGTGTCGCGCTACGCCGCGGCGGCACGCGGGGCGGCGCTGGGCGTCTACAACACCACGCAGGCGCTGGGCCTGTTCCTGGGTGGCGCGGCCGGTGGCTGGCTGCTCAAGCACGAGGGGCGCAGCGCCGTGTTCGTCGGTTGCGCGGTGGTGCTGTTGCTCTGGCTTATAATCGCCTGGAGCATGAAGGCGCCGCCGCCGCGCGGGCAGGAAGCAGCACCGGCAACGCCAGCCTGATCCGCATCACATCGTAAAGAATCCGGCCCGGAAAAGGCCTAGCATGATCGCGCCACCCGACGTCTGGCCGGGGGCGCGATGTTCGTTTACGTCACCGCAGTATCGCGTCACACTACATTCGCTTTACCGTCATCGTATTGCCACGCTTTTCAACACAGCGCGTGGCTTTTGGAGAACATTCACATGGCATCGGTCAACAAAGTCATTCTCGTCGGCAACCTCGGCGCAGACCCGGAAACCCGCTACCTGCCCAGCGGCGACGCCGTGACCAATATCCGCCTGGCGACCACCGATCGCTACAAGGACAAGCAGAGCGGCGAGATGAAGGAGGCCACTGAATGGCACCGCGTCTCGTTCTTCGGCAAGATCGCCGAAATCGCCGGCCAGTACCTGCGCAAGGGATCGTCGGTCTATATCGAAGGCCGCATCCGCACCCGCAAGTGGCAGGACCAGTCGGGCCAGGACAAGTACTCCACAGAAATCGTTGCCGACCAGATGCAGATGCTGGGTTCGCGCCAGGGTGGTGGCGGTGGCGGTGACGAAGGCGGCGGCTACGGTGGCGGCGCAGGCGGCGCAGGCGGCGGCGGTGGCTACAGCCGCGAAGCGTCGGGCGGCGGCTACGGCGGTGGCCGCGGTGGTCAGGCGGGCGGCCAGGGTGGCGGCCAGGGCGGTGGCGCTGCGCGCCGGCCCCAGCAGCCGGCCTCGAATGGTTTCGAGGATATGGACGACGATATCCCGTTCTGAGCACGACCTCGCTTTAAGCATCACCCCGAAAGCCCGCTATGCGGGCTTTTTTGCGCCCGCATTCTCCGCGCATACCGCATTTCTTCATGCGCACATTCGTATGCGGATGCGCGGCTGCCCGCTATTTTGCATTCTTATTTTGTATGCAAAATAGCGGGCGGCGCATAAAGGAGCATCACGCCGGTACCGGCATGCCGGCCTCCCGTTCCCACTCCACGCAATTCCTGCCCTTGTTCTTGGCCGCATACAGCACGTTGTCCGCGCGCATCAGCAGCGCTTCCAGGTCTTCGCCGGGCCGCAGCGTGGCCACGCCAAAGCTGGCGGTCACCGTGTGCATGCCCGGCAGTACGTCCATTTCCGTGCTCTCCAGCGTCTGGCGCAACCGTTCGGCCAGATGCAAGGCTGCATCGGGCAGGGTATCGGGCAACAGCATGACAAACTCCTCGCCGCCCAGGCGCGCTGCGATATCGCGCCGGCGGATGCCGGCGGCGATGATCCGGCCGATTTGCGCCAGCACCGCGTCGCCGGCGCTGTGGCCGTAGTTGTCGTTGATGAACTTGAAGAAATCGAGATCGCACAGCAGCACGCTCAGCGGCTTGCCCTGAGGTGGCGGGATTTCCCGCGCGGCCAGCGCCTCCAGGCTGCGGCGCGTGTGCAGCTGCGTCAGCGGATCGGTATCGCGTTCATGCCGCAGGCCGTCGATCACGTCCTGCGTGGCCGCCGCCAGCAGCGCCAGCGCCAGCGTGAGCAGCAGCAATGCCAGCGTGGCCTGCAGCCACAGCCAATAGACCGAGCGGGTGAGGACGGCAGCCTCCTGTGCGGTGGCCGGAGCAATGGTCAGCACCGTGCGCGGCAGGAAATGGAGGGCAAACAACAGGAATACCCAGAACAGCACCCGGTCCGCGGTGCTGCCTGTGCGCAGGCGGGCAAGCGGCGCGATCCCCAGCAGCAGGATCAGCGCGATGCCGATATTCAGGATGTAGATGCGCGCAACCAGCTGGGGCTGCACGAAATCAAACCAGGCAAGCGCGGCAAACAGGGCCAGCGGCAGCGACACCAGCACGCAGGTATCGACACGCGCGCCGATGCGCGCCAGCATGCCACGCAGCATCAGCACGGCACTGCCCAGGTAGAGCGCACCAGTGACCGTGGCGTAGCCGCCGCCATTGCGCGGCAGCCAGACGATCTGCAGGCCGATGGCAACCGCGTACAGCAAATAGCAGGCACTGAGCTGCAGCAGGTAGTGCCGTGTGCGCTCATGATTCCAGGCCAGCAGGAAGCAGAGCGAAAGCAGAATGGCAATGGCGGGATTGACCAGGGCCAGGAATTGACCAGCATCGTGCAACACGGAGAGTCCCCTGTTTTCATGGTTCTCTGGCAGGGACGGGTGCCCGCGTGCGAAGCGCCGTGAACAGGGCGTGAGCCAGGGAACATCGAGGGCGGTGCGCCCGCAGCGGCGAGGCCGCGGCGCCGCGGCCCGCTGACAGACTGAGTAGCGGCCGCCCGTAACAAATTGTTTCTGTCAGGACCCATTCTAGTCATGGGTGACGTCAACGGCTCCCCCTCCAAGGGGTGCCAGCCCGCAAACAATTGTGAACAATCCGCAAGCGCGATGCATCCTCGGTCACATCGAGCGTCGTCGCCATGAATGGCGGATGCCGCAGTTGTCCGTATTTGTGACTAATCTGGTAAATGCTGTCCGGATCCTCCGGCAGTTCGGTTTTCCCGTACGCAAGGAGATCACGATGAAGACCAAGAAAGCGATGCCGGCGCTGTTGCTGGCGGCAAGCGTGCTGGCGGCGCCGTTTGCGATGGCGCAGGGCGGTGCCAAGTCCAAGCCCAAGCCGATGACGGATCCCATGGCCGCCTCCGAGCCGGCGGCGCAGAACTCGCCCTATATGCAGGTGCAGCAATGGAAGAAGGGTGACCGGCTGCCCACCGAGTTCAGGGACCGCCAGTATGTGATCGACGACTACAAGCAATACAACCTGCCCGCGCCGCGCAAGGGCACGCGCTGGGTCGGGATTGGCGCGGAATATTACCTGGTGGCGCCCAACGGCGTGATCCAGCAGGTCGGATCGGGTTCCTGACCCAGCCTGCTGCGGCGACGACCGCGGCAAAAGAAACAAAGCCGCCGCGCCAGGGCGCGTGGCGGCTCTTTTTTTGCGATGGGTATCAGATACCCAGGATCTTCTTCGCTTCGAGCAGCGATTTCATCGCTTCGTCATGCTTGCCGGCCTTGTGATAGGCCTCGCCGTCGGCGCGCAGCTTGGCAACCTTGGCGGAATCTTCCGGCGACAGCGCCGGCTTGGTCGACAGTTTGGCGTCGATGGCCTTCATTTCATTGGGGCAGTTATGGGCCAGCGCCAGGCCGGGGGCGCCGGCCAGCAGCAGTGCCATAAGGACAAGGACAGATTTGCGCATGATGGCCTCCGCGAAGATGCCGTTGTGATTTCCAGCATAGTCCATCGCCGCTCCGTCCTGCACCTGGCCGTGCGACATGAACGGGCTGGTTTGCCGGTCCTGCGCATATCCCCCGCGAACGGGTAAATGGCGATTTTTCGTTTCTTTTTTGAACTGCCCGGAGCCAGGCCAGCTCATCCGGAAATCAACCATTTGGGCGAGATATTCTCGGTATTTTCTGGCCGCACCGACCCGCACGGATGCGGGCGTGTGATGCTCGAATCCGATCGCTCTGAATTGGGACAGGCGTCCGCCGTGTTACCGCCAGGCACGGAAATCCGGGTATTTCCATAATCATTATCACGAGTTATCTTTATTTCAAACAGGCGATGATGTTATCAGGGTGCGGCAGTTTTTTGCTGCCCCGGAAATGCGCTTCATTAATGAAACAGCCCATGCGAATGCACGATTTATCGGAATCGCCGCGATCGCTAAATTGAACTCACCCGGCACCGATCGGGGCATGCCATGCAACCGCAATTTCAAATGGGGCGGCGGGCTGTACGTCAATCTCTCCTGCAAGAGCAGCAGCTGATCCATGCGGCGGCCAGCCGGCCGCCACCAACCCTCTGCCAGGGCTACGAGCACGGCCGCGCGCCAGCCGCACCCTGGTTTTCCTGCACGCCTTCCGGTGTTATTTTGGAGGGCGCTTTTTTTTCCTGCGCTTTTTCCTGATCCTCCCGGACACCGACCAGGCCTGCCGCTGCGCATGGAAACCTCCGCCGAACATTATTCGCTGGCCCTGCTGTGCGCGGCCGTGCTGACTGTGACCGTGGTCGGCATCCACTATGAGGCACTGCGGCTGCTGTCGGCGATTCATCCCCGGCGCTGGTCCGGGCGCATGAACATCGGCGTGCTGATCGTCTGCATCATCGTGGTCCATTGCCTGGAAGCGCTGGTGTTTGCGCTGGGCTTCTGGTTCGCCGACCACGTGCTCGGCCTGGGCGGGCTGACCGCGATGGGCGGCGCCGGCGCGTCCGGCGTCCACACGCAGCCAAGCGCGCTGGTCTACGCCTACTTTGCGCTGGAGACCTTCACCACGCAGAGCCTGGGCGATATCGTCCCGGTGGGCGCCAGCCGCCTGATCGCCAGCATCGAGCCGCTGGTCGGCCTGATCCTGATCGGCTGGTCCACTTCGTTCACCTATGTGATGATGCGCCGCGACTGGGAGCTTGAGCGCGATGAGGGAGGCGGGCGCCGCGCGCCCTAGCGGAATCACCGCTCATGTGGCCCAACCACGGGCCGCCCTCGGCGGCGGCCCGGCAACGGAAGGAGGAAGACCGGACACGGCAAGACTGGTGATGATCCTGCTGGGCGTGGACTACCTGCGCACGCGCTGGCGCGGCCTGCTGCGGCTGGGCTGCCTGAGCGTGCTGCTGGGGTGGCCATGTTTGTCGTCGTCTCGGCCCGGGTGATACGGTTACGCACCTGGCGCCTGGCGGTAGCCGTGGGCGTGTTCGAGATCGCGCTGGCCATCGCGAGAACGACGTGGTTGGCATGTTCCAGCCGGATTACCAGACTGAATCGCGCGCCTGGTGCCCGTCGACCGTGCAGGTGCGCATCCGCAACTATGACCCCCGGGCGCCTGGACCGCTTCTGGACCGCCTACCGCCAGAACACCACCTACAACCTGACCGACCGCAACTGTTCCAGCACCGTCTCGCACGCGCTGGAAGCGGCGCTGGAAGGCGCGTCGGCCCGGTCTGGCGCCAGGCCAAGGGCTGGCGGCCGCTTTGGCGCCTGCTGACCATGCCGGAGTTGTGGGTGGCGGCGCAGATCCGCAAGCGCGCCAAGACCATGGCCTGGACGCCCGGCCTGACGCTGGACTACGCACGCGCGCTCAGCATGCTGGCCGATCCGCGGCCGTCCGGCTGGGCCAGCATGACCCGGCTGGCGCTGGGGCAGATGCGGCGCCAGCGCCAGGACTGGCGCGAGGCGGCGCGCACCCAGGCAGGCAATGCGGGCACCGGAGCCGTCGCAGGTGGCATCGACGCCACAAATGCTGGAAATGCCAGTAGTGTCAGACAGGCCGCGAGCGATTAAGCTGGCAACCTTTGCTTAAATCCATCGAGCCACAGGAGAGAAGTCATCATGCCGAGCCAGCGAACCCTGATCCGAATTGCCGCCATCGCTGCGCTGGCGATGGCCTGCAGCGCGCATGCGCAGAGGCCGGATGGGGACAGCGCCGCCGCCGCCATCAATGAAGCGGTGCAGCAGGGCACCACGCCCTACCGTCCCGACCCGGCCGCAACGCCGGGCAGCATCCAGTCGGACGAATGCCGCGCCCTGGCCGCGCAGATTGCCGAAGCGCCCAAGCGCGAATACCGCGCCACCCAGCCGGCCATCGAGACCGCCCAGGGCCGCATGATCCCGGAACTGGAGCGTGACCGGCCGAAGAAGTCGCTGCAGCAGGCGTACCGGGAGAAGTGCACGCAGTAAGCCGCGCGCGGCCGGCCGCAGCGGGCCGCAGCCGGCAATACACCCCGCGGGCGGCACAGCCGCCCGCTCCTTTTTCCGCCCAAGCATGCGAACTTCGAGCTGCTGATGAGCGAACCGCTGAAGAAGGCCTGCGCCAACCCCAATGACGAGGCTTTCGATCAAGCGCGGCGGGCCGGCTCAGCCGCGTCCGGCCGCCACGTAGGCGCCGGCCCGATGCAGTTCGCCCTCAGCCTGCTCCAGCGCGCGGATCGCGTCCTTGCCCTTGCGCGCAAGCAGCTGCTCGACCTGGGCTTCGACCACGGCCACGCCGGCGGTGACTGACGGGAAGAACGACGGGCTTTCCACCGAGAACAACAGCGTGCAGTCCGCCGCCAGCGCGATCGGCGCGACCGTGCTGTCGGTCAGCGCGATCACCTTGCAGCCACACTCGCGCGCGGCCGCGGCGACGCGGATGCTTTCCTGCGAGTAGGGGCAAAGCGACCACCAGCACCGCATCCTTGGGCGCCAGGCCGCGCAGCTTCATCTCCAGCGTGCCGGCATCGGCGCGGATCAGGTGCACCGTGCTGCGGAACAGCCGGTAGACATAATGGAAGGTGAACGCGATCGCGAAGCACGAGCGGAAACCCGCCACATGCACGCACTCCGCCCCGGGCGGCTCAGGGGTCCCCTAAGTGACGGATAACGTCCGCCGTGTATCTCCTGAGCAGATCTCGGTAACGCCACTGTCTGTTCGCTACAACGCCGGCCAACCGGCATCATATTTTCCTTACCCACTTAACAGATCGTGACTTACACTCCGCGCCATAACCTCCGGAATCTGGTCATCCGGAACATAATTGGTATCGGAGCGCGAGCATGGGACATAGAAGCCCGGCAGTGCGACACGGCGGGAGGGTCAACCCGTCGTTTCGGGTCATTGGGAAAGTTGGGGCAACCGGCAATCCATGCCGGGGTTGGCGCCTGCGCGGCGCCAGGGCAGCGCATGGCTTCACGCTGATCGAGGTGATGATCACCGTGGCAATCATCGCCATTCTTGCCACTATCGCCTATCCTTCCTACACGCAATATGTCGTCCGCAGCAATCGCTCCGCGGCGCAGAGTTTCATTCTTGGCGTGGCCAACCAGCAGGAGCAGTACAGCCTCGACGCGCGTCAGTACGCCGCATCGATTGGCGCGCTGGGCGTCACCGTGCCTGCCGAAGTCTCGCGCAACTACAACGTTACGCTGACCGCCGACAACACCGCTACACCGCCGTCCTACCTCGTAACGGCAACGCCCATCGGCGGGCAGTTGGTCAATGATGCGCAGTGCCTCAAGCTGACCGTCGACCAGACGGGCGCCAAAGGCATCAGTGGTCCCGGCCCTGTAGCCAACTGCTGGTGAACGCGATCATGGGCGCTTCCAAGCGGTTCTTCACAACAAGCGTGCTGGGATTGCCGGCGCGCCGGATCCTTGGCTTCACGCTGATCGAACTGATGGCGACTGTGATGATCGCAGCCATCCTGCTGTCGGTCGGCACACCGTATTTCCGTGAGTTCGTCGTCGGGCAACGGATACGGGCCGCCGCCTATGACCTGGCTTCAACCCTCACCTACGCGCGCAGCGAGGCGGTCAAGCGCAATGCCAGTGTCAGCATCGCGCCGGCGGCCGGCGGCTGGCAGAACGGCTGGACCGTGACGGCCGGCGCGGCCGTGCTGAGCCGGCATGAGGCGGTATCCGGGCTGACTGTGAGCGGCCCCGCCGGTGGCCTGGCCTACAACAGCAACGGGCGCCTGGCCGCATTGGCATCCCCGTTCGGTATTTCTGCGTCTGACAGCACCGCAACGCCCCGCTGCGTCAGCGTTGAGCTGAGCGGCATGCCGACCAGTCAGACGGGAGCCTGCTGATGCGCAGCAATCTGCGATTCCAGCGCCGCGCCCGCGGCTTCGGCCTGATGGAGGCGCTCGTCACGCTGATCATCCTGCTGCTTGGCCTGTTGGGGCTGGTGAGCTTGATGCTGGCCAGCCAGCGGGCCGAGGCCGAGTCCTACCAGCGCGCGCAGGCGCTTATCCTGCTGCAGGATATGGTCGAACGCATCAATGGCAACCGCTCGGCTGCCGGGTGCTATGCCGTCACCACCGATCCAGCCAACGGAGTGCCTTACCTCGGTATTGGGGCGGGCGCGCTGCCGTCCTGCTCGCTCGGCACGGTGCAGGCCTATACCCTGGCCAACAGCGATCTTGCTGCATGGAGCAGGCTGCTTGCCGGCGCCAGCGAACTCAGCAGCACCAGCAACGTCGGCGCCATGGTTGGCGCCCGGGGATGTGTCAGCTTCAACCCAGTATCGAACGTCTATGTCGTATCCGTTGCCTGGCAGGGCAAGAACAAGACCGCCGCGCCGGTGGCCGGTCTCGCGTGCGGCAAGGGACTGTACGGAGATGAAGCCCAGCGGCGCGTGGTAAGCGCCACGCTGCAGATCGCCAACCTCAACTGATTGCTCCGTGACGACTTCTGCTTCCCTGCGCCCGTTGTCATCCATGCGCCGCCGCCAGGCGGGCATGTCGCTGGTGGAACTGATGGTGGCCATCGCCATAGGTCTTTTCTTGCTGGCGGGAATCACGGTGCTGATCAGCCAGCAAAGCAGCGCGCGCGCGGAACTGGACAAGTCGGCCCGCCAGATCGAGAGTGGCCGCTACGCCATCACCTTGTTGCAAGACGAGATCGAGCATGCCGGATACTACGGCCAGTATGGCAGCGCCATGACGGCGCCGACCGCCTTGCCGAACCCGTGCGCCACGGACAAGGACAGCCTCGATAAGGCCCTGGGATTGCCGCTGCAAGGCTATGATGCCCCGGCGACCGTGCCGGCGCCGCTGTCTGCCTGCCTGGCCGATGCGGACCATGTACCGGGGACCGATATCCTGGTGACCCGCCGCCTGGACACCGGGGATATCCTGGCCACGCCCGCCAATGCCGTTCCCGGCCAGGCCTACGTGCAGACCACGCCGAGCAGCAAGGTCACTGGCATTGGTCCGGACGCGACGCCCGCCACGCCGGGCACCTACACCCTGCTGCAAAAGAACGGCACCACGCCGGCCGGTTTGTGGCGCTACGTGCAGTCCATCTACTTCGTCAGCCCGTGTAGCAAGTACGCAGCCGGCGCCACCACCTGCACGGCCGCGGCCGACGGTGGCAAGCCGGTGCCGACGCTCAAGCGGCTGGACCTGAGCGCCGCGGGCGGCGTGCCGGTCTTCGTCATGACGCCGCTAGTCAATGGCATCCAGGACCTGCAGCTCGACTATGGGATCGACGGACTCAACACAGGGGCGCCGGCCGTGCCGTTCGTCACCGCGCCGGGGCTGGCCGACTGGCCCAATGTCATGGCGGTGCAGGTCAACCTGCTGGCACGCAATACCGAGCCGTCTATCGGCCAGTCCGACAAGAAGACCTACAGCATGGGGATGGCTGGCACCGCGGGGCCGTTCTCGGATGGCTATAAGCGCCACGTCTATACCGGGACCGTGCGCGTGATCAATCCCAGCAGCCGGAGAGAATGAAGATGCGGCGCACTGCAACGCCCAACTGGCGCAAGACGCACGCCGGCCTCAGCCTGGTGATGGGCCTGGTCATGTTGATCGTGCTGACACTGCTGGTGGTCTCCGCCGTGCGCCTGGGCAACTCCAGCCTGCGCATCGTGGGCAACCAGCAGGCCAAGGCCGAGGCCAGCGCCGCGGCGCAGCAGGCCATCGAGAAAGTCGTCAGCACGGCGGCCAACTTCTATACGCCTGCCGCGCAGACCTTTGATATCGACGTCAACAATGACGGCGTGGCCGATTACACAGTACAGACCGCGAAGCCGGCGTGCCTGCAGATGGCGCCGGCCGATGGCTACAGCTATGACTTCGCGGGTTCCGCCCCGCAGGATACCTATTGGGACGTGATGGCCGTTGCCACGGACAAGCGTGGCAGCGGTGTCTCCGTTACCGTGCACCAGGGCGTCAGGGTACGGATGGATTCGACTGCCACCTGCTCATAAGGGCGGCAGCGCGTGGACCAGAACAAAAGAGAACTTATCAGAATCGCCGGGGTTACGTGATGTCAATGTTCCGACTCTTGCGGGGCTTCGTGCTGGCCGCGCTGGTGGTCATGCCTGTTGTCGGCCATTCCGACGACACGGATATCTTTGCCCCGTCGACGAGCACCGCCCAGGCGGCCCCCAACATCCTGTTTGTTCTGGACAACACGGCGAACTGGTCCAAGGCCTCTCAGCAGTGGGTCGGTTCGCCGACCCAGGGGCAAGCCGAGCTGCTGGCCATCAAGAAATTCGTCGGGAGCCTGAAGAAGCCGACCAACGTTGGCCTCATGATGCTGACGGTCAACGGCTCCAGGCGAGATGGCGGGTACGTGCGATTCGGCATCCGCGACATGATGAACACCGCAAACAACCAGGCCTTCCAGGCTATGCTTGCGGGCGTTGCGAGCGACAACAACGACTACAACGTCAACTCGCCTGACGAGAAGATCGACCAAAGCTCGGGCAGCTACGCCAATGCCTTGTATGAGGCCTGGTTGTATCTGACAGGGGCGGAAAACAGCTGGGCGGGGATGGATCCGCTTGCGGACTACGCGGGCAACCCTGGCACCAGCAAGGACAACCTGACTACGTCGGCGATCGGCAAGCTTTCCAGCGGGTTTGCCTACAAGGGATCAGCCAACGGATCCGGATACAACAGCCCGCTGGGAGGCGGCTGCGCACAGACCTATATCATCTTTATCGGCAACAACCGGCAAGGTGTGATGCCGCCGGTGCCGGCGACCACGGATCCTGCCGTGACTACGCTGCGCAAGTACAACGTCTCGACCTCGCCGGATATCCAGTCGGCTTGGGCGCACTTCCTCAAGACGCGTCCGGATCTTGGCGTCAACACGACAGCAGCCACGAACGGATCGGTCATGACGTTCACGATCGACGCCTACAACGCCCAGAGCAATCCGGACTTCACCACTATGATGAAGAACATGGCGAGGCAGGGCACGGAAACCAACAGCGGCTACTTCCAGGCGGGCAGCGACGTGGAGCTGGAGACCGCGCTGAACAAGATCCGTGACCGGATCCTGGACACCAACTCCGTGTTCGCTTCCGTATCGCTGCCGGTGTCGGTCAGCGTGCGGGGCACCTACCTGAACCAGGTCTACCTGGGCATGTTTCGTCCCGATGCCCTCTCGAAGCCGAACTGGGTCGGCAACCTGAAGCAGTACCAGCTGGGCGTGGATAAATCGACTACGCCCCCACCGTGTTCCTTGCCGATGCGCTGAATGCCGCGGTTGAGAACGCAAAGACCGGCTTCGTCAATCCCGATGTGACCAGCATCTGGACGACCGCCTCCACTTTCTGGGACGCCACAAACTACCCGGGCTCGCAGGGACGGGGCGGACCCTCGGACGCGCCGGACGGCGATCTGGTCGAGAAGGGGGGGGCGGCGCAGTTCCTGCGCACAACGTTCAAGTCGAGCCAGGCAACCCGGCAGGTCTATACCTGTACCGGCACCTGCATCGCTGGTTCGCAGTTGAAGAGCACGCCGTTCAGTACGGCGAACAGCGATATCGTAGCGACAACATTAGGATTGCAGAGCACCGCGAACAAGGAGCCCGTGATCAACTGGGTGCGAGGCGGCAATACCCTGGTCGATGACCCGGCCGTCGCCAACCCTTCGCCGGCGCCGACCTACAATATCCGCGGTTTCGTCCACGGCGATGTGCTGCATTCACGTCCGGCGGTGATCAACTACAGCCGGACTGCCGACGATGTGGTGGTGTTCTACGGATCCAACGACGGCATGCTGCACGCCGTCAAGGGCGGACCAGCCGGCAGCAGCGAACTCTGGAGCTTCATCCCTTCCGAGCATTTCCCAAAGTTTGCCCGCATGTATAACCATGATCCGGCCATTTCCTCGACATCGCCCAAGCCCTATTTTGTCGACGGCTCGGCAACGGTCTATACCTATTCAAGCAAGAGCGACGGCATCATCGATGCTTCACGCGGCGACAAGGCCTATCTGTTCCTGACCATGCGGCGCGGCGGCCGCTTCATCTACGCACTGGACGTAAGCGATCCCAGCGCGCCCAAGTTCCTGTGGAAGCGTAGCAATGCCAACAGCGATTCGACTGAACTTGGTCAGACCTGGTCGGATCTGCGCGTGGCCAAGGTGCGCACCAGCAACGATCCGGTGCTGATCTTCGGGCTGGGCTACGATCCGGACGCAAACGACCCGGTCGTCCAGACGCAGGCGAAGATGGGGCGCGGCGTGATGGTCCTGAACGCTCTCAGCGGCGAGGTCGTGTGGCAGGCCGGGCCTTCGGCCACGACCGGTGACAAAGGCTTGAACGTACCGGGTATGGCCTATGCGATGCCGGCCAACATGGCCATCATCGACTCTGACCGCGATGGCTATATCGACCGGATCTATGCGGCCGATACCGGCGCCAACATCTGGCGCATCAACATCAGCGATGCAGACACCAAGAAGTGGACGGTGGGCCTGCTGGCTTCCCTGGGCGGTACCGGCGCAGATGCGCGCAAGTTTCTCTATGCGCCCGATGTCGTGCCGCCCCCCGTCGGGACGAATCCTGCCTATGACACCTTGCTGATCGGATCCGGCGACCGCGAGCATCCGTTTGATACCACCATTCGGAACCGCTACTACATGATCCGGGACAATCACGCGCTCAACGATCAGCGCGCCACAGCGATTGCCGAGGGTGCGCTGGGGTCAAGCTCGGTGACTGACGGGCAACTCTATGATGCCACCGCCAACCTGGTGCAGCAGGGCACGACCGAGGAGCGGGCCCAGGCCAAGGCGGCCCTGACCGCGGCAAGCGGGTGGTATATCGTGCTGGGAGCCGGCGAGAAAGTCGTCAGTGGCTCGACCACTCTCTCGGGCACCGTGATGTTCGGCACCAACACTCCCAAGGCGGCTTCCGCAAACGTGTGCACCAGCGATCTGGGCATCGCCCGCATCTACCAGCTGAACTACCTCGATGGCTCCGCCACGGGCGAGCTCAACAAGACCACTGGCCTGACCAGCGACGACCGCTTCCAGGAACGCGCCGGCGGCGGGTATCCGCCCACGCCGGTGCCGGTGTCGGTGAGGATCGGCAACGATGACTACAACGTCGCCATCAGCGGCACGCAGGTGATCAGCCCCCCGGCCCTAAACTCGGCCGTCGTTATCGCATCTATTGGCGCAGGGGCATTGATTGATCGGCGGGAGCGCTGGTCGCCCGGTCTTCCTCCCACCACCCACCCCCCAACGCCTGCAGCAGCGCCGCCGAATCCGCCAGCCGGTCGGCGCGCGCCTGCGCCAGTTCCAGCGACGCCTGGCGCGACTGCCGCTCGGCATCCAGCACCGCCAGCTGGCTGATGCCGCCGAGCCGGTACTGCTCCGACACCACCGCCAGCGTATCGCGCGCCTGCCGCGCGCTGTCGGCGCGTTCGCGCAGCGCGGCGGCATCGGCTTCTAGTGCACGCAGTGAATCGGCCACGTTCTGCAGGCCCTGCAGCACGGCTTGCCGATACGCGGCCAGCGACTGCTCATAAGCCGCCTCCGCTGCACGCTTGCGCGCCTGCAGCTCGCCGCCCCGGAATACCGGCTGCACCAGCCCCGCGGCCAGGCTCCATACGTTCAGGCTGCTGAACAGGTCGCGCGCCGCGGTGGCCTGCGTGCCGCCGCTGGCGCTCAGCGTGATCTGTGGATAGAGGTTGGCGGTGGCCACGCCGATATTGGCCGAGGCCTGGTGCAGCAGGGCCTCGGCTGCGCGGATATCGGGGCGGCGGCGTGCCAGCGTGGCGGGCAGGCTGACCGGCAGCGTGGCGGGCAGGTGCAAGTCGTCCAGGCGGAATTCGGGCAGGCCGGCCGAAGCCGGCGTCTGGCCGGTGTAGACCGCCAGCTGGTGCCGCGTGGCGTCGAGCTGGCGTTGCAGCGCCGGCACCAGTGCCTGGGTTTGCGCAAGTTCCGCACGCTGGCGCTGCACGTCGACACGCGCCACGCCGCCGGCGCGCAGCCGTTCTTCGGTGATGCCCAACTGGCGCTGCTGGGCTGCGGCGACGGCGACCGTATCGGCCAGCTGCGCGCGCAGGCCGGCTTCGCGGATGGCTGCGGTGGCCACGTTGGCGGCCAGCGCCAGGCGCGCGGCTTCCAGTTCATAGCGCTGGTAGTCCACCGCTGCCTGCAGTCCCTCCAGTTCGCGCCGCTGGCCGCCGAACAGGTCGAGCACGTACGACACCTGCACCGTCGCGCCGTACAGCGTGAACGGTCCCGGGCTGGGGATCGCGGTGATGCCCAGGGACTGGAAATCGACCTGCTGGCGCGTGGTGTTCAGCTTGGCGTCGACAGCAGGCCAGCGCGTCGCGCCGGTGCGCGCGGCCAGGTTCTCCTGCGCCTCGCGCAGCCGGGCGCGTGCCTGCCCGAGCGTCGGGCTGGCATCCAGCGCGCTGCGGATGGTGGCGTCCAGCGCCGGGCTGCGGAACAGCGACCACCACTGCGCGGGCACGTCGGCGCCGGCGGCCAGGGTTTGCACGTGGGATTGCCCGCCCGCGTCGGCGCTGTCGGCCGCAACGGTTGCCACCGGCTGCGGGCCCGGCACGTAGCCGGTGTCGTCCGGCGGCGCGGGCGCGCGGAAGTCGGGGCCTACGGCGCAGCCGCACAACAGTGCCGCGGCGGCAAACAGAGGCGTGAGTCGTTGCATGGCCACCCCCTTCAATCCAGCGTGCGGCGGTAGAAGCGCACCGCGATCGCCATCACCACCACGATGAACAGCGCCATCGGCCAGACATTGGGCCAAAGCTCCGTCCAGCCGTTGCCCTTGAGCAGGATGCCCCGGATGATGCGGTGGAAGTACGTCATCGGCAGGATGTTGCCGATGGCCTGCGCCCAGCCCGGCATGCCCGCGAACGGGAACATGAAGCCGGATAGCAGGATGTTGGGCAGGAAGTAGAAGAAGGTAAGCTGCATCGCCTGCAGCTGGTTCTGCGCCAGCGACGACAGCGTGATGCCGACCGTCAGGTTGGCCGCGATGAACAGCAGCGCCGCCATGTACAACACCAGGACGGAGCCGAAGAACGGCACCTGGAATACCCAGCGCGCGGCGATCAGCACGATGGTGGACTGGATCAGGCCGATGAAGATGTACGGGACGATCTTGCCGGTCATCACCTCGATCGGCTTCACCGGCGTGGCGAGCAGGTTCTCCATGGTGCCGCGCTCGCGTTCGCGCGTCATGGCCAGGCCCGTCATCATGACCATGGTCATGGTCAGGATCACGCCCATCAGCCCCGGAATGATGTTGTACTGCGTGATGCCTTCGGGGTTATAGAGCCGCTGCACTTGCACGTCGAAGGGCGCCTTGCCGCCGGCCAGCGGCGCGAGCGATCCTTTCAGGTCGGTGCGCGCGACGCTGAACGGCAACTGCGCGAGCGCCGCAATGGCGGCGCCGGTGGCCGACGGGTCGGTCGCGTCCGCTTCCACCACCAGCGCGGGCCGTTCGCCGCGCAGCAGCTTGCGCGTGAAATCGGGCGGTATGTTGACCACGAACTGCACGTTGCCCTTCATCAGCGCCTCGCGCCCGGCCTTTTCGTCGGGCAGCGTGCCCACCACCTTGAAGTAGGTGGAGTGCTCCATGCCGGCAATGAACGAGCGCGTGAACTCGCTCTGGTCCGCGGCGATCACCGCGGTCGGCAGGTGGCGCGGATCGGTGTTGATGGCAAAGCCGAACAGCAGCAACTGCATGATGGGCAGTCCGACGATCATGGCGAAGGTGACGCGGTCGCGCCGCAGTTGCAGGAATTCCTTGAGCACGATGCTCCACCACCGTTGCAGCGAGATGCGCTGCCGCGCGGCCGGCTTGCGGGCGGTTGTCATAGCGTGTCCCTGGCCTTGCGGGCCGCCATATTGTCTTCGGCCCCGCTCATCATGTGGATGAAGACGTCTTCCAGGCTGGTCTGGGTTTGCTCGACGCGCCGGCCCGGGCCGGCCAGCCGCGCGAGCGTGTCGGCCAGCGTCTGCGCATCGCGCCCGGTCACATGCAGCGCGGTGCCGAAGGCCACGGTCTGCTCCACGCCGGGCGCGCCCTGCAGCTGCTCGGACAGCACGGCGAGGTCGTCGCCTTCCACGCTCCAGGTCGACAGGTTCTGGCTGGCCACCACTTCATCGGCGGTGCCCTGCGCCAGCAGCTTGCCGTAGGCGATATAGGCCAGCTTATGGCAGCGCTCGGCCTCGTCCATGTAGTGGGTGCTGACCAGCACCGAGATACCGCGCGCGGCCAGTTGGTGCAGGTGTTCCCAGAAGTCGCGCCGGGCCTTGGGGTCCACGCCCGCGGTGGGCTCGTCGAGCAGCAGCAGCTCGGGCTCGTGCAGCAGGCAGGCCGCCAGCGCCAGCCGCTGCTTCCAGCCGCCAGACAGCGCGCCGGCCAGCTGCGCCGAGCGCGAGGCCAGGCCCAGGTCTTCCAGTGCGCGCTCGACTGCCTCGCGCCGGTTCGGCATGCCGTAGACGCGCGCGACAAAGTCCAGGTTCTCGCGGATCGACAGGTCGTCCCAGTAAGAGAACTTCTGCGTCATGTAGCCGACGCGGCGCTTGATCTCGTCAGATTCGCTCCGGATGTCGTAGCCCAGGCAGGTGCCCTCGCCGGAATCGGGCGTCAGCAGCCCGCACATCATGCGGATCGAGGTGGTCTTGCCGCTGCCGTTGGGGCCGAGGAAGCCGAAGATCTCGCCGCGCGCGACCTGCATGCTCAGGTCATTGACCACGTGCTTGTCGCCGAAGTGCTTGTTCAGGCCGCGCACGTCGATGGCGAGTGCGGCCGCGCCGCCGTTCGCTGTGGTGTTCATTGCCGCACCACTTCGACGGGCTGGCCCGGCCGCAGCTTGGGCGCATCGGCCGCCGCCGGGCGTGCTTCGACCAGGAACACCAGCTTGCGCCGCGTCTCGTTGCTGTAGATCACCGGCGGCGTGTATTCGGCCTCGTTGGCGACGTAGCTGATGGTGGCCGCCACCGGCGCGGCGCAGCCGTCGCAGCGCACCCGCACCGCCTGGCCGTTGCGCAGCGCGCCCACTACGGTCTCAGGCACATAGAAGCGCACCTTGACGTTGCCCGGCGGCAGCATGCGCACCACGGGGCTGCCCGCCGGCACCCATTCGCCGAGGCGGTAGGGCGTGTCGTAGACCAGCCCCGCCTGCGTCGTGGCCACGGTCTTGCGCGACAGCTTCCACTCGGCCTGCGCCAGCGCCGCGCGCGCGGCGGCCACCTGCGCGGCCTGCGCGGCTTGCTGCGCATCTCGGCCCGGCAGCCGGGCCACGTCGATATCGCGCTGCAGTTCGCGCACACGTGCGGCGTCGCTGCTGGCCTGTGCGCGCGATTCGTCGAGCTGCGCCTGCGCGATGCCGCCGATCTCATACTGGCGCTGGTCGCGCCGCAAGGCCGCGGCACTGCGCTGCGCCTGGGCCTGAGCCTGCGCCAACTGGGCGCGGCTGACCTCGACTTCGACCGGGCGCTTGCCGGTCTTCATGTCTTGCAGCTGTGCCTCGGCTGCGCGCAACTGGTCCTCGGCCTGCTGGCGCGCGGCGCGCTCGTCGTCGGATTCAAGTGCAAACAGCGCGGCGCCCTGGCCGACCTGCTGGCCGCGCTGCACCGACAGCGTGTCGAGGCGCCCGGCGAACGGCGAGGCCACGCTGACGAATTCGCCTTCGACATAGCCTTGCCAGGTGTCGGCGCGTTCACGGCTGCAAGCGGCGACCAGCAGCACCGCCGCCAGCGCGGCAAGCACCGCTGCCGGCAGTTGCGGGCGGGTGGGATGGGCGTGGTTCATGAGGACTCCGGAGAAAGCCTGGACGTGCCGGCGTCGGGCGCCGGTGCCAGCCCGTGCGTCAGCAGCGCGGATACATGGCGCACCAGCGTGTCGGTATCGACCGCTTCGCCGCCGGGCAGCCGGCGCCAGATATGGGTGGTGGCCAGCGGCAGCAGCGTCAGGCCGATCAGCGACGGCATCACCAGCGCCGGCTCCAGGCCGCTATTGAGCTGCCCGCGCGCGATCGCGGCCGCCAGCGGCGCGCTCAGTGCGCCGGCGCGCTGCAGCGCGAAGCGTTCCAGCGCGCGCTCGCGCAGGGCGCCGTCGGCGCTGGCGACTTCGCGGATCCACAGCCCGGGAAACCAGGGCGTGGCGGCCGCGGTGCGGATCAGCCGGCCGGCGATGCCGATCAGCATGGCCATCGGCTCGGCCTCTCCGGCGGCAGCGAAGACACTAGCCACCAGCGGCTGCAGCTTTTCCTCGACCACGGCGTCCAGCAGCAATTCGCGGTCGCTGAAGTAGTAATGGACCAGTGCTGGCGTCACGCCCGCCTGGGTGGCAATCGCCTTGACCGGGGTGCCGGCCACACCCTGGCGCGAGAACAGGTCGGTGGCTGCATCGAGGATGCGTTCGCGCTGGCCGGGCTGCCCGGCCGCAGGACGACCGGGGCTGCGGCGGGCGGAGGGTTTCGGTTTGGCGGACGGGCGCGGCATGGGCAAACGGATGCAAGCGGTCTCCATTGAATATTAATTTTTTCGTTAATTAATTCAAGGGCGGTTACAACGTCGGCCTTCCGGCACACTCTTGGCAGGTAGACATGTCATGAGCGCTTGGCTATGCTGCGGGCGCCGGCGCGCGCCGTTTCCGACACTTCCCTTGCTGACCGCCTCTGCCGATGCCGTTCCCGCTACTTGCCACCGCTCACGTTCGTGGAGCGCTCCGTTTTCGTCGTGTGCTGGCCGCGCTGACCTGTTGCGCGTGTCTGCCAGCGATGGCGCAGCAAGCGGAGCCGGTGCCAAGCCCGGCTGAAGCGGAGAGCCCGTTTGCCTTTCATGGCCAGAGCACCTACATCTGGCAGCGCAAGCCATCATTCGGCGCGGCATACTCCGGGCCCAACAGCCTGGGTACCGAACGGGCCAAGAGCTACTCGTTCAGCGCGACGCTGGATCTGGGACTGAAGCTGTGGCAGGGCGCGGAGTTCCACTTCAACCCGGAAGCCACGCAAGGCGTGCCGTTTTCCGGCTTGCACGGCCTGGGCGGCTTGTCCAACGGTGAACTGGGCAAGGCCGCCAGCACCAACCCGGTGTTCTACAGGGCGCGCGCCTTCGTGCGGCAGACCTGGGGCCTGGGCGGCGGCAGCGAAGCGCTGGAGGCGGATTTCAACCAGTTTGCGCGCACCGTCGACCAGCAGCGCGTGGTGCTGACGGCGGGCAACTTTGGCGTGCTGGATGTCTTCGACCAGAATGAGTTCGGCTCGGACCCGCGCACGCAGTTCATGAACTGGTCGTTCATGGCGCATGGCGCCTTCGACTATCCGGCCGATGCGCGCGGCTATAGCTGGGGCCTGTCGCTGGAATACATCGGCGACGGCTGGTCGGCGCGCATCGGGCGCTTCCTGCAGCCGCTGGAATCCAACGGGCTGCGGCTAGACACCCGCATGTTCGAGCACTACGGCGACATCATCGAAGTGGAGAAGCGCTACCAGCCGGCCGGCCGGCCCGGCACCGCCCGGCTGCTGTGGTTCCGCAACAAGGCGCGCATGGGCGCGTTCAGCGATGCCATCGGCTTCGGCATGGCCAATAGCACTACCCCGGACGTCGCCGACGTGCGGCGCGAGCACGCCAAGAGCGGCGTGGGCGTGACACTGCTGCAGCAGGTCACCGATTCACTGGGGATGTTTGCGCGCGCCAGCCTGTCCGACGACAAGACTGAGACCTATGCCTTCACGGAGATCGGCCGCCAGGTGTCGGCGGGCGGCGTGCTGAAGGGCGATGCGTGGGGACGGGCGCGCGATGCGCTGGGCGTGGCGGTGGCGATCAACATGCTCGGCCCGAACCACCGCAACTACCTGGCCGCGGGCGGGCTGGGCGCGTTCCTGGGCGACGGTGCGCTGCGCTACGGGCCCGAGCAGATCCTGGAGATCTACTACAGTTTCCAGCCGGTGAAGTACCTGAGCATCAGCCCGGACTTTCAGTTCGTGCGCAACCCCGGCTACAACCGCGACCGCGGGCCGGTGAAGTTCTACGGGGTGCGGTTTCACGGGGAGTTCTGAAGCTCCCCGCCAGCGCCTACTGCCGCGCGTTGCGCTTGTTATCCGGCCACGCCGTGTTGTAGTTGGTGCGGAACGGATTGATATCGAGCCCGCCGCGGCGCGTGTAGCGCGCGTAGACCGCCAGCTTGACCGGCTTGCATTCGCGCATCACGTCCATGAAGATCCGCTCCACGCACTGCTCGTGGAACTCGTTGTGGTTGCGGAACGAGATCAGGTACTTGAGCAGCCCTTCCTGGTTGATCGGCGCACCCACGTAGCGGATCTGCACGCTGCCCCAGTCCGGCTGGCCGGTGACCAGGCAGTTGGACTTGAGCAGGTGCGACACCAGCGTTTCCTCCACCGGGGCTTCTTCCTGGTCCGCGCCGAGCAGCTCGGGCGCGGGCTCGTAGCGGTCCACCTCGATATCGAGCCGGTCCAGCAGCAGCCCGTCGAGTTCACCCATCTTCTGCGTGCCCAGGTCCGCCTCAGTCACCAGCCGCACCTGCACGGTGCCGCCGGTGGCTTCGGACAGGTCGTGGTGCAGCAACTGCTGCAGCGCCTCGGGTGAAGCAATCCTGGTCTGGTTGAACGAGTTCAGGTACAGCTTGAACGACTTGGACTCGATGATATTGGGCGTGTCCGACGGGATGATGAAGCTGGCCAGCGCCACCTGCGGCTTGCCCTTCAGGTTCAGCCACGACAGTTCGTACGCGTTCCAGATATCGACGCCAAAAAACGGTACCGGCTTGCCTTCGGGCAGGCCGATCTCAGTGCGCTTGGGCTGGCGCGGGATCGGGAACAGCAGTGAGGCGTCGTATTCGGTCTTGTAGGCCGAGGGCTTGCCCAGCGGCGAGTGTTCAGGGAGGCTCATGGGGCGCTCAGCAGGTGTCAGGACAGGAACAGCTTGTACACCGGGTTGTCAGTTTCGTCCCAGTGTACGTAACCCAGGGTCGAAAGGAAGGCGCGGAAGGCGCGCTTCTCGTTCTTCGGCACCTGGATGCCGACCAGGATGTTGGAGGTATCCGCACCCTGGTTGCGGTAGTGGAACAGGCTGATGTTCCAGTTCGGGCTCATGCTGGACAGGAATTTCATCAGCGCGCCGGGCCGCTCCGGGAACTCGAAGCGGTACAGCAGCTCGTCATGCGCCAGCGCCGAGCGCCCGCCCACCATGTAGCGGATATGCTGCTTGGCCAGTTCGTCGTTGGACAGGTCCAGCGTGTCGAAGCCATGCTTGCGGAAGCTGGCGGCGATCTTGTCGTTCTCGGCGCGGCTGGCGATCTGCACCCCGACGAAGATGTGCGCCATGCTGGTATCGGCGATGCGGTAGTTGAACTCGGTCACGTTGCGTGTGCCCACCAGCTCGCAGAAGCGCTTGAAGCTGCCGCGCTCCTCGGGGATGGTGACGGCGAACACGGCTTCGCGGGCCTCGCCCACCTCGGCGCGCTCGGCGACAAAGCGCAGGCGGTCGAAGTTCATGTTGGCGCCGCAGGCGATCGCCACCAGGTGCTGGCCCTTGAGTTTCTCGCGCTCGGCGTAGGCCTTCAGGCCCGCCACGGCCAGCGCGCCGGCCGGCTCCAGGATGCTGCGGGTGTCCTGGAACACGTCCTTCAGGCCCGCGCAGATGGCGTCGGTGTCCACCAGGATGATGTCGTCGACCAGCTCGCGCGTGATGCGGAAGGTCTCCTTGCCGACCAGCTTGACCGCGGTGCCGTCCGAGAACAGCCCCACTTCCTTCAGCTCGACGCGCTTGCCGGCGTCGACCGAGCGCTTCATCGCGTCGGAGTCCACCGTCTGCACGCCGATCACCTTGATCTCGGGGCGCACCGCCTTGATGTACGAGGCGATGCCAGAGATCAGCCCGCCGCCGCCGATGGCGACGAACACGGCATGGATCGGGCCCGGGTGCTGGCGCAGGATCTCCATGGCGATGGTGCCCTGGCCGGCGATGACCTCGGGATCGTCGAACGGATGGATGAAGGTCAGCTTGTGCTTTTTCTCCAGCTCCGCGGCATGGTTGTAGGCGTCGCTGTAGGACTCGCCGTGCAGCACGATTTCCACCCACTGGCCGCCGCGTTCGCGCACGGCGTCGATCTTCACCTGCGGCGTGGTGACCGGCATGGCGATGATGGCCTTGCACTGCAGGCGCGCCGCGGACAGCGCCACGCCCTGCGCGTGGTTGCCGGCCGAGGCGGCAATCACGCCGCGCTTGAGTTCTTCCGGCGTCAGCGAGGCCATCTTGTTGTATGCGCCACGCAGCTTGAAGGAGAAGACCGGCTGGGTGTCCTCGCGCTTGAACCAGACCGAATTGCCGGTGCGCGCCGACAACAGGTGCGCGTAGGTCAGTTCGGTTTCCTGCGCCACGTCGTAGACCTTGGCGGTCAGGATCTTCTTGAGGTAGTCGGGTCGGGCGGCGGACATGCGGGTCATGGTCTCAGGGCGGGCCGTGGGGCGGCGCAAAAAAAAGGCGGAAATTCTGACGGAAACCGTCAATGATAAAGGATGGCGGCGACTTCCACCCGACCCGGGCGACGCTCCCGCCGCCCGCGGAGGGCGGCCCGGGCCGCGCGGAGGGTGCTTCTCGTGTGGATGACGATGCACTCGCGAGGATGCGGCGAGCCAGGGCGAAAGCGGGGCCACGGACCGGCCCCGGACTTGCATCGAGGCCGGATTGCGTGGGCGCCATGTAGGACGGCGCCCGGTGGACGCCGGTCAAAACCACGTGTTACGGTGTAACGCGATGCCACAGCTACCGCTAATCGAACCCAATACCGCCCTGTTTCTCGACTTCGACGGCACCCTGGCCGACCTGGCCCCGCGCCCGGAGCTGGTGCAGGTCGAACCCGAACTGGTCGGCACGCTGCACACGCTATTCGAGCGTCTGAACGGCGCGCTGGCCGTCATCTCCGGACGGCCGATCTCTGAACTCGACCACTTCCTGCAGCCCCTGCGGCTGCCGGCCGCCGGCGTGCACGGTGCTGAATTCCGCACCGACGGCGGCATGGTGTCCAAGACTTCCGCCCCCGGCCTGGAACCGCTGATCCCCCACCTGGAAGCGCTGGTGCGCGCCTATCCCGCGCTGCGGCTGGAGCGCAAGTCCGTTGCCGTCGCCATCCATTACCGCCAGGCGCCTGAACTGGCCGGCGTGGTCGATGCCGCGGTCACCGAAGTGCTGCGCCATGCCGTCGGACTGGAGGCGCTGCCCGGCAAGATGGTGGTCGAGATCAAGCCGGCCGGCGTCGACAAGGGCGACGCCATCGCCGCATTCATGAAATCTGCGCCCTTCGCCGAGCGCGTGCCGCTCTTTGCCGGCGACGACCTGACCGACGAGCCAGGTTTTGCTGCCGTGCGCAAGCTCGGCGGGCTGGGCGTGCTGGTGGGCCAGCGCGAGACCGTGGCCAGCGTCAGCGTGTCCGGGCCGGCCGCGCTGCGCAGCTGGCTGCACCGCTCGGCCCGCGCGCTGGAAGGCGCCGGCGGCCAGCCCCGCGCCGTGCCGAATGAGGCCGAGCCAGGCCCGGCCCGGCGCACAACGACATCCTGAGGGAGATATCGCTGTGACCAATCCGAGCAGCCCGAGCGAACCGGGCCAGCCGCCGACCGAAGGCGTGCACAAGACCGTGGACGGCGGCAGCCGCTTTGCCAATCCGTCGTTGTCGCTTGGCATGATCGGCAACTGCGCCATCTCTGCGCTGGTAGACTGCCGCGGGCGCATTGTCTGGTCGTGCCTGCCGCGCTTTGACGGCGACCCGGTGTTCAACGCCCTGCTCGACCCGAGCGAGAACGCCGGCCATTTCTCGATCGAGATCGAGGACTTCCAGTCGGCGCGGCAATGGTACGAGCCCAATACCGCGGTGCTGCGCACGCGGCTGACGGACATCCACGGCAACTGCCTGGAAATCACCGACTTTGCGCCGCGCTTCTTCCGGCTGGGGCGCTATTTCCGCCCGACCGCGCTGGTCCGGCGTATCCGCCCGGTGCGCGGCGCGCCGCGGGTGCGCGTGGTGGTGGCGCCGCGCTTCGAATGGGGCCGCAAGGTGCCGGACATCACGCGCGGCAGCAGCCATGTGCGCTACATCGGCGAAGCCATGACGCTGCGCATGACCACCGACGCGCCGATGGCCTATGTGCTGTCGCATACGCCGTTCCTGGTCACGCGCGGGCACAACTTTATCCTTGGCCCGGACGAGACCCTCGCGCACGGCGTGGAAGAAACCGCGCGCGACTTCGAGCAGGAGACCACCGCCTACTGGCGCCTGTGGAGCCGCCGCCTGGCGGTGCCTTGCGAATGGCAGGACGCGGTGATCCGCGCGGCCATCACGCTGAAGATGTCGCTGTTCGAAGAAACCGGCGCCATCGTCGCGGCGATGACCACCAGCATCCCCGAGGCGCCGGGCAGCGGCCGCAACTGGGACTACCGCTTCTGCTGGCTGCGCGACGCCTTCTTCGTGGTGCGCGCGCTCAACAGCCTGTCCGAGGTCGGCACCATGGAGGATTACCTGCGCTGGTTGTCCAACGTGGTGATGCAGTCGCAGGACGGGCATATCCAGCCGCTGTACGGCATCGGCCTGGAGCGCGAGCTGCCTGAAAGCATGCTCGACCATCTGCCCGGCTACCGCGGCATGGGCCCGGTGCGCGTGGGCAACCAGGCGCAGGAGCACTTCCAGCACGATGTCTACGGCAACGTGGTGCTGGGCGCGGCCCAGGCCTTCCATGACCACCGGCTGCTGCACCGCGGCGGCCCCGCTGAATTCCGCCGGCTGGAAGAGGTGGGCGAACAGGCAGTGAAAGTGTTCGGCACCCCCGACGCCGGCATGTGGGAGCTGCGCACGCGGGCGCGCGTGCATACGTCATCGGCGCTGATGAGCTGGGCCGCCTGCGATCGCCTGGCCAAGGTTGCAGACAAGCTGCAGCTGCAGGCGCGCGCCGCCTACTGGCACGACCATGCCGACCGCATGAAGGCGCGCATCCTGGCCGAATCCTGGAGCGAAGAGCGCCAGGCCTTCGCCGAAAGCTTCGGCGGGCGCGAGCTGGATGCCAGCGTGCTGCTGATGGCCGAGGTCAATTTCATCGAGCCGCGCGATCCGCGCTTCATCGCCACCGTCAAGGCGCTGGAGGCATCGCTGTGCAACGGCCCTTATATGCGCCGCTACGAGGCGCCCGACGATTTCGGCAAGCCCGAGACCGCATTCAACATCTGCACGTTCTGGCGCATCGATGCCCTTGCGCGCATCGGCCGGCGCGAAGAAGCGCGCGAGATCTTCGAATCGATGCTGGCCGCGCGCAATCCGCTGGGGCTGCTGTCCGAGGATACCCATCCGGTGACCGGCGAGATGTGGGGCAATTTCCCGCAGACGTATTCGATGGTCGGACTGATCAATGGCGCGATGCGGCTGTCGGCGCCGTGGGACACGGTGATCTGAACCGCCTGCGCCCACGGGATCCACGGCAACCAGAACAGAGGACTCCAAAAACAACATATGCCAAGACTTGTAGCGGTATCCAACCGGGTTGCCGATCCCCGCAACGTGGCGGCGGGCGGCCTCGCCGTCGCGCTTTCCGAAGCCCTGCGCCAGACCGGCGGCATGTGGTTCGGCTGGAGCGGCAAGGCGCTGGAAACCGCCCAGGGCGGCACGCCGGGTGAGGGCGACCTGCACCTGCAGCAAGCCGGCAACGTGACGCTGGCCACAGTCGACCTGAGCCGCGAGGACCACGACGCCTACTACCTGGGCTACAGCAATGGCGTGCTGTGGCCGGTGTTCCACTACCGGCTGGACCTGGCGGATTTCGACTCCAACTTCCTGAACGGATACCGGCGCGTGAACCAGCTGTTCGCGCGCAAGCTGGCGCCGCTGCTGCAGCCCGACGACATTATCTGGATCCATGACTACCACCTGATCCCGCTGGCGTCAGAGCTGCGCGCCATCGGCTGCGGGCAGAAGATCGGCTTCTTCCTGCATGTGCCGCTGCCGCCGCCGCTGATCCTGGCCGCCATCCCGCAACACGAGTGGCTGATGCGCGCGCTGTTCGCCTATGACCTGCTCGGCTTCCAGAGCCATGCGGATGTCGAGCACTTCTCGCGCTACGTGCAGGCCGAAGCGCAGGCCGAGCCCATGGGCGAGCACCGCTACCGCGCCTTCCACCGCACGGTGCGGGCGCAGGCCTTCCCGATCGGCATCGACGTCGACGAGTTCATGGAGCTGGGCCGCGGCGCGGATGCGCAGGAAACCTACGAGATGATGTGCGCGCAGTACGCGCGCCGGCGGCTGCTGCTGGGGATCGACCGGCTTGACTATTCCAAGGGCCTGCCGCATCGGCTCAAGGCGTTCTACCGGCTGCTGGCCGAGTATCCCGAGAACCGATCGAGCGCAACGCTGGTGCAGATCGCCGCGCCCTCGCGCGAGTCGGTGGATGCCTACGTCGACCTGCGCCGCGAGATGGAGCAGTTGAGCGGCGCCATCAACGGCGAGTTTGGTGAGCTGGACTGGATGCCGGTGCGCTATATCCACCGCACCACCGCGCGCAAGCGCCTGCCCGGCCTGTGCCGCGCCAGCCGCGTGGCGCTGGTGACGCCGCTGCGCGACGGCATGAACCTGGTGGCCAAGGAGTTTATCGCCGCGCAGGATCCGGAGGATCCGGGGGTGCTGGTGCTGTCGCGCTTTGCGGGCGCCGCCGAGCAACTGCGCGAGGCGCTGCTGGTCAATCCGTACGATACCCGCGCCACCGCGCAGGCGATCCAGCAGGCGCTGCACATGCCGTTGGCCGAGCGCCAGCAGCGGCACCAGAAACTGCTGGAGCGCATCCGCGCGCAGGACGTGCACTGGTGGAGCGGTGAGTTCCTGCGCGCATTGACTGAGACCGAAGGGGCCTGAGGCGCGGGCTGTTCTTCCGGTCGGGGAGCATGACCATGAGTGAAGACCTGGCAGCGCAATCGTGCACGCCTTGCCGTGGCGGAGTGCCGCCGTTGACGCCGGCCGAAGCCGAGGTTTTATTGCAGCAGGCGCCGGGGTGGGAGCTGGTCGATAGCGCGACGCGGCTCGAACGGCGTTTCACCTTCAGCAATTTTGCGCAGGCGCTGGCGTTCGTGAACGGCGTCGGGCAACTGGCCGAGGCGCAGGGGCATCATCCGGAGATCAGCTTTGGGTGGGGGCATGCCACGGTGTCGTGGCGGACCAAGAAGATCAAGGGCTTGCACCGGAATGATTTCGTCATGGCGGTGAAGACGAATGGGGTGGCGGAGGGGGTGGGGTGAGTTGTAGGGGGAGGCGTGCGCTTGGGTGCTTGGGCTTGTGGGGATGCGGTCGGGTGTTGCCCTTGGCAGGCGCGGCTGTTTCGCCGGCGTAGCCGGCGAGTCACTTTTGTCCGAGCGACAAAAAGATGGAATGAACGCGCCCCTGCCTCCGAGCAAAGCACCGGGAGTTTCAGTTGTGTATCTGGGGACCGTGACAGGGGAAGGCGGGCCCCCCATCACGAAACGGCATCGATGTGCCAGAGTGGGAGTGTGACCAACCACGCGAGGATGGAGGGCCCGAAATGAATACTACGACTTACGGCCTGGACATTGCAAAGACTGTGTTCCAGCTCTACTGGGTCGAGCCTTCCGGGAAGTGTTTCAACCGACGCTTCAGCCGGCCGAAACTGATCGAATTCCTTGCCCAGCGCGAGCCGGGACGCATCGCGCTCGAGGCGTGCGGCAGTGCCCACTGGTGGGCCCGCCAACTGGAGGGCTTGGGGCATGAGCCGGTGCTGCTGCACGCCAAGTACGTGCGTCCGTTCGTGCAGACCAACAAGACCGATGCGGCCGATGCCAAGGCCATCTGGACCGCAGCGCAGCAGCCGGGCATGCCGGTGGTGGCCGCCAAGACCGAGCCGCAGCAGTGCGTACTGGGCCTGCACGCGCTGCGCCAGCTGCGCGTGAAGATGCGCACCATGCTGGTCAACCAGCTGCGTGGCATGCTGTTCGAGTTTGGTATCCAGGTCCAGCCCGGGTTGCGACGCGGGCTGCAGGAAATCGTGCAACGGATGGACGAACTCGAACAGAGCGTGCCGCCGTTGCTATTCGAGTTCGTGCGCGAGCAATTGCAGAGCATCGAACGGCTCGACGAGGAGATTGCCCGCCTGGAGCAACGCATCGACGCCTGGGGTCGGCAAAGCCGATCCTGCCGGACCATTCTGGCCATCCCGGGCGTCGGCATGCTCACTGCCACGGCCATGGTCGCCACCATTGGCGACGTGCATACCTTCAAGTCGGGGCGGCAACTGGCGGCGTACCTGGGCCTGGTGCCCAAACAGACCGGCACGGGCGGCAAGGTCTGGCTGGGCGGCATCAGCAAACGCGGCGCCCCCTACCTGCGCACCTTGCTCGTTCACGGCGCTCGGGTCGTGCTGAGCCATCTGCGCAGAAAGAACCAGCCTAGCTGGAGCCTGACGCTCGCGCAGCGACGGCCGACGAATGTCGCGGCGGTTGCCCTGGCCAACAAGACGGCGCGCACGGTGTGGGCGCTCTTGGCGCATGAGCGTACCTATGACCGAGACTACGTCTCGGTCAGGCCTGCCTGACGGCAGGCTGAGCTAGCAAGGAAGGAGGAAAGGAAGGAACCCGTCCACAGGTTGCAACGGTAACGTCAACGTGATGGCAAAACAGGTTGGACCGCGGGAGTGCAAGCCCAATTGGTTACTGGTGCCTGCAAGCACGGCAAAAAGATAGGGACACTCCCGGCGCAATCCATCAGGGCCCGCAGGCTGAGCCTGCACCGCAAGGCCGGATATAAGGCTGCAGCCAATCCTGTCCACGCTTGATGTTGGCTTTACCTGGCAAACCGGGGCGCGTTCATATAAGTAACCAAAAAACGCGTCGCCTGTGCGGCTGGCAATCCATTCCTCGGCGTTGGCCCGTTCCTGCGGCGGTGCTTGCCGTTCGATGTGGTTGCCCGTTCGAGCCTGCTAACGCCATGTGAGTCAGGGACAGTGCCTCCGATAATCCACTATTGAACGATCCCCATGCAGGGTGTAGGCCGCCTGCTGCCAGCCGCATCGCGGGGACGCCTACGGCTGCTGCGCCGGCTCAAAATGCGCTGACGGTCATTCGGCGCTTGCGCGAAGCGCAGCCGAAGGCGTTGATGCGATAGCGCTGGAGAGCGCGGGCCGCCGCCCGACTTGGGGATCGTTCAAAAGCCGGTTATCGCAGGCACTGCCCCACACTCACATGGCGTTAGCAGGCTCGAACCGCGACCACGCCCAAACGGCAAGCACCGCCGCCCATACGACCAACGCCGCGTAATTTATTGCCAGCCGCATAGGCGACGCGTTTCTTGGTTACTTCTTGTCGCTCGGACAAGAAGTGACTCGCCGGCTACGCCGGCGAAACAGCCCACGCCCGCCAAGAGCAACAAGCAACCACATGGCGACAAGGCAGACGGCCCTCCCCATCCCCTCACTTCAAATCCCCCGGCGTATCAATATCCCGAAACGCCCCTTCATCCTCAGTCAGGATCCGCGTCACAGGCTTGTCCTTCAGCAGAGCCCGCGCCCCTTCATCCCCATCCAGTTTCAGCAGTTCCTCACGCCAGGCCGCGCCAAAACCAACCGGATGCCCGCGCTGCCCGTTGCGCCACGGCGCGGCGATGGTATCGGGCGTGGTGATTGTCAACGCCACCGCCCGGATCAGTTCCATCGGGAGCCAGGGCATATCCGCCAGCGCTACCACCCAGCCGCGCGCTTCGGGCGTGGCTGCCACGGCAGCACGCAGGGCTGCGCCCATGCCGGCTTCGGCGTCGGGTGACTCCACCACGCGGCAGCCGCCGCGGCGCAGTTCCTCGGCCAGTGCCGGATTGCCCGGACGAATGACTGCGATCGATTCCGGCAACGCCGCGGCCAGCGTGCGGGCGCTGCGCCAGGCCACCGAGCGGCCGCCGGGCAGCACCTCCAGCAGCTTGTTGCGTTTGCCGGCGGCGTCGAAGCGGCGGCCGAAGCCTGCGGCCAGCAGGATGCCGGTGGGCAGGTCGGTGCGGAGCAGGGGAGCGTTGGGGGCGGCAGTCATGGCGGCATTCGCGAAGTCGTCAGGTGGGACCAGGCGCGACGTCGCAGCTGCTGCCGGTGCCGGCAGCCATCTCGCGTGCGGCCTTCGCGCCTTCCACCTGCAGGATGTCGGGCAGCGATACGTGGTTCCTGGCCGCGATCACCTCGGCCAGGATCGAGATGGCGATCTCCGGCGGCGTGCGGCTGCCGATGTAGATGCCCACGGGGCCATGCAGCCGCGCCAGCTGCAGCTCGGTCAGGTCGAATTCCTTGAGGCGTTCGCGGCGCGCCTGGTTGTTGCGGCGCGAACCCAGCGCGCCCACATAGAAGGCCCGGGTGCGCAGCGCTTCCATCAGCGCCAGGTCGTCCAGCTTGGGGTCGTGCGTGAGCGCGATCACCGCGCAGCGCTCGTCCAGCTTCATGTCGGTGACGGTGTCGTCCGGCATGGTGCGCACCATGGTCACGCCGGGGATGTCCCAGGTCTCGGTGTATTCCTCGCGCGGGTCGCACACGGTGACCTGGAAGCCCAGGCCCACGGCGATCTGGCACAGGTACTTGGACAGCTGCCCGGCGCCGATCACCAGCATGCGGTAGCGCGGGCCGTGGATGGTCAGCAGCGTCTTGCCGTCGAACACCAGGCCGTCGGTGGCGCTGGCCGGGCCCAGCGTGGCGGTGCCGGTGGCCATGTCCAGCGTGCGCGCGACCAGGCGGCCGTTCTCCACGGCGTCGAGCAGCTCGGCGATGCCGCTGGCCGGGGTCAGCGGTTCGGTGACCAGCTCGATGGTGCCGCCGCACGGCAGCCCGAAGCGGTGGGCTTCCTCGGCGCTGATGCCGTACTTGATCGCTTCCGGGTGGTCGGCGGTGATGCCCTGCCGGCGCACGCGGTCGATGATGTCGTCCTCGATGCAGCCGCCCGAGACCGAGCCCACCACCAGGCCGTCGTCGCGCACGGCCAGCATCGCGCCTTCGGGCCGGGGCGACGAGCCCCAGGTCCGCACTACCGTGACCAGCAGCACGCGATGGCCTTGCTGCTGCCACTGCACGCTGTTCTTCAGGGCTTCGAGATCCACGCTGTCCATGATCGTTTCCGCTTCGGTTCCTCTGTCGGTTCATTGTCGCCGGCAGCTGTGGCAGGGGCGCCCTCGGCCGCCGGCGTGTCGTCTGTGGCGTCAGGGGTGACGGCCTCGGTGAAGCGCGCAAAGAAGGTATCTGCCATCTTGCGTGCCGCGGCGTCCACCAGCCGCGAGCCGATCTGTGCGATCTTGCCCCCCACGTGGGCGTTGACGGTGTAGGTCAGCACGGTCTCGTCACCGTCTGGTTCCAGCCGGACCTGGGCGCTGCCCTTGCCGAAGCCCGCCGCGCCACCCTGGCCATCGAAACGGATGGTGTAGCTGTCGGGGCCTGGATATCTTCCAGTGCCATGCGGCCTTGAAGCGTGCCTTGACCGGGCCCACCGCGGCCGTCAGGGCCAGCTGGTAGGCGTTGTCGCCGTCGGGCTCGATACTCTCACATCCCGGGATGCATTGCTTGAGCAGCTCGGTGTCGTTGAGCGCTTCCCATGCCACTTGCTGCGGGACCGGCAGGCGCTGGCTCTGGTTCATTTCCATGGAGGGGCTTCCTTGTTGTGCCTGGCGAGGGCAGGGGTGGCGGCCCGGGGCGGGCCGCCATGGTCGGACAGCAGCGTCTCGAGCGCCAGCAGGCTGTCCAGGTTATGGGCCGGGCGCAGTGCGTCCACGTGCGGCAGGATGGCTTGCACGCCACGCGCCTGCGGGGTGAAGCCGGGGTAGCGCAGCAGCGGGTTGAGCCAGACGATGCGGTGCGCAAAGCGGCGCAGCCGTGCCATTTCGTCGCCCAGCAGGTCGATATGCTCGTGGTCCAGGCCGTCGGTGACCAGCAGCACGGTGGCGCGCCCGGACAGCGTGCGCCGCGCCCAGTGGCGGTTGAAGCTGGCCAGCGCGGCGCCGATGCGGGTGCCGCCGGCCCAGTCGCGCACCTGGCCGGTGATCAGCGCGACGGCCTCGTCCGGGTCGCGTTCGCGCAGCGATCGCGTGATGTTGGTCAGCCGCGTGCCGAACAGGAATACCGACAGCCGCTCGCGCGACTGCATCAGCGCATGGCAGAAATACAGCACCGCGCGCGAGTACTGGCTCATCGAGCCGGAGATGTCCAGCAGCAGCACCACCGGCGGCTTGCGTTCGGCGTGCTTGCGGAATTTCCAGCGCAGCCACTCGCCATGCTGGCGCACCGCCAGGCGCGCGCTGGCACGCAGGTCGGCATGGGTGCCGCAGGTGGCGGCGCGCAGGCGGCGGGTGCGCTGCAAGGCCAGGTGGGCGCGGCGCGTGCGCACCAGGTGCTGCAGCGCGCGCCATTCCTGCGCGGTCAGGGTTTCAAAGTCGCGCTGCGCCAGGCGTTCCTGGTCGGAGAAGGTCAGCGGCACGTGGACGCGCTCGGCTTCCGTCTGCGCGGGCCGCGATGGCGTTTCGGGCTGGCGGGCGGCCAAGGCATCGGCCAGCCGGTTGCTGCGCTTCGGCGGCGGCGCCCCGGCATCGACGCGCGGCAGCAGCAGCGCGCGCAGCTTGCCTTCCCAGTCGGGGTCGCGCCAGAACAGGTCGAAGGCGGCATCGAACAGCGGGCGCTGGTCGGGGCCGGACAGCACCAGTGCGGCCAGCGCGGCGCGCACCTCGTCGCGCTGGCCGATATCGACATGGCGCAGCGCCTGCAGCGCATCGACCGCATGGGCCGGCGACAGCGCGAAGCCGCCGTTGTGCAACAGCCGCATGAAGTGCGTGACGTTGCGCGCCAGCACCGGCAGGGCCGGTGCGGCAGGCCGTACCGCGGCGTGCAGCGTGGCCATCTTCAGCCTCCCGGCGCGGCACCCGCCAGCAGCTCGGCCACGGTGGGGCCATCCACGCGCGCCAGGTCGTCCTGGTACTTGAGCAGCACGCCCAGCGTGTCGCGCACGGATTGCGGATCGAGCTCGGTCGCGCCCAGCGCGGACAGCGCGCGGCACCAGTCGATGGCCTCGGCGATGCCCGGCGCCTTGAACAGGTCAATGCCGCGCAGCCGGTGGATAAAGTCGATCGCCTGCGCCTGCAGCGCTGCGGCGGCCTCAGGGGCGCGCGCGGCCACGATCTGCAGTTCGCGGTCGCGCTCCGGGTAGCCCATCCACTGGTACAGGCAGCGGCGCTTGAGGGCGTCGTGGACTTCGCGGGTGCGGTTGGAGGTGATCACGATCAGCGGCGGACGCTCGGCGCGGATCACGCCGATCTCGGGGATCGACACCTGGAATTCGGACAGCACCTCCAGCAGGAAGGCCTCGAAGGGCTCGTCGGCGCGGTCGATCTCGTCGATCAGCAGCACGCGCGGCACGCCCGGCGCGGCCGGGTCGGGCAGCAGCGCTTCCAGCAGCGGGCGCTTGAGCAGGAAGTCGTCATGGTAGAGCGACTGCGCCTCGGGCCGCTCGCCGCGAGCCTCGGCCAGGCGCAGCGCCATGATCTGGCGCGGGTAGTCCCATTCGTACAGCGCGCTGGCGGCGTCCAGCCCTTCATAGCATTGCAGCCGCAGCAGCCGCGTGCCGAGCACGCCCGCCATCGCCTGCGCCATGGCGGTCTTGCCGACGCCGGGCTCGCCTTCCAGGAACAGCGGCCGCTGCATGCGCATGGCGAGATAGAGCACCGTGGCGGTTTCGCGGTCGGCGAAGTATTGCTGGCGTTCCAGCTGGGCGATGGTGTCGTCGATGGAGGTGGGAAGCATGAGGTTCTTTCTGTGCCGGTGCGCCTTGCACGCCGACGGTTTGCTCCCCTCTCCCGCACGGCGGGAAAGGAGCGGGGGTGAGGGCGCTCACTTCGCAGAGGCGCCGGCCCTCACTCCCAGCCCCTCCCCCGCGGTGCGGAAGAGGGGAGACCACAATGGGAAAGGTGAAGCGCCACTAGCTCTTCACCGCCGCCTCCACCGCCCGTGCCGCCAGTATCGGGATCAAATGCGCCCGGTACTCCGCCGACGCATGCAGGTCGGCGTTCAGCTTCGACGCATCGACCTTCACGCCACGCGCCGCCTGCGCGGTGAAGCTGGCCGACAGCGCCTGCTCCAGCGGCTGGCAGCGGAACACGCTGTCGGCCGCGCCTGTCACCGCCACGCGCACCGTGTTGCCGGTCCGCGCCACCATCACGCCCACCAGCGCAAAGCGCGAGGCCGGGTTGCGGAACTTGGCGTAGGCAGCCTGCTCCGGGATCGGGAAGCGCACCGCGGTGATCAGCTCGTCCGGTTCCAGCGCGGTTTCATAGAGGCCCTTGAAGAAGTCGTCGGCGGCGATGGTGCGGCGGTCGGTGACCACGGTCGCTCCCAGCCCCAGCACAGCAGCGGGATAGTCGGCAGCGGGATCGTCATTGGCGAGCGCGCCGCCGATGGTGCCCATGGCGCGCACCTGGCGGTCGCCGATGCCGCCGGCCAGTGCCGCCAGCGCCGGGATGCGCTGGCGCACCTCGGCATGCTCGGCCACATCGGCATGGCGCGCAGCGGCGCCGACCACGATCTCATTGCCTTCGACGCGGATCTCGGCCATGCCGGGAATGCGCGCCACGTCCACCAGCACGGAGGGCGCGGCCAGCCGCAGTTTCATCGCGGCCAGCAGGCTCTGGCCGCCGCCGAGGAACTTGGCGTCGGGATCGGCCTTGAGCGTGGCCACGGCCGCCTTGGCATCCGCGGCGCGTTCAAAATTGAATGCGTACATGTCGGTTTCCTTTGCGGTGTGCGTGGGTCACGGCCGGGCGGCCTGGATGGCCTGCCAGACCCGGTGCGGCGTGGCGGGCATCTGGATGTCCTTCACGCCCAGCGGGCTGAGCGCATCCACCAGCGCGTTGATGAACGCCGGCGGCGAGCCGATCGCTCCGGCCTCGCCGCAACCCTTCACGCCCAGCGGGTTGTGGGTGCAGGGCGTGCCGGTGGCGGTCTCGACGGTGAAGTCGGGCAGGTCGCTGGCGCGCGCCATGGCGTAGTCCATGTACGAGCCGGTCAGCAACTGGCCGCTGTCGTTATCGTAGATGCATTGCTCCAGCATGGCCTGGCCCAGCCCCTGGCCGATGCCGCCATGGACCTGGCCTTCGACGATCATCGGGTTGATGATGTTGCCGAAGTCGTCCACCGCGGTGAACTTGACCACTTGCGACTCGCCGGTATCGGGATCGACCTCGACCTCGCACACATAGGCGCCCGACGGGTAGGTGAAGTTGGTCGGGTCGTAGAACGCGTTTTCGTTCAGACCCGGCTCCAGCTTGTCGAGCGGGTAGTTGTGCGGCACGTAGGCGGAGAGCGCGACCTCGCCAAAGGTCTTGGTGCGGTCGGTGCCGGCCACGCGGAACACGCCGTTGCTGAACTCGATGTCGGTGTCCGCCGCCTCCAGCAGGTGCGCGGCGATCTTCTTGGCCTTGGCCTCGATCTTGTCGAGTGCCTTGACGATGGCCGAGCCGCCACCGCCAGCGAGCGCGAGCCGTAGGTGCCCATGCCGAACGGCACCCGGCCGGTGTCGCCGTGCACGATCTCGACCTGATCCAGTTGCAGCCCGAGCCGGTCGGCGACCACCTGCGCAAAGGTGGTCTCGTGCCCCTGCCCGTGGCTGTGCGAGCCGGTGAACACGGTCACGGTGCCGGTCGGGTGCACGCGGATCTCGCCCACCTCGAACAGCCCCGCGCGCGCGCCGAGCGCGCCGGCGATATTCGACGGCGCCAGCCCGCAGGCCTCGATATAGCAGGAATAACCGAGGCCGCGCAGCTTGCCGCGCTGCTTCGCTTCGTCGCGCCGGGCCGCAAAGCCCTTGACGTCGGCCAGTTCCTGCGCGCGCGCCAGGCACGGCTCGTAGTCGCCGGTGTCGTAGGTCAGGCCCACCGGCGTGGCATACGGGAACTGGCGGATGAAATTTTTGCGGCGCAGCTCGGCCGGGTCGATCTTCATCTCGTGCGCTGCGGCTTCGACCAGGCGCTCGACGACATAGGTGGCCTCGGGCCGTCCGGCGCCGCGGTAGGCATCCACCGGCGCGGTGTTGGTGAAGACCGACTGCACCTCGGCGTAGATCGCGGGCGTGGCGTACTGGCCCGCCAGCAGCGTCGCATACAGGATGGTGGGCACGCTGCTGGCAAAGGTCGACAGGTAGGCGCCCATATTGGCGGTGGTATGCACCCGCATCGCCAGGAACTTGCCGTCGGCATCGAGCGCCAGCTCGGCCTTGGTCACATGATCGCGGCCGTGCGCATCGGTCAGGAAGGACTCGGAGCGGTCCGCGGTCCACTTGACCGGGCGGCCGATCTTCTTCGAGGCCCAGGTCAGCGCCACGTCTTCCGGGTACAGGAAGATCTTGGAGCCAAAGCCGCCGCCCACGTCCGGCGCGATGATGCGCAGGCGCGATTCGGGCAGCCCCAGCACGAACGCGCCCATCAGCAGGCGTTCGACGTGCGGGTTCTGGTTGGCCACGTAGACGGTATAGCTGTCGTCCTGGCGCGTGTAGCTGGCGTTGACCGCGCGCGGCTCGATCGCGTTGGGGATCAGCCGGTTGTTGACAATGTCCAGCGTGGTCACGTGCGCGGCCTTGGCAAAGGCGGCGTCGGTGGCGGCCTTGTCGCCATGGCCCCAGGTGTAGCAGGTGTTGGCCGGCACGTCGTCATGCACCAGGGTGGACGCCTTGGCGGCATCCGCGGCGCTGACCACGGCGGGCAGTTCTTCATAGTCGACGTCGATCTTCTCTGCCGCGTCGCGCGCTTGCTGCAGGGTCTCGGCGATGACCAGCGCGACCTGGTCGCCGACGTGGCGCACCTTGTCGTGGGCGATCACGGGGTGCGGCGGCTCCTTCATCGGCGAGCCGTCGATGCTGTGGATCAGCCAGCCGCAGGGCAGGCCGCCGACCTTGTCGGCCGCCAGCTCGTCGCCGGTCAGCACGGCGATCACGCCGGGCGCGGCCAGCGCCTCGGACTTGTCGATCGAGCGGATGCGCGCATGCGCGTGCGGCGAGCGCAGGAAGTACGCGTAGCTTTGCTGCGGCAGCACGATGTCGTCGGTGTACTGGCCGTTGCCGGTCAGGAAGCGATAGTCTTCCTTGCGCTTGACCGGCGCGCCTACCAGGCGCTGGTTCTCGGGTGCGTTCATGGCCGGTTCCCCTTATTCCGCGCTGGCGGTGGTGCCCTGCATGGCCGCCTGGCCCTGCTGCACTGCGCGCACGATATTGTGGTAGCCCGTGCAGCGGCACAGGTTGCCTTCCAGGTGCGCGCGGATGGTGGCGGCGTCGGCGCCGGGGTGTTCCTGCACCAGCGCGGTGGCGCTCATCACCATGCCGGGCGTGCAGAAGCCGCATTGCAGGCCGTGGCATTCGCGGAAGGCTTCCTGCATCGGGTGCAGGCCGTTGCCGGCCTTGTCGCCGGCGAGGCCCTCAATGGTGGTCACGGCGGCGCCGTCGGCCTGGACCGCGAGGATATTGCACGACTTGACCGCCCGGCCGTCCAGGTGGACCGTGCAGGCGCCGCACTGCGCGGTGTCGCAGCCGACGTGGGTGCCGGTCAGGCGCAACTGTTCGCGCAGGAACTGGACCAGGAGGGTGTTGGGTTCTACCTGTGCGTCAACGGGCTTGCCGTTGACCGTCAGGCGGATCGGAATCGCCATGCTTGTCTCCATGTGGGGTGGACGCGCATGACCAATTGCCCGAAATCCCGAAAGCAACTGCGCGGGACTGGCCACGACGCGGTACTGCCGCTTAAGACGGCTATAGGACGGCTAATTCGTGATATTGGTGCTGCCGCTGCAACTGCCGAAGGTGCGCCAGCGCACGCGGCGTTTGGCGTAGATGCTGGCGCAATTGCCACGGCCGGCGAACGATCGGCCGCAACAGGCTCTAACAGTTAATCACAAATCCAGCACAGGTGCCATGTGGTTTGCCCGCGCCCCGTTCGGGGCACAGCAGCTAGAATGAGCCGCGCCCACTGGCACCCGCCACCCTTACATGGAAGCCTTCTTCAACTGGCTGTTTGAAACCGTTGCCCTGCCCAAGGTGGGCCTGCCCGCGATCTTTGTGGTCAGCCTGATCTCGGCCACGCTGCTGCCGCTGGGCTCGGAGCCGGCGGTGTTCGGCTACGTCAAGCTCAACCCGGAGATGTTCTGGCCGGCGATTGTGGTGGCCACCGCCGGCAACACCGTGGGCGGCGCCATCGACTGGTGGCTGGGCTATGCCGCCAAGCTGGCGCTGGTGCGCTACCACAAGCGGCGCCGGGCGCGCGAGCACGACATTGAGCACCTGGAGCACCGCAAGCACGCGCGCAAGCCGCCCAAGCCCAAGCTCGACGCGCGCTACTTCCGGTGGATGCGCCGGCTTGGGCCGCCCACGCTGCTGTTTTCGTGGCTGCCTGGAATTGGTGATCCATTGTGCACTTTGGCCGGTTGGCTGCGCCTCTCATTCTGGCCCAGCCTGGCCTGGATGGCGGTCGGCAAATTCATCCGCTACCTGTTCATGACCGCCAGCCTGTTGTGGATCCCGGACAGCTTTTGGCACAACATTGCCCAAACCTTCAAGGCCTGGTTCTGATCCGGTGCGCTGCCGGCACCACCGTGGAGCGTCGTTGGCAGGCTGAAAAGTCGCCTAATCCCTTGTTCCAACAAGGATTCCTCGATGTTGCGGTGCGGCGAAACCGGGCCTTGCAGTACAATCGCCCTTTAATGAACGATTCGCGCACAGTCCCCGTGCGCAGCAGGAAGCGGTCCCCCAATGAACGCCCCACTCGTGCTCGACGCCAAGCTCGCCGCGCAGGACGCCCCGCCGCGCCTGCGTGAAATCCCCTATAACTACACGTCCTTCTCGGACCGCGAGATTGTCATCCGCCTGCTGGGCGAGGAAGCCTGGCGCATCCTGGACGAACTGCGCAGCGAACGCCGCACCGGCCGCTCCGCGCGCATGCTGTACGAGGTGCTGGGCGATATCTGGGTGGTTCGCCGCAATCCCTACCTGCAGGACGACCTGCTGGAAAATCCCAAGCGCCGCCAAATGCTGGTCAGCGCGCTGCACCACCGCCTGAACGAGATCGAGAAGCGCCGCGCCGCCGACCGTGCCGAGCACGCCGAGCCCGCGGCCGAGGACCGCTCGCACCGCGTGGAGCAGCTGGTCGCCTTCGCCAAGCAGGCGATCGAGGACTTCAAGAACGAATTCGCCGCGGCCTATGACCTGCGCAAGCGCGCCCAGCGCGTGCTGGGCCGGGTCACGCAGAAGGACAACATCAAGTTCGACGGCTTGTCGCGCGTCTCGCACGTGACCGACGCCACCGACTGGCGCGTGGAATACCCGTTCGTCGTACTGACCCCGGATACCGAGGAAGAGATCGCCGGCCTGGTCAAGGGCTGCTTCGAGCTGGGCCTGACCATCATCCCGCGCGGGGGCGGCACCGGCTATACCGGCGGCGCCGTGCCGCTGACGCCGATGAGCGCGGTGATCAATACCGAGAAGCTGGAGCAGCTGGGGCCGGTCGAGCAGACCGACCTGCCGGGCGTGTCGCACAAGGTGGCGACCATTTTCTCCGGCGCCGGCGTGGTGACGCGCCGCGTGGCCGATGCCGCCGACAAGGCTGGCCTGGTGTTCGCGGTCGACCCGACTTCGATCGATGCCTCGTGCATCGGCGGCAACGTCGCCATGAACGCGGGCGGCAAGAAGGCCGTGCTGTGGGGCACCGCGCTGGACAACCTGGCCTGGTGGCGCATGGTGGACCCGGAAGGCAACTGGCTGGAAATCACCCGGCTGGACCACAACCTGGGCAAGATCCACGACGTGCCGGTGGCCACCTTCGAACTGAAGTGGTCGGACGGCAACCGCGCCCCGGGCGAGAAGGTGCTGCGCACCGAGACGCTGGCCATCGAGGGCCGCAAGTTCCGCAAGGAAGGCCTGGGCAAGGACGTCACCGACAAATTCCTGGCCGGCCTGCCCGGCGTGCAGAAGGAAGGCTGCGACGGCATCATCACCAGCGCGCGCTGGATCCTGCACCGCATGCCGAAGCACATCCGCACCGTGTGCCTTGAGTTCTTCGGCCAGGCGCGCGACGCCATCCCCAGCATCGTCGAGATCAAGGACTACCTCGACGCCGAGACCAAGAAGCCCGGCGGCGCCATCCTGGCGGGCCTGGAACACCTGGACGAGCGCTACCTGCGCGCGGTCGGCTACGCCACCAAGAGCAAGCGCAACGCTTTCCCGAAGATGGTGCTGATCGGCGATATCGTCGGCGACGATGAAGACGCCGTGGCGCGCGCCACCTCGGAAGTGATCCGCATGGCCAACGGCAAGAGCGGCGAAGGCTTTATCGCCGTCAGCCCCGAGGCGCGCAAGAAATTCTGGCTGGACCGCTCGCGCACCGCCGCGATTGCGAAGCACACCAACGCCTTCAAGATCAATGAAGACGTGGTGATCCCGCTCAATCGCATGGGCGAGTACACCGACGGCATCGAGCGCATCAATATCGAGCTGTCGATCAAGAGCAAGCTCAGGCTGGTCGATACGCTGGAAGCGTTCTTCGCGCGCGGCAACCTGCCGCTGGGCCGCAGCGACGACGCCAACGAGATTCCCAGCGCCGAACTGCTGGAAGACCGCGTGCAGCACGCGCTGACACTGCTGCGCGAGATCCGCGCGCGCTGGCGCTACCTGCAGGACCACATGGACGTGCCGCTGGCGCAGTCCAAGGCCTCGCTGATCGGGCATGGACTGGGCCTGCTGGGGCAGGAGTTCGAGGCGCGGCTGCAGCAGCAGCCGGACGCCACCGTGTTCCACCTGCTGCAGGACCGCACCATCCGCGTGTCGTGGAAGAACGAGATCCGCGCCGAGCTGCGCAAGATCTTCAACGGCGGCGAGTTCAAGCCAATCCTGGACGAAGCCCAGAAGATCCACAAGCAGGTGCTGCGCGGCCGCGTCTTCGTGGCGCTGCACATGCACGCCGGCGACGGCAACGTGCACACCAACATCCCGGTGAACTCCGACGACTACGACATGCTGCAGGACGCGCATCGCGCGGTGGCCCGCATCATGGCGCTGGCGCGTTCACTCGACGGCGTGATCTCGGGCGAGCACGGCATCGGCATCACCAAGCTGGAATTCCTTACCGAGGAAGAGATCGGCGACTTCCGTGCCTACAAGGCCAGGGTCGATCCGCAGGGCCGCTTCAACAAGGGCAAGCTCTTGCCCGGCGCCGACCTGCGCAATGCCTATACGCCGTCGTTCGGCCTGATGGGCATGAGTCGATCATCATGCAGCAGAGCGACATCGGCGCCATTGCCGAGAGCGTCAAGGACTGCCTGCGCTGCGGCAAGTGCAAGCCGGTGTGCGCCACGCACGTGCCGCGCGCCAACCTGCTGTACAGCCCGCGCAACAAGATCCTGGCGACCTCGCTGCTGATCGAGGCCTTCCTGTATGAAGAGCAGACCCGCCGCGGCGTGTCGATCAAGCATTGGGACGAGTTCTCCGACGTGGCCGACCACTGTACGGTCTGCCACAAGTGCGTGACGCCGTGCCCGGTCAAGATCGACTTCGGCGACGTGTCGATGAACATGCGCAACCTGCTGCGCAAGATGGGGCAGAAGAAATTCAACCCCGGCACCGCGGCGTCGATGTTCTTCCTGAACGCCACCAGCCCCGAGACCATCAACCTGACCCGCAAGGTCATGATCGACTGGGCTACAAGGCGCAGCGCCTGGGCAACGAGGTGCTGAAGAAGCTGGCGAAGAAGCAGACCGCGCATCCGCCCGCCACCGTGGGCAAGCCGCCGGTGCGCGAGCAGGTGATCCACTTCATCAACAAGAAGATGCCGGGCAACCTGCCCAAGAAGACCGCGCGCGCGTTGCTCGATATCGAAGACAACGAGATCGTGCCGATCATCCGCGACCCGAAGGCGACCACGCCGGAAACGGAAGCGGTGTTCTACTTCCCGGGCTGCGGCTCGGAGCGGCTGTTCTCGCAGGTCGGGCTGGCCACGCAGGCAATGCTCTGGCACGTCGGCGTGCAGACCGTGCTGCCGCCGGGCTACCTGTGCTGCGGCTATCCGCAGCGCGGCAACGGCCAGTACGACAAGGCCGAGAAGATCGTCACCGATAACCGCGTGCTGTTCCACCGCGTGGCCAATACGCTGAACTACCTCGACATCAAGACCGTGGTGGTCAGCTGCGGCACCTGCTACGACCAGCTCGCCGGCTATGAATTCGACAAGATCTTCCCGGGCTGCCGCATCATCGACATCCACGAATACCTGCTCGAGAAAGGCGTCAAGCTAGAGGGCGTGACCGGTACGCGCTACATGTACCACGATCCCTGTCATACCCCGATCAAGACCATGGATCCGACCAAGCTGGTCAACGACCTGATGGGGGCAACACCGGACTGGGCAAGATCGAGAAGAACGAGCGCTGCTGCGGGGAATCCGGCACGCTCGCGGTGACGCGTCCGGATATCTCGACCCAGGTCCGCTTCCGCAAGGAAGAGGAAATGACCAGGGGCGCTGACAACCTGCGCGCCGACGGCTTCACCGGCGACGTCAAGATCCTGACCAGCTGCCCGTCGTGCCTGCAGGGGCTGTCACGCTACAAGGAAGACGCTTCGGTGCAGGCTGACTACATCGTGATTGAGATGGCGAAGCACCTGTTGGGCGAGAACTGGATGCCCGAGTATGTCGCCAAGGCCAATGCCGGTGGTATTGAGCGGGTGCTGGTCTGACGCTGAGGTTCCGGCCGCGGGTTCCGGCTATTGGTAGCTCATCGTGAACGTCGCATTGGCGTTGGCGGACCCCGGCGTCACCGTGCCTGTACGCACATAGCGTGCCGCCAGCGGGATATTCATGGCGCCGGCGCCGGCCATGGTGCCGACGTTGAACTGGTTCAGGTTGCCGGCATTGGCGGAATCCGGTCCGTAACTGACCGGCGTGCCGTTGTAGAGAATCTGGTAGGCGACACCGCCCGCACTGGATCCGGTGGCCAGCGACAGGCTGCTGCTGGTATTGCCGGGCTGCGCGGCATCGGTAAGGGTCATTGTGACCGCGGTGGCCCCGGTACAGCTGAGCGAGATATTGAAGCCGGTTTGCCCGGCTGTCGCACCGGCGGCTGGCAAGGCCGAAGCGCTTATCGTCGGCATGTTCACCACCACTGACGTATTTTGTACCGTGCAGGCGGGCGCAACGATGTTGGTGCTGCCCGCCACCACAAGCTGGTTCACGGTCAGCGCGCCATAGCTGGCCTGGGCCAGCAGGCCTGGCAGGCTGATGGTGCCAGGCATCACGGGACCCGTCACGACGAGTTGCAGCCGGTAGCGCCCCATCGGGCCGTAGGGCGTCGGGCTGGGGTTGGGAACGGACAGTGAGGCCGGTGGCGAGACCAGCGCCGTGCTGTCGACGCTGGGGGAGCCGGAGAGCCAGTTCGCCCAGCCTGTCTTGATGCCGATGCCGCTCACGGGCGTCTGGTAAACGTTGCTGTATCCCGGCACGGGGACCATCGGGCTAGCGTAGCCCCAGTTCTGCGCGATGGTGCCCGTGCAGACAATGCTGGTGGGACCTGCGGTGACCCAGCTGGAATCGTACAGGATGCTGCCTACCGCGGTATTGCGGGGCACGCTGATCTGCACCGGCAATGAAATGGTCGCCGTGCCAAGCGCATTGCCGCCTGCGAAGCTGCAATCGGCGGCTGCCGGCGCAGACAGCAAAAGGGCCGGCAGCGCCAATGCGCAAAACGCGATGGGTATGCGCAATGGCTTGCGGAGGCGGTTTCTGGAAGGGTCGGACATGGCCGTTGACATTGACGATGGAGGAAGAGCCAGTATTCCAGCCGTGGGAAGGTAATAAAATCGGACGTTACTTAAAATGCCCGAATGCGGTGCCTGCGGCCTACCGCCCCGCGCGCTGCAGCACGGCCCCGCCATTCAACAATGGATAAATTCGTTTCATGAGCCGAATCCCCAACTGCGCCCTTTGCGAGACCGATGGCGGCGAACTGGTCTGGATGGGCGACCGCGCCCGGCTGATCCTGGTCGAGCATGACCGCTTCCCCGGCTTCTGCCGCATCGTCTGGAACGACCACGTGGCCGAGCTGAGCGACCTGGACGAGGCCGACCAGGCCTGGCTGATGCGGCTGGTGGCGCGGGTGGAGCGGGTGGTGCGCGAGGTGATGGCGCCGGACAAGGTCAACCTGGCGGCGTTCGGCAACATGGTGCCGCACCTGCACTGGCACATCATCCCGCGCTACCGCTGGGACACGCATTTCCCTGAGGCCATCTGGGCAGCACCGCAGCGCGCGGCGGACAGCGCGCACGTGCAGGAACTGGCCAGCCGGCTGCCGGCGCTGCGTACCGCACTTTCGCTGATCGAAGCAAGCGACGCCTGAGGCCGGGCGCGGAACCCGCGCCGGCCGACACCGTCTGAATGCTGTTGCTGCCGCGGTCGCGCTTGCGCCCGCGGTACCAGAACAACAAGCCCGGCCCGCATCACGCTGGCGGGCCAAGAGCTGCCGCTATGTCCTCGACCCCGACTTCCGTCACCGTACCGGGCCCGGCCGTCCCTGCCCGGGCCCTCAAGATCCAGAGCCGGCTGCGCATGGCCGCGACCTGGGCGCTGATCAAGCCCTACTGGAAATCCGAAGACCGCGTGGCGGGCCTTGGCCTGCTCACCCTGGTGATCGCACTGAACCTGGGCATCGTCTATATCAACGTGCTGCTCAATGAGTGGAACCGCGTGTTCTACAACGCGCTGGAGCAGCGCGACTATGCCTCGTTCAAGGTCCTGCTGCTGCGTTTCTCGTGGATTGCCGGCTTCTATATCGTGGCCTACCTGTCCCGGCAGTACTACACGATGATGCTGCAGATGCGCTGGCGTACCTGGATGACCGGCCGGTTCATGGGCCGATGGCTCGGACACCAGGCGTACTACCGCATCGAACAGACCCATACCACCGACAACCCCGACCAGCGGATCGCGGACGACCTGCGCCAGTTCACCGACGGCGGCCTGTCGCTGTCGTTGGGACTTCTCAACTCGGTGGTGACGCTGGTCTCCTTCGTCGGCATCCTGTGGACGTTGTCGGGGCCGATCAGTTTTGCGTTCGGTGGCAGCGAGCTGGTGATCCCGGGCTATATGGTCTGGTTCGCGGCAGGCTACGCCGTGGTCGGATCGCTGGTCGCGCACTTCGTCGGGCGCCCCCTGATCGGCCTGAACTTCCAGCAGGAACAGTACGAGGCGGATTTCCGTTTCACGCTGGTGCGGCTGCGCGAGAACAGCGAACCCGTGGCGCTGTACCGCGGCGAGCCGACCGAGAAGGCAGGGCTGCGCGCACGCTTCGACCGCATCCGCGCCAACTGGAACCAGCTGATGCTGTATACGCGGCGACTTAACTTCGTCAGCTCCGGCTATGCCCAGTTCGCCATCATTTTCCCGATCCTGGTGGCCGCGCCGCGCTACTTCGCCGGCAAGATGACGCTGGGCGGGCTGATGCAGATCAGCTCCGCCTTCGGCCAGGTGCAGGGCGCGTTGTCCTGGTTTGTCGACAGCTATGCCACCCTGGTGGGCTGGAAGGCGGCGGCCAACCGCCTGATCGATTTCCAGGAAGCGATCCGCGTGGCCGAGCGCCAGGACATGGCGCCGGGCGGCGTGCGCGATATCGAGGTGGAACATACCGGCAAGCCGCAGAATGGCATCACCATCGACGCTCTGGCGCTGGCACTGCCGGTACGCGCCGCGCGCAGCGCGGCCGTGGGCCAGCGGCCGCTGGTGGCGCCGTTCTCGCTGTCGGTCGCGCCGGGCGAGCGCTGGCTGGTCAGCGGCCCGTCTGGTTGCGGCAAGAGCGTGCTGTTCCGCGCGCTGGCGGGAATCTGGCCGTACGGCAGCGGCACCGTGACGATGCCCGACGGCGCGCGCATGCTGTTCCTGCCGCAGCGCAGCTACCTGCCGATCGGCACGCTGGCTGATGCGCTGGCTTACCCCGACGCTGGCACGGCGCACAGCGCGCAAGCGCTGCAGGTGGCGCTGCGCCAGGCGCGTCTGGCGGCGCTGGTGGACCAGCTCGACGTGTTCGACAACTGGGCGCTGCGGCTTTCTCCGGGCGAGCAGCAGAGGCTGGCCTTCGCGCGCGCGCTGTTGCAGAAACCGGACTACCTGTTCCTGGATGAAGCCACCAGCGCGCTCGACGAGGAAACCGAGGGCGCCATGTACAAGCTGATGGTGGAGTCGCTGCCCGGCGCGGCGATCGTCAGCATCGCGCACCGCAGCACCGTGGCGGCCTTCCATGGCCGGCGCCTGCGCTATGTGCCGCAGGACGGGGAGGCCGAGCAGGCTGCGCAAGCCGGCATGCCTGGGGTAAGCTATCGGGTCGTATGCGAAGCGTGACGGGGCGCGGCATCTGTACCGCCGCACTGGTCCCGTCACGCTGAAATCACCTATCGAGGGCGCCCGTAGCACGGGCTGCGATCATCATGGCAGGCCTGGACAAAGACACTCCCCATCCCACCGCGCTGACGGTCCACACGCAATCCCGCGTGCTGGAGATCGGCTTCGACAACGGCCGCAGCTTCCGGCTGCCGTTCGAGCTGTTGCGCGTGTATTCACCGTCCGCCGAAGTCCAGGGCCACGGCCCGGGGCAGGAAGTGCTGCAGACCGGCAAGCGCGAGGTGGGCGTCAATGCGGTCGAGCCGGTCGGCAACTACGCGATCCTGATCCGCTTTACCGACGGCCACGACACCGGCATCTATTCCTGGGACCTGCTGTACCGCCTCGGCGACAACCAGGATGCGCTGTGGCAGGACTACCTGCAGCGCCTGGAAGCCGCCGGCGCCGACCGCGACACCCCGATGCCCGCCGCCGGCGCTGCCGGCGGCCACGGCTGCGGCCATCACTGAGCCGCACCGATTCGATTACCCTGGAGTCTGAAAGATGAGTGAAACCCACTTCGGGTTTGAAAAGGTCGACGAAGCGGAAAAGGCCGACAAGGTTGCCGGCGTATTCCATTCGGTGGCAAGCAAGTACGACGTGATGAACGACCTGATGTCGGGCGGCATGCACCGGCTCTGGAAGATGTTCACCATCGCCCAGGCCGGCGTGCGCCCCGGCCACAAGGTGCTGGACCTCGCCGGCGGCACCGGCGACCTGGCCAAGGCGTTTGCCAAGCAGGCCGGCCCGACCGGCGAGGTCTGGCTGACCGACATCAACGAGTCGATGCTGCGCGTGGGCCGCGACCGCCTGCTGAACAAGGGGATTGTCACCCCGGTGTGCCTGTGCGACGCCGAGCGCATCCCGTTCCCGGACAACCACTTCGACCTGGTGACCGTGGCCTTCGGCCTGCGCAACATGACGCACAAGGACGCCGCGCTGGCCGAGATGCGCCGGGTGGTCAAGCCGGGCGGCAAGGTCATGGTGCTGGAATTCTCCAAGGTGTGGAAACCCCTGGAAAAGGCCTACGACGTCTATTCTTTCAAGGTGCTGCCATGGCTGGGCGAGCGCGTGGCAGGGGATGCCCCGAGCTATCGCTATCTCGCGGAATCGATCAGAATGCATCCAGACCAGGCTTCACTTGTACGCTTGATGGAACATGCGGGCCTGGAAAATGTCGAATACTTCAATCTGACGGCCGGAGTGGTGGCGCTCCACGTCGGGCGCAAGTATTAAGAAGACTTGAAATCGCCATGCCTCGCCCGCATATCGGGTGAAACTGACAGGGGATAGCAGAATATGTCGTCATTTCGTGGAAAGTTCCTGGTTGGGTCGCTGATTACCGCGATTGCCTTCGGGATGGTGTTCGATGCCAATGCCAAGCGCATCGGCGGTTCGCGCAGCATCGGCAAGCAGTCCGAATCGGTCACGCAGCGCCAGCAGGCGCCGCAGCCCACTTCGCCGACCCAGCAACCGGCCCAGCAGCCTAATCAGGCCGCCCCGGCCACGGCTGGCGCCGCCGGCGCGGCTGCCGCGGCAGCCCCCAAGCGCAACTGGGGCGGCATCCTGGGCGGCATCGCCGCCGGCCTGGGTATCGGCTGGCTGCTGTCGCACTTCGGCCTGGGCGGCGCGGCGCTGGGCTTCCTGTCCAACCTGATCCTGATCGCGCTGGTGGCGTTCGCCGCGATCTGGCTGATCCGCAAGTTCCGTGGCGGCAGCAAGCGCACCCAGCAGCCGGCCTACGCCGGCGCCGGCAACGCGCCGAACCTGGGCCGCAACGCCGAGCCCATGTTCCGCGGGGAGCCGACGCCTGTGCCTTCGGGTAGCCCGGCGGGCCCGGCCGCCAACACGGTACTGCCGGCAGCATCGGCCGCCCCGGTCGCGGCCGATGCCGTGGCCCAGCAGCCGTGGGGTGTGCCGGCTGACTTCGATACCGAAGCCTTCCTGCGCAACGCCAAGGTCCACTTCGTGCGCCTGCAGGCCGCGTGGGATGCCGGCAACCTGGACGACATCCGCGAGTTCACCACGCCGGAGATGTTCGCCGAGATCAAGATGGACCTGTCCGAGCGGGGCGCCGAGGTCAACAAGACCGACGTGGTCACGCTGGAAGCCCAGCTGCTCGGCATCGAGTCGGCCGCGGCCCAGCATATCGCCAGCGTGCGCTTCTCCGGCATGATCCGCGAGAAGGCCGGCGAGGCGGCCCAGCCGTTCGGCGAGGTCTGGAATCTGGCCAAGCCTGCCAGCGGCACGGGCGGCTGGCTGCTGGCCGGCATCCAGCAAGAGTCCTGATGCCGCACCCCGCGGCGGTGATGCGCCGGGGGGAGTAGCTTAGAATGGAGGCCCACGTGAAAGCGTGGGCCTTTTTTGTTTGGGACGCCCGATGTGCGGCGTCGCTGCCTGCCCGCCAACCGCGCTGTCATGAATACTCTGCCTTCCGCCCTGGCCATGCCCGCCATCTCGGCGCTGAACCACCTGCTTGAGCAGGAGCCGTGGGCCCGCAACCAACTCAGCCCGTTTGCCGGGCGCGTGATCCGCTTCGATGCCGCCGCCTTCGTGCTGTCGCTGAAGGTGACAGAGCACGGCTGCACCGAACTGGCGCCCGAGGCCGAGGCGCCCGCGGTGACGCTGCGCGTGCCGGTGCAGCAGTGGCCGCTGGTGGCCGCCGACGTGGCCGAAGGCGGCCAGGCCGCCGCCATGCGCCATGTACGCATCGAGGGCGACGCCGAACTGGCCAACACCGTGTCGACGCTGGCGCGCAACCTGCGCTGGGACGCCGCCGAAGACCTGTCGCGCGCGCTGCGCGGCATCCTGGGCGGGCCGGTGAGCGACAGCGTGGCGCAGCGCGTGGTCGATGGCGCGCGCCAGGTGCATGAGCAGGCCACGCGCGTTGGCCGCGCCCTGGTCGACAACGTCACCGACTACCTGCTGGACGAACACCCGACCCTGGTGCGCCACGCCGCGCTCGATGCTTTCGGCGCCGACGTGGGCCGGCTGCGCGACAGCCTGGCCCGGCTCGAAAAACGGCTGGAGCGGCTGGAGCGCGTCGGCCCGCCGCCGGCATCCGGCCCGTCCGGCCAGCTGCCGTCGCCGCACCGCTGAGCCGGCCGCGCCCCGATCCCATCCACCACTAACGTGACTGCCTGCCCGGCCCTGTGAAGATTCCCGAATGACCCGCCTCCTGCGCCTTGGCAAGATTCTCTTCGTCATCCTCTATTACGGCCTGGACGAGCTGGTGCTCTCGGGCTTCAGCAGCCGCAAGATCCGCTTCCTGGTGCGCGTCATCACCATCGGGCGCAAGCTCGACATGCCGCGCGGCGAGCGCCTGCGGCTGGCGCTGACGCGGCTGGGCCCGATCTTCGTCAAGTTCGGCCAGGTGCTGTCGACCCGGCGCGACCTGATGCCGGCGGACATTGCCGACGAACTGGCCAAGCTGCAGGACCAGGTGCCGCCGTTCGATTCGGTGGTGGCGGTGAAGATCATCGAGCGCGCGCTGGGGCGGCCACTGGACCAGCTGTTCGAGACCTTCGAGCACCAGCCGGTGGCCAGCGCCTCGATCGCGCAGGTGCACTTCGCCACGCTCAAGGGCGGCCCCTGCCACGGCCGCGAGGTCGCGGTGAAGGTGCTGCGCCCGGGCATGCTGCCGGTGATTGACAGCGACCTGGCGCTGATGCGCGACATGGCCACCTGGCTGGAACGCTTCTGGGCGGACGGCAAGCGCCTGAAGCCGCGCGAGGTGGTGGCCGAGTTCGACAAATACCTGCACGACGAACTCGACCTGATGATCGAGGCGGCCAATGCCAGCCAGCTGCGCCGCAACTTTGCCGATACCAGCCTGCTGCTGGTGCCCGAGGTGTTCTGGGACTGGTGCAGCAGCACCGTGTTCGTGATGGAGCGCATGCACGGCATCCCGATCTCGCGCACCGAATCGCTGAAGGCCGCGGGCGTGGACATGCACCTGCTGGCGGAGGAGGGCGTCGAGATCTTCTTCACCCAGGTGTTCCGCGACGGCTTCTTCCATGCCGACATGCACCCCGGCAATATCCTGGTGTCGGTGCAGCCCGAAACCTTCGGCCGCTATATCGCGCTGGACTTCGGCATCGTCGGCGCGCTGTCCGAATTCGACAAGAACTACCTGGTGCAGAACTTCATTGCCTTCTTCCGGCGCGACTACCACCGCGTGGCGCTGCTGCACGTGGAGTCCGGCTGGGTGCCGCCCGATACCCGCATCGAAGAGCTTGAAAGCGCGGTGCGCGCCTGCTGCGAGCCGTACTTCGACAAGCCGCTGAAGGAAATCTCGCTGGGCATGGTGCTGATGCGCCTGTTCCAGACCTCGCGCCGCTTTAATGTCGAGATCCAGCCGCAGCTGGTGCTGCTGCAGAAGACGCTGCTCAATATCGAAGGCCTGGGCCGCCAGCTCGACCCCGACCTGGACCTGTGGAAGACCGCCAAGCCGTTCCTGGAGCGCTGGATGCACGAGCAGGTGGGCTGGAAGGGCGCCTGGGAGCGCGTCAAGGTGGAGGCGCCGCTGTGGGCCAAGATGCTGCCCGACTTCCCGCGCCTGGCGCACCAGTTCCTGGAGCGGCGCGCGCTGACCAGCAACGGCGAGCAGGACAAGCTGCTGGCGATGCTGGTGGTGGAGCAGCGCCGCACCAACCGGTTGCTCGGCACCGGGCTGCTGTTGCTGGGCGGCTTTGTCGCCGGCATCGTGCTGACGCATGTGCTGGGCTGGGCGGGCTACTGGTAGCGCACCCCTGGCTGATCCATATTAGATTGAGGTGACCATGAGCGACCCCGCCAAGCCTGCGCCGCCGACCTTCTCCACCCGCAATGCCGCCGACCCGGCGTTCTGGGACGAGCGTTTCGAACAGGGCTTCACGCCCTGGGACCAGGGCGGCGTGCCCGATGAATTCCGGCAGTTCATTGAAGGCCGCGCGCCATGCCCGACCCTGGTGCCAGGCTGTGGCAACGGCTGGGAGGCCGCGTGGCTGTTCGGGCGTGGCTGGCCGGTGACGGCAATTGACTTCTCGCCACAGGCGGTCGCGTCGGCGCGGCGGACGCTGGGGCCGGCGGGGCAGTGGTGCAGCAGGGCGATTTCTTCGCCTTCACGCCGCAGCCGGCGTGCGAGCTGATCTACGAACGGGCCTTCCTGTGCGCGCTGCCGCCGGCGATGCGGGCTGACTATGCCGCCCGGGTCGCGCAACTGCTGCCGCCGGGCGGCCTGCTGGCCGGCTACTTCTACCTGGGCGAAAACCGCGGCGGGCCGCCGTTCGCGATGCCGGCCGAGGAGCTGGATGCGCTGCTGGCACCGGCCTTCGAGCGACTTGAGGACCGGCCCTCGGCCGCGCCGCTGCCGGTGTTCCAGGGGCAGGAGCGCTGGCAGGTCTGGCGCCGCCGGTCCGGCTGAACCAGTCGCCGGCCAGCCCTTGTGGCGCAGGCGATGCTCAGCGTGGCGCATTTGCGCCGGCTGGGAATTTTTTTCGCCCACACTGGTCTGCGTCGCTATAATCCGCGTTTTGATTCGGCTACGACCGCAGCCCCGGCCGCGTTTTCCGCCCTGCGCGAGAACTCCAGGCAGCTCGATATGCGGCCCCGACCGATGAATTGGACTCCGGGCAGATGCGCGCAAGAAACGTGCACCCATGCGCCGCCCGGCATTCGGTTTCTCGCCACAAGGGCACTTTCTGCATAGGGCAGCGGCATGCTGATCTGGTTCGTCATCATCTACTGGGTAATCTCGGTCGGCATCGGCCTGTGGGCGGCGCTGCGCGTTCGCAACACCACCGATTTCGCCGTCGCCGGGCGCAGCCTGCCGTTCCATATCGTCACCGCCACCGTCTTCGCCACCTGGTTCGGCTCCGAGACGGTGCTGGGCATCCCCGCCGTATTTCTCAAGGAAGGCCTGTCGGGCGTGGTCTCCGACCCCTTCGGCTCGTCGCTGTGCCTGATCCTGGTGGGCCTGTTCTTCGCCCGGCCGCTGTACCGGATGAACCTGCTGACCATCGGCGACTACTACCACAACCGCTATGGCCGGCTGGCCGAGGTGCTGACCACGCTGTGCATCGTGGTGTCCTACCTGGGCTGGGTGGCGGCGCAGATCAAGGCGCTTGGGCTGGTGTTCTATACCGTCTCGGACGGCGCGCTGACGCAGGAGGCCGGCATGATGATCGGCGCGGCCAGCGTGCTGGTCTATACGCTGTTCGGCGGCATGTGGTCGGTGGCCATCACCGACTTCATCCAGATGATCATCATCGTGATCGGCATGCTCTATATCGGCTACGAGGTCAGCGGCCAGGCCGGCGGCGTCACGGCCGTGGTGTCGCACGCGGCCGCGGCCGGCAAGTTCGAGTTCCTGCCGTCGCTGGATCTTATCCAGATCATCGGCTTTGCGGCGGCGCTGTTCACCATGATGCTGGGCTCGATCCCGCAGCAGGATGTGTTCCAGCGCGTGACCTCGTCGCGCACCGAGCAGATCGCCGGGCGCGCCTCGGTGCTGGGCGGCGCGCTGTACTTCTGCTTTGCCTTTATCCCGATGTTCCTGGCGTACTCGGCCACGCTGATCGACCCCGGCATGGTGGCCAAGTACATCGACACCGATTCGCAGCTGATCCTGCCGCAGCTGATCCTGCAGCACGCGCCCATGTTCGCCCAGGTGATGTTCTTCGGCGCGCTGCTGTCGGCCATCAAGAGCTGCGCCTCGGCCACGCTGCTGGCGCCGTCGGTGACTTTTGCCGAGAACATCCTGCGCCCGTACTTCCGCCACCTGGACGACCGGCAGTTCCTGCGCGTGATGCAGACCGTGGTGCTGGTGTTCACCGCGGTGGTGACGCTGTTCGCGCTCAACTCGCACCTGTCGATCTTTCATATGGTTGAGAATGCCTACAAGGTCACTTTGGTCTCGTCCTTCGTGCCATTGTCCTTCGGCATGTTCTGGAAGCACGCCACCCGCCAGGGCGGGCTGGCGGCGATCCTGCTGGGCCTGTCTTCCTGGCTGACCTGCGAGGTGGCCTTGGCCGATGCTGTGGTGCCGCCGCAAATGGTCGGCCTGCTGTTCTCGGTCAGCGGCATGGTGATGGGTTCACTGCTGCCGCAGTGGATTGCAGATCACGCGCCGGTCAAGGAAGTGCACATCGCCTGACGGTCCCCGTCTGCCACCCCCTCATTTCCGGCGATCAGGCAGCCTCGGAACGGTTTATAATTCAAGGCTTTGCATCGTCGCGCGGGGATCTCCCGCAGCCGCTATGGCCCGCGGCGATGTCCGCCTTTGTACCGATTCCGAAGTTTTCTCGCGAAATAACACCATGCCGATCTATGCCTACCGTTGCGACGCCTGCGGCCACGGGCGCGATGTGCTGCAGAAAATGAGCGATGCCCCGCTGACGGACTGCCCGTCGTGCGGCGTCGCCGGCGCGTTCAAGAAACAGCTGACCGCTGCTGGTTTCCAGCTCAAGGGCTCGGGCTGGTATGTGACCGACTTCCGCGGCGGCACCAGCGCGCCGGCAGCGACCGGCGCCGCGGGTGGCGCCGCTGCAGCGGCGGCCAGCGCCCCGGCGGCGGCTGAATCGTCGGCCAGTCCTGCCTCCTCCGCTTCGGCTACCCCCGCGGCAGCCGGCGGCTGCGGCAGCGCCTGCGCCTGCCATTGAGCCGGACCCGCCCGTGGTTGCCAAGAAGACTTCCGCCCTGAAAACCTGGTTCCTGACCGGGCTGCTGGTGCTGGTGCCGCTGGGCATCACGCTGTGGGTGCTCAGCCTGATCATCGGCACGATGGACCAGAGCCTGGCGCTGCTGCCCGAGGCCTGGCGCCCGGACCGGCTGATGTTCGGCAAGCGCGTGACCGGCCTGGGCGCCATCCTGACGCTGCTGGTCATCCTGCTGGTCGGCCTGCTGGCGCATAACTTCATCGGCCAGCGGCTGGTGCGCTGGTGGGAAGCGCTGCTGGGCCATATCCCGGTGGTGGGCCCGATCTATACCAGCGTCAAGCAGGTCTCGGACACGCTGCTGTCGTCCTCGGGCAATGCCTTCCGCAAGGCGCTGCTGGTGCAGTACCCGCGCGAGGGCTCGTGGACCATCGCCTTCCTGACCGGGCGCCCTGGCGGCGACGTCCAGAACCACCTGCAGGGCGAATACGTCAGCGTCTACGTGCCGACCACGCCGAATCCGACCTCGGGCTTCTTCCTGATGATGCCCAAGGCCGACACCATCGAACTCGACATGACCGTCGACGCCGCGCTCAAGTACATCGTCTCGATGGGCGTGGTGGCACCGGCGGAATTGCCGCGCAAGAACAGCAGCGCGCCCCGGCCGGCAGCCCCGGCCAGTCCAGCCAATCCGGCCGGCAGGGCCAGCAACGAGGAAACGGTCGAGACGACCGATCCTTAAGCATCCAATCTGATCACGGGCCGCCCGATGCGATCGGGCGGCCGCGTTTTACCGGGAATCTCTTAATGTCCTCCATGCGTACTCACTACTGCGGTCTGGTGACCGAACAATTCTCGGGCCAGGAAGTGGCCCTGACCGGCTGGGTCCAGCGCCGCCGCGACCATGGCGGCGTGATCTTCATCGACCTGCGCGACCGCGAAGGCCTGGTGCAGGTGGTGTGCGACCCGGACCGCCCCGAGATGTTCAAGGCCGCCGAAGAGATCCGCAATGAGTTCTGCATCCGCGTCACCGGCAAGGTCCGTGCGCGCCCGGCCGGCACCGAGAACGCCAACCTGACCTCGGGCAAGATCGAGGTGCTGTGCCATGAGCTGACCGTGCTGAACCCGTCGGTCACGCCCCCGTTCCAGCTCGACGACGACAACCTGTCGGAAACCACGCGCCTGACGCACCGCGTGCTGGACCTGCGCCGCCCGCAGATGCAGTACAACCTGCGCCTGCGCTACAAGGTGGCGATGGAAGTGCGCAAGTTCCTCGACGCGCAGGGCTTTATCGACATCGAGACCCCGATGCTGGGCAAGAGCACGCCCGAAGGCGCGCGCGACTACCTGGTGCCGTCGCGGGTGAATCCGGGCCACTTCTTCGCGCTGCCGCAATCGCCGCAGATCTTCAAGCAGATGCTGATGGTGTCGGGCTTCGACCGCTACTACCAGATCACCAAGTGCTTCCGCGACGAAGACCTGCGCGCCGACCGCCAGCCGGAATTTACGCAGATCGACTGCGAGACCTCGTTCCTGACCGAGCAGGAGATCCGCGACCTGTTCGAGGACATGATGCGCACGGTGTTCAAGAACGCCATCGACGTCGACCTGGACGCCAGGTTCCCGGTGATGGAGTTCCGCGAGGCCATGGCCCGCTTCGGCTCGGACAAGCCTGACCTGCGCGTCAAGCTGGAATTCACCGAGCTGACCGAGGTGATGAAGGACGTCGACTTCAAGGTGTTCTCTGGACCCGCCAACAGCGACAACGGCCGCGTGGTCGGCCTGCGCGTGCCGGGCGGCGGTGCGATCTCGCGCGGCGAGATCGACGCCTACACCCAGTTCGTCGGCATCTACGGCGCCAAGGGCCTGGCCTGGATCAAGGTCAACGAAGTGGCCAAGGGCCGCGACGGCCTGCAGTCGCCGGTCGTCAAGAACCTGCACGACGCCGCCATTGCCGAGATCCTGAAGCGCACCGGTGCCCAGGACGGCGACATCATCTTCTTCGGCGCGGACAAGGCCAAGGTGGTCAACGACTCGATCGGCGCGCTGCGCCTGAAGGTCGGCCACTCTGACTTCGGCAAGGCCAACGGCCTGTTCGAAGACACCTGGAAGCCGCTGTGGGTGGTCGACTTCCCGATGTTCGAGTACGACGAGGAAGACGCGCGCTGGGTGGCCATGCACCACCCGTTCACCAGCCCCAAGGACGAGCACCTGGAATACCTGGAGACCGACCCGGGCAAGTGCCTGGCCAAGGCCTACGACATGGTGCTGAACGGCTGGGAAATGGGCGGCGGCTCGGTGCGGATCTTCCGTTCGGACATCCAGAGCAAGGTGTTCCGCGCGCTCAACATCAACGACGAGGAAGCCCGTGCCAAGTTCGGCTACCTGCTGGACGCGCTGCAGTACGGCGCGCCTCCGCACGGCGGCCTGGCCTTCGGCCTGGACCGCATCGTCACGATGATGGCAGGCGCCGACTCGATCCGCGACGTGATCGCCTTCCCGAAGACCCAGCGCGCCCAGGACCTGCTGACCCAGGCCCCGAGCTCGGTCGATGAAAAGCAGCTGCGCGAGCTGCATATCCGACTGCGCGCCGCCGAGCCCAAGCCGACGGCCTGAGTTGCCTGAAGCCCGCAAGGAAGCCGCGCCATTGCGCGGCTTTTTTGCTTTTTGCGCAACGTCGGGTCGCCTGTCTGCGCTGTGAGGCGCACGGCGCATTGGTTTCGATTTGTTACTGGTCGGAACGAAGGGCGCTGCCGCGGGGTCTGCTCTCTTTGACACGTAATTTGCCGAGGGGCCTCGCAATGAAGGCTTCCGGCACTCGGGAGGAAATTCGTGACCCTGGATATCGACCTGATCCGCCAGTTCCTGCTGGCCCATGACCAAACCATCCTGACCTGGCTGGTGGCCGGGCTGCTGATGATGCTGCTGGCGCGCTTCGAGCTGCGCCGAGCCGTGCGCCGCTCGGCGCAGGCCATGTCTGAATCGGTGGCCACCACCGTGGCGGCCTGCGTGCCCGACATCGCCCATGCGGTGCAGTCGGCCGCGCCCGCCGCCGCGGCTGAGCCGGTGGAAATGCAGCGCGCCGAAGCGTTGCGCCGGCTGGCGCTGGATACCGTCGGCGTGGTCATGACGCGCGGGCGCTGGCTGGACGAGCTCGGCAACTTGCGCCTGGCCGACGACGCCTTGCTGGCCGGCCAGCGCGCCGACGGCGCCGACCCGCTGCTGGTGGTGGCGCCGCAGCCGGTGGTGCAGGCCTACCTGGATGCGCAGCGCGTGTTCGAGGACGAGGCCGCGCAGGTGCAGGCGTTGCGCCGCGATGCCCAGCGCGTGCAGGAGGCGCTGCAGGCCCTGGACGCCGAAGTTGCCCATATCGAGCAGGAAACCGGCAGCATCGTGCTGCGTTTCGAGCAGGTCAACGCGCAGGCGGCGCAGGGCATGGATGGCGGCGACTACCAGCGCTTCCTGATCCAGAAGTACAACGCGCTGGGGCAGCGCGAGAAGGAAATTGCGCTGGAGCGCACAAGGCTGCAGGGCGAGGTCCGGCACCGCGCCGACGCCCTGGCCACGCACGCACATGGCGCGTCCAAGCGCTACCGCCAGGCGCTGGCGCCGCTGATGGACCAGCTGCGTGCCGCGTGGGGCCATGGCGATTCGCCCCAGGTGTTCGACACCTGGCAGCGCACCGCCGCCGACGAGCCGTACCTGGCACCCCATGCCACGCATGGCGCGCGCAGCGCCGCCTGAAGACCGCCGACGGTCGCCTCGGGCGGGCGCCGCGACGCTTTCGCGTGGCAACGTGGCGCGGCTGCGCTATCCTTGGGTTTGTCCTTTCGCCCAGACCCATGTCCTACAAGATCCCGGAATCCGTGCTGGTGGTGATGTACACGCCAGATCTTCAAGTCTTGCTGCTGGAACGCGCCGATCGCCCGGGGTTCTGGCAGTCCGTGACCGGCAGCCTCGACACCCTGGACGAACCCCTGGCCCTGACCGCCGCGCGTGAAGTGGCCGAGGAAACCGGCATCATCGCCGGCGAGCACCAGCTGGCCGACTGGGGCCACACCATCCAGTACGAGATCTACCCGCAGTGGCGCCACCGCTACGCCGAAGGCGTCACGCGCAATACCGAGCACTGGTTCGGGCTGCGCGTGTCGGAGGCGCTGCCAGTGATGCTGGCGCCACGCGAACACCTGCAATACAAGTGGCTGCCGTGGGAGCAGGCAGCGCAGCAGTGCTTTTCCAGCAGCAATGCCGAGGCCATCCGCCAGCTGGCCTGGCGCGCGGCCGGCCCCGGCGCCGGCGAGCGCCAGGCGGTGTACGGAGCGCAGCCATGAAGCTGCGCGTGGTCACCTACAACATCCACAAGGGAGTGACCGGCATCTCGCGGCGCCCGCGCATCCAGAACGTGCGCGCCGGCCTGCATGCGATGGATGCGGACATCGTCTTCCTGCAGGAAGTGCAGGACCGCAACGACCGGCTGGTGGCTGCGGCGCTGTTCGATCCGGAGCATACGCAGCTCAACTACCTGGCCACTGACGCCTATCCGCACTCGGTCTACGGACGCAACGCGGTCTATGACTACGGCCATCACGGCAACGCGATCCTGTCGCGCCACCCGATCCTGATGTCCGAAAACCTGGATATATCCGACCACCGCTTCGAACAGCGTGGGCTGCTGCATGCGGTGGCGGATGTGCACGGGGTGGAAACCCACCTGATCTGCGTGCATTTCGGCCTGTTCGCGCGCAGCCGCGCGCGCCAGGCCGAGGCCCTGGTGGAGCGCGTGCGCAACGTGGTCCCGGCCGGCATGCCGCTGGTGATCGCCGGCGACTTCAACGACTGGAACCACCGGCTCGATGCGCAGATCTGCAATACGCTGGGCGCGGTCGAGGCCTCGCACGCGCGTGGTGCGCGTCTGCATACCTTCCCCAGCCATATGCCGTGGTGGCAGCTCGACCGCATCTATGTGCGCGGCTATGAGATCGAGCGCGCGCATGCGCTGACCGGCCGCGACTGGGCGCAGCGCTCGGATCACGTGCCGCTGGTGGCGGAACTGGGACATCCGCAGGGCGAATTGGCCATGCGCGCGGAGCCCGCCGGCAAGGCCGCCTGAATTCAGCGCACGCTGGCCGCATAGTCGCGGATGAAAGCGAATACCGCCTGCGGGTCGTTCAGGTCCAGCACCGGCAGCGCGGTCATGGCGGCCACTGCGGCAGGGTCGTCGCTTGCCACCGCCACCACGCCCGGCACCTCGTCCCACAGCGGCGCGCGCCCCAGTGCCGGGCGATATACCTCCAGCTTGGGAAAATCACTGCGCTTGTAGCCCTCCACCAGCACCAGGTCGGTGCCGGGCGGCAGCACGGCGAGCGCGTCGTCCAGCTCAGGCGAGGGCACCGCCTCCGGATAGTGGCGCATCAGCGTCAGGTGGCGCGCACCGACCAGCACGACATTGGCGCAGCCGGCCTCGCGCATGCGCCACGAGTCCTTGCCGGGCGTGTCGGGGTCAAAGCCGTGGTGGGTGTGCTTGACGCCGGCCACGCGCAGGCCGGCGGCGACGAAACAGGGGATGAGCTGGTCCAGCAGCGTGGTCTTGCCGCTGCCGGACGACCCGGTAATGCCGAATACCTTCACAATGGGTTCCGTGGGGGCGTCAGTAGTCGATTGCCTGTCGCAGGCTGCGCAGGCAAGCATCAGCATCGACGATAGCAGAGATGCGCCCACCAATGTGCGCGCGGCGCCTTGCGCCAGGCAATCTGTCCGATAATCACGGCATGTCACGGATATCCCACTCCGCTCATGCCGACGGCGCCGAGGTCCCGGCGGACCGCGCGGCAGGCCAGGCCGCGCACGCCGACGCCCGCGCGCACGGCCCGGCCGCGGCCGACGACCACGCGCCGCGCCGCCGCATGCTGCGCTGGACCTGGCGCCGCGGCAAGCCCACCACCGGCAATGCGGTGCGGCTGCTGCACGGCGGCCAGGACTTCTTCCCGCGCTGATCGCCGCCATCGACCAGGCCGCGTTCCAGGTGATGCTGGAAACCTACATCTATGCCGATGACAAGATCGGCCGCGCAGTCAGCGACGCGCTGATCCGCGCCGCCGCGCGCGGCGTGGTGGTGCGCGTGACGGTGGACGGATTCGGCGCCGGCGACATGCCCGTCGAGCTGGCCGCGCGGCTGCGCGCCGGCGGCGTGCAACTGCGCGTCTTCCGCATGCTGCGCGGCTTCCGGCTGGCGCGGCGCCACCTGCGCCGGCTGCACCGCAAGCTGGCGGTGATCGACCGGCGCGTGGCCTTCGTCGGCGGCATCAATATCATCGACGACCACAACCACGGCCCGTTCGATGGTGCCAACCTGGGGCCGCGCTATGACTTCGCGGTGCAGGTCAGCGGCCCGCTGGTGGACGGCATTGCGCTGTCCGCCGAGCGGCTCTGGTGGCGGTTGTCGCTGCGCGATATGCACGGCACCGAACGCGCCGCCGCGGTGGCCGACTACCCGCTGGTCACCGACCTGCCGCCGCGCCCGGAAGCCGCGGGCGGCGTACGCGCCGCGCTGCTGCTGCGCGACAACCTGCGCAACCGCCGCACCATCGAGCGCGAATACCTGCGCGCGCTGGGTGCCGCGCGCCACGACGTGATCCTTGCCAACGCCTACTTCCTGCCTGGGCACAAGATGCGGCGCGCGCTGCTGGCCTGCCGCGCGCGCGGCGTGCGTGTGCGGCTGCTGCTGCAGGGCCGGGTCGAATACCGGCTGCAGCACTACGCCACCCATGCGCTGTACGCCTCGCTGCTGGAGGCCGGCGTCGAGATCTACGAGTATGCCGAGAGCTTCCTGCACGCCAAGGTGGGTGTGGTGGACGAGGCCTGGGCCACAGTCGGGTCGAGCAATATGGACCCGTTCAGCCTGCTGCTTGCGCGCGAAGCCAACGTCGCCGTTTATGATGCGGCCTTCGCCGCTGAACTGCGTACCGCACTGGAATACGCCATTGCGCATCGCAGCGTGCGCGTGATGCCGGAGGTGCATGCTCGCCGCTCGCCGCTGCACCGGCTGGCCAACTGGGCGGCCTATATGCTGCTGCGCCTGGGTGTCATCATTGCTGGTGTCACAGGGCGCTACTGAACAGTAGCGGCGAGCGCGCTGTGCGTTTGCTGCCATGCGGCAGGGCGCTGGCAGCAAACGGTTGCCGCGCAAGCCATGACCGACATGAAGGACATGCTGCATTGCAGTCCGTTTAGAAACAGCGGTCTAATTAAAAGCTTGATGGTCGGCTGCTGCGCCAGAATAATCTGAACGACCGTTCTTTTTTGGCTTAGACTGCGTGCATTCGCGGTATGCACCGGCAATTCCGCCGGTCGGCCGCAAGCAAAGAATGCAACGTCAGGGTCATACGCGGGGCCGCAGCAGGGCCCCGCAGAACGGAGAAAAAACATGCGACACCAGTCAGCCCGTCTCGAATCCGCCGCCGCCTCCCCGCGCCAATGCGCAAGGGTGAAATGACGCGCGTGGCAATTCTGGATGCCGCACTGGAATTGTCGTCCCGCGACGGGCTTGAAGGTCTGACCATCGGCCTGCTCGCGGAACGCATGCAGATGAGCAAGAGCGGTGTCTTCGCGCATTTCGGTTCGCGGGAAGACCTGCAGGTGGAAGTGGTGCGGGAGTATCACCGCCGGTTCGAGCAGGAGGTTTTCTATCCCTCGCTGCAGGAGCCGCGCGGCCTGCCCCGGCTATGGTCGATGGTGCGGCGCTGGATGGAGAAGCGCATCCAGGAAGTGACGACTGGATGCATCTACATCAGCGGCGCCGTGGAGTACGACGACCGTGCCGGCAGCCTGGTGCGTGACGAGCTGGTCAAGAGCGTCACCATCTGGCGGGCAGCGCTCACGCGCGCCATCAACCAGGCGCGGGAGGAAGGGCATCTGCGCGCGGACTGCGATCCGCGCCTGATGCTGTTCGAGATGTACAGCCTTGAACTAGGCTTGCATCATGACGCCCGTTTCCTGCGCCTGCCTGACAGTGCCGAGCTTGCCATGGTCGCGCTCAACAAGCTGATTCAGTCTTACCGTACCTGAGGCCGCCCCGGTCGGACCGTATCGCGCAAGCGGGACGGGCGGCGTGGCGGCATCGCATAACTCCAAGGAGTCTCAGATGGGCCAGTACACCGCACCGTTGCGCGACATGCAGTTCGTGCTCCATGAACTGCTCGGCGCCGAAGCCGAACTCAAGGCGATGCCGCCGCACGCGGACATCGACGCGGACACCATCAACCAGGTCATCGAGGAAGCCGGCAAGTTCTGCTCGGACGTCGTGTTCCCGCTCAACCAGGTGGGCGACCGCGAAGGCTGCACCTACGTCGGCGACGGCGTGGTGAAGGCCCCCACCGGCTTCAAGGAAGCCTACCAGCAGTACGTCGAAGCCGGGTGGCCGGCGCTGGCGTGCGATCCCGAATTCGGCGGCCAGGGCTTGCCGATCGTGATCAACAATGTGGTCTACGAGATGCTGAACTCGGCCGGCCAGGCCTGGACCATGTACCCGGGCCTGTCGCACGGCGCGTACGAAGCGCTTCACGCGCACGGCACGCCCGAACTGCAGCAGACCTACCTGCCCAAGCTGGTCTCCGGCGTGTGGACCGGCACCATGTGCCTGACCGAGCCGCACTGCGGCACCGACCTCGGCATCCTGCGTTCCAGGGCAGAGCCGCAGGCTGACGGTTCGTACCTGATCTCGGGCACCAAGATCTTCATCTCGGCCGGCGAGCACGACATGGCCGAGAACATCATCCACCTGGTGCTGGCGCGCCTGCCGGACGCGCCGGGCGGCACCAAGGGCATCTCGCTGTTCGTGGTGCCCAAGTTCATCCCCGATGCCAACGGCAACCCGGGCGAACGCAACGGCATCAAGTGCGGCTCGATCGAGCACAAGATGGGCATCCACGGCAACGCCACCTGCGTAATGAACCTGGATGGCGCGCGCGGCTGGATGGTGGGCGAGCCCAACAAGGGCCTGAACGCCATGTTCGTGATGATGAACGCCGCCCGCCTGGGCGTGGGCGCGCAGGGCCTGGGCCTGACCGAAGTTGCGTACCAGAACTCGCTGGCCTACGCCAAGGACCGCCTGCAGATGCGCGCGCTGACCGGCCCGAAGGCGCCGGACAAGCCCGCCGACCCGATCATCGTGCATCCGGACGTGCGCCGCATGCTGCTGACGCAGAAGGCCTATGTCGAAGGCGGCCGCGCCTTCAGCTACTGGACCGCGCTGCAGATCGACCGCGAGCTGTCGCATCCTGACGAAGCCGTGCGCAAGCAGGCCGGCGACCTGGTCGCGCTGCTCACGCCGGTGATCAAGGCCTTCCTGACCGACAACGCTTTCACGTCCACCAACGAGGGCATGCAGGTGTTCGGCGGCCACGGCTACATCGCCGAGTGGGGCATGGAGCAGTATGTGCGCGATGCGCGCATCAACATGATCTACGAAGGCACCAACACCATCCAGGCACTGGACCTGCTGGGCCGCAAGATCCTGGGCGACATGGGCGCCCGGATGAAGGCCTTCGGCAAGATCGTGCATGGCTTCGTTGAAGCCGAAGGCACCAACGAAGCCATGCAGGAGTTCATCAACCCGCTGGCCGACATTGGCGACAAGGTGCAGAAGCTGACCATGGAAATCGGCATGAAGGCGATGGGCAATGCCGACGAGGTGGGCGCCGCCGCGGTGCCGTACCTGCGCGTGGTGGGCCACCTGGTGTTCTCGTACTTCTGGGCCCGCATGGCCAAGATCGCGCTGGAGAAGGAAGCGAGCGGCGACAAGTTCTGCACCGCCAAGCTGGCCACGGCACGCTTCTACTTTGCCAGGCTGCTGCCGGAAACCGCCGCAGAGATCCGCAAGGCGCGCGCCGGTTCGGCCACGCTGATGGCGCTGGACGCAGACCTGTTCTGATTTGCCGGGGCGGCTTCCTTTGCCGCTGGTTTGCTCCCCTCTCCCGCTAGCGGGAGAGGGGCCGGGGGAGAGGGCGGGAGGTCGTTATGCGCAATCGCTCATGGAAGCTCCAGCCCTCTCCCCAACCCCTCTCCATAAATGAGAGAGGGGAGCACACCGCAAGCATTGGAAGCGTGCCCTGACTCTTACCTCAACGCTCACTAATCCAGGAGCGAGCATGTCCAATTTCATCGTCAAGAAAGTCGCCGTGCTGGGTGCCGGCGTCATGGGGGCGCAGATTGCCGCCCACCTGATCAATGCGCGCGTGCCCGTGGTGCTGTTCGACCTGCCTGCCAGGGAAGGCCCCAAGAACGGCATCGCGCTGCGCGCCATCGAGAACCTGAAGAAGCTCTCGCCCGCGCCGCTGGGCATCAAGGAAGAGGCCGGCCTGATCCAGGCGGCCAACTACGAGGACGACATCGCGCTGCTCAAGGAATGCGACCTGGTGATCGAGGCGATCGCCGAGCGCATGGACTGGAAGCACGACCTGTACCAGAAGGTCGCGTCGCACCTGGCCTCGCACGCGATCTTCGCGACCAACACCTCGGGCCTGTCGATCACCGCGCTGTCCGACGGGTTTGATGCGGACCTGAAGTCGCGCTTCTGCGGCGTGCACTTCTTCAACCCGCCGCGCTACATGCACCTGGTCGAGCTGATCCCGACCGCGACCACGCAGCCGCAGATCCTGGACCAGCTCGAAGCCTTCCTGACCACCACGCTCGGCAAGGGCGTGGTGCGCGCCAAGGACACGCCCAACTTCATCGCCAACCGCGTCGGCATCTTCTCGATCCTGGCCGTGTTTGCCGAAGCCGAGAAGTTCGGCATCCCGTTCGACGTGGTCGATGACCTGACCGGCTCCAAGCTGGGCCGCGCCAAGTCCGCCACGTTCCGCACCGCGGACGTGGTCGGCCTGGACACCATGGCGCACGTGATCAAGACCATGCAGGACACCCTGCACGACGATCCGTTCGCACCGGTGTACAAGACCCCGGCCGTGCTCAAGGGCCTGGTCGATGCGGGCGCGCTGGGCCAGAAGACCGGCGCGGGCTTCTACAAGAAGGAAGGCAAGGCCATCAAGGTGCTCGACGCCAGGACCGGCCAGTATGTCGATGCCGGCAAGAAGGCCGACGAGATCGTGGTGCGCATGCTGAAGAAGGATGCGGCCGAGCGCATCAAGCTGCTGCGCGAGTCGACCAACCCGCAGGCGCAGTTCCTGTGGGCAGTGTTCCGCGACGTGTTCCACTATATCGCTGTGTACCTGGAGCAGATCGCCGGTTCCGCCGCCGATATCGACCTGGCGATCCGCTGGGGCTTCGGCTGGAACTCGGGTCCGTTCGAAGACTGGCAGTCGGCCGGCTGGAAGCAGGTGGCCGAGTGGGTGAAGGAAGACGTGGAAGCCGGCAAGGCGCTGTCGGCCGCGCCGCTGCCGGCATGGGTATTCGAGGGCCCGGTGGCAGAGAACCAGGGCGTGCATGCCGCCGCTGGTTCGTGGTCGCCGGCGGCGCAGTCGTTCGTCGCGCGCAGCACGCTGCCGGTGTACCAGCGCCAGGCATTCCGTGCCGCGATCAAGGGCACTGCCGCGGCCGATCCGCGCAAGGCGGGCCGCACCGTCGAAGAGAACGACGCCGTGCGCATCTGGGTGAGCGAAGGCCAGGACGACGTGCTGGTGGTTTCGTTCAAGAGCAAGATGAACACCATCGGGCCGGACGTGATCGACGGCCTGACCCGCGCCATCGACCTGGCCGAAGCCGGTTACAAGGGCCTGGTGGTGTGGCAGCCGACCTCGCTGCAGCTGGGCGCCCCGGGTGGCCCGTTCTCTGCCGGCGCCAACCTTGAAGCGGCCATGCCCGCGTTCATGATGGGTGGCGCCAAGGGCATCGAGCCATTCGTGAAGAAGTTCCAGGACGGCATGATGCGCGTGAAGTACGCCTCGGTGCCGGTGGTGTCCGCGGCGTCCGGCATTGCACTGGGCGGCGGCTGCGAGCTGATGCTGCATTCGGCTGCGCGCGTGGCTGCGCTGGAAACGTATATCGGCCTGGTTGAAGTGGGCGTGGGCCTGGTGCCGGCCGGCGGCGGCCTGAAGGAAGCCGCGCTGGCGGCCGCACGCGCGGCACAGGCCGCCGGAAGTACCAACTACCTGCAGTTCCTGACCAGCCGCTTCCAGAGCGCGGCCATGGCCAAGGTCTCGGCCTCGGCGCTGGAAGCGCGCCAGATGGGCTACCTGCAGCCGTCCGACAGGATCGTCTTCAACGTGCATGAGCTGCTGTACGTGGCGCGGAACGAAGTGCGCGCGCTGGCCAGTGCCGGCTACCGCGCGCCGCTGCCGACGCTGGTCCCGGTGGCCGGCCGCTCCGGCATCGCCACCATCAAGGCATCGCTGGTCAATATGCGCGACGGCGGCTTTATCTCGGCGCACGATTTCCTGATCGCTTCGCGCATTGCAGAAGCCGTGTGCGGCGGCGACGTCGAGGCCGGTTCGCTGGTGAGCGAGGACTGGCTGCTGGCGCTGGAGCGCAAGGCCTTTGTCGATCTGCTCGGCACCGGCAAGACGCAGGAGCGCATCATGGGCATGCTGCAGACCGGCAAGCCGGTGCGTAACTAACAGGGCAAGCGAGGAACCGACATCATGAAACAATTGCAAGACGCATATATCGTTGCGGCCACCCGCTCGCCGATCGGCAAGGCCCCGAAGGGCGCGTTCAAGAACACGCGTCCCGACGACCTGCTGGCCACCATCCTGAAGGCTGCCGTGGCGCAGGTGCCGAACCTGGACCCGAAGCTGATCGAAGACGCCATCGTCGGCTGCGCGATTCCTGAAGCGCAGCAGGGCCTGAACGTGGCGCGCATCGGCGCGCTGCTGTCGGGCCTGCCCAATACCGTGGGCGGCATTACCGTCAACCGCTTCTGTGCCTCGGGCGTGAGCGCGGTGGCGATGGCGGCCGACCGCATCCGCGTGGGCGAGTCCGACGTGATGATCGCCGCCGGCGTGGAATCGATGAGCATGGTGCCGATGATGGGCAACTCGCCATCGATGTCGCCGGAGATCTTCACCCGCGACGAGAACGTGGGCATCGCCTATGGCATGGGCCTGACTGCCGAGAAGGTGGCGCAGCAATGGCAGGTCAGCCGCGAGGACCAGGATGCGTTCTCGCTGGCCTCGCACCAGAAGGCCATCACCGCGCAGCAGGCCGGCGAGTTCAAGGACGAGATCACGCCGATCGAGGTCGTTGAGCGCTTCCCCGACCTCGCCAGCGGCCAGGTGAACGTGAAGACGCGCACGATCTCGCTGGATGAAGGCCCGCGCCCGGAGACCTCGCTGGAAGGCCTGGGCAAGCTGCGCCCGGTGTTTGCCAGCAAGGGCAGCGTCACCGCCGGCAACAGCTCGCAGACCTCCGACGGCGCCGGCGCGCTGATCCTGGTTTCGGAAAAGATCCTCAAGCAGTTCAACCTGGTGCCGCTGGCGCGCTTCGTCTCGTTCGCGGTGCGCGGCGTGCCGCCCGAGATCATGGGCATCGGCCCCAAGGAAGCGATTCCGGCGGCGCTGAAGGCCGCGGGGCTGACCCAGGACCAGCTCGACTGGATCGAACTGAACGAAGCCTTTGCCGCGCAGTCGCTGGCAGTGATGCGCGACCTGCAACTGGATCCGGCCAAGGTCAACCGCATGGGCGGCGCGATTGCGCTGGGCCACCCGCTGGGTGCCACCGGTGCGATCCGTTCGGCCACGGTGGTGCACGCGCTGCGCCGCCACAACCTGAAGTACGGCATGGTGACCATGTGCGTTGGCACGGGCATGGGCGCAGCAGGTATCTTCGAGCGCGTCTGAACGCGCCTGCGGGACGGTTCCTCGGAACTGTCCCGCCCTTCTGTCAGGTGAAGAAAGCAGTACCGGCAGCAGCCTTCCCTTCGGGTTCAAGCCAGGCGCGGCGCATGCGTCGTTACGGGCCTTGACCTTGGAATGACCAAGGCCGGCGGCCCGCGCCTAGCCTGCGCCGCGCCTGGCTTGAACGCGTCTCCTTCTTCATGGTGAAACGGGTTCTGTGGAGACAACAATATGCAGGAGACAGCCATCCTGGCTGATGCCGCGTGCGATCTGCCGCGCGACGTCATGGCCCAGCTGAAGGTCCACACGATTCCGTTCCGCATCCGCGCGGGCGAGCATTTCGTCGCCGATACGCGCGATGAAGACGCGCTGCCCACGCTCTACCAGCGATACCTGGTCGGCCGGCAGGACCACTACGCCGAATCGATCCCGCTGCTCGAGCGCGAGCTGGAAGAACACCTGCTGCACAACGTGGTGGCCCACTGCGACCGCGCCATCCTGTTCACCATCGCCAGTTCGCGCAGCAAGCTGTATGCGCATGCCACCGGCGCGGTGATCGGCACCGTGGCGCGCAGCGTGCGCCTGCGCAAGGAAGCCGGGCGCACCGGCCTGTTCGACCTGACCGTGGTCGACACCGGCGCGATCGGGCCGGGCCAGGCGCTGATCGTGCGTGAAGCCGCGCGCATGGCGGCCGCCGGCGCCAGCCCCCAAGCGGTGCAGGTAGCGGTCGAGACGCGCCTGCGCGATGCCGCCCATATGTTCCTGGTGCCCGACGAGCTGCTCTACATGTACACCCGCGCGCGCCAGAAGGGCGAGGGCAGCATCACTTGGGGGCGCTATGTGATGGGCAGCGCCTTCAATATCCGTCCGGTGGTGCGCATGCACCGCGGGCACACCGACGCCATCGCCAAGGCGCGCGGCTCCGAGGAAGGTGCGCGCCGCGTGCTGCAGCATGCAGAGCAATGCATCCGCGGCGGCGACCTGATGGTGCCGGCGATCTCTGTCTGCTATGCCGGCCCGCTCGACGCCGTGCGCGCGATGCCGGCCTTCCAGTCGCTGGAGCGCACCGCGCGCGGCCAGGGCGTGGCGCTGATGCTGGCGCCGATGAGCCTGACGGTGGCGCTGAATGTCGGCGCGCGCGCGTTCGGGCTGAGCTATCTTTCCGAATCGCCGCCGCCTTTTGAATAACCCTCCAAGCAATGCATCCACAGACGAGGACACCATGAGCATCCGCACCGGCATCGAGCAGGGCATCCTGACCATCGAGTTCGACCGTATCGACAAGAAGAACGCCATTACCGCGGCGATGTACCAGGCCATGGCCGACGCCCTGCGCGCGGCCGAGACCGACCGCACCGTGCGCGCCATCCTGCTGCGCGGCAAGCCAGAGATCTTTACCGCCGGCAACGACCTGGAAGACTTCATGCAGCGCCCGCCTGCCGCGGGCGAAGGCGCCGAGCAGGCGCCGGTGTTCCAGTTCCTCTACCAGATCAGCCACGCCACCAAGCCGATCGTGGCAGCCGTCAGCGGTGCCGCGGTCGGGGTGGGCACGACCATGCTGCTGCATTGCGACCTGGTCTATGCGTCCGATACGGCCAAGCTGTCGCTGCCGTTCGTGCAACTGGGCCTGTGCCCCGAGGCAGCCTCGAGCTTGTTGCTGCCGCGGCTGGTCGGCTACCAGCGCGCGGCCGAGAAGCTGCTGCTGGGCGAAGCCTTCAGCGCGCAAGAGGCGCTGGAGATCGGGCTCGTGACGCGGGTGCTGCCAGTGGCCGAACTGCACGACTTTGCCCTGCAGCAGGCGCGCAAGCTGGCGGCCCTGCCGGCGTCCTCGCTGCGCGAGACCAAGCGGCTGATGAAGGCGGGGGATATGGCGGCGGTGGAAAAGCAGATGGCCGACGAGGGCGCGGTGTTCCGCAGGATGCTGGCGGCGCCGGAGGCGAAAGAGGCGTTTGCTGCCTTCTTCCAGAAGCGCAAGCCGGATTTTACGAAATTCGAGTAGGCCGGCCGGAGCCCCGGAAAGGAAAAAAGCCGCCTGCTTTTACGCAGGCGGCTTTTTGCAATCGGGGGCGAAGGCGCTCAAGCCGACGGCAACACCCGCGGCTGCCGCGATTCATCCGTCGCCACATACGTCAGCGTGGCCTCGGTCACCTTGACGATCTCATTGCTGTGGCGCATCCGTTGCGCATAGACCTCGACCGACACCGTGATCGAGGTACGGCCGGTCTTGACGATGTCCGCATAAAAGCTGACCAGGTCGCCAACGAACACCGGATGCTTGAACAGGAAGGAGTTGACCGCGACGGTGGCCACGCGGCCCTGGGCGCGTTCCACCGCCGGGATCGAGCCGGCGATATCCACCTGCGCCATGATCCAGCCCCCGAACACGTCGCCGTGCACATTGGCGTCGGCGGGCATGGGCACCACGCGCAGAGCGGGATTCTTGCCGGCGGGCAGGGCGGGGACGGTGTGGGGAGCGTTCATGACGGTGTGTGGTGGACTGCGGAAGGAGGCGGGGCGGGGCGAAAGACCCTTCGCCTGCCACGTAATGCGAACTCTGCGACAATCGTGCATTGGCCTGAATTCTAACGTATGCGCCGCTATTCCACGACCGCTGAGCCGGCCCCCGCTCCTGCTTCAAACACGCTCTTTCCCGGTCAGCGCGCGCCGCGCAGCGACTGGCAGACGGTGCGCAACCTGCTGCCCTACGTCTGGCACTACAAGTGGCGCGTGATGCTGGCGCTGGCGTGCCTGGTGTCCGCCAAGGTGGCCAACCTGGGCGTGCCGGTGCTGATGAAGCAGCTGATCGACAGCATGAACCTGCAACCGGGCGATCCGCGCGCGCTGCTGGCGGTGCCGGTGGGGCTGATCGTTGCCTACGGGCTGCTGCGGCTGTCGGCGACGCTGTTCACCGAGTTGCGGGAGATGCTCTTTTCCAAGGTCACGCAGAGCGCGGTGCGCGAGATCGCGCTGCAGGTGTTCCGGCACCTGCACGCGCTGTCGCTGCGTTTCCACCTGGACCGGCAGACCGGCGGCATGAGCCGCGACATCGAGCGCGGCACGCGCGGCATCCAGTCGCTGATCTCGTATTCGCTGTACAGCATCCTGCCCACGCTGGTGGAAATGGGGCTGGTGATCGGCTTCTTTATCCTGCACTACGACATCTGGTTCGCGGCCATCACCGGCTGCGCGCTGTTGGGCTATATCGTCTTCACCATCGTGGTGACCGAGTGGCGCACGCATTTCCGCCGCCGCATGAACGAGCTGGATTCGCGCGCCAACCAGAAGGCGATCGATTCCCTGCTCAACTTCGAGACCGTCAAGTACTTCGGCAATGAAGAGTATGAAGCGCAGCGCTACGACGAGAACCTGCGCAAGTACCGCACCGCCGCAATCCGCTCGCAGAATTCGCTGTCGTTCCTGAACTTCGGCCAGCAGACCATCATCGCATTGGGGCTGATCCTGATCCTGTGGCGCGCCACCGTGGGCGTGGTCGACGGCAAGCTCACGCTGGGCGACCTGGTGCTGGTCAATACGCTCATGATCCAGCTCTATATCCCGCTGAACTTCCTTGGCGTGATCTACCGCGAGATCAAGCAGGCCACCACCGACATGGACCGCATGTTCGTGCTTCTGGGCACCAACCAGGAGGTGGCCGACGCGCCTGGCGCGCAGCCGCTGCAGGTGAACGGCGCGCAGGTGCGTTTTCGCGACGTGCGCTTCAGCTATGAGCCGGACCGGCTGATCCTGGACGGCGTGGACTTCACCATCGCGGCGGGCACCACCACCGCGGTGGTGGGGCACAGCGGCTCGGGCAAGTCGACGCTGGCGCGGCTGTTGTTCCGCTTCTATGACGTCAACGGCGGCGCCATCGAGATCGACGGCCAGGACATCCGCACGATCACGCAGGACAGCCTGCGCCGCGCCATCGGCATCGTGCCGCAGGACACCGTGCTGTTCAACGACAGCATCTTCTACAACATCGCCTACGGCCGGCCCGACGCCAGCCGCGACGAGGTCATCGCCGCCGCGCGCGCCGCGCAGATCGACACCTTTATCCGCGAGCTGCCGCAGGGCTACGACACCCCGGTGGGCGAGCGCGGCCTGAAGCTGTCCGGCGGCGAGAAGCAGCGCGTGGCGATCGCGCGCACGCTGCTGAAGAACCCGCCGGTGCTGGTCTTCGACGAAGCCACCTCGGCGCTGGATTCACGCACCGAGCAGGCGATCCAGGCCGAGCTGATGCGGCTGGCGCAGAACCGCACCACGCTGCTGATCGCGCACCGGCTGTCCACCGTCGTGCATGCCGACCAGATCCTGGTGATGGACCACGGCCGCATCGTCGAGCGCGGCACCCATGCCGAACTGATGCGCGCGCGTGGCCGCTATGCCGAGATGTGGGACATCCAGGCGCGCGCCGCCGCCAAGGGCGGCGAAGCCGTGAGCGCGGACGCGCTGGCACTCGATGTGGGCGACGCCACGCAGGACGCCTGACGGGACTGCGTTCTCCTGCATCCACGTGCACCAAGGGTGGCGGGCATTGTCGACAATCATTGCCGACGATACCGCTGCGGCAATCGCCTCGCACGTTTTTGGGTCGGCAATCGCTTGCGGGCACGCCCTGAAACGGGGCTTCAAAACCTGGCACGTCCCTTGCGGACGACTCTTTCCGAGATCACGGTCAACGGAGAGAGTCCATGCCTTATTTCCACGCTGCGCCAGCGTCCCCCGGCGTTTGCGCCGCTGCCGCCGAGAACAATGCGCATACCGGCACGGGCGCGTCCCGCAACGCGGCTCGGCGCCGCCTGCTGAAGCTCGGCGTGATGATCGGCACCAGCCTGGTGCTGTCGACACAATTCGCCGGCGCGGCCCACGCGCAGGCTGCACCAACCAAGGTCCGCTTCCAACTGGACTGGCGCTTCGAAGGGCCGGCGGCACTGTTCCTGCTGGGCGAGCAGAAGGGCTACTACAAGGCCGAGAAGCTCGACGTCTCGATCGACGCCGGCAACGGCTCGGGCAACGTGGTCAACCGCGTGGCCTCGGGCACGTACGACATGGGCTTCGCCGATATGTCGTCGGTGATGGAGTTCTACGGCAACAACCCGGACGCGAAGAACAAGCCGGTGGCCGTGATGATGGTCTACAACAACACGCCCGCGGCCGTCCTCGCGCTGAAGAAGTCCGGCATCCGCGCACCGAAGGATCTCGCCGGCAAGCGCATGGGCGCGCCGGTGTTCGACGCCGGCCGCCGCGCCTTCCCGATCTTCGCCAAGGCCAACGGCCTGCAGGCGTCCTCGTTCAGCTGGCAGGCGATGGACCCGACGCTGCGCGAGACCATGCTCACGCGCGGCGACCTCGATGCCATCACCGGGTTCTCGTTCACCTCGATCCTGAACCTGAACGCGCGCGGCGTGAAGGATGAAGACATCGTGGTGCTGCCGTACCCGCAGTTCGGCGTGAAGCTGTACGGCAACGCGGTGATCACGTCTGAAGAATTCATGAAGAAGAACCCGGAGGCAGTGAAGGCCTTCCTGCGGGCCTTCAGCAAGTCGGCGCGCGACGTGATCGCCCGTCCGGAAGAGGGCATCAAGGCGGTCAAGGCGCGCGATGGCATCATCGACGAGAAGCTGGAAGTGCGCCGGCTGAAGCTGGCGCTGGACAGTGTGGTCAAGTCGCCGGACGCGAAGGCCGAGGGCTTCGGGCGCATCAGCAAGCCGCGCCTGTCGCTGATGGCCTCGCAGGTGGCCGACGCCTTTGGCACCAAGGGCCGCATCAACCCTGATGCGCTGTGGACCGACGCGTTCCTGCCCAGCGCGGCTGAACTGGATGTGCTCCGATGATGACGCGCCAGGCTGCCTTCATGCCCGCGTCCGGCGGGAGCGCCGCGCCCGCGGCCGCGGAACCCTTTGTCGATTTCAACCGGGTCTGGCTGGCCTATAACGACGAGCTGGCGCACAAGGGCGAGTTCGCGGTCGAGGACATCTCGCTGCAGGTGGCGCCGGGCGAGTTCATCGCCATCGTCGGCCCGTCCGGCTGCGGCAAGTCCACCTTCATGAAGCTGGCGACCGGGCTCAAGCCGGCCACGCGCGGCGTCGTGAAGATTGCCGGCCAGAAGGTGACCGGCCCGCTCAAGCAGGTCGGCATGGCCTTCCAGGCGCCCACGCTGCTGCCGTGGCGCACCACGCTGGACAACGTGATGCTGCCGCTGGAGATCGTCGAGCCGTACCGCTCCACCCTGCGCGCACGTCGCGGCGAGTACGTCGAGCGTGCCCGCAAGCTGCTGCAAACGGTGGGCCTGTCCGGCTACGAGGACAAGTACCCGTGGCAGCTGTCCGGCGGCATGCAGCAGCGCGCCTCGATCTGCCGCGCGCTGATCCACGAGCCGCGCATGCTGCTGCTGGACGAGCCCTTCGGCGCGCTCGACGCCTTTACCCGCGAGGAACTCTGGTGCGTGCTGCGCGACCTGTGGCAGGCGCAGCGCTTCAACGTGATCCTGGTCACGCATGACCTGCGCGAGGCCGTGTTCCTGGCCGACACCGTCTATGTGATGAGCCAGCGCCCGGGCCGCATCCTGATGCGCAAGGAGATTACCCTGCCGCGCCCGCGCGACCTGGAACTGACCTATACCGAGCCCTTTGCCGACCTGGTGCACGTGCTGCGCGAGAAGATCGGCCATGTGCGGCAACACTAAGGCAAAGCTACGATGATGACTCTCACTTCCGCGCAGGAGCGCCGCGTGCAGCGCGTGGCGCCCTGGCTGCTGCTGGCCGCGGTGCTGCTGCTGTGGCAGGGCGCGTGCATGGCCTTCGGCGTGTCCGACTTCATTTTGCCGACGCCGTCGGCGATCGTGGCCTCGCTGGTGGAATATGCCGACGTGATCGCCGGCCATGCGTGGCGCACCTTCTGGACCACCATGGTGGGCTTCGCCGTGGCCATCGCCGTGGGCGTGCTGCTGGGGCTGGCAATGGGCTCGTCGCGGCTGCTCTATGCCGCCAGCTATCCGCTGATGACGGCCTTCAATGCGCTGCCCAAGGCCGCCTTCGTGCCGATCCTGGTGGTGTGGTTCGGCCTGGGCGCTGGCCCGGCGATCCTGACCGCGTTCCTGATCTCGTTCTTCCCGATCATGGTCAATATCGCCACCGGGCTGGCCACGCTGGAGCCGGAGCTGGAAGACGTGCTGCGCGTGCTGGGCGCCAAGCGGCGCGACGTGCTGTTCAAGGTCGGGCTGCCGCGTGCGATGCCGTATTTCTTTGCCTCGCTGAAGGTGGCGATCACCCTGGCCTTTGTCGGCACCACGGTGTCGGAGATGAACGCCGCCAACGAGGGCATCGGCTACCTGCTGGTGTCGGCCGGTTCGGCCATGAAGATGCCGCTGGCCTTTGCCGGGCTGGTGGTGATCGCAGTGATGGCGATGGCGATGTACGAGCTGTTTGCGGTGGTCGAGAAGCGCATGACCGGCTGGGCGCATCGCGGCTGACGGCTTGCTGCCGGGCAGGTGACGCAGGCCCCGGCGCGGGTGGATAATCCGCGTCATGGAAATCAAATGGCTTGAAGACTTCGTCAGCCTGGCCGAGACGCACAGCTTCTCGCGCTCGGCCGAGCTGCGCCACGTCACGCAGCCCGCGTTCTCGCGCCGCATCCAGTCGCTGGAGGCGTGGGTCGGCACCGAGCTGATCGACCGCTCGAGCTACCCCACCAGCCTGACCCCGGCCGGCAAGGTGTTCTACGAGCAGGCGCTGGCCATGCTGGCGCAGGTCAGCGAGACCCGCGCGCTGATGCGCGGCCAGCGCTCGGCCAACGCCCAGGTGCTGGAGTTCGCGGTGCCGCATACGCTGTCGCTGACCTTCTTCCCGGAATGGCTCAAGGCGCTGGAGCGCCGGATCGGCACGCTGCCGTGCCGGCTGCGCGCGCTCAACGTCCACGACGCGGTGCTGATGCTGGTGGAGGGCGGCTGCGACCTGGTGATGGTCTACCACCACGCGCGCCAGGCGATCCAGCTGGATCCGGCACGGTACGACATGCTGGTGCTTGGTACCGAGCGGCTGTCGCCCTACAGCGTGCCGGACGCCGCCGGCAAGCCGCTGTTCCGGCTGCCCGGCACCGACAAGAAGCCGGTGCCTTTCCTCAGTTACACGCCCAACGCCTTCCTCGGCCGCATGGTCGACCTGCTGTTGGCAGATACCTCCGAGGCGCTCAAGCTCGACAAATGCTACGAGACCGACATGGCCGAGGCGCTCAAGGTGATGGCGCTGGCCGGCCACGGCATGGCCTTCCTGCCCGAAAGCGCGGTACGCGAGGACGTGGCCGCGGGCCGGCTGGTGCGGGCCGAGTCGGCGCGCGGGCTGCCCTTGTCGATCGACATGGAAATCCGCCTGTACCGCGAGCGCCCGGGCGAGAACGGCAACGAGCGCCGTGCCGGAGCACGGCGCAAGCGCCAGCTGGTCGACCAGGTGTGGTCGACCTTGTCGGCGGCCCAGGCTCCCCAGCTTGCCGGGCCCCGGTTTCCGCCAGATGACAAGGTTATGCAGGTTTTGCATGACGGGATGAGCAAACGGCATTGGATTCGGGTGGGGCGCCACCCCTAAGCTTGCGGGCATTCTTCACACCGGAACCAACCGATGTCTTCCGCAGCACCGACCAATATTGCTGGCCAAAAGCACGCACTCCCGTCTTACCTCAATGCCGACAATCTCGGCCCCTGGGGCATCTACCTGCAGCAGGTCGACCGTGTCACGCCTTACCTGGGCTCGCTGGCACGCTGGGTTGAAACCCTGAAGCGCCCCAAGCGCGCGATGGTCGTCGACGTTCCCATCGAACTGGATAACGGCACCATTGCCCATTTCGAGGGCTATCGCGTGCAGCACAACCTGTCGCGCGGCCCGGGCAAGGGCGGCGTGCGTTTCCACCAGGACGTGACCCTGTCCGAAGTGATGGCGCTGTCGGCCTGGATGTCGGTGAAGAACGCCGCGGTCAACGTGCCCTACGGCGGTGCCAAGGGCGGCATCCGCGTCGATCCGCGCACGCTCTCGCACGCCGAGCTGGAACGCCTGACGCGCCGCTACACCAGCGAAATCAACATCATCATCGGGCCGAGCAAGGATATTCCGGCGCCGGACGTCAACACCAACGCCCAGGTCATGGCCTGGATGATGGACACGTACTCGATGAACTCCGGTAGCACGGCCACCGGCGTGGTGACCGGCAAGCCGATCTCGCTGGGCGGCTCGCTCGGCCGTCACGAAGCCACCGGCCGCGGCGTGTTCGTGGTCGGCTCCGAAGCCGCGCGCAATATCGGCCTGGAAATCAAGGGCGCGCGCGTGGCGGTGCAGGGCTTCGGCAACGTAGGCGCCGTGGCCGCCAAGCTGTTCCATGAGGCCGGCGCCAAGGTGGTGGCGGTACAGGACCACCGCACCACGCTGTTCGACCCGGCCGGCCTGGACGTGCCGGCGCTGATGGAATACGCCTCGCACAGCGGCACCATCGAAGGCTTCCGCGGCGAAGTCCTGCGTACCGCGCAGTTCTGGGAAGTCGACTGCGACATCCTGATCCCGGCCGCGCTGGAAGGCCAGATCACGGCCGAGAACGCGCCGCAGATCAAGGCCCGCCTGGTGATCGAGGGTGCCAACGGCCCGACCACCCCGGAAGCGGACGACATCCTGCGCGAGCGCAATATCCTGGTGGCCCCGGACGTGATCGCCAACGCCGGCGGCGTGACCGTGTCCTACTTCGAATGGGTGCAGGATTTCTCGAGCTTCTTCTGGACCGAGGAAGAGATCAACCAGCGCCTGGTACGGATCATGCAAGAAGCCTTCCGGGCAATCTGGCAAGTGGCACAGGACAACAAGGTGACCCTGCGCACGGCGGCGTTTATCGTGGCCTGTACGCGGATCCTGCAGGCGCGCGAGATGCGCGGCCTGTATCCCTGACAGGCAGGACAGGAAAGCCGGGACGAGGCACTGCTATGGTGCAACGCAGCAATTGTCCCGGCACCCCTGGGTTATGACCGCCAGACGCGGTCTCCGGCTAGCGCCGGAGACCGCGTTGTCATATCCGGATGCCGTGCGCAGTGATTGCCCTGAAGTGTGGTTCTAGGAGAAAACCCAGTTGTATTGCGGCGGATGCTGCGCAATACTGTTCCATCAGTGGGGTTTTTGTCTCTAGAATCCCGCTTTCTCTTCATGGTCAAGGAGATGTTATGAATTTTGCCAAGTTGGCTGCCCTGATGATTGCCGGGGGCGTGATGTGCGGGACGGCACAGGCAGCTGAACAACTGACGGGCACGCTGAAGAAGATCAAGGACACCGGCGTCATCACGCTGGGCGTGCGCGAGTCGTCGATTCCGTTCAACTACAACCTGGGCGGCGTGCGGCAAGTCGGCTATTCCTACGATATCAACATGAAGATCGTGGAAGCCATCAAGGACCAGCTGAAGCTGCCGAACCTGCAGGTCAAGGAAATCCCGATCACCTCGCAGAACCGCATCACGCTGCTGCAGAACGGCACCATCGACATCGAGTGCGGCTCCACCACCAACAACCTGGAACGCCAGAAGCAGGTTGCCTTCACCAACTCCATCTTCATCATCGGCACGCGCATCATGGTGAAGAAGGATGCCGGCATCAAGGACTGGGCCGACCTGAAGGGCAAGAACATCGTCACCACCGCCGGCACCACGTCGGAGCGCCTGCTGCGCAAGATGAACGATGACCAGAAGCTGGGCCTGAACATCATCAGCACCAAGGACCACGGCCAGTCGTTCCTGACGCTGGAATCGGGCCGCGCGGTCGCGTTCATGATGGATGACGCGCTGCTGTACGGCGAGCGCGCCAAGGCCAAGAACCCGGCCGACTGGATCGTGGTGGGCAAGCCGCAATCGCGCGAGTCCTATGGCTGCATGATCCGCAAGGACGATCCGCAGTTCAAGAAGCTGTCCGATACCGTGATCTCCGGCATGATGAAGGACGGCTCGATCAACACCCTGTACACCAAGTGGTTCATGCAACCGGTGCCGCCGAAGGGCCTCAACCTGGACTTCCCGCTGTCCGAAGACATGAAGGCGTTGTTCAAGACGCCGAACGACAAGGCGCTGGACTGACCTGCCGTTGACAGCAGTGTGAAACGGAAGGCATGTCCTTCCGTTTCTTTTTGAGGACGCAACATGAACTACAACTGGCATTGGGGAGTCTTCCTCGAACAGGCCGCCCAGAACGAGACCTACCTGGACTGGATGATCTCGGGCCTGAAGGTGACACTTGCGCTGGGGCTCTCGTCCTGGGTCATCGCCCTGGTCATCGGCTCGGTGCTTGGCGTGCTGCGCACCGTGCCCAACAAGTGGTTGGCGGGCATCGCCGCCACCTATGTGGAAATCTTCCGCAACATCCCGCTGCTGGTGCAGCTGTTCATCTGGTATTTCGTCATGCCCGAGCTGCTGCCCGGCGGCGAGTCGATCAAGCAGATGAACCCGTTCGCGCAGCAGTTCCTGGCCGCCATGCTGTGCCTGGGCACTTTCACCGCCGCGCGGGTCTGCGAGCAGGTGCGCTCGGGCATCAACTCGCTGGCGCGCGGGCAGAAGAACGCCGGCCTGGCGATGGGCTTTACGCTGCCGCAAACGTACCGCCACGTGCTGCTGCCGATGGCGTTCCGCGTGATCGTGCCGCCGCTGACCTCCGAGTTCCTGAATATCTTCAAGAATTCGGCGGTGGCGTCGACCATCGGCCTGCTGGAACTGGCCGCACAGGGCCGGCAACTGGTGGACTACACCGCGCGCCCGTATGAATCGTTCATCGCGGTCACGCTGATGTACGCGCTGATCAACGTGACGGTGATGCTGATCATGCGCTGGGTGGAAGCCCGCACGCGCGTGCCCGGCTTTATCGGCGGCAAGTAAGGGGCGCCATGGCTTATTCATTCGATTTCACCTCCATCACCCCTGCCACGCTCGATGTCCTGGGCGAGGGCATGATGGTCTCGCTCAAGATCACCGTCACCGCGGTGGTGGTGGGCATCGTCTGGGGCACCATCCTGGCGATGATGCGGCTGTCGTCGTTCAAGCCGCTGAACTGGTTTGCGCAGGGGTACGTGACCATCTTCCGTTCCATCCCGCTGGTGATGGTGCTGCTGTGGTTCTTCCTGATCATCCCGCAGGTGCTGCAGAACATCTTCAACCTGTCGCCGGCGACCGACCTGCGCATGACCTCTGCACTGGTGGCCTTTGCGCTGTTCGAGGCCGCGTACTACTCGGAAATCATCCGCGCGGGCATCCAGAGCGTGTCGCGCGGGCAGATGTTCGCGGCGCAGGCGGTGGGCATGACCTATGGCCAGTCGATGCGGCTGGTGATCCTGCCGCAGGCGTTCCGCAACATGGTGCCGCTGCTGCTGACGCAAGGGATCATTCTGTTCCAGGATACGTCGCTGGTCTACGTCAGCGCGCTGGCCGACTTCTTCGGCCAGGCCTACGGCATCGGCGAACGCGACGGCCGTATCGTCGAGATGCTGCTGTTCGCCGGCCTGGTGTACTTCGTTATCTGCTTCTCCGCTTCGCTGCTGGTCAAGCGTTACCAGAAAAAGGTGGCTGTATGATCGAAATCAACAATGTCTCCAAGTGGTACGGCACCTTCCAGGTGCTGACCGACTGCACCACCAAGGTCGCCAAGGGTGAAGTGGTGGTGGTGTGCGGCCCGTCCGGGTCGGGCAAGTCCACCCTGATCAAGACCGTCAACGCGCTTGAGCCGTTCCAGAAGGGCGATATCCTGGTCGACGGCACCTCGGTGGGCAATCCCAAGACCAACCTGCCCAAGCTGCGCTCGCGCGTGGGCATGGTGTTCCAGAACTTCGAGCTGTTCCCGCACCTGTCGATCACCGAGAACCTGACCATCGCGCAGATGAAGGTGCTCGGCCGCTCCAAGGACGAGGCGCTGGCCAAGGGCCTGAAGTACCTGGACCGCGTGGGCCTGAAGAGCCAGGCGGAGAAGTACCCCGGCCAGCTGTCGGGCGGCCAGCAGCAGCGCGTGGCGATCGCCCGCGCGCTGTCGATGGACCCGATCTGCATGCTGTTCGACGAGCCGACTTCGGCGCTGGACCCGGAGATGGTCAACGAAGTGCTGGACGTGATGGTGCAGCTGGCCCAGGAAGGCATGACCATGATGTGCGTGACCCACGAAATGGGCTTCGCGCGCAAGGTGGCCAACCGCGTGATCTTCATGGATCAGGGCAAGATCGTCGAAGATGCCGACAAGGAAGAATTCTTCGGCAATATCGATGCACGTTCGGAGCGCGCGCGCCAGTTCCTGTCGAAGATCCTGCATCACTGAACGGCCGGCAGGGCAAGCAAGGAGGGACGCCTCGGCGTCCCTTTTTTTGTTTCCGATGGTTCAGGTGCAGGCCGTGTTGGCCGCGTTCTTCGCCTGCACTTCCGGCGGGATCGGCACCGTCAGCGTCATGGTCGGGCGCCCGTCCTCGAACATGATCAGCTCGCCGGGGGCAAAGCGGGTCCAGGTCTCGTTGTCGGTCAGCGGCTGGGTGGCGATCACCGCCACGCGGTCGTCCGGCGTGGTGACCTGGGCGAAGTCGATCGACAGGTCGGCATCGATCAGATGCGCGGTCGAGAACGGCCACTGCCGCACGATGTAGTACAGGTGCGTGGAACAGTGCGCGAACTGGGCCTGGCCGTTGCACAGCAGGTAGTTGAACACGCCATGCAGCGTGATCTCGCGGGTGATGTCGGCCAGCGCATGGCACAGTTCGTTTAGCGGCGGCTGCGAGCCCGGAAAGCGCTTGCGCAGGCCCTGCATCAGCGTGCAGAAGGCCAGTTCGCTGTCGGTGTCGCCCACTGGCTGGTAGACGCCGGACAGGAACGGGGTGAAGCCCTTCAGGTCGCCGTTATGGGCGAAGATCCAGTGGCGGCCCCACAACTCGCGCATGAAGGGGTGGCAGTTCTCCAGCAGCACGGTCCCCTGCGTCGCCTTGCGGATATGCGAGATGACGTTCTTGGACTTGATCGGGTAGCGCTTGATCAGGTCTGCCACCGGCGAGGTGCCGGCGGACTGGTTGTCGATAAACAGGCGGCAGGCCTTGTCCTCGAAGAAGGCGACACCGAAGCCGTCGGCGTGATGGTCGGTCAGGCCACCACGCGCGGCAAAGCCGGTGAAGGAGAACGTCACGTCGGTCGGCGTGGCGCAGTTCATGCCTAGCAGCTGGCACATATCGGGGCACCGGTCGGCAGCGGGCTGCCGCTTTGCAATAGAATGCAGACATTATCCCGCGCACCCGGGCCGCTGCCAAGCAGCGTTGGCCGGGCCATGCGCGGCGACCTACCATCCTGCACGTATCTCCCCAACCACCATGCGCCAACACAAGATCGCCGTGATTCCCGGAGACGGAATCGGCACGGAAGTCATGCCCGAGGGCATCCGCGTGATGGACGCCGCGGCGCGGCGCTTCGGCATCGGCTTCCAGTGGGACCACTTCGACTTTTCCAGCTGCGACTACTACGCCCGCCACGGCAAGATGCTGCCGGACGACTGGTTCGACACGCTGGTCAAGTACGACGCCATTTATTTCGGCGCGGTGGGCTGGCCTGATGCCGTGCCCGACCACGTCTCGCTGTGGGGCTCGCTGCTGCAGTTCCGGCGCTCGTTCGACCAGTATGTGAACCTGCGCCCGGTGCGGCTGATGCCCGGAGTCAGGAGCCCGCTGGCCGGCCGCCAGCCTGGCGATATCGATTTTTATGTGGTGCGCGAGAACACCGAGGGCGAGTACTCCAGCATCGGCGGGCGCATGTTTCCGGGCACCGAGCGCGAGATCGTGGTGCAGGAAACCGTGATGAGCCGTACCGGCGTTGACCGCATCCTGAAGTTTGCCTTCGAGTTGGCGCAGAAGCGGCCCAAGAAGCACCTGACGTCGGCGACCAAGTCCAATGGCATTTCGATCACCATGCCGTACTGGGACGAGCGCGTCGAGGCGATGGCGGCCAGCTATCCCGGCATCAAGGTCGACAAGTACCACATCGACATCCTGACCGCGCATTTCGTCCAGCATCCGGACTGGTTCGACGTGGTGGTGGCCAGCAACCTGTTCGGCGACATCCTGTCCGACCTGGGCCCGGCCTGCACCGGCACCATCGGCATCGCGCCGTCGGGCAATATCAACCCCGACCGCACCTTCCCCAGCCTGTTCGAGCCGGTGCACGGCTCGGCGCCGGACATTGCGGGGCGCGGCGTGGCCAACCCGATCGGCCAGATCTGGTGCGGCGCCATGATGCTGGAGCACCTGGGCCATGAAGAAGCCGGCGCCGCCGTGCTGGGTGCGATCGAGAAGGTGCTGGCCGCGGGCCCCGAACACGCGCCGCTGACGCGCGACATCGGCGGCAAGGCCGGCACGGCCGACCTGGGCCTGGCTATCGCGGAGGCGCTGTGAGCGCGGCGGGCGCGGGTGAGCCGCGCGTACTCCTGCTGGACAGCTTCCACGCCGCCGTGGCGGCCGCTGATCCGCTGCAGATCGTGGCGCAGCACCTGCCGCCGCCGCACGCGGGCGGCCGCACGCTGGTGGTGGGCGCGGGCAAGGCCGCAGCGTCGATGGCCGCGGCGGTCGAGCGTGCCTATGCCGGCAAGGCCACGCTGGAAGGGCTGGTGGTCACGCGCTACGCCCACGGGCTGCCGACCGGCCATATCCGCGTGATCGAGGCTGGCCATCCGGTGCCCGACGAGGCCGGCGAGCAGGCCGCCGCCGATATCCTGGCCAGCGTGCAGTCGCTGACGCCGCAGGACCGGCTGCTGGTGCTGGTGTCGGGCGGCGGCTCCAGCCTGCTGTCGCTGCCGGCCGAAGGCATCCCGATGGCTGACCTGAAGGCCACCACCCGGGAACTGCTGCGGTGTGGCGCGCCGATCACCGAAATGAATATCGTGCGCAAGCATGTCTCGCGCATCCAGGGCGGGCGGCTGGCGCAGGCAAGCCGTGCGCCGGTGACCACGCTGATCGTCTCGGACGTGGCCGGCGACGATCCCAGCGCGATCGCCTCGGGTCCGACCGTGGCCGACCCGAGCACCTTTGCCGATGCACTGGCGATCCTGCGCCGCTGGGGCGCGCAGGTGCCGGCCAGCGTGCAGGCGCACCTGGAGCGCGGCGCCCGCGGCGAGGTGCCGGAAACGCCCAAGCCGGGCGACGCGCTGTTCGCCCAGGTCGACAACCGCATGATCGCCACTGCCCATGGCAGCCTGCAGGCGGCCGCGGCGCTGTTCCGCGAACGCGGCATCACGCCGGTGGTGCTGGGCGATACCGTGACCGGCGAAGCGCGCGAAGTGGCCCGCGTCTACGCTGCGCTGGTGCGCGAGATTCGCGCGTACAATGCGCCGTTTGCCACGCCCGTGGCACTGATTTCCGGAGGTGAGTGCACGGTCACTTTGCCTGCCGGCGGTGATGCCGCGAAGGCGCGGGGCGGGCGTTGCTCCGAATTCCTGCTGTCGCTGGCAGTCGAGCTTGACGGCATGCCCGGCGTGCATGCGATTGCGGCCGACACCGACGGCATCGACGGTTCGGAAGACAATGCGGGTGCGCTGGCCGATCCGACCACGCTGGCGCGCGCCGCGGCCGCTGGCCTGCCGGGACTGCGCCAGCTGGACGCGCACGACGCCTGGGGCCTGTTCGATGCCATCGGCGACCTGGTGGTCACCGGCCCGACGCGCACCAATGTGAACGACTACCGCGCTATCCTGATTCTCTGATTTCGACGAACGCCCGCCGCCGCCGCGGCAGGCCCAAGCTAGCCATGACCCAGAAGCTCACCATCACCCGCCCGGACGACTGGCACCTGCACCTGCGCGACGGCGCGGCCCTGGCCGCCGTGTTGCCCGACACCGCGCGCCAGTTCGCACGCGCCATCATCATGCCCAACCTGAAGCCGCCCGTGACCACGGTGGCGCAGGCGCAGGCCTACCGTGCCCGGATCCTGGCGGCGCTGCCGGCCGGCATGCAGTTCGAGCCGCTGATGACGCTGTACCTGACCGACAACACCACCGCCGAAGAGATCACCGCGGCCAAGGCCAGCGGCTTTGTGCACGGCGTCAAGCTGTACCCGGCCGGCGCCACCACCAACAGCGACGCTGGCGTGACCGATATCCGCCGCTGCTACCCGGCGCTGGAAGCGATGCAGCGCGCGGGCCTGCCGCTGCAGGTGCACGGCGAGGTGACCGACCCGAGCATCGATATCTTCGACCGCGAAGCCGTCTTTATCGACCGCGTGATGACGCCGCTGCGCCGCGACATGCCCGAGCTGAAGGTGGTGTTCGAGCACATCACCACCAAGGACGCGGCCGAGTACGTGCGCGACGCCAGCGGCCCGGTCGGCGCCACCATCACGGCGCACCACCTGCTCTACAACCGCAACGCCATCTTCACCGGCGGCATCCGCCCGCACTACTACTGCCTGCCGGTGCTCAAGCGCGAGACCCATCGCGAGGCCCTGGTGGCGGCCGCCGTCTCGGGCAGCCCGCGCTTCTTCCTGGGCACCGACAGCGCGCCGCACGCGCGCGGGCTGAAGGAACATGCCTGCGGCTGCGCCGGCTGCTATACCGCGCTGCATGCAATGGAGCTGTATGCCGAGGCTTTCGACGCCGCCGGCGCGCTGGACAAGCTGGAAGCCTTTGCCAGCTTCAACGGCCCGGCCTTCTACGGCCTGCCGCGCAACACCGGCACGCTGACGCTGGAGCGAGAGGACTGGGAACTGCCGGCCGAGCTGCCCTACGGCGACACCACGCTGGTGCCGCTGCGCGGCGGCGAGACGCTGCGCTGGAAGGCCCGCTAAACCCTGCCGAGGCCTTGCCCATGCAGGTGCCCGCGGCCGACGAGCCTTTCGTCGCCGCGCTGGCCGGGATCGACTGGTCCCGGCCGTGGTTCCAGCCGTTTGCGGCACAGGGTGCCGCGCTCGCTGCGGCGGCGCAGGGCGGGGCCGATCTGCGCGCGCTGTTCGAAGCGCGCGCCAGCCAGCTTGGCCTGCGCAATGCGCGCGGCCTGCCGCTGCGTTTTATCGCCCCGCATGCCTTGCCCGAAGGCAGCGCTTATGAGGCGCATATCCATGCCACGGGCGAGATCCCGACCCGCGACAATCTCCACGATTTCTTCAACGCGCTGACCTGGCTGCATTTCCCGCAGGCCAAGCGCGTGCTCAACCAGATCCAGGCCGAGGTCATCGCGCGCGAAGGCGTGCAAACCAAGCGCGGCGGCGTGCGCGATGCGGCGACCCTGTTCGACGAAAATGCGGTGCTGTTTGTCAGCGCCGATCAGGACCTGGCGGATGCGCTCAAGGGGTTTGCGTGGCAGCAGCTGTTCGTCGCGTGCAGGCCGGCGTGGGGCAGGGCCTGCACGGTGGTGCCGTTCGGCCATGCGCTACTCGAAAAACTGGTGCGGCCGTACAAGTCGGTCACGGCGCATGCGTGGGTGCTGCCGCTGGCGCCGCATCAGACGGCATGCCCGTCGCTGGACGCCATGCTGGCGCATTCCCTTGCCGCTGCGGCCCAGGCTGGCGCGCTGCGCGGCGGGCGCAGTTTTGCGCCGTTGCCGGTGATGGGCATCCCGGGCTGGTGCGACGATAACGCCGAACCTGGCTTCTACGCCGATACCGCGGTGTTCCGCCCAGGACGGCGCGCCGGCTGAAGGCGCCGCCAATCAGTGTTAGACTGCGGGCCGCAAAGCAGGCCAGGCAACCGCTGCCTGCACCGCAAGGTGCAGGGGGAGGAAAGTCCGGACTCCACAGGGCAGGGTGTTGGCTAACAGCCATCCACGGCAACGTGCGGAATAGGGCCACAGAGACGAGTCTTGCCGCCGGGTTCGCCTGGCGGGAAGGGTGAAACGCGGTAACCTCCACCTGGAGCAATCCCAAATAGGCAGGCGATGAAGCGGCCCGCTGAGTCTGCGGGTAGGGAGCTGGAGCCGGCTGGTAACAGTCGGCCTAGAGGAATGGTTGTCACGCACCGTTTGCCGCAAGGCGGGCGGGGCGCACAGAATCCGGCTTATCGGCCTGCTTTGCTTCTTCTTCCGGGACCCGGCGCCACCACGGCATGCCGGGTCTGCATCTTCCCTTCAGGCTTCGACGATTTCCAGCGTGTGCGTGATCTCGGCCGTCTTGGCCAGCATGATCGACGCCGAGCAGTACTTCTCGTGCGACAGCTTGATGGCCCGTTCGACCGTGGCGGGGTTGAGATTCTTGCCGGTCACCACAAAATGGAAGTTGATGCGGGTGAAGACCTTGGGGTCCTCGCCGGCGCGCTCGGCCTGCAACTGCACGCTGCAGCCGGTGACGTCCTGGCGGCCGCGCTTGAGGATCAGCACCACGTCATAGGCGGTGCAGCCGCCGGTGCCGAGCAGCACCATCTCCATCGGCCGCGGCGCCAGATTGTGGCCGCCGCCCTCGGGCGCACCGTCCATCGCAACGATATGACCGCTGCCGGTCTGGGCCACGAAGCTCATGCCGTCCGCGCCCATCCATGTCACTTTGCATTCCATTTTGTTCGTTCCTGTCTTTTGTATTGTGTGCTTCCGATCACAAGCGCGTGATCTCGAATCTTGCAATTCTCAGTATATGGCATCGTCAAGCTTGAGCTGCTGACGCCAATACCCCTATAAAATCTGAGGGTTTCCTCTAGTGCGACAGTTCAGCGACATGCCTGGGTGTTGCATAAATCATTGATTTTTAACGGAAATGGCTTATCTTACGCACGGCGCTTTTCGTTCCGCAATACGAAATTGCATTTCGCAGTGCAAATTTCCCTTGCACTGGGGAAAACCCCATGTATAATTTGAATCATTGAACGACGGCGCTGACAGCGCGCCAGAGTGCGAAAGCGAAGCCCCCGGGGCAAGCCCTCCGCACCGCCCGCCAGTCCCTCCGTCGATCTCCCAGTGTCTCCTCCACCCTCCTCCTTTGGTGGATTCAAACCCAAGCTCAACAGCTTGGGTTTTTTTTCGCCCCTGCGTCCTGGCGCACCGTGCACGCCAAAGTGCCCGAGGCTGCCCTGGCTTGGCCCCTCCATGGCAGCGATCTTGACGAAAAGATCAGTCTTTGCTTGTGCGCTTCCGGCAGCCGTCAGTATAATGGAAGGCTTTCCGTCATACCCGCGGAAGAAAGAGCAGGATCAGGCCAGCCTTCACGGGCCAGCCACAAGACTTGCAGGGGCGAGCACAAGCCTTCGCGAGTCGGATTTCGGGTACGAACTAATAGTCAGGAAAAATCATGAAGACCTTTTCCGCCAAGCCTCATGAGGTAAAGCGCGACTGGTACGTGATTGACGCGACGGACAAAGTCCTCGGCCGTGTCGCCAGCGAAGTGGCACGCCGTCTGCGCGGCAAGCACAAGCCGGAATTCACTCCGCACGTCGACACGGGTGATTACATCATCATCGTCAATGCAGCCAAGCTGCGTGTCACGGGTACCAAGGAAACGGACAAGAAGTACTATCGCCATTCGGGCTACCCGGGCGGTATCTACGAAACGACGTTCGGCAAGATGCAACAGCGTTTCCCGGGCCGTGCCCTGGAAAAGGCTGTGAAGGGCATGCTGCCGAAGGGTCCGCTGGGCTATGCGATGATCAAGAAGCTGAAGGTTTACGCCGAAGCCGAGCATCCGCACGAAGCGCAGCAGCCCAAGGCGCTGGAAATCTAAGGAGGCCAATCCATGATCGGTAACTGGAATTACGGTACTGGCCGCCGCAAGAGCGCTGTGGCTCGTGTCTTCATCAAGTCGGGCAAGGGCGACATCGTCGTCAACGGCAAGCCCATCAAAGAGTATTTCGCTCGCGAAACCTCGCTGATGATCGTGCGCCAGCCCCTGGAACTGACCGCCCACGGCGAAACGTTCGACATCAAGGTCAACGTGACCGGCGGTGGCGAAACCGGCCAGGCCGGCGCAGTGCGCCACGGCATCACCCGTGCCCTGATCGACTACGATGCGACCCTGAAGTCGGCGCTGTCGAAGGCTGGCTACGTCACGCGCGATGCACGTGAAGTCGAGCGTAAGAAGGTCGGCTTCCACAAGGCGCGTCGTCGCAAGCAGTTCTCGAAGCGCTGATGCGCTTTCGCGGGTCCGGTACTGCCGGACTTTGCGAGACCAGAAAACCGCACGCTGGCCGTGCGGTTTTTTTTCGCGCCCAGGGTACGGAAATGCATTGGCCTGCCGAAAAAGCGATTGGGCAGCCATACTTTTGTGGGGTATGGGCTGCGCGCGGCTACAATCACGCCCTGTCGCCATCGGCAAGTGCTGCTTGCCGGCGCGAATGCGCCACGGCCGGAGGGTTCGGCACGAACGAGAGAGGAGTGAGAGTGATGCTGTTTTCGAAAAAGAAGGGCCTTTCGATCGATACGCTGATCGGCGAAGACTCCGTCATCGACGGCGACCTGGTGTTTGCCGGCGGCCTGCGCCTGGACGGCCGCGTGCGCGGCAACGTCACGGCGGCGCCGGGCAAGCCGAGCATGCTGGTGGTCAGCGAAAAAGGCATGGTCGAGGGCGAGATCAGCGTCGGCCACCTGGTGCTCAACGGCACCGTCAAGGGCCCGGTGCAGGCCACCGACCTGCTCGAACTGCAGCCGCATGCCCGCGTGCTGGGTGACGTGCGCTACGCGGCGCTGGAAATGCACCAGGGTGCGCTGGTCGAAGGCCGCCTGATGCCGCTGGTGCAAGGCGAAATCAAGGCGCTGCCGAATCTGCTCGAGGCGGCGCCGGCGGCTGAAGTGACGGAAGCGGCGGACGAGGCTGCTGTCACGGACCGCGCAACGCCCGCTGCCGGCGCCCATCCCACTGAAAAGGCCGCCTGAGCGGCGCCCGCCATGCCGGGAACCCCTTGAAAACACAGGGTTTCGGCACGATCTTCCAGTAGCGCTTAGAATACAGGCGTATCTAAACAGGAGAACACCCCATGAACGCAGTCGCAGAGGCACCCGTTACCGAGGACGTGCCGGCACCGTTCGTCTTTACCGACAGCGCCGCCGACAAGGTCAAGCAGTTGATCGAGGAAGAGGGCAATGCCGAACTGAAACTGCGCGTGTTCGTGCAGGGCGGCGGCTGCTCCGGCTTCCAGTATGGCTTCACCTTCGATGAGGAAGTCAACGAAGACGACACCACCATGGTCAAGAACGGCGTCACCCTGCTGATCGACTCGATGAGCTACCAGTACCTGGTCGGCGCGGAGATCGACTACAAGGAAGACATCAACGGCGCGCAGTTCGTGATCAAGAACCCGAATGCCTCGACCACCTGCGGTTGCGGCTCGTCGTTCTCGGTCTGACCCACACCGGTCCCCAGAAAAAAACGCACCTTCGGGTGCGTTTTTTTCTTTTCCGCGATAGCTTACTGCGCGGCGCGCCAGACCACGGGAAACCAGTCTTCGCGCATGCGCTCGCCGGTCTGCTGATCGATGCCGGGGAACGGCGGCGAGGTGCGCCCGGGCCGCTGCATGAAGCGCACGTCGTCGCCCAGGAAGCGCGCCGAGAACGCGCGTCGGCGCCCGGTGCCGGTATTGCCGGCCGCGCCGTGCACGGTGCGGAAGTCGAACACCACGGCATCGCCCGGCGCCAGCTCCGGCGCGAGCAGGGTGTAGCTGCCGTCTTCCACGTCCGGCATCTCCATGAAGGCGTCGTCACCGCCATAGAAGTTCTCGTTGCTGGCCCAGCGCTTGGGCCGCACCAGCCGCGGCCAGCGGTGCGAGCCGGCCACCAGGCGCAGCGTATTGGCCTGCGTGACCGGATCCAGCGGGATCCAGTAGCTCGCGGTCTGGGTGCCGTCGACACAGTAATAGGGCAGGTCCTGGTGCCACGGCGTGGGCTTGGCCGTGCCGGGCTCCTTGACCAGGATGTGCTCGTGGAATACCTGCACCGCCTGCGACTGCATGATGCACCCGGCAAAGGCCGCCGCCGGCGACTGGCGGATAAAGTCATCGAACGGCGTAATGCGCTGCCAGTTGCAGTAGTCCTCGAAGAAGCGCCCGCTTTCGCCGGGCCGTACGTTCTCGATGGCGAAGGGGCCTGGCTCGGCCAGGTTCTGCGCAAAGCCGTCGCGCAGCCGTTCGACCCAGTCGGTGAAGGCGCCGCGCAACACCAGCACGCCGTCGCGCTGGTAGGTGTCGATCTGTTCCTGGGTGATGTTCATGGCAACGTTGTGTGGGGGCGATGTGCCCAGTATCGCCATGCATTGGGGATAGGAAAAGCATATATTTCCTATGTTGTGATATAGGAAATCATGATTCCATTCTCCTTCCGCCAGCTCGAATACTTTGTCGCTGCAGCCGAGCACGGCAGTATCAGCGCGGCGGCTCGGGCGCGTCATGTGTCGCAGCCTTCTGTCTCCACCGCGGTCGCACAGCTGGAAGACACCCTGGGCGAGCCTCTCTTCAGGCGCCAGGTCAGCCGCGGGCTGTCCCTGACGCCCGCCGGGCAGCGCTTGCTGGGGCGGGCACGAGACATCCTCGCGCTGGCGGCCGGCCTCACCGTGGACGACGCCAGCGGCCGGGGGCTGATCGGCCAGCTCTCGCTGACCTGCTTCCAGGACCTCGGGCCGTACTTTGTGCCACGTCTGCTGGCGGGGCTGCGCCGGCACCATCCGGGCATCTCGGTGACCTTGTTCGAGGCCGATCTGGCAACCGTCCACCGCACGCTGCAGGCGGGCAAGGCCGAACTGGCGCTGACCTATGAACTGGGGCTCGATGCCCGCACCGAGCGCCGCACGCTGGCGGAACTGGCACCCTATGCGCTGCTGCCCGCCGGCCATCCGCTGGCAAGCGGCACCGAGGTGAGCCTGGCCGACCTGGCCGGCGAACGGCTGATCCTCGAGGACATCCCGCAGACGCGCGAGTACTTCCTGTCGCTGTTCTGGGCGCATGGCCTGCACCCGGTGCTGCACCAGTACACGCAGACCTTCGAGATGCAGCGCGGGCTGGTGGCGCACGGCTATGGCGTGGCGCTGTCGTGCACGCGCCCGGCCGGCGACCACAGCTACGACGGCGTGCCGATCGCCTGCCTGCCGCTGCGCGAGCCGGTGACGCCGCAGCGCGTGGTGCTGGCGCGCTCGCCGGCCATGCGGGCCTCGCCGCTGGCGCAGGCGTTTATGGATTGGGTGGAGGCGGGCGGCGCGATGCGCCTGCCCTAGGCCCTAGCGCTTAGCGCGGATAGATCGCGCCCAGCACGCGCGGCCCGGCGGCGCCGGTCACGGTGGGCACGTTGCCGGGCAGGCGCACCAGGCACTGGCGTGCCAGCCAGGCAAAGGCGATGGCTTCGACCTGCGACACCGGCACGCCGTAGTCTTCCGAGGTCTCGATGGCCACGCCGGGCATCGCCTGCGCCAGCCGTGCCATCACGAACGCATTGCGGGCGCCGCCGCCGCAGACGATCAGGCGGCGCGCATCGGGGGCATGGGTGCGCACGTCGCGCGCGATGGCCTCGGCCGTCAGCGCGGCCAGCGTCGCCTGCACGTCGGCAGGCGCGAGGTGTTGGGATGAGGCGAGACGGGCTTCGAGCCAGCCCGGATGGAACAGGTCGCGCCCGGTGCTCTTGGGCGGCGCTGCGCTGAAGTAGGGCTCGGCCAGGCACTGCGCCAGCAGTGCGGCGTCGACACGCCCGCTGGCGGCCCAGTCGCCGTTGCTGTCAAAGGGAAGCCCGCGGTGGCGGCCGACCCAGTAGTCGAGCAGCGCATTGCCCGGGCCGCAGTCGAAGCCGCTGACGGCGCCGCCCGCCGCGGGCAGGATGCTGATATTGGAGATGCCGCCGATATTGCAGGCAACGCGGGTTTCGGCGTTGCTGCCGAACAGCGCATGGTGCAGCGCCGGCACCAGCGGCGCGCCCTGGCCGCCGGCGGCGATGTCGCGGCTGCGGAAGTCCGCCACCACGTCGATGCCGGCCAGCTCGGCCAGCCGCGCCGGATGCTGGCTCTGACGGGTGTAGCCGATGCCGTCGTACAGGCCCGGCCGGTGGCGGATAGTCTGGCCGTGGGCGCCGATGGCGGCCACCGCGGCTGCGTCGACCTGCGCCTCGCTCAGCAGGGCGGCCACGCAGCCGGCATAGACCTGCGCCAGCGCATTGGCAGCCAGTGCCTCGCGGTGGATCTCGTCCTCGCCCGGCTGCTGCAGGGCGGCGAAGGCCGCGCGCAGCGTGTCGGGGAAGGGCTGGCTGGCGGCCGCCAGCACGGCGGGCCGCGCGCCGCTGAAATCCACCAGCACCGCGTCGGCACCGTCCATGCTGGTGCCGGACATGATGCCGATATAGCGTTCGCTGCCAGGCACGGACAGGGTCACGATGGGCGCGCTCAGTTGGAGGCGGTCAGCACGTTGTAGGTGCGCAGCGCATTGATGCGGCTGAGCAGCCCGCTGGTGTAGGTCAGGAATTCCTGGCGCGACTTGCCGGTCAGCGTCGGCGATTCCATCAGCGTGATGGTCAGCGGGTTCTGCGGCACGTCGTTGAAGCGGAACTCATAGTGCAGGTGCGGGCCGGTGGCCCAGCCGGTCGAGCCGACATAGCCGATCAGCTGACCCTGGCGCACCGGCTGGCCCTGGCGCATGCCGGCAAAGCCGGACAGGTGCGCGTAGTAGGTCGAGTAGCCGTTGGCGTGGTTCAGGATGACGATATTGCCGTAGCCGTTCTGCTGGCCGACGAACTCGACCACGCCGTCGCCGGTGGCCAGCACCTTGGTGCCGGTCGGGGCGGCGAAGTCCACGCCCTTGTGCTGCGCCCAGTCATGATGCAGCGGATGCTCGCGGCCGCCGAAGCCCGACGACACGCGCGAGAATTCCACCGGCGAACGCAGGAACGGCCGCTTCATGCTGCGCCCGTCGAAGGTGTAGTAGGCGCCGCCGTCCTTGCTGTCCTCGGGCGCGAACCACAGCGCCTGGTGCAGCTGGTTGCGGTTGATCAGCTCCAATGCGACCACGCGGCCGTTGCGCACGAAGGTGCCGTCGCGGAAGCCCGCTTCGTAGATGATGCGGAAGCGGTCGCCGTTGGCGATGTCGTGGTGGAAGTCGATCACGCCGGAGAAGATCGACAGCATCTGCTGCACGACTTCGTCGGGCACGTTGGCCGCGTCCATGGCCTTGAAGAAACCGCCCGCGGAAATTGCTCCCGAGGCCATCTCGTAGTGCACGTCGTTGTCGACGCGCTGCACCTTGGCCTTGTAGGCGGCGGCGGTGTCGTCGCTGGCCGCGCGCACGCGCTCGATCACCAGCTCGCGCGAGGCCGCTGCGTCGCCGCCCAGGTTGGCCTGCAGCGACACCAGCGTGTTGCTTTCGTCGATCTCCGCCTGCACCGCCTGGCCGGGGCTCAGGCTGAACAGGCCGCGCGCGGTCGGGTTCTTGACGATGAACGCCTGCGCATCGGCATCGTCCACGCCCAGCCGCTTGAGCAGGCTGGCGATGGTGTCGCCGCGCTGCATGCGCTCTTCGCGCACGTAGACGGCCTCGCTGTCGGTAAGCTGCTCAAGTTGCTCGCGCACGTCGGGCATGCGCAGCGCCTGCTGCGTGCGCGGTGCGAGCGGATCGTCAAAGGCGCTGCGCGGCGCAACGCCCATCGCCGCGGCCATGCCGAGCGTGAAGATTGCGCCCACCGAGGCCGTCAGTTGTTTGCGCCGCCGCGCGTGCTGGGGGTTGGTCGGATCGACAAGAACCACCAGCTCACGCGCGAAAACTTCGCGGAGTCTGGACCACATCACGTAAAATTCAACCTTGGTCTGAGCACCGCTGCCGGGGACGATGTGTCTCGTCTGCCTTCCTCCCCCGAGGTGCGGCACGGGCTCTTCACTGTTATTTGGCCGCCTGCATTGCTGCACAAAGTGGCGGGTAGCGCACTTGAAAGGCTTCCGTAGGCGCCGGGAATCGCGGATTATACCAAAATCCGGCCCTGGTGGCTGTCAGGAAATTTCCTAAAATTTCAAGTATTTCAAAGACTTACGTCATGACTGAAGTAGCCACGGGCCCCACGGCCAAATACCCCCTGACGCCGTCGGTGATGCAGGCCCTGGAAGTCTCCAGGCGAGGCTGCGACGAACTGCTGATTGAATCCGAGTGGGCGCAGAAGCTGGCGCGCAGCGAGGCCACCGGCGTGCCGCTGCGCATCAAGCTGGGCCTGGATCCGACCGCGCCCGACATCCATATCGGCCATACCGTGGTCCTGAACAAGCTGCGCCAGCTGCAGGACCTCGGCCACCAGGTGATCTTCCTGATCGGCGACTTCACCTCGACCATCGGCGATCCGTCGGGCCGCAACAGCACGCGCCCGCCGCTCACGCGCGAACAGATCGAGGCCAACGCCCAGACCTACTACCGCCAGGCCAGCCTGGTGCTGGACCCGGCTCGCACCGAGATCCGCTACAACAGCGAGTGGTGCGATCCGCTGGGCGCGCGCGGCATGATCCAGCTGGCGGCCAAGTACACCGTGGCGCGCATGATGGAACGCGACGACTTCACCAAGCGCTTCCGCTCCGGGATTCCGATTTCGGTGCATGAGTTCCTCTACCCGCTGATGCAGGGCTATGACTCGGTCGCGCTCAAGTCGGACCTGGAGCTGGGCGGCACCGACCAGAAGTTCAACCTGCTGGTCGGGCGCGAGCTGCAGAAGGAATACGGCCAGGAGCCGCAGTGCATCCTGACCATGCCGCTGCTGGTGGGCCTGGACGGCGTCGAGAAGATGTCCAAGTCCAAGGGCAACTACGTCGGCGTGACCGAGGCGCCCAACGAGATGTTCGGCAAGCTGATGAGCATCTCGGACGACCTGATGTGGCAGTACTACACGCTGCTGTCGTTCCGCCCGATGAGCGAGATCGACCTGATGAAGCAGGAGATCGCCGCGGGCCGCAATCCGCGCGACTGCAAGGTGCTGCTGGCGCAGGAGATCGTGGCGCGCTTCCACAGCCAGGCCGATGCCGAGAAGGCGCTGGAAGATTTCAACCACCGCGCCCGCGGCGGCGTGCCGGACGATATCCCGGCGGTCAGCCTGAGCGGCGCGCCGCTGGGCATCGCGCAACTGCTCAAGCAGGCCAACCTGGTGCCGTCCACGTCGGAAGCCAACCGCAATATCGAGCAGGGCGGCGTCAAGATCGATGGCGCCACGGTCGGCGACAAAGCCACCAAGGTGGCGGCGGGCACCTACGTCGTGCAGGTCGGCAAGCGCCGCTTCGCGCGCGTGACGCTGGCCTGAGGCGGCCGGGATGATCGCGCTGATCCAGCGGGTGGCCCAGGCCCGCGTCACGGTCGAAGGCCGAACCACCGGTGAAATCGGCGCCGGCCTGCTGGCGCTGGTCTGCGCCGAGCGCGGCGACACCGAGGCGCAGGCCGAGCGGCTGCTGGCCAAGATGCTGTCGTACCGGGTGTTTTCCGATGCGGCCGGCAAGATGAACCTGCCGGTGCAGAACATGGACGGCAACGGCAACGCCGGCGGGCTGCTGGTGGTGTCGCAGTTCACGCTGGCGGCCGATACCAACAGCGGCACGCGGCCGAGCTTCACGCCCGCGGCCTCGCCCGAGGACGGCCGGCGCCTGTACGAGCATTTCGTGGCGCAGGCGCGCGCCGCCCATCCGCAGGTGCAGACCGGCGAGTTCGGCGCGATGATGCAGGTCAGCCTGGTCAACGACGGCCCGGTCACCTTCTGGCTGCGGGTGCCGCCGGCCTGAACAGATTCGAAGCTGCCGCGCCCCGGCGCGGCACCAAGACAGGAGAGACAAATGAAACTCTGGAGCAAGTCCTTCAACGACAACGCGCCGATTCCCGGCGAGTTCGCCTTCTGTGTGCCCGACGCCGCCGCCCACGTGGCCCTGTCGAACAACCGCAATCCCGACCTGCACTGGGAAGACGCCCCGGCCGAGACGCGCTCGTTCGTGCTGATCTGCCACGACCGCGACGTCCCGAGCAAGGGGGACGACGTCAACCAGGAAGGCCGCGAAGTGCCGTCCTCGCTGCCGCGCGTGGACTTCTTCCACTGGGTGCTGGTCGACATCCCGCCGGGCCTGACCTCGATCGCGGCGGGCTCGCACAGCGACGGCGTGATCGCGCGCGGCAAGCCGGGTCCCGAAGCCACCGGCGGCACCGCCACCGCGGGCGGCTTGCGCCACGGCATCAACGACTACACCGGCTGGTTTGCCGGCGATGCCGACATGAAGGGCGACTACTACGGCTATGACGGCCCGTGCCCCCCGTGGAACGACACGCTGCTGCACCACTACGTGTTCACGCTGTATGCGCTGGACGTCGACCGGCTGCCGCTGGATGGCACTTTCACCGGCGCGCAGGCGCGCGAGGCGATCCAGGGCCATGTGCTGGCGCAGGCCAGCCTCACCGGCACCTATACGCTGAACCCTAAGCTGGCGAAATAACGCCTGGCCGGCGCCGCGCCAGCCGCGCGGTGCCGGCCTCAAGGAAATCCCGAAGGAAACGGCATGTCGCAAAGCCCCGGGCCGCATTCGCTGGCCTATACCCACCTGATCGTGATCCGCCACGGCGAAACGGCCTGGAACCGGGACCGCCGGCTGCAGGGCCAGCTCGACATTCCCCTGAACGAGACCGGCCGCGCCCAGGCGCGCGCGCTGGCCACTGCGCTGGCGGGCGAGCCGATCGATGCGGTCTATGCCAGCGACCTGTCGCGTGCGATGGAAACCGCTGCGCCGCTGGCCGAGGTGCTGGGGCTGCAGGTACGCCCCGATGCGCGCCTGCGCGAGCGCAGCTACGGCACGCTGCAGGGCAAGACCTACGCCGAGGTGGCCGAGCACCTGCCCGAAGATTTCGCCCGCTGGCAGGCGCGCGTGCCGGACTACGCGCCGGCTGAAGGCGAGTCGCTGCTGGGCTTCCATGAGCGCGCGGTCGAGGTGGTGCTGGCGCTGTCGCGCCGGCACCCCGGCGAGCGCATCGCGCTGGTGGCGCACGGCGGCGTGCTCGACTGCCTGTACCGCGAGGCCACCGGCATGACGCTGGAAGCGCCGCGCCAGCATGAACTGCTCAATGCCAGCGTGAACCGGCTACGCAGCGACAGCACCCACCTGACGCTGGCGCAGTGGGGCGATGTCAGCCACCTGGAGAACCTGGCGCTGGACGAGGTGGACCGGCGCGTGCCGTAGCCGGAAAGCTAGACCCGGACCCGGAATGGCGTGAAGTCGGTATCGCGGTCGAAGTAGTCCTCGTTCTCGGCCCGCTTCAGGAAGCCCACCACCTTATACGTCACCGGCGTCATTACCACTTCCCAGCCGGTCTTCAGCACATACTGTGCCACCGCCACCTGGATCACCTTTTCCAGCGGCCAGATTCCGTAGAAGGCGATCACATAGAACAGCGACGAGTCCACCAGTTCGCCGGCCAGGGTCGAACCGATGGTGCGCGTCCACAGCCACCGCCCGGCGCTCCACAGCTTCATCTTGGCCAGCACGAAGCTATTGGTGAAGCTGCCGCAGCAGAACGCGATCAGCGAGCCGAGAGCGATCCGCCAGGTGTTGCCGAACACATCCTGCAGGCTCTTCTGATAATCCGCCATGAACGGCGCCACCGGCATGTTCAGCACCACCAGGCTCATGAAGGTGGCGAAGGCCAGTGCGGCAAAGCCTGCCCAGACCACGCGCCGGTCGCGGCCATAGCCGTAGACCTCGGTCAGCACGTCGCCGAAGATGTAGGAGACCGGGAAGAACAGCACCCCCGCGCCGAAGGTCACCGTACCGATCACCGGCAGCGTCACCTGCGCCGCCTTGGCCGCGCCGATCAGGTTCGAGCACAGCAGCACGGTGACAAAGGCCACCATGACGAAGTCGTAGTAGCGGTAGACACGCGCGGCACGGGCCGGGCTGGCGGGGATGGCTGACATGAAGGCTCCGGTCGCGCGCGCGGGCGCAGTGGGTTGGGCGCGATTATGCCAGCCGGCGCCCCGCGGCGCGTCGAGAGAGCGCTCCCCAAAAGAAATTCCCGGCCGGAGCCGGGAATCTGTTCGGGAGTGGCGGCCCTGCAGGGGGCGGGGCCAGCGGTGTCAGAGTTCCAGCTTGCTGATCTTGGAGCCGTTCACCGAGACGTCGAACATCAGGCCGGCATTGGTCTGCACGAATGCAATCACCGGCTGCTGGCTGGTCAGCGTGTCGAGCCGGCCGTCCGCGCCGATCTTTGCCACCGCCACGTTGGCATCCGCGCCCGCCGTCCAGCCCTTGCTGGCCACGAACTTGTTGTAGGCCTCGGGCGTCATGAACATGATGATGACAGCCTTCGACTGCCCACCGGCGGTCAGCCCGACCGAGGCCTGCGTCGTGCTGTAGTAGCCGACCGTCGCGCCCTTCGAGCGCAGCGAGCCCTCGCCGTATTCGGCGCCTACAATGAAGCCGCCGGCAAGTACGCGTGGGAATACCAGGACGCCCTGCGCACGCTGCGCCAGCTCGCGCGAGCCGTTAGTCGAGGAGAACAGCCGGTTCAGCGCGCCGTCGACACCCGCATCGATTTCCTGCTTCTTGGCGACCGAGTCTTTCGGCGCGCCGGTGCCGGTGGTGGTGCAGCCCGCGGCCATCGCGGTCGCAACGAGAAGGCCGGATCCTGCAACCCGGGTAACAAAGTGGCGACGATTCATAGGTAACCTCCTGATGGGAAAAGTACCGCGTCTGGCTCAGTGGCTCAGTTGGCTGCGGCTGCCGCGGGTGCCTTGACCGTAATGGCCACGACTTCACGGTAGACGATCTTGGCCATCTGGCCCTGCTTGATGCCCTTCAGGTCGATGGCCGGGTCCTGCACTTTCACGGTGCGCAGCGTCTCGCGCGGACCGCGGAAGGTGATCAGGCGCTGGGCCGGGTCGACCTTGGTGATCTGTGCGGTCACCGTGGTGGTGATCTCGCGCATGATGCCGGGCTTGCCGCCCTCGGCGGCGCGCGTGGTGCGGTCGACCGATTCGGCCAGTGCGGTGGCCTTGCTGTCGACCGGCTCAAGCGCGGCGACCAGCGCGGCGCCACGCGCCACGGTGAGGATGTCGCCCTTGCGGATCTGGCCAAAGTTGCGGACTTCGTCGCCACCGACCAGTTCGACCACGTTGCCGCGCGGGCCCTGGACCAGCACGGCCTTGGATTCGGGATCGATATCGACGATCTTGCCGCTGATGACCGCTTCTTCGGCTACGCCGACCGGCGCCGGCGGGCGCTGGGCGTTGGCACTGCCGGCGGCGAACGCGGTGGCGGCGAGGGCTGCGGCGAGCAGGCTGGACGACTGGCGAATCATTGGCTTTCCTTGACGTATTTGTGAAGGTGCCGTGCCTGGCGGGGCACGGCCATCGCGGTACCGGGCCGGTGCCGATAAAGCCATTGTGGACAATCGGCCACGGGCCAGCAATCCACTTCGAAAAAATTTGGAGCGGGAAATTAAAACATTTAATTGGTGCTGCGCCGGAGACCAGCCAAGGCGCTACTGCTGCGCTGCAGCGTGCTGTCAGGCGTCGCCGAACAGCTCGCTGGGGCCGCCTTGCGGGTTGGCCAGGCCGAAATGCCGGTAGGCGGCAGCCGTGGCCACGCGCCCGCGCGGCGTGCGCTGCAGGTAACCTTGCTGGATCAGGTAGGGCTCGAGCACGTCCTCGATGGTGTCGCGCTCCTCGCCGATGGCCGCGGCCAGGTTGTCCACACCCACGGGGCCGCCGCCGAACTTGTGCAGCACGGCTTCCAGCAGCTTGCGGTCCATCAGGTCGAAGCCGACGCTGTCCACGTCCAGCATGGCCAGCGCCGCGTCGGCCATGGCGCGGGTGATGTTTCCATCACCCTTGACCTCGGCGTAGTCGCGCACCCGGCGCAACAGCCGGTTGGCGATACGGGGCGTGCCGCGCGCGCGCCGGGCGATTTCCAGCGCGCCCTGCGGGTCGATGCGGGCATGCAGCAGCTGCGCCGAGCGCGTGACGATGCGGGCCAGTTCCTCTGCGGTATAGAACTCCAGCCGCGCCACAATGCCGAAGCGGTCGCGCAGCGGGTTGGTCAGCATGCCGGCACGCGTGGTGGCGCCCACCAGCGTGAACGGCTGCAGGTCGAGCTTGACCGAGCGCGCCGCCGGGCCTTCGCCGATCATGATGTCGATCTGGTAGTCCTCGAGCGCCGGGTACAGGATTTCCTCGACGACCGGCGAGAGCCGGTGGATCTCGTCGATGAACAGCACGTCGTTGGCTTCCAGGTTGGTCAGCAGCGCGGCCAGGTCGCCCGGGCGCTCCAGCACGGGGCCCGAGGTCTGGCGCAGGTTGACGCCCATCTCGCGCGCGATGATGTGGGCCAGCGTGGTCTTGCCCAGGCCCGGCGGGCCGAACAGCAGCACATGGTCCAGCGCCTCGCGGCGGTTGCGCGCGGCGTGCATGAAGATGTCGAGCTGCCCGCGCACCTTTTCCTGGCCGACATACTCGTCCAGCAGCTTGGGCCGCAGCGCGCGCTCGAACGCCTCCTCGTGCGACGAGGCGGGGGTGGCGGCGATCACGCGGGCGGGGGCGGCAAGCTTGTCAGTTTCGATCATGGTCGTCAGGGGCCCGGACAGCGGCAACAATCCGCCATTCTACGCGTCTATGCAGGTCTCAAGCCCTGGACAATGCCTTGAGCGCCAGCTTGATGCCTTCCGACACGCCGGTCCCCGCCGGCACCTGCTTGATCGCGGCGGCGGCTTCCTTCTCCGAGTAGCCCAGCGCCAGCAGCGCATTGAGCACGTCGACGGCGCTGTCCGGCACCGCCGGCGTGCCCGGTGCATGGCCCAGCTCCGCGCCCAGCTTGCCCTTGAGTTCCAGCAGCAGCCGCTCCGCGGTCTTCTTGCCGATGCCGGGAATGCGCGTGAGGCGGCCGGCTTCCTGCAACGTGATGGCCTGCGCCAGCTCGGGGACCGACATGCCCGACAGCACCGCCAGCGCCATGCGCGCGCCGATGCCGGTGATCTTGATCAGCTCGCGAAAGGTGTTGCGCTCCGCCGCGCTGCCGAAGCCGTACAGCAGGTGCGCGTCCTCGCGCACGATCAGCTGTGTCAGCAGCGTCACCGGCTGGCCCACCGCGGGCAGGTTGTAGAAGGTGCTCATCGGCACGTCCACCTCGTAGCCGACGCCGTGGCAGTCGACCAGCAGGTGCGGGGGATTCTTCTCGATAAGGGTGCCGGCGATGCGTCCGATCATGGTGCGGAGGAGGGAGTGGAAGGTGGGGTGCCAGGGAGGCGGCGGCCGCAAGTGTAGCCCAGCGGCCGCCCGGCCGGTCAGCGCCCCCGCGTATCCACCGCGCGTCGGCCCAGCGCCGGGTCGTCGGTGAAGAAACCGTCGATGCCGGCCGCGATAAAGGCCTGCACCTCCCGCTCCATGCCGGACGGGCTGCGCGTGGCTTCGTCGCCGCCGGTCTGCAGCGCCTTGGGCAGGAAGCTGTTTTCCGGGCGGAAGGTGTAGGGATGGACGAACAGCCCGGCAGCATGCGCCTGGCGCACCACCGGCGTCGGCGCAGCCAGCGCGCCCTGCGCATCGCGCGGCACCACGCTGCTTTTCTCGGGGCGATGCCGTCGGCATAGGCCGCCACCTCGCGCAGGCCGGTCGCGCCCAGCATGTCGCCGAAGGTGCGGCCGTCGCCCGCCAGCTTCCAGTCGGCCGGACCCTTGCGCGGGTTGCCGATGAGCTGCACCAGCTTCACGTTGGGCAGCCCGCTGCCAAGCGTGCGCCGCAGCGCGCGCAGGCTGCCGGTCTCGAAGCACTGGATAAACACGGGTGCGTTGCGCAGGTAGGGTTGTGCCCGCAGCGCGGCCACCAGTTTGTCCTCGAGCGGCAGCCCGATGCCGCGGAAGTAGCTTGGGTGCTTCAGTTCCGCGTAGATGCCGATGGGTTTGCCGGTGCGCAGCGCGGCCTGCTCGGCCAGGCGCACGATCTCGTCGAAGGTCGGCACCCCGAACTGGTCGTTCAGGCGCGCATTGTCCGGGCGCAGGCGCGGGATGCGCTCGCGCGCGCGCAGCGTCTTGAGCTCGGCCAGCGTGAAGTCTTCGGTGAACCAGCCGCTCAGGCGCTCGCCGTCGATCACCTTGGTGCGCTTGCGCTCGGCAAACTGCGGCAGGTCAGCCACGTTGGTGGTGCCGGTGATGTCGTTCTCGTGGCGCGCTACCAGCACGCCGTCGCGTGTCATGACCAGGTCGGGCTCGATGGCGTCAGCGCCGTCCTCGATGGCCTTGGCGTAGGCGGCGAGCGTATGTTCGGGGCGCAGGGCGCTGGCGCCGCGGTGGGCGATCACCAGCGGCCTGGGCTGGGCGGCGGAGGCGGCCGGGGGCGGGGCGCTCGGCGCGGGCGCTGGCACCTGGGCGGCGGGCTTCGGGCGCGGCGCGGTGGCGCAGCCGGCGACCAGCACGGCGCAGGCCGCGGCGGCAGCGGCCGGGAACAGCCATCGCCGGAAGGCAAGAACTGGGAAGAGGCCGGCGGCGCGCCAGCGCGGCGCGCTTAATCGGGACTGGCTAGGCATGCAGCGTTCCTGTGGTGAGACCAAGGCCCGATTGTAAAAGATGGCAAAGCGCGCGCGGCAAGCGCCATCCGACAGTGCGCTCAGCCGACCAGCCGCCCGCGCCGCACGCGCATGCCTTTGCGCACCAGATTGGGCGCCAGGCCCGCCAGCGTGCCCAGGGTATCGCCGCCGTTGGCATGGCAGATCGCCACGCCGAGCGCATCGGCGGCATCGCTGCCGGGCTGGCCCGGCAGCATCAGGAGCCGCGTCACCATTTCCTGCACCTGCGCCTTGTTGGCGCGGCCATAGCCGACCACCGCCACCTTGAGCTGCAGCGCGGTGTACTCGAACACGGGCAAGCCGTAGCCGACCAGCCCGCAGATCGCCGCGCCGCGGGCCTGGCCGAGCAGCAGCGTGGACTGCGGGTTGACGTTGACAAAGACCTTCTCGATCGCCGCGCAGTCGGGCGCATAAGTCCGCGACACCTCGCTGATGCCGTCGTACAGCGTCTTCAGCCGTTCCGGCAGGTTGGCATTGCCGTCGCTCTTGATCGTGCCCGAGGCGATGTAGGCAAGCTTGTTGCCCTGCTTCTCGATCACGCCGAAGCCGGTGGTGCGCAGGCCGGGGTCGATGCCTAGGATTCGCATTGGGTGGGTAGGGTGGATGCCGTCGCTAGTGTATTGCTTTTTGCGCCGGCACCTAATGCAAAAAGCGGTTTCGCTTTCCCTTGCAGGAGAACGAAACCGCTTCGGGAGCCGGCGGTCTTGCCAGGCAAGACCGCAAGCCTGCCAGTGCTTAGTGGCGGAAGTGGCGCGTGCCGGTCACCACCATCGCAATACCGCGCTCGTCGGCGGCGGCGATCACTTCGTCGTCGCGCATCGAGCCACCCGGCTGGATCACGCAGGTCGCGCCCGCGTCGACCACCACGTCCAGGCCGTCACGGAACGGGAAGAACGCATCCGAGGCCACTGCCGAGCCGGCCAGCGTCAGGCCGGCGTTCTGCGCCTTGATGCTGGCGATGCGGGCCGAATCCACGCGGCTCATCTGGCCCGCGCCCACGCCCAGCGTCATGCCGCCGCCGCAGAACACGATGGCATTGGACTTGACGAACTTGGCCACGCGCCAGGCGAACATCAGGTCGTCCATTTCCTTCGGGGTCGGATGGCGGCGCGTCACCACGCGCAGCTCTGACGGCTGCACGTTCCTGGCGTCCGGGCTCTGCACCAGCAGGCCGCCGCCGACACGCTTGAAGTCATACTGGTTGACGCCCTTGCCCAGCGGGATCTCAAGCAAGCGCACGTTCTGCTTGGCCGCGAACACGGCACGCGCGCCGGCGCTGAACGACGGGGCGATCAGCACTTCGACGAACTGCCTGGCCACGGCCTGCGCGGCGGTCTCGTCCAGTTCGACGTTGAAGGCGATGATACCGCCGAAGGCCGAGGTCGAATCGGTCTTGAAGGCCTTGTCATAGGCTACCAGCGCATTCGCGCCCAGCGCCACGCCGCACGGGTTGGCGTGCTTGATGATGACGCAGGCGGCACCCGCGGCGGCGTCGAACGACTTCACGCATTCCCACGCGGCATCGGCATCGGCGATGTTGTTGTACGACAGTTCCTTGCCCTGCAGCTGCACGTAGTTGGCCAGTGCGCCGTCGACGGCCTTCAGGTCGCGGTAGAACGCGGCCGACTGGTGCGGGTTCTCGCCGTAGCGCATTTCCTGCACCTTGTCGAAGGCCAGGTTCAGCGTCTGCGGATACGCACTGCGGGCCTGGTGCGACTTGTCGGTACCCAGGCTGGTCAGGTAGTTGGTGATGGCGCCGTCGTACTGCGCCGTGTGCGCGAATACCTTGGTGGCCAGGCGGAAATTGGTGTCATAGCCGACGCTGTTGGCGTTGGCGCGCATTTCATCGAGCACCACGGCGTAGTCGGCCGGGTCGACGATCACGGTCACGTCGCGATGGTTCTTGGCCGCCGAACGCAGCATGGTCGGGCCGCCGATGTCGATGTTCTCGATCGCGTCGGGCAGGGTGCAGTCATCCTTGGCCACGGTCTGCTGGAACGGGTACAGGTTGACTACCAGCAGGTCGATGGTCGGGATGCCGTGCTCGGCCAGCGCGGCCATGTGCTCGGGCAGGTCGCGGCGCGCCAGGATGCCGCCGTGCACCTTCGGGTGCAGCGTCTTGACGCGGCCGTCGAGCATTTCCGGGAAGCCGGTGTAGTCGGCCACCTCCGTCACGGGCAGGCCGCTGTCGGCCAGCAGTTTGGCGGTGCCGCCGGTGGAAAGCAGCGTGACGCCGAGCGCGTTCAGTTCGCGCGCGAAATCGACGATGCCGGTCTTGTCGGAAACGGAGAGTAGGGCTTGCTTGATCATGGCTGTGGGAGACGCTTCAAATTCAAAGTAAACCGTGCTGCTGCAGCTTCTTGCGCAGCGTATTGCGATTGATGCCCAGGTAGGCGGCCGCCAGCGACTGGTTGCGCTCGGCGCGCACCATCACGGCTTCCAGCAGCGGCCGTTCGACCGCCTCGAGCACCATGTTGTACATATTGGACGGCTCTTCGCCGTCGAGGTCGCGAAAATAGGTATCCAGGCTTTCCCGGATGCACTGGTCGATAGCGTTGCGGCTCATGCGGCAAGCAGCTCCCCGTTTTTGTTGTTGTTCGCTTCGTCTTGGTCTTGTGCTGCGTCGTCCACGTACACCAGCCGGTCAGAGATCTGCGCCTGCTCGTCAAAGAACGCATTGACCGCCGCCAGTTGCCCGGCGGTGCTTTCCAGCGTGTTCATGCGGTGGCGGAACAGGTTGGCGCCGCGCAGCCCGCGGGTGTACCAGGCAATATGCTTGCGCGCGGTGCGCACGCCGGTGAATTCGCCATAGAAGGCGTAGTGGTCTTCCAGGTGCGCATTCATGATGGCACGGATCTCGGCCACTTCCGGCGACGGCAGCATCTCGCCGGTCTTCAGGAAGTGCTCGATCTCACGGAACAGCCAGGGCCGGCCCTGGGCCGCGCGGCCGATCATGATCGCGTCCGCGCCGGTCAGTGCCAACACCTGTTTGGCCTTCTGCGGCGTGGTGATGTCGCCGTTGGCGACCACCGGGACCGAGACCGCTGCCTTGACCGCGGCAATGGTCTCGTACTCGGCGTCGCCGTGGTACAGGTCGGCGCGGGTGCGGCCGTGGATGGTCAGCATGCTGATGCCCGCTTCCTCGACCATGCGCGCGATGCGCAGCGCATTGCGGTGCTCGCGGTCCCAGCCGGTGCGGATCTTCAGCGTGACCGGCACCCGGTCGCCCACGGCGCCGACCACCGCCTCGACGATGCGCACCACCAGCGGCTCGTTCTGCAGCAGGGCCGAGCCGGCGGCGACGTTGCACACCTTCTTGGCCGGGCAGCCCATGTTGATGTCGATGATCTGCGCGCCGCGGTCCACGTTATAGCGCGCGGCCTCGGCCATCATTGATGGCTCGGCGCCGGCGATCTGCACGGCGATGGGCTCGACCTCGCCGGCATGGTTGGCGCGGCGCATGGTCTTCTCGCTCTTCCACAGCTGTGCGTTGGACGCCACCATTTCCGACACCGCATAGCCCGCGCCGAGCTGCTTGCACAACTGGCGGAAGGGCCGGTCGGTCACGCCCGCCATGGGGGCGACAAACAGGTTGTTGCGGAGTTGGTGAGGTCCGATCTGCACGGTTGGGCGGCGGTTCTGGGAGGCCGTCCCGGTGACCGTAGCGCTTTCGCGGCGCGGATGGCGCCAGGGAAGGGATCGGGACGGCCTGCTCTGAGACGGAAGACGAAACGGAAAAACATGCCCCTGCCGAAACTGCTGCCGGCGTTGGATCGGGACATGTGCGAGGGCAGGATTCTACCGCCAAACCGTCGCCATTGCCCAAGATTTGAGCATCCGGAGCGCATCCGGGCAGGGGCCATGGCGCAAACGCCGACACGCGCGTGGCGCTTGCGCCACTGGCTGGAGTCAGCGACGCATTCCAAACATCATGTGGCGCGCCAGCGCATGCCGCAGCGGCGGCAGGCAGGCCAGCGCGGCCAGCGACGCGCCCCGCGCGTGCGCGGCCAGCGGGTAGTCGATGCCGAACAAGCGCGGCAGCAGGTCGGTCACGCCGATGGTGACGGCGCGGTCGAGCCGGTGGCGGCTGGCGAAGGCTTGCAGCGCCTGCGGCGTGCAGGCGCTGCGCAGCGAATCGGCCAGCGCGAAGGCGTCGCGCAAGCCCAGGTTGAGCCCCTGTCCGGCCACCGGGTGCAGCGTTTGCGCGGCATTGCCGACCGCCGCCACGCGGCCGTTGACGGTCACCGGTGCAGCATTCAGGCCGAGCGGGAAGGCATGGCGCTTGCCGGCCAGCGTGAAATGGCCCATGCGGTCGCCAAAGGCGCGCCCCAGTTCCGCGGCGAACTCGGCTTCCGGCAGCGCGATGCGCCGCGCGGCCTGGTCCGGCGGGCAGCACCACACCAGCGCATAGCCCGGCAAGCCGTGCTCCTCGTGCGGCAGCAGCGCCAGCGGGCCGTCCTCGGTAAAGCGCTCCCAGGCCCAGCCCGCCTGCGGGCGCGAGCAAGTCACATGGGCGATCACCGCGGTCTGGCGGTAGTCGCGCGTGCGCGCGCCGCGGCCCTGGTGGGCGGCCTGCTGGTGGAACAGCCCGCCCTCGGCCTGCACCACCAGGCGCGCGGCCAGGTGCGCCACCTGGCCGTCGTGGCCGGTGCCGGCCAGTTGCACGGTGCCGGCATCGGGGTCGTCCGCGGCGCGCGGCGCGGGATCCTGTGCGATCTGGTCGATGCGGGTCTCGAACACGCGCCGCAGCCGGCCTTCGCCCGCTGCCTGCGCGGCATGGGCAAGCGCGCGTTCCAGTGCCTCGCACAAGTCGCCGTAGCGCACCACGTAGCCGAGCGCCGGCACGCCGTAATCGTCATGGTGCAGCCGGACATGGCCGAAGCGGCCGCGCTGCGAGACATGGATGTGCTCGATCGGGCTGCCGGGCACCGGCCAGGCGCCGATCTGCTCCAGCAGCTGGCGGCTGCCATGCGACAGCGCAATCGCGCGCGGATCGCGCGCGGCGCGCGCCGGGGTGGCGGCATCGACCAGCGTCAGGCGCCAGTCGGCAGTGCGCAGCAGCTGGCAGGCCAGCGCCAGCCCGACCGGGCCGCCGCCGACGATGGCGATATCGTAAAGGCCGTGGAAATCAGGCTGCGCGGCCGGCATCGTCGCTGCCTCCTGCATGACCCGCATCCGCCTCCGGTTGTGCCGCCGCATTGCGCTTCCAGCAGATCGCATCCGAGCGCGACTTGCCCGCCGCGGCGTCGCGCAGCGCGTTCTCGAGCTTCTGGTGGTTGAAACCCGGCAGTGCGCGCAGCTGCTCCAGCAGTGCCACATGGTTGGCGGCATCGAGCGGCACCACGCAGCCCTGCCCCGAATCGGGCGTGCCGATCAGGATCAGCCAGGCGGTGCCGGCCCAGGGCGCGCGGTCGGACACCCGCACCACCACGCGCTCAAGCGCGTCCCAGGCGAGTTCCTCGCGCTGGCCGTCGGGGCGGTGCACCACCACGCGGTCGTCGTACAGGTTGATGATGAAGGGTTCGGACGGATCGGGCCGGCGGGTGCTGCCAGCATTGCTGCCGCTGCGGGCCTGGCCCGGAAAGATCCTGCGCAGCCAGCCGATCATTGCAGACCTCCGGCAGCGCTCGCGTTATCGCGCATCAGCGCCTCGATCTCGCTGGCCAGCACCGGCACGCCGCGCGTGATCAGCTCGCAGTCGCCGTCGGTGACCACGGCGTCGTCCTCGATGCGGATGCCGATATGCCAGTAGCGCTCGGGCACGTCCTCGGCCGGGCGCACATAGATGCCAGGCTCGATGGTCAGCACCATGCCCGGCTGCAGCGGCCGCCACGGGCGCTCGCCTTCGCCGCTATGGCTGGCCACGCGGTATTCGCCTACGTCATGGACATCCATGCCAAGCCAGTGGCCGGTGCGGTGCATGTAGAAGCGGCGGTAGCTGCCGCTGGCCAGCACGTCGTCGAGCGTGCCTTCCTTGTTGCGGTCAAGCAGGCCGGTATCGAGCATGCCCTGCGCCAGCACGCGCACGGCGGCGTCATGCGGCACGTTGTAGGGCACGCCGGCGCGGGTCTCGGCAATGGCGGCGTCCTGCGCGGCCACCACCAGGTCGTACAGCTCTCGCTGCGCCGGCGAGAAGCGGCCCGAGACCGGGAAGGTGCGGGTGATGTCCGAGGCGTAGCCGTCGAACTCGCAGCCGGCATCGATCAGGCAGAGGTCGCCGTCCCTCAGCTCGGCGGGGCCGGCGCGGTAGTGCAGCACGCAGGCGTTGGGGCCGGCCGCGACGATAGAGTTATAGGCCACGCTCTGCGCGCCATGGCGGCGGAACTCATAGAGCAGTTCTGCTTCCAGGTGGTATTCACGCAGCCCGGCGCGGGTGGCCTGCATGGCCCGCACATGGGCCCCGGCGGAGATCTGCGCCGCGCGGCGCATGGTGGCCAGCTCGCCCGCATCCTTGAACAGGCGCATTTCATCGAGCAGGGTGCGGATGTCAAGCGCAACCGACGGCGCGGCCACCCCGGCGCGGCCCTGCATGCGCACGGCGTCCATCCAGCGTCGCATCTGCACGTCGGTGCGGGTCGAGTCGGCCAGCGGGTAGGCAATCTGCGCGCGGTTGGCCAGCAGCGGCGGCAGCGCCGCGTCGATCTCTTCGACCGAATGCGCTTCGTCAAAGCCAAAGGCGGCGCGCGCGCCTTCCGGGCCGAAACGGAAACCGTCCCAGATCTCGCGCTCTTCATGCTTGGGGCGGCAGAACAGGATGCTGCGGTCGGTATCTGCGGGGTCGCCCGGCGCGCCGGCCACCAGCACCAGCACGGCCTCGGGCTCGGTAAAGCCGCTCAGGTAATAGAAATAGCTGTCGTGCCGGTACGGGTAGTCGCTGTCGCGGTTGCGCATGGCTTCCGGCGCCGTGGGCAAGATCGCCACGCCGCCGCCACCGGCGCGCAGGTGCTGCAGCACACGGGCGCGGCGGTCGCGGCAGGCGGCGAGGAGGGCGTTATCGGGTGCGGACATGGTAGGGCCTGGGATGAGGGAGATCAGGCCGATTTTAACGCCGCTGGCGTACCGTGGCCGCCGCCGCTTGCAAGCCGATGCGCATATTGGCCGTGAGGGCCTCGCCACAGGTACTGTTGCGTCGGTTGTGGCACCCGGATCTAGCGCCCGTGCGCCGCCACAGGCGCTGCCGCCGCAAGCGCTGCATCCAGCTCGGCCAGCTGCCCCGGCGTGCCCACGTTTTCCCAGCGGCCGTCGAAGCGTTCGCCGGTAGCGGTGCCGGCCTCGATGGCCTCCCAGTAGTAGGGTGTCATCGGCATTTTGGTGCCAGGTTCGATGGCGGTGAAGAGACGCGTGTCGTACAGGCCGATATTGCCGAAAGTCAGCTGCTCGCCACCGTTGGCCAGTGTCCCGTCGAGCGTCAGCAGGCCGTTCGGTTCCAGCGTGAAGTCGCCGTTCGGGTGAAAATCCGGATTGGGCACCATCACCAGGTGCATGCGCGGGGCGGGCGCGCCGGCCATGTCGTGCGCGCGAGGCAACAGCCTGCGGAAGTCATAGTCGCAGAAAATGTCGCCCGACACGGCCAGGAAGATCTCGCCGCGCTCCGGGTGCGCGGACAGCAGCGGCAGGGCCTGTGCTATGCCGCCGGCGGTTTCCAGCGCGTCGCCTTCAGCCGAATAGGCAATGCGCACGCCGAAGCGGCTGCCGTCTCCCAGCGCGGCTTCGATCTGTGCGCCCAGCCAGGCATGGTTAATGACGATGTCGCGCAGGCCGGCACGCGCCAGCGCCTCGATCTTCCAGACGATCAGTGGCTTGCCGCCCACCGCCAGCAGCGGCTTGGGGCAGGTATCGGTCAACGGACGCATGCGGTCGCCGCGGCCGGCGGCGAAGATCATGGCCTTCATCAGAAGAGAGCCTCCAGGGCAAGCAGCGCGGCCATGCCACCGGCGATGGTCCAGCCCACGCTGCGGGTTCGAGCGGCGATCAGGATGGCCACCACGCCGGCCACCAGCCGCGCGTTGGCGGGGGTGAGGGCAAGCTCGCCATGCTGCATCAGCAGGTCAGGAGCGATCAGCGCCGATAGCATTGCTGCCGGCACGAACTGCAGCGCGGTGCGGAACCACGACGGCAGGCGCACGCGGCCTTCCACGGCGATGAACGACAGGCGGATCAGGAAGGTCGCCAGGCCTGCGGCAAGAAAGACCCACAGCAGGGTCATCGCACTCATGCGGCCTCCTTGCCAGCCGGTCCGCCTCGCGTGGCATCGGCGCCACGGCTGGCCGGGCGTTGCCCGGGGCGGTTGCCGCGGCTGAGCACCAGCATGCCCACGGCAATGCCGCCGAGCGCCGCCACCATCAGCCCGAGCTTGTGCGGCAGGCTGTAGCAGGCCACCGCCAGCACGCTGGCGGCCAGCGCCGCGGCCACGTGCGAGCGGTGCTTCAGGCCCGGCACGATGATGCCGATGAAGGTCAGCGGCAGGAAAAAATCGAGCGGCCAGTCGCGCGGCACCTGGGCGCCGACCAGCACGCCGGCCAGCGTCGACAGCTGCCAGCTGGCCCACAGCGCGAAGCCGCCGCCGAAGTAGTACCAGTGGCGGTAGCGCGCGCGCGGGCCGCTATCGCCCAGCCGGTGCGTCATCGCGGCAAAGGCTTCGTCGGTCAGCAGGTAGGCGATCAGCGCCTTCCAGCGCCGCGGCAGGTGCGCGAGCGTGGGCGCGATGGTGGCGGAATACAGCGCGTGGCGCAGGTTGACCATGGCCACCGTCAGCGTGATCACCACTGCCGGGGTGCCTGCGGTCCACAACTGGGTCAGGATCATCTGCGAGGCGCCGCCGAACACAACCACGCTCATCGCGCAGGCCAGCCACGCCGGCATGCCGGCGCCGACGGCCAGCACGCCGTAGATCAGGCCGAACGGCACCACGCCCAGCAGCATCGGCGCGAGCGCGCGCGCGCCGGCCAGCCATTCGCCGGCGGCGGTGATGGCGGGCGCGTGGCTGTCGGGCAGAACGGGCTCGGTGTCGGGCACGGCGTCAGAACGTGTAGCCGGCCGGGCTGGCCACGCCTTCGAGCGCGTCCAGCAGCCGGATCAGCTTGCGCAGTTCGGTGTAGCGGCCGGCCACCTGGCGGGTGTATTTCATCACCAGCGGCAGGTTGGCCAGGTAGCCGTCCTTGCCGTCGCGGTGGTACAGGCGGGCGAAGATGCCCAGCACCTTGAGGTGGCGCTGCAGGCCCATCCACTCGAAATCACGATAGAACTCGCCAAAGTCGGCGTTGACCGGCAGGCCGGCCTTGCGCGCGCGCTCCCAGTAGCGGATCAGCCAGTCCAGCTGCTGCTCTTCGTCCCATTCGATATAGGCGTCGCGCCACAGCGAGACCGCGTCGTAGGTGATCGGGCCGATCACCGCGTCCTGGAAGTCGAGCACGCCCGGGTTGGCGCCGCCGTCGAGCACCATCAGGTTGCGCGAGTGGAAGTCGCGGTGTACGTAGACCTGCGGTTGCGCAAGAATGTTGGAGAGTAGCGTTTCCGTCACTTCGTGCAGGTCAGCCTGCTGGGTCTCGGTCAGGGTGGCCCCCAGGTGCCTGGCCACGTACCACTGCGGGAACAGGTCGAGCTCGCGCTGCAGCAGCGCGCGGTCGTAGGCCGGCAGTTCGCCGGCGCGGGTGGCGGCCTGGATGCGGATCAGCGCGGCGGCCGCGTCGGCGTACATGCCGTGGGCGGTGGAATCATCGAGCCGCGACAGGTAGGTCTGGCTGCCAAGGTCGGCCAGCAGCAGGAAACCCTGCTCCAGGTCCTGCGCCAGCACGGTCGGCACGGTCACGCCGGCCGCGCCGAACAGCGCGCATACATGGATGAACGGGCGGCAGTCCTCGTGCGCCGGCGGCGCGTCCATCACGATGGCGGTGGGATGCGCCGGATGGCCGGTGCTGACGCGGAAATAGCGCCGGAAGCTGGCGTCGGCCGAGGCGGGGGCGCAGGAATCAGGATCGGCGGACCATGCCGGGCCAAGTCCGGATACCCAGGCCTTGAGCTGGTCCAGGCGCGGGTCGTGAGGGAGAGCTGCCATACAGATACGTGTGGGGAACGGGCGCAGAGTGGAAATGAAACCGAAAGTAAGCGGGAAGGGGACCCTAGGTTGCCCCGTATAATACCCGACCAGACCCGGGCGCCGGGCGGCCCCCGGGTGGGGCCATTCGGTGCCCCGCAGCCTGCTCCGGCGGGGGCTGGCGGCTTGCAGGCGGGCCGCAGCCGACGCCGAGACTGACAACCCGTGCGAATGACCGAACAACGACGATCACCGAACAACAGGGCCTTGCCTTCGCCTGCCCCAACCAGCGTTCCTGCCCGAGCCAGGCGCGCCGGCGGCCTGCACGCGGGCGCGCTGCGGCCGCTGGTGCTGGCCATGGCCAGCCTGTCGGCCGGCGCACACGCGCAGATGTCCGGTTCGGCGATCCCCGATCTTGACCAGGTCGAGCCGGTGTTCGAAGCCGCGCCGAAAGCGCCGCCGCTTCCGGTGGAATCCGGCGAACTGGTGCCGCGGCTTGCCGAACCCGGCAAACAGTCTGACACCGGCTCCGGCGCCCCGACCTTTATCGAGGCCGACCGCATGACCGGCTACAGCGAGCGTGGCGTCGAGCTGGAAGGCCATGCCGAGCTGCGCCGTGACGGCGGTGCGATCAAGGGCGACAAGCTGACCTACGATCAGGACACCGACGAAGCCTTCGCGCAGGGCAATGTGCGCATGTCGCGCAGCGGCACGCTGGCGGTCGGCCCCGAGGCGCGGATGAAAGTCGAGGCCAACGAAGGCTACATGCTGTCGCCGGACTATTATTTCCAGCAGACCGGCGGCACGGGCAAGGCCGAGCGCATCGACTTCCTGGACAAGGACCGCAGCACTGCCAGGCACGCGTCGTACACCACCTGCTCGCCGGACAACGCCGACTGGTACTTCAGCGCGAACCGGATCGACCTGGACAACGACCGCCAGGTGGGCGTGGCCTATGGCGGCGTGCTGAACTTCTTCGGCGTGCCGATCGCAGCGGCGCCGGCGTTCAGCTTTCCGCTGAACGACGACCGCCGCAGCGGGTTCCTGGCGCCGCTGATGGGTTATAGCTCGAAATCAGGCTTCGACCTGACCACGCCGTACTACGTCAACATCGCGCCCAACCGCGACCTGACCATCTATCCGCGGCTGATGACTGAGCGCGGCCTGCAACTCGGCGGCGAGTACCGCTACCTGGGCGAGGGCTACAACGGTCGCCTGCGCGCCGAGTTCCTGCCCGACGACAAGAAGACCAACTCGAACCGTTGGGCCTATTCGGTCCAGCACAACCAGAAGCTGGCCCCGGGGCTTAATGCCTACCTGAACGTGAACCGGGTATCGGACGACCAGTACCCGGACGACTTCAACCGCAGCGTGGCGCAATCGACGCTGCGCCAGTACACGCAGGAAGGCGGCGTTACCTATAACTGGCAGGATTTCACGGTGCTCGCGCGGGTGCAGAAGTTCCAGACCCTGCGCCCCAGCGAACCGTCGTACGAGCGCGTGCCGCAGCTCAACGGCAAGTACATCCGCTATGACCTGGGCGGCTTCGATGTGCAGGTGGACGCGGACTACACCCGCTTTCGCATCCCGCTGACGTCCACCGGCTTCCAGCAGCCGCAGGGCGAGCGCATGTATATCCAGCCGAGCATCAGCTACCCGATCGTGCGGGCGGGCTGGTACGTGACGCCGAAGGTCACCTTCAATGCGACCCAGTACCAGATGGAGGCGGCCTCCAACACGCCTACGGCGCAGAATAATTTCTCGCGCGTGCTGCCGACCATGAGCCTGGATTCGGCCATGACGTTCGAGCGTGAGGCACCGACGGTCAGCCGCCTGTTCGGCGTGAACTATGTGCAGACGCTCGAGCCGCGGCTGTTCTACGTGTACACCCCGTTCCGCGACCAGAGCCAGTTCCCGCTATTCGACACAGTGCAGTCCGACTTCGGCTACGGGCAGATCTTCAGCGAGAACCCGTTCACCGGCTACGATCGCGTCGCCGACAACAACAAGCTGACCGGCGGCCTGACCACGCGCTTGATCGAGGCCGACACTGGCATTGAACGCTTCCGCGGCACCATCGCGCAGCGCTACGACTTCACCGGCCAGCGCGTGCAGATCAACGGCACGCTGGCGGATCCCAAGGCGGGTTTCTCGGACCTGCTGGCGGCCACCACCATCCAGATGTTCCGCGGCTATTACCTGGACGCGGGCGTGCAGTACAACCCCGACAGCGACCGGATCAACTACGGCAACGTGGCGCTCTCTTACCGGCCCGAGTCGCGCAAGGTGATTAACGCAGGCTACCGCTACCGCCGCCCGACCTCGGTGACCGACAACACCGCGATCGACCAGTTCGAGGTGTCAAGCCAGTGGCCGATCACGCGCCGTGCCTACGGCATCGCACGCTTTGCCTTCGACCTGGCCGCAAGCCAGATGGTCGATGCGCTGGCCGGCGTCGAGTACGCCGCCGACTGCTGGGTCGGCCGAGTGGTCTACCAGCGCTTCCGCAACACCACGCAGGGCTACACCGGGCGGGTCTTCCTGCAGGTGGAGTTCCGTGGCCTTTCCAAGATCGGTTCCAACCCGTTGAATATCCTGCGCCTGAACGTGCCGGGCTATGAGCCCGTGTCGGCCAAGCCGGTGCCGACGACCCAGTTCGATCACTATGAATGACGGATTACGATGAAACGTCAAGAATTCGCCGTGTTTTCCTTTCTCCTGACGTCCTGGCACCGCTTGCTGCTGCCGGCCGTGCTGGCCGCCATGACGGTGCCGGCCGCCGCGCAGCTCAAGGCGCCCGGGACCGCGCCGCGCTCCAGCGGCATCTTCGTGCCGCAGGCGTCTGACGTCGCGGCGCCGTCGAGCCAGCCCAAGCTGGGCGTGCCGCAGGCCAGCGGCCAGAAGCGTTCGCAACTGGTCGACGAAGTGGTCGCGGTCGTCAACAACAGCGTAATCACGCGGCGTGAGCTGGTCGACCGTGCCGACGAAATTGAAGGCCAGCTGCGTGCCGCCGGCCGCCCGGTGCCTGCGCGCGCCGACTTGCTGGGCGAGGTGCTCGAGCGCCTGGTGATGGAGCGCGTGCAGACCCAGGCCGCACAGGAAGCCGGCATCCGCGTGACCGACCAGGAAATCGACCGCGCCATTGAATCGGTGGCGCAGCAGAACCGGCTGAACGCGGCCGAGCTGCGCCGCCGCGTCGAGGCCAGCGGCATGACCTGGACCAAGTACCGCGAGGAACTGCGCAAGCAGGTGCAGGTGATCCGCCTGCGCGAGCGCGAGGTCGATTCCAAGGTGCAGGTCTACGACGGCGAGATCGACAACTACCTGGCCGCCCGCGGCGGCCAGGGCGCCGCCAGCGGTCCCGTCCAATACAACGTGGCGCAGATCCTCGTGCGCGTGCCCGAGAATGCCTCGGACGCACAGAAGCAGGCGCAGCGCGCCAAGGCCGAAGGGCTGCTCAAGCAGGCCCAGGGCGGTGCTGATTTCGCGCAGCTGGCGCAGGCCAATTCCGAGGGCCCCGAGGCGGCCCAGGGCGGCGCGATGGGCTTCCGCGAGATCGGCCGCCTGCCGGCACTGTTCGCCAACGCAGTGGTCGACCTGCAGGCGGGCGGGGTGGCGCCGCAGGTGGTGGAAAGCGCCGCGGGCTTCCATGTGGTCAAGCTGGTGGCCAAGCGCGCGGCGCCGGCATCCAGCCCGGCCGCGGCCTCGAAGATCACCCAGACCCAGGTGCGCCACATCCTGATCCGCACTGGCCCCAACATGCCCGAGGCCGAGGCGCGCCGCCAGCTCAGTACGCTGCGCGACCGCATCACCCACGGCGGCGATTTTGCCGACGCGGCCAAGCGCTTCTCGCAGGACGGCTCGGCGCAGAACGGCGGCGACCTCGGCTGGGTGTCGCCGGGCGAACTGGTGCCCGAGTTCGAGCAGGCCATGGGCCGCCTGCGCCCGAACGAGATCTCGGAGCCGGTGGTCACGCAGTTCGGCGTGCACCTGATCCAGGTGCTCAACCGCCGCGAGACCGAGATGTCGCCCGAGAAGCAGCGCGACTTCGCCCGTGCCGAAGTCCGCGAACAGAAGCTGCGCGCAGCCTATGATGACTGGGTGCGCCAGCTGCGTTCGCAGGCGTATGTGGAGTACCGGGTCAACCGGCAGCGCTGAAGCGCCGGTCCCCCCTATCCGCTGACCTGACATGCCCGACCCGCTAGCCCTTGCCATCTCGACCGGAGAACCCGCCGGCATCGGTCCCGATATCACCATCGGGGCGTTGCTGCAGCTGGCGGGCGCCAACAATGGCGTCGGCGGCGGGCAATACCGCTTCCATGTGCTGGGCGATGCCCGCCTGCTGGCCGATCGCGCCGCGGCGCTGGGTGCCACGCACGCCTGGGAGCGTCGCATTGCCGACGGCGACGTGATCGTCGAGGACATCCCGCTGGCGGTCGCGTGCGAGGCCGGGCGGCTCGACGCGCGCAACGGCCCCTATGTGCTGAAGCTGCTCGATGCCGCCATCGGCGGCTGCCGCGGGCGCGGCAAGGCCGCACCCCGGTATGCCGCAATGATCACGGCGCCGGTGCAGAAGAGCACCATCAACGACGCCGGCGTGCCCTTCACCGGCCATACCGAATACCTGGCCGACAGCGCCCGCGTGCCGCGCGTGGTGATGATGCTGGCCGGCCCGCAGCCCGCGCACGACGGGGCCATGCTGCGCGTGGCGCTGGCCACCACCCACCTGCCGCTGCGCGCGGTGCCCGATGCGCTGTCCGTGCCGCTGCTGGTGCAGACGCTGTCGATCATCGATGCCGACCTGCGCCGCTACTTCGGCATCCCGCGGCCGCGCATCCTGGTGACGGGCCTGAACCCGCACGCCGGCGAAAGCGGCCATATGGGCCGCGAAGAGATCGACATCATCGCGCCCGCGCTGGCGCAGGCAAAAGATGCCGGCATCGACGCGCGCGGGCCCTTTCCGGCCGACACGCTGTTCCAGCCGCGCCACCTGCGCGATGCCGACTGCGTGCTGGCGATGTACCATGACCAGGGGCTGGCGCCACTCAAATACGGCACCTTCGGCCACGGCGTGAATATCACGCTGGGGCTGCCCTTTATCCGCACCTCGGTGGACCATGGCACCGCGCTCGACCTTGCCGGCACCGGCCAGGCCGAACACGGCAGCATGATCGAGGCCATCCGCAGTGCGGTCACCATGGCCGGCCACGCCAATGGCCGGCGCCCTGGCAGCAACGGTGCCACGGGCAGCCATCCCGGCCACACCCATTCCGGCCCGCAGCCGCCATGCTGAAGCTGGACGAATAACCCATGCGTTCAAACGTGCACCAGGGCCATGTGGCCCGCAAACGATTCGGGCAGAACTTCCTGGTCGACGACACCATCATCCACGGCATCGTCAATGCCATCAGCCCGCAGGCCGACGACGTGCTGGTCGAGATCGGCCCCGGCCTGGGCGCGCTGACCGACCCGCTGCTCGAACGGATCCCGCAGATGCAGGTGGTGGAGCTGGACCGCGACCTGGTCGAGCGCCTGCGCCGCCGCTATGGCGAGCGCCTGCAGGTCCATGCCGGCGATGCGCTGGCGTTTGATTTCGACAAGCTCGCCGTGCCAGGCCGCCCGCTGCGCATCGTCGGCAACCTGCCATACAACATCTCCAGCCCGCTGCTGTTCCACCTGATGGACTTCGCCGACCAGGTGCGCGACCAGCACTTCATGCTGCAGAAAGAGGTGGTGGAGCGCATGGTGGCCGAGCCAGGCAGCAAGGCCTTCGGCCGGCTCTCGATCATGCTGCAGGTGCGCTACTACATGGAACACGTGCTGGATGTGCCGCCAGGCGCCTTCAACCCGCCGCCCAAGGTCGATTCCGCCGTGGTCCGCATGATCCCGTGGCCGCGCCACAGCGACGGCCGGCTGCGTTCGCCGCATGCCGATTGCGACATCACCGTGCTGGGCGACGTGGTCACTGCGGCGTTCTCGCAGCGGCGCAAGGTGCTGCGCAACACGCTCTCGTTCCTGCGCGACCAGGTCGACTTCGATGCGATGGGCTTCGACCTTGGCCGCCGCGCCGAGGAAGTGCCCGTTGGCGAGTATGTCGAACTGGCCCGGCGCCTGGGTGGTACACCATCCGGCCAGGCCGGACAGGCCGCCTGAGGCCCGCGCATCCCGAATCCCGAATCCCGAATTTCCCGCGACTATTTCGTGCAAGACCGTCCCATGACAGCCCAGTCCCAAACCAGCCAAACCAACCGGCGTCCCGTGATCCTGACCGGCGACCGTCCCACCGGCCCGCTGCACCTTGGCCACTATGTCGGCTCGCTGAAGAGCCGCGTGGCGCTGCAGGACTCGCACGAGCAATACGTGCTGCTGGCCGACACCCAGGCCATGACCGACAACGCGCACGATCCCGACAAGGTGCGCCGCAACGTGCTGGAGGTGGCGCTGGACTACCTGGCCGTCGGCATCGACCCGGCCAAGACCACCATCACCGTGCAGTCGCACCTGCCGGCGCTGGCCGAGCTGACGCTGATGTACCTGAACTTCGTCACGGTGGCGCGGCTGGAGCGCAACCCGACCATCAAGGAAGAGATCCAGGCGCGCGGCTTTGGCCGCGACATCCCGGCCGGCTTCCTGTGCTACCCGGCATCGCAGGCCGCGGACATCACTGCCTTCAAGGCCCACGTGGTGCCGGTGGGCGAAGACCAGGCGCCGCTGATCGAGCAGACCAACGAGATCGTGCGCCGCATCAACCACCAGGTCGGCCGCGAAGTGCTGCCCGAGTGCAAGGCCCTGATCCCCGAGTTCGGCCGCCTGCCTGGCGTGGACGGCAAGGCCAAGATGAGCAAGTCACTGGGCAACGCGATCGCGCTGGGGCCTCGCCCGAGCAGATCAAGGCCGCGGTGCACAGCATGTACACCGACCCCAACCACCTGCGCGTGTCGGACCCGGGCCAGGTCGAGGGCAACGTGGTGTTCACCTACCTGGATGCGTTCGACCCCAACACCGAGGAAGTCAAGGCGCTGAAGGCGCACTATCAGCAGGGCGGTCTGGGCGACATGGTGCTCAAGCGCCGCATCGAGGGCATCCTGCAGGACATGCTGGCGCCGATCCGCGCGCGCCGCGAAGAACTGGCCAAGGATCCGGACTATGTGTTCGACATCCTGCGCCAGGGCACCGCGAAGGCGCGCGCACTGACCCAGCAGACGCTGGATGAAGTGCGCGACGCGCTGGGCATGTTCTCGTTCGAGGCACGCCGCTGAGCGTCAGGCAGCGGCGGCCCCGGGCCGCCGCCTTATTGCGCTAGCCGCGCCGCTCAGGCGCGGCGATTGACCAGCACGATGCCGGCCAGCACCAGCAGCTCCGCCACGGCGAAGCGCGGGCCCACCGCGTCGTGCATCAGCACCACGCCGAAGGCGACCCCGAACAGCGGCGTCAGGAAGGAAAACACCGACAGCCGCGACGCCAGGTAGCGCCGCAGCAGCCAGAACCAGGTCAGGTAGCGCCGAACAGCAGCCCAGCCAGCAAGCCGGCGTTCAGGGTGCCGTCGCGCCGCCACAGCGGCGTGCCGCGCCAGGCGGCAAAGCCGAACACCAGCAACGCCGCCGCCGCCGAGCGCACGCCGGCCTGCAGCACCGCCCCCATCAGCGGCGCGGTGACCTTGATCACCACCTGCTGCAGGCCCCAGGCGGCGCACAGCACCACCATCAGGCCCACGGCGATGCCGTCCAGCGGCTGCCGGGTCAGGGTTTGCGTGCTCATGGCCAGCGTCCGTCAGGGACGGCTGGCGTCGCGGGTGGAGTGGCGCTCGATCAGCTCGATCTTGTAGCCGTCCGGGTCTTCGACAAAGGCGATCACGGTGGTGCCGCCCTTGACCGGGCCGGCTTCGCGCGCGACCTTGCCGCCGGCGGCGCGGATGCGCTCGCAGGCGGCCGCGGCATCGTCGGTTTCCAGCGCGATATGGCCGTAGGCCGTGCCCAGGTCATATTGGCCGACGCCGTAGTTGTAGGTCAGTTCCAGCACTGCGGTCTCGCTCTCGGGCCGTAGCCGACGAAGGCGAGGCGGTACTTGTACTCAGGGTTGTCGCTCTCGCGCAGCAGCTGCATGCCGAGCACGCGGGTATAGAAATCGATGGAGCGCTGCATGTCGCCGACGCGCAGCATGGTGTGGAGGAGTCGCATTTGAGGGCCTTCAACTGTTTTAGGTATAGGAAGGCGCCATTTTAGTGCGTTTGGCCGAAACGTACCGGCCCGCTCCCGCCCGCTCAGAAGGTCGGCAACAGCTCGGGCGGGTGTGCCCGCAGTTGCGCGCGTGCATCGCGGAACTCAGGGAAGATCGATTCCACGGTCTGCCAGAAGCGCGGGCCGTGGTTCATTTCCCTCAGGTGCGCCAGCTCGTGCGCGGCGACATAGTCGATCATCGACAGCGGGAAATGCATCAGGCGCCAGTTCAGCCGGATCTTGCCGTCGGCGGTGCAGCTGCCCCAGCGCGTGGCGGCCGAAGTCAGCGCAAAGCCGGTGTGGCGCACGCCCAGCTTGTCGGCGTAGATATCGAGCCGCTCGGCCAGCAGCCGGCGCGCCTGCTGCTGCAGCCAGCCCTGCACGCGGTCCTTGATCTGCTGCTCGTCGGCATGGCCCGGCAGCGCCAGGTGCAGCACGCGGCGGTCGGCATCGAACAGCAGCGCGCCGAGCGGCGACTCCAGCGACAGCGTCAGCGGCTGCCCCAGGAAGGGCAGGCTGGCGCCGTCGCGCCATTGCACCGTAGGCAGGATGCGGCGCGACTCGCGGTGGCGCCACTCGCCCAGCTTGTTGAAGATCCAGCGCTGTTTTTCCAGGATGGCCGACTCGATGTCCGCCAGCGTGACCCAGCGCGGCGCCGTGATCGACAGGCCGCGGTCGTCGATGGTGAAGCCGATGGTGCGGCGCGCCGAGCGCTTGAGCGTGTAGTGCAGCGGCCGTTCGCCGATACGCAGCAGGCGAGCGTTGGGTTGCGGCACTGGCCATGCGGGCTGCTGCGGGGGCTCTTGCGCAAGCGGAGCCGCCGGCTGCGGCGCCTGGGCGGACTCTGCCAGCGGCAGCTCCAGCTGCGCGCCGTCGGCGTCGGTGGCGGGTCGCAGCAGCTTCATGCGGCGGGCCCGCCCGGGGCCGCGCCCTGGTAGCTCTGCGGATCGATGCGGCGCATGTCGCGCTCGATCCATTCCGCCACCTCCTGGTTGAGCTGGTCCGCGGTCTTGTTGGCCGAGGCGATCGCCGGGCCGACCGAGATCGTCACCATGCCCGGGTGCTTCAGGAACGAATTGCGCGGCCACACCCGGCCCGAGTTGACCGCCATCGGCAGCACCCAGGCGCCGGTTTCCACCGCCAGGCGCGCGCCGCCGCTCTTGTAGCGCGCCTTCTCCAGGCCAGATGGCGTGCGCGTGCCTTCCGGGAACATGATGATCCAGGCGCCTTCAGCGAGCCGCTCGCGGCCCTGGCGCGCGGCCGAGGCGAAGGCGCGGGTGCCTTCCTTGCGGTTGATATGGACCATCTTCAGCATGCCCAGCGCCCAGCCGAAGAACGGCACCAGCAGCAGCTCGCGCTTGAACACGAAGCACAGCGGCTTGGGCATCAGCGCCACGTAGGCCACGGTTTCCCAGGCTGACTGGTGCTTGGACAGCAGCACCACCGGCTTGTCGAGCATCACGTCCATGTGCTCATGGCCTTCGATGCGGTACTGGATGCCGCAGATGGCGCGCGCGGCCCAGATGACCAGCAGGGGCCAGCCGCGCACGAAGCGGAAGCGCTGGTCGGCATTCATGAACGGGAACACCAGGAAACAGGCGCAGGCGTACGGTGGCGTCAGCACCAGCAGGTACAGCGCAAACAACAGGGAACGGAGAAACGTCATGCGGGGGCGCGAATAGGGAATGGATGCGGGCGGTCAGCCGGCGCTATGAGTGGGCGGGCGCAGTGCGCCGCCGTTGCCGGTCAGCCAGCGCGCAAACGCGCGCAGGTCGTCGTGCACCTGCGTGCCCGGCGGCAGGCCGCCCTGGTCGAAGGTTTTCTGGCCCTTGCCGCTGCGTACCAGGTGCGGCGCGCAGCCGACCGCCACCCCCGCTTCCAGGTCGCGCAACGAATCGCCAACGATGGGCACGCCCCGGAGCTCGATGCCGAAGCGCTCGCTGATCTGCTCCAGCATGCCGGGCTTGGGCTTGCGGCAGTCGCAACCGTCCGCGGCGGTATGCGGGCAGAAGAACACAGCGTCGACGCGCCCGCCCAGGCGCGCTAGCAACGTGTGCATCTTCTCGTGCATGGCGTTGAGGGCGCTCATCTCGAACAGTCCGCGGCCGATGCCGGACTGGTTGCTGGCGAGGATTACGCGGTAGCCGGCCTGGTTCAGCGCGGCGATGGCCTCCAGGCTGCCGTCGATCGGTATCCATTCATCGGGCGTCTTGACGAACTGGTCGCTGTCGAGGTTGACCACCCCGTCGCGGTCCAGGATGACAAACTTGGGCGGCGTCTGCGGCATGTGCGGCTCCGGTGGCTGAGATCAGGCGGCCAGCTTGGAGATGTCGGCCACGCGGTTGGCCATCGCATGCAGCGAAGCCAGCAGCGCCAGCCGGTTGGCGCGCTGCTGCGCGTCCTCGGCCATCACCATCACATCATTGAAGAAGCGGTCGACGGCATCGCGCAGCTGGGCCAGGTCGCGCAGCGCGGCGGTGAAATCACCGCTGGCGAAGGCTGCTTCCACGGCCGGGCGCACGCGCTCGATGGCGGCGTGCAGCGCGCCTTCGGCCTCTTCCTGGAACAGCGCCGGATCGACCGCGCCGACCGGCTCGGTGTTCTTGCGCAGGATGTTGGTGATGCGCTTGTTGGCGGCGGCCAGGGCCTCGGCCTCGGGCAGCGCGGCAAAGGTGCGCACTGCCTCCATGCGGCCCAGGATGTCGTGCAGCAGGTCCGGGCGCAGGCTGACCACGGCCTCGACTTCATTGGTGGTGTAGCCCTTGTCCTTCAGGTAGCTGCGCACGCGGTCGTACAGGAAGTCGGCGATTGCCTCGGGTGCCGGCTTGACTGCCGCGACGCCGGCAAAGGCCTGCTGCGTCAGCGCCAGCAGCGACGACAGCGACAGCGCCAGCGGCTTTTCGATCAGCATGCGCAGGATGCCCAGCGCATGGCGGCGCAGCGCGAACGGGTCCTTCTCGCCGGTGGGCTGCAGGCCGATGCCCCAGATCCCGACCAGGGTCTCGAGCTTGTCGGCCAGCGCCACGGCGGTGCTGACCGCGCCGGCGGGCAGCGCATCGCCGGCAAAGCGCGGACGGTAGTGTTCGGAGCAGGCCAGTGCCACGTCTTCGGCTTCGTCGTCGTGGCGGGCATAGTACGTGCCCATGGTGCCCTGCAGCTCGGGGAACTCGCCGACCATATCGGTCAGCAGGTCGGCCTTGGCCAGTTCGGCGCCGCGCATCGCGGCGGCCTTGTCGGTCGGCACGCCGGCGGCGTTGAGCGCGTCGGCGATATGGCCGGCGATCTGCTGCAGGCGCTGCACGCGGTCCAGCTGCGTGCCGATCTTGTTGTGGTAGACCACGCTGGCCAGCTGCGGCACGCGCGACGCCAGCGTCTTCTTGCGGTCCTGGTCGAAGAAAAACTTGGCATCGGCCAGGCGCGGGCGCACCACGCGCTCGTTGCCGGTGATGATTGACTGCGGCGTCTCGGTGGCCAGGTTCGACACGATCAGGAAGCGGTTGCGCAGGTGGCCGTCGGCATCGGTCAGGGCGAAGTACTTCTGGTTGGTCTGCATGGTCAGGATCAGGCATTCCTGCGGCACCGCCAGGAAGGCTTCCTCGAAATGGCAGGCATAGACCACCGGCCATTCCACCAGCGCATTGACTTCATCGAGCAGCGACTCGGGCATGATCACCTGGTCGGCGCCGGCTTCCTTGAGCAGCGCGGTGCGCATGCGCTCGCGGCGCTCGGCGTAGCTGGCCACCACGCGGCCGGCGGATTCCAGCTGCTGCGCATAGTCATTGGCATGCGCGATCTCGATCACGCCATGCGACAGGAAGCGGTGGCCCTGGGTCAGGTTGCTGGCTTGCAGCCCCAGCAGCGTCACCGGCAGGATCTCGGCGCCGAACAGTGCGATCAGGCTGTGGGCCGGGCGCACGAAATGCACCGTGCTACCGTCCGGGCGCTGGTAGCTCATGACCTTGGGGATCGGCAGCTTCGCAATGGTGTCTTCCAGCGCTGCCTGCACCCCGGCAGCCAGTTCGGCGCCGCGTGCGGTATAGCGGTAGAAGAAGGCCTCGGCCTTGCCGTCGGAGGCGCGCTCAAGCGACTGCCAGTCAATCTCGGCAACGCCGACCGACTTGGCCAGCGCGGCCAGCTTCTTGGCCAGCGGCGCGGTGGGCTCGCCCTTGGCGTCCAGCGCCACCGACAGCGGCAGGACCTTCTCGCGCTGCTCGCGGTCCGGCGCGCTGCGGCGCACGCCCGACACCAGCGCGGCCACGCGGCGCGGGTGGCGAACGGCGTCACGGTGGCGCCCGGCTCAAGCAGGTCGCGCTCGCCCAGGCCGGCGAACAGGCCCTGCGCGAAGGCGTCGCCCAGGCGCGCCAGCGCCTTGGGTGGCAGCTCTTCGGTGAACAGTTCGATCAGCAGCGAGTCGGTCATGGGTTGCGACATGAATCGTATCCAACAGGTTGAAAGCGCGCGCCGCTCGATCAGCAGCGCGGCGAAAGATTAGGTTCTACTCCGGACAGCAGCCACAGGCCGTTCTGTTGCCGGAATTGCAGCGTGGTGTAGGCGCATTGCGCGGCCGCCGCGGCGCTGGCCGCGCCGTTGCTGCCGCCGCGGCTGCCTGCAGCCGGGAAGCGTGCGTCGATGCGGCGCAGGCGCTTGTCGTAGCGGATCTCCTCGATGCGCCCGCCCACCCAGAAATCGATCTTCGGCGGCAGCTGCGCCGCCGAGTAGTACGTCTTGACCGTGCGGCGGGTGCGCCCGTTGTGGGTCTCCATCTCCACCCACGTCAGCGGGTAGCGGATCGCGCTTTCATAGGCGCGCAGCGGCACGCGGTGCCACCCCAGGTCGCGCTGGCCGGACAGGTCGCACGAGAACGATCGCACCAGCTGCGTCCACTGGTCGAGCGCGTTCAGCGACGGGCGCCATTGGCGCGCCATGGCCAGCTGCAGCGCCTGCGGATCGGCCTCGCACACATTGCTCAGTTCGGCCGGCAGCATCAGCGCCTGCGCGCTGGGTGCCGCTTGCGCGCGCGCGCCGATGGCATTGCCGGCGGCGGCCAGCGCGGCGATCGCCATGGCGCAGCACAACGCGCTGCGCGCAAGTTGCGTCATGCCCGGGCCCCGCCGTTGCCGCACATCGGGAAGCCGAGGGCCTCGCGCGAGTCGTAGTAGGCCTGTGCCACCTGGCGCGACAGGTTGCGGATGCGGCCGATATACGCCGCGCGCTCGGTCACCGAGATCGCGCCGCGCGCGTCCAGCAGGTTGAACGTGTGGGCGGCCTTGAGCACCTGCTCGTAGGCGGGCAGCGCCAGGCGCGTGCCGGTGGCCTGGCCTTCCTCGGCGCCGTCGCCGTTGCCCATCAGCCGCTTGGCCTCGCCTTCGTGCTCGGCGAAATGGCGGAACAGGATCTCGGTGTTGCTGTGCTCGAAGTTGTAGGTCGACTGCTCGACTTCATTCTGGTGGTACACGTCGCCATAGGTCAGGCGGCGCGTCTCGCCGTTCTCGACCCACTCGGTCCAGATCAGGTCAAAGACGTTCTCGACCTTCTGCAGGTACATCGCCAGGCGTTCGATGCCGTAGGTGATCTCGCCGGTGATGGGCTTGCAGTCGATCCCGCCCACCTGCTGGAAGTAGGTGAACTGCGTCACTTCCATGCCGTTGAGCCAGACTTCCCAGCCCAGGCCCCAGGCGCCCAGCGTGGGGTTCTCCCAGTCGTCCTCGACGAAGCGGATGTCGTTCTGCTTGAGGTCCAGGCCGAGCGCCTCGAGCGAGCCCAGGTACAGCTCCAGGATGTTCTCCGGCGCGGGCTTGAGCACCACCTGGTACTGGTAGTAGTGCTGCAGGCGGTTCGGGTTCTCGCCATAGCGGCCGTCCTTGGGGCGGCGCGACGGCTGCACGTAGGCGGCGCGCCACGGCTCGGGGCCGAGCGCGCGCAGGAAGGTGTGTACGTGGGATGTGCCGGCGCCGACCTCCAGATCGATGGGTTGCAACAGCGCGCAGCCCTGCCGGTCCCAATAGGCCTGCAGGGTCAGAATCATTTGTTGGAAGGTCAGCATATGAAGACTAGGTAGAGGCACCCGGGCGCGGCGCGCCGCGCGCGGCATGCAGGCCGCGCAGCGCGTGCCGGAGCCGGCGCATGCGGATTTTGCCAAACCCTGAATTCTATCGGCTTTTTGGCAAGGCGCCCCGTTTGGCGGGGCCGGCTAGGGCACACACCGATGATGGAGGATGCCCGCCAATGTCGGCCCTACGCAACGCATCGGGAAAATACTGAGCTGGATTTCAGGTTTGGCCGCTGCTGGCCGATAACGTTTTTGTATACAGTATGAGTAAGCAACCCGTTTCAGAGCGTTGCGATTGACAGTCCGTGCCGGCATGGCGGGCACGGCGGCTGCTGGGGCTGGCACCGCAGTAGCCGTTTGTCGGTAACTGATTATTGATGGGGACTTGGCATCATGGCACTTCTTTCTCGCAAACCTTACCTGGTCGCAATCGCGGTCATGATCGCCGCGGCCACCGTGTCTGTGGCGACCGCGCTGCTGGGCTGAACCGGCCGGCGCTCACCTGAGGCGCCACAACCGGCGCCACAGCCGGCACCGCAATCAAGCACCGGATGGTGGCGGCGATCCCGCCGCGTCCGGTGGCTGCTTCTGCCTGTGCCTTCAGCTTGTGCCGCGCATCCTGCGCACACGCCAGGCAGCTATCCCCAGCACCAGCGCAAACAGCGCCAGCACCGGCGCGTTCCCCAGCGGATATAGGGCGTCAGCCCCTGCATGCCCTGCACCTCGGCCGCCAGCGTGCCGACCGTGAAGGTCGGCAGGCGTTGCTGCACCGAGCCGTCCGGGCGCACCACCGCGGTCATGCCGGTATTGGTCGAGCGCAGCATCGGCCGGCGCGTTTCCAGCGCGCGCATGCGCGAGATCTGCAGGTGCTGGTCCAGCGCGATGGTGTCGCCGAACCATGCCAGGTTGGTCAGGTTGGCCAGGACATTGGCCGGCGCCGGCTGCTGGCGCAGCGTCTGCGCGATTTCCTCGCCGAACAGATCCTCGTAGCAGATATTGGGCGCCACGCGCACGCCGCGCACCGGCAGCGAGGCCTGGTCGAGCCCGCCGCGGCGGAAGTCGCCCAGCGGCATCTTCATCATGTCGACGAACCAGCGGAACCCCAGCGGGATGAATTCGCCGAATGGCACCAGGTGGTGCTTGTTGTAGCGGTACAGGCGTTCGGTCTCGGGGCCCAGGCCGAAGACGCTGTTGGTGAAGTCCACCGGGGAGTCGGCGCCGGCGGCGCCGAACAGCACCGTGGTGCCGCTGGCCAGTGCATAGTCGCGCACCGCCACGGCCACGTCGACCGGCAGCTCTTGCAGGATGACCGGGAACGCGGTTTCCGGCGTGACCACGAGGTCGGCCGGCGCGGCCGTGATCATGTCCCGGTACAGCTCGATCGAGCGCTGGATGCCGGCGGGCTCGAACTTGATGTCCTGGGCGACGTTGCCTTGCAGCAGCCGCACCGACAGCGGCTTGCCGGCGGGCGTGGTCCAGGCCAGAGGTGCCAGCGCGGCGCCCGCGGCGGGCAGGGCCAGTGCCAGTGCCAGTGCGCCCAGCGCCCGGCCGCGTTCGCCGCGGCCCAGTCCGCGTACGGCAGCCGCCAGCAGTGCCGCCACCGCGGCTGCCAGGGCGCCGATGCCGTACACACCCACCAGCGGCGCGAAGCCGGCCAGTGGGCCATCGGTATGGGCATACCCGCCCGACAGCCACGGGAAGCCGGTGAAGACCACGCCCCGCAGCCATTCGGCGAGACCCCAGGCAGCGCCGAAGGCCAGCGGCGCCAGCAGCGTGGCCCTGGGCAGGCGCGCCGTCAGCCGATGCCACAGCGCGCCGGCCAGCGCCGGGTAGAGCGACAGGAAGCCCGAGAACAGCACCACCGCGAGCGCGGCCATCCACGCCGGCATCTCGCCGTAGACGTGCATGCTGATATAGAGCCACCAGATGCCGGACAGGAACCAGCCCAGCCCGAAGGCATAGCCAGTGGCGGCGGCCAGGCGCGCGCGCGGCGCGTCGGCCATCAGCGCGGCCAGGCCGGCCAGCGACAGGATCTGCAGCCACCACCAGTCATGGGGAGCAAAGGCTTGCGTATGGGCGATGCCAAGCACGCCGGCCAGCAGCAGCCGCGCCATGGCCGCTGTGCGCGAATGCGCGCGCGTGCCAGGCACGCCCGTCGGGGCGGCGTCGGCAGCGGCGGCGCCGTTGAGGATCGGGGCGGAACGCTTCATGCGCCGGCCGCGCCCGCGATGTCGCCGTTGGATTCGCGGTGCACCTGCAGCAGGTGCACCTGCCGTGCGTCGGCGCGCAGCACCTCGAAGCGGATCGGCGGCAGGGTGATGACCTCGCCGCGGTGGGGCACGTGGCCCACGTGGTTGGACAGCAGCCCGCCCACGGTATCGACGTCGTGGTCGGAGAAGGCGGTGCCGAAGGCCTCGTTGAACTGGGCGATCTCGGTCAGGCCGTGCACGCGCCAGCTGCCGTCGGGCATTGGCAGGATATTGTCCTGGTCTTCGTCCAGGTCGAACTCATCCTCGATGTCGCCCACGATCTGCTCCAGCACGTCCTCGATCGTCACCAGGCCGGCCACGCCGCCGTACTCGTCGACGACCATGGCGATATGGTTGCGGTTGATGCGGAAGTCGCGCAGCAGGATGTTCAGGCGCTTGGACTCGGGGATGAACACCGCCGGGCGCAGGGTCTCGCGCAGGTCGAAGGCGGGGTCGGTGTAGTAGCGCAGCAGGTCCTTGGCCAGCAGGATGCCGATGATGTTGTCACGGCTGCCTTCGTAGACCGGGAAGCGCGAGTGCGCCGTCTGCTGCATAAAGGGGATGAACGCCTCCGGGGCGTCCGCGATATTGACCATATCCATCTGCGCGCGCGGCACCATGATGTCGCTCGCGGTCAGTTCGGAGACCTGGAACACGCCCTCGATCATCGACAGCGAGTCGGCGTCGATCAGGTTGCGCTCATGCGCTTCCTGGAGCACTTCGAGCAATTCCGCGCGGGTGTCCGGCTCGGGGGAAATCAGGTCTGACAGGCGTTCGAGAAGCGATCTGGGTCGATCGGCCTGCTTCAGGTAAGCGGGCTTCGAACTGGGATAGGGGTCGTTCATTTCGCGGCGAGCGCGTGGTGGAGATCGTCTGAAGGATACACTAAGGAACGAGTGAGAAATAACTTCCCGAAGTGGACCTGGCGTGCGCAAAGCGACGCGGGTAAGATGTGATGCCTCTGGAGGACAAACGATGCAGGCTGGTTACCCAATCCACCCAAGATAAGGACATCAGCAAGCCTTATAGGCGGCATGTCGATGAGGTTTCTGGCGAGGCGGACGTGGTTTAGCGCGAACCGGTCGCACGCGATGGGTACGTGTTGCGATCAAGGCCAAGGTCTCATTCAGCGCAGCCTTGGCCCAGCGCAGTCCCAGTAGCGCCGCTGGCAGGACAGGTTTGAGAGCGGTGATGGCGTAGGTTCGGATGATCCGATAGTTCGAGTCAATCTCATGTTCCTGCACGGCGCTGAAGCAGCATAGAGCGTGCAGGTTATCACTGAGGATTTTGGCGCCGAAGTCCTGCCTGGCAGCCAACTGCGAGAGGCCGGACAGATGTTCGAGTCCCATGCGGTGCTTGAGGCGTTTGTACGCCTCCTCGAGGCGCCAGCGTTGATGGTAAAGGTCGCGGAAGGTGGCCGCTGGATAGCGGTGCATGTCGAGCAGATTGGTGATGAGCACGCGCACCTTGCCGGCTGGCGAGATCTGCCGGATCAGCCGAACGGTCTGCGGGGTAGCCGCACACTCGTAGTCGCGCGCGTCAATGCGGGCTGGAGCGGGGAGCGTGACGATGGCCTCGTCACGGCCAGAGCGCACGAAGCGCCGTACGGCAGCAAAGCCGCTGCCGTCGGCACGCATGCAGAAAGGGATGTTTCGTTGGTTGAGTACGGCCACCAGCCAGCGGGCGGGGTAGCCGCGGTCGAGCAAGAGCAAGTCGTCGGATTGCAGGCGGTCCAGATGCTCGAACAGGATCTGGCGTTCGTTCTCGTACACGCTGTGTAATGAGGCGGCGAGCATGATCTCGGCCCCAGGCAGGTACAGGCCGAAGGCAAGTTGATCGCGGCTGGCGGCTCGAGGCAGATGGCTGTGGCGAATGGCGAAACGCAGGTGTGAAGCGTCCGCGGCGACCAGCCGAAAGCCATGCCAGCGTGGCAAATGGTTGGAGACGTGCTGAAGTAGCCAGTCATTGAGGTGAGCAAAGACATCGCCGCCGAGCTTGCTGCGAGCCTGGGCGAAGGCTTGTTCACTGACGCAACGGCGCAAGGTGTTTTGGCGGGCGAGCGTGGCGAAGAATTGATCGAGCTCGGCTTGCATGCCCATACGCAAGTTGCCGAGCATGAAGGAGATCAGTGTCGGCAGGGTGAGCTTGCGCTGCCGGGTGAAGGCGGCCGGATGCTCTGGATGACGGGCAAGATCGTGAAAGACCTTGGTGTGCAGATATTGGGCAAGTGCAGCGAACAAATCGGACAGGGGCATGAGAGCCAAGCGAAGATCGAGAAGCGATCCTCTATTGGCCGCCGCCCTGCTTGCGCTAAACATCCAGCGCAAGCAGGGCGGCGGCCCCTCGAACCTCGTCACCTGTCAAGCGTTCTCGGCGCCAATTGCGATTTTATTTGGCGGCTTATCTTGGGTGGATTGGCTGGTTACCGGGCTGAGGTTGAAACGCGGATGAAGCGGCTGTACGCGCGCTTGTCGGAGAAGGACCGACGGCGGTATGCGGCTGTGGAGGCGGACAAGCTGGGCCATGGCGGTTTCGAATATATTGCGAAACTGTTTGAAATGGACCCGAAAACAATTAGACAAGGGCTAAAGGACCTGGAAGAAGAGCTGGATCCGGTTGGAGAGCGGATCCGAAAAAAAGGGGCGTAAATCCAGGTTAACGGACCATCCGGAGTGGAACGCGGTATTTCTAGATGTGGTGCGAGAGCATACGGCGGGTAATCCACAACACGGCATCATCTGGACGGATCTGAAGCCACGCGAAATCGCACAGGCGATGACGCAGCAAGTAGGCGAACGGGTGAGCGTGCGAACGGTCCGGCAGCTGCTAAAGCGCAACGGTTTTTCCCGGCGGCAATCACAGAAAAAGAAGTCGTTCAAGTCCCACGCACAACGCGACGTACAATTTCAGCGTATTACGCAACTCAAGGCGGAATATCTCGAAGACGACCAGCCTGTCCTCAGCATCGATACGAAGAAGAAGGAGATGCTGGGCAATTTCTATCGCGACGGCAAGCTCTACACGCGCGAGCAGCTTGAAGTCCTCGACCATGATTTTCCGAGCTACAGCGAAGGCAAGGTCATCCCGCATGGGCTGTACGACATCGGGCTGAACAAGGCACATGTGAACATCGGGGTGAGCCGTGACACGACGCAGTTTGCCTGCGACAGCGTAGCGCACTGGTGGGAAAAACAGGGTCGCGCCGATTATCCCCAAGCCACACGGTTACTGCTACTGTGCGATGGCGGAGGTAGCAACCCAAGTGATTCGTGGCTTTTCAAAGCGGATCTGCAAGATCTGGCAGACCGGCTCGGACTGGAAATCCGGGTGGCCCACTACGCCCCATACTGCTCGAAACATAATCCGATCGAGCACCGCGTGTTTCCACACATTACGCGAGCCTGTGCTGGCGTAGTCTTCAGCAGCGTTAGTCTGGTTCGTGAACTGATCGAAAAAGCCTGCACAAAAACCGGACTGAAAGTTACTGCTGACATTCTTGACGGAGTCTATGAAGCCGGACGGACAGTCACTCGTTGCGTCCGTGCTTCACTGAACATCGAGTACGACTCAACCTTGCCTGCGTGGAACTACAGCATCCGCTCACGGAACGCCGCATAGCGGGAAGTTATTTCGAGCACGTTCCTAAAAGCCCGTCAGTCCCGTGACAGCGGGCAGTGGCCTGAGACCATATGTGCGGCAGGCGGCACTCAACCAGCGCCGCCTGTGACAAGGGAATCACGCGGTGCGGTCGCCCTGGTAGGGATCGGCGTAGCCCAGCGCCTGCAGCGTCTCGGTCTCGATCGCTTCCATTTCCTCGGCCTCGGCGTCTTCGTCGTGCTCGTAGCCTTGCGCGTGCAGCACGCCGTGCACGATCAGGTGGGCATAGTGCGCCTCCAGCGGCTTGCGCTGCTCGCGCGCCTCGGCTTCCACCACCGGGCAGCACAGCACGATGTCGCCCGTGACCGGATCGGCTTCGTTCTCGGCATAGGCAAAGGTCAGCACGTTGGTGGCGTAGTCCTTGCCGCGATAGGTGCGGTTCAGCGTGCGCCCCTCTTCCTCACCGACAAAGCGGATGGTCAGCGCGGCATCGGCATACAGCGCCGACTTGACCCAGGTTTCGATCTTGCGGCGCGCCGGCAGGCCATCGCCCTTGCCGACGCCGTCGCCGTGCTGGACCTCCAGCTCCACTGCCGGCGGCGTGGCCGGCGTGCCGGTGGTGGTGGTCAGCGGCGTGGCGGTCACGGCCACCGACAGTGCGTCATGATTGTCCGGGCGCACCAGCAGGCCGGCCTGCTGGTTGGTGTCGGTGTGCTCGGCCAGCAGCGCGATCACGCCGTCGGCGGCCTGCGACAGGTCCAGCGTCAGGCTGCGGCCGTCGGGCAGTTGCACGCGCAGCGCGTGCGCGGCGCTCTTGCGCGCGCGGCCGTCGCCGTCGAACAGGGTCAGGCTCACGGCGGAAGACTTGGATTTCTGGGATTTCAATTAAGCGTCCTTGTGCTGGGCGTGGTATTCGTCATAGGCATCGACGATGCGGGCCACCAGCGGATGGCGCACCACGTCGATGCTGGTAAAGCGGGTGCAGGCGATGCCGCGCACTTCGCGCAGCACATGCTGCGCTTCCACCAGGCCGCTCTTCTGTCCCTTGGGCAGGTCGATCTGGGTGATGTCGCCGGTGATCACCGCCTTGGAGCCGAAGCCGATCCGCGTGAGGAACATCTTCATCTGCTCGGGCGTGGTGTTCTGCGCTTCGTCCAGGATGATGAAGGCATGGTTCAGCGTGCGCCCGCGCATGTAGGCGAGCGGCGCGATCTCGATCATCTGCCGCTCGAACATCTTCTGCGTGCGGTCGAAGCCGAGCAGGTCATACAGCGCGTCGTACAGCGGGCGCAGGTACGGGTCGACCTTCTGCGCCAGGTCGCCCGGCAGGAAGCCCAGCCGCTCGCCGGCCTCCACCGCCGGGCGTGTCAGCACGATGCGCTTGACCGCGTCGCGCTCCAGCGCATCGACTGCGCACGCCACCGCCAGGTAGGTCTTGCCGGTGCCGGCCGGGCCGATGCCCATGGTCAGGTCGTGCGACAGGATGTTGCGCAGGTAGTCGCGCTGCGCCACGGTGCGGCCCTGCAGGCCGGCGCGGCGGGTGTGCAGCACCGGCGATTCGTCGCCGATCTCGCGCGCTTCGGCATCGTCGCCGTTGCCGGGCAGGTAGCTGCCGTGCGCCGAGATCTGGCGCGTTTCCACCAGGCCCAGCTGCACGTCGTCGATCGACAGCGGCGTGCGCGCCTGGTTGTAGAAGCGCTCCAGCGCCAGCGCGGCGTCCTGCGCATTGCCGCCGCGCACCGTCATGCGGTGGCCGCGGCGCTGGATGTTCACGTCCAGCGCCTGCTCGATCTGGCGCAGGTTCTCGTCGAGCGGGCCGCACAGGTTCTGCAGCCGGGTATTGTCGTCCTTGGGAGCGACGAATTCTGCGGATGGGACTTTCATCAGTTGGCGATGGCCTCGCTGGATGGTGCCTGGTTACTGCCGAACCACGATCTCGCCGCGCAGCGAGTGCGGGAACGCCTGCGTGATGCTGACGTCGACCAGTTGGCCGACCAGCCGGTCGCGGCCGGCCTGGGGCACGCCCGGTAGCGCGAAGTTGACCACGCGGTTGTTCTCGGTGCGCCCGTGCAGCTCGGTCGGGTCCTTGCGCGCCGGGCCTTCCACCAGGATGCGCTGCACCGTGCCGACCATGTTCTGGCTGATGCGCTGCACGTTTTCCTCGATGGTGGCCTGCAGGCGCTGCAGCCGGCGCAGCTTGACCTCGTGCGGGGTGTCGTCGTGCAGATTGGCGGCGGGCGTGCCCGGGCGCGGGCTGAAGATGAACGAGAACGAGGTGTCGTAGCCGATCTCCTCGATCATCGCCATCAGCTTCTCGAAGTCGGCATCGGTCTCGCCGGGGAAGCCGACGATGAAGTCCGACGACATCGACATATCCGGGCGCAGCGCGCGCAGCTTGCGGATGATGCTCTTGTACTCCAGCACGCTGTAGCCGCGCTTCATCGCCATCAGGATGCGGTCGGAGGCATGCTGCACCGGCAGGTGCAGGTGGTTCACCAGCTTGTCGCAGCGGCCGTACAGCTCGACCAGGCGCGAGGTGAATTCCTTCGGGTGGCTGGTGGTGTAGCGGATGCGCTCGATGCCGGGGATCTCGGCGATGTACTCGATCAGCAGCGCAAAGTCGGCGATCTCGGTGGTGTCGCCCATCTTGCCGCGGTAGGCGTTGACGTTCTGGCCCAGCAGCGTGACTTCACGCACGCCCTGTTCGGCCAGGCCGGCAACCTCGGCCAGCACGTCCTCGAACGGGCGCGACACTTCCTCGCCGCGAGTGTAGGGCACCACGCAATAGCTGCAGTATTTGGAGCAGCCTTCCATGATCGACACAAAGGCACTCGGGCCTTCCACGCGCGCCGGCGGCAGGTGGTCGAACTTCTCGATCTCGGGGAAGGAGATGTCCACCTGCGACTGGCCGGTGCGCTGGCGGCGCGCGATCAGGTCGGGCAGGCGGTGCAGTGTCTGCGGGCCGAACACCACGTCGACATACGGCGCGCGCGAGACGATGCTGGCGCCTTCCTGGCTGGCCACGCAGCCGCCCACGCCGATCACCAGGTCGGGTTTGGCGGCCTTGAGCGCCTTCATCCGGCCCAGTTCCGAGAACACCTTCTCCTGCGCCTTCTCGCGCACCGAGCAGGTGTTGAACAGGATCACGTCGGCGTCTTCGACGCGGTCGGTGGGTTCCAGCCCCTGGCTGGCGTTGAGGACGTCGACCATCTTGCCCGAGTCGTACTCGTTCATCTGGCAGCCGTACGTCTTGACGAAAACTTTCTTCATATGCCGATCTCAGTGGTTGACCTGGGGGCATCAGGGTGTTGCAACAACACGGCCGGCGCGTGGGACACGCCGGTCGCACTTCCGGGGACTACGATTTTTTCTTCAGCGCCTTCTGTTCCGGCTCGCTCAGCACCCAGGCGGTCAGCAACTGGCCATACAGGTCCAGCTTGTACCGCACCGGCAGCTTCTGGCCCGCCACCGCGGCACTGGCCAGCAACTGGTTGTCGGTGCCGAACAGGCGCAGGCCTGGCGCCACGCCGACGGTCTTGCCATCGAGCGTGGCCGTCTGCGGCGCACCGGCAGACGGCGTGGCGATAACGAGCCTGGCCGCCTGCGCATCGTCCGGGATCACCCGCGCCGGCTGGGCCATCGCGCTTGCCGCACCGAGCAGCAGGGCGGCGGCGCAGGCCAGCGTTGGCAACAGCTTGCGGGCGCGCCTGGGTTGGACAGACTCCGGCGCCTCGCGGCGCGCATCACGACCTGCTGGCATGGGGGAGAACTCCGACAAATGGGACGACGCGTTGGCGGGAATGGCCCAAAGGCGGTCGCAACCCGCCATTTTACCCCGCCGGCGGCCTTGCCGGGTCGGCGATGCGGCCGGGCTCAGAACAGGCAGGATGCCTCTTGCAGCACACGCTGCTTGGACACCGTGCCCATCAGTTCGCGGCTGGCGCTGTCGCGCACCAGCGGGATGCGGTTGATGCCGTGCCCGGCAAACACCGCCAGGGCGTCGCGCAGGCGCGAATCCGGGGTTAGCGCGGGGAAGTCGCGTTCGGCCAGCGCCAGCACGTCATCCGAGGCCCCCTCGCGCTGGGCGCGCTGCAGCGCGTGGATCGACAGCGCGCCCAGCAGGCGGCCATCCGCTTCGACCAGATAGAGGTAGCGCGTGCCGGTCTCGGCAAACTTGTCGGCTGCGGCTGCCAGGGTAGCGTTCGGGTCGAGCACGGTATCGGTCGGGTCGCACAGGCCCGCCAGCGTCAGCGTGCGGGCATGTTCGGCGGCGGCCGAGGCCTGCGCGCGCTCGGCAATCACGCTGTACAGCGACAGCGTCTGGCAGCGTGACGCGGTGTAGTACGCCGCCACCGCGCCGATCATCGACGGCAGCAGCAGCGCGGGCGCCAGCGTCATCTCGAACACCATCAGCACCGACATCAGCGGCGCCTGGCTGGTGGCCGCCAGGAACGCACTCATGCCCACCAGCGGCAGCAGCGGCGCCGCACCGGTCGCCGTGCCCTGCATGCCGATGGCCAGCAACTGCCCGAGCGCCGCCCCCACGAACAGCGACGGCGTGAACACGCCGCCGACCGCCCCCGAGCCCATGCTGATCACCGTTGCCACCAGCTTGGCCAGCAGCACGCCGGCCACCGGCACGCTCAGCGGCTGCTCCTGCAGGATGGTCTGAATGGTGGAATAGCCGTTGCCAACCACCTCGGGCACAGCCATCGCCAGCACGCCGACCAGCGCGCCGCCCAGCGTCAGCCTTGCCACTGGCCCGCCCGGCACGGCGGCAAAGCGGCCGCGCGCAAAGCCCGCCGCGCGCATGAACAGCGCGCCCGCAATGCCGGCGGCCACGCCCAGCGCCGCCGCGGCCAGCAGGATGTGCGGGCGCAGGTCGGGGGCGATATCCAGGCCCGGGTAGAGCGGCTGCAGGCCGCCGTGCCACTGGCTGACCATGGCGCCGGCCACCGAAGCCAGGAACAGCGGCATCAGGCGCTGTACCGCGAGCGCCCCGAACACCACTTCGGCAACGAAGACGGCGGCGGAGAAGGGGGTGTGATAGACCGTGGCAAGGCCCGCCGCGGCCCCGCAGGCGGTCAGCATGCGGCGCATGTTCGAGCCGCCGCCGCGTTCCAGCCGGGTCGACGGGAACAGCGAGCCGCACAGCGCCGCCAGCTGGATCATCGCGCCTTCCTTGCCGACCGAGCTGCCGCTGACGATCGAGAAAAACGACGAGAGCGCGCGCAGCAAGGTGATCCGCACCGGCAGGCGGCCGCTGCCGTTGGCCACCGCTTCCATGTAGTCGGTAGCGCCGCCATGGCTGCCGGCCAGGCGGTTGGCCAGCACCAGCAGGCCGCCCGCCAGTGCGCCGCCCGCGGCCGGCACCACCACGCGCCACGCCAGCGCCAGCGTGGCGAATACGGCCACCACGTCGGCATGGCTGGAAAACAGGACCACGCCCGCGCCCTCCAGCGCTTCCTTGAACAGGGTGGTGGCAATGGCCGCGACGATCCCGACCGGGATGGCCGCGAACAGGGTAACTTCCTGGTCTTCAAGGAAACGCAAGCGCATGGCGGCTTTCCGGGGCACATGTGGCGCGGGTGCGGAGCCGGAACGGGGGCGGGCAGACGCTCTCATGATAGCGCAGCGCCACCCGCGCAGACCCGATGTGCGCCGGCGCGCATGCGGGGCCGCGTCCGGTGCAGAACCCGCTGGTCCCGGACTGGTACACTACCGCTCTTTCCTTCGCGGGCGGGCCGGTGCCCTGCCAGGCCGGCTTCCCGGCGTTCGCGTTCCGATTCCGATCCGATTACCAGGAGCCATCCGGCGTTTGGCGCACCGCGTGCGCAGCGATGGCCCAAGCAGCAATTCATGTCTTTTTCTGAACTCGGCTTGTCCGACAAGATTGTGCGTGCCGTGGCCGAACAGGGCTACACCACGCCGACCCCCATCCAGGCCCAGGCGATCCCCGCCATCCTCAAGGGCGGTGACCTGCTCGCCGGCGCGCAGACCGGCACCGGCAAGACCGCCGGCTTTACGCTGCCGATGCTGCAGCTGTTGTCCGACTCCGCGGCGCGCGGCGCCAATGGCGCGCAGCGTCCGGCCCGCCTGCCGGTGCGCGCACTGGTGCTGACGCCCACGCGCGAACTGGCCGCCCAGGTCGAAGAGAGCGTGCGCAACTACGGCAAATACCTGCGCCTGCGCTCGATGGTGATGTTCGGCGGCGTCGGCATCAATCCGCAGATCGAGCAGCTCAAGCGCGGCGTCGAGATCGTCGTGGCCACGCCCGGCCGCCTGCTGGACCACGTGTCCCAGCGCACCATCGACCTGTCGCAGGTGGAGCTGCTGGTGCTCGATGAAGCCGACCGCATGCTCGACATGGGCTTCATCCACGACATCCGCAAGATCCTCAACGTGCTGCCGGCCAAGCGCCAGAACCTGCTGTTCTCGGCGACGTTCTCGGACGATATCCGCGCGCTGGCCGACCGCCTGCTGAACAACCCGGCCTCGATCGAGGTGGCGCGGCGCAATACCACGGCTGAGACCGTGGACCAGCGCGTCTACCCGGTGGACCGCGAGCGCAAGCGCGAGCTGCTGGCCCACCTGGTGCGCCAGCATGACTGGCACCAGGTGCTGGTATTTACGCGCACCAAGCACGGCGCCAACCGCCTGGCCGAGCAGCTGACCAAGGACGGCCTGTCGGCACTGGCGATCCATGGCAACAAGAGCCAGTCGGCGCGCACGCGTGCGCTGTCGGAATTCAAGTCCGGCACGCTGCGGCTGCTGGTGGCAACCGATATCGCCGCGCGCGGCATCGACATCGACCAGCTGCCGCACGTGGTCAACTTCGACCTGCCCAACGTGCCCGAGGACTATGTGCACCGCATCGGCCGCACCGGCCGCGCCGGCGCCGAGGGCGAAGCGATCTCGCTGGTCTGCGTGGACGAGATTGCGCTGCTGCGCGATATCGAACGCCTGATCAAGCGCAAGCTCGAGCAGACCGTGCTGGCGGGCTTCGAGGTCGACCCGAGCATCGCGCCCGAGCCGATCCAGAAGGGCCGCCAGCAGCGCGGTGGTGGCCAGGGGCAAGGACAAGGCCAGGGCCGCGGACGCGCCCAGGCACGTCCGGCCGGCAACGAAGGCGAGGGCGCCCAGCGCCAACGCCCGGCGCGCGAAGCGCAGGCTGCGCCGCGGCAAGCCCAGGGCGGCCAGCCGCGCACGCGCGCTGCCGAAGGCGGCCAGCGCGGCAACGGTGCAGCCAACGGCAACCGTGGCGGCCAGCCCGCCGGCGGCGCGCGCAATCCCGCACCGCGCCGCGACGGCCAGGAGCCGGCGCGCCAGCAACGGACCACGGCTCAACCCGCGCGCCAGCCGCACGACGCGGCACCGGCACCGGCGCGCAATCGCCGTCCGGCGCAGGCCGCGCTGCTCGGCGGCAACCGCAAGCCGGCGCGCTGAGCGGATCAGGGCTGACACCATGCACGCGTCCGATGCCCCGGCCGAGCCCGGCGTTCCCTACGCCGGCCTGACGCCGGCGCTGATGCTGGACGCGCTGGAAGGCGCCGGCCTGCGCCCCGACGGGCGCCTGCTGGCGCTCAACAGCTACGAGAACCGCGTCTGGCAGCTGGGCATCGAGGATGCCGCGCCAGTCATCGCCAAGTTCTACCGTCCGGGCCGCTGGACCGACGCGGCCATCCTGGAAGAACACACCTTCGTGCAGCAGCTGGCCGATGCCGAGATCCCGGCCGTGCCGGCCATGGTGCTGGCACCGGGCGAGGCCGGCACGCTGCTGCATCACGCCGGCTTCCGCTTCGCGGTATTCCCCCGCTGCGGCGGCCGCGAGCCCGCGCTGGACCGTTCCGACACGCTGACCTGGCTCGGCCGCTTTATCGGCCGCATCCACGCGCTGGGGGCGACGCAGCCCTACCAGGCGCGCCCGGCGCTGGATCTGGAAACCTTCGGCATTGCCCCGCGCGACTGGCTGCTCGCCAGCGGCTGCATTCCCGCCGACCTGCTGCCCGCGTGGCAATCGGTGACGGACCTGGCGCTGGACGGCGTGCGCCGCTGCTATGAGCGCGCCGGCGAGGTGCGCCTGCTGCGCACCCACGGCGACTGCCATCGCGGCAACGTGCTGTGGATCGACGAGGACGATGCGCGCGGCGGCACCCATGGCGCGCCGGGCCCGCACTTCGTGGACTTCGACGACAGCCGCATGGCGCCGGCGATCCAGGACATCTGGATGCTGCTGGAGGGCGACCGCGCGGCCATGCAGGACCAGCTGGCCGATATTGTTGCCGGCTATGAAGACTTCGCCGATTTCCAGCCGCGCGAACTATGGCTGGTGGAAGCGCTGCGCACGCTGCGGCTGCTGCACTACAGCGCCTGGCTGGCCAGCCGCTGGGCCGACCCGGCCTTTCCGGCCGCGTTCCCGTGGTTCGGCACGGCGCGCTACTGGCAGGACCGCATCCTGGAGCTGCGCGAACAGGTAGCGCTGATGGACGAAGCGCCCCTGTGGGGCGCCTGAGGCCTACCGGGCGGCGCCGCCAGGGCGCCGCTATTTCGCCGCCTTGCTCAACCCTTCTTTTCCGGCGCCTTGACCAGCAGCACCGGGCACTCGGCCTGCGCCAGCACGCGGCCCGCGACTGAACCGATCACCGCATCGAAGAACGAACCCCGGCCATGCGTGCCCATCACGATGGCCGCGGCGTCGACCGAGCGCGCACAGGCGACGATGCGCTCCGGCGCGAAGCCGTGCAGCGGATGCCGCTCAAACGGCACCTTGGCTGCGGACAGGATGTCGCAGACCGCCGCCATGGCCTTGTCGCTGGCCTCCTTGTGCCAGTCGTCGATGGTTTCCTTGCTGACAAAGGCGCGCACCTGGCCGCTCACTTCCGGCGCCACATGCACGACATGCACGGTGAATCCGCTCTGCAGCAGCTTGCCTTCGGCGATAAAACGGGCCGCGGCGTCGCTGAAGGCCGAGCCGTCGGTGGCGAGCACGATATTGGTCATGTCGGGAATCTCCTGGATGGGGGCTGTCGGCAGGCGGTGCGCCATGAGGCGGCACTGCCACTGGAACCATCATGGTGCCTAGTGTCCTGCCAGGACCCGATTTAGATCAAGTCGGATCGGATTTATCAGATCCCGCCGTGCGATAGCCGGCCAGCTGACGGATTCCGTCAATCCGGCTGAAGCATTTGGCCATTGCCCCGTCAACGCGGTGGCGCGTAGCATGCTCCCGAGCTCCGCGGCAGGCATTGGCACGCCCGCGCTGCTGCAGGCACGGCCCATCCCAGACAAATTCAATGCAAGCTGCCCCCGGCGATGGCGCGGGCGGCGATTCCGGAGACGACGATCATGAGTGAGCGTGGCAACCTCCTGCCCCTGCGCGGCATCAAGGTAGTGGAATTCGAAGGCATCGGCCCCGGCCCGTTGTGCGGTGCGATGCTGGCCGGCCTGGGCGCCGAGGTCACGCTGGTGACCCGCCCGGTCGCGCCGGATGCCCGCCGCATCCTGCGCGGCCAGCCCGTGCCGCCTGAGATGGAGCTGGAGCACGGCAAGCGCGTGGTGCAACTGAACTTGAAGTCGCCGCAAGACGTGGCCGCCGCGCTGGACCTGGTGGCCGGCGCCGACGCGCTGATCGAAGGACTGCGCCCGGGCGCGATGGAGCGCCTCGGCCTGGGCCCGAAGGCGTGCCATGCACGCAATCCGCGCCTGGTCTACGGCCGCATGACCGGCTGGGGCCAGTCCGGCCCGCTGTCGCAGAGCGCCGGCCACGACCTCAACTACATCGCGCTGACCGGCCTCTTGTCGATGGCCGCGCGCGAGGGCGAGCTGCCGATGGTGCCGCCGACCGTGGTGGGCGATGCCACCGGCGCGCTTGGCCTGGCATTCGGCATCACCAGCGCCATCCTGAGCGCGCGCGCCAGCGGCGAGGGCTGTGTGGTGGATGCGGCCATCACCGATATCGTCGCCATGCTGGGCTCGCTGGTGCAGGTGTCGCGCGCAGCCGGCACGCTGGGCGGCCCGCAACCCAGCCCCTTCCACGATTCGCCGTTCTATGACGTCTTCCCTTGTGCCGACGGCCGCGCCATCACGCTGGGCGCGCTTGAACCGCAGTTCTACCGCGAGCTGCTCGAGCGGCTCGAACTGACCGGTATCGACCCCGCCGCGCAGTATGACCGCGCCCAGTGGCCCGCGGTGAAGGCGCGCATTGCCGCGTGCATCGCAGGCAAGCCCAGCACCCACTGGGAGGCGGTGCTGGGCGGCACCGACGTGTGCTTTGCGCGCGTGCTGACCCTGGACGAGGCCGCGCGCCATCCGCACAACCAGGCACGCGGCACGTATCGGCTGTACCAGCAGGGCGAGCGCGAGGTGCCGCGTTCGGCGCCGGCACCGCGCTTCCTGCCCGCAGGCACGGAATGACCCGGGCCGCGGCACTGATGCCGCGGCCTCTCGAATCTGCTTGACCGGTTCGGCTACCATGGGGCATCCACCCAAACCGGAGACCCAAGCCATGGCCGAACCCAGCCAATCTCCCGCCTATACCCCCACGCCGGCCTTCGAGGCCGGTCTTGACGTGCGCACCGAAGTGCTCGGCCCCGAGCACGTCCGGCGCGCGCTGGACGCCGCCGCGCAGCAGGGCGACACCAGCCTGCAGCAACTGGTGACGGAGTTCGCCTGGGGCACGGTCTGGACCCGCGACGGCCTGGACCGCAAGCAGCGCAGCCTGGCCACAGTGTCGATGCTGATTGCGCTGAACCGGCCGCAGGAGCTGGCCGGGCACCTGCGTGGCGCGCTCGCCAACGGCGTTACGCCGCAGGAACTGCGCGAGCTGATGGTGCACAGCGCGGTCTACTGCGGGTTCCCCGCGGCGCTGGATGCGAGCCGCAAGCTGACTGAAGTCCTTGACGCTGCCAACGGGTAACGCCTACCGCGGCATCGATACGAAAACAGCGCGACGCAGAAAAGTCTGACTCTGATGCAGATTTTGCCGCATCTGCGCGGCGAGGATTCGGCGCGTCAGGATCTCTCCGGCCCCTTAACCTTGGCACCAGGCCAAGCCATGCCAGTCGTTAAGGAGCCTCAAATTGCATCTCGCGCTGATCGTCGACGAACCTTCCCAGTTCCGCGCCACGCTGTCCGCTGAACTATGCGCTGAGCTGGACGCCGGCGAAGTACTGGAAACGGACGGCATGCCGGAAGCGTTCCGGCTGGTGCGCGAGCACCGGCCGGGGCTGGTGCTGGTTGATGTCGACCGCTTCGGCAATCCGGGCATCGACTTTGTCCGGCGCGTCGCGGCGACGCTGCCCAGCGTGCCCTTGCTGGTACTGTCCGACAGCGACGGCACGCTGGCGGCGGTGCGGGCGCTGCGCGCAGGCGCCCATGGCTTTGTGGCCAAGCAGCGTGGACTGGCCGAGGTGATGCAGGCCGTGCGCGGCGTGCTGAGCGGCTACCTGGTATTTCCCATGGATACACTGGAGACCGTGCGCCATATCGGCGAGCAGCGGGAATCCGGCTATGCGAGGCTGAGCAACCGCGAAATCACCATCCTGCAGTACCTGGCGCGCGGCCATTCCAACAAGTCGATCGCCGCGCAACTGCTGATCAGCAGCAAGACGGTCAGTACCCACAAGGCTAACATCATGGCCAAGCTCAATGTCGGCTCCCTGGTTGAAATGGTGGACTACGCGCGTCGGCATCAGCTGGTGTGGTGACGCGCACCCCGAGTGTCTTGCCGCACCGTGCCGCCATCGCGGGTAGACTGTGGGCGTGTGTGACGAATCCGAACTTTTCGCCCGATGCCACCGTACCTGAATGCCGCCGCACGCCGCCTGGGCGCTGTCGTGCTTGCCTGCGCCGCCGCATGCCTGGCCACGCCTGCCTTCGCCAACGATCCGATGTGGTTTGCGCAGGGCCGTCCGGTGCCGGCGGCCCGCCAGGCCGTCGATGCGCTGGCCGCGGCCGCGGCCGACGGCCTCGATCCGCGCGACTACGATGCCGACGCCTTGCGCCAGGCCGTGATTCAGGCCGGCAGCGGGCCAGCATTGCCGCCGGACGCCGCTGCACGCGTGGATGCGGCACTGAGCGCCGCGATGGAGCGCATGCTGGCAGACCTGCACGGCGGACGCGTCAACCCGCGCGCGGTCCATGCCAACTTTGCCCCGCAGGCGGAACGGCCCTTCGATGCCGCCATCTGGCTGCGCGATGCCGTCGCGCAGCAGCGGCTGCCCGACGCCATCCGCCGGGCAGCGCCCACCTTCCCGCTCTATGGCACGCTGCGAGAGGCCCTGGCGCGGTACCGCGAGATCGCAAAGCAGCCGGCCTGGGGGCAGCCGCTGCCACCCTTGCCGGCAAGCAAGCTGACGCCGGGCCAGCCCTGGGCCGGTGCCGCGGCGTTGGCTGCACGCCTGGTTGGGCTGGGCGACCTGCCCGCCGGCACCCAGGCGCCGGCCCGCTACGAAGGCGCCCTGGTCGACGGCGTCAAGGCGTTCCAGTCGCGCCACGGCCTGGAGGCCGACGGCGTGATCGGCGCGGGCACGTTGGCACAACTCAACCTGCCCATCGCCAGCCGTGTGCGGCAAATCGAACTGACCATGGAGCGGCTGCGCTGGACGCCGTTGGACGGTCCGCGCATGATCGTGGTGAACGTGCCTGAGTTCATGCTGCGCGCCTATGAGATCCGCGACGGCAAGCTCGACATCAAGCTCGAAATGAAGGTGATCGTCGGCAAGGCACTGGATACGCGCACGCCGCTGTTCGAGGAGGATATGCGCTACATCGAGTTCAGCCCGTACTGGAACATCCCGCCCTCGATCGCGCGCCGAGAGACCGTGCCGCAGCTGCGCCGCGATCCGGCCTATTTCAACCGGCAGGGCCTGGAGTTCGTCAATGGCGAAGGCAAGGCCGTGACCACGCTGTCCGACGAGAATCTCGAAGCAGTGCTGAACGGCCGCATGCGCATCCGCCAGCGGCCGGGGCCGCTGAACGCACTGGGCGATATCAAGTTCATGTTTCCCAACAACGAGAACATCTACCTGCACCACACGCCCTCGCCGCAGCTGTTCAAGCGCGACCGGCGCGACTTCAGCCACGGCTGCATCCGCGTGGAAGCCCCAGTAGCATTGGCGCAGTTCGTGATGCAGGATATGCCGGACTGGAACGAGACCCGGATCCGCGAAGCGATGACGCGTGGCAAGTCCAATACGGTGCGCCTGCAGCAGCCCTTGCCGGTGGTGCTGGCCTACGGCACGGTCATTGCGCGCGCCGATGGTCGTGTATCCTTCTTGCCTGACATTTACGGTCACGACAAATTGCTGGACAAGGCGCTGCGGCAACGCAACGGACGACCCCAGCAACCAGCTATTGCAAGCGCCTCCGGCACCACCCACTGAGGCGCCACTGGCACATTCAGAGGAAGTACCATGACTGATGCGACGCGCAAGGCACGCCGCCGCTTTCTTCATACCACCGGAGGCCTGGCCCTTGCCGCCGGCCTGATGCCGCTGGCGCCGCGCCAGGCGCTGGCCAGCCTGTCTGCAAGCCAGGCCCTGGCAGGCCTGCCGGACGCCCGCACGCTGGCTTTCGACCACACCCACACCGGCGAACGCGTGTCCTTGGTCTATGCCGTTGGCGACCGCTTCGTGCCCGACGCGCTGACTACGCTCAACGGCTTCCTGCGCGATCACTACTCCGGCAAGGTCGGCATGATCGACCCGCAGCTGTTCGACCTGCTGTTCCAGGTCCGCCGCGAGCTTGGCACCGACCAGCCGTTCCAGGTCATTTCCGGCTACCGCAGCCCGGCCACCAACTCGCGCCTGCGCAACACGCGCGGCGGCGGCGTGGCCAGGCACAGCCTGCACATGGACGGCAAGGCCATCGACATCCGCCTGGCCGGCGTGCCGCTGGCGGACGTGCGCGACGCGGCCAAGTCATTGCAGGGCGGGGGCGTCGGCTTCTACGAGTCTGACCAGTTCGTGCACATCGATACCGGGCGCGTGCGTTACTGGTAAGCGCTGTCGGTGGCCGCTCCTCCATGGTGGGCGGCCCGCTTTTCCAGCCTGGCAAAACCAAAGCAAAAAGCCGCGATCTCTTGCGAGAACGCGGCTTTTCAAATAGATGGTGGCGAATCAGGGACTCGAACCCCGGACCTGCGGATTATGATTCCGTCGCTCTAACCGACTGAGCTAATTCGCCAACGAAGACTGAGATTATACCTACGCTTTCGCGACTGTCAACACCTTCCCCTGAAGATTTTGCAGGAAGGTTCCTCCCATGAAAAAACGGCAGGCCGGATGGCCTGCCGTTTTCGTTAGTGCCGCATGACCGCTCAGTCGTTGGCGTAGATGTTCACGTCCTTGGTCTCGCGCACGAACAGCCCGCCGATCACGAAGGTGATGGCGGCGATGATGATCGGGTACCAGAGGCCGTAGTAGATGTTGCCGTTCTGTGCCACCAGCGCGAACGAGATGGTGGGCAGCAGGCCCCGAACCAGCCGTTGCCGATATGGTAGGGCAGCGACATCGAGGTGTAGCGGATGCGGGTCGGGAACAGTTCCACCAGCATGGCGGCGATCGGGCCGTAGACCATGGTGACGTAGATCACCAGGATGGTCAGCAGCACCAGCACCATGATGGTGTTCAGTTGCGCAGGGTCGGCCTTGGTCGGGTAGCCGGCGGCGGCCATGGAGTCCGCCACTTGCTTTTTGAAGCTGGCAATCTGCTTCTTGCTGGCGTCGTCGAAGCTGTGGCCGGCGGGGACCAGGCTGGCGTTGAAGGCGGGGATCTCCTTGTCGCCGATCTTCACCGTGGCGGTGGTGCCGGCGGGCGCGTCGACCACCTCATAGCTGGCCGATGCCTGCGCCAGGGTGCGCTTGACGATGTCGCACGAGCTGCGGAAGTCGATCTCGCGGGCGATCGGGCTGCCCTGGAAGGAGCATTGCTTCGGATCGGCGGTGACGACGATCTGGGCCGTCTTCTGGGCGCGCTCGAGCGCGGGGTTGGCGTAGTGGGTGATGCCCTTGAAGATCGGGAAGTAGGTCAGCACCGCCAGCGCGCAGCCGGCCATGATGATCCACTTGCGGCCGATCTTGTCGGACAGCGAGCCAAAGAAGATGAAGAACGGCGTGCCGATGACGAGCGCGCCGGCGATCAGCAGGTTGGCCGTGGTGGCGTCGACCTTGACCACCTGGGTCAGGAAGAACAGCGAGTAAAACTGGCCGGTGTACCACACCACTGCCTGGCCGGCGGTCAGGCCCACCAGCGCGAGGATCACGATCTTCAGGTTGCGCCACTGGGCGAAGCTTTCCGTCAGCGGAGCCTTCGAAGTCTTGCCTTCAGCCTTCATGCGCTGGAAGGCCGGCGATTCGCTCATCGACAGCCGGATGTAGACCGACATGCCGAGCAGCAGGATCGAGACCAGGAACGGAATGCGCCAGCCCCAGACCTCAAAGTCTGGCCCGATCAGGTTGCGGCACAGCAGAATCACGATCAGCGACAGGAACAGGCCCAGCGTCGCCGTGGTCTGGATCCACGCGGTGTAGGCGCCGCGCTTGCCGTGCGGGGCGTGCTCGGCCACATAGGTGGCGGCGCCGCCGTACTCGCCGCCGAGCGCCAGGCCCTGCAGCATGCGCAGCGCGATCAGGATCACCGGGGCGGCCCAGCCGATGGTGTTGTAGCCGGGCAGCAGGCCGACGATGAAGGTCGACATGCCCATGATCAGGATCGTCACCAGGAAGGTGTACTTGCGCCCGATCATGTCGCCCAGGCGGCCGAACACCAGCGCGCCGAATGGCCGCACGATAAAGCCGGCAGCGAAGGCGAGCAGCGCGAAGATGAAGGCCGAGGTGGGGTCCAGGCCGGCAAAGAACTGCTTGGCGATGATCGCCGCCAGCGAGCCGTACAGGTAGAAGTCATACCACTCGAACACCGTGCCCAGCGATGAGGCAAGGATCACCTTGCGCTCTTCATGGGTCATCGGTGCGTTTTGCGCGCCCCCTCCGGGCACTGCAACGTTTTGCACATTTGCCATTTGTCTCCTCCGTCTGGAATGGATCTCGGGCGGGGCGGGGCGGGGCGCGCGGGAAGGCCCGCGCGGCTGGCCGCTGTGCCAGAGTTGCAAAGGATTGTGGGTGGCGAAACTTACTGCGTTCTGACAGATTCCGGCGCGACAACGCCAAAACCGTCGGGGTATACGCTAGCCGCCGGCGGAGCTCCGGATGCTGCGCTGCGGGGAATCGGGGCAGTGGCTTGGCGTCGCGATGCGCTTTGCAGGTGTGCCGCTATGCAGCATCGGCGCCTGGTCCACGCGAGGCACCCTGTGACGGCACGGCAGCGGGGGCGGCGGCCGGGCTGTCGGCTTCGGCGTCGATCCGGTTCATGCGCCACGCGTAGAGCGCGGCCATCAGCACGTAGACTACCAGCGCGCCTTGCGCGCCGACCCAGAACGAGAACGGCCAGCCAAAGAAGCTGAAGCGCAGTTCGCGGGCAAACCACGCCACCACGAAGGTGACCGTGAACCAGATCGCGAGCAAGCCGCAGATCCAGCGCAGGTTGCGTCGCCAGGCCAGGCGCTGGCGGGCTTCGGCAAGGTCGGGGGCGGGCGTCTCGTTCATGCGGGCGGGGATTCGGTGGGCTGGCGCAGCGTCACACGGAAATGCGCGCCGGCCAGCCGTGGCGATTGCTGGTAGACGTGATCGGAAATCTGGACGTCGCCGCCGTGCTGCTGCACGATCTCGCGCACGATGGCCAGGCCCAGGCCGCTGCCTTCGGTATTGGTGCCGAGCACGCGGTAGAAGCGCTCCATCACGCGCTCGCGCTCGGCCGGCGCAATGCCCGGGCCGGTGTCTTCCACATCCAGGTAGGCGAACGGCTCGAAGGCATCGGCGCTGACGCGCACCGTGGCGTGACCGCCGCGCGGGGTGTAGCGGATGGCGTTGTCGAGCAGGTTGTTCAGCATCTCGGTCAGCATCAGGCGGTTGCCCTGCACCATCACCGGATGGTCGCCGGCATCCAGGCCCAGGTCGATGTCGCGCGCCCAGGCCTGCGGCAGCCAGTCCTTGACCACCTCGCGCGCGAGTGCCGCCAGGTCCAGCGCCGCCATGCCGCCGGTGCCCGCCAGGTTTTCCATGCGCGCCAGCGACAGCAGCTGCGTGACCAGGTGCGCGGTGCGCTCAGAGCTGCCGGCGATCTGCGCCAGCGAGCGCCGCAGCTCTTCCGGCGACTGCTCGCGCTGCGCCAGCTCGGCCTGCATGCGCAGGCCCGCCAGCGGTGTCTTCATCTGGTGCGCGGCATCGGCGATAAAGCGCTTCTGAGTCTGCACTGACTGGTCCAGGCGCGCCAGCAGGTCGTTGAACGAACCCACCAGCGGCGTGATTTCCTGCGGCGCGGCGCGTTCGTCGATCGGGCTGGTATCGCCGGGGTTGCGCGCGCGGATGCGCTGCTGGATCGCGGTCAGCGGCGCCAGCCCGCGCGACAGCCCGAACCACACCAGCACCACCGCTAGCGGCAGGATCACGAACTGCGGCAGGATCACCCCCTTGATGATCTCGTTGGCCAGGCGCGCGCGCTTGTCCAGGGTCTCGGCCACCTGCACCAGCACCGGCTGGGTGCCGCTGACCTGCTTCAGGTCGACATAGGTGTAGGCCACGCGCACGTCGTTGCCGGCCACGCGGTCATCGCGCAGGGACACCAGGCCCGCATGGCCCTGGTCCTCCTCGGACGGCAGCGGCAGGTCGTGGTCGCCGGCGATGTACTCGCCGCGCTTGCCGACCACCTGGTAATAGATGTTGTCGGTCTCGTCGGCGCGCAGGATCTCGCGCGCCGACAGCGGCAGCTGCAGCGTGATGCGCCCGTTGACCTCGCGCACCTGCTGCGACAGCACGATGGCGCTGGCTTCCAGCGCGCGGTCGAAGGGCCCGTTGGCAATCGACTTGGCCACCAGGTAGGTCACCGCGATGCTCATCGGCCAGAGCAGCAGCAGCGGCGCCAGCATCCAGTCGAGGATCTCGCCGAACAATGAGCGCGGCGACGGATGCGCGGTGCTTTCCTCCAGGTGCGGCAGTGCGTCGGCCAGGTCCTGGTCGGCGGCGTCCGGCGCCGGGGCGGCGGAAGGAGGAGGTGGCGCGGCGCGGGGCACGCGCCGCCAGGGCAGTCGCAGCAGGCTCATCTTGGCGGTTTGCGCTCAGGTCGCTCCTTGGCCTGCGGTGGCGTCGGGCGGGGATCAGTGGTGCGTGGCCACCGCCGGCTGGAATTTCTCCAGGCAGTAGCCAAGCCCGCGCACGGTGGCGATGCGGATGCCGCCGACTTCAATCTTCTTGCGCAGCCGGTGCACGTAGACCTCGATGGCGTTGTTGCTGACTTCCTCGCCCCACTCGCACAGGTGGTCCACCAGCTGCTCTTTCGATACCAGGCGGCCGCAGCGTGTCAGCAGGATCTCCAGCAGCCCGATCTCGCGCGCGGACAGCTCCAGCATCTGCTCGTTGAGATAGGCGATGCGCCCGACCTGGTCGTAGGCCAGCGGCCCGTGCCGCATCAGCGTAGCGCCGCCGCCGGCGCCGCGCCGCACCAGCGCGCGCACGCGTGCTTCCAGCTCGGACAGGGCAAAGGGCTTGGCCATATAGTCGTCGGCCCCCAGGTCCAGGCCCTTGACGCGCTCGTCGACGCTGTCGGCGGCGGTCAGGATCAGCACCGGCAGCATGGCGCCGCGCGCGCGCAGGCGCTTGAGCACTTCCAGCCCGGACATGCGCGGCAGGCCCAGGTCCAGGATCAGCAGGTCGAAGGTCTGGGTCGACAGCGCGGAATCGGCTTCCAGGCCGTTGGTGACGTGGTCGACGGCATAGCCAGAGTGGCGTAGCGAGCGCGTCAGGCCGTCGGCCAGCACGTCGTCATCTTCGGCAATCAGAATGCGCATGGTTGTCTCCACCCGTGGCCGGCATAGCCGGCGCCGGCGCGCAATCAGCGCAAGCGGCGTGATGGGGCTTGCCAAGCATACTGTTTTTTTATACAGTACCCGCACGTTCCGCTGAGGCCGTCCGGGGAGACCCCCTGGAGAGCGGCCGCGCAGACAGCCGGGCCGGCGCTGGAGCCGGAAAATGCCGGTGCCGCGCCACATGCGGCCTATTTATACACCATTGATTCAAGGACGACCATGGACGACAAGAAGGCAGGTGCCGGCGTGAGCGCCGAGAAGCAGAAGGCGCTTGCCGCCGCGCTCTCCCAGATCGAGAAGCAGTTCGGCAAGGGCTCGATCATGCGCCTGGGCGACGGCGAGGTCGAAAAGGACATCCAGGTGGTATCCACCGGTTCGCTCGGCCTGGACATCGCGCTTGGCGTCGGCGGCCTGCCGCGCGGCCGCGTGGTCGAGATCTATGGTCCGGAATCGTCGGGCAAGACCACGCTGACGCTGCAAGTCGTGGCCGAGATGCAGAAGCTGGGCGGCACCTGCGCCTTTATCGACGCCGAGCACGCGCTGGACGTCAGCTACGCCAACAAGGTGGGCGTCAATGTCGGCGACCTGCTGATCTCGCAGCCGGACACCGGCGAGCAGGCGCTGGAAATCACCGACGCGCTGGTGCGCTCGGGCTCGATCGACCTGATCGTGATCGACTCGGTGGCGGCGCTGGTGCCCAAGGCCGAAATCGAAGGCGAAATGGGCGACTCGCTGCCGGGCCTGCAGGCCCGCCTGATGAGCCAGGCGCTGCGCAAGCTGACCGGCACCATCAAGCGCACCAACTGCCTGGTGATCTTCATCAACCAGATCCGCATGAAGATCGGCGTGATGTTCGGCTCGCCGGAAACCACCACCGGTGGCAACGCGCTGAAGTTCTACGCCTCGGTGCGCCTGGATATCCGCCGCATCGGCTCGATCAAGAAGGGCGACGACGTGATCGGCAACGAGACCAAGGTCAAGGTGGTCAAGAACAAGGTGTCGCCGCCGTTCCGCGAAGCCTTCTTCGACATCCTGTACGGCCAGGGCATCTCGCGCCAGGGCGAGATCATCGACCTGGGCGTGGACGCCAAGATCGTTGAGAAGTCCGGCGCCTGGTACAGCTACAACGGCGACAAGATCGGCCAGGGCAAGGACAACGCGCGCGAATACCTGCGCGAGAACCCGGATATTGCCGACGAGATCGAAAACAAGGTGCGCGCGGCGCTGGGCGTGGTGGCCATGAACCCCACGACGGCTGCCACCGCGGTAGCGGTCGAAGACTGACCGCGCCAGCGGCCATTGCGCCATCCCGAAGGCCGGGGCATCGCCGATGCCCCGGCCTTTTTGCTTGGCGCGGCCCCCACCATCCACAGATTCCCGGCAACCCATGGCAACCCGTCCCCCGCTTTCGCTGAAGGCCCGCGCCGTCGGCTACCTGTCGCGCCGCGAGCACAGCCGCGCCGAACTGGCACGCAAGCTGGCGCCGCATGCCGAGTCGGCCGAGCAGCTGGAGCAGTTGCTGGACGCACTGGAGCGCGAGAACTGGCTGTCGAACCAGCGCTTTGCCGACAGCCTGGTGCACCGCCGCGGCGCCCGCTATGGCACCGCGCGCGTGATGCAGGAAGCCAAGACCCACAAGCTCGGCAGCGAGCAGCTGGGTGATCTGCAGGAGCGGCTGCGCGCCACGGAAGTGGCGCGCGCCCGGGAGGTCTGGCGCAAGCGCTTCGGCACCCCGCCGGACACGCCCGAGGCGCGGGCAAAGCAGATCCGCTTCATGGTGGCGCGCGGGTTTTCGCGTGCGGTCGTCAGCAAGATCATCCAGGGCGCGGACGAAGACTACGGCGACGAGGGTTAAGTGCCGGCGTATGGCGCATACGACATTTTTAGCTCGGATTACCTGCACTGCCATCAGGGTGTATTCGCTGCATTGCGTTATCTCCGGGCTGGACTGGCGACGATTTTGTTGCCATCGCTGAGTCCGTGTTCCGCTGGTGCATTGCGGCAAGGCGCCGCGCCATGCCGGGTGTCATGGTCGGCCAACAATCCCGCGGCGACAGTTGCTGCGCAAGGATGTTCCCGGCCAACGCGGCGCGGCATGTTAAACTCCCCCGGTTATTCGGTGCTCCGGCACCGCCGTTCCCCAGCCCCCGTATTTCCAGCCTGGCCATGCCTCTGTCCCAGCCCGTCAACCGCTCCCAGCGTCACCGTCGCGCCATTACGGCCGAGGCGTACCAGAGAGAGGACGGCTTGTGGGATATCGAGGTGCGCCTGACCGACACCAAACCTCGCGACATCGAACTGGCCGGCGACCGCGTCCGGCCGGTGGGCCAGCCCCTGCACGACCTGTGGCTGCGCGTCACGATCAATGAGGCAATGACGGTGCTGGATGCCGAGGCCTGCTCGGACTGGGTGCCGTATCCGTCCCATTGCGACACGATCGGCCCGGCTTACCGCAAGCTGATCGGCCTGAACCTGCGCCAGGGCTTTCGCAAGGCCGTGCGCGAGCGCCTGGGCGCCATGCACGGATGCTCGCACCTGACCGAGGCCGCCGGCGTGCTGCCCAGCACGGCGATCCAGGCCTTTGCCGGTGAAGTCATCAATATCCGCGACAACGGCGAGGACGACCCGAATCCGGAGCCGCCCTATCAGTTGAACGGCTGCCACGCCCTGCGTTTCGATGGCGAGGTGGTTCGTCAGTTTTACCCGCGCTGGTATGGTCACCAGCCGACGCCCAAGGTACGGGCCGAGGCAGCGACTGCCGTCGCAACGGTGCCTCAGGCGCCGGCCGCGGCCAATGGCGACCGCGGTGGTGACGCAACCGACGGCAACGACGCTGTCCCGGCCGAGCGGCCGACCGGCACCTCCGGCTGATTCTCAGGATTGGCCAGCCTGACGAGAGAGTTCGTCTTCTTTCAGATTCTTCCCTTCTACCTTTTACGCCTACCCGAAAGGAAACACGCATGAATATCCATGAGTATCAAGGCAAGGAAATCCTGCGCAAATACAATGTGCCGGTTCCGCGCGGCATCCCCGCGTTCTCGGTTGACGAGGCCCTGAAGGCCGCAGAAACGCTCGGCGGCCCGGTGTGGGTCGTCAAGGCTCAGATTCATGCGGGTGGCCGCGGCAAGGGCGGCGGCGTGAAGGTTGCCAAGAGCATCGACGACGTCAAGACCTACGCCTCGAACATCCTGGGCATGCAACTGGTCACGCACCAGACTGGCCCGGAAGGCAAGAAGGTCAACCGCCTGCTGATCGAAGAAGGCGCCGACATCAAGAAGGAACTGTACGTTTCGCTGGTGGTGGACCGTGTTTCGCAGAAGGTCGCGCTGATGGCCTCGAGCGAAGGCGGCATGGACATCGAAGAGGTCGCTGCCCACAGCCCGGAAAAGATCCACACCCTGATCATTGAGCCGTCGGTCGGCCTGACCGACGCTGAAGCCGACGACATCGCCCGCAAGATCGGCGTGCCCGACGCGAGCGTGGCGCAAGCCCGCCAGGCCCTGCAAGGCCTGTACAAGGCGTTCTATGAAACCGACGCTTCGCTGGCTGAAATCAACCCGCTGATCCTGACCGGCGACGGCAAGGTCATCGCGCTGGACGCCAAGTTCAACTTCGACTCGAACGCGCTGTTCCGTCACCCGGAAATCGTTGCCTACCGCGACCTGGATGAGGAAGACGCCAACGAAATCGAAGCCTCGAAGTTCGACCTGGCCTACATCTCGCTGGACGGCAACATCGGCTGCCTGGTGAACGGCGCCGGCCTGGCCATGGCCACCATGGACACCATCAAGCTGTTCGGCGGCGAGCCGGCCAACTTCCTCGACGTGGGCGGCGGTGCCACCACCGAGAAGGTGACCGAAGCCTTCAAGCTGATGCTGAGCAACCCGAACGTGGAGGCCATCCTGGTCAACATCTTCGGCGGCATCATGCGTTGCGACGTGATCGCCGAAGGCGTGATCTCCGCTTCCAAGGCCGTGCACCTGACGGTGCCGCTGGTCGTGCGCATGAAGGGCACCAACGAAGACCTCGGCAAGAAGATGCTGGCCGACTCGGGCCTGCCCATCATCTCGGCCGACACGATGGAAGAAGCCGCCCAGAAGGTGGTGGCCGCTGCCGCTGGCAAGTAAGCCGTCGCACGAACGCAACCATACGCGAACGCGGGCGGCGCAGGCGCTTTGATGCGCCCTTGCGCGCGCCGCTCGTCGCCAAGCAAAGGATTACAGCATGTCGATTCTGATCAACAAAGACACCAAGGTCATCACCCAGGGCATCACCGGCAAGACCGGCCAGTTCCACACCCGTGGCTGCCGCGACTACGCCAACGGCAAGAACTGCTTCGTCGCGGGCGTGAACCCGAAGAAGGCCGGTGAAGACTTCGAAGGCATTCCCATCTACGCCAGCGTCAAGGACGCCAAGGCCCAGACCGGCGCCACCGTGTCGGTCATCTACGTGCCGCCGGCAGGCGCCGCTGCCGCGATCTGGGAAGCGGTTGACGCCGACCTGGACCTGGTGGTCTGCATCACCGAAGGCATCCCCGTGCGCGACATGATGGAAGTGAAGGACCGCATGCGCCGCGAGAAGAAGAAGACCCTGCTGCTGGGACCGAACTGCCCGGGCCTGATCACGCCGGACGAAATCAAGATCGGCATCATGCCGGGCCACATCCACAAGAAGGGCCGCATCGGCGTGGTGTCGCGCTCGGGCACGCTGACGTACGAAGCCGTGGGCCAGCTGACCGCGCTGGGCCTGGGCCAGTCGTCGGCTGTCGGCATTGGTGGCGACCCCATCAACGGCCTGAAGCACATCGACGTGATGAAGATGTTCAACGACGATCCGGAAACGGACGCCGTGGTCATGATCGGTGAGATCGGCGGTCCGGACGAAGCCAACGCGGCTTACTGGATCAAGGAAAACATGAAGAAGCCGGTGGTTGGCTTCATCGCTGGCGTGACCGCGCCTCCGGGCAAGCGCATGGGCCACGCCGGCGCGCTGATCTCGGGCGGTGCCGATACCGCCCAGGCCAAGCTGGAAATCATGGAAGCCTGCGGCATCAAGGTGACCAAGAATCCGTCGGAAATGGGCCGCCTGCTGAAGGCAATGCTGTAAGTTTTACCTTGTCATTGCCGCGTGCGAGCGCGGAGTGACGAGTCAGGCAAATGCCCCCGCCAGCGCGGGGGCATTGTCTTTCTGTTGGGCCACTTTTGGGGTAGCTCACACGTAACATTACTGAATTGAAATCTAATCGTAAGGTTCGTGCGGTAAACAGTCATGTTCGTGTTTTGAGACATCCGAAATCCCGTTAGATGACGGGGTGTACCATCTAAAAAAATCAAGGAGCCCTGCCGTGGAACTGCTGTCTTCCACCACATTCTGGATTGCGTTGGGATCGATCATCCTGACCAATATCGTCCTGTCCGGCGACAACGCGGTAGTGATCGCGCTCGCCTCGCGCAACCTGCCGCCCGCCCAGCAGAAGAAGGCCATCTTCTGGGGCAGCGCCGCCGCCATCATCATGCGCGTGGTGCTGACCGTGGCTGCGGTCAAGCTGCTGAGCCTGCCGTACCTGAAGATCATCGGCGCCGTGCTGCTGGTCTACATCGGCGTGCAACTGCTGACCGGCGAAGACGACGAGGACGGCCACGACGCCAAGGACAATATCTGGGCCGCCATCCGCACTATCCTGATTGCCGACCTGGTGATGTCGCTCGACAACGTGGTGGCCGTGGCCGCCGCCGCCCAGAAGGGCCCCGAAGGCAGCCAGCTGATGCTGCTGATCCTGGGCCTGGGCCTGTCGATCCCGCTGATCGTGTTCGGCAGCACCATCCTGCTCAAGGTGATGGAACGCTTCCCAGTCATCATCGTGCTGGGCGCCGCGCTGCTGGGCTACCTGGCCGGCGAAATGCTGGTCAGCGATCCGATCGACGCCGCCTGGTTCGAAGTCCACGTGCCGCACGCCCACCTGGTATTCGGCGCCGTGGGCGCGATCCTGGTGGTGCTCATGGGCAAGCTGCTGAGCCGCCGGTCGGCGCAGACGGCCTGACAAGACTGCGCACAGGCGAGAAGGGCGGCCAAGCGGCCGCCCTTCTTTCATTGGTGGCCCGGCAATGCGATTGTCGGTGCCTTAGCCAACTAACTCATGTGAGTGATCGCACATTTTGTCGGTTTACGCCGTGCTAGCGGGCGCAGATGACAAATTTTGGCGCATCCGGCAAGCATCCCCTGATGGGTGACGAAATTTGTCGCTTTTCACCCCCTACGGACGGGGATGCCGCTGGCACGCTTACTGCTCAATCGTCCCCGCGTCACGAAAAACGAAGACGTGCAACGCTTAACCAAAATCTCTTCGAGGGGTCAAATCATGCAACGGGTACAACAACTGAAGAAGCTGGGCCGTCGAGTCCAGAAGGGCTTTACGCTGATCGAACTGATGATCGTGGTGGCGATCATTGGTATTTTGGCGGCTATTGCTATTCCGCAGTATCAGGATTATGTGACGCGTAGCCGGTGGTCGGATAACTTCTCTCAAGTTGCCCCGCTGAAGCTGGCCGTCGCAGAGTGTACTCAATTGAGCAATGGGGTTATTGCTGCGAAGTGCGATACTGACGTTTTGCTCAAGGCAGCCACCGGCTACCCATCGCTTCCCACGCCTGTTAATGGCACTGTTACGCTGACGGCCGCCACTGGCGCCATCGTAATTACGGGCAAGGCGGCCCTGCTGGGATGCGAAGTAACGCTGACCCCGGATATTACTGATCCGAACGCGATGAAATGGGTTGCCTCGAATTCGGGGGCCGCGCCCTGCACGAGGGCCAAGACTGGAATCTGAGTTTCGCTTGCTCAGCCTCAAAGCGCCTTCGGGCGCTTTTTCTTTCCCCATTCACCAAGCTATCATGCGCCTTTTCCCCACCAAGGCACCGCATGCCGCAGCCCAGGACCGCCATCCCGGCGATCTACCTAGCCTTCACGATTACCGTCCCGCTGCTGGTATCCCGACATACCCTGCCGCTCGCGACCTTCTACGGTGAATGGGCCTGCGCACTTCTGTTCTCTCTTGCCGCCCTGAGCCTCATCGCCGGCGCAAGGCAGGCGGGCGCTGCCAATGGCAAGGCAGTCCCTTGGGTAGTCTTGGTTCCGCTGTGGCTCATCCTCACCAGCCTGGTCCAGGCGGCCTCTGGCGCCATTGACTACACCGGAAGCCGCCTCGCCTCCCAACTGACGTTGGCGCTCGGCGCGGTGGTCATGTGTGCCGCCTTGCGCCAGGCCCGCAGCGCCGACAATGAAGCGAGGCAAAGCCTCACCACAGCCATCGCCGTCGCCTTCTTCATCGCCGGCCTTTTCGGCACCTTGGCGCAGTGGGCGCAGCTGTTCCATCTCGAGTCCAAGTCCTTCGGCTTCGTCTCCACCTATTTCTACGACGACAACCGCCGCCTCTGGGGCAACCTCAACCAGCCCAATCATCAAGCCACCGTTGAAGGACTAGCACTGGTGGCATCCGTATGGCTTGCCTCGCGCGGATCGCTGCGCTTCCCGATGTGGCTGGTCGCCGTGGCATTGCTGGAAAGCGGCATCGTATTGTCCGGCTCGCGCACCGGCGTGCTTCACGTCGGGCTAGCGGCCACATATGCGCTGGTCGCGGCATGGCTTGCGCGAGACGTGAGCCGCGATGCCGACCCGATCCGCCGCCCGCCTGGCCTGATCGTCGCGGCGGTTGCGTTGGTCGTGATGCTGCTTGTCTTGCAGCCGGCGATCAAGGCAGCAGGACAGACATTCGACTGGCACCTGTTCGATACGATTGCACAACTGAAGGCCGAGGACCAGGTTTCCGCACGCAGCGCGCTGTGGGCGCATGCGCTGGCAATGTTCCGCTCCCACCCCTGGTTCGGCGTAGGCTGGGGCGAGTTCGGCTGGGCCCAGTTCCAACAGTTGCAGCAAGTCGGCGTAAAGGTGGAAATGTCCCTGCACGCCCACAACGCCATTCTCGACCTGCTGGCGAAGACGGGCATCGTCGGCACCGCCGGCGTGGGCCTGATCCTGCTGGCGTGGCTATGGCGCGTGGTTCGCGTTCGCTTGTGGCATGGCGATAGCGCGGAGCGCAAGCAGACTGTGCTGGTGCTCACCTGGCTGGCGATGCTGTGCGGGCATTCGATGCTCGAATACCCGCTGCACTACCTGTATTTCTTCCTGCCGTTCTGCTTCATGCTCGGTTGGCTGGAGCCGTCGGGCTTCGGGCGCTGGCGCGTGCCGATACCAGTGGCACGGGGGCTGGCGATCGCGTTTGTCGTGGTGGCTGCGGCGGTGCTGGCCACCATGTGGCAAGACTACCGCCGCGCCGAAGCCCGCGAATATGCCAGCAGTGAAGGCCGCAACGCCTTGCCGATGCCGCGCTTCTGGTTCCGCCAGCATGCACAGGCCGATGCTGCCGGCCTGGCCACCATTACGCCGGCCAATGCGGCAGAGTTGTTGCCCGCCCACATCGCCGCCGTCCACCTGCTGCCTACACCGACCATGATCGCACGCACCGCATGGCTGCTGGCGCTGACCGGCGATCCCGCGCAAGGCCGGCAGTGGATGGAACGGCTGCGCTGGTACTACCTTGGCGATGAAGTCGCGCAATACGCTGAGATTGCGAAAGCTTGCCGCAGTCTGGCACCAGACGAACGCCCGCAGGCATTCTGCGCATGGGTTGGCGACCGTTCGCGCCGGTATTCCGAATGGCCTCGGGACTGACTTAATAGTACGGATACGGGCTGTAGTAGACCGGCGGCGGGGGCGGCGGATAGTAATAGCGCGGCGCCGGCGGCGGTGCGGCGGCGACGCGTCCAGGGACTGGCACGCGGTTTCCGCTGGCGTACATGCACTGTACGTAGGCGGCATCGTATTGCTGCTGCGTGCCGTAACCCGCGTACTGCGCATTGCCCGCGCCCACTGCCGCGCCGGTCAGCAGGCCGACGCCGGCGCCCACGGCCGCACCCGACCCGCCATTGAAGGCAGCACCGGCCGCGGCGCCCAGCGCGGTGCCGACCACCGCGCTGCCGACGGCGGCAGTGTTGGCGGCCTGCGATGATGAGACACCGCCCACTCGCCCCAAGGCGAACTGCCGGCAGTTGTAGTCGTCGGCGCGGAACTGGTCGAAGCTTTTGCCGGTACCGGGCATCGCCATCACGCTGGGGCCAGCGGGCATCACGGCGCAGGCGCCGAGGATGGTGGTAAGGGCGAGGGTGGCCACGGCCAGCGTGGCCCGGGTCAGGGTATGCATGGTGTCACCCCGCATCAGGAGTTGGCCGGAGGTTGCGCCGGTACGCGTTGCCAGCCGCCGGGGCAGGAAGGCACATAGGGGTAGTAGCCTTCTGGCTGGTTGCAGTGGTACCACCAGCCCGGTTCCGGTGCTACTCCGTCCGGGCCGGGGACCGGCACGGGGCCGTTCGGTCCCTGTTCGATGTACTGCGGCGGCGCCGCGGGCGGGTAGTAGTACGGGGCGGGGTAGCCATACGGGTAGCCGCCGTAGAACATGCCGGGCCCGAAATAGAGACCCACGCCGACGCTGGTACGCGTCTTGATAAAGCCGCCGCGTGCGTCGCTATCGTGTAAAGCGGCATCGTGGAGATCGGCCCGCCCGGCGAGGGCGGCGCCGCTTGCGGCCGTGGCCGCCAGTGCCAGGGCGATCTGGCAGAGCATGCGCCCGTTCATGGTATCCACCTCATCCCCGCGCGCACCGCATGGCACGCCACGGACAGGGTCAGCAGGCCGCAATCATTGCCGGCCTGCATTCATATTGAATACCAAATTGTCCCGCGCTGGCACCACGGCGGCGCGGCTGGAAATGCGGCGTTACCTTTATTACCGGGGAACGACGCTGGCATAAGACGTCATGACACAGCCCATCGCGGCGCGTGTTGCAGGCGTCACGTAAGAAGGTCAGCCGGCCGCCACCCAATCCCCCGACTTGCCCCCATGCTTTTCCAGCAGCTTCACATTGCCGATCACCATGCCGCGGTCCACTGCCTTGCACATGTCGTAGATCGTCAGCAGCGCCACCTGCACGCCGGTCAGCGCTTCCATCTCCACGCCGGTCTGGCCACGGGTCTCGGTGCGCACGGTGCATGCGACGGTGGCGGTGGCCTCGTCCAGCGCGAACTCGACCGCCACCTTGGTCAGGCCGATCGGGTGGCATAGCGGGATCAGGTCGGCGGTGCGCTTGGTGGCCATGATCGCCGCCACGCGGGCGATGCCGATCACGTCGCCTTTCCTGGCGCTGCCGTCGCGCACCAGCGCGAAGGTGGCGGGCTGCATGGTGATGGTGCCAGTGGCCACGGCGACGCGGTGGGTGCTGGCCTTGTCGCCGACGTCGACCATGTGGGCTTGTCCGGCGGTATCGAAATGGGTGAGCTGGGTCATGATCGAGCGCTTCAGTGCGAACTGTGTGCAGGTGGCCGCCAGCGTCCTTGGGAAGCATCCGATGGGAACGGCCACGGGAGGCCGCTATCATAGCAACATGCCAAAACACCCATCGCTTCGCAGGTCTGCCGCACGCGGCCCTGGCGCCGTGGCGGACGCTGTTCCTGCCGGTTCTGCGTCACATCGGGCCGGCGCCGGCCATTGCCGCGCTGGCGGCGCATGGACGCCATGGCGGCGGCCGCTGGCGGCGCTGCTGGCGCTGACGTTCGCGGCGCCGGCCTGGCCCCAGGGTACGCCGCGCACGACCACGGCGCCAGCCACGCCAGTGGCGTCTGCGCCCGTGGCCAGGCCGGCGCAGCCGGTGCCGGCCATCTCGGGCGAGGCCAGCGACCAGGTCTATGACAACCTGAACCGCAGCGTGAAGGCGGGCCAGAAGTCTGAGTTCGGCCTGCGCACCAACAACGCGGTGGTGGAGGCCGGCGGCGTGCAGCTGCCGGACCTGGGCGACCCGTCCACCGCGTCGCTGTCGCCCGACATGGAAAAGCGCCTGGGCGACCGCATCATGCGCGATATCCGCCGCGACCCGCAGTACGTGCCGGATCCGCTGCTGTCCGATTACCTGAACGCACTGGGCTACCGGCTGGTGCAGGCGGCGCGGCGCCAGAATATCTCCGGTTCGACCGGTGCCGGCACCTTTGCCACCGGCTTTGACCTGTTCGCGGTGCGTGACCGCAGCATCAACGCGTTTGCGCTGCCGGGCGGCTATATCGGCGTGCATACCGGGCTGCTGGTGCAGTCCGATACGGAATCGGAACTGGCTTCGGTGCTGGGCCATGAAATCGGCCACGTGATGCAGCGGCATATCGCGCGCGGCATCACCTCGCAGGACCAGTCGATGTGGATCGCGCTGGCCTCGATGGTGCTGGCGGGCCTGGCCGCCACGCGCAGCCCGGACGCCGCGGCGGCGCTGGCCATGGGCGGGCAGGGCGCGGCCATCGCCAACCAGCTGTCGTTCTCGCGCGGGGCCGAGCGCGAGGCGGACCGGGTCGGCTTCCAGATCCTGACCGCGGCGGGGTTCGACCCGCAGGGCATGCCGGACTTCTTCATGCGGCTGCAGCGCGCATCGGGGACTGCGGAAAACTCGGTGCCGTCCTATGTGCGGACCCACCCGCTGACCTCCGAGCGGATTGCCGACATGCAGGATCGCGTCAGGCATGTCGCGGCGCGCAAGGTGTCCAACACGCCGGAGTATGAATTCGCCCGCATGCGGGCCCGCGCGATCCAGGAGAGCTCGCCCAGCGACTTGCAGACTCTGCGCACCGCTTTGCAGGCGCAGATGTCCGGGGCCTCGACGTTGCGCCTGCCGGCGGTCTATTACGGGATCGCGTTCACGGAGCAGCGCCTGGGCCGCTACGCCGCCGCAGAGCAGGCGCTGGCCGAGGCGCGCCGGCTCTACGGCAATATCCCCGGCGCCACCTCGGGCAGCCCCATGCTGGATGTGATGGCGGTGGAGCTGGCGCGCGCTCAGGGCCGCGTGCCCGAGGCGCTCTCCCAGGCCACCGCCTCGATGAAGGCGTTCCCGCTGTCGCATGCGGTGGCGACTGCCTATGCCGATACCCTGGTCGGCTCAGGCCGCTATGAAGAGGCCGTGCGCTTCCTGCGCGAACGCACGCGCCAGGAGACCAGCCGCAGCGATTGGTGGGAGCTGCTGGCGCGCGCCTACGCGGGCCAGGGCAAGCGCTTGCAGCAGCACCAGGCGCTGGCCGAGAAGTATGCGATGGACGGCGCCTACCAGGCCGCGATCGAGCAGCTGCAGATCGCGCGCAAGGCTGGCGACGGCGACTTCTACACGCTGTCCGAGGTCGATGCGCGCCTGCACCAGCTAGAGCGCCAGTACCGCGAGGACAAGCAGGACAACAAGGGCATGCCGAACTGAGGCAGGCCGTCAGCCAGCCGGCGGCGCCGGCTGGCGCACGAAGCCAAAGTGCTTCGGCACTTCGCTCTCGGCGATCGGGGCGATCGGGAAGTCATGGCCGGCGTGGTGGAACACGCCCAAGTCCGCGCCGCAGGCTTCGCCATGCCAGGTGCTGGCGCCGCTGAACAGTTCCAGGTCGTGGTCGTGCAGCAGGGCGGCCTGCTGTGCCGGCGGGCTGCCTTGCGCCATGCCCTCGACTGCGCCGGCCAGCACCACGTTGCCGTGTTCGTCGGCGTAGCAGGCTTGCAGCGTGAAGGCCTGCTGCGTGGTCGTGCGCAACGCGCCCTCATGCAGCCGCACGACCCACGGCGCATAGCCCAGCGATACGAACACCCGCTGCGGACCGTTCTGGAAGTACCAGGCGCCGCGCTCGTCGCACAGGTAGTTGCGTTCGATAAAGCCGATCAGCGCTTCATGGCGGATCGGGTCGCCAGACAGCCCGTGCTGCTGGGCGTATTCATTGCGCAGGCGCCACTGGCCGCGACGGTCCAGTGCCAGCCAGCCGTAGGCATTGGGCACGTTGGGCCAGCGTGCCATGGCTTGCCTGACGATCTCGTCCATGTCTGTCTCCTCGGCGGACCGTTGGGGGGACTGCGCCCGCCTTACATCATGCTGTCAAAAAATCTCAGGATCCGTGCCGGCAGCCATTCAATATCGCCGCTGAAGCGCCCGTCGGGCAGCAGCGGCAGGTGCCGGCGCCAGCCCTCGGGCGGGGTCATGAAGCCGACATGGCCGCCGTGCTCGGGCTGTTCCAGCCATACCTGGGGGCTGGCTTCGGCCGGGCCGGGCAGGTGCCGGGCCGGCAGGAACGGATCGTTGCGCGCATTGAGCACCAGCGTGGGCACGGCGATGTCGCGCAGCACGGGTTTGCTGGAGGCGCGGCGCCAGTAGTCGTCGGTATCGATAAAGCCGTGCAGCGGCGCGGTGACGACGTTGTCGAAGGCGTACAGGTCGCGGCTGGCAAGCATCGTGTCGCGGTCGAACAGGCCCGGGAACTGCCCCAGCTTGGCCAGCGACTTGCGCTTGAGCGTCTGCAGGAACATGCGCGTGTAGACCAGGTTGAAGCCGGCCGACAGCGCCGCGCCACCGGCAGCCAGGTCCAGCGGCGCAGAGATCGCCGCGGCCGCATGCACGTGGCCGGCGCTGGTGCCGTCTTCGCCCAGGAAGCGCAGCAGCGCGTTACCGCCCAGCGAGATCCCCACCACCAGCAGCTTGCGCCCGTTGGCGCAGTGGCGCTGGCGCATGCGTTCCAGCACCCAACGGATCTCGGCCGAATCGCCCGAGTGGTAGAAGCGCGGCGCCAGGTTGAGCTCGCCCGAGCAGCCGCGGAAATGCGGGATCACGCCCTGCCAGCCGCGCAGGGACAGCGCCTGCATCAGCGCCTGCGCGTAATGGCTGCCGGAATCGCCCTCCAGTCCGTGGAACATCACCACCAGCGGCGTGTCCGGGCGCACCGGGTGAGTGGTCCAGTCGAGGTCGATGAAGTCCTGGTCGGGGGTGTCCCAGCGCTCGCGGCGCAAGCTCACGCGCGGCGGGCGGCGCGTGAAGCGCGCGGGGATGATGGTCTGGGCATGGCCGCCGCGCAGCCACCATGGCATCGGCACGCCTTCGCCGTAGCCATGGCCGGGTGCCGTGGCGGGATCAGCCTGGGCGCCGTGGACGGCCTGGGGAAGGCGGTGGTGCGGAAGCTGCGTCATGCCGGCGTGGTGTTGCAGCAGGCCGCGGCGCGGCCGTGCGGGTTTAGAACCAGACGGGTTCTTAATGCAGCGCCTGCCCCGGCGCGGCGGCCACGGCGGCAACCTGCACCGCGTTGGCCGGGCTGCAGTGGATATGCGCCAGGCGCCAGCCTTCGTGGTTCTGCATCAGCACATAGGTGGTGTGCACGTACAGGTCGGCCTCGACGCGGTCGCCGCCGAAGCGCAGCGCCTCGGTCACGTCGAAGATCGACACGGCCATCGACGCATGGCTGCTGGTCTCGATCGCATCGACCAGCACCGGCTGTTCTTCCAGCAGCTGCAGGAAGGCCTGGCGCAGCTGTTCGTGGCCGATCAGGCGCTGGCCGTCGGGCAGCACGCAGGTGATCGAGTCTTCGTCCAGCCACAGGCGCAGCGCGCCGTCGGCGTCGCGCAGCTTCAGTGCTTCGCGAAAGGCTTCGACGATGTCTTCGGCGGAATCGAACAGGCGGGCAAAGCGAGGCATGGTGGCAGTAGAAGTGGCGAGGGCAGTGAAGTCAGGGCCGGTGCAGCAGCTTGCGCAGCTCGACGAACACCATTTCAGGTTCGATCTCTTTCAGGCAGCGCAGGTGGCCCAGCGGGCACTCGCGCTTGAAGCAGGGACTGCACTCCAGCTGCAGCCACATGATACTCGCTGCCTGTGACAACGGCGGCGTGTGGCGCGGGTCGCTCGAGCCGAACACCGCCACCTGGGGCCGGTTCAGCGCCGCAGTGACGTGCATCAGGCCGGAGTCGTTGCAGACCGCGGCTTCGGACAGCGCCAGCAGGTCCACGGCGTCATCCAGCGAGGTCTGGCCGCACAGATTGCGCACGAACGGGGCCTCGCTGACGATCTCGGCGGCGATCTCGGCGTCCTTGGCCGAGCCCAGCGTGATCATCTGCGCGTACGGGTAGGAACGCCGCAGCATCTGCGCGAGCCTGGCGAAATGCCCGGCCGGCCAGCGCTTGGCCGGGCCGAACTCGGCACCCGGGCAGAACGCGATCACGCGCGTGTGCGGGGCGATGCCAAAGCGCTCGGCGGTGGCCGCCATGCGCGTCGGGTCGACGCGCAGGCGCGGCTCGGTCAGGTCTTGGGGCAGGCGCGCGCCGGGCTTGAGCGCCAGGCGGGCGTAGTGCTCCACCATCGGCGGGCGCTTGTCGCGCGGCGGGTTGGCGTGGCGCACGTTGAGCAGGCCGAAGCGGGCTTCGCCGCGGTAGCCGATGCGCAGCGGAATGCCGGCCAGCCAGGGGACCAGTGCCGACTTGAGCGAGTTCGGCAGCACGTAGGCAAGATCGTAGCCTTCGTTCTTGAGCTGTTGCGCGAACATCAGCCGTGCCGACAGCTGCAGCTTGCCGTGCGCGAGGTCGGACGGGAACACGCGGCTGATTTCCGGCATGCGCGCGAGCACGGGCGCGACCCACTTGGGCGCGAGTGCGTCGATGACCAGGCGCGGATGGCGCGCCTTGAGCAGCGCAAAGAGCGGCTGCGCCATCAGGGCGTCGCCGATCCAGTTGGGGGCGATGACGAGGGCTTTCTTCATGGGCGGGGCGCTTGGAGCCGGCACGCCGGCGCGGACGCCGGGAACGCCGACGCTCCGGGGCGCCTGCAAGCGGCCCGGAGCGTCAGGATCGTGCGAATGCGGGCGGCTCGGGTCAGTGGTGGCCCTTCAGCACGGTGCCCGGCTTGAGCTTGTAGACGGTGCCGCAGTAGGGGCACTTGGCTTCGCCGGTGTCTGCCACGTCGAGGAACACGCGCGGATGGTAGTTCCATGCCGGGGTGTTGGCGGTCGGGCAGTGCAGCGGAATGTCTTCAGCGCCGATTTCGATGATGGTGGCCGTTTGGGTCATGGTGTTGCAGGGAATGATGCTTGTTGCAGGGAATGATGCTTATTGTTCGATGAAAACAGCGGGTGTGCCGCGCCCGGCAGTACCGGGCGCACGCAAAAGGGGCTGGCAGCCGGTGCTCAGACCAGCGTCAGCCACTTCTTGTACTTTTCGTTGATGCCGCCCACGGCGGCAAAGAACGTGTCCTGGATCTGCCTGGTCACCGGGCCGCGGCGGCCTTCGCCGATGACGCGGTCGTCCAGTTCGCGGATCGGTTCCCCAGCGCTAGCAAAGTAGCAAAAACAACATTGTAAGCCGCGGGGGCATGGGTCACAACGCGATGACGGCGCCGCGGCGGTCTAGAATCCCATTTTCCGGGCGTTTGCCGCATGGTGGACGTCATTTTTTGCTGTTCCCGCCATTGCCGCCGGCTTTCCTGCTCTCGACTTGTCGTGCCTTTGACTCCACATCCCGGCCCTGAATCCCTGCCCGAGCCGGTCCCCGGCCACGATGGCGCCGCGGCCGGTCCCGGCTGGCAGCAGGCACTGGACGCACTGCGTGCGCTCGCCGGCACCGAGCCTGCCGCCGGGGCAGCTGGCGGCAGGCGCCTGCTGTGGGCGCTGACGCTGGATGCCGACGGCGCGCCCGGCATGATCGAGCCGCTCGAGCAGGCGCGTGGCGCACGCGGCTGGGGCAAGCCCAGGCCGGTGCCGCTGGCGCGCGTGGCCGAGGACGACCGGCTGGAGCCCTGGGACGCCCGCGTGGCCCGGGCCATCCGCCGCGACCAGTCGCACAACCGGCGCTACGTGCTCGACCGCGCCGCCGCGGCGATGGCGCTGGTGGGGCATCCGGGCGTGGTGCTGGCGCACGCGCCGTCGCAGACGCTGGAGGTGGTGGAGGACGCGCCTGCGCTGGAAGCGGTGCACAGCGCCGGCCGCTACGTGCTACGCATGTTCCCGCCGGTGCGCGAGGCGCCGGCGATGGAAGCCTTGCTGCCCGCCGCCGCGCGCCAGGAGGCCGAGGCGCTGCGCCAGCTCACGGTGGTGCGCGACGGCCCGCACCGGCTGCGGCTGATCCGCTTTACGCCGGCGCAGTTCGAGGCCGCCCGGCTGATCGGCGATGGCCTGGCAATCCCGGAGGACGGCCACGCCCAGCTCGACCAGACCTTGCGCGCGCTGGCCGGCCAGTTCCAGGTCCAGGCCGACCAGGCGGGCGGATCGCGTGCGGTAGAGGCTGAAGCGCGCCTGCGCGCCGAGGTGGCCCCGTTGGGCGGGCTGGCGGTGCGCGGTATTTCGCTGCGGCTGGTGGTGACGCCGCTGGGACCACTCGGGCCGCGCCTGGCGCCCGGCGCCGGGCGCGAGCGCCTGATGGCCGCGGTGCGCGGCGAGACGCTGGCCACGCAACGCGACCTGGATGCCGAGCTGGCCAGCGTGGCCGAGGTCTTCGCGGCATTGCCGCAGCTGGTGGCGCTGTCGCCGCCGGGCGGCGAATACACCTGGACGCTGGACGATACGGAGGACGCGCTCGCCGTGGTCGAGGCGCTGCCCGGCCTGCCCGCGGTGCAGGCCGTGGAATGGCCGCGCGGCAAGGAACTGCGGGTGCTGCCGGCCGACCTGCCGCAGCTGGGCGTGCAGATCGAGAGCCGCGGCGCGTGGTACCGGCTGGCCGGCGAGCTGCGCGTGGCCGAGGGGCTGGTGCTGGAACTGGGCAAGCTGATGGACTGGACCGGCAGCCACGCCGGGCGCTTCGTGCCGATGGGGCAGGGCGTCTACGTGGCGCTGACGCGCACGCTGCGCGGCCGGCTGCGCGACCTGGCCGGCGTCGGTGAGCATGTGCCCGGCGGCATTCGCGTACCGCAGATGGCCACGCCGTGGCTGGACGACGTGCTGGCCGGCGCGGGTGTCGATCCTGACGCGCATTTCCGCCAGCGCATCGCCCGGCTGCGCGCCGCGCGCGAGGCGGACATCGCGCTGCCTGCCACGCTGGCGGCTGAGCTGCGGCCCTACCAGGAGGCCGGCTACCGCTGGGCCATGACGCTGGCAGCCTCGGATCTGGGCGCCTGCCTGGCCGACGACATGGGCCTGGGCAAGACCCTGCAGGCGCTGGCGGTGCTGGTGGCGCGCGCCGGTGGCGGCGCCGCGCTGGTGATCGCGCCGACCTCGGTCTGCGGCAACTGGGCGGCCGAGGCGCGGCGCTTTGCGCCCACGCTCAACGTCCATGTCTATGCCGAGGGCGATCGCGAGACGCTGCTCGCGCAGGCCGGACCGCATGACCTGGTGATCGTCTCCTACACGCTGCTGCAGCAGGCCAGCAAGGCGTTCTGCGCGCGCGAATGGCATACCGTGGTCGCGGACGAGGCGCAGGCCTTCAAGAACGCGGTCACGCGGCGGGCGCAGGCGATGTTCGCGCTGCCGTCGGGTTTCCGCTTGGCGCTGACCGGCACGCCGGTGGAGAACCGGCTGGCCGAGCTGTGGTCGGTGATGCGGTTCTGCAATCCGGGCTTGCTGGGCTCGCTGGCCCGCTTCAACGAACACTTTGCCAACCCGATCGAGCGTGGCGGCGTGCGCGAGGCGCGCCAGCGGCTGCGCCGCATGATCGCGCCGTTCGTGCTGCGCCGGACCAAGGCGCAGGTACTGGACGAACTGCCGCCGCGCACAGAGCTGGTGATCCGCGTCGAGCCCGAGCCGGTAGAAGCCGCACACTACGAGGCCCTGCGCCGCCAGGCCCAGACCGAGGCCGAGGCCGCGCTGGCGCGCGTGGAAGCGGCACGCAAGGCCACCAAAGGCGCGCCTGCCGGGGCCCGTGCGCGCGCCCTGGCGCAGGCCCAGCACCAGGCGCAGGCGCGCATCCACGTGCTGGCGCAGCTGATGCGACTGCGGCGCGCCGCGTGCGATCCGCGCCTGGTCACGCCGGAACTCAGCGGCCAGCTGTCCGAAGGCGCCAAGGTGCGCGCCTTTGTCGAACTGGCCAGCGAGCTTGCCGCGAGCGGCCACAAGACCCTGGTGTTCAGCCAGTTTGTCGATTTCCTGCAGCTGCTGCGCCAGGGGCTGGAGCGCGCCGGGCTGGCGCTGCAGTACCTGGACGGCGCCACCCCCGCGGCCGAGCGCACCCGCCGCGTGGCCGCCTTCCAGGCCGGCGAGGGCGATGTCTTCCTGATCAGCCTGAAGGCCGGCGGCTTCGGCCTGAACCTGACCGCGGCCGACTACGTGATCATTGCCGATCCCTGGTGGAACCCCGCCGCCGAAGACCAGGCCATGGGCCGCGCGCACCGCATCGGCCAGCAGCGCCCCGTGACGGTGTACCGGCTGATCAATGCGGGCACCATCGAGGAGCGCATCGTCGACCTGCACCGCGACAAGCGCGCGCTGGCCGACGGGCTGCTGGAGGCCGACGACGACAGTACCGCGGGAACCGGCGCGCCGCTGCCGGACGTGGACGAGCTGGTGGGGTTGCTGCGGCGCTGAGGCGATGCCGGGGAGGCATAGTTATGCCCCGATGGAATACCTTCAGGCGAACACGGTCGTTTGGTTTTGGCAGGAACCTTGTTATCTTGTTGCGCTGGCCCGGGGCTCAGACCCCGGCCACCATACCGACCCGCCCCGCGCCGGGCCTTCCCTTGCTGAATTTTACCGACGGTGCCCCATGCCTGACTCGTCCCGCCTGCTTCCGCGCTTGTCCTTCCGTTGCGCCGCCCGCCTGGCCGCGCTGTGCGCCGCCGCTGCCGTCAGCACGGTCGGCATGCCTGCCCATGCGCAAGGTGACTGGCCGGCGCAGCCGGTGACCATCCTGATGGGCTTCACCGCGGGCTCCGGCGTCGACATCGTCGGCCGCACGCTGCAGGAATCGCTGCAGAAGTCGCTGAAGACCACCATCATCTACGACTACCGGCCGGGCGCCGGCGGCAACGTCGCCTCCGAAGTGGTGGCGCATGCCAGGCCGGATGGCTACACGCTGCTGCTGGGAACCGCCGCCACGCACGGCATCAACCCGGCGCTGTACAAGAACCTGCCGTTCGACGCCGAGGCTGATTTCACCCCGATAGCGCCGCTGGTCGAGGTCTCCAACGTGCTGACCGTCAACCCGGCTGTGCTGGATGTGAAGTCGGTCAGGGAATTCATCGAGAAGGTCAAGGCCAACCCGGGCAAGTACAACTTCGCGTCCACCGGCAACGGCACCGGCACGCACCTGGCCTTTGCCGAGTTCAACGCGCGCGCCGGCCTGGACATGGTCCACGTGCCCTACAAGGGCGGCCCCGACGCGCTGCAGGCGGTGGTGAAGGGCGAGGTCTGCTGCATCTTCAACCAGGTGCAGAGCGTGCTGCCGCAGTACCGCGCCGGCAAGGTACGCCTGCTGGGCGTGACCACCAGGCAGCGCGTGCAAGTGATTCCCGACGTGCCGACCATTGCCGAGAGCGGCTTGCCCGGCTTCAACAGCACTATCTGGTTCGGCTTCTTCGGGCCGAAGGGGCTGGATCCGAAGATCGCGCACAAGATCAATGACGCGGTGAAGGTGGCGCTGGAAACGCCGGCGATCCGGCAGAAGCTGGTCGATGCCGGCAACACGCCGCGGGTTGAGACTGTGGATCAGTTCAGGGCTACGGTGAAGGGGGATCGTCAGAAGTGGGCGGGGGTGGTTAGGACTGTGGGGGCTTCGGTGGATTGAGGTTCATTGAAGGTGGTTGGGGGATGGTTCGCTATGCGGTCCACGAGCAATCGCATATCGCAGAGCAGAGGCGGCCTGCAACCAGCAGGAGCGGCAAGCGCCCCAAGCCCCCGCCCCTAAGCTCTCACCCCCAACCTAGTCAACAAATGCGCCAACTGCGCCTGCGTCCCCGTAGCCGTCTTGGTAAAAATAGCCTTCAACTGCGTGCGCCCGGTCTCGCGCCGGATGCCGATCAGCTCGCACGCCTCGGGCAGGCCGATGCCCGATGACAGCTGCAATGCCAGCCGGGTCTCGGCCGGCGTGAGGCCGTAGAGATCGCGCAGAACGGCCGGCAGCGTCATCGGCGCGGTGCCGGGCTCGTGAATTGCCACCAGCACGCTAGGGCGCTGCCAGTCCATCGCCAGATGGTGCGCGGGCGGCAGCGGCAGCAGGACGACCTGGGCCTGGCGGCCGGCGCTGTCGGCCGCGCGCAGCGCCTGCGCCGGCTGCGGGTTGGCGGGGTTGCATGCCGCCCGCAGCGCTTCGGCAAACGGGCGCGACAGCTGCCAGTCGGCTTCGTCGCGCACGGCTGCGGCAGGCGGCGCCACGGCGCTGGATTCGATCGACACCGCCGGCAGCAGCCGGCGCACCCAGGCCTCGCCGATGCTGTTGGCCAGCAGCGGCTTGCCATCATCGCGGAACACGATCACGCCGAACGGCAGCCGCTCCATCAGCTGCGCCGACGCATGCGCCAGTGCCGACACCTGGTGGGTGCGGTCGCGCAGCGCCATCGCATGGCGCACGTGCGGGATGGCCCAGTCGAGCGCGCGCGCGTCTTCGGGCGAATAGTGGTCGTGGCCCTGCGGGCGCTGCAGCGACAGGAACACGTCGTAGTGCGGCTGGCGCTCGATCAGGCAGGCCATTACCGACGACTGCTCGAATTGCCGCAGGAACTCGCCGTAGAAGGGCGACTTGCGCATCGCCGGTACGCCCAGCTCGCGTGAATCGATATACCAGTTGCCCACCGACATGCGCCTGGCGAACGGCAGGGCCGGGTCGATGGCTACGTACTGCTCGCTGTAGGCGGCCACCGCCTCCGGCATGGGGTTGACCTCCTGGTTCACCAGCACGCGCTCGTGGACCGTGTCGAGCACCAGCAGATGGGCATGCGTGCTGCCGCTGGCCTGGCACAGCGCGCCCAGGCTGCGCTGCCAGGCGTCGGCATCGAAGATCCCCTCGTATAGCGCGCGAATGGTCTCGTGCATCTGTGTGTCGCTCATGGCTTCCCTTCTTTTTGTTTCTTGTACTTTTAGCACTTTCTTCGCGGGGCAAAAGGGCGGGCCGCAGGCGCGGCGCCGGCCCGATGCCGGGCGCGGTGATGTTCAGGCTCCGTCCAGCGCCGCGCCGAGGCGCGAGAGCAGATGCGTCAGCTGGGCCTGGCTGTTGCAGCCGGTCTTGTGGAACACGGCCTTGAGCTGCGTGCGCGCGGTTTCGTGGCGGATGTTCAGCTGCTGGCTGGCTTCGGGCAGGCCCTGGCCGGTGGCCAGCTGGGTGGTCAGCCGGGTCTCCGCCGGGGTCAGTCCGTACAGGTCGCGCAGCACCGGCGCCAGCAACAGCGGCGCGCTGTCCTGCTCATGCACGATTACCAGCGCCGCCGGTTCCTGCCATTGCGCGGCAAAGGCGTGCGAGGGCGGCAGCGGCAGCACGATCACCTGCGCACCGGCGCCGCTGCCGTCGGTGGCACGGGCGGCCTGCGCGCCGACCGCGCGCCGCGGGTCGCAGGCGGCCTGCACCATGTCGGCGAACGGGCGCGACAGGGTCCAGTCCGACACCTTGCCGGCCGGGTCCAGGCGCCGCGCCCAGCGCTCGCCGGCGCGGTTGCTCAGCAGCACCTGGCGCTGCGGCGAAAATACCAGCAGCGCAAAGTTGAGCCGCTCCACCAGCTGCGTCGACAGCCGCGCCAGCACCGTCAGCCCCAGCGTGCGGTCGCGCATGGCCATGGCGCTGCGCATATGCGGGATGATCCAGTCCATGCCGCGGGCATCGTCGGGCGAGAACAGCGGCTGCGTGCGCGCGCGCTGCATCGAGAAATAGACTTCGTAGTGGGGCTGGCGCGCCACCAGGCAGGCCACGTAGGAGCGCAGGTCGTAGCGGTGGAAAAAGTCGCGGTAGAACGGATGGCGGGCCATGGTGCCTTCGCCCAGTTCGCGCGCGTCGATATACCAGTCGCCCGGCCGCAGGCGTGGCGCGAACTGCTTGGCCGGATCGATGGCCTGGAAGTCCGATTCGTACTCGGAAAACAGTTCCACCACCGGATTGACGATCTCATTGACGGTGACCTGGTCGCGGACGGTGTCCCAGACCATCATCGAGGCGTGTGCCGTGCCCGCCAGTTCCGTCAGGGTGCGCAGGCTCTGCTGCCAGGCACCGGGATCGAGAATGCCCTCGTACAAGCCACGGATCGCTCCGTGCATGTCGGCTTCTTTCATCTGACTCACCCCTGCATTCGCGACAAGGAAATGCGCGGCGCCGGCGGTGCGTCTGATCGCACATCGGCTGCATTCTTTTTGGCTGCTTGTTATTTTGGCCGCCTGTTGTCATGGCCGTTTCAAGATCGGCTCTGGCGCTTTTTGCGTGTCTGTTGTAGCAGACGTTGCATACATTACCGCACTCGGGGGTCAAGAGGGGCGTGAAGCTGACCCTTCTTTCGTGGGGAGATATGTCACCAGCACCCTGTGAGCTTGCCCTGAATGTGCTGCAAGGGACATATTCAAGGTTGGTAACGGTCCGGAATCGGCAAAGCGTTGACCACGATCAGGTAAAATGCCCGTTTCCCCGAATTTCAGCGAAATCTCGCGCTATCCATCGCCATGACCTCTGTCCTGCGTCTTTCCGACCTGATTTCCCAAGGCAAAATCTCCGGCAAGCGGGTGTTTATCCGCGCCGACCTGAACGTGCCGCAGGACGACGCCGGCAATATCACCGAGGACACCCGCATCCGTGCCTCGGTGCCGGCCATCGAGGCCTGCCTGGCTGGCGGCGCCGCGGTGATGGTCACCTCCCACCTGGGCCGCCCGACCGAGGGCGAGTTCAAGCCAGAGGACTCGCTGGCGCCGATCGCCACGCGCCTGTCCGAGCTGCTGGGCAAGCCGGTCAAGCTGGTGCAGAACTGGGTCGACGGCGTCGAGGTGGCGCCGGGCCAGGTGGTGCTGCTGGAAAACTGCCGCGTGAACAAGGGTGAAAAGAAGAACAGCGACGAACTGGCCCAGAAGATGGCCAAGCTGTGCGATGTCTACGTCAACGATGCCTTCGGCACCGCCCACCGTGCCGAAGCCACCACGCATGGCATCGCGAAGTACGCCCCGATCGCCTGCGCCGGCCCGCTGCTGGCCGCCGAGATCGACGCGCTGGGCAAGGCGCTGGGCCAGCCGGCGCGCCCGCTGGTGGCCATCGTGGCCGGCTCCAAGGTCTCGACCAAGCTGACCATCCTGAAGTCGCTGGCCGACAAGGTCGACAACCTGGTGGTCGGCGGCGGCATCGCCAATACCTTCATGCTGGCCGCCGGCCTGAAGATCGGCAAGTCGCTGGCCGAAGCCGACCTGGTCGGCGACGCCAGGACCATCATCGACATCATGGCCGCCCGCGGCGCCTCGGTGCCGATCCCGGTCGACGTGGTGTGCGCCAAGGAATTCAGCGCCACCGCCGCGGCCACGGTCAAGGACGTCAAGGACGTGGCCGATGACGACATGATCCTGGACATCGGCCCCAAGACCGCCGCGATGCTGGCCGAGCAACTCAAGGCCGCCGGCACCATTGTCTGGAACGGCCCGGTGGGCGTGTTCGAATTCGACCAGTTCGGCAACGGCACCAGGGTGCTGGCCCAGGCCATCGCTGAATCGAAGGCGTTCTCGATCGCCGGCGGCGGCGACACGCTGGCGGCCATTGCCAAGTACGGCATTGCCGACCGCGTGGGCTATATCTCCACGGGCGGCGGCGCGTTCCTGGAATTCCTGGAAGGCAAGACGCTGCCCGCATTCGAAGTGCTGGAGCAGCGCGCCGCAGGCTGACGCATCCGCCGGGCCTGGCGGTGTTGCCGGGGCCCTGAACCAGGAATTCCGCGCATGACTCGTTCCACCAAGATCGTCGCCACCATCGGCCCCGCCTCCAGCTCGCTGGAAATCCTGACCCGCATGATCGCGGCGGGGGTCGACGTGGTGCGGCTGAATTTTTCGCACGGCACCGCCCAGGACCATCTCGACCGCGCCCGCCTGGTGCGCGAAGCCGCGCAGGCATGCGGGCGCGAGGTCGCCATCATGGCCGACCTGCAGGGCCCCAAGATCCGCGTCGGCAAGTTCGAGCACGGCAAGATCACCCTCAAGGCGGGCGACTCGTTCATCCTGGATTCGAGCTGCCAGCTCGGCAATGAGCAGCGCGCCGGCCTGGACTACCGGGACCTGCCGCGCGACGTCGGCCCGGGCGACCTGCTGCTGCTCAACGACGGCCTGATCGTGCTGGTGGTGGACCGTGTGTTCGGCACCGAGATCTTCACCACCGTGCGCGTGGGCGGCGAGCTGTCCAACAACAAGGGCATCAACCGCCAGGGCGGCGGGCTGTCGGCGCCGGCGCTGACCGCCAAGGACATGGACGACATCAAGACCGCCATGGCCCTTGGCGCCGACTACGTCGCCGTCAGCTTCCCCAAGAACGCCACCGATATGGAAATGGCGCGCCAGCTGGCCGCCGTGGCCGGCCAGCCGCACGGCCACAAGGCCCGCATGATCGCCAAGATCGAGCGCGCCGAAGCGATCCACCCGGGCGTGCTGGAAGAGATCCTGCAGGCGTCCGACGGCATCATGGTGGCGCGCGGCGACCTGGCCGTCGAGGTCGGCAATGCCGCCGTGCCGGCGCTGCAGAAGCGCATGATCAAGCTGGCGCGCGAGGCCAACAAGCTGACCATCACCGCCACCCAGATGATGGAGAGCATGATCGTCAACCCGGTGCCCACGCGTGCCGAAGTCTCGGACGTGGCCAACGCCGTGCTGGACGGCACTGACGCGGTGATGCTGTCGGCCGAAACCGCCGCCGGCCGCTACCCTGTGGAGACGGTCGAGGCCATGGCCGCGGTCTGCATCGAAGCCGAGAAGTCCGAGGTGGTGCAGCTCGACACCGATTTCCTGAACCAGACCTTTTCGCGCATCGATCAGTCGGTGGCGATGGGTGCGCTGTTCACGGCCTATCATTTGCAGGTAAAGGCAATTGCCGCGCTGACCGATTCCGGCGCCACTGCCTTGTGGATGAGCCGTCACCGCATCCATGTGCCGATCTATGCGATGACGCCCAACCTGGCCTCGCAGCGCAAGATGCAGCTGTACCGCAACGTGGTGCCGCTGCCGCTGCAGTCCAGCGCCGACCGCGACACCGCGCTGGAGCAGGCGGAAGAACTGCTGCTGGCGCAGGGCGTGGTGCAGCGCGGCGATTTCATCGTGCTGACCATTGGCGAGCCGATGGGCCAGCCGGGCGGCACCAACACCCTGAAGATCGTCAGGGTGGGCAGCTGAAGATGAGATGAGGCAATGCGTGCCATGCCGGACGGAGCGCCCGCGCGGAATGCGCAAGGCTGGCGGAGCCGGCAGGCACGGGCGATGCGCTGCGTAAGTCGATGCACTACGTAAGCGCGGACAGAAGAATACGCGGAAGACACCCCATTTTTTATTAGGAGTTAGACATGCCACTCGTATCGATGCGCCAGCTGCTGGACCACGCGGCCGAGAACAGCTACGGCCTGCCGGCCTTCAACGTCAACAACCTCGAGCAAGTGCAGGCCATCATGCAGGCTGCCGACGAGGTCAACGCCCCGGTGATCATGCAAGCCTCGGCCGGCGCGCGCAAATACGCCGGTGAGCATTTCCTGCGCCACCTGATCGAAGCCGCGGTCGAAGCCTACCCGCATATCCCGGTGGTGATGCACCAGGACCACGGCCAGTCGCCGGCGATCTGCCAGGGCGCGATCGACCTGGGCTTCTCGTCGGTGATGATGGACGGCTCGCTGCGCGAAGACGGCAAGACCCCGGCCGAGTACGACTACAATATCGACGTCACCCGCAAGGTGGTGCAGCTGGCCCACGCCGTCGGCGTGACCGTGGAAGGCGAACTGGGCTGCCTGGGCTCGCTGGAAACCGGTGAAGCCGGCGAAGAAGACGGCATCGGCGCCGTCGGCGTGCTGGACCACTCCATGCTGCTGACCGATCCGGAGCAGGCCGCCGACTTCGTCAAGGCCACCCAGCTGGACGCGCTGGCGATCGCCATCGGCACCTCGCACGGCGCCTACAAGTTCACCCGCAAGCCCACCGGCGATATCCTGGCGATCAGCCGCATCAAGGAAATCCACGCCCGCATCCCCAACACCCACCTGGTGATGCACGGCTCGTCGTCCGTTCCGCAAGAGCTGCTGGAAGAGATCCGCAAGTTCGGCGGCGACATGAAGGAAACCTACGGCGTGCCGGTCGAGGAAATCCAGGAAGCGATCAAGTACGGCGTGCGCAAGATCAACATCGACACCGACATCCGCCTGGCCATGACCGGCGCGATCCGCCGCTTCTTCGCCGAGAACCCGAGCAAGTTCGACCCGCGCGAATACCTGAAGCCGGCCCGCGAAGCCGCCAAGCAGGTGTGCAAGGCCCGCTACATCGCCTTCGGCTGCGAAGGCCAGGCCGGCAAGATCAAGCCGGTCGGCCTGACCGACATCGCGCAGCAGTACAAGGCGGGCAAGCTGTCGCAGGTTGTGCAGTAAATGTCCCTAGTCCGCCTTCCGCGCAAGGGGCGGGCGGATCGCAGTTCCGGCCGCCGCGGCACGCATCCAGCGCCCGGCGGCTTCGCCGTTTTATCGGAACCATCATGTCCAACGCTCTCTACCAGTCCTCCATCAACTCGCTGCCGCTGCTGGGCCACGGCAAAGTGCGCGACAACTATGCCGTCGGCAATGACAAGCTGCTGATCGTCACCACCGACCGCCTGTCGGCGTTCGACGTCATCATGGGCGAGCCGATCCCTGACAAGGGCCGCGTGCTGAACCAGATGGCGAACTTCTGGTTCCGCAAGCTCGCGCACATCGTGCCGAACCACGAGACCGGCATTGCGCCCGAGACCGTGGTCGCGCCGGAGGAAGTGGAGCAGGTCAGGGGCCGCGCCGTAGTGGTCAAGCGCCTGCAGCCGATCCTGGTGGAAGCGGTGGTGCGCGGCTACCTCGCCGGCAGCGGCTGGAAGGACTACCAGGCCACCGGCAAGGTGTGCGGCATCCAGCTGCCGCCGGGCCTGCAGAACGCGCAGAAGCTGCCCGAGCCGATCTTCACTCCGGCCGCCAAGGCCGAGATGGGCGAGCACGACGAGAACATCTCGTTCGCTGAGGTCGAGGCCCGCATCGGCATCGCGCTGGCGCGCCAGATGCGCGAGATCTCGATCCGCCTGTACAAGGAAGCGGCGGAGTTTGCCGCTACGCGCGGCATCATCATCGCCGATACCAAGTTCGAATTCGGCCTGGACGACAATGGCGTGCTGACGCTGATGGACGAGGTCCTGACCGCCGATTCGTCGCGCTTCTGGCCGGCCGATTCGTACCAGGTGGGCACCAACCCGCCGTCGTTCGACAAGCAGTTTGTGCGCGACTGGCTCGAAGCCGTGCGCATCGACGGCAAGCCCTGGCCCAAGACCGCGCCGGCGCCGCAACTGCCGGACGACGTGATCGAAAAGACCGCCGCCAAGTACCGTGAAGCGCTGACGCGCCTGACGGGCGAAGAACTGCAGTAACGCAGGGCGCCGTTCCCGCGCGTGCGGGAACGGCCAACGAAGGAACAGACAAAGTGAGCAAGCAAGACAAGCCGCTGGTCGGCGTGGTGATGGGCAGCAGTTCCGACTGGGACGTGATGCAGCACGCAGTGGCCATGCTGAAGGATTTCGGCGTGCCGTTCGAGGCCCAGGTGGTGTCCGCGCACCGCATGGCGGACGATATGTTCCGCTATGCCGAGAGCGCGCGCAGCCGCGGCCTCCGCGCCATCATCGCCGGTGCCGGCGGGGCCGCGCACCTGCCTGGCATGATCGCCGCCAAGACCATCGTGCCGGTGTTCGGCGTGCCGGTGCCGTCCAAGTATCTGCGCGGCGAGGATTCGCTGCTGTCGATCGTGCAGATGCCCAAGGGCGTGCCGGTCGCCACCTTCGCCATCGGCGAGGCTGGCGCCGCCAATGCCGCGCTGCATGCGATCGCCACGCTGGCCACCACCGACGAGGCGCTGGCCGGCGCGCTGGAAGCCTTCCGCGCGAAGCAGACCGAAGCCGCGCGCGCGATGACTTTGCCACTGTAATGCTGCCGCTGTAATCCTCCGGACATCCCACGGAACCGAGCAATGCCTACCGATATCCATCCCTACCTCTCCGAAGCCCACACGCCGGAATCGCGCGCCGAGTTCGGCGTCGACCGTCCCGACGCGCCCATCCTGCCCGGTGCGTGGCTCGGCATGCTGGGCGGCGGCCAGCTCGGCCGCATGTTCACGCATGCGGCGCAGGCGATGGGCTATCGCGTATGCGTGCTCGATCCGGACCAGGACAGCCCGGCCGGCTCGGTGGCGGACAAGCATATCTGTGCGCAATACACCGACGAGGCCGCGCTCGCCGAGATGGGCAAGCTGTGCCAGGCGGTAAGCACCGAGTTCGAGAACGTGCCGTCGCTGTCGCTGGACCGGCTCGAGCAGCTGGGCGCCTTTGTCGCGCCGCGCGGCTACTGCGTGTCGATCGCGCAGAACCGCATCGGCGAGAAGAAGTTCTTTGCCGCGTGCGCCGAGCGCACCGGCGTGTCGCCGGCCCCGCACTGGGTGATCCAGCACGACGCCGATGTCGACCAGCTGCCCGACCACGTGCTGCCCGGCATCCTCAAGACCGCACGCATGGGCTACGACGGCAAGGGTCAGGCGCGCGTGAAGACGCGCGACGACGTGCGCGCCGCGTGGAACGCCATGCAGCACGTGCCGTGCGTGCTGGAACAGATGCTGCCGCTGGCCTATGAGGTCTCGGTGCTGGCCGCGCGTGCCGCGGACGGCTCCACTGCCACCTGGCCGCTGGCCGAGAACGTGCACCGCGACGGCATCCTGTTCTCGACCGAGATGCCGTCGGCCAGCGTGTCGCCTGACATTGCCGACCGCGCGCGCGCCGCAGCCTCTGCCATCGCTACGGAGATGGGCTACGTGGGCGTGCTCTGCATCGAGTTCTTCGTGCTGACCGACGGCTCGCTGGTCGCCAATGAGATGGCGCCGCGCCCGCACAACTCCGGCCATATCACCATGGATGCGTGCGAGACCAGCCAGTTCGAACAGCAGGTGCGCGCGATGGCGCGGCTGCCGCTGGGCAGCACGCGCCAGCACTCGGCCGGCAAGATGCTGAACCTGCTGGGCGATGTGTGGTTCGAGTTCGGCCTGGAACGCACGCCGTCCTGGGACGAAGTGGTGGCGCAACCCGGTGCCAAGCTGCACCTGTACGGCAAGGGCGATGCGCGCCCGTCGCGCAAGATGGGCCACGTCAACTGCGTGGGCGAGCATGCCGAAGCGGCCGCCGCCGCCTTTGCCGCCGCCGCGCAGGCGCTGCATATCCCGCTCTGAAGCCAAAGCTCCAAGGAACACGATGTCACCGCGCATGCCCACGGCCGCTGAACTGGACGAAGCCGTCCGCCTGCTCGAGGCCGGGCAACTGGTCGCCTTTCCCACCGAAACCGTCTACGGCCTCGGTGCGGATGCCGAGAACCCCGAGGCGGTCGCCCGCATCTTCGCGCTGAAGGGCCGGCCGTCGAACCATCCGGTGATCGTGCACGTGGTCGACGGCGCCGATATCGGCTACTGGACCGACGAGGTCCCCGAGGCCGCGCAGCAGTTGATCGAGGCCTTCTGGCCCGGCCCGCTGACGCTGATCCTGAAGCGTGCCGCGCATATCGATGCGGCCGTCGCCGGCGGCCAGGACAGCATCGGCGTGCGTTGCCCCTCTCACCCCGTGGCGCAGGCGCTGCTGGCGCGCTTCAAGCGCGGCCGCGGCGGCATTGCCGCGCCCTCGGCCAACAAGTTCGGCCAGGTCAGCCCGACCACCGCGCAGCATGTGCGCGAAGAGTTTGGCGATGCGGTCTATGTGCTGGAAGGCGATGGGGTGGAGGTCGGGATTGAATCGACGATTGTCGACCTGTCGCGGCTGGGGCAGGGCATCGGGCCGGTGTTGCTGCGCCCGGGTGCCATCACGGTGGGAATGCTTGCGCAGGTGCTGGGCGAGGCCCCCTTGCCTCCCGATGCTGCCGCGCCGCGCGCGTCAGGCACGCTGAAGGCCCATTACGCCCCGCATACGCCGCTGCGGCTGGCCGATGCGCAGGCCGCCGCTGCGCTGCTAGAAGCGCTGCCGGGCGATGCCCGCGTGGCGTGGGTAGGGCGGGCGCCGCTGGCTGATCAGCGCTGCACGTGGGTGCAGGCGCCGGCAGATGCGGCTGCCTATGCGCGCGAGTTGTATCGGCTGCTGCGCAAGCTGGATACGCAAGGCTATACGCAGCTGGTGTTCGAAACCTTGCCCGAAGGGCAGGAGTGGGCAGGCGTCAGGGACCGGCTGGAGCGGGCAGCGGCGGCGTTCGCGGGGTAAGGCCTCGCCGGCACAGCCCGCCAGCACGTTCACTCGAGCTTGCCCCCGCCTTTGCGCACTGCCTCGCCCCAGCGCACCGCCTCATCCTTGATGAACGCCTGAAACTGCTCGGGCTTGCACCTTCGGCAAGCGCCTGGCCGACCACCAGGTGGTGCGCTTCCAACGGGTCGACATGGCCACGCGCGTCGAAGCCACGCGCGCGCTGGTCGACGACCTGGCCAGCCGCCTCGACGACGGCGCCGCGCCAGTAATAGGGAAACATCAGTAGGTCCTATATCTTGGTCGCGTGCCGGCAGGACGCTTCCAGTCAGCCATGCCCACCTAGCCAAGCTAACCAAGCGACTGACGATAGGAAAATTCCCAATCGCATATGAAGGTTGCCAAATCATGATCTGAGTCAATGATCCATTTGGGGAGATGTCAGATATCTCACGGGCGTGCCGTTGCGCAGCAACCAGCGCATCCCTTGCCATGAGGCGGCAGCTGACCCCGCCCCGCCGGAGGAATCATGACATTGCCCGGATCACCCGCGTCCTCGGACACGCCCGCCGCCCTGACGCTGGTTACGGTTTCCGAGTTGCATCGCCTGACGGAGCTCCTTCACTGCCGCTATGAGATCGACGTTCAATGCGACAGCGATGGATTGTGGATCGTGACCTTTACGATTGCCGATCGACGCTATGTACTTGCCACAGTAAGGGGACGAACGCGGCGCTGGCGACAACTTGAACCGGTTCTGGCCTTCCTGCAGCAAAACTGCAGGCACCCCGGCGCAATTCGGCTGCATACCGATTCATGGATGTTCTGCGGAGCCGGCTTGCCCGACGACAAGGTCTTTCCTGCCCTGCGTGCGCCACAGCATGACTGCACCACCTATGACAGCCAGGCTTCCACTGAGGACGAACACCAGCGGAATGCCGAGTAGCCCCGCCATCGAGGCACCCAGGAGCGGGCCCAAGACCAGCGCGCCGAGCTGTGCGCTCCGCGCGGCGGCACTGACGGTGCCGACTGCCTCGGCTGGGCTTTCCTGCTGAAGCGTGACGCCGAAGCTCATGGCGGTCAGGCCATAGGCGCAGCCATTTGCGACCCATAGTGCCAGCCACAACGGAAGCGGAATCGCTACCCCGCCTGCAGCGAGCCCTCCTGGAAGCAGGACGGTCAGGCCGAACGCTACCAGTCCGCCAGATGGCAGATGCCTGCCGTACCGTCGATGCAATGTGCGGAATGCCAGGGCGCCGGCCAATGCGCCGCCCGCGGTAAAACTTACGATCATGCCGAAGACCGCCGCCGGCATGCCTTCTTCCTTCAGGAAAAGTGAAAGCTGTGGGTCATACAGTCCGAGAATGGCCGTCAGCCAAAGCACGCATACAAAGGCCTGCCGGAAGCGGCGATTCTCGCGGACCAGCTGCAACAAGGGCCCATAGTGCCACTTTGAGCGCCCGGTCACCATCTGCTGCGCACGAGCAAGCGCCACCCGCCTCAGTGCGGGCAGGCATAGGATGCCAACCATTGCCAGCGCCGCCGACAGCCCAAGTCCCGTCGCCGGCCGATAGAGTCCAGTCAAGCCCGCCGCCGCCAACGGCGCACAGATCTTTGTGAATTGGTCCACTGCCGTCATGACACTCGCGTTCGACACGAGTTGCTCCTTATTCAGCATCGAACGAATCAGAATCTGCTCCGCAGGCATTGCGCCGAGGTTGGCGATCCCCTTGATCAGCACAAGCAGGACGAAGAGTTGCAGGTCAGGTGCCACGATGAGCAATACTGACGTGACGCCGCGGGCGAGATAGCTGATGACCAGCATCATGAGTGGATTGCGGCGGTCCGCCAGCGATCCTAAGAAGGGTCCAAGCACAAGTCCCGGCAGCCCATACAAGGCGGAGGACATGCCGATCGTTATCGCATCCGCGTGCCAGTGATAGCTGAGAAGCGAGAAGATCAGAGTGAAATCCAACCACAGGGCGACTGAACTGGTGCAACGCGCGGCTAGCAACGCCTTGTATCCCGGGACGGTGTTCAGACTAGTCATCGGATCTCATTTGCATGTGGGTTGCCAGTCGCGCAGGAACAACGTCCCCTGTATCACAAAGCCATCCAATCCGGCTTGCTCCGCATAGGAAACCAGGTCAGAGGTCCGATTGATGAAGCCAGCGCCATGGAAATTCAGGGAGGTATTGCAGAGCACCCCATAGCCGGTCTTTGCCTTGAAGGCGGTAAGCAGGCGATGCACGCTGGGATTCTGCGAGGCGCTTACGCTCTGCACCCGCGATGACCCATCCACGTGAGTCGTGGCCTGCAGTGCCGAAGATCTGGCCTTGCTGAAATAGAGCATGAAGGGGCTTGGGCGAGACAGATCGAAATGCGCTTCCAAATCTTCCTCAAGGCATACCGGCGCAACGGGCCGGAAGCGCTCCCTGCGCTTGATCGCATTAATTCGCTCAAGCGTTGATCGATCGAATGGAGCTGCGACAATCGATCGGTTCCCGAGTGCCCGTGGTCCTATCTCGGTACGCCCGCTGACGATGGCCAGTACGGCGCCGTTGTGCAGCGCGGCCGCGATCTCGTCGATGCGCGAGGTGTGCCTGCGAAAAGCACCAAGCCTGCCTACGGTTTCATAACCTATATCGTCGACAAAGGGCTGTCCAGAGTAAACCGTCCACTCAAGCTTTGCATTCCTCGTGAAATGCCACTGGGCATCGGCGGCAGAGCCAATCGCCGATCCCGTGTCGTTCGGGCAAGGGGGTACGAAGACGTCCGAGAACAGACCCGAATCCAGCCACGCCCGATTCCATTCGCAATTCAGGCCACATCCCCCGCGATCAGTAACGGCCTTCGTTCATGCACCAATGGCTTGATCTGTCGATGGAAGATATCAAAGATGCGGTCAGTTACCAGCCTTGCCAGTCGCTTGGACTGCTCTGAGGCGACGCCACTGTTGTAGATGGCGAAATCGCGAAAGTCGGATTTCAGGAACTGCGGCGGTTCAGACAGTTTTGAGCATAGTGTGTCCAGGATAGCGGTCTCCTCCGCGGACGGATTCACGGCTTGTGCATAGGCCGCCAACGCCATCTGCTTCCCGGCGTCGCCCAGCCTGACATGCCCCCGTCCAAGGAAAAATGATGGGTCAGCAAGTCCATAGGCAAACGCGTAGCGAATGCCTGGTCCGACCATGATCTGTTTGATGCGACGAAGCGTCAGCGCTCTATCGATCTCGTAGAAGGCGCCGATGTGTCCTTCCCAGATCAGCGCATAGCACGGCTGTCGCTGCGGGAACGGCGACATCGCATAAGCACTCATTAGATGGGAGCGCTCGTGGGACGACGTGGCCAGCCATGTTCTGCGCCCAAGCAACTCGATCTTAGTCACGCTCGGCTCTTGCAGGCCCAGGTACCCGCCGCCGATCGGACGTCCAGAGACTACTGACCCTGCAGCCCAGCCGCTGACCACCAGCGCGTCGGGTACCTCCGCCACGTGCCGCAGCGCTTCCAGCATCCCGGCAACATCCAGCGGCGCATAACGCGTGCCCGAGTCCTTTTCCGATTCATAAGAGAATTCAAGACGGCCATTCGCGACGTACACGACACTGCCGTCATGCCCGGGCTTCAGGGCAAGCAACCGCATCATTGGACCTCTGCGTTAAAACGCCGCAAGGTTTCCAGCGCCTCACGAGCGACGGCGCCTCCACCTATGCCAGCGCCGAGGAAGAACATCGCAGACTCTATGTCAGGGTCGACATCCAGAAGCTTGTTGACCTCGTGATCGATGAAGTAGCCGGTAGGCCAGGATTGAATATGGCGCGCATTGCAGACCAGTTGAAATGTCTGGATCAGGCAGCCGATATCCAGTAGTGCAACGCGATAGGCGCGCGAGTGAGGATACTTCCACCACATCTTATCGAAGCGCGACGTCACGAATATCCCGTATGACAGGGCATTGGCAAACGTCTGGGCACACAGCAACTTTCCCAGCGTGGTGGTTTCAAAGTTGTCACGGACCACACTGAGTTCATGCTTATGGGATCGATAGTGATAGATTCCCGGCGGAAGCCCGTCGATGCGCATCGCCACCAGATATGCCTCGCTGGGATGAAGAGAGCCGCCCGATGGTGAGGTCCGACGATAGCCCACTGGCATCAAGCCGATCGCTTCAAGGTCATGGCGGCAATCGCCATGGATGGTCCCAAAGGTTGCCCAAAGCGCGCTAGCGACTTCCTCCAAAGGCAACATCTTGCTCTCGAACGCCCGGCATGTCTGGCGGTCACGGAGGGCTTTCCACAAGGGCATCTCGCCCAGTTTGCTAAGTTCCGCTTGGGGAAGCTGAATTACCTTCCCCGGCCTCTCGATTTTGAACTCGGGAACCTTGTCCGCAATCGACGCGCAGTACTCGATGTACCCTCGATAGGCGTCCTCTTCAGGAAGAGCCTCGTCCTGCCGCAAGGCGATTTGCGTTCCGACATGAAAGATGCGTGACAGGCAATCCCAGCCCCATGCTGGGGGATCGATGTCATCCAGGCAACCGGCTGTGGAGAGCGCGGAATCAGCCGGCTCGTCGGTAGGCTTGTCTCCGCCAGACAGTTGCATCAGCCTGCGCAAATGATCGAGATCGATTTCAAATTGCTCATGCCTGACGTAGTTCCACAGAATGAGCCGGCCATCAATGACGCGGAGAAATATCGAGGGAGTCATAGCATCCTTGGAGCCCTTGCCGTGCACAGTGTCAGGCCCCGGTACACGTCACGTATGCCGGGGCAGTGACGTTAGCCCTGGCGCGGCGTCATTGGTGCGGTATATACGCTCTGGTAGGCATCATTGGATTGATAGGAAAGCGTCGGCTCAAGCAAAACTTTCTTCATCGCAATCTCCTTTTCAAGCAGCAAGATCGCTGCTCAAGTCATATTATTTATACAAATCCATAAATACAAGATTTAATAATTAATGATAATTTTACTGTGATATTTTTTTGTTTATATTTATAAACGATGTGCGGATTATAAAATTAAATTGCAATCATTATTTTCGATTTATGTTTGCGGAAATGTCTCTTCGTCAGGCAGATGCGAACCACAAAGTCGGGATCTGCCAGCACTTTCCGCAAAAGCATACGGCTAGGATCGGTTCGAACCGACGATAAGATGGCCGATGCAAGCCGAAAGCTTTTTCCGTATGCGCGTGCGAGTATTGCAGCGCGGGCGGGCATGGGCTGCGCGCGTTCGCTGCCGCAAGCAAACGATCAAATCGACTTTATGCGCAATGGGGTTCTGCTAGCGTGCGAGCCCTGCACGGCAGACCCCTGAACGCGATGATGGCATCACCGTTCACTGGGGGAGTCGGCTACCACGGGCCATGGCATGGTGGCGGCCAGGTAGTCGCTCAACCCGGGGGTAGTCAGGAGGGCCTGATTCGAAGCGGGCTGCTGGACGGGGCATTCCAAAGTCGCGACCGGGCTGCAGGTATTTCAACCTGAGTGCCATCCGGCGTCGCGCGGAGCTCACAGGACGCCTTTAGCCCACAACCAATCGCAATCCCGTGTACACCGCCATCCCCACCGCAATCATCCCCACCATGCGCCGCGTCAGCAGGTAGAACAGCGTCGCGGCGACGCCTGCCACCAGCTTGTAGTTCGACAGGGCCACCGTGAAATGCCCCTGCCAGGTCATCAGGTCCGGCAGGATGATCGCCGCCAGCGCCGCAGCCGGTGCATAGCGCAGCGCGCGCTGGATGCGGTCCGGCACGGTGACGTGTTCGCCGGCCATCAGGAACAGGGCCCGGGTGATCACGGTAACGACCGCCATGCCGACCAGCGCGATCCAGACTTCGGTATGGCTCATGCGCGGTCTCCCGGCGGCGCATCCGCCGCGTTGGGCGTGCGATGGGTGATCGGCGCCTGCTTGCGCTGGCGGATGCCGCGCAGCGCTGCGCGTGCCGCGAGTTCGTCGCTGGCCATGCCGGCGGCGATCGCGCCCACCACGGCCACCACCAGCCCGAGGCGGTACGGCAGGTCGAGGCACAGCAGCGCCAGCACCGCTGAGATCACCACTGCCATCAGCGTGGAGCGCGAATTGATGGTGGCGATCATCACCGGGATCAGCGCCATCGTGCCGGCAAGGCCGAGCCCCCAGCTGTCAGGGAACATGCTTGCCAGCACGATGCCGAGGATCGACGACACCTGCCACATGGCGAAGTTGGTCAGCGCCATGCCCCAGAAGTAGCCTTCCTTGCCCGGCTCGGAGCCGGGCGTGCTGTACCTCTGCATGAAGTAGACGAAGTGCAGGTCGCCGTTGAAGAAACCCAGCACCGTGCGCCGCGCCAGCGTCAGGTAGCTGAAGTGCGGCTGCATGCCCGCGCTGAAGATCACGAAGCGCAGGTTGACCATGGCCGCAGTCAGCCAGATCGTCCACAGCGGCAGGCCGGCTGCGAACAGCGGCAGCACCGCCAGTTGTGCCGAGCCGGCATAGACCAGCAGCGACATGCCGATGGCTTCAGGCACCGTCAGCACCGATTTGCTCATCGCCACGCCCGTGACCAGGCCCCAGGAGAACACTGCGGGGAGGGACGGGGCAAAGCGGCGCGCGCCGGCGATAAAGCCGTCGCGTTCGGCGGGTGCGAAGCGATGCCAGAGGCGCAACCACACCGGGGTTTGTCGGGAAGTCATGTCAGAGGAAGAGGGGGCGATGCAGGCCCGGGGCCGAGGGCCGGCCCGGAAGGCTGCCGCCGCAGGACGCGGCCGGCACCCTGGCATTATAGGGTGGGATCGTGCGCTGGTAAGCGGCTGCTTAACAAAATGCCTGCGCAGCGTTGGCGACAGGCCACGGCGCCGCGCCATCGCCTGCCCTCAAGTGCTTCAGGGAGCCTCAGGAACGCTCAGGGTGCGCCGCGGTACACCCATTGCAGCAAGGCGTCGTGCACTTCCTGTGCCTGCGCGGCGTTGGGATGGTTGATCATGCTCACCACAACATAGCGGCCGCCCTCGACAGCATCCACATAGCCGGCCAGCGCGCGCACGTCGGCCAGCGTGCCGGTCTTCAGGTAGCCGCTGCCGGCCGCGTTAGCGCGCGTCAGGCGGTTGCGCAGCGTGCCGTCGACGCCCAGCACCGGCAGCGAATCGATCAGCACCGGCCCCACGTTGCTGGCCGCGGCCTGCTGCAGCAGGCGCGCCATGTCATAGGCGCTGATGCGTTCCTCACGCGACAGGCCCGAACCGTTATCCAGCACCAGGCCGGGCATGTCCAGCCCCTGGCGCGCGAGCCAGCGCTGCACCACGCGGGTCGAGCGTGCCGTGCTGGCCGGGCCGCCGCGGTCCATTTCGGCGCCGATGGTCAGGAACAGCTGGCGTGCCATCACGTTGTTCGAGAACTTGTTGATGTCGCGCACAATGTCTGCCAGCGGCAGGCCGTAGTGGCGCGCCAGCAGCACCGCGCCGCGCGGCACCGTGCCGCTGCGCAGCCCGGGCAGATGGGCAAAGCGCCCGCCGGCGCGCTGCCACTCGGCGACGAAGCCGCCCCAGGTAAATTCCGCGTGCGACAGCGTGGCGATATTGAGCACGTGCTCGCCGCAGTCGCTGGAATAGTCGCCCGAGAAGGACGCAAGCACGGTGCCGTCCGCCTGCGGCAGCACGCTCGGGCTGGCGCTGGACTGCCAGTCGCCGCAGCGGCCGTTGGTCAGCGTCAGCCGGTTGTCCAGCTTGAGCTGCGCCAGCTCGGGCGTGACGCTGACTGCCACGGTCTGGCTGGCCGGGTCCGGCGTCAGCGTGAACGAGAGCGTCTTGAACGCATAGAGCAGCGCATCCGGGCCGACGTTGTAGGCGCGCTGCACCTCGCCGTCGATGGTGCCGTTGCCGTCCAGGCCATCGGCAAAGTAGCTGCGGTCCAGCACCAGATCGCCGTTGATGCCGGTGGCGCCTCCGGCGCGCGCCTTCGCCACCAGCTTGGCCATTTCCTCGGGCACCAGCTTGGGATCGCCGTGGCCGCGCAGGTAGACGTTGCCGTTGACGGTGCCGTCGAAGCCGGGCTGGGCGTCGGCGTAGAGCGAGGTCTGCCAGCGGTAGTCGGGCCCCAGCAGCTGCAGCCCGGCAAAGGTGGTGACCAGCTTCATGGTCGAGGCCGGGTTCATCGGCTGCTGCGCATTCCAGCTGGCGCGGGCGGTGCCCGCGCCCAGCCTGACCACGTAGAAGCTGGCGGCCGAGGCCGGCACGCCGGCACGGCGCAGCGCCGCGGCCACCGAGGCCGGCACGCCGGCCCTCACCAGTGCGGGATCGGCGGCGGTTCTTGCGGCGGTGGCGGCCTTGGTGGCCTTGGCCGCTTTGACTGCCTTGGCGGGCGCCCTGGCTTGCGCCGGGGTGAGTGCGGGACCGCCGGCCAGCAGCACGGCGGCAAGGATGGGCGAGAGCAGTGGCGACAGGCGGCGCAGCAGGGCGCCGGGTCGCGATGCAGTAGGCGCGGCGATTGTTCTTGGCATGGCGGCCATGTTAACGCATGGCCGCTGGCGGGCGGATGACAGTCTTGCCGACTGCCCTCAGCCGGCCCGCGGCGGCGCCAGCCGCGCCAGCAGCGACTTCAGCGTGGCCTGCTCGGCCTCGGTCAGCGCCGAGCCGACGTGCGTGTCGTGCGCCACTACCGCCTGCGTGGCGGCTTCCAGCGTGCGGCGGCCGGCTGCCGTCAGCACCAGGCTGTAGGCGCGGCGATCCCCGGCGGCCGGGCGGCGCGCCACCAGGTTCATCTCTTCCAGCGCGTCGACCAGCAGCACCGCCCCCGAGCGGGCGATGCCGAGGATCTGCGCCAGCTCGGTCAGCTTCAGGTGCGGGTTGCGCGAAATGATGATCAGCGCCGAAAAGCGCGGCGGCGTGATCTGCCATTGCGCCAGCGACAGCACGAAGTCTTCATAGATGCGGATCTGCGCGCGGCGGATCGCGTAGCCGATCAGGTTGTCGAGCACGCCATAGTCGATATTCGGCACATGCGGGTCGAAACCGGCATCGGCACCGCCGCTTGCGGCCGGATCCGGCGCGAGCGGGTCCCGCGCCTTGCGCCGCGCGGACGCGGTGGTGGTGCTGCCCGGCCGCCTGGGGGCGGCGGGCGGTGTGCCGGATGCGTCAGGACTCATTTGAGCAGTTTCCAGTTGCCGTTCTCTATTGTCAGCATAACGCGCCCGCGCTGGTCGAAGCCATAGTGGTCTTGCCCACTGTAATTCAGCACGCCGTGCGAGACCACGATGTCGCGTTCGGTCTCCAGCGCCTGCCGCAGCGCTTGGCGGAACGCCGGCGTCCCCGCCTGGCGTGCTTGAGCGCCGCCGGCACGATGCGCTCCAGCACCAGCCCGGCGTCGTAGGCATGGGCGCCGAACTGGGTGCGGCTGTCGGCACCGTACTGCTTCTCATACCGGGTGACGTAGTCCAGCCCCGGCTTGCGCACCGGGTCGCCCGCGGGCAACTGCTCCGGCACGATCACCGGCCCGGCCGGCAGGATCGCGCCATTGACCAGGCGCCCGCCGATGCGGATCAGGTCCTTGGTGGCGGCGCCATGGGTGTGGTAGATGGTGCCGCCATAGCCGCGCTCGCGCAGCGTGGTGTGCGGCAGCGCGGCGCCGGTGCCGGCGCCGGCGATCAGGATGGCATCGGGCCTGGCGGCAATCAGCTTGATGGCCTGCGCGGTCACGCTGGTATCGGCGCGTCCGTAGCGCTCGGTGGCAATCAGGCGGATGCCGTTGGCACTGGCGGCGGCGGTGAAGTCCTTCAGCCAGGTCTCGCCGTAGGCATCGGCAAAACCGATAAAGCCGATGGTCTTGACGCCGTTGGTCTTGGCGGTGGCAGCCACCGCATTGGCCATCAGCCGCACCGGCTGTGCCAGCCGGAAGGTCCAGGCGCCGCGCCCGGGCTTCAGTTCGATCGGCGAGAACGCCAGCTGCACGGTCTGGGCTTCATCGGCCACCTCGGCAATGGCGATCGACGGCGCCACCGCGGACGAGCCCAGGATGATGTCGACCTTGTCCTCGGAGACAAAGCGGCGCGCCACCTTGGCGCCCTGCGTGGGGTCCGAGGCATCGTCCAGCACGATGTAGCGCACCGCCTCGCCGCCGATCTTCTGCGGCAGGTAGGCCAGCGAGTTCTTCTGCGGGATGCCAAGCGACGCCGACGGGCCGGTGGCGGACAGGCTGACGCCGACGATGATCTCGGCAAGCGCGCCGCCGGCGCAGAAGGCAAGTGCAGCGGCCAGCGCAAGGCGGGCCAGCTTGGTGGTGGTCAGGGGCGCCATGGTGTCTCCTCTCTCGATGTTATTGTCGTAGCTCCGGCCTTGCCGGACTTACCGGCTGCCCTGCATCGACTGCCGGTCGAATCCCGCCAGCTGCTTGTACCGCTGCGAGATCGCCTCAAGCTCCGCGTGCGGGATCACCTGCCCGATATCGGCAAAGCCCTGCGGCGCGCGTTCCTCGGCCAGCTGCATCACCTGCTCGGGGCCGTTCATCCGGTTGCGCAGCACGATGCCGGCGGTGCGCGGCAGGCGCTCGGCCTCGTATTCGCGCAGCGCGTAGCCGGTGTCGGGGGTGCCGAGCAGGCTGTCGACCAGGTAGCGCGCGTCCAGGATGGCCTGGGCGCTGCCGTTCGAGCCGATCGGGTACATCGGGTGCGCGGCGTCGCCCAGCAGCGTGACGCGGTCGAAGGTCCAGCGCGGTAGCGGGTCCTTGTCGACCATCGGGAATTCGTAGATCGCCTCGGCACCGTCGATCAGTGCGGGGATGTCGATCCAGTCCCACTGCCAGTCGGCAAATGCGGCGCGGAACACGGCTTTGTCGACCTGCTTGTTCCAGTCACTGCGCGGCGGGGTGTCGGGAAAGCTGTCGGGCACGCGCAGCTCGGCAATCCAGTTGACCAGTGAGCGGCCCTGGCGGCGCAGCGGCTCCGAAATGGGATAGGCCACGAACTTCTGGTCCTGGTGGCCGGCCATGAACATCGAGCGCCCGTCCAGGTAGGGCGGCGCCTCGGTGACCGCGCGCCACAGCAGGCGGCGTGAGAAGCGAGGCAGGTCGCCGGTGGGGTAGAAGTGGCGGCGCACCGCCGAGTGGATGCCGTCGGCGCCGACCAGCACGTCGGCGCTGGCCTGGACCTCGGCATTGTCGGTACGCCGGCGCAGGGCGAAGCGCGCCTGGCCGCGCGCGCCGCTGTCCAGCACGGTTTCGAAGCTGTGGCCAGTATGTACGGCGTCGGCGCCCAGACGCTCCACCACCGTGCGGTGCAGCAGCATCTGGAATTCGCCGCGGTGGATCGAGAACTGCGGCCAGTCATAGCCGGCCGCGAGCCCGCGCGGTTCATGCCAGATGCGCTGGCCGCGCTTGTTGTAGTAGGAGAGCGATGAAGTCTCGATGGCGATTTCCGCCAGCGCGTCGCGCAGTCCCAGCTCGGACAGGATGCGCACGGCGTGCGGCAGCAGGTTGATGCCCACGCCCAGCGGGCGCAGCGTTTCGCTGGCCTCCCAGACCTCGGCCTCGATGCCGTGGCGGTGGCACAGCAGCGCCAGCGTCAGTCCGCCGATGCCGCCACCGGCGATTGCGATCTTCATGGTGTCTCCCCGCGTGCAGATTGCGCCGATGCGCACGCGCAGGGCGCCGCATCCGGCCCGGTTGAATTTGTTATGTAGTATAACAATTCGGCCACTCGCGGCAAGACGGGAAAGACCCCGAAGTGATCCCTCCGGGGTCGGGAAAAACCCGCGTTCAGCTAAGCGCGGCGCCTTCCGGCTTGGGTTGTGCCTTCAGCGAAGGCACCGGGAAGACAATGTCGTACAGCCAGTTGTACACCAGCGCGTAGACCATATAGAAGCCGGCCACGGCAATGTCCATGATGAGCGCGTCGACCAGGCTGATACCCAGGTACCAGGCCACCGACGGCAGGAACACCACCAGCAGGCCCAGCTCGAACAGCACGGCGTGCAGCACGCGCACCCGTACCGACTTGCGCAGCTGGCCGGTGAACCGCAGCATGCCCTTGTCGAACAGCACGTTGTAGAGGTAATTCCAGCCGGTGGCAATCAGCGAGGCGACCGCGCCGATCACGCCCATCTCGTGCAATTCATAGCCGAAGGCCCAGCTGGCCAGCGGCGCGAAAATCAGCAGGCCGACCGCCTCGAAGCCGACGGCGTGGCGAATCCGGTCCCAGGTCTTGCGCATCGTTGTTCTCCTTGCGTGTCAAACGCGATGGAAGCTAGTCTATCTGCTGGGTAGGGATTGCCAAGTTGGATACTATCTGCAAAACAGATAAATAAACGTTTAAAGTTATTTATGAGCCTCTCCATCGAGCAATTGCAGGCATTCGTCGCGGCGGCTGACACCGGTTCGTTCTCGGCCGCCGCGCGCCGGCTCGGCAAGGCGCAGTCGGTGGTCAGCGCGGCGGTGTCCAACCTGGAAATCGACGCCGGCAACGCGCTGTTCGACCGCTCCGGCCGTTACCCGGTACTGACCCCCGCGGGCGAGCGGCTGCTGGCCGAGGCGCGCGTGATCCTGGAGCGCTGCGAGCACTTCCGCGGCGTGGCCAAGAGCCTGGGCGAGGGCGTGGAGACGCGGCTGGTGCTGGCGGTGGACGAGCTCTATCCGGAAGAGACGCTGGGCATGCTTCTGGAAGAGTTCTCCAGCCGCTTCCCGGCGGTGGAGCTTGAGCTGCTGTTTCCGCTGATGGAGGACGTCAGCCGGCTGGTGCTGGAAGGCGGCGCCGACCTGGGCATCATGTGGCGGCAGGAGGTGCTGCCGCCGGCGCTGGGCTTCCATGCGCTGGGCTGGGTGCCGATGCAGATCCTGTGCGCGCCCGGGCATCCGCTGGCCGGCCAGCGCGTGGACTGGGAAGAGCTCAAGCGCTACCGCCAGCTGATGGTCGCGACCCGCACCGCCAGCGAAGAGAAGATGCGCCTGCGCGTGGCCGCCGACGTGTGGTGGGTGGAAAGCCAGTGGGTCATCGTGGAACTGGTCAAGCGCGGGCTGGGCTGGGCCTTCGTGCCGTGGCACGTGGTGGCCAATTCACCGGCCGCGGCGCAGCTGGTGTCGCCGCCGCTGGCGTTCCAGCAGCAGGACTGGCCGGTGGCGATGGAACTGGTCTGGCACAAGCAGCGGCCGCTGGGCAAGGCCGCCACCTGGCTGCGCGAGCGCATCTGCCGTCAGCCGCTGCCGCGCGCGCCCGCGGCTAGCGCTGGCTGACGGCCTGGTTCGTACCGGCCTGTGCCGGCGCAGCCGCCGCGCCGGGCGCATGCCAGCCGCCGCCCAGCGCCTTGATCAGCACCACCGCCGCCGTGTACTGGCGGCCGGCGATCGACAGTGCGGTGCGCTCGGCGGTATAGGCGCTGGTCTGCGCCGTCAGCACGTCGAGCAGGCCCGCGGTGCCGGCGCGGTAGCGGTTGTTCACCAGCGCCAGTGCCTCGCGCGCCGAGCGCAGCGCGTCGTTCTGCACCACCGCTTCCTGTTCCAGCAGCCGTTGCGCAGCGAGATTGTCCTCGACTTCCTGGAATGCGCCGAGCACGGTCTGGCGGTAGTTGGCCACGGTCTGGTCGTAGGCCGCCACTGCCTGCGCCTTGGCCGCGCTGCGCGCACCGCCGTCGAACAGCGTGCCGGCCAGCCCGCCGCCGATCGACCAGATCCGGTCCGGCAGCGACATCCAGCGCGCCAGCGTGCTGGCGGTCAGGCCGCCGCTGGCCGACAGCGACAGGGTCGGGTAGTAGGCCGCCTGGGCCACGCCGATCTGCGCATTGGCCGAGGCCATGCGGCGCTCGGCCGCGCCGATGTCGGGGCGGCGCTCCAGCAATTGCGACGGCACCGCGGCCGGCACGCGCGGCGGCGCGGCGCGGAAGTCGTCGGCGGCCAGCGTCAGCGCCGCGGGTGGCTTGCCCACCAGCACGGCGATGGCGTGCTCCAGCTGTGCGCGCGTGATCTGGATGTCGATCTGCTGCGCCTGCGCGCTCTTGAGCTGGGTCTCGGACTGCAGCACGTCCGAGCGCTGCGCGGTGCCGGCGGCGTACTGGTTCTGCACCAGCTGCAGCGACTTCTGGTAGTCGGCCACGGTGCGGTCCAGCAGCGCCTTCTGCGCATCGGCCACGCGCAGCAGGAAGTAGCTTTGCGCCAGCGTGGCCTGCGTCGACAGCAGCGTCGAGGCCAGGTCGGCCTGGCTGGCCTGTGCGCTGGCCTCGCTGCTTTCCACCTGGCGCCGCACGCGGCCCCAGACGTCGATTTCCCAGGTTGCGCCCAGGGTCGCGCTCTGCCCGTTGAGCGTGCTGCCGCTGGCGCCGCGGGCGCGCGAGGCGCCGGCCTGTGCGTCCACGGTCGGGAAGAAGCCGGCGCGCGCGGCCTGCAGCGACGCCACCGCCTGGCGGTACTGCGCCTCGGCGGCCTTGATGTTCTGGTTCGATATCTGCACCTCGGACATCAGCGCGTCGAGCTGCGCATCGCCGAACACGGTCCACCAGCCGGCACGCGCCAGCGCATCCTGCGGCTCGGCGGGCTTCCAGTCGCCGCTCCAGGCGGCGGTGGCATCGGCCTCCTTGAAGGATGCGGAGACCGGCGCGCCGGGGCGCTGGTAGTCGGGGCCGACGGCGCAGCCGGCCAGCAGCAGCGCGCAGGCCAGCGGCACCGGCAGGGCATGAGTCAGGAGGCGGGAAAGAACTGTCATGTCGAGTCTTCGCAAATCTAGACGGCGGCCGGCTGGTCCGGCGTGCCAGTACTGCGGCGGCGCTGGCGCCAGGCCTTCACCTTCAGGCGCCAGCGGTCCAGCGTCAGGTAGACCACCGGCGTGGTGTACAGCGTCAGCAGCTGGCTCACCACCAGCCCGCCGACAATGGAGATGCCCAGTGGCGCGCGCAGCTCGGCGCCGTCGCCGCGGCCGATCGCCAGCGGCACCGCGCCCAGCAGCGCCGCCATGGTGGTCATCAGGATCGGGCGGAAGCGCAGCAGGCAGGCGCGGTAGATGGCGTCGCGCGGCGACAGCCCCTCGCGCCGCTCGGCATCGATGGCAAAGTCGATCATCATGATCGCGTTCTTCTTGACGATGCCGATCAGCAGGATCACGCCGATCAGCGCGATGATGCTGAAGTCCGTCTTCGAGGCCAGCAGCGCCAGCAGCGCGCCCACGCCGGCCGAGGGCAGCGTCGACAGGATCGTCAGCGGGTGCACGTAACTCTCATACAGCACGCCCAGCACGATATAGATCGTGATCAGCGCCGCCAGGATCAGGATCGGCTGGCTCTTGAGCGAATCCTGGAACGCCTTGGCGCCGCCCTGGAAGTTGGCGCGCAGCGTCTCGGGCACGCCGATGCGCGCCATCTCGCGCGTGATCGCGTCGGTCGCCTGCGACAGCGAGGTGCCCTCGGCCAGGTTGAACGAGATCGTCGAGGCGGCGAACTGGCCCTGGTGGTTCACGCCTAGCGGCGTGCTGGTCGGGGTCACGCGCGCGAACGCCGCCAGCGGCACGCGTTTGCCGTTGCCGGTGACCACATAGATGTCCTTGAGCGCATCGGGCCCCTGCAGGTACTCCTGGCTCAGTTCCATCACCACGCGGTACTGGTTGAGCGGATGATAGATGGTCGAGACCAGCCGCTGGCCGAAGGCATCGTTGAGCACCGCATCCACCTGCTGCGCGGTCACGCCCAGGCGCGAGGCCGCGTCGCGGTCAATGATCACCGAGGTCTGCAGGCCCTTGTCGTTGGTATCGGTATCGATATCCTCCAACCCCTTCAGGTTGGACAGCGCCGCGCGCACTTTGGGCTCCCATGCGCGCAGCACCTCCAGGTCGTCGGACTGCAGCGTGAACTGGTACTGCGAACTGCTTTGCCGCCCGCCGATGCGGATGTCCTGCACCGACTGCAGGAACAGGCTGGCGCCGGGCTCCTTGGCCAGCTTGCCGCGCAGCCGCGCAATGATGGCGTCGGCCGATTCCTTGCGCTCAGACAGCGGCTTGAGCGTGACGAACATCTGCCCGGTATTGCGCTGCGAGCCGCCGGTAAAGCCGGTCACGTTCTCCACCGCTGGATCCGAGCGCACGATGGTGATGAAGTTGTCGAGCTTGCCGCGCATGGCCTGGAACGAGGTGGCCTGGTCGGCGCGGATAAAGCCGATCAGCCGGCCCGTGTCCTGCTGCGGGAAGAAGCCCTTGGGCACGATCACGTACAGGTACACGTTGAGCGCAATGGTCGCGATCAGCACCAGCCATACCAGCGGGCTGAAGCGCAGCGCCGTGGCGAGCGAGCGCGCATAGCCGTCGTGCAGCCACTGGAACATGCGCTCGGTGGCGCGGAAGAAGCGGCCCTGCTTTTCCGGCTCGGGCGGGCGCAGCAGGCGCGCGCACATCATCGGCGTGGTGGTCAGCGATACCACCAGCGACACCAGGATCGCCACCGAAAGCGTGATCGCGAACTCCTGGAACAGCCGGCCGACGATGCCGCCCATCATCAGCAGCGGAATAAACACCGCGATCAGCGACAGGCTCATCGACAGCACCGTGAAGCCCACCTCGCGCGCGCCGCGCAGCGCGGCGGCGAGCGGCTTCATGCCTTCCTCGATATGGCGCGAGATGTTCTCCAGCACCACGATGGCATCGTCCACCACAAAGCCGGTGGCGATGGTAAGCGCCATCAGCGACAGGTTGTTCAGCGAGAACCCGGCCAGGTACATCACCGAGAACGTGCCGATCAGCGACACCGGCACCGCCACGCTGGGGATAAAGGTGGCGCGCACATTGCGCAGGAACACGAACACCACCATGATCACCAGCGCCACCGAGATCATCAGCGTGTGCTCGACCTCGCGCAGCGAGGCGCGGATGGTGGGCGTGCGGTCCATCATCACGTCCATCGAGATCGCCGCCGGGATCATCTTCTGCAGCTGCGGCAGCATCTCGTTGACGCGGTCGACGGTCTCGATGATGTTGGCGCCCGGCGAGCGGTTCAGCACCAGCAGCACCGACGGCTTGCCATTGGCCGAGCCCGCATTGCGGATGTCCTGCACCGAATCCACCACATTGGCCACGTCGCGCAGCCGCACCGGCACCGCGAACGAATTGGGTCCGCTGGTGGCACTGGTGCCGCCGGTGGCCCCGCTGGTGATGGTGGTGGTGCCGCTGCTGGTGGTCAGCGTGGTCACGGTGACGCCGTTGACTACCTTGGTGCTGACGCCGCCGCTGGCGGCGGCGTTGGCGGTGCTGGCAATCAGCGCGCCCGCCGACGTCGACGAGAAGGTACCCGGCGTGGCGTAGCGGATGATCAGCGGCATGTAGTCTTCCGCCTTCATCGCCTGGTCGTTGGCGTAGACCTGCCAGTTGCTGGCTGCATTCTCCAGCGTGCCCAGCGGCCGGTTGGCGTTGGTCGCGCTGATGGTGTTGCGCACGTCTTCCAGCGAGATGCCGTAGCGGTTCAGCGCGGTCGGGTTCAGCTCGACCCGCACCGCCGGCAGCGAGGCCCCGCCGATGGTGACCTGGCCCACGCCATCGACCTGTGACAGCTTCTGCGCCAGGATGGTCGAGGCCGCGTCGTACAGCTGCCCGCGTGTCATGGTCGGCGAGGTCAGCGCGATGATCATGATCGGCGCGTCGGCCGGGTTGACCTTGCGGTAGGTCGGGTTGTTGGGCAGGCTGGTCGGCAGCGTCGCGCGCGAGGCATTGATGGCCGCCTGCACGTCGCGCGCGGCGCCGTCGATATTGCGCGACAGGTCGAACTGCAGCGTCACCCGGGTGGAGCCGAGCGAGCTGCTGGAGGTGATCTCGGTCACGCCGGCGATGGTGCCGAGCGCGCGTTCCAGCGGCGTGGCCACGGTGGCGGCCATGGTCTCCGGGCTGGCGCCCGGCAGCGACGCCGACACCGAGATGGTGGGGAAGTCCACCTGCGGCAGCGGCGACACCGGCAGCAGCCGCAGCGCGGCCAGCCCGGCCAGCAGGATGCCGAGCGTCAGCAGTGCGGTCGCGACCGGCCGGTGGATAAAGGCAGCGGACAGGTTCATCGCTGGGCCGGCTCCTCGCCGGTGCCGCCTTCCTCAGGGTCGCCGAAGCGGCGCTTGCGCCAGCCCTTCACGCGCGTGGCGATGCGGTCGAAGGCCAGGTAGATCACCGGCGTGGTGAACAGCGTCAGCACCTGGCTGACCAGCAGGCCGCCCACCATGGTCACGCCCAGCGGCCGGCGCAGCTCGCTGCCGATGCCGGAACCCAGCATCAGAGGCAGCGCCGCCAGCAGGGCCGCCATGGTAGTCATCAGGATCGGGCGGAAACGCAGCAGGCAGGCCTGGAAGATCGCGTCGCGCGGGCGCATGCCGCCCTCGCGCTCGGCCTCGAGCGCGAAGTCGATCATCATGATCGCGTTCTTCTTGACGATGCCGATCAGCAGGATCACGCCGATGATCGCGATGATGCCCAGTTCCTGCCCCGCCAACAGCAGTGCCAGCAGCGCGCCCACGCCCGCCGATGGCAGCGTCGACAGGATGGTGACCGGGTGGATGGTGCTTTCATACAGCACGCCCAGCACGATATACATGGTCACCACCGCGGCCAGGATCAGCCACAGCGTGTTCGACAGCGACGCGCGGAACGCCAGCGCGGCGCCCTGGAAGCTGGTCTGCATCGAGATCGGCAGGCCCAGCTCATGCTCGACCTGCGTGATCTTGTCGACCGCGGCGCCCAGCGATTCGCCAGGGGCCAGGTTGAACGAGATCGTCGCGGCGGGGAACTGGCCCTGGTGGTTGACCACCAGCGGGCCGGTGCGCTCCGTGATGCGCGCGAACGAGCCCAGCGGCACTTGCCCGCCGGAAGAAGAGGGCAGGCGCAGGTCGGCCAGCGACTGCGGGCTCTTGCGGAACTCGGGCATGGTCTCGAGCACCACGCGGTACTGGCTGGATTGCGTGAAGATGGTGGAGACCAGCCGCTGGCCGAAGGCGCTGTACAGCGCGCTGTCGATCACCGCGGTGGTGATGCCGAAGCGCGCCGCGGCGTCGCGGTCGATATCGACATAGGCGCGCAGGCCGTTGTTCTGCTGGTCGCTGGTGACATCGCGCAGCTCAGGCTCCTGGCGCAGGCGCTCGACCAGCTTCGGCACCCACGTTGCCAGCGTTGCGGGATCGGGATCCTCGACGGTGAACTGGTACTGCGTGCGCGAAACCTTGTCCTCGATGGTCAGGTCCTGCACCGGCTGCGTGTACAGCGACACCCCGCCCAGTTCGTGCACGGCCCGCTGCAGGCGCTGCGTGACCACCTCGATGGGGTCGCGTTCGCCCTTGGGCTTGAGGTTGATCAGCATGCGCCCGGCGTTGAGCGTGGTGTTGGTGCCGTCCACGCCGATGAACGACGACAGGCTTGCCACTGCCGGGTCCTGCATCACCACCTTGGCCACGGCCTGCTGGCGGCGCGCCATGGCGTCGAACGAGGTGGTCTGCGCGGCCTCGGTGATGCCCTGGATCACGCCGGTGTCCTGCACCGGGAAGAAGCCCTTGGGCACCAGCAGGTACAGCAGCACGGTCAGCGCCAGCGTGGCCACGGCCACCACCAGCGTGGCCTTCTGGCGGTCCAGCACCCACTCCAGCGCGCGGCCGTAGCGGTCGATCACGTTGTCGAAGAAGCGGCCGCTGGCGCGGTGAAAGCGCGACAGCTTCTCTTCCGGCACATGGTGCAGCAGGCGTGCGCACATCATCGGCGTGAGCGTCAGCGATACCACCGCCGAGATCAGGATCGACACCGCCAGCGTGATCGCGAACTCGCGGAACAGGCGCCCGACCACATCGCCCATGAACAGCAGCGGGATCAGCACTGCCACCAGCGAGAAGGTCAGCGAGATGATGGTGAAGCCAATCTGCTTCGATCCCTTCAGCGCCGCCGCCATCGGCGGATCGCCTTTTTCGATGTAGCGCATGATGTTCTCGATCATCACGATCGCATCATCGACCACAAAGCCGGTGGCGATGGTCAGCGCCATCAGCGTCAGGTTGTTGATCGAGAACCCCGCCAGGTACATCACGCCGAAGGTGCCCACCAGCGACAGCGGCACCGCCACGCCCGGAATGATGGTGGCCGGTATATTGCGCAGGAACAGGAAGATCACCAGCACCACCAGCGCGATCGCCAGCAGCAGCTCGAACTGCACGTCCTCGACCGAGGCGCGGATGGTGGTGGTGCGGTCGGTCAGCAGCTGTACATGGACCGAGGCCGGCAGCGCATTCTGCAGCTGCGGCAGCAGCGCCTTGATGCGGTCCACCACTTCGATCACGTTGGCGCCCGGCTGGCGCTGGATGTTCAGCACGATCGCGGGCTTGTCGTTGGCCCAGGCGGCCAGCCGGCTGTTCTCGGGGCCGTCGACGATCTCGGCCACGTCGGTGATGCGGATCGGCGCGCCGTCCTTGTAGGCCAGGATGATCTGGCGGTACTCGTCGGCCGAGCGCAACTGGTCGTTGGCGTCGATGGTGGAGGCGCGCGCCGGCCCGTCGAAGCTGCCCTTGGCGCCGTTCACGTTGGAGGCGCCGATGGCGGTGCGCAGGTCGTCGATCGACATGCCCAGCGAGGCCAGCGCGGCCGGGTTGGCCTGGATGCGCACCGCGGGGCGCTGGCCGCCGCTGATGGTGACCAGGCCCACGCCCTGGATCTGCGAGATCTTCTGCGCCACGCGCGTGTCGACCATGTCCTGCAGCTTGGGCAGCGGCATGGTGTCCGAGTTCATGGCGATGGTCATGATCGGCGCGTCGGCCGGGTTGACCTTGCTGTAGACCGGCGGCATCGGCAGGTCGGACGGCAGCAGGTTGCTGCCGGCGTTGATGGCGGCCTGCACCCCCTGCTCGGCCACGTCCAGCGGCAGCGTCAGCTCGAACTGCAGCGTGATCACCGAGGCGCCGCCGGACGAGGACGACGACATCTGCTTGAGGCCCGGCATCTGGCCGAACTGGCGCTCCAGCGGCGCGGTCACCGACGAGGTCATCACGTCCGGGCTGGCGCCGGGGTAGAGCGTGGTGACCTGGATGGTCGGGTAGTCGACCTCGGGCAGCGCCGACAGCGGCAGCAGCCGGTACGCCACCAGCCCGGACAGCAGGATGGCCAGCATCAGCAGCGCCGTGGCGACCGGGCGCTCGATGAAGAGGCGTGAGGGGTTCATGCGCGGTCCTTACTGCGGCTGGCGGCGGGGGCCATCGGCGCCCGGCGCGCTGGCGCCAGCGTCGCGGTGGCGGCGATGTTCGCCGGCCGCGCCGGAAGCGCCGGGGGCCGCGGCCCCGCTGGCGTCGGCGTGCGCGCCGCTGGCGCCGCCGTCCCGGTTGCGGCGGCCGCGCCCGCGCGGCTGGCTGGCCGGCACCACCGCGGCGGCGCGCGCGGCCGGATCGACGGCCTCTACGGTCATGCCTTCCTTGAGCCGGTCGGCGCCGTCCACCACCACGCGCTGGCCGGGCTCCAGGCCCTTGAGCACCGCATTGCGGCTGCCGTCGCCCGGGCCCAGCGTGACCACCTGCACCTTGACCTTGCTGGCCTCGTCCACGGTGTAGACAAAGGTGCCCTGCTGGCCGCGCTGGATTGCGGCGACCGGGATCACGGTGGCGTCCCTGAGGGTATCGACGCGCGTGCGCACGTTGACGAACTGGTTGGGGAACAGCATGCCGTCTTCATTGGGGAAGACCGCCTTGAGCTTGACCGTGCCGGTGGTGGTGTCGATCTGGTTGTCGGTGGTCAGCAGCGTGCCGTCGCCCAGCTGGTTGCGCACCTGGCGGTCCCAGGCCTGCACCGGCAGCTTCTCGCCGGCATTGAGCTTCTTCAGTACCGAGGGCAGGTTGTCCTCGGGGATGGTGTACATCACGGCAATCGGCTGGATCTGCGTGATCAGCGCGATGCCGTTGGTATCGCCGGTGTTGACGATATTGCCCGGGTCCACCTGGCGCAGGCCTATGCGGCCCGACACCGGCGCCACGATCCTGGTGTACCCCAGCTGCAGGCGCGCGTTGGCGACATTGCCCTGGTCGGTCTTGACCACGCCTCGTACTGGCGCACCAGCGCGTCCTGGGTATCGACCTGCTGCTTGGAGATCGAGTCCTGCCCCAGCAGGGTACGGTAGCGCTGCTGGTCCAGCCTGGCGTTCTGCAGCAGCGCCTGGTCGCGCGCCAGCTGGCCCCCGGCCTGGTCCAGCGCGGCCTGGAACGGGCGCGGGTCGATCTCGGCCAGCACGTCGCCGGCCCTGACCATCTGGCCTTCCTTGAACAGCACCTTGAGCAGCGGGCCGGACACCTGCGCGCGCACGGTGACGTTGGACACCGGGGTCACATTGCCCAGGCCATTGAGCACCACGTCCATATCGCGCTTGGCCACGGTGGCGACCACCACGGGCGAGCGCGGCATGCCGGGCCCACCGGCGCCTCCACGCGCGCCCGGGCCGCTGGCGCCCCGTTGCGCGCCGCCGCCTGCTCCGGCGCCTGGCCGCGATGGGCATGCCAGTACCAGGCGCCCCCGCGAGCAGCAGCACTAGCACCCCGGCGGTCAGCCGGCGCCGGCCGGTGCGCCGCGGCGGAGTGCCCTCGGGCGGACGCGAAGAGGGGGGCGGGGAGGGAGTAGGTTGGCCTTGTTCGGGGTTGGACATGTCCGCAAATCCTGGGGCGGCGCGCGCGGCGCGCCGGCAATGTTCGGTCTGGCAAGTGACGATGCAGCAGTATGCCGCAACGCCACGGGCGCCGGCCCGCGGTGTGGGAGGGCGCGCCGCGGGGTGGCCGGCAGGCTGGCAAGTGCCGTGTGGCGCGCAATGCGGCGGCGCCGGTGGCACGTCATGCCGCAAGGATAATGTGCGGGCCCGGACGCCCGTATTTCGGCGCCCGGCGCTTTTATTACAGCGGATTACCAGCGCCCCGGGTGTAACCTCCGGAAACAAAACCGCCCGGCCAAACCGGCATGTGTGGCGCCGGGGCTGACTATCATGTGCCTATGCGAACGAACCAGCCTACCCAGATCCTCGTCGTCGACGACGATCCCGAACTTCGCGACCTGCTGCGCGAGTACCTGACCCAGCAGGGTTTCGCCGTCTCGGTGATGCATGACGGCGACGGCCTGCAGGCGCGCCTGGAGCGCGAGCGGCCGGCGCTGATCGTGCTGGACCTGATGATGCCCAAGGTCGACGGCCTGACCGCGCTGCGCAACCTGCGCGCCAAGAACGACGATATCCCGGTGATCCTGCTCACGGCCCGCAGCGACGAGATCGACCGCATCGTCGGGCTTGAGATCGGCGCCGACGACTACCTTGGCAAGCCGTTTTCGCCGCGCGAACTGCTGGCGCGCATCAATGCCGTGCTGCGCCGCAAGCTGGCGCGCCCGGCGGCGGCGCCCGAGGACCGCGAATCGGTCGCCTTCGGCCCGTTCCGCGTCAATTTCCGCCAGCGCACGCTGAGCCGTGCCGGCCAGACGCTGTCGATCAGCGATACCGAGTTCGCGCTGCTCAAGCTGCTGCTGATGCATCCGCTGGAAGTGCTGTCGCGCGAGCGCATCGTCGAGCTGATGTACGGCAGCGCCAGCGGCATCAGCGACCGCGGCATCGACGTGCAGATCTGGCGCCTGCGCCGGCTGCTGGATGAAGACGCGCAGCGCCCGCGCTATATCCAGACCGTGCGCGGGCGCGGCTACACCTTCGTGCCCGACGAAGCGGAAGAGATGTCCGCGGGGCTCCCCGAATAATGGCCGCGGCGCCAGCCCGCTGGCGCCGCATGCCACCAGACTCTGCTTTCCGATGAAGTTGCGACGTATCGACACCCTGTTCGGCCGCATTGCGCTGCTGATTGCCGCCGTGCTTGTGATCAGCCATTTCTCATGGCTGGCCATCCTGCGCATGGACCGCCGCCAGCAGCAGGTGGACTATTCCGTTGAGCAGATGCTGTTCCAGCTCGACAGCATCGAGCGCGCGCTCGATGCGCGGCCGCCGGCGAAACTGCCCAGCCTGGTGGAGACGGCCAACACGGCCGACGCCGAAGAGCATGCCGCCGTGCCCAAGGGCGGGCGCTCGCGCCGGCTGGTCGAGCAGTTCATCGGCAGGCTGCCGCAGGGCACCGAGATCCGGCTGGAGGACGAGACCACGCCGCGCATCTGGATCAAGCTGCCCAGCCGCGCCCGCTGGATCGCCATGCCGATCCTGTGGGTCCACAATCCGCCGCCTGACAACCGGCTGGTGCCTGGCGTGATGCTGGTGGTGGGAGTGGCAATCATCTTTGCCGTGCTGATCGCCTGGCAGATCCAGCGGCCGGTGCGCGACATGGCCAATGCGGCAGAGCTGCTGTCGCGCCAGCACGCCGTGCCGCCGCTGCGCGAGCGCGGCCCGCATGAGCTGCGCCAGCTGATCGAGCGTTTCAACCGCATGGTGGCCGACCTGGCGCGCATCGACCAGGAGCGCAACACCATGCTGGCCGGCATCGCGCATGACCTGAAGACACCGCTGGCGCGGCTGCGCCTGCGCGCCGAGATGCTGGCCGATCCCAAGGCCGCCGCGGGGGTGACGCGCGACGTGGAGTCCATGTCGGCCATCGTCGAGCAGTTCCTGAGCTTCGCGCAGACCAGCGAGTCGACCGCGCGGCCGGTGCCGGTGGACCGGCGCGTCAATGAACTGGCCGCGTCGCTGGCCGAGCAGGAGCGCCAGGTGGTGCTGTCGCTGGGCGCGGGCGAGGGCTTTCGCATGATCGCCACGCAGCTGGACCGCATCGTCGGCAACCTGGTCGACAACGCCTACGCCTATGGCAAGCCGCCGGTGTGCATTGCGACCGCGCGCACGCCGGAGGGTTTCCTGCTGGTGGTGGAGGACCAGGGCGCCGGCATCCCTGACGGCGACAAGGAGCGCGCCACGCTGCCCTTTGTGCGGCTGGACCCGGCCCGGGCGGCAATGCGCATTCCGGGCTGGGGCTGGCGATCGTGGACCGGCTGGTGCGGCAGGCGGGTGGGAAGCTGAACCTGGTGAATGCCGACGGCGGCGGCTTCCGGGTCGAGATGCTGTTCGGGGCAGCCGAGGCCTGAGCCGGCGTCAGGGCTGCCTCAGGCCGTTTTCAGACCTTCTTCTTCTCGCCGATCCGGCTTTCCTTGCCGGCCAGCAGTTTGGCAATATTCTGCCGGTGCCGCGCAATCAGCAGCACGCTGATCACGAAGATCGCCCCCGTCATCACATCCACGCCGTTCATCAGCACATGGAAGAACGGCGCGAAGATCGCCGCCACCAGCGCCGCCAGCGACGAGTAGCGGAAGAAGAACGCGATGATCAGCCACGTGGCCAGCGTGCCCAGGCCCAGGATCGGGTCGATGGCCAGCAGGATGCCGGCCGCTGTGGCCACGCCCTTGCCGCCGGCGAAGCGGTGGTACACCGGGAACAGGTGGCCCAGGAAGACCGCCAGCGCCACCATGGCCAGGCCGGTTTCGTTCAGCCCGTAGGCCGGGCCGAAGCGCGCGGCCAGCCATACCGCCAGCCAGCCCTTCAGGGCGTCGCCGATCAGCGTCAGGACGGCGGCCTTCTTGTTGCCGGTGCGCAGCACGTTGGTGGCGCCGGGATTGCCGGAGCCATAGGAGTGCGGGTCCGGCAGCCCCATCAGCTTGCTGACGACGACAGCGAAGGAAACGGAGCCGATCAGGTAGGCGGCAAGGGCGAAAAGCAGATTGGCCATGTGCAGTGGGGTGTTTTCAGGCTGGCGCGATTGTAGCGCGGCAGGGGCCTCGCTACGTCCGTGACTTCCCGGATTGGCATCGAGGCTTCCCTCGGTGTGTGCGGGGGCGCTCAGTCATGTGCTCAGTCAGGCAGTGCGCATTGCACCGGCTGGGCGTCCACCAGCATGGGCAGCAGCTTCGGGTCCACGCTGACCAGGTAGCCGCGGCGCCCGCCGTTGATATAGATGCGCGCCAGCTCCAGCACGGTCGATTCCACGTAGACCGGCATGCGCTTCTTCGTGCCGAAGGGCGAGGTGCCGCCCACCATGTAGCCGCTGTGGCGCTGCGCCACCTCGGGCTTGCATGGCTGCACGCTCTTGCGGCCGGCCTGGCGCGCCAGGTTCTTGGTCGAGACCGAGCAGTCGCCGTGCATCAGCACCACCAGCGGCTGCGCGCGCTCGTCTTCCATGATCAGGGTCTTGATCACGTCGTGCTCGGGAACGCCCAGCTGGCGCGCCGATTCGCCGGTGCCGCCGTGCTCGACATAGTCATACGGATGCTCGCCGAAGGCGACGCCATGCTTGCGCAGGTACTGCGTGGCGGGGGTTTCTGATACGTGCCTGGTCTTGCTCATGATGGTCGCCGCCCGCTTGCTCAGCCGCGCGGATGGTGCTGCTGGTGCAGCTCGCGCAGGCGTTCGCGGGCGACGTGCGTATAAATCTGGGTGGTGGAAATATCGGCGTGGCCCAGCAGCAGCTGCACCACGCGCAGGTCGGCGCCGTGGTTCAGCAGGTGCGTGGCAAAGGCGTGCCGCAGCGTGTGCGGCGACAGCGGCGCGTGCACGCCGGCATCGCGCGCATGGCGCTTGATCAGGTGCCAGAACGCCTGCCGCGTCATGCCTTCGCCGCGCTGCGTGACAAACAGCGCGTCGCAGGCGCGCCCGGCCAGCAGCGCGGGGCGCGCACTGGCCAGGTAGCGGCGCAGCCAGTCGCCGGCCTGCTGGCCGAACGGCACCAGCCGCTCCTTGTCGCCCTTGCCGCCGACCACGCGCGCCACGCCTTCGTTCAGGCTGATCTCGATGGTCTTCATCTGCGTGAGCTCCGACACGCGCAGCCCGCTGGCGTACATCAGTTCCAGCATGGTGCGGTCGCGCAGCCCCAGCGGCGTGTCGGTGTCGGGCGCTTCGAGCAGCGCGTCGACCTGGGACTCGGTCAGGGTCTTGGGGTAGCGCGGCGGCTGCTTGGCGGGGCGCAGCAGCAGGCAGGGGTCGGCTTCGACCAGGTGTTCGCGCAGCAACCACTGGTAGAAGCGGCGGAATACCGCCAGGCGCCGGTTGGCCGACGAGGCGCGGGTCTGCGTGTGGCGCGCGTTGAAGTAGGCCGACAGCGCGCTGTCGTCCGCGCCCGGCAGTTCGCCGCGGTGCTCATGCTGCAGCCAGCGCGCCAGCAGCGTCAGGTCGCGCCGGTAGGCATCGATGGTGTTGCGCGAGAGGCCGTCTTCCAGCCACAGCGCGTCGCAGAAGCGGCTGACCAGTGCCACGTCGGCGTCGCTGGGCGCCGCAGCCTGCGCGGCGCCGCTCATATCAGCATGGCGCCCTCATGGCGCAGCAGCCAGCGTTTGACGTCGAGGTAGAAGCCGTCTTCGGCGTGGTGCGAGAAGCCGCCGATGCCGCGCGCCGAGACCACGCGATGGCAGGGGATCACGATCGGGAAAGGGTTCTGCCCGCAGGCCTGGCCCACCGCGCGCGGCATTGCCCCGATGGCCTCGGCGATGGTGCCATAGGTGGTCACCGCGCCGCGCGGCACCGCGCTGATGGCCTGCCACACGCGCTGCTGGAAATCGCTGCCGGCCGGGGCCAGCGGCAGGTCGAAGGCGGCGTCGGGATTGGCGTAGTAGGCCTCCAGCTGTGCCGCCAGTTGCTGCGTCAGCGCGTCTGCAGGCGCGCGTGCCTCGACGTGCCCGGGAAGGTACACGAGAGCCCGGATGCGCGCGCCGTCCGTGCGCACCCCGATCTTGCCAAAGGGGGCGGGGAGGATGGCGTCATAGGTGGCGGGCATGGCGGTCAGGCTGGAGCGAATGCTGGATTTTAGTGCTTTTTGGCGCGGGCAAGAAAAAAGGGCCGCCTCGCGGCGGCCCTTCGCGGGGCGTCACACCGGCCGGATCATTGCTCCAGCTTGATGTTCTGCACCTTCACAAGATTCTTCATCTTGTCGAATTCTTTCTTGATCTCGGCCGCATGCTGCGCCGGCGTGTTGCCCGACGGCTCGGCGCCGGCGGTGCGCAGGCGCTGCTGGAAGTCCTTGTCCTGCAGGGCCTTGACGGCGGCTTCGTTGAGCTTCTTGATGACGTCGTCAGGCGTGCCGGCCGGTGCCACCAGGCCGTACCAGGCCGGGTCGTTCGGCTCTTTCAGGCCCATTTCGCCGAAGGTCGGCACGTTGGGCATGGATTCCAGGCGCTTGTTCCAGGCCACCACGATCGGGCGCAGCTTGCCGGCCTTGATGTAGGGGATCGAAGAGGGCAGGTTGTCCACCATGATCGGCACCTGGCCGGCCAGCACGTCGTTCAGCGCCGGGCCCGCGCCGCGGTAGGGGATGTGGACCATGAAGGTCTTGGTCGATACCTTGAACTGCTCGCCCAGCATGTGGCCGAAGCCGCAGGTGCCCGACGAGGCGTACGAATACTTGCCCGGGTTGGCCTTGAGCACGGCCAGGAACTCCTTGTAGTCCTTGGCCGGGAAGTTCGGGTTTACGGCGATCACGTTGGCCACGTTGGCCAGGTTGGTGATGGGCTTGAAGTCCTTGATCGGGTCGTACGACAGCTTGGGGTTGCAGGCCGGGTTCACGGCCATGGTCGAGACCGTGGAGATGCCGATGGTGTAGCCGTCCGGCGCGGCCTTGGCGATCGCGTCAGCACCGATCGAACCGCCCCCGCCGGCGCGGTTCTCCACCACCACGGGCTGGCCCAGGATGCGGCTCATCTGGTCCGCGGCGCCGCGGCCGACGATGTCGGTGGTGCCGCCGGGTGCGAACGGAATGATCAGTCGGATCGGCTTGGTGGGGTAGCTCTGGGCCTGCGCCGCGGTGGCGGCGGCGGCCAGGGCCAGGGTCAGTGCGAGTTTGCCAGCTTGCATGAGATCATGTCTCCCGTCAGGAAATCCGGGCAGGGTGCCGCCCGGAAGCAAAAAAACCGTCGCAGTGCCACAGGTGGGGCCGTGCGCCGGCAGCGTAATTGCGTCAGCCGCCCAGCAGCCCGCGCTTGACCTCGGCGTCGACCGGGCGCTCGCCCAGGAAGACCCGCAGCACGGCCTGGTAGAAGTCTTCGCCGGGGATCGGCCGGCCGCGAGGCGTGCCGTTGATGGCGACGACGGTCCCAGTCTGTGGGGAAAAATCCAGGTTGATCACGTCGCCCTTGTGCGCGGTGCCGACCTCGCCCAGAGTGCGCTCGAACTGTACCAGCCGCGTGGCCAGCTCCTGCATCTGCTGCTCGCTGTGGTTGTTGCGGATGCCCTGGCGGATGGCGCGCACGAAGGCCGGCGGTTCGGTCTCGCGCAGCATGCGCAACTGTAGCCGCTTGGCGCCGGGCGTGCCCAGCACCAGGGCCGCGTTGCGGGCTTTCTCCTGCAGGTACAGGGCGGCCACGTAGCCCTTGGCCAGGAAGCCCGCGCGCAGGGCGGTGCCGTTGAGCTGCAGTTCCTTGCCGCCCACGCGTGCCGCATCGTCAAAACGTATCCCTTCGATCTCCACCGAGCGCGCCGGCACGGGTACGGCGCCCGCGGCCGTGGCGGCGCACAGCGCCACCAGCACGGCGGCCAGGCGCATGCAGCGGCCCGGGTGCAGACCAGGGCGGAAGGGGGCGCGGAGGTGGGTGTCCGGGCGCGGCGGCGCGGACCGGGTGCGGGACAACATGGCGGCAGGCATACAACTTGGCATGCCATGCTGGCCTAAATCTGGAAAAATACCTATCCGTATCTGCCCTAGTCTGCACATTCCGGTTTTTTTGCCGTTATCTGTCCCCCACCGCCGCAGCGTGCGACGGCCGGCAGGGCAACTGCACGTCATGCCACCGCCACCAAAACAACGATAAATGTCTCCTGCTCTCCTGCTGGTCCCGGACTTCAGCCTGATCCTCATCGGCTGGCTGCTGGTGCGCTATTCCCCGTTCGACCGCGCCTTCTGGAGCGGCGTGGAACGCCTGGTCTACTTCGTGCTGTTCCCGGCGCTGCTGCTGCAGTCGACCAATACCGCGGTGCTGGATTTCTCGTCGACCTCGGCCATGCTGGGGTTGGCGCTGCTGGTGATGGCCACAGGCATGGTCGGCGGCTACGCCGTCAAATGGGTGTTGCGGCCGGACGCGCTGAGCTTTGCCTCGGGCCTGCAGACCGCGTTCCGCTTCAATTCCTATATCGGGCTGGCGCTGGCCTCGCGCCTTGGCGGCTCCGAGGGGCTGGCCCTGATGGCGGTGATCGTCGGCTGCACGGTGCCGCTGTGCAACGTGGCGGCGGTGTGGGCGCTGGCGCGGCACGGCCAGACCGCGCTGTGGAAGGAGCTGGCGCGCAATCCGCTGATCCTGGCCACCGCCGGCGGCCTGCTGACCAACCTGCTGGGGCTGCATGCGCCCGAAGTTCTTGGGATGACGCTGAACCGGCTGGGCTCGGCCTCGACCGCGCTCGGGCTGATGACGGTGGGTGCCGGGCTGCAGATGAGCGGCGCCACCGGTACCGCCGGCCCGGTGGCCTGGTGGACCGGCGTCAAGCTGCTGGCGATGCCGTGCGTGGCCTGGCTGGTGGGACGGCACCTGCCGCTGACCGCGCTGCAGTACCAGATCGTGGTGCTGTATGCCTCGCTGCCCACGGCCTCCAGTGCCTATATCCTGGCGGTGCGCATGGGCGGCAACGGGCCGATGGTGGCGGCGACGATTTCGCTGATGACGGTGGCGGCGATCGTGACCACGCCGCTGTGGCTGGCGCTGGTCAGCTAGCGTCCGGCGGCGGGCCACCCTGGGCCAGGGCCCAGTCGATATGCTCGCGCACCAGCGGCGTGGCGGCCTCGCGCCGCTGCTGCAGCGCTGCGCGGATGCGCGCGGCCAGGGCCGCGTCTTCGGCGCGCGTGCCCGACAGCGCCGCGCGCAGGCTGTTGCCCAGCCCCACCGCCAGGTTGCGCAGCCAGCGCTCATGGCCGATGCGGCGGATCGGGCTGCCTTCGAGCCGCTGGTTGAATTCCGCTTCGGTCCACTGGAACAGCGCCACCATGTCGGGCGCGTCAAGCCCGTTGCGCACGTCGAAGTCCGGCACCATGGCCACATGCGCGAACTTGTTCCACGGGCAGGCCAGCTGGCAGTCGTCGCAGCCGTAGACGCGGTTGCCCATGGGCGCGCGGAATTCCACCGGGATCGGGCCCTTGTGCTCGATGGTCAGGTAGGAGATGCAGCGGCGCGCATCCAGCCGGTACGGCGCCACGATGGCACGCGTGGGGCAGATGTCCAGGCAGCGGTGGCAGTTGCCGCAGTGGCCGGACTCGGGCGGGTCCGCCGGCAGCGGGAGGTCGACCAGGATCTCGCCCAGGAAGAACATCGAGCCGCCGTCGCGGTCCAGCAGCAGCGTATGCTTGCCGCGCCAGCCGAGTCCGCCCTGGCTGGCCAGCGCCACTTCCATGACGGGTGCGGAATCGGTAAAGACGCGGTAGCCGAATTTTCCGATTTCGGCCTCGATCCGGCTGGCCAGTTGCTGCAGACGGCTGCGCAGCACCTTGTGATAATCGCGGCCGCGCGCATACAGCGACACCACTGCGGTGGCCGGATCGTCCAGCCGCGCCAGTTCGTGGCGGCGCCAGTCGGTGGCGCCGGCCTGGGCGCCGGCAGCCGCAATGTACGGCATCCGCGCCACGACCGCGCGCACGGTGCCGGGCACCAGTTCGGCCGGGCGGGCGCGCCGCAGGCCGTGGTTCGCCATATAATCCATGTCGCCGTGGTAGCCCTGCGCCAGCCACGCCATCAGCCCCGGCTCGGCATGACTGAGGTCGACATCGGCAATGCGCACGGAGGCAAAGCCGAGTTCCGCGCCCCATGCGCGGATCGACGCGGCCAGTGCCGCAAGTTCCCCGGGGCCCGCGGCCAGGTGGCTGGCGGTGCCGGGAACGGGGTTAGGTGGCGCATCTGCCTGCCCTGGGGCGACTCGGTCGATCATCCCTGAATTGTACGCAATGCCCTTGCTTGAAGAACGCACCCTGACGCTGCCTGATGAAGCCGCCACCGCGCGCCTGGGCGCCGCGCTGGCCGCCGCCGTGCAGGCCATGCCGCCGCGTACGGTGCATGTGCAGATGTCCGGCGACCTGGGTGCCGGCAAGACCACGCTGTCGCGCGCGATCCTGCGCGCGCTGGGCCATGCGGGCAAGGTCCGCAGCCCCACCTATACGCTGTGCGAGCCCTACGAGGTGGCCCGCGCCGACGGCTCGCCGCTGGCCGTCTACCACTTCGACCTGTACCGCTTTGCCGATCCCGAAGAGTGGATCGACGCGGGTTTTCGCGACTGCTTCGCCGAACCGGCCTTCAACCTGGTCGAATGGCCGGAAAAGGCCGGCCGCATGCTCGGGGAACCGGATCTCCATGTGTTGCTCCAATCGGACATGGCCGGGGCAGATGACGCCGGCGAGCGGCGGATCGCGACCATGCGCGCCTATACTCACACTGGACTTACCCTGCTGAACGCATGCTGATCAAGCGACTTGCCACCGACCGCCCCGATGGACCCGACGGCCTGCTGCAGGCGCGCCGCAAATGGATGGCGCAGGCACTGAAGCTGGGCGCGGGCACGGCTGTGCTGACACTGGCCGGCCCGCAGATCGCATTTGGCGCCGGCATCGTCGCGGTGCGCGTGTGGCCGGCCGAGGACTACACCCGCGTCACCATCGAATCCGATTCCCCGCTGGCCGCCGTGCACCAGATGATCCGCGACCCCGACCGGCTGGTGGTGGACATCGACGGCCTGGACCTGTCGCCCACGCTGCGCGAACTGGTGGCCAAGATCACCCCGAACGACCCGTATATCCAGACCGTGCGCGTCGGCCAGAACCGCCCGCGCGTGGTCCGCATGGTGTTCGACCTGAAGGAAAACGTGGCGCCGCAGGTGTTCACGCTGGCGCCCATTGGCAGCTACCGCAACCGCCTGGTGTTCGACCTGTACCCGGTCAATCCGCCCGATCCGCTATGGAAGCTGGTGCGCGACACCGAGGAAAAGCAGCGCCGCTTCGCCACCTCGGACCCGGCGCCGGGCAACGACGGCATCGCCGGCGCGCCGGCTGGTGCTGAGGAAGACGCGATCGGCGCGCTGGTGCGCCGCTTTGACGAGAAGGGCGAGGTGCCGCCCACCACCGCGCCGCCGCCGCCGGTGGCCTCGGCCCGGCCCCGGCCGTCCGCACCGCCGGTGCCGACCCCCAATGCCCCGGTGGTGCCGCCGGTCGCACGCGACAATCCCACCGCCGAACGGCCCTTCAAGATGCGCCGCTTGCTGACCGTGGCGATTGATCCCGGCCACGGCGGCGAAGACCCGGGCGCGACCGGCGCCGCGGGTTCGCGCGAGAAAGATGTGGTGCTGCAGATCGCGCACCGCCTGCGCGCCAAGATCGATGCCCAACCTAATATGCGCGCAATGATGACGCGCGACGCCGACTTCTTCGTGCCGCTGAACGTGCGCGTGCAGAAAGCGCGCCGGGTGCAGGCCGACCTGTTCGTATCGATTCACGCCGATGCCTTCCTGTCGCCCGAGGCGCGCGGGGCGTCGGTGTTCGCGCTGTCCGAGCGCGGCGCGTCCAGTACCGCGGCGCGCTGGCTGGCCAACAAGGAAAACGCCGCAGACCTGATCGGCGGCGCCAATATGGGCAACAAGGATGCGCAGGTGGCGCGCGTGCTGCTGGACCTGTCCACCACCGCGCAGATCAACGACAGCCTGCAGGTCGGCAAGGCCGTGCTGGGCGAGATCGGCGGCATCAACAAGCTGCACAAGGGCAGCGTGGAGCAGGCCGGGTTTGCGGTGCTGAAGGCCCCGGATATTCCTTCGATCCTGATCGAGACGGCCTTCATCAGCAATCCGGAAGAAGAGCGCAAGCTCAACGACAACGCGCACCAGGAGCAGCTGGCCAATGCGATCCTGAAGGGGATCCGGTCGTACTTCGCGCGCAATCCGCCGCTGTCGAAGAATCCGTCAGTGTGAATCTGGCGGGTACAAAAAAACCGGGGCATGCCCCGGTTTTTTTCATGGCTGCGTGCCTCAGGCCCGCGCCGCGGCCTGGTCTTCCAGCAAGGCATCGCGGTTGGCATAGCGCGATGCAATCACCGAGCAAACGATCAGCTGCAGCTGGTGATAGACCATCAGTGGCAGCACCAGCAGGCCCAGTGCCGGATGGCCGGCAAACAGGATCTTGGCCATCGGGATGCCATTGGCCAGGCTCTTTTTCGAGCCGCAGAACACGGCGGTGATCTCGTCCTCGACAGAAAAGCCAAGGCGGCGTGCGGTCAGCGTGGTAAAGCCCAGCACCACGAACAGCAGCACCGCGGCGATCAGCATCACTGCGCCGATGGTCTGCCACTGGTACTGGTGCCACAGGCCCCGGGCAGTGGCGTCGCAGAATGAGGAATAGACGATCAGCACGATCACGCCACGGTCGACCTTGTTGGTGATGTGCTTCTTCTTTGCCAGCCAGTTGCCGATCAGGGGACGCAGCAGCTGCCCCAGCGCGAACGGCAGCAGCAGTTGCAGCGCCACGCCGGTGAGCGCCTTGCCCAGCGGCATCGAGGCGCCGCTGGCGCTGATCACCAGCCCCATGAGCAGCGGCGTGACCAGCATGCCGATCAGGCCCGAGATGGTGGCGTTGAAGATCGCACCGGACACATTGCCGCGCGCCATCGAGGTCATGGCCACCGACGACGATACCGTCGACGGCAGCGCGCACAGGAAGAACACGCCCAGCAGCAGGTCCGGCGGCAGCGTATTGCGCAGCGACAGCATCAGCAGCGCGCCCACCAGCGGGAACACCACGTAGGTGAAGGTCTGCACGAAGACATGCAGGCGCCAGTGCTTGGCGCCCGACACCAGCTTGTCGCGCGAGAGCGCCGCGCCGTGCAGGAAGAACACCAGCGCCACGCCCAGGCTGGTCACCACGCCCAGGTGCAGCGGGCCGTCGCCGGTGCCGATTCCAGGGGCGGCCAGCGCAATGGCGATGGCCGTCAACATGACGAGAACGAAGCCGTCGATCAGGTCATAAAGTTTCTTGAGCTTGCGGACAATACGAGACATGACTGCGGGTGGATCCTGCGATGTTAGGGTTTTGCCTAGTATTGGACGCCAGCCAAGTCTAGAATGCAAATTCATTTATAGAATCTATTTATCCGGTCGTTGCATGAATTACACAGTGCGCCAGTTGCGCGTGTTCCTGGCCGTGGCCAATACCGGCGGCTTCAGCCGGGCCGCCGATGTGGTCGGCCTGTCCCAGCCTGCGGTCAGCCGCGGCGTGGCTGAGCTGGAAGAGGCACTTGGCGTGCGCCTGCTGGACCGCACCACGCGCGAGGTGGTGCTGACTGAGGCCGGCCACGCGCTGGCGCCAGCGCTGGAGCGGCTGCTCGGGCAGCTCGACGACACGCTGGAAGAGACGCGCCAGCTCGGCGAACGCTATCGCGGTCGCGTAGTGATAGCCGGTGCGCCGACGATCTCGGCCCGGCTGATGCCGCTGTACGTGGCCGCCTGCGCCGCCCAATACCCTGAGATCCGCCTGGCGGTGCGTGACAACGTGCAGGCCGACGGCCTGGAGCAGGTGCGTGCCGGCGCCGTGGACTTTGGCGTGCTGATCGATCCGCTGGTGCGCGACGGGCTGGTGGTGGAGCCGGTGGCGACCGACCCGTTCTGCTTTGTCTGCCGGCGCGACCATCCGCTGGCGCAGTCGGCATCGGTGCCGTGGTCGGCGCTGCATGGAATGCAGCTGGTGCTGCTGGATTTTGCCTCCGGCAGCCGGCCGCTGATCGACCGCGTGTTCGGCCGGCATGGCGTGGTGCCCCTGGTGGTGCAGGAGCTGGGCCACTCGGCCAGCGTGTTCGGCATGGTCGAGGCCGGCATCGGCGCCTCGGTGCTGCCGTCGTTCTCGCTGCCGCTGCCGGCGGCGTCGCCGCTGGTGTGGCGCCCGCTGGTGCCGCGCGAGGAGCGCAGCATCGTCATGGTCCGGCGCGAGGACCGTTCACTGTCGCCGGCCGCGGCGGCGGTGTGGGACCTGGTGCGCCGCTTGACCGTGCGCGCCGAGGCGCCCGCGATGAGCGCCGCGGCCTGATCGGGCCACCCTGCATCAACGCGCGGTGACCATCACCGCTTCCAGTTCAAAGCTGCCGTCGGCCTGCACGCGATAGTGCTCGCGCACTTCGGCGGGCGCCACCTGCCACAAGTGGTGGATGGCCGCCACCGCCACCGGCGCCGTGCGCATGCGCTTGACCCAGCTGTCGAACTCGATGCCGATGCGCCAGATCTCCGACACCGCAATGACATCGGCGTCAAAGCCCGCCGCCTCGAACATTGCACGCCAGCCCGCGGGTGTGTAGTCGCGCACGTGGGAGGGGTCACGCAGCAGTTCCACCGCTTGCAGCCAGGTATCGCGCAGCGGGTCCGGTGCGCCGGCAATATCGATCAGCACGACCTTGCCGCCCGGCCTGAGCACCCGGCGGATCTCGGCCAGCGCCGCCGGCACGTCGCGCCAGTGGTGCGCGCTCATGCGCGAGACCACCGCGCAGAAGCTGGCATCGTCGAACGGCAGTTGCTCGGCTGCGCCCTGGCGCGTGCGGATATTTGCCAGCCCGCGCTCGCGCGCCGCGGCCTCGACCACGGCCAGCATGTCCGCCGACAGGTCATAAGCCGTCACTTCGCCCGCGACCGCTGCCGCGGCAAAGCTGGCATGGCCGGCGCCGCAGCCCAGGTCCAGAACGCGGCTGCGCGGGCGGTTGGCTGCGGGGATCAGCGCGGCCAGTTCGTCTTTCAGTCGCTGCAGGTCTGCGCCGCTGGCGTGGACGGTGCTGGTGAGGTAGGCGCTGGCGGTGGCGCCGAACTGGGCGGCGACGAGTTCCTGCTGTTGCATGGTGCTGGGCTCCTTGGGCCACGCCCAGGTCGGCGGGCGGCCTTCTTGTTTGGGGGAGGGACTTGCCCGCCGGGCGGGTTCGGCATACTGTAGGCGGGCAGTTCTCCCGGTACAAGTTACCGATTTATCCTGGTATAAGCGACACCAGCTTGTCATGCCCTTGTCTGCCAATCCGTCTGTTCCCCCGTCTGCATCGCCATCGTCGCGCGAATCCGTGCTGGGCGCTTTCCTGCGCGCGCACCGCGAACGGCTGGCGCCGGCCGATGTCGGGCTCGCACCGGGCCGGCGCCGCCGCACCCCCGGCCTGCGCCGCGAGGAAGTTGCGCAACTGGCGGGCTTGAGCGCGACCTGGGTGACGTGGCTGGAGCAGGGGCGGCCGGTATCGCTGTCGGCACGCGCGCTGGCCAGCCTGGCTGCGGCGCTGCGGCTGTCGCGCGCCGAGCGCGCCTACCTGTTCGAACTGGCGAGCCGCCGTGACCCGCAGCAGGCCCCGGACGAAACCGTGCCGCCGGTGGTGCTGGCCAGCGTGCATGCCATCGGGGGGCCGGCGTACCTGCTCGACCGGCAATGGACCGCGCTGGCCTGGAACGACGCCGCCGCGGACCTGTTTATCGGCTGGCTCGATGCCGCCAGCACCGAGCGCAACCTGCTGCGCGCGATGTTCCTGTCGCCGGGGCTGATGGCGCTGGTGGAAGACTGGCCGCACCGCGCGGCACGGCTGGTGGCGGAATTCCGCGCGCACAGCATCCGCCATGCGGACGAGGCGCCGACGCGTGCGTTGATTGAGGGACTGATGGCAGAGAGCGAGGCCTTCCGCAATGCCTGGCTGTCGCAGGACGTGGAAGACCGCGAGGGCGGCCGCCGCGGCTTTCGCCATCCGCAGCAGGGCGCGCTGCAGTTCGAGCAGCTGACGCTGGTGCCTGCGGCGGCGCCGGGGCTGATGCTGGTGATGCTGCTGCCCGGCTGAGCGGGCAGCGCCAGGGCCTTACTTGGGCTGCATCCGGATCGCGCCGTCCAGGCGGATCACCTCGCCGTTGAGCATGGTGTTCTCGATGATCGAGCGCGCCAGCTTGGCGTATTCAGCCGGACGCCCCATCCGCGGCGGGAACGGCACCATCTTGCCGAGCGCGTCCTGCACCTCCTGCGGCATGCCCAGCAGCATCGGCGTTTCGAAGATGCCCGGGGCGATGGTCATGCAGCGCACGCCGTCGCGCGACAGGTCGCGCGCGATTGCCAGTGTCATCGCCACCACGCCGCCCTTGGACGCGGCATAGGCGGCCTGCCCGATCTGGCCGTCATAGGCCGCCACCGACGCAGTATTGATGATCACGCCGCGCTCGCCTTCGCTGTCGGGGTGTTTTGCACCATGGCCGCGGCGGCCAGGCGGATCATGTTGAAGGTGCCGACCAGGTTGATGCGGATGGTCTTGTCGAAGGCGTCGAGCGGATGCGGGCCGTTCTTGCCGACAGTCTTGTTGGCGGTGGCGATGCCGGCGCAATTGACGATGCCCGACAGCCGGCCCAGCGCCTGGGCGGCGGCCACCACGGCCTGGCCGTCAGCCTCGGAGGTGACGTCGCAGCGGACGAACTGGGCGCCCAGTTCAGTTGCCAGCGCCTGGCCGATGGACTCATTCAGGTCCGCGATCACGACCTTGGCGCCGGCTTCGGCCAGCATGCGGGCGGTGCCTGCACCCAGGCCCGAGGCGCCGCCGGTGACGATGAATACGTTGCCTTGGATTTGCATTTGGGCTGGTCTCCTTTGGGTTGGGGTTTTTTTGTTGCCGTTTACGTAAACGTCAATTGGTTGGCGGTATTTTACGGGCTGGTGGGGGATGTGCAAGGGGTGGGTTTGGTTTGTCGCTATGCGGGGGTTTGTGGCTCTTGGCGGGCGTGGGCTGTTTCGCCGGCTACGCCGGCGAAACAGCCCACGCTAGCCAAGGCGACAAGCGACCGCAATGGCACCAAGCCAAAAAGCCCCTGCCAACAGCGACCCAATCCAATCGCACAAAACAAAAGCGGCCTAAAGGCCGCTTTCACAACACCAGGCAGAGCAGGACGGAAAAAAAATTACTTCAACGCCTCAAATACCCGCGCAGTAATCTCATCGACATTACCCACGCCCAGGATCTTCCGGTACTTCGGCGGCGCCACCTTGGCGGAAGCATCGCCCTTGGCGGCCCAGTCCGAGTAGTAATCAACCAGCGGACGCGTCTGCTGCGAATAGACATCAAGACGCTTCTTGACCGTCTCTTCCTTGTCATCGTCACGCTGGATCAGCGCCTCGCCGGTCTCGTCGTCCACGCCCTCGGTCTTGGGCGGGTTGTACTTGACGTGGTAGGTGCGCCCCGAGGCTACGTGCACGCGGCGGCCGCTCATGCGCTCGATGATGGCATCGAACGGCACGTCGATTTCCAGCACGTAGTCGATCGCCACGCCCGCTTCCTTCATCGCCTCGGCCTGCGGAATGGTGCGCGGGAAGCCGTCGAACAGGTAGCCGTTCTGGCAGTCGTCTTCCTTCAGGCGGTCCTTCACCAGGCCGATGATGATGTCGTCCGACACCAGTCCGCCCGCGTCCATGACCTTTTTGGCTTCCACGCCCAGCGGGGTGCCGGCCTTCACCGCGGCGCGCAGCATGTCGCCCGTGGAGATTTGCGGAATGCCAAACTTCTCGCAGATGAACTTGGCTTGCGTGCCTTTGCCGGCGCCAGGCGCGCCCAACAGGATCAAACGCATTTACGGGTCCTCAGTGTTTTTAATCTGGTGTGGCGGGAGATCAGAAGGAGGGTAACGCCGTAACTTGACGCAGGACTTACTGCCGTCCTGGTGCGGTCAGACTGCGTTCAGCGCGGGCACTGCTCATGCGCACCCATCGCATGCGGCCGGCGGCGGCTGCCAGGGGGATGGCGGCGCGGCCGGACGGGCTCTATCTTTATCTCCCCACCGAGCCTTGGCCGGCGGCACGCTTGCGCATGCCGGCCGGGCGGCTCTGTATCGGCAAGCATTATGCCATGAGGCGGCGCCAAATCGGCCCGAAATCCGCCCCCCGGTTCAGGTTGCAGCAGTATGAACCTGAGCGGGCAGGCGCCGGCGCGGGTCACTTTCCGGCGGTTTGATCAGGGCCCTTCCTGGGCCATCGACTGAGCCCACAGTGCGCGCACCCGTTCCAGGTCGGCCTGGGTGTCGACGCCGGGGGCCGGCGCGGCGCCGGTTTGCAGCACCGCAATGCGCTCGCCATGCCACATGGCGCGCAGTTGCTCCAGCGCCTCGGTCTGCTCCAGCGGCGCCGCCGCCAGCGTCGGGAAGCGGCGCAGGAAGCCCGCCCGATAAGCGTACAGACCGATATGGCGCAGCACCGGCATGCCGGGCAGCGGCACCTGTGCCAGCGCCGCGGGCACTGCCGGCACGCCCGACCAGGCATCGCGCGCCCACGGGATCGGCGCGCGCGAGAAATACAGTGCGCGGCCGGCGGCGTCGCACACCACCTTGACGACATTGGGGTTGAAGACTTCGGCAATGTCCTGCAGCGGATGCGCCGCGGTGGCAATGGCGCAGTCGGCGTGGTGCGCCAGGTGCAGCGCCACCTCGTCGATCAGCGACGGTTCGATCAGTGGCTCGTCGCCCTGCACATTGACCACGATGGCGTCGTCGGCCAGGCCCAGCTGGGCGGCCACTTCAGACAGGCGGTCGGTGCCGGAAGGGTGGTCGGCGCGGGTCAGCACGGCTTCGATGCCGTGCGCGGCGCAGGCCTGCGCCACCGCGGGCGCATCGGTGGCGACCACGGTGCGCTGCGCCGACGACGCATGCGCGCGTTCGGCCACGCGCACGATCATCGGGCGCCCGCCGATATCGGCCAGGGGCTTGTCAGGCAGGCGCGTCGAAGCGAGCCGCGCGGGAATGACGACGGTGAACGCGGGGACGGTCATGGCGCGCGCTCAGTTGCCCGCGGCAGGGGCGTCCGGATTGACCACGCGGCCCGGCACCGACTGGCGGGCCTCGTCGGCCAGCATCACGGGGATGCCGTCGCGGATCGGGTACGCCAGCTTGTCGGCGTGGCAGATCAGCTCCTGCGCGGCGCGGTCGTATTCCAGCTTGCCCTTGCACAGCGGGCAGACCAGGATTTCAAGCAGCCGGTTGTCCATCTCGGTGTTCCTCATTGCGCCCTGCGGCGCCGGGCGTGGTTGCCGGCGCGGTCGGCGCGGGTTGGATTTGCGCCAGCACGGCGCGGCGGATTTTTTCGATCAGGCCGGCATCGATCACGGGCCTGGTGGGGACGACCCAGATGCGCGGGTCGTCGAAGCGCTCGCATTTTACGGCATCCTTCTCGGTGATCAGGATCACGTCGGCGTCGAGCGCGTCGGGATGGTCGGCGAACGGGTCGGCGACAAAGTCATAGTGGTCCGGCAGCGGCAGTGTCTTCGGGGTCAGGCCCGCGCCGCGCAGGCTGGCGAAGAAGCGTTCGGGGTTGCCGATGCCGGCCGCGGCCAGCACGCGCCGGCCGGCAAAGGCGCTGACCGGCCGGGCCATGGCCGGATCGGCCAGCTGCCAGGCGTCGTCCAGCTCCAGCCGCATGCCGTACACGCCGGGGCGGTCGGGCGTGGCGCGGAAGGTGGGGTCGTTGATCAGCGTCGCGTCGCGCGGGCGCGAAAGCGGCTCGCGCAGCGGGCCGGCCGGCAGCAGCAGGCCGTTGCCGCCCATGCGCGAGTCGAACATCACGATCTCGAAGTCGCGCTGCAGCTTGTAGTGCTGCAGGCCGTCATCGAGCAGCAGCACATTGACGCCCGGGTGCGATACCAGCATGGTTTGCGCGCACAGCGCCCGGTCGGGGAAGACCCAGACCGGCACGTCGGTGGCGCGCGCGATCAGAAGCGGCTCGTCCCCGACGTCGGACGCCATCGATGTCGGCTTCACGCGGCGCGGGTGCTTGAGTTCCACACCGTAGCCGCGCGACACCACGCCGGGGCGCAGCCCCGCCTCGGTCAGCGCCTGGGCCAGCGCGATCACCGCCGGCGTCTTGCCGGTGCCGCCCACGGTCACGTTGCCGACCACCACCACCGGCATCGGCAGGCGCGTCGACTTGAACCAGCCACGCTGGTAGCCATGGCGGCGCACCCGCGCGATCAGCCCGAACAGCAGCGAGAACGGCAGCATCACCCACGCGAACCAGCCGCGGCGTTGCCACTGGGCGGTCACGAAGTCGGCAAGGGCATGTCGGGGAACGGGCATGGGCGCGGCGGGCGGTGGAGTCGGTGGTCGGGATGGGATTGTAGTGCGCCCGCGGCTTCGCCCCCTGGGGGCGCGGGCGGCTCAACCATTATGGGCATTGCACAGCGCATGCGGCAAGCCCGCCGGCCGCATGCGCCAGGGCGCCCGGGGTCAGCGCGGCTGCGCGCTCTGCGTGGCGAAGGTCAGGCGCGACAGTCCGGCCAGCCGCGCGGCCTCCATCACGTTGATCACGGCCTGGTGGCTGGCCTGCGCGTCGGCATTGACGATCACCACCGGCGGCTGTCCGCCGGCACTGGTGCCCGAGGCGGCGCGCAGCTGGTCGGCCAGGCTGGTGACGTCCTTTTGCTCCATCACCTTCTTGTTGACGGAGTAGACCCCGCGCGATGACACCGACACCACGATCTCCTGCGGCCGCTGCTGGGCGCGCTCGGCGTCGGCGGTGGGCAGCTGGATCTGCAGCTCGGTAAAGCGCGAGTAGGTGGTCGTGATCATGAGGAAGATCAGGATCACGAGCAGCACGTCGATCAGCGGGATCAGGTTGATCTCCGGCTCTTCGCGCCGCTGGCGGGAACGGAAGTGCATGGGGTTCGGGTCCGTTCGGCGATCAGGCGCGGCGCTGCGGCAGGATCGCGTCGAGGAACGACGTGGCGCGGAATTCCAGTTCAGCCACGTAGTCGTCCACGCGGCGGCGGAAGTAGCGCCAGAAGATCAGCGCCGGGATTGCCACGATCAGCCCGAAGGCGGTGTTGTACAGCGCCACCGAGATGCCGTGCGCCAGCTGTTCAGGGTTGGCGCCGGTGCCGCCCTGGTTGCCGAAGATCTCGATCATGCCGATCACCGTGCCCAGCAGGCCCATCAGCGGCGCCACCGAGGCAATCGTGCCGAGCGCGTTCAGGTAGCGCTCCAGCTCATGCGCAACCACGCGGCCGGCTTCCTCCACCACGTCCTTGGCGGCATCGCGCGAGGTGTGCGGCTGCAGCACCACGTGGCGCAGCCCGGCGGCCAGCACCCGGCCCAGCGGCGAGTTCTGCTCAAGCGTGTTGACCACTTCCGGCGTGGCGCGGCGTTGCTGCGCGGCCGCCAGCGCCTCTTCATAGAGCCTGGCGGGCAGGACCTTGCTGCGCTTGAGGGTAAGAAAACGTTCGACGATCAGCGCCAACGCGATGACCGAGGCGAGCAACAGCGGCCAGATCGGCCAGCCGGCCGCTTGAATGATGGAAAACAATTGGACCCCCGGGATCGACAACCGAATAACAAAACCCCAAACCACCTGGACGGCATGCCTTGATGCGCGTCTGGCCGCTGGCGGCGCGCGCTCCGGCATTGCTCTGAAAAATCAGGCGCCACTCTAACCTGCGCCCTGTCCCACGGCAAGACGGCACCCCACGCTGTCTCGGCCACGCATCGCCGGCACTGGTCCATTTCCACAGCAAAGCGGGACAGTGTTGTGGACCGATTGTGGAAAGCTGCCTGACAAGCGTGCTAACACATTGATTCGTAATGGCAAAAATATAGCTGATTAAATTTTGTGCAAAAGCCTGCCGCAGGACCTGCGGCGCATGATGCGCGCCGCCAGGCACCGCTTTCCACAACTTGGCGGGGCGCGTCGGTTCGCTGGCACGCCTTCCGGTGCGGCTTTCCACACAACGCCGGGACAGGATTGTGGAGCGCTTGTGGAAAGCTGCCTGAGAGATCACCTAAGTCCTTGATTCATAAGGTGGCGCTATGGGCTGCTTAAAAAACTGGCAAACAGGTGTATCAGGGCGGCCCGCGATCAATGTGGCGCCAGGCAGGGCAGAAACCGGGTTTTTCCACATTGCGCAGGGAGAGCGTTGTGGACGGCCTGTGGACAAATCCGGGAGAAGCAGGTTAACCCATTGATTTTTATGGCCCCCATCTTCCTGCCCAGAAATTGTGCAAACGCAGCATTAATGCTGCACCCCGGAGGGCCAGCGGCGCTCTGATACGCCACGCGCCGGGTCGGCCGCTTTCCATGGGACCGTAAGCCGGTTTGGGGCCACTTGGGCTGGAAAAGTGTGCTTGACGACGCCTTTTATCCAGAGAAGCTGTGGATAACTTTGTGAACAAGCCTGCCAGGCGCTATGTAAGTGATTGATGCAAAAGAGAATTGGTTATATTGCCTAATTTTTATTTCTCTCGTAAAGCTCATAAGAATCAAAGAGTTGGACGAACCCATGCGCCTTTCGGGGCAGGGTGCCGGCATCAGCGCGACCCCTTGACATACAGGTTATGCTGTGGACATGTCCCATTCACGCCGCTTGCCACCAGTGCGCCATGCCAGACTTGCCGAACTTTTCGCGTGACCCTTCCTCTACCGCGCCGCGCAGCGGCCGCGATGTCATCCCTGTCGGTGAGCTGAACCACACAATCGCCAGGCTGCTGGAACGCAGTTTCCCACTGGCCTGGGTGCGCGGCGAGATTTCCAATTTCACGCGCGCCGCCAGCGGGCACTGGTATTTCTCGCTCAAGGATGCACGCGCGCAGATCCGCTGCGTGATGTTCCGCGGGCGCAACCAGCATGTCGACTTCCAGCCGCGCGAGGGCGAGGCGGTGGAGGTGCGCGCCGTGGTCACCATGTATGAGGCGCGTGGCGAGGTGCAACTGGGCGTAGAGGCAATGCGCCGGGCGGGGCTGGGCAACCTGTACGAAGCCTTTCTGCGCCTGAAGGAAAAGCTGGCGCAGGCGGGGCTGTTCGCGCCGGAGCGCAAGCGCCCGGTGCCGGCCCATCCGCGCACCATCGGCGTGGTCACCTCGCTGCAGGCGGCGGCGCTGCGCGATGTGCTGACCACCTTGCGTCGGCGCGCGCCGCATGTGCCGGTGGTGGTCTATCCGGTACCAGTGCAGGGCGCAGGCGCGGCGCAGAAGATCGCCGAGATGCTCGATGCGGCCAGCGCGCGGCGCGAGTGCGAAGTGCTGATCCTGTGCCGTGGCGGGGGCAGCATCGAAGACCTGTGGTCGTTCAATGAAGAGGTGGTGGCGCAGGCGATTGCGCGCTGCGCGCTGCCGCTCATCTCCGGCGTGGGCCACGAAACCGACTTCACCATCGCCGACTTTGTCGCCGATGTACGCGCGCCCACGCCGACCGGCGCGGCCGAGCTGGTCAGCCCGGATCGCGCGCACCTGCTGGCGCAGACGCTGCGTGCGCGCGACGCGCTCACGCAGTGCATGCGGCGCGGGCTGGACCTGCGCGCGCAGCACCTGGACTGGCTGGCGCGGCGCGTGCGCAGCCCGCAGGCGCAACTGCAGGAGCGGCGCGCGCGCGTCGACAATCTGGCGCGACACTTGCGCTCGGCATTGCGTGACACGGTGGTGTCGCAGCGCCACCGCCAGCAATTGCTGGCGATGCGCTGGAGCGCGTGCCGTCCCGATGCCACCGCCGCCCATGCCGACGTGGCACGCCTGTGGCAACGCCTGCAGGCCGCCGCCGCACGCCAGCACGAGCGTGCCGGCCAGCGCCTGGCGCGCAGCGCGGGCGCGTTGGAGCTGCTGGCGCCGCAGCGTACGCTGGAACGCGGCTATGCCGTGCTGCTGGACCAGCGCGGACGCGCGCTGCGCTCGCCCGCTGAGATCCGCCCCGGCAGCGTGGTCGAAGCGCACCTGGCCGAGGGCGTGGCCGACCTGGCGATTGCCGGCGTGCAGGCCAAACTGCCGGATTTCTGAGCGCCCGCGCGGCCCGGGAACGCCTCCCATTCGCGATGCCGTGGCGGGGGCGAAGCGTTCAGGCAAGCCAGGCGGAAATCCCCCCGGAAACCCCTGCCCGGACAAACTAACATCGTAGCAGGGGGCTTTGTCCCGCGGTTTGCGCGGGTCTTGCAAGTCCCCTACAATCGGCAATTCCGGACCCACAACCCCAACCCACAGAGACAGAACAATGGAACACAAGCTCCCCCCGCTCCCGTACGCGCATGATGCCCTGGCTCCGCACATCTCCAAGGAGACGCTGGAGTTCCATCATGACAAGCACCACCAGACTTACGTCACCAACCTGAACAACCTCATCAAGGGCACCGAGTTCGAGAACTCGACCCTGGAAGAGATCGTCAAGAAGTCGTCGGGCGGCATCTTCAACAACGCTGCCCAGGTGTGGAACCACACCTTCTACTGGGACTCGATGAAGCCCAACGGCGGCGGCCAGCCGACCGGCGCGCTGGCTGATGCCATCAACGCCAAGTGGGGCTCGTTCGACAAGTTCAAGGAAGAGTTCACCAAGACCGCCGTGGGCACCTTCGGTTCGGGCTGGGCGTGGCTGGTCAAGAAGACCGACGGCTCGCTGGACCTGGTCTCGACCTCCAACGCCGCTACCCCGCTGACCACCGACGCCAAGGCGCTGCTGACCTGCGACGTGTGGGAACACGCCTACTACATCGACTACCGCAATGCCCGCCCGAAGTACGTCGAGGCATTCTGGAACGTCGTGAACTGGGACTTCGCCGGCAAGAATTTCGCTGGCTGATCCGCGGACCATCCTTGCAGCAAGAAAGGGCCATCTGGCCCTTTCTTGTTTTGGGTGCGCACGGGGCGGATTGGGTTCGAATCTGCTTGCGGGATCGTCCATATTTGTCCGTAGCCGGCCACCAGCTTTCGGTGGAAGCTGGCCTACTTCAACCAGGCCGGCCTGATCGGCGCCTTTAACGTGCTGGATATCCAGCCGTCGCTGACGCTGATTCCCGCGGCCGGTATCAAGCTGACCTTTGCCTGTGACTTCATCTGACGCTTCAGTCCTCACCCCACCGCGCGCCAGCCGCGCGGCGGCACGCAAGCTGCGTACGATGCGGTCGAAGGCGGCGGCACGCGCCTCGTCGGTGCGCTGGCGCAAGGCAAAGGACGGGTGGTAGGTAGCGATGACGAGCCGCCCCTCGTGCTCGACCGGTGTCTCCATCATGCCCGCCAGCGTCACGCTCGTTCGGCCCAGCACCGCGCGCGCTGCCGTGGCGCCAAGCGCGACCACGACCTTGGGGCCGACCTTGTCCAGCTCGCGCTCCAGCCACAGGTTGCAGGCCTCGATCTCCTGCTGCGCCGGCGACTTGTGCAGGCGGCGCTTGCCGCGCCATTCGAACTTGAAGTGCTTGACCGCATTGGTCATGAAGAGCTTGTCGCGGTTCAGGCCGGCACGGGCCAGTGCCTCGTCCAGCAAGTGCCCGGCCGGGCCGACGAAGGGCGAACCCTGCAGGTCTTCCTGCGAGCCCGGCTGCTCGCCGACCAGCATGATGCGCGCGTGGGCGGCGCCGGCGCCGGGCACGCCCTGGGTGGCGTTGCGCCACAGCGGGCAACGCCGGCATTGGTTCAGTTCATCGCGGCTGACAGGCGAGTTCTTGCGTTCGGGCATGGCGGCATTGGAGAGCGCAGCGCGCCGTGGTGCTGCATCGGGTGCGCTGCAGGTTTCGCGCCATGGGTGCAGGCGCGCCGGGGGCTTCATGCCCTTGGCGCGTTCCGGTATGGCGATACAGAGACAAAAGAAGCCGTCGGCGGCCTACGCTGCGCCGCGGCGCCGCGGGCACAATTACAAGGCTTCGCGCAGGAATTGCAACGACTGGCAGGTTGGCTGCCCACGCTGGCGCCGCCACGCTGGCGCAGCGCGGGCACGGAAGCTGCCTCCTCTCCCGGGCAAACCGGAGCGCCGGCTCCCCACCAGGAGAAAACCGTGGACAAGTCGAAGATCCCCGCAGACCAGGCCGAGGCCCTCGGTGCCTTGATGGACGACCACCGTGCAGTGAAGAAGCAGTTCAAGGCGTTCAAGGACACCGAGGACCGCGACGAGAAGGAATCGATTGCGCTGGACGTGTGCCACCAACTCACGGTGCACGCCACCATCGAAGAAGAGATCTTCTATCCGGCGCTGCGCGGCGTCAGCGACGAGATCGACGACATGCTGGACGAGGCCCAGGTGGAGCATCAGGTGGCCAAGGACTTGATCGCGGCGATCGAGGAAGACCCGGCCGGCGACATGCTCGAGGCCAATTACACGGTGCTGTCGGAATACGTCTCCCACCACATCGAGGAAGAGGAAGGCGAGCTGTTCAAGAACGCGATCAAGGAGAAGGTCAACCTGCGCGACGTGGCGCAGGCCATGGCGGCGCGCAAGGAAGCGCTGATGCGGGAAACCGCCTGAGCCAGCGGATGAATCAGGGCGCCCGTGCCGTCAGCGGATTTGATGAAGTTGCACAATGCGGCGTGTGCCGTGCCCGCAGGCGGCGCGCTAACATCACGCAGTCATTACCTGCCGTACCGCCCCCACTCCATGACCTTTGTCGTGACGGATGCCTGCATCCAGTGCCGCCACACCGATTGCGTCGAAGTCTGCCCGATGTCGTGCTTCCACGAAGGGCCCAACTTCCTCGCCATCGACCCCGGCCAGTGCATCGACTGCTCGATGTGCGTGCCGCTGTGCCCGGTTGGCGCAATCTACTCGGAGCATGACCTGCCCGAGGACCAGCGCCACTTCATTGCCCTCAATGCCGAACTGTCGCGGCGCGCGGACTGGCTGCCGCTATTGAAAGCCAAGGGGCCGATCCCCGCCACGAGCAGTGGGCCGGCCATCCTGACCGCTTGTCCTTGCTGCAGCGTTAGCGCATCGGCGTGGTGCCGTAGTCCGGGAATGCTTCTTCCAGCGTCAGCACGGTGCCGGTCAGCGTGCCGTCGTAGCCGGGCAGTGCATTGACGCGCTGGCGGAAGGCTTCGCTGGTGAGCGCGTCCACCGCGCCGGCCAGTGCCGCGCTGCGCAGCTTGGCACGCTCGATCGCAAAGAAGTAGCGCTCCTTGATCACTGGCACGAACGCCAGCCCGAAGCGCCTCGCCGCGGTTTCCACGCCAAAGCCCACGTCCGCCATGCCGCTGCCGATATACGCGGCCACTGCCGCGTGGGTGAACTCGCCATTGCTGTAGCCCTCGATGCGGGCCGTGTCGATGCCGCGCGCGGCCAGCATCAGGTCTAGCAGCAGCCGCGTGCCCGAGCCCACCTGGCGGTTGACGAAGCGCACCTCGCGCCGGGTCAGGTCTTCCAGCGTGTGGATGCCAAGCGGGTTGTCCGGCCGCACGAACAGCCCCTGGCTGCGCACGGCCAGGTGCACCAGGCAGTGAGTGTCCGGCTTGAGCCAGGTGGTGAAATGCCGCCACATGCCGTGCTCGAACTCGCCTACCGGCACATGGAAGCCGGCGATATCGCAGGCGCCTTCGGCCAGGGCCGCCACGGCCTCGACGCTGCCGCAGTACTTCAGGTCGTGCCGCACCTGCTGCTCGTCGAGGAAGTCGCGCAGCGCCGCCACCGCGAAGCCGTGGCTGGCATGCAGCCGCGCCGTGGCTTCGGGCTGGTCCATCAGCTTCTTCAACTCGATCTCCAGCTCGGACGCCAGGCTGTCCAGCGTGGGCGACAGCCGCGCGCCGATCCGCTTGCTGGCCCATACCAGTTGCTGCGCCAGCGGCGTCAGCGCGCTGCCGCGCCCGCGGGTCTTGTCGATCAGCGGGCCGCCGAACAGCGTCTCGGCATCGCGCAGGATGCCCCAGGCGTAGCGGTAGGACAGCGATACCGCCTGTGCAGAGTGGCTGATGCTGCCGGATTCCTCGATATGACCGAGCAGGGCCACCAGCCGGGACACGTCCAGGGCCTCGCCACCGGGACTGGCGTCGTCCCGGATCTGCAGGTGCGGGTGGATTGAAATGCGGATCATATGTAGAAAATAGCTTATTGAACGAGCGCTGCCACTCCAATATAGTCCTTTCAACGGGAAAAACGGCGACGTCACGGCCCGTAAATAGGAAAAAAATAGCATATAAGAGGCTGCGCTGCCGATCTGTGCGACGCCTCACAGGAGACGCTATGCCAGAAATTGCCCCCCACGCAGCGGCATCCGCCGATGCCATGCGCATCGCCGCCATCGTGGCGGCACGCCAGGACATGCCGGGCGCCTTGCTGCCGATCCTGCATGAGATCCAGGACACACAGGGCTATATTCCCGACGCCGCCGTGCCCGTCATCGCCCGCGCGCTGAACCTGTCGCGCGCCGAGGTGCATGGCGTGATCACCTTCTACCACCACTTCCGCCAGCAGCCGGCCGGCCGCCATGTGGTGCAGGTCTGCCGCGCCGAAGCCTGCCAGTCGGTGGGCGCCGAAGCGCTGGCCGAGCATGCGCAGCGCGCACTTGGCTGCGGCTTCCATGAAACCACCGCGGACGGACAAGTGACGCTGGAGCCGGTTTATTGCCTGGGCCAGTGCGCGTGCGGCCCGGCGGTGATGGTCGGCGAGCAACTGCACGCCTATGTCGATGCCAAGCGCTTCGACGCACTGGTGCGCGCGCTGCGCGAGTCTTCGAGAGAAACCCCGGAAGCGGCGGAGGCACAGGCATGATCACCGTCACCACCATCTTCGTCCCGCGCGACTCGACCGCGCTGGCGCTGGGCGCCGACGACGTGGCCCGCGCCATCGCGCGCGAAGCCGCCGCGCGCAACCAGCACGTGCGCATTGTTCGCAATGGCTCGCGCGGCATGTTCTGGCTGGAGCCGCTGGTCGAGGTGCAGACCGGAGCCGGCCGCGTGGCCTATGGCCCGGTCAGCGCGGAAGACGTGCCGGAAATGTTCGACGCTGGCCTGCTGCAAGGCGGCGAGCACGCGCTGTCACAGGGCGTGACCGAAGAGATCCCCTTCCTGAAGCAGCAGGAGCGCCTGACTTTCGCCCGCGTCGGCATCACCGATCCGCTGTCGCTGGACGACTACCGCGCGCATGAGGGCTTTGCCGGCCTGGAGCGCGCGCTGGCCATGCAGCCGGCAGAGATCGTGCAGGAGGTCACCGATTCCGGCCTGCGCGGCCGCGGCGGCGCGGCCTTCCCTACCGGCATCAAGTGGAAGACCGTGCTGGGCGCGCAGTCCGCGGTCAAGTACATCGTCTGCAATGCCGACGAGGGCGACTCGGGCACGTTCTCCGACCGCATGGTGATGGAAGACGACCCGTTCATGCTGATCGAAGGCATGACCATTGCCGCCCTGGCGGTGGGTGCGGAGCAGGGCTACATCTACTGCCGTTCCGAATATCCGCATGCGATTGCCGTGCTGGAAAGCGCGATCGGCATCGCCAACGCCGCCGGCTGGCTCGGCGACGACATCCGCGGCAGCGGCAAGCGCTTTCACCTGGAAGTGCGCAAGGGCGCCGGCGCCTATGTCTGCGGTGAGGAAACCGCGCTGCTGGAAAGCCTGGAAGGACGGCGCGGCGTGGTGCGCGCCAAGCCGCCGCTGCCGGCGCTGCAGGGGCTGTTCGGCAAGCCCACGGTGATCAACAACGTGATCTCGCTGGCCACCGTGCCGGTGATCCTGGCGCGCGGCGCGCAGTACTACCGCGATTACGGCATGGGCCGCTCGCGCGGCACGCTGCCGTTCCAGCTGGCCGGCAACATCAAGCGGGGCGGACTGGTGGAGAAAGCGTTCGGCGTCACGCTGCGCGAGCTGCTGGTCGACTACGGCGGCGGCACGCGCAGCGGGCGTGCCATCCGCGCGGTGCAGGTGGGCGGGCCGCTGGGCGCCTACCTGCCCGAGTCGCGCTTCGACGTGCCGCTGGACTATGAAGCCTATGCCGCGTTCGGCGGCGTGGTCGGCCACGGCGGCATCGTGGTGTTCGATGAAACCGTCGACATGGCAAAGCAGGCCCGCTACGCGATGGAGTTCTGCGCGATCGAATCGTGCGGCAAGTGCACCCCGTGCCGGATCGGCTCGACCCGCGGGGTCGAAGTGATGGACCGCATCATCGCCGGCGAGCAGTCCGTGAAACACGTGGCGTTGGTGCGCGACCTGTGCGACACCATGCTCAACGGCTCGCTGTGCGCGATGGGCGGCATGACGCCGTATCCGGTGCTGTCCGCGCTGAATGAATTCCCCGAGGACTTCGGCCTCGCCTCCAACCCAGCCAAGGCCGCCTGAGCCAGGTCCAGCAGAGACACGGGAGACAAACCGCCATGAACGCCCGCAACGAGATCGATTTCGGCACGCCCGCCAGCCCATCCACCGAACTGGTCACGCTGGAGGTCGATGGCGTCAGCGTCACCGTACCCGCCGGCACCTCTGTGATGCGCGCCGCGATGCAAGCGCAGATCGCCGTACCCAAACTGTGCGCCACCGACAGCCTGGAAGCCTTCGGCTCGTGCCGGCTGTGCCTGGTCGAGATCGAAGGGCGCCGCGGCTATCCGGCATCGTGCACCACGCCGGTCGAAGCCGGCATGAAGGTCAAGACCCAGAGCGACAAGCTGGCCGACCTGCGCCGCGGCGTGATGGAGTTGTATATCTCCGACCACCCGCTCGATTGCCTGACCTGCCCGACCAACGGCAATTGCGAACTGCAGGACATGGCCGGCGTGGTCGGCCTGCGTGAAGTGCGCTACAACGACGGCGGGCCGGAAGCTGCGCCGATCGCGACGCACACGCAGATGAAGAAGGACGAATCCAATCCTTACTTCACCTACGACCCCTCCAAGTGCATCGTCTGCAACCGCTGCGTGCGTGCCTGCGAGGAAACGCAGGGCACCTTCGCCCTGACCATCAGCGGCCGCGGCTTTGAGTCGCGCGTGTCGCCCGGCACCAGCCAGTCGTTCATGGAATCGGACTGCGTCTCGTGCGGCGCCTGCGTGCAGGCCTGCCCCACCGCGACGCTGACCGAGACCTCGGTCATCAAGTTCGGCCAGCCCTCGCACAGCACCGTAACCACCTGTGCCTATTGCGGCGTGGGCTGTTCGTTCAAGGCCGAGATGAAGGGCAATGAAGTGGTGCGCATGGTGCCATACAAGGACGGCAAGGCCAACGAAGGCCACGCCTGCGTCAAGGGGCGCTTTGCCTGGGGCTACGCCACGCACAAGGACCGTATCCTCAAGCCGATGATCCGCGCGAAGATCACCGATCCGTGGCGCGAAGTGTCGTGGGAAGAGGCGATCGACTACGCCGCATCGGAGTTCAAGCGCATCCAGTCCAGGCACGGCAAGGATTCCATCGGCGGCATCGTGTCGTCGCGCTGCACCAACGAAGAGGGCTACCTGGTGCAGAAGCTGGTGCGCGCCGCCTTCGGCAACAACAACGTCGACACCTGCGCGCGCGTGTGCCATTCGCCGACCGGCTACGGCCTGAAGCAGACCCTGGGCGAATCGGCCGGCACGCAGACCTTCAAGTCGGTGGAGAAGGCCGACGTGATCATGGTGATCGGCGCCAACCCGACCGATGGACACCCGGTCTTTGCCTCGCGCATGAAGAAGCGCCTGCGTGCCGGCGCCAGGCTGATCGTGGTCGATCCGCGCCGCATCGACCTGGTCGACTCGCCGCATATCCGTGCCGACTATCACCTGCAACTGCGCCCGGGCACCAACGTGGCGCTGGTGACCTCGCTGGCCCACGTCATCGTCACCGAAGGCCTGCTCAATGAGGCCTTCATCGCCGAGCGCTGCGAGGATCGTGCCTTCCAGCAATGGCGCGATTTCGTCTCGTTGGCGGAGAACTCGCCCGAGGCCATGGAAAGCGTCACCGGCATTCCGGCGGAACAACTGCGCGGCGCCGCGCGCCTGTACGCTACCGGCGGCAACGCAGCGATCTACTACGGACTGGGCGTGACCGAGCATGCGCAAGGCTCCACCACCGTGATGGGCATTGCCAACCTCGCCATGGCCACCGGCAATATCGGCCGCGAAGGCGTGGGCGTGAACCCGCTGCGCGGGCAGAACAACGTGCAGGGCTCGTGCGACATCGGATCGTTCCCGCATGAGCTGCCGGGCTATCGCCACGTGTCGGACTCAACCACGCGCGGCCTGTTCGAAGCCGCGTGGAACGTCGAGATCAGCCCCGAGCCGGGCCTGCGCATTCCCAATATGTTCGAAGCCGCGCTGGCCGGCAGCTTCAAGGGCCTGTACTGCCAGGGGGAGGACATCGTCCAGTCCGACCCGAATACGCAGCATGTGTCCGAGGCGCTGTCGTCGATGGAATGCATCGTGGTGCAGGACATCTTCCTCAACGAGACCGCCAAGTACGCCCACGTGTTCCTGCCGGGTTCGTCGTTCCTGGAAAAGGACGGCACCTTCACCAATGCCGAGCGCCGCATCTCGCGCGTGCGCAAAGTGATGCCGCCCAAGGCGCGCTATGCCGACTGGGAAGCGACCATCCTGCTGGCCAATGCGCTGGGCTACCCGATGGACTACCGGCATCCGTCCGAGATCATGGACGAGATCGCGCGCCTGACGCCGACCTTCGCGGGCGTCAGCTACAAGCGCCTCGACGAGTTGGGCAGCATCCAGTGGCCGTGCAACGCCGAGGCCCCGGAAGGCACGCCGACCATGCATATCGATGCCTTCGTGCGCGGCAAGGGCAAGTTCATCATCACCAAGTACGTGCCCACCACCGAGAAGATCACGCGCGCCTTCCCGCTGATCCTGACCACCGGCCGGATCCTGTCGCAGTACAACGTCGGCGCGCAGACGCGCCGGACCGACAACGTCTACTGGCATGCCGAGGACCGGCTGGAGATCCATCCGCACGATGCCGAGGAGCGCGGCATCAAGGACGGCGACTGGGTCGGCGTGCAGAGCCGGGCAGGGGATACCGTGCTGCGCGCGATTGTCAGCGAGCGCATGCAGCCGGGCGTGGTCTATACCACCTTCCACTTCCCGGAGTCCGGCGCCAACGTGATCACCACCGACAACTCCGACTGGGCCACCAACTGCCCGGAATACAAGGTGACCGCGGTGCAGGTGCTGCCGGTGGCGCAGCCGTCGGCGTGGCAGCGGGAGTACCAGGAGTTCAACACCCAGCAGCTGCAACTGCTGGAAGCCGCGAGCGCCGACCCGGCGCAGGCCGCAGGCTGAGCGGAGGACCACGCCATGATGCGCTGCATGCAGTCACCGGAAGTTGACCCGGCCGCGGCGGAAGACGCCGTGCCCGCCACCCACAGCACCTTCGCGGTCAGCCGCTGGCGCCGCGGCGAACTGATGCTGAGCCCCGATGAGGTAGCCGAGGAAGTGCCGGTCGCGCTGGTGTACAACGGCATTTCGCACGCGGTGATGCTGGCGACGCCGGCCGACCTGGAGGACTTTGCGCTCGGGTTCAGCCTGAGCGAGGGCATCGTTGCCCGTGCCAGCGACGTCTATGACATCGAGATCGACTCGCGCGAGCACGGCATCGCCGTGCAGCTAGAGATCGCCTCCGAAGCCTTCATGCGGCTCAAGGACCGCCGCCGCTCGCTGGCCGGGCGCACCGGCTGCGGGCTGTGCGGCACCGAATCGCTGGAGCAGGTGATGCGCCTGCCGGCACCGGTGCAGAGCGGCGCCAGCTTCCACACCGACGTGATCCAGGCCGCCTTCGTGCAACTGCAACTGCGACAGGCGCTGCAGCAACACACGGGGGCGACGCACGCTGCCGCATGGCTGCGTGCCGATGGCCATGTATCGCTGGTGCGCGAAGACGTGGGCCGCCACAACGCGTTGGACAAGCTGGCGGGCGCGCTCGCCAGCAGCGGCGAGGACATTTCCAGCGGAGCCGTGCTGGTGACCAGCCGCGCCAGCTACGAAATGGTGCTGAAGACCGCCGCCATCGGCGCCGGCGTGCTCGCCGCGGTATCCGCACCGACGGCGCTGGCCGTGCGGCTTGCCGAGCAAGCCAACATCACCCTGGCCGGCTTCGTGCGCGCCGGCGCGCACGTGGTCTATGCCCATCCCCAACGTCTGCAGCACGAAGTGAGTCTGGCATGAAGATCGACAATCTCATCACCATGGCCAACCAGATCGGCAGCTTTTTTGAGGCAATGCCGGATCGGGAAGAGGCTGTCTCGGATATTGCCGGGCATATCAAGCGGTTCTGGGAGCCTCGGATGCGACGGGCGCTGCTGGGGCATGTGGATGCCGAGGCCGGGAGTGGATTGCTGGATATCGTGAGGGAGGCGTTGGGGCGGTATAGGGCGATGTTGGAGTAGGCGGGTTTGTTCTGCGCTATGTGAAGCGTTGTCGCTCTTGACTAGCGTGGGCTGTTTCGCCGGCGTAGCCGGCGAGTCACTTTTTGGCCGAGCGACAAAAAGATGGAATGAACGCGCCCCTGCCTCCGAGCAAAGCACCGGGAGTTTCAGTTGTGTATCTGGGGACCGTGACAGGGGAAGGCGGGCCCCCCATCACGAAACGGCATCGATGTGCCAGAGTGGGAGTGTGACCAACCACGCGAGGATGGAGGGCCCGAAATGAATACTACGACTTACGGCCTGGACATTGCAAAGACTGTGTTCCAGCTCTACTGGGTCGAGCCTTCCGGGAAGTGTTTCAACCGACGCTTCAGCCGGCCGAAACTGATCGAATTCCTTGCCCAGCGCGAGCCGGGACGCATCGCGCTCGAGGCGTGCGGCAGTGCCCACTGGTGGGCCCGCCAACTGGAGGGCTTGGGGCATGAGCCGGTGCTGCTGCACGCCAAGTACGTGCGTCCGTTCGTGCAGACCAACAAGACCGATGCGGCCGATGCCAAGGCCATCTGGACCGCAGCGCAGCAGCCGGGCATGCCGGTGGTGGCCGCCAAGACCGAGCCGCAGCAGTGCGTACTGGGCCTGCACGCGCTGCGCCAGCTGCGCGTGAAGATGCGCACCATGCTGGTCAACCAGCTGCGTGGCATGCTGTTCGAGTTTGGTATCCAGGTCCAGCCCGGGTTGCGACGCGGGCTGCAGGAAATCGTGCAACGGATGGACGAACTCGAACAGAGCGTGCCGCCGTTGCTATTCGAGTTCGTGCGCGAGCAATTGCAGAGCATCGAACGGCTCGACGAGGAGATTGCCCGCCTGGAGCAACGCATCGACGCCTGGGGTCGGCAAAGCCGATCCTGCCGGACCATTCTGGCCATCCCGGGCGTCGGCATGCTCACTGCCACGGCCATGGTCGCCACCATTGGCGACGTGCATACCTTCAAGTCGGGGCGGCAACTGGCGGCGTACCTGGGCCTGGTGCCCAAACAGACCGGCACGGGCGGCAAGGTCTGGCTGGGCGGCATCAGCAAACGCGGCGCCCCCTACCTGCGCACCTTGCTCGTTCACGGCGCTCGGGTCGTGCTGAGCCATCTGCGCAGAAAGAACCAGCCTAGCTGGAGCCTGACGCTCGCGCAGCGACGGCCGACGAATGTCGCGGCGGTTGCCCTGGCCAACAAGACGGCGCGCACGGTGTGGGCGCTCTTGGCGCATGAGCGTACCTATGACCGAGACTACGTCTCGGTCAGGCCTGCCTGACGGCAGGCTGAGCTAGCAAGGAAGGAGGAAAGGAAGGAACCCGTCCACAGGTTGCAACGGTAACGTCAACGTGATGGCAAAACAGGTTGGACCGCGGGAGTGCAAGCCCAATTGGTTACTGGTGCCTGCAAGCACGGCAAAAAGATAGGGACACTCCCGGCGCAATCCATCAGGGCCCGCAGGCTGAGCCTGCACCGCAAGGCCGGATATAAGGCTGCAGCCAATCCTGTCCACGCTTGATGTTGGCTTTACCTGGCAAACCGGGGCGCGTTCATATAAGTAACCAAAAAACGCGTCGCCTGAGCGGCTGGCTATAAAGTCATCGGCGTTGATGGTTCGGGCGGTGGTGATTTCCGCTGATGTGATTGGTGGTTCGAGCCAGCTACGCTCCCTGTCTGGTGCCTGCGTCGACGGACTATTGGACGAACCCGACTTTAGGTTGTTGGCAGCCTGCTAACCAGGTTATCGGTGGGACGCCTACGGCTGCGCTGCGCGCACGCAGTATCTCAGGTCGGAGGCCCGGGCACGGAGTGCATCGCTGCGCTCGCACCGCGTGGTCGCGGATGATGGCAAACCCAACGCGGTCAGGAAGTGGTCGGTCGGTCGCTCTGCTTAGGGCCAGCGCGCAGCGCAGCCGTAGGCGTCCCGCGATACGGCTGGCAGCAGGCGGCCTACGCCCTGCATGGGGATCGTCCAATAGTGGGTTATCGCAGGCACTATCCCTGACTCACATGGCGTAGCAGGGTCGAACGGCCAACCACATTGAACGGCAAGCACCGCCGCGCGAACGGGCCAACGCCGAGGAATGGATTGCCAGCCGCACAGGCGACGCGTTTTTTGGTTACTTTTTGTCGCTCGGACAAAAAGTGACTCGCCGGCTACGCCGGCGAAACAGCCCACCCTAGTCAAGAGCGACAACGCATCACATAGCAACAAGCGCAAACACTACACCCCTCACCTCAACCTCAACGGCTCCAACAACGCCCCGTCATACTCCCCCGCGAAATCCTCCCAAGCTCCAGCATCCGCTGCAGGATATAAACCTGCCGCTGGCGCGCGCGCCGAGGATTGGCCACGGGGTTGTTGGCCGATGGCGCCTTGGGCAACCCAGCCAGCATCGCGCATTCAGCCAGCGTCAGCTGGTCCAGCCGCTTGCCGAAGTAAGTCCGCGCCGCATCGGCAAAGCCATAAGCCCCTTGTCCCAGGTAGATCTTGTTCATATACAGCTCCAGGATCTCGTCCTTGGTCAGCGCCTTTTCGATCCGGTAGGACAGCAGCACCTCATACAGCTTGCGGGTATAGGTCTTGTCCCGCGACAGGTAGAAATTGCGTGCCACCTGCATGGTGATGGTCGATGCCCCCTGCGACAGCTCGTCCGACAGGTTGGCAACGCCGGCCCGGACGACGCCGATGTAGTCGATGCCGTCATGCACGTAGAAGCGTTCATCCTCGATCGCCACCACGGCGTCGGTCAGCTCGCGCGGGATCTTGCCGATGGGCACGTAGTCGGGCGTATGGCGGAAGGCGGTAAGCGCGTCGAGCGAAGGCAGCTGCCGGTTGGCAGCCAGGATGACGATGGCGGCCAGCAGCGCGCCGCCGATCACGGCGAGCACCAGCAGCTTGATGAAGGCGGACCAGAGGCTTTTCATGGCACGTATTGTGCCAGCCGCGTGCGGCAGGGCGCGAGCCCCGCCGCGGGCGGCGCCTTCAGGCCGTGGGGACGGCCACGTTGAGCGACTGCGCCAGGTGCTCAAGGTTGCGCCAGATGGCCGGGTTGATGTCCAGCGTGTCGCCAGCCTGCGCCCGGTTGGCGGCCTCGTATTCGCCGGGGTACTGCACGCGGTCGACGCCCGGCGCCGGCGGTGTGTCGTGAAGGTAGCGGACGAAAGCCTCGACTTCGGCGCTCTGCCAGTCCAGGCCCAGGTCCAGCGCGGGATTGAGCAGCACGGCGAACAGGTTGTTGGTGGCCACGCCGCCGCGCGGGTTGTCCGGCTGGATGGTGCCGCCGCCGGACAGCACGCCGGCCAGCAGTTCGGCCACTACGCCGAGCGCATAACCCTTGTGGCCGCCAAAGGGCAACAGCGCCCCGGGGTGCTCGCCGAACATGGTGGAGGCGTCGGTGGTGGGGTTGCCGTCGGCGTCGATGATGCTGCGTTCGGGCGCCGGCTCGCCTTTCTCGGCCAGCACGCGGGCCTTGTTGATGGCAATCGCGCTGGTCGCGATATCCACCACCAGAGGCGGGCGCCCGTTGGGCATCGGCCCGGCGAAGCACAGCGGGTTGGTGGTGAGCCGCGCCACGCGGCCGCCGAACGGTGCCACCACAGGCGCGCGGTTGATCACGTTGGTGAAGCTCAGCAAGACAAAGCCGGCGGCTGCCACCATCTCGCCGTAGTGGCCCATGCGCCCGAGATGGTGCGAGCGGCGCAGCGTGACGATGCAGTGGCCATGCTGGCGCACGCGCTCGATCGCGGCGTGCATCACCGACTTGCCGACGTGCTGGCCGAAGCCGCCGTTGCCGTCGAACACCATCAGCGTGCCTTGGTCCAGCACGCATTTGGCGCGGCCCTGCGGGTTGACGCTGTGGCTGTCGAGGGCCGTGCGGTAGCTGGGCAGGATCGACAGGCCATGGCTGATATAGCCACAGCGGTCGGATTCGACCAGATGCTCGGCCACGTCGTCGGCGATGTCGGCGGGTACCTGCTGCGCGGCGAGGATGTCGCGGGCAAGCTGGCGGGCGCTGCGGAGGGAAATCTTCATGGTTCGTACCTCCTCAGACCCAGCCCAGCCAGCGCCAGTAGGTGGTTGCGAACAGCAGCATCATGGCGTAGCCGATGATCGTCACAGGGATACCGATGCGCGCGAACTGGCGGCCGTTGAAGGTCTCCGTGCCCAGGCATACCATGTTCTGCGGCGCGTTGATCGGCAGGATAAAGCCGAAGCTGACGGTAAAGCCCAGCAGCATGGTCATGCCCACGCGGTTGATGTCGCCGGGCAGGGTCTGCAACACCGCGATCAGGATCGGCAGCAGCGCGGCGGTCAGCGCGGTGGCGCTGGCAAAGCCCAGGTGGATCAGGATCAGGAAGGCCGACAGGATCGCAAACACCAGCAGCGCGCCGTGTGCCGCCAGCCCGGAATGGGTGACCACGAACTGTCCCAGCCACTGCCCGGCGTTGGTGGTCAAAAGCGCCGTACCCAGGCTGATGCCGACGCCGAACACGATCAGCGTGCCCCAGGGCGTGCGTTGCTGCATGGTCTTCCAGTCCATCACGCCGATACGCGGCATCATCAGGATCACCAGGCCGACGAAGGTCACGGTGGCAGTGTCGAAGCTGTGCAGCCTGCCTTCGGTGGCCCAGAACAGCAGCAGGCCCAGCGATACCGCGGCCAGCCGCTTCTGTGGCGAGCTCATGGGGCCGAGGGCCGACAACTCGCGCTGCACGGCTTCCTTGCCGCCGGGGATGGCATCGGTCTCGGCGGGCAGCAGGAAGCGCACCAGGAAATACAGCACCACCGACATGGCGATGGCCCACGGCGCACCGGCGATCAGCCATTGCAGCCAGGTGATGCGCTCGCCCAGCAGCTTGTCCATGAAGCCCACCGTCAGCAGGTTCTGCGCCGCGGCGGTCTGGATGCCGACGTTCCAGATGCTGGTGGCCTGCGCCACCGTGATCATGATGCCGGCGGCGATATTGGACCTCTTGTCGACGCCGAAGGCTGCGATCACGCCCATCATGATCGGCACCACGCAGGCACTGCGCGCGGTGGCGCTGGGCACCACCAGGCTCAGCGCAATGGTGACGGCGATCGTGCCGATCAGGATGCGGCGGGTGCTGGTGCCGATGGCAGACAGCGTCACCAGCGCGATCCGTCGGTCCAGCCCGGTCACGGTCATCGCCGCAGAGATGAACAGCGCCGCGGCGACCAGTGCCAGCGCGGTGTTGGAGAACCCCGCCAGTGCCATGCCGAGTGCCTTCGAGGTGCCGTACTGCACCGAGGGGTCGTTGACGGTCGGCGCAAAGCCGATCAGCCCCGCCATCAGCGAGGTGATCATGATGGCGCTGGTCTCATACGACACCGCCTCGGTGATCCACACCACGATGGCGAAGGCGAGGATCGCCAGCATGCGCTGGCCGGCGACGGTCAGCCCCTCGGGCTGCGGGATCGCCAGCACCACCAGCAGCGCAGCAACGGCGGCGAACAGGCCCCAGTGCAGCGTGAGTTTCGGCGTCGGCACGACAGCCTGTGCAGCAGCGGCGAAGGGGGTGGAAGGGGCGGAAGGGGGGGAGGCGGAAGTATCTGTCATCGCCGGCATCCTTTGGTTGGTGATCCTGGTCGGTACCCGGGGGCACCTGGGTCGGACGGCTCTCGGCGGACAGTGCGGCGCGCCGGCACTGGGACAGCACGGCCGGCAGGACAGGCAAGTGTCGGTCGCGAGACGGCATCCGTGTGCGGTGTACCCGGAGCGGCCTCGCTTCTGGCGGGCCGCCGCGTTCGACATGATAGGAATTTTCCGACTCGCAGCCGGCCCTGTCGAGGGCAACTCCATGCTATTTCCGCCCGTCATGAGCTAGATCAAGTCCACGCGTGATCAATGGATAGCCGGGCCGCCGCAGGCGTCATACCAGTGAGAAGCTCGCCACATAGGACCTGGCGGCGGTGCGTGTGCGCAGGCGCGCCACGACGGCCCCGGCGGGGTGATGCATGAGCGGGAGTGATCTGAAATAATTGGAGCCGACCATGAAGGTTTTAGTACGGGGACTGAAAGCAGGGCTGGACGCGGCGGCGCTGCGCGAGGCGCTGGCGCGGTATGCGAAGATCCGTTCGGTGGAACTGGTGGAAGCGGGCGACCCCCGGCACCCGTGGGCGTGGGTCGACATCGATGCCAGTGCGCTGACCGTGTGGAAGCTGGTGGCGCGGCTGGACCGGCGCTATATCGCGGGCTGCCATCTGCGCTGGCATGTGCCGGCGTACCGGGCGCGCTGAAGCGCCGGCACGGACGTCGGCCCGCATCGCAAGGACAATCAGGAAAGAACAATGATCAAGTGGCTTCAACGCGCAAGATGCCTGCACACTCATGCGGTCGTGCCGCAGGCTCCGGCCGCGGCTGGCGGGCAGGGCCAGCATGACCTGGCATTCGACACCATCAGCAATGCACGCGACCTGGGCGGCCTGGCCGGCGCGGGCGGACGCCGCGTGCGCCAGGGGCGCCTGTACCGCAGCGGCAACCCCGCGCTGGCCAGCACGGCGGACCTGGAGCGGCTGCAGACGCTCGGGCTCGACATGGTGGTGGATTTCCGTTCGCCCGGCGAGAAGTCGCCTGAAGAGGCCGCCTTCGGCCAGCGCTTCCACTGGGTGGCGGCGCCGGTGCTGGAGGGCAGCATGGCGATGGAAGTGCTGATGCCGCGCCTGCGCGCCAGCACGCCGGCACAGATGGATGCTTTCATGCTGGAGGTCTATGGCGACTTCCCGGTGCGCTACCGCGAGGCCTTCGCCGGCTTCATGCGCGCCGCGCAGGGCGGCAAGACGCTGCTGTTCCACTGCACCGCCGGCAAGGACCGCACCGGCTTTGCCGCACTGCTGTTGCTGGCGGCGCTGGGCGTGGCGCAGGACGATATCCTGGCCAACTACCTGGAGTCGAACCAGCGTAATGCGCAGTTCAACCAGTCTGCGCTGGCGCGCATGGCCGGGCTTGGCGTGGCGCCCGCGGTGATGACGCCGCTGCTGGAAGTCCGCGCCAGCTATCTCGATGCTTCGATGCAGGCCATCGACGCGGGCTGGGGCAGCGTCGACAACTACCTGCGCGATGCGCTCGAAGTGGACGTCGCGCAGCTGCGCGGGCACTACCTGGCAGGTTGATTCAGAGCTGCCCGCATTCGCGCAGGATGCGTGCAGTGTTCAGTGCAATCATTCCTTCTTCATCGGTCGGCAGCACCAGCACCGGCACGCGGCTGTCGTCGCGGCTGATGCGCTGGCTGCTCTCGCCGTTGGCGCCGCCGTCGAGCGCGATGCCGAACAGGCCCGCCAGGTGCTCGCAGATGCGTGCGCGCACCGGCGGCGAGTTGGCGCCGATACCCGCGGTGAACACCAGCGCGTCAAGGCCGCCCAGCGTGGTGGCGAGCTTGCCGATCTCCTGCGCGGCGCGGTAGGCGTAGAAGTCCACCGCCAGCCGCGCGCGCGGCGCATCGCTGGCCAGCAGCGCGCGCATGTCGCTGCTCACGCCCGACAGTCCCTTCAGCCCGGATTCCTGGTACAGCATCGCCTGGATCTCGGCCGCCGTCATGCCCTGCTGCGCCAGCCACAGCAGCGCGCCCGGATCGACCGAGCCGCAGCGTGTGCCCATGGGCAGGCCGTCGAGCGCGGTCAGGCCCATGGTGCTTTCCACGCTGCGGCCGTCGCGCATGGCGCACAGGCTGGCGCCGTTGCCCAGGTGCGCCACGATCACGCGGCCCTCGGCCAGGTCGGGCGCGACCTGGCGCAGCCGGCGCGCGATGTACTCGTACGACAGCCCGTGGAAGCCATAGCGCCGGATGCCGCGCTCGTAGTACGCGTAGGGCAGCGCCATCAGCTGCGCCAGCAGGTCGTGGCCGGCATGGAAGGCGGTGTCGAAGCAGGCCACCTGCAGCAGGTCCGGCACGGCCTCGCGCACCGCGCGGATGGCAGTCAGGTTGTGCGGCTGGTGCAGCGGCGCCAGCGGCACCAGCGCCTCCAGCTTTGCGATCACCTCATCGTCGATGCGCACCGCCTGCGCATAGTCGGCGCCGCCATGCACCACGCGATGGCCGATCGCCACCGGCGGATTGTCGCGCAGGCCCACGCTCAGCACCAGGCGCACCAGGCGGAAGGCGGCGTCGTGGTCGGCCACCTGGGCCTGCGGGAAGGTCTCGTCGGCGACCACGCGTCCGTCGGCCATGCGCGCGGTCAGGCGCGGCGCCACGCCGATGCCCTCGATCTGGCCGTGCGCGCTCAGCACCGGGTTGATGTCGGCATTGCCATGCGCGGCGTCGGGTACGGCGTAGACCGAGACCTTGACGCTGGACGAGCCCGCGTTGACAACGAGGATGACGGGATGCACGGCAGGATGGATGGCGGTCACGCTGGATGGACTCCCAAGTGGTTGCGCAAGGGCCGCACGGGCACGGCTCAGACCTGCGCGGCGGCTGCGGCGGTGCGGCGCGCGTGCGCCAGCAGCACGGCAATGGCGCAGCTGCCGATGCGCGCGCGTACGCTGTCGGCCCGGCTGGTGAGGATGATGGGCACGCGCGCGCCCAGCACGATGCCGGCGGCTTCGGCGCCGGCCAGGAAGGTCAGCTGCTTGGCCAGCATATTGCCCGCTTCCAAGTCCGGCACCAGCAGGATGTCGGGGTCGCCGGCCACGTCCGAGTCGATGCCCTTGGTGATGGCGGCCTCGCGGCTGATGGCGTTGTCGAAGGCGAGCGGGCCGTCCAGCATGCCGCCGGTGATCTGGCCGCGCCGTGCCATGGTGCATAGTGCCGCGGCGTCGATGGTGGAGGGGATCTTGTCCGTGACGGTTTCCACTGCCGACAGGATCGCCACCTTGGGCTGTTCGATGCCCAGCATGCGCACCAGGTCGATGGCATTGCGGCAGATATCGGCCTTCTCGTTGAGCGTGGGGAAGATGTTGACCGCCGCATCGGTGATGAACAGCGGCTTGTGGTAGCGCGGCACGCTCATGGCGAATACATGCGACAGGCGCCGCCCGGTGCGCAAGCCACTGGCCGAGGCGGTGACCGCGTGCAGCAGCTCGTCGGTGTGCAGGCTGCCCTTCATCAACAGCTCGGCGTCGCCGGCCCGCACGGCTTCGACCGCGCGCTCGGCCGAAGCATGGCTGTGCGCGGTGTCGATGATCCGAGTGTCGCCCAGCGCAAGTCCATGCTCGGCGGCGACCTGCCGGATGCGCGCGGCGGGCCCGACCAGGATCGGCACGATCAGGCCAAGCTCCGCGGCCTCGAGCGCGCCGCTCAGCGATGAGACATCGCAGGGGTGCGCCACTGCGGTGGGGATAGGCGGCAGCCCAGCGCAGCGCGCGAGTAGCGCGGCGTACTTGTCCGGCGCCTCGGTGGCGGGCGCGGCAAGTCCGGACATGGCAGACGTGGCAGTCGAGGCAGCGGTCATGGCGATGTTCCGAGAGCGGATGCTGGGCAAGGATACTGGTCTGGCGCGGTGGCGTCGAGGGATGGCCGTCGGTCTCGCACCGGGCGCTCCGCGCACCGCCTTGCTGCAGTGCGCAAGCGCACTGCGCCAGTATAGGCGACGAATTTGTCAGGTTAATGACCGATGGATGCTGCGCGCCGTAAGGCTTTGGGGGCGCCGGTCAGCGGGTTGCACGGCATCGCCGCGGCTGCTAGGCTTGTTTTAGTTGCAATGCAACAAGCGTCACTCCGGTGGCGCGGACAGCGCGCCTGCGCCCGGCAGCGGCGCCAATCAGGGGAAAGTGGAATGACCGCACGCATACCCGCCAAGCCGCCGCAAGGCAGCTCCGGCCCCTCACCCTCCACCACGCAGGCCCCTGCAGCCGCCAGTCCGTTCGCGGCGCTCGGCCAGCCGGCGCTGGAATACTTCACCGACGCCTGGCAGCGCACCGTGCTGCTGTTCGACATCCTGCGCGAGCGCGGCAACGAGACCGCCGAGCATGAGCGCGAGGGCATGCCGCCTGTGCTCGTGTTCGAGCATGAACTGCTGGCCGACGGCCGCGAACTGCCCGAGCCCGTCAACTACGCGCTGCTGCGCATCGTGCCGCCGGCCAACAGCCCGACCGACCCTGCCAAGCGCCCCTTCGTGGTGATCGACCCGCGCGCGGGCCACGGCCCCGGCATCGGTGGCTTCAAGGCCGACAGCGAGATCGGCATCGCGCTGCGCACCGGGCATCCGTGCTATTTCGTCACCTTCTTCCAGGAGCCCTGCCCGGGGCAGACGATCGAATCGGTGGCGCGCGCCGAGGCCGACTTCCTCAAGATCGTCGGCGAGCGGCACCCGGACGCACCCGGCAAGCCCTTCGTCATCGGCAACTGCCAGGCCGGCTGGGCGCTGATGATCCTGGCCGCGGTCGCGCCCGAGCGCACCGGGCCGCTGCTGGTGGCCGGCGCACCGCTGGCGTACTGGTCGGGTGTGCGCGGGCGCAATCCGATGCGCTACAGCGGCGGGCTGCTGGGCGGCTCGTTTCTGGCCTCGCTGACCGCCGATTTGGGCAATGGCCGCTTCGACGGTGCCTGGCTGGTGCAGAACTTCGAGCAGCTCAATCCGGCCAACACGCTGTGGAAGAAGCTTTACGACGTCTACGCCAGGGCGGACACGGAAGGCCCGCGCTTCCTGGAGTTCGAGCGCTGGTGGGGCGGCCACTTCCTGATGAACCGCGCCGAGATCGACTGGATCGTGCAGAACCTGTTCGTCGGCAACCGGCTGACCGCGGGCGAGGTGCGCAGCAGCGACGGCAAGACCGTGGTGGACCTGCGCAACATCCGTTCGCCGGTGGTCGTCTTCGCGTCGTGGGGGGACAACATCACGCCGCCGCAGCAGGCGCTGAACTGGATCCCGGACCTGTATCCCACCGATGAGGAACTGGTCGCCAACGACCAGGTGATCGTCTACTGCCTGCACGAGACCGTGGGGCACCTGGGCATCTTTGTTTCCGCCGGCGTTGCCAACCGCGAACCCAGCGAACTGTTCTGCGCGCTGGACCTGATCGATGTGCTGCCGCCGGGCCTGTACGAGGCCAAGATCGAGGACGTGGCGCCTGACCTGCCGCACCGGGACCTGGTCGAAGGGCGCTACCTGGTGCGCTTCGAGCGCCGCAGCGTCAACGACATCCTGGCGCTGGACGACGGCCGCGAAGACGAACGCCCGTTCGAGGTGGTGCGGCGCGTGGCCGAGATCAACCAGCACATGTACGACACCTTCGTTTCGCCATGGGTGCGCGCGATGTCCAATGAACTGGGCGCGCAGTGGATGCGGGCGCTGCACCCGGCGCGGCTGGAGCGCTCGCTGGCGACCGACATGAATCCGTGGATGGCGTGGATCGGCGCGATGGCGCCGCAGGTGCGCGCGCATCGCGCGCCGGTGGCGCCGGACAACCCGTTCCTGACCATGGAGAAGGCCGCATCGGCGCAGATCGTCAGCGCGCTCGACCAGTATCGCGATGTACGCGACGCATGGTACGAGCGGACCTTCGAGGCAATCTACGGCTCGCCGGCGATGGCGGCGCTGGTGGGCATGAGCGGGCAGGTGCCGGCCAACGTGGAGTCGCCCGTCACCGTGGCGTTGCGCAAGGAGCTGGCGCAGCGCCGGCTGCACGATGCCGAGGCGGCGATCGGGCAGGGTGGCACGCTGGAGGCCTTTGTGCGCGTGCTGGCCTACGTGGCCGATCGCCCCAGCGCCATCGAGGAGCGGCCGTTCAACCTGCTGCGCCGCATTGCGCGCGAACAGCAGCAAGCCACCGAGCAATCCGGCGGCCAGGCGGACCTGGCCGCGTTCAAGACCGCGGTGCGCCAGCAGAGCTTTATCGTCAGGCTGGATCCGCAGCGCGCGATCCGGGCGCGGTCCGGCACTGGTGCCGGACCGCGAGACCCGCCGCAAGCTGATGGTGGCGGCGCATCGCGTGATGACGGTCGGCGGCCCGCTGTCAGGCGAGCGGCTGGGGCGCTATCGCGAAGTCGCCGACGTGATGGGTACGGGTCATCCGCCCGAGGCTGCCGACGCAGTTGCGCCGGTGGACGCGGCCGATACCGCGTCCGCCCTCAGCCATGCCGGGAACGGCAAGCCGCAGGCCGCGCGCGCCACGCGGCCGCGCAGCTGAGGCTTGCGCACCGCATCCCGGTTCGGTCCAACAGGAGCCGCCATGGTCAACGTATCCAATCCGCCGCTTGCCGGCGCCCGTGTGCTGGTGGCCGGCGTGGCCAATGCCGATTCGATTGCGTGGGGCTGTGCCAGGGCGTTCCATGAACTGGGCGCGCAGGTCGCCATGACCTACCTGAACGACAAGGCCTACCCGCACGTGACGCCGCTGGCCGAAGCCATTCAGGCGCCCATCCTGATGCCGCTGGACGTGGAAGACGCGCAGCAGATGACGGCGCTCTTTGCGCGTATCGAGAGCGTGTGGGGCGGTCTCGACTCGATGGTCCATTCGATTGCGTTCGCGCCCAAGGCCGATCTGCAGGGCGGCCTGCTCAATTCATCGGCACAGGGTTTTGCGCGTGCCATGGACATCTCATGCCACTCCTTCGTGCGCATGGCGCGTCTGGCCGTGCCGCTGATGCCGCAGGGCGGCACGCTGTTCGCTATGAGCTATGAAGGCGCCAACCGCGTCGTGCCCAACTATGACCTGATGGGCCCGGTCAAGGCGGCGCTGGAGGCCAGTTGCCGCTACCTGGCGCACGAGCTGGGGCCGCTGGGTATCCGCGTCCACGCGATCTCGCCCGGGCCGCTGAAGACGCGCGCGGCCTCGGGACTGAAGGACTTCGACCTGCTGCTGGCCGACGCCGCCGGGCGCGCGCCGCTGGGCGAGGTGGTCGACATCATGGACGTGGGCTTTGCCACTGCCTACCTGGCCACGCCATATGCGCGGCGCATCTCGGGCAATACGGTCTATGTGGATGGCGGCGTGCACATCATGGCCTAGTGTCCTGTGCTGGACCGATCCGCAATTCGGATTACCATAGCCGCGTCTCGGACTCCATTGCGGTGCCGGCCACCGGCACCCGACATCCATGCTTGAACTCCAGGGAGCCATCTGGTTCCGCTCCGGCTCGCAAGACTGGGGCGGCAAGGACCGCATCGCGCTGCTCGCCGCCATCGGCGAACACGGCTCGATCACCGCAGCCGCGCGCGCGGTCGGTATCAGCTACAAGGCCGCGTGGGACGCCATCGATGCCATGAACAACAGCGCGGGCGAGCCGCTGGTGGTGCGCGCCGCCGGTGGCAAGGGCGGCGGCGGCACGCACCTGACCGCGCGCGGCGAGCAACTGATCCGCACCTATCGCGCGCTGGAAGGCGAACACCAGCGCTTTGTCGCGCAGCTGTCGCGCCTGGGCGAGGGGGCGGCCGACGATATCCACCTGATGAGGCGAATGATGATCAAGACCAGTGCACGCAATAAGCTGTTCGGGCGCGTGGCCAGCGTGCGCGGCGGCGCGGTCAATGACGAGGTCGTGCTGGCACTGCCCGGCGGGCAGCAGATCGTGGCCACCATCACGCATGAAAGCGTCGAAACGCTGGCGCTGGCTGAGGGCGCGGAGGCGTTTGCGCTGATCAAGGCATCGTCGGTGCTGGTGGGGCTGCCCGATCCGGGGATGCGGCTGTCGGCGCGCAACCAGCTGCCGGGGGTGGTGTCGCGCGTGATGCCTGGCGCGGTGAACGCCGAGGTGGTGATCGAACTTGACGGCGGCGGTACGGTTGCGGCGATCGTGACCAATGGGAGTGTGGAGGCGCTGGGGCTGGAAGTGGGGGTGGCTGCGGTGGCGGTGTTCAAGGCGTCCAGTGTGATCCTGGGTGTAGTGGCATGAGGTAGTCCTGCGGCAGGAATGGGAGGATGGGGGGCATGGCGGCTGCCCCCGGCGTGCAATAATAGTCACCCAAAAAAACAGCCGTTCCACAAGCAATGCACGCCGCCCTGGCCGGCTTCTCCCTCGGCCTTTCCCTGATTCTTGCCATTGGTTCCCAGAATGCCTTCGTACTGCGACAAGGGTTGCGGCGCGAGCATGTGTTCTGGGTCTGCCTGGTGTGCGCGCTTTCCGATGCGCTGCTGATCCTGCTGGGCGTTTCCGGCTTTGCCGTGATGATCCGCGAGCTGCCCTGGCTGGGTGCGGCGATGCGCTACGGCGGCGCGGCTTTCCTGATCTGGTATGGCGCGCGCAGCTTCCTGGCCGCGTGGCGCTCGAACGCGGTGCTGGATCCCAGCGACGCCGCGCCGCGACCGCTTGGGGCCACGCTGGCGGTGTGCCTGGCGTTCACCTGGCTCAATCCGCATGTGTACCTCGATACGGTGATGCTGATCGGCTCGGTGTCGACGCAGTTCGCAGGGAACGCGCGCGAATTCGCCGCGGGTGCCATGACCGCGTCGTTCCTGTTCTTCTTTTCGCTGGGCTATGGCGCGGCGCTGCTGCGGCCGGTGTTTGCGCGGCCACGCGCGTGGCAGGTGCTGGAAGTGGTGATCGGCATCACCATGTGGGTGATTGCCGCGCGGCTGCTGCTGGGCTGACCCGGGGCGCGGCAAGCCTCGTCCTTCAGGGCGAGGAAGGGTAGCGCGGACGCCGAAGGCGTCCATTACGGCCGTTAGTGTGGCGTCTGCTGTTGTTCAATGTACTGGCGGATGATCTCAATGGGGGCGCCGCCACAGCTTCCAGCAAAGTAGGACGGCGACCATAGCGCACTGCCCCACAGCTTGCGCCGAATGCTGGGTAGTTTTTCTTGCGTATCACGCGGTGAACACTTCCCTACGGTATTTGGTTACGAAGACCAAATGTACGTGCATCAGAAAGGTACAGTGTCTACCGTGCCGAATGTCGTTGTCGTCGCTCATAGACCAAACTACACTGTGCCGGTGCAACGACTCCAAGCCTTCAAATACGAACTGAGGCCGACTGGCGAACAGCAGCGCGATTTGTGCCGCTTCGCTGGATCGTGCCGGGTCGTCTATAACGAGGCGCTGGCGCTGCAGGCAGCTCGTCACGAGCGCAGCGAGAAGAAGCTCGGCTACGCTGGGCTGTGCAAGGAACTCACGGCCTGGCGCAACGGCGCACAGCTGCCCTCGGGCCGGGTCGCATCGTGGCTTTCTGAGTCGCCAGTTCACCCCCTGCAGCAGGCGCTGAAGGACCTGGAGCGCGCCTACGCCAATTTTTTTGCGAAGCGTGCTGCGTTTCCACGGCGCAAAAAGAAGGGCCAGCACGACAGTTTCCGCTACCCCGATCCGAAACAGATCAAACTGGATCAGGCGAACAGCCGCATCTTCCTACCCAAGCTTGGCTGGCTGCGCTACTGCAACAGTCGAGACGTGCTCGGCGAAGTGCGCAATGCCACCGTGAGCCTGTCGGGCGGCAAGTGGTACGTGTCGATCCAGACAGCGCGCGAAGTCGAGCAGCCTGTGCCTCAGGCCGCCGGCGCGGTCGGCATCGACATGGGCATCGCGCGCTTCGCCACGATGAGCGACGGCAGCTTCCTCGCGCCGCTCAACAGTTTCAAGCGGCACGAAGCCCGCCTGCGCCGCGCGCAGCGGGCGATGAGCCGCAAGACGAAGTTCAGCAGCAACTGGAAGAAGGCCAGGGCCCGCGTCCAGCGCACCCATACGCGCATTGGCAACGCTCGCCGCGACTACCTGCACAAGGCCACGACCACGATCAGCAATAGCCACGCGATGGTGAGTATCGAGGACTTGAAGGTGCGAAACATGTCCAGCTCTGCAGCAGGCAGTGTCGAAGCGCCGGGGAAGAACGTGAAGGCCAAGTCGGGCCTGAACAAGGCCATACTCGATCAAGGCTGGTTCGAGTTCCGCCGTCAGTTGGAGTACAAAGTGGCGTGGAATGGCGGCTGGTTGGTGGCAGTGCCGCCTGCGAACACGAGCCGGACGTGTCCGGCCTGCGGATGTTTGAGCGCAGAGAACCGTACGACACAGGCGAAGTTCGCCTGTGTCGCATGTGGCTACGAAGCCCACGCCGACGTGGTCGGCGCCATAAACATCCTCACACGAGGATTGCAACTGTTGGAAGGGCAGGACGATGCCCGGATAGCCTGTGGAGAGATGGCGCGGTCAGGCCACTCAGTGAAGCAGGAACCCGCCGAAGCGACTACGTAGAGCATCACGTAGCGCGGTAGGAATCCTCCCACTTTCCGGCCTTCGGCCGGCGAGCACCAGCGAGAGGGGGAGGAGGATGTCAAAGTATCGAAGCCGTGCTGCCGCATGCGGCAGCGCTGGCCGACAGCGGTCCCGAGTATATCCGCCAGGACGATACCTTCTTCCCCTGCGCCAACGGCCGGCTCAAGCTGCGCGAGTTCGCCCCCGAGCGCGGCGAGCTGATCTTCTATGCGCGTGCCGACGAGGCGGGGCCCAAGGAGAGCTTCTACATCCTGTCGCCGACGCAATCGCCGGATACCTTGCGCGCCGCGCTGGCCGCGGCGCATGGCGAGGGCGGGCGGGTGCGCAAGCTGCGCACGCTGTACCTGGCCGGCCGCACGCGCGTGCACCTGGACCGGGTCGAGGCGTTGGGCGATTTCCTGGAACTGGAAGTGGTGCTGGCCGACGACGAGCGCCTGGAGGACGGCGTGGCCGAAGCACACGCATTGCTGGCGCGGCTGGGCATTGCCGCGTCGAACCTGATTGAAGGCGCCTACATCGACCTGCTGCGCTCGGCTCAGGCCACGCGCGCCGACACCGGCGCGTAGACCGGCGGATGGCGGCGGCTGGTGCCGCTGCCGAAGATGCGGCCCTCGCGGATTTCCAGCACGTGCTCGCCCAGTGCCTCGACGTCGGCGGGGTCGTGCGAGATCACTAGCATCGGCACATCCAGGCTGGCCTGCAGCGTGCGCAATTCCGCGCGCATGCGCGCGCGCAGCGCGGGGTCCAGCGCGGAGAAGGGTTCATCCAGCAAGACGATGTCGGGCTGCGCCACCAGCGCGCGCGCCAGTGCCACGCGCTGCTTCTGGCCACCGGAGATCTCTGCCGGGTAGTTGCCGACGATGTCCGCCAGGCCGAAGGCGTCGATCCAGCGCTGCGCTTCCGGATGCACGGCGCCGCGGCGCGGATTGCGCCAGCCGCGCGACAGGCCGAAGCCGATGTTCTGGCCCACGGTCAGGTGCGGGAACAGCGCGTATTCCTGGAACAGGTAGGCCACGCGGCGCTCTTGCGGGCGCACGTCGATACCGGCGTCGGCATCGAACAGCGTGCGGCCGTTCAGCACGATGCGGCCGCTGTCTGGCGCCAGCAGGCCGGCGATGGCGCGCAGCGTCAGGCTCTTGCCTGCGCCCGAGGGCCCGAACAGCGCAATGCGCCGGCTGGCCGAGTCGAAATCGATATCCAGCGCAAAGTGGCGGTCGGCCGAGACCATCTGCTTGCGGATGCTGACGTGCATGCTCATGGCGACTCGGCTCAGCGGATGCGCGGGCGCAGGCGCCGGCGTTCATAGAGTTCAGCGGGATTGCGCGCGGCGGCCGGCACCAGGCGTCCGGCGGCCACCAGCAGCAGCACGCAGGTGACGGAGGTCACCAGCACCAGCAGGTTGGCGGTGTTGTCGTCGCCGGCCTGCACCGCTTCATAGATGGCGACTGACAGCGTCTGCGTGCGCCCGGGCAGGTTGCCGGCGATCATCAGCGTGGCGCCGAACTCGCCCAGTGCGCGGGCAAAGGCCAGCAGCACGCCGGCGATGATGCCGCGCGCGGCCAGCGGCAGCGTGACGCGGAAGAAGATGCCGGCTTCGGGCACGCCCAGCACGCGGGCGGCATTTTCCAGTTGATGGTCCACGCCTTCAAAGGCGGCGCGCGCGGACTTGAGCACCAGCGGGAAGGCGACGATGGTGGAGGCCAGCACCGCGCCCTGCCAGGTAAAGACCAGTTCGATGCCCAGGCGCGCCAGCCACTCGCCGAATACGCCACGGCGTCCCACCAGCACCAGCAGGTAGTAGCCCAGCACCGTGGGCGGCAGCACCAGCGGCAGCGTCAGCACCGCATCGACCACGTCGCGCAGGGGCGAGCGCCAGCGCGCCAGCGCCCAGGCCGCGCCGACGCCAAGCACGGCATTCAGCGCGGTGGCCCAGCCGGCCACCTTCAGCGACAGCAGCAGCGGTACCCAGACGGCGTCCATGGTGCGCGCAATGCTCCGTCAGGGCTTCTGGAAGCCGAAGCGCGACAGGATCGCCTGGCCTTGCGGCGAGGCGACGTAGTCGACGAACTGCGCCGCTTCCTTCTGCTGGCGCGTCTGGCTGGTGATGGCGATGGGGTAGGTCACTGGCGTGCGGCTTGGCACGCGCACGGCCACCTTGACCTTGTCCGGCATCACCGCGGCATCGGTGGCAAAGACGAAGCCGGCCTCGACCTCGCCGCGCGCGACATAGTCCAGGCTCTGGCGCACGTTCTGCGCCGGCACGCCCTTGGCGGCCACTGCGTCCCACAGCCCGGCCGCTTCCAGCGCGCCGCGGGTGTAGCGGCCCACCGGCACCGAGGCCGGGTTGCCGTAGGCGATGCGCTTCACTTCCGGGCGCGTCAGGTCCTGCAGCGAGGCGATGGCCAGCTTGCTGTCCGCGGGCACGATCAGCACCACCTGGTTGGCGGCGAAGTTGCGGCGCGAGGCCAGCGCGATCACCTTCTCGGCCTCGGCCTTGTTCATCGCCTCCTGGTCGGCCGAGGCGAACACATCGGTCGGCGCGCCCTTGATGATCTGCTGCATCAGCACGTCGGACGCGCCAAAGTTCAGCACCACGTGCGTGCCGGGATGGGCGCGCTCGAACGACTCGGCCAGCGACTTGAAGGCATTGGTCAGGCTGGATGCTGCGGACACGACCAGGTCGGCGGCAAAGGCGGGCGGCGCGGCCAGCGCCAGCGTGGCGACGGAGGCGGCCAGCAAGAACCCGCGGCGGCAGGAACGGAAGGCAGACATCGGAATCCTCGGGAATCGGCAGCCGGCGTGTGAGCAAGGCCTGTGCGGGTGGACTGTCAGGCGCAATATACGTCTGTATATAGCGCTGCGTCAATGATGCGCCATGACCGCCGTCATGGGTATTTGAAGTGGCTTAAGTGCTGTATCAGTGGCCGCGAATGTGCCCTGGGCAGGATGGGCTGGCACCGCCCGGCGCCAGCCTCGCCGGTTTCAGGCCGGCGGCGTGCCTTCCTTGAACAATGACTTCAACTGGGTGCGCAACTCAGGGGTGTCCTGATGCTGGTGCACGGCCACCGCGTGCTGGACCGCGGCTTCGAGCAGTTCGTCTTCGCTGTCGGCGCTCATTGCCACCGTGCAGTGGGTGTCGCTCGGGAACTCGCGGCAATCGATAAACTTGCGTGCCATGATGCCTCCTGACGCCGGCCCGCAGAGTGGGCTGGAGCCGGTGCATCCAGTATAGGCACGCGGGTAGCCGTCTACAGCACTGGCGTCAGCACCCTGCCGTCAGCCAGGAACGCGTCCAGGTTCTGCAGCGTCAGCGCGGTCATGGCGGCGCGCGTTTCATGCGTGCCGCTGGCCACGTGCGGCGCCAGCACGACATTGTCCAGCGCCATCAGCGCGGCCGGCACGTTGGGCTCGTCCTGGAACACGTCCAGGCCGGCACCGCCCAGGCGCCCTTCGGCCAGTGCCGCCACCAGTGCCGCCTCGTCGATCACGCTGCCGCGCGAGACATTGACCAGGATGCCGCCGGGTCCGAGGGCCTCGATGACCTCGCGCGACACCAGCCCGGCCGTCGACGGCCCGCCCACGGTGGCCACCACCAGGAAGTCGGCCCACGCCGCCAGTGCCTTCAGGTCCGGCTCGAAGCGCCAGGGCGCACCCTCGCGCGGGCGGCGGTTGTTGTACGCGATCTCCATGTCGAAGCCCTGCGCGCGGCGGGCGACGATCTCGCCGATGCGGCCCAGCCCCAGGATGCCGAGCTTCTTGCCCGACACGCGCGTGGTCAGCGGGAAGCCGCCCTGCGGCCAGCGCCCGGCGCGCACGAAGCGGTCGCCATGGGCGATGCCGCGCGCCGCATCCAGCAGCAGCCCGAAGGCCAGGTCGGCGACGCAGTCATTGAGCACGTCGGGGGTATTGCTGACCTGGATGCCGCGCGCGCGGGCCGCGTCCAGCGCGATCGCGTCATAGCCCACGCCGAAGCTGACGATGGCTTCCAGGCGCGGCAGCGCATCGATCAGCGCCGCGCTGCAGCCGTGGCGCGCCGAGGTCACCACCACGCGCACCTGCTGGCCCTCGCTGCGCGCCCACGCGATCGGATCGGCGTGCCGCCACAGCGCGGCGGCGCCGTATTGTTGCTGCAGGGTGGCATTGGTCTGCGGCGCGAGCGGGCCGACCTGGAGGATCTGGGGAGCGGACATGGGATGCGGGATGCAAGGAGGGGACGGGCAATGGTAGCGCAAGGGCCCCCCATGCGCAGGGGCAGGCAAATCGTGCGCGCGCAAGTTGTGCGATGTTCGTGCCGGCCGGTGGTATCGCGCGCGCGGGCGGCGGGTTATGCTGCGATCCTGATCCCTGTTGCCCTACTTCATGTGCCATGAAAACCATCTACCTGGCTGGCTTCGACGTCTTTCGCAAGGATGCGCGCGCCTGGGGCGAGCACCTCAAGGCGCTGTGCGCAGCGCACGGCTTCAGCGGCCTGTATCCACTCGACAAATCCGCGCCCGATGGCCTGTCGGGCGCCAACACCGCGCGCTGGATCTATGACGCCAATCTTGCGCTGCTGCGGCGCGCCGACATGGTGATGGCCAACCTCGACGATTTCCGCGGACCGGGCGAGCCGGATTCCGGCACGGCGTTCGAGGTGGGCTTTGCGGTGGCGCTGCAGAAGCCGGTCTGGGCCTACAGCGCGGATGCGGGCACGCTGCGCGAGCGCGTCACCGTGGCCACCGACGAGGATGGCGCGCCGCTGGATGCGCGTGGCTTCGTGGTGGAGGATTTCGGGCTGGGCAAGAACCTGATGCTGGCGTGTTCGGCGAAGCTGGTGCAGGGTGGGGCGGCCGAGTGCCTGGCGGCGATGGCCGAGGCGATTCACCGGCGTGCCGCCGAAGCCGCCGCCCGCCGCGAGCGCGACACGGCGGCGTGGGGCGACGACTAGGGCCTGTTCATAGGCCCTAGGGCCGCAGCGACTGCACCCCGGCCGCGATATCGGCCGCCGTGCTGGCGACGATCTCACGGTACGCCGCCACGACGCCATCGACCGCGCCGGGCGCCGGCAGCTCTGCCTGGGTGCGGCCGCTGACCACCTTGCCGTCCGGCAGCCGCCGCACGGTCCAGTTGATGGTGGCGCCGGCCCGCTGGCCCACGTCGGCATCCAGGCGCAGCACTTCGGTGGTGATCCGGTACAGCGGCTGCACGTCCGGCATCCCCTGCTGGTAGGTGTCGACCGCGCCCAGCGTGGCCTGCAGGCGTTGCGACAGCGCGTCGCGCAGCTCGTCGGGCAGCGGCGCGGACCAGCGCGCCAGGTCCAGCAGGCGCAGGCCGGCGTCGCCGCCATCGCGCACCACCAGTTGCGGGCGGTTGAGCCGCTCCGGCACGCGCACCGGCGCGACTTCCAGCCATAGCGTGTTGGTCGATGCCGGCGTCGTCGTGGCCGGCAGCGGCGCGACCGCGCCCTGCGCCAGCGTGTAGTAGCGCGGCTCGGGCGAGGCGCACCCGGCCAGCACGGCCGCGGCCAGCGCGCCGGCGAGGAGGCTGGTGATAGAAAGGCGCTTCATCATTCTTGCTCCGGCTTGCCGCGCAGCAGCGCTTCAGGGTGGCGTTCGAGGTAATCGGTCAGCGTGCGCAGCGACGTGGCGGTGCGCGTCAGTTCCTGCAGCATGCGGCGCGTGTCCTGCTGCAGCGGCGCGTCCGAGGCCAGCGTGCCGTTGGCCGCGGTCAGGGTCTTGCGCGCGTCCTGCAGCGCGGCCAGCACCTGCGGCGCAACGTCGCCGTTGAGCTGCTGCACCAGCTTGTCGGCGGTTGCCAGCGTCTTGTTCAGGCTAGCCACCGTGGTGCGCAGGTCCTGGCCGATCTGGTCGAACGGCACCTTGTCGATGCGGTTGACGATGTCGCCCACCTGCGCCTGCAGCTGGTCGAAGGTGCCCGGGGTGGTGGCGAATTCCGGGATCGGTGCGTCCAGGTCGACCTTGGCCGGTGCCGCCTTCGGGAAGAAGTCGAGCGCCACGTACAGCTGGCCGGTGAGCAGGTTGCCGGTGCGCAGCTGCGCGCGCATGCCACGCTGCAGCAGGCCCTGGATGATCTTGCGCGCGCGCTCGCGGTCTTCGACATCACGTTCGCGGAAGCCCATGCGCGACGGGTACAGCTCTACCACCACGGGCATGCGGAACGCTTTCTTGTCGCGCTGGTACTCGATGCCGATCGAACGCACCTGGCCCACGATCACGCCGCGGAAGTCCACCTGCGCGCCCGGCGACAGCCCGCGCACGGACTGGTCGAAGTTGAGCACCGCCAGCGTGGGCGCCAGTTCTTCCGGCTCCTTCATCGCCTCGGCCTGGTCGCTGGCCAGCAGGAACTGCGTGTTCTCGGCCGCGGCGTCGGTGGCCGTGGTGTGGTCCGGCGCCTGGAAGGCGACACCGCCCAGCAGCACCGTCACCAGCGACTGCGTCGACAGCTTGAGCCCGCCGGCATCGAGCTTCAGGTCGACGCCGCTGGCATGCCAGAAGCGCGTGTCGGCGGTGACCAGCTTGTCATAGGGTTTGTTGACGAACACGCGCAGCGTGAGGTCGCGCCCGTTGGGATCAAGCTGGTATGCCACCACCTGGCCCACCAGCACGCGCCGGTAGTAGACCGGCGAGCCGATATCGAGCGAGCCCAGCTCGGAGGCGCGCAGCACAAACTGCTTGCCGGAGGCATCGGTGGTCACCACCGGCGGCACTTCCAGCCCCTTGAAGTCGCGCGCGGATTCATTCGACTTGCCCGCATCCACCCCGATATAGGCCCCGGAAAGCAATGTCTCCAGCCCGGACACGCCGCTGGCCGCAAAGCGCGGGCGCACTACCCAGAAGCGGGTGTCGGCCACGGCGAAGTTCTCGGCGTCCTTGGTCAGGTCGATCGACGCCACCACGTGCGAGCGGTCGCGCGCCAGCCGCACCGACTTGACCAGCCCGATGTCGACGTCCTTGTAGCGCACCGCTGTCTTGCCGGGCGTCAGGCCCTCGGCCGTGCGGAAGGTGACGGTGATTTCCGGCCCGCGCGAGGTCAGCGTATGCACCAGCAGCGAGATGCCGACCACCGCGGCCACGATCGGGATCAGCCAGACCAGCGAAGGCAGCCAGCGCGCGCGGCGCCGGCGTTCGGGCCGCGGCAGGCCCGGCGGTGCCGGCGGGGGCGAACCCGCGGGCGTGGTGGCTTGGTTGTCATTGTCGGGCATTGTCATCTTCCAGCGAGTCCCACAGCAGGCGCGGATCGAAGCTGAGCGAGGCCAGCATGGTCATGACCACGACCGCGCCAAAGGCCATGGCGCCGCCGCCGGGAATGATGGTGGCCAGCGCCCGGCCCGCACCAGCGAGGCCAGCAGCGCCACCACGAAAATATCGAGCATCGACCAGCGGCCGATCACCTCTACCAGTCCGTACAGCCGGGTCTGCTGCCGGATCCGCCAGGTCGAGCGGAAATGCACGGACAGCAGCAGGAAGGTGAGGATCACCATCTTCAGCAGCGGCACGATGATGCTGGCGACCAGCACCAGTCCGGCCAGCATGTGCGAGCCGGACAGCCACAGATAGATCACGCCGGACAGGATGGTGTCCTGCTGCGTGCCGAGGATGGACTGCGTCACCATCACCGGCAGCACGTTGGCCGGAATATAGAGGATAAAGGCGGCGAGCAGGAAGGCCCAGGTGCGCGCCAGGCTGTCGGGCTTGCGATGGTGCAGGGTGGCGCCGCAGCGCGGGCAGGGCTCGCCCTCCAGTGCGCGCGGGCTGACCAGGTCGCAGGCGTGGCACGACAGCAGGCCCAGCCGGCTGGCGGTCGGGACCTGCGGCAGCGGGTTGCGCTCGTCGTCGTCGGTGAGTTCGGCCACCACCTCGCGCGCCAGCTGGCGCGGGCGGGCCAGGCGGCCGCCTGGCTGGCGGGGGCGCTGCGTCGGCCGTTGCGGCTGGCCTGTCATCGGCCTTCCTCGCCCGCAGCCGCGGCGTTGTCATCGGGCGTTTCCAGGTGGCGCCACAGGTCGCGCGGATCGAACGACAGCATTGCTGCCAGCACGATCACCAGCGCCGCGAACGACCATAGCGCGACGCCGGGCAGCACGCGCGCCATGCTGGACAGCTTCACCAGCGTGACCAGCACCCCGATCATGAAGACTTCGATCATGCCCCAGGGCCGGGTCTGGCGGATGCCGCGCACGATGCGGTCGAAGCCGGCGGGCATGCGGTGCTGCGCCATCGGCACCAGCAGGTAGGCCATCATCAGCATTTCAGACAGCGGGAACAGGATGGTGGTGGCGAACACCAGTGCCGCCACCAGTCCCATCTTGTCGGTGTACAGGGCCTGCACGGCGCCCAGCAGCGTGGTCTGGGTGCGGACCCCCTGCAAGTCCATCTCGACGATCGGGTAGGCGTTGGAGACCAGGAACAGGATCAGCGCGGTGATGACCAGCGGCAGCAGCCGTTGATACTGGCGGCGGCTTTCGCGGTAGAGCTCGCCGCCGCAGCGCAGGCACAGCGCACGTTCGCCAGGCGCGATCGGCGTGCGTTCGTAGACCGCGTCACAGTATTCGCACGCCACCAGCCGGTGCAGCGCGGCAGGCGAGAGCTCGGGGGTGGCGGGCGCGCCGGGCGCGTCGTGCCCTGCCATCAGCCGGGGTGCTTGCCGGTCGTGGCCGGCGGGACATCGGGGTTGTCGACCACGGCCGGCGCCGGCGGCGCGGCCGCCAGCGCCTCGCCCTGCTGCAGGTCATGCTTTACTTCTGCCTGCGAGCCGATGGTCCAGTCGCGCAGCAGCGCATAGGCCACTGCCAGCAGCGTCGGGCCGATGAACACGCCGAGGAAGCCGAACGCCAGCGCACCGCCGAGCACGCCCAGCATGATCCAGATCAGCGGCATGCCGGTGCCCTTGCTGATCAGCAGCGGCTTGACGATGTTGTCAGCCATGCTGACCACGCCCACGCCCCATATCACCAGGAAGATGGCCCAGCCGGTGGCGCCGGTGTGGTACAGCCACAGCGCGGCCGGCAGCCACACCAGCGGCGGGCCGACCGGGATCACCGACAGGAAGAAGGTCACGAAGCCCAGGATGGCCGCGCCCGGCACGCCCGCGATCCACAGGCCGATGCCGGCCAGCACCGCCTGGATGAAGGCCGTGCCCAGCACGCCGTAAACCACGCCCTTGACGGTGCTGCCGGCCAGTTCCAGCAGATGGTCGGCGCGCTCGCCGGCGATGCGGCGCATGCCCGCGCGCAGCCAGGCAATGGCGAACTCGCCGCCGGTATAGAAGAAGAACGCAAGTATGATCGACAGCGCCAGCTGGCCCAGCCCGGCGCCGATCGACAGTCCGGCGCCGAGCAGCACGTGGCCCACCGGGGCGATCAGCTTGCGCAGGTTGGCGATCATCTCGGAATCGGCATTGATGACGCTGTCCCAGGAGCTTTGCAGGTAGGTGCCGACATAGGGCAAGCTGCTCAGCCAGGCGGGCAGTTGCGGGATGCCGTGTTCCATATAGCGGTCGACCAGCGCGGACAGGTCGTCCAGATGCGCGGAGAAGCTGGCGCCGGCATAGACGAAGGGACCCAGCACCACCACGGTGGCCAGCAGCACGCAGATCAGCGCCGCCAGGTTGCGCCGGTTGCCCAGCCAGCGCGACAGCACTGTATAGGGGTACCACGAGCTGAAGGCCAGGATTGCGCCCCACAGCAGCGCAGTGGTGAACGGCGCCAGCACCAGCAGCGAGCCGCCGATCAGCACGATCAGCGCGAAGACGGCTGCGATTTTCTCAATTAACTGGCCGGAATTCATGGATGGCTCTCCCTTGGTCGCGCCGGTGTGACGGGAACGGCGTAAATATAGCTTACGTCGGGGTGGGGGATGGGAAACGCGGGGAGGGTGATTGGCCCTGGGCGGTTGGTTGTCGTGCTTGGCGGGCGTGGGCTGTTTCGCCGGCGTAGCCGGCGAGTCACTTTCTGTCCAAGCGACAGAAAGTAACCAAAGAACGCGTCGCCTGAGCGGCTGGCTATAAATTGCTCGGCGTTGGTGGTTCCAGCGGTGGTGATTTCCGCAAATGTGATTGGTGGTTCGAGCCAGCTACGCTCCCTGTCTGGTGCCTGCGTCGACGGACTATTGGACGAACCCGACTTTAGGTTGTTGGCAGCCTGCTAAGACCGCCATCGGTGGGACGCCTTCGGCTGCGCTGCGCGCACTCAGTATCTCAGGTCGGAGGCACGGGCACGGAGTGCATCGCTGCGCTCGCACCGCGTGGTCGCGGATGACGCCGAACCCAACGCTGTCAGGACCTGGTCGGTCGCTCTGCTTAGGGCCGGCGCAGCAGCCGTAGGCGTCCCCGCGATACGGTCGGTAGCAGGCGGCCTACGCCCTGCATGGGGATCGTTCAATAGTGGGTTAACGAAGGCACTGCCCCTGACTCACATGGCGTAGCAGGCTCGAACGGGCAACCACACCGAACGGCAAGCACCGCCGTGGGAACGGGCCAACGCCGAGGAATGGATTGCCAGCCGCTCAGGCGACGCGTTTTTGGTTACTTTTTGTCGCTCGGACAAAAAGTGACTCGCCGGCTACGCCGGCGAAACAGCCCACGCTAGCCAAGAGCAACAACCGACCGCCGGCGACAACCCAAACCCCAATAACCCAAACTCAATCCGGCACCGCCATCACCCCACTCTTAAGCAACGCAGCAACAAGGTCAGACTGCGTCACCATCCCCACCACGCGCCGCTGATCGTCGATCACGGGCGCGTGGTGAAGGCCCCCGTCTGAAAACGCCTGCGCCAGTTCCACCATCGGCTGCTCGGGGCGGGCGGTGATGACGGCGCGCGTCATCAGGTTGCGCACGGTGCCGGCGAGGCGCCGCGCGCCGGTATCACGCTGTACCGCAAAAAAGTCGCTCTGGGTAATGATCCCCACCAGCCGCCGGGTGGCGTCCACCACCGGCAGTGCCTTGATGCGGTGCCGCGACAGCAGGTGCCCCGCCTCATGCGCAGGCTGGTCCGGGTCACCATGATCACGTCGCGCGACATGATTTCGCCGCACAGCACGTTGCCGAAGTGGCGTCGGTAGGCGCGCAGCTGCGCTGCAACCAGGATCTGTTCGAGGTCGTCTTCTTCGATATCCAGGAATTCGCCCCGCACCTTCAGGGCGGCGTCGAGGTCGGCGCGGGTGACGCCTATGCGCTGGGATGGCGGCACGTCTTTCGTCCCATGCTGCGCTGCAGGCTCGGGCGGGCGGTGCGGGTAGCGCCGCCGCGACAGGTTGTTGAAGGCAAGCGCCATCAGCAGCAGCAGCATCGAATTGAACAGCACCGGCACGGCCACAAAGCCAAAGCCCAGCGCACTGACCGCCGGACCGCCGAATACGGCGGTGATGGCCACCGCGCCGCTGGGCGGGTGCACGCAGTGGAGCTGAAACATCAGGGCGATGGCGAGTGCCACCGCGACAGCTGCGGCCAGGCCAGGGTCCGGAATCCAGCGCGCGCACGCCACGCCTATCACCGCGGCAATCAGGTTGCCGCCAATGATCGACCAGGGCTGCGCCAGGGGTGAGGATGGCACGGCGAACAACAACACCGCAGAGGCCCCCATCGGCGCGACAAACCAGGGATTGAAGCCGCCTAGTGTCTGGTGGCTGATCCATTCGGTGCAGAGCAGGCCGAGGAGGGCGCCCAGGCAACTCTTGAGGCGCTCTTTGCGGCTGGCGGCAACGGGCAGCGGAATGAATGTGCGCAGCCATGCACGGGCATTGTGCGCCAGGGCGGAGACGGGGGCGGTTGGCATTCTTGTAACGGGGGCGCTTTGGAATGGTGCGCGTAATATATCACGCGGTGATATATTTGGCCGCCTTTGGTGCGGTGCATCCCAACCGTGGGGCATGACGCACCGCACAAGAGCAAGGAGCCCCAATGTCGTCTGTCATGCCGGTCGAGAAACGCGACTATGCCGTCAACCGCCGCCTGCTGATACTGTCCGTGATCGCGCTGGGCATCGGTGCGCTCAGCACCGTGGCGGCGGATGTGCTGGTGAACCTGATCCGGTTTTTCACCAACCTGTTTTTCTACCAGACCCTGTCGCTGGCTGAGCGTTCGCCTGCCAACCATGCGTTGGGGGCGTGGGTGATCGTGGTGCCGGTCATCGGCGGTTTGATCGTCGGCCTGATGGCGCGCTACGGCAGCGACAAGATCCGCGGCCACGGCATTCCCGAGGCCATCGAGGCGGTGCTGTTCGGCAAGAGCAAGATGTCGCCGCGGGTGGCGGTGCTCAAGCCGTTGTCCTCGGGCATCGTGATCGGCAGCGGGGGACCGTTCGGTGCCGAAGGGCCGATCATCATGACCGGCGGCTCGCTGGCGTCGCTGCTGGCGCAGTACCTGCACCTGACCGCGGGCGAGCGCAAGGCGCTGCTGGTGGCGGGCGCTTGCGCCGGCATGACCGCCATCTTCGGCACGCCGGTGGCGGCGGTGCTGCTGGCGATCGAGCTGCTGCTGTTCGAGCTGCGTCCGCGCAGCCTGCTGCCGGTGGCGCTGGCCTGCGCAATAGCGGGCTTCCTGCGGCCGCTGTTGTTCGAGGCCGCGCCGCTGTTTCCGCTGCAGACGGCGGCGGCGGGCACGCCGGCGCTGTTCTCCTGTGTGCTGGCCGGCCTGCTGTGCGGTGTGCTGGGCGCGGGTCTGACCCTCGCGCTGTACCGCACCGAAGACGCCTTCTCGCGCCTGCCGGTGCACTGGATGTGGTGGCCGGCGCTCGGCGGGCTGGTGGTCGGCATCGGCGGCTATTTCGAGCCGCGTGCGCTGGGCGTGGGCTATGACGTGATCGGCGACCTGCTGAATAATCGTATCGCCATCGAAATCGCGCTGGCACTGCTGGCGGTCAAGGCCGTGATCTGGATCGCGGCGCTGGGCTCGGGCACCTCGGGCGGGGTGCTGGCCCCGCTGCTGATGCTGGGCGCGGGCCTGGGCGTGGTGCTGGCGCCGTGGCTGCCGGGCGGCTCGCCGCAGCTGTGGGCGCTGGTATGCATGGCCGGGGTGCTGGGCAGCGTGCTGGGCGCGCCGCTGACCGCGATCGTATTCGCCTTCGGGCTGACGCATGACACGCAGTCGCTGCTGCCGCTGTTGCTGACTACCGCGGTGGCCTATGGCTTCTCGGTGCTGGTCATGAAGCGCTCGATCATGACTGAGAAGATCGCCCGGCGCGGGCTGCATATCTACCGCGAATACGGCGTGGACCCGCTCGAGCGCGCGCATGTGGATGAGCTGATGACGCGCGACGTGGTCGCCATTGATGCCGACCTGCCGGTGGCCGAGGCGATGGTGCACTACTTCGGCGAGCATGCCGCGCATCGCGCCTACCCCGTGGTGGCCGGCGGGCGCGTGCTCGGCATGCTGGAACGCGCCGCCATCCGTGGCCTTGCCGCCGGCGAAGTTCCGCCCGGCATGCGCTGCCGCGACCTGCTGAGCACAGCGGCGCATGTGCTGCTGCCCGGCCAGACCGGGCGCGCCGCCGCGGGCAGCATGGCGGCGCTGAGCGTGGCGCGCCTGCCGGTGGTGGAAAGCATGGAGACCATGCGCCTGGCCGGCATCCTGTCGCTGCGCGACCTGCTGCGTCCCAGCGGCAGCGTCTTCCACGAGGAGTCGCGACGCGAGCGCCTGCGCGGCCGCACCGCGGCCTGAGCGCTACTTGTACGTTGACAGCAGGATGCTGGTCTCGGTGGCGCTGATGCCGTCGATCAGCCGGATCCGGTCCAGCGTGCGGTCGAAGGCCTCGAGCGTATCGGCGCGCAGCTCGGCAATGATGTCCCAGCGGCCATTGGTGGTGTGCAGCGCCTGCACATTGGGTTCGCCTCGCAGCGCCTGCAGCACGGCGCGCGCCTTGTTGCCTTCCACGGCAATCGTCATCCAGGCGCGGATGCGGTGCGCTTCGGCCTCGGGCCGCAGGCGCACCGTGTAGCCAACGATCACCCCTTCCTGTTCCAGCTTGTCGATGCGGTTCTGCACGGTCGCGCGCGACACGCGCAGCGCCTGCGCCAGCGCCGTGACCGGCATGCGCGCGTTGTCGCGCAGGAGGGAAATCAGCTGGTGATCGGTGGCATCCATGGGTGGGCAAATGGTCTTTGCAAAGCGCCAGCATGAGTTGGCATTTTGATAAATGACTCGCACAAATTGCGCAAGTTGCTGGCTATTAGTTAACACCAGCTTGCCCGAGAATTCAATCGACCGATTGATTTCCCAACCCCTGCCATAAAAAGGAGCCGCCGTGACCCACACCCCACGATCCTGCTGGTCGAGCCGACCTTCTACGACGTGTCGTACAGCATCAATCCGTGGATGGATCCGGCTGCCTGGGCGCGCGACCCGCGCGGCATGCACCACAGCGCCATGCAGTCGTTCGACGCGCTGCGCGAGGCGCTGGGCCGGGCCGGCTTTGCGGTGGAAGTGGCCCTGGCGCACCGGGGCTGCCCGACATGGTGTTCCCGGCCAACGCCGCGGTGGTGCTCGATGGCCGCGCGCTGCTGGCGCGCTTCCGCTACCCGCAACGCCGTGGTGAAGAGGCGCCGTTCGCCGACATCTTCGGCACGCTGCGCGAGCGCGGCCTGCTCGACGAAGTCGCGCTGCTGCCCGAGGGCTGCTTCCAGGAAGGCGCGGGCGACTGCATCTGGGATGCGGGCCGCGGCCACTTCTGGGCCGGGTTCGGTCCGCGCTCGTCGCATGAGGCGGCCGTGGCGGTGTCGAACTACTTCGGCAAGGACGTGGTGGCGCTGGAGCTGGCCACCGAGCAGAGCTACCACCTCGATGTCTGCTTCTGCCCGCTTTCCGGCGGCGAGGTGCTGTACTACCCGCCGGCCTTCAGCGAAGCGGCGCTGCGCGAACTGCGCGCGCGCGTGCCGGCGCGGCTGCGTATCGAGGCCAGCGCCGACGATCTGCGCCACTTCAGCGTCAATGCCGTCAATCTCAACGACCAGGTGGTAATGACCCGCACCACGCCGCACCTGCGCACCGAACTGGGCCGGCGCGGCTACCAGCTGCATGAGGTCGACCTGTCGCCCTTCATGCTGTCCGGCGGCGGCGCGTATTGCATGACGCTGCGCCTGGATCGCCGCAGCGGGCCGGGCATCGCCGCGGTGGCGGCCTGAGTGCAGGCACCGCACCGACAGCCAAGGAGACGGTCATGAAAAGCACCGCCCGATCCCTGTTCCTGGACGCCAGCGACGTGGCCCGTCTGGTGGCGGCCATCGGCCCGCAGGCCGCCATTGTGGACCTGGCCGGGCAGGTCCGGCAGGCCTTCCTGCGCTGGGACGACTTCGACAAATCCGCACGGCTGGCGAGCCATTCCGCGCGTGGCGTGATCGAGCTGATGCCGGTCAGCGACGGCATCCAGTATGCGTTCAAGTATGTGAACGGCCATCCGCGCAATGCGCAGCACGGCATGCCGACGGTGATGGCCTGCGGCTTGCTGGCCGAAGTGGAAACCGGCTTCCCGCTGATGCTGGCCGACCTGACGCTGGCCACTGCGTTGCGCACCGCGGCCACCTCGGCGCTGGCGGCGCGCGCCATGGCGCGGCCCGGTGCGGCAACGATGGCGCTGATCGGCAACGGCGCGCAGGCCGAGTTCCAGGTGCTGGCCTTCCAGGCGATGCTGGGCGTGCGCGAGATCGCCGCCTATGACATCGATCCGGCCGCCACCACACGGCTGATGCGCAACCTTGGTGGCGTACCCGGTCTTTCGATCCGGCGCGCCGAATCGATCGAGGCCGCGCTGGCCGGGGCGGATGTGGTCTCCACGGTAACCGCCGACAAGACTCGCGCCACTATCCTCACGCCGGAAATGGTGCGGCCTGGCATGCACCTTAATGCGGTAGGCGGCGACTGCCCCGGCAAGACTGAACTGCATCCCGATATCCTGCGCCGCGCGCGCATCGTGGTGGAGTACGAACCGCAGACGCGCATCGAAGGCGAGCTCCAGCAGTTGCCGGCCGACGCGCCGGTGACCGAACTGTGGCAGGTGCTGGCCGGCCACGCGCCCGGCCGCGCGGCGGCGGACGAGGTGACCGTGTTCGATTCGGTTGGGTTTGCGCTGGAAGACTACGCCGCGCTGCGCTGGCTCTACGCCGCAGCGCAGGCGCACCGGGCGGGCAGGGCCGTTGAACTGGTGGCGATGCCGCCGGATCCGCGCAACCTGTACGGCTGGATGATGGCCCAGGCCGACGGCAATGAAGCCGGGCTGGCAACGCCCCGGCGGGCGGCAGTGGCCTGAAGCTGCAATCGATACCGGGGCCGGCATGCCCCGGTGCGGCCGTGCTCAGGCGGTGCGGCCCATCATCAGCTGGGCGCGCAGGAAGCCCTTGACCTCTTCCAGCGACGGCGTCTTCAGGAACACCATGATGCCCCAGTGCTGGAGGGCATCGGCCACGCCTTCATAGGCCTGGCGGTTGGTGATCACGGCAAAGATCACGTGCTGGCGGGCAAAGAAATTCTGCAGCTTCTCGATGGTGGCCGACTCGGCGTCGTTCAGTTCGTCGACGTAGTACAGCACCACGCGCGGATGCTCGCTGACCGAGGTGATGACGGTGTCCAGCACATCGTCGACCACCACGCTCTTGAGCGGCAGCCCCCACTTGGCAAGCTGGCCGTGGATGCGCTGCGCTTCCTGGTGGTTGGGGTGGAACACCACCAGGTCCAGGCCGTGCGGCGACGCCGATTCCGGCCCGATGCGCGTCGCCAGCAGGCGGTGCACGGTTTCCTTGTGGATGCGCCGGTGGCCGCCGTTGGTCTTCCAGGCGCCAAGTTCGCCGCGCTCGACCATCTTCTGGACGGTGCCCAGCGAGACGTTAAGCAGTTTTGCCGCTGTACGCGTGCTGTAATAAGGCTTTTCAGCCAGTGCCGGATCCAGTTTCATCCCATCACCCGTAGTACTGAAGGCAGCCGCGCCGGGATGGCGCCCGCGGCACCAGGCACAAGCGCCGCGCGGTTGTCACTGCCAAGGTTGACTGACCCTGTGTCCTGGCCCGCTCCCCCGCCGGCCGGACGGCTTTCGTTATAAATTTGTTATTTCTTTCATTTCTAGCTGATCAGCGATTTTCCGGACATATTGAATGTCTGGGACTCCGATCTGCTGGAAGCCAATAATATGCCGCAAACGCCAATCGATCTGTAAGAAAAAACATAAATCCATCGCATATTGGTTGTTTAACGCACATTGGTGCTTGCAGGCATACACGACAGTAACGGAGACATTGATCTGCGGGGGTGGTTCCCCATGGTTGGAGGCAACGTCTTAAGGATCCGCTGAATACAGCGGCCGCTTCAGAGTTCTATCGTGACGTGACAGATCGCGCGGCATGGCCGGCGCTGCTGCCCTCGATTCACAGTCCACGCTTCACAGCGATGCTTCACAGCCCGTGCTTGCGCACCTTGTCGAACAGCGTGGTCTTGGCCACGCCCAGGGCTTCGCTGGCGCGGCTCAGGTTGCCATCGTGGCGGCGCATGGCATCGGCAATCAGTGCGCGCTCGAATTGCTCGACTGCCTGCGCCAGCGGCAGGGCTTCGGGGGCGGTGGTGCCGTGGCCGGGGTTGCAGCCCAGCCCCAGCACGTGGCGCTCGGCCAGGTTGCGCAGCTCGCGCACATTGCCGGGCCATGGGTAGGCTACCAGCGCGGCCAGCTCGGCCGGGGTGGCGGGCACAGCGTCGCGGCTGAAGCGCAACGCGGCCTGCGCGACGAAATGTTCGAACAATGCCGGCACGTCTTCGCGCCGCTCGCGCACCGGCGGCAACTCCAGCGTGATGACGTTCAGGCGGTAGTACAGGTCAGCGCGGAACTGGCCGGCATCGGAGAGCGCGCGCAGGTCGGCCTTGGTGGCGGCCACCACGCGCGTATTGACCGGCACCGGCTGGTTGGAGCCAAGCCGTTCCACCACGCGTTCCTGCAGCACCCGCAGCAGCTTGATCTGCAGCGGCATCGGCATGCTCTCGATCTCGTCGAGAAACAGCGTGCCGCCTTCGGCGTGCTCGATCTTGCCGATGCGGCGGCGCGCGGCACCGGTGAACGAGCCGGCTTCATGGCCGAAGATCTCGCTCTCGAACAGCTGCTCTGGCAGGCCGCCGCAGTTGATGGCGACAAAGTTGCGCGCGTGGCGCTGGCTGGCCTCATGCAGGCAGCGCGCCACCAGCTCCTTGCCGGTGCCGGTCTCGCCGTGGATCAGCACATTGGCGTCGGTGCCGGCCAGGTCGGCGATCAGGCGGCGCAGCCGCTCGACCGTGGGCGAATGGCCGATCAGGTGGGCTTCCAGCTTCTGGCGGCCAGCCAGCCGTTCTCGCAGTTCTGACACTTCCAGCGCGAGCCGGCGTTGCTCCAGCGCGCGGCGCGTGGCGTCCACCAGCTGCTCGGGCGAGAACGGCTTTTCCAGGAAGTCGTAGGCGCCTTGCTTCATCGCCTGCACCGCCAGCCCCACGTCGCCGTGGCCGGTGATCATGATCACCGGCAGGGCCGGGTCGCGCTCGCGCAGTTGCGCGAGCAGCGCCATGCCGTCCTGGCCCGGCAGGCGAATGTCGCTGACGACTACGCCGGCATAGCCGGGTCCGACCTCGCGCAGCGCGGCCTCGGCGCTGCCCACGCCGCGCGTGGCGATGCCCTCCAGGCGCAGCGCCTGCTCGCAGCCCAGGCGCACGTCGGCATCGTCCTCGACGATCAGTACGGTCAGGTCAGCCGGCATGCTTTGCGTCCTGTGGGTTGGCGTCCTGCGGCGCCGGCGGCAGCACCAGCGTAAAGCAGGCGCCGCCGTCCGGGTGGTTGGCGGCGGACAGGCTGCCGCCGTTTTCATTGAGGATGCCGGCGGACAGCGTGAGACCGAGCCCCAGACCTTGCCCGGCGGGCTTGGTGGTGAAGAAGGGTTCGAACAGCCGTGCGAAGGCTTCCTCGGACAAGCCGGCGCCGTTGTCGCGCACGGTCAGGTGGACCATGGCGCCCGCCACGTGCGCGTGCAGTGCAATGCGCGGCGCGGACTGGCCGGCGACGGCATCGAGCGCGTTGCCGAGCAGGTTCACCAGCACCTGTTCCAGGCGGTTGGGATCGCACACCACGGCCAGCGTCGGATCGATATCGCGCTGCAGCGCGGGTTGGACCGCGTCCACGCGCGTCTGCAGCAGGAACAGCGCGTTGTCCACCGCTTCGGCCAGCCTGGCCTGGCGGCGTCCGTTGCCGGACTTGCGGGCAAACGACTTGAGCGCGCCGGTGATGCGGCCCATGCGCTCGACCAGCCCGATGATGGTGTCGAGGTTGGCGCGCACGGTGGCGTAGTCGCCGCGCTCGAGGAACTTGCCGGTGTTGCCGGAGATGGTGCGCAGCGCCGCCAGCGGCTGGTTCAGTTCATGCGCGATGCCGGTCGACATCTGGCCCACGGCGGCCAGCTTGCCTGCCTGCAGCAGCCCGTCCTGGGCCTGGCGCAGCACGGTCTCGGCCCGGATGCGTTCGGCCACCTCGGCCTGCAGGCGCTGGTTGGAGGTGGACAGGTCGGCGGTGCGATCGGCCACCTTGCGCTCCAGTTCGCTGTTGGCCGCCTCCAGCGCGGCGCGCGCCGCCAGGCGCTCGTTGACGATGCGGCGGCGCACGTTCCACGCCGCCCCCAGCAGCAGCACGAAGGCGCTCAGCACGCCGGCCAGCGCGGCCGTGTTGAGCGCGGCCACGCGCGCCTGCGAGGTATTGGTCAGCAGCGTCAGCTGCCAGTCAGTGCCGGGCAACGCGGCGCGCTGCGCCAGCATCGGCGGGCCGCCGCGCAGGCGCACCAGTTCGTCGCTGCTGCTGCCGTTGCCGTTGTTCAGCTTGCGCACCGGGGTCAGCGGCAGTTGCGGCAGCGGGGCGCGGTTGTACTGCAGGCTGCGCGCCAGCCGCTCGCGCGCCTCGGGTGACAGGGGGTGCAGCGCAGCCAGCTTCCACGACGGGTCCGAGGCCAGGATCACCACGCCGTTCTCGTCGGTCAGCAGCATCTGGCTGTCGGCGCCCTGCCAGCGGTTCTCCAGCGGCTCCAGGCCGATCTTGACCACCGCCACGCCGACCGGGTTGTCGCGCTCGCCCAGCGGCGCCGACAGGTAGTAGCCCGATTCGCTGCGGGTGGTGCCCACGCCGTAGAAGCGGCCCAGCTGGCCGTCCATGGCTGACTGGAAGTACGGGCGGAAACTCAGCGCTTCGCCCAGGTAGCTGTCCGGGCGCTGCCAGTTGCTGCTGGCCAGCACCTTGCCGTGCGCATCCAGCACATAGATCACGCGCGTGCCGGCGCGGGTATTGAGGGCGCTCAGGTAGTCATTGGCGCGTGCCGCGCGGGCGGCGTCGTCCGGGCGCAGCAGCAGCGCGGCGATGCGCTCGTCCAGCGACAGCAGGCCGGGCACGTAGTCGTAGTGGGCCAGCTCGCTTTCCAGTGCCTGCGTGTATAGCCGCAACTGCACCTGGCCGCGTTCGGCCTGGCGCGCCAGCGCGGTGTCGTAGCTGTAGCGGTAGCCGAGCGAGCCGGCCAGGCCCACCAGCACGGCCAGCGCCAGCAGTGCGAGCAGCGGGGCAGCGCCGCGCAGGCCGTGGGGCAGGCGCGAGCCGGTGGGTGCGGCGGACGCAGGTGCGGTGGCGCGGGTGGTATCGCCGGGAGAGTGTAGCGGACCGGTCATCAGGTGTTGGGTGAGGCAGGTGGCAAAGCCGCCGCGCGGGCAAGACGGGCAGGGGCCGGCGCGGGTGCCTACTTTTACCACACCAGGGGGCAGTGCCGCGCCAGAATGCAAAAAGGCCCGGTTGCCGTATCGGCAACCGGGCCCTGGCACGCCTGGCGGACGGTATTACTTGCCCGCGAGGACCTGGGCAGGTGCCAGGCCGGTGGTGGTATCCGAGGCGGGTTCATCCTCCTCGGACGGTACCGGCGCGCCGATGGCGCCTTCGCTTTTGGCGACGACGGCGGTGGCAATCGCATTGCCGAGCACATTGGTCACAGTGCGACCCATGTCGAGTACGTGGTCGATGCCCAGCACCAGCAGGATGCCGGCCTCCGGCAGGCCGAACATCGGCAGCACGGCGGCGACCACCACCAGCGAGGCGCGCGGCACGCCCGCGATGCCCTTGCTGGTGACAAGCAGGACCAGCAGCATGGTGATCTGCTGGGTCAGCGACAGATGGATGCCATACACCTGCGCCACGAACAGCGCGGCAAACGAGGTGTACATGATCGAGCCGTCCAGGTTGAACGAGTAGCCCAGCGGCAGCACGAAGTTGGTGATGCGCTCCTTGACGCCGAAGTGGGTCAGCTGGTCGATCACCTTGGGGTAGGCCGATTCGCTGCTGGCTGTGGCGAAGCCGATCATCAGCGGCGTACGCATGCCCTTGAGCAGGCGGAACACGTCGCGGCCCAGGAAGTAGTAGCCGCCGGCGATCAGCGCCATCCACAGCAGCGCCAGCGCCAGGTACAGGCTGCCGATCAGCTTGGCGTACACCAGCAGCACGCCCAGGCCTTGCGCGGTGATGACCGCGGCGATCGCGCCGAACACGCCCACCGGCGCAAACGCCATCACGTAGTTGGTGACCTTCAGCATCACCGCGGCGAGGCCCTCGATGCCTTGCAGCACGGGCTTGCCCACGCCGTCCTTGACCGTGCCCAGCGCAAAGCCGAAGAACAGCGAGAACACCACGATCTGCAGGATCTCGTTGTTCGCCATGGCCTCGACAAAGCTCTTGGGGAACATGTGGGCGATGAAGTCGCGCAGGTTCAGCGCGCCGGTCTTCAGGTTCGAGGCGGCGTCAGCCGGCGGCAGCGGCAGGTTCATGCCGTGGCCGGGTTCCAGCAGGTTGGCCATCACCAGGCCCAGCAGCAGCGAGGTGATCGAAGCGCCAACGAACCACATCATCGCCTTCAGGCCGATGCGGCCCACGGCGCGGCCATCGCCCATGCTGGCGATGCCGGCCACCAGCGTGGCGAACACCAGCGGGCCGATGATCATCTTGATCATCCGCAGGAATACATCAGTCAGGATGGACAGGTGGTCCGCAATCGATTTGGCAGTGGCGGCGTCCGGCGCCATGTTGTGCGCGGCGGTGCCGACCAGCACGCCTAGCAGCATCGCAATGAAGATCAGGGTGGGCAGTCGATTCAGTTTCATCGTGGATCAGGCCTGTGCGTCCGTCTCCTGTGGCAGGGACGGGCGTCTGTGTATTGCAGGAAGGCTGGGCGGCGATGTCGCGGCGCCGGGCCGGCCTTGTCGTGGTTCAGCGCGGCAACAGGTGCCGGGGTTCGCCGGGGTGGCGAAGGGGGTGGGCAAGGCGGGGTCGGTCATGTGTGTCCTCCTTTGTTTTTTGGCATGGGCCGGCGCGCCGGGATGCGTGCCGGCCGACCTGTCTGACGCTGTTAGCGGCGGCCTATATTGCACGCGCCGTGCCAGCCCGAAGTGCCTTGCGCGGCCAGGTAACTCTTTGAATAAAAAGTGGAAATTGAAGTGCTTCCGGCGCACGGTTCGGGAATCCGGACCGGGCTGCGACAGTGCCGTTCGGAAACCCGAACGAGCTTATAAGCGTTAACCCGCGGTTTTGGGCAGGCCGGACTGACAGCGTGGCCGGACGCAATGAATGGAGAAGTGATGCATGAGGCGCCCTCGCTGACCGCGTGGCGCGGCGCTGGCGAGGGGCGTGGGAGGAGGGGAGGAGGGGGAGGAGGGAGAACGGCTCGCAGGACGGGCGGCGCCAGCCGCCGCTTATTTCAGTCTGCGCCCCAGCGTTTCCGGCACCATCGCCAGGCCGATCAGCGACACCAGGCCGCAGCCGATCACATACAGCGCGGGCGCGTTGACGTCACCGGTGATCTGGATCAGCCGGGTCGAAAAATACTGCGCAAAGCCGCCGAAGATCGCGATCGCCACGCAATAGGCGATCGACAGCCCGGTGGCGCGCAGCCGCTGCGGCAGCACTTCGCTGACTAGCACCATCGAGGCCGGCGCGGTCATCGACATCGGCACCGACAGGCAGCCCACCACCACCAGCAGGCGCGTGAGCGACGGCTCGGCGTTGATCAGCACGAAGGCCGGGTAGACCATCGCCAGCAGCGCCACGCGCGACCACAGCACCACGGTCTTGCGGCCGATGCGGTCAGCCAGCCAGCCCGCGAACGGCGACAGCACCACCTGCACCAGCGCCGCCACGCACGCCGCCCAGATGCCCAGTGACAGCGGCATCTTCAGCACGCTGACCGCGTAGTTGCTGAGGTAGTACACGACGATATAGGTCGAAGAGGCCAGGCCGATCATCAGCAGGATGCTGGCGATCACCTCGCGGCCATGGCGGCGCAGCAGCGGCCATTGCGCGGCGTGCTCGCCGTGGCGCGCGGGCGCGGTTTCTTCCAGCCGGCGGCGGATCACCAGGCCGACCGGGATCACCAGGATGCCGATCAGGAAGGCGAGGCGCCAGCCCCAGGCTTCCAGGTCGGCCGGCGCCAGCACGTTGCTCAGCACCAGGCCGGTGATCGCGCCCAGCAGCGCCGCCAGGCCCTGGCTGAACGGCTGCCATGCGGTATAGAAGCCGCGCGTGCGGTCATCGGCGTATTCCAGCAGCAGCGCGGTCGATGCGCCCATCTCGCCGCCGATGGCAAAGCCCTGCACCAGCCGCGCCGTCACCACCATCACCGGTGCCAGGATGCCGATCTGCGCGTACGGCGGCGTCACCACGAAAATCAGCGAGCTCAGCCCCATCAGCCACAGCGTCAGCGCCACCGCCGGCTTGCGCCCGGCGCGGTCGGCGTACATGCCGATCAGCAGGCCGCCCAGCGGGCGCATCAGGAAGCCGACGCCAAAGGTGGCGAACGACATCAGCAGTTGCCCGGTAGGGTTGTCGACCGGGAAGTAGAGCCGGCCGATCAGCGTGGCAAAGAAGCTGTAGACGACGAAATCGTAGAACTCCAGGCCATTGCCGATGGTGATGGCGGCAATGGCGCGCGTGCGTGACAGCTGCGCCTGGGGCGCCGCGACCGCCGCGCCGGCGGTGGTGTCGATGGACATGGGTGTCTCCGTAAACGATAAGGCGCCGGCCGAGGCGAACGTGGCGCCCCGGCGGCAGAACGGCTCTTGCTGGCCGCGGGTCAGTCGCGCGATGCGTGGTTCAGCATCGGCAGGTTCAGGCCTGTTCGCGCGCGCAGTCGACGGCGATCTGGTAGCCGGCGTCGGCATGGCGCATCACGCCGGTGGCGGGGTCGTTGTGCAGCACGCGGGCGATGCGCGCGGCGGCCTCATCGGTGCCGTCGCAAACGATCACCACGCCGGAATGCTGCGAGAAGCCCATGCCGACGCCGCCGCCATGGTGCAGGCTGACCCAGGTGGCGCCGCTGGCGGTGTTGAGCAGCGCGTTCAGCAGCGGCCAGTCGGACACGGCGTCAGAGCCGTCCTGCATGGCCTCGGTCTCGCGGTTGGGGCTGGCGACCGAGCCCGAATCCAGGTGGTCGCGGCCGATCACGACCGGCGCCGACAGCTCGCCGCTGCGCACCATCTCATTGAAGGCCAGGCCCAGCTTGGCGCGCAGGCCCAGGCCCACCCAGCAGATCCGTGCCGGCAGGCCCTGGAAGCTGATGCGCTCGCGCGCCATGTCGAGCCAGCGGTGCAGGTGCTCATCATCGGGGATCAGTTCCTTGACCTTGGCGTCGGTCTTGTAGATGTCCTGCGGATCGCCCGACAGCGCGGCCCAGCGGAACGGCCCGATGCCGCGGCAGAACAGCGGGCGGATATAGGCGGGCACGAAGCCGGGGAAGTCGAAGGCGTTGGCCACGCCTTCTTCCTTGGCCATCTGGCGGATATTGTTGCCGTAGTCGAAGGTCGGCACGCCCATCTGCTGGAACGCCAGCATGGCGCGCACATGCGCGGCCATCGACGCCTTGGCGGCCTTGACCACCGCCGCCGGCTCGCGCTGCGCGCGCTCGCGGTATTGGTCCCAGCTCCAGCCGGCCGGCAGGTAGCCGTTGAGCGGGTCATGCGCGCTGGTCTGGTCGGTGACCATGTCCGGCGCACGCCGCGGCGCACCAGCTCGGGCAGCACCTCGGCGGCGTTGGCGCACAGCGCGATCGAGATCGCCTTGCCCTGCGAGGTATAGCGGTCGATGCGGGCCAGCGCGTCGTCCAGGTCGGTGGCCTGCTCGTCGACATAGCGGGTCTTCAGACGGAAGTCGATGCGGCTTTGCTGGCATTCGATGTTCAGCGAACAGGCGCCGGCCAGCGTGGCGGCCAGCGGCTGCGCGCCGCCCATGCCGCCGAGGCCGGCGGTCAGCACCCAGCGGCCCTTCAGGTCGCCGCCGAAGTGCTGGCGGCCGGCTTCGACGAAGGTCTCATAGGTGCCCTGCACGATGCCCTGGCTGCCGATATAGATCCAGCTGCCAGCGGTCATCTGGCCGTACATGGCCAGGCCCCGGGCATCGAGTTCGTTGAAGTGTTCCCAGTTGGCCCAGTGGGGCACCAGGTTGGAGTTGGCGATCAGCACGCGCGGCGCGTCGCGATGGGTGCGGAACACACCGACGGGCTTGCCCGACTGCACCAGCAGGGTCTGGTCGTCTTCCAGGCGGATCAGGGCCTCGACGATGCGGTCATAGCATTCCCAGTTGCGGGCGGCGCGGCCGATGCCGCCATAGACCACCAGTTCCTTCGGATTCTCCGCGACCTCGGGGTCGAGGTTGTTCATCAGCATGCGCAGCGGGGCTTCCGTAAGCCAGCTCCTGGCCGTCAGCGTGGTGCCGCGGGGGGCGCGGATTTCGGTGTCGCGGAAACGCGTGGTGGTGGTGGTCTTGGTCACGGGAACTCCTTCGGTCGTGCTGGTCTGGAACGCTCGCTTTTTTGGGCGACGCATAGGCATGTATATTCCTGTATATACAAGTACGTATAAATCGGGGTAATCCCGTAGGCGATCAGCGCCAGCGCGGCGCTTTAATCACAAATGATGTTGGGGTCTCTTGTGCCCTGGCAGGGCGGCAGGTTCCGGGCCTAGGACGTGAACCGGCCTTCCAGGCGATGCAGGGATCCGGGATGCACCAGCCGCACCGATGTCACCACGCGGCCCGCGGACCAGGTGCGGCGGCGGATCAGCAGGCATGGCTCGCCCCGCTGGATGGCCAGCAACCCGCATTCTTCCGGCAGCGCCAGCACGGCCTCGACCACGTGCTCGCCTTCAGTCAGCGGCGCGATGCGGGACAGGTATTGGTAGGGTGTTTCGCTGGTGAAATCCTGCGCCAGGTAGTCCGGCGCCACCGCGGCATTGACATAGCGGTCCTCCAGCTGGATCGCCACGTCGTCCTCGTAGTGCACGATCACGGAATGGAACACCCGCTCCTCCAGCGCCACCTCCAGTGCCGCGGCCTGTGCCGGGCCGGCGCGTTCCGCCTCCAGGCTGATGACGCGCGCATGATGCCGGTGCCCGCGTGAAGCGATGTCTTCGGCAATATTGTTGACCGCATACAGCGCGGTCCGCCGCTTGGGTTCGGCAACGAACGTGCCGACACCCTGCAGCCGCACCAGCATGCCCTCCGCGGTCAGCTCGCGCAGCGCGCGATGCACGGTCATGCGGCTCACGCCCAGGGACCCGACCAGTTCGGTCTCAGACGGCACGCGGTGATGCGGCGGCCAGCTGCCGTCAGCGATCCTGCTGCTGATGTGCTGCTTGACGCGCGCATAGAGCGGCGCCGGCATAGAGTCGGACACGAGCGACAACGGGTTCCCCTTGGGTTCGGCCATGCGGCCATGCGACAGGCGCCGAATTTATCATGGCCCGGCACCCTGGCTGGCGGATCAGGATGCCTGCGCGTCGCGTTGCTGGCATCCGGCCAGGAACACGTCCAGCGCCACCGGCCGCCCGATCACATACCCCTGCGCATAGTCCACCCCGATCGCGCGCAGCGCATCGAGGGTGCGTTCATCCTCCACCCACTCCGCCACCGTGCGCACCCCCAGCCGGTGCCCGATGTCATTGATCGAGCTGACGATCTCGCGGTCGACCGCGTTGTCGGCCAGTTGCCGGATAAAGCTGCCGTCGATCTTCAGGAAGTCCACCGGGAATTGCTTCAGGTAGGCGAACGACGACAGGCCCGAGCCGAAGTCGTCCAGCGACACGGTGCAGCCGGCGCGCCGCATCTCCGCTACCAGCCGGTTGGCCGCGGCCATGTTGTTGATCAGCGCGGTCTCCGTGATCTCCAGCCGGATGCGGCTGGCGGGCAGGGCGCTGGCCTCCAGCTCGGCATGCAGGAAGGGCAGCAGGAAGGGCTCGCCGAGCGAATTGGCCGACAGGTTGATCGATACCGACAGCCCGGGCACGGCGCCCAGGCGTTCGCCGTAGCCGCGCAGCACGTTGCGGATGACCCAGCGGTCGACATGGCCCATCAGGTCGTAGCGCTCGGCGGCGGGAATGAAGGCGCCGGGCATGATCAGCTCGCCGTGCTCGTCGACCATGCGCACCAGGATCTCGATATGGCGGTGGTCGGCGCCGGCCTCGTTCTCCTCGGGCTGCAGTGCGCGGATTTCCTGCGCGAACAGGCGGAAGCGATTGGCTTCGAGCGCCGAATGGATGCCGGCCGCGACTTCCAGCTCGCGGTGGTGGCGGCGGGCGTCGCTCTCGTCGCGGCGGTAGACCGAGACGCGGCTGCGGCCGGCGGCCTTGGCGGCATAGCAGGCCACGTCGGCGCGGCTCATCAGTTCGCTGACCGGGGGCACGTCCAGGTCGATGGCGGCGATGCCGATGCTGGCGCCCACGTCGTACACGCGCCCTTCCCACGGGAAGCGGCGGCCGCGGATGGCGTCGATCACGCCCTGGCAGACCTGTTCGGCCTGGTCGACGGTGCAGTCCTTGAGCAGCAGCGCGAACTCGTCGCCGCCCAGGCGCGCCAGCACATCGTCGGGGCGTACATGATTGCGGATCATGTAGCCCAGTTCGCGCAGCAGCACGTCGCCGGCGCCGTGGCCGGCGGTGTCGTTGACGATCTTGAAGCGGTCCAGGTCGATGAAGCACAGCGCGGCGCGGTGGCCATGCAGCCGCGCCGCGTCGCAGGCTTCACGCAGGCGTTGCTCGAACCAGGTGCGGTTGGGCAGCCCGGTCAGCGCATCGTGCATGGCCGAACGCGCCAGCTCGCGCTGCAGCGCGCGCGCGGTAGTGATGTCCTGGAATACCAGCACCGCGCCCAGCACCTCGCCGCGCGCGGTCAGCACGGGCGCGGCCGAGTCCTGCACGTCGTGGCGCTCGCCGGTCAGGCTCTGCAGCACGGCGCCGACCTGCAGGTAGGCGGGGGCGAGCGTGCGCAGGCAGGCTTCGACCGGGCTGGGGATGGGGTCGCCGGAGGCTTCGTCGACGATGCGGAAGACCTGCTCCAGCGGCAGGCCGTTGGCGCTGGCCATGGTCCAGCCGGTCAGCTGTTCGGCGATCGGGTTCATGAAGGTCACGTGCATGGTCGCATCGGTGCAGATCACCGCATCGCCGATCGAGCGCAGCGTGATGTGCAGGCGCTCCTTCTCTTCGAACAGCGCCTCGGTCAGCCGCCGCTGCTCGGTGATGTCCCAGTTGGTGCCGACCAGGGCCTGCGCGGTGCCATCGTCGGTGCGCGTGACCATGGCCATCGCGCGCACGTGGCGCACGTTGCCGCCGGGACGCGCGATGCGGTATTCGGTATCGAACGGCGCCTCGCCGCGGATGGCCTGGCGCATCTCGCCGCTGACGCGGCTGACGTCGTCCGGATGCAGCATCGCGATCCATTGCTCCACCACTGGCGTGCCGCCCGCGGGGTCGGTGCCGTGCAGCGCGTGCATGCGCGCATCCCAGGTGATGCCGGCGCTGGTGAAGTCCCACTCCCAGATGCCCACGCCGCCGGCCTCAGCCGCCAGCTGGATGCGGCGCGATAGCCGTTCCAGCTCTTGCTGCGCCAGCTTGCGCGCGTGGACGTCTTCCACCTGGGTGATGAAGTGCTGCGGCTCGCCGGTCTGTTCGTCGCGCACCAGCGATACCGCCAGCAGGACCCAGCGGTAGTGGCCGTCCTTGTGGCGGTAGCGCTTTTCCAGGCGGTAGGACTCGATCTTCCCGGACAGCAGGTTGTCGACCTGGCGCAGGTCGCCGGTCAGGTCGTCGGGGTGGGTCAGCTGCTGATAGCTCAGCGCGCGCAGCTCGGCCGCGCTGTAGCCCAGCAACTCGGTCATGGCGCGGTTGACCGTCTGCCAGCGGCCGTCCATGTCGACCAGCGCCATGCCGATGGCCGAATGCTCCATGGCCTGGCGAAAGCGCTTGTCGCTGCTGCGCAGGCTGGCGCGGCCGTGCCGGTTCTGCTCGGTCAGGTAGGCGATGCAGGCCGGGAACACCATGATCACCGCCGCCGACAGCGGCACCGCTTCATGGCGGTGCGCGAGCAGCATCAGCGCCTGCAGGCAGAGCGTGGCAACCAGCGTCAGCAGCGCGGTGGCAAACGGATTGCCGGCCAGCGCCACCAGCACCAGCGGCAGCGACATCGCGGCAAACGGGTCCTGGCCCTGCCACTGCGCGAAGGCGCCGATGGCCAGGCACAGCGCCAGCGCGCCCGCCTGCGGCGCCAGCAGCCGCCGCGCGACGGCGGCGCGCACGCGCATCGCCGTCATCGACAACATCATCGGCAGCAACAGCGCCATGCCGAGCGCGTCGGCCTGCCACCAGGTCCACCAGACCGAGGCGAAGCTGGTGCCATGGGTGGTGGCGATGGCCATGGCGCCGGCGGTGGCCCCCAGTGCCGGCGCCAGGATGCCGCCCACCGCCAGCATCACCGCGAAGGCAGCCAGCGGACCGCGGCGCCCCAGCACGGCATGCCGGTCCAGCAGGCGCAGCAGCCCGAGCGCGAACAGCATCTCGGCCAGATTGGCGCCGGTCAGCATCAGCGCGGTGGCGACGCTGTCGCCGGCCGCGTGGTTGGCCAGCACGCTGGCGCCCACCATGCCCGCCAGCAGCCACGGCCCCTCCGCGCGCGGCCGGTGCAGCAGCAGGCCCAGGCCGAAGGCGTTGGGCAGCCACACCGCCGCCACGGTACCGGGCAGCCGCGCCAGCCACAGCGCAGCCGCCGCCAGCACGAAATAGCCGGCGCCGGCCAGCAGCAAGGGCAGCCAGCGGCGCTGCGGGGCGGAAGGGCCTGGAGCGGCCTGGTGGCTCGGCGGGGCCGTGTCGAGCGTCATGGACGAGAACGATGCAAAAAGGCGGTGCGTCTGGGTGGGAAGGAGGCGGCTTGCCCGGCGCACCCGGGCGGCACGGCCCCCCGGATGCGGGGACGGACTGCCGCCCAGCGTAGGGGCAATGTAGCGAGGATTAGGACGCGGCCATCGGCAGGACAGGGGGCAGGTTGGGGGCTTTCTTGCCACTGGTGCTGGGGGCGATTTTTTGGTAGGGGCGGCATGAGAACTCTCCGCGATCCTGCCAGGCCAGCGCGCTTCACAATATCAGTTTCCTTGTAGGGAATTAGGCCGCTCATCGGGGCGATCAGCGCCAGGGGCGCGCCATTGGCGCCAACGCCTTAGTCCCTTCCCATAGCTATTCATTAGCGGCAACACGGTTTCAAAGGCGGAACCACCGCGGGGCGCCCGAATGTTCGTCGTAATCTTCGGAGTTTTCCGCAGGGATGATGGGAAAGATCCTACTTACTAACGCGGAATGACGAACCACTCTGAAAGCAGATCTACTTGGACGACGGCGATCTTCTAGTGACTGATTGAGTCGGCATAAAGGTCGATCCAGCTGCCGGAAAATCTTTGTGGCATCAGTATTTGTAGCTTCGCGTGCACGTGGAGGAAATGGGGCGTCGCTCCTAAGACGCTCCGTAACGCCAACGCAAACGTTGGCATTTTTAAAAGGAGTATTGAAATGTCAAAGGTTTATATTTTTCTCTCGAAAGCCATCAAGCGCTGCACTGGGCACGGCAAGCACTTTGGCTATCACTCCACCTATGCAGGTCACCTCGTGGACTCCTGCAATAGCAATACGTGATCGGCAAATAACTAGGTTCTAGTTATTAGGCGTGCTTCTTCGGTCAGAACTTCCGCGGGGAGAATCCTATGTCTCTGAGATCAAATCTGACGACGTCAACGACTTGGCGTGACTTCGATCTTTCGGTGGTCACTGAGCGATTTCGCCTCAAGAGTCCATTCGGTTCCATGGCAGACGAACTCGAGCGAGAGGCACGCCGTTTCCTTTGGATCAGCGCAAAGACTCAAGAACCACTTGTGCCATCCGCGCTCGTGGACGAGTACTGGCATGCGCTGATTTTGAGTACCAGCCTGTATCGAGACTACTGCGACAACGCCTTTGGCTTCTTCATTGAGCATACCAACGGCATACCAGGAACATCGCAGCAAGCGCTCCAAGCTCACGCCGAAGCGTATCAAAGAACGCTGCAAATCTACGAGGCAGAATTTCAGTCGCCAGCCCCGTCTACCAGCTGGCCAGACTCTCGCAATCGAGTTGATAAGCGACTGGATTGCTACAAGAAGCCATACCGTCTCCACCTGGAGACTACCAACCACTGCAACCTTCGGTGCGAACACTGTTATCCGGAGTCTTCAAGTGCCGAGCCGCATCACCCCAGAGAGCAAATCGACAGAACTCTTGACGAGGCGGAGAGGATCGGAGTGAGGAAGATTACGCTAACGGGTGGTGAAATATTGACTCGGCCAGATTGGAAGGCGATTTTTTTAAAATCTCTCGATATTTGCGACAACGTGTATTTCATCACAAACGGGCTGCTCCTCACGAGAAGGAAGCTGGAGTGGCTTGCCAGGCAGCGCGCTATCCGATCCGTGAGGGGATGGCGGCGATCCATCTTTGAAAGTGCTCCTGTTGAGATAGGGGTGGCCATTAGTCTGGATGGTCTGGCTGGTAATGCGTTGGTACGCAAGAATGATGCGGGTGCAGGTGTTAAGGCCGCGCAGATCATCGACCGTATCGCACTGGCGGTGCAATATGGCCTGCATGTCACGGTAAACACGACAATAACAAACGAGGTATCGGCAAAAGAGCTTCCGGAAATGTACGATCTTCTCAGCCGGATTGGGATTGATCGTTGGCAGATCGATCAAGCCTACCTTGCGGGCAGGTTTAGGAACAGCGATCTCTTATTCCGACCGAGCAGAAGCGACGCCGGGTTGTTCACATCCAGGCAATGCCTGTGAATGGGGATGAGTGATGTCGGAAGTCAGTCAAGGGGAACGCTTCACTGAGACCAAATTTCCGTTGGCATACAACAACTTCCGACTGGTTTGGTCGGGTCAGTTTGTCAGCTTGGTCGGGAGCTCCGCACATACGGTTGCAATTTCATTCTTCCTCAAAGAGGCGACCCAATCAGGATCCTTTGTTGGCATTGCGTTGTTTTGCTGTGGCGTCGCTGCGTTGCTTTGTTTGCCTCTGTCTGGTGTCGTTGCAGATCGTATAAACAGAAAATCGGTCGTAATGTTCTGTGACACAGTGAACGCTTGCGTGACTCTCGCTTTGGCCTTTGCATTCCATTGGGCGCCGCGAAGCTTGGGGTCGTGGCTCCCGATTCTAGCGGTGCTTTGCAGCCTAACGATTGCAGTTTCGTCGGCATTCTTTCGACCTGCTTTCGGCGCGATGTTGCCGGACCTCGTTCCGAGGGCAGCGTTGGTGCCGGCGAATGCCCTCTACAAGATTGGGGCGCGTTCTGGCGACCTGCTTGGCAACATGCTCGGAGGGTGGGTTTATGGGTTGGTTGGTCCCGGTGCATTATTTCTTGCAAATTCCCTGTCCTATTTTCTGGCTGTGCGTTGCGTGTCATGCGCCAGGCCGAACGAACTGTTCGCGCCACAACGTCGATCGAATCGATCAACGGTTGGCATCGCTAGTCTGGTGACAGAGTTCCTTCAGGGAGTTGGAACCCTTGCCAGCATCCAAGGTGGCCGACAGTTCCTGAGCATGGCGTTGGTGATCAACTTCTTCGCCACGCCAATCCTTGTCTTGATGCCTTTCCATGCTTCTGGAGTGTTACGTGCGAGTGTGCCGATGTACGGTTTTCTCATGGCCGCACTCTCGATGGGAGTGTTGATTGGGTATCTCATGGCGGCGAAGGTTCCTGTGCCGCGCCTGAATCAAACACGGGTTGTAGTTTCCATCATTGCCTTCATGTGTGGCTGTTTTCTGTTGTTCAGCCGAACCGGAAATTTCACGCTCGCCTCTCTTCTTCTGTTTGCCGCCGGGGTCGCAAATGGATACTGGAGCATATTTTTTGAAACGACCCTGCAGAGAGTGATTCCGCGAGGCGCATTCGGGCGCGTCTACGCATGCTATGGATTGCTATCGGGCGGACTGATACCTTTGGCTTCGTTGGTTGGTGGTGTGGTCCTGGATATACTGGCCGGGGACACCAGAGTATTGTTCACATTTTGTGCACTGGTGATGACTATGTACCCGATGTTTTTGTTGACTCGTAAAGAATTCTCGTCTTTTTTTGAATCCTTAGAGAGTGAGTTCAACTGAACGCCAATGGAAGATCCTGCAGGAGTTCGGGAATATGTTGTCACGGCTGTCGATGTTGCGGGGCGCCCTGGGAGTTCGAACTTCGCGATAGATCTGGGATGCGGAAGTGACGTAGTTCCGCTCTATCTGATTGGGCGGGGTTGGCGTGTCCTTGCCATCGACAAGGACCCCACCGTTGTGGCTCACCTCAGAGCTCGTGCGGGTGGAGGGAGGCTATCAGCCGTGTGCGCAGATTTTCAGGAGATCCCGCTGCCAAGAGTTTCGTTGATTCACGCTGGCTATGCGTTGCAGTATGTTCACCCAGCCAGCTTCGCTGATCTATGGAGGCGTATCGCGGCGGCTCTGTATCCTGACGGGGTTTTTGCCGGACATTTCTTCGGGGAGAAAGATCAGTTTGCCAAGGATGACCAATGCTCGGTGTTCCGGTCCGAAGCGCTTCAGGAGCTTTTTGCAGAATGGAGGATTGAACAGTGGGATGAATTCTACGGCCCCGGCCATCGCGATCCATCACGGTGGTGGCATTTCTTTACAGTCGTGGCAAAACTTCCTGGAATCCCAACTTAGGCTTTCCCTTCTTCGGTGCAAATATCATGTCTTCAAGTGCAAATGAGCCAGTACTTGGCGAGGATATCGATCTGCTTTGGGAGCGCGCTTGCTCCGGGTTGGCCCCCGGTTCTTGCAGTCATGCGGTTCGGAATCTCAAGGATGGTGACCTTGAGCGCCTTGTCCCGCTGGTTTACTCCGCCTTTGCAGGCACCGTCGATAGCGCGCCATTGGAGACATGGGGACGCAAACTCCGGGCTATCTTAAGAAATCAATACGGCCCCTTGCTGTCGACGGCATCATTCGCTGCGGAAACGCCGTCAGGTCAATTGGCCGGGACGATCCTCGCCACGGACTTTGCCCTTTACAAGGCTCCGGTTATCGCGTTGATAGCTGTGGCTCCCGGCACGCAGCATCAGGGTTTGGGTTCGTACCTTCTGCGCCGGTCCATCCAGGCGCTGGCGCTTGATGGCTTTTCCAATTGTCGGGCCAGGATTTCCCCTGGGAACGACGCCTCGCTGCTGTTATTCCGAAAGACCGGCTTCCAACTCCGCCGCGTCGATCTGAACGGACCTCCGCATTCGGGCGGTCGGCAAGCGGTGCCTCCAGCTTAAGGCGGCATTTGCCGTCACCATTCCCGAGCACTTCGCCAACCCCGCCGATAACCTCCCCGGTAATCGCGCCGCGGCCGCGCCGCGCCCATCATGCAGCCATGGCCTGACCCCAGGCCCTTTACGGATTCCCAACCAAGACCAGGAGTACGCCATGTCTGCCGCCATCCAAGCCCAAGTCGCCGCCGATCCCGCCGCCCTTGCCGACCGCTATCTCGCCGCCTGGAACGAGACCGACGCCGCGCGCCGGCGCGAGCTGATCGCGCTGGCGTGGGCGGAATCGGCAAGCTATGTCGATCCGCTGATGCGCGGTGACGGTCATGCAGGCATTGACGCGATGATTGCCGCAGTGCAGGGGAAATTCCCCGGGTTCCGCTTTACCCGCGTGAGCCCGGTCGATGCGCACGGCGATTACCTGCGCTTCACCTGGGAACTGGGCCCGGCGGGAGAGCCGGCGCTGGTGGTCGGCACCGACTTCGCCACGATTTCCGCCGATGGCCGGCTCGCGCGCATGACCGGCTTCATCGACCGGGCCCCGGCCGGGCTGGCCTGACCGAGGGCGCGCTCCGCCGCTATGTGGCCTTCCCCACCGACAGCCCCCGGCCCATTGGCGGCAAGCTGCTGCATCCAGTGCGGCGGACAGGGGAGAGCAAATGGCGCGATTTCTGCGGGTGGCGGCATGGGGGCTGGCCGGCACGGCTGTCGCCGTGGCCGTGGCGGCCTATGCCGCGGTATGGGTCGGCGAGCGCAAGGCGGTGCGCATTGTCGCGGTCAAGGTTTCACCCATCGCAATCCGTGAAGACGCCGCTGGCATTGCCCACGGCAAGTACCTGTTTGAATCGCGCGGCTGCATGGAGTGCCACGGTGCCGGCGCCGGTGGCAAGCAGGTGATCGACGATCCCGGCGGCCTGCGCGTGCGCGCGCCGGACCTGACGCGCGCCAATCCGGCCATTGCCGCGTACCAGCCGGTTGACTGGGTACGGAGCATCCGCCATGGCGTGGCGCCCTCGCACCGGCCGCTGCTGATCATGCCCAGCGAGGACTACAACCGCCTGAGCGACGAGGACCTGGGCGCGCTGGTGGGATACCTGCGCAGCCTGCCGCCGGCGATGGGGGCGCCCGCGGAGATCCGCATGCCATGGCAAGTACGGGCGCTGTACGGCGTGGGCATCGTGCAGGACGCGGCCGCCAAGATCGACCACGGCCTGCCGGTGCAGCCTGCAATGGAGCCGGCGCCCACGGCCAGGTATGGCGGCTACGTTGCCAATGCCTGCCTGGGGTGTCACCGGCCGGACTTCCGCGGCGGCAAGATACCGGGCGGGCCCCCCGACTGGCCGCCCGCGGCGGACCTGCGCCCCGTGCCGGGCGGCGCCATGTCGCGCTACGGCCAGGCCTCGGCTTTTATCGCGATGATGCGCAGCGGCAAGCGGCCCGATGGCACCGAAGTGAGCCGCGTGATGCCGTTCGATTCGTTCGGACGCATGAACGATACCGACCTGACCGCGCTTTATCTCTTCCTGGCCGGCATGCCGCAGCGCTGAGCGCGCGCGTCAGCGCCGCGCCAGCCGCCGGCCGGCGGCGATGCCGGGCAGCTCCACCCAGCGGTGCAGCAGCAGGGCCAGCGCCAGCGCCAGGCCGGCATCGATGGCAAAGCGCAGCAGCTGCAGCGCAGTCTGGTCGGGCGCCAGTTCGGGCATCAGGCGCTTGACGCCCTCGATCACCGTGGGGTGCGTCAGGTACAGCGCATACGACAGCTCGCCAAGCCATACCAGCGCGCGCGGCACGCGCAGCACGCCGGCGTGCTCGGCCGCCACGGCGCCGGCCAGCAGCAGCGCCGCGGGCAGCCCGCGCCCGGCCAGGCTGAAGTCGGGCCCGACCAGCGGCAGCGACAGCGCGAACGCGGCGCAACCGGTTGCCAGCATGCCCACCGCGATGGCCGGCGTCAGCAGGTGGCGCCAGCGCGCGTAGGCCCACGCCAACCCGCAGCCCAGCAGGAATTCCAGCACCAGCGGATTGCTGGCCATGGCCAGCCACGGCGTGGCGAACGGGTAGCCCTGCGCGGGATCGGCCACCAGCGCGCCGAAGCGCCACCACGGCAGCACCAGCGTGGTCAACGCAAAGACCCCCAGCACTACCAGCAGCGCGCGCCGCCTGGCCAGCAGCAGGCCCAGCGCGAAGGCGGCGTAGAACGCCAGCTCATAGTTGAGCGACCAGCCCACGTACAGCGCCGGATAACCATAGTACGGCGCGTGGTCGGTGGCGGTCGGCAGGAATGCCAGCGACGCCGCGAACACCGCCGGCGTGACCGGATTGAGCAGCAGCGCATGGATGGCCGACATGGTCCAGTACGGCGGCGCCAGCCGGCAGCAGCGCCGGATCATGAAGCTGAGCGGGCGTTCGGGCTGGGGCCGCGCCAGCACCGCGACCCAGGCGATGATGAAGCCGCTGATGACAAAGAACACGTCCACGCCGACATGGCCGCGCTTGATCACGTTGTCGGTCAGCCAGCCAAGCGCCGGCGCATCGGCGCCGCCCAGCGCCAGGCCGGAGTGGTAGACCACCACGAACGCGGCGGCCAGTCCGCGCAACGCCTGGATGCTGTCGAGCCGCGCCACCGACGGGGACTCGGCCGCGGGCACGCGCGTGGTAGCGGTGGCGTGCGGGACCGGTGCCGCGGAGGCGTCGGGACAGGTGGGTTCTGGAATAGTCGATGGCACTGTTGCGGCGACAGAAATCGGAAAGCGAAGGGATTCATGAGGGACAGCCGCCACATGCCCAAAGTTCGTGCAAAACGGCTCCGGGGGTAGGGTAGTGCGCATGGTGTTCGGCAAGGTGACCGAAATTGCACTATCCTCACTTGTCCTTTGCGCCAGGCTGCGGCGCATGGGCAGTGCCCTGCGCCGTATGATTCACGCCAGGCGGGGCACTGGAAAGAACCAGCGGGCAACGTACCCAAGGAGTGTCCCCCATGACCACCCTCAATATCAACGTCAACGGCAAGACCCGTGAAGTCGACGTGGACCCGTCCACGCCGCTGCTGTGGGCGCTGCGTGACAACCTTGAAATGACCGGCACCAAGTTCGGCTGCGGCATGGCCGCATGCGGTGCCTGCACCGTGCACGTCAACGGCCAGGCCACGCGCAGCTGCGTGACGCCGGTATCCGCCGCTGCCGGCGCGCGCATCACCACCATCGAAGGCATCGGCAGTGACCGCGTCGGGCGCGCCGTGATGGACGCGTGGCTCAAGCATGATGTGGCGCAATGCGGCTACTGCCAGAACGGCCAGGTGATGAGCGCCATCGGCCTGCTGCGTACCAAGCCGCGGCCCACCGACGCCGACATCGACCAGGCCATGGCCGGCAACCTGTGCCGCTGCGGCACGTACCAGCGCATCCGCGCGGCGATCAAAGACGCCGCCCGTGCGCTGGCCTGAGCGGGAGGAAACCAATATGCGTATCCGAGGCATCGAAGCCCTGGCAGGCGGCCAGGCCGGCAATAGCGGCGAAGCGCGCCCGAACACCGGCGTGGCCACGCTGGACCGCCGCAGTTTCCTGAAGCTGACCGGCCTGGCCGGCGGCGGCCTGGCGCTGGGCGTGGCCCCGCTGGCGCAGGCACAGGAGGGCGCCAGCCCCAAGGCGCCGCCGCCGGCGCCGCAGGCATTCCTGATCATCGCGCCGGACAACACCGTGACCGTGGCCGTGAACCGGCTCGAGTTCGGCCAGGGCGTGCACACCGCATTGCCGATGGCGCTGGCCGAAGAGCTGGACGCCGACTGGCGCAACGTGCGCGCCACGCTGGCGCCGGCCGGCGACCCGTACAAGGACCCGGGCTTCGGCATGCAGATGACCGGCGGCTCCACCGCGTTGAACCATTCGTTCCAGCAGTACCGCGAATTGGGCGCGCGCGCCCGCGCCATGCTGGTGGCGGCGGCCGCGCAGCAGTGGAAGGTCGATCCGGCCAGCTGCAAGGTGGAGCAGGGCGTCATCACGTCCGGCAGCCAGCGTGCCACCTTCGGCGAACTGGCGCCCGCGGCGATGGAGCTGCCCGTGCCGCAGCGGGTCACTCTGAAAGACCCGTCGCAGTTCCGCATCATCGGCAAGCCCACGCCGCGGCTGGATGCACGCGGCAAGATGGAAGCGACCACGCCGTTCGGCATCGACACGCACCTGAAGGGCATGGTGGTGGCCGTGGTGGCGCGCCCGCCGCGCTTTGGCGGCAAGGTCAAGAGCTTCAGCGCCGACAAGGCCCGCGCGGTGCAGGGCGTGCGCGGCGTGCTGCAAGTGCCGGTCGACCGCGGCGGCAGCGGCGTGGCCGTGATTGCCAGCGGCTACTGGCCGGCCAAGACGGGCCGCGATGCGCTCGACATCCAGTGGGAAGACGCGGGCTCGAAGGTGTCGTCGCAGGCGCTCTTCGACGAATACGCAAAGCTGGCCGGCCAGCCCGGCACGGTGGCGCGCGCGGCGAGCGGGGATATCGGCTCGGCCATCAACGGTGCCGCGCGCAAGATCGAGGCTGACTTCCGCTTCCCGTACCTGGCGCACGCGCCGATGGAGCCGCTGAACTGCACGCTGCAGCCGGAAGTGGCCGGCGGCAAGGTGCAGTCGGTCAAGGTCTGGGTGGGCTCGCAGTTCCAGACCGTCGACCAGACCGCGGTGGCGCGCACGCTGGGGCTGGCGCCGGACAAGGTGGTGCTCAACACCATGATGGCCGGCGGCGGCTTCGGCCGGCGCGCGGTGCCGACCTCGGACTACATCGTTGAGGCGGCCAATGTACTCAAGGCCTGGGTGGCCGCCGGCCACACTGAGCCGCTCAAGGTGGTCTGGAGCCGCGAGGATGATATCCGTGGCGGCTACTACCGCCCGCTGCACCTGCACCGCGCCCGCATCGGCCTGGATGCGCAGGGCAAGGTGGTGGGCTGGCAGCACACCATCGTCGGCCAGTCGATCCTGAAGGGCACGCCGTTCGAGTCCTTCATGGTCAAGAACGGTGTCGACGCCACCATGACCGAGGGCATTGTCGAGAACGACTATGACCTGCCGCTGCAGATGTCGGTGCACCATCCGCAGGTGGACGTGCCGGTGCTGTGGTGGCGCTCGGTGGGCAATACGCACACCGCCTTCGTCAAGGAAACCCTCGCCGACGAGATGGCCGCCGCCGCCAAACAGGACCCGGTGGCGTTCCGCCTGGCGCGGCTCGACGAGAAGAAGCACGCGCGCCACCGCGCCGCGCTGCAGCTTGCGGTCGAGAAGTCCGGCTATGGCAAGCGCAAGCTGCCCAAGGGCCATGCCTGGGGCGTGGCCGTGCACGAGTCGTTCAACACCGTGGTGGCCTATGTGGTCGACGTCTCGGTGGTGAAGGGCGAGCCGCGCGTGCATCGCGTCACCGCCGGCGTGCATGCCAACCGCGTGGTCAACCCGATGTCCGCCGAGGCCCAGATCCAGGGTGCCTGCGTGTTCGGGCTGGCCATGACCAGGCCGGGGTTTGCCATCGAGATCGAGAACGGTGCCGTGAAGAACAGCAACTTCCCGGACTATCCGCCGCCGCGCATCACCGATGCACCGGTGGTGGACGTGTTCTTCGTGCCCTCGCAGGAGAACCCCACCGGCCTGGGCGAGCCGGGCGTGCCGCCGATCGCGCCGGCGGTGGCCAATGCGCTGTTCACGCTGACCGGCAAGCGCCAGCGGCAGCTGCCGTTTGTGATGGCGTAGACGGGCCTGGCAGGATGACCGGCGGCGGCGCGAGCGCTATGGCGTGCCGCCGCTGGCCATGCGCCATGCCTTGCTGAAGCGTTGCAGGTCGGCGGCCGAGGCATCGGTCACGGCCCAGAAGTCCATGCCGCCTGCCTGCCAGTGCGTGATCTGGTAGCCCTGCCGGGTCAGGGTGCTGTCGAAGTCAGGCGCCACCTTGCGCGCGCCCGCGCCGCGCAGCACGAAGACATCGATCGGATGCTGGTTGCGTTGATAGACCAGCACCGCCACGCGCTGCCCGTGGAGGTAGTCGAGCCGTCCGCCAACGAGCGCGAAGCCCTCTGCCGCCATGTCAGGGACCGGCGGCGCGAAATCCAGCCGCCCGTTGAACCACGGCTTGACCGTGTGGCGATCAGTGGATGCCACGTCGACGGCGTGGTCCGCGATCAGCGCGCGTACATGGCCGCTGACAACTTCACGCGCCATGGCGTCTTGCGGGGCATCCCGCAGCAGGAACAATGTCAGTCCGAACGCCATCGAGGCGACGGTCAGCGCCGCCAGCCCGGCGTTGACGGCCGGGCGCCAGGCAAACCACTCGAGCCAGCGCGGGCGCGATGCCTCACCGCCTGCCGGCACGCAGGCCGCGGGCAGCGCAGCAGCGATCCGGGCGCGCAGGGCGGGACTTGCGCGATGGTAAGTCGCGCCTTCCCGTACAGCCGTGCGCAGTGCGCGCAGGCGTCCCAGTTCGGCCGTGCACGCGGTACATTGCGCCAGGTGCTGCTCCAGGCGCAGGCTTTCCGCCGCGCCGAGTTCGTCGTCGGCGCAGGCGGGCAGCAGTTCGCAAACGTCATTGCAGTCCATGACCTGTCTCCCCGGCGGGGTGCGGTGCCGGCGCCAGCCCACCGGATGGCGGGCGTGCGTGTGCCGGCCCTTGAGCCGTGCTCTGCTGTTGCAGCGCCGTCACGGCCGCCGCCAGCATGCGCCGCCCGCGCGCGAGCCGCGACATGACCGTGCCGATAGCGATATCCGCGACGCGCGCGATGTCGCGGTAGGGCAACTCCTCCAGTTCGCGCAGCACCAGCACTTCGCGAAACGCCACCGGCAACTGCTCCAGCGCCCGGTGCACCAGCCGCACGTCTTCCTGCCGCAGCAGCCACTGCTCAGGGTCGTCCCGGCCATCGTGCCAGGCCGGCAGGGGCTGGTTCTCGCGCAGGTCGTCATAGCCGCACACCTCGCCGGCCGACTTGCGCTTCTGGCAGGTGGTGAACCACGTATTGCGCACGATGGCGAGCAGCCACGGCCGCGGCTGCTCGCCGCGGAAACTGCCAAAGAGCCGGTAAGCGCGCAGGAAGGCTTCCTGGACCACGTCGTCGGCCTCGCTGGCGCTGCCCGACAACCAGCGCGCGAGGTTGTAGGCGGCATCCAGGTGCGGAAGCACCAGCTCATCGAAGCGGCGGCGTTCGTCGGATGCGTGATCCATGCGTGCCTTGGTCGGTTTGTGCGCCGGCGCCGGTGGCGCACGTCCTGTGTATACCGGCGTTCCACGCAGTTTATTCCCGCCGCGCCCGGATTTCCTGCGGTTGCGCAGCGCCGGGAATAAAGCTTCGCGCAAGCCGGTATGACAGGCACATCCCTGCAACCATGCGACGGAGGCACCATGAACACACTGAAGCGACGCGATTTCCTGAGGCTGGCAGGCGCCGCCGGCGGCGCGGTGTTTGCGTCCGGGCTGCCCGGCTGGACCTTCGGGCGCGATGAGGATTTCTATTTTGTGCAGCTGTCGGACGCACACTGGGGCTTCCAGGGGCCGGCCAATCCGGATGCGCGCGGCACGCTGCCCAAGGCCATCGCCGCCGTCAATGCGCTGCGGCAGCCGCCCGACTTCATCATGTTCACCGGCGATCTCACGCACACCACCGACGATCCGCAGGAGCGGCGGCGGCGCCTGAGTGAGTTCCAGTCCGTCATTGCCGGCCTGGGCGTCAGCACGATCCACCTGATGCCGGGCGAGCACGACGCCAGCCTCGATGCGGGCGCGGCCTACCAGGAGCTGTTCGGGCCGACGCACTACACCTTCGATCACAAAGGCGTGCATTTCGTCGTGCTCGACAACGTGTCCGATCCGGCGGGGCGGGTCGGGGATGCGCAGCGTGCGTGGCTGGCGGCGGACCTGGCGCGGCAACCAAAGAGCGCGCGCATCGTGGTGTTCACGCACCGCCCGCTGTTCGACCTGTATCCGCAATGGGACTGGGCCACGCGCGACGGTGCGCAGGTGCTCGACACGCTGATGCCCTATCCGAACGTGACCGTGTTCTACGGCCACATCCATCAGGAGCATCACCATATGACCGGCCACATTGCGCATCACGCCGCACGCTCGCTGATGTTTCCCCTGCCGCCGCCGGGCTCGCAGCCGCAGCGCCTGCCGGTGCCATGGGATGCCGCGCAGCCCTATCGCGGATTGGGCTGGCGCGAGATCGAAGCGAAACCGGCGTCCGGCGCGTTCGCGCTGGCCGAGCAGCCGATCGCGACCTGACCGGAGCCGGCCATGAGAATGTCATCGATGGTCGGGCGGCGCACGGTGCTGGCCTGGATGCTCGGCCTCGGGGCGGCCGTGCTGGCCGGCACCGGCCGGGGCGATGCGGCTGCGCCGCGCGTCATTCGCGTCCACGCGCGCAAGTTCGTCTTTACCCCGAATCACATCCCGCTGCGTCCCGGCGAGTCGGTCGTATTCGAACTGACGGCACAGGATGTGATCATGGGCTTCAGCGTGCCGGATTTCGGCGTGCGTGCCGACGTGCCGCCAGGCGCGACCGTGCGTTTGCCGGCAACGGCGCGCGGCAGCGGCAACTATGGCTTCCTGTGCGACATCTTCTGCGGGTCGGGGCATGAGACCATGAACGGCGTGATCGAGGTCATGTAGACGCCGCCCGTCCGATCGTCGGGTCGCCGGCGAGCCCGCGGGCGTGAGCGCTGGTGTTGTAATCGCGCAGCCCGTGGGCGGCCCTATTGCCTTTGCCCTGCGAGCCGCGTAGAACGTTGGGAAACGGCACCGGGAGAGGGCCGGCAGCCGCTCGTGGTGGGCGGCCGAGCACAACGCCAGAGGATCGAGGTGTGGCCATGGAGACCCAAGAGAGCGCGCTGACGCTTGCCCTGATGACCGAACCTGCGCGGGCCACGGTTTGCCGCGCGCTGCTGGAAGCCGGCGAGGACGGGCTGCCCGCCGCCGCCCTGGCGCAACTGGTCGGGCTGAGCCTGCCGCGTGCCGCACACATGTTCCAGGAACTGATGCAGGCTGAAGTGGTGGCACTGTCCATCCGCGAGCGCCAGGTCTGCTATGTGCTCAAGGCCCGGCGCGCGGTGCGCGATGCGCTGGGCTATATCGACAGCAGCGGCCTGGCCGACTGATCCTTGCTGCGTGGCCGGGCGCAGGTTGGCGCGGCCCGGTTCCACCGCGGTCCCGCCAGCGCGGGCGCCGGCGGCAGGCTACTTCCGGACTTCCTTCAGTGCCCGCTCACGCGCGGCTTCCTTGTCCTCGATGAGCCGGTAGGCCGCGTAGTACTTGAAGATGTTGCGCACATAGGTGGTGGTTTCGATGCCGATCTTCTCCGCCACCACGATCTCGACATTGTTGAACCACTTGTCGGGGTCCAGCCCGCGCGCCGCAGCCTCCTTGCGCATCTTGGCGATATTGCCCGGCCCGGCGTTGTAGCTGGCGAAGGCGAACAGCGGCCGGTTCGAGTCCGAGAAGTGCGCGTCGGGAAGTACTTGGTCATCAGCCGGTCCATGTACTTGGCGCCGGCGTGGATGTTGGACTCGACCATCTTGATATTGCCCACATTCAGTTCCTTGCCAGTGGCGGGCATGATCTGCATGATGCCGACGGCACCCACGCGACTGCGCGCCTGCTGGTTGAGCTGTGATTCCTGGAAGCCCTGCGCGGCGAGCATCAGCGGGTCGAAGTGATAGTCCTTGCCGTACTTCTCGAAGAAGACAACGGTCTGCTGGAAGCGCTTGTATTCGGCATCTTCAGTGTTGTTCTTGATCTGCTTGATCCGGCGCATGGATTGCTTGAGCAGGTATTCCGCCACGCCCTGCTTCTTGACGTGGTTGATATAGAAATCGTCGATTGCCTGCCGCAACTGCGGGCTGTTCTTGCGGAAGGCCCAGCCGACATAGCCGCCTTCGCGCACTGCCAGGTCCTGGCGCACCTTGATGTCAGGCAGGATCTGCGCCCACATTGCGGCCTTCCAGTCGTCGACCACGACGATCGCCAGCAGGCCCGCATTGACCATCTCGAGCACGTCTTCGTCTTCAAGGGCGTCGGGCAGCAGCACCAGTTGCATCGGTGCCTTGCCGGACTGGCGCAGGCGGTTGTTCAGTGCAGTCAGGCTTTCGTAGTAGCTGCTCGCGCGGCGCACATGGACGGTCTTGCCCGCCAGGTCGTCCAGGCTCTTCAGCGCCGGCGACTTGGGGCCGGTCACGATCAGCTCGCGCACTGGCTTGCGGTCACGCGGCGCGGCAAAGTCGACCAGCTTCAGCCGTGCCTCGGTCTCGGTCAGGTTGCCGGCGGCGATATCGCCCAGGCCGGCCGCCAGGTCGGGCAGCAGGCGGTCGCGCGTGGTGGGGATGATGATGACGGTGAGCGGGCGCTTGCCCAGTCGATTGGCGTAGGTCTTGTTCAGGTAGCGCTCGAATTCCCGCACCAGTTCGGCGGTAATTCCGCGCTCATGGCCCTTGTCGCTGAAGTAGAGGGTGCGGCTGTAAGGCACCAGCACGCGGATGACATGACTGTTGACCATCACGTCGAAGTCGCCCGTGCGCGGCTTGTTGGCGAGGTTGAGGCCGCGCGGCCTGGCGGAATCGGCCTTGCCGGTTGCGGCTTTCGCCGCGGGGGCCGCAACGGGTGCGGACGCGGGCGCGGGCTTCTGCTGCGCCACGGCAAACGTGCTGCAAAGGCTGAGCGCGCCCACCAGGCCGGACAGTAGAAGGCCTGCGAACCAGTGGCGTGGGTGGGCAGCGGACATGGCGCAGATGGCAAGCCGGGCAGAAAGGCGCGCGACTCGCTCGTATCGAGTCTAGGCGCGATCCTGCCTCTTGCAAGCCGCCAGGGTCCGGATGCCGCCGAAGGGCAAACGGCGGGGCGATGCCCGGCAAAAAGAAGGTGGCCGGTTGATCCCGGCCACCCTTCGTGCAACGGCTGGCGCTATTGCTTTGGTGGGGCCATTTCCTGCTTGGCCGCTGCATCCGCTGCCTTGTTCTCTACCTTGCGCTCCTGCTTGGCAGCGCCGACTTCGTCCTTGTACTCACCCTTGGCCGCCTTTTTCTTGGCCTTGTACTCGGCGGCGGCCTTCTGGCGCGCCTCGCGGCGTTCCACCAGCGGGTCCTTCGGCGGCTGGATCTGGGTCATGCCGGGCGGCACGCCCTGACCGCCTGCGGGGCTGGCTGCGGTGGCCGGCATCGCCGGTGTTGCCGGCGCCGCCGGCATGCCCTGTGCGGCAGGGGTTGCCGGCTCGGCCGGGGTGGCGGGGGTGGCGGTTGTCTGGGCAATGGCCGCAGCGCAGCTGAGGCCTGCCAGGCCTGCTGCAATCACGCTGGCAAATCGGGTAAGGCGAGCGGGCTGTTTCGGATCCATGGAAAACCTCCAGGGTTGTTGTCGGGAAGCGCCGTCCAACAGGGTCCGGCGCAACGTATGCCGCACATGCCTGCCGGGCAGACGCGCGGCGACAAGCCCAGTCTAGGCAGCAGGCGCAGCTTGCGCTGTCGGGGTTGCGCCGATGAGACGCCGGAATTGCTCCTACAAGGGCCCCCAGGCGTGACGGGACCCTTGGTGCCAGATACTGACGATGGCGGGAGCCGGGGGTGGCATGCCAATGCAGGTTGGCTTCGCGCATGGCCAGGTAGATTTGGGGTACGGTGAGCAGATATGGCATGCAGTCTGAAGACCATCGCCCTGTGAGTGGCGATGGCAGCCCGGATGGGAGCCTGGAACGACATATGCGTGGGACTCTGGTCAGCCCGCCGGCAGATGGCGGGTCCTGATCAGCGCCGCGGACATTGCATCTGCCATGGCCCAGGCCGGATGACCGCGGCAGTCATGGAGACGACCATGCCAAGGGCATCGACTATCGCCCACGCCAGGGCGGACAAGAAAGCGGGCAAGGCGCCGACCACCCAGGCCGGCAATTTCGTTCACGACGAGATCGAAGCTGTGCGCAAGGGCAAGCACGGCGTGCGTTCCGCCAAGCAGGCCATTGCAATCGGCTTGTCCGAGGCGCGCCGCGCAGGCGTGGATGTGCCGCCGAAGAAGGGCGCTGCCAAGGCGGCCAAGTCAGGCGAGAGCAAAGCCGCGCCGCGGCGGGCCAGCTCGGAAAGCACGGCAAAGCGCGCCAGCGCCGCACTGAAGGCGCTCAAGCGCGAGGGCACCGCTGGGGCTTCTCCCAAGGCGCTGTCTGCCCAGGCCAAGCGCGCGGCAGGTACGCATACCGCAGCCGAGCGCTCCGCCGCCGCCAAGAAGGCCGCCAGCACCAAAGGGGCAGCGGGCCGCTCCGAGGCGGCCCGCAAGGCCGCACGTACCCGCGCGGCCGGGAAGGGGTCGGCGCGCTAGCGCGACTGCATTGAGATAAACGCACACCAAGCTGGTCATCAGGCGGTGTCGGACGGAGAGCCTGCCGGGCACCGCCGCGCCGCGTGGTGCGGCCGCCTGCCTACCCGCCGCGCATCCAAGGCAGGTGATGAAACGGCTACCCGTCGATCCCTTTCGACACCCTTGCAAGGCAGCCCTCGGGAAAACCCGCATCAAGCCCCTGTCTTGAAATGCCCGTACCCCGTCCCTATAATTAGCACTCGTCAGGGGTGAGTGCTAACAGCTCCTGCGACACCTGAACATTTCTGACGGCCGTCGCTCCGGTAGCCGGCCCGATTTGTGATTAAAAACTCACTTTTTGTATCTAGGAGTCCGTATGAATCTGCGTCCTTTGCACGACCGCGTGATCGTGAAGCGTCTGGACAACGAAACCAAGACCGCGTCCGGTATCGTGATTCCCGACAATGCTGCCGAGAAGCCCGATCAAGGCGAAGTGCTCGCCGTCGGTCCCGGCAAGAAGGATGACAAGGGCAACAACATTGTCCTCGACGTCAAGGTGGGTGACCGGGTGCTGTTCGGCAAGTATGCCGGCCAGGCCGTGAAGGTCGAAGGCCAGGAACTGCTGGTCATGCGCGAAGAAGACATCATGGCCGTGGTGAACAAGTAATCACTTGTTGACGACTACCACCGTACAGATTTAGGAGAATCAGAACATGGCAGCAAAAGACGTAGTGTTTGGCGACGCCGCCCGTGCCAAGATGGTCGAAGGCGTGAACATCCTCGCCAACGCAGTGAAGGTTACCCTGGGTCCGAAGGGCCGCAACGTGGTGCTGGAGCGCAGCTTCGGCGGCCCGACCGTGACCAAGGACGGCGTGTCCGTGGCCAAGGAAATCGAGCTGAAGGACAAGCTGCAGAACATGGGCGCCCAGATGGTCAAGGAAGTGGCTTCCAAGACCAGCGACAACGCCGGTGACGGTACCACCACCGCAACCGTGCTGGCCCAGTCGATCGTGCGCGAAGGCATGAAGTTCGTCGCCGCCGGCATGAACCCGATGGACCTGAAGCGCGGCATCGACAAGGCTGTCGCCGCCGCCGTTGAAGAGCTGAAGAAGGTCAGCAAGCCGACCACCACCAGCAAGGAAATCGCCCAGGTTGGCGCGATCTCGGCCAACAGCGACACCTCGATCGGTGAGCGCATTGCCGAAGCCATGGACAAGGTCGGCAAGGAAGGCGTGATCACCGTCGAAGACGGCAAGTCGCTGGCCGACGAGCTGGAAGTCGTGGAAGGCATGCAGTTCGACCGCGGCTACCTGTCGCCGTACTTCATCAACAACCCGGAAAAGCAGGTTGTCCAGCTGGACAGCCCGTTCGTGCTGCTGTTCGACAAGAAGGTCTCGAACATCCGCGATCTGCTGCCGGTGCTGGAGCAAGTGGCCAAGGCTGGCCGCCCGCTGCTGATCATCGCTGAAGACGTCGAAGGCGAAGCCCTGGCGACCCTGGTGGTGAACAACATCCGTGGCATCCTGAAGACCGCCGCCGTCAAGGCCCCGGGCTTCGGCGACCGCCGCAAGGCCATGCTGGAAGACATCGCCATCCTGACCGGCGGCACCGTCATCGCTGAAGAAATCGGCCTGACGCTGGAAAAGGCTACCCTGAACGACCTGGGCCAGGCCAAGCGCATCGAAATCGGCAAGGAAAACACCATCATCATCGATGGCGCCGGCGACGCAGGTGCGATCGAAGGCCGCGTGAAGCAAATCCGCGCCCAGATCGAAGAAGCGACCTCGGACTACGACCGTGAAAAGCTGCAAGAGCGCGTGGCCAAGCTGGCCGGCGGTGTTGCCGTGATCAAGGTTGGCGCTGCCACCGAAGTCGAAATGAAGGAAAAGAAGGCCCGCGTGGAAGACGCCCTGCACGCCACCCGCGCTGCGGTGGAAGAAGGCATCGTCCCCGGCGGCGGTGTGGCCCTGCTGCGTGCCCGCGCTGCGATTTCGGCACTGACCGGTGAAAACCCGGACCAGAACGCCGGCATCAAGATCGTGCTGCGCGCCATGGAAGAGCCGCTGCGCCAGATCGTGCTGAACGCTGGTGAAGAAGCTTCGGTCGTCGTTGCCAAGGTCATCGAAGGCAAGGGCAACTACGGCTACAACGCGGCTTCGGGCGAGTACGGGGACCTGGTGGAAATGGGCGTGCTGGATCCGACCAAGGTCACCCGCACCGCACTGCAGAACGCCGCTTCGGTGGCTTCGCTGATGCTGACCACGGACTGCGCAGTTGCCGAATCGCCGAAGGAAGAGTCGGCTCCGGCAATGCCGGGCGGCATGGGCGGCATGGGCGGCATGGAAGGCATGATGTAAATCATCGCCGGCCGACTGCCCTTACGGGCGGGCTGTCTTGGAAAACCCCCGCGGGTGCGAGCCCGCGGGGGTTTTCTTTGTGCGCCCAGCATACAAGCCCGACGACCTCAACCATTCCAACCGCCTGGTGCGGATCCGCATGCCAGGTGGTGTGGGAGGGGACCGGTCAGATTACCTGACCGCCCCTATCCCGATTGGGTCGCAGTACCAGTCGGGCGCGGCGGCGCTCAGGTCAAAAGTCGAACATTGCGGACCCGGTGGCACCTGTAGCTGCGGCGCTGCAGGACGGCCTGTCCGTGACAAGCGAGCGGCCGAGGTATGAATCAAATCTGCAACGCATGTCGTTGCTAGTGGAGCCCACTTCCCACTCCCTATTAGATCTGAGTAGGTGTAGCAAGCGGCAATTTCTAGCCTGGTAAGTGATCTTGATCGCACCACTAGACCGATGTATGCCGTTTTGAGCAGGCCACGAACTGGAAGCGAGACCCCACTGGCCGCGGTTCCGATATCCCGCCATGTTCTCCGGCGAGTCCTCAGCCGGCCGGGACTCTACCTACTGATTCCGCCATTGGGCCGATACCAATTGCCGTTGGCATGTCCAAGAATGCTTGTACGAAGCTAGGTATCGGGAAGCCCCGGCGTAGTCAGCCGGATGCCTATCTGGGTCGCTGGCAGCCATGGCGCCCGGCTATGACGCGGGCCTGGGAGCGCATTCCCGCTTTCCGCCCAAGCCGGGTGCTCATATCTCTTGTCCGAGGGCGATGCATATGTCCAGGTATAACAAAAAGAGCGAAAGAGGGGTCATTCTTCCAATTGTGGGCCTGACCCTGGCCGTGTTGCTGGGCATGGCCGGACTGGTCATCGACCTGGGCGCGATGTTTGTCGCGAAGACGGAGTTGCAGTCCGCTGTCGATAGCTGCGCGCTGGCGGCAGCGCAGGAACTTGATGGGACGGCGGATGCCCTGACAAGGGCCACCAGCGCCGGACTGACCGCCGGGAACGCCAACAAGGTCAAGTATCAGAACAGCTCCGCGGCTATCGTCGATACTGACGTAACGTTCAGCGACACGCTCAGCGGTTCCTACAGTTCGAGCTTTACGCCGGTGGCAAATGCGCGCTACGCCAAATGCAATCACGCTACCTCGGGAATTGCAGCCTACCTGATTCAGATGGTCGGAGGTCCGACCAGCACCGCTGTCACTGCGGTGGGTGTCGCGACCCGGACTCATGCTCAGAGCACTTGCCCGATTCCGGTCGCCCTGCTTCCCAAAACGGGGGCTAGCGCGCCCGACTATGGGTTTACGGCTGGCGATTGGGTGACTGTGCTATACGACGGCACCAAGACGGCCTCTCCTGGGGAAATGGGCTGGTACAACCTCGATGGGTCAACGAACGCCAACGAGACCAAACAAGAAATGGCTGTCGGGTACTGCAACTCCAAGGTCAACGATACGGTTGGAACCCCGGGGGCCAAGGTGGCCGTAGATGACCAGTGGAACAGCCGCTTCGGCATCTACAAAAACAACGGCGACAAGTCGGTCATGCGGCCGGACTTTACGGGTTACGCCTATACGAGCAAGAACTGGCCAAACGGCAAGCAGGCGTATTCCGGTTCGTCGGGTGGTACCGATCCAGCAGCGACCAATTTCAAGAGCAAGCGGCTCACATACGCGAGCTATGCGGACACGGGCACCAGTGTCGCAGCTGGCGACGCGATCACCGATCTGAACATGCTGGGTGGCTATAAGGATCTGGCGACACCAGGTGGCACTGGCGACCATGCGAAGCTGGGTATGAGCCGCCGCCTCGTGATCGTTCCGGTGGTCTCGGCCGCCTCAAAAGTGGTCGATTTTGCTTGCATGCTCATGTTGCAACCGATTGGCGGACCTACCGATACGGTTCAGTTCGAGTATCTGGGCAATGCCGCAACGATCAGTAGTCCCTGCACGACAAATGGTCTCGCCGGCGGCAATTTTGGTCCCATGATCCCGGCTCTTGTTCAGTAGGGGAAATCGATGAAGAAGCGACAAAAGGGTGTAGCACTCGTCGAGCTAGCCATCACTATCGCCTTGCTGCTCGCAATCTGCTTCGGCCTCACGGAGTTTGGCCGTGCCATTTACACATACAACACGCTGACGAAGTCGGTTCGTGATGGGGCGCGCTACCTGAGCACACAGGCGGCGGGCAGCGTGACAGCGCACGCCATGGCGAAGCAGCTGGTCGTCTACGGCACGCCGGTTGCGACCGACACCCAGCCGGCCCTGGTGCCGGGCCTGAATACCAGCATGGTGGCCATCTGCGATGCGGCAGATCCGGCATGCACTCTCAACATGGGCCAAGGGAGCAACCCCGCAATCAATACGGTAACCGTCCGCGTTACCGGCTATACCTTCACCCCTATCCTCGACCTGCTCGGATTTACGAGGTTCTATACCGGCGGCAGCGCTTCCCTTACCTCTATTCCCTTTGGCGATATCTCCGCTACGATGAGGCAAGCTTATGAATAGGCATCAGAGAGGTACGACAGCGGTTGAGTTCGCCATCGTGGCAGTGCTATTTTTTTCGATACTGCTTGGCATACTGGAATTCGGCCGGGTGCTATATACCTGGAATGCTGTCGCAGAAGCAACCCGCTGGGGCGCGAGGCAGGCGGTAGTCTGCGGCCGAGGATCGCTATCAGTCCTCGACCGAATGCAGCAAATTCTGCCCAGCCTCAACTCCTCCAATGTTTCCGTCGACTGGTACGATGCAGGCGGACTCAGTGCCAGCTGCGACAGCGCTTCCTGCACGGGCGTTGCTGTCACCGTGACGGGATTGAGCATTTCCCCGGTTTCTCCGGCATCCTGGGTCGGTTTTTCCAGCCTGGCAGTGCCCGGATTCCTGACTTACCTTCCGCGGGAGATCATGGGGCAGGATGCCGGGAGTAGCGCCGTCTGCGGCAGCTAGGACCCGGGCTAATTAAGCCCCTGCCGGCGCAAACCGGCGGGGCTTCTTGCTTGGTCTCGCAATGCCTGCGCAGGGCCTGCGCGGGCATCAGATGTCGACGACGCAGCCCCAGTCGAAGCGCGGATTCTCCGGCGTGCCGGTGCGGCGGCTGACATAGCCGCGCGGGTTGCAGACCACGCGCGAATCGTCGATGCAGTAGTCGAAGCTGGTGTGGGTGTGGCCGTGGATCCACAAATCCGCCTGCGCCACCAGGTCGGGCCGCCGCGACAGGAAGCCGCCCGAGACCAGATCGTGCGCATAGCGTGGATCCAGGCTACCCAGGTCAGGGCCGTGGTGCGTGACCACCACGGTCTTGCCATCGTAAGGCTGGGCCAGTTGCGCCGCCAGCCAATCCGACGCAGCCTGGTGGCGCGCCAGCGCATCCTGCGGCGTGAAATGACGCAGCCGGCCATCGTCGCCGAGCTCGATCAGGCGGTGATCCAGCATCACCGCCGCGCAAGCCCGCATTGCATCCTCACGCCGCTCGGTGCCAAACAGCGTGTAGTCCGTCCACCAAGTGGTGCCGATAACGCGCACGCGCCCATCTGGGCCGTCGAACTCAGCTACCCCGCTGTTGAGCAGATGCATCCCCGGATGCGTCGCGGCGGCATCGGCCATCAGCCGGTCTACAGCTTCGAAGTTGCTTTCGTAGTACTCATGGTTGCCCGGCACGTAGACCACCGGCTGGCCGAACGTGCGCGCCGCCCAGTCGAGGCCGTCGCGTCCGTTGGCGATATCGCCGGCCAGCACCACGATGTCGGCATCGCAGGCGGGTACTGCTTCCGGCATGTTGTGTTCGATGTGGAGGTCGCTCAGGATGCGTAGCTTCATGGGGACTCCGGAGGCGAATGGGGCTCGCCGCATGGGCCGCGGCCGCGGCATGGGGACTGCCTGCATTCTTAAGAAGGCGGCCGGCCTGGTCAAGTCCCACGATATGCGGCGGGAAATCAAAAAGCAAAAAGGCCCGGAACCAGGTCCGGGCAAGTGACTGTCTTGCCGGCATTGCACCGGGAGACAGCCGGGGGAAACGATCGCGGTTTCCCGGGTGTTTTACCCGCCCTGTCCGGTCATGGTCGGCAGCAGGACGCGATAGATCTGGATAAAGGCGGGGCCCAGCAGCACCAGGAGCAGCGATGGGAAAATGGTGAAGATCAGCGGGAACAGCAGCTTCAGCGCAATCTTGGCGGCCTGTTCCTCAGCCCGCATGCGGCGCTTGGTGCGCAGCATGTCGGACAGTACGCGCAGCGAGTCGCCCAGGCTGGTGCCGAAGCGGTCGGCCTGGATCAGCATGGAGGCAAACTTGTCCACGTCCTCCACGCCGGTGCGCAACGACAGGTTCGACAGGGCCTTTTCCTTCGAGAAGCCCGAGCGCAGCTCCAGCAGCATCAGCTGGACTTCATCGGCCAGCACCGGGCAGCGAAGCGCGAGCTCGTCGGCCACGCGCATCAGCGCGGCATCCAGCCCGAGCCCGGCCTCTACGCAGACCGTCAGCAGGTCGATCATATCGGGGAACTCTTCGAACACCGTGCGTTGGCGTTGTGCCACCTTTCGCGTCAGCACGATGTTCGGCAGGTAATAGCCGATTGCTCCCAGCACCGCCAGCAACAAGAGCATGACTTGCTGGTCCTGCAGTTCCGGCTGACCGCTGGCAGCCAGCAGCCCGATCATTGGCAGAGCGACGGCCAGGACGGTCTTGGCCGCGAAGTATAACGATGCGGCGCTGGCGCTCCGCCAGCCGGCATTCATGAACCGCACGCGCAGCTGTGAATGCTCCCAGCCTTCCTTGGGCAGCGACAGGCGCGAGACAGGCTGCGACCATTGCACCAGCTTCTCGACCCAGGCGTGTCGGCGCTCCGGCTCCGCCCCAAGCTGGCCGCCCTGGCCGGCGATTTGTTCGGCCCGCCCGCGCATGCGGTTTGGCGAGAATACATAAAGCACACCGAACACCGTGCCGAACGCGGCCACAAAGATCAGCGCAAGCACGAAAAACTGGTCGGTCTGAAACCCCTGGATAATGCCTTGCATGATGGACTCCCGTCAGGATGGCTGTCCAAGCCCTGCTTCTTAGAGCACTGCCTGTTTTAATACAGCACCTCGGTCACACTCATACCCGGATCCGGATAATTTTGCGCATCCAAAGCACGCCGAAGGTCATCGATACAAGCGCGCTACCGATCAGCTGCAACCCGATCGGGTCTTCCCACAGCACCCTCATGAATCCTGGATTGACCAGCAGGATCATTCCTGCAGTGCAGAAGGGCAGCAGTCCGAGCACCCAGGCGGACATCTTGCCTTCCGCGGACAGCACGCGGATCTTGTCGAACAGCTTCAGGCGGTCGCGCACCATGGTGCCGATGGTGTCGAGGATCTCCGCCAGATTGCCGCCGCTTTCGCGCTGGATCAGTACCGCGATCACGAAGTAGCGCAGGTCGCCCACCGGCACGCGGATGGCCAGGTTGGTCATGGCTTCATCCAGCGCCACGCCGTAATTGATCTCTTCGAAGGTCGTGCGAAACTCCGGCCCGATGGGCGCCTTCATTTCCTGTCCGACCATGCCCAGCGCCCCACTGAACGAGTGACCGGCGCGCAGCGCGCGGCTGATCATGTCGACGGCATCGGGGAGTTGCGCTTCCATCAATTTGAGCCGCTTGGCGCGCAGGCGCGTCACATATAGCACAGGCAGCGAAGCAGCCAGCGCCGCACAGGCCAGCAACAGCGGCGCCGGCACCGGCAGCAGCGGGATCAGTGCCGCCGTGCACAGCGCTACCATTGCACAGTAGCCCAGCAACTGCGCCACCGACCAGGTGCTGCCGGATTGCGCCAGCCAGCGATCCAGTGCGCCGATGCGCGGTACGCTCATCAGCCACTGCTGCATGCGCGGCGAGTCGGCAAGCAGACGTTTCTTCAGGATCGATAACTGCTCGGCGCTGACGTGCCCTCCCGCCGAAAGCGCCCGCAGCCTCGCCTCGATACGCTTGGCCGCCGGGCCGTGGGCGTTGTTCCACCAGAGGTAGATGCCCTCGACGCAGAGCACCACGGCTACGAACAGCAGGATGCCGAAGGCGTAGAAGATTGTGCTCATGTGTAGCTCCCCGGATTGTCTGTCGTTATATCGGTGCAGGCGGTTCAGACTTCGTAGCGCTTGGCGGGGTCATAGGTTTCGTCCGGCAGCCCAACGCCGAACACGCGCAGCCGCTCGGCAAACTTGGGATACACCCCAGTCGCCCGGAAATTGCCGCGAACCGTGCCATCCTTGTCCACGCCGGTGCGCTGGAAGGTGAAGACCTCTTGCATGTTGATGATGTCGCCCTCCATGCCAGTGATCTCCTGGATGCTGATGATCTTGCGCCGTCCGTCGGTCATGCGCGCCGCCTGCACGATGACCGTGATGGCCGAGGCGATCTGCTGGCGCATGGCCTTGGCCGGCATGGTCAGGCCGGCCATGCTGACCATGTTTTCCAGGCGCGTCAGCGCATCGCGCGGCGTGTTGGCGTGGATGGTGGTCAGCGAGCCCTCATGGCCGGTGTTCATGGCGTTGAGCATGTCCAGGGCCTCCCCTCCGCGTACTTCGCCGAGAATGATGCGGTCCGGGCGCATGCGCAGGGCGTTGCGCACGAGCGCGCGCTGCGTGATCTCCCCCTTGCCCTCGATATTGGGCGGCCGCGTTTCCAGCCGCAGCACATGGGGCTGGCGCAGCTGCAGTTCTGCGGCGTCCTCGATGGTGACCACACGCTCGTCTTCGGGGATGAAACCGGACAGGATGTTCAGCAGAGTGGTCTTGCCGCTGCCGGTACCGCCCGACACCAGCACATTGACCTTGGCGTGCGACAGCGCCTGCAGCAACTGCGCCATCGGCGGCGTCAGGCTGCGCAGGTTCACCAGGTCGGCCACCTGAAGCGGATTCACGGAAAAGCGCCGGATCGACAATAGCGGGCCGTCGATGGCCGATGGCGGGATGATGGCGTTGACGCGCGAGCCATCGGGCAGGCGCGCGTCCACCATCGGACTGGTCTCATCAATGCGGCGCCCCACGCGCGACACGATCTTCTCGATTACCTTCATCAGGTGGGCGTCATCGTAGAACACCACGTCGGTCAGCTCCAGCTTGCCGCGCCGCTCCACGTAGGTCTGGTGCGCGGTGTTGACCAGGATGTCTGACACCGTGGGGTCCTTCAGCAGCGGCTCGAGCGGGCCGAAACCGAACATTTCGTCGTAAATCTCCACCGTCAGCTGACGGCGCTCGTTGTCATTGAGCAGCACCTTCTGTTCGTCGATGATCAGGTTGACCAGTGCGGCGATCTCCTGCCGCACCTGCTCCTGTGGATAACGGGCCAGACGCTCGAGTTCCACGCGGTCAAGCACGGTCTCGTGCACGTCCCGCTTGAGCTGGTGGTATCCGCCCGAGGCGGAGGCAGCCGACGTTGAAAACTGGATCGCGGCGTGGCCGTTGGCAGTGAAGGCGGGCCCGGCACCGGCCAGTTGTTCGCGGATGGACATGGTGGACTCCTCGTTTTCGGGTTCTGTTGACCGGGGCTTGGCCGGTTGCAATCCTTGCAATCAGGTGTTCTTCGCGCGCAGCATCAGGCGGCGCAGCGGCGATACGGCTTCCGGCCGGCTGCGCCGCTCGGCTTCCGGCCCGGCGCACAGCTGCGTGGCCATCGCCTGCAGCGCGCGCGCCATGGTGCTGCGCCGGCTCAGCTTGGCGACGGGCTCGCCATGGCTGACCGCTTCGTCCACTGCGGCAGGATCGTCTGGCAGGGTAAAGGCGACCTTCATGCCGAAGATCTCTTCCATGGTCGCGCGCGGCATCTCGTTCTTGCGGCCGCTGCGGTTCAGCACTAGACGGATCTTGTCGGCGGAGTAGTGCAGCGCGCGCAGAATATCGAGCAGGCGGCGCCCCGGCCGCCCGAAGGCAATGGCGGGTTCGGTCACTACGCAGATGCGATCGCTGTGGTCCAGCACGCAGATCGACAGCGGATCGATACTCTGGCCCAGGTCGAAGATCACGAAGTCATAGGCAGGCTGCACCACCGACAGGATCCACTCCAGCTTGTCTTTCTGGATCTGGCCGGCCTTGACCGGATCGGCCGCGCCCGCGAGCATGTCGAAGCCGTTGTCCACGTGCACCAGGCAGGCTTCCAGGAAGGCGGCATCCATGCGGTCGATCTGGCTGCAGATATCGGGCAGTGTGGAAGGCGGCGCCTTGTCGCTGACGATATAGGTCAGGTCACCGAAATGCCGGTTCAGGTCGACCACCAGCACGCGCTTGCCCAGGTGCCGGGCCAACGCATCGCCCAGGTTGGCCGCCACGAAGCTGGTGCCCGCGCCGCCCTTGCACGAGATCATCGAGATCACCTGGCCAGTCTCCTGCGTGCGTGGCACATGGGTGGCTTCCACGCGCTTGAGCGCTTCGGTGAGCTGTCCCCTGTCCAGCGGCCACGACAGCACATCGCGAATGCCGGCACGCATGGCCTTGATCAGCACGTCGGAGCTGGGCGCCTGCGTGATCAGGATACAGGGCAGGTCGGGGTGCTGCTGGCGCAGTGTCTCGATGGCCTGCATCTGCGATGCGCTGATGGCCGGCAACTCCAGGATAAGCAGGTCGGCCATGCGCATGCGGCTGGCATGATACGGGAAGCGTGCCGGGCCCTCCTGCAGCGACATGGCCTGGAAGTTGCCGACGACGGTGCTGAGCCGGTTGATCTCGGCCAGCCGGTCGGCGTCTTCGGATGCGATCAGGATCTTGAGCATGTTGCTATCTCCAGTTTCGATGCCACCTGTGCAATTCGCCCTCCAATCTCGGCGCGCGAGCGTGGGTGGGAGAAGTGGCATGGAAAGCTTGATTTGAAAGATTCCGAGTAGAGGGGCAGGAGGTTATGCCAGCAAGGCTCGTCGATACCAAGTCGTATGCCGAGCTTCACCCGCGTCGCGGAGAGTGCATGCCGAGCCACGATCCTTAGCGCGAGCCGCCATTCATGCCCACGCCGCCGTAACCGCCGGCGCCGAAGTCGATGGTGAAGTTGGGCGCGGCGTTACCTTGTTGGGCACCTATAAGCGACCGGTCGAAGTTCCTCATAGCCGCCACCGCCGTCTTGCCATCAGTACCGGTGACGGTTGGCAGGCCGGCGGGGGCGTCCGGGTTAATGATCTGCAGCTGTGTGATGGTGGCCAGCGCCACGCCGCGCTGGCCATCCCACACCGGCGTCGAGGTCATGCAGGCCGACAGGCCCAGGCAGGCCAGGCTGCCCAGAACCAGGACAGCGGTGCCGCGCGAAAGCTTCAGGGTCTTGTTCATGGTCGTTCTCCGATTCTGCTGGTGGGGCGGCGGATCAGTTGCCGCCCGATGCGGTGCGTCCGGCCGTAGCCGCGGCCCTGGCCTGGGCCAGGCGGGCGGCGGTGGCTTCGATGCGGGCAATGCGCCCGGCCGTGTCTTCGGCCGGTGGCGCAGCCGCCGTGCTGCGGGTCGCCGCCGGGGCGGGCAGGGCAGGGCGCGTGCCTGCCGCCGCCGCCGGTTCGCGTGCGGCCGGCGCCGGCTCGTCCAGCGGCTTGCCGTTCGGCACGGCCGAGATCGAGGTGGCGGGCGTACCTTCGCTGCGCGGTGCCGCGGGCGGCACGGCGGGTGCTGCGGCTGGTGCGGCAGGCTGTGACGGCGCAGGCGCGGGCTGCGGCGTACGCTTGCCGTCGCCTTCCATGTTGCCCATGAAGTAGAGCGACAGCTGGTTGGGCGTGGAGAAGCTGTCGGTCGGCAGCGGGTAGTTGTTGGTCTGCATCGGCTTGACCAGGCGCGGCGTGATGATGAACACCAGTTCGGTCAGGTCCTGCTGGTACTGCGTGCTGCGGAACAGCGTGCCCAGCACCGGCACTTCGCCGGCACCCGGCAGTGCCTTGAGCGAGCCGCGCGCGCTGTCCGTCAGCAGGCCGCCGATGGCGAAGCTCTCGCCATCGCGCATCTGCACGGTGGTGGAGGCGCGGCGGGTGGTAATCACCGGCAGCACGGTCTGGCCGGCCAGGGTGCCGCCGCGTACGGTAGCGCCGGTAGGCGACAGCTCGGACACTTCGGGTGCCACTTTCAGGTGGATGCGGCCATTGGCCAGCACCGTAGGCGTGAACTTCAGCCCGACGCCGAACTCCTCTTCCTGCAGCGTGACCGTCCCAGCCCCGTTAAGCACGTTGGCCTGTGCCACCGGGATATAGATCTTGCCGCCGGCGAGGAAGCTCGCTTCCTGGCCGCTGATGGTGACCAGGTTCGGTTCGGCCAGGATCTTGACCAGGCTGTCGTTCTTCTGCGCATCGATGGCGAACTCGAACGGCCGGTTGTTAGCCTTGCTGCCGAAGAAGGCCGCCGAAGCGCCGGTCAGCAATGACGTTACCAGCGCGCCGCTCCATGAGCCGAAGCCGCCCTGCAGATTCACCGCAGAGCCGAGCTGGTTCAGCAGCGTCTTGGAGACCTCTGCGACCTTTACTTCCAGCATCACCTGCTGCGGGGTGTCGACCGACAGCATGTTCAGCACATTGCCCTTCTTGTTGGCATCGCCGCCATGCGCCGCATTGGCGTAGGCCTGGGCGATCTCCATCGCTTGCTGTGCGGCCTGTGCGTTGGTTACGCTCCCGGTCAGCACCAGGTTGTCGGCGGCCGTGGTCACGCGGATGCCGGACTCGCCTGGCAGCAACTGGCTGAGCGAGGTCTGCAATCCGCCGGCGTCGGCATTGACCACCACATTGATGATGCTGCAACTGCCGCTGCGGCCTTGCACGATCATGTTGGTGGTGCCCACTGTCCGGCCCAGGACATAGAGCGTCTGTGGCGACACCATGGTGGCTTGCACTACGTTGGGATTGCCCAGGGTACGGTTGCGTACCGCCTCCGGCAGGGTGATCAGCTGTGATTTGCCGACCGGCACTACCACGGTCGATTCACTGCGAATGGAACCGGTGCAGTTAGGGCCGCGAGCATCTGCGGAAGGCGCCGGCGGCGCCGACGTGGCCGGCGCGCTCGCTCCGGGCGTCATGCTGATGGTCATCTGCATCGGGCCCTGGGGCGCCTTGGAGGCAGCCGGTGCGATCGCCTTGGTCAGGTTGCCTGCCTCGATGGCAGTCTGTGCCGCCGCGGCCAGCGGCGTGCAGAGAATGGTGGCCAGCACCAGGATGCGGGTGCTGCCTGCGGCTTCAGATCGTTTCTGGTTCATTTTGAATCTCCCCCCGGAGAGGCTGTGTAGCAGCTCAGAATTCGTTGGATGCCTTGGCGTACGCGCTCAGAAGCACTCGACGCCGCCCTGCATGCCTGCCAGCACGCCGATGCAGTTGCCGGAGCGCGCGGGCGCCGCCGCCACCGTGCGGGTCTTGACCACGGTGCGGGTCTCGGTCTTGGTAACCACCTTGGGCGGTGCCTCGGGCGTCTTGCCCAGCAGCGTGCCTTTGGTGGCGCCGCCGGTATTGATGTCGGCCACGTCCATCTGGTTGCGCAGCACCAGCGAGAGGGTGCCCACGCTGCGGGCCACGTCCAGCTTCTCGGCCTGGTCGGGCGTGACTTCCAGCGTCACTGCATTGACCACCTTGGGCTGGGTGTCGTCGCGGCTGACCTGCTGCGCTACCGCCAGCACCAGGATCTTCTCAAGCACGATCTTCGAGATGCTGCCGCCCTGGGTGCTCTTGGCTTCGTCGTTGGTATTGACGATCACGTCGACGTAGTTGCCGGCAGCGCGAAGCCGGCCACGCCCACGACGTCGTTGACGCGCACGGTGATGGCGCGCTTGCCATCATTGATCACCGCCGACAGGCCACCCTTGGTCCCCACCGGCGCCAGCTTGGCGTCGAGGATGGGTTCGCCGCGCTGCAGGCTGGTACGTACCACACGGCCTTCCAGCATCTTGAGGTCTTCGAAGGTACCCGGCGGCACGCTGCCGGCCGGCCAGTTGACGAGGCGCAACTGGCTGCCGTTGAGCGGCTGCCCCAGATTCAGGTCGTTGGCGGCGACGACCACTTGCTTGACCGAGCCGGATGACTGCTGGACCAGCCATCGCGACGCCGACACCACCGCCGCCACGCCGGCGACGAGGGCAATCAGCAGCATCAGGATTGCACGTGTGTTCTTCATGATGACTCTCCCCCTACAGTTGTCTGAATACCCGGTGTACAGTTCAGCTTGCGGCGCGGTGGTCGCCAGCCCATCGATGGATGGCGCCATGTGCCGGCACGGCATCGGCCACGGTGCGCAGCCCGTAGTAGCTCTGCCAGGCAGACAGCAGGCCTGCCTCGGTCACTTGCGGGGCGTGGCCGTGGTAGCGCACGCCCGAATGCACCAGCTGCAGCAGGTCGCGCGGGATGCAGGCCAGCAGTGGCGTGTCGCTGGCGTAGTGCAGGCTGTCCACCAGGAAGTCGAACATCGCGTCCGTGCTGGTCATCCCGAATTCCGCGGCGGTGCGCTGGTAAACCTCGCGGTAATCGTCCACCGACAGCGGACCCACGTAGAGCTTGCTGCCCAGCCGGCGCAGGAAGGCATCGTCCTCGAGCGCCGACGGTTCGAGATTGGTCGAGAACACCGGCCAGACATCGAACGGCACCGAAAAGCGCACCCCGGTCTGCAGTGTGAACATGTCGATGCCGCGGTCCAGCGGCACGATCCAGCGGTTCAGCAGATCGCTGACGCCGACCATCTGCCGGCCCAGATCGTCGACGATGTAGATGCCGTTGTTGGCCTTCATGTGCGGCGGTGCCTGGTAAAAGCCGGCGGCCTGGTCATGACGCAGGTCCAGCATGGATAACGTCAGTTCGCCGCCTGACAGCACCACCGGGCGATGGCACAGGACCCAGCGGCGGTCCAGCGAGCGGCGCGCAAGCGATGCCTCGCTGTCGTCGAAGGGCACATGGACCAGCGGGTCGAAGACCTGGATGATCTCGCCGGCCACGGTGATGGCATGCGGCACCGGCACCGCGCCAGGCAGCAAGGTGCCCAGCCGTTGTGCAAGGTAGGTCTTGCCGCTGCCAGCCGGGCCGTAGATCATGAGGGCACGGCAGGTGTTCAAGGCCATGCCGATCGCGTCGAGCAAATGGACGGGGATGACCAGGTCATGAAACGCCGCGGTGACGTCGGCCTTGGTCACGGCGGCATGGCTGACCGAGTGGCGCTTGACGGCATCCAGGTAGGCATCCAGCGTGACCGGTGCCGCGCCCACGTAGGCGCAGCGCGCCGACGCTTCGGCCGCGCGAGCATAGCCGGCATCGGTGAGACGGAAGCGTACGTCCAGGTCGCTGGAGCCACGGTGCGCGATTTCCAGCAAGCGCTCCCGCACGGCCACGGCGGCAATCTCATTGACGACCAGCGCCGGCAGCTTGAGCGTGTCGGTCAGCACCGCCAGCATGACCGTCCGGTGCTGGTAGGCGGCCTTCATCAGCAGGCCAAGCAACTGCGCGATGTCCAGCCCGGTATCGGCTATGGTGCGCGGCAGTACATGCCACGGCGGCAGCGGCAGCATGCCGTGTTCGGCATGGACGCCCCTGGTGCTCGTGACCGGCTCGAGCAGCCGCGGTGCGTGCCCTGTGTCGTGTTGCTCGTTCATTGCCGTCCCCCTGAACTTTTGTTGCATCTCGTCAAGATCCGCCTTGGCCAGAGCCAGATGGTCCTGTGCTCGTCAGACACTCATGAACAACATTCCTACCGTGCCGGCTGCAATGGCGACGCCGTAGGGCAGGGTGCCTACGGAAGGCATCCCGCGGCCAGTCCTGACCACGCCGGTGACGCTCTCGAAGAGCTGGCGGCCCTGCCCGGACCGGATTGCGGCCGCGATGCCCCACAGGCCGCCCAGCACGAAGGTTGCCAAGGTAATGCGCAAGGCCATTCCCGCGCCCAGCCAGGCGCCGACCGCGGCAATCAGCTTCACGTCGCCGGCGGCCATGCCACGCAGCAGATAGAAAGGCAGGAACAGAAAGAAGCCGGTAAGCCAGCCAAGTGCCCACGTCCAGGTTCCAGCCTGGAATCCGTGCAGGCAGATCTGGACCGGCCAAGCCAGCAGCCAGGCGCCGAACGTGAGCCAGTTGGGAATGCGCCGCCACTGGATGTCGGTCGCCGCGGCCGTCAGGACCAGCGCAATGACGCATGGTCCAACCAGCGGCGCCAGGGGGTTGAATTCGGTGGACATGATTTGTTCCGGCTGCTCGGTTTCTCAGGGCATGGCCCGGGCGACGGTGTCGTACAAGTCGCCGACCTTCTGTCCGAGCACCATGACCGATGAAATGATCACCAGTGCGATCAACATGGCGATGAGCGCGTACTCGATAGATGTCACACCGCGCTCCGCCCGAATGAATGCGACCACGCCTTCAGCCTGCTTGAACATGACATCTCTCCGGTAAGCGCGCGCGAGCGGCATCTTGTTGCCTGAAGGCCGCTCGCACGCACGGGCACAACGATTACAGCGCGCTCTGAATCTTGTCGAAGACGGTGCTGAGCTTGGTGCCGACAAGCGTGGCGCCGGCAATGATCATGAGCGCGATCAGTGCTGCGATCAGGCCATACTCGATTGCCGTGACGCCATCTTCTTCAAGGATGAAACGCTTGGTGTTGTCGAAGAGCTTTTGCATGATGATCTCCTTCAGGTAAGGACATTGCTGCTACGGGTGGAAAAAGCTGTGCGGACGCCGGATGCAAGGCGGACCGCAGGTGGCGCACTCATGGAACGGCCATTGGCCGCCGCGGACCTGCTTGCGCATCTGCCTGGCAGCGCGGCGTGGCTGGGCCGAAGAGAGGACCCTGCACGGGATTCCCTGCTGCCCAGCGGCGCCGATTCTTGCCAGGACGGGCATCACCGAGCGCGATGCGATGGCTTCGCGACGGTGGATGTGCCAGGCAGGTTTCCGATCTGCTTGCATGTCTGTTGGAGGCTTCCGTTCACTGTTGCGGGGCGGTCTCCGCTGACCGTCATCGGCCAGCGCGCCATTCGTGATGCCTGCCCGGCAAGGCCAGCGCCGGGCCGGGTCATCATGCCAACGCAAAACGTGGGCCACCTGTGCAAGGCGCTTGTTTTACAAGGCATTCTCGCCAGTCGAGGCCGCGGCTTGCCGCGTCGCGGTCCGTCGGGCACGGCCGGCGTTTCTCAGGCGAATCGTGCTTATTTCCTGGATCCTTGCCGCCGCGCGCGCGAAACACTCTGCATTGCTGCCGGCCTGAGCCAAAGGGATGAGCGGCTGCCGGTGGGGCACAGTACTTTTGGTTGAAGCGCGGCGCCGCGTCGCAACCCAGCCGCCAAAAGGATGGTCTGCGGTGCGGCACGTTCCCCGGCTGTCCGCGTTTCATTCAAGAAACGAAGGGATTGCGCTAAAGCGGGCTGGTTGCCCGGTCCTGCCGGCGGCATGCGGGGGGCGGCGGCAAAGTGGGCGCCATGGCTGCGCGCTGTTCAGTTTAGAAACGCTTTCTGCAAGCGCCACAGTGCGCATTTACGCTGCCGGGATTGTGCTTGTTTAATGACGCCCGAGCGATAAGAATGAAACGGAACTGCGGGGCCTGACCCTGGCATGTACGAAGAAGAAATCGGGCATGTGCGATGCCGCGGAACAGATTGACGGATGGGGGAGCGATGAGCCTGGACCATAGCTCGGCGGTAGTGCCGAGATCAGTGATCTCCAGACACTGGCTGGACCTGGATCGGCTGCGGGTCTACAGCATAGCCATGCTGCTTATCTATGGTGTGCTGATGGTGTTGTGGGCCTGGGAAACGAAGGGTTTCACCTCCGACAGGGTGGTGCGCCCCGGGGCAGACTATTCCGTCTTCTGGAGTGCGTCATACCTGGCGCTGCAAGGCGAGGCGGCCAGGGTCTATGACTACGCCTCGCTTCAGCCTGTGATCATGGCCTTCGGCTCGGTAAGGGGGGACGAACACTTCTTTCTGCCATGGCTCTATCCGCCGACGTTTCTGCTGTTTGTCTTGCCGCTGTCGTTGCTGCCGTTCGCATTGAGCTATTTGTTCTTCACGGCCGGAACGGCAGTCATGTATATGGCCGCTATTGTCAGGATCCTGGACATGCGTGCCGTGCCTCGGCACGTGGTGCTGCTGCCCGTGGTGGCATTTTCCGGCGGCCTTGAGGCTGCCATGATCGGGCAGAACTCACTTCTGACGGCCGGGATTGCAGCATGGTCACTTATCCACCTGAGAAGCCGTCCCGTGCTTGCCGGGATCCTGGTTGGATTGCTGAGCGTAAAGCCACAGCTTGCTGTGGTGCTCCCTTTGGCAATGCTGGCAGACCGCGCATGGAAAGCATTCTTTATTGCCGCTGCAACCGCAGTTGTGATGGCTGCCAGCAGTGTCGGTCTGTTCGGGTGGGAGGCCGTCTCAGCTTTCCTTGAAAACAGCAGCCTTGTTCGGGAGCAATTGCTGGATCAGGGGCGGAAGGGGTGGTACTCCAGCCCGACAGTATTTGCCATGATGCGCCTCGGCGGTGCTCCCGTGGCGGCAGCGTATGGCGCGCAGGCCGTGTGCGCATTGTTCGCCATCGTTGCGTTGCTCAAAGTTTGGAGGAGCCAGACTTCGATAGAGCTGCGCATCGCGGCGGCGGCGACTGCCACTCTGCTGGTAAGTCCATACCTGTGGTACTACGAACTGACCTGGCTGGGCATTGCTATTGCCGGGATCACGGCCGACGGCATGCGGCGTGGTTGGAACAAGGGCGAGCGAGAACTGATGGTCGCGGCCTGGCTTTTGCCCTTCTTGTTAGGCGTCAATCGCGTGACGGAGCTACCGCATGCTGGGTCGGTTGTGACGATGCTGTTGATGGCGGCAATTCTTCGCAGAACTCGGAGCGGAACGAGTTCGACTGGCGCGCAATAGAGCGCTTTAGGCGCTGGATCATGGACTGTGCTCCGGCGGGAAAATGACTAGTAGTCAGGCGTATGCGGCCTATCCACTTTGAGTGGTCTGCTGGAAAATAATAGAACCGCAGAGGCGCAATTATCGCGGTGTGCGCACAAGCCACGCCGCCTCGGGAGGGGATCATGTCGGGTCCATACGATGTCAAGCTGCTTTCTCTGGTTGTGCCCTGCTACAACGAATCAGAAGGCATCGAGAACTTCTTCGACTGTGTCATTCCAGTGCTCGAGTCCATCGATGCACTCCGCTTCGAGATTGTGCTGGTCAATGACGGCAGCTCGGACGATACGCTGGACAAGCTCATTACCTTTTCGCGCCAGGACGCGCGTGTGCGGGTCGTGGACCTGACGCGGAATTTCGGCAAGGAAGCGGCCCTCACGGCCGGTCTCGATGAAGCTTTGGGCGATGCAGTGATTCCCATAGACGCCGACTTGCAGGACCCGCCCTCGCTGATCCCGGAACTGGTCATGCGCTGGCGTGAAGGGGCGGAGGTGGTGCTCGCGCAACGCCGTAGCCGTGCGTGCGATTCATGGCTGAAGCGTGTGACCGCGGACGCCTACTACCGCGTCCATAACAAACTGTCCGACCAGAAGCTGCCGGTGAATGTAGGGGATTTCCGCCTCATGGACCGAGTGGTGATCAACGCGCTCAAGCAGATGCCTGAACGACGCCGCTTCATGAAAGGCTTATTTGCATGGGTGGGGTTCAGTACGGTGGTTGTTCCGTACGAGCGCGAGCCGCGCATTGCGGGGGAGTCGAAATTCTCCGGGTGGCGCCTCTGGAACCTCGCGCTGGAGGGGATTACCAGCTTCAGCACCATACCCCTCAGGAGTTGGACCTATCTTGGCTCCGCGATTGCCTTCCTGGCCTTCCTGTACGGAACATTCATCGTGCTGCGTACGATGGTACTCGGGGTGGATGTCCCAGGCTATGCCTCCGTGCTGTCTCTGCTGCTGTTCTTTGGCGGGGTGCAACTGATCGGCCTGGGCGTGGTGGGCGAGTACATCGGACGTATCTATGACGAGGCGAAGGGACGTCCGATCTACTTGATTAAGCGCCGGTACCAGGAGACCCGCCCGCAGGGTGGTGTATCGGGCGGCAGGAAGGTAGTCCGGCTTGCCAGTGCGAAGCGTGGATAAGCTGAATGACACGGGATGTCGACCATGGACAAAGCTGAATTCGGCAGGTACTCGGACGAGCATACGGCCTTGCACGCCGTGGATATCGCTGCGGCAGAGGAGTCGCCGTCGTTCTTCGCAAGCTATCAGATCGCTGACGTCCTGCAATTGGTCGAGCGACGGCATACCAGGCGCGCCCATAGCACCAGTCTGCTGACCGCGCATCTTCGCGAGAGTATCCGCCAAGATACGCAACTACCTTGCCCGAGTCGGCTTGCTGTTCAACACGCTCCAAGCCAAACGTCGTCAGACAATGGCTCGAAAGCGGGAAGTGTCATGGTCACGCTGAATCTGATTGTGCCTTGCTTCAATGAAGAGGTAGTACTGCCAGAGACGGGAAGGCGATTGCTGATGCTGATGGACCGGCTGGCAGAGGAACAGATGGTGCAAGCGGACAGCACCATTACTTTCATTGACGATGGCTCCCAGGACCGAACTTGGGCCATCATCGAGGCCTTGAACGCGCGGGACGCGCGGGTGCGCGGCATCAAACTGTCACGCAACCGGGGGCACCAGAACGCATTGCTTGCCGGGTTGCTCACTGCTCCCGGTGACGTGCTGTTGAGCCTTGACGCCGATCTGCAAGATGATCTCGACGCCATACCGGCGATGCTGAAGGCGCATTGCGAAGGGGCAGAGATTGTGTTCGGCGTGCGTTCGCGACGTGATACTGACACGCTTTTTAAGCGCATCACAGCGCAGGGCTACTATCGATTGCTGCGCCACTTTGGTGTGGACGTGCTCCCAGATCATGCTGACTTTCGGTTGATGAGCCGGCGCGCACTGGAGGCGTTGCGGGATTTTCGAGAGGTCAACCTGTTTCTGCGAGGCATCATTCCACTGCTAGGCTTTCGCACAGCCATCGTCGAGTATGAGCGGCTTGCCCGCTTTGCCGGAACCAGCAAATATCCACTGAACAAGATGGTATGTCTGGCATGCGATGGCATTGCATCATTCTCATCGAAGCCTTTGCTATGGAGCACCCACGTCGGCGCCACTCTCGCAGGGTTTTCTCTGGCAGTTGGGATTTGGGCCCTGTTTGTCCGACTATTCACAAACACGGCGGTGCCGGGTTGGACATCGACGGTGGTTCCCATGTACTTCCTCGGTGGGCTGCAGATGCTCTTCCTGGGCGTCATTGGCGGATACGTATCAAAGATCTACTCGGAAACTAAGCAACGGCCGAGATTCATCATCGAGAAGACCCTGTAGTCGCAAGTAGTGAGTCCACGAGGATGCCATGAGCGAGATCTCGGTCAGTTCAAACTCCATCAGATCCTCCGGCGTGGACTGGAAACTGACTGCATTCCGCGCGCTGTTTGTCGGAGTGGTCATGTATGCGGGCCTGATGATTTGGCTCGCGCCTCATCCGCCGATGATTGATCTGCCGCAGCATGCGGGGCAGGTCGCGGCGCTGCATGATCTGCTGACCGGCGAATCGCCTTGGGAGGATGTCTTCAGCATCAACCTGTTCACCCCCTACCTTGCAGGCTACGGCCTGGCATTGCTGTTGTCGTTTGTCATGCCGGTCGCAGCAGCGCTGAAATTGCTGATTACGATCGCTTTTTACGCCTTCGTCTTCCTGTGTGTGTGTTTACGCAGGCAGTTCGGGGCCGACAAGCGGCTTGACTGGCTCTACGTGCCGGGCTTTTTCGGGTTCGCCTATACCTGGGGGTTTGTCACCTTCCTGGTGGCGGCACCAGTCGGGCTCCTGGCAATACTGCTGGCATACCGATACGCCGATTCGCCCACGTACAAGACTGGCAAGCGATTGTTCGTGGTCAGCGTTGTCCTGTTTTTCTCACATGGCCTGACTTTCCTGTTTGCCAGCGCCATTGGCGTTGCATTTCTCGTCTGCAAGTTGAAGCGGGTGGAACGCGTGTTCATGGCCTCTCTGCCCTATGGCCTGGTAGGGGTGGTGTGCCTGCTTTATGTGTGGCATATCCGGAGCATTGAGGTGGAATATGTCTACTCGTCGCCTGAGGTGATATGGGGATGGGACATGAGGCGGTTGCTTCTGTTCTTCCTTGCGCCCTGGGGCGGGTGGTGGGAGGACAGATTCTTTCTGATAGGCGGTTTGCTGATGCTCAGTGTGCCCTGGTGCTTGGGCGCGCGCGTCAATGCTCGGGAGCCAGCTGCTTGCATTCCAATGCTTGTTGCACTGGCGGTATGGATATTCGTGCCACATCACGCAGGTAGAACTACATTCCTCTATGAGCGTTTTGCATTGTTCATTCTGCCGTTCTATGCGCTGATGTTCAATCATCCACAGGCCGCAGCAAGGTATAGACCGGCCGTGCTGCGCCGGCCGATGATGTGTCAAGCCTTGCTTGCTCTGGCCTGTGTGGCGTATCTGGGCACACAGACGGCGCGCATTGTGGGTTTTGCAGCGGAAAGCAAAGATTTTGATGTGCTGCTGGGCGCCGCAGAGCCCGGGAAGAAGGCGCTTATGCTGATTTTCGATGCGAACAGCACCGCAGCTGGTAATCGTGGTGCCTACCTGCATTTCCCTGCCTGGTATCAGGCAGAAAGAAGGGGCTTAGTCGATTTCAGCTTTGCATGGTTTCCACCGCAAGTTGTCCGGTATCGGCCCAGCCGGCTTCCTGCGGTAAGTCCATCCAACCCGCGCGAATTTACTTGGACAAGAAATCGGGGGCAGGAGTATCGCTACTACTTTGTTCGTCACACGGAGCCACTGTCGACGACGTTGTTTGAGAATACCCGCTGTCAGGTTTCGCTGCTTAAATCGGTGGGTGTGTGGTCCCTGTATGAGAACACCGGATGTCAATAGATGCCGGTTGTTTTGCCTGGCGAAGTCTTAACTTTATCGTTTCGGCTGGCCGCAGTCTGGTGTCATAAATCATGCATTCTCCAAAAAAAATCTGTTGGTGTCAGCAATCGATTGAGTCTGGTTATCGATAATTTGAGTGAGCAGAATATTTCATTATTATGAATAAAGTTAACATTTCGCACAAATACGACGAAGTTTTTTATCGTTACCAACGTGAAGGGGCTATCCAGTCGGCTCGCAATGTACTGCCTGTTATTAATGCCGAGCTGTCTCCGGAAAGCGTGGTCGATATCGGTTGTGGCGCAGGTGCGTGGCTGAATATACATAGTAAGCTTGGTGTCTCCGAAATTATCGGAATAGATGGGGGCTATGTTGATCGATCTGTTTTGCTGTTCGATCATTGTAATTTTATCCCAATGGATATTTCTCAGCCGTTTGATATTGGCAGAGATTTCGACCTAGTTCAATGCCTGGAGGTTGCAGAGCATTTGCCTTTGGAAAGTAGTGAGGTTCTGGTTGATAACCTGGTGCGCCATGGGAAAAGGATTTTATTTTCCGCGGCGGTGCCGGGGCAGGGTGGGGAGAATCACATAAATGAACAAGGGTATGATTATTGGCGTGATCTGTTCGCGAAGCGGGAATATTATCTATTCGACTTTATCAGGCCTCGCGTTGCTGCGAACAGCGCGGTGGAGCCGTGGTACCGATATAACATGTTGTTCTTTGTTCATGCCAGTGAGATCGAGGGGCTCCCTTCTTCGGTGAGAGCTTGCCGAGTTGCGAACGACTGTCATGTGCCAGATATATCTCCTTTATCTTACCAGGTTCGGAAGTTCATTCTGAAGCGGCTCCCGGTGGGCATTAAAACTGGGTTGGCGGTATTAAAGAGTCAGTATGTGGTAAGAAAATTGAGATTCCATGCGGATGGATCATGAAGGCACTTATTTACTTTCCACCACTAGTCGGCGCGATTCTTGCGGCAATGGGTCAGGTGGCATTTAAATTCGGTGCCACCGGCAAGAATTATTTATCGGACTACTTGAATGGTTGGATTTTATTTGGCCTACTTTGTTATGGTGCGGGTACCGCGCTCTGGATTTTTTCTCTCAGTAGGGCCAACTTGACGGCCGTTTACCCGTTTACGGCGCTCACCTTCATTCTTGTTTATCTTGTAGGTGTTTTCGCGCTCGGCGAGCCAACATCACCACTGCAACTATTCGGGGTGGCAATTATCTTGATTGGCCTTTATATCGTAACGGCAAATTGAAACCATGGCGCGCATTTATTTGGCATCGTCTCCCTGTGCAAAGTAAGGCTTCGTCCAGGAATTGTGATTTTGGGTCGCCGGAGCGCAGCGTCTTCGCCTGGCTCACTGCCCTCGGAAGCTTCGCATCCGTTTCGAGCCTCGAATCGACGCTCACGTTGTGCTGCCCACCATTGCACGCGCCGTTATCTTCTCTCGATTCGTTGAACGTTTTTACCAGCTGGTCCTAGCGATACGTCCACCAGCGGTGCAGAGCAAAGGTGCTAGGCGGAACCAATAGCAGGATCCAGGCAAGTCCGATCCAGTAGGTGGCGCCGAGTCTTTGCACCGTCCAGGAAATCGAGATCGTTAGCATCATCCCCAAAAACGATACGGAGAGAAAGCGCACGAAGTTGCCGCAGTGTGGGCGCGACGAGAAGCTCCACAAGGTGTTGAGAAGATAGGAACAGGCCGTCGCGCACAGGAAGGCCACGCAGTTTGCCGTGACCGGCGAGGTCGCCAGCGTGGTCACCAGCGTGGCGGTGATGGCGACATGCACGCCGGTCGAGGTGGCGCCTGATACTGCGAATCGCGTGAATCTGCGAAGTTCGGGCGCGCTGCTGGCGGGGTTCACGATGTGCGCAGGATGGCCATTAGCGAAATACCGAACGGCAGCGATCGGCGCGCCAGCCAGTGGCGTTCCGTGCTGAACAGGCGGTGCAAGGCGTGGTTGAGCGGCCGGGGCGGAAGCCCCGCTCCGGTGGCCTTCTGGTTGCCGCTCAGCCGGTCGCTGACGCGCGCGGCCACCGCAAGCGGGAACAGCACCGTGTTGAAGTACGACACCCGTTCCACGTGCATGCCGCACCGGTTGGCCAGAGCATGCAGCGACCGCTTGCTATAGCGGCGCTGGTGATGCAGGAAGACGTCGTGCGCGCTCCAAAGCCACTGGTAAGCAGGCACGGTGAGGAATACCGCTCCCCCGGCCTTCAGCAGCCTTGCCGCGCAGTCCAGCGAGCCGGCGTCGTCGGCAATGTGCTCCAGGCAGTCGAGCAGGCAGACCAGGTCGAAGCTGTGCTCAGGAAACGGCATATCGTCGGGGCACCTGCCGCTGCGTATGTCGTACGCGTCCAACGTTTTCTCGCGCGCCAGCCGCAGGGCGGTGCCGTCCATTTCCACGGCACTGATCTTGCCGAACTGAGACAGCATCGCTAGGTTGCCTCCTGTGCCCGCGCCGATTTCCAGGATGGACGCGTCGCGCGGCAACGCCAGGCCGGACAGGATGGTGGCGACGATTTCGCGCCGGCCCCGGAACCACCAGTGAGTGGCTTCGGTCTCGGCCATTTCGAGATAGGCATCAGGTGACATCGGTCGGTTCCTCCGCGATGGATCGGCTAGCCCTGCACGCAGATCAACCCCAGATCCCCCTTCTTCACCTGCAGCTTGTAATCCCGCATCAGCCTGAACAACGTCACCCGCGAAATCCCCAACTCCGCCGCCACATCAATCAACCGTTCATGGTTCCGCTGCAGCGCCTCGACGATCGCGTCCTGCTCGGCCGCTTCGCGGATGGCCGCAAGCGTGAGCGGGCGCTCGTCGGCGGGGGTGGTCAGCTCCAGGTCGTCGGGCTGGATCACGCCGTCTTCGCACATGGCGGCGGCGTGGCGGATGCGGTTGATCAGCTCGCGCACATTGCCGGGCCAGTTATGCTGCTGGATCGCGCGCAGCGCCATCGGCGAGAAGCCGCGGATGCGCGCGGGCGATTGCTTGCGCACGTTTTCCAGCACATGTTCGGCGATCAGCAGGATATCGCTGCCGCGTTCGCGCAGCGGTGGCTGGCGCACGCGCAGCACGCACAGCCGGTGGTAGAGGTCGCCGCGGAAGCGTTCGGCGGCGATCGCGGCTTCCAGGTCGACGTGGGTGGCGGAGATGATGCGCACATCCACCTCCACCGATTCCGTGCCGCCCAGCCGCTCGATGCGGCCGGTTTCGAGGAAGCGCAGCAGGCTGGTCTGGCTTTCGATCGGCATGTCGCCGATTTCATCCAGGAACAGGGTGCCGCCCTGTGCCATCTCGATGCGGCCGGGCTTGCGCTTGGTCGCGCCGGTGAAGGCACCGCGCTCATAGCCGAACAGCTCTGACATCAGCAGCGTGGGCGGGATGGCGGCGCAGTTGACCGCGACGAAGGGGCGCGAGGCCCGCTCCGAGGCGCGGTGGATGGCATGAGCAGCGAGTTCCTTGCCGGTGCCAGACTCGCCGGAGATCAGCACGGGCGTGTCCCAGCGCGACACCTTCTCGATACCGCGGAAGAGCGATTGCATGGCCGGGCAGCTGCCGATCATGCCGTCCGGGCGTGCCATGCCGGGGCGGGCATGCTGCGCGCCCGGGCGCAGTTGCGCCATGCCGAGCGCGTGGCCGAGCGATTCCGCCAGGCGATGGTGCTCGATCGGTGCGGTGTAGTAGTCGACGAAGTACAGGCCCAGCAACCGGCGTGCGGATTCGGTCAGGGACTCCTGACCGGCGATGATGCTGATCCAGCCGATATGCGGCAGCGAAAGCCAGGGCTCGAACGATTCCAGGTCGGCGTCGCTGAAGCCGCCTTGCAGGTCGAGCATCGCGGCAAGCGGCTGGTTACCCGGTGGCAGCGCGTGGAGGTCTTGCAGGTTAGAGGCGAAGCTGATCTTCCAGCCACGCTGTGCGAGCATTCTGCAGAGCATGGCATCGTGGTGCTGCGATAGGTACAGCAGCGGGCGGTTGGTGTACGCGCTCATAGAATTTCCCCGGATCTTTTGTTTTTACAAAGCCGGCGGCCTGCTGTCGCGGGTCGCTGGTTTCGTTGGCGCTAAGGCTTGCGCCTGCCGCAACATGTCAATGCCGCAGCCTGGCGCTCTCCCAAAATTGCTGCCCGCTGCGTTGCGCGGGTCGGTGGGCCCGTTTTCGCCGCCGCCGCGACCTCACCTCCCTGGTATCGGTCACGGCGGCTGCCGCTTCGCTTTGCCTGCAAGGCAGACTTTGCTTCACCCCATTTCTTGTCCGGATGCGCCGGCTCGGCCGATGCCTCCGTTTATTGTCTGCGTGCCGCCCCGTTCAGCCGTGGCGTGCCGCATAGTCCAGGTACCACGGGCCGCTTTTTTCGTCCGCTTGCGGCCCGTGTTCCTGAACGACCTCCGCTTAATCTTGTCGACGACCCCTGCAACAACCTGGCCAGCCGATGCGGGCCAGTTCCCGCAGCGTGGCCCACGCTTACAGCGCCAGTCCGAATCCCGCCCTGGGAAGCGGGGTCGTCCTGAAACTGATCTTCGGCGAACGCGTGCCAGTGTGTTTGCCGCTTCGGTTTCAGACGTCCCCCTGTTCCGGGCTTCTGTTCGCGTGGACATATGTGCGACGAACGTGCCAGATATGGCTAACTCTTTGATAACAAAAAGAAAGGGGAAATTTCAGCTGGCATCAGGCCTTGGTTGGCGATCCATAACGTTCCGCTTTTGATACGTGGAGCCGGATTTTTATTCTGCAATGCAGCATTTGACGGGCTGGCAATGAGGCACAGGGATCACAGCGTGCGACGGAGGGGCGTCGAAAAGACGACTTTTCGCCGGCAATGCCCATCCGAAGGAGGGAGGGCGAAATTGCAAATGGATAGGCGTCAGGGTTCGAATGCAGCACGCGAGCGAAGCTGCCAGGTAGTTTCAATTCCGTTACAAGGATTTGAACTCTGTACATCGGCAGCCACCCGGGCGCGAAGCGGTCGGACTCAGCCTTTTGGTGCTGCGCGCGCCATGCGCGCGCGGCGGGCTGAAGGGAATCGACACGTTGACAAGCGTTTGCACGATGCCGGGCAGGGCCGGCTCGGCCGTCCCTCATCTCTTTGGATGGGCCGGGTAGATTATTCACGGTCGCTGGCACGACGTGCCAATTGGTTGCATTCGTGAAACTCCCGCCGTTCCGGCAAGGCCGCGGCGCATGTGTATGGCGGGTCATCGGACGGCTGGCGCCATCCGCCAAGCCCTTGATTTCACTGACCTAGACGAAAATGATTCGTATTGCCAACATCCGCGCTTCAAACGATTTCATGCATGAAACCGCTCGGCGGGCGTGCCGCCGTCGGCGGCAGGGTGGACCTGGCCGGCTTCCTGCCGGACCTGCTCTTGCAGCCACGCATGGAACTGCTGGATGGCCTTCTCGCGCGGATTGCCTTCGCGCCAGGTGACCCAGTAGTGGAGGCTGGACGGGATGCGGGTGGGCCCGATCTGCACCAGCTCGCCGCTGGCCAGGTAGTCGTGGGCCAACTGGGCGCGCGCGGTGGCTACGCCCAGCCCGGCGACGGCGGACTGCAGCATCAGGCCGGCATCCTGGAAGATCGGGCCGCGTTCGGGCTCTTCGCCCGGCAGGCCGGCCGCTTCGAGCCAGTCGCGCCAGGGGCGCAGCGCAAAGCGCAGCATCGGCAGGCGCGGCACGTCGGCCAGCGTGAAGCCAGGGTAGCGCGCCAGCAGCGCCGGGCTGGCCACCGCGATCACATGGTCTTCGATCAGGTTGTGGCATTCAAAGCCGGGCAGGTCGATGCGCTGGTGCCAGATGCCGACATCGACGCTGTACGGGTCGGGCGGCGTGATCTCGGCATGCAGCCGCAGATGCAGGTCCAGCGACGGCACCAGGGCGTGCAGGCTGGGCAGGCGCCGGATCAGCCAGGCATTGGCCAGGTCGGCCATCACGCTGACCTGCAGCCGGACTACCGGCGGCCCGGCGCTGTTGCCGGCTTCGCGCAGCGCGCTTTCGATACTGTCGAGCGCGCCGCGCACCTGTTCGGCCAGCCGCGCGCCCACGCTGGTGGGGCTCATCTGGCTGCCGGTGCGCTGGAACAGCTTGGTGCCCAGGCTGGTCTCCAGCGCGCGGATATGGTGACTGATGGCGCTGTGCGTCAGGGCCAGCTCCTCGGCCGCGCGCGAGAAGCTGCGGTGGCGCGTGGCGGCCTCGAGCGCACGCAGCGCTTGCAGCGGCGGCAGGTGGACGGGGCGTTGGGCGGGTTTGGCGGGGGATTTGGCCATGGCCGTCAAATTCTACTCACAATTGCCGCGGGTATCTTTCGTTGGCTTTGCACTGTAATGGGGATGACAATGCAGGCCATCATGACGACTACGACTTCTGCTTTGTCTTCCGCGCCCTCGCAAACGCAACCTGCCAATGCCCGCGGGCGCGTGCTGGCGGTATTTTCGCTGGGCTTCCTGGTGTCCTATGTGTTCCGCGGCGTGAACCTGGGCTTTGCGCCGCACCTGACGCGCGAACTCGGGCTCAATGCCGGCGACCTGGGCCTGCTCACCAGCTTCTACTTCCTTGGCTTTGCCTGCGCCCAGTTGCCGGCGGGCATCCTGCTGGACCGCTACGGCCCGCGCCGTACCGAGGCCGTGATGCTGCTGGTGGCCGTGGCCGGTTCGATGGTGTTCGCGCTGGCGCCCGGCATGGCCGGGCTGGCCGTCGGCCGGCTGCTGATCGGGGTGGGCGTGTCGGTGTGCCTGGGCGCCGCCATCCAGGCGCTGTCAATGTGGTTCCCGCTGTCGCGCATGCCCTTGCTCAACGGCGTGGTGATGGCCATCGGCGGCCTGGGCGCAGTGCTGGTCGGCACGCCGCTGTCATGGCTGCTGGCGCTCACGGACTGGCGCACGATCAGCATCGGCCTGGCCTGCGTCTCGCTGGCCATGGCGGCGGTGCTGTGGTTCAGCGCTCCCGACAAGCCGCGCGTCGGCAAGGAAAGCCTGCGTGAACAGCTGCGCGGCACGCGCCAGATCCTGGCCAGCGAGCGCTTCTGGCGCGTGGTGCCGCTGACGCTGCTCAACCAGGGCGTGTTCCTGGCGGTGCAGACGCTGTGGGTGGGCGCCTTCCTGCGCGACGTGCCCGGCTTCGACCCGGCGGCCAGCGCGCGGCTGGTCTCGGTGATCGGCTTTGCAATGATGGCCGGCTGCGTCGGCGCGGGCTGGGCCGCGCGCCACCTGGAGCGTATCGGCGTAAGCCTGTATGCCTTTGCCGGCACTGGCATGACCGCCTTTATCGTGGTCCAGCTGCTGCTGATGGCGCAGGTCCCGCTGCCGCCAGTGCTGCTGTGGGTGGCTTATGGCGTGTTTGGCTCCAGCGGCATCCTGACCTATGCGGTGCTGGCGCGCAGCTTCCCGGATGCGCTGATCGGACGGGCAACGACGGCGCTGACGCTGACTGTGTTCCTGTCCACCTTTGCCTGCCAGGTAGGTGTTGGTTTCGTGCTGGACCTGTGGCCTGCCACCGGCGGCCATTACCCAAAGGCGGCGCACCTGACGGCATGGGCCGGGCTGGTGGCGCTGCAGGCGCTGGCGGCGGTCTGGTACGCGATGGGCGGGCGGCGCGCGCGCCGCGAGGCGGCTGCTGTCCGCTGAGTCGGAGCGTTCCGGCTAGAGCATGACCGGACGGTCGTCCAACTCGTTCGGGTTGGGCCCGCCGTCAGACGGGAAGTGCATGGCCAGCAGTGCGTGGATGCGCGCCACCGTAGCCAGCACCGGGCGCACCGACAGGTCCTGCGCCAGCCCGTGCGCCAGTTCGTCGCACAGCTCGCGCCAGGTGGCGGGCCCCACGCTGGCGTCGATGCCGCGGTCGGCCAGCAGCTCGACCGCATGGTCGGCGAGGTTGATATAGAGCAGCACGCCGGTATGGTCCGCGGTGTTCCAGACCTCGAGCGCGCCAAACAGGAAGCGGGCGCGCTCGCGCGGCGTGACGCCGGCCCAGGCATGGCCCACTGGCAGGCTGGCCTCGATCACCACGCGGATCTCGCCGCGGTGGCTGGCTTCGCCGGCATGCACGGCTTCCTGCAGCTGTTGCCGGGCTTCGGCCGGAAAGTGCTTGCGGGCAGCGCCGGCCGTGGTGGCGATATGGTGCAGGGCGCGTCGGAGATTCGGCATTGTCGTCGTTCCTTGTGCTGTCACCAGTTGCCCGACGCGCCGCCGCCGTCAAAGCCGCCGCCGCCCCCGCCACCAAAGCCGCCGCCGCTGTCACCGCCGCCTCCTCCGCCAAAGCCGCCACCACCCCAGCCGCCGCCGCGGCGGCCCCAGTCCTGCCCCATGGTGTAGCCGCCCAGTCCGCCCAGCCCGCCGGCGATCACGTCGCGCCCGCGCCGGGTGGTGACGATCTGCGGCCCGCGCCGGCGCAGGATGGCACTCAGGAAGAAGAACACGATGATCGCCAGCGGCAGCAGCGCCGGCAGCCACTCTGCCAGCCCGGACGATTGCTGCGCCTTGCGCTGCGGTGCCGCCAGGCCTTCCTTGTCGATGGTGGCCTGGATGGCCGAGATCCCCGCCGCCAGCCCGCCGTAGAAGTCGTTCTGGCGGAAGTGGGGGGCCATCACGTCCTGCAGGATGCGCTTGGACATGGCATCGGTCAGCGACCCCTGCACGCCGCGCCCGACCTCCAGCCGCATCTTGCGCAGCCCGGGCGGGTTGTCCTTGGCGATCAGCACGATCACGCCGTCGTCGATGCCCTTGCGTCCGGCGCGCCAGGCGTCGGCCACGCGGATGCTGTAGGCATCGATCGGCTCGGGATCGGTGGTGGGCACCATCAGCACGAAGATCTGGCTGCCGCGCTGCTGCTCGTATTCCGCCAGCACGTTCTCGAGCGCGCCGCGCTGCTGCGGCGTCAGCGTGCCGGTCAGGTCAGTGACGCGCTGGGTCAGCGGCGGCACCGCGACGAAGCCGTCTGCCGCCAGCGCCGGGCCGGCCAGCAATGCCGCCAGCCATAGCAGGGCGGCCGCCAGCCAGGCGTGCCGCCAGGGCGAGCGCAGGGTGTGGCCCATGGTGTGGCCCGCCTCAGAACTTGACCGCGGGAGGCGTCGAGATGGCCTTCTCGTTGTCCACCGTGAACGAAGGCTTGACCGGGTATTTGAAGACCATCGCCGTCAGGTTGGTCGGGAAGCTGCGCGCCAGCACGTTGTACTGCTGCACGGCGGCGATGTAGCGCTGGCGGGCCACGGTGATGCGGTTCTCGGTGCCCTCAAGCTGCGACTGCAGGTCGCGGAAAGAGGCGTCGGCCTTCAGTTGCGGGTAGTTCTCGGACACCGCCAGCAGGCGCGACAGCGCGCCGGACAGCTCGCCCTGGGCCTGCTGGAAGCGCTTGAAGGCTTCGGGGTCGTTCAGGGTCTCGGGCGAGACCTGGATGCTGGTGGCGGCGGCGCGCGCCTTGGTCACGGCCTCAAGGGTCTCACGCTCGTGCGTGGCATAGCCCTTGACCGTGTTGACCAGGTTGGGGATCAGGTCGGCGCGGCGCTGGTACTGGTTGATGACTTCGCCCCAGGCGGCCTTGACCGCCTCGTCCTTGGTCTGGAAGTCGTTGTAGCCGCAGGCGGACAGCAGGCTGGCCATGACCGCCAGCAGCAGCCAGCGCAAGGCAGACATCGGCGAGCTGCTGGACAAGGAGGGGGACGAAGAAGCGCGCATCGGAGACTCCGCGGGTTGGACGAAAACCCAAGTGTAGCGCACCGCCCTTGTCGCAAGAGGGGCAGGCGGCGCACCCGGGCGCCGCCTGCCTGGCATGGCCTCAGCCGGCCGCGAACGCCTTGCGCGCGGCGTCGAGCGTGGCCGCCAGGATGGCGTCGTCGTGCTGCGCCGAGACAAAGCCGGCCTCGAAGGCCGACGGCGCGAGGTAGACGCCGTGATCCAGCATGGCATGGAAGAACCGGTTGAAGCGCGCGGTGTCGCACTGGGTCACTTCGGCGAAGCTGCCCGGCACGCCGTCGCGGAAGTAGATGCCGAACATGCCGCCGATGGCATCCGCCGCGAAGGGCACGCCCGCAGCCTTGGCGGCCTCGGCCAGGCCTTCGGCCAGCTTGCGGGTCTGGGTGGCCAGGCGCTCATAGAAGCCGGGTGCCTGGATCAGCTTGAGCGTGGTCAGGCCCGCGGCCACCGCCAGCGGGTTGCCCGACAGCGTGCCGGCCTGGTAGACGCCGCCCAGCGGCGCCAGCCTGGCCATGATGTCGCGGCGCCCGCCGAAGGCCGCCGCCGGCATGCCGCCGCCGATCACCTTGCCCAGGCAGGTCAGGTCGGGCCGGATGCCGTAGTGAGCCTGCGCGCCGCCCAGCGCCACGCGGAAGCCGGTCATGACCTCGTCGAGGATCAGCACTGCGCCGTCGCGGGTGCACAGTTCGCGCATGGCCTTCAGGAAGGCATCGGTGGCGCGCACCAGGTTCATGTTGCCGGCCACCGGCTCGACGATCACCGCGGCGATCTCGCCGGCATGCCGGGCGAAGGCCTGTTCCAGCTGCTCGACGTTGTTGTACTCCAGCACCATGGTGTGGCGCGTCACGTCGGCCGGCACGCCGGCCGACGACGGCGCGTTCTGGGTGGTGTCGGCAAAGGTCAGCAGGCCGGAGCCGGCCTTGACCAGCAGGCTGTCGGCGTGGCCGTGGTAGCAGCCTTCGAACTTGATGATCAGGTCGCGGCCGGTGAAGCCGCGCGCCAGCCGCAGTGCGCTCATGGTGGCTTCGGTGCCGGAGGAGACCAGCCGCACCTGCTCGATCGACGGCACCAGCTTGCAGATTTCCTCGGCCATGGTGATCTCGGCCTCGGTCGGGGCGCCGAACGAGAAGCTGTGCGCGGCTGTTTCCTGTACCGCACGCACCACTTCGGGGTGAGCGTGGCCCACGATCATCGGGCCCCAGGAGCCGATGTAGTCAATATAGCGCTGCCCGTCGGCATCCCACATATAGGCGCCTTCGGCACGCGTAATGAAGCGCGGCGTGCCGCCCACCGAGCGGAAGGCGCGCACGGGCGAGTTGACGCCCCCGGGAATGGTCTGCTGGGCGCGGTCGAAGAGCTGCTGATTACGGGACATGGCGTTGAGGTAAGGACAAGGACTGCAGGGATCGTGTGCGGCGGGCCCGGGACTTATCGTTGACATGCGGCAAAAACAGCGGAAATTCGCTGCAATTGGCCGCCAATCAGGCGCTAACAGGGCGCTAACAGGTGCGAACACGGCGGATCTGGCACGATTCTGGCGGCCACCGGCTGGCGCCGGCGGCACGGTTTCGGTACCATCTGCGCTGGATTTTAATGGAGAGCGGCCAGAGCCTGTTATGGAATACAAGACTTGGATGTGCCTGATCTGCGGCTGGATCTACGATGAAGCCGCAGGCGCGCCGGAAGACGGCATCGCCCCCGGAACGCGGTGGGAAGACGTGCCCGTCAACTGGACCTGCCCGGAATGCGGTGCGCGCAAGGAAGATTTCGAGATGATCGCCATCTGAGGCGACGTCCTCCAGAAGAACAATAAGCGGGCGCGCGTCGCGCCGATGCGACAAAACGCGGGCCGGCCGCGGCCGGACCGGATTGACGGCCCCCCGGCGTCTTGTCACACTCTGTTGCAAAATGACTGCCCGTCCCACTGCCGCTGGCGGGGAGGACGGTAGGCAGGTGCGGGTTCCACGCACCGCCGCTGCCGGGCACAGCCCGGCCTTGGAAGGGAAACAAGAATGTCGGGGGTCCGTCGGGGCGCGCATGGGTCGCGCTGCTCCGCACGGGTGTTCTCTAGTGCTTGCCAGCGCTCCGCAAGGGGCAGCCGGTCGCGGGAACAACAATGCGGGTCGCTCAAACAGAAGAAAACCAGCGGGTCAATACCGCCGGCGCCCAGGGTGTGGCGCCTGGCATTTCCATTCCGGACACCAGGGCGCAGCCGCGCCGCAAGGTGCTGGTCATCGATGATTCCAGCACCATCCGCCGCACGGCGGAGATCTTCCTGTCGCAGGCGGGATACCAGGTAGTGCTGGCCGAAGACGGCTTCGAGGCGCTGGCCAAGGTGGGCGAGCTGCACCCGGACCTGGTCTTCTGCGACATCCTGATGCCCCGCCTGGACGGGTACCAGACCTGCTCCCTGATCAAGAAGAGTCCGCGCTTTCACGCCATCCCCGTGATCATGCTGTCCTCGCGCGACGGCGTGTTCGACCGCTCGCGCGGCCGCCTGGTCGGCGCGCACGACCATCTTGCCAAGCCTTTTACCCGCGAAGCGCTGCTGCACGCCGTGCAGGCCTGCCTGCCATGCCAGGCCGCGGACCACATGCTGCCTGCCTGAAGCGCATGCACGCGACGCCATGTACGAATCGAAGGAAACCCTCATGACTGCCATCAACAAGATCCTGATCGTCGACGACTCCCCCACCGAAGCCCTGTTCATGTCCGACCTGCTCTGCAAGCGCGGCTTCAAGGTCTCGGTTGCCAGCAACAGCGACCAGGCCTTCGCGCGCCTGCAGGCGGAGAGCTTCGACCTGATCCTGATGGACGTGGTGATGCCCGGCCAGAACGGCTACCAGGCCACCCGCGCGATCAAGCGCGACGACCGCTTCAAGGACATCCCCGTGATCATGTGTACCAGCAAGGGCCTGGACACCGACCGCATCTGGGGCATGCGCCAGGGCGCGTCGGACTACATCGTCAAGCCCGTCGACGGCGAAGAGCTGCTGGGCAAGATCGCCGCGCTGGCGCACTGAGCTGCCAGCGCAGGCCGTACGGGAAGCCACCGCCACCTGTTCCGGGGACCGCCAGATGAACGCGCCACGCCAAGACCTTCGCGCCCGCCAGACCCGCCTGCAGGACTACCAGGCCATGCTGGCCCGGCGCCTGCGCGAGGCGCGCAGCCTGCCCGCGGCCGACAGCTACCTGGCGCTGCAGGTGGGCGCGCGCAACTGGCTGCTGCCGCTGGCCGATACCGGCGAGGTGCTCGATATGCGCCCGCCCAGCCCGGTGCCGCTGACGCAGCCGTGGTACAGCGGCCTGGTCAATGCGCGCGGCAGCCTGCTGGGCGTGATCGATTTCAGCCTGTTCTGCGGTGGCGCGCCAACGCCGCTGCAGCCCGGCAGCAAGATCGTGGTGCTGTCGCGCCAGGTGGAGCGCGCCTGCGCGATCCTGGCCACGCGCGTGGCGGGTTTGCGCCATGCCGCCGACCTGAGCCTGCCGCACGGCGATGCGGCGCCGCGACCGGCGGGCACGCCGGCATGGGAAGGGCAACGCTTTGCCGACCGCGACGGGCGTGACTGGCAGGTGCTGGACGTGCGCGCGCTGCTGGACGCGCCGGCCTTCCTGCAGGTGGGACGGGTTACGGCTTGAGGCCTGAGGCCCGCCGCCGCGCCGCCAGAAAACAAGAAACAAGAATGACGCGCAGGCCACGGCCTGCCGCACCCGGCACGAGCCGCCGGGCATGACAACGATTAAATGGATGAGGGTGCCATGGGTTTCAAGAAATTCAGCCTGGGCCGGCGCACGCCGGCAGCCGAAGCAGCCACCGGCCCGGCGGGCGAGCCCGGCATGGCCTATGCCGGCGGCCCGGAACCCGCACCGGCACCCCCATCCGCCGACGGCCTGGGCACCACGCCTATGGAGCATGTCACCCGCTGGCTTGGGCGCATGCCGTTCTCGTCGCAGCAGCGGCTGCTGACGGTGGGCGTGGTGGTGTCGCTGGTGGCGCTGCTTGGCTCGGTGTACCTGGATAACCGCATTGCCAACAACGCTGCCGCGCAGATCGAGATTGCCGGCGACATGCTGATGCACTCGCAGCGCCTGGGCAAGGCGGTGCCGGTGGCGCTGCTGGGCAATGCGCAGGCCTTCACCCAGCTGCGCCAGTCGAAAGACGCGCTGGCAGGCGACCTGAAGGCGCTGCAGGAAGGCAGCGACGAGAAGCGCGTGCGCGCCACCGCCGGCGCGGCCGAACCCCTGCTCGAGACCGCGATGCAATCGTGGAAGCGCTCCGAGAAAAGCGCCGCCGACGTGCTGGCGCAGCAGCCGGTGCTGACCACCATCGGCCAGACGCTGCAGATCTTCAACGCCTCCAACCCTGAGCTGCTGGAATCCGCAGAACAGGTCGCGGCAATGAAGCTGCAGTCCGGCGCCAACGCGCGCGAGGTGGCGGCATCCGCGCAGCTGGTGATGCTGACGCAGCGCCTGGGCAAGAACCTGAACGAGTTCCTGGCCGGCGAAGGCGTCAACCCCGAAACCGCGTTCCTGCTGGGCAAGGACACCAACACCTTCCGCGAAACGCTGGACGGCCTGCTCAACGGCAGCGAGGCGCTGCGCCTGTCGGCGGCCACCGATGAAGAGACGCGCGGCTACCTGCAGCAGCTGTTGCAGCGCTTTGAGGCAGTGCAGAAGACCACGCAGACCATCCTGCAGAACCTGCCCGGCCTGATTGCCGCCAAGCGCGCGCAGCAGCAGATCTTCAATGACAACGAGGCGCTGCGCGGCGAGCTCTCGGCGCTGCAGGGCGCTTACGCGCAGTCGGCGCGCGTGCGCCCGGTGACGCTGGGCGCGACCGTGGTGTCGGCGGCCATGACGCTGCTGTGCCTGGTAGGCCTGGCGGCACTGTACCTGCGCGATTCACGCATGCGCGCGCTGGAAGCCGAGGCGCGCGAGCGCGAGGCCGAGTCCCGCCGCCTGGATGAAAAGCGCAACAACGACAACACCCAGAAGGCGATTCTGCAGCTGATGAATGAGCTGCAGGACATCGCCGACGGCGACCTGACGCGCCAGGCCACGGTGACCGAGGACATCACCGGCGCCATTGCCGACTCGGTCAACTACACCGTGGAAGAACTGCGCGAGCTGGTCGGCCGGGTGCAGCAGACCGCCGGCGAGGTGACGCAGGCGTCGGGGCAGGTGCAGTCCACCTCGACCCAGCTGGTGTCGACCACCGAAGAGCAGTCGCGCCAGATCCGGCAGACCGGCGAATCGGTGGTGGAGATGGCCGACCGCATCACGCAGGTGTCGCGCGGCGCGGCCGAGTCCGCCAACGTGGCGCGCGCCTCGCTGTCTGCCGCAGAGCAGGGCCAGCAGGCGGTGCAGAACGCCATCACCGGCATGAACGACATCCGCGAGCAGATCCAGGAAACCTCCAAGCGCATCAAGCGTCTGGGCGAGTCGTCGCAGGAGATCGGTGAAATTGTCGAACTGATCTCGGACATTACCGAGCAGACCAACGTGCTGGCCCTGAACGCCGCCATCCAGGCCGCGTCAGCGGGCGAAGCCGGGCGCGGCTTCTCGGTCGTGGCCGAAGAAGTGCAGCGGCTGGCCGAACGCTCCGGCGAGGCCACCAAGCAGATCGGCGCGCTGATCCGCACCATCCAGACTGATACCCAGGACGCCGTGCACGCCATGGAGCGCAGCACGCAGGGCGTGGTGGAAGGGGCGCGGCTGTCGGACAACGCCGGCGCGGCACTGATCGAGATCGGGCGCGTGTCGCGCCAGCTGGCCGAGCTGATCGAGCAGATCTCGCAGTCCACCTCGCACGAGGCTGACCTGGCCACCACCGTGGCCCGCCATATCGAGCGCATCCTGCAGGTCACCGAGCAGACCACCACCGGCACGCGCCAGACCGCGCAGTCGGTGCGCCAGCTGACGCTGCTGACCGAAGAGCTGCGCAACTCCGTCTCGCGATTCAAGATCGCCTGAGTGGCCGGATGACGCCTGCGACCGCTTCCGCGCACCGCGGCCTTACCGGGCTTAGCGGCCACGCGCTCCATGCCAACTCCGCACCTGCCGCCTGTTGCGGCAGGTTGCCCGCGGCCGCCGTCCGGGCGCCGCACTGGAAGCCGTCATGTCCCTGAATTTCCCTGTCCCGCGCGATGGCGCCGCAGCCGGCGCACCGGCTGAAGCCAGCGCCGTGCCCGAGCCGGCTCCGACGCCGCCGTCCGCCAGCGCGCCAGCTGTCCCCGATCCAGGCGCTCCCGCGCGCGACCTGTCCGGCCTGGCGTGGCTTGCGCCCAGCCTGCGCAGCGCGCTGGAAGACGCCGCCGCCGAGCTTGGCCACTATGTCGACGAGGTCCGCCAGGCGCCCGAAGCGCTGGGCGCGCGCGACACCACCTCGCTGCGGCTGGCCGGCCAGCACCTGCACCAGGCCGCCGGCGCGGTGCATATCGTCGGGCTGCGCGGCACCGATCCGTATTGCCAGGCCCTGCGCCGCCTGCTCGATGCCATCGACGCCGGCACCGTTGCCGCCAGCCCCGAGGCACTGGCGGTATTCCGCGCCGGCGTGCAGGCGCTGGCCGAGTATGTCGACGACCTGATGGCCGGCGACGATGAAGCGCCGTTGCGCCTGTTCCAGCCCTACGCGGGCGTGCTGGCGCACCTGGGTGAAGAGCGCGTGCATCCGGCCGACCTGTGGCTCGATGAGCTGCAGATGCTGCCCGGCATGCTGCTGCCGGCAAAGGGCCCGGCGGCGGTCATGCGTGCGCGCCAGCAGTTTGAATCGGCCTTGCTCAAGGCCTTGCGCCTGCCCACGCCGTGCACCGACGCGGCGCTGCTGCGCGAATCCTGGCTGCCGCTGTGCGCGGCGCTGGACGAGGTGCGCGCCAATGAGCAGGAGGCGCGCCGCGCGGCGGATCATCCGGATCGCGGGGTCTGGCATGTGCTGGGGCTGGTGTTCCGCGCGCTGGGCCTTGGCCTGTTGCCTTCCGACCTGCTGGCCAAGCGCTTTGCGGGCCGCGCCAACCTGTTGCTGCGCCAGTACCTGCAAGGCCATGTGCGCGTGCCGCAGGCGCTGCTCAACGACGCGGTGTTCCTGCTGGTCTGCACCGGCCTGGCCCGCGACGGTGCCGCTGACGACGATGGCGTGGCTGCGCCGCGTGCCGCGTTGCGTGCCGATATTGCGCGCACGCTCGCGGTGTTCCGCCTCGACCCGGCGCACGCGCTTGCCAATGCGGACTTCCGCCAGCGCTATTACGGCTGGCTCGACCCGATCGACACGCGCAACCTGCAGCAGGCCGCCGCCGGGCTTGAGCACGCCGCCGCCGGCGAACCCGCCGGCTGGGAAACCGCGCTGGCCGCGCTGGCCGAAGCCGCGCAGCCGCTCGGGCAGCCGGCGCTGCAGCGCTGCCTGGCGCAGGCGGCCATGCACGGCGGCCAGCATCACCGTGGCGAGGCGCTGGCCGCCGCCGGCATCGCGTTGTTCCTGGCACGCGCGCTGGCGCTGCCGTGGCGCGTGCACGGGCAATCCGCCCATCCGGCGGCGGCGCGTTTTGCTGAGCAGTGCGAGGCGCTGGCGACGTGCCTGGCCGATCCCGCCGCGAGCGCGCCCGCGTGGCTTGCGCGCATGGTCGACGAGGCGCGCGCCCAGGCGCTGCGCAGCGAGGCCGTGACGCAGCTGCGGGCGCAGCTGGACAGCGGCGAATCGTGGCTGGACAGCTTCGACCGCAACGCGGCCCGCGCCGAAGGCGCCGGCCACCTGCGCGACGCATGTCAGGCCTTCGCCGCGCTTGGCGCCACGCTGGCGCACTTGCAGTCGTCCGGCGCGCTGCCTGCAGCGCTGGTGGACGATGCCGCGCAGGCCGCCGCCGCGGTACAGTCCGTCAATGCGCGGCTGGCCGGTCCGGGCGAACTCGCCGATGCCAGTGCGCGTGCCGCGCTGCTGGGCGAAGTCGCGGCAGAGCTGGGCGCGGTCCATGCCTTTGCCGATGCGCTGGAATTCGGCCGCGTGCGGCGCGCCGATACGCTTGCCGAGGCTGGCGAGCCCGATGCACCGCGCGCTGCGCAGCATCCGCTGGCCGCCGCGCGCGCCGCCGCGGCCGAGGCAATCCAGGCCGGGCCCGCGCCCGATGCGCCGCCAGTGCAGCGCCTGCGTGCCGCGCTGCAGGCGCTGGCCGACCAGGCCACCATCGACGACGATGCCGCGCTGCGCCGCCAGGCCGCCGAAGCCACTATGCAATGCAATGCCTGGCTGGCCGGTAGCGATGATGCGGCTGGCAGGCTGGCGCTGGCACTGGCCGAGCCGGCGGGGGCTGCGGCACCCGCAGCCGCGCCGCCCGCGGCGCAAGGCCTGCCGGCTGCCGGCGACAAGGAGGCGCTGGACGCCGAACTGCTCGACATCTTCCTGAACGAAGCCGACGAGGTGCTGGGCGGCATCGCCGGCGACCTAGGCTCGGGCGTTGAGGCGCTGCACGATGCCGATACGCTCAGCCGCGTGCGGCGTGCCTTCCATACGCTCAAGGGTTCCAGCCGCATGGTCGGCCTGCATCGCTATGGCGAAGCGGCCTGGGCGGTCGAGCAGGTCATGAACCTGTGGATTGCCGAAGCGCGCGAGCCGGTGCCCGCGCTGCTGTCGCTGCTGCGCCGCGCGCATGCCGAGCTGTCGGCGTGGGTGGCACAGCTGCATCGCGATGCGGCGACGTGGCACGACATTGCGCCGCTGGTGGCAGCCGCCCAGGCGGTGCGCGAGCCGGGCGGCGCGCAGGCCGCGGACGAATGGCCAGTGTTGCCCGCAGCGGCTGAAGCAGCGCCGCCCGAGCCGGCCGCCGAGGCCGCCGATCACCCCGGCGCCGATGCCGTCGGGAACGGCGAAGACAATGTGATCCCGTTCCGCCTGTCCGGCGGCCTGTCGGACGAGGACGACCACTACAAGGTCATCGGGCCGGTGCGCATTGGCCTGGCGCTCTACAACGTCTACCTGCAGGAGGCCGACGACCTGCTGCGCCAGTTCGCCACCGACATCTCTGAATGGCGGCATGAAGGCCATCCGTGCCCGAGCGAGCTGGGGCTGCGCGTTGCCCACACGCTGCAGGGCAGTGCGTCCACCGTCGGCCTGGAACCCGTGCGAGAGATCGCCGAGGCGCTGGAAGCCCTGCTGCTGCAGCTGGGCTCGCACCCGGTGGCGATGCACCCGGGCGATTTCCGCCTGCTGGAGCAGGCGGTCGAGCGCCTGCGCGGCATGCTGCACCAGTTTGCCGCGGGCGTCTGGCCGGATGCAGATGCCGGCCTGCGCCGCAGCCTGGTTGAGTTTGGCGAGCGCGCGCTGCTGCGTCCGCGCGTGGCGGTGCCCGCGCCGCAGGCGCCGGCCGAGCCGGATGGCTCGGTGGCGCAGCTGCTGGGCCAGTTGCCGCCCGCGCAGGAGGAAGACCAGCCGGAGCCGCCGGCGTTGCCCGGGCCGGAGGCCGCACCGCCGCCGGCCACGCCGCATGACGCGGTCGTTATCGCGCTGCCGAGTCCGCACCGGGCGCCCGGTGCGCCGGTATCGGACGAGGGCGGCGCCCCGGATCCCGAGCTGGTCCAGATCTTCCTGGAAGAGGCACAAGGCACGCTGCCCGAGCTGGGCAAGCTGCTGCGCGGCTGGGAAGCAGCGCCGGAAGACTCGCGCCACGGCGGCCTGGTGCTGCGCGCGCTGCATACGCTCAAGGGCAGTGCGCGCATGGCGGGTGCCATGGCACTGGGCCAGGCCGCGCATGAAATGGAGACGCTGCTCGACGCCAGCCTGCGCGGGCAGGGGCAGCAGGCTGTCGGGCCGAAGCTGTTCGAGCGGCTCTATGCCTGGTACGACCGCATCCTGGCGCATGTCGAGGCGCTGCCGTCCGGCCGCCTGCTGCCCGCGGACGATCCGGACGTGGTCAACGGCCTGGCCGAGGCGCCCGAGCAAGCGCAGGGCGATGCGCCGCTGCCGCAGGCAGATGCCGTCGTTGAGGCGGTGCCCGCAGCCAGCCTGCCCGCCATGCCGGGGCCCGCAGACGTGATGGTGCCGATGCCGCCGGCCGTGCCCGCCGAGCCACAACGCGCGCTGGTGCGCGTGCAGGCGCGCGCCCTCGACACGCTGATCAATGAAGCCGGCGAAGTCGGAGCCACGCGCGCACGCCTGGACAGCGAACTGGAGGGGATGCGCGCCTACCTGGGCGAACTGAACGACAACGTCGCGCGCCTGCGCGGGCAGCTGCGCGAAATCGAGATCCAGGCTGAATCTCAGATGGCGTCGCGCATTGCCGACGCGCAGCACAAGCAGGAATTCGACCCGCTCGAGTTCGACCGTTTCACGCGCTTCCAGGAGCTGACGCGGATGATGGCCGAGTCGGTCAACGACGTGGCCACCGTCGAGCAGAACCTGCAGCGCGGCTTTGACCGCGCCGCCGGCGACCTGGCCGCGCAGGCGCGCCTGACGCGCGGGCTGCAGCGCGGGCTGATGCAGGCGCGCATGGTGCAGTTCGACGCGCTGGCCGAGCGCCTCTATCGCGTGGCACGCCAGGCCGCGGCCGAGACCGGCAAGGAAGTGCGCCTGCTGATCAAGGGCGGCACGGTGGAAATCGACCGCTCGGTGCTGGACCGCATGGCCGGCCCGATCGAGCACCTGATCCGCAATGCGGTGGTGCACGGCATCGAAGCCGCCGCGCCGCGCCGCGCCGCGGGCAAGGCCGCCACCGGCGCGCTGACGCTGGAGGTGCAGCAGGAAGGCAACGAGGTGGTGCTGCATTTCGTCGATGACGGCGGCGGGCTGGACCTGGCGCGCATCCGCGCGCGCGCGGTCGAGCGCCGCCTGCTGGCGCCGGACGACGACGCCAGCGAAGCGCGCCTGACCGAGCTGATCTTTGCGCCGGGCTTCTCCACTGCCGACGCGGTGTCGGAGCTGGCCGGCCGCGGCGTGGGCATGGACGTGGTGCGCGCCGAGACCGTGGCGCTGGGCGGACGCATCACGCTGGAATCCAAGCCCGGGCAGGGCACCACCTTCACCATGCACCTGCCGCTGACCACGGCGATCACGCAGGTGCTGGTGATCGCGCTGGGCGCGCGGCGCTATGCCGTGCCCAGCGGCATGATCGACCAGGTCCAGCAGCTGCGCGCCCCGGCGCTGCTGGACGCCTACAATCAGGGCCGCCTCGCCGTGGCAGGTGCCGAGGTGCCGTTCTTCTACTTCGGCGCGCTGCTGGAGGAAGGCAACGCCGTCGCGGCCGGGCGCAAGTATTCGCCGGTGGTGCTGGTGCGCAGCGGCGCCGAGCGTGTGGCGGTGCATGTGGATGATGTGGTCGGCAACCGCGAAGTGGTGGTCAAGCATATCGGTCCGCACCTGGCACGGCTGGAAGGCATTGCCGGCGCGACCACGCTGGGCGATGGCGAGATCGTGTTGATCTACAACCCGGTGGTGCTGGCGCAGCGCTTTGTGCGCGAACGCGGCCAGCCGGTGCCGCAGGCCTTGCCGCAGACGCCGGCGCTGCCTGCCGTGCAGGCGCAGATGGGCGCGGTTGCGGAACTGGCGAGCGACGGCACCACCGAGCCGGTGCGCGGCCTGGCGGTGCAGCCGACCGTGATGGTGGTGGATGACTCGCTGACCGTGCGCAAGGCCACCCAGCGCCTGCTGGGCCGTGCCGGCTACCAGGTGGTGCTGGCGCGCGACGGTGTGGATGCGCTCAAACAACTGCAGGATGTCATGCCGGACGCGATGCTGGTCGACATCGAGATGCCGCACATGGACGGCTTTGACCTGACGCGCAACGTGCGCTCCGACGCGCGCACCGCGCATATGCCGCTGGTGATGATCACCTCGCGCACGGCCGACAAGCACCGCCGCTATGCCGAGGAGATCGGCGTCAACGTGTACCTGGGCAAGCCTTACAACGAGGATGAGCTGCTGGGCACGCTGCATCGGTTGCTGGGCGAGCGGGCGGCCGGTACGGCCGGGTCGGTGGCGCAGATGCTGGGGGACGGGCCCGCAGGCTGAAGGTTTGCTCCCCTCTGCCGCTCGCGGGAGAGGGGAGCATGCAGCCGGCATGCAAAGGGCAGTGGCTCTCTCAAGGACCTGCCATGCAAAAGGCTCGACATCGCAAGATGTCGAGCCTTTTTTCCTGCGCCAAGGGCGCGCCGTTCCCGCTGGTTACCAGCGCATCTGCGCGTTCTTGCCGCCGGTGCTGACCGTGGCAGTCTTGGTCCGGCCCTGGTAAGTCGCCCGCACGTTGTACGTGCCCGACGGTGCCTTCAGCAGGCAGCGCGGACCGTCGGCGACAAAGCTGGCAACTTCCTTGCCGCCGCGCATCAGCTTGACATCAACATCGGACAGGTACTCACCGCGCGCGCCCTGCGTGAACAGCAGGCTCATGTTGTACTTGCGCGCCTCCGATTGCAGCGCGGCCTGCTCATCTTCGGCGACACCGCCGCAGATATAGGCGACCGAACCGGCCATACGCCGGACCATCGCATCACGCGGCGGCGCCGGAGGGGGCATGGTCAGCGGCGGGCGTGGCTGCGCGGGCGCTGCCATCGGCGGTGGCGCCGGCACAGCTGGTGGCGTGCCGATGGGCGCGGGTGCCGGGGATGCCGTCGGCGGCGGTGCTGCCGTAGCAGGCGCCGCTATGCCCGGTGCGGGCTGTGTGGCAGGGGGCATGGTGTCAGACGGCGGCGCGGCCGGCATCGTGGCGCCCGGGGTCGGCGCCATGGTGCTGCCCGGGGCAGCGGGCGCCGGGGCGGCAGGCGCAGGGCTGGCGTCCACCACCGGCGCCTGCGCATGGCTGGCAGCCGGCAACAGCGCGAGCAGCGCGATCACGCCGGCGCTGAGCGCGATAACCAGGCGCTTGACGCGCGAGCGGCGTGCCAGGCGCGCTTCGACAAGTTCCAGCGAGCGGGTAGGGGCAAACGGGGGCTGTTGCGGCATCGTGGCCTCCTTGGGCGAGCTTCGGAATCAGATGCCCCGGAGGACCCCGCGGGATCACTCCGGGTCTCTCTTTTTCATCCTAGGGCCCAAGGGTGGGCGGCAATGCCGGGTTTGGTCCTACATCCGCGTCAGCCGACGGCGCATTGTGGCCCGCAGGCGGCGTGCGAGCGACTTCGCAGGTGCCGGAAGAAAAACGGCCCTTCCCGCAAGGAAAGGGCCGTTGATCGCGTGTGATCCTGGCGGACGGATTATTTCTGGCTTACTAGCCGCTTGGGCACCGACAGCGTCAGCGCCGCGCCCACCACCAGGCAGGCGGCCAGCAGGTACATGCCCGAATCGGTGCTGTGGGTCAGGTCCTTGAGCCAGCCCACCGCATAGGGGCTGAGGAAGCCCGCAAGGTTGCCCAGCGAGTTGATCAGCGCGATGCCCGCGGCCGCGCCAGTGCCGGCCAGGAAGGAAGTCGGCAGGCTCCAGAACAGCGGCAGCGTGGTCAGGATGCCGATGGTGGCCAGCGTCAGCGCCACCATTGCCAGCGTGGTGTCGCTATGCCATTGCACCGACAGCAGCAGGCCCAGCGAACCAGCCAGCGCGGGAAGCGCGATATGCCAGCGGCGCTCGCCGCTGCGGTCTGCGCTGTAGGCCACCAGCACCATGCCGACCACCGCGCAGCCATAGGGGATGGCGGTCAGCAGGCCGATATCGAGCGCGCCCTTGATGCCGGTCTGCTTGATGATGGTCGGCAGCCAGAAGCTGACGCCGTACAGGCCCATGACGAAGCAGAAGTAGATCGCGCTCATCAGCCAGACGCGCGGGCTGGACATCACGGTGCGGATCGGCGGGTCTTCCTTGTGCGCATCCTCGCTGGCGATATTGCGCTCCAGCAGCGCCTTCTCTTCCTGCGACAGCCACTTGGCGTGGGCGATGCGGTCGTCCAGGTAGGCCAGCACCCACAGGCCCACCAGGATCGACGGAATGCCTTCAAGCAGGAACATCCACTGCCAGCCGGACCAGCCGTTGTGGCCGTGGAAGGACTGCATGATCCAGCCCGACAGGGGCCCGCCGATCACGCCTGCCAGCGCGACCGCAGTCATGAAGTAGGTGGTGGTGCGCCCGCGCCGGTTGGCCGGGTACCAGTAGGTCAGGTACAGGATGATGCCGGGGAAGAAGCCTGCCTCGGCAATGCCCAGCAGGAAGCGCATCACGTAGAACATGGTCGGCGTGGTCACGAACATCATCGCCGCCGAGATCGCGCCCCAGGTGATCATGATGCGCGCAATCCAGATGCGCGCGCCCACCTTGTGCAGGATCACGTTGCTGGGCACTTCGAACAGGAAGTAGCCAATAAAGAAAATGCCGGCGCCCAGCCCATAGATGGTCTCGCTGAACTGCAGGTCATTGAGCATCTGCAGCTTGGCAAAGCCTACGTTGACGCGGTCCAGGTAGGCCACCACGTAGCATAGCAAGAGGAAGGGCACCAGGCGCCAGCTGACCTTGCGGTAGGTGGCGTCTTCAAAGGCGGCGTCGCTGACGCCGGGGTTCACTGCGGTCGTTGTCATGCTGTCTCCTGAGGATATGGCGTTTCTATGTGACGCGTTTTACAGCTACGGTACGACAGTCCACTGAATCATTGACATGGCAGGCGCCGACCAGTTTCAGTGATTCAGCGGACTAGGGCGGAAGGCAGGCGGCCGGCACCGGCTCAGACGCAGCGGCCGCCGTCCACTTCGATGCAGGTGCCGGTGATAAAGGCCGCTTCGTCCGAGGCCAGGTACAGGCAGGCGTTGGCCACGTCCTGCGGGGTCGACATGCGGCCCATCGGGATGGTGGCAAGGAACTTGGCGCGGTTCTCGGGCGTATCGGGCATGCCCATGAATTCTTCGAGCAGGGCGGTGGCGCCGATCACCGGGTTGACGCAGTTGACGCGGATGTTGTCCTTGCCGAGTTCCGCGGCCATGGCCTTGCTGGCGGTGATCACCGCGCCCTTGCTGCCGTTGTACCAGACCAGGCCCGGGCGCGGCCGGATGCCGGCGGTGGAGGCAATATTGACGAACACGCCGCCGCCGCGCTGGCGGAAGTGCGGGACAAAGGCGCGCGCCGACCAGTAGATGCTCTTGACGTTGACGGCGTAGACGCGGTCGAACTCCTCCTCGGTAACTTCAAGGATGGGCTTGTTGCGATGGGTCGTGCCGGCGTTGTTGACCACGATATGCACGTCGCCGAAGGTGGCCAGCGCGGCTTCGCGCATGGCCTCGGTGTCGGCTTCGCGCGAGACGTCGGCGCGCACCGCGCGGGCCCGGCCGCCGGCGTCGCGGATCGCGGCGGCGACGCGTTCGGCGGCTTCCTCGCGCAGGTCGGCCACCACCACGTTGGCGCCTTCGCGCGCAAAGGTGTGGGCAATGCCTTCGCCGAACCCGGAACCGCCGCCGGTGACGATCGCTACCTTGTTGGCCAGTCTCATGGCTTGTCTCCTGGTGTTGTGCTTATGTTCTGGTGATCCGTGCTGCGAGGGGGCTCGATGCCTAATGCGAGAACGGCCCCTGGCCGCGCAGTGCATTGGCAACCATCATCAGTGCCAGCAGGAAGGGCAGTGCCACATACAGGCACCAGTGCACGCGGTCGCCGACGACGTCGCCCCACTTGCGCTTGAAGACCTGCAGCCGCGGCATGCCGGAAGGATTGGTGGCGCGCTTGTTCCGCACATGCCACGCCATCCAGAAAAAGAAGATGGCAAAGGCGACGGACAGGAAATTGATGTTACCCATGTTGGATGGCGATGGTTTTCAGGGTGGTGAATCCGTACAGGGCCTCGAAGCCCTTCTCGCGGCCGTAGCCGGACTGGCCGGTGCCGCCGAAGGGCAGCTCCACGCCGCCGCCGGCACCGTAGTTGTTGATAAAGACCTGGCCCGCGCGCAGCTTGTGCGCCAGGCGCAGCTGGCGCCCGCCGTCGCGGGTCCAGACCCCGGCGACCAGCCCGTAGGGCGTGCCGTTGGCCAGCGCGATGGCTTCGGCCTCAGTGTCGAAGGGCATGGCGGCCAGCAGCGGGCCGAACACTTCTTCCTGCGCCAGGCGGTGCGCCGGCGGCACGTCGCGGAACAGCATCGGCACCTGGTAGTAGCCAGCCTCGGGCGCCTCGGCCACGATCTGGCCCTGCGCCATCACCGACACGCCTGCGTGCTGCGCATCCGAGACAAAGTCCCACACGCGCTGCTGCTGCTTGCGGCTGATCAGCGGCCCGCATTCCAGGTCGAGCTCGGACGGGCCCACGCGCAGCGACTCGAACACCGACGCCAGCCGGTCGAGCAGGGCGTCATAGACTGGCCGCTCCACCAGCAGGCGGCTGCCGGCCGAGCAGGTCTGGCCGGCATTCTGCACGATGCCGTTGACCACCACCGGCACCAGCGTATCCAGGTCGGCATCGGCAAAGACGATCTGCGGCGACTTGCCGCCCAGCTCCAGCGTGACCGGCACGTGGTTCTCGGCGGCCAGCTGGGCCACCTGCTTGCCGGTCTGGGGCGAGCCGGTGAACGAGATATGGTTGACGCCCGGGTGGCGCGCCAGCGCGGCGCCGGCTTCATGGCCGTAGCCGGTGATGAGATTGAGCGCGCCTTCGGGCAGGCCGGCCTCGGCGGCGATCTCGGCCACGCGCAGCAGCGACAGGCAGGCGTCCTCGGCCGGCTTGACCACGCAGGCGTTGCCGGCGGCCAGCGCCGCGCCCACGCTGCGCCCGAAGATCTGCAGCGGGTAGTTCCACGGGATGATGTGGCCGGTTACGCCGTGGGGCTCGCGCACGGTCAGCACGGTGTAGCCGGGGGTGTAGGGAATGGTCTGGCCGTGCAGCTTGTCGACCGCGCCGGCGTAGAACTCGAAATAGCGGGCCACGGCGCGGGCATCGGCGCGCGCCTGGCGCAGCGGCTTGCCGGTGTCGCGGGCCTCGAGCGCGGCCAGCTCGTCCTCGTGGGCGATCAGCGCCACGGCGACGCGGTTGAGCAGGCGTACCCGCTCGGCTGGCGCCATCTGGCCCCAGGCGCCTTCGGCGGCCTGGCGGGCCGCATGGACGGCGACGTTGATATCGGTGGCGTTGCCGCGTGCGATCTCGGCGAACGGCTCGCCGTTGGACGGATCGAAGACCTTGATGCGCAGGCCGTTGTCGGGCGCGATCAGGCGGTTGGCGACGAAGTGCTGGGCGTGCATGGGTGGCTCCGGGGCAGCGGGTGCAACAAGGGGGCAGCGTGGCGGCTGCGCTATTCAGTGACGGCTGAAGAATGCGCCATTATCGCCGACACCGGCCAGCGTGCAATGCGCCGTGCCTGGCCCAGCTGTCAGCCTGCGGTCAGGCATGAGCCGCTATAATGCCCGCCATCCAACAACACCGCGCAGGCATCTGGAGAACCGCATGAGCTTCAACCTCGTAACCCCGGGCAAGGACATCCCCAACGATTTCAACGTCATCATCGAGATCTCGGCCCAGAGCGATCCGGTGAAGTACGAGGCCGACAAGGAAACCGGCCTGCTGTTCGTCGACCGCTTTATCGGCACCGGCATGCGCTATCCGGCCAACTACGGCTATATCCCGCAGACGCTGTCGGGCGACGGCGACCCGGTGGACGTGCTGGTGCTGTCGCCGTTCCCGATCCTGGCCGGCGCCGTGGTGCGCTGCCGTGCACTCGGCATGCTGAAGATGACCGACGAGTCGGGCGTGGACGCCAAGCTTGTCGCCGTGCCGCTGGACAAGCTGTCGCCGGCCACTGCCTACATGAAGGGCCTGTCGGACGTGCCGCAGAACCAGCTAGACCAGATCAAGCACTTCTTTGAGCACTACAAGGCACTGGAAGCCGGCAAGTGGGTCAAGGTCGAAGGCTGGGCCGGCATCGAGGAAGCCCACAAGGAAATCACCGACGGCGTGGCCAACTACAAGAAGTAAGCTGAGCCGCCGCTGAAGAAGCCCCGCTCCGGCGGGGTTTTTTGTTGCCGCGCGCTTGACGCACGGCAGCACCCGGGCAAGTGCCTTGCGCTACGCTATGCGGGTGCTGACAAGAGGAGTTCCCATGAATCCCATCACCGAAATCCAGGCATTGCCGCAGGCCCAGTCGCGGCTGCGCCGCTATGACCGGCTGGCGGTGTGCTTCCACTGGGCGGTGTTCCTGCTGGTGGCGCTGGCCTATGCCGCGATCGAGCTGAAGGGCAGTTTTGCCAAGGGCACGCCGCCACGCGCGCTGGCGATGACGGTCCATGAATGGGCGGGCGCGCTGGTGCTGGTGCTGGCGGTGCCGCGCCTGCTGTGGCGCCTGGTGCGCGGGGCGCCCGCGCCGGAGCCGGGAGCGCGCTGGATGCAGCTGGCCGGCGAGGCCATGCACTGGGTGCTCTACCTGTATATCCTGGCCCAGCCGCTGCTGGGGTTGCTGGCAATGAACGCCGGCGGCCACCTGCTGGCGCTGCCTTCGCTGGGGATAGACGTGCCAGCGCTGGTGGCGGCCGACCCGGCGCTGAAGGACACCGTCAAGGCAATCCACGAGACCCTGGGCACCGCCTTTTACCTGGTGATCGGGCTGCACGCGATGGCGTCGCTGTTCCACCACTACATGCTGGGCGACAACACGCTGCGGCGGATGTGGCGTTGATCGCTGCGCGGAGTTTTCAGGCGCGGGCGAACGGGTTGCGTTCGCCCAGCTCGTCCAGGTAGGCATCGATGCCCTGGCGCTCGCGCTCCAGGAAGCGCTCGACGGCATCGGCAAAGGCGGGATGGGCCAGCCAGTGGGCCGAGCGCGTGGCCACCGGCAGGAAGCCGCGCGCCATCTTGTGCTCGCCCTGGGCGCCGCCTTCAAAGGTGCCTATGCCTTGCTCGATGCAGAATTCCAGCGGCTGGTAGTACGCGGTTTCGAAGTGCAGGCAGGCGTGGTGCTCCAGTGCGCCCCAGTAGCGCCCGTAGAGCGTGCTGACTTCGGGCCTGTCGTCATAGACCAGCAGCGAGCTGGCGATGGGCTGGCCCTCGCGCTCGGCGATCACCAGCAGCAGGTGCTGCGGCATGGCGGCGCCGATGCGCCGGAAGAAATCCAGGTTCAGGTAGGGCGTGGAATGGTGCTCGCGGTAAGTCTGGCGATAGCACCGGTTGAAGAACTTCCACGCGTCGTCGTCGATCTGCGCGCCACGCAGGCGCCGCAAGGTGATGCCGGCCTGCGCAACCTGGCGGCGCTCGGCGCGGATGTTCTTGCGCTTTTTCTGCGACAGCGTGGCGAGGAAGTCGTCGAAGCTGCCATAGCCGCTGTTGGTCCAGTGGAACTGCACGCCGTGCCGCATCAGCATGCCGGCCTGCTGCATCAGGGCGGCCTCCGCCTCGTCGGGAAACAGGATGTGCAGCGACGACATCTGGCTTTCGGCGGCCAGCGCCAGCGCCATCTGCAGCAGCATGCGGCGCGCATGGGCGTCTTCGGCCAGCAGCCGCGCGCCGCGCACCGGCGTGAAGGGAATTGCCGCCAGCCATTTGGGGTAGTACTCGAGCCCGTTGCGGGCATAGGCGTCGGCCCAGGCCCAGTCGAAGACATATTCGCCATAGGAATGCGCCTTGGCGTAAAGCGGCATGGCCGCGGCCAGCCGTTCCGGCTGGCCGTCCGTGGCCGGCGCCCATAACGTCAGGTAGCGCGGGTTCCACCCGGTTTCGGCGCAGGCGCTGCCGCTGGCGTGCAGGGCGTGCAGGAAGGCATGCTTCAGGAACGGCGTGGCGTCGGCGTGGTGCGCCACCAGGGCGTCCCAGGCGGCGGCATCGATCTCGCCCAGGTCGGAGATGATCTCGGTACGGTATTCCTGCGCAGGGTCGCCTGCCGCCTTGCGCTTGTGCTGTGCCGGCCGGCGCTGGTCTTTGCCCTCGCCGGGCGCGCATGATTCAGACTGCATTGCACCAGTTTCCGTCTGTGGGTCGGTCGAGTCTACCGGAAACGATGCGCCGTTGCTGTGCTGCGCGGCAGGCTCGGGGCGGCCGTCGTAAAATGGAACATCCTCGTCACCAGTGCCGCCGAGGCATCCCGGGATGCTTCAGGCGGCCCGCCTGCGCGTGGCATGGTCCGTCCGATCACCAAGGCCCGATATGAAGAACCCGTTTTTCAACCTGTATTCCCACGGCTTTGCGCGTGTCGCGGTGGGCGTGCCCGTCTGCCGGGTGGCCGACCCGGCCTTCAACGCCGCCGAGACCATTGCCCTGGCAACGCAGGCGGCACAGAAGGGCGCCGTGCTGGTGGCGTTCCCGGAACTGGGCATCTCCGCCTATACCTGCGACGACCTGTTCCACCAGCGCGCGCTGCTGGATGCCTGCGAGGCGGCGCTGGCCACCATCGTCGAGGCCTCGCGCAAGCTGCCGGCGGCGCTGATCGTCGGCATGCCGCTGCGGGTCGAGCACCAGTTGTTCAACTGTGCAGTGGTGGTGGCGCGCGGGCGTATCCAGGGCGTGGTGCCCAAGTCCTACCTGCCGAACTACTGGGAGTTCTACGAGGCGCGCCAGTTCAGCGCCGCCGACAACGCCGCGGTCGAATCCATCCAGCTGCTGGGCCAGGACGTGCCGTTCGGCGCCGGGCTGCTGTTCGATGTCGACGACATCCCTGACTTCCGCTTCCACGCGGAAATCTGCGAAGACGTATGGGTGCCGATCCCGCCGTCGTCGTTCGCGGCGCTGGCCGGGGCCACGGTGCTGGTCAACCTGTCGGCCTCCAATATCGTGGTCGGCAAGGCCGGCTACCGGCACCAGCTGGTCTCGCAGCAGTCGGCGCGATGCCTGGCGGCCTACCTGTACACCTCGGCCGGCAAGGGCGAGTCCTCCACCGACCTGGCCTGGGACGGCCAGGCGCTGATCTGCGAGAACGGCGAGCTGCTGGCCGAATCCGAGCGCTTTGCCGATACCTCGCACCTGCTCTGCGCCGATATCGACGTCGAGCGGCTGTCGCGCGAGCGCATGCACCAGGTGACCTTCGGCCACTCGGTGCGGCGGCACAAGGCAGAAGTGGACAAATTCCGCGTGGTCCGCTTCCCGCTCGACCTGTCACTGGAAAAGTCGCTGCCGCTCGCGCGCAACGTGGCGCGCTTCCCGTACGTGCCGGCCGATCCGCGCCAGCGCGACGAACGCTGCATGGAGGTCTACAACATCCAGGTGCAGGCGCTGGTGCAGCGCCTGTCGGCCAGCAAGATCAGCAAGGTGGTGATCGGCGTGTCGGGGGGCTGGATTCCACCCACGCACTGCTGGTCTGCGCCAAGGCAATGGACCGCCTGGGCCTGCCGCGCGCCAATATCCTGGCTTACACCATGCCGGGCTTTGCCACCAGCGAGCGCACGCTGATGCAGGCACGCCAGCTGATGCAGGTGGTGGGCTGCACCGCGACCGAGATCGATATCCGGCCGTCGTGCCTGGCCATGCTGAAGGACCTGGGCCACCCGTACGCCGCCGGCGAGAAGGTCTATGACGTGACTTTCGAGAACGTGCAGGCCGGCGAGCGCACCAACCACCTGTTCCGGCTGGCCAACTTCCACCATGCCATCGTGATCGGCACCGGCGACCTGAGCGAACTGGCGCTGGGCTGGTGCACCTATGGCGTGGGCGACCATATGTCGCACTACAACGTCAACGCCAGCGTGCCCAAGACGCTGATCTCGCACCTGGTGCGCTGGGTGGCCGAGACCGGGCAGGTGGGCGAGGGCGGTTCTGACGTGCTGCTGGCTGTGCTCGACACCGACATCAGCCCCGAGCTGGTTCCGGGCGACAGCAACCACGGCCCTGAGCAGAAGACCGAGAGCACCATCGGCCCGTATGAGCTGCAGGACTTCAACCTCTACCACACGCTGCGCTTCGGCTTCACGCCATCCAAGATCGCCTTCCTGGCGCTGCATGCCTGGGGCGACCGCGAGCGCGGCGTTTGGCCCAATGGCCCGCATGTAGTGCGCAACCAGTACGGGCTGCCGGAGATCAAGCGCAACCTGGCGATCTTCCTGGACCGCTTCTTCCGCACCAGCCAGTTCAAGCGCTCATGCATCCCGAACGCGCCCAAGGTGGGCTCGGGCGGATCGTTGTCGCCGCGGGGTGACTGGCGTGCACCGAGCGATTCAGAGTCGGTGGTGTGGCTGGCGGACCTGGAGAAGGTGCCGGACTGAGCGCAGCGCCGGTCATGCCCCGGCGCTTGGGTGGCGGCTTGTGCACAGATTCTCCAGTGGCTGTCCACAGGTTTATCCACAGGACCGGGGCGTGCGCGGAGGCGCGCTGGCCAACGCTGCGGCCGCGCCGGCTGTGGGGTAGGCGGAAATGCAAGCGGCCAAGGGCTGGTAAAATGCCTGCCGGAGAGCGCCGCGACCGCGGCGATGCGCCGCCAGGCGTGTGAACAAACGATAAACAGGGGCCAGTCATGAAGCAGATTACCGCCATCATCAAACCGTTCAAGCTCGACGAGGTGCGTGAAGCCCTGGCCGACGTCGGCGTGACCGGACTGACGGTGACCGAGGTGAAGGGATTCGGCCGCCAGAAAGGGCATACCGAGCTCTACCGTGGCGCCGAGTACGTGGTCGACTTCCTGCCCAAGATCAAGATCGAAGTGGTGGTGGCCGAGAACCAGCTGGACACCGTGCTGGACGCCATCGTCAAGGCCGCCCACACCGGCAAGATCGGCGACGGCAAGATCTTCGTCACTGAGATTGAGCGCGTGATCCGCATCCGCACCGGCGAGCAGGACGAAGCCGCGGTCTGAGCCACGCGCCAGGATAGAAAAACGCCGCCTTGCAGGGCGGCGTTTTTGTTGGCGGGGCGCCTTTCAGCTGGGCAGCTTCCATCCGTACCGCACTGACACCAGCCGCATGGCGATGATCGCCAGCGCCCCGGTCAGCAGCGCCGCTTCCTGCTGCACCGCCAGCCAGGTCATGCCGACATAGATCCAGCAGCCGATAAAGGAGCAGGTGGCATAGGGCGAGCGGTCGCGCAGGATCATCGGCACCTCATTGCACAGCACGTCGCGCACCACGCCGCCGAACACCGCCGAGATGATGCCCATCATCACCGCCACGGTGGGCGGCATCTGTGCCACCAGCGCCAGCGAGGCGCCGGTTACGGAGAACAGCCCCAGCCCGATCGCGTCGGCGACGATCATGGCCCGGTCCGAGGCCACGCGGCTGACCACGCGCAGCACGAATGAGGCGCCGAATGACATCACGAAGATCAGCAGCACGTAGCCTTCGTGGTCTACCCAGTAGAACGGGCGCCGGTCCAGCAGCACGTCGCGCACGGTGCCGCCGCCAAAGGCGGTGGCAAACGCCACCACGAAGGTGCCCACCACGTCCAGGCGCTGCTTGCGCGCGTCGACCACGCCCGAGACCGCAAAGGCGAGCACGCCGATCACCTCCATGATGTGGAGGATCAGGGGCAGCCGCCCCATCAGCAATTCAAGCGGGAGATGCATCCGGGCGCGGGTGCGTCAGGAGCGCGGCTGGCGCAGCAGCACCATCAGTGCGCCGGCGCCGCCTTCGGCCTCGCGCGCCTGCACGAAGGCGAGCACTTCCTCCTTCTGCACCAGCCAGCTGCGCACCTTGCCCTTGAGCACCGGCAGCTTGTCGGGCGAGCCCAGGCCCTTGCCGTGGATCACGCGCACGCAGCGCACGCCATTGCGCACCGAGCGGCGCAGGAACTCGGCCAGCGCCTCGCGCGCCTCGTCGCTGCGCAGGCCGTGCAGGTCGACCTTGTCCTGCGGCACCCATTCGCCGCGGCGCAGCTTGCGGATCACGTCCATGCCGATGCCGGGCCGGCGGAACGACAGGGTCTCGTCGGTTTCCAGCAGGCTTTCCACGTCGAATTCATCGGACAGCGAGGCCGCCAGCACGGCTTCGTCGTTGCGGCGCGACTGCACCGGCACCGGGGCGGGCTTGCTGGCGGGCACGGGGGCGCGGTTGCGGTCGCGCAGCTGGCTGACCTGGCCCACGCTGGTGCGGAAGACGTCGGCTTCCTCGCGGGCGCGCCGGGCGGCCTGCTCGGCGGCCACGCGCTCGGCTTCGCGGCGCTCGGTATCGGCCTTGAGGGTGTCGCGCAGCCTGGCAAGGTCGTTCAGGCCGAAACGTTGGGGCGGTCGGTCGGGTTTGCGGGCGCCGTGCGTCATTGAGAATCTCCGGGGGCTCGGCGCAGATTATATCGACTGACGGGGCGGCAAGAGGGCGGCACGAGATGCCGGGGGGACGCGCCGGCGGGCCGTGGCGGCCCGGCCGGCGGAGGGAGCTGTGCTTACTTCAGGGCTTCGACAAAGCGCTGGGCGTCCAGCGCGGCCATGCAGCCCGTGCCGGCGCTGGTGATGGCCTGGCGGTAGACATGGTCCTGCACGTCGCCGGCGGCAAACACGCCCGGCACGCTGGTGGCGGTGGCGTCGCCCTGCAGGCCCGACTTGGTCACCAGGTAGCCGTTTTCCATGGCCAGCTGGCCTTCGAACAGGTCGGTATTGGGCTTGTGGCCGATGGCGATGAACACCCCCGCCAGCTTCAGGTCCTCGGCCTGGCCGGTCTTGGTGCCACGCACGCGGATGCCGGTCACGCCGGATTCGTCGCCCAGCACTTCATCCAGCACGCTGTCGTAGCGGATCACCACGCGGCCTTCCTTTTCACGCTGCAGCAGGCGGTCGACCAGGATCGGCTCGGCGCGGAAGCTGTCGCGGCGGTGGATCACCGTGACCTTGCTGGCGATATGCGACAGGTACAGCGCCTCTTCCACGGCGGTGTTGCCGCCGCCGACCACGGCCACTTCCTGGTTCTTGTAGAAGAAGCCGTCGCAGGTGGCGCAGGCCGACACGCCGCGGCCCATGAAGGACTCTTCGGACGGCAGGCCCAGGTACTGCGCCGAGGCGCCGGTGGCGATGATCAGCGCGTCGCACGTATATTCACCGGCGTCGCCGATCAGGCGGAAGGGGCGGGCCGGCTGGCCGTTGTCGTCCACCAGCCTGGCGGTGTGGATGTGATCGAAGATGATTTCGGTCTTGAACTCCTCGGCATGCGCCAGCATGCGCTGCATCAGTTCCGGACCCTGGACGCCCTTGGCATCGCCCGGCCAGTTCTCGACGTCCGTGGTGGTCATCAGCTGGCCGCCCTGTGCCAGGCCGGTGATCAGCACCGGTTCCAGGTTGGCGCGGGCCGCGTAGACCGCGGCGGAATAGCCGGCGGGACCAGAACCGAGAATCAGCACTTTTGCGTGTTTTGCCATGATGCGTTCCTGTGGCCGGTGCGGCATGCTGCCCACCGGCATTGCTCGAAAGCGACATTATAAGAGGAGCGGCATTTGCTCACTGTTGCAAATTCCAATGAGTGCGATAGTCTCAGGCCACGTTAAAATGGCCGCCACGATGACCGTCAGTCACCCGGTGAGTGACCACTGACCGATGCCGGCATCGGCTCTGAATGCACCCGATCAGCATCCGGAATCACCTTACACGCGAGTCTTAACCAGGCATGGCCCGAGCTACCACGACCACCCGCACCGATCCCTCAGCCTTGCCATCCCGCATCGGCAAACTGCTGGGCGAGGTCCGCTGGTTCCTGTTGCTGGCCGTCACGCTGGGCTTCCTGTGCGTGCTGGCCAGCTACAGCAAGACGGATCCCGGCTGGTCGCATGCCAACCAGGTTGCCGATATCCACAACCTGGGCGGGCGCGTCGGCGCCTGGGTGGCCGACGTGCTGTTCTTTATCTTCGGCTTTTCCGCCTACTGGCTGGCGGTGCTGCTGGTGCGCCGTTGCTGGCGCGGCTGGCGCACGCTGACCGCCGAGCTGCCCGAGCGCGCGGACCACGCCCTGCACCGCCAGGGCGTGACCGTCAGCTGGATCGGCTTTGGGCTGACCCTGTTCTCCAGCATGGGCCTGGAGGCAATCCGCATGTACCCGCTGCGCGCCGCGCTGCCGCGCGCGCCGGGCGGGGTGCTGGGCGACCTGCTGGGCGGCTGGCTGCAGGTGGCTCTGGGTTTCACCGGCGCGACCCTGCTGCTATTGCTGCTGCTGGCGATCGGGCTGTCACTGTTCTTCCATTTCTCCTGGCTGACCGTGGCCGAGCACGTCGGCGGCTTTGTCGAGACCCTGTTCCTGGGCTTCAAGGCCCGCCGCGAGAGCAAGCAGGACCGCATCATCGGCGAGGCCGCCAAGACCGAGCGCAAGGAAACCGTCGAGGTGCAGCGCGTGCGCATCGAAGAGGCGGCGCCGGTGCAGATCGTGCGCCCGCAGGCGGTGCCCAAGCATGAGCGCGTCGAGCGCGAGAAGCAGCAGCCGCTGTTTGCCGATATCCAGGACTCGGACCTGCCGCCGCTGTCGCTGCTGGACCCGATCCCGCCGCACCAGGAAACCGTCAGCGCCGAGACCCTGGAATTCACCTCGCGCCTGATCGAGAAGAAGCTCAAGGACTTCGGCGTCGAGGTCAAGGTGGTGGCGGCCTACCCGGGCCCGGTCATTACCCGCTATGAGATCGAGCCGGCCACAGGCGTCAAGGGCAGCCAGGTGGTGAACCTGGCGCGCGATCTGGCGCGTTCGCTGTCGCTGGTGTCGATCCGCGTGGTCGAGACCATCCCGGGCAAGAATTACATGGGGCTGGAGCTGCCCAACCCGAAGCGCCAGACCGTGCGCCTGTCGGAAATCCTCGGCTCGCAGGTCTACAACGAGAGCGCGTCCAGCCTGACCATGGCGCTGGGCAAGGACATCGCCGGCAAGCCGATGGTGGCCGACCTGGCCCGCATGCCGCACTGCATGGTGGCCGGCACCACCGGCTCGGGCAAGTCGGTCGGCATCAACGCGATGATCCTGTCGCTGCTGTACAAGTCCAAGCCCGAGAGCGTGCGCCTGATCCTGATCGACCCGAAGATGCTCGAAATGAGCGTCTACGAAGGCATTCCGCACCTGTTGTGCCCGGTGGTGACCGACATGCGCCAGGCCGGCAATGCCCTGAACTGGGCGGTCGGCGAGATGGAGCGCCGCTACAAGCTGATGAGCAAGCTGGGCGTGCGCAACCTGGCCGGCTACAACAAGAAGATCGACGAGGCCGCGGCCCGCGAAGAGAAGATCCCCAACCCGTTCAGCCTGACCCCGGACGCCCCGGAGCCGCTGGACCGGCTGCCCACCATCGTCATCGTCATCGACGAGCTGGCCGACCTGATGATGGTGGTCGGCAAGAAGGTGGAAGAACTGATCGCCCGCATCGCGCAGAAGGCGCGCGCGGCCGGCCTGCACCTGGTGCTGGCCACGCAGCGCCCGTCGGTGGACGTGATCACCGGCCTGATCAAGGCCAACGTGCCGACCCGGATCGCGTTCCAGGTCAGCAGCAAGATCGACTCGCGCACCATCCTTGACCAGCAGGGCGCCGAAGCGCTGCTGGGCATGGGCGACATGCTCTACCTGGCGCCGGGCACCGGCCTGCCGGTGCGCGTGCACGGCGCCTTTGTATCGGACGAGGAAGTCCACCGCGTGGTAGAGAAGCTCAAGGAATCCGGCGAGGCCAACTACATTGAAGGCATCCTGGAAGGCGGCCTGACCGATGACGCCGGCGGTGGCGACGGGTTTGGCGGCGGTGCCGGCATCGGCGGGGGCGGCGGCGAGGCCGATCCGCTGTACGACCAGGCGGTCGAGGTGGTGCTGAAGAACCGGCGCGCGTCGATCTCGCTGGTGCAGCGCCATCTGCGCATCGGCTACAACCGTGCCGCGCGGCTGCTCGAAGACATGGAAAAGGCCGGGATGGTCTCGGCCATGTCGGGCAACGGCAACCGCGACATCCTGGTGCAGGGTGGCGGTGCCGCCCGCGAAGATGAGTGAGCGCCGCTCGCGCAGCCCTCGTAATATCCGGTTACCCGCCGGCTTGCGGCGCGCGGAATCCCGGGGCTGCCGGCGGCTCTAATAGGACAGGTTGCCGGTGCCCGACGCGGCGCAGGCAACGCACCCTACAACTACCAGGACCCGAACCATGCGAAACCGCATCCTCGTGTCGGCTTGCGCCGCGCTGGCGATGTTTGCCCTCCAGGCGCCGGCCCATGCCGCCGCCACCGACCAGTTGCAGAGCTTTGTCACCGGCGTGAAGAGCGCGCGCGGCGAGTTCACGCAGCGCCAGGTCAAGGGACAGGGCGCCAACGGCAAGGTGACCGGCACCTCCAGCGGCACCTTTGTCTTCTCGCGCCCGGGCAAGTTCACCTGGCGCTATACCAAGCCCTACGACCAGCTGTTGCAGGCCGACGGCCAGACCCTGTACATCTACGACAAGGACCTGAACCAGGTCACCGAGCGCAAGCTCGACGGCGCGCTCGGCTCCAGCCCGGCGGCGATCCTGTTCGGCAGCAATGACCTGGAAAAGAACTTCGTGGTCAAGAACGGCCCGACGCGCGATGGCGTAGAGTGGCTGGAGCTGACGCCCAAGGCCAAGGACACGCAGTTCGAGCGCATCGGCATCGGCTTCAAGGCCGGCAACCTTGAAGCCATGGAGCTGCGCGACGCGTTCGGCAACACCACGCTGCTGACCTTCACGGGCATGCAGAAAAACCCGCCGCTGGCGGCCGATGCATTCCGGTTCACGGTGCCCAAGGGCGCCGATGTGATGAAGCAGTGAGGCCCGCCATGAACGATCCGCAGGAAGCTCCCGCAGTCACCATCTGTTCCCGGCGCCGCCGGCGCGCCGTGTTGCTGGCCAGTGCCGGCGCGCTGCTGTTGACGGCATGTGCCAGCAGCGGCGGCGGCGCCAGCAAGTTCGATGTCGATTCCTTCTTGCGCGCATCGGACTCGGCGTTGCCCGAAGTGCTGGGCAATGGGGCCTTCCTCACGGCCACGCGCGTGCCTGCCACCGACTGCGCGGTGATGCTGCAATCGGCCAGCACCGGCGTACTGGAAGACCTGCCGCCGAGCAGCAGCGCGCGCGGCCCGGCCTGGCTGTTGCACCCGAAGGACAAGACCGGCGAGGTGTGGCTGGTGGTCAGCGAGTCCGGCGGCGAGCGCACCTGCCACGGCCCGTTGCCGGCCGACGCCATGCAGGCGCTGACCGCCCGGGCCAAGGGCTGAACCTGAGGCGCCGCCGTCAGTGCGGCTTGATGGCGATCTTCAGCACACCGTCGCGCTGGTTCGCGAACAGGTCGTAGGCCGCGACGATGTCGTCCAGCTTGTACTGGTGCGTCACCAGCGCTCCCAGGTCGACACGGCCCGACTCGATCACATTGATCAGCCGCCGCATGCGTTCCTTGCCGCCGGGGCACAGCGCGGTGTTGATTTTGTGGTCGCCCAGTCCCGCGGCGAAGGCCGACAGCGGAATGGTCAGGTCGCTGGAATAGACCCCCAGGCTGGACAGCGTGCCGCCGGGCTTGAGCACGCGCAGCGACTGCCCGAAGGTTGCCTGCGTGCCCAGCGCCTCGATCGAGGCGTCGACGCCGCGCCCGCCGGTCAGCTTCATGACCTCGTCCACCACGTCGCAGTTGCGGAAGTTCAGGACCACGTCCGCGCCCATCTTGCGCGCGATCTCCGGCCGGTGGTCGTTGCCGTCGATGGCGATGATGGTGGTGGCGCCGCACAGCCGCGCGCCGGCGGTCGCGCAGGGCCCGATCGGGCCCTGCGCGAACACGGCCACGGTGTCGCCGATGCGGATATTGGCGTTTTCGGCGCCCTTGAAGCCGGTGGACATGATGTCAGGGCACATCAGCACCTGCTCGTCGGTGAGGCCATCGGGGATCGGCGCCAGGTTGGCCTGGGCGTCGGGCACCAACACGTATTCCGCCTGGGTACCGTCGATCATGTTGCCGAAGCGCCAGCCCGCGGTCGCCTTGTAGCCGTGGCAGCCGCACTGCCCGCTGGCCATCAGGTAGCTGCCGTCCTGCGAGGCCACGCCGTCCTGCGCCGCGTAGGAGTTGAAGCTGGGGCAGATTGCGCCGGCGATCACGCGCTGGCCTTCGCGGTATCCCGTCACCGCGCTGCCGAGCTTTTCGATGATGCCGACGGGTTCATGACCCACGGTCAGGCCCTTTGCCACCGGGTACTCACCCTTGAGGATATGCACGTCGGTACCGCAGATGGTGGTGGTGGTGATACGCACCAGGGCATCATTGGGGCCGATATCCGGGATGGGCTTGTCTGCCAGTTCGATCCGGCCAGGCTCGACAAAAACGGCGGCTTTCATCATTGCGGTCATGCGTTGCTCCCAGGGAAGGCGCAAGGGGATGCGCGGTGGGTGGAGTGGTGCGGGACGTTGCCGGCCTGCTCAGTCAGTGATAGCACGCATGGGTCATAGCCCGGTTTATCCAGATCAAGCCGACGCCACACGGAAAATGTGCACAATGCATGGCAATCCGGCAAAAGTTTCATACCGGTATGCAAAGAAGCTGAACACCGCGGTGTGCCGCGTGTCCGACCATCCTCATACTCGCCTTACTCATCAGGAGAACCCCATGACTGCGATGCGAACCATGTCCGGCAGCCTCGCCCGACGACTGCTCTGGCTGGCGCTGGGCGGTGCCGTGCTTGCCGGCTGCGCTGCACAGCCGGCACCGATGCCCGGCCCGCAGGGGTCGCGCGGCACGCCGGAGGGCTGCGCCGCGGACAAGCTTGCCGACGACGCGCTGGCAGGCAAGCCCGAGGCCGAAGCTATTGGCCTGCTGCAAGGCTGCGCCTGGCGGCTCGGCGAGCGGGACGGCCAGCAATTCCCCGGCACCATGGACTACAACCCGCAGCGGCGCACGCTCGGCATCAAGGCCGGTAAGGTGGTGTGGGTGCGCCGCGGCTGAGGCCGGCGCGGCGGCCAACATGACAGAAATGTAATTTGACCGCCTGAACAAGAATCAATATTGTTTCCCGCTGACCGGAATCCAATAACCGGGCGGCCTCGGGGTCCCGGCGGCTGCCCAAACCATGCTGGGGAGCCATCCGCGTGAAGACCACTATCCGAACCTTGCTGCCGCGCGCTGCGGCGCTGGTCCTGCTGACCCTGCCGCTCGCCGCGGCGGCGCAGGAAAAGGTGCTCAACCTCTACACCGCGCGGCACTACCAGACGGACGAAGCGCTGTACGCCAACTTCACCAGGCAGACCGGCATCAAGATCAACCGCATCGAAGGCCAGGAAGACCCGCTGCTGGAGCGCATCCGCAACGAAGGCGCCAACAGCCCGGCGGACGTGTTCATCACGGTGGATATCGGCCGCCTGTGGCGCGCCCAGCAGGCTGGTGTGTTTGCGCCGGTAAAGTCGAAGGTGCTGGAATCGCGCATCCCGGCCAACTATCGGGACGCCAATGGCGAATGGTTCGGCTTCTCGGCGCGCGGCCGCGTGATCGCCTACAACAAGACCGCGGTCAAGGCCGGCGATATCGCCAGCTATGAAGACCTGGCCGATCCCAAGTGGAAGGGCAAGGTCTGCACGCGTTCCAGCGGCCATGTCTATAACCTGTCGCTGGTTTCCAGCCTGATCGCCCACGATGGCGAGGCACGCACCGAGCAATGGGCGCGCGGCGTGGCCGCCAACCTGGCGCGCGTGCCCAAGGGCGGCGACACCGACCAGCTCAAGGCGGTCGCCGCCGGCGAGTGCGACGTGGCCATCGCCAACACCTACTACATCGCGCGCCTGCTGAAGTCGACCAAGCCGGAAGACAAGGCCGTGGCAGACAAGCTGGGCGTGCTGTGGCCGAACCAGTCGAGCCAGGGCGTGCACATGAACGTCTCGGGCGGCGGCATGCTCAAGCATGCGCCCAACAAGGAAGCGGCGGTCAAGTTCCTGGAGTACCTGGCCAGCGACGAGGCGCAGCGCTACTTTGCCGACGGCAATAACGAATGGCCGGTGGTGCAGGGCGTGAAGGTCAGCAACCCGGCACTGGAAGCGCTGGGCACGTTCAAGTCCGACACTATCAACGTGGCCGAACTGGGCAAGTACCAGCCGCAGGCACAGAAGCTGGTGGACCGCGCCGGCTTCAAGTAAGCCGCCACGGCCTTTGCAGTAACGCGGTTCCTGCTACAGCAGGAACCGCCTGTTCCCCGTCACCTGCGTGGGCTCGACCTTGCGGAACGTCAGCTTCACGCTGCTGTTGAGCCGCCGCCCCGCCTGGCGCCGCACCAGTGCCCGGTGCAGCAGGCCCTTATGGCCGACCGTGCCTTCGGCATAGGGCTGCTCCGGCGTTGCGCCCAGCGTCATCGCGGCCAGCGCCTGGTTGCGCTGCGCCGCACTCTTTTCCAGCAGCTTGTCCAATGCCATGCGTGCGCGCACCTGCGCTGCCAGCGCGGTGTCGCCCGGATTGGCGCGGGCGCGCTCGGCGTCCCACGGCAACTGCACCTTGCCGGCAAGGCGGCGCAGCGCGGCGCGCAGTTCGGCACCATCCATCCGGGTTTCCTGCACGATCCAGACGGCGTCGTGGCGCAGCACCGCTTCGGCATCGGCCATGCGGCGCACCAGCGCGGGCTGCAGCTCGGGCGACGAGTACTGCCGCGCGCGGCGGATCGCGTTGAGCGCGATGCGGCGCACCTGCGGGTTGGCATGATCGAACAGGTCAGCGATGACGCGCGCGGCCGTGTCGGCCGAATCGATAATCTCCGCCAGCTGCCCGGCCAGCGAGACTTCTTCCACGCCGCTCAGCTTGTTGCGGCTCAGCCGGTTCAACTTGAACAGCAGGATGTGATATCGCAGCATAGGTTCTTGCGCGGCAGCATGCCGCCGTTCGCTCCCGGCGAACGCCGGGCCATAAAAGGCTATCGGCGCGCGGGAGCGCAACTTTAGGGCAGGAACGGCAAGGGGCGGAAGTTCAGCGCTGTGCTTCGCGCCGGATCGTTCGCGACAGCACGATCACCGGCAGCAGGCCCACGGCCACGATCACCAGCGAGGCGGTGGCGGCCTCGGTCAGGCGCTCGTCGGCAGCGAGGTTGTAGGCCTGCACGGCCAGCGTGTCGAAGTTGAACGGGCGCATTACAAAGGTGGCCGGCAACTCCTTCATCACGTCGACAAAGACGATCAGTGCCGCGGTCAGCAGGCTGCCGCGCAGCATCGGGAAATGCACGCGCCGCAGCGTGGCGCCGGGGCCGTGGCCCAGGCTGCGCGCGGCGGCGTCCATGCTGGGCGTGATCTTGCCCAGCCCGGCATTGACGGTCTGCAGCGCCACGCCCAGGAAGCGCACCAGCAGCGCATAGACCAGTGCGGCGATGCCGCCGGTCAGCAGCAGCCCCACCGAGACCCCGAACTGCTGCTGCAGCCAGGCCGACAGCGCGTTGTCGAGCCGCGCCACCGGCACCAGCACGCCCACGGCAATGACCGAGCCCGGCAGCGCATAACCCATGCCGCACAGCCGCGTCAGGCCGCGCATCAGCCAGCTGCGCTTGCCGTTGGCCGCGCGCGCGGCGTAGCCCACCGCCAGCGCGACCGCCACCGCGGCCAGCGCGGTGGCGCTGGCCAGCAGGAAGCTGTTGCGCACCAGCCCGACAAAGCGTGGGCCGAACTGCGCATCGCCGTCGGTGAAGGCCATGCGGCACAACATCAGCGCGGGAATCAGGAAGCCCAGCAGCACCGGCACCATGCACACGGCCAGCGCCAGCCAGCCGCGCGCGCCGTCCAGCGTCCAGGCCACGGCGCGGCGCTGGTTGCCGTAGACCTGCGCGCGGCCGCGGCTGGCGCGCTCCATCAGCAGGATGGCGGCGACGAACAGCAGCATGCATGCCGACAGCTGCGCCGCGGCGTTCTTGTCGCCAAGCGAAAACCAGGCGCGGAAGATGCCGGTGGAGAAAGTCGGAATGGCAAAGTAGGCGACGGTGCCGAAGTCGGCCAGCGTTTCCATCATCGCCAGCGCGGTGCCGGCAACGATGCCAGGGCGCGCCAGCGGCAGCACCACGCGCCAGAGCCGGCTCCAGGTGCCGTGGCCGAGCAGGCGCGCGGCCTCCAGCGTGTTCTGGGTCTGCTGCAGGAAGGCGGCGCGCGCGGTCAGGTAGACGTAGGGGTACAGCACCAGCGAGAACAGGGCGATGGCGCCGCCGAGCGAGCGGATATCGGGGAACCAGTACTCGCGCGCCTTCCAGCCGGTCAGCTCGCGCAGCCAGCCCTGCACCGGCCCGGCAAACTGCAGCGCATCGGTGTAGGCATAGGCGATCACGTAGGCCGGCATCGCCATCGGCAAGACCAGCGCCCATTCCATCACGGTGTGGCCCGGGAAACGGTAGGTCGATACCAGCCAGGCGGTGGTCACCCCCAGCAGCAATACCCCCATGGCGACGCCGCACAGCAGCCAGACGGTGTTGAGCACGTATTCCGCCAGCACCGTGTCGATCAGGTGGTGCCAGGTGTCGCCGGCGGGCAGCAGCACGGCCGAGGCGATCACCAGTACCGGCACGGCGATCAGCAGCGCCATCGCCAGGGTGGCCAGGGTCAGGGGATGGAAGCGGCGGCGGCTGGACAGGAGCATGCGTCGGTAAGTAGGCGGAAGCGCCGCGCACAGCGTGCGGGCTGCCGCATTCTAGCAATGCGGGGCACGCTATCGACCCGAAAGGCGGTCCTGGCCCCGGGCTACGTCCCTATAATGCGCACATGCGAACCGATTCCTATTCACGCTTGCCCGGCACCCAGGCCCGCAGCCGGCCGGCGACCCGTGCAGGCGTTGCTGACGTCACTGGCGCTGGCGCCGCTGTCATCGAGGTAGACCATATCCGTCACGCCTTCGGCCGCCATGCGGTGGTCAAGGGACTGTCGTTCTCGGTGGCGCGCGGCAATATCGCCTGCCTGCTGGGGCCCAGCGGCTGCGGCAAGACCACGGTGCTGCGCGCCATCGCCGGTTTCGAGCCGCTGCAGGATGGCCGCATCGTGCTGGACGGGCAGGTCGTGTCGTCTTCCGGAGCGATGCTGGCGCCGGAGCAGCGCCGCATCGGCATGGTGTTCCAGGACTATGCGCTGTTCCCGCACCTGGACGTGGCGGCCAACGTGGGTTTCGGCCTGGTGCGGGCCAGCCGCGCCGGGCGCGCGGCGCGCGTGGACGAGGTGCTGCAGCTGGTCGGCCTGGCCGGCGCGGGCCGCAAGTATCCGCATGAGCTGTCCGGCGGCCAGCAGCAGCGCGTGGCGCTGGCGCGCGCGCTGGCACCGCGCCCGGAACTGCTGCTGCTCGACGAGCCGTTCTCCAACCTCGACGTCGACCTGCGCGAACGCCTGAGCCTGGAGGTGCGCGCGATCCTGAAGGCGCAGGGCACCACCGCGATCCTGGTCACGCACGACCAGCACGAGGCCTTTGCCATGGCCGACGAGATCGGCGTCATGCACGACGGGGTGATCGAGCAGTGGGGCAGCGCGCACGACCTCTACCACTGGCCGGCATCGCGCTTTGTCGCGGGGTTTATCGGGCAGGGCGTGCTGATGGCGGGACGGCTGCGCGGGCCTGCGCAGATTGAACTGGAACTGGGCCTGCTGCGCCCAGCGGCGCCGTTGGCGCTGCCCGCTGGCGCAGCCGTCGACGTGCTGGTGCGCCCCGACGACATCATCCACGACGACGCCAGCCCGATGCGCGCCGAAGTGGTCCACAAGGCCTTCCGCGGCGCCGAGATCCTGTACACGCTGCGCCTGGCCAGCGGCGGCCGCGTGCTGGCGCTGGTGCCGTCGCACCACAACCATGCCGTGGGCGAGCGCATCGGCATCCGTGTCCAGATCGAGGACGTGGTGGCATTTCCCGCCTAGCCTTCGACGCAGGGGCAGGGCGCCGATGGTCTACACTGTGGCGTTCTGCATTCACAAGGCTTGAATACCGTGGCGGACACGCTGTTTTCCGATACTCCCGACCGTTCCCGGCAACCGCTGGCCGAGCGCCTGCGCCCGCGCACCATCGACGAGGTGATCGGGCAACAGCACCTGCTGGGTGCGGGCAAGCCGCTGCGCGTGGCGTTCGAGTCCGGCGAGCCGCATTCGATGATCCTGTGGGGCCCGCCGGGCGTGGGCAAGACCACGCTGGCGCGGCTGATGGCCGATGCCTTCGACGCCGAGTTCATCGCGCTGTCGGCGGTGCTGTCGGGGGTCAAGGACATCCGCGAGGCGGTCGAGCGCGCCGAGCAGTTCCGCGCGCACGGGCGGCGCACACTGGTGTTCGTCGACGAGGTCCACCGCTTCAACAAGAGCCAGCAGGATGCCTTCCTGCCGCATGTGGAAAGCGGGCTCTTCACCTTTATCGGCGCCACCACCGAGAACCCCTCGTTCGAAGTCAACGGCGCCTTGCTGTCGCGCGCGGCGGTCTATGTGCTCAAGAGCCTGGACGATGCCGAGCTGACCCAGCTCGCCCTGCGCGCCAGCGCGGAACTGGGCGGCATCAGCTGGCAGGACGAAGCGCTGCAGCTGATCGTGGCCTCGGCCGATGGCGACGGGCGCAAGCTGCTGAACAATATCGAGATCGTGGCGCGCGCGGCGCGCACCGCCGGTGCCACCCAGATCGATACCGCGCTTCTGGGCAGCGCGCTGTCGGAAAACCTGCGCCGCTTCGACAAGGGCGGCGACGCCTTCTACGATCAGATCAGCGCGCTGCACAAGTCCGTGCGCGGCTCGGACCCGGACGCGGCGCTGTACTGGTTCTGCCGCATGATCGACGGCGGCGCCGACCCGCGCTACCTGGCGCGGCGTATCGTCCGCATGGCGTGGGAGGATATCGGCCTGGCCGATCCCCGTGCGGCCCGCATCACGCTGGACGCGGCCGAGACCTATGAGCGCCTCGGCTCGCCCGAGGGCGAACTGGCGCTTGGCCAGGCCCTGATCTACCTGGCCGTGGCACCCAAGTCCAACGCCGGCTACAACGCCTACAACGCGGCGCGCGCCTTCGTCGGCAAGGACAAGTCGCGCGCGGTGCCGGTGCACCTGCGCAACGCGCCGACCAAGTTGATGAAGGAGCTTGGCTACGGCCACGCCTACCGCTACGCGCACGACGAGCCCGAGGCCTACGCCGCCGGCGAGCACTACTTCCCGGACGACCTGAAGGCCCAGGGCTGGTATCAGCCGGTGCCGCGCGGGCTGGAGGGCAAGATCGCCGAGAAGCTGCGCCACCTGCGCGAGCTGGATGCCGCCTGGCATCGCGAGCAGCGCGCGGGCAAGGCAAAGGACGGCGGCAAGGGCGGGGAGTGAGCGGTGGCGTGAGCCGGCAACACGGCGGTGTGGCCTGGCCTCGCCCTGTTCGCGCCGGACGGAGCCGGTGCAGTAAAATGGCGGGTCCGCCGGCATGTCGCTGGCCCAGCACTTCACCATAGCAACATGCTCGACATCCAGCTGTTCCGCAAAGACATCGACGCCGTGGCGCAACGCCTTGCCACGCGCGGCTACCAACTCGACGTTGCGGCGTTCCAGGCACTTGAGGCCGAACGCAAGCAACTGCAGACCCAGACCGAGGAGCTGCAGGCCCGCCGCAACAGCCTGTCCAAGCAGATCGGCATGCTCAAGGGCAAGGGCGAGGACGCCTCGGCCGTGATGGCGGAAGTGGGCGGCATCGGCGACACGCTCAAGGCCTCGGCCGCGCGGCTGGACGAGATCCAGGCGCACCTGGCTGAACTGATGCTGTCGATCCCCAACCTGCCGCATGAAAGCGTGCCGGTTGGCAATGACGAAACCCAGAACGTCGAAGCGCGCCGCGTGGGCACGCCGCGCCAGTTTGACTTCGCCGTGCGCGACCACGTCGACGTGGGCGAGAAGCTGGGCCTGGACTTCGACACCGCGGTCAAGGTCACCGGCTCGCGCTTCTCGATGCTGCGCGGCGGCCTGGCGCGCCTGAACCGCGCGCTGGTGCAGCTGATGCTCGACACCCATACACAGGAACACGGCTACACCGAGATGTACGTGCCGTACATGGTCAACGCCGCCTCGATGCGCGGCACCGGCCAGCTGCCCAAGTTCGAGGAAGACCTGTTCAAGGTGCCGCGCAAGGTCGGCAGCGCCGGTGACGACAATGCGGGCGAGCGCATCGAGAACTTCTACCTGATCCCGACCGCCGAGGTGCCGCTGACCAATATCGTGCGCGACGCCATCGTCGCCGGCGAGAAGCTGCCGCTGCGCTTTGTCGCGCATACGCCGTGCTTCCGCTCGGAAGCCGGCTCGTACGGCAAGGACACGCGCGGCATGATCCGCCAGCACCAGTTCGACAAGGTCGAGCTGGTGCAGGTGGTGCCCGCCGCGCAGTCGTTCGAGGCGCTGGAGCAACTGACCGGCCACGCCGAGGCGATCCTGAATAAGCTGGAACTGCCGTTCCGCACCATCGTGCTGTGCACCGGCGATATGGGCTTTGGCAGCACCAAGACCTATGACCTCGAAGTGTGGATCCCCGCGCAGAACACCTACCGCGAGATCAGCTCGTGCTCGAACATGGGCGACTTCCAGGCGCGCCGCATGCAGGCGCGCATGCGCACGGGGCAGGGCAAGCCTGAGCTGGTGCACACTCTCAACGGCTCTGGCCTGGCCGTGGGCCGCACGCTGGTGGCGATCCTTGAGAACTACCAGAACGCAGACGGCTCGATCACGGTGCCGGCCGCGCTGCAGCCGTACATGGGCGGCATCACCCGCCTGGAGCCGGAGCTGTAAAGCTGCCTGAAAAAATCCGCTGCCAGCCTATTGCATCGGCTGGCCGGAAATGGCTATAATCTCGGTTTCGCCACACGGCAACAAGTTACCGGAGAGGTGGCAGAGTGGTCGAATGTACCTGACTCGAAATCAGGCGTACCGGCGACGGTACCGTGGGTTCGAATCCCACCCTCTCCGCCATAACAAGAAGCTGTCGGAATCGACCACCGGCAGGCAACAACAGCGTAGTAAAACTCAGGCCGACGCCCACGAAAGTGCGCGTCGGTTTTGTTTTTTCCGCGGCCGGTTTTTCATGCGGCGGGCATGGGCCGCCGCACTGGCCTGCGTACCGGACGCGCTGCCGGGTGCACTATCATGGCGATCCGCAACGCAGGATGCCGCACCATGACACAGCCACCCGCCAGCCAACCCTCCGCACCGGTCTTCCACGGCGATCCGGCCGAACTGCCGGCCGACCCCAACCTGGTCGCCGGCATGCCGTACCGGCACTACAAGGGCGGCGCCTACACCGCAGTCGGAATCGGCCGCTTCGAGGCCGATCTCGCGCCGGTGGTGGTCTATCGCGCGATGCGCGATCCCTCATTGCTGTGGGTGCGCCGCGCCGATGTGTTCAGCGAACCGGTGGCCACGCCGCAGGGCGAGGTGCCGCGCTTTGCGCCCGCCTGGCCCGCGGCGCTGGCTTGCCTGGACTTCCTGCCGCGCCAGGCGGTGCTCGATGTGCTGGCGCTGCACGACACGCCTTACCGGCACTACCACGACCGCCGCCATATCCTGGAGATGTTCGAGACCGCCCACGCGCGCGGCATTGCGCTGGACCGCGCACAGGCGCTGGCGGTGCTGTGCCACGACGCGGTCTATGTGGCGGGGTCCGAGCACAACGAAGCCGCATCAGCCGCGCTGATCGAAACGGTGGCGCCCGGCGAGGACCGCGCGGTGCTGGACCGTGCCGCGCAGATCGTGCTCGATACGCGCGGCCATGGCCCAAGCATTGCCGGCGCCGGAACCGTGCTCGATCTCGACCTGCTCAGGCTGGCCGCAGCGCCGGAAATGTTCGATGCCCATAGCCTGGACGTGTTCGCCGAGAACCGCGCCTTGCTGGCCGCGCGCACCGGTCTCGAGGGGGAGGCGCTGGAGACTGAATTCATGCGCCGGCGCGCGGCCTTCCTGGGCAAGCTGGCGCAGCGCCCGCAACTTTTCCTGACCGACGCCTTTACCGACTGCGAGGCGCCGGCTCGCGCCAATATCGCCCGTATTGTCGGTGCGGCGGGGCGCGTCCCGTGATTGAAGTGCCGGCACGCGCGAGCGCCTTCGCCGAGGCCTGGCTTACGCCGGGCACGGCGCTGGGGCTGCTTGCGCTGTTCACGCTGGTGACAGTGCTGCTGCTGAGCCTGGTGCCGCTGCTGGTCGCGCTGTTGCGGCCGGTGGTGCGCTGGCTCGACCGGTGGCGCGTGTGGGGGGCCGGCGCATTGTCCGCGCGCGTGGCCGCACAGCCGCGCCGGCTGAGCACGCTCACGCTGCGCGTGCTCGAGCGCGACGTGGCCGAACTGGTGGTGGTGCTGCTGGCCGGCGCCGTGCTGCTGGCCTGCGGCAGCGCCCTGTTCTGGCTGGCCGGCGAGGTCGCCGACAGCGGGGGCGTGGTGCGCATCGACCAGATCGTGTTTGCATCGCTGCGTGCCTTGCGCACCGACTGGCTCGATATCGCGATGGTGGCCGTGACCGAACTGGGCGGCGCGCGCATTTCCGTGGCGGTGGGCGTGGCGGTGTTCGCGTGGCTGTGCTGGCGGCGCGCCTGGACGGTGGCGCTGTACTGGGCCGCCGCGCTGCTGGGTGCGCGCGCCTGCGTGATGGCGCTCAAGCTGGGCATGGCGCGCATGCGCCCGGCCAGCATTTACAGCGGCCTGGAATCGTATTCCTTCCCCAGCGGACACGCCACCAGCAGCATGGTCACCTATGGCTTCCTGGCCTTCCTGATGTGCCTGCGCCAGCCGTGGCGCGTGCGCATTCCGGTGCTGGCGCTGACGGTGGTGGCAGTGGCGGCGATCGGGGTATCGCGGCTGTACCTGGGCATGCACTGGCTGTCGGATGTCGCTGCCGGCTATGCGCTGGGGCTGGCATGGATCGCGCTGCTCGGCACGGCTTACCGCACGCTGCATGCGCCGGCGCCGAGGGAATCGGTGGCGCCATGGCGGCTGGGCGTGGTGGCGGCGGCAGCGGTGGTGGTGGCGTTCAGCTATGTGGCATGGTTCCGGCTGCCGGATACGCTGGAGCGCTACCGGCAGGCCGTCGCGCCTACGCCAGCGGTGCTGGCGCTTCAGCCTCCGGTGCTTGCGGCAGGCGCGACACCAGCAGCTGGTCGATCTTGTGATGGTCGATGTCCAGCACTTCGAAGCGATAGCCCGCCACGGTGATCGATTCGGATTTCTTCGGGATGCGCTTGAGTGCGTAGATCACCAGCCCGCCCGCGGTGTCGACATAGTCTTCGCCGGGCAGGGTGTCGAGGTCCAGCGCCTTCTTCAGGTCCACCAGCGGCGTGAGGCCGTCGACCAGCCAGGAGCTGTCGTCGCGCCGCACGATCTGCTCGTCCTCGCTGGAATACAGGATGTCTCCCATCAGCGCGCCGACGATATCGTCCAGCGTGACGATGCCCACCACCAGCCCATACTCGTTCATCACCACGGCAAAGTTCTGGTGCATCTCGCGGAAGCGCGTGAGCGCCTCGGACAGGGTCAGCGTGTCGGGGATCACCAGCACGTTCTTGTCGTGGTGGCGGCCGATATTGCCGATCGCGGCGGCGCTTTCATCGGCCAGCAGCAGCTGCAGGATGTCCTTGGAATCGATATAGCCCTGCACGTCGTCGAGGTCGTGCCCGCACACCGGGTATTGCGCGTGCGGCTGGTTGACCAGCTTGCGGCGCACGCTGTCGGCGGGTTCGTCGAGACTCAGGTAGACCACGTCGTCGCGCGGCGTCATGATCGCGGTAATGCCTTTGAATTCGAGCTCGAACACATTCTCGATCAGATGGAGTTCGTGCTTGTGCAGCACGCCGGCTTCGGCGCCGGCATCGACCATCGCGGCGATGTCCTCGGTAGTGATCTGGTCGACCGGCTTGGTCGGCAGGCGCAGCAGCCGCAGCGTGGCATCGGCGGCGGCGTTGAAGACCCAGACCAGCGGCTTGAGCACGCGCAGCAGCGTCAGCATCGGATCGATCACCGCCAGCGCGCAGCGCTCGGGGAAGGTCATGGCGATGCGCTTGGGGATCAGGTCGGCAAACTGGATAAACAGCAGCGTCACGATCAGGAACGAGCCGATATTGGCCACGCGCTGGGCATGGACCACCTGCATATAGGGCGACAGCGTTTCCAGCAGCAGGTCCGACACATGCTTCTCGCCCAGGATACCGGCCAGGATGGCCACGCTGTTGACGCCGATCTGCACGATCGTGAAGAAATTCCCGGGCTCTTCCTTGAGCCGCAGCACGCGCGTGGCGCGGCCGTCGCCGCGCTCCGACAAGACTTGCAGCTTGGTGCGGCGGGCGGCGGTCAGCGCGATCTCGGAGACCGAGAAAAAGGCGCTGACAAGGACAAGGGCGATCAGGGTCAGGACGAACATAGGCGGTTTGGCGCCTGCAGGTTGTGCCTGCAGGCGGCTTGATGATGGTGCACGGCGCGCGCGGCTGTCAATCAGGTATCAGGCAGACCTCAATCGCGGCTCCGGGGCACGGCGTCAAAGCTGGCGGCCGGGGCTTCCAGCCGCTGCGGCAGCGTCGCGGCCAGGTCCCCCGCGGCCAGCGCAAACTGCGCGCGCAGGTCGTCGGCCAGGCTGGAGCCGGCGCGGTGGCTGGCGCGCAGCATCTGGATCTCGAACGGCAGCACCGGGGCCACGTCGTGCAGCGCGACGCGCTCCGGGCTGGCGCTGAGCGCGGTGTACTGGTCCAGCAGGGTCACGCCCAGCCCGGCATCGACCAGAGCCAGCGCCAGCGAATAGGTCTGCACCTCCAGCGTCGAGCGCGGCTCCAGCGCGTGCCGGGCCAGGGTCTGGCGCACCAGCAGCCCGAGCGAGCTGTTGTCGTCATAGCCAATGAAGGCGCGCTCCATCAGCCGCTGCATCGGCACCACCTGGCGGCGCCCGCCGGCAGGCAGCGGCTGGCCGCGCGGTACCGCCAGCAGCATGCGGCCACTGGCCACCGGCTCGCAGGAGATGGCCTCGTGGCCCGGTGGCGCAAAGGCAAAGCCCAGGTCGATCTGGTTGGCCAGCAGCGCCCCGACGATCTCGTCGGTATGGTGGGTCAGCACCTGCACCTGCGTGTCCGGGTGGCGCGCGCAGAAGCGCCGCACCGCCGGCACCAGCAGCGGGTTGGCCAGGCTGGGGGTGGCGGCCACGCGCAGCCGCCCGGCGCCCTTGTGGCGCAGGCTTTCCGAGACCCGGCGCACGCGCTCGATCTCGCCATATAGCCTTTCGACATCGCCGTAGAGCGCGTTGGCCTCGGGCGTGGCCTGCAGCCGGCCGCGCACCCGCTCGAACAGGCGGAAGCCGAGCGAGGCCTCGGCATGCTGCAGCACGCGCGTGACCACCGGCTGGGACACGTGCAGCAGGCGCGCGGCCTCGCTGACGGTGCCGGTCAGCATCACGGCGCGGAAGACTTCGATCTGGCGCAAGCGCATGGCAATCCGGGAAGCGGGCAGGCATCCATAGCCTGATGACATATTCTGGCACGTATTCGCATTGGGCAATCCGCGCCGCCTGCATTACGCTTTGCCGGATCGGGACAAAGCAATCAAGGGATGGCAATGCAGGTAGTGATCGTGGGCGCCGGCGTGGTCGGCATGACGACGGCATGGCGCCTGGCCGAGGACGGCCACCAGGTGACAGTGCTGGAGCGCCACGACGGGCCGGGCGAGGAGACCAGCTTTGCCAATGGCGGGCAGCTCAGCTACAGCTATGTGGCGCCGCTGGCCGGGCCGGGCGTGATGGCCAAGGTGCCGGGCTGGCTGCTGCGGCGCGATTCGCCGATGCGCTTCCGGCCCGCGGCCGACCCGGCGCAGTGGCGCTGGCTGGCAGCCTTCATGGGCGCCTGCAATGCCGCCACCAGTGAAGCCACCACGCGCAAGCTGCTGCGGCTCGGGTTCTATTCACGCGACCTGATGCAGGCCTTCGTGGCCCGGCACCAGCATGATGATGTGGGCGCCGGCTTCGATTTTGCGCGGCGCGGCAAACTGGTTGTGCACCGCGATGTGGCGGCGTTCGACGCGGCCTGCCGGCTGCTGGACTACCAGGCCAGCCAGGGTTGCGAGCAGCAGGCGCTGGACCGCGATGCCTGCGTGGCGCTTGAGCCCGCGCTGGCCGGCATCCGCAACGAGATTGCCGGCGCCATCTACACCCCGAGCGAGGAAGTGGGCGACTGCCACCGCTTCTGCCTGTCGCTGGCACGGTTGCTGCAAGACGGGGCGCACCCCGGCGTGTCGATGTGCTTCGGCACTGCCGTGCAAGGGCTGGTGCAGCAGGGCGGGCGCGTGACCGGCGTGCGTACCGCCAGCGGCGTGGTGCCGGCCGACGTGGTGATCGTGGCCGGCGGCATCGGCAGCGTGCCGCTGCTGCGCCCGCTGGGCGTGCGGCCGATGCTGTGGCCGCTCAAGGGCTACAGCATCACGGTGCCGCTGGCCAGCGGCACGCGCGCGCCGCATATCAGCGTGACGGACTTTGCCAACAAGATCGTCTACGCGCGCATCGGCAATACACTGCGGGTGGCGGGCATGGCCGACCTGGTGCGCGGCGGCACCCGCATCGACCCGGAGCGGGTCGGCACGCTGGTGGCACAGACACGCGCGCTGTTCGAGGGCATCGTGCCCGAGCTGCCGCTGGCGCAGCTGCAGCCATGGGCCGGGCTGCGCCCGGCCACGCCGGACGGCCTGCCGCTGGTGGGGCCGTCGCGGGTGTCCGGGCTATGGCTGAACCTGGGCCATGGCGCGCTCGGTTTTACGCTGGCGATGGGCAGCGCCGGCCTGCTGGCCGACCGGCTGGCAGGACGCCGTCCGGCCATCGAAGCAGAGGATTTTGATGCTGCGCGCGCATAGCGCCGCAGGCAAGTATTGGTTCATGCCGTACCCGTGCGTCCGCAGTACACGACGCCGTTCACGAAACATGCCTCAATGACCAAGCCCCACTACAAGGAGCGCCACATGAAATCACTGCACCTCCACCGATCCGCCACCCGCCGCGCGCTTGCGGCCGCCACGCTGCTGCTGGCCGCCGGCGCCGCCCATGCCGCCGATGGCGACACGCTGAAGAAGATCAAGGACAGCGGCGTGATCTCGCTTGGCTATCGCGAATCGTCGATCCCGTTCTCGTACACCGACGGCAAGGACGTCATGGGCTATTCGCACGAGATCCTGCTGCAGATCGTCGACAAGGTGAAGAGCGAACTCAAGATGCCCAGCCTGCAGGTGCGCCTGACCCCGATCACCTCGCAGAACCGCATCCCGCTGGTGCAGAACGGCACCATCGACATCGAATGCGGCAGCACCACCAACAACCTGGAGCGCCAGAAGCAGGTGGCGTTCTCCAACAGCATGTTCGTCTACGGCATCAGGATGCTGACCAGGAAGGATTCGGGCGTGAAGGAGTTCACCGACCTGAAGGACCGCAATGTGGTCACCACCGCCGGCACCACCGGCGAGCGCCTGCTGGTCAAGATGAACGGCGAGAAGGCCATGAACATGAACCTGATCAGCACCAAGGACCACGGCCAGTCCTTCCTGATCCTGGAGACCGGCCGCGCCGCTGCCTTCGTCATGGACGAGCCGCTGCTGTACGGCGAGCGCACCAAGGCCAAGAACGCGGGCGACTGGGTGGTGGTCGGCGCGCCGCTGCAGACCGAGAACTACGCCTGCATGTTCCGCAAGGACGATCCCTCGTTCAAGAAGCTGGCCGACGGCGTGATCGCAGACCTGCAGACCAGCGGCCGTGCCGAGAAACTGTACAACAAGTGGTTTATGTCGCCGATCCCGCCGCGCGGCATCAACATGAACTACCCGCTGTCGGCCGACATGAAGGCGCTGTTCGCGGCGCCCAACGACAAGGCCTACCAGTAAGGGCAGGGCGCCACCGCCGGGACGCATCAGGCCCGGCAGTTATTTAGCCATAATGAATCAATATTTAGCGTTCGATAGTGTTTGCGGTAGTGTTGAGCCCGATATAGGCTCATAGCAGCACAACTGGCCGGCAGCCCTCACGAGCGGCCCTCGGCGCTGTCTGCCCCCACACTGCTTATCCGCATCCACTGGAGAACATATGCGATCGATTCGTACTGCCTGGCTCAAATCCCTGCTGGCTGCCTCGCTGCTTGCCGGCGCCGGGCTGGCGTCCACCGCGGCGCAGGCCGCCGACCTGCTCGATACCGTCAAGCAGGCCGGCGTGCTCAAGATCGGCCTGGAGGGCACGTACCCGCCGTTTGGCTTCCGCGGCGCGAAGAACGAGCTGGAAGGGTTTGACGTGGACGTGGCGCGTGCGGTGGCGGGCAAGCTGGGCGTGAAGCCGGAGTTCGTCACCACCGAGTGGAGCGGCATCATTGCCGGCCTGCAGGCGGGCAAGTTCGACGTGATCGTCAACCAGGTCAACGTCACGCCTCAGCGCCAGCAAGTGCTCGACTTCTCCACCCCCTACGTCTACTCGGATGCGCAGCTGATCCAGCGCAAGGATGACAACCGCCAGTTCAAGTCGCTGGAAGACCTGAAGGGCCACAAGCTCGGCGTCAGCCTGGGCAGCAATTTCAACGACCTGGCGAAGTCGGTGCCGGGCATCGACGTCAAGACCTATCCCGGCGCGCCTGAGTACCTGCGCGACCTGGTGGCACAGCGCGTCGACGCCGCGCTGAACGACCGGCTGATGGTCGCCTACCTGGTCAAGACCGCCAACCTGCCGCTGCGGCAGGGCGCAATCGTGGCGGGCGCCACCACGCAGGTGGCCATCCCGTTCCGCAAGGACAACCCCAAGTTCGCGCAGGCCATCAACCACGCGCTGGATGACCTGGGCAAGGACGGCACGCTTGGCAAGCTCTCGGTGAAGTGGTTCGGCACCGACGTGACCAGGCCCGCCGGTAAGCCAATCAAGTAAACGAGTTAGGTAAGCCAGTCAGGTAAGCCGGCCAGCAAGCCGGGCGGTATCATGTCGCGGCGCCGCGGCCTGCATGGCTGCCGCGCCGCTTTCTTTTTCATTCTTCTGCCGCCGCCACGCCCATGTCCGCTCTCCAGCTTGTCACCGATTCCCTGCCAGTGCTGCTGCAGGGCACGCTGCTGACCATCAAATTCGCGTTATGGTCGATGGTGTTCGGGCTGATGCTGGGCACGGTGGTGGCGCTGATGGGCATCAGCCATAGCCGCGTGCTCAAGGCGGTGGCGCGTACCTATGTCAGCATCATGCGCGGCACGCCGCTGCTGGTGCAGATCTTTGTCGTCTACTACGGGCTGCCGGGCGTCGGCATCGCGCTGGAGCCCACGCCCGCGGGCGTGCTGACGCTGAGCCTGAACGTCGGCGCCTACCTGTCCGAGAGCATGCGCGGGGCCATCCTGGGCGTGTCGCGCGGCCAATGGCTGGCAGCCTACAGCCTCGGCCTGACGCCGGTGCAAGCACTGCTCTACGTGATCGGCCCGCAGGCGCTGCGGCTGGCGGTGCCAAGCCTGTCCAACAGCCTGATCAGCCTGATCAAGGACACCTCGCTGGTATCGGTCATCACCGTGACCGAGCTGCTGCGCACGGCGCAGGAGGTGATCGCGGCCACCTACCAGCCGTTGCCGCTGTACCTGGCCGTGGCGGCGATCTACTGGGTGCTGAGCACGGGGCTGTCGGGCGTGCAGCATATGCTGGAGCGGCGCTTGTCGCTGCCCGGGCGCCACTGATCGGCGCTGCAAGGAAAAAGGCCAGCTCCGCGGAGCTGGCCTTTTTCTCTATCGCCGGGCCGGTCAGCCCTGCGCGATGCGGCCGGCGATATGCCCCAGCGCCTCTTCCACCTGGTCCACCAGGACCAGGCACAGGTCGCCCGGCTGCAGGTGCGACAGTGCGGTATCGATGGCGACGAACTCGCCACGGATCTCCTCGACCTGGCCGGCGCGTTGCGCGCCCTGCAGGCCTTCGCGCAGCAGCGCCAGCACCTCGCCGTCGGCGCGGCCGCGCTGGCACTGGTCCTGGTACAGGATGACTTCATCGAACACGCCGCCCAGGATCTGGGTCTGGCGGCGGATGTCGTCGTCGCGGCGGTCGCCCGCGCCGCTGATCACCACCACGCGCCGTTTGGCGGGGATGGTCTCGACAGCGCTGCACAGTGCCAGGATGGCATCCGGGTTGTGGCCGTAGTCGGCGATCAGCGTGGCGCCGCGGTAGTCGAACACGTTGAAGCGTCCCGGGGCGGTCTGCGCGTCGTTGACGAAGGTGGCCAGGCCGCGGCGGATAATCGACCAGTCGATGCCCAGCGCCCACGCGGCGGCGATCGACGACATCGCGTTATCGACCTGGAAGCCGATGGTGCCGTTGCGCGTCAGCGGGATCTCGGCCAGTGCGATGCGCACTTCGGTATCACCTTCGGATACGACGATGTCGGCGCCGTCCACGAACACCACGCGCTTGCCCTGCGCGCGGTGCGTGGCCATGGCCGGCTGGTTGGGGTCGTGCGCGAAGAAGGTGACGCTGCCGGGGCAGGCGTCGGCCATGCGCACCACCATCGGGTCGGCCGCATTCAGGACCGCCATGCCGTGAGGCGCGACGTTCTGCACGATCACGCTCTTGAGCACCGCCAGGTCTTCCACCGAGTTGATGAAGGACAGGCCCAGGTGGTCGCCTTCGCCCACGTTGGTCACCACCGCCACGTCGCAGCGGTCGAATGCCAGGCCTTCACGCAGCAGGCCGCCGCGCGCGGTTTCAAACACGGCGGCGTCCACGTCCGGGTGCAGCAGCACGTTGCGCGCGCTGCGCGGGCCGCTGCAGTCGCCGGTGTCGATGCGCTCGCCCTGGATATACACGCCGTCGGTGCCGGTCATGCCCATGCGCAGGCCGCTGGTGGCCATGATGTGGGTGATCAGCCGTACCGTGGTGGTCTTGCCGTTGGTGCCGGACACGGCCACCACCGGGATGCGGCCATCGTCGCCATCGGAGAACATGGTCGAGACAATGGCTTCGCCGACCGCGCGGCCCTTGCCGTACGACGGCTGCAGGTGCATGCGCAGGCCCGGCGCGGCGTTGACCTCGACGATGCCGCCGGCCTGTTCCTCGAACGGCTTGAGCATGGTCTCGCACACGGCGTCGACGCCGGCGATGTCCAGGCCCACCATCTGCGCCGCCGCCACGGCGCGCGCGGCGATGTCCGGGTGGACATCGTCGGTCACGTCGGTGGCGCTGCCGCCGGTGGACAGGTTGGCGTTGTTGCGCAACACCACGCGCGTGCCGTTGGCCGGCACGGAATCGGCGGTCAGGTGCTGCTTGGCCAGCGTGGCCAGCGCGATATCATCAAAGCGGATCTTGGTCAGCGAGGTCGCATGGCCCTCGCCGCGGCGCGGGTCGCGGTTCACTTCCTCGACCAGCTGGCGCACGGTGTGCACGCCGTCGCCGATGACCTGCGGCGGGTCGCGGCGCGCGGCCGCCACCAGCTGCTTGCCGACCACCAGCAGGCGGAAGTCATGGCCCGGGATATAGCGCTCGACGATCACGTCAGAGCTGATGTCCGAGGCGACCTCATAGGCCGTCATCACTTCCCCGCGGGTGCGGATGCGCACTGCCACGCCCTTGCCCTGGTTGCCGTCGCGCGGCTTGACCACCACCGGTGCGTCGATTTCCTGCGCTGCGGCCCAGGCCTCTTCGGCGCTGCGCACCGAGCGGCCCAGCGGCACCGGCACGCCGGCGGCGTGCAGCAGGGTCTTGGTCAGATCCTTGTCCTGCGCGATCGATTCGGCCACGGCGCTGGTGCGGTCAGTCTCGGCGGCCTGGATGCGGCGCTGCTTGCTGCCCCAGCCAAACTGCACCATCGAGCCCTGCGTCAGGCGCCGGTAGGGGATGCCGCGCGCCACGGCGGCGTAGACGATGGAGCCGGTGCTGGGCCCCAGGCGCACGTCCTCGTCCAGCTCGCGCAGGCGGTGCAGCGCGTCAGCCAGGTCGAACGGGGTGTCGTTGCGCGCGGCCCGGCACAGGGCCTCGGCCAGCTCGAATGCAAGCCGGCCGACTTCTTCCTCGCTGTATTGCACGATCACCTGGTAGGTGCCGGGCTCGACCGTCTGCGCGGTGCGGCTGAAGGTGACCGGGCAGCCGGCGGCGGCCTGCAGGCGCAGCGCCGTCACTTCCAGCACGTGGGCCAGCGACAGCTCGCCCGATTCCTCGTCCGGGCGCAGCGGCCCGATCTCAGGGAAACGGGCGCGCAGCCGGTCTTCAAAACCGGGCAGCGCCGACAGCATGTTGGTGGCATCCTGGCACGCCACGATCGCCTCGATGGCGGTGTGGCGGCACCACAGGTTCGGGCCCCGCAGGGCCCGGATACGTGAGACTTCCATAGAACGGTTTCCGTGTCTTCTATGCGCGGTTGAGCTTGGGGCCGCGTCAGGCGCGGCGCGCGGGCTGGCCCATCCAGTGGTGCACCAGGTCGACGGTGGCGCCGGTGGCGGCCTCGTCGCACTGCAATACCAGCAGGTCGCCCGGCACCAACTGGGCGAGCGCGGTTTCAATGGCGCTGGCGCGCGTGCCTTCGTCGATGATCTTGGTCACGCGCCGGCCTTCGTACAGGCCCTGCTTGAGCTGCGCGCGCGCCTCGGCATCGGGCAGGGCGCGCTTGACGCTGCGGTCCTCGCACAGGAAGACACGGTCGAAATGCTGGCCCAGGACCTTGCCCTGGCGCACCAGGTCTTCGTCGCGGCGCTGCACGCCGGCGCCGTAGACCACCATGCGGCGCTCGGCCGGGAAGCGGTCCAGCGCGCTCGCCAGCGCTTCCAGCGCGGGCGCGTTGTGGGCGTCGTCGACCACCACGGTGGCGCCGTTGCGCTCGAACAGCGTGAAGCGGCCCGGCACGTCGACCTGGCCGACATCGAAGGTCACCACGCCGGCGCGGATCAGGTCGTTGGAAATGCCCAGCGCCCAGCCCGCGGCCACGGCCGCCAGCACGTTCTCGACCTGGAACGCGACGCGCCCGGCATAGGTCAGCGGCACCGCAGCCACGTCGACCAGTGCGGTCTCGCTGCTGCCGGTGGCCAGCACGATCTTGCCTTCGCGCAGGTACACCGCGCGCTTGCCGGCGGCGCGGTGCGACACGATCGCGGGCAGTTCCGGCGTCAGGCCGAAGAAGATCACGTCGCCGTCGCACAGCCCGGCCATCTCCACCAGGCGTTCGTCGCGCGCGTTGAGCACGGCCGCGCCGGTCTCCAGCACCACGTCGACCTGCGTGCGCAGCACGTTGTACATGCGGTCCTCGTCCTCGACGTAGTAGTCGCCGAGGTGGTCGGGCTGGTCGAAATTGGTGACCACGCCGACCTGGCAGCGGTCGTAGACTAGGCCTTCGGAGAGGATGCTGCCGCTGTCGTTCTCGAACACGGCGGCCTCGACCGCGCGGTTCATCAGGATGCGATGGCCCGACTCCCAGTTGGCGCGGTCGCCGCTTTCGACCTGGCGGCGGTCCAGGAACAGCCCGTCGCTGCAGGCCAGGCCGGTATGCTTGCCCGACAGCTGCAGCAGGCGCGCCACCAGGCGCGCCACCACGGTCTTGCCGTTGGTGCCGGTCACGCCGACCACCGGGATGCGGCCCTGGTCGTCATCGGACTCAGGGAACAGGTGGTTGACGATGGCGCGGCCCACCGGGCGCGGCGTGCCTTCGGCCGGCTTGATATGCATCAGCAGGCCGGGGCCGGCGTTGACCTCGACGATGGCGCCGCGCTGTTCGGCCAGCGGGCGCGAGATGTCCTCGGCCACCAGGTCCACGCCGGCGATATCCAGCCCGACCACGCGCGCGGCCAGCGCGGCATGCGCGGCGACGCTCGGGTGCACGCGGTCGGTGACGTCGAAGGCGACGTTGCCGTTGCGCTGGATCAGCACGGTGCGGCCTTCGGGCGGGACCGAGCTGGCGTCCATGCCCTGGCGCTTCAGTTCCAGGCGCGCGGCCGAGTCCAGCCGCACACGGTTCAGCGGATGGTCCTCGGTGGTGCCGCGGCGCGGATCTGAATTGATCTGCAGCTCGATCAGCTCGTCGATGGTGGACTTGCCGTCGCCGACCACGCTCGCGGTCTCACCCATGGCGGCGGCCACCAGGCGGCCGCCGACCACCAGCAGGCGGTGCTCGTTGCCGGGGATAAAGCGCTCGACGATGACGCCGTTGCCTTCATCGATAGCCACGCCGTAGGCGGTCTCGACTTCCTCGCGGGTCATCAGGTTGGTGAACACGCCGCGGCCGTGGTTGCCGTCATAAGGCTTGACCACCACCGGCACGCCGATGTCCTCGGCGGCGTCCCAGGCGTCTGCCGGGGAATCGACCATGCGGCCCTCAGGGACCGGCACGCCGCAGGATTCCAGCAGGCTCTTGGTCAGGTCCTTGTCGCGCGAGATGCTTTCGCCGATGGCGCTGGTGCGGTCGGTCTCGGCCGTCCAGATGCGGCGCTGGCGCGCGCCGTAGCCCAGTTGCACCAGGTTGCCGTCCGACAGGCGGATCGCCGGGATGTCGCGGTCGTCCGCGGCATCGACGATGCAGGCGGTGCTGGGGCCCAGGCAATGCTCGTCCACCAGGCGGCGCAGGTTGTCCACGGCGGCGGGGACGTCGAAGGGACGGTCCTCGATCGCGGCCATGACCAGGTCGCGGGCAGTGAACAGCGCGACGCGGGTGACTTCCTCGTGCCAGGCGCGCACGATCACCTTGTAGACGCCGCGCACCGGGGTTTCGCGTGCCTTGCCGAAGCCGCCAGGCATGCCTGCCAGATTCTGCAGCTCAAGCGTCACGTGTTCCAGGATATGGCCGGGCCAGGTGCCTTCCTTCAGGCGCTGCAGGAAGCCACCGCGCTCGCCGATGCTGCAGCGATGCTCGATCAGCGACGGCAGCCAGGCCGACAGGCGCTCGTAGAACCCCGGAATCGTGTTGGAGGGAAAGTCCTCCAGTTCCCCGATATCGACCCATGCCTCCAGGACGGGCCGATATGTCCACATATTCGGGCCGCGCAGCGACATGACATCGAAAATCTCAATGTCCTTCTTTTTCATTGAATTTGCTTGAGGCAGTGGGCGGAACCGCCCGAGAAATGGAAGCCTAACCTTTCAGTAACGTTACAGCACAGAGCGGGTTGACTTTCTTGGTGTAAAAGTGATTGTGCAATGCATCAGGAGTACCCGCGCGTTCGTCGTTATGTATACTGCGGGCGAATTCGCGGGCCGCCAGAGCGTGCCCGGCCTAAATTTGTTTCAAGTTATGTCCGTTCCCCCTGGACGCACGCCGCGCCATCCATGACCCAGTCCTCCCTGCCTGTCCCTACCGCCCTTGCTGCCGACGAGCCCTGGCGGGCTGAATCCGGATCGTGGCTCCGACCCGGCGAGACCGTCCTGGCCGGACTGGCCCTGGACCTCGACGCGAAGCTGCATTTTACCCAAGGGTGGCTGGTTGTGACCGGCCAGCGCATCGTTGGCCGGGCTCCCGGTGAAAAAAATGTGCGGGAATGGAACATCGGGCCCACCCTGCGCCTGTCGCACACCGACCACGCGGGCGTGGGCGCGCTGGAACTGAGTGGTCCGGAGGGCCGGCTGGCCAGCTGGCGATATACGCTTGGTTACAATCCGGCCGCGCTGCGGCTGGCCGACCAGTTCGAAGCCCAGCGCGACGCCGCCGGCGCGCGCCCGTCCGGCGAGGCGGGCGAGGTGCTGTGCCCGACCTGCAAGGCGCCGCTGCCCCCGGACGAGGAGCAGTGCCCCCAATGCAGCCGGGAACTGGAAACCCCGCCGTCGACCTGGGCGCTGCTGCGCCTGTGGCGCTTTGCCCGGCCATACCAGTGGCAGTTGCTGGCGGGCTTCCTGCTGACGCTGCTGTCCACTGCGGCCACACTGGTGCCGCCGTACCTGACCATGCCGCTGATGGACAAGGTGCTGATCCCGTTCCAGAACGGCGTGCCGATCGACTATGGGCTGGTGCGCCTGTATTTGGCTGGGCTGCTGGGTGCGGCGCTGGTGGCCTGGTCGTTGGGGTGGGCGCGGACCTACCTGCTGGCACGCGTATCGGAGCGCATCGGTGCCGATCTGCGCACAACAACATATGAACACCTGCTAAAGCTGTCGCTGGAATACTTCGGCGGCAAGCGCACGGGCGACCTGATGGCGCGCATCGGCTCGGAAAGCGACCGCATCTGCGTTTTCCTGTCGCTGCACCTGCTGGACTTTGCCACCGACGTGCTGATGATCGTCATGACGGCGGTGATCCTGGTGTCGATCAACCCGTGGCTGGCACTGGTGACGCTGGTGCCGCTGCCGTTCATCGCCTGGATGATCCACCTGGTGCGCGACCGCCTGCGCCACGGCTTCGAGAAGATCGACCGGATCTGGTCCGAGATCACCAATGTGCTGGCCGATACCATCCCCGGCATCCGCGTGGTCAAGGCCTTTGCCCAGGAAAAGCGTGAGGTGTCGCGTTTCCGCGAGGCCAACAAGCACAACCTGGCGATCAACGACCGCGTCAACGCGGTATGGTCGCTGTTCACGCCGACGGTCACCCTGCTGACCGAGATCGGCCTGCTGATCGTGTGGGTGTTCGGCATCTGGCAGGTGTCGCACAGCGCCATCACGGTGGGGGTGCTGGTGGCGTTCCTGACCTATATCAGCCGCTTCTATACCCGCCTGGATTCGATGAGCCGGATCGTCTCGGTGACGCAGAAGGCCGCGGCCGGCGCCAAGCGCATCTTCGACATCCTCGACCACGTGTCGAGCGTGCCGGAGCCGGTGCGCCCGGCGAAGCTGGACCAGGTCGAAGGCGCCATCGACATGAGCGACCTGGGCTTCCGCTACGGCAACCGCGCGGTGATCCGCGGGCTGAACCTGTCGATCGAGCCGGGCGAGATGATTGGCCTGGTGGGACACAGTGGCTCGGGCAAGAGCACGCTGGTCAACCTGATCTGCCGTTTCTACGATGTTTCCGAGGGCGCGATCCGCGTCGACGGCGTCGATATCCGCTCGCTGCCGGTGTCGGAGTACCGCCGCCATATCGGCCTGGTGCTGCAGGAGCCGTTCCTGTTCTTCGGCACGATTGCCGACAACATTGCCTACGGCAAGCCCGACGCCACGCGCGATGAGATCATCGCCGCCGCGCGCGCCGCGCATGCGCACGAGTTCATCCTGCGCCTGCCGCACGGCTATGACTCGCTGGTCGGTGAACGTGGCCAGGCGCTGTCGGGCGGCGAGCGCCAGCGCATCTCGATCGCGCGCGCGCTGCTGATCAACCCGCGCATCCTGATCATGGACGAGGCCACCTCGTCGGTCGACACCGCCACCGAGAAGGAAATCCAGAAGGCGCTCGACAACCTGGTGCAGGGCCGTACCACCATCGCCATCGCGCACCGCCTGTCGACACTGCGCAAGGCCGATCGGCTGGTGGTGATGGACCGCGGCCAGATCGTCGAAGTCGGCAGCCATGATGAACTGCTGTTGCGCGAAGGCGCGTACTACAAGCTGTACCAGGCGCAGGCGCGCAATGTCGACGCCGAGGACGGTGACGGCGAGGACCAAGCGATCGAAACGCCGGAGGCCGCCAATGCCCAATGACATCCCTGCCACCACGCCGACGCCCATGTTTACGCTAGATCGCAATCGTTTTGGCCGCCTGGTCCTGATCGCCGAGGACGGCACCGTCCACGAAGGCGTGGTGCCGGTGCGCGCCTTCCCGATTTCCGCACCGCAGGGCGGCATCGGCCTGATGAGCACCGACGGGCATGAAGTGGTGTGGATTCCGCGGCTGGAGGATTTGCCGCTGGCAGAGCGCAGCATGATCGAAGCGGAACTCGCCTCGCGCGAGTTCATGCCGGAGATCCAGCGTATCGTGAGCGTGTCGACCTACGCCACGCCCAGCGTGTGGACGGTGCAGACCGATCGCGGTCAGACCGAACTGGTGCTGCGCGGCGAAGAGGCGATCCGGCGCCTGGCCGGCAGCACGCTGCTGATATCGGACACGCACGGCATCCACTACCTGATCCGCGACCTGATGGCGCTGGACAAGCACAGCCGCAAGATCCTCGACCGCTTCCTCTGAGGCGTCCCTGGCGACGCTGACCCCGGGCCGGAGCTCTGCCGGCCGGGTTCCTGATCCGGACTAGTGCAGCATCTCGGACGCGTCGTCTTCGTCGTCCCAGTCATCGTGCATGACCGGCACGTCGGGCGCCATGTCGAACACCATCGAGTGGTAGCGCACGCTGAACCACTCGCGGAACATCTGCAGCGACAGTTCCTCGGGCCACATCGAGTCGTCGAACCACTCACCCAGCATGAATTCAAAGAATTCCTGCCAGCGCTTCTCGACCCAGCGCACGGCGTTGTCGTGCGTATCGGCCAGTTCTTCCGGCAGCAGGAATACGCTCTGGTCCTCGCGCACCTGCTCTAGCGTGAGGCCGGCCACCGGCTGGGGATCGACCGCCTGGATCCAGTCCAGGAACGGCTGTTCCGGGACCAGGGCGACCATGGAACGGTTGATGGTGAAGCGGGGATGGTCAGACATGGCGAAAGCCTTCAAGGACTGCAACCGCCTATTGTAGTCCTTCGCCGCGCGGCCCCGTCCAGTGTCATGCCAACAATAGCCGCGCCACAGCCCCTTGATCCACACCATGCCGCAAGGCTCTGTGATCCGGACGTTCGCTTTCGTCCAGCCATTGAGGAAAACGACAAGCGCATTGCCGCCGGTTGCTGGCTATAGTCTGCGGGGGGATGCAGGCAGGCCATGCCGTCGGATGAGTGCAATGCATGAATCGATTCTTGTCTGTCATGAATCGGGCGCCTGCCGGCAAGGCAACGGCCCGGCAAGGAGAAATCATGGATACCTATGTCGACCTGCAGCGGGCCATACTGAACAACATACCCGACCAGGCCTGGCTGAAGGACGTCGGCTCCCGCTACGTCCTGGTCAATGACGCCTTCATGGCCGCATGCGGGCGGTCCGAGGCCGAGATCCTGGGCAGCACGCCGGACAAGGTGTGGTCGGAGGAATGGGGACAGGTCTACCTGGGCACCGACAAGGCCGTGGTGGCCAGCGGCATCCGCCGGCGCTATGAGGAATGCCGTCACGGCCAGGACGGCAGCCTGCGCTGGTTCGATACGATCAAGATGCCGATTCGAGGCCAGGACGGCGCGGTTGTCGGTACGGTCGGCATCTCGCGCGACATTACCGACCGCAAGCGCTCCGAGCAGGAGCTGCTGGACTCGCGCGCGCAGCTGCGTGAGCTGTCCGCCTACCTGCAGTCCGTGCGCGAGGCGGAGCGCACCCGGATCTCACGCGAGCTGCACGATGAGCTTGGCCAGTCCCTGACGGCATTGCGCCTGGGACTGAGCTTTATCGAGGGGCAGCAGGGCCCCGATGCCGGCGACGCGTGCCGCAAGCATTTGCAGATGCTCAAGCAGATCGCGGATTCGACGGTGGACGCGGTGCAGCGCATCGCGGCAGACCTGCGCCCGCCGCTGCTGGATGAGCTGGGGCTGAACGCGGCGATCGAGTGGCTGGCCGAGTCTTTTTCCGAGCGTGGCGGCATCGCCTGCGAGCTGGCGCTGCAGCCCGTTGGCGAGCTCAGCGCCGAGCTCAGCACCGCGGTCTTTCGCATCGCGCAGGAAGCGCTGACCAATGCCTGCCGCCATGGCCGCGCCAATCGCGTGCGAGTGGAACTGAGCGAGGCCGGCGGGACCTTGCGGCTGGTGGTTGCCGACAACGGCCGCGGCATCGATGCGTCCAGGGCCGGGCATCGCCGCAGCCTGGGTTTGCTGGGGATGCGCGAGCGTGCGCTGATGCTGGGCGGCAAGCTGGCGGTAACCAGTGAGAAGGGCGGCGGCACCCGGGTCGAGGCGCAGATCCCCAATGCCGGCGCTGCCGGCAACGGAGGGGCAAGATGATCCGCCTGATGCTTGCCGACGACCACACCATCATCCGCGACGGGCTCAAGAAGATCTTCTCCACCGTGCCCGACATGCAGGTGGTGGCCGAAGCCGCCGACGGCTGCGAAGTGTTGGCGCTGCTGCGCGCGCAGGCGCCGGACGTGCTGCTGCTGGACATGTCGATGCCGGGGCGCAGCGGCATCCTGCTGATCCAGCAGATACGGGCCAGCCATCCGGCGCTGCCGGTACTGGTGCTGAGCATGTACCGCGAGTCGCAATATGCGCTGCAGGCCATCCGCGCAGGCGCGGCGGGCTACCTGACCAAGAATGTCGAGTCCGACCAGCTGCTCGGTGCCATCCGCAAGGTGGCGCGCGGCGGTACCGTGGTCTCGCCGGCGATTGCCGACAAGCTCGTCAGCCAGGCGCGGCAGCCAGATGCCGTGTTGCCGCATGCACGCCTGACGGCGCGTGAACTGCAGGTGTTCCAGATGCTGGCCGAGGGGCTGGGCATCAACGAGATCGCCGCAGCGCTGTCGCTCAGCGCCAAGACGGTGAGCACCCACAAGGCCAACATCCTCGGCAAGATGGATATCGCGTCGACCGCCGGGCTGGTGCACTACGCCATCCGCCACGGCCTGCTCGCCGAAGCCGGGGACGCCGCCTAGTCTGCTGCGGATCTGCTGCGGTGCGTCTAGGAAAATCCTTAGGTCGAATTCAGCCAATCCTGATGCAGTGATGCCGCCCCGGCACCTACGCTTCAGGTAGCGAAGCCCTGACTTCGCCTGCATAACAAAGACCTGAGGAGACAAGCCATGCAGCTGGATCTGCTGATCCGGGACGCCTGCGTTCGCGACGACGCGCCCCTGACCGATATCGCCATCCGCGACGGCCGCATCGCCGCCATCGAGCCCGGCATCGACGTGCCGGCGCATGAAGTGATCGAGGCCGGCGGCCGCGCGGTCATCCCGGGGCTGGTGGAAGCCCATCTGCACCTGGACAAGGCCCTGCTGCACCGCCGCCTGCCAGCGCGCTTCGGCACGCTGGACGAAGCCATCCGCGTTACCGGCATCCTGAAAAGCAAGCAGCAGCGCCAGGATGTGCTGGACCGCTCGCGCCAGGTGCTGGACATGGCGGTCAGGAACGGCACGGTGGCGATCCGCGCGCATCCCGATGTCGACCTGATCCAGGGGCTGATCGGTGTGGAGACACTGCTTGAGCTGAAATCGGAGTACCACGATCTGCTCGACCTGCAGATCGTGGCCTTCCCGCAAGAGGGCATCCTGAAATCGCAGGGCACCCGCGAGCTGATGACAGAGGCCATGGACCTGGGCGCCGATGTGGTCGGCGGCTGCCCGTACAACGAGCTGAGATGGGCCGACACCATGCGTCATATCGACATGGTCTTCGAACTCGCGCAACGCTATGACGCGCCGGTCGACATGCACGCCGATTTTGCCGACGACACCGGCGACCAGCGCTTTGCCGCAGTGTCATATATCGCGCAGAAGACTATCGAAGCCGGCTATCAGGGGCGCGTGTCGCTGGGCCATGTCACGAGCCTGGGCGCGCTTGACGCGGCGCAGCTGCAGCCGCTGATCGAGCAGCTCCGCGAGGCCGGCATCAGCATCGTCACGCTGCCCGCCACCGATCTCTATCTCGGCGGCCGCAAGGACGTCCAGAACCAGCGCCGCGGGCTGGCGCCGGTGAAGGCCCTGCACAGTGGCGGGGTCAACGTGGCGTATTCCTCGAACAATATCCGCAATGCCTTCACGCCTTTCGGCAAGGCCGACATGCTGCAGATCGGCAATATGCTGGCGCACGTGGCCCAGTTCGGCGTGCCCGAGCACCAGCTCGCGGTGCTCGACATGGGCACGCACAACGCGGCGCGCGCGATCGGCCTGCACGACACCTATGGCCTCAAGGTCGGGCGCCAGGCTGACCTGGTTGTCCTCGATACCTTCCAGGTGGCCGATGCGCTGATCGACATCCCGCCGCGGCTGTGGGTGGTGAAGCGCGGCAAGATCACCGTCGTCACGCAGCATCGCTGCGAGATCCATCGGCACCGGTGCTGCCCACACTGACAGCAATGCCCGTTCCCCGTCCATCCAGGAGTCGATCATGAGAAAGCTGCCTGCCGAAGTCGTGGCCTCACTGCTTGCCATCACCACCGTTCCCATCGCCGCGCATGCCTCGCACTTGCCGCCATGGGCCATCTTCATCAGCTGGGCCGCGACCTTTGCCATGGGCGGTCCCACGCCGGAGAACCTGAAGAAGATCTGGCCGACGCTGCCGGTGGGCTCGCTCTTTGCCTTTGTCATCGTGCTTTGCTTCCGCCAGGCAGCCGAGCAGTTCTCCGGGCCTGCGCTGATCGTGGCGGAGATGGTGATCCTGTTCACGCTCAACGCTTCGATGATGTATCTCGCACGCGTGTTCGTCGCGCTGCGCTTTATCCCCGGTATGTTCTTTGGCTTTGCCTCGTATTTTGCAACGCTGTTCGGCGGCTTCGGCCCGGTGCCGGGCGATCCCGTGGCCGCGCTCGGCGCGGTGATCGCCATGAATGCGCTCGGGCCGGCCTATGCCTGGATCAAGCATCACTACGCCGCGCCGGAATCCGTTGCCGAACGCCCATGGCAGGGCTGGAAGACCGAGACCTGAGCCGACGTGTCCTGCCGGGTTTGCGTGCAAGGCGCGGCCTGACCCGGCGCCATCATCGAATCGTTATCGCGGCTGCCGGCACGCAGGGAATGCCAGCGTCGGCCGGCCGCCGCGTATCCGGGGGGAGTGAGTATGGAATTTCTGGGTGAAGTGGATCCTTGCGGCGCCGGCACCTCGCGTCGGGCATTCCTGGCCGGCTCGGCCGCGCTGGCGGGCAGCACGGTATTGCCCGCTGTCGGGCAGGAACTGGCGCAGGAGCCGGCGCAATCCGGGCGCGCGGGGCAGGCGCATTCGTCCACGGGCATGGTCACGAGCCCGCACGGACTGGCCAGCCAGGCGGGGCTTGAGGTATTGAAGGCCGGGGGCAACGCGATCGAGGCGGCGATTGCCATCGGCGCAGTGCTGAGCGTGACATATCCTCACTTTACCGGCCTGGGGGGCGACGCCTTCCTGGTGGTCAGCGACCGCGGCGGCAATGTGCGCACGTTCTCCGGCATCGGCCAGGCCGCGTCCGAGATCTCGGGCTATGCCGGCACCATTCCGCTGCGGGGCCCGGCAGCTGCCCTCACTGCCGCCGCCACCGTTGCGATCTGGGACCGTGCCTTTGCCTTCAGCCGGGACCAGTGGGGCGGCACGCACTCGTGGTCGGCGCTGCTGGAGCGGGCTACCGATTACGCCGCCAACGGATTCCCCGTCACGCCGTCACAGTGCTTCTGGCAGGAGTTCCGTTCGGCGGACCTGTCGGGCTGGGACGGCTTCGGACAAGTCTTCATGCCAGACGGCCGCATGCCCAGGCCCGGTGAAATGTTCCGCCAGCCCGAGCTGGCCCGCACCCTGGACCGGGTGGCGACACAGGGCGGGCGCGAATTCTATGAGGGCGACCTCGCAGGCCGTCTTGCCGCCGGGCTGGCCAAGGCCGGCTCGCCGTTGCGCGAACAGGACCTGGCGCGCTGCCAGGCGCGCGAAGAAGTGCCGCTGCGCGTCGCCTACCGCGACGGCGAACTGCTCGGCCTGCGTCCGCCCACGCAAGGCGTGACGACGCTGGAGATCATGGGCATCCTCGATCGGTTCGATCTGTCCGGCATCCCGGAAGGCAGCGCAGACTATTACCACCTGCTGGTCGAGGCGGTGAAGCTGGCGTTCCTGGACCGCAACCGCTACGTCGCCGATCCCGATTTTGTCGACGTGCCGCTGGACCGGCTGTTGTCCAGGTCCAATCTCGATGCCCACGCGCGCCGCATCCGCATGGACCGCGCCATGGCATGGCCGCATGTGTTCAGGCCCGGCGACACGGTCTACATCGGCGCCGCCGATCGCGAGGGCCGCTGCGTGAGCATGCTGCAGACTGTCTATTTCGACTGGGGCAGCGGCCTTGTCGTCGGCGACACGGGGGTGCTCTGGCACAACCGCGGCGCATCGTTCAGCCTCGATCCCGCCAGCCCCAACGTGCTGCGCGGCGGCAAGCGGCCATTCCATACCCTCAATCCCGGCATCTACCTGAAGCAGGGCCGGCCGCATCTGCTGTACGGCACGCAAGGCGCCGACGGCCAGCCGCAGACACTGGCCGCGGTGCTGACACGGATGATCGACTACGGCATGGATCCGCTGACGGCACTGCGCCGCCCGCGCTTCCTGCTGGGCAAGACCTTCTCGGACAGCCGCGACAGCCTCAAGCTGGAACAGGATGCCGGCCTGCCGGTGTTCAGCGAGCTTGCCGCGCGCGGTCATCAACTGAGCCCGATCCCTGCGCAAAGCCAGCTGGCCGGCCATCCGGGCGCGATCCGGATCGATGCCGGCGGGCAGCTTACCGGCGCGCATGACCCGCGCAGCGATGGCCGGGCGCTGGGGGTATAGCGCGCGGCGCTTCCCGGTGACGCTGCGTTGTGCCGGTGCGTCACCCAAGAAAAAGCCCTCGGCCAGGGGGACGAGGGCCACAAGTGGCAGCGGGCGAGTCGCAGTACGCCCCCATGCCATGATGGTGCCGCTACGCGGTCCGGGCATCCCCAATTCTGGGGATGTTGCTTTCCATTGCGCGCTGATAGCACCAACCATCAATGGAGCAAAGGGGCGTGCAATTCCCTGAAATCGAATGCGTCCGATTTGTCATTGATGCCGTGAATCGTCAGGACGGCATCGTGGGTCATCGCCATCTGCAGGCCTGCGGCAATCGCGGCATCGCGGGACGGGTAGACCGGTCCCGGGTTATCGGGGCCGTATTCCAGGGCCCACTGTGCGTCTCGCGTGAGGATGACCTCGATGGACTTGATTGGCATCGCCAACTCCGTTTCATGTGGACGCTGTGCGGTCGCGCGGGCGTGGAGAAAGGGCCTGGCAACGGGGAGCCGCCGGTGCCAGGCCAGCCCGCCTGTGGTGCACTATGTTGCTGATGCCGTGCGTTGCCCGGCCTGCAGCGATTCCAGCGTAGGCCAGGGCTGTGGGCCCGACTGCAAACAACTGCAAACGCGGCGGTGCGATGCGGATGCCGTCCTGGAAGACAGATGGCGGGGGATCCGGCCGCCAAAGAAAAAACCCGCGAAGCCTTGGGCTTTCGCGGGTTTCTAGACCTGCTGGTATTGCATCGGACTGAATACTGGTGGAGCCGGCGGGAATCGAACCCGCGTCCGTAAGCCCTCCACAGAGAGTTCTACATACTTAGTTCTGTCATTTGATTTAACCGGCGCATCGCGGACGAACACGCTCTACGACGGCGAGTCACTAGGTTTTCGTCCCCGGCTTCGTGACCCTTCCGGAGCTTATCTGACGTAAATGACCTCGCGTGGCCTTGCGACCCTAGCCCGTCAGCGAGCCAGTGCGAGGACGGCCGCAATTAAGCGGCCAGTGCGTAACGTTCGTCGTTAGCAGTTATTGCATTCCCATTGATTAACGAGGTGACGGGTCCTCGGTATGCCCTCCACTGCTTTGTAACCCACGTCGAAACCAGGTCGGCCCCAGTGAGGAAGCTGGATTGTACCCGGTTGGACGCAAGCTGTCGCGCGGAGTTCCTGGCGCGGCCAGGATACCCCTGTGGCGCGGTCAGGCGACCGCGGCAGGCACCAGCAGCGGGATCAGCTCGGCCGGGTGGCGGATCAGGTGGTCGGCGCCCCAGGTCTCGGGCGGCTCGCCGTCGCCGCAATAGCCATAGGCGGCGGTGACGGTGATCATGCCGGCGGCCTTGCCGGCCTGGATGTCGCGCAGGTCATCGCCCACGTAGACGCACTGGCGCGGGTCGACGCCGGCGCTTGCCGCGGCGTGCAGCAGCGGGGCGGGGTGTGGCTTGGCGTGGGGCGTGGTGTCGCCGCTGACCACCGCGCTGGCGCGCGGGGCCAGGCCGATCGCGGCGACCAGCGGCACGGTGAAGCGTGCGATCTTGTTGGTGACGATGCCCCATGGAATGCCCGCTGCCTCGAGCGCGGCCAGCACTTGCGGCATGCCGTCGAACAGGCGCGTGTGGACCGCGATGTCGGCCTCGTAGTAGTCCAGGAAAATATCGCGCAGCGCCGGGAACTCCGCATCCTCCGGGCGCAGGCCGAACGCCGCGCCCAGCAGGCCGCGCGCGCCGTGCGAGGCGACCGGGCGCAGCTTTTCATAGGCGACCGGCGCCTGGCCGCGCGCGACGACCAGCCGGTTGGCGGCCGCCGCCAGGTCCGGCGCGGTGTCTGCCAGCGTGCCGTCCAGGTCGAAGAAGACCCCTGCGATGCCGGCCGTCATGCTGCCACCCGGCGGAATGCCATCATGTAGTTCACATCGGTGTCGCGGCCCAGCGCATACACCTGCGACAGCGGGTTGTAGGTCATGCCGCGCATTTCCACCAGGTCCAGCCTGGCCTGGCGGGCAAAGCGCGCCAGTTCGGACGGGGTGATGAACTTGTCATAGTCGTGCGTGCCGCGCGGCAGCATGTTGAGCACATATTCCGCGCCGACGATGGCCAGCAGGTAGGCCTTCAGGTTGCGGTTGATAGTCGAGAAGAACACGTAACCGCCGGGCTTGACCAGCGTGGCGCAGGCTTGCACGATCGACGCCGGATCGGGCACGTGTTCCAGCATCTCCATGCAAGTCACCACATCCACGCTGGCTGGTTCACGCGCGGCCAGCGCTTCTGCGGCGATCTCCTCGTAGGTCACGGCAACGCCAGACTCCAGGCTGTGCAAGTCCGCCACCTTCAATGCCTTGGTCGAAAGATCGATACCGCGCACCGTGGCGCCCAGGCGCGCCATGCTTTCGGACAAGATGCCGCCGCCGCAACCCACGTCGACCACGCGTTTGCCGGCCAGGCCGGCGATGCCGTCGATCCAGCCCAGGCGCAGCGGGTTCAGCTCATGCAGCGGCTTGAACTCGCTTTCCGGGTCCCACCAGCGGTGGGCCAGTTCGCTGAACTTGTCGATTTCCTTCGGATCGGCATTGCGGCGCGGCACGTCCTGATTGGCGGCGTCGGCGGCGGAAAGGGTTTGCGATTGCAACGTCATCGTATGCGGGGGCCGGCGGCACTAGCCGCGCCGGCGGTGTGAAGGGAAGAGGGAGGCAGTCCGGGCAACTGTACCAAAAAAAAAGCCCAGCTTGCGCTGGGCTTTTTTCATCGGAAGGGATCCGATTAACGTGCGCTGCGGGTGCCGACCACTTCGACTTCCACGCGGCGGTTCGGCTGCTGGCAGGCGATCTGGGACTTGCGGTTGCCCTTGCACGACTTCGGATCGACCTTCAGCTGGCGCTTGCCCTTGCCTTCGGTGTAGACGCGGTTGGCTTCAACGCCCTTGCTCACCAGGTAAGCCTTGACCGATTCAGCACGGCGGATCGACAGGCGATCGTTGTACTTGTCCGAACCGAACGAGTCGGTGTGGCCAACGGCGATGATGACTTCCAGGGTGATGCCTTGCAGCTTCGAGACCAGGTCGTCCAGCTTGGCCTTGCCTTCCGGCTTCAGGACAGCCTTGTCGAAGTCGAACAGGGTGTCAGCAGCGAAAGTGACCTTCTCGCTCGAGACGACCGGCGGAGCCACCGGAGCCGGTGCCGGGGCCGGTGCGGCCGGGGCCAGGGCGCCGTCGCACAGCGCGTTGGCCGTGGCCGGGGTCCAGGAGCTGTCGCGCCAGCAGAGCTCGTTCGTGCCATTCTTCCACACGTACTCGCTCGTACCGTTGCCCCAGTTGTCGTTCACTGCCTTCTTTTCATAAGGGACGGACTGAGCTTGAGCGGATGCAGCCATTACTGCGGTAGCTGCAACGAGCGCGAGCTTGGCAAATTTTTTCATATTTCTCCTCTCAGGATGAGATCACCGCAGGGTTACTGCGAGCAAATGGACGAAAACAAGTCATACATTCTTCGGAGTATAACATTCTCGATGTGGTGTATGCTCCACTTCGAACAATGTCTGGCTCTTCGCTGGGGAATTGTGCCACAAGGGTCGTTTCCTAAGAAGTAAATATATTCGATTCGCCGCATGGGTTTTGGGGCTGTGGTGTTTGTGCAACATGGGTCTTGTGCCGCCCGCAAAGCCTTGTGGCATCAGGGATTCCGGGTTTCAGCGAGAGCCTCGGGAGGTGCGCGCAAGGGCTGTCCGGAGAGCGGAAGGCGGGGGGTGGCGGCATGTTAGAATGGCACGTTGCCCAGCCGTCAGGCGCCCACTGTGCCGCGCGCCAAAGGGCCTGTCATTCGCTTAAACCTGCCGCATAAACCACGCCGCAATGGATCCATTCGCAAAAGAAACCCTTCCGGTCTCCCTCGAAGAGGAAATGCGCCGCTCCTATCTTGATTACGCCATGAGCGTGATCGTGGGCCGGGCGCTTCCTGATGTGCGGGACGGCCTGAAACCGGTGCACCGGCGCGTGCTGTTTGCGATGCACGAGCTCAACAACGACTGGAACCGAGCCTACAAGAAATCGGCCCGTATCGTCGGTGATGTGATCGGTAAGTATCATCCGCACGGCGATACCGCAGTCTACGACACCATCGTCCGCATGGCGCAGAATTTCTCGCTGCGCTATATGCTGGTCGACGGCCAGGGCAATTTCGGTTCGGTCGACGGCGATAACGCCGCGGCCATGCGTTATACCGAAATCCGCCTGGCAAAAATTGCCCACGAGATGCTGTTCGACATTGACAAGGAAACCGTCGATTTCGACAGCAACTACGACGGCTCTGAAAAAGAGCCTTCGATTCTGCCGGCGCGTATTCCCAATCTGCTAATCAACGGTTCGTCCGGTATTGCGGTGGGCATGGCCACCAATATCCCGCCGCATAACCTGAATGAAATCGTTGACGGCTGCCTGCACCTGCTGCGCAACCCGCAGGCCACGGTGGATGAACTGATTGAATTGATTCCGGCGCCGGATTTTCCGACCGCCGGGATTATCTATGGCATCCAGGGCGTTCGCGAAGGCTATCGCACCGGCCGCGGCCGCGTGGTGATGCGGGCTAAGACGCACTTCGAGGACATCGACCGCGGCCAGCGCCAGGCCATCATCGTCGACGAGCTGCCCTACCAGGTCAACAAGCGCACCTTGCTTGAGCGCATCGCCGAACTGGTCACTGAAAAGAAGGTCGAGGGCATTTCCGACATCCGCGACGAGTCGGACAAGTCCGGCATGCGCGTGGTGATCGAGCTCAAGCGCAACGAGGTGCCTGAGGTTGTTCTCAACAACTTATATAAGAACACCCAGCTGCAGGACACCTTCGGCATGAACATGGTGGCGCTGGTCGATCGCCAGCCGCGCCTGCTGAACCTGCGCCAGATGCTGGAGTACTTCCTGGCGCACCGGCGCGAAGTCGTCACCCGCCGCACGGTGTTCGAGCTGCGCAAGGCGCGCGAGCGCGGCCACGTGTTGGAAGGCCTGGCCGTGGCACTGGCCAACATCGACGAATTCATCGCCATCATCAAGGCCGCCCCGACGCCGCCGATTGCCAAGCAGGAACTGATGGCGAAGGCGTGGGATTCGGCTCTGGTTCGCGAGATGCTTGCGCGGGCCGAAGGCGAGACGCCGGGCGGCCGCGCCTCCTATCGTCCGGACGGGCTGCCGCCGGTGTTCGGCATGCAGGCCGACGGCCTGTACCGGCTGTCGGATGGGCAGGCGCAGGAAATCCTGCAAATGCGCCTGCAACGCCTCACCGGGCTTGAGCAGGACAAGATCGTCCAGGAATATCGCGACATCATGGCGGTAATTGCCGACCTGTTGGATATTCTGGCGCGGCCGGAGCGTATTACTACCATCATCGTCGACGAACTCACCGCGATCCGCGCTGAATTTGGCGATGAGCGCCGTTCGCAGATCGAGCTGAACGCGACCGAGCTGGACACCGAGGACCTGATCACCCCACAGGATATGGTGGTCACGCTGTCGCACAGCGGCTATATGAAGAGCCAGCCGATTTCCGAGTACCGCGCGCAAAAGCGTGGCGGACGCGGCAAGCAGGCGGCGGCGACCAAGGAAGACGACTGGATCGACACGCTGTTCGTGGCCAATACCCACGACTACATCCTGTGCTTCTCCAACCGCGGCCGGCTCTACTGGCTGAAGGTCTATGAGGTGCCGCAGGGCTCGCGCAATTCGCGCGGGCGCCCGATCGTCAACATGTTCCCGCTGTCCGAAGGCGAGAAGATCAATGTGATCCTGCCGGTCAAGCAGTTTGACGCCGAGCACTTCATCTTCATGGCCACCGCCCGCGGCACGGTCAAGAAGACTGCACTGACCGAGTTCTCCAATCCGCGCAAGGCCGGCATCATCGCGGTCGACCTGGACGAGGGCGACTACCTGATCGGCGCGGCCGTGACCGACGGCCAGCACGATGTGATGCTGTTCTCCGACGCCGGCAAGGCCGTGCGCTTCGACGAGAACGACGTGCGTCCGATGGGCCGCCAGGCGCGCGGCGTGCGCGGCATGAACCTTGAAGACGGCCAGACCGTGATCGCGATGCTGGTGGCGCCGGCCGAGACCGCCGAAGAGGCTGAGGCGGGCGTGCGCGGCAGCGTGCTGACCGCAACCGAGAACGGCTACGGCAAGCGCACCCCCATTGCTGAGTACACTCGACACGGCCGCGGCACCAAGGGCATGATTGCGATCCAGACGAGCGAGCGCAATGGCCGTGTGGTGGCGGCAGCACTGGTTTCGCCCGAGGACGAGATCATGCTGATCACCACCGGTGGCGTGCTGATCCGTACCCGCGTGGCCGAAATCCGCGAAATGGGCCGCGCCACGCAGGGTGTCACGCTGATCAACGTTGACGAAGGCACCAAGTTGTCCGGGCTGCAGCGCATCGTCGAAAGCGATGCCGACAACGGCGCCGGTGGCGAAGAGGCTGAAGATGCCGACGGCGCAGAAGGTGCTGCCGGGGCCGACGCGGACGCCAATCCGTAAGACAAATCGTAAATTGTTGCAACAATAGGACGCCAGCCGGAACTCGCCTCGCGGCTGTCCGACTAAAACGGACGTATTTACCAGGGAGTCACAATGCTCAAAACCTATCGACGTATCGCTGTTCTGGCCGCTTTCGTTCCGACCTTCATGATGGCGCAGCATGCCCACGCGCAGGATGCGGAAAAGACAGCAGCCATCAAGGAACTGCTTTCCGTCATGCAGGCAGACCAGGCCGTCAAGGGCCAGGCCGAAAACTGGCAGCAAGGCGCCAAGCAGGAAGCTCCGCTGGTGCTGGAACAAGTGCTGGTCGAGAACAAGACCCTGAACGACAAGCAAAAGCAAGCCGCTGTCGAAAAGCTGAAGAAGAACGGCGCGGTCCAGCGCATGGTTGACGGCGCCGGCTCGGCGTTCAGCACCGATGGCTTCCGCAAGGACGCAATCCAGGCACACTACGATGCCTTTGGCAAATACTATTCGACGGCGGAACTCAAGGACCTGACCACCTTCCTGAAGTCGCCGACCGGCCAGAAGTTCATGGCCAATCAGGGCAAGGCGACCCAGGAGATCTGGGGCTCGATGATGCAGAAGTACGGCCCGCAGGTCGGCAAATCGATGCGTGACGCCGCCGAGAAGGAAATCACCGCCGCTTCGAAGTGATGCCGGCGTGATCCGCGACTGAATCGGACTGCCGCCCGCCTGCAGCCTTGCAGGCCGGTGCGGCCCCGGGGCCCGGCCCCGGGGTGCCCAACGGGGCGCGGGTTTGAGGGATAATGGCTGCTTGGGTAACACCGGCAGCCATTTTTTCCATTCCCCGTCTCATGAACGATCCCCAGAATCCCGCTCTTGCCGGCATGATGCAGCGTGCATTGGCCGAACGCGTCTACAACTTCTCGCCCGGCCCGGCAGCGCTGCCTGCTGAAGTGCTGCAACAGGCTGCCGAAGAAATGTTGTCCTGGCATGGGACCGGGGTCTCGGTGATGGAGATGAGCCACCGCAGCCGCGAGTTCGAAGGCATCCAGGCCGAAGCGATCGCGGACCTGCGCGAACTGCTGCATATTCCCTCCAACTTTCATGTGCTGTTCCTGCAGGGCGGTGCCATCGGTGAAAACGGCATCGTGCCGCTGAACCTGATGCGCCTGCGCAGCGCCGAGGCGCCCAAGGCCGACTTCGTCGTCACCGGCACCTGGTCGGTCAAGACCGAGCAGGAAGCCCGCCGCTATGGCGCGGTCAATATCGCGGCCACCAGCGAGGCGCAGAAGTTCCACCGCATACCTGAGGTTGGGGACTGGAAGCTGTCGGAGGATGCCGGCTACGTGCACCTGTGCACCAACGAGACCATCGTCGGCGTGGAGTTGCAGGACATTCCCGATATCGGTCAGGTCAGGGGCGACCGCATTGTGGTGGCGGACGCTTCCAGCCATATTCTGTCGCGCCCGATCGACTGGTCGCGCGTGCAGGTGGTCTACGGTGGCGCGCAGAAGAATATCGGCCCGGCCGGCGTCACCATCGTGATCGTGCGCGACGACCTGATCGGCCATGCTCACCCGCTGTGCCCGTCGGCATTCAACTGGCGCCTGGTGGCCGAGCACAACTCGATGTACAACACGCCGCCGACCTATGCGATCTATATCGCCGGCCTGGTCTTCAAATGGCTCAAGCGCCAGGGCGGCGTGCCCGCGATCGAGCAGCGCAATATCGCCAAGGCGTCGGCGCTGTACGACTACCTGGACCAGAGCGATTTCTATCGCAACGAGATCCATCCAAGCTGCCGCTCGCGCATGAACGTGCCGTTCTTCCTGGGCGATGAATCGCGCAATGAGGCGTTCCTGCAGCAGGCGCGGGCCAACGGGCTGGTGCAGCTCAAGGGACACAAGACCGTGGGCGGCATGCGCGCCAGCATCTATAACGCGATGCCGCTGGAAGGCGTGATGGCGCTGGTCGATTTCATGCGCGAGTTCGAGCGTACGTCCGCCTGACACGCATTCCCGCTGGCTGCCCGCGCACGTCAGGCACAGTGCGCCGGCAGGCAGCGGTCAGTTTTTCTCCGGCCGCCGCGCCCCGGCGGCCCACCGGATTCATACAAAATGACAAGCCAAGACCGCACCGCGGCGCGCGAGGAGACACCGCCCAACGCGCAGCAGAACGACAGCCACCTGAGCGAAGCCGAGCGCAAGCTGTCAGTCGAGCTGAGCCCGCTGCGCGAGCAGATCGACACCGTTGACCGCGAACTGCTGGCGATGCTGAACCGCCGCGCGAAACTGGCGCTCGAGGTCGGCGAGGTCAAGAAGAAGTACGGCGCGCCGGTGTTCCGCCCGGAGCGCGAGCTGCAGGTGATCCGCAAGGTGCAGGGCGCCAACCCCGGCCCGCTGCTGGGTGAAAGCGTAGCAGCGATCTGGCGCGAGGTGATGTCCGCCTGCCGCGGGCTGGAAAAGCCGCTCGAAGTGGCTTTCCTCGGCCCGGCCGGCACGTTCTCCGAGCAGGCGCTGTATGCGCACTTCGGCCATGAGGTGTCAGGCGTGCCTTGCCCGAGCATCGACGAGGTGTTCCGTGCCGTCGAGGCGGGCACGGTCGAGTACGGCGTGGTGCCGGTCGAGAATTCCACCGAGGGCGCGGTGTCGCGCACGCTCGACCTGTTCCTGCAGACCTCGCTGAAGATCAGCGGCGAGATCGCGCTCAAGGTGCACCACAACCTGATGGCATCCACGCCCGACATGCAGGGCGTCACGGTGGTGCGCGCGCATGCGCAGGCACTGGCGCAGTGCCAGCACTGGCTGACCGCCAACTATCCGCACCTCGAGCGCCAGGCGGTGTCGAGCAATGCCGAGGCCGCGCGCATGGCCAGCGAAGCCCCGACCGTGGCTGCGATTGCCGGCGAGTCCGCCGCCAACCGCTATCACCTGCATATCGTGCGCACGCATATCCAGGACGATCCGCACAACCGCACGCGCTTTGCCGTGATCGGCCGCTATGAGACCGAGCCGTCGGGCAGCGACCAGACCTCGATGATCCTGTCGGTGCCGAACAAGGCGGGCGCGGTGTACCAGCTGCTGGCGCCGCTGGCGGAGAACGGCGTGTCGATGTGCCGCTTCGAGTCGCGCCCGGCGCGCAGCGGCGCGTGGGAGTACTACTTCTACGTCGACGTGGAAGGGCACCAGCATGAGCCGGCAGTGGCGCGCGCCATCGAAGAGCTGCGCCGCAACGCGGCCTACCTGAAGGTGCTGGGCTCGTATCCGTCGAGCAAGTAAGGCCGCCAGCCAAGAACAAGGAGACGAGATGGCAGAGCAGGGTAAGCAAGGCGGCACGGTGTTCGGCCCCGGCTATGTGCGGGCGATTTCGCCGTACGTGGCCGGCAAGCCGATTTCGGAAGTCGCGCGCGAGTTCGGCCTGGACGAGGCCGGCATCGTCAAGCTCGCCTCCAATGAGAATCCGCTCGGCATGCCCGAGTCGGCCCGCCGCGCGGTGGCCGATGCGGTGGCTGAACTCGGCCGCTACCCGGATTCCAACGGCTTTGCGCTGAAGGGCGTGCTGTCGGCGCGCTTCGGTGTGCCCGCCGACTGGCTGACGCTGGGCAATGGCAGCAACGACATCCTGGAACTGGCCGCGCATGCGCTGGTGGAGCCGGGCCAGTCGATCGTCTATGCAGAGTACGCGTTCGCGGTCTACGCGCTGGCAACGCAGGAGATCGGCGCACGCGCGATCGAAGTGCCCGCGCGCGACTACGGCCATGACCTGGAGGCGATGGCCGCGGCGATCGCGCCGGATACGCGCCTGGTCTTTATCGCCAACCCGAACAACCCGACCGGCACCTTCCTGCCAGCCGCGCAGATCGAAGCCTTCCTGCAGCGGGTGCCGGCCAACGTGGTGGTGGTGCTGGACGAGGCGTACAACGAATACCTGGATGCCGACCAGCAATACGATTCGCTTCCCTGGGTGCGCCGCTACCCGAACCTGATGGTGTCGCGCACGTTTTCCAAGGCCTATGGCCTGGCGGGCCTGCGCATCGGCTACGCAGTGGCGCAGCCGGAGCTGTCGGACCTGCTGAACCGCATCCGGCAGCCGTTCAATGTCAACAGCGTGGCGCAGGCCGCGGCCATCGCCGCGCTGGGCGATGCCGACTTCCTGCGCCGCAGCGCCGAGCTGAACCGTGCCGGCAAGCGCCAGCTGACCGATGCCTTCAGCCGGCTTGGGCTGGAATACGTGCCGTCGTCCGGTAACTTTGTGATGGTGCGCGTCGGCGATGACGACGGCGCAGGCGCGCGCGTCAACCTGGCGCTGCTGAAGCAGGGCGTGATCGTGCGGCCGGTGGGCAACTACAACCTGCCGCGCTGGCTGCGCGTGACCATTGGCCTGGCTGAGGAGAACGCGGCCTTCATCGCGGCGCTGGAGCGGGCGCTGGCGTGAGCGCGGCTACAATCGCGGCGTTTCGCGGCGTTAGCGGAAGGCCGCTTGCCTGCCGCTTTGTCAATCATCGAATTACCTCGGACTGGTCCGAGCCACTGCCCCTAGCGGCCTGAGATTGTGAGTGCATTGCATTTTTCCCGTGTTGTCATTGTCGGTGTCGGCCTGATCGGCGGCTCGCTCGCGCTGGCGCTCAAGCGCGCCGGCGTGGTGGGCACGGTGGTCGGGGTGGGGCGCTCGCCGGCGTCGCTGCAGAAGGCGCTGGATCTTGGGGTGATCGATGAGGCCGCGACGCTGGCGGATGCCGCACGCGGCGCCAGCATGATCGTGCTGTGCGCGCCGGTGGCGCAGAACTTTGCGCTGCTGCATGCGCTGGAGCCGCACCTGCAGCCAGGCACCATCGTCACCGATGCCGGCAGCACCAAGTCAGACGTGATCATGGCGGCCAAGACGGCGCTGGGCGACAAGGTCGCGCAGTTCGTGCCGGCACACCCGATCGCCGGACGCGAGCTCAACGGCGTGGAGGCGGCGCTGCCGGACCTGTACGTCGGCAAGAAGACCGTGCTTTGCCCGCTGCAGGAAAATTCGCGCGCGGATGTCGCCGCGGTGCGCGCCATGTGGGAAAGCGCTGGCGCAGAATGCCACGTGATGTCGGCGGTGCAGCATGACGCGGTGTTCGCCGCGGTCAGCCACCTGCCGCACGTGCTGTCGTATGCGCTGGTGGCGCAGGTCGCCAATGCGGAAGACGCGGCGCTGAAGCTGGGCTTCGCCGGTGGCGGCTTCCGCGATTTCACGCGCATCGCGGCCTCGTCGCCGGAGATGTGGCGCGATATCTGCGTGGCCAACCGCGACGCGCTGCTGCGTGAACTGAATACCTACCAGTCGGTGCTGGCGCACCTGAAGGCGCAGATCGAGAAGGGCGACGGCGACGCGCTCGAACGCATCTTCGCGCGCGCCAGCAAGACCCGGCTGGCCTGGGGCGCAGAGCGTGCCGCGGGCAGCAATACCGAACCCTGAACCCATCGCCTGACCGCGGCGCCCCGGCGCCCACGAAAACCATGGAACACCTGACGCTAGGCCCCCTGACCCGCGCCACCGGCACCGTCCGGCTGCCAGGCTCGAAGAGCATCTCCAACCGTGTGCTGTTGCTGGCGGCACTGGCCAATGGCGAGACCCGCGTGCGCGACCTGCTCGATTCGGACGATACCCGCGTGATGCTGCAGGCGTTGCGCACGCTGGGCGTGGCCTGGCGGCAGGAGGGCGCTGACTATATCGTCACCGGCGCCGGCGGCAACTTCCCGAACAAGTCGGCAGAGCTGTTTATGGGCAATGCCGGCACGGCGATCCGCCCGCTCACCGCAGCGCTGGCGCTGCAGGGCGGCAATTACAAGCTGTCGGGCGTGCCGCGCATGCATGAGCGGCCGATCGGCGACCTGGTCGACGGCCTGCGCCAGGTGGGCGCGGTGATCGACTACCTTGGCAATGAAGGCTTTCCGCCGCTGCATATCCAGCCGGCCGGCATTCGCATCGATGCGCCGATCCGCGTGCGCGGCGACGTGTCAAGCCAGTTCCTGACCGCGCTGCTGATGAGCCTGCCGATGGCGCAATCCGACAGCGGCCGCATCGAGATCGAGGTGGTGGGCGAGCTGATCTCCAAGCCGTATATCGAGATCACGCTGAACCTGCTGGCGCGCTTCGGCATCCAGGTCGAGCGCCAGGGCTGGGAACGCTTCGTGCTGCCGGCGGGCGCGGCTTACTGCTCGCCGGATGAGATCTTTGTCGAGGGCGATGCGTCGTCTGCTTCCTACTTCCTGGCGGCCGGTGCGATCGGCGGCGGCCCGGTCCGGGTGGAAGGCGTGGGCATGGGCAGCATCCAGGGCGATGTACGCTTCGCCGAGGCGCTCAACCGCATGGGCGCCAATGTGATGGCCGGCGACAACTGGATCGAAGTGCGCGGCACGGAACGCGACGACGGGCGCCTGCACGGCATCGAACTGGACTGCAACCATATCCCCGACGCGGCGATGACGCTGGCGGTGGCGGCGCTGTTTGCCGAGGGCACGACCACGCTGACCAATATCGCCAGCTGGCGCGTCAAGGAAACGGATCGTATCGCGGCGATGGCGACGGAACTGCGCAAGCTCGGCGCAGTCGTGGAAGAAGGGGCGGACTACCTGCGTGTGACGCCGCCGCGGCCTTGGCAGACCCCGGCCGACGGCATTGGCACCTATGATGACCATCGCATGGCAATGTGCTTCTCGCTGGCCGCCTTCGGGCCGCTGCCGGTGCGGATCAATGATCCGGGTTGTGTGGCGAAGACGTTCCCGGATTACTTCAGCGTGTTTGCGGGCGTGACTGGCTAAGCGCTGGCCAGGTTGGCGCTGTCGCGCTGCGCCGGGCCGTGGCCGCGGGCAGTCCTGGCCCGGCGGCGCTCGCGCTTCTCCCAGTAGCGGTCGAAGAAGTAGTGGGCCACGGTATTGACGGCCGGCTCGATGAAGGTGATGGCGCCGCTGATGGGGGGGTTGCCGGTCAGCGCGTACGTCACGCTGAACGCGATGCCGAGGTGCATGATGCCGAACGTCAGTGTTTTTGCCATGGCAGATTGCCTCGCGGGTGTTACGAAAAGGGCACCTTGCCGCGGCTGCGGCAAAGTACTCATCAAATGATAATGATTCGCAATTGGATTCCCAATCAATCGTTTCTCTTGGTTTTATAAACAATGACTATCGTCAACGTCATCGCCATTGACGGGCCGACTGCCTCGGGCAAGGGCACTGTCGCGCACAAGGTCGCGGATGCCGTGGGCTTCCACCTGCTCGACAGCGGCGCCCTGTACCGGCTCGTGGCGCTGGCCAGCGACCGCGCCGGGATTGACTTGGCAGACGTGGACGCCCTTGCAACGATCGCTTCCCGCCTCGATGTGAAGTTCGGCCCTGACCGCGTCTGGCTGCGGGGCGAGGAAGTCAGCCTGGCAATCCGCGCCGAGGCGATCGGCAACCGGGCTTCGGCCATCGCCGTGCACCAGCCGGTGCGCGACGCGCTGACCCAGCTGCAACGCAGCTTCCGCAAGTTGCCGGGGCTGGTGGCCGACGGCCGCGACATGGGCACCGTGATCTTCCCGGACGCGCCGCTCAAGGTGTTCCTGACCGCAAGTGTTGAGGCGCGCGCTCGCAGGCGCTATAAACAATTGATTGATAAGGGAATTTCTGCTAATATTGAAGACCTTTTGCGTGACCTTGAAGCGCGCGATGTACGGGATCGCACCCGCACCGCCGCGCCGCTTCGTCCCGCCGAGGATGCAAAGCTGCTCGATACCTCCGATATGACGGTGGACCAGGCAGTGGCGCAGGTGCTGGAGTGGTTTGCCGCTGTGCGGCCCGATGCATGAGATGCATGCGGGCGCATCAGTAGAAGCGGCGTACCCCGACGGCACCAGATGGCGTCAGCCCGGGCAAGACTTGTGGCTGGCTTGTGTCAAACCTGACCCCGCTGCACTGGCAGACTGAGCGCGATAGTCGCGCCGGCCGGCGTACTGCGGATTTCACCTTACGTTTATGTCCGACCTGCAAACTAACGAATCCTTTGCCGCACTGTTCGAGGAATCCGTCGCCCGCTCCAATATGAAGGCTGGCGAAGTGATCTCCGCTGAAGTCGTGCGCATCGACCACAATTTCGTGGTCGTCAATGCCGGCCTCAAGTCCGAGGCATTCGTGCCGGTGGAGGAGTTCCTGAACGACCAGGGCGAACTCGAAGTGCAGGCCGGCGACTACGTCTCCGTGGCCATCGACGCACTCGAGAACGGCTATGGCGACACCATCCTGTCCCGCGACAAGGCCAAGCGCCTGGCATCGTGGCTGAACCTCGAGAAGGCGCTGGAAGACGGCGAAATCATCTCGGGTACCGTGACCGGCAAGGTCAAGGGCGGCCTGACGGTGATGGTCAACGGCATCCGCGCGTTCCTGCCGGGTTCGCTGGTTGACGTGCGCCCGATCAAGGACACCACCCCGTACGAAGGCAAGACCCTGGAATTCAAGGTCATCAAGCTGGACCGCAAGCGCAACAACGTTGTGCTGTCGCGCCGTGCCGTGGTCGAAGCCACGCTGGGCGAAGAGCGCCAGAAGCTGATGGAAACCCTGAAGGAAGGCGCCATCGTCAACGGTATCGTCAAGAACATCACCGACTACGGCGCGTTCGTGGACCTGGGTGGCATCGACGGCCTGCTGCACATCACCGACCTGGCCTGGCGTCGCGTGCGTCATCCGAGCGAAGTGCTGTCGGTTGGCCAGGAAATCACCGCCAAGATCCTCAAGTTCGACCAGGAAAAGAACCGCGTCTCGCTGGGCGTGAAGCAGCTGGGCGAAGATCCGTGGGTCGGCATCTCGCGCCGCTACCCGCAAGGCACCCGCCTGTTCGGCAAGGTGACCAACCTGACCGACTACGGCGCGTTCGTCGAGATCGAAGCCGGCATCGAAGGCCTGGTGCACGTGTCGGAAATGGACTGGACCAACAAGAACGTTGCGCCGTCCAAGGTTGTCCAGCTGGGCGACGAAGTCGAAGTCATGGTGCTGGATATCGACGAAGACAAGCGTCGTATCAGCCTGGGCATGAAGCAGTGCAAGGCCAATCCGTGGGACGATTTCTCGCGTAACCACAAGAAGGGCGACAAGCTGGCCGGCCAGATCAAGTCGATCACCGACTTCGGCGTGTTCATCGGCCTGCCGGGCGGCATCGACGGCCTGGTGCACCTGTCGGACCTGTCGTGGCAAGAGACTGGCGAAGAAGCCGTTCGCAAGTACAAGAAGGGCGACGAAGTTGAAGCCGTGGTCTTGGGCATCGACGTCGACAAGGAACGCATCTCGCTGGGCATCAAGCAGCTGTCGGGCGATCCGTTCAACAACTTCATCTCGGCCAACGACAAGGGTTCGCTGGTTCAGGGCACCATCAAGACCGTGGACGCCAAGGGCGCCGTGGTCCAGCTGGCTGACGACGTGGAAGGCTACCTGCGTGCATCGGAAATCTCCGCTGACCGCGTGGAAGACGCCCGCAACGTGCTGAAGGAAGGCGAGCAGATCACCGCCCTGGTGGTGAACGTCGACCGCAAGTCGCGCAACATCAACCTGTCGATCAAGGCCAAGGACAGCGCAGAGCAGCAAGAAGCGATGCAAAAGTTCCAGGCTGACACCGGCACGGCTGGCACGACCAACCTCGGCGCCCTGCTGAAGGCCAAGCTCGGCCAGGACAACCAGTAATCGCAGGCCCCCGCGCTTGCGCGTATGCCCATGACCAAGTCGGAGCTCGTCGAAAAACTGGCTGCCCGCTTCCCCCAGCTGTTGCTGCGGGACGCGGACATCTCGGTCAAAACGATACTCGACGCGATGTCCGAGGCGTTGGCCGATGGCCACCGCATCGAGATCCGCGGATTCGGCAGTTTTGGTCTGAACAAGCGTCCGCCTCGCGTGGGGCGCAATCCCAAGTCCGGCGAGCGTGTGCTGGTACCCGAGAAACGGGTGCCGCACTTCAAGGCGGGCAAGGAATTGCGCGAACGGGTTGATCGTAGCCAGCCGGTGCCTGCGGGCGTCAACGGCAACGGCCATTCCGGCGGCACGGCCAGGCCGCGCCGGGCAAGGCAGGCCAGGGCGCGGCACCCGCCTCGGCGGGTTTGCACGAGAGCGGACTGAATTTCGTCCGCTCCTGAGCGTCCGGGCTTGCCAGCCACTGTGTTGTTTGTAAAAAAGCGCCCCCTTGGGGGCGCTTTTTTTGGCTGGTGCCTTGCCGCCGCAGCTGTAGCAGGTGCTGCATCGTGCGCAGGAGCCGGTCGGCAATCATCGCCCCGTGGCGCGTTAGCACCCCGTTACCGCCACGTTACCGAATACGGGAAGTGATTCCGTTACAATGCCGGGGTCTTTGCCGGGCCTTGCGCCAGTGCGCCTTGTCTGTTGCTTGCCCCGTCCCAATGTCACGCTGACTCGCTGCCTACCTGCATGAAACTGTTCGCCTGGATCGTCCGTATCGTCGTATTCGTGCTGCTGTTCGTGCTGGCGTTGCGCAATACCGCCGAAGCCTCGCTGCAGCTGTTCTTCAATGCCGTCTGGCATGCGCCGCTGATCCTGATCCTGTTCGCCGCCTTTGTGCTGGGCGCGGTGGCGGCACTCGCATCGGTCGCGCCCGGGCTGATGCGCCAGCGCATGGAGGTGGCGAAGCTGCGCCGCGCGGCCGCGCAGGCACCGGCGTCCGCCGCAGCCGCAGCGTCGACGGCGGCGGCCGCATCCGCGCCGCGTGACGGCAAGCCTGTTCCCTATAACGTAGTCGGCCCGAAAGTCTGATCCATGATGTTTGAAACCTGGTGGCTGCTGGCGCTGCCACTTGTCTTTGGCCTTGGCTGGATGGCGGCGCGTTTCGATGTGCGCCAGCTCATCAGCGAACAGGGTGCCTTGCCGCGCTCGTACTTCAAGGGCCTCAATTTCCTGCTCAACGAGCAGCCCGACCAGGCCATCGATGCCTTTATCGAGGTGGCCCGGCTCGACCCGGAAACCACTGAGCTGCACTTTGCGCTGGGAGCGCTGTTCCGCCGCCGCGGCGAGACCGAGCGTGCCATCCGCGTGCACCAGAACCTGGCGACCCGCCCCGACCTGCCCGAGCCAGAGCGCGAGCATGCCTTGTTTGAACTGGGCGAGGACTTCCTGCGCGCCGGCCTGCTGGACCGTGCCGAGGAATCGCTGCGCCGGCTGATGTCGGGCCCCTACGCGGCGTCGGCCAAGCGCGTGCTGCTTGAGCTCTATGAAGTGGAAAAGGAGTGGCAGAAGGCGATCGAGGCCGCGCGCGAGCTGCAGACGCTGGAACAGAAGAGCTACAGCCTGCAGATTGCCCAGTTCTGCTGCGAGCTGGCGCAGGACGCGCTGCAGCGCAAGCGCCCCGAAGATGCGGTGAAGTGGCTGAACCAGGCCGTTGCCGAGAATCCCGCCAACGTGCGCGCCCCGATCCTGCTTGGCGATGTGGCCGCGGCCGCGGGCGACGCCCGCGCGGCGCTTGGCCACTGGCTTGGCATCGAACGGCAGGATGCATCCTTCCTGCCGCTGGTGGCGGACCGCGTGGTCAAGGCCTACGCCAGCCTGCAAGAGGAGGGCGCCGCGCTGGAATGGTTGCGCGGCCTGCTCAAGGGCAAGCTGGCGCCGGAGGTGCTCGATACTGCCTACCAGGCAGAACTGGACGTGAACGGCCCGGCAGCCGCGGCGCGCCTGATGCGCGAACAACTGCGCCGCCAGCCCACGCTGCTGGCGCTCACTAGGTATTTCGAGGCGCAGGCGGCGGTGGCCGCGGCCGGCGCCCCGTCCGCGCAGCCGGCGGGTGCCGATGCCCCGGCCGAGGGCGCCGACGGCAACGACGAGCAAGCGCAGGAAACCACGGCCATCCGTGACCTGCTGCAGCTGCGCACGCGCAACCTCGCGCGCTACACCTGCCGCGAGTGCGGCTTCCGTGCCCGGCTTTTCTATTGGCAATGCCCGGATGCAACCGCTGGGAAACCTACGCCCCGCGGCGCTCCGAGACGCTCGGCTGACCCCGGGCGGTCCTGTGCAAACAGAATTGAATTAACGCTATGAAAGTCACGATCATCGGCAGCGGCTATGTTGGCCTTGTCACCGGCGCCTGCCTGGCGGAACTTGGCAATGACGTGTTCTGCCTGGACCTGGACGAGCAGAAGATCGCGCTGCTTAACGCAGGCGGCGTGCCCATCTACGAGCCGGGCCTGCAGGAGCTGATCCAGCGCAACCGTGCCGCCGGGCGGCTGACCTTTTCCACCGACGTGGCGGCCAGTGTCGAGCACGCCGACGTGCAGTTCATCGCCGTGGGGACGCCCCCGGACGAAGACGGCTCTGCCGACCTGAAGTACGTGTTGGCGGCGGCGCGCAATATCGGCCGCCATATGACCGGCTTCAAGGTCGTGGTCGACAAGTCCACCGTACCGGTGGGCACCGGCGACCGCGTGGCCGCCGCGATCCGCGAGGAGCTGGCCGCGCGCAGCCTGGAAGACCTGCAATTCTCGGTGGTGTCGAACCCCGAGTTCCTGAAAGAGGGCGCCGCGGTCGAGGACTTCATGCGCCCGGACCGCATCGTGCTGGGCAGCAACGCCGACGCCGCCGGCCGTCACGCGCAGGCCACCATGCGCCAGCTTTACGCGCCGTTCAACCGGCACCACGAGCGCACCTTCTACATGGACGTGCGCTCGGCCGAGTTCACCAAGTACGCGGCCAATTCGATGCTGGCCACGCGGATCTCGTTCATGAACGAGCTGGCCAACCTGGCCGACGAGGTTGGCGCCGATATCGAACTGGTGCGCATGGGCATCGGCTCGGACCCGCGTATCGGCTACAGTTTCCTGTATGCCGGCGCCGGCTATGGCGGCTCGTGCTTTCCCAAGGACGTGCAGGCGCTGATGCGCACTGCGGCCGACCATGGCAAGCCAATGCGGGTGCTGGAGGCGGTGGAATCGGTCAACGGCGCGCAGAAGCGCGTGCTGGGCGACAAGGTCGTGCGCCGCTTCGGCGATGACCTGACCGGCCGCACCTTTGCCGTGTGGGGCCTGGCCTTCAAGCCCAACACCGACGACATGCGCGAGGCGCCGTCGCGGGTGCTGGCGCGCGAACTGGTGTCGCGCGGCGCGTCGCTGCGCATGCACGACCCGGTGTCGATGGCCGAAGCCCGGCGCGTGCTGGATGCCGACCTGGCCGACCTGCCGGGCGGCGCCGCGCGCGTGAGCTTCCACGAGAACCAGATGGATGCGCTGGACGGCGCCGACGCGCTGGTGATCGTGACTGAATGGAAAGTGTTCCGCAGCCCCGACTTCGGCCAGATCAAGCGGCGCCTGAAGACCCCGGTGATCTTCGACGGGCGCAACCTGTATGAGCCCGAGGCTATGGTCGAGACCGGCGTGGAGTACCACGCCATCGGCCGTGCGACCCGGCAGGCCGTGAACGAATGAGGCGCCGGCGGGTCAACGGACTCATCAACCGATAAGCTAACGCGACGGCCGCGGCCGCCGCGATATTGCCAAGGATGTTCATGAACAAGACCGTCATTCCGCAGGAGCAGATCCGGCAGTCCCATATCCTGGTGGTCGGCGACATGATGCTGGACCGCTACTGGTTCGGCGATGTGGAGCGCATCTCGCCGGAAGCGCCAGTGCCGGTGGTGCAGGTCAAGCGCAGCGACGAGCGCCTGGGCGGTGCCGCCAACGTGGCCCGCAATGCCGCGGCGCTGGGCGCACGCGTGGGCATGCTGGGCGTGGTCGGCGACGACGAGCCGGCCCGCACGCTTGAGACGCTGCTGGGCGAGAGCCACGTGCAGCCCTACCTGCACCGCGATCCCAAGCTCAACACCACTATCAAGCTGCGCGTGGTGGCGCACCAGCAGCAGTTGCTGCGCGTGGATTTCGAGAGCGCGCCGGCGCATGAAGTGCTGGCCGCGGTACAGGACCGCTTCCTGGCCCTGATCAACGACTACCAGGTGCTGGTGCTGTCCGATTACGGCAAAGGCGGCCTGACCCACGTCACGCGCATGATCGACGCCAGCCGCGCGGCCGGGCGCAAGGTGCTGATCGACCCCAAAGGCGACGACTACTCGCGCTACCGCGGCGCCACACTGATCACCCCCAACCGGGCCGAGATGCGTGCCGTGGTCGGCGCCTGGAAGACTGAGGCTGACCTGACCATCCGCGCGCAGAACCTGCGCCGCGGGCTGCAGCTCGAGGCGCTGCTGCTGACGCGCTCGGAAGAGGGCATGACGCTCTACACCGAGGCCGAGGTGCTGCACGTCTCCGCCCAGGCGCGCGAGGTCTATGATGTATCGGGTGCGGGCGATACCGTGATCGCCACGCTCGCCACCATGCTGGGCGCCGGCGTGCCGCTCAAGGAAGCCGTGCAGCATGCCAATCGTGCCGGCGCCATCGTGGTGGGCAAGCTTGGCACCGCCGTCGTCTCTTATTCTGAATTGTTTGGCGCCGCCCCGTGAGGCGTGGCGCCCCCATCCTGATCCGACCATGACCATCATCGTCACCGGCGCCGCTGGATTTATCGGCAGCAACCTCGTCAAAGGCCTGAACGACCGCGGCGAAACCAACGTCATCGCTGTCGATAACCTGACCCGTGCCGACAAGTTCCACAACCTGGTCGACTGCGAGATCTCCGACTACCTGGACAAGCAGGACTTCCTCGCGCGCTTTGCCCGCGGCGAGTTCGGCAAGGTGCGGGCGGTATTCCATGAAGGCGCGTGCTCCGACACCATGGAGACCGACGGCCGCTACATGATGGAGAACAACTACCGTTACACGCTGTCGCTGATGGAGAGCTGCCTGGAACAGGGCACGCAGTTCCTGTACGCGTCGTCGGCGGCTACCTACGGTGCTTCGCAGGTGTTCCGCGAAGACCGCGAGTTCGAGCGCCCGCTGAACGTGTACGGCTACTCCAAGTTCCTGTTCGACCAGATCGTGCGGCGCCGGCTGCCGTCCGCGTTGTCGCAGATCGTGGGCTTCCGCTATTTCAACGTGTACGGCCCGCGTGAAACACACAAGGGCCGCATGGCCTCGGTTGCCTTCCACAACTTCAACCAGTTCCGCGCCGACGGCACGGTGAAGCTGTTCGGAGAGTACGGCGGCTATGCTCCCGGCATGCAGAGCCGCGACTTCATCTCGGTCGAGGACGTGGTCAAGGTCAACCTGCACTTCTTTGACCATCCGGACAAGTCCGGCATCTTCAACCTCGGCACCGGCCGCGCACAGCCGTTCAACGACATCGCCGCCACCGTGGTCAACACCCTGCGCGAGGCCGAAGGCAAGCCGCGCCTGTCGCTGGAAGAACTGGTGCAGGAAGGCCTGCTCGAGTACGTCAAGTTCCCCGATGCGCTGCGCGGCAAGTACCAGTGCTTTACGCAGTCGGATGTGTCGAAGCTGCGCAGCGCCGGCTACAGCGAGCCCTTCCTGAGTGTCGAGGAAGGCGTGGCGCGCTACTGCCGCTGGCTGGTCGAACGCGCCGGCTGACAATCGGCGCGCAGCCGGCCGACACGCTTTTGTGCGGCCGGTGTCAACTTTTGTTGCCGCCTGGGCCGCCGCTGCGGCCCGCCTCTATCCTGACCTGACCTCGCCGCCCCGGCGGGGGTGGTACCTCAGACCATCCACAGGAAAGGAGAGCCTTCATGTTCAAGCATTGGGTCCGGCAACTTGGCCGGCGTTTTTCCCTGGTTTCCCTCGCTGCAACCATCTGCCTGTTCGCGGGCGGTGCCGCGCATGCCGCCATCGATGTCAATACGGCGGACGAGGCGGCGCTGACCTCGGTCAAGGGCGTGGGACCCGCCACCGCCCGCAACATCATCGACGAACGCAACAAGCGTGGGCCCTACAAGGACGCCGCTGACCTGTCCGAGCGCGTCAGCGGCATCGGGCCGAAGTCCGTGGCGAAGCTGCAGGACGCTGGCCTTGCCATCGGCGCGAAGGGAACCGCGGCAGCGGCGCCGGCTGCGGCGGCAGCCCCGGCCAAGGCGGGCAAGGCAGCGCCCGCGGCGGCTGCCAAGCCCGCGCGCTAGCAGGCTCAGGGGGCTGGCGCCCGGCTGCCGTGTGGCCGGGCGCGCTCCTTGCTGGTATGGGTTGTGCCAGACCCTTGCCGCTTCGCACGCCCCGTGACGGCGGAGTATCATGCGGACGCCGCGCTGGCAGGATCTGCCGCGCGCGGCTGCCGACAGGCAGCATCTACCCAACAACCAGGCACAATCGCGGCGGCTGCCGACCAGGCGGCCAGTCCGGACCACAGGGAGCAGAACAATATGGCGAATGGCGAGGACGCGGGATTCCTGCCGCAGTGGCGGCTCAAGACCGAAGGCGTGATCGGGCCGGATGAGCGTCTGCCCGCCGGGCAGACGCTGCTGGCCGGCATCCAGCACGTGGTGGCGATGTTCGGCTCGACCGCCATCGCACCGATCCTGATGGGTTTCAACCCGAACATCGCCATCCTGTTTTCCGGCATCGGCACGCTGATCTTCTTCCTGTGCGTGCGCGGGCGTGTGCCGAGCTATCTTGGCTCCAGCTTCGCCTTCATCGCCGTGGTGATCGCTGCCACCGGCTACGCGGGCAGCGGCCCCAACCTCAACATCCCGGTGGCGCTGGGCGGCATCATCGCGGCCGGCGCGCTGTACACGGTGATCGGCCTGATCGTGCAGGCGGTGGGCTACGCCTGGGTCGAAAAGCTGATGCCGCCGGTGGTGACCGGGGCGATCGTCGCGGCGATCGGGCTGAACCTGGCGCCGGTGGCGGTCAAGGCGGTCAGCGGCGCGGCCCTCGATACCTGGGTGGGCCTGCTGACGGTGGTGGCCGTGGGGCTGGTGGCGGTGCGCGCGCCCGGCATGATCGGGCGCCTGCCGGTGCTGATCGGCGGCCTGGCTGGCTACCTCGCCTACTACCTGGGCACCAACGTGATGGGGCTGGGCAAGCCGATCGACTTCTCGGGCGTGGCAGCGGCCAGCTGGTTCGGGCTGCCGGCGTTCACCGCACCGACCTTCGAGTTCAGCGCCATGCTGCTGATCGCCCCGGTGGCGATTGTGCTGGTGGCGGAGAACCTGGGCCATATCAAGGCCATCGGCGTGATGACCGGGCGCAACCTGGACCCGTATATTGGCCGTGCCTTTATCGGCGACGGCATCGCAACCATGCTGTCGGCCAGCGGCGGCGGCACCGGCGTGACCACTTATGCCGAGAACATGGGCGTGATGGCGGTCACCAAGATCTACTCGACGCTGATCTTCGTGGTCGCGGCCGCGGTGGCCATCCTGCTGGGCTTCTCGCCCAAGTTCGGTGCGCTGATCCTGACCATCCCGGGTCCGGTGATCGGCGGGCTGACCATCGTCGTGTTCGGCCTGATCGCGGCGACGGCGGGCCGGATCTGGGTGCAGAACAAGGTGGACTTCTCCAGCTCGCGCAACCTGATCACGGTTGGCGCCACGCTGACCGTGGCCGCCGGCGACCTGACGCTGAAGCTGGGCGGCATGACGCTGGGCGGCATCGGTACCGCCACCTTCGGCTGCATCCTGCTGTACCACCTGCTGGGCGAAGGCAACCACGAGGAAGGCTGAGCCGCGGCAGGATGGGCTGCAGGCGGGCGGGCGGCAGCGTAATCCCGCCTGCCGGCGAGGGATAGGTGTCTGGATTACAATGGCCGGCGAATTGGAATCCCCCGTTTGCGACCCCTTTCGCGATCCCTCGCCCCATGGCCTACAAGACAATTGAAGACACCATCGGCAATACGCCGCTGGTCAGACTGCAGCGCATCCCCGGTGCCGCCAACGACGCGCGCGGCAATGTGATCCTCGGCAAGCTCGAAGGCAACAACCCGGCCGGTTCGGTCAAGGACCGCCCCGCGGTGTCGATGATCGCCAGGGCCGAGGCGCGCGGGCGCATCAAGCCGGGCGACACCCTGATCGAGGCGACTTCCGGCAATACCGGCATCGCATTGGCCATGGCAGCTGCCATCCGCGGCTACAAGATGGTGCTGATCATGCCCGAGGACCTGAGCCTCGAGCGCCGCCAGAGCATGGCGGCTTACGGTGCCGAGATCATCCTGACCCCGGTCAAGGGCGGCATGGAGTACGCCCGCGACCTGGCGGATTCGATGGAGCGCGACGGCAAGGGCGTGATCCTCGACCAGTTCGCCAACCCGGACAACCCGCAGGCCCACTATGAGGGCACCGGGCCGGAGATCTGGCGCGATACCGACGGCCGCATCACCCACTTCGTTTCGGCGATGGGCACCACCGGCACCATTACCGGCGTGTCGCGCTACCTGAAGGAACAGAACCCGGCGATCCAGATTGTCGGCGCGCAGCCGGCCGAAGGCTCGCGCATCCCGGGCATCCGCAAGTGGCCAGAGGCGTACCTGCCCAAGATCTACGATGCCAAATACATCGACCGCACCGAGCCGGTGAGCCAGGGCGATGCCGAGCACATGGCGCGGCGCATGGCGTCCGAAGAGGGCATCTTCTGCGGCATTTCGGCGGCGGGCGCGCTCTGCGTGGCGCTGCGCATTGCCGAGGAAGTGGAGAACGCCACCATCGTCTTCGTGGTGTGCGACCGCGGCGACCGCTATCTGTCGACCGGCGTGTTCCCGGCGTAACCTGAACCGGTGCCAACAAGAAAGGCCTCGCAAAATGCGAGGCCTTCTTGCTTTGGCGGGCAGCTGGCGTCAGCCCATTGCCGCCTTGACTGCCTCGCCCAGCTGGTACACCGCCAGCGCATAGAAGAAGCTGCGGTTGTAGCGCGTCAGCACATAGAAGTTGCGCAGGCCGAGCAGGTACTCGGTCGGCTGGTCGGGGGTGGGCAAGTCCACCACCAGCACGCCGGTCTCGCCTTCGCGCGCGGGGTCGATCGGCTCGTCCACGCGCAGGCCGGCGCGGGTCAGCTGATTGAGCGTGCGCGTGGGCCAGGGCTCGCCGTCGGCCGCCGCCGTGGCGACGCCCAGGCTGCCGGCGTCGCCGGCAATGCGCCACACCACCGGGCGGCCCGGCTCCCAGCCGTGCAGCTGCAGGAAGCGCGCCACACTGCCGATGGCATCGGTAGGGCTGTTGCGCAGGTCGATGCGGCCGTTGTTGTCGTAGTCGATGGCGTACTCGCGCAGGCTGGTCGGCATGAACTGCGGGATGCCGATCGCGCCCGCGAAGGAGCCCAGCACCGAGTACACGTCGGTGCGGGTGTCGCGGCACCACAGCAGGTAGTCGGCCAGCTGGTTGCGGAACAGCGTGCTGCGGGCTTCGCGGTTGGGCGTGTCCGGGTAGTCAAAGGCGAGCGTGGACAGCGAATCGAGCACGCGGAAGGTGCCCATGTCGCGGCCATAGATGGTTTCCACGCCGATGATGCCGACGATGACCGAGGCCGGCACGCCGAACTCGGCTTCGGCGCGGCGCAGCGAGTCGCGGTTGTCTTGCCAGAAGCGCACGCCCGCGTTGATGCGGATCGGCTCGATAAAGCGCGAGCGGTAGGTGCGCCAGCTTTTGCGGCCGGTGGTGGCGGGCGGCATGATCAGGCGCACCACGGTGGCGGAATAGACCGCCTGGCTAAACCACTCCTGCAGCATCCCGCGGTCAAGGTGGTGGCGGGCCACCATCTCGTCGATAAACGCGCGGGTCTGCGGATTGTCGCGGTAGCGGCCGGGTTCGATCTCTTCCTCGCGCATGCTGACGCGGCGCTTGCCCGCGGCGAGCAGGCTGGGAGAGAGGCCGCAGAGTCCGAGTGCGGCAGCGGAAAGCGCGGCGCCCAGCAGGGGGCGTCGCAGTGAGCGCTGGGTGTCGGTCATGGTGTCCTTTGCAAGTCGCACCGAGTATAGCGGATGCCACTGCGGCTACTACGGGCAAGCCGTCACGACATGGCGCGCCGGCGCCGCTGGGTGGCATGGGCTGGCGTGTGCTAACGTAGCGATTGGAGACAACATTGCGACGATAAGAGATGCCGACAGGCTATTACACGCACCCCGAGTTCCAGCGGCACGAGATGGGGCATTTCCATCCGGAGTGCCCGGAACGCCTGCAGGCGATCGAGGATCACCTGATTTCGCACGGCCTGGACGGGCTGCTGGAGCGCCGCGAAGCCCCGCCCGCCACGCGCGAGCAGCTTGAGCGCGTGCACCGTCCCGACTATGTCGATTCGCTCGAGCGTGCCAGCCCGGCCAGCGGCTATCACGCGATCGATCCGGATACCTCGATGAACTCGCACACGCTTGCCGCCGCCACGCTGGCCGCGGGCGCGGCGGTGGCGGCCACCGATGCGGTGATCGCGGGCGAGTTCGAGAACGCGTTCTGCTGCGTGCGCCCGCCCGGTCACCACGCCGAGCCCGACCGCGCCATGGGCTTCTGCTTCTACAACAACGTTGCCATTGCCGCGCGCCACGCGCTGCGGGCACACGGTCTGGAGCGCGTGGCGATCATCGATTTCGACGTGCACCACGGCAACGGCACCGAAGCGGCGTTCCGCGGCGACGAGCAGGTGATGATGTGCAGCATTTTCCAGCACCCGTTCTATCCATACAGCGGCACCGAGCATCTTGCGCCCAATATGGTCAACATCCCGCTGCCGGCCTATACCAACGGCATGGCCGTGCGCGAAGTGGTCGAGACCATCTGGCTGCCGCGGCTCAATGAATTCCGCCCGCAGATGCTGTTTGTCTCCGCCGGCTTTGACGCGCACCGCGAGGACGACCTGGGCCAGATGGGCCTGGTGGAGCAGGACTACGCCTGGATCACCGGCCAGCTCGTGGATGTTGCGCGCGCCCATGCGCAGGGCCGCATCGTCAGCTGCCTGGAGGGGGGCTACAACCTGAGCGCGCTGGGCCGCAGCGTGCTGGCGCACCTGAAGGTGCTGCTGGAACGATAGGAGAGCATGGCCATGGCCGAGAACGATGCACGTGTGGACGCACCGCTGCTGACCGAATCGCGCGACGCCGCGGGCGTGGTGCGACTGACCATGAATCGGCCGCAGGCGTTCAATGCCCTGTCAGAAGGGCTGCTCGACGCGCTGACCGAAGCCCTCGGCCGGCTGGCGTCGGACCACACCGTGCGCGTGGTGGTGCTGGCCGGCGCCGGCAAGGCCTTCTGCGCCGGGCACGACCTGCGCGAGATGCGGGCCTCGCCGTCGCACGACTACTACCGGCGCCTGTTCGACCGCTGCACGCGCATGATGATGGCGATCCAGAAGATGCCGCAACCGGTGCTTGCGCGCGTGCAGGGCATCGCCACGGCGGCGGGTTGCCAGCTGGTGGCCATGTGCGACCTTGCGGTGGCCGCCGACGATGCGCGCTTTGCGGTGTCCGGCGTCAACCTGGGCCTGTTCTGCTCGACGCCCGGGGTGGCGTTGTCGCGCAACCTGCACCGCAAGCAGGCAATGGAGATGCTGCTGACCGGCGACATGATCGACGCCGAAACCGCCCGTGAACGCGGGCTGGTGAACCGGGTGGTGCCCGCTGGCCAGCTGGACGAAGAGGTGGCCCGCCTGGCCGCCAGCATCTGCGCCAAGCCGGCCGCCGCGGTGGCCGCCGGCAAGGGCCTGTTCTACCGCCAGCTGGAAATGGGCATCGAGGCCGCCTACCAGCTCGCTGGCCAGACCATGGCCTGCAACATGATGGACGAGTCGGCGCTGGAGGGGGTGCAGGCCTTCATTGACAAGCGCTCGCCGTCCTGGCGTGGCTCATAATCGACTTTTTCGCTTCTTATATGCCGGGAACGTATAAAGACATCGGCAAAAAGTCGTTTATGGTATGAAGCGAATCGCATAAAATACGCGCTTCAGAAAAATAACGAGCGGCAACAGCGCTGGAGATCCCTCGCCTGTTGCCGTTTTCTTTTGGTCACCTTTCCATGATCGAACTGCAAGGACTGTCGCAGCGCTTCCCGGGCGCGTCAGGCGACGTGCATGCATTGCGGGACGTCAGCCTGTCGATCGCGGCGGGCGAAGTCTTCGGCATTATCGGCCGCAGCGGCGCCGGCAAGAGTACGCTGGTACGCGCCATCAACCTGCTGAACCGCCCCTCGAGCGGCCGCGTGATCGTCGCGGGCCAGGAACTGACAGCGCTGGACACGGGCGCGCTGCGCCTGGCCCGCCGCGAGATCGGCATGATCTTCCAGCACTTCAACCTGCTGTCGTCGCGCACGGTGTATGAGAATGTGGCGCTGCCGCTGGAACTGGCCGGCAAGCCCAAGACTGAGATCGCCGCGACGGTGCTGCCGCTGCTGGACCTGGTGGGCCTGTCTGCCCTGAAGGACCGCTATCCGGCACAGATCAGCGGCGGGCAGAAGCAGCGCGTGGGCATTGCGCGCGCGCTGGCCAGCAAGCCCAAAGTGCTGCTGTCGGACGAGGCGACTTCCGCGCTGGACCCGGAAACCACCCGCTCCATCCTGGAGCTGCTCAAGCAGATCAACCGCGACCTGGGCCTGACCATCGTGATGATCACGCACCAGATGGAAGTCATCAAGCAGGTCTGCGACCGCGTGGCCGTGCTTGAAGCCGGCCAGGTGGTGGAGACCGGGCGCGTGATCGACGTGTTCCTGCGCCCGCAGCACGACGTCACCCGCGCCATGATCGGCGACGTCATCTCGCAGGAACTGCCGGCGAGCGTGCTCAAGCGCGTGGAGAGCCGGCTGGGCAACGGGCGCGACCACGTCTACCGCCTGGCCTTCACCGGCGAGGGCGTCGACCAGCCGGTGCTGGCCCAGGCGATCCGCCGCTACGGGCTGGACTTCAATATCCTGCACGGCCATATCGACGAGATCCAGGGCCAGGCCTTCGGCTCGCTGGCGATCATGGCCACGGGCGAACTGGCCGACGTGAAGGCGGCGATGGAATACCTGCAGGCGCAAGGCGTCGTGGTGGAGGAGTTCGAGCATGTGGTCTGAAATGTCTGACCTGTTCCTGACCTCGTTCAATGAGACCCTGCTGATGGTGGCGATCTCGGGCGTGGTCGGCTCGCTGCTGGGCGTGCCGCTGGGCGTGCTGCTGCACCTGACCAACCGCGGCGGCGTGCTGTCGCACCCGCTGTTCAACCGCGGCATCGGCGTGGTGGTCAATGCGGTGCGTTCGATTCCGTTCATCATCCTGCTGGTGGTGGTGATCCCGTTCACGCGCTTTATCGTCGGGTCGTCGATTGGCACCACGGCGGCGATCGTGCCGCTGACCATCGCGGCGATCCCGTTTATCGCACGCCTGGTGGAAAGCGCGCTGCGCGAGGTCGACAAGGGCCTGGTCGAGGCCGCCCAGTCGATGGGCGCCACCACCGGCCAGATCGTGTGGAAGGTGCTGCTGCCCGAGGCCATGCCCGGCATCGTCGCCGGCCTGACCATCACCTTTGTCAGCCTGGTCGGCTATTCGGCCATGGCCGGCGCGATCGGCGGCGGCGGCCTGGGCGACCTGGGCATCCGCTACGGCTACCAGCGCTATATCACCGAGGTCATGGTGGCGGTGGTGGTGATCCTGATCGTGTTCGTGCAGGCCGTGCAGAGTTTCGGCGACTGGCTTGTCCGCCGCATCAGCCACCGTTGATCAGCCACCGTTAACCAGCCACCGCCAAGCCAATAATTTTCTGAAACAGGAACGCATATCATGCAACGTCGCAACCTGCTGCAATGGATTCTCGGCGCCGCGATCGGCGCAACGCTGGCCACCGGCGCCGTCGCCCAGGAAAAGCCGATCAAGATCGGCGTGACTGGCGGCCCGCACGCCCAGATCATGGAACAGGTGAAGAAGGTCGCCGCCAAGGATGGCCTGAACATCCAGGTGGTCGAGTTCAGCGACTACATCCAGCCCAACGCCGCGCTGGCTGCCGGCGACCTGGACGCCAACAGTTACCAGCACCTGCCTTACCTGGAAGCCCAGGTCAAGGACCGCGGCTACAAGTTCACGCATATCGCCTATACGGTGACGTTCCCGATGGGCGTGTACTCCAGGAAGATCAAGTCGCTCGACCAGCTCAAGCAGGGCGCGCGCGTGGGCGTGCCCAACGATCCCACCAACGGCGGGCGCGGCCTGTTGCTGCTGCAGAGCAAGGGCGTGATCAAACTCAAGCCCAACGCCGGCCTGAAGGCCACGCCGCTGGACATCGTCGAGAACCCGAAGAAGATCCGCATCGTCGAGCTGGACGCCGCGCAGCTGCCGCGCTCGCTGGATGACCTGGATGCCGCTGCCATCAACGGCAACTACGCGGAATCGGCGGGCCTGTCGCCAATCAAGGACGCCATCGCCATCGAAGGCCCCAAGGGTCCGTACGCCAACCTGATCGCGATCCGCGAGGCCGACAAGAGCAAGCCCTGGGTGGCCAAGCTGGTGAAGGCCTATCACTCGCCGGAAATCAAGCAATACGTCACCTCGACCTTCAAGGACTCGGTCATCACCGCCTGGTAAGGCGACGTCACTTTGAGGTTTTCATCCAATCAGACGATGCCCGCAAGCCCCGGTTTGCGGCACAATCGTCGGACGGCTGGGATCTGCCGGGCTATGCCCGGCATCATTTTGCCGATAAAATAGTACGATCGTTCGAAAAACAGGAGAGCCGCCAACCCGGTGGTTATAATGACGAGCGAACAAAATTTCTGACTATCAGCTATCAGTGGAGTGAGCGCATGAAAGTACTCGTCGCAGTCAAGCGGGTGGTGGATTACAACGTCAAGGTCCGCGTCAAGGCGGACGGCACCGGCGTCGATCTGGCCAACGTCAAGATGAGCATGAACCCCTTCGACGAAATCGCCGTGGAAGAGGCCGTGCGCCTGAAGGAAGCCGGCGTTGTCACCGAAGTGATCGCCGTCTCGTGCGGTGTCACGCAGTGCCAGGAAACCCTGCGCACCGCGATGGCCATCGGTGCCGACCGCGGCATCCTGGTGGAATCGACCGAAGACCTGCAACCGCTGGCCGTGGCCAAGCTGCTGAAGGCGCTGATCGACAAGGAACAGCCGCAACTGGTGATCCTGGGCAAGCAGGCCATCGACGACGACTCCAACCAGACCGGCCAGATGGTGGCCGCGCTGGCTGGCCTGCCGCAAGCCACGTTCGCCTCGAAGGTGGTGGTTGCCGATGGCAAGGCCTCGGTCACGCGTGAAGTCGATGGCGGTCTGGAAACGCTGTCGCTCAAGCTGCCGGCCGTGGTCACGACCGACCTGCGCCTGAACGAGCCGCGCTACGTGACGCTGCCCAACATCATGAAGGCCAAGAAGAAGCAGCTCGATATCGTCAAGCCGGAAGACCTCGGCGTCGACGTCAAGCCGCGCCTGTCGACCCTGAAGGTGGTCGAGCCTGCCAAGCGCAGCGCGGGTGTGATGGTGCCGGACGTCGCGACGCTGGTGCAGAAGCTGAAGAACGAAGCCAAGGTTATCTGAGCGCGGGGGAGAAATAACATGACTGCACTCGTCATTGCTGAACACGACAATCAATCCATCAAGGCCGCCACGCTGAACACCGTGACCGCCGCTGCCCAGTGCGGCGGCGACGTGCACGTGCTGGTGGCCGGCGCCAACGCCAAGGCCGCGGCCGATGCCGCCGCCAAGATCGCCGGCGTGACCAAGGTCCTGCTGGCCGACGCACCGTACTTTGGTGACGGCCTGGCCGAGAACGTGGCCGAGCAGGCGCTGGCCATTGCCAACGACTACTCGCACATCCTGGCTCCGGCCACCCCGTACGGCAAGAACATCCTGCCGCGCGTGGCTGCCAAGCTGGACGTGGCCCAGATCTCGGAAATCTCCAAGGTCGATGCCCCGGACACGTTCGAGCGCCCGATCTACGCCGGCAACGCCATCGCCACGGTCAAGTCGGAAGACAAGATCAAGGTCATCACCGTGCGCGGCACCGCCTTTGACGCCGCCGCCGCCGAAGGTGGCTCGGCTGCCGTCGAGACCCTGCCGGCCGTGGCCGATGCAGGCGTTTCGCAGTTTGTTTCGCGCGAAGTGGCCAAGAGCGACCGTCCGGAACTGACCGCCGCCAAGATCATCGTCTCGGGTGGTCGTGGCGTGGGTTCGGGTGAGAACTACACCAAGGTGCTGACGCCGCTGGCCGACAAGCTGGGCGCCGCGCTGGGTGCCTCGCGCGCCGCCGTGGACGCCGGCTTCGTGCCCAACGACTACCAGGTCGGCCAGACCGGCAAGATCGTCGCGCCGCAGCTGTACATCGCCGTCGGTATCTCCGGCGCGATCCAGCACCTGGCCGGCATGAAGGACTCCAAGGTGATCGTCGCGATCAACAAGGATGCCGAGGCCCCGATCTTCTCCGTGGCCGACTACGGCCTGGTGGGCGACCTGAACACCGTGGTGCCGGAGCTGGTGGCAGCGCTGGGCTGATGCCTCGCCGGCCGCCCGGCGGCCGGCACGGGTAGCAAGTACGAGCCGTTCCGGGGGTGACCCGCGAACGGCTTTTTCACACATGTTGGGAGACATCGATGACCTACCGTGCGCCGATCAAGGACATGCTGTTCGTCATGAACGAGCTGGCCGGGCTTGAGGCCGTCAGCAAACTGCCGGGCTTCGAAGAAGCCACGCCGGAAACGGCCGAGGCCGTGCTGGATGAGGCCGCCAAGTTCAACGAGCAGGTCGTCGCGCCGCTGAACCGCGCCGGCGACCTGGACCCGAGCAGCTGGAAGGACGGCGTGGTCACCACCACGCCCGGCTTCAAGGACGCCTTCCGCCAGTTCGGCGAAGGCGGCTGGCAGGGCGTGCTGCACCCGCAGGAGTTCGGCGGCCAGGGCCTGCCCAAGCTGATCGCCACCGCCTGCAACGAGATGCTGAACAGCGCGAACCTGTCGTTCGCGCTGTGCCCGCTGCTGACCGACGGTGCCATCGAGGCGCTGCTGACGGCAGGCACGGATGAGCAGAAGGCCACCTTCCTGCCCAAGCTGATCTCGGGCGAGTGGACCGGCACCATGAACCTGACCGAGCCGCAGGCCGGCTCGGACCTGGCCGCGGTGCGCACCCGTGCCGAGCCGCAGGGCGACGGCACCTACAAGGTGTTCGGCACCAAGATCTTCATCACCTACGGCGAGCACGACATGGCGAAGAACATCGTCCATCTCGTGCTGGCCCGCACGCCCACCGCCCCGAGGGCGTCAAGGGCATCTCGCTGTTCATCGTGCCGAAGTTCATGGTCAACGCCGACGGCAGCAGCGGTGAGCGCAACGATGTGCATTGCGTGTCGATCGAGCACAAGCTGGGCATCAAGGCGAGCCCCACGGCAGTGCTGCAGTTCGGCGACCATGGCGGCGCCATCGGCACGCTGGTCGGCGAAGAGAACCGTGGCCTCGAGTACATGTTCATCATGATGAACTCGGCACGCTTCTCGGTCGGCATGCAGGGCATCGCAGTGTCCGAACGCGCCTACCAGCAGGCGGTGGGCTTTGCGCGCGAGCGCGTGCAGAGCCGCCCGGTCGATGGTTCGGCGCGCGCGGCGGTGACCATCATTCACCACCCGGACGTCAAGCGCATGCTGATGACCATGCGCGCGCTGACCGAAGGCGCGCGCGCCGTGGCCTACGTGGCCGCGGCCGCCAGCGACGCGGCGCACCAGCATCCCGACGAGGCCGTGCGCAGGCAGAACCAGGCCTTCTACGAGTTCCTGGTGCCGGTGGTGAAGGGCTGGAGTACCGAGCTGTCGATCGATGTCACCAGCCTGGGCGTGCAGGTGCACGGCGGCATGGGCTTTATCGAGGAAACCGGCGCGGCGCAGCACTACCGCGACGCGCGCATCCTGCCGATCTACGAAGGCACCACGGCAATCCAGGCCAACGACCTGATCGGCCGCAAGACCTTGCGCGACGGCGGCGCCGTGGCACGCGCGATCTGCGCGCAGATCGCCGAAACCGAGGCCGCGCTGGGCAAGCATGGCTGCACCGCGTTCACCGCGGTGCAGGCGCAGTTGGCCAAGGGCCGCGCGGCGCTGGAAGACGTAGTGGCGTTTGTTGTGGCCAATGCCAAGTCCGATCCGAACGCCGTCTTTGCCGGCAGCGTGCCTTATCTGAAGCTGTGCGGCATCGTGTTCTCCGGCTGGCAGTTCGGCCGTGCGATGCTGGCTGCCGATGCGAAGCGCGCGGAGGATCCGGCCTTCCACGACGCCAAGATCGCGACCGCGCATTTCTTCGCCGAGCACATCCTGTCGCAGGCGTCGGCATTGCGTGATGCCGTCGTCAGCGGCGGGGCGCCGGTCAATGCGCTGACCGCCGAGCAGTTCTGAACGGCACGCGCGTTGAGGAAATGTGAAGGGCGACCCTGCGGGGTCGCCCTTTTTGCTGGTCGGGACGGTGTCTGGGTCAGGCGGCAGCCGGGCGCGGTGCCAGGCGCTGGCGCGCCGGCTTCAGGTAGCGCCCCACCGACAGGTCGTCGGCGCGGATCGCGGGCGACTTGCCCGAGACCAGGTCCGACAGCAGCTTGCCCGAGCCGCAGGCCATGGTCCAGCCCAGCGTGCCGTGGCCAGTGTTCAGCCACAGGCCGCGTACCTGGGTCGGGCCGACGATAGGCGTGCCGTCAGGCGTCATCGGGCGCAGGCCGGCCCAGAAGGTGGCGCGGCTGACATCGCCGGCGCCGGGGAAGAGATCGGTCACCACATGCTCGAGCGTGCGGCGCTTGGCGGGGTCCAGGTTGCGGTCATAGCCGACGATCTGCGCCATGCCGCCTACGCGGATACGGTCGTCGAAGCGGGTGATGGCGACCTTGTAGGTCTCGTCCAGCACGGTCGACACCGGGCTGCGCGAGGCATCGCTGAGCGGCACGGTGATCGAAAATCCCTTGAGCGGGTAGATCGGCAGGTTGGACATGCCGCGCAGGAACGGCTTCACCAATTGCGTCGACCAGCTGCCCAGCGCTACCACCACCAGGTCAGCGCCCATCGGCTCGCCATTGACCACGGCGCCGGTGACGGCATCGCCCTGGGTCATCAGGCTGTCGATCGAACGGTTGTACAGGAACCGGACGCCCAGCATCTCACCCATGCCAGCCAGCCGTTGGGTGAACAGCGCGCAGTCGCCGGTTTCGTCATTGGGGAGGCGCAGGCCGCCGGCCAGCTTGTGGCGGACGGCGGCCAGCGCCGGTTCGCTCGCGGCGAGTTCCTCGCGCGAAAGCAACTGGTAGGGCACCCCGGCTTCTTCCAGCACGGCGATGTCCTTGGCCGCGCCTTGCAGCTGCTCTTCGGTGCGGAACACCTGCAGCGTGCCTTGCTGGCGGCCTTCGTAAGCGATGCCGGTTTCCGCGCGCAGCGCGCGGATGCAGTCGCGGCTGTACTCGGCCAGCCGCACCATGCGCTCCTTGTTGACGGCGTAGCGCGCGGCGCTGCAGTTCAGCAGCATCTGCCACATCCATTGCAGCTGGAACAGCGTGCCGTCCGGACGGATGCTGAGCGGCGCGTGTTCCTGGAACATCCACTTGATTGCCTTGAGCGGCACGCCGGGCGCGGCCCACGGCGATGCATAGCCGGGCGAGATCTGCCCCGCGTTGGCAAAGCTGGTGCCGAGCGCGGGACCCGCCTCGCGGTCGACGACGGTCACTTCGTGACCGGCCTTGGCCAGGTACCACGCACTGGTGACGCCAATAACGCCACTGCCAAGTACGAGAACGCGCATGTTCGGGGGCTCCAACTGCGATGACAACTAGATGAAGGATTTGTCTCTATACTATTGAATACAATCCAGTCATAGTTACCGAATTTCTCAGGAAAACAGGAAAAACTCATGAGAACGAGTCGTCAGCCGACCCGCACCCTCGACCGGCTCGACCGCAAGATCCTGATGGCGCTGCAGAGCGACGGCAGGATGTCGATGAAGGACCTGGCCGAGGCGGTCGGGCTGACCATCACGCCCTGTATCGAGCGCGTCAAGCGCCTGGAGCGCGATGGTGTCATCATGGGCTACTACGCGCGGTTGAACCCGACGCTGCTGGGCAGCGCGCTGCTGGTGTTCGTCGAGATCTCGCTGGGTAACAAGTCGGGCAATATGTTCGAGCAGTTCCGGCGCGAGGTGCTGCGCATCCCGGAAGTGCTGGAATGCCACCTGGTCTCCGGCGATTTCGACTACCTGATCAAGGCGCGCATCCGCGAGATCGGCGAATACCGCCGGCTGCTGGGCGATATCCTGCTGCAGCTGCCCGGCGCAGCGCAGTCGAAGAGCTATGTGGTGATGGAAGAGATCAAGGAGACGCTGGCGATTTCCGTCGAGGAGAAGAGCCAGGCAGTGTGACCAAGGCCAGCATGGAGCGCCCCCCGCAGAAACCCAAGCCCGCCGGCAGCCGCCCGACGCGGCCCGATGCCGACCCGGACGCGGTCGCGCCGCAGGCAGGCCCGCGGCCGGCCGTGGCGCGCAAGGGCCGGGGTGCCGTGAGCAACCTGCAGGGGCGTTTCGAGCGCGACCTGCGTGAAGCGTTCGACGATGGCTGGGGCAGTGCACCGGAAGCGGCACCGGGTACCACCGAGGCCGCGGCGTCGCCTGAGGCAGCCCCGCTGCCGCCGCTGCGCACGGAAGTCCATATCGAGCGCGCCCGTTCGGTCCTGACGCGCAATGCATCGCCCGACATCCCGTTCGATGTCTCGCTCAACCCCTACCGCGGTTGCGAGCACGGCTGCATCTACTGCTTCGCCCGGCCGACGCACGCCTACCTGGACTTGTCGCCAGGGCTGGACTTTGAAACGCAGCTTTATGCCAAAACCAACGCCGCCGAGCGGCTGCGCGAGGCGCTGGCACGGCCGTCGTACCACTGCGAGACTATCGCGCTGGGCGTCAACACCGACGCCTACCAGCCGATCGAGCGCGAACAGCGCATCACGCGCGGCCTGCTGGAGGTTCTGAACGAGTGCGACCACCCGGTGGCGCTGATTACCAAGTCGTCGCTGATCGAGCGCGATATCGACCTGCTCGCGCCGATGGCGGCCAAGCGGCTGGCGGTGGCGGCGGTCACCATCACCACGCTGGACGCCGGCATCGCGCGCACGCTGGAGCCGCGCGCGGCGACGCCGTCGCGTCGGCTGCGCACCATCCGCACGCTGACCGACGCGGGCATCCCGGTGGGTGTGAGCATCGCCCCGGTGATCCCGTTCATCACCGAACCCGACCTGGAGCGTGTATTGGAAGCGGCGCACGAAGCGGGCGCCGTCTATGCAAACTACATCGTGCTGCGGCTGCCCTGGGAAGTGCGGCCGCTGTTCGAGGAATGGCTGCTGGCGCATTTTCCCGACCGCGCGGAACGGGTGATGAACCGCGTGCGTGACATGCGCGGGGGCAAAGCCTACGATGCCAGCTTTGCCTCGCGCATGCGCGGTACGGGCGCGTGGGCGGACTTGCTGCGCCAGCGCTTCTACAAGGCCGCCGATCGGCTAGGTTTCCGTTACAACCGGTTCGAGCTGGATACGTCTCGTTTCCGCCCGCCAGTCAGGGGGCCCCGCGGCAAGGACGATCCGCAGGGTTCGCTGTTCTGAGTCTTCTGAGCGCGCTCGGTGGCCTGCTGGTCGCCGATCATGCTGCTGGCGAGTTCCAGCGCGGCCTTCGCGCTCGATGGCGGCAGTCCCGAGGACAGCGCCAGCCTGACAGCGATCGCCGCCAGGCGTCCTTCCTCATAGGTTGGCATGTCGATGCTTGCTCCTTTGCGCCAGGGTATGGCCCCGCCGCGCGTGACGCCGCCGGAATCGGACGGCTCTACCAGTATGGGCGAATTGACGGAAAGGGGAGCCGCGGTTTGAGCCGGCCTTGATCATGCGCAAGCGTGGAGTGCGCTCTAGATGTCGGGCCGGTCCCAGTAGGGCGGGTTGCCGAAGCGCTCGGCGAAGACGTCCACGAAGGCGCGTGTCTTGGGCGGTACCAGGTGCCGGCTGGGAAACACTGCCCAGATCGACACGGCTGGCACCACCGGGTGGTGCGGTGCAACAGGCGGCTGCCCAGCGACTGTTCCAGCCGGCCCAGGCGGGCGCTGGCGGTGGAGGTGGACCCGCCCAGCTCGCTCAGGTAGAAATGCACGGCGCCGATGTCGCCGCGCCGCTATTGCGACAACGCGCGGGCGGCCTCGACCTGTGATTCGAAGAAGGTCTGGAAACTGATCGCCAGCCCGGCCATCAGCAGGCCGGTGCCGATCAGCAGCGACAGGATCACCAGGATCACCACCGGCCAGCCGGAGCGCGTAGGTTTGCCGGTCAGGTTGAAGCGTGCGTCCCATTTGTCGTCCGGGCGCAGCCCGTAGACGATGGCCGCCAGGAAGGCGCTGATGACGGAGGCTCCGCCGGCGACGGCGAAGGCCCAGTTCAGCGCCGGGGTGCCCGCGCCGGTCGCCATCGAGGTCACGCCGATAGCGCCCGCCAGCAGCGCCAGCAGGTGCGCCCAGCCATACGGGTCGCGCAGGCCGCCCAGGTAGAAGCGATGCGCGCCGAGGCTGCCGAACAGGAATGCCAGTGCCACGGTCAGCAGCTTCGATTTGCCGCGGGCGGGCGGCACGAGCGTGGAGGCATGGCGGGCTGGCGTGGCTGCAGGCATGGTCGGGTATCCGGCGGTTGCGGGCCGGCAATGCACCGGCACAGGAACGGCGGCACACGGGTACCGGCCGGCCCACATTGTACGCCGGCAGTCAGCGCAAGAAAGGGACGTGCGTCAGAAGACGCGCAGGACGGCGCTAATGCCAGCCGGACTGCAGGCCGTCCAGGAAGGCCACCGCGTGCTCGCTGATATGGGTTTCGCCATAGAGGACCAGCGTCAGGATGCCCATGAACAGGATTGACAGCGATAACTGGCCCGCGTGTTCGGCCAGGTCGCTAAGAAGGGGTGACATGACAAACCTCACAGAATTATTGTCTTTCTGGAGGCTGCGCCCGGGCCGTCTTGATCGGGTCCGGCAGGAGGTGTCGGGCAGAGGCAGGTCAGTTCGATTGCCGTCTGCACTGGACGGCACGCTGTGAGCCCCGGGCAGCGCCGGGCGGCAGCCTGTGCGTGGCACCCGGCAAGCGGGGCACACACTTAAATAGAGACAGGGGCAGCGGGGGAGGAGTTCCGCGAACCGCGGAAAGACCGTTGGGCCGTGCGGCAATGGGCGGGATTGCGCCGGCAGCCGTCAGCAGCGACCTTTATCGGCCATTGTCGCGGCCACGTGCCTGCCAGCCGGGGCCGACGTTGCTTGGCCGGGAGTCGTTGCGGGCTTCATTGGGGTTGTCGCGTTCCTGGCCCCGGCCGCGGTTGTCGTCGCGGGCACCAGCCAGCGCGGCGCGGCGCCCGCTCAGGCGATCGTCGGCACGGGCGCGTGCCTCCATGCGGTCGATCTGGGCTTGCACGTGCTCGCGGCTCTCGGCGCGCACGGTTGCCATCTGCCAGCCGTCGCGGGGCTGCGACTGCATCCGTGCGGGCCGGCCATCGGGCCGTACTTGTTGCCAGAACGCGACCTGGGCATGGCTGGCGGCAACCGCGCCGACCAGGCCCGAGGCCACCAGGATGCCAGCCACCAGGTCGCGCAGGAGAGAGCGGGTGAGCATGCGGATTCCCAGGTTCCTGACGCGCTGTGTTGCTGTTGGAAGATGGGTTCATGGTACGCATGGGTCATCAGGGCGCCTATGCCAATCCCGTTACCGGTGTAACGGATTGTTTCGGCCACCCAGACCCCCGTTCCGTGGGGGTTTCAGCGGGATTCAGGGTCGGTACCGGATGCGGTAAATGGCCCCGGCAAGGTCGTCGCTGACCAGCAGCGAACCGTCCGGCGCAACCAGGACGTCGACCGGGCGGCCCCAGGGCCTGCCGCCGCGCAGCCAGCCTTGCGCGAACACCTCCTGGTGCACCGCCTTGCCGGCATCGTCCAACGCCACGCGGACCACGCGGTAGCCGGACGGCTCGCTGCGGTCCCAGCTGCCGTGCTCGGCAATGAAGACGTTGTTGCGGTAGGCCGCCGGGAATTGCGTGCCAGTGTAGAAGCGCATGCCCAGGGCCGCCACGTGCGCGCCCAGGCGGGCCACCGGCGGCACGAACTCGGCGCAGGGGCGCTGGCTGCCGTATTCGGGATCGGCAACCGTGCCGGCATGGCAGTATGGGTAGCCGAAATGCTGGCCGGCAGCGGTGGCGCGGTTGAGTTCGTCGTCGGGCAGGTCGTCGCCCATGCGGTCGCGGCCATTGTCGGTGAACCACAGTTCGCGCGTGGCCGGGTGCCAGTCGAAGCCGACGGTGTTGCGCACGCCGCGTGCCACCACCTGCAGGTCGCTGCCATCTGGCTTCATCTTCATGATGTTGGCGTAGCGGTTCTCGTCGGGCGCGCAGATATTGCATGGCGCACCGACCGGCACGTAGAGATAGCCGTCGGGACCGAAGGCGATGAATTTCCAGCCGTGGTGCCCGTCCGTCGGGAAGCGGTCGCTCACCACCGTTGGCGCCGGCGGCTTGTCGAGGCTGGCCTCGATTTGGTCGATCCGCACGATCTTCGACACCGAGGACACGTACAGGCTGCCGTCGTGCAACGCCACGCCGACCGGCATGCGCAGCCCGGTGGCGACCGTGCGCACGCGCGGCCGGGTCCCCAGCGCGTCGGTCACCGCGTAGACCTTGCCTTCGCTGCGCGAGCCGACGAAGAGCGTGCCTGACGGCGACATCGCCATGGCGCGTGCCCCTGGCACGTCCTGTGTCAGCACCTCGATGCGAAAACCAGGCGGCAGCCGGACCTGGTCCAGCGGCAGGGCGGCCGGCGCGGATCCGGTGCCTGCCAGCAGTACAATGGCGAGCAGGGCCGCAGGCCGTACGGTGCGTGCCATGAAGTGCAGAGCCGGGCGCATGTCGGGCCTCCTGTCGCGTTTTTTGCCACGATGCCTGCGCGGCAGGCGCGCGTCAATCACCTAAGTGTTTGTTTGGCCTCGGTAATTGGGCTATACTCTTGCGTTTCGTGTTCGAACGTCCTCGAACACCCCGTTTTCTGAGGAATCATTCCATGGTCGTTATCCGTCTGGCTCGCGGCGGCAGCAAGAAGCGCCCGTTCTTCAACATCGTCGCCACCGACTCGCGCAACCGTCGCGATGGTCGTTTCATCGAGCGCGTTGGTTTCTACAACCCGCTGGCTTCGGAAGGTGAAGAAGGCCTGCGCCTGGCGCAAGACCGCCTGGCCTACTGGCAAGGCGTTGGCGCGCAACTGTCGCCGACCGTTGCCCGCCTGGTCAAGCAAGGCGCCGCCAAGGCTGCTGCCTGATCGTCGCCTGCAGCGCGCCCGGCCGAGCCGTTTTCACGGCCGGCCGGGCGCGTTCTTATTGCACACGTGACTGAACGAAAGCAGGGCGCTGCCCGGCCGCTGAACCGACCGCTGGTTCAGTCCCCGGGCGAGCCGCAAAAGGCTTGCAAACTGCCCGCGGCGCTCCTTTATGCCGACCCCCTGCCAGAAGACCTGGTGGAGGTCGGCTATATTGGCGCTGCCTACGGCATCCGTGGCTGGATCAAGGTCTTGCCGCATGCCGATGATGCTTCGGCCTTGCTGCATGCCCGCCGCTGGTGGCTGCTGGCACCGCCGCAGGCGGGGCTGGTGGTGGCCGATGCGTCGCGTGCCCAGCCCGTCTGCGTAAAGATCGCGCAGTCGCGCGAGCACAGTGGCACCGTCGTGGCGCAAGCGTCCGGCGTGGCCGACCGCAATCTTGCGGAAGCGCTCAAGGGCCGTCGCGTGTGGATCCGGCGTGCGGATTTTCCCGCGCCGGAAGAAGATGAGTTCTACTGGGTCGACCTGATCGGCTGCACCGTCAGCAACGAGCAAGGCGAGTTGCTGGGCGAGGTGTCCGGGCTGATCGACAACGGTGCCCACCAGATCCTGCAGGTGGCCTGCGTGCTCCCTGACGGCAAGGCCGGCGAACGGCTGATTCCGTTTGTCGATGCGTTCCTGCGTTCGGTGGATACCGCGGGCAGGCGCATCGTGGTGGACTGGGGGCTCGACTACTGAGCCTGTGCCCGCGATGGCGCAGGATTGGCATTGGGAGAGAGCGGATGCAGTTCGATGTGATCACGCTGTTTCCCGAGATGTTTCGCGCGTTGACCGACTGGGGTATCACCAGCCGGGCAGCCAAGCAGCAGCGGTATGGCTTGCGTACCTGGAATCCGCGTGATTTCACGGTCGACAACTACCGCACCATCGATGATCGTCCTTACGGCGGCGGCCCCGGCATGGTGATGCTGGCCAAGCCGCTGGATGACGCGATCGATGCCGCGGTGGCGGCGCAGGCGCAGGCCGGCGTGCCAAAGCCGCATGTGGTGCTGATGTCTCCGCAGGGCAAGACGCTGTCGCATGCCAAGGTGATGGAGCTGGCCGAACGGCCGGGCCTGGTCCTGCTGTGCGGCCGGTACGAGGCCATCGACCAGCGGCTGATCGACCGCCGCGTGGATGAGGAAATCAGCCTCGGCGACTTCGTGCTGTCGGGCGGCGAGCTGCCGGCGATGGCGCTGATCGACGCCGTGGTGCGGCACTTGCCCGGCGTGCTGGGCGATGCCCAGTCGGCCGTGCAGGACAGCTTCGTCAACGGCCTGCTGGATTGTCCGCACTACACGCGGCCGGAAGAATATGAAGGCGTGCGGGTCCCCGACATCCTGCTCGGAGGCCATCACGCCGAGATCGAGAAATGGCGGCGCCAGCAGGCGCTGGCCAATACCGCGAGCAAGCGCCCCGACCTGATCGAGGCCGCCCGCGAACAAGGTTTGCTGACCCGGGCCGACGAGAAATTCTTGTCGGAATGGGCGGCGAAGGAAGGGCGGGGGAGACCCCCGCCAGGTAAAACCCCATCCTCTGCCGGGGCCCGGGCAATGCCTGGGGCATACAACGCCGGCACGATGGTTACGGAGAAAAAACGATGAACATCATCGAGCAGATCGAGAAGGAAGAGATCGCGCGTCTGACCGCGAACAAGACCATCCCCGCATTCGCACCTGGCGACACCGTGATCGTCAGCGTGAACGTGGTGGAAGGTACCCGCAAGCGCGTGCAGGCCTACGAAGGCGTCGTGATTGCCAAGCGCAACCGCGGCCTGAATTCGTCCTTCATCGTGCGCAAGATCTCGTCGGGTGAAGGCGTGGAACGTACGTTCCAGCTGTACTCGCCGCTGATCGCTGCCATCGAAGTGAAGCGTCGCGGCGACGTGCGTCGCGCGAAGCTGTACTACCTGCGCCAGCGTTCGGGCAAGTCCGCACGTATCAAGGAAAAGCTGGTGTCGAAGGCTGCTGTCGCTGCCAAGGCTGCACAGTAAGCTGGGCATGCCGGCCGGGGCAGCCCGGCCAGCGTTTCCTCAGGAAGGGCACCCCAGGGTGCCCTTTTTGCATTGGCGCGGCGGCAACGGCAGGCGCTTTTGCTGCGGCGCCAGAATGCGCGCTTCTGTCATACTTGCGATGTTATGCGTCCTGCTTTCGATCCCGAATCCCTCCCCGTCATCGACACCGACCTGCGCAACGGCGCCCTGAGCGCGCCGCGGCTGGAGGTGGACTTTATCCGGCACCGCTTCCAGGTGCCGCCGGCCTGGGCGCCGGAGCTCACTGATGAATCGCGCGTCTATGACCGCAGCCGCGGGCTGCGCGACGCCGCCGTGCTGGTGCCGCTGGTGGAGCGCCGTGACGGCCTGACGGTGCTGCTGACGCAGCGCAATGCCAACCTGAGCGCGCATGCCGGGCAGATCAGCTTCCCGGGCGGGCGGCAGGAGTCATGGGATGTCAACCGTATCGACACGGCGCTGCGCGAGACGGAAGAAGAAGTGGGGCTGGCGCGCGACTATGTGGAAGTGCTGGGCGCGCTGCCGGACTACATCACCGGCACCGGTTTCCATGTGAGCCCCGTGGTAGGGCTGGTGCGTGACGGTTTCACGCTGCGCCCGGATGCCTCGGAAGTTGCCGATGTCTTCGAAGTGCCGCTCGCGTTCCTGATGGACCCGTCCCACCATGAACGGCGCCTGTTCCGCTGGGTTGACGGTGAGCGGGTGTTCTACGCCATGCCCTATCCGCGCGAGACTGGCGGCCACCGCTTTATCTGGGGCGCCACCGCGGGCATGCTGCGCAATCTTTACCACCTGCTGGCGGCCTGAGCCGCCGGGTGCTTACGCTGCGGCCTGGTCCTTGCTGCCGATGCAGCGGGGGCAGCTCTTGCCGACCACGTAATGCGGGCTTTGCTGCTCCTGCGGCGTGACCACCGCGCGGCAGGCAAAGCACTGCTTGGGGCCAGCCGGCTCCAGGCTGGGGTTCAGCGCGGTGCGGTAGTCAAAGACGAAACAGTCGCCGCGATAGTGGCTGCCGCCGACTTCCTCGAAGTACTTCAGGATGCCGCCCTCAAGCTGGTACACGCGCTCGACCCCGACTTCCTGCATATGGATCGCCGCCTTCTCGCAGCGGATGCCGCCGGTGCAGAACGACACCACGGTCTTGCCTTCCAGCTCCGCCTTGTGGGCCGCCACTGCGTCGGGAAATTCGCTGAACTTGGCGATGTCGTATTCGACGGCGTCTTCGAACGTGCCAACCGCGACTTCGAAATCATTGCGCGTGTCCAGCAGCACCACCGGGCGGCCTTCGTCGTCGTGCCCCTGGTCCAGCCAGCGCTTCAGGTCGGCCGGCCGCACTGACGGCGCGCGGCCTTCCTCGGGGCGGATCAGCGGCATCTTCATGGTGATGATTTCCTTCTTGGCGCGCACCAGCATGCGCTTGAAGGGCTGGTTTTCCGACAGGCTTTCCTTGGGCGCGATATCGGCAAAGCGCGCATCGGCGTGCAGCCAGGCCATGAAACCGTCGATGGCTGCGCGCGGGCCGGCCAGGAACATATTGATGCCTTCCGGCGCGAGCAGGATCGTGCCCTTCAGGCCGGCCGCTTCGCAACGCTCGCGCATGGCCGGGCGCAGGGTCTCGATGTCATCCAGCGAGACGAATTTGTAAGCGGAAATATTGACGATCTGCATGAGAGACTGTGCCTGCACGGCTGCGTCCGGGAGGGCGCCGACGGCTTGCGATAACTGCCTGATTGGAAAGGCGAAATTATAACGCGTGCGGGCGCCGGCGCCGCGCATTCCCAAGCGCTGCGATCAGCTATGCCAGGCGCTCGCGCCAGGCCGCCTGCACGCAATATCGGAGGCATGCCAGCGGGCTGAGCCGGTACAATATCGCCCATGTCCGCACCCCGCTTCGTACACCTCCGCCTGCATTCCGAATATTCCATCGTGGACGGCATCGTCCGCCTGGAAGACGCCGTCAAGGCCGCCGCCGCCGATGGCATGGGCGCGCTCGCCCTGACGGATCTTGCCAACGCCTTCGGGCTGATCCGTTACTACAAGGAGGCGCGCGCCGGCGGCGTGAAGCCGGTGGTCGGCGCCGACGTCTGGCTCACCAACGCCGAGGACCGCGACAAGCCGTCGCGCCTGCTGCTGCTGGTGCAGGACCGCCGCGGCTACCTGAACCTGTGCATGCTGCTGTCGCGCGCGTGGCTGGGCAACCAGCACCGCGGCCGCGCCGAGATCGATCCGGCCTGGTTCCTGGAACCCGGCGAAGACGACCTGCCGCTGGCGACCGGCATGATCGCCCTGTCGGGCGCAATGGGTGGCGATATCGGCATGGCGCTGGCTAACGGCAATGCCGACAGTGCGCGCCGCGCGGCACTGCATTGGTCCACGGTATTCGCGCAGCGCTTCTACATCGAACTGCAGCGCGCCGGCAATGCCGGCACCGATGCCTACGTACAGCAGGCCGTGCAGCTGGCGGCGGAACTGCAACTGCCGGTGGTGGCCACGCATCCGGTGCAGTTCATGACGCCGGACGACTACACCGCGCACGAGGCGCGCGTGTGCATCGCCGAGGGCGAGCTGCTGGCCAATCCGCGCCGCACCCGGCGCTTTACCACCGACCAGTACTTCAAGACCCAGGACGAGATGTGCGCGCTGTTCGCGGACATCCCCTCGGCGCTGGAGAACGCGGTCGAAATCGCGCGCCGCTGCAACCTGACGCTGGAGCTGGGCAAGCCGCGCCTGCCGCTGTTCCCGACGCCCGACGGCATGTCGCTGGACGACTACCTCGTCCACATGGCCAAGGACGGCCTGGAGAAGCGCCTGGCGGTGCTGTTCCCCGACGAGGCGGTGCGCGAAGCCAGACGCCCGGAATACTACGCACGGCTGGAGTTCGAGACCGGCACCATCATCAAGATGGGCTTCCCCGGCTACTTCCTGATCGTGGCGGACTTTATCAACTGGGCCAAGAACAACGGCGTGCCGGTGGGACCGGGCCGCGGCTCGGGTGCCGGTTCGCTGGTGGCGTATGCGCTGGGCATTACCGACCTGGATCCGCTCAAGTACGCACTGCTGTTCGAGCGTTTCCTGAACCCGGAACGGGTCTCGATGCCCGACTTCGACATCGACTTCTGCCAGCACGGGCGCGATCGCGTGATCACGTACGTGAAGGAGAAGTACGGCAAGGACGCGGTGTCGCAGATCGCCACCTTCGGCACCATGGCGGCCAAGGCCGCGGTGCGCGACGTGGGGCGCGTGCTCGACCTCGGCTACGGTTTTGTCGACGGCATTGCCAAGCTGATCCCGTTCAAGCCGGGCAAGCTGGTCACCATCGAAGAGGCCAAGAAGGAAGAGCCGCTGCTGACCGAGCGCGAGAGCAACGAGGAAGAAGTGCGCCAGCTGCTGGAACTGGCGCAGCGCGTGGAAGGCATGACGCGCAACGTCGGCATGCACGCCGGCGGCGTGCTGATCGCGCCCGGCAGGCTGACCGATTTCTGCCCGCTGTACACGCAGGGCGCGCAGAACGACGGCATGAGCGGCGTAGTCAGCCAGTACGACAAGGACGACGTCGAGGCCGCGGGCCTGGTCAAGTTCGACTTTCTGGGCCTGACCACGCTGACCATCCTGGACTGGGCCGAGCGCTATATCCGCCGCCTGGACCCCGGCAAGGCCGACTGGAACTGCAGCCATATCCCGCTCGACGACAGCCCCGCCTTCGATATCCTCAAGACCGCCAACACGGTCGCCGTGTTCCAGCTGGAAAGCCGCGGCATGCAGGGCATGCTCAAGGACGCCAAGCCTGACCGCTTCGAGGACATCATCGCGCTGGTGGCGCTCTACCGCCCCGGCCCGATGGACCTGATCCCCAGCTTCTGCGCGCGCAAGCACGGCCGCGAGAAGGTGGAGTACCCGGATCCGCGCGTCGAGCCCGTCCTGAAAGAGACCTACGGCATCATGGTCTACCAGGAGCAGGTGATGCAGATGGCGCAGATCATCGGCGGCTACTCGCTCGGCGGCGCCGACCTGCTGCGCCGCGCCATGGGCAAGAAGAAGCCCGAGGAAATGGCGCAGCACCGCGTGATGTTCCGCGAAGGTGCCGACAAGAACGGACTTTCCGCGCAGCAGGCCGACGACATCTTCGACCTGATGGAGAAGTTCGCGGGCTACGGCTTCAACAAGTCGCACGCGGCGGCCTATGCGCTGCTGGCGTACTACACCGCGTGGCTCAAGGCTCACCACCCGGCCGAATTCATGGCAGCCAACATGTCGCTGGCCATGGATGACACCGACAAGGTCAAGATCCTCTACGAGGACTGCAAGCTCAACAAGCTCGCGGTGCTGCCGCCCGACGTCAACGCCAGCGAATACCGCTTCGCGCCGACCGACGCCAAGACCATCCGCTACGGCCTGGGCGGCATCAAGGGCAGCGGCCAGGGCGCCATTGAAGACATCCTGCGCGCGCGCGAAGAGCGCCCGTTCACCGATCTGTTTGATTTCTGCGAGCGCGTCGACCGCCGCCAGGTCAACCGCCGCACCATGGAGGCCCTGATCCGCGCGGGCGCTTTCGACAGCCTGAACGACAACCGCGCCCAACTGCTGGCATCGGTGCCGATCGCCATGGAGGCCGCCGAGCAGAAGGCCGAGTCCGCCAACCAGGTGTCGCTGTTCGACCTGATGGGCGATGCCGGCGAAGCGCACCGCCCCGAGCTGCTCGACGAGGCGCGCTGGAGCGCCAAGCGCACGCTGCAGGAAGAGAAGCAGGCGCTTGGCTACTACTTCTCCGGCCACCTGTTCGACGCCTACCGCGACGAGGTCCGCCGCTTCAACAAGGGCACGCTGGCCGCGCTGGAAAAGGAAGTGCAGGGCAACGGCGGCGGCTTCGGCCGCGACGTGCGCGGCAAGACCATCGCCGGCGTGATCGCCGGCATCCGCACGCAGATGACCCAGCGCGGCAAGATGCTGATCGTGACGCTGGACGACGGCACCGGGCTGGTCGAGATGACGGTGTTCAACGAGGTCTTCGACGCCAACCGGCAAATGTTCCGCGAGGACGAGTTGTTGATTGCCACGGGGAATGCGCGGCACGATACGTTTACCGGCGGGGTCAGGTTTACGGCGGAGTCGGTGATGGACCTGGTGGCCGCACGCGTCAAGTTTGCCAGTGCCGTGCGGTTGTCGATGAATGGGAATTCGTCGGCCGGGATGTTGCGTGAACTGCTGATGCCGCACCTGGCCCGGGCCAGCGGTGCGCAGGGTCTGCCGGTGCGCATCCACTACCAGTCGGCGGCGGCCTCGTGCGAGGCCATGCTGGGCCCTGACTGGCGTGTGGTGCCGTCGGACGATGCGCTGATGGCCTTGCGGCTGGCGCTGTCGCCGGACAGTGTCAGCACGGTTTACGAATAAGCCACGGAAGCGGCGGCCTCAGGCCGCCTGCCGGGCGGCGCGCGCGCTGGCGGCCAGCGTCAGCAGGGCATCGACATGGGCGTCGATGCCGGGATCGTAGTCCAGCATCGCAATCGGGTTCGCCAGCCGGCCCTTGCCGGCGCGCGCCGAGTCGACCGCGGCGCGAATGGCATGGTCCAGCGTTTCGGCACGTTCGCGTGAAAACGCATGCACGGCCTGCGCCCGGATCACCTCCAGGCAGGCGATATTGTCAGCAAAGACCAGCGGTGTGCCGCACAGCACCGATTCCACGCCGACCAGCCCGAACGGCTCATAGCCTGATGCCAGGATGGTGAAGTCCGCGGCGCGGTAGAGCGCGTCGATCCTGCTGCTGTAGCCCAGTTCACGGACCCGCGCGATGGTGCGCCCGACCGGGCGCCCAGCCACCGCCAGTGTGATCGGCAGGCTGGATTTCGAGAAGTAGTCGGCCAGCAGGTCGAAGCCCTTGCGGGCATGGCCCGACGACGGGAACAGGAAGACGATCTCGTCGTCGCCGAAGCCGAACTCGCGGCGCAGGGCCGCCCGGGTGGCGGCATCGACCGGGGTGAAGCGCTGCGTATCGACCGGCGGGTAGATCAGCTCGACGCGATCTTCGGGGATGCCGTACAGCTCAACTACCTCCCGCTGCATCAAGGCGGAGTGCGCGACCACGCGGTGCGCCCCGGCGTACTGGGCACTCTCAAGTTCGATCTGCCAGTGGTCCGAGCGGCGCGCTGTCGTGCCGCGTGCAGCGAGATAGCCGCGATGGGTGCCGCCGCAGATGGCGATATCGGAGCCGCGCACGCGGTTGCAGCCGATCAGCACTTCATCCGCGGGACGGCGCGCTTGCAGCCGCCACGAGAAGTAGCGGTCGCGCAGCTTGCCGGGCAGCCACGACACCACGATCCGGTGCGGGGCAATGCCGGCCGACTGCGCCATGCCGGCGTCGAAGCGGCGCGCGTAGACCGATACCTCGGTGCCGGCGCGGCCCGCCATTGCCCGGCTGATGTCGAGCGCATAGCGTTCCAGGCCGCCGCCAGCGCCGAAGCGATTGCAGGAGATGCCAACTTTCATCGATGCATGGAATAGAGAGGAGGGGCGGCCGGCGACCTCAACGGGTGACCTCAGGGGCGGCTGCCTTGATATCGGCGTCGGCCTGCAACTGCGCCAGCTTGGCGTACTTGTAGTAGCTTGCCTGCGCATTCATCAGCGCCACGCCGAAGCCTGCGCTGCCGTCCAGGAAGCCGCGTTTGAGCAGATAGGTCCGGATGAAGGCCCACAGGCCGTGGCCCGCGGCGGACGCCACCGAGCTGCGCTTGCCCCGCGCGTAGGCCTGCTGCGCGCCTGCGCTGGAGTAGCTGTCGATCTTGCGCAGCACGTCCGACAGTGTGCGGTAGCTGTAATGGATCAGCGGCTCGCGCAGATGGGTGACCGGATCGTCCACCTTCAGGTGTTCGTGGACCAGGTCATTCGTGAAGCGGCCGCGGCCCTTGCGGAAGACGCGGGTCACATAGTCCGGATACCAGCCTGCGTGGCGCACGAAGGTGCCGCAGAACGCTGACAGGCGCGGCAGCGCAAGCGCGTGGGCGTTGGCGCGCTCCAGCTGGCCCAGGATCTCGTCGCGCAAGGCGGGCGTGACACGTTCATCGGCATCGAGACTCAGGATCCAGTCGCCCGTGGCGGCGTCGACCGCGCGGTTCTTCTGCGGGCCGAACCCGGGCCAGTCGTCGGTCTGGATGACCGTGGCGCCGGCGGCACGCGCAATCGCCACTGTGTCATCCGTGCTGGCCCAATCCACTATAATCGCCTCTTCGCACCAGGACACGCTTTCGAGGCATGGCCCGATATTGTGAGCTTCATTCCTGGTAATGATGACGGCCGAGACTCTCATGGAACATAGGGGAGGCACGCAGGTCGGACAAGACCGGCGGGCCGCCGGAGTCGCCCACGGCGCCAGGCGCTGGATCGAGACCGCGTATTCTACCGCACCGGCGCATGGCGCCCTTCGCGCACCCTGATGCCATCGAGTCGGCTCGCGGGCCGTTTCCTGAAACACAAATTGATGATACGAGCACAATTGTCCCGTTCCGCCGGGATGAAAGAAGTCTCCCTTCTGCCTGCGCGTGCAGCATTGGTCTCTCTCTTCCCGGCTGCAATCCGGGCAAGACCGGACGCACAGGCGCTGGCCGCATGATCGGCGCTTACGTCATCAATCTCGACACCGCGCTGGAACGCCGGGAGCGCATTTCCGGCCAGCTGGCGGGCCTTGGCATCCCGTTCCAGGTGTTCCGGGCCGTGGATGGCCGCGTGCTGGCGGAGGAGGAGGTGGCCAGCAAGTACGATGCCGCCGCGGCCGCCGCGCGCTACCGGCCCATGAGCCGGGGCGAGGTCGGGTGCGGGTTGAGCCACCTTGGGGTGTACCGCAAGATGCTGGACGACGGCGCCGCCTTTGCGCTGGTGCTGGAGGACGATGCTTCGCCTGGCCCCGACCTGGCCACCGTGCTGGCCGACCTGGAGTCGCGCCTGGATCCGGACCGGGCCGAGGTGGTGCTGCTGTCCCATGTCGACAAGTACACCCGCTGGGGTGCCCGCAGGCTCGGCGGCGAACGACGCCTGGTCAGGCGCTACGGCGAATGGTGGCGCGCGCACGGCTACGTGGTGACGCGCGCCGCGGCGCAGCGGCTGCTGGCGGGCTTGCAGCCGATGTGGTGCGCGGCCGACTACTGGTCGGCCTTCGAAAAGCAGGGCCTGGTGTCGGTCAGCGCGGTGGTGCCGTATTGCATCGGCCTGACCGACCTGGCCGAGACCTCGTCGCTCGAAACGCATCGCGCCGACCTGGACGCCACCGACAAGGCTCGCCGCAGCATCGGCTATTATCTGCGCCGCTACGTCTATCAGCGCTTCCTGTTCCAGCTCATCGTCAGGCCCTTCCTTCGGGTAGCCCGGCAGAAGCGGCCGGGCTAGCGCCGGGCCGGCACGCCGCCTCCACACAGAAGACATATCAGTGACCACATCCAAACCGCCCATTTCGCCAGGTGCCGCCGTGCCGTCCAGCATGGCCAGCCGGCTCTGGTCTTACCTGCGCCCTGAACTGCGCATCTTCGTCGGCGCCATCCTTGCCATGGCGGTCGTGGCGGGCAGCGAAGGGGTGATTCCCAAGGTCGTCAACGATCTGCTCGACAAGGGCTTCGGCGGCGATTACGCCGGCACGCTGTGGCATGTCCCCGCCATCCTGACCGGCGTGGCCCTGATCCGCGGCGTGGCGCAGTTTGCCTCGGGCTACCTGCTGAACCTGATCTCGAACCGCGTGCTGCTGAAGATGCGCCTGCAGATGTTCGAGCGCCTGCTGCAGGCGCCGGCGTCGTTCTTCCACCGCAACACGGCGGCTTCGCTGATCAATGCCGTGATCTTCGAGGTCAACCAGGTGCTGCAGATCCTGACCAGCGTCTTTATCACGCTGGTGCGGGACTCGCTGACGGTTGTCGCGCTGCTGATCTACCTCTTCTATACCAACTGGCGCCTGACCCTGATCGTGGCGGTGATCCTGCCGGTGATTGGCTACCTGATGTCGAAGATCAACCGCCGGCTGCGCAAGCTCAACCGCGATCACCAGGCATTTACCAACAACGCTGCCTATGTCGTGGAAGAGGCCGTGGGCGGCTACAAGGTGGTCAAGCTGCACGGCGGCGAAGCCTACGAGATGGGCCGCTTCCGCACCGTGGCCGAGCGGCTCAAGAACTACTCGATGCGCATGGCGGTTGCCGGCGGGCTGAACCAGCCGGTCACGGCCTTCCTGGCCGCGCTGGCGCTGTCGGTGATCATCACCATTGCGATGGTGCAGGCGCAGGCCAACCAGACCACGGTGGGGGGTTTTACCGGCTTTGTGATGGCGATGCTGCTGCTGATCTCGCCGCTCAAGCACCTGACCGACATCAACCAGCCGCTGACGCGCGGCATCACCGCAGCTGAGATGATCTTCCGGCTGATCGATGAACCGATCGAGCCGCAGGACGGTGGCAAGATGCTGGATCGTGCCCGTGGCGAATTGGCCTTCGAGCAAGTCGGCTTCCGCTACGGTGAAGCATCGCGCGCCGCGCTGGAGGGCATTGACCTGCGTGTCAGTCCGGGCGAGGTGGTGGCGCTGGTGGGCCCGTCGGGCAGCGGCAAGACCACGCTGGTCAACCTGGTGCCGCGCTTCTTCGACCCCACTGCCGGGCGCATCCTGCTGGACGGCACGCCGCTGACCGAGTTGTCGCTGAAGGACCTGCGCAACCAGATTGCCTTCGTCAGCCAGGACGTGGTGCTGTTCAACGACACCGTCGCCGCCAATGTGGCATATGGCACGCAATCCGACAGCGAGATCGACATGGCCCGCGTCGAGCGCGCGCTGGCGGCCGCCTACCTGACGGAAACGGTCAAGGGGCTGCCGGAGGGCCTGAACACCAATATCGGCGACAACGGCATGAAGCTGTCCGGTGGCCAGCGCCAGCGGCTGGCGATTGCCCGGGCGCTGTACAAGAACGCACCGATCCTGATCCTGGACGAGGCCACTTCGGCACTGGATTCGGAGTCGGAGCGCCAGGTGCAGGCGGCGCTGGAGGCACTGATGAAGGGCCGGACCACGCTGGTGATTGCGCACCGGTTGTCCACCATCGAGAACGCCGACCGCATCGCCGTGCTGGACCAGGGCCGCGTGGCGGAGCAGGGCACGCATGCGCAGCTGCTGGCGGCCAACGGCCTGTACGCCGGGCTGCACCGGATCCAGTTCGCGACGCAGCGAGGGTAACGGACCTACCAACGACAAAGGCCGGCGCTTGCGCCGGCCTTTGTCGTTTCCATCGTGCTCAGTTTGGCGAGGTGACGGGCGGCTGCACGCCCAGCACTTCATCGATGGCAGCCAGCACCTGATCCCGCCGCGGCACCGCGCCGCCGCCGCCCAGCGAGACCGCGCGGCCCGGCGCATCGACGCCGTACAGGTGGCGCGACGTGGTCGTGAACAGGATCACGGTCGGGCGGCGCAGCGCATCGGCGATATGCACGAAGCCGGTGTCCATGCCAACCACCAGCGATGCCTTGCCTACCATCTGCGCCACGCCGGTGATGCTCAGGCGCGGCATCACTTCGGCGTTGGGCACGCTGGCGGCGATGGTTTCGGCTTCCTTGCGCTCCGCGTCGTTGCCCCAGGGCACCAGCACGCGCAGCCCGCGCGCCGAGATCGCGCTGCCCACGCTGATCCAGTCGGCGACCGGCCACTTCTTTTCTTCGCTCGAGGTGGCATGGAACAGCATCGCGTACGGACCCTTGGCGGCCAGCGCCGGCGTGTCTGCGGGCATCTCCAGGCCGTAGTCCATCTCCCTGGCCAGCTCATAGCCCAAGGCGCGGCTGACGGCGCGGCGCATCCGCTGCCGCGCGCAATCTTCTTCGACAAATGGCTGGAACACACGGTTGTAGGCGAAGCGAGCGCCGCTCTCGCCCAACTCTTGCACGGGGTAGCCATAGCGCTTGCGCGTGCGTGCCAGGAACGTCACGATGGCGCTCTTGTAGACGCCGTGGACGTCCAGCACCGCATCATACTTCTCGCGGCGCAGTTCACGCAGTGCACTGAAGATCGCACGCAAGCCAGCCCAATTGCGCGACTTCTTGAAGCCGCGCAGCGGCGCGGAAATCACACGCTCGATATTCGGATTCCAGCGCGGCACGTCGGCGCAATATTCGTCGGCGATCCAGTCGATCTTGACGCCGGGAAAAGCCCGCTGCAGGTCTGCGACCAGCGGCTGGGTGAACACCATGTCGCCGAGGGAGGTCAGCTTGACGATGAGAATACGTTTCATCAGGAACAGTAGGGCGGGCAGCATGCCCGCCTGGTTCGGAAGGTGCGTAGTATGCCTTATCCATCGGACATGTGTCCGTGCGATGCGTGGGCGACATGGCGCCCGCCACGCACGAGCCGATCCGTTAGTATCTGCATCAGAAGCTCACGATCGATGAAGCATATCCAACCGGAGACCACCATGTCCGACACGGCATTCCCCATCAGCCGCTACCCCATCCCCGCGCTGACCGATCTCCCCGACGACATCCGCGCCCGCATCCTGGAGGTCCAGGAAAAAGCCGGCTTCGTCCCCAACGTCTTCCTGGCGCTGGCGCACCGACCCGACGAGTTCCGCGCGTTCTTCTCCTACCACGACGCGCTCATGCTCAAGGACGGCGGCCTGACCAAGGGCGAGCGCGAGATGATCGTAGTGGCGACCTCCGGTGCCAACCAGTGCCTGTACTGCGTGGTAGCGCATGGCGCGATCCTGCGCATCTATGAGAAGAAGCCGCTGGTGGCGGACCAGGTGGCGGTGAACTACCTGAAGGCGGATATTGCGCCGCGCCAGCGCGCGATGCTCGACTTTGCGATGAAGGTGTGCAAGGCGTCGCATGAAGTGGGCGATGCCGACTTTGCTGCGCTGCGCGAGCACGGTTTTTCCGAGGAGGATGCCTGGGATATTGCCGCCATCACGGCGTTCTTCGGCCTGTCGAACCGGATGGCGAACACGATCAGCATGCGCCCGAACGACGAGTTCTACCTGATGGGCCGGGTGCCAAAGGCCAGGTAAAGGTAACGCCGGCGATCGGGGTCAGCGCACTTCGGCGCAGGCTCCGCTCTTCGGATCGAACAGCACCGGCCACGCCTGCTCGTAGATGCCGGGCGTGCAGTGCTTCTCGCAGCGGGCATGGGCCAGCGTCACGCGGCGCGGGTCCTGCCACACCAGCAGCTTGCACTGGCTGCCGTCGATGGCCTGCAGTTCGATGTGCGGGGTCTCGCGGACCTGGCGGAACTCGGCCAGGTTGAATTCGCAACTGCCGCGCCGCGATACCCACAGCTTCCACTTGAGCGCACGCACTTCGTTGGCCTTGACGTCCATCAGCGCGTCTTCGCGGAAGCCGTCTTCCTCGGTGCGCTTGCAGGCGGCGGCAATGTTGATGGTCTTGTTCGCGATCGGGGTGGCGCGCTCCTTGGGCGCGGCGGCAGCTTCGCCCTTCGCCTCGGGCGGCGGTACGGGCGCGCGCTGGGCGATCGGCAATGGCGCGCACGCCACCGACAACAGAACGGCCAGCAGACAGGCCCCATGGTTCGTGGCGTTCATGCCGGACTCCTTGCTTGCCGACCGGGCCGCGCCTCGCATCGGGGCGGCAAGCCGGGCGCGGCATCCGTGCGGATGCCGCTGACTACCTTGGCTTAGTTATAGCGGATGGCAAACGGAATTGGAGTAGGACCATCCCCGAGTCCGTAAGGAGGCGGACGCAGGCGGACAGGCGCAGGCGCCGCAACGTGGTTACGTTCGTAAACAGCTTGATACACAGATGCGGGATTTGGCGTGCTAGCCTTCCTCAACCATCGCTTGCCGCCCCCAAAAATGAAGCCCCGCGTCTTTGTTTCCCTAGTTGTATTGCCCGTGCTCCTTGGCACCATCTCCGCCGCCGCCCATGCCGACGACTGGGACGACGATCACCACTACGCGCGCCGGTACAAGGGCGGCGACTACAAGGAAGAGTTCTGGGTCGGCAACTGCAAGATCAAGCGCAAGTGGAAAGACAACGGCGAGTACAAGGAAGAGCGCAAGTGCAAGGACCGGCCGGTCGTGTACCAGCCGCCGCCGGCTGTGTATTACCAGCCCGAACCCGCCTTCGTGGTGAGTCCGCAAGTCGTGATCCGGCCCTAGCCCGGCCAGAATGCAGAAAGGCCCGCCAGTGAGCGGGCCTTTCCATGCCTGCGCCGGCATCTTCACATCAGGATGATGTCGTATTGCTCCTGGTGGAACGTCGATTCCACCTGCAGCGAAATCGGCTTGCCGATGAAGTCGCCAAGCATCGCCAGATGCTGGCTTTCTTCTTCCAGGAACAGGTCGATCACTTCCTGCGAGGCCAGGATGCGGAATTCGCGCGGGTTGAACTGGCGCGATTCGCGCATGATCTCGCGCAGGATGTCGTAGCAGGCCGTGCGCGGCGTCTTGACCTGGCCCTTGCCCTGGCAGACCGGGCATTGCTCGCACAGCACATGCGCCAGCGACTCGCGCGTGCGCTTGCGCGTCATCTCTACCAGGCCCAGTTGCGAGAAGCTGTTGACCGTGATGCGGGTGCGGTCACGTGCGAGCGCTCGCTTCAGCTCGGACAGCACCGCGTCGCGGTGCTCGGCGTTCTCCATATCGATAAAGTCGATGATGATGATGCCGCCGAGGTTGCGCAGGCGCAGCTGCCGCGCGATGGTGTGGGCCGCCTCAAGGTTGGTCTTGAAGATGGTGTCGTCGAAATTGCGCGCGCCCACGTAGCCGCCGGTGTTGACGTCGATGGTCGTCATCGCCTCGGTCTGGTCGATCATCAGGTAGCCGCCCGACTTCAGGTCAACCCGGCGCGACAGCGCCTTCTCGATCTCGGCGTCGATATTGAACAGGTCGAAGATCGGGCGCTCGCCGGTGTAGTGCGACAGTCGCGGCAGCACCGCCGGGGTGTATTCCTTGGCGAACTCCAGCAGCATCTGGTAGTTCTCGCGCGAGTCGATCTGGATCACGCCGGTGGCGTCGTTGATAAAGTCGCGCAGCACGCGCTGGGCCAGATTCAGGTCCTGGTAGAGCAGGCTGGGCGCGGGCTGGGTGGTGGCGTTCTGCCGGATCGCGCCCCAGATCTTGCGCAGGTAGGCGATATCGTTGCCGAGTTCCTCGTCGGTCGCTTCCTCGGCGATGGTGCGCACGATAAAGCCGCCGCGCTCGTCCGCGGGCACCAGGCCCTGTACTCGGTTGCGCAGCGCCTCGCGGTCCACTTCGCCTTCGATGCGCTGCGAGATGCCGATATGCGGATCCTGCGGCAGGTAGACAAGCGTGCGCCCGGCGATGCTCACTTGCGTCGACAGCCGCGCCCCCTTGGTGCCGATCGGATCCTTGATCACCTGCACCATCAGCGCCTGGCCCTCGAACAGGGTTTTCTCGATGGCCAGCTGCGGGGTGGAATTGTTGCGGTCGGCATCGCGCGGATGCCAGATGTCGGCCACGTGCAGGAAGGCGGCGCGTTCCAGGCCGATGTCGATAAAGGCCGATTGCATGCCGGGCAGCACGCGCACCACCTTGCCCAGGTAGATATTGCCGACCAGCCCGCGCGTCAGCGTGCGTTCGACATGCAGTTCCTGCACGGCGGCCTGCTGCACGATGGCGACGCGGGTCTCTTGGGGCGTGATGTTGACGAGGATGTCTTCAGTCATAGCGGGTGAAACGCGTCGCCGGTGGCCCGGCTGTATAGGGTGGCCCGGCGCGGGGGCCGGGTCTTGTCTGGGCACGGAGGGCGCTGCTCAGAACTGCAGGCGGGCCTGGCGAAGTAACGCCGCCGTCTCAAACAAGGGCAAGCCCATGATACCTGAATAGCTGCCCGCGATCCGCTCCACGAACTCGGCCGCGCGGCCCTGGATGCCGTAGGCACCGGCCTTGCCGAGCGGCTCGCCGCTGGCGACGTAGCGCTCGATCTCGGCGGGCTGCATCGGGCGGAAGGTGACTTCGGAGATCGACAGCGCATGCCGCATGCCTGTGGTCGACACGATCGTCACTGCGGTCAGGACGCGGTGGGTGCTGCCCGAGAGCGCGCCCAGCATGGCCGCGGCATCGGCGCCGTCGGCGGGTTTGCCCAGGATGCGGCCGCCCAGGCAGACCGTGGTGTCGGAGGTCAGCACCGGCGCATCGGGCAGCGCGCGGCGTTCGCGGCGGCGCAGCGCGGCTTCGGCCTTCAGCGCGCAGACGCGCTGGACGTAGTCGTCGGGGTTTCGCCGGGCTGGACGGCCTCAAGCGCTTCGGCATCCTCGTCGTCATCAGCCAGCAGCAGTTCGTAGCGCACGCCGAGCTGGGTCAACAGCTCGCGGCGGCGCGGGCTCTGCGAGGCGAGGTAAAGATAGTCGTGCAGGGTGTCGGGCATCGCGGCGGAGGGGCCTTCCGGCGATAGCCGGGATCAGGCCCGATGATAGGGGTGGTTCTGCGTGACGGACCAGGCGCGGTACAGCTGCTCGGCCAGCAGCACGCGCACCATGCCGTGCGGCAGGGTCAGGCTGGACAGCCGGATCAGGGTGCTGGCGCGGGCTTTCAGGGCCGGGTCGAGCCCGTCGGCGCCGCCGATCAGGAAGGCCACGTCGCCGCCCTCGCGCTGCCAGTCGGTCAGCTGCGCGGCCAGTTGCACAGTGGTGAAGTCGCGCCCGCGCTCATCCAGCGCGACGATGCGGCACTGCTTCGACAGCGAGCCCAGCACCGCCTCGATGCGCGCAGCTTCGCGCTGCATCACGGTGGCGGCGTTGTTGCTGGACGAGCGGGTTTCGGGCTTGACCTCGCGCAGTTCGATGCGCAGCTCGGGCGGCATGCGCTTGGCGTACTCGCTGAAGCCGGTTTCGATCCAGCCGGGCATCTTGTGGCCGACGGCCACGATCACCAGTTGCATGGGGCTGAGGATGGGTCATGCGGCGCGGCCGCCTGGCGGCCGCGCAGCGGGGCTCAGGCCGAGCGGGTGGTGCGCTTGCGCGCGGCCGGCTTGGCCGCTGCGGTCTTGCTGGCAGCGGTCTTGCTCGGGGCCTTCTTCGCCGCGGTCTTGGTTGCAGCCTTGCGCGCGGTGGTGCCGGCAGCGGTCTTGCGCGGCGCGGCGGCACGGGTGCCGGCGGTCTTGGTGGCTGCCGTCTTGGTGGCGGTCTTGGTGGCGGTCTTGCGGGCCGGCTTGCGGATGGTGGCGATGGCGTCCGCGTCGGTGTCCTCATGGCCCATCGGCGGCGACGGCTCCTTCATGCCTTCGGGCAGGCGGGCCAGCGCGGGGCGCAGGTTGCTGGCGCGGCGCACGGTGCGCACCGGGGCTTCATCCTCGTCCTCGTCCATCGGCTCGCTGGCCTTGGCCAGGCCACGGCCGCCGGTGGCCAGCTTCATGCGCACCGGCTTGTCGCCCCAGATCTCTTCCAGGTTGTAGTACAGGCGCAACTGCGGCTGCAGGATGTGGACCACGGCGTCGCCGCAGTCGACCAGCACCCATTCGCCGGTTTCCAGGCCCTCGACCGCCACGATATGGCCGCCGGCTCCCTTCACCGTATCCCGCACCGACGCTGCCAGCGCCTTGGTCTGGCGGTTGGATGTCCCGCTGGCAATCACCACCCGGTCGAACAGTTCGGTCAGGTGGCTGGTGTCGTACACCTTGATGTCCTGCGCTTTGACATCCTCGAGGCCGTCGACGATGGCGCGTTGCAGTTTACGAATATCCATGGTGTCTTCTTGTTCAGCTGAGATCGGTTGGGGGTGGGCGCCGGGATTGGTACAACCAACCCCGGTCATGCCCTGGCCGGGGCGTTGCGGTACAGCCCGTGGTTGGCAATGTAGTGTGCCACGCCGGGCGGCAGTTGGTCATCTGCCGGCTGGCCGGCTGCCAGCCGCTGGCGCAGGTGGGTGGAAGACAGGTCGACGGCGAGCGTCTGGTCAATCCACATCCGGCCGGAGGGCGTGCATTGTATCAGGTGCGTGTCAGCCTGGCGCTCGGCCAGTGCCGCCAGCACCGGCCCCTCCAGTGCCGCCAGCGCAAAGCGCGGCCGCGTGGCGGTGCACAGGTGCACGTGTTCGAACAGTGCCTGCCAGCCGTGCCAGGTGTGCAGGCGCAGCAGCTGGTCGGCGCCCATCAGCCAGCACAGCGAGGCTTCGGGCCGTATTCGGCGCGCAGCTGGCGTACGGTGTCGATGGTGTAGCTGGGACCGGCGCGGTCCACTTCCATGCGGCTCACGCGGACTTTGGCGCCGCTGTCGCCAAGCGCCGCGGCGGCCAGTCCGGTCATGGCCAGGCGATCGGCGGCAGGGGTCACGTCGTCGCCTTTTTGCCACGACTGGCCGGTGGGAATCCACACCAGCTCATCCAGCCCAAGGTGTTCGATGCACAGCCGCGCCAGTGCCAGGTGGCCGACATGGGGTGGGTCGAAAGTGCCGCCAAGGATACCCAGGCGATAGGGGCGGGCGGACGGTTGCGGCGGTTCTCCCGCGTCGGCGGCGGGCTTGCGGCGTTGCGCTGGATTGGCCATAGGTCAGGCGTCAGGCCCAGTCGCGCGCCGGCAGGAAATCGGTGTACAGCGCCGCTTCGGGGCTGCCCGGTTCCGGTTGCCAGTCATAGCGCCAGGTCACCAGCGGCGGCATCGACATCAGGATGGATTCGGCGCGTCCGCCCGATTGCAGGCCGAACAGCGTGCCGCGGTCGAACACGAGGTTGAATTCGACGTAGCGCCCGCGCCGGTAGGCCTGGAAGCCGCGCTCGCGCTCGCCGTAGGGCGTGTCCTTGCGCGCCTGCAGGATCGGCAGGTAGGCCGCCAGGAAGGCGTCGCCGACCGATTGCATCATCGCAAAGCTGCGCTCGAAGCCCAGCGCGGAAAAGTCATCGAAGAAGATCCCGCCCACGCCGCGCGCCTCGTTGCGGTGGCGCAGGAAGAAATACTCGTCGCACCACTGCTTGAAGCGCGGGTACAGGTCGTCGCCATAGGGGGCCAGCGCCTGCTGGCAGGTGCGGTGGAAGTGGGTGCAGTCGCCGGCGTCGCCGTAGTAGGGCGTCAGGTCCATGCCGCCGCCGAACCACCATACCGGCTCGGCCCCGGGCTTGACCGCCAGGAAGCAGCGCACGTTCATGTGGACCGTGGGCACATAGGGATTGCGCGGGTGGAACACCAGCGACACGCCCATGGCCTCGAAGCTGCGCCCGGCCAGCTCCGGCCGGTTGGCCGTGGCCGACGGCGGCAGGGTGTCGCCGCTGACGTGCGAGAAGCCCACGCCGGCGCGCTCCATCACCGCGCCGCCTTCCAGGATGCGGGTGCGGCCGCTGCCGCGCAGGCGGTCGGTGGGCGGTTTCTCCCAGGCGTCGGTCAGGAACGGCTGGCCGTCGATGGCACCGATGGCATCGGTGATGCGGTCTTGCAGACCGAGCAGATAGGCACGGACTGCCTGGGAATCGATCATGATTGGCGGAATGCGGGTGGACCCGGCTGTGGGCGTCCGGCAGCCGTGCTGGCTGCCGGGTGCTTCACAATGTTGTCACGATTGTACTGGCTGAGGCCGTTCGCCGTGACGGTTCAGCGCTTGATGGCGCGGTAGCCGATGTCGGTCCGGTACTGCATGCCGTCGAAGCGGATCTGCTCGACCGCGGCATAGGCGGCGCGCTGCGCTGCCTTGACGGTGTCGGCCAGGCCCACCACGCACAGCACGCGCCCGCCCGAGGTCAGCAGGGTGCCGTCCTTGAGGGTGGTGCCGGCGTGGAAGGTCACGCTGTCGTCGGTTTCCGCCGGGATGCCGGTGATGGCATCACCCTTGCGCGGGCTGTCGGGATAGCCGTAGGCGGCCATCACCACGCCCAGCGCGGTGCGGCGGTCCCAGTCCAGTTCGATGCTGTCGAGCTTGCCATTGACGGCGTGCTCCATCACATCGACCAGGTCGGTCTTCAGGCGCGCCAGGATCGGCTGGGTTTCGGGGTCGCCCATGCGGCAGTTGAATTCCAGCGTCTTCAGGTTGCCATCCTTGTCGATCATCAGGCCGGCGTACAGGAAGCCGGTGTACGGGATGCCGTCCTTTTCCATGCCGCGCACGGTCGGCAGGATGATCTCGCGCAGCGCGCGCGCATGCAGCGCGGGCGTGACCACCGGGGCGGGGGAATACGCGCCCATGCCGCCGGTGTTGGGGCCGGCGTCAGCGTCCAGCAGGCGCTTGTGGTCCTGGCTGGTGGCCAGCGCCAGCACGTTCTTGCCGTCGACCAGCACGATAAAGCTGGCTTCCTCGCCGTCCAGGAACTCTTCGATCACCACGCGCGCGCCGGCATCGCCGAGCTTGTTGTCGGCCAGCATCATGTCGACCGCGGTGTGCGCTTCTTCCAGCGACATCGCCACTACCACGCCCTTGCCCGCGGCCAGGCCGTCGGCCTTGATCACGATCGGCGCGCCCTGGGCGTCGATGTAGGCGTGCGCCTGGGTGGCGTCGGAGAAGGTCTGGTAAGCGGCGGTCGGGATGCCGTGGCGCTCCATGAACGCCTTGGCGAAGTCCTTGGATGATTCCAGCTGCGCGGCAGCCTGGGTGGGCCCGAAGATGCGCAGGCCCTTGGCGCGGAAGATATCGACGATGCCTGCGGCCAGCGGGGCCTCGGGGCCGACCACGGTGAAGGCCACGCCCTCGCGCTCGGCAAAGGCGGCGATGACCTCGGGATCGGTCAGCGGAACATTCTGCAGGCGCTTGTCGAGCGCGGTCCCGCCGTTGCCTGGCGCGACGTACACCACCTGCACCTTGGGGGACTGGGCCAATTTCCAGGCCAGCGCGTGTTCACGTCCACCCGAGCCGACAACCAATACTTTCATGATCCACTGCCAGAAAAGAAACGCATGCAAAAAGGCGGCAGCTTGGGTCTTTGGAGCCGGGCTGCCGCCGTTGGGGCTTGTTACTGTTTTAGTCTTCGATCACCGCGTTGGTGAAGACTTCCTGCACGTCGTCCAGGTTTTCCAGGGCGTCGAGCAGTTTCTGCATCTTGACCGCGTCATCGCCGCTGAAGCTGACTTCGTTCTGCGGCTTCATCACCACGTCGGCCACTTCCGCCTTGAAGCCGGCGGCTTCCAGCGCGGCCTTGACCGCCGAAAAATCGTTGGGCGGGCAGGTGACTTCGATCGAGCCGTCGTCGTTGGTGACGACATCGTCGGCGCCGGCTTCCAGCGCGGCTTCCATCAGCTTGTCTTCCGGCGTGCCGGGGCATACAGGAACTGGCCGCAGTGGGTGAACATGAACGCCACCGAACCCTCGTTGCCCATGTTGCCGCCGTGCTTGGAGAACGCGTGGCGCACTTCGGCCACGGTGCGGGTGCGGTTGTCGGTCAGGCAGTCGACGATGATCGCCGCGCCGGCCAGGCCGTAGCCCTCGTAGCGGATTTCTTCGTAGTTGGCGCCTTCCATGCCGCCCACGCCGCGCTGGATGGCGCGCTGGATGTTGTCCTTGGGCATGTTCGCGTCCATGGCCTTGTCGATCGACAGGCGCAGGCGCGGGTTGGAGTCGACATCGCCGCCGCCAAGCTTGGCGGCAACGGTGATTTCCTTGATCAGGCGGGTCCAGATCTTGCCGCGCTTGGCGTCAGCGGCGGCCTTCTTGTGTTTGATATTGGCCCATTTCGAGTGACCGGCCATGATTCTCTCCGAAGCGGAATGCGGTGATCTGCGGTGATGTTGTGCGGGGTCGCCATGCACGCCGTGGCGGGGGCGGCAAAGCCCTCGGACAGCGCGCGCCAGGTGACGGATATGCCTGGCGGCTGGCTATAATCAGCCGAGGATTTTATCACGCGGGCCTGCCCGCGCCGCCCCGATCCACCAGATCCCATCAGACACTTACGTAACCCAGGAACATCATGGCCGACCCCATCCTCATCGCCAAGAACGCCGAACATGAACTGGTGCTGCTGCCGCAGATGGGCAACCGGCACGGGCTGATCACCGGCGCCACCGGCACCGGCAAGACTGTCACGCTGCAGACGCTGGCGCAGGGCTTCTCGCGCCTGGGCGTGCCGGTCTTCATGGCGGACGTCAAAGGTGACCTGACCGGCATTTCGCAAGCCGGCCAGCCGTCCGACAAGCTCAAGCAGCGGCTGGCCGACCTGAACCTGCCCGAGCCGGTATGGGGCGCGTGCCCGACCACGCTGTGGGATGTGTTCGGCGAGAAGGGCCACCCGGTGCGCGCCACGGTCTCGCACATGGGCCCGCTGCTGCTGTCGCGCATGCTGGAGCTGAACGATACCCAGCAGGGCGTGCTGAACCTGGTGTTCCGCATTGCCGACGCCAACGGCCTGCTGCTGCTCGACGCCAAGGACCTGCGCGCCATGCTGCAGTATGTCGGCGACAACGCCGGGCAGTTCACCACCGAATACGGCAATATCTCGGCCGCCTCGATCGGCGCCATCCAGCGCGGGCTGATCGCGCTGGAATCGCAGGGTGGGGATGTCTTCTTCGGCGAGCCGATGCTGAACCTGGAAGATTTCATCCAGACCGAGAACGGCCAGGGCGTGGTCAATATCCTGGCCGCCGACAAGCTGATGAACGCGCCGCGGCTGTACGCCACCTTCCTGCTGTGGATGCTGTCCGAGCTGTTCGAGAAGCTGCCCGAGGCCGGCGACCTGGACAAGCCAAGCTGGTGTTCTTCTTCGACGAGGCCCACCTGCTGTTCAACGATGCGCCCAAGGCGCTGCTCGACAAGATCGAGCAGGTGGTGCGGCTGGTGCGCTCCAAGGGCGTGGGCGTGTACTTCGTCACGCAGAACCCGACCGACATCCCCGACACCGTGCTGGGTCAGCTGGGCAACCGCGTGCAGCATGCGCTGCGCGCCTTTACCCCGCGGGACCAGAAGGCGGTCAAGGTGGCGGCCACCACCATGCGCGCCAACCCCGGGCTGGACCTGGAAACCGCCATCAGTGAACTGGGCGTGGGCGAGGCGCTGGTGTCGTTCCTGGACGCCAAGGGCACGCCCTGCGTGACCGAACGCGCCTGGGTGCTGCCCCCCGGAAGCCGCATCGGCCCGGCGACCGAGGAAGAGCGCAAGCAACTGATCGCCAGTTCGCTGGTGGCGGGCACTTACGAGAAGACCGTTGACCGCGAATCCGCCTATGAGAAGCTGCGCGGCAACGTGCCGACGGTGGCCAACGGCAATGGCAAGGGCGGCGGCGCGCCGGCCGGCCAGCCGGCGGGCGAACAGGACAGCGGCTGGCTCGGCACGGCCGGCGAGATCTTCGGCACCCTGACCAAGGGCACCGGCAAGACCGGCCGCGGCGATTCGATCCTGGAGTCGATGGCCAAGTCGGCCGCGCGCACGGTGGGGTCGCAGGTCGGCCGCGAACTGATCCGCGGCGTGCTTGGCAGCCTGCTTGGCAAGAAGAAGTAGAAAAAACAGGAAGGGACGGGCGGCACCGGGGGCCGCCCTGAGCTGGTCAGCGGCGTTGCGCCGCTTGTGCCGTCTCCCGCGCCTTGGCCGCTTCCCCATCCTCGCGCATCTTGCGCGCGAACATCCGCGCAAAGAACCACCCCATGCCGATGATGAAGACGATCACGCCCAGGCTCATCAGGCCGGTGCTGGTACTGATCAGGATCTTGAAGGCTTCCATGCTTGGCTCCCTTTGCGTTGGCGATGGCGGCCGGCGAGGTCTCGCCGGCGCTTGCCGCCAGTGTAGGGAGCCCTGTGGCGCGGACTATTGAGGCCGGTCAAGAGCCAGGCCAGCCCGCCGCCGCACCGCTCAGTTCTTGGTGCCGAACAGGCGGTCGCCCGCATCGCCCAGGCCCGGCACGATATAGGCGTCGCCGTCCAGGTGGCTGTCCAGCGAGGCGACGAACAGCTTCACCCCCGGATGCGCCTTCTGGAACACTTCCACGCCCTCGGGGGCTGCCACCAGCGCAACGAAGGTGATGGCTTCGTCCTTGACACCGCGGCGCTTGAGCACCTCAACCGCGTGCGCGGCGGAGTAGCCCGTGGCCACCATCGGGTCGCACAGGATGAAGCTGCGGTCTTCCAGGTCGGGCAGCCGCACCAGGTATTCCACCGGGCGGTGCTGCTCGTCACGGTACACGCCGATATGGCCGATGCGCGCCGAAGGGATCAGCTCGACCAGGCCGTCGCTCATGCCCACGCCCGCGCGCAGCACCGGCACGATGGTCAGCTTCTTGCCGGCGATCACTGGCGCTTCCAGCGCTACCAGCGGCGTTTCGATGCGGCGCGTGGTCAACGGCAGGTTGCGGGTGATCTCATAGCCCATCAGCAGCGTGATCTCGCGCAGCAGTTCGCGGAAGGTGCGCGTCGACGTCTCCTTGTCGCGCAGGTGCGAGAGCTTGTGCTGGATCAGCGGGTGGTCGAGGATGAACAGGTTGGGAAAGCGCGGATCTTGTTTCATGGCTGGCGGCGAGGGCTCGGCGGGATAGGGGCAAGCAGGTGAAGCGGGCGGCGAGATCGGGTGGATCGGCGCGCCGCGCCGTTGCAGCCGGATTGTAATGGAAGCGGGCCGCCCTGCCTGTGGCTTCGCTTTCGATACCTGCCCCATGGCAGCGCTGTCGGCGGGCCCCCTGAACTGCCGGGGCCGGCCGACGGCGCCTTGTGTTAGTCAAGCGCGCGATTCTTCGACTCGATATCCACCATGTAGATGGCGACCGCCGCCACGGCAAGAAATGACGAAAGCAGCGCCAGGGCAAGGGTGAACTGGCTGGCCATGATCGGTGCGATGATGGACGGTGCGAAGAGGCCGCCAAAGCGCGCCATCGCGCCGGCAGTGCCCATCCCGCTGGCGCGCAGGTCGGTCGGGTACACCTCGGGCGTGAAGGCGTAGAGAGCGCCCCAGGTACCGAGGAGCGAGAAGCTCATCAGCAGGGTCGAGCCGACCACGAGCGCAGGGGACTGGCCCAGGCTGTAGAGCATGCAACCTGCCGCGCTGAGCAGCAGGAAGCCGATCAGGGTCGGCTTGCGGCCCCAGCGCTCGACGCCGTGCGCGGCCAGCGCGAACCCGGGAAGCTGCACCAGCGCGAGCACGATCAGGAAGACCTGGCCACGCATGAAGCCAAAGCCCTGGCCCGCCAGCTTGACCGGCAGATAAACGAAGACGCCGTAGTAGGCGATCGAGATAAGCGCCCAGGCGGCAAGCAGGCAGATGGTGCGGCGCCGGCATCCGGGCGCGAAGAGCGCAAAGACCGACTTGCGCTCCATCGGCTGGGGCTCCAGCTTGCCAATTTCCACGGATACGCGATTGGCGGTGGCGACACGCTGCAGCACCGCGCGTGCCTCGGCTGAGCGCCCCGATTTGTTCAGGTAGAGCGGAGACTCGGGTACAAAGAACCGGAAAACCACGCCGACCAGGGCGGGGATGCCCGTGACGAGGAAGATCAGCCGCCAGGCACCATCGCCTCGCGACACGGCGATCAGCGCAAGAATGGCGAGCAGGATCGTGCCAACGGCCCAGAACGACTCCAGCAGGACCAGCCAGCGGCCGCGCCGGTCCGAGGGCAGGAACTCGGCCATCATGGTGTAGTCGACGGGCAGCGTGCCGCCGACGCCGATGCCGGTCAGGAAGCGCAGCAGCAGCAGCCACTGGAAGTCCGGTGCGAAAGCGGAAGCGACACCGCAGATGGCGTCGATGACCACCGCCATCATCAGCACGGGCCGGCGGCCGATCCTGTCAGCCAGCCGGCCGAACACGAAAGCGCCGATCAGCATGCCGACAAAGAACATCGTCCCGGTCTGCAAGGCCGTCGGTACGGGAATGCCAAACGTCGCCGCGATCGACGGCGCGGTGAAGCCGATCGACAGCACCTGCATCGCGTCGGCGAGCCAGACCAGGCCGAAGATGACAAAGAGCCGATACTGGAACCGGCCGACTCCGGCCGCGCGGATGCCTTGCTCGATCGTGATGGTTTGAGACGACGCTCCCCGCGCGCCTGGCTGTGGGGCCGAGCCTAGCGTTGCTTCTGGGATTGCCGTTGTTGTCATGGATGAAATGGATGACGACATGTTGTCTACCTGTCTTTATAGGCTGGTTCTTGAACTCGGAAGCACACGTTTATCGAAGCAGGGCCAGACTACGGTACGCAATGACTGCGTGATGCAACGGCACCGGGTTGCAACGAAACGTGGTGACTACTCCATCTTGGCGAGGCTCGAACTAACCCGGCAGCACGCTCGCAACAACTTCCTGGTACTGATGCGACATAGTCACTCCTTGTTGTCTACCCTTGGTTGGTCCAGGCCCGGCCTCCCGGTTGGCATGACGGTGGACTATGCAAGCCTCGGGCCAGCGCTTCCGGTGATGTATAGGGCCAATCTTGTAGTTATGGTCTCGTTCGCCGCTTGCGGCACGCCGTCCTTGTGCGGGGGAGGCACCGCTGCGCGTCACGCGGCACTCATGTAGTGCACACTACATGATCGTTCAGCGTAAGCTACATGAAACTGGCGGGCAAGGCCGAATTGCGATTTCCCTCCTCGGGGTTTTCCCGCGCGTGGCGCGCATGCGGCCGGCGTTTGGGGCGCACGTCTGCCGGCCGGTGGCGAAGCGCCTTGCCAGGCACGGCGTATGTGCGGTTAGCGTGGATGCGGAAGGCGCGGCGAGCCGGCCTCGCGGTCATTCCTTGGTCTTAATGGGCAGGCATCGCGCGCAGGCGCGCGACGGTGTTCTCCAGGCCCTGCCAGGCGGGTTTGTCGGGCGCAAAGCGCGCGCGCAGGTACTGCGCGAGCTGCGCGATCTGCTGGTTGTCGAGCGTGTCGGCATAGGCCGGCATCGCACCCAGTTCGCTGTTGGGTGGGGCAGGCATGCCGTGCAGCAGCACCTGGATCACGTTGTCCGGCAGCTTGCTGTGCAGGTTCGTATTAAGCGCGAGCGAAGGCTTGACGCCGAACTGGGCAATGCCCTGGTCCGATTGATGGCAGACCGCGCATGCGCTCTGGTACAGGCGCTCGCCGGGACCGCTCAGGGTGCGCGCGGCTTGCGCGCTGCGTTGCTCGATCTGCGCTGCCTGTGCGGCCAGTACTGTCGGTGCCGGCGGCGGGGTTCCAAACGAGGCCACGTAGTGCGCGATCGCGCGCACATCGGCTTCAGGCAGTTGCGCCAGCTCTTCGACCACCGGTGCCATCGGCCCCGCCGCGGCGCCATGGTGCGGCGCGTAGCCGCCGCGCAGGTAGGAGAACAGTGCCGCCTCGGTCCAGGGCAGCGGTGCGTGCGACAGTGCGCTCAGCGGCGGCGCTTCCCAGCCTTCGGCGCTGCCGCCGCTCAGGTACTGGCGGCCGCCTTGCTCGGCGCCGAGCGCATTGCGCGGCGAATGGCAGGCACTGCAATGGCCGAGCCCTTCGGCCAGATAGGCGCCGCGATTCCATTGCGCGGAGCGCGACGGGTCCGGCGTAAAGCGTTCGTTGCGATGGAACAGCAGGTTCCAGCCCGCCAGCAGCGGGCGCACGTTGAAGGGGAACGCAAGCTGCGTCTGCGGGACTTCGGATTTCACCGGCTCCGCCGACATCAGGTAGCCATACAGCGCCTGCATGTCGCCGTCGCTGATTTTCGCGAATGCGGTGTACGGGAACGCGGGATACAAGCGCCGCCCGTCGCGGTGTATGCCCTCGCGCATGGCGCGCTCGAACGCGGCAAAGGACCAGTTGCCGATGCCGGTCTGCACATCCGGGGTGATATTGGTGCTGTAGACCGTGCCGAAGGGCGTCTCCAGCGGCAGGCCACCGGCGTTCTTCACGCCGCCCGGCGCGGTATGGCATACCGCACAGTCTCCCGCAGCGGCCACCAGCCGGCCGCGTTCGAGCGTGGCGGCGGAATAGAAGCCGGCCTCGGGCGGCGCCACCGGTGCGACCGGCGCGCGCCAGGGCAGCAGCGTGGCGCACACGCCCGCCGCGGCTGCGGCGGCAGCGGCGATCCAGCCGCGCTTGCTGCGCTGGTTGCCGGGCCTGGCCTCGGCCAGCGCCAGGCGGATGCGATCGGCGCTGAAGGGTGGCGCGCGCAGGCGCACGCCGGTGGCGTCGTAGATGGCATTGGCCACGGCCGCGGCGGCGGGCATGGTGTCGGCCGGGCCGGCAGCCAGCGCGTCATGCGTGGCGAGCGTGCCGGCCAGGCGGACTTCCGGCGGGGTGCCGCCCGGCACGGCTGGCAGGGTCTGGCTGGCAGGTGGCGCCTCGGCCGGCCAGGTGTCGAAGGCGGGCGTGGCCGACGTCAGCTGCAGGGCAGCATCGGCCACGGCCTGCTCGAGCGAGCGCGCCGACGGCGCGGCTTGTGCGCGCGGCAGCGATTCACTGTCATGCCCCACCGTCACGCGCGTGACCGCCAGCTCGCCGGTGGTGCCGTCGACCTCGACCTCGGCCACCCATGCCGACCAAGTCTGCCCGGCATCGTGATCGACGGTGTGGGCATAGGCAAAGCCGCGGCCGCGCTGCACGTTGCCGGCCGCTGAGTTGGCGCGGGGCGCGGCCGGCGTCCAGCCGGCGCGCTGCGACACTTGCCGTACCAGTGCCGTGCCGCGCGCGTCGTCGAGATGCGCCAGCCGCAGCGCGACCGGGTCGGTGCCGGAGGCGGCGGCAAGCTCGTCGAGATGGGATTCCCGGGCGAACACCTGTGCCCGGGCGGTCGCCAGTGGCGCCGCATCGAACGCGGCGGGGTTGCCTGTCGCAACCAGGTCGACATGCGGGATGCGATAGGGCGGCATGGCGGCATCGCCGGCGCGGTCGGCATCGATGCTGTCCGCCACGGGCGATGCCGTATGCGTGAGCCACAGCGCCAGCGGCACGGCCGGAGCGGCCGTGCCCGCCAATGTTGCGGCGTAGGCTTCGACGGCAGTGCCGGCCAGCGCGGTGTCGACCCGTACATTGAGAGCGGCATCGGCAAGGCCCACGTCGGCGGCACACAGCCGACGCATCACGGGCTGCCCGGCGGCGTGGGCCAGCAGCGCCGCGTCGGCGGCGGCGTGCGGCGCGAGCAGCGCGGGGTCCGCGCGGTCGTCGGGCGCCTGCCAGCAGGCCAGCACCACCTGTTGCGGCGCGATGCCCAGCAGCGCGGCAAGCTCGGCGCGCAGCGCGCCAGGGCGCGTGCTCGGCAGCCACACGGTCAGCTTGCCGTCGCGCCAGTCGGCGACGGCAGTGCAATACGCTTGGCCACGGGCTCCGGCCAGCGGCCACTGGTAGTGCTGCGTCTGGCGTGCCTCGGCGCTGGCCAGGGCCGCATTGGCGTTGCCGCGCTGAGCCAGCGCGCGGCGCGCTATCGGCGCGCCGTCTGCGCGGGGCGCGGCGGACCAGCGTGCCTGCAGCGCATGGATGGCGCCGGCGCCCTGTGCAGGCGAAGCCGCGGCCACGCCGGCAAAGTTGTTGCGGATCACGACCGCGCGGATGCCGGGCAGCGCCAGCGCGGCCTCGCGCTCTGCGCCCAGCAGGCGCGCTGCGAGCGGCTGGCCGTCGATCCAGCGCAGGCCGGGCGGTGTCAGCACCTGTGCGACCAGGCAGTCGGCGGCGGGCGGCGGCATGCTGCCCGCAACCGCAGTGGCGCAGGTGGCCTGCGAAGCGCGTAGTTCGTTCACGATGCCGCTCCCCCGGCGGCTTGCCGTTGCAGCACCGCGGCGCGCTTGACCGCGCGCACGATTTCCACATGCGTGCCGCAGCGGCACAGGTTGAAGCGCAGCGCTTCGCGGATCTGCGCTTCGTCGGGATCGGGATTCTGGGCGAGCAGTGCCTTGGCGGTCATGATCATGCCATTCAGGCAGTAGCCGCACTGCGCGGCCTGCTCGTCGATAAAGGCCTGCTGCACCGGATCGGGACGCTGCGCCGTGCCCAGGCCCTCGAGCGTGGTCACAGCATGGCCCACCGCGGCCCTGACCGGCAGTACGCAAGAGCGTGCGGGCAAGCCGTCCACCAGCACCGTGCACGCGCCGCACTGGCCCAGGCCGCAGCCGTACTTGGGCCCGTTGCAGCACAGGTCGTTGCGCAGGATGTAGAGCAGCGGCGTGTCAGGCGCAGCGCTGAGCGTGTGCTCGGCGTGGTTGACCTGCAGTGTCAGGGGGCGGGGCGTGTTCATCGGGGGCTGGGGGCGGTTTGAACATCACGCATCGCGGCGCCGCGCCCCTTCGTTGGCGAGGGGCTGCGGCGGGCAGGGGCGGTCAGGCGATCAGGCGGCTGCGGACAGCGGCGCGGACCCGGCCGACACCAGCGGCACGTTGAACACATCGTAGCCGAAACACCAGTCGGGGTTCTCGTTGCTGCGCAGCCAGGTGTTGTTGTGCGAGACCAGCTGGACCTTGCTCGCGCGCTCGTTGCGGTTCGCTTCATACAACGCGAATGCCGAGGCGAAGTCATCCACGCCGGTCTCGGTGAAGCAGCGCGCAAGCATGGCCGCATCCTCGATCGCCATCGCGGCGCCTTGCGCCATGTGCGGCTTCATCGGATGGCAGGCGTCGCCGAGCAGCACCAGGCGGCCCCGGCTCCACAACGGCAGCGGGTCGCGCTCCAGCAGCGGCCACTTGGTCACTTCGACGGTGCCTTCGATCAGCGACTGCACGCCCTCGTGCCAGCCGTCGAACGCGGCGCGCATTTCCTCGATGCTGCTCGGCACCCAGCTCTTGCTCATGTCCCATTCGGGCTCGGGCACGCCGGTCACGTAGTAGATCTCGTCGAGCTTGCTGGTATCGAAGTAGACCATCATGTGGCGGTCGTCGGTCCACCACTTGGTGCAGCGCTCATGCGTGAAGCCCTTGACGCGCGAGATCGGGAACACCGCGCGGTGCGCCACGTAGCCGGTGTACTTGGGCGGCTCGGCGCCCAGCAGCGTCTCGCGGATGCGCGAGTTGACGCCGTCCGCGCCGATCACGATGTCGGCCTCTTCGACCGTGCCGTCGGTGAAGCGCAGCTGCACCACATCGCCCTGGTCGGTGACGCTGTTCAGCTTCTTGTTGAAGAACAGCGTGTCGGGCGCCACGGCATCGGTCAGCAGCTTGTGGAAGTCGCCGCGGTGCACGGTCAGGTAGCTGGCGCCGTAGTGGCGCTGCGCGTAGTCGCCCAGCGGGATCTGCGCGATCACCTCGCCGCTCAGCCCGTCGCGGCTGTACCAGTAGTCCGGATGGCAGCCCATGTCGTTGAGCGCGTCTTCGATGCCGATGCGCCGCATGATCTTCATCACATTGGGCCCCACATGGATGCCCGCGCCCAGGCGCGAGAACGCCGGTGCCTGTTCATACAGCCTGACTTGGAAGCCGGCTCGCTGCAGCAGGGCGGCCGCGGCCGTCCCTCCGAGTCCGGCGCCGACAACTGCGATTCGCGGTTTGCCTTGCACGTTATTTCTCCTGGCAATGACACAAGGTCGATGGGGGCTGGGGCGGCCACTCGGCCGACCGTTGAAACGAGTGTACACACTCAAAATATCAAAGTAAAAGAAGAAAATGATGAACCTATGGAAAACCCTTATTACAAGGTGATGACGCTCGCACATCGCGCTATACCGGTGAATTTATGCGCAAAAACAGGGATTGATTAATTAAGCATGCACTGAACGAGTGAATTCGCGACGGCACAGATTCTGTTTGCTTAGATAAAGTGTGTACACTACAATCAATCGCAGCATGCAGGGCCGCCAGGCCGAGGCAGGCGGGTAGACAGACAAAGCGCAGACAAACAGATGACGGAGTCGACAGTGCAGAAAGTTTTCCGAATCGGCCAGATCGTGCCGAGCTCCAACACCACCATGGAAACCGAGATCCCGGCGATGCTGGCCGCGCGCCAGCTGGTGCGCCCGGAACGCTTCACCTTCCACTCAAGCCGGATGCGGATGAAGAAGGTGGTCAAGGAAGAGCTGGCGGCCATGGACGCCGAATCCGACCGCTGCGCGGTGGAACTGAGCGACGCCCGCGTCGACGTGCTCGGCTACGCCTGCCTGGTGGCGATCATGGCGATGGGCCACGGCTACCACCGTGTGTCCGAGCAGCGCCTGCAGGCGCATACCGCCGAGAACGGCGGCGACGCGCCAGTGATCACCAGCGCCGGCGCGCTGGTCGATGCGCTCAAGGTGATGGGCGCGAAGCGCATCGCCGTGGTGGCGCCCTATATGAAGCCGCTGACCGAGCTGGTGGTCGACTACATCCGCAATGAAGGCTATGAGGTGGTCGACTACCGCGCGCTGGAGATCCCCGACAACCTTGAGGTGGGTCGCCACGACCCGGCGCGGCTGCCGGAGATCGTCGCGCAGATGAATACGGCCGACGCCGATGTCATCGTGCTGTCGGCGTGCGTGCAGATGCCGTCGCTGCCGGCCGTGGCCAAGGTCGAGGCGATGACCGGCAAGCCGGTGGTCACCGCCGCCGTCGCCACCACCTATGCGCTGCTGAAGCGGCTGGGGCTGGAGCCGGTGGTGCCGGGCGCCGGCGCGCTGCTGTCGGGCGCGTACTGAAGGAGGCGGCCATGGCAGACAGCACCTTTCTCTACGGCGCCAACGTGAACGCCAACGGCATCCGCCAGCACTACCTGCGCTATGGCGGGCAGGGCGGCGCGCGTGCGCAGCGCGATGCCGTCATCATCGTGCCGGGCATCACCAGCCCCGCGGTGACCTGGGGCTTTGTCGGCGAGCAGTTCGGGCAGCAGTTCGATACCTATGTGCTCGACGTGCGCGGCCGCGGCCTGTCGCAGGCCGGCGCGGAGCTGGACTACAGCCTCGATGCGCAGGCTGCCGATGTGATCGCGTTTGCTGGCGCGCTTGGCTTGCAGCGCTACGCCATCGTTGGCCATTCGATGGGCGCGCGCATCGGCATCCGCGCCGCGCGCAGCAAGCCGGCAGGCCTGACGCGCCTGGTGCTGGTCGATCCGCCGGTGTCGGGCCCGGGCCGCCGCCAGTATCCGTCGCAACTGCCGTGGTACATCGATTCGATCCGGCTGGCGCAGCAGGGCATCGACGTGGAAGGCATGCGCCGCTTCTGCCCGACCTGGACCGAGGACCAGCTGCGCCTGCGCGCGCAATGGCTGCATACCTGCGACGAGCGCGCGGTCCTGGCCAGCTTCAATGGCTTCCATGAGGACGATATCCACGCCGACCTGCCGCACGTGGCCGTGCCGGCCCTGCTGATGACCGCGGGGCGTGGCGACGTGATCCGCGAGGAAGACGTCCAGGAGATGCGCAAGCTGCTGCCCGCATTGCTGCTTGCGCATGCCGCCAACGCCGGCCACATGATCCCGTGGGACGACGAGGCCGGTTTCTACCGCGCCTTCGGCGACTTCCTGGGTGCGGCACTGAACTGATCAAGGAGCGAATATGCCCGTAAGCGATTACGACCTGACCACGGCGTGGAAGCAGGTGCTGACGCTGTCCAGGCTTGAGCCGGGGCAGACCGTCACCGTGCTGACCGGCGCCGCCACGCATCCGCAGACGCTGCGCACCGCAATGGTGGCGGCGGCATCGATGGGCGCCATCGTCAACCGGCTCGACCTGCCGCCGGTCAATGGCGAAAAGGCGCTCAGCCGCGACGCGCTGGCCTATCTGGGGACCACGCCGCTGACCGGCAACCCGGCCGCGATTGCCGCGCTCAAGGCCAGCGACCTGGTGCTGGACCTGATGACGCTGCTGTTCTCGCCCGAGCAGCACGCGATCCTGGCGCAAGGCACCAGGATCCTGCTGGCGGTGGAACCGCCCGAAGTGCTGGCGCGGCTGGTGCCGACCGAAGCCGACCGTGCCCGCGTCAAGGCCGCGGCCGCGCGGCTGGGCAAGGCGCGCGAGATGCATATCGTGTCTGACGCCGGCATGGACCTGCGCTGCCGCCTGGGCGAGTTCCCGGCAATCAGCGAGTACGGCTTTGTCGACGAGCCCGGCCGCTGGGACCACTGGCCGAGCGGCTTCGTGCTGACCTGGCCGGACGAGGGCGGCACCAACGGCACCATCGTGCTGGACCGCGGCGACATCCTGCTGCCGATGAAGTCCTATATCCAGGCGCCGATCCGCATTACGGTCGAGGCCGGCTACGTGCGCGGCATCGAGGGCGACGTGGATGCCGAGCTGCTGGCCGACTACATGGCCTCGTTCAACGACCCCGAGGCCTATGCCATGTCGCATATCGGCTGGGGCCTGCAGCCACGTGCCAGCTGGTCGGCGCTGGCGATGTACGACCGCGAGGCCACCATCGGCATGGACGCGCGCGCCTACGAGGGCAACTTCCTGTGCTCGTTCGGCCCCAACAACGAAGCGGGCGGCAGCCGCACCACCGCCTGCCATATCGATATCCCGGTGCGCCACTGCACCGTAAGCCTCGACGGTGAGCCGGTGGTGGTGCGCGGCAAGGTGATGGACGGGCACCACGTTCCCGCCGCATCGCTCTACAAGGAATCGCGCCATGGATGACGCAGTGCAGACCTACCAGCGCCAGGGCTTCGGCGCGTCGATGGAACTCAAGGCGCCGTACGGCCTGCTGATCATCGACTTCGTCAACGGCTTCGCCGATCCGGCGGTGTTCGGCGGCGGCAATATCCCCGAGGCGATCCGCAATACGCAGCCGCTGCTGCGCACCGCGCGCGAGCAGGGCTGGCCGGTGGCGCACAGCCGTATCGTGTTTGCCGACGATGACAGCGACCACAACATCTTCACGCTGAAGGTGCCCGGGATGCTGACGCTGAAGGAGGCTGGGCACAACAGCCAGATCGTGCCGGAGCTGGCGCCCGCGCCGGGAGAGCTGGTGGTGCGCAAGACGGTGCCGTCGGCGTTCTTCGGCACCTCGCTGGCGGCGTGGCTGACGCAGCGTGGCGTGCAGACGCTGCTGGTGGCGGGTTGCGTCACCAGCGGCTGCGTGCGCGCCAGCGTGGTCGACGCGATGTCTCTGGGCTTGCGCCCGCTGGTGGTGTCGGATTGCGTGGGCGACCGCGCGCTGGGCCCGCATGACGCCAACCTGTTCGACATGGCGCAGAAATACGCCACGGTGCTGACGCGCGACGAGGCGCTGGCACAGGTTGCCAGCGTGCGGGCCGCCGCCTGAGGCGTGGCGATGCGGGCGGGCCTGGCGTCAGCCTGCCGCCGTGCGCCGGCCGCGTGCCGGCTTGCGCGGCGCGGCCGGCGGCGCCACGTCCGCATCCGCCACCGCGCCGGGCACGGCCACCGCGCGCAGCACCGTCTGCTGGATCACATCGCGCCAGTGCGCCAGCGCGGGCGGGCTCATCATGGGTTCGCCCAGGAAGGCGCTGAGCGTATGATGGTTGGAGTTGTAGAAGTAGCCAAGCGAAGCGATCACCATATAGACATCGCGCGCGCCCGCGTCTGGCCGGAACAGCGCCGCGGCCTTGCCGCGCGCGAGGATGCCGTCAAGCACCGACAGCGCGTAGCTGGAGATCTCGCGCAGCCGCACCGACTTCTTCGCGTGCTTGCCCTGGCTCATGTTCTCGCTGGTCAGGATGGCGACGAACTCCGGATGATCCAGGTAGTACTGCCAGACGAAATCGATCAGCTGCGTCAGCGCGCGCACAGGATCGGCGGCGTCGAGCTCATGTTCGAGCTGCTGCTCGGCTTCATTGAGTTGCAGGTAGATGGTCTCGAGCACTTCGACAAACAGTTTTTCCTTGCTGCCGAAGTAGTAGTAGATCATCCGGTCGTAGGTCTTGGCCAGCGACGAGATGCGTTCGATGCGGCCCCCGTCGTAGCCGCGCTGGGCGAAGACCTTGATCGCAGCCTTCAGGATGCGGTCGCGGCTGTCCTGCGCTTGCCTGGCCCGCGTGCCGGCTGCCGCCCGCTTCGCGGCTGGCTTGGGCGCAGGTCTGGTCGTGATCGTCATGGTCGATGCCTGGGCTATTCCACTGTTGGCTTGCAGTATAACGGCGCCCCGGGGCGCAGCCGGTGAAGGAGATGGCAGAACGATGACGGCAACCAACCTGCAACCCGCGGCACAGTCCGACGCCGACACGCCGCGCACGCTGCGGCTGGCGCTGCTGCGGGCCACCGGCGTGCTGCTGGTGACGCGCGCCCCGCAGGCGGCCGCACGGCCAGCGCCCGGCCAGCCCGGCGCGGCGTCGGACTACGTGCCGGCGCTGCCGGACCTCTTCATTGCCGTGCGCGACAGCGGCGAGGTGCTGGCCTTCAACGGCCACGTCGACCTTGGCACCGGCATCCGCACGGCGCTGGCGCAGATCGTGGCGGAAGAACTCGACGTGCCGCTCGAACGCGTACGCATGGTGCTTGGCCACACCGAAGCCACCCCCAACCAGGGTCCCACCATCGCCAGCGCATCGATCCAGATCTCGGCGCTGCCGTTGCGCCGCGCCGCCGCCCAGGCGCGTGCGTGGCTGCAGGCGCGCGCCGCGCAGCGGCTCGGCGTGGAATCCGGCCGGCTGGAGGCAGAGGACTGCGTCTTCCGCGTTCCCGGCACCCAGGCCAGCATCGGCTACGGCGCGCTGGTTTCCGGCGAGCATGTGGAACTGCAGCTGGCAGACGACATACCCACCAAGCCGGTCGAGTCCTACCGTATCGTCGGCCGCGCCGCGGGCCGCGTTGATATTCCTGACAAGGTGCGCGGCGCGCTGACCTTTGTCCACGACGTGCGCGTGCCCGGCATGCTGCATGGCCGCGTGGTGCGACCGCCGTATGCGGGGCGCGACAGCGGCGGCTTTGTCGGCAATAGCCTGCTGGAAGTCGACCGCGATTCCGTGCGCCATATACCCGGCCTGGTCGATGTGGTGGTGCAGGGCGATTTTGTCGGCGTGATAGCCGAGCGCGAGGAATACGCGGTCCAGGCCGCGCGCCGGCTGCGCGTGCGCTGGAAGCCGGTGCCGCCGCTACCCGCGCTGGACGATCCGGAGCCCGCGCTGCGCGCCAACCCGGCCACGCGGCGCGAGCTGCTGTCCGACGGCGAGCTGCCGGCAAACGGCGCCGGCACGGTATTGCAGCGGCGCTTCGTCTGGCCGTACCAGATGCATGGCTCGATCGGCCCGTCATGCGCCGTGGCCGACTGGCATGACGATGGCCTGACGGTGTGGTCCGGCACGCAGAACCCGCATGTGCTGCGCATCGATCTGGCAAAGCTGTGCGGGCTCGGCGAAGACCGCATCGAGATCGTGCGCATGGAGGCCGCCGGCTGCTACGGGCGCAACTGCGCCGACGATGTATGCGCCGACGCGGCACTGCTGTCGCGTGCCGTTGGCCGGCCCGTGCGCGTGCAGCTCTCGCGCGAACAGGAGCATCTGTGGGAGCCCAAGGGCGCGGCCCAGCTGATGGACGTCAGCGCCACGCTGGGCCCGGACGGGGCGCTGCTCGGCTATGACTTCACCAGCCGCTATCCGTCCAACGATGCGCCCACGCTGGCGCTGGTGCTGACCGGTGCCGTGCCCAACGCGCCGCGCACACTGGAGATGGGCGACCGCACCGCCGTGCCGCCATACGCATACGGCGCGCGCCGCATCGGTTGCGACGACACGCCCGCAATCGTGCGCGCGTCCTGGCTGCGTGGCGTGTCGGCGCTGCCCAATGCGTTTGCGCATGAGTGCGTGATCGATGAGCTGGCCGCGCAGGCGGGTGCCGATCCCGTGGATTTCCGGCTGCGGCACCTGCCGGATGAACGTGCCGCGGCCTTGCTGCGTGCCGTGGCCGAAGCGGCTGGCTGGCAGCGGGGCGTGGCCGGGTCGCGCGGCATCGCGGATGCCGAAGGCCGCTTGCGCGGCCGGGGCGTGGCCTATGCCCGCTATATCCACAGCCGTTTCCCGGGCTTCGGCGCAGCCTGGTCGGCCTGGGTGGTGGACGTGGCGGTGGATGCCGGCACCGGCCGCATCACCATCGAAAAGGTGGTGGTCGGGCAGGACACCGGCATGATGGTCAATCCCGACGGCGTGCGCCACCAGATCCACGGCAACGTGGTGCAGACGCTCAGCCGGGTGCTGAAGGAGCAGGTGCGCTTCGATGCGGAGGGTGTCGCCAGCCGCGAATGGGGCAGCTATCCGCTGCTGACCTTCCCGGAAATCCCGCAAATTGACGTGGTGCTGATGCCGCGGCAGTCGGAGCCGCCGCTGGGCGCAGGCGAATCGGCCTCGCTGCCGGGCGCGCCGGCGATCGCCAATGCCTTGTTCGATGCCCTGGGGGTGCGCCTGCGCCGGCCGCCGTTCGTGCCCGAGACGGTGCTGGCGGCGATGACGGCTCGCTGAGGCGATCCCCTAACTTAAAGCGGCGCCTGCTCAGGCGCCGCCATTCCCCTCGTCGATCTCACTCATCTTGCGCAGCAGGTAAGTCACCGCGACGCGCTCGGCCGGGTTCAGGTTGCCGAAGGTCTGCTCCGAGATCTCCTTCGCGAACGGCACGGTCTCGTCGATCAAGGCCAGCCCGTCTGGCGTGACCGTTACCACCACCTTGCGCCGGTCGTTGGGGTCGTGCGATACCGCAATCAGCTTGCGCGACTTCAGCCGGTCGATAATGCCCCGCACCGTGGCCTGGTCGATGGCGGTGGCGCGCACCACCTCGTTCATCGAACACGGCTGCCGGTCCCTGACCGCGCACAGCACCACGAACTGCGCCGCGGTCAGCTGCGAATCCGGGATGGTCTGCTGGAAGATCGCCACATGGCGCTGGTAGGCGCGCCGCAGCAGGTGGCCCACCTGCTCGGTGAAATCATAGTCGGCGGCGGTCTTGCCGGAAGGCGTGTCGGCGGGTTGGGGCACGAAATGGGTGCAGTGGATGAGGTGACTCAGAGTATACCGAGGAAGGTGGCGCGAAGGTGGCGCGAAGGCAAAGGAAAGGTGCCGGGGCCACTGGGTGACGCCCGATGCCATTGCGTCTTTTCGAATACAATCGTCGGGTCGTTTCGCGGGGCCGCGAGGCCCGCCCGCTTTCCCCTGTATTCCCCCGTGCCCGCCTCCCAGAAGTCTCTCGCCGCACCTGCCGTGCTGCCGTCGCCGCAGCACTCTGGCCTTGTCATCGCCGCCGTCGGTGCGGTGCTGTTCTCCGCCAAGGCGATCGTCGCCAAGCTGATGTACCGCTACCACGTCGATGCGGTGATGGTGATCACGCTGCGCATGCTGTTCGCCGTGCCGCTGTTCATGGCGATCGGCTGGTGGCAGTCGCGCCGGCTGGCGCCGCTGTCGTGGGCGGATCGCGGGCGCGTGGTGTTTCTCGGCTTCATCGGCTACTACCTGTCGAGCTTCCTCGATTTCATCGGCCTGCAATACATCACCGCCGGGCTGGAGCGGCTGATCCTGTTCCTGACGCCGTCGTTCGTGCTGCTGGCCACCGCGCTGGTCTTCCGCCGGCCCATTGCCATGCGCCAGTGGCTGTCGCTGCTGCTGGCCTACGCCGGCATCGTGCTGGTATTCGCGCACGACCTGGACGTCAGCGGCAGCGAGGTGTGGCTGGGCGGCGCGCTGGTGCTGGGCAGCGCCATGACATATGGTATCTACCTGATCCTGAGCGGCGAGCTGGTGCGGCGCATCGGCTCGCTGCGGCTGGTGGCCTATGCGATGTGCGTCTCGACCGCCTGCTGCGTGATCCAGTACCTGGTGCTGGGCCGGCCGGTGGCGGAACTGGCGCAGCCGGCGCCGGTGATGTGGCTGTCACTCATCAATGCGGTGTTCTGCACCGTGCTGCCGGTGTCGCTGACCATGGTGGCGGTGTCGCGCATCGGCGCGCCGATGGCCTCGCAGGCCGGCATGATCGGCCCGGTGTCGACCCTGTTGCTGGCCTTCTGGCTGCTGGGCGAGCCCGTCAGCGGCGTGCAGCTGGCCGGCAGCGCGCTGGTGATGGGCGGCATGTATTTGCTGTCGGCAAGAAAGACGTGATTTCGGGCCGGCCCCGGGGCTGGCCCGCCAAAGACAACAGACAAAGGAGAAGGACATGGATCTGGGACTGCGCGGCAAGCATGCGCTGGTATGCGGCGCCAGCAAGGGCCTGGGCTTTGCCTGCGCCGACGCGCTGGCGGCCGAGGGCGTTGACGTGGTGATCGTGGCGCGCGGCGCCGAGGCGCTGGAAAAGGCCGCCGCCGGCCTGCGCGCGCGCCATGGCCGCCGCGTGATCGCGGTGGCGACCGATATCACCACGCCCGAAGGCCGCAAGGCGGCGCTGGACGCCGTGGCCAAGCTGGGCGATCTCGACATCCTGGTCAATAACGCCGGCGGTCCGCCGCCGGGCAACTTCCGCGACTGGGAGCGCAGCGACTGGCTGGCCGCGCTGGACGCCAACATGCTGACCCCGATCGAGCTGATCAAGGCCACCGTCGACGGCATGATCGCGCGCCAGTGGGGCCGCATCATCAATATCACCAGCGGGGCGGTCAAGGCGCCGATCGATGTGCTGGGCCTGTCCAATGGCGCGCGCTCGGGCCTGACCGGCTTTGTCGCGGGCGTGGCGCGCGAAGTGGCGCAGCATGGCGTGACCATCAACAACCTGCTGCCGGGTCCGTTCAACACCGACCGCCTGCTCAAGACCATGGAAGGCGGGGCCAGGAAGGCTGGCCTGACCGTCGATGAGGTGGCGCAGCGCCGCGCCGCGGCGAACCCGTCGCGCCGCTTCGGCGAGCCGGCCGAGTTCGGCGCCACCTGCGCCTTCCTGTGCAGCCGCCATGCCGGCTACATCACCGGGCAGAACATCCTGCTCGATGGCGGCGCCTACCCGGGCACCTTCTGATCCCGCTGCTTTCTCTTGTTTCCTGACGCTCACCGACCCCGCAACAAGGAACCCCTGATGACTCGCCCCCGTATCGCGCTGATCGCCCACGACCACAAGAAGGACGATATCGTCGCCTTCGCCACGCGCCACCGCGCCTTCCTTTCGCAGTGCGAGCTGCTGGCCACCGGCACCACCGGCGGGCGCCTGATCGACGAGGTCGGGCTGGAGGTGACGCGCATGCTGTCGGGGCCGTGGGGCGGCGACCTGCAGATCGGCGCGCAGCTGGCGGTAGGCCAGGTGCGCGCCGTGGTGTTCCTGCGCGACCCGATGACGCCGCAGCCGCATGAACCCGATATCAACGCGCTGGTGCGCGCCTGCGACGTGCACAACGTGCCGTGCGCCACCAACGTGGCCACCGCCGAGTTGTTGATCGCCGGGCTGACGCGCGAGGCTGAAGCCGGCAACTGAATTCCCATCGATGCATCACCATAACGAGGAGCGACACAGATGAGCAAAGCCATCCGGATCGAGCAGACCGGCGGTCCCGAAGTCATGCAGTGGGTCGATGTCCAGGTGGGCGACCCCGGTCCCGGCCAGGTGCGCGTGCGCCATGAGGCGGTGGGCCTGAACTACATCGATGTCTATTTCCGCACCGGGCTGTACAAGCAGCCGCTGCCGGGCGGGCTGGGCATGGAAGGCGCCGGCGTGGTCGAAGCGGTGGGCGAGGGCGTGCGCCACGTCGCCGTGGGCGACCGCGTGGCCTACGCCGGCCGCCCCACCGGCGCCTATGCGCAGGTGCGCGTGATGCCGGCCGATATCGTGGTGCGGCTGCCCGATGCGATCCCGTTCGACACCGCCGCGGCGATGATGCTGCAGGGCCTGACCGCGCAGTATCTGATCCGCGACAGCTACAAGGTGCAGCCGGGCGACACGGTGCTGCTGCATGCGGCCGCCGGCGGCGTTGGCCTGATTGCCAGCCAGTGGCTCAAGGCGCTGGGCGTGACCGTGATCGGCACCGTCGGCAGCGACGAGAAGGCCGAGCTGGCGCGCGCCAACGGCTGCGCCCACACCATCGTCTACACGCGCGAGTCGTTCGTGGAGCGGGTCAGGGAGATCACCAACGGCAAGGGCGTGCCGGCGGTCTATGACTCGATCGGCAGGGACACCTTCCAGGGTTCGCTCGACTGCCTGGCGCCGCGCGGCACCATGGTCAGCTTCGGCAACGCCTCGGGCCCGGTGCCGCCGTTCGACCTGTCGGTGCTGAGCAGCAAGGGGTCGCTGCGGCTGACGCGCCCGACGCTGATGACCTACGTGGTGAATCGCGAGCTGCTGGAGCCGATGGTGGCCGACCTGTTCGACGCCGTGGCCACCGGCAAGGTGAAGATCGACATCCGCCAGCGTTACGCGCTGTCGGAGGTGGCGCAGGCACACCGCGACCTGGAATCGCGCAAGACCACCGGCTCGACCATCCTGCTGCCGAACTGAGCGATAGCCAGGCAGGCAAGCTAAAGCCCCGGAGCGGCAGGTGCCGCCCCGGGGCTTTTTTTATTGAACGGTGCCGTCAGTGCGGCCGGACCGTGGTGGCAGTGGCGCGCCTCTGTGCCTGGCGCAGGATATGCGGCGGCAGGCGCTTCAGGATCAGGTGCACCGCGAGCGGAATCAGCACCACGTCATCGACGATGCCCAGGCCCGCGACCACGTCGGGGATCAGGTCGATCGGCGAGATCGCATAGAGCAGCAGCCCGAAGGCAGCGGGCTTGAGCCACGGCGGCGCATCCGGGTGGCGCAGCGCGTACCAGAACAGGCGGCCGTCGCTACGAACCAGCGTCCACAGGGCCGAAAATCGCTTCCACATGAGAGGCCTCCTTCACATTGCGGGCGCCGGTCACTGGCGCATGCACAGATAGCTTGGGCCGTTATCGGCGGCTTCAAGTTCCGCAAGGTAGGGGCGGTGCGGGGAGGGTCCCGGAAAGGGCGGCAGGGCTGGGAATTGTGGCGATTCCGCCCCCGCGCGGCGGAGGCGGGCGCCGCGCACCATCACCGGCGCGCGGCTGGGCTGCGTGGCGATCAGCCCGGGATCTTGCCTTCCACGCCTTCGACGTAGAACTTCACGCCGTGCAGGAAACCGTCGTCGGCCACCTGGTCCTTGGCCAGCTGTTCCTTGCCGGTGTTGTCCTTGATCGGACCCTTCCAGATCGGCGCGCTGCCGTCGGCGATGCCCTTCTTGCGCGCTTCGACCAGCGCCTTGACCTCAGCCGGCACGTCCGCGTTGAAGCCCTTCAGGTCGATCATGCCTTCCTTCAGGCCCCACCACGTGGTGCTGTTTTTCCACTGCTTGCTCAGCACGTCTTCCACCACCTTGTTGTAGTAGACGCCCCAGGAGATCACCGACGCGGCCAGGTGGGCCTTGTCGCCGAACTTGCTCATGTCGCTGTCCCAGCCAAAGGCGTGCACGCCCTTTTCCTGCGCGGTCTGCACCACGGCGGCGGAGTCGGTGTTCTGCATCAGCATGTCAACGCCCTGGCCGATCAGCGTGGTCGCGGCTTCGCGCTCCTTGCCCGGATCGAACCACTTGTTGACCCACACCACCTTGACCGTGGCCTTGGGGTTGACGCTGCGCGCGCCCAGCGTGAACGAGTCGATATTGCGGATCACCTCGGGGATGGGCACCGATGCCACCACGCCCATCTTGCCGGTCTTGCTCATCTTGCCGGCGACCACGCCCGCCAGGTAGGCGCCCTCATAGGTGCGCACGTCGTACTGGGCCAGGTTCTCGGCGGTCTTGAAGCCGGTGGCGTGCTCGAACTTCACGTCCGGGAATTCCTTGGCGACCTTGAGCATCGACTCCATGTAGCCGAAGGTGGTGCCGAAGATCAGCTTGTTGCCCTGGCTGGCCAGGTCGCGGAACACGCGCTCGGCGTCGGCGGCGGATTCGGGCACGTTCTCGACGAAGGTGGTCTTGACCTTGTCGCCGAACTTCTCTTCCACGGCCTTGCGCCCGGTGTCATGCGCGAAGGTCCAGCCGGCATCGCCGACCGGCCCGATATAGACGAAGGCGACCTTGAGCGGCTCGGCCTTTTGCTCGGCTGCGGGCGCGGAGGCGGGGGCCGCCGTCTCGGCAGGCTTCTCGGCCTCTTTCTTGCCGCAGCCCGCCAGGGCCAGCACGGCGGTGGCGGCCAGGGCCGCCAGGGTCTTCCTGCGCGTGACGATCATGATTTCTCCTTGTGATGAATTGTTGGTAGCTCAGGGATTTCCGTCAAAAAAAGCTCGAGACTCAGGCATTGCCGGGCCGGAACGGCTTGCCCAGCGAGGCCGGCATGTTCAGCCGGATCCAGGCCGGATTGCGCGAGATCAGTGCCAGCACCACGATGGTGGCCGCGTAGGGCAGCATCGACAGGAACTGCGACGGCACCGACACGCCGATCCCTTGCAGGTAGAACTGCAGGATGGTCACGCCGCCAAAGAGCCACGCCCCCACCAGCACGCGGCCCGGCCGCCAGGTGGCGAAGGTGGTCAGCGCCAGCGCGATCCAGCCGCGGCCGGCGACCAGGTTCTCGACCCACATCGGCGTGTACACCAGCGACAGGTAGGCGCCGGCCAGCCCGCAGCAGGCACCGCCGAACAGCAGTGCGCCAAAGCGGATGGTGCGCACCGGGTAGCCCAGCGCGTGCGCCGATTCCGGCGCTTCGCCGATCGCGCGCAGCGTCAGCCCTGCGCGCGTGCGGAACAGGAACCACATGATGGCGAAGCACAGCAGCAGGCTGAAATAAACCATCCAGTGATGCTGGAAGAAGGCCGGCCCGAAGAAGGGCAGGTCGGCCAGGCCGGGCACGGCCTTGGCCTGCGCCGGCATGGCATGGCCGACGAAGCGCTGGCCCATGAACGCCGACAGCCCGGTGCCGAAGATCGACAGCGCCAGGCCGGTGGCGACCTGGTTGGTGGCCAGCACCAGCGCCAGCCATGAGAACAGCGTGGCCATCAGCATGCCGGCGAGCGCGCCGGCGGCAAAGCCGAGCAGCGGCGACTGGGTCTGATAGCCGACCATGAAGCCGGCCACCGCCGCGACCAGCATCATGCCTTCGGCGCCCAGGTTGAGCACGCCCGAGCGTTCGTTGATCAGCAGGCCGAGCGCGGCCAGCAGCAGCGGCGTGCCCGCGTTGATGGCGGTGGCGATGAGGGGAGCGAGTTGTTCCATATTGTTCCGTAGCTCGGCTCAGGCCGTGGTGGCGCGCCAGCGCAGGCGGTTTTCGATGAGCGTGTCGCAGGCCAGCAGGAAGAACAGCAGCATGCCCTGGAACACCCAGCCAAGGGCTGATGGCAGGCCCAGGCGCGACTGCGCCATCTCGCCGCCGATATAGAACAGCGACATCATGATGCCGCCGAAGACCGTGCCGACCGGATGCAGCCGGCCAATAAAGGCGACGATGATGGCGGTGAAGCCGTAGCCCGGCGAGATCGACGGCAGCAGCTGGCCGATCGGGCCGGTCACTTCGAACGCGCCCGCCAGGCCCGCGGTGGCGCCCGAGATCAGCAGCGCGCTCCACAGCGCGCTGCGCGCCGAGAAACCCGCGTAGCGAGCCGCCGCCGGTGCGGTGCCGCCCACCTGCAGGCGGTAGCCGGCAAAGCTGCGGAACACGAACACCGTCATCACCGCCACCAGCACCAGCATCACCACAAAGCCGGCGTGCAGGCGCGAACCCGACATCAGGTTGGGCAGCAGGTACTCGGACGAGAACACCTTCGACTGCGGGAAGTTCATGCCGTTGGGATCCTTCAGCGGCCCGTTAACCACCCATAGCAGCAGCTGCTGCGCGATATAGGTGAGCATCAGCGAAACCAGGATCTCGTTGGCGTTGAACCTGTCCTTGAGCACCGCCGTGAGCGAGGCCCACAGCATGCCGCCGATCATGCCGGCCAATGAGGCCAGCACCAGCACCACGGTGCCGTTCATGGCCTGGCCCGGCACATCGAAATAAAGCACGGTGGCGCCGGCGCAGATGCCGCCGGCAACCAGCTGCCCGTCGGCGCCGATATTCCACACGTTGGCGCGGTAGCACACCGACAGGCCGAGTGCGCACAGCACCAGCGGCACGGTCTTGAGCAGCACCTCGCCGATGGCGCGCTGGTCGCGCAGCGGATCGGCCAGGAACACCTTGAGCGCGGCCACGGGATCCTTGCCGAGCGCCAGGAACAGCAGCGCGCCGAACAAGAGCGTCAGCGCCAGTGCGATCACCGGCGAGGCATAGGCCATCGTGCGCGAGGGCAGGCCACGCGGCGCCAGTGAGAGGGGGAGCGGGGCAGCAGTTGTCGCACATCAGCCATGGCTTGCCACCTCCGCGCCGGATTGCGCCTGGGCGGGTCCGCCTTCCCACAGTCCGCTCATCCACAGGCCGACCTGCTCGCGCGTGGCGGTCTCGGTCGGCACCGAAGGCGACAACCGGCCCTTGGCGATCACGTGCAGCCGGTCGCAGATCGCGAACAGCTCATCGAGCTCTTCCGACACCACCAGGATGGCGCAGCCGGTGGCCTTCAGCGCCAGGATCTCGTTGTGGATCTGCGCGGCGGCGCCCACGTCCACGCCCCAGGTCGGTTGTGCCACGATCAGTACCTTCGGGCCGCTTTCGATCTCGCGGCCGACAATGAATTTCTGCAGGTTGCCGCCCGACAGGCTGCGCGCCAGCGCCTGCGGCCCGCTGGCCTTGACGCGGAAGCGGCTGATCACCGCCGCGGCCAGTCCGGTGGCGGCCTTGGGCGAGATCATGCCTTGCTGCACATAGGGCGGCGTCTGGTGCGACAGCAGGATATTGGTGGCCAGGCTCATGCCCGGCACCGCGCCGCGGCCCAGGCGCTCTTCCGGCACGAAGGCCAGGCCCGCGCGGCGGCGCTGGCGCGCATCGAGCCGGCCGACGGGCTTGCCGCCAAGCTGCACGGACGTGTTGTCCGCGCGCGTGTCTTCGCCGGACAGAGCGGCCAGCAGTTCCTGCTGCCCGTTGCCGGACACGCCGGCGATGCCGACGATCTCGCCGGCATGGACATCCAGCGAAATCCGGCTCAGCTCGGTCGCGAAGGCATGCGCGCGCGGCAGCGCCAGGCCCTGCACGCTGAGCCGCACCGCGCCGCGTTCGGCAGCCACGCGCGTCTCGCGCGGGGCTCGCCGCCGATCATCAGGCGCGACAGCGACGCCGCGGTTTCCTGGCGCGGATCGCACACGCCGGTGACCTTGCCCATGCGCATCACGGTGGCCTGATGGCACAGCGCGCGGATCTCGTCGAGTTTATGGCTGATGTAGAGGATGCTGGTGCCTTCGGCGGCCAGCTGGCGCAGCGTGACGAAGAGCGTTTCCACCGCCTGCGGGGTCAGCACCGAGGTGGGCTCGTCCAGGATCAGCAGCTGCGGATTGGCCAGCAGCGCGCGCACGATTTCCACGCGCTGGCGCTCGCCGACCGACAGCGTATGCACATGGCGGTTCGGCTCCAGCGGCAGCCCGTAGCGCTCGGCGGTAGCACGGATGCGCTCGGCCAGCTGCTTGATGTTGCCTTGCTGTCCCGCGGGCAGGCCGAGCGCGATGTTCTCGGTCACGGTCAGCGTGTCGAACAGCGAGAAATGCTGGAACACCATGGCGATGCCCAGGTTGCGGGCGTCGTGCGGGCTGTTGATGCTGACCGGCGCCCCGTTGAAGTGCATCTCGCCGGCATCCGGACGGACCGCGCCAAAGATAATCTTCATCAGGGTGGACTTGCCTGCGCCGTTTTCACCCAGCACGGCATGAATCTCGCCGGGAGCGACGCTGAGGCTGACGTCGTCATTGGCGACGACGCCCGGGTAGCGCTTGCTGATATGGGCCAGCGCCAGCCTGGGAGGGAGTTGTGATGTCACTGAGGCGGCTCGGGTTGTGGTGGTGGCAGCAACGTGGGATGAGTCAACGGCGCGGCAGTGCGTGGCGCAGCATCGCCGCGACGCATTGCAGCATTCATCATGGTTTGGTGATGCCCGATATTGGTGATGGATTATATAAGTGACGGGGGGCCGGGCGGGCCGATTCCGGCGTCATTCCAGTCCCTGCAACGGTTTGGGGGTGGTTGCAAGTCGCGTGCCGACGACAGCACGAAAAAAAGCCGCCGGCTCCTTGCGGGAGCCAGCGGCTGGACTGGCGCGGCAGCGGCGGGCGGGCCAGGGCGGCTGCTCGCAGGCTGGACTCAGGCGTCGATGGCGGCGGCGCTGGTGGCGAAGCGCCCGTCGCGGAAGTCCGCCAGCGTCTGGTAGATCTGCTCCTGCGTGTTCATCACGAACGGCCCGTACTGCGCGATCGGCTCGTTCAGCGGCTGGCCCGCGATCAGCAGGAAGCGCGCGTCGGCCTCGGCCCTGACGATGACGCCGTCAGAGTGGCCGGCGTTGTCCAGCACGCCCATGCGCTGGGCCTCGACCACGGCGCGGTCGTCGCCGCTGCCGATCGAGACCTCGCCCCGGTACACGTAGACGAACGCGTTGTGCCCGGCCGGCAGCGTCTGCGCAAAGGTCTGGCCGGCCGGCAGGTGCACGTCCAGGTAGACCGGCTCGGTCACCGGGCGCGTGATCGCGCCGGCCACGCCGTGCGTGGCGCCCGCCAGCACGCGCACCGCGCCGCCGTTTTCCAGCGCGACCGTCGGGATCTCGGCGGCGGGCAGGTCGCGGTACCACGGCGCGGTCATCTTGTCCGCGGCCGGCAGGTTCAGCCACAGCTGGAAGCCTTCCATGCGGCCGTCTTCCTGCTCAGGCATTTCCGAGTGGACCACGCCGGCGCCCGCCACCATCCACTGCGCACCGCCATTCTGCAGCAGGCCTTCGTTGCCGGCGCTGTCGCGATGGCGCATGCGCCCGGCCAGCATGTAGGTGATGGTCTCGAAGCCGCGGTGCGGGTGGTCGGGGAAGCCGCCGATGTAGTCGTCCTTGCTGTCGGTGCCGAAGGCATCGAGCATCAGGAACGGGTCCAGCCGGCGCTGCAGGTTCTGCGTCAGCACGCGGGTCAGCTTGACGCCGGCGCCGTCCGAGGTGGCGATGCCCCGCACGACGCGGTCCACGGCGCGCGAGCGTTGCACGGTTTCCGCGGCGGCGGCGGGAACGGTGGCAAGTGGGGTGGTACGGGTGTCCATGTCTTTCTCCTGTGGGCGGGGCCCGCGCGGCAAGGGCCAGGCCGGGTTCCCGTCGTTTCAGCTACCTCGTCAATTTAGTGGTTTGGCGGAGAAAGAGTAGAGGGGCGCCGGGCAACAGATTGTTCTGCTGGCGTGACAATAAGCCGTACTTGTTGTGGCGAATTCAGAACAATGTGGGCTGTCGCGGTGTGGCACTTAATGCATGCCTTGCATGCCTGCCCAATGCCCTCAATTCGCGCCAGATCGCCGCAGGAAGGCCGTAAGAAAGCGGGAAGATGACAAGATCGATGAAGATCGCTATAATAGCGCTCTCTTTGTCATCCGTTGAGGCGAAATGCGGGGCGGGTAAAACCTCGCCAGCCCTTGCCAGTCAACGGCCGATGGACCGGCGGCGCGTCGGAAAACTTCAACACTGCGCTGCCACTGGCCAACCGATCGCAACACGCTTGCGTCGCCGGTTGCGCCGCTTCAGGGACTGCCATCCAACCCGGCATCCCGTCAATCGGACTTCCCGCCCACGGCGGAGGAATCCACAGACCGTCCGCCGGCAATCGTGCCGGTCATGGCGGCAATGCAATCTGAACCGGGCCTGGTGGCGCTCCATCTCCGCACGCACCAGCCCATATTGTTTTCCATTGCCGGGAAGTGGCGTGCTGCGCGCTTTTCGGTTTCGGAAAAGGGGAGAGTATGTCAAAGCACTCGGCGCGGGCCTTCGCCTGGGCAGGACTGACGCTTGCCGCGCTGGCCGCACTGGTGGCATGGATCGGCGTCGATGTGATCCGCCAGTACCAGGAGCGCCTGGTTTACGACGTGGCCGATCACCTGCGCCTGGTGGTGCTGTCCATGGCGCTGGCGCTGGCCACCGGCATCCCGGCCGGCATCGCGCTGAGCCGCCCGTGCATGCGCCGCTGGGCCGACCGCCTGATGCAGGTCTTCAACGTGGGCAACACTGTGCCGTCGCTGGCGGTGCTGGCCCTGGCCCTGGCCGTGCTCGGCATCGGCGAGCGGCCCGCCATCCTGGCGCTGTGGCTGGCCTCGCTGCTGCCGATCGTGCGCAACACCTACGAAGGCCTGCGCAATGTCTCGCCCACGCTGCTGGAAGCGGCGCGCGGCATTGGCATGACGCCGGTGCAACGCCTGGTGCGCGTGGAACTGCCCAACGCGCTGCCGGTGATGCTGGCCGGCATCCGCATCGCCCTGGTCATCAACGTGGGCACGGTGCCGCTGTCGTTCCTGATCGGCGCCAACAGCCTGGGCGAGCTGATCTTCCCGGGCATCTACCTGAACAACCAGCCGCTGCTGCTGCTGGGCGCTGCCGCCACGGCGCTGCTGGCGCTGGCACTGGACGCGCTCTTTGCCGCCTCCGGCCAGCTGTACCTGCGCCGCCGCGGCCTGGCGCGCTGACCTTGGGGACCGAAATGGAAAACCAGATGCAATTCATCCGCCGCCGTGCCCGGCGTGTCGCCATGGTGGTGGCTGCCGTCACCGCGCTTGCGGCGGGCCTGGCGCTGGCCACTGCGCCTGAAGCGCATGCCGAGGCCACGCCGATCCGCGTGGGCGGCAAGAACTTCACCGAGCAGCTGCTGCTGTCGTCGATGACTTCGAAGTACCTGCGCGCCAAGGGCCTCACCACTGAACTGACCGCCGGCCTGGGCAGCACGCTGATGCGCCAGGCGATGGAGAGCAACCAGCTCGACGTGGTGTGGGACTACACCGGCACCGCGCTGATCGTGTTCAACAAGGTCCAGGAAAAGCTGGGCGCCAAGGAAAGCTACGAGCGCGTCAGGCAGATGGACGGCGCGCGCGGGCTGGTGTGGCTCGATGCCTCGAACATCAACAACACCTATGCGTTGGCGATGCCGAAGGAACGCGCAGCGGCCAGCGGCGTGACCACGCTGTCGGGCTTTGCCGGGCAGATGCGCCGCGCCGGTCCCGACGCCAGCCACCCGTTTGCGGTCGACATGGAATTCGCCGCGCGCCCGGACGGGCTGGAGCCGCTGAAGGCGCTATACAAGCTGCCGTTCTCGCGCCGCGACGTGATCCAGCTCGATCCGGGGCTGGTCTACACCGCACTGAAGAACAACCAGGTCGAGCTGGGCCTGGTCTATGCCACCGACGGCCGCGTCAAGGGTTTCGACCTGGTGCTGCTGGAAGACGACCTGCATTTCTTCCCGCCTTACAACGCCGTGCCGGTGGTGCGCAAGCCGGTGCTGGACCAGCACCCGGAGCTGGCGGGCCTGCTCAACGCGCTGGCGGCCAAGCTCGACAACGAGAGCATGACCGACATGAACTACAAGGTGGACATCGGCCAGCAGCCGGTGGACAAGGTCGCGGAGGACTTCCTGCGCAGCCACGGACTGATCTGAGGAGGGCCGCATGGACTTGTTCTCTTACCTGCAGCACAGCTGGCCCACGCTGCTGAAGATGACCGGCGAGCACCTGGCGCTGGTGGGCTCGGCCGTGGGGCTGGCGATCCTGATCGGGGTGCCGCTGGGCATCGTGATCACGCGCTTCCGGGCGCTGGCCACGCCGCTGCTGGCGCTGGCCACGATCGTGCTGACGTTGCCGTCGATCGCGCTGTTCGGGCTGATGATCCCGGTCTTTGCGCGCTTCGGCCATGCGCTGGGCTACGTGCCCGCGGTGACGGCGGTGTTCCTCTACTCGCTGCTGCCGATCATGCGCAACACCTACACCGCGCTGGCCAATGTCGACCCCGGCATCCAGGAAGCGGGCCGCGGCATCGGCATGACCACCTGGCAACGGATGCGGCTGGTGGACCTGCCGCTGGCGGTGCCGGTGATCCTTGGCGGGGTGCGTACCGCCGTGGTGATGAATATCGGGGTTGCCACCATTGCCGCCATCATCGGCGCGGGTGGCCTTGGGGTGCTGATCCTGCAGGCGATCAGCCAGAGCAACATGAGCAAGCTGGCCGTGGGCGCGGTCCTGGTCAGCCTGCTCGCCATCGTGGCGGACGCCTTCCTGCAGTGGCTGCAGCGGGCGCTGACGCCAAAAGGAATCCGGCTATGATCGAACTCGACCAACTCACCAAGTCCTTCCCGCAGAAAGACGGCACTGAAACGCGCGCCGTCGACGCCGTGTCGCTGACGGTGCCGCGCGGCGAGATCTGCGTCTTCCTCGGCCCCTCGGGCTGCGGCAAGACCACCACGCTGAAGATGATCAACCGGCTGATCGAGCCGACCTCGGGCACGGTGCGCATCGAGGGCGAGGACACGCGCGGCCTTGATGGCGTGACCCTGCGCCGCAAGATCGGCTATGTGATCCAGCAGATCGGCCTGTTCCCCAACATGACCATCGAAGAGAACATCATGGTGGTGCCGCGCATGCTCGGCTGGGACAAGAAGCAGTGCCGCGAGCGCGCGCGTGAACTGATGGCGATGGTGCAGCTCGATCCCAACCGGCTGCTGTCGCGCTATCCGCGCGAGCTGTCCGGGGGCCAGCAGCAGCGCATCGGCGTGATCCGCGCGCTGGCGGCCGACGCGCCGCTGCTGCTGATGGACGAGCCCTTCGGCGCGGTCGACCCGATCAACCGCGAGAGCATCCAGAACGAATTCCTGCAGATGCAGCGCCAGCTCGGCAAGACCGTGATCATGGTCTCGCACGACATCGATGAGGCGATCAAGCTGGCCGACAAGGTGGCGGTGTTCCGCCGCGGCAAGCTGGTGCAGTTCGACCACCCCGACGCACTGCTGGCACATCCGGCCGATGAGTTCGTGCAGGCCTTCGTCGGCCATGACAATACCCTCAAGCGCCTGCTGCTGGTGCGCGCCGGCGACGCCGCCACCATGCCGCCGAGCTGCCGCCCCGACATGCCGCTGGCCGAGGCGCTGGCCGTGATGGACGATGCCGACGTGCGGCACCTGCCGGTGGTTGACGACGCGCAGGTCGCGCTGGGCTACGTCACGCGCCGCGATGCGCGCTCGGGCCAGGGCCAGTGCTGCGACGTGATGCGCCCGTTCGCCGTCACCGCGGCCTTCGACGAGCACCTGCGCATCGTGCTGTCGCGCATGTACCAGCACAACACCAGCTGGCTGCCGGTGATGGGTGCGGACGGCGCCTACCTGGGCGAGGTCACGCAGGAATCGATCGCCGGGTACCTGAGTTCGGGGCGTTCGCGCGGGCAGGCCGGGGCGCTGGCCGCCAGCGCGGCAGCGCCGCTGCGCGTGGCGGCCTGAGGACCGCACCAGGCTGCAGCAGGGCGGCGTCCGCGCTATGCTAGGTGCATGCTCCGCTATTGCCGCTCGCCCCTGTGCCTGGTCGTCGAAACCCGCTGGCTGGTCCCGCGCGGGTTTGACGGCTTCACGCCCGGTCCGCTGATCCTGCTGCGCCCCGGCGCCAGCCAGGCGCTGATCGAGCATGAGAAGGTGCATGTGCGCCAGTTCTGGCGCAGCTGGGGCCTGATGGGCGTGCTTTACCTGGCCAGCCGGCGCTGGCGCCTGCGCTATGAAGTGGAGGCGTACCGCGTGCAGCTGCGGCATAGCCCGCCGGGCGCGGCGCACGGCCTGGCGCGCGTGCTGTCGTGTAAGTACCGGCTTAAGATTTCAGAAGCCGAGGCGTACCGCCTGCTGACGCAAGACCTGCACGGCGATGCCGAATGAAAACGGCCCGCACCAGTCACTGGCGCGGGCCGTTTGCTTTGTCTGGCGGAAGCGGTGAGATTCGAACTCACGGATGGGTCACCCCATCGGCAGTTTTCAAGACTGCTGCCTTAAACCACTCGGCCACGCTTCCTGGAAAGTGCGGGCATTGTAGCGCGAAAGGGCATGGGCCCCGCGCGCTGCCGCCTGCAGACCTGACGGTCAGGCCGCGCATTATACAAGGCTCGCGTGGATCGATGGTGGTCTTGTGTTGTGGCACGCAAGCGCGCGTAAACTTCCTGCCACATCCACTGCCGCGGATGTCAGCGTCTGTCTGACATTACGGAACCTTCACATGCCGGCATCGCTCATATTGTCGGGCCGGATGGCGCGGTGTGTACCGCATCCCCGGCTTTTGCCTGGCAACAGAGGAGAACTCAAAATGCGAATCCATAGCAAGAAATGGCTGATTATTCCGGTGGCCGCAGCGGCTGTGCTGGCCGGTTGTGCCGCGCCGTATGACAGCGGCTACAACACCGGCTATAACGCCCCGCCTCCGGGGTACCAGACTCCCAACACCTCGCAAGCCCCGGCTGGCACGGTGTACTACGGCCGTGTGGAATCGATTGAACCGATCACCAACACGCAAAACAGCTCGGGCCTGCTTGGCACCGTGATCGGCGGTGCGGCCGGCGGCCTGCTGGGCCACCAGATCGGCGGCGGGCGCGGGCAGACCGCGGCGACCATCGGCGGGGCCGTGGTCGGCGCCGTGGCCGGCAACCAGATCGAGAAGCGCGCGGGCAGCAATACGCAGACCGTGTACCGCGTCAACGTGCGCCTGGATGATGGCCGCATGGCCACGGTGACCCAGTCAAGCCTGGGCAACCTGCAGGTGGGCATGCGGGCGCGCGTGGCCAACGACATGGCAACGCCGTACTGATAGGCCAGCCTGACGTTTGCCAGCATGTAAAGGGGCCACGCGATGCGTGGCCCTTTTTTTGTGCCGGTGCACGGCGGCGCTCAGTCCTTCAGGAACATCTCCTGCAGGTCGTTGAGGAAGCGCCGGCCCAGCTCGGTGGGGCGGATGGTGGTCAGGTCCGCTTCCAGCAGCCCTTTCTTTTCCGCTTCGGCCAGCTGCTTGCTGATGGTATGCAGCGGCAGCCCGGTGTAGTCGTGGAAGCTCGATGCCGGCACGCCGCCGGTCAGGCGCAGGGCGTTGAGCATGAACTCGAACGGCAGCTCGTCGGCGCCGACATCGCGCGCTTCCTGCACGGCATTGCCGGCCAGCGCCCGCTCCATGTAGGTGGCCGGATGCTTGTGCCGCATCTGGCGCAGTATCCGATGCGGGAACGAGAGCTTGCCGTGCGCGCCGGCGCCGATGCCGAGGTAGTCGCCGAAGCGCCAGTAGTTCAGGTTGTGGCGCGCCTCGCGATGCGGCTTGGCATACGCCGAAGTTTCGTAGTGCCGGTAGCCGGCCTCGGCCGTGCGCGCTTCAATCCAGTCCTGCATCTCGTACGCGCTGTCGTCGTCCGGCAGCGCGGGCGGGAACCTGGCGAACAGCGTGTTGGGCTCCAGCGTCAGGTGGTACAGCGACAGGTGCGTGGTGCCGTATGACAGCGCGGCTTCCACATCCTGCCGGCATTCGTCCAGCGTCTGGCCGGGCAGGGCGTACATCAGGTCCAGGTTGATGTTGTCGAAGCTGGCCTGGGCGATGTCGATCGCCTTGCGCGCTTCGGCACCGCCGTGGATGCGGCCGAGCGCCTGCAGGTGCCGGTCGTTGAAGCTCTGGATGCCGATTGACAGCCGGTTGATGCCGCTGGCGCGGTAGCTGGCGAACTTGTCGGCCTCGAAGGTGCCGGGGTTGGCCTCCATCGTGATCTCGGCGTCGGCATCCAGCGGCAGCAGCGCGCGGATATCCGACAGCAGCCGGTCCATGCCTGCTGCCGACAGCAGGCTGGGCGTGCCGCCGCCGATAAAGACCGTATGCACCGGGCGGCCCCAGACCAGCGGCAGCGATTGCTCCAGGTCCGCGCGCAGCGCGTCCAGGTAGATGTCTTCCGGGATCTCGTGGTTGTCGGCGCCGGGTGCGGCGTGCGAGTTGAAATCGCAATACGGGCACTTGCGCACGCACCAGGGGATATGCACGTACAGCGACAGCGGCGGCGAGCCGGGCAGGCTGATCTGCCCGGGCTTGAGCCAGAGCTGCTTGCTGTCCATGGGCACGGACGCGGAGGCCGGTACGATCGGGATCATCGGGTGGTGGCTTTAGTGGCTTCGGCGGCCTCGGCCTGCAGCCGTGCCACCAGCGCGCGCAGCGCCTGCGCCCGGTGGCTGACCGTGTTCTTCTCTTCGGGCGACAGTTCGGCGGCGGTCTTGCCCAGGCCCGGCAGCAGGAAGTGCGGGTCGTAGCCAAAGCCGCCCGCGCCGCGCGGCGCGTCGACGACCTCGCCGTGCCAGAGGCCTTCGGCAATGATCGGGCAGGGGTCTTCGGCGTGGCGCACGAACACCAGCACGCAGTAGTAGTGCGCGTGGCGGTTCAGCTTGCCGGCCAGTTGCGAGACCAGGTGCGCATTGTTGGCGGCATCCGACCTGGCCTGCCCGGCCATCTGCGCATAGCGCGCGGAATAGACGCCGGGCGCGCCGTCCAGCGCCTGCACGCAGATGCCGGAGTCGTCCGCCAGCGCGGGCAGCCCGGCCAGCCGGCTGGCGTGGCGGGCCTTGGCCAGCGCGTTCTCGACGAAGGTGGCAAAGGGCTCTTCGGCCTCAGGAATGCCCAGTTCGCCCTGGGGCACCACGTCAAAGCCGAGCGGGGCCAGCAGCGCGCCGAATTCGAGCAGCTTGCCGGCGTTGTTGGAAGCCAGTACCAGCCGTTGCATCGCGGACCCCGCTTCTCAGGCCAGGCCGAGCGCTTCGCGCTGGTGCTGCACCAGGCGGGCGATGCCGGCTTCGGCCAGGCGCGTCATGGCGTCCAGGTCGGCGCGGCTGAAGGGCGCGCCTTCGGCGGTGCCCTGCACCTCGACAAAGCCGCCGCTGCCGGTCATGACCACGTTCATGTCGGTGTCGCAGCTGCTGTCCTCGGCGTAGTCCAGGTCCAGCACCGGCACGCCGTCGACCATGCCGACCGAGACCGCGGCAACATGGTCGCGGATCGGGCTGGCGGCGATCAGGCCGTCGCGCAGCATGGTCGAAACCGCGTCATGAGCGGCGACGAAGGCGCCGGTGATGGCCGCGGTGCGGGTGCCGCCGTCGGCCTGCAGCACGTCGCAGTCCAGGTGGATGGTGTATTCGCCCAGCGCCGCCAGGTCGAACACCGAGCGCATGGCGCGGCCGATCAGGCGCTGGATTTCCTGGGTGCGGCCGGTCTGCTTGCCGCGCGCGGCTTCGCGGTCCGAGCGGGTGTGCGTGGCGCGCGGCAGCATGCCGTATTCAGCCGTGACCCAGCCTTCGCCGCTACCCTTCTTGTGCGGCGGCACCTTGGCCAGCACGCTGGCCGTGCATAGCACCTTGGTATCGCCAAAGGCACACAGGACAGAGCCTTCGGCATGGCGGGTGTAGTGGCGGGTAAGGCTGATGGAACGCAGCGCATCGGCTGCGCGGCCGCTGGGTCGCATGGGATGGTTTGTCCGAATCGGGGAGAGACCGTGATTCTAACGCCGCCAGCCCTTGTGCGCTTCTCACCCGGTCCCGGCGTGCGCGGGGACGGGCATTACCGCATCAGGTTGCTGGTCTTGTCGATGGCGGCACGGATCTCGGCGATCGAGCGCTCGATCTCCTCTTCTGACAGCAGGTCGCTGTCAGAGCCGGTGCGCTCCAGGATCGAGGTGGTGAAGGCGTTCAGCGGCAGGGTGTCGGTCATGACCGAATCCTGTCCCGCCGCGTTGCTGTCCAGTTCCCACATCATGGCGATGCCGGTGGTGTTATCGGCACCTTCGCCGGCGTTCTGCAGCGCCTGCTCGATCAGCGCCGGCACCGCCTGCACCACCGACAGGCGCGACAGCTTGTCCACCAGCGCGGGCTCTTCCAGCGCGCCCCACAGGCCGTCGGAGCAGAGCAGGGCCACGTCGCCCGGCTCCAGCCGCACCGGGCCGCCCAGGTCGATCAGCGGCAGGTTGGGCGAGCCCAGGCAGTTGTAGAGCTTGTTGCGTTCCGGGTGGTTGGCCACGTGCATCGGCAGCACGCGCTCCTGCTGCAGCAGGTTCTCGATCTTGGAGTGGTCGCGCGTGCGCGTCAGCAGCCGGCCCTTGCGCAGCAGGTAATAGCGCGAGTCGCCGGCATGGGCCCAGTAGATCTGGCCCTGCTGCACCAGGCAGCACACCACCGTGGTGCGCGGCACGTCCGCCATCTGGTTGGCTTCGGCATAGCGGTGGATCTCGCGGTGGGCCAGCATGATGGTGTCCTGCAGGAACTCGGCCGGGTTGCGCACCGTGGGCCGCGCCTGCACCTGGAACTGGCGCGCCAGCGTCTGCAGCGCCTGCTGCGCGGCGACTTCGCCGTGCGCATGGCCGCCAGGCCGTCGGCCAGCACCATCAGCAGCGCGTCGCGCGTGAAGCAATAGCCCATGCGGTCCTGGTTGACGCGGCGGCCGCCTTTCCTGCTTTCCTGGTAGACAGAGAATCGCATGTTGGCTTTCAGGGAATTCAGTGGACTGGCCGCAACCGGGGCGCCAGATTTGTGATTCAGTCGATGCCTGCGCCGGGGATGGATTCGTCACGCCGGCGCAGCAGGGTCAGGAAGCGCGAGGTTACCGCGGGCCGCTCCGCCGGCGCCAGGGCCGGGGCTTGCGTCTGCGGCGCCAGCGCCTGCTCGCCCAGGGCGTTGGTCTGCTCGCGCAACTCCTTTTGCAGCCGGAACACGCTCTGCGGGCGCTCGGCCGGCGTCAGCCGCAGGCACCATTCGACCAGGTCCACCAGCCCGTTGGTGTAGCTGTTGCGCAGCCGCGTCAGGGCTTCGCCCATGCGGTCTTCCTTTTCGCGCTGGTTGGCTTCCTGCGGCGGCATGCCGGCCATGCAGGCATAGAGCGTGGCGCCCAGGCTGTAGACATCGGTCCACGGGCCCAGGTCGGAATGCTTGCCATAGAGCTCGGGCGCGGCAAAGCCGGGGGTGTACATCGGCTGGAAGCGGGCCGCTTCCATCGTCAGGGTCTGCCGCGCGGCGCCAAAATCCAGCAGGATCGGGGATTCGTCCTCGCGCAGGTAGATGTTGCCGGGCTTGATGTCCAGGTGCAGCAGCTTGTGGATATGGACCTCGCGCAGGCCGCTCATCAGGTCGTGGAAGACCTTGCGCATGAAATGCTCGCGCAGCACCTTGGGCCGCCTTGCTGCCGGGCGGCCAGCACGTGCTCCTGCAGCGTCTTGCCCAGCTCGTAGTTCATCACCATATAGACGGTGGAATTCTCGCGAAAGAAATTCACTACGCGCACTACGCTGGGATGGGAGATGCGGGCCAGCGAGCGGCCCTCTTCAAAGAAGTATTTCAGGCCCAGCCGGAACGCGGCGGCGTTTTCCTCGGGCACCACGGGGATGAGTTCGCCCGGGTTGCGCCGCGCCAGCGACGCCGGCAGGTATTCCTTGATGGCAACCGGTGCGCCGGTATCGTCCGTGGCCAGGTAGACGAAACTGAACCCCCCGCTGGCCAACTTCTTTACAATACGATAGTTGGACAACAGCGTGCCGACGGGCAGCGGTGCACTCTTCGGTTGTGTCGTGCCCTTTAGCTCTGTCATGGGAATAGGGACCTGATTTGCCTCCGGATTGTCCGGGCTAATCGGTCACTTGTAAAGAACACAAATAAGGGCATTGTTGCCCTCCTTTCAACGTATTGAGAGCGTCCCCGGGCTCCCGTGCGGGGCGCTCGAGGCGGGCGTGCGCGGGCCGCCAGGAGCCCGGGGCCGCCGCCATTCACGAGAACATCCAATGATCCACAGCATGACAGGCTATGGCCTGGCGACGCGCCAGGCGCCATTGACCAACGCGCAAGGCGAGCCCAGCGGGCGCTCCGCGTCCGTTTCGGTGGAATTCCGCACTGTCAATTCGCGTTTCCTCGACCTGTTGTTCCGGGCCCCGGAAGAGTGCCGCGCCTTCGAGCCGGCCCTGCGCGAGATGCTGATGGCCGAGCTGTCGCGCGGCAAGCTCGAGTGCCGCATCAACCTGCAGCGCACCGACGCCGGCGGCGCCACCCTGGCCCTCAACGAAGGGCTGCTGGCGCAGATCCGCGCGCTGGAAACCACCGTCGCCGCCACCTTCGCCAGCGCCGGAACCCTGCGCATGGGCGAGATCCTGCGCTGGCCGGGCGTGCTGGTCGAGCCGGAACTGTCGCAGGAAGCACTGCGCGAGGCGGTGCTGGGCGCCGCGCGCGAGGCGCTGGACCAGCTGCTGGAAGCCCGCCGCCGCGAAGGCGACGCGCTCAAGGCGACGCTGGTGGAGCGCATCGACGCCATGCTGGCGATCGTCGAGCGCCTGACGCCGACCATCCCGCAGCTGATCGCCCATCACCAGGACAAGCTGACCGAGCGCCTGCAGGAGGCCTTCAACCTGGCCGCGCCCACCGGCATGCCGTCGATGAGCCGCGACGAGATCGCCGAGCGCATCCGCCAGGAAGCCACCGTCTACGGCATCCGCATCGACATCGCCGAAGAGCTGTCGCGGCTGCAGGCGCACCTGAATGAAACCCGTCATATCCTGAAGAAGGGCGGCCAGGCCGGCAAGCGCCTGGATTTCATGATGCAGGAGCTCAACCGCGAGGCCAACACGCTTGGCTCCAAGGCCGCCGCCAAGGAACTGGCCGACGCCTCGATGGAGCTCAAGCTGCTGATCGAGCAGATGCGCGAGCAGGTCCAGAATCTCGAATAAAGACAGCCCCAGGAATCACCGAAGAATCATCATGAGCCCAACGTCTCAATCTGCGCCTCACACGGCCATCGATACCGTCTACCCCGGCAACCTCTTCATGGTGGTGGCGCCGTCCGGAGCCGGCAAATCGACGCTGGTCAACGCGCTGCTGGCGCAGGACCCGGCCATCCGCCTGTCGATCTCGCACACCACGCGCGCACCGCGCCCGGGCGAGCAGGACGGGCGCGAATACCACTTTGTCACGGTCGACGCGTTCCGCGCTGCGCGCGACCGCGGCGACTTCCTGGAATGGGCCGAGGTCCATGGCAACTACTACGCGACCTCGCGCGTGTGGATCGAGCAGCAGATGGCGCAGGGCAACGACGTGCTGCTCGAGATCGACTGGCAGGGCGCGCAACAGGTGCACCAGCGCTTTTCCAACGCGATGGAGATCTTCATCCTGCCGCCGTCGCTGACCGCGCTGGAAGATCGCCTCAAAAAGCGCGGCCAGGACGAGCCCAATGTGATCGTGCGCCGGCTGCTGGCGGCGGGCAGTGAAATGGCCCACGCGTCGGAGTCGGACTACGTCATCATCAACGAGGTCTTCGACGATGCTTTGGAGCAGCTGCGCAATGTGATCAGCGCCACGCGGCTGCGGTTTTCCTCGCAGAAAGCGCGGCATACGGAGCTGTTTATCGAGCTGGGCATCCACTGAGCCGATGCATGCCGATGACAGCCGCGCGGGGCGCCGCCGGCGTTTTCCGCCGCGTGCTGTAAAATAGCAACCCAACGTAAGGTTTTGTCCCAAGGTGGATTTGATATGGCGCGTATTACCGTCGAAGATTGTCTGAAACACATTCCGAATCGTTTCGAGCTCGCGCTGGCGGCCACGTATCGTGCCCGTCAGCTGGTGCAGGGCCACACGCCCAAAGTCGAAGCAAAGGACAAGCCGACCGTGGTGGCACTGCGCGAGATCGCGTCGGGCCAGGTCGGCATCGAGATGCTGAAGAAGGTCCCGACCTGATTGGTCAGGCGGCCCATGGCTTATCCTCGCATCGTGCCAGCACGTATCCAGCCGGATTCCAGGGGCCGCCGCCATGCCTTCGCCGCATTCGCCCTCCAAGCCTCCCTCCCAGCCGTCGCCGACTGCCGTGGCGCCGGCGCTTGGCGATGCGGCTCCGCCTACGGCGCGTAAGCGCACCATTCCGGGCCAGTCCTCCGTGAACGCGCGCACCGGCGCTCCCAATCTTCCCGATCCGCTCGGCGACGATGTCGTCGGCGAACGTGCCGTCGCGCCCGCGCTGGCGCCGGGCAAGGCCAGGGGCGCGGCGCTGCAGGACGAGCTGGCCGCGCTGCAGGATGTGGCGCCGGCGGCTGACAGCCTGTTTATCGACGCAGTGCTGGCGCAGTCATACCGGCACTTCTTCGGCCCGACCTCACAGCCAGCGGTACCGCCGCGCCAGCAGGTCATCTCCATCACCCGGCTGATGGAGAAACTCGCGTACCTGAAAGCGCCCGACCTGGCGCGCGTGCGCGAGGCCTTCCAGTTTTCCGATGAAGCCCACCTGGGCCAGTACCGCCAGAGCGGTGAGCCCTACATCACCCATCCGGTGGCGGTGGCCGAGCTGTGCGCGGACTGGAAGCTGGATGTGCAGTCCATCATGGCGGCGCTGCTGCACGACGTGATGGAAGACCAGGGCATCACCAAGAGCGAGCTGGCCGAGAAATTCGGCCCCAAGGTCGCTGAACTGGTCGATGGCCTGACCAAGCTGGACAAACTTGAATTCCAGAGCCGCGAGCAGGCGCAGGCGGAAAGCTTCCGCAAGATGCTGCTGGCGATGGCGCGCGACGTGCGCGTGATCCTGGTGAAGCTGGCCGACCGTACGCACAACATGCGCACGCTCGACTTCGTGCCGCCGGAGAAGCGCCGCCGCATCGCGCTGGAGACCATGGAGATCTATGCGCCGATCGCGCACCGTCTCGGTCTCAACACGATCTACCGCGAGCTGCAGGAGCTGTCCTTCAAGGTCGGCTCGCCGTTCCGCTACGCCACGCTCGAGAAAGCCGTCAAGGCCGCGCGCGGCAACCGCCGCGAGGTGGTCAAGCGTATCCTGGAAGCCGCGCAGAAGGGACTGGCCGACGCCGGCATCGTGGCCGAACTGTCCGGGCGCGAGAAAACGCTCTACAGCATCTACCGCAAGATGCACGACAAGCAGCTGTCGTTCTCGCAGGTGCTGGACGTATATGGTTTCCGCGTGGTGGTGGAAACGCAGATGCACTGCTACATGGCGATGGGCGCGCTGCACGGGCTGTACAAGCCCATGCCCGGCAAGTTCAAGGACTACATCGCCATCCCCAAGATCAACGGCTACCAGTCGCTGCACACCACGCTGGTGGGACCGTTCGGCACGCCGGTGGAGTTCCAGATCCGCACGCGCGACATGCACCAGATCGCCGAGGCGGGCGTGGCCGCGCACTGGATGTACAAGCACCAGGCCGACCAGGCCAACGATATCCAGCAGCAGGCGCACCAGTGGCTGCAGTCGCTGCTGGACATCCAGAGCCAGACCGGCGATTCGCAGGAATTCCTGGAACACGTCAAGATCGACCTGTTCCCGGATGCGGTCTACGTGTTCACGCCCAAGGGCCATATCCGCGCGCTGCCGCGCGGCGCCACCGCGCTGGACTTTGCCTACGCGGTGCACAGCGACCTGGGCAACCAGTGCGTGGCGGTCAAGATCAACAACGAGCTGCTGCCGCTGCGCACCGAGCTCAAGAGCGGCGATATCGTCGAGGTGGTGACGGCGCCGTACTCCAAGCCCAATCCCGCGTGGCTGTCGTTCGTGCGCACCGGCAAGGCGCGCGCGGCGATCCGCCACTACCTGAAGACCACCAAGCTCGACGAAGCCATCCAGCTCGGCGAGCGCCTGCTGGAACAATCGGCGCGCCAGCTCGGCTTCGAGCTCAAGGCGGTGCCGCAGTCGGTGTGGGACCGCATGGTCCAGTGGACCGGCAACAAGCAGCGCGAAGACATCTTTGCCGACCTGGCATTGGGCCGGCGCGTGCCGGCGGTGGTCGCCAAGCGCATGGAGATCCTGCTGCAGGAACTGTCCGGCGATGTCGACAGCGCGCTGCTGGCGGCGGTGCAGACCTTTGCCGGCGAGGAAGCGCCCGCGGTGCCGATCACCGGCGACGAAGGCATGTCGATGATCTTCTCGGCGTGCTGCCGCCCGATCCCGGGCGATTCGATCGTCGGCTACCTGGGCAAGGGTGAAGGGCTGCAGATCCATGTGCAGGACTGCAAGATCGCCAAGCGCCTGCACAGCAAGGATCCGGAGCACTGGATCGACGTGATGTGGGCCAAGAAGACCACGCGCGCCTTCGATGTGTCGATCAAGGTGATGGTGCGCAACGTCAAGGGCATCGTCGCGCGCGTGGCGGCGGACCTGACCGCCGCCGATGCCAACGTGGCGCACGTGGCCATGGAGCAGCAGGACGCCGGCCACCAGGAAGCCACCTATATGCAGTTCATCATCCAGGTGCAGAACCGCCTGCACCTGGCCAACGTGATGCGCGGGCTGCGCCGCAACCCCGACGTCATCCGCATCTTCCGCGACCGCAACGACGGCTAGGAGGCCGTCTCAGGACGGCCGTACTCTTGTACTGTCTGCGGCGGCACGCCTAGCCAGGGCCGCCCTGAAACGGCCTCCAGGCTATTGTTTCCCCGACGGGTAGCGGACTTCCAGGATATCGATCTGCTCGACCCCGGCCGGCGTGCGCAATGCCACGGTGTCGCCCTCGCGCGCCTTGATCAGCGCCTTGGCGATCGGCGAGATCCAGCTCACGTGGTTGCTGTCCAGGTCGACTTCATCCATGCCGACGATGGTGATGGTGGTTTCTTCGCCGGCGCGATTGGCGTAGGTGACGGTGGCGCCGAAGAAGATCTGGTCGTTGTCGCCCTGCAGGGACGCGTCGACCACTTCCGCCTTGTCGAGGCGGCGCGTCAGGAAGCGGATGCGGCGGTCGATTTCGCGCAGGCGCTTCTTGCCGTAGAGATAGTCGCCATTCTCCGAGCGGTCGCCATTGGAGGCCGCCCACGACACGATCTGCACCACATCGGGCCGGTCGACGTCGATCAGCTGCATCAGCTCATTACGCAGGCGGTTGTAGCCTTCGGCGGTGATGTAGTTCTTGGTGCCGGGAGGTAGCGGCGTTGCGCCTTCGGGGAGATCGTCGTCCTCGTCGCCGGACGACTCTTTGACAAATGCCTTGTTCATGTTCCGGATCACTTCTTGGGTCTGTCATTATAGGAAAACGCCACAGGCGATCCTCGCCGGCGGGCATCTGCTGCGCCCCTTCCAAAGAAAGATCGCAAAAAAGTTGCGAAGGGGCTTCCCAAAAATAAAAACTGGGTTATAATCTTTTTCTCGCGTGCGGCTGTAGCTCAGTTGGATAGAGTACTTGGCTACGAACCAAGGGGTCGTGGGTTCGAATCCTGCCAGCCGCGCCACCTATGCAGAAAGAAGAGGGCTTCCGGAAACGGAAGCCCTTTTTCGTTTCCGTCCTCTCGCCGTCGTGCCGTTCGACCTGCGCGCTGCGGCTACCGTTCCCGCTTTCCACCTGCACCGGCGCATCGCCTGCGATGGCTGCGTCACGCCTTGCGGTCGCGCGTGCGGCCTCCTAGTCTCGAATCAGGCACAACCTCGACCCTGGGAGCTGAGCGCATGGAAAACGCAGAGTGGCGCGTTGAAGAGTACCGCGGCATGGATGTCTATGTCCTGGTATCGCCGCAAGGGCAGGACAGCATCGGCCGTTGGGGCTATGAAGTCCGCGTATCGCAGGAAGGCGCCGACCCGGCCGACGCGGGCGATACCGAGTTGCTTGCCAGCGGCCCGCAGCAGTTCGCCACGCGCCATGCGGCAGAGGTGGCTGCCTTCGGCGCGGGCTATGCCCTGGTGGACCGACTGCTGGGGCCCGCCCAATAGGGGTTGCGCGTCATTGTGGTTGGCGCAACGGCTTATATCATGTCGTGATCTATTGCCATTGACGCGGATCATTTTTGATCCGGGTCGGCGCTCCTACGCTGGAAGGCAAAGCCAGGGCGCATTGCATGACGGCGCGAGGCACGAACGAACGATTTCATCCGCACGGCAAGATAGCGCTTGCCATGCGCGGGTGAATCGCCCATAATCCGTCTCCTTCAGACGCGGGGTGGAGCAGTTGGCAGCTCGTCGGGCTCATAACCCGAAGGTCGCAGGTTCAAGTCCTGCCCCGCAACCAACGCCTTATATCAGTATCCAGCGGCATGCGCCGCAGTCCTTCAAGGCGTTGTTCTCAAGGCCGTCCGGCCCGACTCACTCACTGCTCCGATGTGTTTCCGCGCAACCCAAAGGCATGGCCTTGCGGCGTTCGTGCGCCTGCGCGCTATGTGCGCACCAGCTCCGCCGCACGCCTGAACGTATCGCGCACCAGCGGCTGGCCTTCACGCTCCGCGGCATCGGCATGCCCGCGCAGCCGCGTGGCCAGCACCGTCAGTGTTCCTTGCGCCTGCGGCCCGCCCGCGGCCTGGCACTTGGTTACCGCTTCGCGCATCACCGCATCGAGCTCGCCGCTGACATCGGCACCATCGAAGGCGCTCACCGAGAGAGCCGAGATGCGTTCCAGGTAGAGATTGACCAGCGCTTCATCGTGTAGCGGTTCGGACATGTCGGCTCCTTGTCAGCGACGGGGATACAAGACCCATTGTAGTGAAGCCGCCGCCTGCACAGCATCAAACAGTAATGATTCTTGTTCGGGTCCTTGCCGCGATTCCCATACAATGTGCACCTGCCCGATTTATCCCGACATTACTGCCATCATGATGCTGCAGATTCCCGACGTATTTGTCCAAGGCCCAGGTGGCGCAAGTCCCGCAAGCCATCGACGCGCGGGGCGCGGGTGTCATGGTGCGCGACGATGGCCAGCGCGCGCTGCTGTTCGAGCTGGACGCACGTATCCGCCAAGTGGCGCAGGAGCTCGGCCAGGCGCATGACTCGGTGATCGGCTTGACCGGGGCCTATCACAACCTGCTGCGCCGCTGGGCGGACGCCTGAACGCCAGCGGCGCCCTCTCAAGGGCGCTGCATCACCTCACCAGCGGGCAGGCGCGACTATTCGTCGCGCCGTCGCTGCATCTGCAACAGTTCGATCGGAGAGGGCTGGATGCGCCGCCGCGCCGGGCGCAGCGCACGGTTGGGCCACAGCACGTAGTTGGTGTGCGGATCCAGCGGCTTGCCGAAGTACGAGACCCAGACCTGTACGCCTTGCTCGGTTTCGGCAACGATGGCCGCGACGGCGCGCGCCGCGGCGGAAGGGGACTTGAGCAGTTCCGCCAGGGCTTCGACGCCCTGCACGACATGGTGCTTCACCCCGGCAAACCATGCGTACTGACGCATGGCGGACAACAAACGCTTGGTCATGAACGACTCTGGTTCTGTGGAAGTGCCAATGAGACTGGTTCCCGTCCGCTTTGTTCAACGGGAATTTTCGGACGCCAGTATGACTGCACGATCGCTCCCAGGCATTCGGTGTGTACCCTGAGAGATGCAAGGCCGGCCGGCATGGCGGCAACGTCACGCAACGCGCGCCGGCTCCGGGACCAGGGCAGAGAGTACCATTGCCAGCCGGTCCAGGGCAGGATCGATATCCAGCAGGTCGATGGCGCCGAAACCCAGCAGCAGCCCCGCGCAGGTAGCAGGGGGCGTGGCATAGCAGGGATCGAGTGTGGCAAGTGCCAGGTCGGCCAGACGCGCCATCGAGACCAGCGCCTCGGAGGCCACCGGCACGCGCAGCCGTGCCGCCAGGTGGAAGCCCGCCATTGCCGGCAGCGGCTCCAGCCACGGCGACAGGTCGCCCTGCAGCCGCGCCAGCAGCCGGGCGCGGCGCTGGGCGTGGCGCGCGTGCGAGCGCCGGATATGGCGCAACAGGTGCCCCTCGGACAGGAAGCGCGCCAGCGCCTGCTGGATCAGCGTCGGCGTGTGCCAGTCCATCAGGTGCTTGGCCTTGCGCGCGGCCGGCATCAGCCAGGGCGGCACCACCAGGTAGCCGCCGCGCAGGTTCGCCACCAGCGTCTTCGAGAATGTGCCGAGGTAGACCACGCGGCCGTGCCGGTCCAGCGTCTGCAGAGCGTCCAGCGCCTGGCCGCCGTAGCGGAATTCGCTGTCGTAATCGTCTTCCAGGATCACCGCGTGGCGGCGTGCCGCCCAGTCCAGCAGCGCCTGGCGCCGCGCCAGGCTCATCGGCACGCCCAGCGGCGACTGGTGCGAGGGGGTGACATAGACCAGCGTGGCATCGTTCGGCAGCGCCTCCACCACCAGCCCTTCGCCATCGACCGGCACTGGCACCACCCGTGCGCCCAGTCCCTGGAACAACGAACGCGCCATCGGGTAGCCGGGATCCTCCATCGCCACCACGGCGCCGGGCCCGAGCACCAGCCGGGCCAGCAGGTCGATGCCCTGTTGCGCGCCGCCCGTGACCAGGATGTCAGTCGGCATGCTCTGCACGCCGCGCGTGAATGCGATATGGCGGGCAATGGCCTGGCGCAGCGCTATGTCACCGGCCGGATCGGCGGCGCCGGGCGGGCGCTGGCGCTCGGCGGCCAACGCCGCGCGCACGCAGCGCGACCAGGCTTCATGCGGAAAGCGCGTGGTATCGGCCTGCCCCGGCTGGAACGCATAGCGCGCGCCGCCGGCGGACTCCAGGAAGGGCGTCGGCACCTCCATCCAGCGCTGCACGGCGGGCGGCAGCACCGGCGCCGCCGCCATGCGCATGGCCGGGCGGGCCAGCCCCTCGGCCACATAGGTGCCGTCGCCGACGCGCGCGTGCAGCCAGCCTTCGGCCACCAGCCGTTCATACGCCGTGGTCACCGTCTTGCGCGCCACGCCCAGCTGCGTGCCAAGCAGGCGCGTAGGCGGCATGCGTGCGCCGGCCTCAAGCCGGCCGCCCTGGATCGCGTCGCGGATCTGGTGGACGATCTGCGCGGTCAGGTCGCTGGCTTGGTCCAGGGCGAGATGCAGTTCCATGATGGTACGCGTCGATCGGGATTGGTCTACTGATTCTGCCGGAAATTGGCAGTGTACGGGGCCAATCGATGCGTCTATCTTTCATCCCAAGGTTCGCGACACCAGTGCCCGCCGAATCCAACCTGTCAAATCGGAGATCGACCATGGAAGAACGGATGAACTGGCAAGACGTGGCCCCTGACGCATACAAGGCAATGATTGGCCTGGAGGTCTACCTGGCGCGCTGCTCGCTGGAGACCACGCTGAAGGAACTGGTGAAGATCCGCGCCTCGCAGATCAACGGCTGCGCGTTTTGCCTGGACATGCACATCACCGATGCGCGCAAGCATGGCGAAAGCGAGCGCCGTCTGAACCTGCTGCCGGCCTGGCGGGAAGTGAGCTGGTTCACCCCGCGCGAGCGCGCCGCGCTGGCGTGGACCGAGGCGCTGACGCTGCTGCCGCAAAGCCAGGCGCCGGATGCGGACTACCAGGCCTTGCGCGAGCAATTCTCGGAAAAGGAAATGGCCGACCTGACGCTGCTGATCTCGGCCATCAATGCATGGAACCGCTTTGGCGTCGGTTTCCGTCGCCAGCCGCCGGCGCTCTGAGCCACGGCGCACATTCGCGTGATCCCCAGCCTGACCCCAGCCGCGGCCTGCCGATTGACAAGCCGCGGCGCAGTGCTTTAGCTTCTGTTGCAGATGCTGCACAAATGGCAAACCGTCGGCGGCGCCCGGCATCGGGGGCACGGTGGCGATACGTCAGGAGGGCCGGGAAGCCGGGACCGAGGGTACCGTCGAGGCCCGGCGCGAGCGCGACAGGGCCGCACGCCAAGGCTAGCGGCCTGGCCGCCGAGGTCGGGCTACCTGGGCCGCAGCGACCGCATGGCCGACGTGATGGTAGGCTATGCCAATGGCTATGCAGACCAGGTCGAGCGCGACTTCGATCAGTTTGTCGCCGCGTGCCCTTCGGGGAGCCTGGAGGCGCGCACCGATGCCGACATGGCTGCTGATTTCCGCGTGTAGCCCACGCGTCTTGCCTGGCCAGGAGTCTGCCCATGACAGAAGACACCCTGCTGCAACTGATGACGGAAGTCGAGAAGGAAGACCCCATCGACTACGCCGACCTGCCGTTCGACGACGCCGCGCTGCGCCGGCTGGCGTGCCGGCTGATCGCCGAGCGCTCCAGCGAGATGGAGGCGTCCGGCCTGCCGGTGGAAGCACTGCTGGCCACGATGTGGGCCTCGACCGCCAAGCTGGTGCTGGAAAATCTGGTGCTCAACGCGCGCCTGCTGACGCTGCAGGGCCTGCCTGACGACGCCCAGGCACTGATCGAGCGCGTCGCGCGGCGGTCGCGCGGCGGAGCCTGAACGCGCCAGCCTGACTGCCCGGCCCGCACCTCGGGCGATGTGCCGCAATCGTCTCAAGCTGCGGCGGCTCCGCCGTTTCGCTAAAATACGCGTTTTCACCCAGCCGGTCCGCGCTGTGACTGACACGCGGCGGAGGCGGCTGACCAGGAGGATTTCGGTGATCAAGTGGATAATCGTCGCGGGCTACCTCGGTGCCGTCCTGTATGTGCACTTCCGCGGCAAGGTGCGCCTGCGCATCTGGCGCCAGCTGCTGGACCATTCGGCCCTGGTGGCCCCGATCAACTGCTTCATGTATGCATTCTCGGGCGTGCCTCGCACGCCGTATATCCCGGTCGACAACTTCCCCGACCTGGAAAAGCTGCGCGCCGCCTGGCCTGAGATCCGCGACGAAGGGCTGGCACTGGCCGCGATGCGCAAGATCAAGGCCGCGGACAAGAACGACGACGCCGGCTTCAATTCCTTCTTCAAGTACGGCTGGAAGCGCTTCTACCTGAAGTGGTACGAGGCCCAGCACCCGTCGGCCGAGCAACTCTGCCCCAAGACCGTGGCGCTGCTGCGCGAGCTGCCCACGGTGAAAGCGGCGATGTTCGCCGAGCTGCCGCCGGGCGGCAAGCTCAACCCGCACCGCGACCCGTTTGCCGGCTCGCTGCGCTACCACCTGGGCCTGGCCACGCCGAACGACGACCGCTGCTTTATCGAGGTCGACGGCGAGCGCCACAGCTGGCGCGACGGTGAGGGCGTGGTCTTCGACGAAACTTACCTGCACTGGGCCGAGAACCGCAGCGATGCCAACCGGCTGATCCTGTTCTGCGATATCGAGCGTCCGATGCGCTACGGCTGGGCTACGAAGTTCAACCACTGGATGGGCCGCAAGGTCATGACCGCGGCCAGCTCGCCCAATGACGAGCACGACCAGACCGGCATGATCAACCGGCTGTTCCGTTTTGTCTGGCTGGGCGGCCAGTATCGCCGCCGCTTCAAGGCCTGGAACCGCCAGCTTTACTACGTCACCAAGTTTGGCCTGATCGTGCTGGGCGTGGGGCTGATCGTCTTCCTGTAAGAAGCAAGAGAGCCGGCGCAAGCCGGCTCTTTGCCTTGGGCGGGCAGCGAACGCCGTTCACATCCCGCTTTGCGACCCCGTTCCGGAGATTCCGATGCGCGTCCGCTCCGCACTGTGGCTGGCTGCCGCCCTTGGCGCCGCTGCATGCACCACGACACCTGCAGAACGTGCCGCCAGCAGCGCCGCTGCTGTCGGCAAGCCGAACCCCGCCTCCGTCAACTGCACGCAGCGCGGCGGCAAGCTGCAGATCGTGTCGACACCCGCCGGCCAGTCCGGCATCTGCACCTTCCCGTCCGGCAAGCAATGCGAGGAGTGGGCACTGATGCGCGGCGAATGCACGCCGGGCTGAGCCGCTAAGCTTCAGTCGCGGCGGCGTTCGTTGGCCAGCGTGGTGTAGTAGTCGCGCTTGGCCTGGTACATGCGGCTGTCGGCCAGCTTGACGATCTCGTTCAGCCGGTCGCCTTGCAGGCAGGTAGCGTGGCCGATGGAAAGGCTCAGGCGTGCGCCCGGGTAGAACTGGTTGTTCAGCCCCACCACCTTGCCGATCTGCTCGACCACCGTGGCGGCACCGCGCTCGTCGCGCCCGGGCAGCAGGATCATGAACTCGTCGCCGCCGATGCGCGCCACGCAGGCCTGCTCGCCCACCGCCTTCTTCAACACCTCGCCGGTGCGGCGCAGCAGCCCGTCGCCGTCGGCATGGCCGAACTGGTCGTTGACCACCTTGAGGCCGTTCAGGTCTACCGCCACCACGCTGACCGGCCACGGGCCCTTGCGGCCCAGCCGCGCCAGCTCGTCCTCATAGTAGGCACGGTTGTAGAGCTTGGTCAGCACGTCGTGCTTGCCCAGGAACTCGACATAGGCCTCGGCCTTCTTGCGCGCCGTGATATCGGTCAGCGACACCAGCACCTGGTCCCAGTCCGTTTCCCGCCCGGGGAACACCGACCACTGCATGAAGACGTCCACGGCGCGGCCATCCAGCGCGTAGTTGATGACTTCGCGCTGCTGCTACAGCTTCTCGTGCCAGAGGTCGATCAGCTGCTCGGCAAAGTGGATGCGCATGTCGTCGCAGAACACATCGCCCAGCCGCGACAGCAGGACTTCCTTGCTGTCCGCGCCGAACATCTGCAGCGTCTGCTGGTTGACGTCGAGCACGCGGATTTCCTGCATGCAGCGCAAGACAAAGTCCGGATGCACGTTGAGGAAGGTGCGGAAGTCGGTAATGCCGGCGCCGCGGACCTCATCGAGCAGCACCTTGACCGCGCTGAAGTCCTCCACCCACAGCGACACCGGCGAATGCTCGAACAGTCCCAGCGCATACTGCTCGCTGCGGCGCAGCTCGTGCTCGGTGCGCATGCGCGCGGTGATGTCCTTGAGGGGCGGGCAAAAAGGGGGGATATTGCAAACAGGACACTAGCCTGCCAGCCGCTGCACGATGGCGGCCAGCGTGCCCAGCGCCCGCTCGATCTGCGCTGAGCGCGGCGTGCCGCAGTTGATGCGCAGGGAGTGGTCGAAGCGGCCGGCGTTGGAGAACATCACGCCGGGCATCACGCGGATGCCTGCCTGCAGCGCCTGGTCGAATACCGCTTCGGACGACACCTGGGCGGGCAGCTCCAGCCACAGGTGCATGCCGCCGCGCGGCGAGCCCAGCCGCGTGCCGGCGGGAAAGCTGGCGCCGATGGCCTGCGCGAACCATTCGCGCTGCGCGCGCAGCCGGGTGCGCAGCCGGCGCAGGTGGCGGTCGTGCGCGCCGGAAGCAAGGAAGTCAGCGGCCGCCATCTGCGACAGCATCTCGTTGGGCCGCGACAGGCCGAACTTGAGCATCTCCACCCGCGCCTGCCATTTGCCGGCGGCGATCCAGCCCAGGCGCATGCCGGGCGCCAGCACCTTGTGCAGCGAGGCGCAGTGGATCACGTTGCCGCTGCCATCCCAGGCCTTGGCCGCGGCCGGGGGCGCATCGCTGTCGGCGGTGGCCGAAAAACAGTCGTCCTCGATCAGCGCGATGCCGCGCGCTTCGCACCACTGCACCAGCCGCGCCTTGTGCGCGTCCGGCATGATGCAGCCGAGCGGGTTCTGCAGGTTGGGCACCACCGCCACCGCACGGATGTTGTGGTAGTGCTGCGCGGCCAGCTCCAGCGCCTCCAGCGAGATGCCGGTCTGGGGGCTGCACGGGATTTCCAGCGCGCGCATGCCCAGGCTTTCCAGGATCTGCAGCAGGCCGTAGTAGGTCGGGGATTCCACCGCAATCACGTCGCCCGGGCCTGCCACCGCGCGCAGCGCGAGGTTGAGCGCCTCGGTGCAGCCGTGTGTGATGACGATCTCTTCCGGTGCCAGTTGCACGCGGTTGCGCAGCGCCTGGCGCGCAATCGCGGCGCGCAGCGGCTGGTAGCCATCGGACTCGACTGCTTCGCCGAACAGCTGCGGATGCCGGCGCAGCGCACGCGCCGCGGCACTGCGCAGAGCCTCGGTCGGGTAGAGCGACGGCGCGCAGTAGGCGCCGCCCAGATCGGTATGCACGTGCTCATGCTGGCTGCGTGCCAGCAAGCCTGAAATGCGCTGGTGGATGCCGACGTACTGGGCCGGGTCCGGCAGCGCGGCGGCGGGCTCTGACAGTTCGGCCAGCGGCCCGCGCAGCGGCGGGGCAACGAAATAGCCCGAGCGTGGGCGCGCTTCCAGCAGGCCGTCGCTTTCCAATTGCCGGCATGCCTGCAGCGCGGTGGACAGGCTCACGCTGTGCAACGCCATCAGCGCGCGCACCGACGGCATGCGGTCGCCGGCGGCGAGCGTGCCGGATTCAATGGCGCGGCGGTAGTGGCCGGCAAGCTGGCGGTAGAGCGGGGTGGTGTCCATGGGGGGATCGTGGCGTGGACGGCCGCATCGGTACAGATACAGAAGCGGGGCGCCTGTATCGTAACAGCCCAAAATCCTGGGTGCTGTTCCGGTCCTGGCGGTGCACCGGTGTGCCTGCCGCATGCGCTGGCCGGTCGATAGGCTGGAGTCCTATGCCTGTTACCGGAGTCCTGCCATGCAAAGCGATCTCAACGACACATCAACCGTAGTGCCGCTTTCGGCCGGCCAGTGCCTGCGCCTGCGCGTGGCGGCAGGCACCGTGCTGCATGCGGGCGTGGGAGAACTGGAGGTAGCCGGGCCGCCGCAATGGCTGGCCGATACCTGCTACCTGCCGCGGCGGCGCCTGCGCGCGGGCGACACGTGGAGGGTGCCCGCGCGCGGCTGGCTGGCGGTGTCGGCAAGCCGTGCCGGCGCACTCTCGGTCACAGCCCCGCCGGGGTGGCTGCCCCGGCTGCAAGCCTGGCTGGCGTTGTCCTGGCGCCGCCCCGGCCCGGCCCGCCAGCCCGTATCCCGCCAGATTCCCGACTCCGCGCCCGAAAGACTATAAAATTGCGCTCCGGCCGGCCTGGCACATTGGTGTGCCCAACCCCCGGCCGCTGTTCTCGGGTTCCCCATGCTACGTCTAAGTGAAGTCAAACTCCCGCTCGACCATACCGAAAGCGACCTGGACGCCGCCGTGCGCGCCGGCGCCGCGCAGATCGGTGTCAAGGGAGACGGCCTGACCGGCTATACCGTGTTCCGCCGTGCCCACGATGCGCGCAAGCGCTCGGATATCAAGCTCACCTACATCATCGATATCGAGGTGCGGGACGAGGCCGCCGCCATCCAGCGCATGGCCGGCAAGCCGCACTGGAGCGTGACGCCCGACATGGCGTACCACTTCGTCGCGCGCGCGCAGGCGGGCAGCACGCATCCGCGCCCGGTGGTGATCGGTATGGGCCCGTGCGGCCTGCTGGCCGGGCTGATCCTGGCGCAGTCGGGCTTCCGCCCCATCATCCTGGAGCGCGGCAAGGCAGTGCGCGAGCGCACCAGGGACACCTTCGGCCTGTGGCGCAAGAGCGTGCTCAACCCGGAGTCGAATGTGCAGTTCGGCGAAGGCGGCGCGGGCACGTTCTCGGACGGCAAGCTGTACAGCCAGATCAAGGACCCGAAGCACTATGGCCGCAAGGTGCTCGACGAGTTCGTGCGCGCCGGCGCGCCGGAGGACATCCTGTACAAGGCGCGCCCGCATATCGGCACCTTCCGGCTGGTGAGCATGGTCGAGAAGATGCGCGCCGAGATCACCGGGCTGGGTGGCGAGATCCGCTTCGAGACGCGCGTGGACGATATCGACATCGACGGCGGCCAAGTGCGCGGCCTGAAGCTGTCCACCGGCGAATACCTGGAAGCCGACCACGTCATCATGGCGGTGGGCCACAGCGCGCGCGACACTTTCGAGATGCTGCATGAGCGCGGCGTGTTCATGGAGGCCAAGCCGTTCTCGCTGGGCTTCCGCATCGAGCATCCGCAAGGGCTGATCAACCGCAGCCGCTTCGGCAAGTTCGCCGGCAACAAGCTGCTGGGCGCGGCCGACTACAAGGTCGTGCATCACTGCAGCAACGGGCGTTCGGTGTACAGCTTCTGCATGTGCCCGGGCGGCACGGTGGTGGCGGCAGCGTCAGAGCCGGGCCGCGTGGTCACCAACGGCATGAGCCAGTACAAGCGCGCCGAGCGCAACGCCAATGCCGGCATCGTGGTCGGCATCACGCCCGAGGACTACCCCGGCGGCCCGCTGGCGGGCATCGAGTTCCAGCGCAAATGGGAAGCGCGCGCGTTCGAGCTGGGCGGCAGCAACTACTGCGCGCCGGGCCAGCTGGTGGGTGATTTCATTGCGGGCCGGGCCTCGACCGCGCTGGGCTCGGTCGAGCCCTCGTACAAGCCCGGCGTGACGCCGACTGACCTGAGCACGTCGCTGCCCGACTACGTGATCGAGGCGATCCGCGAAGGCATTCCCGAGATCGACAAGAAGCTGCCTGGCTTTGCCCTGCATGATGCCGTGCTGACCGGGGTGGAAACGCGCACCTCGTCGCCGCTGCGCATCCGCCGCAACAACGATGACTACCAGAGCATCAATGTGAAGGGCCTGTACCCGGCAGGCGAAGGCGCGGGCTATGCCGGCGGCATCTACTCCGCGGCGATCGACGGCATCGAAGTGGCCGAGGCCGTGGCACTCAGCATCGTCGGCGGCAAGGCCGCCTAAGCCTGCTGCAGGTAAGCCGCGGCGCCGAGCGCCGCGGTGCGCCCGCTGGCAAAGCACGCCGTCAGCAGGTAGCCGCCGGTGGGTGCCTCCCAGTCCAGCATCTCGCCGGCGCAGAACACGCCCGGCAGCGCGCGCAGCATCAGTCCCGCGTCCATCGCCTCGAAGCGCACGCCGCCGGCGCTGCTGATCACTTCGTCGATGGGCCGCGGGCGCAGCAGCCGCAGCGGCAGTGCCTTGACCGATGCCGCCAGCGTGTCGGCATCGTGCATCGCTTCCTTCGACAGGCATTCGCGCAGCAGGCCGGCCTTGACGCCGGTGAGGCCAAGCCGGCTTTGCAGGTGGCTCGACAGCGAACGCGCGCCGCGTGGATGCTTTACCTGCGTGCTGACGTGCTCGGCGCTGTGCGCCGGCAACAGGTCCAGGTGGATGGTGGCGCCGCCCTCGGCCTCGATCCGGTCGCGGATTGGCGCGGACAGCGCATAGACCAGGCTGCCTTCGATGCCGGTCGCGCTGATGACGAATTCGCCCTGGCGGTAGTGCGCCTGCCCGTCGCGGCCGGTCAGGGCGATGGCTACTGGCTTGACCGGTTCGCCGGCAAAGCGCGCCGCAAACGCTTCGCTCCACGCCACATCGAAACCGCAGTTGGCGGGCCGCAGCGGCGCAATCCCGACGCCGCGCTCGGCCAGCCGCGGCACCCACGCACCATCTGATCCCAGCCTTGCCCAGCTGGCACCGCCCAGCGCCAGCACTACCGCGCGCGCCTGCACGACCGTTTCACCCTGCGGCGTGGCGAAGCGCAGCGCATGCCGCGCGCCCTCGTCCCAGCCCAGCCAGCGGTGACGCATATGGAACTGCACACCGGATTCGCGCAGGCGGTGCAGCCACGCGCGCAGCATCGGCGCGGCCTTCATGTCGGTCGGGAAGACGCGGCCGGAACTGCCGACGAAGGTTTCGATGCCAAGCCCGTGCACCCAGTCGCGCAGGGCCTGCGGGCCGAAGCCCGCCAGCATCGGCGCGATCTGTGCGGTGCGGGCGCCATAGCGGCCCAGGAAGGCCGGCTCCGGCTCGGCATGGGTCAGGTTCATGCCGCCCTTGCCGGCCATCAGGAACTTGCGCCCGACCGATGGCATGGCGTCGTAGACGGCCACGCTGGCCCCCTGCGCCGCCAGCACTTCGGCCGCCATCAGCCCGGCCGGACCGCCGCCGATGACGGCCACGTCGAGGCTGGCTTGGGAAGGGGAGGAAGTGGCGGAAGAGGGCATCAGGAGGCTCGGCAGGGGCGGGGTGTTTCCGCCGCGGATTATAGAGCCTGCGGCAGCGCTAGAATGACGGTTTGCCGCGCATTGCCATCATGACCTCCGCCACCCACTCCGCAGACACCGTTATCGCCGCCACCCGCCACTGGCTGGAGCGCGCCGTGATCGGGCTCAACCTGTGCCCGTTCGCCAAGAGCGTGTACGTGAAGGAGCAGGTGCGCTACGTGGTCAGCACCGTCACCGAGGCGCCGGACGTGATCGACGACCTGGAGCGCGAACTGCGCCTGCTGGCAGACGCCGACCCCGATCAGATCGACACCACGCTGCTGATCCTGCCCGATGCGGCGGCGGACTTCCTCGACTTCAACGACCTGCTGTATTTTGCCGAGCGCCTGCTCGTCAGCCTCGGGCTGGAAGGCACGCTGCAGATCGCCAGCTTTCATCCGCAGTACCAGTTTGCCGGGACCGGGCCAGACGATATCGAGAACTACACCAACCGCGCGCCGTATCCGATCCTGCATCTGCTGCGCGAAGACAGCATCGCCCGCGCGGCGGCTGCGTTCCCGGATGCGGCGGACATCTACGAGCGCAACCAGGCCACCATGCGCCGCCTGGGCCACGACGGCTGGCAGCGCTGGATGGCGGGCGAGGACGAGCCCGGGAACGCGTGATTACACGGCCGACACCGGCGCGGTGAAGAAGCGCTCGCGCATTTCTTCCAGCCCTAGTCTTTCCAGCACCTCTTCCAGCCGCTCGGCCGGGCGGCGGCGCGGCAGGTCCTTGTACTGCGCGATGATCAGCTCGTTCTTCATCGAGTGTTCCCAGCCCACCAGCTCGGTCACGCTGACCTGGTAGCCATGCGCCTCCAGCTGCAGGCAGCGCAGCACATTGGTCACCTGGCTGCCGAATTCGCGCGTGTGCAGCGGGTGGCGCCAAATCTCCGTCAGCGGATTGCCCGCCAGCAGCTTGCCCTTGTGCCTGCGCAGCACGCTGGCCACCTCGGCCTGGCAGCAGGGCACCAGCACGATATGGCGGGCCTCCTTGGCCAGCGCAAAGCGGATCGCATCGTCGGTTGCGGTATTGCATGCATGCAGCGCGGTGACGACATCGACAGTGGGCGGCAACTGCGGCGAGGTGATCGAATCCGCCACCGACAGGTTCAGGAACGACATCCCCGGAAAGCCCAGCCGCGCAGCCAGTGCCTGTGAAGTCTTCACCAGTTCTTCACGGGTTTCGATGCCGAAGATGTGCGAATCGTCCTGCAGGGCCTTGAAGAACAGGTCGTACAGGATGAAGCCCAGGTACGACTTGCCGGCGCCGTGGTCCACCAGCGTGACGCGGCCGCGCTCGGCCTTGACCTCCTGCAGCAGCGGTTCGATGAACTGGAACAGGTGGTAGACCTGCTTGAGCTTGCGCCGGCTGTCCTGGTTCATCTTGCCGTCGCGCGTCAGGATATGGAGTTCCTTGAGCAGCTCGATGGACTGGCCGGGGCGGATTTCGTGGGTATTTGACATGAGGGGGACTGCACAGGCTGCGGGACGCGGCGCGTCCCGGAATACCGACAGTTTACCGAAAAGTCCCGAAGACCCCACTGAGTGACGCGGGGCTCACTGGCTCGCGGCTGGCGAGGCATCTCAGCGTAGCCAATGGGACCGCTAACAGGCTTGTTTGGGGATCGATGCGGTATAAATGGTAAAAATATTAAAACTGACGAATTGGTGCGAGCCGGGGAATGATTGGATTTCACCAGGTCCGTCGCCCGGCTTTAGCAAAAAGATTGGCCATGCCTTGCACACAGGCCAGGATGGAATTCGGAGATCGACAAATGGTCCGGAAACAACATAATTGACACGATTTGGGTCATGAATCCGGTAACACGCAGATTTGGCGGATAGGAATGGGTTAACCCGTGCCGGAATGGACACGGCGACCCCGTGGCGCGGCACGCCCGGCGGCGCGTTGCGCCACCGGAACAGCGCCCCGTTACTGCAATGAAGCGCATTTCCCGCCGAGAAATGCGAGTGGCGTTGTTGCATAAATCCGGGGTCGGATGGGCTGACGTTTACGCACAACGACTGGAGCGCTGGCTCTGTTAACTTCTGACGAAGCGGCGTAGTGTCTTGGACTTTTTCCGGGACGATGCGCAAGGACAACCGACAGCAAGCCGAGCCCAAGGGGGTCTACCGCGTCAAGAACTGGGCGCAGTACAACAAGGGGCTGATAGCCCGAGGAGACGTGACGATGTGGGTCGAAGAGAGCTTGCTCGTGCCACCGGCTAAAGCCCAGTCGCCCAAGCGTGGCCACCCGCTCGTCTATACGGATGCGCTGATCCAGGGTCTGCTCAGTCTCAAGCAGGTGTTCCACCTGCCGCTGCGCGCGCTGCAAGGCTTCGCGCAGAGCTTGCGCACCCTGGCTTTCCCAACGTTGCCAGTGCCGAACTACACGACATTGAGCCGCCGCGCGCAGAATCTGAACGTCGTGCTGCCCGCCTCGCGTAGCGGCGAGCCGCTGCATCTGGTGATCGACAGCACTGGGCTGAAGCTTTACGGCGAAGGCGAGTGGAAGGTTCGCAAGCACGGTTGGTCCAAGCGCCGGACTTGGCGCAAGGTCCATCTCGCCATGGACGCGAACACCGGCCAAATCTGTGCTGCACTGATGACCCACCAGGACGTTGGCGATGGCGAAGTGTTGGCCGACCTGCTCGATCAGATCCCGGTTGATACACCGATCGATACCATCGGAGGTGATGGCGCTTACGACAGCAAGCCGTGCCACGCGGAGATTGCTGCGCGAGGTGCACAGCCCTCGATTCCACCACGCGATGGAGCGAAGCCTTGGTCCGAAAGTACGCCGGGCGCAGCCTGGCGTAACGAGGCCATCGATGTCATCGAGAAGAGCAGTCGACGCGATTGGAAAGCCGCCAGCGGCTATCACCGGCGCTCGCTGGCCGAGACCCTGATGTACCGCCTCAAGACGCTGACGGGACACAGTCTGTGGGCACGCGAAATCGGGTCGCAGGCCACCGAAGTGGCTATCCGTGCGGGCGTGCTCAACCGCATGGTCGCGCTCGCTCGCCCGCAATCCGTCCGTATAGCCTGAGTTCAGCGTCACCGAGGAGCCCCTGTTTTCAATCTCGATTTATGCAACAACGCCAATGCGAGTACTGAGGAAATACCGTCGGTGGTGGCAGAGTAAATCATGAACCGCCCTTGCTGCCGGCTTTTAACCAATCCGGTCCTGACCAGTTCCTTTAAATGGAATGTTACGGACGACGGGGTTAAATCGGAAGATGCGGAGATAATTCCTGCCGGTATTCCTTCCGGTCCCGAATCGGCGAGCAGCAAAAATATCCTGAGTCGATTTTCCTGTGCTAACGCCCCCAGTATTTCCACTGCATTCTTTATATCCAGTTCTGCCATTTTTTTGCTTCTTTATTTTATGCCGCGGGCAGCTGGCAGGGGCGGTATGACTGCCCCGGTTCGCCTTGAAGTCCAGCAGGCAGGCCGCATGCGGTCTGCCGCCCCGTGGCGCGGCTTGTCATCCCTAAAACAATGCTCAATAGCACCCCATTGCTGGCAATGGGGCCGGTTCCGAGAATAGTTCGTATAACCCTCGCTCATTGTGAATGATTACTTTTTGTTACATTTGGGGGAGTCACTGGTAGGGTTGTTTCAATGCTATTAAAAATATTGAAATTATTCTTCTTCGGCCTTAAGGAACCTTTTGATAGCATGCACGCCGCTGGTGCCGGATAACTATTCCGCATCAGTCTTTTCTTTACATATGGCTTCCATATGAGGCGCCTTTCATATGGCGCAACCGTTTCTGTGCATTCCCATGGAAGGAGTCGTTATGACATTGGCAAATCTGCGCCGCAAAGCGCGTCAGCAAGGTCAGGGCATGACCGAATACATCATCATCGTGGCACTGATCGCGGTGTCGGCGATCGGCGTCTACGCCATGTTCGGCCAGACCATCCGCAACCAGACCGCGGGCCTCGCCCAGGAAATGGCCGGCAAGAACTCGGCGTCCAAGCAGGCCATCAAGCAAGCCGGCAGCGCTGCGGACGATGCCAGCTCCAAGGCCAACCAGGGCAAGGGGCTGAACAACTACAACGTCGGCAACGACACGGGCAAGAACAACTAAGCGGCACCGCCGCCAGTTGATTGCTGTTCTCCAGCACTCGCGATTCCGGAACATGGGCAAAACAGGTCTTGCGCAACGACGCAGCCGTCCCGGCCAGCGCGGTCAGGCACTCGCCTTCGCGCTGGTGTTCCTCGTCATCGGCGGGCTGGCCCTGTATCTTGCCTTCAACGCGAGCCAGCTGACCAGCGCCAAGACCAAGCTGCAGAACACGGCAGACGCCGCGGCCTATAGCGCCGCGGTGCTGCAGGCGCGCGACTACAACTTTGCCGCCTACGCGAACCGCGCGATGGTGGCCAACCAGGTGGCCGTGGCGCAGGCCGTGAGCCTCAAGTCGTGGATCGACGAGCTGAAAGGCACCTACACGGACAACACCTGGATCGACACGCTGGTCAAGATCTTTTCCGACGGGCAGTTGCTGTGGACCACCCCCAAGCAGCTGGGCAAGGCCGCGATCACGCCGGTGCGCTCCGCCCTGAACACGCTGCTGCCGCCGCTGGTGACCGGGCTCGATGACATCATCGCCGCACTCAGCATGGCGCAGCGCGCCTACCACGCCGGCACCATTGCTGCGGTGCCGCTGGTGACTGACGAAGTCGCCAAGCGCAACCAGCCGGATTCGACGGTCAGTTCCGGCTACTTCTTTGGCCCCCGCTACGGGGTGCAGCTGGCCCGCTGGACCAAGTTCACCACCGTGACCGATCCGCAGAACCCCAAGCAGGGATCGGCCACCGGCAAGGATCGCTTTGCCGACGTCACCACCGACGGCGCCACGCTCGACGGCTTCCTGAAGGACCGCGGCTCGCCGCGCTCGCCAACGGCGGTTCCGACTGCCTACAAGGGCTGCAAGGGCGCCGTGGTGGCCATCATGGTGACCGTCGTCACGCATGACGGTGGCACGCAGTTGCGCCGCGACAAGAAGGGCTGGGAAGCCCTAGATGCCTCGCAGGCCAACGGCACGCTTGCCTGTGTCTGGGCCACGCCGGCCGGGCCGGTCGGCTTTGCCATCCCCACGGTGTCCAGTGTCGGGCGCGGCGGCGCTGCGAATGGCCCGGGTGGGCGCTATTCGGGACGCACCGGCTATGGCGGCTACAGCAACTTCGGCGGTTCGCTGCTGAACCCGCTGACGCTGATCGCCGCCCAGATGCAGTACTCGTCTGGTCCGGGCAAGACGCTGCACAACCGGCCCGCGGGATTGCAGGAGTACGCTGACCTGAGCAACCAGCCCAAGCCTGGCACCGGGCCCGCTGACGATTTCAACCGCGCGCCTTCAATCACGATCGAGGCGCAGCGCCAGGACACTTCAGTCGTCACCAGTTCGCGCGTGCTGCCGGGCGGCGATCGCCTGACGCTGGACGAGCGCATGGCCGGCGGCATGATGCGCGCGCTAGCCAGCGGCAGCGCGTACTTTATCCGCCCGACCGACAGCGGTGGCATGGCGGGTGCGCTGCGCAGCGCAGCGGGGTGGCGGCGCGCCGATTCGCGCGTTGAATACCCGAGCCTCTTCAATCCGTACTGGCAGGCATCGCTGACGCAGACCAGCGATCTCGAACGCGTTGCCGCGATCGCGGCACAGGGCAACTGAGGGAGCGGACATGCGCATGCGCAGGCCAGCCAGGCCGAACCCGGCAGCCGGACAGGCAATGATCGAATTCGTGATCGCCGCGATGACCGTGCTCGGCGTGCTGTTTCTCGGCATGGCGATGCTGGGCAAGTTCAGCGACGTGCGCAACAAGGCGCTGATGGCCTCGCGCTATGCCGGCTGGGAGCGCACCGTCTGGACCGTCGACCCGGGCTGGCGCGCGTCCCATGGCAGCTTCGCCAGCAAGGGTGACGAAGAGATCCGCAGCGAATTCGTGCAGCGCGTGCTGGGGCACGACCAGGCCGCGCTGGCGTCGAGCGACCGCTCGGCGCGCCGGCTGCCCGGTGGCATGGCGCCGATGTGGAAGGACCATGCCGGCCTGGACATGCTGCGCAACTATGCCGACGTGACCCTGGGCAGCGGCGTGGACGAAACCCCGGCCGCCACGCTCAAGCCGATCACGGCCGCGATGGGTGCGGCCAACGCGGTCAGCGCCGGCTTCGACCTGGCCACGCGCAACCTCTACCGGGCCGAGGTGGGGTTGTCCGTCGCCGGCGACAACGCGGCCCTGCGCGCGCTGTGGCCGGGCTGGACCGGCTTTGGCATGCAGGATCACACCGTGCTGCTGACCAACGCCTGGACGCCCGAGGGGCGCAACGGCACGCTCGCCGTGATCAAGGAAGCGGTGCCCACCAGCAAGGGCGGTGTGATCGATACCGCGCTGACCGTGGGGCTGGCCGCCTTCGGGCCGGAAATCCTGCAACTGGACCTGGGCCGCATCCAGCCCGACGTGGTCCCCGCCGACCGCCTTGGGAGCCGCTGATGAGAGGCTGGGTGCATAGCGTCCGGATGCGCTGGCTGGCCGCGCTGCTGCCGGCCGCGCTCGCCTGGTCTGCCGCGGCTGCCACCGCGACAGACTGCACCCGGCAGCCGGTTGCACCTGCCCGGGCGCATGCGGTCGGCACCGACATGGTGGTCAACGGCCTGCCTACGCGGGTGCTGACGATGGAGTTTGCCGGCACCGCTGAAGCGGTCTCGGACGCGTGGCGCCAGTACTGGACGCGTGAAGGCGTGCCGGCGCGCGGGCAGCGGGCCGGGGGCCAGTACGTGCTGAGCGCGATCGACGGGATTTGCCACTACGTGCTGTCGCTTGAACCCAGGCCCGCGCCGGGCGGGCATGTGGCGGGCATCTTCTCGGTCAGCAAGCTGGCGCCGGTGGCGTCCGGCACGGGGCTGGGCGAACTGGGCCTGCCGCCCGGCGCCAAGGTCTTGTCGGACGTCCAGAGCACGGACCGCGGCCTGCGCGGGCGCACCCTGGTGGTCCGGCTGCCCGGCAACGCGCAGGTGGTGCGGCAGCGCGCCGCCGAGCGGCTGGCGGCGCAGGGCTGGAGTTCGGTGGTGCAGATGCCCGCACCCATGGCCGATGGTTCGGGCCGTATCGAGGGCCTCACGCTGGCCATGCAGCGGCAGCAGGAACGCATGGATGCCACCTTTGTCGACCGCGCCGGCCAGACCGACGCGGTGATCTCCGTGGCGCGGCCGGAGTAGGGCGATGGCAATCCGTAGCAGGCGCCAGCGCGGACAGGCCGCGTTCGAATACATCGTCATCACGCTGCTGGTCGTTGCCGTGCTGGTTGCCGGCGGCGACAACTCGGTCATCAGCATGCTGGCCGCGGCGTTCAGGTCCTTCTTTCAGGCGTACAGCTTTTCCCTGTCACTTCCCTGACGCACCGCCATCGGGCGGCGTCTGGCCACTGCAAGCACATTCATGCTGAAGAAAATCAAGATTCATTCAATCATCGGGAATCCCTGGGTCGTCCTGGTCATCGCCGTGCTGGTCGCCGGCCTGCTGACACTGTGGATCTACCGCTTCCTGAGCGGGCGCGAAGCGGCGCTGAAAGAGCAACTGGCCGCGCAACTGAACGAGGGCCGCCGCGTGGCCGTCATGGTGCCGGTGCGCAACGCCGCGCCGGGCACGGTGATCGACGGCAATGGCTTCGCGGCGCGGGAGATCCCGGCCGACCTGGTCTACGAAGACATGATCCTGGCGAGCAGCTTCGACAAGGTGGCAGACCTGCGCCTGGTGCGCCAGGTGCGGCAGGGCCAGCCGGTGCGGCGCGCGGACGTGGAAGCGCTGCAGTCGCGTGATTTCTCCGACCTGCTCAAGCCCGGCAAGCGCGCCTTCACCATCGAGGTCGACATGGTCAACTCGACGGCCAAGATGCTCAAGCCGGGCAACCATGTCGACCTGTTCCTGATCAGCGCCACCTCGCCCACCGCGGCCGGCACCGACAAGCAGACCGCGCGCCTGCTGATGTCGGACATGCTGGTGCTGGCCACCGGCCAGGACGTGCGCCCGCGCGACTATGGCGAAGCCATGGCGGCGCAGGCCGCGGAGGGCGCGGAGGGCATGGAGACGAACCCTGACTACGACAGCCTCACGCTGATGGTGTCGCCCGAACAGGCGGCGCGTCTGGCGCTGGCGCAGAAGGTCGGCAGCCTGCGCGCGGTGCTGCGCAATGCGGCCGACAAGACCGCGACCCCGCAGATCGCGGTCAGCGAGCACGCGCTCTTTGCCGGGGGCGACGAAGCGGCCATCGAATACATCGTCGGTGGCCGTTCCGCAGGCGCCAACATGATCTCCAAGCTGCCTACCGCGCAGGACATCGGCAACGCCATTTCTTCGGCGCTGGCCAATGGGGGCTCCATGGGCGGTTCCGCGGGCGGCCTCGCCCAGGCCCAGCAGGGCGCGGTTGCCAATGCCGCCAACGCCATGGCGGGCCGGCCGGCCTCGCGTTGAGCGCGGCGGCAGCACGACATCAGATTGTCCAGAACACCAACTGACGGAACACGCAATGGATGGGTCTTTCGCGCAGGCCGGCGGCAACGCCGGTCGCCTGCAGGCGGTCACGGTACACAGAGCACCGGACGGGAAAACGGGTAAGGGGGCGCGCCACGCGGCGCGCGGGGGTATGGCAGGACTGGCGGCAGCCGCGTTGGCCTCGGGGGCCTGGGCCGCCGAGCCCGTGACCACCGCGGCCCGCACTGGCGCGCAGCCGCAGTCGTACGAGGTGCCGGCGCGCTTTGGCGCGATCGAGCTGTTCAAGGGCGAGGTGCGCGCGCTCGAGGTGCCAGGCACCATCAAGCGCGTGGCCATCGGCAACGGCGCGCTGGTCAGCAGCACGGTGGTCGACGGCCGCCTGCTGCTGCTGGCCGAGGAAATCGGCACCACCAGCCTGATCGTCTGGAACGAGCGCGGCGTCGCGCTGCAGGGCAAGCTGCGCGTGGCGCCGGCCGATACGGCCGACGTGGCCCAGCGCCTGCGGGCGTCGCTGGGCAGCGTGCGCGGCCTGAAGATCGAAGTGGTGGGTCCCAGCGTGGTGCTGTCGGGCATCGTCGATCCGCAGATGGTGCCGCTGATCAAGACCGCCACCTCGGGCCTGGACAGCGTGGTCAACTTGGTGCGCGCCGACGAGGGCGATGCCCTGAAGAAGACCGTGCACTTCAAGGTGCACATCATGGAGATCACCCGGCGCGGCATGGAGAAGCTGGGCATCGCCTGGCAGCAGAGCTTCAACGGGCCGCAGATCGCGTTCGCGGGCAATCCGGTGCACACCGGGCGCTATCGGACGCTGCCATCCACCGATGCGGCCACCTTCACCGATACCCCGAGCCAGGTGGCCGGCGCCGCCAGCGGTTTCTATCTCGGCATTGCCACGACCATCTTCTCGCGCATCAACCTGGCCATCTCCGATGGCGATGCCTACGTGCTCGCCGCGCCGGAGCTCAATAGCAAGAGCGGCGGGCTGGCCACCTTCCTGGCCGGCGGCGAAGTGCCGATTCCCAAGGCTGGCGCGTTCGGCACCACCGACGTGGACTACAAGCCGTACGGCATCAAGCTCAACATCCGCCCGGCGGTGAACGTCGACAACGTCATCTCCACCACGCTGGAGACCGAGATCAGCCAGATCGATCCCTCCGTATCGTTCGGCGGCTTCCCGGCGTTCCTGACGCGCCGCACGACCTCCGAGACTTCGATCCGCGCGGGCGAAACGCTGGCGATCTCGGGACTGGTCAATGCCGACGCATCCAAGGCGGTCGACAAGGTGCCGCTGCTGGGCAGTATTCCCATCCTGGGGCGATTGTTCCGTTCCGACGAATTCCGCAACAACAAGAGCGACCTGGTGATCTTTGTCACCCCCGTCGTCTATGACCCGGCCAGCCCGGAAAACGCCGCGCTGCTGCAGCGTGGTGCGGATGTCGATGCCAACTACCGCCACCGCTTCGGCGAGCCAAGCCCGCTGCCCGCGGCGAATGCCGTGCGCGAGCAGGAAGTGATGGAGCAGAAGCGCCCGCCGCTGCCGCCGCCCGCGGTTGACCCGATGAAGGGGGGCTGATCCGCCCATGCTCAATATCCGCCTGCAGCAGCGCAATGGCAGCGCCGAGGTGATCCATGTCAAGGGGCCGGGCTGTACCATCGGCAAGGATCCCGGCTGCGACATCGTCCTCAAGGGCCTGCTGATCGGCAAGCTCCACGCCCGCATCGAAGGACACAACGGCGGCTGGTATATCGAGGATCAGGGCGGCATTGCCTCGACGCTGATCAACGGCGACCCGATCACGCGCTATGGCCCGCTGGCGGCGGCCGACCAGATCGAGATCGGCGGGTTCGTGCTGTCGGTCCTAGCCGAGCCGGGGCGTGCCGGAACGGGCGTGGCGGCGCAGCCATCGCCGCCGCAGCACCACGCCCAACCATCGCAGGGCGGCGCTCCCGCGCCTCACCTGTCGACAGCGGCGCCGATGCCGTCGCCGCCAGGCGAGACGGCGACCGTACCGCCATTGCAGTCGCAAGGCGCACCGGTGCTGCGTGAAGCCGTGCCCGCTTCCAGGCCGCCAGTGCCAGTGCCTGCGCCGATACCGGCCCCGGCGGCCGCCAAGGCTGCGCCTGCCCGCGCGGTACCGCTGCCGCCGGCAGACGAGGCGCTGCGCGCGCCGATCAACTCGCCGCGCGGCGTGGAACTGCGCAAGCAGGCGCACCAGCGCCTGATCGCGGCGCTCGACCTGCGCCGCGTCAACGTCGCGCGCATGGCCGAGGACGAACTATGCGAACTGGTCGGCTCGCTGCTCGACGACATCCTCAAAGAGAGCGTGTTCCGCAGCCAGGAGATCCCACTGGACGCGCTAAAGCAGAGCGTCTTCGACGAAGTGATCGGGCTGGGTCCGCTTGAAGAGCTGCTGGACGATGACGCGGTCTCGGAAATCATGGTCAATTGCCATGACGAGATCTTTGTCGAGCGCGCCGGCCGGCTGACGCGCTCGCCAGTGATCTTTACCGACGACCGCGCCGTGCTGGGCGCCATCGAACGCATCGTCGCGCCATTGGGGCGGCGCATCGATGAAAGCTCGCCGATGGTCGATGCGCGCCTGCCCGATGGCTCGCGCGTGAACGCGGTGATCCCGCCGCTTGCCCTCAAGGGGCCGAACATCACCATCCGGAAGTTCTCGCGCAAGAAGCTCAGGGGCGAAGACCTGGTCGCCTTCGGCTCGCTGTCGCCCGAGATGCTGGAGTTCCTGCGCACTGCCGTGGAGCGGCGCGCGAATATCGTGATCTCCGGCGGTACGGGCTCGGGCAAGACTACGCTGCTGAACGTGCTGTCGAGCTTTATCCCGGACGACGAACGCATCGTCACGGTCGAGGATGCGGCCGAGCTGCAGCTGTCGCAGCCCAACCTGGTGTCGCTGGAAGCGCGGCCGCCCAATATGGAAGGCAAGGGCGCGGTGACGATCCGCGACCTGGTCAAGAACTGCCTGCGGATGCGCCCGGACCGCATCGTCGTCGGTGAATGCCGGGGGGGAAGCGCTGGACATGCTGCAGGCCATGAACACCGGCCATGACGGCTCGCTGACGACGGCCCACGCCAACTCGCCGCGGGACTGCCTGTCGCGTCTTGAGGTGATGACGCTGATGGCGGGGCTGGACCTGCCGGTGCAGGCCATTCGCGAGCAGGTCTGCTCGGCGGTCGACGTGATCGTGCAGCAGACTCGCTTTTCCTGTGGCTCGCGGCGCGTGACGCATATCACCGAGGTCAGCGGCATGGAAACGGGCGTGGTGCAGCTGCAGGACGTGTTCATGTTCCGCGAGGAAGGCTACGGTGCCGACGGGAAGGTCAAGGGGCGCTATGTCGCCACCTCATATATCCCGGATTTCTACCAGGACCTGATCCGGCGCGGCATTCAGGTCAATACGGGCATCTTCACCGCCCGCGACGAGTAAGGAGGCCATATGAACCTTGCCCTGGTGCTGTGTGGCGCCTTCCTGATGACCGTGCTGATTGCGTGGGCCGTGCTGTCGCAGGGCAAGCGCTGGTTCGTGCGGCACACGCAGACGCTGGCGACCGAGGTCGAGGCCTCGCTGGCCGATCTCTTCATCTTCATCAATATGCGGCAGGTGGCCGGCATCTCGGTGGTGGCGGTATTCGCGCTGCCGCTGCTGACCTACCTGGTATCGCAGAACGTGTTCTTCGCGGTGCTCAGCATTCCGGTGAGCCTGCTGCTGCCGCGCGGGCTGGTGAAGAAGATGCAGCGCAAGCGCCTGATGGCTGTCGAAGACCAGATGCCGGATGCGCTGCTGATGATGTCGAGCGCGCTGCGTGCCGGCGCCAGCTTCCCGATGGCCTTGGAAAGCGTGGTGGCCGAGTCGCGGCCGCCAATCTCGCAGGAGTTCGACCTGCTGATGCGCGAAGTCCGGCTTGGCGTGGACTTGATGGACGCGCTGCGCAATATGGAAAGGCGCATTCCGGTGCCCGATTTCCTGATGGTGACCGCGGCCATCACGATCTCGCGCGAGGTGGGCGGCAACCTGGCCGAGACGCTGGAGTCCGTGGCGCGCACGCTGCGCGAGAAGCACCAGATGGAAGGCAAGATCCGCGCGCTGACCGCGCAGGGCAAGATGCAGGGCCTGGTGATGACGGGCTTGCCGCTGTTTCTGATCGTGGTGCTGAACCACATGGAGCCGGTGGCGATGGCGCCGCTGTTCAATTCGCCGATCGGCTGGGGCACGCTGTCCGTGATCGCGGTGATGGAGCTGCTTGGCTACAAGGCGATCAGCAAGATCACCCATATCGATGTCTGAACGGGGCCGACCATGATGCTCGTTGTTGCCTTCGCCCTTGCCGCCGGCCTGGTCGGCGTGCTTGCCGCCACCACCATGGCCATGCGCCGCCTCACCGTGGCCGTGCCCGACGAGGCGCGAGACTACCTCGACCCGCTGCCGCCGTCGCTGCGCGCGGTCTGGCCGGTGGTGCGCTTCTTCGACCACCATTTCGTCTGGATCACGCCGAAGGCGCTGCGCGCCGCGGTGGACGAACAGCTGCGCCTGACGGGCATGTCGTTCCTGATGACGGCGCGCCAGTTCCTGTCGCTGTCGATCGTTTCGGCGCTGGCGTTCTGCCTGCTGGCAGGCATTGCCATGCTGGGGCTGGGCGCGTTCTCGCCGGTGCTGTTGCTTGGCGCGGGCGCGCTGGGCTTCTTCTATCCGCGGATCTGGCTGCGCGACGTGCGCAAGCGCAACCTGCTGCAGATCACGCGCCACCTGCCGGTGTTTCTGGATTTCCTGACACTGAGCGTGGAGGCCGGCCTGAACATCAACGGCGCCTTGCTGCAGGCAGTGGAGAAGGGGCCGGAGGGCCCGCTGCGGCGCGAGTTCGAGCACGTGCTGCGCGACCTGAAGTCAGGCCTGAGCCGCGCCGATGCGCTGCGCCGCATGGATGACCGCTTGCGCGTGAAGGAGGTCACCAATTTCGTCGGTGCCGTGATCCAGGCGGAACGCATGGGCTCGGGGCTGGCCGCCACGCTGCGCTTCCAGTCGGAGCAGCGGCGCACGGAGCGATTCCAGCGCGCGGAAAAGCAGGCCATGGAGGCGCCGGTCAAGCTGATCTTTCCGCTGGTGGTCTTTATCTTCCCGGTCACCTTCATCGTGCTTGGCTTCCCGATCGTGATGAAGTTCATGCAGGAAGGGCTGCTGTGAGGCAGGCGCGCCTCTACCTGCGGGCCAGCCACGGAACGCTCGACACCGGCGTGCGCGTGTCGGTGGCCGCCACCACGCGCGAGCGCATGGCGGGGCTGCTCAGCCGCGAGTCCATGGCGCCGGACGAAGCCCTGCTGCTATCCCCCTGCGGCGCGGTACACACCTTTGGCATGCGCATGTCGATCGACGTGGTCTTTCTCGACAAGCGGCAGCGCGTGCTGGCGGTGCATCCGTGCGTCGGGCGCCAGCGTGTGCGTGCCCACTGGCGCGCGCGCCAGACGCTCGAGCTTGGGGCGGGGCGGGCGGCGGCGCTGGGGATTGCGCCGGGCCAGACCCTGGAGATGCGGGAGGAGGGACCATGAGCCACAAGCCGATGCATGCGGCACGGCGCGGGGCACGGGGACAGTCCGCGGTGGAATTCCTGATCATCGCGCCGGCGCTGCTGCTGCTGTGCCTGGGCGTGATCCAGTTCGGGCTGCTGTACCAGGCCAAGGCCACGCTCGACCACGCCGCCTTGCAGGCCGCGCGGGAAGGCGCCGTCGACCACGGGCGGCTGGCCAGCATGCGCAAGGGGCTGGCGCTGGGGCTGACGCCGCTGTTCGTGCGCTCTGCCGACCGTACCGCGCATGCCACTGGCTATGCCAGGGCCCAGTTCGAAGCCCGCACCCAGGCCAGGATCGACGTGCTGAACCCGACGCCGGCGGCGCTGCAGGATTTTGGACGAAGCGGCTATTACGCCGGCAAGGCCACGCGGGAGATCCCCAACGACAGCCTGATGTACCGCGCCACCAGCGCCGGACCGTCTTCGGGTCTCAATATCCAGGACGCCAACCTGCTGAAGATCCGGGTGACGTACTGCTATGAAATGTTCGTGCCATTTGCCGACCGCACCATCTACTCGCTCGTCAACGGTATCCGCAACTTCGTGGCAACCGGGTCGTACGGTGGCCTGGAGGTCCCGACCACGCCCAATTTTTGCACCGGACGGGCCACGCTGGCGTCGCAATGGCGCATCCCACTCGAATCCGAGGCGATCGTGCGGATGCAATCACCGTATCGCGGCAACTGACGGATCCGCAGTCGCCGTTTTTGTAAGTATTTGTGAAAATTTGCCGGGATAAGGCCGAAGACACCGATGCCAGAATCAACAAGGTCGACAAAATTGCCGAAGCGGGGTTGTTTGGCGTTGCTGTTGTTGTGTAACCTCGGGTTCGTGCCGCAACCGGCGCGCTCGGCGATGGAAGTTTCTCGCTCGGAAGGCGTGCAGATCATCACCACGCGGCGTGCGCCGCCGGCCGTTGGTGGCGCCGTGCCAGCGTCCGCAGCGCGGGCGCCGGCGGCTTCCGCGCCACAGGCGTCGGCGCCGTCCGGACGCGGCGACGCGCCCGACCTGGCGCAGGCTGCCGTCGCGGGCGCCGCGCAGGCGGCGATTCCGAGCGTGGCGGCCACCGATGAGCGCGAGCTGGTCAAGCGGGCGCTGGCGGATGAGCAGCGCGGCATGAACGAGGCGCTCGCGAACTACGCGCGCGCCAGCAAGGCCGGCGCAAGCCCGGAAACGCTGGCGCCGCTGGAGCGCGAAGTCCGCGCGCGGCTGCAGAAGATCGACATGCTGATGCGCGCTCCGCATTAAGGCGCGCACCGGCCAGGCCGGCATCACAAAAAGAAGAAGGGGAAGTGCTTTGAAGGGAATGACGTTTGGACTGACGACCCGCAAGGCCGCCATCGGCTTGGGCGTGGTGGCCCTGCTGGCGATGGCGGGCTGCAAGCAGAAGCCCGCTGACAACGCCGCCGCACAAGGCGATGCGCAGCCCGCGCCTGCAGCGGCCTCGGCCCAGCCCGTGGCATCGGCGCCGGCAACGCCTGCGCAAACCAACGTTGCCGGCCTGTGGGCCGGCGCGTTCGTGGTCAACCGCGACAAGGAAGACCGCTCGTGGTATCCGCTGCTCAATGAGATTCCGGACCATGCCGGCTTTATGCGCAACGGCAGCCGGCAGGAGCTGGTGATTGCGCTGGCGCAGGCCTCTTCCGTCGACGTGCTGCGCTTGCGCGGCCTGTCCGATGCCGGGGCGCGCAGCAATGCGCGCCATGCCCGCGTCGAAGCCTCCGCAGGCGGCACACAAGGCCCCTGGACCGTGATCTACGATGCGGACCTGCCGGGGCAGGACGGCTTCGATACCCGCGTGCCGCTGGCCCAGCCCGTCAAGGCCGAGGCCCTGCGCCTGACGCTTACCGGCAACCGCTGGGCGGGCGACCAGGACGAGGGCCAGATCGGCCTGCAGCAGTTCATGGCCTACGGCAAGCCCGAGGCCGCAGCCGACAAGGTGCGCCAGGTGGGCGGCATCTACCAGTTCCCGGTGGAATTCGGTTCGACCGGCTACGTGCTGCTTCACCAGGACGGCGCCGCGGTGGAAGGCTGCTACGTGGAGGGCGACTACAGCAACCGGCAGATGAAGATCACGCAGGTGCTGGGCACGATTTCCGGCGGGCTGGAAAACGGCGCCCTGCTGGCCTTCCGGCGCACCACCGAGGGTGCCGCTGAGAAGGGTGCGATGGCATTCAGCCCGGACGGCAGCCATGTCTATGCCGCGCTGGTGAAGGGCGACGCCCGCACCTTCGACAGTGTGCGCGAAGCCGGCGGCTGGCGCCTGGCGGACAAGGCCCCGCCGTGCTTCCCGAAAGCCGAGGCCGCCCCCGATCCCATCGGCCAGGCACTGGAAGGCGCGGGCCGCGTGCAGCTCTACGGCGTCAACTTCGAAACCGATTCCGACGTGCTGAGCGCGGCGGCCCGGCCGCTGCTGGACCGCGCCGCCAGGGCGGTGCTGGCGCATCCGGACTGGCGCCTGCGCGTGGAGGGGCATACCGACAGCACCGGTGGCGACGCGCGCAACCAGCCGCTGTCTGAACGCCGCGCCGCCGCCGTCAAGCGCTACCTGGAAGGCGCCGGCGTGCCCGCCGGCCGGCTCGATGCCAAGGGCTATGGCGCCACCCATCCGCTGATGCCCAACGACACGCCATTCGGCCGGGCGCAGAACCGCCGCGTGGAGCTGGCCAAGCAGTGATGCCTGCGCTTGCGGCCGCGCCGGCGCGCAGTGTCGTGGCGGCCATGCTGCTGCTGGCGGGCGCGGTTCCGGCCGGCGCCGAGATCGTCATGCATGCCGACCGCGGCAGCGGCGTGACCTTCCTCACGTCGCGCAGCCACGGGTCGGCAGAAGTGGCTCCCACTGCGGCGCCCGCTGCGTTGCCGGCGCGGGCGTTTATCGGGCTGCCAACGCAACCAGTGGCAAAGGCTGTTGTCGTCGCCAGCAAATCCCCACCCTCCGACCTGGTCGCCCTCGCGCACCGCGCTGCGCAGGCCGCGGCAGTGGACCCGCATCTGCTGATGGCAATGGTGGAGGTGGAGTCAGGCTGGAACCCGCAAGCCACCTCCGTCAAGGGCGCCATCGGCCTGACGCAGCTGATGCCCGCCACAGCACGCATGCTGGGCGTGACCGATGCCTATGATCCGGCCCAGAACCTGCAGGCCGGTGCGTCCTATCTGGGCGGCTTGCTGTCGCGCTTCAACGGCGACACCAGCCTGGCCCTGGCCGCCTATAACGCGGGCGAAGGCGCGGTGCTGCGCCACGGGTCGCGCATCCCTCCATTCGCCGAGACCCAGGCCTATGTGCCACAGGTGCTGGGCCGCTATGCGCGCTTGCGCGGCGGCGAGGACGACAGCGCCGCGGCGCCCTTGCGCCAGCCGGCGGCGCCGGCGCAGCGAGGCGGCTTGGTCATTGTCTCGTATCAGAAACCCCCCGCCTCCGCGGTGAAGAAAAAGGAGAAGTCATGAAGTCGTACTGGATCCCGCGCGCCTGCCTGCCGGTCATGCTGGCGCTGGCCGTTGCCAGCTGTGGCAAGGAAGAAGGGCGTTCCGCCGCGGCCAGCGATGCCTTGCCGAAAGCCTGCCAGGAAGCCGAGGCCGCGCAGCGCGCCTGCACCGAGAACATGGCGGCCAAGCTCGCTAAGTCCGGGCAGGCCGCTGCCGCCCAGACCCTGCGCGACGGGCTGCCCGGCGAGCTGGAATCCATCCGCACGCGCTGGGCCGGCGTCTCCGACAAGGATGGCCTGGCGCAATCCTGTGCGACGGTGCGCGACAGCTTCCGCGACATGCCGCAATGCAAGGACTGACACCGGCCCGCCGCAACGCCAGCGTGCCGGTGCTTGGCTGAACTGACCAATGGAGAGGCGACAGATGCCGAAGAATTCCGACCGCGTTCGCGCGCGTCAATCCCTGGACCGCCGCACGGCGCTTGGCGCAGGCGTGGCCCTGGCTGCCCTGCTGCTGCCGGCAGCAGCTTTGGCCGGCGTCTGCGATGCGCCGTGGATGCATGACGGCGGCGAGATCCGCATGACGATGCAGGGCGGTGCGCCGGGCACGGCGACCATGTCCGTGTCCGGCGTGCGCAAGTCGGGCAAGGGCCAGTGCAATGCCAATATCAGCGTCGTGTCGAATGTGGCCGCGGCCGGCTCGGCCAACGAGACGCGGCTGGACTACACCATGGCGGTGATCGAAGACCGCCTGACCATCTCACGCGGCGGCGCGCCGGGCAAGGTTGAGGGCAAGAGCGCCGCCGGCACGGCATCGGGCATGCTCGACAGCAGCGCGGTCGGCACCCTCGCCTACGGCGGCGTCATTGAAGCGGAAGGGCAGCGGCTGCCGGGCGAGTCGCAGACGGTGCGCATGGACCTGCAGATGACCGCCGCCGGTCAGGGCGCCGGCCAGGCCAGGATCCCGTCCGCCAAGGTCACCATCGGCGGCAAGGTCGTCGGCAAGCGCGCGACCATTCCCACCCGCCTCGGCCAGAAATCCTGCTGGCCGGTCCGCTACGAGCGCAGCACGACCATGGCGCCGGTCACGGTGGCGGGCCACACCGTGTCGGTGCCGCCGGCGAGCGCCAGCGTCACGGACTGGTACTGCCCCGACACGGGCCTGGTCATGAAGCAGGAGGTCGTGCAGAACGGCCAGACCGGCACCATCGAGGTGGTCTCGGTCAAATAGCCCGCGCATTGTCCGGATCGTCCCCCGGGCTTGTCCACGAAGGCATGGATGCCCGCCGGCGCGGGGGCTGTGCGCTAAAGTTCTCTGCGCTGCTGCCGTTGGTGATGGATCGATAACAAGCGGAGCGCCGGCACCCGCCGCGCGGCTCCACAAGACGATTCAGGGGACGCATGACGCATGAGTCGGGTTTGCGCCTGGAGCTTGCCGAGCCAGGCGAGCAGGTGCATGCGCGCTACACGCCGCAGCCAGGCAGGTTGCCGCCGGACCAGGCCAGCCTGCGCCAATGCCTGGACGGCCTGGGCTGGGCCGGGGCGCGGCTGGATGCGCGCGCGGTGGCGCAGTTCCTCGCGCAATGCCAGCGGGCCGAGCATGAGATCGATGCCACCATCGGCACGCTGATCGACGGCGCATTCGAGCTCGACATCACCGCTGACGGCCTGGCCGTGCGGCTGACGCTGCTGCCAGCCGAAGGCGGCCGCCCGGTCAGCGCGGAAGCCATCCGCCGCGCCGTGGCGGAACGCGGCGTGGCGGCACCGATCCAGGCCCTGGCACTGGACGCCGCGCTGGCCGAAGGCGGTTGCGAGCTGCGCACCATTGCCGCCGGCGCCGCGCCGCGCCAGGGTGAGCCGGCGCGCTTTATCAACCTGCTCGAGCCGCGCAAGCCGGCGCAGCCTGACGACGAGGCCGCAAGGTCGACCTGCGCGACCTGGGCAACCTGCTGCTGGTCAGCCCCGGCACGCCGCTGATGCGGCGTATCCCGGCGGTGCGTGGCAATGACGGCGTCGACGTGTTCGGCAAGCCCGTCGCCGCCGATCCGGTCGATGATCCACCCTTTGCCGAAGGCCTGGCCGGCGCTGCCGCCGATGCCGACGATCCGGAGCTGCTGCGCGCGGTGATCGCAGGATCGCCGGTGGTCGGCGTGCACGGCATCTCGGTCAGCCCCGTGGTGCAGGTGGATTCGGTCGACCTGCACTCAGGCAATGTGGCGTTCGACGGCACGCTGCGCGTGTCGGGCGATATCCGCACCGGCATGTCGGTCAACGTCAGTGGCGACGTGGTGGTCGAGGGCACCATCGAAGCCGCCAATGTCGAGGCCGGCGGCAATGTCATCGTCAAGGGCGGCATCATCGGCAAGGCCGACACCGGCCGCGCCGAAGGCGGCATCAGCCGCGCCAGCGTGCGCTGCAAGGGTGCGGTGAAAGCACGCTTTATCGAGAACGCCGTGGTCGAGGCCGGCACCGAGGTCAACGTCGAAAGCGGCATCCGGCAGAGCGACGTTGCTGCCGGCGAGCGCATCGTGGTGGGCGGCACCGGCGCGCAGGGCAGCATCAGCGGCGGCCGCAGCCGTGCCTTGCTGGTGGTGCGCGCCGCGGTGCTGGGCGCCCCGGCGGGTACCGCCACCAACATCCAGGTCGGCCTCAATCCCTACGCCGACACACAGCGCGCCGCGCTGGAAGCCGAGCTCCGCCGCATGCTGGAAGAGCAGAACAAAGTCAGACAGCTGGTGGATTTCTTTGCCAGGCATCCAGAGAAAGCCGTGGGCGACCTGCGCGAGAAGGCGCGCGCGACCCTGTTCAAGCTGTCGCGCGACCTGTTCGAGCTGGACGCACGCCTGACCGGGCTGGGGCAGCAGATGCAGCCGGCCGCCAATGCCGTGATCGACGCCGCGCGCCGCATCCATGGCGGCGTCACGCTGCAGGTAGGCAGCCGCGTGCTCAAAGTGATGGAAGACAAGCCTGGCGGCCAGATCCGCCTTATCGACGACCGCATTGCCGTCTGCTGAACGCGCGCTGTTATCCGCGGGGATTTGTACTATGCTGCAGTTATGTCCTGGGGTGCCGCAGGATGGGCGAGAGAGCTAGAGTCGGGCAGTGAATGAAGAAGCGGATCAGCACTCTGCGGAAGCGTTACACAGAACCAACTCACGTGGCACTGGAATAACCGGAAGGCCAGCCATCAAGGCTGGCCTTTCTGCTTTCTGTGACGGCTGCCAGGCGAACTACACTGTAGGTGCAACCATTGTCCAAAGGAGGTTGCTATGGCCGCCACCTTGATTACCGCGCTGGTCCTGATCGCCCTTGTTGCGTGCGCCGCATTTGCCATCTGGATGTTGCGGGAAAAGAACCCGACGCTGCTGCAGCAGCAGGAGCAGTCGGTGCGCACATGGTTTGACCACATGATCCATCGCCACTGACGCCTGGCGATTCGCTTTCGGGCGGCCCGCCGCAACGGCGGGCTTTTTCATGGACTGAGGCTCATGCCGCCCACAAACGCAGTTCATGCAATCCGCTGCGCTCCACCCGGGTGCCGAGTGCCCGTCCCTCGTCCTCAAACATGGCGTGCAGCCATGCCATATCCACTTCGCGCGCATAGGCCAGCCGGAAATGGCTGCGCCGCAACGGCACCAGCCGCAGGTCGGCGCTGCCGCCGGCCTCGACGCTGACGAAGGCCATCAGCGCCAGGTCCGGCCGGTAAGCGTCGTAGCCGCCGATGCCCTCGTAGTCGTTGATGAAATCGCCGCAGCCGTACAGGATCGGCTTGCCGGCATGCAGCTCAATCCCCAGCGGATGATGCGAGGAATGCCCGTGCACGATGTCGATTTCGCCGCTTTCCACCAGCCCACGGGCGAAGGCGCGTTGCGCGGGGTCGATGTGGTAGCCCCAGTTCGGGCCCCAGTGGATCGATACCACCACGACGTCTCCGGCACGCCTGAGCTTGCGCACCTGTGCGGCAATGCGTTCACGCGATGCAACGGACCAGTCTTCCAGCAGGTTCACGCCGGAATGCCCGGCGCTGGCGCGCCAGGCCGCCGGGGTGCCGGCATTTTCCATGGCGAGGGCCAGCACCATCACGCGGCGGCCGCCGGGCTGCAGCAGCAGTGCGGCGTGCGCCGCGCTCGCCTCGTCGGGGCCGGCGCCGGCATGCGCGATATGCGCCCCGTCGAGCGCTGCCAGCGTATCAGTCAGGCCCGCGCGGCCCCAGTCCATCACATGGTTGTTGGCCAGCACCGCACAGTCGATGCCGGCGGCCTGCAGGCAGGCGACATTGTCCGGATGCATGCGATAGTGCACCGCCTTGCCGGGCCAGGCATCGTCGCTGGTGGTGATGGCGGTTTCCAGGTTGACGATGCGCGGCCGCGCGGCGCGGCTTTCCAGTTCCGCCAGGGCATCGCCCCAGGGGTATTCCGGCGCGGCGGGGCGCGCGATCGGGCCGGCCTTGTGCTCGGCCAGGCGCACGTAGTCGAGCGCGGAATGCACATACGATTCATGCAGCAGCGGCTGGCTGGGATGCGCCAGGATCTGGTCGATGCCGCGCCCGGTCATTACGTCGCCGCACAGGAACAGGGGAGGGTGGCTGGCTGTGTTCATGGCGCAGACGGACGGCGCGAGGGCGCCGTGCCGGCTGTTCATTCATGATAGGCCGGCAGGGTGGCGGGGGCGGCATGATTGCGTTGCGGCACTTGCCATGGAGATTGTGCGCGTGGGGCCAGAGCCCCATTTACATTCGAGCGGTGCCTGCCTTAAATGATGTAGTCATCGGTCCTCGTGGCCATTTCCCCGCACCCAGACGCCGCGCGCCGTCCGATGTTTCCAACCAGCATCGGGAGGCACACTATGGCCCAGCCATCGCAGGAAAACATTGAGGCACTCAAGGCGCAGCTGCGCGGGCGCCTGCTGCAGCCGGACGACAGCGGCTACGACGAAGCGCGCCGCATCTGGAACGCGATGATCGACCGCCGTCCGCCGCTGATCGTGCAGGCCGCGGGCGCTGCCGACGTGATCGCCGCAGTCAATTTCGCGCGCGACCATGGCGTGCTGCTGTCGATACGCGGCGGCGGCCACAATATCGGCGGGCTGGCGATCTGCGAAGACGGCATGGTGCTCGACCTGTCGCAGATGAAATCCGTGCGGATCGATCCCCACGCGCAGCGTGGCTACGTGGAGCCTGGCGCCACACTGCGCGATTTCGACCATGAGGCGCAGGCCTTTGGCCTCGCCACGCCATTGGGCATTAATTCCACCACCGGCGTGGCCGGGCTGACGCTCGGCGGCGGCTTCGGCTGGCTCAGCCGCAAGTTCGGCACCACCGTCGACAACCTGGTGTCGGCACAGGTCGTGACTGCCGACGGCAAGCTGGTGCGCGCCAGCGCCGACGAGAACGCCGACCTGTTCTGGGCGCTGCGCGGCGGCGGCGGCAACTTCGGCGTGGTGACAATGTTCGAGTTCCGGCTGCATCCGGTCGGGCCCGAGGTCTATGGCGGGCTGATCGTCTATCCGCTGGAACAGGCCGCCGCGGTGCTGCCGGCCTACCGTGAACTGTTCAAGTCGATGCCGGACGAGCTGACTGTCTGGGTGGTGCTGCGCCAGGCGCCGCCACTGCCGTTCCTGCCGCCCGAGGCGCACGGCAAGCCGATCGCGGCACTGGCGATCTGCTATATCGGCCCGCCGGACAAGGGGCCGGAACTGGTCGAGCCATTGCGCAGGCTCGGCACGCCTTATGGAGAGCATGTTGGTCCCATGCCGCTTGCGGCATGGCAGCAGGCGTTCGACCCATTGCTGACGCCGGGCGCTCGCAACTACTGGAAATCGCACAACTTCGCAGGGCTGGACGACGGCCTGATCACGATGCTGATCGAGCAGATCGGCAAGCTGCCCTCGTCCCAATGCGAAGTCTTTATCGGCGCCATGGGCGGGCAGACCAACCGCGTCGCGCCCGATGCCACTGCCTACGCCAGCCGCGATGCCAACTTCATCATGAACCTGCACGGGCGCTGGGACGCGCCCGCTGACGACGAGAAGTGCATCGGCTGGGCCCGTGAAGTGTTCCGCGCGGCAACGCCATACGCCCTGGGCAGCGTCTATGTGAACTTCCTGACGCAGGAAGAAACCGACCGCATTGGCGCGGCCTACGGGCCCAACTACGACCGGCTGGTCGAGGTGAAGCGGCGCTACGATCCGGGCAACCTGTTCCGCCACAACCACAACATCAATCCAGCGGCATAACTGGCGTAATCTGCAGGGACAGGCAGGAAGGCGGGGCAGGGCGGGTGGCCTGCCCCGTTTTCACGCGGCTGCAATACTGGCATGCGAGTATCGCCGCGACCGCGTTGTATCTACAGGGGGAGCAGATCAGATGAGACCGGGCGAAGCAGAATTGGTGCGGCGCATCCACAACGAGGTGGCCGACTACTACGACGAAGAGATCGAACTGGAACTGGACGACCGCGAAGCCAGCGAGGCCTTCGGCGATCCGGTGCACCTGGACGATGAGGCCAAGCAGGACAGCCGACGCCACTATTTCCGCGAGCTGTTCCGCCTGCAGGGTGAACTGGTGCGGCTGCAGAGCTGGGTGGCCGCCACCGGGCACAAGATCGTGATCATCTTCGAAGGACGCGACGCCGCCGGCAAGGGCGGCGTGATCAAGCGCATCACGCAGCGCCTGAACCCGCGCGTCTGCCGCGTGGCGGCGCTGCCCGCGCCCAACGACCGCGAACGCACCCAGTGGTACTTCCAGCGCTACGTGGCGCAGTTGCCCGCCGCCGGCGAGATCGTGCTGTTCGACCGCAGCTGGTACAACCGCGCCGGCGTCGAGCGCGTGATGGGTTTCTGCTCCGACGAGCAGTACGAAGAGTTCTTCCGCTCCGTGCCTGAGTTCGAAAAGATGCTGGTGCGCTCAGGCATCCAGGTGATCAAGTACTGGTTCTCGATCACGCACGACGAACAGCGTTTGCGCTTCCTGAGCCGCATCCACGATCCGCTCAAGCAGTGGAAGCTGAGCCCGATGGACCTGGAATCACAGCGCCGCTGGGAGGACTACACCAAGGCCAAGGAAATCATGCTCGAGCGCACGCATATTGCCGAAGCGCCATGGTGGGTGGTGCAGGCCGACGACAAGAAGCGCGCACGGCTGAACTGCATCCATCACCTGCTGAGCCAGGTCCCCTATGCGGAAGTGGAGGCGCCCAGCGTGGTGCTGCCGGGGCGCGAACGGCATGAGGACTATGTGCGGCAACCGGTGCCGAAGGAGATGATCGTGCCGGATGTGTATTGAGGGAACAGACCCTAGGGTTTGCACGGAGTGCGCCATCGTCCCCCTGGGGTAGACGGCTACCTATAATGAAAACAGCCACCTGTAAATCCAAGGGTGGCCGTTATCGTGGAACTGCTAGTTTTTTGGGCGGCCATGCTTGCTGCCTACCTCCTGATGAAGCGTGCCGGCTGCTTCAGCCAGCCGGTGCTTTATCCCGACTTCGATCATCCCTTCCGCTACTGGTGGGCGCAACGGCTGGGGCGCCCGCTGCCACCGCCGTCTTTGCCGGATCCCAGGCAACAAAAAACCCGGAGAGCGTGACGCTGTCCGGGTTGGCTTGTGTGGGCGATGCCCTGGAATGCTGTGGTGCCGAAGAGAGGAATCGAACCCCCGACCTTCTCATTACGAATGAGCTGCTCTACCGACTGAGCTACTTCGGCAACATGTTCCGGTGAACTGGAACAGCCCGCAATAATAGCAGCGTTTTTCCGCCTTGTGAACCCCTTTTGTGTCGTCCGTGCCATGCGGCCGGGGCCGAAAGAAAACGGGGCGCCACCTGGGCGCCCCGTCTTGTTGCCGCACGGCCGGAATCAGGCCTTGCCTTCGGCTTCCAGGTGGTAGCGGGTGACGCGTTCCACTTCGTTCTTGGAGCCCAGGATCACGGAGACGCGCTGGTGCAGTTTTTCGGGCTGCACGTCCATGATGCGCTGGTGGCCGTTGGTGGCGGCGCCGCCGGCCTGTTCGACCAGCATGGCCATCGGGTTGGCTTCATACATCAGGCGCAGCTTGCCGGGCTTTTCCGGCTCGCGCTTGTCCCACGGGTACATGAAGACGCCGCCGCGGGTCAGGATGCGGTGCACGTCGGCGACCATCGAGGCGACCCAGCGCATGTTGAAGTTCTTGCCGCGCGGGCCTTCTTCGCCGGCCAGGCATTCGTCGATATAGCGGCGCACGGGCGGGGCCCAGTGGCGCATGTTCGACATGTTGATGGCGAATTCCTTGGTGTCGTCCGGGATCGTCACGTTGGAGTGCGTCAGCACGAAGCTGCCTGCCTCGCGGTCCAGCGTGAACATGTGCACGCCGTTGCCGACAGTCAGCACCAGCGTGGTCTGCGGGCCGTAGACGGCGTAGCCGGCGGCGACCTGGTGGGTGCCGGGCTGCATGAAGTCGGCCTCGGTCACGGTCTGGCCCGGCTTGGGCATGTGCAGCACCGAGAAGATGGTGCCGATCGAGACGTTGACGTCGATGTTCGACGAGCCGTCCAGCGGGTCGAACATCAGCAGGTATTCGCCCTTCGGGTAGCGGTTGGGAATCTCGTAGAACGATTCCATCTCTTCCGACGCCATGGCGGCGAGGTGGCCGCCCCATTCGTTGGCATCGAGCAGCACTTCATTGGCGATCACGTCCAGCTTCTGCTGGGTTTCGCCCTGGACGTTGCCGGTGCCGGCCGAGCCCAGCACGCCCGCGAGGGCGCCCTTGCTGACGGCGTTCGAAATGGCCTTGCAGGCGCGCGCGACCACTTCGATCAGCAGCCGCAGTTCGGGCTGGATCGTGTTGTGCTTGCGCTGCTCCTCGACCAGGTAGCGGGTGAGGCTGATGCGAGTCATGGTTGGTTCTCCTTGGATGGCCGCAATTCTACATGCCCGGCCACGCAGGGCCGGGCAAAGGGGGCGTTGGCGTGCCGCCTTGTGTCATGCCTGCCGCTCAGGCGGCCAGCGCCTTGCCGACGATCTCGCGCACGTCGCGCGACAGCGTGGCGCTGGCCGCGACGCGTTCCAGTTCGGCGCGCATGCGGTCGCGCAGCGCCAGTTCGTACTTCTGCCAGCGGTCCATCACGCGCGCCAGGCGCGCCGCCACCTGCGGGTTGATGGCGTCGAGCGCCAGCACCTGGTCGGCCCAGAAGCGGTAGCCCGAGCCGTCCTGGGCGTGGAACTGCGCCGGGTTGCCGGAGCAGAAGCTGAAGATCAGCGAACGCGCGCGGTTGGGGTTGCGCAGGTTGAAGGCGGGGTGCTCCATCAGCGCGCGCACGGTGTCGATGGTGCGCTTGCCGGCGTGCGGGCCGACTTCACCGCGCTGCATGCCTTGCAGCGAGAACCATTTGTCGATCACCAGCGGGTCGTCCTCGAAGCGCTCGTAGAAGTCCGCCAGCGCGTGCTCGCGCCCGGGGCGAAGCTGTTGACCAGCGCCGACAGCGCGGCGAAGCGGTCGGTCATGTTGTCGGCGTTCTGGTATTGCTGCTCGGCCAGCGCCTGCATCGCGGCATCGCCGCTGTCGGCCAGGTAGCCGAGCGCAAGGTTGCGCAGTGCGCGCCTGGCGGCGGATGCGGCATCGGGCGAGTAGGGGCCCGGCGTGGCGTTGCCCTCATAGGCGGCGAGCCAGTCGGCCTGCAGCGCGTGGGCCAGGCCTTCGCGCATGAACTGACGGGCGCGGTGGATGGCGGCGGGATCGGCCACGCCCATGCGCTCGGCCAGGTAGGCCTCGGCGGGCAGCACCAGCGCCTGCTCGCGGAAGGCGGGGTTGAGCGTGTCGTCGGTCAGCACGGCGCGCATGGCCTGCACCAGCGCGGGATCGAGCTTGAGCTCGCGCCCGGCCTGGACGTCGGCCACCAGTTGCAGCAGCGCACGCGTGGCCAGGCGCTGGCCGGCTTCCCAGCGGTTGAAGGCATCGCTGTCGTGCGATAGCTGGAAGGTCAGCTGCGCGTCGGTGTATTCGGCATCGACGATCACCGGTGCGGAGAAATTGCGCAGCAGCGAGGGCAGCGGCGCCTCGGCGCCGCGCGGCAGGTTGATGAAGCGCAAGCGCTGCTCGGCCTGCGTGAAGTCGAGCACGCGCGTGGTCGCTCCGGGCGTGCTTTCGCCTTCGAGCTGCAGCGGCAGGTCCTTGCCGTCTGCGCCAAGCAGCCCGAGTGCGAACGGGATATGGAAAGGCTGTTTCTCGGGCGTGCCGGCGCGGGTCTCGATGCCGACCTTGGGGCAGCGCTGCGACAGCGTCAGCGTGAGGCTGCCGTCGTCGCCGTTCCAGTCCGTGCGCGCGGTCACCACCGGCGTGCCGGCCTGGCTGTACCAGAGCCCGAACTGGCTCAGGTCGCGGCCGTTGGCATCGGCCATCGCCGCGCGGAAGTCGTCGCAGGTGACAGCCTGGCCGTCATGGCGCTGGAAGTACAGGTCCATGCCCTTGCGGAAGCCGTCGCGGCCGAGCAGGGTCTGGTACATGCGCACGACTTCGGCGCCCTTCTCGTACACGGTGACCGTGTAGAAGTTGTTGATCTCTTCGTAGCTGTCGGGGCGCACCGGGTGCGCCATCGGGCCGGCGTCCTCGGGAAACTGCACCTGGCGCAGTACGCGCACGTCCTCGATGCGCTTGACCGCGCGGCCGGATTCCGAGCCCATCATGTCGGCCGAGAACTCCTGGTCGCGGAACACCGTCAGGCCTTCCTTGAGCGAGAGCTGGAACCAGTCGCGACAGGTCACGCGGTTGCCGGTCCAGTTGTGGAAGTACTCATGGCCGACCACTGCCTCGATGTTGGCGAAGTCCGTGTCGGTGGCGGTCTGCGCGTTGGCCAGCACGTACTTGGTGTTGAAGATGTTCAGGCCCTTGTTCTCCATCGCGCCCATGTTGAAGTCGCCCACGGCGACGATCATGAAGCGGTCCAGGTCGAGTTCCAGCCCGAAGCGGCGCTCGTCCCAGCGGATCGAATGGATCAGCGAATCCATGGCGTGGCGCGTCTTGTCGAGGTCGCGCGCCTCGACCCAGACCTGCAGCAGCTTGTCCTTGCCGGAGGCGGACTGGATCCGTTCCTCGATGCATTCGAGCTTGCCCGCGACCAGCGCGAACAGGTAGGCCGGCTTGCGGAACGGGTCTTCCCACACGGCTTCGTGGCGGCCGTCGGGCAGTTCGCGCTGGCCCACCAGGTTGCCGTTGGACAGCAGCACCGGACAGGCGCCGCGGTCGGCGCGCAGCGTGACGCGGAAGGTCGCCATCACGTCGGGGCGGTCCAGGAAGTAGGTGATGCGGCGAAAGCCTTCGGCTTCGCACTGGGTGAAGAAGTTGCCGTTGGACACGTACAGGCCCGACAGTGTGGTATTGGCCGCGGGCTGGCATGCGGTGGTGATCTCGAGCGTGCCCTGCGCGGGCAGGGCGGGGATGGTCAGCGTGCCCGCATCCTGGGTCGCGTTGGCGACCGGCTTGCCGTCCAGGCTGACGCCGATCAGTTCGAGCTCCTCGCCGGCGAGCACCAGCGGTGCATCGGGCGCGCCGGCCTGGCGCGCGAAACGCAGCGTGCTGGTGACCACGGTGCGCTGGGGATCGAGGTCCAGCACCAGCTCGGCGTGGTCGATGGCGAACGGCGGCGGGGTATAGTCCTTGCGATAGACGGTAACGGGCGTGTCGGTGCGCAGCATGGAAAGATCCTGTCTTCGGAAGACCGTTAGGAAAAGGGGGCGGGCCATGTGCGCGGCAGCGAAGCATGGCGCTGAAGTCCTCATTGTAGCCAAGGGGTCGGGGCGCGGCCCGGCGCAGCACGGCATCGGCATGCTGCGGGGAATTCCGCGCCGGCGGCGTGGTCTCAGAGACACGTGGATATCCAGAGGAAAGCGAGGTGGCACTATGTGGCAGCGCGCAGGCGGTGTCGGCAATGCAGGAGCGGCAGGCCCGTGGCCGGGGCCGCGCAGGTGGTGGGGGACGATGGCGTTGCTGGCGGCGTTGCTGCTGTCAGGGTGCGCCAGCACCGTGGTGACCGATGTCACGGCGTTCCGCCAGCCCGGCTGGCAGGACGATGCACCGCGCACCTACAGCTTCGAGCGCAGCGCCGAGCAGGCGGCGCAACTGGACCGCCAGACCTATGAGCAGTGGCTGGCCGCGGCGCTGGCGGGGATCGGTTTCGAGCAGGTGCCGGCGAAACAGGCGCGCTATCGCGTCAGCATGGACTTCGACGCCGCGCCCGGCATCGTGCGCGTGGCCGAGACCGTTTACCCGGACCCGTGGTACGGCCCGTGGGGGCCGTACTGGGGGCCTGGCTACTACTATCCGTACGGGCCCTGGGGTCCGTGGGGCCCATGGGGGCCGGGCTACTGGCCGCCGCAGACCGTGGTGCGCGACGTGCCGGTGACGTTTGCCAGCCTGCGGGTGTATTTCAAGGATGTGGCCAGCGGCAAGCGGGTCTACCAGGTCACCGCGCAGAACCAGACCGAGAACGGCAGCCTGCCGGCGGTCATGCCCTACCTGATCCGCAGTGCCTTTACCGACTTCCCGGCCGAGAGCGGCCGTCCGCGCCGGGTGACGCTGGAGGTCGAGAAAAACGCAAAGTAGGGCGGCCGGGGCCAGCCGCGCCGTCCCGGCCAGGCGATGCGTGCGGATGCATGCAGTGGCATGCGTCTGGTCTGCATTGCATACGCAATGGTAAAAGCTGTTTAACTGGAATAATCCACCCAAAAAGCGGGCTGCAGGCGGGCTCTGGTGGTACTTTGCGCGGGCACGTGGGCTAGAATGGTTGCTCGATTTTTCCGGCCTGTCTGCCGGGATCGTCAGTTTCGCTGCCAGGCGTTGTCCTTCGCCGCCGGCCCGTATCCTGAGATTTCTCGATCGGGGCCGAGCCGGATCTTGGCGGGAGAGGGGCGTTTCCGGTCCGGGCCATTTTCCGGACGAGCCAATGAGCAGCAAGAATAGCGGTGATGCACCGCAACATGCCCCGAACAGTCCTGAAGCGCAACTGCGCCTCGCTGCGCTGGAATACCACCGCAGCCCCACCAAGGGAAAGATCCAGGTAACCGCGACCAAGGCGCTGTCCAACCAGCGCGACCTGTCGCTGGCCTACTCGCCGGGCGTGGCCTATGCCTGCGAGGAAATCGCCAAGGACCCCGCCACCGCCGCCGAGTACACCTCGCGCGCCAACCTGGTGGCCGTGGTCACCAACGGCACCGCCGTGCTGGGCCTGGGCGATATCGGCCCGCTGGCCGGCAAGCCGGTGATGGAAGGCAAGGGCTGCCTGTTCAAGAAGTTCGCCGGCATCGACGTGTTCGACATCGAGTTGGACGCGCGTGACCCGGACAAGATCGTCGAGATCGTTGCCGCGCTCGAGCCCACGCTGGGCGGCGTGAACCTGGAAGACATCAAGGCGCCGGAATGCTTCTACATCGAGCAGAAGCTGCGCGAGCGCATGAACATCCCCGTCTTCCACGACGACCAGCACGGCACCGCCATCATTTCGACTGCAGCGCTGCTGAACGGCCTGAAGATCGTGGGCAAGGACATTGCCAAGGTGAAGATGGCCGTATCGGGCGCCGGCGCGGCTGCGATTGCGTGCCTCGATACGATGGTGAGCCTCGGCGTGACGCGCGAGAACATCTCGGTGGTGGACTCGAAGGGCGTGATCTATGTGGGCCGCGACGCCAGCATGGAGGCCAACAAGGCCCGCTACGCGCAGGACACGTCGGCCCGCACGCTGGCGGATATCGTCAACGGCGCTGACGTCTTCCTGGGTTGCTCGACCGCCGGCGTGCTGACCGCCGAGATGGTCAAGACCATGGCCGACAAGCCCATCATCCTGGCGCTGGCCAACCCCGAGCCCGAGATCCGCCCGGAAGTGGCCAAGGCCGCGCGCCCCGACTGCATCATCGCCACCGGCCGTTCGGACTACCCGAACCAGGTCAACAACGTGCTGTGCTTCCCGTACATCTTCCGCGGCGCCCTGGATTGCGGCGCGACCAAGATCACGGAAGCGATGAAGCTGGCCTGCGTCAAGGCCATCGCCGAGCTGGCCGAGGCCGAGCTGAACGACGCCGTTGCCGCCGCCTACGGCGGCCGCGAGCTGAAGTTCGGCCCGGACTACATCATCCCGACCCCGTTCGACCAGCGCCTGATCGAGAAGATCGCGCCGGCGGTGGCCAAGGCCGCGGAGGAATCCGGCGTGGCCACGCGCCCGATCAAGGATCTCGAAGCGTATCGCCAGCAGCTGTCCACCTATGTCTATCACACCGGCCTGATCATGAAGCCGGTGTTCTCGGCCGCCAAGGCTGCGCCCAAGCGCGTCGCCTACGCCGAGGGCGAGGAAGAGCGCGTGCTGCGGGCCGTGCAGACCGTGGTGGACGAAGGGCTGGCGCGCCCCACCCTGATCGGCCGCCCGCACGTGATCCAGATGCGCATCGAGAAGGCCGGCCTGCGCCTCAAGGCCGGGGTGGATTTCGATCTGGTCAACCCGGAAGAAGACCCTCGCTATCGCGCCTACCATGAGGCCTACCATGCCGTGCGCGGCCGCGACGGCGTGACGCCGGACATGGCCAAGGTGGCGCTGCGCCGCTCCAACACGCTGATCGGCGCCATGCTGATGCACATGGGCGATGCCGATGCGCTGCTGTGCGGCACGGTGGGCCGCTTCGAGGCACACCTCGAGCACGTGCGCGACGTGATCGGCCTGGCGCCGGGCGCCAAGGTGTTCGCTGCGATGAACGCGCTGATGCTGGAAAAACATACGCTGTTCATCACCGACACCTTCGTCAATGACGATCCCACCGCCGACGAACTGGCCGCGATCACGCAACTGGCCGCTGAGGAAATCGCGCGTTTCGGCCTCGTTCCCAAGGTCGCGCTGATGTCGCACTCGATGTTCGGCTCCTCTACCCGTCCGTCGGCGCGCAAGATGCGCGAGGCTGCGGGGATCCTGGCCAAGGTGGCACCGCACCTGGAAGTGGAAGGCGAGATGCAGGGCGACGCTGCCCTGGACGAAGACGTGCGCCGCCACTTCCTGCCGTCGACCAAGCTGGCCGGCAGCGCCAACCTGCTGGTGATGCCGACGCTGGACGCCGCCAATATCGCCTTCAACCTGCTCAAGATCACGGGGGGGCAGGGCGTCACGGTGGGCCCGATCCTGCTGGGCGCAGCCAAGCCGGTGCATATCCTGAACCCGCAGGCCACTACACGACGTATCGTCAACATGACGGCTGTCGCTGTGGCAGAGAGCAACGCGGTGCGCTGATGCGCTGACAGGCGTCAGCCAAATATAAAAAGCCGGGTCTGATGATCCGGCTTTTTCTTTGATGCTGCCCCGCGGCAAGCGCGCAGGGCACGCTGCTGGTTCGGTGGCTATTGCAGCACGTTGTACTGCTCGCGCATTACGACAATGATCGACTTGGCCGCGGCGAGCTGCGTGCCCAGGTTGTCGACGGATTCTTGCGGGAAATCGACCTCGGCGCTCCAGTTGCATCCGGTATGGTCAGGCTGGTGCATTCGCACCGCATGCAGCTCGCATTCGCCGCACTCGGGGTTGTTGTCGAGGCACTGGTTCAGGATGGCCATCAGTTCGGAACGGGTCTTCGGATATCGCCGCATGTATCACCTCTCTCAATGTCGTTTTTGAGGTCCGGATCACCAATCTAGGTAGCGTGAAGGGGGCTTCCAATTGAATCCACCTATGAAATGCCGGGTTTCGATCCATATTGCTCCGCGGCATGGAATGGCGCGGCGCAGCATTGCGGCGGCGGATTTTCGCACGATGTGATGCGAACGCGGCAATGAAAAAGCCCGCCGCAAGGGCGGGCTCCAGGACTGCCGGTGAGGCAGTTAGGTCATCAGAACTTGTGACGCACGCCCACGCCGAAGGTATCGCCGTGCTCGATGCCGGTGATCTTGTCGTAGTAGTACGCGGCGTAGACGTCGGTGCGCTTGGACAGGTTGTAGTCATAGGCGACGGCAAACGTGTTGCGCTTGAAGTCACCGATCGCGTTCTCGGTCTTGCCATAGGCGTAGGACGCCAGCACGTTCCCGGCGCCGACCGGCACCGAGGCGCCGACCTGACCGTTGGTGTGCTTGATGTCGCCGCTGGCGGCCGTGCTGGCCTTGGTCTTGATGTACTGGCCCTGGGCGAACAGCTTGACCACCTTGAAGTCGTACGTGATGCCGCCCAGGACAGCGTCCTGACGGCTGAGGCCTGCGCTCGACAGGTCGTCGGGAACCGCGTTGAAGCGGACTTGCTGGAACGCGACGGTCGCGGCGAACGGGCCGTTGAAGTACATCAGGTTGCCGCCCCACTTGTTCTGGCCCGCGGCACCTGCCTTCTCGCCTGCCGAGTAGATCAGGTTCGCGCTCAGGCCGCCGAAGTTCGGGGTGGAGTACAGCACCGCGTTGTTCCAGCCCGAGTCGCCGATGATGCCCGGATCCACCACACCATTGCTGGCGGCACCGAAGTAGGTGTGGAAGATGGTCGGTGAGAACACGTACGAGTCGACCAGGGGGTTGAACAGGATGGTCGAGATGAAGTACGGGGTCGTGTTGCGGCCCAGCTTCAACGTACCCAGCTTGTCATTCTGCAGGCCGACGTAAGCATTGCGGCTGAACATCGAGTCGCCGTTGAAGCGGCCGCTGTTGCCGCTGTCCGTGCGGAAGAACCCGTTCAGGTCGAAGATGGCCTTGGTGCCGCCGCCCAGGTCTTCGGTGCCCTTGATGCCCCAGTAGGACGTCTGCATACCGCCCGAGTTGGCCACCCATGCGCGCTCGCCCGAGCCCGGGCTCTTGACGCCGCCGACGAACATGTCAGCCTGGCCGTACAGCGTGACGCTGGACTGGGCCATGGCCGCGCCGGAAAAAAGGGTAGCCGCTACCGCCGCCAGCTTTAGTGCCGGCTTGTACTGCTTCTGCATTGTTAGACCTCCGTGGTTTTTTGATCCTGCTTGGGAACGTTGTGTACTGGGTCCCTGTCGGGTTCTTCTAATGTCTTGGTGCTTTTATTCGTGCCGCCTGGCCTGGGCTCGGTGATGGGTGGTGCATGGGGTGCCGGCGGCATCGGGTACAGCGTTTTTTGTTATACAGGTGACGCTTTTCTGCTCAGGCGGATACTAAGTCGTCAAGCCGGAACTGCGCAATGCGATGGATCTGGTTGATGCAGGTTTGCAACTCTTGCTGCGGCGTGTTTTCCAGGCGGCGTGCGAACTCCGAGATGATCCCGTGGCGGTCGTAGCCGCGCACGGCCAGGATGAACGGGAAGCCAAACTTCTGGTTGTAGGCCGCGTTGAGCGACTGCAGGCGGTCGAACTCCTCGGGCGTGCACAGGTTCAGGCCGGCGCCGCTTTGCTCGCGCGTGGATTCGGCGGTCAGCTCGCCGCGCACGGCGGCCTTGCCGGCCAGCTCCGGGTGGGCGCGCACCAGCTTGAGCTGGGCCGCCTCGCCGGCTTCATCGACCGCCTTGCGCAGTGCCTGCGCCAGCGCGGCGCCGTCGGCGAAGGGCCGTTGCGCGGCAGCGGCCTCGGCAAACCACGGCGAATGTTCGTAGATGCCGCCCAGCACCTGCACGAACTCCGCGACAGGCATGGTGTTGAGTTGGGCGATGGTGTAGGTCTGGCTCATGCTTGGTTCCGGGGGTGTAGGGGTGGGTATCGGCCCAGTGGCGGGCGATGTCGACACGGCGGCAGATCCACACCTTGTCGTGACCCTGCACATAGTCGAGGAAGCGCTGCAGCGCGCGGAAGCGGCCCGGGCGGCCGAGCAGGCGGCAGTGCATGCCGATCGACAGCATCTTGGGGCTGTCCTGGCCGCTCGGGTCGCCTTCGTCGTACAGCACGTCGAACGCATCCTTCAGGTACTGGAAGAACTGTTCGCCGGTGTTGAACCCCTGTGGCGTGGCAAAGCGCATGTCGTTGGAGTCGAGCGTGTACGGCACCACCAGGTGCGGCTTCTTCTCGCCGCCGGTGACTTCCACCTCGGTCCAGAAGGGCAGGTCGTCGCCATAGTAGTCCGAGTCGTACAGCAGGCCGCCGTGCTCCACCACCAGGCGGCGCGTGTTGGGGCTGTCGCGGCCGGTGTACCAGCCCAGCGGCAGCTCGCCGGTCAGGTCCTTGATGATCTGCATGCCGATGCGCATGTGTTCGCGCTCGGTGGCTTCGTCGATGCCCTGGTAGTGGATCCAGCGCCAGCCGTGGCAGGCGATCTCATGGCCCAGTTCGACAAAGGCGCGGGTCAGTTCCGGATGGCGTTGCAGCGCCATCGATACGCCGAAGATGGTCAGCGGCAGGCCGCGGCGCTCGAACTCGCGCAGCAGGCGCCAGACGCCGGCGCGCGAGCCGTATTCATAGATGCCCTCCATGCTCATGTGGCGGTCGGGGTAGGCCGCGGCGCCGACGATCTCGGAGAGGAACTGCTCGGAGGCGGCGTCGCCGTGCAGCACGCAGTTTTCGCCGCCTTCTTCGTAGTTGAGGACGAACTGCAGCGCAACGCGCGCGCCGCCCGGCCAGCGGGCGTGCGGCGGCCGGGCACCGTATCCGATGAGATCGCGTGGATAGTTATCTTTTGTCATGTGTCTTTGCTTGCTTCAGGAAAACGCCCGGCACCGCAGCGCCGCCCGCAAGCGCCGACCATCACGCAATCAACGTGCCAGTCGTGCCGTCGGCGGTGCCGGATACATCGATACCGTTGCTTCGGTTACTCCGTGCCGTGCGAGTTGGCCGCGGCATTGCGCATGGCCTCTTCGCGCGACTGGATGCCGTTGTAGAACAGGTTCAGCGCCACGGCCACGATCGTGCCCAGCACGATGCCGCTGTGGGTGAACGGTCCGGTCCACTTCGGCAGGTACTGGAAGAAGGTCGGTGCCAGCGTCGGGATCATGCCGGCGCCGATCGAGATGGCGACGATGAACAGGTTGTGGCGGTTGCGGTTGAAATCGCACGAACCCAGGATGCGGATGCCGGTGGCGGCGACCATGCCGAACATCACGATGCCGGCGCCGCCCAGCACGAACTGCGGCACCGAGGCCACCACGTGGGCCATCTTCGGGAACAGGCCGAAGGCGATCAGGATGATGCCGCCGGCCGCCGCCACATAGCGCGAGCGCACGCCGGTCACGGTCACCAGGCCCACGTTCTGCGAGAACGAGGTGTACGGGAAGGTGTTGAAGATGCCGCCGATCACGGTGCCGAGGCCGTCGGCGCGCAGGCCGCGGGTCAGGTCCTCGTTGCTCAGCTTCTTGCCGGTGATGTCCGACAGGGCCAGGAACATGCCGGTGGACTCCACCAGTGTGATCAGCATGACGATGCACATCGAGAGGATGGCGGTCACTTCGAAGGTCGGCATGCCGAAGTGCAGCGGCGTGATGACAGCGACGAAGCTGGCTTCATCCAGGCCCTCGAACGACACCTTGCCCATGGCCATCGCCACCAGCGTGCCGGCGATGATGCCCAGCAGCACTGCGCAGTTGGCCACCAGGCCGCGGCCGTACTTGGTCAGCAGCAGGATGATCAGCAGCGTCAGGCCGGCAATGCCGAGGTTGGCCAGGTCGCCGTAGGCGAGGTTGGGCACCTCCTTGACCACGCCGTCGATCACGGCGCGGGTGGTGGGCTGGCCGCCGGCCGCCCAGTTGATGCCCACGCGCATCAGCGACACGCCGATCAGCGTGATCACCGTGCCGGTAACGACCGGCGGGAACAGCCCCAGCATGCGCCCCATCATCGGCGCAATCAGGATGCCGAAGATCCCCGAGGCGATCACCGCGCCATAGATGCCGAGCAGGCCGACATTGGGATCGGTGCCGATGGCGATCATCGGCGCCACCGAGGCGAAGGTCACGCCCATCATCACCGGCAGGCGGATACCGAACTTCCAGAAACCAAAGGCCTGGATCAGCGTGGCCAGGCCCGCGGCGAACAGGTCGGCGTTGATCAGGAACGCCAGCTGGTCCTTGGGCAGCTTGAGCGCGCCACCCACGATCAGGGGCACGGCAACCGTGCCGGCGTACATCACCAGAACGTGCTGCAACCCGAGCGCGAGCAGGCGCCCGGAGGGCAAACGCTCGTTGGTGAGGTCCGTCGGGACCGTGGTGCTTGCGGAATTCATTGGTGCGTCTCCTCTCCTTTGGTTTGATGGGAACACCACTGCCATGGCGCCGGTCCTGGATCCCGGAAGGTCTCCGGACCGTTATCTGCCTGTCGTCTCAGCACTCTCGTTTGTGAGCCGGGTGCTGTTTGCCGACCGGGTCTGGCCTTGTACCTGGGGGCAGGGGCGGGAACACCGTGCTAGGTGGAGCGGCCTAGTACGCTGCGAAGATCAAAGTTGCCCGGCTCGTCCGGCTGCACGCGGTCGGCGCAGGCGCCAAGGTGGTGCGCCATGCGCGACTGGGCCAGCGCGGCATTGCCCTGTTCGAGTGCGTCGAGGATCTCTTCGTGTTCATCGAACGAACAGGCGTTGTTGCCCGGGGCTTCCACGCTGGCGATCATCAGCGTGGTGCGCGACACCAGCCGGCGCATCATGTTGACCAGCAGCGCGTTGCCCGACAGTTCCGCCAGGGCCGTATGGAACTCGGCGGACAGGCGGATCCATTTGGGCCGGTCATGGGTGAGAAAGGCCTGGCGCTCGCTGGCCACCATCCGGCGCAGCGGCGCGATCACGGTCTTGACGTCGGGCATGCCGGCAAGCTTTTCCAGCACCGCGCGTTCCAGCATCTGGCGCAGCTCGAACATGTCGTGCGCCTCGTCGGTGGAGGGGCTGGCGATAAAGGCGCCGCGGTTGGGTTCGAGATCGACCATGCCGTCGGCGGCCAGGTGCGACAGCACCTTGCGCACCGTGTGCCGCGCGGTGGCATAGATCTCGCAAAGGGAATGCTCGGTCAGCTTGGTGCGCGGCGGCAGCCGGTGCTCCATGATCGCGTCGTAGATCTCGTGATACATGCGCTCTTCGACCGAGCCCTTGCGTGCGGGCTTGGCCGGCTTGCCCGCTTGGATCTCAGTCAGCTCGGCGTCGGCCTTGGTTTCGGCGTTGGCGGCAATCAGCTTCAGGCTCTTGGACATCGTGGCACCAGCAGTCAGACGGGGGCACCGCAAATCCTGGACATCAGGCCGCGGTGATCCAAAAATTGTTGACAATTATTTGGTTACTGCTTCAATATTGTCAACAAAACCGACTCAGGTTTTCGACAACTAAGGGAAATCCCTGAGTTGCCAACCGGGTAGGTGCAGGCGCATTGTCGCCACGCACCACCCAGCGCCGGGATGCGTTACCAGACGTACCGAGCGGGCACCATTGCCACAAATGGTGCTAGTGAAGGCAGCGGCGCCCCTCACAACCCAATCGCCTAAGGAAAAACACGATGGGACGCTTGACCACACACGTACTCGACACCGCTGCCGGCACGCCCGGCAAGGGCATGTCGGTTACCCTTCATAAGATTGTCGACAATCGCCGTGAAACCCTGAAGACAGTCGTGACCAACCACGACGGCCGATGCGACCAGCCGCTGCTGGAAGGCGCGGACTTTGCCGTTGGCGTGTATGAGCTGGAATTCGCTGCGGGCGACTACTTCCGCGCGCAAGGCACGAAGCTGCCCGAGCCGGCTTTCCTGGACGTGGTGCCCCTGCGCTTCGGTATTGCCGATGTCAACGCGCACTACCACGTGCCCCTCCTGGTTTCGCCCTGGTCGTACTCGACCTACCGCGGCAGCTGACGCGGTGGCATAGGGAAACAGGAGACAAGACATGGAAGGCTACATTCTCGACTGGGCCAATCTGCTGCTGCGCTGGGTGCACGTCATCACGGCGATCGCGTGGATCGGCTCCTCGTTCTATTTCGTCTGGCTCGATAACAGCCTGACCCGCCCCACCGATGCTGACCTGCAGGAGAAGGGCGTCGGCGGCGAGCTGTGGGCCGTGCACGGCGGCGGTTTCTATAACCCGCAGAAATACCTGACCGCGCCCAAGACGCTGCCAGAGAACCTGCACTGGTTCTACTGGGAGTCGTATTCCACGTGGATGACCGGCTTCGGCCTGCTGGTGGTGCTGTACCTGTTCAACGCCAGCACGTTCCTGATCGACAAGAACGTCTACGACATGTCGCCTGGCGCGGCGGTCGGCCTGGCACTGTCCTACCTGGCCGCGGGCTGGGTGGTCTATGACGTGATCTGCCGCGTGTTCGGCAAGAGCGACAAGACCGTGGGCGTGCTGGTGGCGATCTACGTGGCCGTGGCTGCCTACGTGGCGTGCCACCTGTTCTCTGGCCGTGCGGCGTTCCTGCTGACCGGCGCGATGATCGCCACCATCATGAGCGCCAACGTGCTGGTGTGGATCATCCCGGGCCAGCGCAAGGTGGTTGCCGCGCTGCGCGCAGGCCAGCCGGTCGATCCGGTCCATGGCAAGAACGCCAAGCAGCGCAGCGTGCACAACACGTACTTCACGCTGCCGGTGCTGTTCGCGATGCTGTCGAACCACTACAGCATGACCTACAGCTACAAGTACAACTGGGCCGCGCTGATCCTGATCATGCTGGCCGGTGTGCTGATCCGCCAGTTCTTCATCCTGAAGCACAAGGGCAAGATCAACGTGGCCTGGCCCGCAGCCGGCGTTGCCGTGCTGGCCGTGGTCGCCGTGATGATCGCGCCGCAACCGCGCCCGGCCGTGGCCAAGGCAGAAGGCGGCGAAGCCGCTGCCACCGCCGTCAGCTTTGCCAAGGTGCAGGAAGTGGTGAATGCCCGCTGCGTGCAATGCCACGCCCAGCAGCCGAAGATGATGCCGACCGCAGCCAAGGGCATCAAGCTCGACACCGCGGAAGACATCAAGGCCCACGCCCAGCTGATCTATCAGCAGGCCGTGCAGCAGAAGGCGATGCCGCTGGGCAACGTGACGCAGATCACCGACGACGAGCGCGCCCTGCTGGGGCAGTGGTTCGAAGGCGGCGCCAAGACCACCAACTAAGGGTGGCCTGATCTGAAATGCATCAGGGCCGGCGCGTGCAGCCGGCCCGCGAAATCCGAGCATCGGTGATCGACGGTCCGGAGGGTTGTGCAGTTGGCAACCGTCAGTACCGGACCGGCGAGGGTTTGAACGGGGCCTTGTGCCCCGTTTTTTTTGGCGACTTATCCGCCGATATTCAGCAACGCCAGCACCCCCAGCACCAGGAAGATCCCCGCCGCGATCTTGTGCACCAGCCCGATCGGCATCTTGTTGGCAAACTTGTCGCCAAGCAGGACCGCCGGTGCATTGGCGACCATCATGCCGAAGGTCGTGCCGGCCACCACGGGAATCACCGCATCGCTGAAGCGCGCGGCCAGCGCCACGGTGGCGATCTGGGTCTTGTCGCCCATCTCGGCAAAGAAAAAGGCCACGATGGTGGTGCCGAGGATGCCGAGGGCGCCCTTGACCGGCTTGGCCTGTTCGGCGTCGTCGAGTTTGTCGGGGATCAGCATCCATCCCGCCATCGCGATAAAGCCCAGGCCCAGGATCCAGCGCAGCAGGCTTTCGCCCAGCACATGCGTGATCCAGCCGCCGAGCGCGCCGGCAAAGCCGTGATTGAACAGTGTGGCGATCAGGATGCCGAGGATGATGGGAACGGGCTTGCGGTAGCGCGCGGCCAGCACCAGCGACAGCAGCTGCGTCTTGTCGCCCATTTCAGCGAGGGCGACGATGCCTGTGGAGACGAGGAAGGCTTCCATATTGGTCTTGTGGGGTAACCGGGCCGCAATGCATCGCGAGATGCCAATGACGCACACCTTTCCCGGCCCGGCCAGAAAGGTATGGTCATCGGTCTCGCCAGGCTGGACGCTGCCGGGGCCGTATCAGTACGGCCAGGCGGGTCCGGAGCTGCGCACGCCATAACCGCAAGCGGTCAAGTCTGTTGACGTACGCCCCTGTCTCCCGGAGTCCGCATTGCGCGGCGCGGTGAGGGCAGGGCGGCTACTCCCCAATGGAAGCGGCGATTATACCGGCAGCGGCGGCAAGCGTCCACCTGCCGCCCGCCACAAGGGCTGCACCCTCAGGCCGGTACAGGCGCGTTGTCGCTGGTCTGCCGGCCGCGGAAATCGGTCCAGCACAGCGCCTTGAAGTCATAGAGCTTGCAGCGGCGCGCGGTGTCGAAATACCAGCGCCAGGAGAAGTTCTCGATGATGATGCGGCCCGGCAGTGCGTGTTCCAGCAGTGCCTGGGCGCGCTTGAGACGGTACAGCGGCACGCTCATGTCGACGTGGTGCGCGGTGTGTTCCATGATGTGGTGCAGCGCCGCGCCGATGCCGTGGCGGAAGCGCAGATGCACGGTGGTCGAGACAAAGGGCTGCGCCTTGGCCCACATCGCCTTGGTGTCGTACCAGGCGACGCTGGTGTGGGTGTGGTGCACATACAGCACGAAGCCGACGGTGACGTTCCACACCAGGAAGGGCAGCACGAAGCCGGCGCCGATGAGCATCCAGACGGACTGGTCCGTGGCCAGCGCAAGGCCGGCCAGCGCGCCGGTCCAGGCGAGCCCGAAACCGGCCACCAGCACACAGTCGCCAGTGAAGATCGGGCGGCGCGTGGCCATCTGGCGCTTGCTGGGGAAGAACATCTTGCACCACCAGATCTCCACCAGGTAGTACAGGCCAGGGCCGAAGCCGGTGCGGTAGATGCGCTCCATCACGCGGCGCCAGCGCGGCAGCGCGTTGAATTCTTCCAGCGAGTAGGGCGCCCAGACGAAGTCGAAGCCCTTCAGGTTCGTGTAGCCGTGGTGCACCACGTTGTGGCCGACTTCCCACAGGCTGTACGGCGTCAGCGAGGGCAGGAAGGTGAGCCGGCCCAGCCACTTGTTCAGGCCGCGGCGCGGGGTCAGGCTCTGGTGGCAGGCATCGTGGCCGATGATAAACAGGCGCGCGATCAACAACCCGGCCAGCACGCCCAATGCCAGCTTGGCGGCCCAGTGCGGCGCGAGCACCACGCCGGCCAGCACGGCGCCGAACAGCAGGTAGTCGAAAGCGAACAGCATCAGCGCGCGCGGCGTGCTTTGCTGGCCGAGCGGGATCAGCCAGCCGCGGATGATCTTGCGCGAGGGCAGCGGCGCGTCTGGCGCGATCGGTTCCGGCAAGGGCGCGCCATGCGGGGCGCGCGCGCGCGCAGGGATAGCGTGCCCGGGGGCAGGATCAGCGGATTGATAAGCAGTCATGCAAAACCTTCTGATTGCGGTCGATGTGTGTCGGTGCGCGGCTAGTCAGGACGGCCGCGGCGGAACCGCAAGATTAGAAGGCTTTGTCGGAGACAGTCTTGACGGTCGTCAAGCCGGTGGGACGGGGTAAGCGGTAAAAGCGCGCCCGCCGCGTGACGGCGGGCGGCTGCAAGCGGAGAGTGACGGATCAGGCGGCCGGCACGTGGGCGGCCTCGCCCATCACATAGACGCTGTCGATGACGCGGTCGTCGCCCAGCATGGCAAAGGCGAACAGTTCTTCTTCCAGCGTTTCCGAGCGGTTGCTGCGGCGGGCGATCAGCGGCGTGGCCTTGGGGTCCAGCACGATGAAGTCGGCCTCGCAGCCTTCGCCGAAGCTGCCGACGCGGTCAGTCCAGCCCAGTGCCTCGGCCGCGGCGCGGGTGGCCAGGTAGAACATGCGCAGGGCGGTCAGGTAGTAGCCGCCCATGCGCGCCACCTTGTGCGCCGCGTTCATGGTGCGGAACATCGAGAACGAGGTGCCGCCACCGACGTCGGTGGCCAGCGTCACGTTCAGGCGGTGGGCGTCGGACTGGTGGAAGTCATAGAAGCCGCTGCCCAGGAACAGGTTGGAGGTGGGGCAGTGCGCCACCGCGGCGCCGCTGTCGGCCAGGCGCCGGCGGTCGTCCTGGTCCAGGTAGATGGCGTGGCCGTACATCGCGCCCGGGCGCAGCAGGCCGTAGCGGTCGTACACGTCCAGGTAGCTGCGCGCGTCCGGGAACAGCTCGGCCACCCATTTGACCTCGTCGCGGTTCTCGGCCACGTGGGTCTGGATGAAAGCGTCCGGGTAGGCGCGCGCCAGTTCGCCGCAGGCGGCCAGTTGCGCCTCGGTCGAGGTCGGGGCAAAGCGCGGCGTGATGGCGTAGGCCAGGCGTCCCTTGTTATGCCAGCGCGACAGCAGGTCGGCGGAGTCCCGGGCGCCGGTCTCGGCGGTATCGCGCAGGAATTCCGGGCAATTGCGGTCCATCATCACCTTGCCCGTGACCATGCGCAGGTTGCGCGCCTCGCTTTCGGCAAAGAGGGCCTCGGCCGAGGCTTTGTGCACCGTGCTCCAGACCACCGCGCTGGTGGTGCCGTTGCGCAGCAGTTCCTCGGTGAAGAAGCCGGCCACGCCGCGTGCGTAGTCGGGGTCGGCGAAGCGGCGCTCTTCGGGGAAGGTGTAGGTGTCGAGCCAGTGCAGCAGGCCCGGCGACGGCGACGCGATCATGTCGGTCTGCGGGTAGTGCACGTGGGTGTCGATAAAGCCGGGCACGATCAGCTTGCCGCGGTGGTCGACGATCTCGGCCTCAGCCGGGATGCGCGCGGCCAGCTGCGTATAGTCGCCGGCGGCGGCGATGCGCCCGTTGGTGACGATCAGCACCCCGTCGTCCCAATACTGATACGCGTCCTCATGGAATTGCGGATCGCGCAGGAAATGCAGCACGCGGCCGCGAATGGCACGGGTGAGGGAGTCAGTCTTGGGGTTGGTCGTCATGGTTTGTCTCTTGTGGCCGGCCCGCGCGGAACCGCAGGGTTCAAGCAGCAGGCCGGGCTATTGGCATGCGCCGCGCTCAGGCCGCCGGGGCCGTTGCGGGCGGGGACTTGGGCGGGCTCGACCAGAAGTGGTCGACTTCCGCCAGGAATTCAGCCTTCTGCATGGCAGGCAGGAAGGCCGCTTCAAAGCTGTTGCGGGCAAGCTTGTGGGCATCGGCCGCGTCCAGCGGCAGCGCGTCGAAGGTGGCTTCCCAGTTGGCGTTCATATAGCCGCCGAAGTAGGCCGGATCGTCCGAATGCAGCGTGATCACCACGCCGGCATCGAGCATGCGCTTGAGCGGGTGGTCACGCAGGTCCGGGTAGACCTTGAGCTTGACGTTCGACAGCGGGCACACGGTCAGCGCCACGCGCTCGCGCGCCAGGCGTTCCACCAGCGCGGGGTCGTCGATGGCGCGCACGCCGTGGTCGATGCGCTGCGCCTTGAGGATGTCGAGGGCGTCGGTGACGTATTGCGCCGGGCCTTCCTCGCCCGCATGGGCGACCAGGTGCAGGCCCAGCTCGCGCGCCTTGGCGAACACGCGCGCGAACTTCTCGGGCGGGTTGCCTTGCTCGGACGAGTCCAGGCCCACGCCGACAAAGCGGTCCCGGTAGGGCAGCGCCGCTTCCAGCGTGGCGAAGGCGTCTTCCTCCGGCAAATGGCGCAGGAAGCACAGGATCAGGCTGCTGGAGAAGTCATACTCGGTACGCGCCTGCGCCAGGGCATCGGCGATGCCGTCGATCACCACGCCGATGGGCACGCCGCGCGCGGTATGGGTCTGCGGGTCGAAGAAGATCTCGGCGTGGCGGACGTTGTCGGCGACCGCGCGCTTGACGTAGGCCATGGTCATGTCGAAGAAATCTTCCTCGGTCAGCAGCACGCTGGCGCCGGCGTAGTAGATGTCCAGGAACGACTGCAGGTCGGTGAAGGCGTAGGCGGCGCGCAGCGCCTCGACGCTGGGGTAGGGCAGCGCAACCTGGTTGCGCTGTGCCAGCCGGAAGATCAGTTCCGGCTCTAGCGTGCCTTCGATATGCACATGCAGTTCGGCCTTGGGAGTGCGGCGGATCTGTTCCGCGAGCGCGGCATCGATGGTCATGGGGGCCTCGTTTCTGGGCATTTCTGTGCCTGCCGGCGGAGCCGGCGGCACGGGTTCAGGGATGCACCGCCTCCGGGCGGCCCAGACGCAGCGCGGCAAGGCGCTGTTCGCGGACCTGGAGCAGCTGGGCGACGATGGCTACCGCAATCATAGCCGGAGCCTTGTCGGTAATCCCGGGAACCCCCATGGGGCATGTCATTTCCGCAAACCGGGCCGGGTCGATGCCATGCTCGGCCATGCGGTGTTCAAAGCGCGCGCGCTTGGTCTTGGAGCCGATCAGCCCGAAGTAGGCAAAGTCGGTGCGCTTGAGGATTTCCTCGCACAGGGTCTGGTCCAGCGCATGGCTGTGCGTCATGACCAGGAAGTAGCTGCCCGCGGGCGCCTGCGCCACTACCGCCTCGGGCGTGTCGCTGGCCTCGGCCTCGACGTTGTCGGGCAGCCCGCCGGGGAAGAGCGTGTCACGCTCGTCGACCCAGTGCACGCGGCACGGCAGCGTGGCCAGCACCTTGACCAGCGCATGGCCGACATGGCCCGCGCCAAACAGCACCACATGCATGGTGTCGGGCACCAGCGTATCGGTCCAGCTGCCGTCGGCGTGCAGCGTTACGCCGGGGATCACGGCATGGCTGTCGCCATGGGTGATTGCGCCGCTGGCCGGCACTTGCCGCTGCAGTGCCTTGCCGGCGGTGAAATTGCGTTCGACCGCGTCAAGCCAGTGCAGGTCGGCTTCGCCAAGGACCTCGAACGCCAGCTGCACCACGCCGCCGCAGCACTGGCCCAGCGCGGGCCCGAGCGGAATGCGCTCGATCCGGCGTGTTTCACCGCGCACCAGCATCTCGCGCGCGATATCCATGCCGCGCCACTCCAGGTGCCCGCCGCCGATGGTGCCGACCAGGTCGTCGGCGCTGACCAGCATGCGGATGCCGGCCTCGCGCGGGGCCGATCCCTTGACTTCGACGATGGTGACCATCGCTACCGGCACGCCGGCGTGCACCATGCGGGCGGCGTCGGCGAAGCGGAAGGGTTTGAGCGGTGCGTCCTGCATGTCGGGGGCCTTGTCGGTGTTGCCTGGTTGCTGCTTGATGCTGTGGTGCTGCCTGCGCCATGTCATCGCAAGGGTGGCGCGCGCCTGCTTCTTCCACCGGCCCCTTGCCCGTCAACGCGGCCAAGGGGGGAAAGCCCGGGGGCGCCCGCAGGCGCGCGCTTCCTGCGATCGTTCAGCCAGCGCAGGCTGGCTGCGCCGCGGCTTCGCGCACGGCGTCGACGGCGTCCAGGATCGCTTCGCTGGTGGCCGGGGCCTTCAGCGGCGGATTGATGCGGTAGTCGCCAACGGCAGCCACGGCGTCGCGGATCGCAAAGAACACCGAGAACGGCAGCAGCAGCGGCGGCTCGCCCACGGCCTTGGAGCGGTGGATGCTGTCCTCGACGTTGCGGTTCTGGAACAGGCGCACGTTGAATTCCTCCGGGCAGTCGTTGACCGTCGGGATCTTGTACGTGGACGGGGCGTGCGTCATCAGCTTGCCGTCCTGGTTCCACCACAGTTCCTCGGTGGTCAGCCAGCCCATGCCCTGGATAAAGGCGCCTTCGACCTGGCCGATGTCGATCGCCGGGTTCAGCGAGCGGCCGGCGTCGTGCAGCGCGTCGGCGCGCAGCAGCTTCCATTCGCCGGTGAGCGTGTCGACCAGCACCTCGGAGCACGCGGCACCGTAGGCGAAGTAGTAGAACGGGCGGCCCTGCAGCTTGCTCTGGTCCCAGTGCAGCTTGGGCGTGGTGTAGAAGCCGTCGGACCACAGCTGCACGCGCGCCACGTAGGCTTCGCGCGCCAGCTCGCCGAACGACAGGCGCAGCTCGCCGGCGCTGACCAGGTCATCATTGAAGCGCACCTCGGACGGCTCCACGCCGCCCTTGCGCGCGGCAAACACAGCCAGGCGTTCGCGGATCTGGCGGGCGGCGTCCTGCGCCGCCTTGCCGTTCAGGTCGGCACCGGTGGAGGCTGCGGTGGCCGAGGTATTGGCCACCTTGCTGGTATCGGTCGCGGTCACGCGCACGCGCTCCATGCGGATGCCCAGCTCATGCGCCACCACCATTGCCACCTTGGTGTTCAGGCCCTGGCCCATCTCGGTGCCGCCGTGGTTCACCAGCACCGAGCCGTCGTTGTAGACGTGCACCAGCGCGCCGGCCTGGTTGAAGTGGGCCACGTTGAATGAGATGCCGAACTTCACCGGGGTGATGGCGATGCCCTTCTTCAGCACCGGGCTGGTGGCGTTGAAGGCGCGCGTGGCCTCGCGGCGGGCGCGGTATTCGCTGCTGGCCACCAGTTCGTCGATCAGCTCGTGGATGACGTTGTCTTCCACGGTCTGGCCGTAAGGCGTGACGTTGTTCTCGGTCTTGCCGTAGAAGTTGGCGCGGCGCACGTCCAGCGAATCCTTGCCGACCGCGCGGGCGACGTTGTCCAGGATGTACTCGACCGCGAAAGCGCCCTGCGGGCCGCCGAAGCCGCGGAATGCGGTGTTGCTCTGCGTGTTGGTCTTGCCGCAGTAGCCGTCGATCTGCACGTTCGGCAGCCAGTAGGCATTGTCGAAGTGGCAGATGGCGCGGGTCATCACCGGGCCCGACAGGTCGGCCGAGAAGCCGGCGCGCGACACCATCTCGACCTTCACGCCCTCGATATGGCCTTCGTCGTCGTGGCCCACGGTGTAGTCGAACACGAAGTCATGGCGCTTGCCGGTGATCATCATGTCGTCGTCGCGATCCGGGCGCAGCTTGACCGGGCACATCAGCTTCCAGGCGGCCAGCGCGGCGCAGCAGGCGAACAGCGCCGACTGCGACTCCTTGCCGCCGAAGCCGCCGCCCATGCGGCGGCATTCGACCAGCACCTGGTGCGCTTGCCAGCCCAGCATATGGCACACCGCGTGCTGCATTTCGGTCGGGTGCTGGGTCGAGCACCACACTTGCATGCTGTCGTTCTCGCGCGGCGCGGCATACGAGATCTGGCCTTCCAGGTAGAACTGCTCCTGGCCGCCCAGGTGGATCTTGCCGCTGTCCTGGCGGGCTGCGCCGGCAATGCGCGCGGCCGGCTCGCCGCGCGTCAGGTGCATCGGCGGCAGCACATAGCTGCCGGCCTCGTGCGCGGCTTGCGGCGACAGCACCGGGCGCAGGTCTTCGTAGTCGATTGCGCCCAGGCGGGCAGCGCGGCGGGCGGCGTCATGCGAGGTCGCCACCACGATAAAGATCGGCTGGCCGATGAACTGCACCACGTCGCGTGCCAGGATCGGGTCGTCGTGGATGATCGGGCCGCAGTCGTTGGTGCCGGGGATGTCGTCCACCGTCAGCACATCGACCACGCCGGGCGCGGCGCGCACCTTGTCGAGCGAGACCGACTTGATGCGGGCGTGCGCGCGGGTGCTCATGCCGAGCGCGGCATGCAGCGTGCCGGCCAGCTCGGGGATGTCATCCGTGTAGGTGGCGGTGCCGGCCACGTGCAGGTGGGCGGATTCATGCGGACGCGAGATGCCGACCTGCGGGACCTGTTCGGCGGCGTCGAGCAGGAAGGGTTCGGTTTGCTTGTTCATGCCGATGCTTTCCTATTTCTCTGGCTCAGGCCGTAGCGGTTTCAGTGGCGCCGGCGCCAATGGCGCGGACGTTGACGGCTGCCGCGGGCAGCGCTTGCGCGCGGGTCTCCAGCCAGAAGCGATACAGCAGGTTGGCGGCACCGCGGCTGCGGTACGACGCGGTCGCGCGCATGTCGGACAGCGGCGTGTAGTCCTGCGCCAGCGCGGCCATGCCGGCGCGGGCGGTGGCTTCATTCCAGGGCTGGCCGGTCAGGGCCGCTTCGGTGGCGGCGGCGCGCTTGGGCGTGGCGGCCATGCCGCCAAAGGCGATGCGGGCCTGCGTGACGATGCCGTCCTGCACGGTGATGCCGAATGCGGCACACACTGCGGAAATGTCCTCATCAAAGCGTTTGGACAGCTTGTAGGTGCGGAAGTGCTGCGGGCCGGCCACCGGCACGCGCAGCGCGGCGACGAATTCGCCCGGCTGCATGGCAGTCTTTTGGTAGGCCAGGTACAGGTCTTCCAGCGGCAGCGTGCGGCGCGTTTCGCCGTGCTGCAGCACCACTTCCGTGCCCAGCGCGATCAGCGCCGGCATCGAGTCGCCGATCGGCGAGCCGTTGGCGATATTGCCGCCCAGCGTGCCGGCATTGCGGATCGGCAGCGAGGCAAAGCGCTTCCACATCTCTTCCAGCTCGGGGTGCGCGGCGTTCAGTGCGGCATAGGCCTTTTCCAGCGTCACGGCGGCGCCGATCTCGACCATGCCGTCGCGTTCCTCAATGTGGTTCAGGTCTTCCACCTGGCCCACGTAGAGCAGGCTGCCCAGCTCGCGGAACTGCTTGGTGACCCACAGGCCCACGTCGGTGCTGCCGGCCAGGATGCGGATGTCGGGCTGTGCGGCCTTGATCGCACCGAACTCCGCCGCGGTGCGCGGGGCAAAGAATTCCTGGCCCTGGGCGCGGTAGCGGAAGGTTTCGCCGCGCTTGAGGTTGCGCAGGGTGTCGGCGATCTGCTTCGGGTTGAGCTTGTCCGCGGTGGGGGCGGGCAGGGCCATCATGCGCTCGCCGGCGTCGATGATCGGGCGGTAGCCGGTGCAGCGGCACAGGTTGCCGGTCAGCGCGTCGCAGATGGTCTGGCGCGGGGCGCCTCGCCGCCCGGGTGTGCTGCTGGTACAGCGCCCACAACGACATCACGAAGCCGGGGGTGCAGAAGCCGCACTGCGAGCCGTGGCACTCGACCATGGCTTCCTGCACCGGGTGCAGGTTGCCGTCGGCCTGGCGCAGGTCCTCGACCGTGATCAGGGCCTTGCCGTCGAGCGTGGGCAGGAACTGGATACAGGCGTTGACCGCCTTGAATTCGACATCGCCGCCGTCCTGCAGCTCGCCGATCACGACGGTGCATGCGCCGCAGTCGCCTTCGGCGCAGCCTTCCTTGGTGCCGGTGCAGCGCGCGTCTTCACGCAGGTACTGCAGCACGGTGCGGGTAATGGGGGCGTCGGATACTTCCTTGACCTGGCCGCGGTGGAAAAAGCGGATGGTTTGCGTCTCCATGGTCTTCTCTCTCTTGGTGATGGCGGAAACATAGCACCCTGGCCTTTCATGCAATATTCGGCCCAGGTGATATGCGCCATCAGCGGGCGGCCCCGGTTGGTGCCCCGCCGCACCGGCGCGCGCCCTCCGGGAGGGGGTCATTTGACCGTTTGTGGGGCGCCTGTCATACACTATGCGCCGTTCCCATCCCCCACGCCACCCATCTGGCCCCCGCCGGAGGACCGCCATCGCCATGCACGGACGCGACCATCTCGATACTTATTTGCTGCGGGTGCTTCACACCCTGCTGACCGAGCAGAGCGTGACCCGCACGGCCGTGCGCCTAGGCCAGTCCCAGCCCGCCATCAGCAATACCCTGAAGCGCCTGCGGGAGATCACCGGCGATGCCATTTTGGTGCGGGGCAAAAACGGCATGGTCCCGACCGAGCGCGGCCGCGAACTGCTGGCGCTGGCCGAGCAGAGCCTGGCGGCGATGGACCGCATCGCGCGCCCGCCGCAGCAGTTCGACCCGGCCACCACCACGCGCACCTTCCATCTGGGCGCGCCGGACTACCTGGACGCCTTCTTCCTGCCCAATATCGTCGAGCGCGTGCGCCGGCTGGCGCCGGGCGCCAAGCTGTTCGTGCATCCGATGACGTCGTCGTCGGACTTCCTGGACGACCTGGAGCAGGGGCAGCTGGATATTGTGGTCGGCAACTGGCTGTCGCCGCCGGAGCACCTGCATATCTCGCCGCTGTTCGACGACGAGGTGGTGTGCATGCTGGGCGCGCAGCACCCGTTGGCGCGCAAGGGGCTGACGCTCAAGCACTACCTGGAGATGCCGCATCTGGCACCCGCGCCGTACGCGTCGATGCAGCGCAGCATGATCGACCAGGCGCTGGCCGAGCAGGGCTACAAACGCAATATTCAGGTCACGCTGCCGTATTTTGGCCTGGTGCCGTATGTGCTGATGAAGACGGATATGGTCTTCACCACCGGCCGGCAGTTTGCCGCGCACTATGCCCAGTACCTGCCGATCCGCATGGTGCCGTCACCGGTGTCTTTCCCGCGCATGCGCTTCTACCAGCTGTGGCACGAGCGCTGCCATGCGGCGCCGGATGTGATGTGGATCCGGCGGATGATTGCCGAGGTGGCGGCGGATCTGCCGCAATTGCCACGGCTGGAGGCAGAGGGGGGTGAGGCAACGCCTATGACGGATGGCACTACGGGGCGACTGGAACTCGCACCCCTGCCTCAGTATTGGGCCTGCCCGGCGAGGAATAGGCGTCTCACTTCGCCTTGTAGTCCGGGAAGAACAATTGTTCTCCCTCCACCTTGTACCCGCCAATCGCGTCCTGCCCTTCCTTTGACGTGATCCACTCCACCAGCTTCATCGCATCCGCATGGTTGATGCCCGGATGCTTGGCGGGATTGACCGCGATAATCCCATACGGATTGAACATCTTCGGGTCGCCTTCGATGGCGATCGCCAGGCCGGTCTTGGCGCGATACGCGCCGTAGGTGGCACGGTCCGACAGCGTATAGGCCGGCATCTGCGCGGCCATGGTCAGCACCTCGCCCATGCCCAGGCCTGCGTTGATGTACCACGGCTGGCCCTTGGGCTCGATGCCGAGCTGCTTCCAGTAGTCCTTCTCCATCACGTCGGTGCCGGAGTTGTCGCCGCGCGAGATGAACTTGCTGCCGCTGCCGGCAAGCTTGCGGAACCCTGCCAGCACGTCCTTGCCGCCCTTGACGCCGGCCGGGTCGCTGGCCGGGCCGACCACGATGAAGTCGTTGTACATCACGTCGCGGCGGTTCACGCCGTAGCCGGCTGCGATAAAGGCGTCCTCCATCTTGCGGGCGTGCACCAGCAGCACGTCGACGTCGCCCATCTCGCCCATCTTCATGGCCTTGCCCGAGCCGACCGCGATCACCTTGACGGTGACGCCTGCCTTTTTCTCGAAGCGCGGCAGCAGGTACTTCAGCAGGCCGGAGTTCTCGGTGCTGGTGGTGGTGGCCAGCTTCAGTTCGCCGGCCTGGGCCGCCGACAGCAGGCCCAGGCAGGCGATGGCGACGAGCTGACGCACGGGGCGGCGCAGGCATTGGGCAAGGCGAAGCGACATGCGGTGGGCTCCTTTGTATTATGTTCTATTGGACATAATTGCTTTTGCCTTGGAATCTCATGGAGAATGCGGCAAAAGAACATAACAATGGGGTATTCATTGTGGTCCAGCCGAGTTCAACAAGTAAATATGCTGCGGGGGACATATGACCTTCCGCTTTGACCTGTTCCCCGTGATCGCGGCCGACGACAATCCGCGCGCCAACGGCAAGGTCTTCCAGCTGCTCAAGGCAGTGCGTGAAACCGGCTCGCTGCACCGCGCGGCGCGCGAGATCGGCCTGTCGTACCGGCACGCCTGGGGCGTGATGCGGACCTGGGAGGAGATGCTCGGGCGCGGCATGCTCGACATGGAGCGCGGCCGCGGTGCCTCGCTGACGCGCTTCGGCGAACGCCTGCTGCGCGCCGAACTGCGCCTGCGCGAATCGGTCGACCCGGTGGTGCAGAAGGCCATGGCGGAATTCATTGCCGAACTGGACGATGCCCAGCTGCCGCAGTCGTGCGTGCATTTCACCGGCAGCCATGACCCGGCGGTGGAGGTTCTGGCCGCCGCGCTGGGCGAGGCAAGAACTCCGCTGCAGCTCGATACAGTGTTTTGCGGCAGCGTGGAGGGGCTGATCTGCCTGCAGGAGCGGCAGTCGGAACTGGCCGGCTTCTATGTCTCGCCGGTGCAGACCGCGGGCTCGGTCGCGCATGTGACGCTGCGCAAGTGGCTGCGGCCGGCCGCGGTGCGGCTGCTGCGGCTGGCCTGGCGCGAGCAGGGCCTGATCCTGGCGCCGGAGGTGGCGCGCGAGGTGCATGACCTGCGCGACCTGGCGCGCACCCAGGCGCGCTTCGTCAACCGGCAGCGCAGTTCGGGCACGCGCATGCTGTTCGACCAGCTACTGGCCGCGCAGGGCCTGTACCCGGACCAGATCGCCGGCTACGACGAGACCGAGTTCAGCAACGAGAAGGTGGCCGAGGCCGTGCACGGCGGCCGCGCGCAGGCCGGTTTCGGGCTGCGCATGAATGCCGAGGCTCACGGGCTCGCCTTTGTGCCGCTGACGCGCGAGGCCTACTACCTGGCGCTGCGCAAGAACGACCAGACCGCCGGCTGGATGGCAGCCGTGCTGGGCCTGCTGGCCGATCCGGCCTTTGCCCGCCGCATCGAGGCGCTGCCCGGCTACACCGTGGCCGAGCCGGCCGGCATCCTGACGCCGCAGGAGGCGTTGCCGTGGTTCGGGCCGGACGGCAAGGAAGACAACTGAGGGCGAGCGGGGCGGCATGACGCCGACGGGCGCGCGGCTGCGCGGCCGGGTCCGTATTACACTCCCTGCCAGGCGCGCCGTGGTTTGCACAGGCTTGCGCCAGACCCTTGCAAGGAGCGCCATGCTGGAAACCGCCGCGCTGGCCGCGGGCATGTCCTGGGCCAGCGGCTTTCGCCTCTACCTTGCCGTGCTGGCCGCCGGCGTGCTGGCGCGCCTGGGCTGGCTGGACCTGCCGCCCGGGCTGCAGCCCTTGGAATCCTGGTGGGTCATCGGCGTGGCTGCCGTGCTGGCCGTGGCCGAATTTGTCGCCGACAAGGTGCCTGCGTTCGATTCCGTCTGGGACGGCATCCATACCTTCATCCGCATTCCCGCCGGCGCGATCCTGGCCGCCGCCGCCTTCGGCCAGCTGGATCCGCAGTGGATGGTGGCGGCAGGGCTGATCGGCGGCACGCTGGCCGGCACCGCGCATGCGGTCAAGGCCGGCACGCGCGCGCTGATCAATGTCTCGCCGGAACCGTTCTCCAATTGGACGGCCTCATTCACGGAAGACCTGACCGCGACCGGCAGCCTGCTGCTGGCATTTTTCCTGCCGGTGGTGTTCCTGGTGCTGCTGGTGGTTTTCCTGCTGGTGTCGGTGTGGCTGCTGCCGAAATTGTGGCGCGGCGTGCGCCGGCTGCATGCGAGCCTGCGCGCCAGGACTGAGCGGCCTGGCACACCCCGCTAGCTTCCCGGCCATTCCCGCTTTTTTTCGACTGACCCGAGGCGCGCCGCCGCCACAAACCAAGAACCAAACCAACCGATGCCCCCGAGTCCGCCATCGAAGCTCCGCCCACGGCCGCCAACCCCGCCGGCATGCGCCCGCGCATGGCGGCCGCTTCTCCGCCTGGCGCCAGGCGTTGCGCATGGCCCGGCGCGACTGGGTGGCCGGCGAGCTCTACCTGCTGCTGTTTGCGCTGGTGCTGGCCGTGGCCGCGCTGACCAGCGTGGGCTTCATGGCCGACCGCATGCGGCTGGGCCTGGAGCGCGACGCGCGCCAGATGATCGCGTCCGACGTGCTGCTGGTGGCTGACCAGCCCTTCGATGCCGCCTTCGCGCAGCGTGCGCAAGCGGCCGGGCTGGCCGTGGCGCAGACCGTCACCTTCCCTAGCATGGCGACGGCCAATGGCAAGGCGCCGGCCGGCGGTGACGCCCCCAGCCAGCTGGCCGCGCTCAAGGCCGTGAGTGACGGCTACCCGCTGCGGGGCAAGCTCAAGGTTGCCAGTGCAGCGGGGGCGCCGGATGCGCCCGCCGAAGGCATTCCCGCGCCGGGCACTGTGTGGGTTGACGAGGCGCTGCTGGGCGCCCTGGGGTTGCCGTGGGCGACACCCTGCAACTGGGCAGCCGCAGCTTCCGCATCGACCGCATCATCACGCAGGAGCTTGATCGCGGCACCGGCTTCATGAACTTCGCGCCGCGCGTGCTGATGCCGCTGTCGGACCTGGACAGCACCGGGCTGGTCGGCTGGGGCAGCCGCGTGACCTACCGGCTGCTGGTGGCCGGCCCCGATGCCGCCGGCGCCGCCTTCCAGAAATGGGCGCAGGACGAGATCGGACGCCGCAAGCTGCGCAATACCCGGGTCGAGTCGCTGGAATCGGGCCAGCCGCAGATGCGCGCCACGCTGGACCGCGCCGAGCGCTTCCTGTCGCTGGTGGCGGTGCTGTCGTCGATGATCGCCGCGGTGGCCATCGCCATGTCGGCGCGCCGCTATATGCAGCGCCACACCGATGCCTGCGCGGTCTACAAGTGCCTGGGGCTGTCGCGCGGGCAGATCCTGCGCGCCTTCGGCCTGGAATTCCTGCTGGTGGGGGCGGCCGGCGCGCTGGCCGGCGTGCTGCTCGGGTACCTGGGGCACTACGGCCTGCTGTTGTCACTGGGCGGGTTGCTCAAGGTGTCGCTGCCGCAGCCGTCGCTGCTGCCGGCGCTGGTGGGCGTGCTGGCCGGCCTGGTGCTGCTGGCCGGGTTTGCGCTGCCGCCGCTGCTGGCGCTGACACGGGTGGCGCCGCTGCGGGTGCTGCGCCGCGATATCGGGCCGCCGCCGGTGTCGGCCTGGGTCGCCTATGCGCTGGGCCTGGGCGCCTTTGTCGCGCTGCTGCTGGTGGCGGCGCGCGACCTGCGGCTCGGGCTGACCACCGCGGGTGGCTTTGTCGCCGCGGGCGTGGTCTTCGCGGTGCTCGCGCTGGGGCTGCTGACGCTGCTGTCGCGCCTGCTGCGTGGGCGCCTGCGCGGGCGCGCGGTGATGGGCTGGCGCTTTGCGCTGGCGGTGCTGGAACGCCGCCGCGCGGTCACGGTGCTGCAGACCGTGGCGCTGGCGGTGGGGCTGATGGCGCTGCTGCTGCTCGGCATGACCCGCAATGACCTGGTCGATTCGTGGCGCAGCGCCACGCCGGCCGATGCGCCCAACCGCTTCATCATCAATATCCAGCCGGACCAGCGCGAGCCGCTGCGCCAGATGCTGGCCGGCGCCGGCATCAACGATCTGCTCTACCCGATGGTACGCGGGCGCCTGACTCATATCGGCGAGCGTGCCATCCGCGGCGACAGCTTTGAGGACGGGCGCGCGCGCAACCTGGTGGAGCGCGAATTCAACCTGTCCTATACCGATGCGCTGCCCGAGGGCAACCGCGTGATTGCCGGGCGCTGGTCCGACGGGGCCAAGGGGTCGGACGCCGGCGCATCGGTGGAAGAGGGCATCGCCAAGACGCTGGGCATCCGGCTGGGCGACACTCTGCGCTTTGACGTGGCCGGCCAGGCCGTGCAGGCCCGCGTGACCTCGCTGCGCAAGCTCGACTGGGGCTCGATGCGCGTCAATTTCTTCGTGATCCTGCCGCCGCAGGCGATGCAGGGGCTGCCCGAGACCTACATCACGTCGTTCCACCTGCCGCCCGCCAGCGCGGCGCTGGGCAACCGGCTGATCGCGGCCTTCCCCAACATCACCGTGGTCAATACCGACCTGATCCTGCGCCAGATCCAGGACATCCTGGACCAGGTGATCGCGGCGGTGGAGTTCCTCTTTGTGTTCACGCTGGCCGCCGGCGTGACCGTGCTGTACGCGGCGCTGTCCGGCGCGCGTGACGAGCGCATGCGCGATGCGGGCCTGCTCAAGGCGCTGGGGGCCTCGGCCGCGCTGGTGCGCCAGACGCAGTACGCCGAGTTCCTGGTGGTGGGCGGCCTGGCCGGATTCCTGGCCAGCCTGGGCGCGATCGCGGTGGGCTGGGGGCTGTCGCAGTTCGTCTTCGATTTCCCGTACCGCTTCAATGCCTGGATCGTGCCGGTGGGCGTGGTTTCTGGCATGCTGTGCGCTTTTGCCGGCGGCTGGCTGGGCCTGCGCGAAGTGCTGCGCCAGCCCGCGCTGGCGACCTTGCGTGATGCTTGAGGGAGCTGCCCCGGCAGCGCAGACCGAGTGAGTGATGAGTACTGAATCCGACGACAAGCCCGGCACGGCCGAGGTGACTGCATTTGAACTGGTGGGCGGCGAAGCGCGCGTGCGCGAGCTGGTCGACCGCTTCTACGACCTGATGGACCTTGAGACCCAGTTCGCCGGGCTGCGCGCGCTGCACCCGCCCTCGCTGGAGGGCTCGCGCGACAAGCTGTTCTGGTTCCTGTGCGGCTGGCTGGGCGGCCCCAACCACTTCATCGAGCGCTTCGGCCATCCGCGCCTGCGCGCGCGCCATATGCCGTTCGAGATCGGCGTGAGCGAGCGCGACCAGTGGATGCGCTGCATGGCGCTGGCAATGCAGGACATCGGCCTGTCCGAAGACCTGCAGCTGCGCCTGATGCAGGCCTTCTTCCAGACCGCCGACTGGATGCGCAACGTGGCGCGCTGAGGCGCCGCCGCTCCCTTCTTTCCACCGAAAGGTTTCTCAGCCCATGACAGACCAACTGCCTGAAGACGCCCTGCGTTTGCTCGACTTCTGGTTCGACCGGCCCGGTTCGGCCGCCTGGAATACCGAGCGCCCGCAATGGTTCACCAAGTCGGACGCCTTCGATGCGCAGATCCGCGCGAACTTCCTGTCCGACTGGCAGGTCGCCTGCGACGGGGCACCGGACGACTGGTCGGTCACGCCTGAAGGCGCCTGCGCGCGCGTGGTGCTGCTGGACCAGTTCCCGCGCAACATGTTCCGCAACGATCCGCGCAGTTTCGGCAGCGATGCGCTGGCGCTGGCACTGGCCAGGCGCATCGTCGCCACCGGTCTGGACCGCAAGCTGCCCACGGATTACCACCGCATGTTCTGCTACATGCCGTTCGAGCATTCCGAGGCGCTGGAAGACCAGGACGAGGCGGTGCGCCTGATGACGCAACTGCGCGAGGCCAGCGGCGGGGTGGTGGATGTGGTGGAGTGGGCCGGGAAGCACCGCGCGATCATCGCGCGCTTTGGCCGCTTCCCGCACCGCAATGCGGTGCTGGGGCGGCAGAGCACGGCTGAGGAACTGGCGTTCCTGCAGCAGCCGGGCTCGTCGTTCTAGGCCGGGCCCGGCAGGCCCGGCGCGGGGCGCGCGCTCAGGTCTTGTCGCGCGCCTGTTGCCACTTGTCGACGCGCACGCGCGGCGCAGCAGCCAGTTGCTCCAGCAGGCCGGCAGGCGTGTCGGCTACATGCAGCAGGTTGGCATGCGCCTGCTTCAGGAAGCCTTCCTGCACGGCATGCGACAGGAAGCCCAGCATGCCGTCGTAGAACCCGGCGACATTCAGCAGGCCCACCGGCTTGTCGTGGTAGCCCAGTTGCAGCCAGGTGAAGGTCTCGAACAGCTCTTCGAAGGTGCCCACGCCGCCGGGCATGGCGATAAAGGCATCGGCGCGGTCGGCCATCATCTGCTTGCGCTCGTGCATATTGCGCACCACGTGCAGTTCGGTCAGGCCGCGGTGGCCCACTTCCTTCTGCATCAGCGCGTCGGGGATGATGCCGATGGCGCTGCCGCCATGTGCCATCACGGCGTCGGCGACGATGCCCATCAGGCCCACCTTGCCGCCGCCGTACACCAGCGCCAGGCCGCTTTCGGCCAGGGTGCGGCCGAGCAGGCGCGCGCCTTCGGCGTATTCAGGACGGTTGCCGGGGCTGGACCCGCAATACACGCAGACGGATTTCACTTTGCTTCCTTTGCCGCGCCGGCTGCGGCCTTGGCTGCCGCGTAGTCGCGCGCCAGCTGGTCGAATGCATCCCGGGCGCGGCCGCGCAGGTAGGGCGCCAGGATCGAGAAGATGTGGTAGCTCGATCCGTGCAGGTAACCGCGGATCTGCTCGGGGTCGTTGTACTGGCGCGGATGCTGCACGAACTGGAACGACAGCCAGTAGGTGGCGATCACTACCATGTTGGTGCAGATCGCCTCGACCTGCTCGGGCGTGGCTTCCATCTCGCCGTCTTCAATGAACTGCCGGCAGATTTCGTGCGCAAAGCGCTGCTTCTGCTCGACGATGCGCTTGAAGTTGGTCTCCAGCATCCGGTTGCGCGCCAGCAGGTCGTTGATGTCGCGGTACAGGAAGCGGTAGTTCCACAGGAACTCGGACATGTACTGCAGGTAGCCCCAGCTTTCGTCCAGCGTGGCCTTGTGGTCATCCGGCATCTTCAGGCGCCGTTCCATCTCCTGCTCGAAGCGCACGAAGATGGAGTTGATGATGTCGTCCTTGTTGCGGAAGTGATAGTAGAGATTGCCGGGGCTGATCTCCATGGCTTCCGCAATCGTCGTGGTGGTGACGTTGGGTTCGCCGACTTCGTTGAACAGGCGCAGCGAGACGTCGAGGATGCGGTCCCTGGTGCGGCGGGGCCGGTTTGCGGTTTCGGTTCCATGGGCGTCCGGGCGATCGGTGCGATCAGTGAGTCGGGGGGCAGGATAGCGATTATAAGCAATCGGCCCGGCCACCCCGTCCGGCATCCCGGGCGAGTGAGGGATCAGCCTGCCAGCGCCCGCACCCAGCGCACCACGTGCGGCCCGGCGATGGCGACCCAGGTGCCGCCGCACAGCACCAGTGCCAGCATCACCGCGGCGCTGCCGAAATCCTTGGCGCGCTTGGACAGGCTGTGCCGCTCCAGCGAAATGCGGTCGATCGCCGCCTCGACGCTGGAGTTGAGCAACTCCACGATCAGCACGATCAGCAGCGTGGCCAGCAGCAGGATGCGCTCGACCACCCCCACCGGCAGCAGGAATGCCCACGGCGACAGGATCGCCACCAGCGTCAGTTCCTGGCGGAACGCGCTTTCCTCGAGCACCGCATAGCGCAGGCCTGACAGCGAATTGATGGCTGCATGCCAGGCGCGCGTCAGGCCGCGATTGCCCTTGTGGGGATTCTGCTCGATCGAATATTCAGCGCTCTGGACTGCCTGCGGCGGCCTCTGCAGAGGCGGGTCGGACGGCAGTTCCGGATGGGGTTTGGACATGGTTTTGCGGGGCGGGTTGGGCCGCTGCGCTGTCCCGGCCTGGCTTGCCGGCAGCGAACGGCCGAAGATGGGCCAGGAACTGCTCGGAGGCGGCGCGCCAGGAGAACCGCTCGGCGTGGGCACGGGCCGTGGCGCGGTCGATGCGCAGCGCCTCCAGGCAGGCTTCGCGCAGGTCTTCGTGCATGACGCCGGCGGGGCTGTCGCCCAGCACATCGATCGGGCCTGTGACCGGATAGGCGGCCACGGGCAGCCCGCTGGCCAGCGCTTCCAGCAGCACCAGCCCGAAGGTGTCGGTGCGGCTCGGGAACACGAACACATCGGCCGAAGCATACACCCGGGCCAGCTCGGGCTGGCTCAGCACGCCCAGGTAGTTGGCGCCCGGATAGCGCGCGCGCAGCGCCGGCAGCGCCGGGCCGTCGCCGACCACCCACTTGGAGCCGGGCAGGTCCAGTGCCAGGAAGGCCTCGACGTTCTTTTCCACCGCAACGCGGCCCACGTACAGGAAGATCGGGTGGGCGGTGTTGAGCACATTGGGGCGCTGCAGCGTGAACACGTCCAGGTCCACGCCGCGCGTCCACAGCACGGCGTTGGTGATGCCATAGTGCCGCAGGTCGTCCAGCACCACCGGGGTGGGCGCCATCACCGCCCGGGCCGGGCCGTGGAACCAGTGCAGGAAGCGGTACGTCCACGCCAGCGGGATGCCGAAGCGTGCCTGCACGTATTCCGGAAAGCGCGTGTGATAGGCCGTGGTGAAGGGCAGCCGGCGGCGGATCGCATGGCGCCGCGCGGCCAGGCCCAGCGGCCCTTCGGTGGCGATATGCAGGGCATCGGGAGCGAAGGCTTCGATGCGGCGCTGCACGCGCGCCGCCGGGAACAGCGACAGGCGGATCTCGGGGTAGGTCGGGCACGGCACGGTGCGGAATTCCAGCGGCGTGATCATGTCGACCGTGTGGCCCATGGCCTCCAGTTCGCGGCGCGTGGACTTGAGCGTGCGCACCACGCCGTTGACCTGCGGTTCCCAGGCATCGGTGACGATCAGAATCTTCATGCAGCCTCCTCGGGCGCGGTGGAAGGGCAATGCGGATGGGGCAAAGGGTGGCAGGCCGGGGATCAGCCCGCCACGGCGGCGCGGCGACGCCGGCGCGTGGCCGGGGCCGGCGCGTCCAGCAGCGTGGTCCAGTAGACGATCTTCAGTTCGCCTTCCATGGTCTCGACCAGCGCCGACAGGCTTTCGACCCAGTCGCCGTCGTTGCAGTAGAGCTGGCCGTTGACCTCGCGGATCTCGGCCTTGTGGATATGGCCGCAGACCACGCCGTCGCAGCCGCGCCGGCGCGCTTCATCGACCATCGCGCTCTCGAAGGCGCCGATGTAGTTGACCGCGTTCTTGACCTGGTGCTTGAGGAACTGCGACAGCGACCAGTACGGGAAGCCCAGGCGCGCGCGCAGCCGGTTGAAGTGGCGGTTCAGCGCCAGGATCACCGTGTACAGCGAATCTCCCAGGTAGGCCAGCCAGCGCGCGTGCTGCACCACGCCGTCGAACAGATCGCCATGCACCACCCACAGCCGGCGCCCGGTGGCGGTGACGTGCACGGCTTCTTCGCGCACGGTGATGTCGCCGAAGGCCATGCCGTCGAACTGGCGCGCGGCCTCGTCGTGGTTGCCGGGCACGTAGATCACTTCGGTGCCCTTGCGCGCCTTGCGCAGCAGCTTCTGCACCACGTCGTTGTGGCTTTGCGGCCAGTACCAGCCGCGGCGCAGCTGCCAGCCGTCGATGATGTCGCCGACCAGGTAGAGCTGCTCGGACTCGTTGTGCTTGAGGAAGTCCAGCAGGTAGTTGGCCTGGCAGCCGGGCGTGCCCAGGTGGATGTCCGACAGCCAGATGGCGCGGTAGCGCTGGATCGGGTGCGGCTCGGGCGGGTAGGTTTCCTGCTGTTCGTGCTGGGGCGCCAGCGCGGCGGCATCCAGGGCCGGCGCCATGAAGGCGGTCAGCGGCGCGGCGCTGTCGGGGCCGCTGGCCCAGTTGCTCTCAGGGCTGCGGCGCAGCCATTGCGTCAGTTGCGCGGCCTTCGACAGATACCCGCGGGCAGATCGGATTGCTTGCACTATGGCAGTCCCGGTTGCGGCGATGGCTGCATTCAGCCAGCCCGCGATGACGGTGCCGTGACGGAAACATGACTGACATATGAATCGTGGCAGAAGTGGAACAGCCCGGGCTGGCGCGGGTGTCAGTGCCCGCGGCCGGACAGCTCTGCGAGGGCGTCCAGCACCGCACGCACGGCGGCGGGATGGCGCAGCAGCGTGACGTGGCCAACGCCGGCCAGCGGGATATGCCCGGCGCCGTCGAGCCAGCCGGTGCAGGGCGGCCCGGCGATCGAGTCATGCCAGCTGAAGATCGAGATCATGCGCGCGCGGCGGCGCGGGGTTTCGGCGGCGGCCAGCGCGCGCAGCCAGGGGCTGCCGCAACGCATCTGGCGCGCATTGGGGCCGCCGCCAAAGCGCGCCAGCGCGCTGCCGTGGTGGGGGCTGCCCAGCGTCACCACGCCGGCGCAGATGTCTTCGTCGCCCGCCAGCTGCAGCGCGGCGCGCGCGGCCAGCCCGCCCATGCTGTGACAGACCAGCAGCGGCGGGCGTCCGGCTTCAGCTGTGATGCGCCGCATGGCGGCCAGCAGCGCGCGTGCGTAGTCGTCGATGTCGCCGAACACCGGTTTGAGCTCAATCCCTTCGCAGCGGTAGCCGGCGGCAGCCAGCGCCGGCTGCATGTCGAGCCAGATGGCCTGCCCGCAGGCGTAGCCGTGCACCAGCAGCACCGGCGGGGCGTCGCGGCCGGGCAGGGTGTCAAGCGGTGCGGCAAAGGGCGTGTGTGCGCGGAATGGCTGCAGCCAGTCGAACATGCGCAGCACGGCCAGGCACTCGGCCGCGAAGCAGCGCAACGCCTCAGGCAGGCGCAGCGGCCGGCGCGTGGCGGCGAGTTCAACGGGTGGCGCGGGCGGGTGATTGCCGCGCCCGACCCACAGGCCGCGCCCGCTCAGGGCGAAAGCGAAGGCAATGCCGCTGGCCAGGCTGCCGAGGATGGCCGCCACGCCGGCGGCGACCGCGCCGGGCCATGGCCAGCCGCCCAGCCGCACCAGCCCGGCGGCGATGCCCAGCGCGGCGGCCGCCTGCAAGGTCACCGCAAGGCGGCGGATGCCGGCAGCCGACAGGCTCATGGCTTGGGCGGGCGCAGGTCGGTCAGCCGCGTGCCGGCCAGGCGGTCGTGCAGGAACTGGCGGCGCGGATCCAGCCACGCCAGCAGGATCCAGACCAGCAGGCCGGCGCACAGCACCCCTACGAACGGCCCCTTGACCAGCCCCAGCAGGTGGCCGACCGCGGCCGAAGGCGGCAGCCACAGCCATGCCAGCACGTAGCGCAGCGCCGCCTGCGGCCAGCGCGGCGGCGCGCCGGCGGCGTTCTCGACGCGCATGCGCCAGGTCTGCATGGCCAGGGTCTGGCCGTTGCGTTGCCAGAACCAGGTGAAGTACAGGCCCATCACCAGGAAGCTCCACACCTGGATCACGAGGGGCCCGTCCACGCCAAGCTTCTGCAGCAGCGGCCGCACCAGCAGGTAGGCAGCGGTCGAGGCGCTCAGCACGCCGAACAGCAGCACGCCTTCATAGAGCATGCAGGCGATGCGGCGGCGCAAGGGCGGAGCGGCGGGGCGGGCGGCTGCCGCGGGCTTGGGATTGAGGGTGGCAGCGGGCATGGAAGGCGAAGAAAGCTGGGCTGGCGCGCGGGGGCGTGGTGGTGCCGGCGCGGGTCAGTCGGGGCCGGCCTTGCTTTGCTGGCCGGCGTGAGACGGCCATTATGCCAAATGACCCGGAGATTACTGGCTCGAGGTGGCGTCAGAAGCCGCGGCTGCCGTTTCGTTGGCGACCTCGGCTGCGGATGCCGGTGCGGCGAGCGCTGCAGGCGCCGAGGTGGCGGTCATGACAGCGGGCGCGGAGGCAGGTTGCGCCTGGGCTTCGCTGGCGGGCTTGCCGGCAGTGCGGCCACTGTGGCCCGCTGCGGCGCTGGCCGTTTTCGGCTCGCGGTGGAGCTGGCGGCTGGTGTCGCTGGGCAGGCGCTTGCCGCTGGGCAGCGCGCTGACAGCGCCGGGGCGGCGCGGCACGTGGTCGGTGGCGGCCAGCTTTTTTTTCTGCTCTTCAGGCAGCTGCTGGTACTTGTCCCAGGCCTCGGCCTTTTTCTCGGCCGGCAGCGAGCGGGTGATCTGGTAGTTCTCGCGCGCCAGCCGGCGTTGCTGCGGGGTCATCTTGATCCATTCCGCCATGCGCGCCTGCAGCCGGGCCTGCTCGGCCGGGGAGAACTTGGGGTAGCGCTCGGCGATGCGCAGCCATTTGTGGCGGTTCAGTTCCGGCAGGCTGTCCCACAGCGGCTGCAGCGGGGCCAGGATGCGCTGGTTGACCGGGCTCAGGTCGGCCCAGGCCGGCCGGGCATTGTTGGCTTGGGCGGCCTGCGCGGCGGCAGGCGCCGTCACCGCGGAGGCCCCTGCGCATGCGCCGCGGGCAGCAGCAGGCCCCAGCAGGCGGCTGCGCCGGCGCCGGCCAGCAGCGTGGCCAGCCGGCGGCGCAAGGCGTCGGGGCGGATCATTGCGCGCGCCATGCTATTGCCCGCGCTTCAGGAATACGTGGAAGCCCTCGTCGGCGTAGGCCGTGGGCGGCAGGTCGTCGAGCAGCATGGCGGCGTCAATATCAGCCAGTTCCTCGATGCGCTTCTGCTCCTGCCAGTGATAGATGCCCATCAGGCCGGCGGCCAGCGCCACCAGCGTCCAGATCAGGCCAAGGCGGCGCAGCCAGGCGCCGGCGCGGTGCAGCGGCGAGGTGTCTTCATCAAACAGCGGGACGTGCATGCCAGGCACGGCCAGTTGCGGGACCAGCACGGGCGCCTCGGCCTTCTTGCGGGCGACCGCCATCCGGCGCGCAGCGGCGAGCCGTTCGGTGATGTCGGCCGGGAGGGCGTCGGCGCCGGCATCAAGTGCCGCCCGAATCTCATGGGCAAACCGGCGTTCGTGGATTTCTTTGTCGTTTCTGCTCATAGTCGGACCCCCGCGCGCGCAGGGCCTGCGCCAGGGTATGCGTGGCACGGGAACAGTGCGTCTTGACGCTGCCTTCGGAGCACCCCATTACGGCGGCGGTTTCGGCGACGTCCATATCCTCCCAGTAACGCATCAGGAACGCCTCGCGTTGACGCGTCGGCAGGCGCTGGATTTCCTGCTCGATGATGTGCATGACCTGGGCGCGCTCAACCTTGTCGGCGCTGCTTTCGGCCGATGCAGAGCCGGCCTGTGCCTCCAGCGTCTCCAGCAGGTCATTGTCGTCGCCGTCGCGGTCGTCGCGCAGGCTGGAAAACAGCGAGACCCAGGTGTTGCGCACCTTCTGGCGGCGGAACCAGTCGTGGATGGTGTTCTGCAGGATGCGCTGGAACAGCGGCGCCAGCTCGGCGGCGCCTTTGTCGCCGTACTTCTCGGCCAGCTTGATCATGGCGTCCTGGACAATATCCAGCGCAGCCTCGTCGTCGCGGACCGAAAACACGGCCTGCTTGAAGGCGCGGCGTTCGACGCTGGCAAGAAAATCGGACAGTTCCTGGTCGGTGGCCATTCAGGCGGTTGCGGCTCGTTGCTGCGGGACAAATGCCCGGTTCTGGTGAATGTGCTGCGTACGGCCCGTGGCACATTCAGGGTGCTGCGATGCTAGCAAAAAAACGACCCTCTGTACCATTTTGTATTGCTGCAAATACATTGCGGCACGCCAAGGAACCGCCGCAACTCGGGAAAATCCCTCACGCGCAGGCCAAAAACAACCATAGACCGCGCTGGTGCATTGCAGTATCATCGTCGGTTCACACGACATCAGTGGTTGTCTCATCCGGCCGCTTATGAGGCGGTCTTCCATGCAGACGCGCACCGCTTGAACCCGAGCCACAAGCCCGGCAGAGAGCATCCAAACAATTTTTTGCCGAAAATTGCAAAGGACTGAAATGAACATGCCCAGCGCGGAATTCTCCCACGCAGACAGCAATTCATCTGCCGCACCCGAAATGATCGGGGCGGAAATTCTCGTTCACGCACTTGCCGAAGAAGGCGTCGAGTACGTCTGGGGCTACCCCGGCGGCGCAGTGCTGTATATCTACGACGAGCTCCACAAGCAAACCAAGTTCGAGCACATCCTGGTGCGCCACGAGCAGGCCGCGGTCCATGCCGCAGACGGCTATGCACGGGCAACCGGCAAGGTGGGCGTGGCGCTGGTGACCTCTGGTCCCGGCGTGACCAATGCCGTCACCGGCATTGCTACCGCGTACCTTGACTCGATCCCGATGGTGGTGATCACCGGCAACGTGCCGACCCACGCCATTGGCCAGGACGCCTTCCAGGAGTGCGACACCGTCGGCATTACCCGCCCGATCGTCAAGCACAACTTCCTGGTGAAGGACGTGCGCGACCTCGCCGCGACCATCAAGAAGGCGTTCTTTATTGCCGCGACCGGCCGTCCGGGCCCGGTGGTGGTGGACATCCCCAAGGATGTCTCGCGCAATGCCTGCAAGTACGAGTACCCCAAGTCGATCGACATGCGCTCGTACAACCCGGTGAACAAGGGTCACTCGGGCCAGATCCGCAAGGCCGTGGCGCTGCTGCAGGGCGCCGAGCGTCCGTTCATCTACACCGGCGGCGGCGTGGTGCTGGCCAATGCCAGCGATGAGCTGCGCCAGCTGGCGGCGCTGACCGGCCACCCGGTGACCAACACGCTGATGGGCCTGGGCGCGTTCCCGGGCACCAGCAAGCAGTTCGTCGGCATGCTCGGCATGCACGGCACGTATGAAGCCAACATGGCCATGCAGAACTGCGACGTGCTGATCGCCATCGGTGCCCGCTTCGACGACCGCGTGATCGGCAACCCGGCCCACTTCACCTCGCAGGCGCGCAAGATCATCCATATCGACATCGATCCGTCGTCGATTTCCAAGCGCGTCAAGGTCGACATCCCCATCGTCGGCAACGTCAAGGACGTGCTGCAGGAACTGATCGCACAGATCAAGGCCAGCGACATCAAGCCCAAGCGCGAGGCGCTCGCCAAGTGGTGGGGGCAGATCGAGCAATGGCGCTCGGTGGACTGCCTGAAGTACGACCGCAGCTCCGAGATCATCAAGCCGCAATACGTGGTGGAAAAGATCTGGGAACTGACCAAGGGCGACGCCTTCATCTGCTCCGACGTCGGCCAGCACCAGATGTGGGCCGCGCAGTTCTACAAGTTCGACGAGCCGCGCCGCTGGATCAACTCCGGCGGCCTGGGCACGATGGGCGTGGGCCTGCCGTACGCGATGGGCATCAAGAAGGCGTTCCCGGAGAAGGAAGTCGTCACCATCACCGGCGAGGGCTCGATCCAGATGTGCATCCAGGAACTGTCGACCTGCCTGCAGTACGACACCCCGGTCAAGATCTGCTCGCTGAACAATGGCTACCTGGGCATGGTGCGCCAGTGGCAGGAGATCGAGTACGACAACCGCTACTCGCACTCCTACATGGACGCGCTGCCTGATTTCGTCAAGCTGGCCGAGGCCTACGGGCATGTCGGCATGCGCGTCGAGAAGACGGCTGACGTCGAGCCGGCGCTGCGCGAGGCGTTCCGCCTGAAGGACCGTACCGTGTTCCTGGACTTCCAGACCGATCCCACCGAAAACGTCTGGCCGATGGTCCAGGCGGGCAAGGGCATTTCTGAAATGCTGCTCGGCGCGGAGGACCTGTAATGCGACACATCATTTCGGTCCTGCTGGAAAACGAAGCGGGCGCGCTGTCGCGCGTGGTGGGCCTGTTCTCGGCCCGCGGCTATAACATCGAGACGCTGACCGTGGCACCCACCGAGGATGCCTCGCTGTCGCGCATGACCATCGTCACCTCCGGCTCGGATGACGTGATCGAACAGATCACCAAGCACCTGAACCGCCTGGTGGAAGTGGTCAAGGTGGTCGACCTGACCGAAGGCGCGCACATCGAACGCGAGCTGATGCTCGTCAAGGTGCGCGCGGTGGGCAAGGAGCGCGAGGAAATGAAGCGCACCGCCGACATCTTCCGCGGCCGCATCATCGATGTCACCGAGAAGACCTACACCATCGAGCTGACCGGCAACGGCGTCAAGCTTGATGCGTTCCTGGACGCGATCGACCGCACCGCCATCCTGGAGACCGTCCGTACCGGCGGCTCGGGCATCGGCCGCGGCGAGCGCATCCTGAAGGTCTGACCGGGCCCCGGCTCACCCCCACGGCTTCACGCAGTATCCCCGGGGCGGCGCGATCCGGGCGCACACGATGCGTCCGAGGATGCCGCCCCCCTCATACAAAAGACAGAGATTGAAGGAATCATCATGAAAGTGTTTTACGACAAGGACGCCGACCTCTCCCTGATCAAGGGCAAGAACGTCACCATCATCGGCTATGGCTCGCAGGGCCATGCCCACGCGCTGAACCTGAAGGATTCGGGCGTCAATGTGACGGTCGGCCTGCGCAAGAGCGGCGCGTCGTGGAACAAGGCCGCCAACGCCGGCCTGCAAGTGAAGGAAGTGGCCGAGGCCGTCAAGGGCGCCGACGTGGTCATGATCCTGCTGCCGGATGAGCAGATCGCCGACGTGTACAAGAACGAAGTGCACGACAACATCAAGGAAGGCGCGGCGCTGGCCTTTGCCCACGGCTTCAACGTGCACTACGGTGCTGTGATCCCGCGCGCCGACCTGGACGTGATCATGATCGCGCCGAAGGCCCCGGGCCACACCGTGCGCGCCACCTACGCACAAGGCGGCGGCGTGCCGCACCTGATCGCCGTGCACCAGAACAAGTCCGGCGCCGCCCGTGACATCGCGCTGTCGTACGCCACCGCCAACGGCGGCGGCCGTGCCGGCATCATCGAGACCAACTTCCGCGAAGAAACCGAAACCGACCTGTTCGGCGAGCAGGCCGTGCTGTGCGGCGGTACCGTCGAGCTGATCAAGGCCGGCTTCGAAACCCTGGTGGAAGCCGGCTACGCGCCGGAAATGGCCTACTTCGAGTGCCTGCACGAACTGAAGCTGATCGTCGACCTGATCTACGAAGGCGGCATCGCCAACATGAACTACTCGATCTCCAACAACGCCGAATATGGTGAGTACGTCACCGGCCCGCGCGTGGTGACCGAAGAGACCAAGAAGGCGATGAAGCAGTGCCTGACCGACATCCAGACCGGCGAGTACGCCAAGAGCTTCCTGCTGGAAAACAAGGCCGGCGCGCCGACGCTGATCTCGCGCCGCCGCCTGAATGCCGAGCACCAGATCGAAGTGGTTGGCGAGAAGCTGCGCGCGATGATGCCGTGGATTGCCAAGAACAAGATGGTCGACCAGTCGAAGAACTAAGCAGACGCGCTGTCTGATGGCCCGCGCCGCACGGCGGCGGGCCGAAGCCGTTCAGCGTTCCGTGCCACGCCCTTCTATCATCAGAAGGGAGTCGCGGGGCCTGAACGGCTTTTTGTTATGCTTGTCAGACTTCGGGCAAGGCGTGCATTATCCTGCTCCGCGACCATGGGGCGCTGGCACTGGCCACGAACGCCGCTTTCCGTCCCGCCTTGCCATGGTCTTGTATCCACCGACACCTGTACTGCATGAACTATCCTCATCCGCTGATCGCCCGTGAAGGCTGGCCGTTCCTGGCCGGCGCCTTTGTCATCTCGCTGCTGGTTCACGCCAGCGCGGGCTTCTGGTGGGCGTTGCCGCTGTGGATCATCACGGTATTCGTGCTCCAGTTCTTCCGCGATCCGCCGCGCCCGATCCCGTCGCAGCCCAACGCCGTGCTGGCCCCGGCCGACGGCCGCATCGTCATGGTCGAGAAGACGCAAGATCCGTTCGCCGGCCGCGAGGCACTGAAGATCAGCGTCTTCATGAACGTGTTCAATGTGCACTCGAACCGCGTTTCGGTCGACGGCGCAGTCGAGAAGGTCGAGTACTTCCCGGGCAAGTTCGTCAACGCCGACCTGGACAAGGCTTCGATCGAGAACGAGCGCAATGCCGTGGTGATCCGGCGCGGCTCCGACGGCCAACTGGTGACGCTGGTGCAGGTGGCCGGCCTGGTGGCCCGCCGCATCCTGTGCTACACCAAGGTCGGCGACAACCTCTCGCGCGGCCAGCGCTACGGCTTTATCCGCTTTGGCTCGCGCGTGGACGTCTACCTGCCGCTCGATGCGCGCCCGCGCGTGACCATTGGCGAGAAGGTATCGGCCTCATCGACCATCCTCGCCGAACTCGACGTGAAGTGAGCGACAGCCTGACCGGAGGACTGTGATGGTTGCCTTCCATCGACGTAACAAGCGCAGCAGCAACGGCAACGTGACCCACCTGCGGCCGTTCCGCCATAACCAGCTGCGCGGTGCCGACGACGACTTCGACGACGAAGCCGCCGACGACCACGACATCGTCTACCAGCGTCCGCGCCGGCGCGGCATCTACCTGCTGCCCAACGCGTTCACCACCGCGGCGCTGTTCGCGGGTTTCTTCGCCATCGTCCAGGCCATGAACATGCGCTTCGATGCGGCGGCCATCGCCATCTTTGCGGCGATGGTGCTGGACGGCATGGACGGGCGCGTGGCGCGCATCACCAATACGCAGAGTGCGTTTGGCGAGCAGTATGACTCGCTGTCGGACATGACCTCGTTTGGCGTTGCTCCTGCGCTGGTGATGTATGAGTGGATCCTGCATGACCTTGGCAAATGGGGTGGATCGCAGCCTTTGTCTACTGCACCTGCGCGGCGCTACGGCTGGCGCGCTTCAATGCGAATATCGGCGTTGTCGACAAGCGCTTCTTCCAGGGTCTGCCCAGCCCGGCCGCCGCTGCGCTGGTCGCAGGCTTCGTCTGGCTGGTGATCGATAACAAGCTGCCGGTCAAGGAGCTGTGGATGCCGTGGGTGGCGTTCGGCATTACGCTGTACGCCGGCCTGTCGATGGTGTCCAACGCGCCGTTCTACAGCGGCAAGGCGCTGGACGTGCGCTACCGCGTGCCATTCGGCATGATGGTGCTGGTCCTGGTGCTGTTCGTGGTGGTGTCCACCGATCCGCCGGTGGCGCTGTTCGGCCTGTTCGTGGCCTATGCGATCTCGGGTTACGTGCTATGGGCCTGGCGGGCGATGCACGGCAAGCCGGCCATCGAGAAGAAGCAGCGCGAGAACGGCGGCAAGGCTTCGTAGACGGTTCAGGCAGAAGGGCGCTCAGGCGCCCTTCATGCTTTTCCGGATTCACAATTGTTTTCATGCCGCGGCCATCAAGCCGTGGCACTCTGCAGTGTTTTCCACTCACCGTCAGGAGGATGTCATGGGCATGTTCGACTTCATCAAGGAAGCGGGAGAAAAGTTGTTCGGCACTGGCGAGGCCAAGGCCGCGCAAGAGGCCGCCGCGGCGGATGCGTCGGCGGAGAAGGTCGATGCGGCCAATCGCGCCGCGGGCGATGCGATCGAGGGCTACATCAGGAAGATGGGCCTGGATGCCACCGGGCTGATGGTGCAGGTGGACGGCTCGCAGGGGCTGGTCACCGTGTTCGGCGTGGCGCCGGACCAGGCCACGCGCGAGAAGATCATCCTGTGCGCAGGCAATGTCGAGGGCGTGGACAAGGTCGAGGACAAGATGTCCGTCAACGTCGAGTCCGCCGAGTCGAGCTGGCATACCGTGGTCAAGGGCGACACGCTGTGGGCCATCTCCCAGGCGGCTTACGGCAACGGTGCCGAGTACAACAAGATCTTCGAGGCCAACAAGCCGATGCTGAGCCACCCGGACAAGATCTACCCGGGCCAGAAGCTGCGCATTCCGCCCAAGGGCTGATCCGCCGCTGGCGCGTCCGGGCAAAATGGGCAAACCCTGTATTGCATGGGTGCGCCAACTCGGCTATAGTCGCTGACATGATTTCGCGCCAAGTCCTAATCGCCCGCACCACCCTAGGTGGCCTACTAGGCCATCAGGTCGGGACGCGCGCGCGCTAAGGACGGACTTACCCCTTAGCGCGAAATCCGCAAGGAATTTTTCCAACGCCCCGGCCTGCACCATGCACGCCGGGGCGTTTTGCATTCCACAGCCGTGGAGCGCGGAACAGGCGGTAGGCCCCGGACGCAGCATGCCGGGGACAGCACACGATAAGCAATCAGGAGCTCCACAAAATGTCTGACAAACTCATCATTTTCGACACCACCTTGCGTGACGGCGAACAGTCGCCCGGCGCCTCGATGACCCGCGAGGAAAAGATCCGCATCGCACGCCAGCTGGAACGCCTGAAGGTCGATGTGATCGAGGCCGGTTTCGCGGCGAGCTCCAACGGCGACTTCGAGGCGATCCGCTCGATCGCGCAGGTGGTCAAGGACTCGACCATCTGCTCGCTGGCTCGTGCCAATGACAAGGACATTGCCCGTGCCGCCGAGGCGCTCAAGCCCGCCAACTCGTTCCGCATCCACACCTTCATTGCCACGTCCGCGCTGCACATGGAGAAGAAGCTGCGCATGACGCCGGACGAGGTGTACCAGCAGGCCCGCCTGGCGGTGCGCTTTGCGCGCCAGTTCACCGACGATATCGAGTTCTCGCCGGAAGACGGCAGCCGCTCGGACATGGACTTCCTGTGCCGCGTGCTGGAAGGCGTGATCGCCGAGGGCGCGACCACCATCAACCTGCCGGATACCGTGGGCTATGCCGTGCCGGAAGGCTACGCCGAGCTGATCCGCTCGGTGCGCGAGCGCATTCCCAACTCGGACAAGGCGGTCTGGTCAGTGCACTGCCACAACGACCTGGGCATGGCCGTGGCCAACTCGCTCGCCGCCGTCAAGATGGCCGGCGCGCGCCAGGTCGAATGCACCATCAATGGCCTCGGCGAGCGTGCCGGCAATACCAGCCTGGAAGAGGTAGTGATGGCGGTGAAGACCCGCCGCGACTATTTCGACCTGGACCTCGGCATTGACACCACGCAGATCGTGCCGGCCTCGAAGCTCGTGTCGCAGATCACCGGTTTTGTGGTGCAGCCGAACAAGGCCGTGGTGGGCGCCAACGCCTTCGCGCATGCCTCGGGCATCCACCAGGATGGCGTGCTCAAGGCGCGCGACACCTACGAGATCATGCGTGCGGAAGACGTGGGCTGGAGCGCCAACAAGATCGTGCTGGGCAAGCTGTCGGGCCGCAATGCCTTCAAGCAGCGCCTGCAGGAACTGGGCATCGAGCTCGAGAGCGAGAGCGAAGTCAATGCCGCCTTCACCCGCTTCAAGGAGCTGGCCGACCAGAAGGCCGAGATCTTCGACGAGGACATCGTCGCCATTGTCTCGAACGAAGCCCAGCACGACGCCAACGAGCACTTCCGCTTTATCTCGCTGTCGCAGCGCTCCGAGACCGGCGAGCGCCCGCACGCGCGCGTGGTGTTCAGCATGGACGGCCAGGAGCAGAGCGGCGAGGGCGAGGGCAACGGCCCGGTCGACGCCACCCTGCATGCGATTGAATCACGCGTGTCCAGCGGTGCCGAGATGGTGCTCTATTCGGTGAACGCCATCACCGGCGGCACCGAGGCCCAGGGCGAAGTCACCGTGCGCCTGTCCAAGGCCGGCCGCATCGTCAACGGCGTGGGCACCGACCCGGATATCGTCGCCGCCTCGGCCAAGGCCTACCTGGCCGCGCTGAACAAGCTGCACGACAAGGCTGTGCAAAAGATCAATCCGCAGATCTGACCAAGGCCTCTGCGCAGACGGCGGAAGGCTTACCCGGCCTCAATGTCCGGACCAGGCCCGCCATTCCCGACCCGGGGATGGCGGGCTTTTTCATGGCCTGGGGGGCGGCGCGTCAGTAAAAACGCCGCTCGTCGGGATCGTAGAGCGGGTCGGGCGTGATCTGCGTCCGGCGCAGCACGCCGGCATCGTCGAAATAGAAGTGGAACAGCGACGGCCATACGTCTTCGTGGCGGAAGCGGTAGGACCAGACCTCGTTGCGCATGCGCGGGTAGTAATCGACCGGCAGGCGCGTCATGCCGAAATGCTCGGCCACGTCGCGCTTGGTCCAGGTGTTGACCTGCGCCTTGTACAGCTCGGGCGTCGACAGCATGTTGCGGAACGTGGTCAGGTTGCCGTTGCGGTCGAAATCCGCGCCATAGGCATACTGGCCCATGGGCTGCTTCGAGTAGATCCAGCGCGAGGTGCCGTCGCGCAGCTGGAACACATCGGTGGGCGGCCCGAACATGGCCTGCACTGCCGCCTGCGGCTGGCCCACCAGCCTGGTGCCTTCCTGCACCGGCATCAGCGTGGAGCAGGCGGACAGCATGGCGACGCACAGTGCCAGCCCCAGACGGCGCGCGCCCCTGATGATGACGTAGTTCATGGCAAAACCTCGGTAGGTGCGTTGGCTCCGGATAATCGCAAGTGTAGTGCGGCGCAGGATGTTGTGTGCGCCGGGCGCTGCTTTTGTGTGGATCGCGCGATAACTTGTGCGGTTCTCCATGGAATTCGGGGCGAAGGATCAGTGGGGGGCGTATTTGCCCGTAACGGGACGCTGCCGTACTATCCTGCGCTTTCCAGGAGAGACGAATGACGGTTGTGGCGCGGTGGCGGGGATGGCTGGGCGGGTTGTTGCTGGCGGCAGCGGCGGGCGCGTCCGCGCAGGAGCCGATCCGGCTAGGCATGATCGACGGCCTGTCCGGCCCCTTCGCCAATGCCGGCGAAGCCGTGGCGCGCAACCTGCGCCTGGCGATCGAGCGCATCAATGCGCGCGGCGGCGTCAAGACCGCCGAGGGTACGCGCCCGCTGGAACTGGTCACCTTCGACAGCAAGGGCAATGTCGACGAAAGCCTGATCCAGCTGCGCGCGCTGACCGACAAGCGCATTCCGTTCGTCCTGCAAGGCAACAGCTCGGCGGTGGCCGGTGCGCTGGTGTCGGCGATCAACCGCCATAACGCGCGGCAGCCCGACGCACGCGTGCTGTTCCTGAACTATTCGGCGGTCGATCCGAGCCTGACCAACGAGAACTGCAGCTTCTGGCACTTCCGCTTCGACGCCAGCGCCGACATGCGCATGCAGGCGCTGATCGAGGTGATCCGCCAGGACCAGGGCGTGCGCCGGGTCTACCTGATCGACCAGGACTACAGCTTTGGCCACCAGGTGGCGCGTTCGGCGCGCGAGATGCTGGGCGCGCGCCGGCCCGACATCCAGATCGTCGGCGACGAGTTCCACCCGATCGGCAAGATCAAGGACTTTGCGCCCTACATCGCCAAGATCAAGGCCAGCGGCGCTGACGCGGTGATCACCGGCAACTGGGGCAATGACCTGACGCTGATGGTCAAGGCCGCGCGCGAGGGCGGGCTGCAGGCCAAGTTCTATACCTTCTACGGCAATGGCCTGGGCGCGCCGGCCGCGATGGGCGATGCCGGCGTGGGACGCGTGCTGGCGGTGGCAGAGTGGCATCCGAACGTGGGCGGGGCGGCTTCCGATGCGTTCTACCAGGAGTTCCGCGCGCGCTATCCGGAACCGAAGGACGACTACGTCCACCTGCGCATGCAGATGATGGTCGAGATGCTGGCGCGCGCGATCACGCAGGCCGGATCCACCGATGCGGTGAAGGTGGCGCGCGCGCTGGAGAACATGCGCTACGTCAACGACTTCCATGAGGCCACCGTGCGCGCCGACGACCACCAGGTGCTGCAGCCGTTGTACGTGTCAGTGATGGAGCGCCAGGGTGGGGCCGTGCGTTTCGATAACGAGGGTTCCGGCTATGGCTTCCGCACCGTGCGCAAGCTCAAGGCCGCGCAGACCACGCTGCCCACCACCTGCCGGATGGAGCGCCCCTGAGCGGCGGGGCGCCCGGGTACTCCTGTAGCAGCTTTTCGGCTATAATCCGCCGCTGTCGTTATCTGGCCATGGGCCGGGTGACGGCAGTAGCCAGTCATCAGATGGCACGACGCATGCGGCGCATCCCGCGCTGTAGCGTTCGCAAGTGAAAGGAAATCATCATGGCAGTTGCCGATATCAACAAGTCCGAAGTCATCAAGCAGTTCGCACGTGGCGCCAACGACACTGGCAGCCCCGAAGTGCAAGTGGCCCTGCTGACCACCCGCATCAACGAACTGACCCCGCACTTCAAGGCCAACATGAAGGATCACCACAGCCGCCGCGGTCTGCTGCGCATGGTGAGCCGCCGTCGCCGCCTGCTGGACTACCTCAAGTCCAACGACGCCGACCGTTACCGCGCCCTGATCGAAAAGCTGGGCCTGCGCAAGTAAGGTTGCGCCCGATGGCAGCGCGATTCCAGGGTTTGCACGGTTTCGCGTGAGGCCTCGATGCCTGCTTCAGCAATGCTGGGGCAGGCATTTTGCATTTCTGGCGGGGTGAATCCGCTTTGCCCAGGGGTGCAGGCAGTTGATGGAGTGATTTTCGCTTCACGCGGCCCGGCGGACATTCTGATTCCCCGGGCGCCCGTTGCAGCAAGCCGCGCAACGGAGTAAGTTGTTCTTTTTTCTGTTTTCAATACCCCGGACCGGCCAAGGAAACAGGGCTTTGTGTCATTCCAGCGCGGCATCGGCAACGCCAGTGCCGCGCTGGAATGGCATAGCACTTCCCTGCGACTGCGACCGGCAACCCGGCAGTTTGCCTGCGGCTGAGAACGCAGGCGTCGCAGGCCGTACGCGTGTTATTGCGTGATTGCGCGGCCTGCACGCAAGCCAAGGAATGCACATGTCCATGTTCAACAAGATCGTCAAGGAATTCCAGTGGGGCCAGCACACGGTCCGCATGGAAACCGGCGAAATCGCCCGCCAGGCAGGCGGTGCCGTGCTGGTCGATGTGGAAGACACCGTGGTGCTGGCGACCGTGGTCGCCGCCAAGAACCCGAAGCCGGGCCAGGACTTCTTCCCGCTGACCGTCGACTACATCGAGAAGACCTACGCTGCCGGCAAGATCCCCGGCGGCTTCTTCAAGCGTGAAGGCCGTCCGTCGGAAAACGAGACCCTGACCTCGCGCCTGATCGACCGTCCGCTGCGCCCGCTGTTCCCGGAAGGCTTCTACAACGAAGTGCAGGTCGTGGTGCACGTGGTGTCGCTGAACCCGGAAGTGCCCGCCGACATCCCCGCGCTGATCGGCGCATCGGCCGCGCTGGCCGTGTCGGGCATCCCGTTCAGCGGCCCGGTCGGCGCCGCGCGCGTCGGCTACAAGGACGGCCAGTACCTGCTCAACCCGACCCGCCCGCAGCTCGCCACGTCGGACCTGGACCTGATCGTCGCCGGCACCGAGCGCGCCGTGCTGATGGTGGAATCGGAAGCCAACCAGCTGTCCGAAGAGGTCATGCTGGGCGCCGTGGTCTATGGCCACGAGCAAATGCAGATCGCGATCAACGCCATCCATGAGCTGGTGCGCGAAGGCGGCAAGTCCGAGTGGGACTGGGCCCCGGCCGCCAAGAACGAGCCGCTGATCGCCAAGGTCACCGAAGTGGCACTGCCGCTGCTGCAGGAAGCCTACCAGCTGCGCCAGAAGTCGGCCCGCAGCCAGAAGCTGAAGGAAGTGTCGGCCAAGGTCGCCGCCGCGCTGGCCGAAGCCGGCGTGGAAGCCGACAAGGTGGAAGTCGGCAACATCATGTTCGACCTCGAAGCCAAGATCGTGCGTGGCCAGGTGCTGGCAGGCGAGCCGCGTATCGACGGCCGCGACACCCGCACCGTGCGCCCGATCGAGATCCGCTCGTCGGTGCTGCCGCGCGCGCACGGCTCGGCGCTGTTCACCCGTGGCGAAACCCAGGCGCTGGTGGTGGCCACGCTGGGCACCAAGAGCGACGAGCAGATCATCGACGCGCTGGCCGGCGAATACCGCGACCGCTTCATGCTCCACTACAACATGCCCCCGTTCGCCACCGGTGAAACCGGCCGCGTGGGCAGCCCGAAGCGCCGTGAAATCGGCCATGGCCGCCTGGCCAAGCGCGCACTGATCCCGGTGCTGCCGAAGGACGATGAATTCGCCTACACCATCCGCCTGGTTTCGGAAATCACCGAATCCAACGGCTCGTCGTCGATGGCTTCGGTCTGCGGCGGCTGCCTGGCGCTGATGGACGCCGGCGTTCCGGTCAAGGCGCACGTGGCCGGCGTGGCCATGGGCCTGATCCTGGAAGGCAACAAGTTTGCCGTGCTGACCGACATCCTGGGTGACGAAGACCACCTGGGCGACATGGACTTCAAGGTGGCGGGTACCGACAACGGCATCACCGCGCTGCAGATGGACATCAAGGTCCAGGGCATCACCAAGGAGATCATGCAGGTCGCGCTGGCGCAGGCCCGTGAAGGCCGCCTGCACATCCTGCACAAGATGCAGGAAGCGATGGGCCACGCCCGCACCGAACTGTCGGCGCATGCCCCGCGCATGATCACCATGAAGATCCATCCGGACAAGATCCGTGAAGTGATCGGCAAGGGCGGCTCGACCATCCAGGCACTGACCAAGGAAACCGGCACCACCATCGACATCCAGGAAGACGGCACGATTACGATCGCGTCGACCTCGACCGACGGCATGGCCGAAGCCAAGCGCCGCATCGAGGGCATCACCGCGGAAGCCGAAGTGGGCAAGATCTACGCCGGTACCGTGCTGAAGCTGCTGGACTTCGGCGCCATCGTCAACATCCTGCCGGGCAAGGATGGCCTGCTGCACATCTCGGAAATCGTCAACGAGCGTGTGAAGGACATCAAGGACTGGCTGAAGGAAGGCCAGCATGTCCGCGTCAAGCTGATCCAGGCTGACGAGAAGGGCCGCCTGCGCCTGTCGCTGAAGGCCGCGCTGGCCGAAGAGGGTGGCAGCATCAGCCCGATCAACGCCGGCGAAGCCGCCGCGCCGGCCGCTCCGGCCGAAGGCTCGGAACAGCAGTAAAGTCAGCGGGGCAGGGTTGCCCGCAGGTGCCGCCGCAAGGTGGCGCCGCCAAAAAAACGGCTGGACGATGTCCAGCCGTTTTTTTGTTTACACTGCCGGCAACCCTATCGAGCCAAGGCTCACACCGACCCTGGCGCGACCCATCGTCGAGCCGGGCCAAGACAAGTACAAGGAGCAGAGCAGCATGCAAGCCATCGAGATCCGCGAATACGGTGCCCCCGAAGTCCTCCAGCTGACCGAGCGTCCCGACCCGGTGGCGGGTGCGGGCGAGGTCCTGATCCGCGTGGCTGCCGCCGGCGTCAACCGTCCGGACGTATTCCAGCGCACCGGCAACTACCCGGTGCCGCCGGGCGCTTCGGACCTGCCCGGCCTGGAAGTGGCGGGCGTGGTGGCGGGCGGTGACCTGTCGCATGCCGACAACCGCTTCGGCCTGAAGGTGGGCGACCGCGTCTGCGCGCTGGTGCAGGGCGGCGGCTACGCACAGCTGTGCACGGCGCCGCTGGCGCAGGTCCTGCCCGCGCCGCAAGGCCTGAGCGATATCGAGGCCGCCGCGCTGCCGGAGACCTTCTTCACCGTCTGGAGCAATGTGTTCGACCGCGGCTGCCTGGGCCAGGGCCCGCGTGGCAAGGATGAGACCCTGCTGATCCAGGGCGGCTCCAGCGGCATCGGCACGACCGCGATCCAGATCGCCAAGGCCCTGGGCTACAAGGTCTTCGTCACCGCCGGCACCGATGAGAAATGCAAGGCCTGCGAAGACCTGGGCGCCGATCGCGCGATCAACTACAAGACGCAGGACTTCGTCGCCGAGGTGGCCGCGCTGACAGGCGGCAAGGGTGTCGATGTGATTCTTGACATGGTTGCCGGCTCGTACCTGGCGCGCGAGCTGAAATGCATCGCCGACGATGGCCGCATCGTCATCATTGCGCTGCTGGGCGGCGCCAAGGCCGAGATCCCGCTGGGCGATATCCTGCGCCGGCGCATCACCGTGACCGGCTCCACGCTGCGTCCGCGCCCGGCATCGTTCAAGGGCAAGATCGCCGCGGCACTGCATGAGCAAGTGTGGCCGCTGCTGGCCGCCGGCAAGATCAAGCCGGTGATCCACCAGGTGTTCCCGGCCGCGCAGGCGGCCGATGCGCATCGCCTGATGGAGTCGAGCGAGCATATCGGCAAGATCGTACTGACCTGGTAAGGCACATCGTCCGCTGCATGTGGCCAATGCTGCCGCCCCCGCTATCGGGCGGCGGTAGCGCCGTGCCCCGCCACAAGCTACAATACCGGGTTTGATTTGGGAGGGGCACTTCGTGAGACAAAAGCTCGTCATCGGCAATTGGAAGATGCATGGCAGCCTGGCTGCAAACGCGGCGCTGCTGGAGGCCGTCAAGGCTGGCGCGGCCAAGGCGACGCTGGCGGTCTGCGCGCCGTTCCCCTATCTTGCACAATGCCAGGCGTTGCTGAATGGCTCGCAAGTGGCCTGGGGTGCACAGGATGTGTCGGCAGAGGCGCGCGGCGCCTTTACCGGTGAAGTCGCGGCATCGATGCTGGGTGAGTTCGGCTGCGCTTATGTGCTGGTCGGCCACTCGGAACGCCGCACCTATCATGGCGAAACCGACCAGACCGTTGCGGCCAAGGCGCTGCGCGCGCTGGAATTCGGCATCGTCCCTGTAGTCTGCGTGGGTGAAACGCTGGCCCAGCGCGAGGCGGGCGAAACCGAGGCGGTGGTCGGCAGGCAGCTGCAGGCCGTGCTGGACACGCTGACGGTGGAGCAGCTGAGCCGCGTAGTGCTGGCCTATGAGCCGGTCTGGGCGATCGGCACCGGCAAGACCGCCACCAGCGAACAGGCGCAGGCGGTGCACGCGTTTCTGCGCGGCCAGGTTGCCGCGCGCGATGCGGGCGTGGCCGGGCGCATGGCCATCCTGTACGGCGGCAGCGTCAAGCCGGACAATGCGGCCGAACTGTTTTCCATGACCGATATCGACGGGGGCCTGATTGGCGGCGCCTCGCTGAAGTCGGAAGATTTTCTCGCGATCGGCAACGCCTGAATGCCGGCCGTTCCGATCGACCGATCAGGCAAGTAACCAGCCAGTAAGGCTTATTTAAATCAAATGGCAATCTTCAAGACTTTGTTGGTGGTGCTGCAGGTGTTGTCGGCGCTGGGCGTGATTGGCCTGGTGCTGATCCAGCATGGCAAGGGCGCCGATGTGGGTGCGGCATTCGGTTCGGGTGCCTCGGGCAGCCTGTTCGGTGCCACTGGCTCGGCAAGCTTCCTGTCGCGCACCACCGCCGTGCTGGCCACGCTGTTCTTCGTCTGCACGCTGGCACTGACGCTGCTCGGCAACTACAAGCCGGCCGCGTCGCTGGGCGTGATGGGCGCGGCGCCGGCTTCGGCGCCCGCAGTGGCAGGTGCTTCGGCTCCCGCTGCAGCCCCGGCAGCGGCCGCTGACGCATCGGCGCCGGCAGCCCCGCTGTTCCGAAATAATCCGTAAGCCTTGCGGCGGATTCCTGAGTTTTTTTGCAGTTGTGCGTTGAACAAAGCAAGAAATCTGGGTTAGAATGCAAGGCTTGAAACGATTCCCCAGCGATGGGTTCTGAGCAAAGACGAAAGCCTCTGCAACGGACCTGAAGGGCCTGAAAACCCGGCGCCAGGCAATATTGTTTCTCCCCCAGCCGACGTGGTGAAATTGGTAGACACGCTATCTTGAGGGGGTAGTGGCGAAAGCTGTGCGAGTTCGAGTCTCGCCGTCGGCACCAAACAACTTGATCGGAGTCCCTGGCCGGGCAATGCACCCGAGCGTGGGGCTCCGGCAGTCCGCAAGGCGGCGCGCCATGAGGCTTATGGCTTAGCGCCTGGGGTGGGCAACAGGACGCCGCTTCAGCTGGTGCTGTTGACAACATTCCAGATAAGGCTGGCCGTACCTTGAATCTCGAAGCCTACTTCCCCGTTCTCATCTTCATCATCTTCGGTGTCGTGCTTGGCGTGGCGCTGATGTCGATCGGTCGGATCCTCGGTCCGAACAAGCCCGATCCCGCGAAGCTGTCGCCGTACGAGTGCGGCTTCGAAGCGTTCGAGGACGCGCGCATGAAGTTCGATGTGCGCTACTACCTCATCGCCATCCTGTTTATCCTGTTCGATCTCGAAACCGCCTTCCTGTTTCCGTGGGGTGTTGCCCTGCGGGATATCGGCTGGCCGGGTTTCATCGCCATGGGCGTGTTTCTGCTGGAATTCATCGTGGGCTTCGTCTACATCTGGAAAAAGGGCGCGCTCGATTGGGAGTGATGTGAAATGGCAATCGAAGGCGTTCTCAATGAAGGCTTCGTCACGACTACCGCTGACAAGCTGATCAACTGGACCCGCACCGGGTCGCTGTGGCCGATGACTTTCGGCCTGGCCTGCTGTGCCGTGGAAATGATGCATGCCGGCGCCGCGCGCTACGACATGGACCGCTTCGGCGTGATTTTCCGCCCGTCGCCGCGCCAGTCGGACGTGATGATCGTGGCCGGCACGCTGTGCAACAAGATGGCCCCCGCGCTGCGCAAGGTCTACGACCAGATGGCGGAACCGCGCTGGGTGATCTCGATGGGCTCGTGCGCCAACGGCGGCGGCTACTACCACTACTCGTACTCGGTGGTGCGCGGCTGCGACCGCATCGTGCCGGTGGATATCTACGTGCCGGGCTGCCCGCCGACGGCCGAAGCGCTGATCTACGGCGTGATCCAGCTGCAGAACAAGATCAAGCGTACCAACACCATCGCGCGCAAGGGCTGAAATGGCGAAGCTCGACACCCTCAAGGCCGCGCTCGAGAAAGCTCTCGGCAAGCGCGTGCAGAATCTGATCGAGGCGACCGGCGAACTGACGCTGATCGTCAAGGCCGACGACTACCTCGAAGTTGCCCGCATCCTGCGCGATGATCCGTCGCTGCGTTTCGAGCAGCTGATCGACCTGTGCGGCGTGGACTATTCCGAGTACGGCGACGGTGCCTGGGACGGCCTGCGCTTTGCCGCGGTTTCGCAGCTGCTATCGATCACCCACAACTGGCGCCTGCGCGTGCGCGTGTTCGCCCCGGACGATGATTTCCCGGTGCTGCCGTCGTTGATCGACGTGTGGAACGGCGTCAACTGGTTCGAGCGTGAAGCCTTCGATTTCTACGGCATCGTCTTCGACGGCCATCCGGACCTGCGCCGCATCCTGACCGACTACGGTTTCGTCGGCCATCCGTTCCGCAAGGATTTCCCGGTTTCGGGCTTCGTCGAGATGCGCTACGACCCGGAACAGAAGCGGGTCATCTACCAGCCGGTCACGATCGAGCCGCGCGAAATCACCCCGCGCGTGATCCGCGAGGACAACTACGGCGGCTTGCACTGATAACGCGCCATGGCAGACATCAAGAACTACACCCTGAACTTCGGCCCGCAACACCCGGCAGCGCACGGCGTGCTGCGCCTGGTGCTGGAGCTGGACGGCGAAGTCATCCAGCGCGCCGACCCCCATATCGGCCTGCTGCACCGTGCCACCGAAAAGCTGGCCGAACAGAAGACCTGGATCCAGAACGTGCCGTACATGGACCGCCTCGACTACGTGTCGATGATGGTCAACGAGCACGCCTACGTGATGGCAATCGAGCGCCTGCTGGGCCTCGAGGTGCCGGTGCGCGCGCAATACATCCGCGTGATGTTCGACGAGATCACCCGCCTGCTGAACCACCTGATGTGGATCGGCTCGCACGCGCTGGACGTGGGCGCGATGGCGGTGTTCCTGTATGCCTTCCGCGAGCGCGAGGACATGTTCGACATGTACGAGGCGGTGTCGGGCGCGCGCATGCACGCGGCCTACTACCGTCCGGGCGGTGTGTATCGCGACCTGCCTGACACGATGCCGCAATATCGTGCGTCCAAGGTACACAACGAGCGCGCCATCAAGGCCATGAACGAGGCGCGTTCGGGCTCGCTGCTGGACTTCATCGAGGACTTCACCAACCGGTTCCCGAAGTACGTCGACGAATACGAGACGCTGCTGACCGACAACCGGATCTGGAAGCAGCGCCTGGTGGACATCGGCGTGGTCAGCCCGGAACGGGCGTTGCAGATGGGCTTTACCGGCCCGATGCTGCGCGGCTCCGGCATCGAGTGGGACCTGCGCAAGAAGCAGCCTTACGAGGTGTACGACAAGCTGGACTTCGACATCCCGGTGGGCGTGGGCGGCGACTGCTACGCGCGCTACCTGGTGCGCGTGGAAGAGATGCGCCAGTCCAACCGCATCATCAAGCAGTGCGTGGAATGGCTGCGCCGCAACCCGGGCCCGGTGATCACCGAGAACCACAAGGTGGCGCCGCCCTCGCGCGTGGACATGAAGTCCAACATGGAAGAACTGATCCACCACTTCAAGCTCTTCACCGAAGGCATGCACGTGCCCGAGGGCGAAGCGTACGCAGCGGTGGAACACCCGAAGGGCGAGTTCGGCATCTACGCGATCTCGGACGGCGCGAACAAGCCGTACCGCCTGAAGATCCGTGCACCTGGCTTCCCCCACCTGGCCGCGCTCGACGAAATGGCCAAGGGACACATGATTGCTGACGCGGTAACGATCATCGGCACGCAAGACATCGTCTTCGGCGAGATCGACCGTTAATCACGGACCGCCGGCCCGGACGACGATCCGGGCGCTTTCCGCGGCGCTCCCCAGGGGAGCGGGCGGAAGACCCGCGGCGGACCGGCAGGGCCTCAGGCCTGCCGGCGGAACGGGCAGCGACGGCTGCAAACCTGCGGAAGGGAACGCCCAGTGGCGCTGCCTGACGCCGTTTTACTGCAATGACCATGCTATCAGCAGAAGCTCTCAAGGAAATCGATCGCGCGATCGCGAAGTATCCGGCCGACCAGAAGCAGTCGGCCGTGATGGCGGCGCTTGCCGTGGCGCAGGGCGAGGTGGGCTGGGTTTCCCCCGAAGTCATGCAGTTCGTCGCCAACTACCTCGACATGCCGCCCGTGTGGGTGGAAGAGGTGGCGACCTTCTACAACATGTATGACACCAAGCCGGTGGGCAAATTCAAGCTCGCCGTCTGCACCAATCTGCCGTGCGCCCTGTCGGGCGGCGAGCGGGCCGGCGACTACCTGAAGCGCAAGCTCGGGATCGACTACAACGAGACCACCGCTGACGGCTGCTTCACCCTGAAAGAGGGCGAGTGCATGGGCGCCTGCGGCGACGCGCCGGTGATGATCGTCAACAACACCCGCATGTGCAGCTTCATGAGCGACGACAAGCTCGACGCGCTCGTGGACGAGCTGAAAGCCGAAGCTGCCAAGGGGGCAAGTAACATGACCAGTCTGCACGACCGCCATATCCAGCCGCTGATCCTGGCCGGCCTGGACGGCAAGAATTGGCACCTGGAAGACTACGTCAAGCGTGGCGGCTACCAGCAACTGAAGCGCATACTGACCGAGAAGATCCCGCCCGAGCAGGTGATTGCCGACGTCAAGGCATCTGGCCTGCGCGGCCGTGGCGGTGCGGGCTTCCCGACCGGCCTGAAGTGGAGCTTCATGCCACGCACATTCCCGGGTCAGAAATACCTGGTCTGCAACACCGATGAAGGCGAGCCAGGCACGTTCAAGGACCGCGACATCATCCGCTACAACCCGCATTCGCTGATCGAGGGCATGGCCATCGGTGCGTATGCGATGGGCATCACCGTGGGCTACAACTACATCCACGGCGAGATCTGGAACGAATACAAGATCTTCGAGGAAGCCCTCGAAGAGGCGCGTGCTGCCGGCTTCCTGGGTGACAACATCCTGGGTTCGGGCTTTGATTTCCAGCTGCACGCCCACCACGGCTACGGCGCCTACATCTGCGGCGAGGAAACCGCGCTGCTCGAATCGCTGGAAGGCAAGAAGGGCCAGCCGCGCTTCAAGCCGCCGTTCCCGGCCAGCTTTGGCCTGTACGGCAAGCCGACCACCATCAACAACACCGAGACCTTCGCCGCGGTGCCGTTCCTGCTGGCCGTCGGCCCCGAGAACTACCTGAAGATGGGCAAGCCGAACAACGGCGGCACCAAGATCTTCTCGATCTCGGGCGATGTCGAGCGCCCCGGCAACTACGAGATCCCGCTGGGCACGCCGTTCGCCAAGCTGCTGGAACTCGCCGGCGGCATGCGCGGCGGCAAGCGCATCAAGGCGGTGATCCCGGGCGGCTCGTCCGCGCCGGTGGTGCCGGGCGACCTGATGATGGCGTCCGACATGGACTATGACTCGATCGCCAAGGCCGGCTCGATGCTGGGCTCGGGCGCGGTGATCGTGATGGACGAGACGCGCTGCATGGTCCGCTCGCTGCTGCGCCTGTCGTACTTCTATTTTGAGGAATCGTGCGGCCAGTGCACGCCGTGCCGCGAAGGCACCGGCTGGCTCTACCGCATGGTCAATCGCATCGAACACGGAGAGGGGCGCCAGGAAGACCTGGACCTGCTCAACAACGTCGCGGAAAACATCATGGGCCGCACCATCTGCGCGCTCGGCGATGCCGCGGCGATGCCGGTCCGCGGCATGCTCAAGCACTACTGGAAAGAGTTCGAATATCACGTCGAACACAAGCAGTGCATGGTTCCGGCCTACATCTAAGCGTGGCAGAACATGGTTGAACTAGAGATCGACGGCAAGAAGGTTGAGGTTGCTGAAGGCAGCCTGGTGATGGAAGCGGCCCGCAAGCTGGGCACCTACATCCCGCACTTCTGCTACCACCGCAAACTGTCCATCGCGGCCAACTGCCGCATGTGCCTGGTCGAGGTCGAGAAGGCGCCCAAGGCGCTGCCCGCCTGCGCCACGCCGGTGACCCCTGGCATGAAGGTCTTCACCAATTCGGAGAAGGCGGTCAAGGCGCAGAAGTCCGTGATGGAATTCCTGCTGATCAACCACCCGCTCGACTGCCCGATCTGCGATCAGGGCGGCGAATGCCAGCTGCAGGACCTGGCCGTGGGCTACGGTGCCTCGGAGTCGCGCTACAAGGAAGAGAAGCGCGTGGTGTTCCACAAGAACGTGGGCCCCCTGATCTCCATGGAGGAGATGACCCGCTGCATCCACTGCACCCGCTGCGTGCGCTTCGGCCAGGAAGTGGCCGGCGTGATGGAGCTGGGCATGCTGGGCCGCGGCGAGCATTCGGAAATCACCACCTTCGTCGGCAAGACCGTCGATTCGGAACTGTCGGGCAACATGATCGACCTGTGCCCGGTCGGCGCGCTGACCAGCAAGCCGTTCCGCTACTCGGCCCGTACCTGGGAACTGGCCCGCCGCAAGTCGGTGTCGCCGCACGACGGCCTGGGCGCGAACCTGGTGGTGCAGACCAAGAACCAGCGCGTGATGCGCGTGCTGCCGCTGGAAAACGACGACATCAACGAGTGCTGGATTTCCGACAAGGACCGCTTCTCGTATGAAGGCCTGAACAGCGCCGACCGCCTGACCCGCCCGCTGCTGAAGCAGGGCGGCGAATGGATGGAAACCGACTGGCAGACCGCGCTGGAATACGTGGCCAACGGCCTGGCGGGCATCAAGCGCGAGCACGGCGCCGACCAGATCGCCGCGCTGGCCAGCCCGCACAGCACGCTGGAAGAACTGTACCTGCTGGGCAAGCTGATGCGTGGCCTGGGCAGCGACAACGTTGACTTCCGCCTGCGCCAGTCCGACTTCTCCGCCGCGCTCAAGGGCGCACCGTGGCTGGGCATGCCGGTGGCCGACGTGACCACGCTGCAACGCGTGCTGGTGATCGGCTCGTCGCTGCGCAAGGATCATCCGCTGCTGGCCTCGCGCCTGCGCCAGGCTACCAAGAAGGGTGCCCGCGTGGCCGTGCTGGGTGCCGGCGGTGAAGACCTGCTGATGCCGCTGGCCGCCCGCATCGATGTGGCGCCGTCGGGATGGACCGCGGCGCTCGCCGGCGTGGCCCGGGCCGTGGCCGCCGCCAAGGGCGTAGCTGCCCCGGCCGGCACCGACGGTTTCGACGGCGGCGAAGCCGCTGGCAAGGTGGCCGAAGCGCTGCTGTCGGGCGAGCGCCGTGCGGTGTTCCTCGGCAACGAGGCGGTGCGCCATCCGCAGTTCTCGGCGCTGCACGCGCTGGCACAGTGGATCGCCACCGAGACCGGTGCGACGCTGGGCTTCCTGACCGAGGCCGCCAATACCGTCGGCGGCCACGTCGCCGGCGCGCTGCCCAAGCAGGGCGGCGCCAACGCGCAGGCGATGCTGGACACGCCGCGCAAGGCCTACATCCTGCTGAACACCGAACCCGAGTTCGACGCCGCCGACCCGCGCAAGGCGCTGGCCGCGCTGGCCCAGGCCGGTACGGTGGTGGTGCTGTCGCCGTTCCGTTCGGAAGCGGCCATGCAGTACGCCGACGTGATCCTGCCGGTGACGCCGTTCACGGAAACCGCCGGCACCTTCGTCAACTGCGAAGGCAAGCCGCAGAGCTTCAATGGCGTGGTGCGCGCCCTGGGCGATTCGCGTCCGGGCTGGAAGGTGCTGCGCGTGCTGGGCAACCTGCTGGACGTGGCTGGCTTCGACTACGAAACCGCCGAGTCGGTGCGTGTCGAAGTGCTGTCGGCCCCGGTCGAGGCGCAGCTGGACAACGCCACCGATGCGCCGATCCGTGTGGCCGCCGCTGCCGCCAACGGCATCGAACGCATTGCCGATGTACCGATCTACCACGCCGACCCGATCGTGCGCCGCGCCGAATCGCTGCAGCTGAGCGCTGCCGCGCGCCGCGCCATGCAGATCGCGCTGCCGGCCGACCTGTTCGCCAGCCTTGGCATCCAGTCCGGCGATCCGGTGCGTGTCACGCAAGGGCAGGGCAGCGTGGTGCTGCCGGCCGTGCTCGAAGCCACGCTGCCGGCCAACACCGTGCGCGTGCCGGCGGCAACGCCGGCGGCCATGAGCCTGGGCGCGATGTTCGGCACGGTCACCGTAGAGAAGGCCATTGACCTGGCGCCGGCCACCGGCACCGTGGCCACGGCGTAAGAACAAGAGCGAGAACAAGACATGATTGACTGGATTACCTCGCAAGGACACGGTCTGCTGGGCGCCTACTGGACGCCGCTGTGGATCCTGATCCGCGCCGTGATCATCGTGGTGCCGCTGCTGCTGTGCGTGGCTTACCTGATCCTGTGGGAGCGCAAGCTGATCGGCTGGATGCACGTGCGTATCGGCCCGAACCGTGTGGGCCCGCTGGGCCTGCTGCAGCCGATCGCCGACGTGCTCAAGCTGCTGCTCAAGGAAGTCATGATGCCCACGCAGGTCAGCCGGGGCATGTACCTGATTGCCCCGCTGATGGTGCTGATGCCCGCCGTGGCGGTCTGGGCCGTGATTCCGTTCCAGGCTGAAGTGGTGCTGGCGGATGTGAACGCCGGCCTGCTGTACGTGATGGCGATCAGCTCGGTGGGCGTGTACGGCGTGATCCTGGCCGGTTGGGCCTCGAACTCCAAGTACGCCTTCATCGGCGCCATGCGTGCCGCGGCCCAGATGGTGTCGTATGAAATCGCCATGGGCTTTGCGCTGGTGACGGTGCTGATGGTTGCCGGCAGCCTGAACCTGTCGGCCATCGTCAACGGCCAGAACACCGGCTACTTTGCCGACATGGGCATCAACATCCTGTCGTGGAACTGGCTGCCTCTGCTGCCGATGTTCGGCGTCTACTTCATCTCGGGCGTGGCCGAAACCAACCGCCACCCGTTCGACGTGGTGGAAGGCGAGTCGGAAATCGTGGCCGGCCACATGATCGAGTATTCGGGCATGGGCTTCGCGCTGTTCTTCCTGGCCGAGTACATCAACATGATCATCATCTCGACGATGACCGCGCTGATGTTCCTGGGCGGCTGGGCGCCTCCGTTCGAGAGCGTGGTGACCAATGCGATCCCGGGCTTCTTCTGGCTGGTGATCAAGGTATTCCTGCTGCTGTCCGTCTTCATCTGGATCCGTGCCTCGTTCCCGCGCTACCGCTACGACCAGATCATGCGCCTGGGCTGGAAGGTGTTCATCCCCCTGACGGTGGCTTGGCTGATCATCGTGGCGATCTGGATCAAGTCGCCCTGGAACATCTGGCACTGAACGGCCAAACGACGGTGCGCGCCACGGCGCGCACCGTGTGGAAATACTAGGAAGCATCATGCTGCTCGCCATCAAGGACTTCTTCAACAGCCTGCTCCTGAAGGAACTCTTCAAGGGCATGGCCCTGACCGGCCGCTATCTCTTCGCGCGCAAGATCACCGTCCAGTTCCCGGAAGAGAAAACGCCGATCTCGCCGCGCTTCCGTGGCCTGCACGCGCTGCGCCGCTACCCGAACGGGGAAGAGCGCTGCATCGCCTGCAAGCTGTGCGAGGCGGTGTGCCCGGCGCTGGCCATCACGATCGAGTCCGACGCGCGCGCCGACGGCACGCGCCGCACGACCCGTTATGACATCGACCTGACCAAGTGCATCTTCTGCGGTTTCTGCGAAGAGGCCTGCCCGGTCGACGCCATCGTGGAAACGCAGATCCTGGAGTACCACGGCGAGAAGCGCGGCGACCTGTACTTCACCAAGGACATGCTGCTGGCAGTGGGCGACCGCTACGAGCCGCAGATCGCCGCGGCCAAGGCTGCCGACGCGAAGTACCGCTAAGCCGAATTACCGGCCGGAAGTCTCGGCCAGAAGTACCGCCGGTTGGCGGTTGCCGCAAGCAGCAGACCTGGCAGCCGCTGCCACCGAATTTGAATGCGGCCCCTGCAATGCAAGGGGCCAATGCAAGGATGCCGCAGGAGCGGGCCACCCGAAGGGGCGGCTTGTGCCGGACGGCCCAGAGAGGATCCGATAGGGACCATGGAACTCACGACCACCATCTTCTACGTCTTTGCGCTGGTGCTGGTGCTCTCCGCACTGAAAGTCATCACTGCGAAGAACCCGGTGCATTCCGCACTGTTCCTCGTGCTGTCGTTCTTCACGGCCGCGGCGATCTGGATGCTGCTCAAGGCGGAATTCCTCGCCATCCTGCTGGTGCTGGTTTATGTCGGCGCGGTGATGGTGCTGTTCCTGTTCGTGGTGATGATGATCGATATCGACATCGAGCACCTGCGGCGGGACTTCTGGACCTACGTGCCGATGGCCTCGATCGTCGGCGCGCTGATCATCGCCGAGATGGCGATCGTGCTGGTGCGCAACTTCATCGGCACCACCACGCCGGTGGCCGCCAGCGGTTCGCAGGAACCGGGCTACTCGAACAGCGCCGCGCTCGGCAAGCTGATCTACACCGACTATATCTACGCCTTCGAAGTGGCCGGCATCATCCTGCTGGTGGCGATCATCGCCGCCGTGGCGCTGACCCTGCGCCGCCGCAAGGACGTCAAGGCCCAGGACGTGTCGGCGCAGCTGCGCACCCGCCGCGGCGACCGCGTGCGCCTGGTGCCGATGCAGTCCGAAGCCCAGACCCAGCAGACGGAAGCCGCGGCTGCCGCCAATAAGAACTAAAGCCCGGAGAAATCGCTGTGCTCTCTCTCGCTCATTTCCTCGTGCTCGGTGCGATCCTGTTTGCGATCAGCATCGTCGGCATCTTCCTGAACCGCAAGAACGTGATCGTGCTGCTGATGGCGATCGAACTGATGCTGCTTGCGGTGAACATCAACTTCGTCGCCTTCTCGCATTACCTGGGCGACCTGGCTGGTCAGGTTTTCGTTTTCTTCATCCTCACGGTGGCCGCCGCCGAGTCGGCAATCGGTCTCGCCATCCTGGTTGTGCTGTTCCGCAACCTGGATACGATCAACGTGGACGACATGGATACCCTCAAGGGCTGATCCGTGACGCACTACGCAGATACCCAAGACTCACCGACCGCACACCACTAAGCGTCCTATGGCAACCACGCTCAACCCCAACCTGCTGCTTGCGATCCCGCTGGCGCCGCTAGTCGGCTCCGCGATCGCCGGCTTGTTCGGTACCAAGTTCTTCGACCTGTTTTCCTCGGAGTCGCGCGGCGGCCGGGTCGTGGCGCATACCGCCACGATCCTGGGCGTTGCCATTTCCTTCGTGCTGTCGGTGATGGTGCTGCTCGACGTGATGAACGGCGCCGGCTACAACGGCACCGTCTACGAGTGGATGGCCATCGGCAGCCTGAAGATGGAGGTCGGCTTCCTGGTCGACTCGCTGACCGCGATGATGATGGTCGTGGTGACTTTCGTCTCGCTGATGGTGCACATCTACACCGTCGGCTACATGGACGGGGACCCCGGCTACAACCGCTTCTTCTCGTACATCTCGCTGTTCACCTTCTCGATGCTGATGCTGGTGATGAGCAACAACTTCCTGCAGCTGTTCTTCGGCTGGGAAGCGGTGGGCCTGGTGTCGTACCTGCTGATCGGCTTCTGGTACACCCGCCCGACGGCCATCTTCGCCAACCTGAAGGCGTTCCTGGTCAACCGCGTCGGCGACTTTGGCTTCATCCTGGGCATCGGCCTGCTGCTGGCCTACAGCAGCAGCATGAACTACACCGAAGTGTTCGCCGCGCGCGACCAGCTGGCTACCGTGATCTTCCCGGGCACCGACTGGCTGATGATCACCGTGGCCTGCATCTGCCTGTTCATCGGCGCGATGGGCAAGTCGGCGCAGTTCCCGCTGCACGTCTGGCTGCCTGACTCGATGGAAGGCCCGACCCCGATCTCGGCACTGATCCACGCGGCAACGATGGTGACCGCGGGCATCTTCATGGTCGCGCGCATGTCGCCGCTGTTCGAGCTGTCGGATACGGCGCTGTCCTTCGTGCTGGTGATCGGTGCCATCACGGCGCTGTTCATGGGCTTCCTGGGCATCATCCAGAACGACATCAAGCGCGTGGTCGCTTACTCGACCCTGTCGCAGCTGGGCTACATGACCGTGGCGCTGGGCGCTTCGGCCTACTCGGTGGCCGTGTTCCACCTGATGACGCACGCCTTCTTCAAGGCACTGCTGTTCCTGGGCGCGGGCTCGGTCATCATCGGCATGCACCACGACCAGGACATCCGCAACATGGGCGGCCTGCGCAAGTACATGCCGATCACCTGGATCACCTCGCTGGTGGGTTCGCTGGCGCTGATCGGCACGCCGTTCTTCGCCGGCTTCTACTCCAAGGACTCGATCATCGAGGCCGTTGCCGAGTCGCATATCGCCGGTTCGGGCTTTGCGTACTTCGCCGTGCTGGCCGGTGTATTCGTCACTGCGTTCTACTCGTTCCGCATGTACTTCCTGGTCTTCCACGGCAAGTCGCGCTGGGGCCAGAACCATGCTCACCAGCACCATGAGGGCGACCACGAGGACGAGGAAGTGACGGCCGACCACCACCATGGCCTGGCCGCCGGCGAGAAGCCGCACGAGTCGCCGTGGGTGGTGACGCTGCCGCTGGTGCTGCTGGCGATCCCGTCGGTGGTGATCGGTGCGATCGCGATCGAGCCGATGCTGTTCGGCAACTTCTTCAAGATGGGCATCGCCTTCAAGGACGTGATCTTCGTCGGCGAGAACCACCACGCCATGGCGGAGCTCGAGGAAGCGTTCCACGGCTGGGTGCCGATGGCGATCCACTCGCTGACCACGCCCGTGCTGTGGCTGGCGATTGCTGGTGTGGTGCTGTCGTGGTTCTTCTACATGAAGCGCCCGGACATCCCCGAGGCCATCAAGAACCGCTTCTCGGGCCTGTACAAGCTGCTCGACAACAAGTACTACATGGACGCCATCAACCAGGCCGTGTTCGCCCGCGGCGCACGCCTGCTCGGTACCGGGCTGTGGAAGGGCGGCGACCAGAGCCTGATCGACGGCCTGTTCGTCAACGGCGCGGCGCGCATGGTGGCTTCGTTTGCTTCGGCAAGCCGCTATCTGCAGTCGGGCTATATCTACCACTACGCATTCGCGATGATCGTCGGCATGCTGGTGCTGCTGACGCTGACGGTCACCGGCGTGATCGGCACCAAGTGATAGGCACCAAGTAAGGAAAACTTAGAAATGGTTCTGTCTTTCTCAATCTGGCTGCCTATCTTTTTCGGCCTGCTGATCCTCGCCTTCGGCTCGGACCGAAGCCCGGGCTTCGTGCGGTGGATGTCGCTGTTCGGCTCGATCGCGAGCTTTGTCGTCACACTGCCGCTGATCTTCCACTTCGACCGCGCCACCGCGTCGATGCAGTTCGTCGAGAAGGCGAACTGGATCGAGCGCTTCCATATCAACTACCTGCTTGGGGTTGACGGCATCTCGATGTGGTTCGTCGTGCTGACCGCCTTCATCACGGTGATCGTGGTGATCTCGGCCTGGGAAGTGATCACTGAGCGTGTGGCCGAGTACATGGCCTCGTTCCTGATCTTGTCGGGCCTGATGGTCGGCGTGTTCTGCACGCTGGACGGCATGCTGTTCTACGTGTTCTTCGAGGCCACGCTGATCCCGATGTACATCATCATCGGCGTCTGGGGCGGCCCGAACCGCGTCTATGCCGCGTTCAAGTTCTTCCTGTACACGCTGGCTGGCTCGCTGCTGACGCTGATCGCACTGCTGTACCTGTACAACAAGACCGGCACCTTCGACATCCTGCAATGGCACCAGGCCAAGCTGTCGATGAACGAGCAGATCGCGCTGTTTATCGCCTTCTTCGTCGCCTTCGCGGTCAAGGTGCCGATGTGGCCGGTGCACACCTGGCTGCCGGACGCCCACGTGGAAGCGCCGACCGGCGGTTCGGTGGTGCTGGCCGCCATCATGCTGAAGCTGGGCGCCTACGGTTTCCTGCGGTTCTCGCTGCCGATCGCCCCTGACGCGAGCCACTACCTGGCCCCGTTCATCATCACCATCTCGCTGATCGCGGTGATCTACATCGGCCTGGTGGCCCTGGTGCAGGCCGACATGAAGAAGCTGGTGGCGTACTCTTCGATTGCCCACATGGGCTTCGTCACGCTGGGCTTCTTTATCTTCAGCGACATCGGCATTGAAGGTGGCATCGTGCAGATGATCTCGCACGGCTTTATCTCCGGCGCGATGTTCCTTTGCATCGGCGTGCTGTACGACCGCGTCCACTCGCGCCAGATCGCCGACTACGGCGGCGTGGTCAACACCATGCCCAAGTTCGCCGCGCTGGCAGTGTTCTTCGCGATGGCCAACTGCGGCCTGCCGGCCACCTCGGGCTTCGTCGGCGAATTCATGGTGATCCTGGGCGCGGTCAAGTTCGACTTCTGGATCGGCCTGCTGGCTGCCACCGCCCTGATCTTCGGCGCCGCCTACTCGCTGTGGATGGTCAAGCGCGTGATCTTCGGCGACATCGTCCACCAGCACGTGCGCGAGCTGGTAGACCTGAACAAGCGTGAATTCGTCATGCTCGGCCTGCTGGCCATCATGACGCTGTACATGGGCCTGCACCCGAAGCCCTTTACCGACGTGATGCACGCGTCCGTGGTGAACCTGCTGTCCCACGCGGCACAGTCCAAGCTGTAATCGGGGAGAGAAATCAATATGCAACCGTCCTCGACACTCGGCCCTGTGGCGCCGATCATCTTCCTGGCGATCGCCATCGCCGCAGTAAACTGGATCGACCTGGCTCGCGGCAAGGGCAAGCAAAGCGTTGCCTATCCGCTGTCGCTGCTGACCACCCTGGTGCTGACGGTGTGGTTCGGCCTGAACGCCGCTGCCGGCGAGACGCACTACGCGTTCTCCAACCTGGTGGTGATCGACCCGATGGCCAACGTGCTGTCGGCGTTCTGCGCGGCGGGCCTGTTCGTCACGCTGGTGTACACGCGCCGCTACCTGGCTGAGCGCGACATGTTCGCCGGCGAGTTCTACATGCTGGCCCTGTTCACGCTGGGCGGCCAGATCGTGATGATCACCGGCAACAACTTCCTGACCCTGTACCTGGGCCTGGAGCTGCTGTCGCTGTCGTCGTACGCACTGGTGGCACTGCGCCGCGAATCGCGCGTGACCTCGGAATCGGCGATGAAGTACTTCGTGCTGGGCGCGCTGGCTTCGGGCTTCCTGCTGTACGGCATCTCGATGATGTACGGCGCCACCGGTTCGCTGAACCTGGGCGAGGTGTTCCGCGTGGTCGAGTCGGGCCGCGTCAACACCACCATGCTGGCCTTTGGCGTGGTCTTTATCGTTGCCGGCCTGTCGTTCAAGCTGGGTGCTGCGCCGTTCCACATGTGGATCCCGGACATCTACCAAGGTTCGCCGACCGCAGTGACGCTGCTGATCGCCGGCGGCCCGAAGGTTGCTGCTTTTGCGCTGTTCATCCGCGTGCTGGTGGAAGGCCTGCTGCCCCTGGCCAGCGACTGGCAAATGATGCTGGTGGTGCTGTCGATCATCTCGCTTGCCATCGGCAACCTGACCGCCATCGTGCAGAGCAACCTGAAGCGGATGCTGGCGTACTCGACCATCTCGCACATGGGCTTCGTGCTGCTGGGCCTGCTGTCGGGCGTGGTCGCCAACAAGGCTGACGGCGCCGCCGATGCATACGGCTCGGCGATGTTCTACTCGGTGACCTACCTGCTGACCACGCTGGGCACGTTCGGCATCATCCTGCTGCGCACCAGCAAGGGCTTCGAGGCCGAGACGCTGGAAGACCTGAAGGGCATGTCCCGCCGCAACCCGTGGTTTGCCTTCCTGATGCTGGTGATGATGTTCTCGCTGGCCGGGATTCCGCCGACCGTGGGCTTCTACGCCAAGCTGGCCGTGCTGGATGCGGTGGTCAAGTCGGGCATGACCTGGCTGGCCGTGGTGGCCGTGATGTTCTCGCTGATCGGCGCGTTCTACTACCTGCGCATCGTCAAGCTGATGTACTTCGATGCACCAGTGGGCGAAGAACAGCTGGAAGCGAGCTTCGGCCTGCGCTCGATGCTGAGCGTGAACGGCGCCGCGGTGATCCTGCTGGGCCTGTTCCCGGCCGCGCTGATGAACCTGTGCTACCAGGCCATCCGCTCGACCCTGGGTTCCTGATCCGCCACACGCCATGAGCGCATCCGCAAGCGGCTGGTTTGTCATCCTGCTGGCACTGATCAGTGCGAACCTGCCGTTTGTGAACCAGCGCCTGTTCGCGCTGATCCCGCTGCGGCTGGCGCGCAAGCCGCTGTGGCTGCGCCTGCTGGAACTGCTCGTATGGTTCGCGGTGGCGGGTGCCGCCGGCTTTGCGGTGGAGGCCAGCCTTGGCAATGCCTTCCCGCAGGGCTGGCAGTTCTACGCCATCACCGCCTGCATGATGCTTGTGTTTGCCTTCCCGGGCTTCACCTGGCAATACCTCGTCAAACACCGCACGGCCTGAAGCCGGTCCTGTCGGCGCCGGGCCCTGCCTGATCCGGAGCGTCCATGACCGACAAGATCCAACGCGGCACCCCGTTTCCCGCAGCATCCGCTGAACCCACCGGGAACGACGACGCACTGAAGGAAGTGTGCGTGGCCTCGGCCACGGTCCATCGCGGCAAGTTCCTTACCCTCAAGCAAGACATTGTCAGGCTGCCGGACGGCAAGCAGACCGGGCGCGAGTACGTGGTCCATCCGGGCGCGGTGATGATGATCCCGCTGTTCAATGACGGCACCGTGCTGATGGAGCGCCAGTTCCGCTATCCGGTGGGCGAAGTGATGCTGGAATTCCCCGCCGGCAAGCTCGATCCGGAAGAGGGCGCGCAGCGCTGCGGCGAACGCGAACTGCTGGAGGAGACCGGCTACAGCGCGGCACGCTGGGACTACCTGACGCGCATCCACCCGGTCATCTCGTATTCCACTGAGTTCATCGACGTCTTCCTGGCGCGCGACCTGACGCACGGCGAGGCGCAGCTCGACGACGGCGAGTTCCTGGAAACCTTTATCGCGCCGGTGGGGCAGGTGATCGATTGGGTGCGCAGCGGCCGCATCACCGACGTAAAGACCATCATCGGCGCGTTCTGGCTGGAAAAAGTGATCTCGGGTGCCTGGCAACCGGGCGAACAGCCGCTGCCGCATTACGCCGTATAGTGAGTAGTGAGCCGCGTGGATTCTGCGCCATGCGGCTGTCCCGAACGGTCGTTCTAAAAAATTTAGCACGACCGTTCACAAAATTTCGATTCGCGGATAATATAGCTTTTGACGGGCTGGAAAGATCATGAAGGTGCTCGACCTGCGCTGCGCGCATGACCATCGTTTCGAGGGCTGGTTTGCCTCTGAAGAAGATGCGCAGTCGCAAATCTCGCGTGACCTCGTCCAATGCCCGGTCTGTGGCGACCACGCCGTGACGCGGCTGCCCAGCGCGCCGCGCCTGAACCTGTCGGGCGCGACCGCGCGCGAAGGCAGCGCCAGGCCGGCGCAGCCGGCTGCCGCACCGGTGACACTGCAAGGGCTCTATATGAAGGCAGTGAAGCAGGTGCTGGCACAGACCGAGGATGTTGGCGAGCGCTTTGCCGAAGAGGCAAGGCGCATGCACTATGACGAGGCGCCGGAACGCGGCATTCGCGGTTCGGCCTCGGCGGAGGAGGTGCAGGCGCTGGCCGAAGAGGGCATCGAGACTTTCCCGCTCGTGGTGCCGGATGCGCTGAAGCAGACGGCTCACTGAATTGCGTCTTGTGCCCGTTGCTGTCGGCGCTTGACGTGCAGGCAGAACAACCGCCGGCGGCCCCGCGCCAAGCCGGCACCACTGGAGACGGGCATGGATCTCAACTACTCGGCGTCCGACAACGCCTTCCGCGAGGAAGTGCGTAGCTGGCTCGAAGCCAACTTGCCGGCGGACATCCGCAGCAAGATTCTCAACCACCGCCGTCCGAACCGCGACGACCTGGTGCGCTGGCACAAGACCCTGGCCGGCAACGGCTGGTCGGCACCGCACTGGCCCGTCCAGTACGGCGGCACCGGCTGGAACGCCACCCAGCGCCATATCTGGGATGAAGAGAATGCCCGCGTCGGCGCGCCCGGCGTGCTGCCGTTCGGCGTGGCGATGGTCGCGCCGGTGATCATGAAGTACGGCAGCGAGGAGCAAAAGTCGTACTACCTGCCGCGCATCCTGGACTGCACCGACTGGTGGTGCCAGGGCTATTCGGAGCCGGGCTCGGGTTCGGACCTGGCCTCGCTGAAGACCCGTGCCGAGCTGACTTCGGACGGCAAGCATTACATCGTCAATGGCCAGAAGACCTGGACCACGCTCGGCCAGCACGCCGACATGATCTTCTGCCTGGTCCGCACCGACCCCGAAGCCAAGAAGCAAGAGGGCATCTCGTTCCTGCTGATCGACATGAAGACCCCGGGCATCACCGTGCGCCCGATCATCATGCTCGACGAAGAGCATGAAGTGAACGAAGTCTTCTTCGACAACGTCAAGGTGCCGGTCGAGAACCGCGTCGGCGAAGAAAACAAGGGCTGGACCTACGCCAAGTACCTGCTGGGCCACGAGCGCACCGGCATTGCCCGCGTGGGCAACTCCAAGCGCGAGCTGGGCTTCCTCAAGCGCGTGGCGCGCCAGCAGCAGAAGAACGGCAAGCCGTTGCTGGAGGATCCGGTGTTCGGCGCCAAGGTGGCCGCGCTGGAAATCGAACTGATGGCGCTGGAAATCACCGTGCTGCGCGTGGTCTCGAGCGAAGCCGCCGGCAAGGGCCCTGGCCCCGAGGCCTCGATGCTCAAGATCAAGGGCACCGAGATCCAGCAGCTGCTGACCGAGCTGATGGTCGAGGCCGTCGGCCCGTACGCCCAGCCGTTCGACACCGCCTATCTGGAGTGCGAGACCGAGCACGCCGTGACCGGCTACGACGACGCCGCGCCGCTGGCCGCGTACTACTTCAACTATCGCAAGACCTCCATCTATGGCGGGTCCAACGAAATTCAGAAGAACATCATCAGCCAGATGATTCTGGGGCTGTGAGGAGACACGCAACATGAACTTCAATCTCAGCGACGAACAGAAGCAGCTGGCCGACGCCGTCCACCGTTTCATCGACAAGGACTACGGCTTCGAGTCCCGCAAGAAGAACTACGAAAGCGCCGCCGGCTATGGCGACGCGGCCTGGGGCTCGCTGGTCGAGCTCGGCCTGACCGCGCTGCCGGTGCCGGAAGCGCAGGGCGGCTTCGCGGGCAAGGCCCTGGACATGATGGTGGTGCAGCAGGAGCTGGGCCGCGGCCTGATCGTGGAGCCGTACCTGGCCACGGTGGCGGGCGCCTACGCCCTGGGCCTGGCCGGTGGCCAGGATGCGCTGCTGGAGCAGGTCGCCGGCGGCGAGCTGAAGCTGGCCGTGGCCTTCAATGAGCCGCAGGCGCGCTATGAACTGAACAACGTGCGCGTCACCGCCCGCGACGGCAAGCTCAGCGGCCGCAAGGTCGTGGTGGTGCACGGCGGCCAGGCCGACAAGCTGATCGTGTCGGCCCGCAGCAGCGGTGCCGAAGCTGACCAGGATGGCATCTCGCTGTTCCTGGTGGATGCCAGCGGCGCCGGCGTCAGCATCAAGGACTACCGCACCATCGACAATCTGCGCGCGGCCGACATCACCTTCCAGGATGCCCCCGCGCAACTGCTGGGCGAAGCCGGCAAGGCCTTCCCGGTGATCGAGCAGGTGGCCGACTATGCTGCCGTGCTGCTGTGCGCCGAGGCCGTGGGCGTGATGGATACGCTCAATGCCGCCACGCTGGAATATGCCAAGACGCGCCAGCAGTTCGGCGTGCCGATCGCTCGCTTCCAGGCGCTGCAGCACCGCATGGTGGAGATGTTCATCCACGCCGAGCAGTCGCGCTCGATCACGCTGCTGGCTGCGGCCCGCTTCGAGGAAGCGACGCCGGAAGAGCGCCGCCGCTATGTCTCCGCCGCCAAGGCGCGCGTGGGGCAGGCAGCGCGCACGGTCGGCCAGGAGGCCGTGCAGATCCATGGCGGCATGGGCGTGACCAACGAACTGCCGGCCGCGCACATGTTCAAGCGGCTGACGCTGATCAACACCACCTTCGGTGACGTGGATCACCACCTGGGCAGGTTTGCTGCCCAGCCGGGGTTCCAGGAAGCTGCCTGATCCTGCCAGTCCAGTCAAAACCGCGCTGTAGTCCAGGCGCGGTTTTTTCTTTGGGGACCGTTAGGGGCGGGTTCGGTAAATACGGACGCCAGCCCCCGGCGGCCATGCGATCATGGCCTGGACAAACCTAAGGCCCTGGCGCCAATCACTACAGAGAGACAACCGATGCTGTATTTCGAGGACTTTGAAGCCGGCAGCCGCCGCGAACTGGGTTCGTACCTCGTCACCGAGGAAGAAATCCTGGCCTTTGCCCGCCAGTACGATCCGCAGCCGTTCCACATCGACAAGGAAGCCGCAGCCAAGAGCATCTATGGCGGCGTGATCTCGAGCGGCTGGATGACGTGCTCGATCATGATGCGGCTGCTGGTGCTGAGCACCACCGGCAAATCTGCCAGCATGGGCTCGCCTGGCGTGGACGAGATCCGCTGGCTCAAGCCCGTCTATGCAGGCGACACGCTCACCGTCGTGCTGAATGTGCTCGATACCCGCCCGTCGCAGTCCAAGCCGGACCGCGGCGTGGTCCACACCCAGTGGGAAGCCACCAACCAGCGCGGCGAACTGGTCTGCACCGTCAAGGGCATGGGCATGTACGGCCGCCGGCCCGCCTGAGAACACTCAACCCACCCATCGAGGAGACAACCGACATGCGCACCATCGCATCGCTTGAAGAACTGGAAGGCCTGCAGGGCCAGGAGGTCGCGGTCAGCGACTGGATCGAGGTGACCCAGCAGCAGGTCAACCAGTTTGCCGATGCCACCGGCGACCATCAGTGGATCCACATCGACGTGGAGCGCGCGAAGAAGGAGTCGCCCTATGGCGGCCCGATCGCGCACGGCTTCCTGACGCTGTCGCTGCTGCCCAAGTTCATGCACAACGCGCTGTACATGCCGTCGAAGATCGGCGTCAACTACGGCCTGAATCGCGTGCGCTTCACGGCACCCGTGCCCGTGGGCAGCAAGCTGCGCGCCCGCATCAAGCTGCTGAAAGTCGAGCGGCTCGATCCACTGCCGAAGTCGCCCGAGCTGGTGGGCGCCCAGTCAACCTGGGAAGTCACGGTGGAGCGCGAGGGCAGCGACCGTCCGGTCTGCGTTGCCGAGTCGATCACGCGCCGCTACGGGTGATGGATACGCAGGTATGACGCGGTGCGACAATATGCCACACAGGCATGTCGCGCCACCTGGAGGCCGCCTAATGCGCGGCTTTCCGCATTTTTCGGAGCCGATTTGTGACGTTGATGCCGGTCAAATGCTGCTTTGCAGTCTTGTGCGTCGATTGTCCGTTTTGCTGAACAGTGTGTTCTGTGCCGTTGGGTTTACCCTAATGTTGCGTTGCGGTACAGTCGCGCCCACGATGTTTTACGTGTTGCGCTCCCCGGCCGAAAACCGCGCTTGCCATGAAGGCAAGTCTGTCGGGAAGCGCAAAAACCTCGTATTCCAACGCTACCCGGCCGCTGTACTGAGCCGGGACCGTTCGCGGTTTCGGCCAGGTGCCGCAGCGCCGGCAAGGTCCTACAGGGCCTGCAGCGCACGCAGTCAGTTGTCCTTCCGTGTTCATGGCGTTGCAAGGCCGCATGGTCATCCGGCGTTAGATCCGCCGCCAGACCGCAACGCCAGCTAAGGACACGTCCTTCCGGTTTTCCCTCAGCCCCACGCCTCTTGCGCGAGCATCAGGCGGTTTAGCCACGCTTTTGCCCGAAGCGCGGTGTAACCAAACCAGTCGTGACATGAAGAAACCCATACTGCCGCGTTGCACGCGGTTCCTGCCCTGCCTTGGCCTGCTCCTGCTCGCCGGCTGCAACATGACGCTGCTCGACCCGAAAGGGCAGGTCGGCGTCGACATCAAAGGCATCATCCTGATTGCCACCTGGCTGATGCTGCTGGTGGTGGTGCCGGTGATCGTCCTGACGCTGGTGTTTGCCTGGAAGTACCGCGCCAGCAATACCTCGGCACGCTATGAACCCGACTGGTCGCACTCCACCGCGATCGAAGTGGTGGTGTGGCTGATTCCCTGTCTGATCATCATTGCGCTGGGCATCATCACCTGGAAGTCCTCGCACGACCTGGACCCGTACAAGCCGCTCGAATCCAGCAAGAAGCCGGTCACCGTCGAGGTGGTGGCGCTGAACTGGAAGTGGCTGTTCATCTATCCGGAACTGAAGATCGCCACGGTCAACCAGATCGCCTTCCCGGTCGACACACCGGTGAACTTCAAGATCACCTCGGATTCGATCATGAATTCGTTCTTCATCCCGCAACTGGGCAGCCAGGTGTACGCCATGGCAGGGATGGAGACCAAGCTCCACCTGATCGCCAACGAAGCCGGCTCCTATGACGGCGTGTCCGCCAACTACAGCGGCGGCGGCTTTTCGGGCATGAAGTTCAAGGCGGTCGCCATGTCGAACTATGAGTTCGACCAGTGGGTCGCCAAGGTTCGCGCCTCGTCCACCGAACTGGGCGTTGAAGGCTACAAGACGCTGGCACAGCCCAGCGAGAAAGAGCCGGTCACGTACTACGGCAAGGTGGAAGACAAGCTCTTCCACAACATCTTGCACAAGTACATGGACCACAGCGGCGCTGCGCTGGCCGCCGACGGGTTCAAGGGCGGCCCGATCTGCACGTCGCGCAACACCCTCGGTGAAGAGCAGCTGTCGATGACCACGCCGGCCAAGCTGGCGCTGGGCGCGCAATCCTAGGAGCAATGATGTTTGGCAAGTTGAGTTTGTCGGCGATTCCGTTTCATGAGCCGATCATCATGGTCGTTCTGGCCGGCGTCGCCCTGGGCGGGGCCGCGCTGCTAGGCGCGATCACCTATTTCAAGAAGTGGGGCTACCTCTGGAACGAGTGGTTCACCTCGGTCGACCACAAGAAGATCGGCGTGATGTACTGCCTGGTCGCCCTGGTCATGCTGCTGCGCGGCTTTTCCGACGCGATCATGATGCGCGCCCAGCTGGCGCTCGCCACCAATGGCGCGACCGGCGTGCTGCCGCCTGAGCACTACGACCAGATCTTCACCGCCCATGGCGTGATCATGATCTTCTTCGTGGCCATGCCGCTGATGACCGGCCTGATGAACCTGGTCGTGCCGCTGCAGATCGGCGCGCGCGACGTGGCCTTCCCGTTCCTGAACACGCTCTCCTTCTGGCTGTTCGTGTCGGGCGCCATGCTGGTCAACATCTCGCTGGGCGTCGGTGAATTCGCCAAGACCGGCTGGCTGGCCTACCCGCCGCTGTCGGGGCTGGACTACAGCCCGGGGGTAGGGGTGGACTATTACCTCTGGAGCTTGCAGATCTCAGGCCTGGGCACGCTGCTGACCGGCGTGAACTTCCTGGTGACGATCCTGCGCATGCGCGCGCCGGGCATGACGCTGATGCGCATGCCGGTGTTCACCTGGACCGCGCTGTGCACCAACGTGCTGATCGTGGCCGCCTTCCCGGTGCTGACCGTGACCCTGGCGCTGCTGGGCCTGGACCGCTACGTCGGTACACACTTCTTCACGAACGACGGTGGCGGCAACGCCATGATGTACGTGAACCTGATCTGGATCTGGGCCACCCCGAGGTGTACATCCTGATCCTGCCGGCGTTCGGCATCTTCTCTGAAGTGATCGCCACGTTCTCGGGCAAGAAGCTGTTCGGCTACAAGGGCATGGTGTACGCGACCGCCGCCATCATGGTGCTGTCGTTCATCGTGTGGCTGCACCACTTCTTCACGATGGGTTCGGGCGCCAACGTCAACGCGTTCTTCGGCATCACCACCATGATCATCTCCATCCCGACCGGGGTGAAGATCTTCAACTGGCTGTTCACCATGTACCGCGGCCGGGTCCAGATGACCTCGCCGGTGCTGTGGACGCTGGGCTTCATGATCACCTTCGTGATCGGCGGCATGACCGGCGTGCTGATGGCCGTGCCGGCCGCGGACTTCGTGCTGCACAACAGCCTGTTCCTGATTGCCCACTTCCACAACGTGATCATCGGCGGCGTGCTGTTCGGCTACCTGGCCGGCATCACCTACTGGTGGCCGAAGGCGTTCGGCTTCAAGCTGAACGAGCGCCTGGGCAAGTGCGCCTTCTGGTGCTGGCTGGTCGGCTTCTACTTTGCCTTCATGCCGCTGTACGTGCTGGGCCTGATGGGCATGACCCGCCGCCTGAACCACACCGATAACCCGGCCTGGACGCCGTGGCTGTACCTGGCCGTGGTGGGCGTGGTGTTCGTGGCGCTGGGCATCTTCTTCCAGGTGCTGCAGATCGTGGTGTCGATCCGCGACCGCAAGAAGCTGGCCGACGTGACCGGCGACCCGTGGGGCGGCCGCACCCTGGAGTGGGCCACCTCGTCGCCGCCGCCGTTCTACAACTTCGCGCACACCCCGGTGGTGCGTGACCTGGACGCGTTCGCCGACATGAAGGCCCGCGGCGAGACCCTGCCGACCGAAGGCTTCGAGAAGATCCACATGCCCAGGAACACGGGCGCGGGCTTCATCATCGGCGCCTTCAGCCTGGTGTTCGGCTTTGCCCTGACCTGGCATATCTGGTGGATGGCCATCGTTGGCCTGGTGGGCATGGTGTGGGCGTTCATCCACCGCAGCAACGACGACCATATTGACTACTACGTGCCGGCCACCGAGGTCGAGCAGATCGAAACGCGCCATCTGCAGCGCATTGCTTCGCAGGCCTAAGAACCATGTCGACTCAAGTCCTAGACCGCATCCCCGCGCAGGCAGGCGCCTCGGCTCACGCTGACGCGCACGGCCATGACCATGCGCACCACGATACCAGTGCCAATACGGTGTATGGCTTCTGGATCTACCTGATGAGCGACTGCATCATCTTCGCCGGACTGTTCGCGGCCTTCGCCGTGCTGCGCGGCGAACTGGCAGGCGGCCCGTCGGCGAAGGAGCTGTTCGAGCTCAACTACGTGCTGGTGGAGACCTTCATCCTGCTGTTCTCCTCGATCACGTACGGCATGGCGATGATCTCGCTGCAGAACCGCAGCCTGAGCCGCGTGCAGGTGTGGCTCGGCGTCACGTTCCTGCTGGGCCTGGCCTTCATGGCGATGGAAATCAACGAGTTCCATCACCTGATCGCCGAGGGCGCCGGCCCGGGCCGCAGCGCGTTCCTGTCGTCGTTCTTCACCCTGGTCGGCACCCACGGCCTGCACGTTGCCAGCGGCATGTTGTGGATGATCGTGCTGATGTGGCAACTGTCGAAGAAGGGCATCACCCCGACCCTGACCAAGCGCCTGACCTGCCTGTCGCTGTTCTGGCACTTCCTGGACGTGGTCTGGATCGGCGTGTTTACCGTGGTCTACCTGATGGGACATCTGTGATGGCACAACACAACGCACCGGCGGCGCACGGCGCCCACGACTCGCACGATTCGCACGCGGGCCACGACACCCACGCCAGCTTCAAGTCCTACGCGATCGGCTTCATCCTGGCCGTGATCCTGACCGTGATCCCGTTCAAGCTCGTGATGGACGGCAGCATGGACAAGGGCACCATCCTCTGGATCATCCTCGGCATGGCCGTGGTCCAGATGCTGGTCCACCTGAAGTACTTCCTGCACCTGGACTCGTCGTCCGAGCAGCGCAGCAACGTGATCGCGCTGCTGTTCACGGCGCTGATCCTGGTGATCGTGGTGGCGGGTTCGCTGTGGATCATGCACAACCTGAATGCCAACATGATGGTGATGTAAGGATCCAGCGTCCTGGTATCGAAAACGGGGCCCCGCGAGGGGCCCCGTTTTCATTTCCGCGCTGGATTACCTGTCGCCCTGCGTTCTATGCGCGGGCTTTTTAAAACATCCGAATCGGTGTTAAGCGTTTGCTTACCCAAGCGATCGATTCTGGCGCACGCCCGCATTCCTGACGTCCGATAGCGGGCGCGATGCACCACCGCTGCGCTGGTTTGCGTCAGCGCACTGTCTCGGTGCCCCGCAGGCATGCACGGCCGTGGTGCGCATGCGGACCGCTGGCCCGGTTTGCCCATGCAGGCCGCTTGTGGCCGGGCGGTGGCTGGTCCGGCCCCATGGCACGCTAGTTGCAGAAGCATCACCCGGGGAGCGTAGTCCCTGACCAACACGACAAAACGGGAGCTGCAAAATGCAACGACGTGACATGCTGAAGCTGTCGGCGATAGCCGCCGCGGCGATGATCGGTACCAGCCCGCTGGCGCTGGCGCAGTCCAAGGAGCCGATCAAGGTCGGCATCCTGCATTCGCTGTCCGGCACCATGGCCATTTCGGAGACGTCGCTGAAGGACGTGGCCCTGATGACCATTGATGAGATCAACAAGAGCGGCGGCGTGCTGGGGCGCAAGCTGGAGCCGGTGGTGGTTGACCCCGCCTCGAACTGGCCGCTGTTCGCGGAAAAGGCGCGCCAGCTCATCACCAAGGACAAGGTCGCGGTGACCTTCGGCTGTTGGACCTCGGTGTCGCGCAAGTCGGTGCTCCCGGTCTATGAGGAACTGAACTCGCTGCTGTTCTATCCGGTGCAGTACGAAGGCGAAGAAATGTCCAAGAACGTTTTCTACACCGGTGCAGCGCCCAACCAGCAGGCGATCCCGGCGGTGGAATACCTGATGAGCAAGGAAGGCGGCGGCGCCAAGCGTTTCTTCCTGCTGGGCACGGACTACGTCTACCCGCGCACCACCAACAAGATCCTGCGCGCCTTCCTGAAGAGCAAGGGCGTGGCCGACAAGGACATCGAAGAGGTCTACACCCCGTTTGGCCACAGCGACTACCAGACCATCGTCGCCAATATCAAGAAGTTCTCGCAGGGCGGCAAGACCGCGGTGATCTCAACCATCAATGGCGACTCCAACGTGCCGTTCTACAAGGAGCTGGGCAACGCCGGGCTGAAGGCCAAGGACGTGCCGGTGGTGGCGTTCTCGGTGGGTGAGGAGGAACTGCGCGGCATCGACACCAAGCCGCTGGTGGGCCACCTGGCCGCATGGAACTACTTCATGTCGGTCAAGAACCCCGAGAACGACGCTTTCCGCAAGCAGTGGGCGGCATGGGTCAAGGCCAACAACCTGCCCGGCGGCGACAAGCGCGTGACCAACGACCCGATGGAAGCCACCTACGTGGGCATCCACATGTGGGCGCAGGCCGTGAAGAAGGCCGGCACCACCGATACCAACAAGGTGCGCGCCGCCATGTACGGCCAGACCTTCAAGGCACCGGACGGCTTCACGCTGACCATGGGTGAGAACCACCACCTGTACAAGCCGGTGATGATCGGCGAAGTCAAGGGCGACGGCCAGTTCTCGGTGGTGTGGAAGACGCCGAAGGCGGTGCGTGCGCAGCCGTGGAGCCCGTTCATCGCGGGTAACGAAGGCAAGCCGGACAAGGTGATGTAAGCGGACGCCAGTCTGGCTCCGTGACGATGGCTTCCCTCTCCCGCAAGGCGGGGGAGGGGAGCGCATCGCCCCCTTTCGCACACCAGAACAACAAGGCGCTGAAGCGCCGCCACTGCGCCAGCCACTATGCCCAAACTACTTCCGACAATGGCCATGCCATGGCTGCGCGCCCTGCTGGCGGCGTTGCTGCTGGCGGCTGCGCCGTGGGCCGCGGCGCTGACGCAGGCCGACCTGAAGCCGCTGGCCGAAGATGATTTCGATGCCAAGACCGCGGCACTGACCGCGCTCGCGAAGGCCCCGCCCGAGCAGGCCGGCCCGATCCTGAAGGCCCTGCAGGACGACGCGCTGCAATACGCAGCGTCGGTCGGCATGGTGCGCCAGGACGGCGATAAGACCGTCGATGCCATTACCGGCAAGCCGGTCGCGGTGAAAGCCGACGAACTGGAGTCCCTGACCCTGAACAACAGCCTGCGTGCGCTGGTCGACAGCGCCGCCAGCAGCCTGCTGCTGCAGTCACCCGACATCGCGGTGCGTGCGCAGGCGGTCGCCACGCTGCGCGCCCAGCCGGAAAGCGCCTCGCGCGCCGCGGTCGAAGCCGCGCGCAAGAATGAGGCCGATGCCGGCCTGCGCACCAGCCTGGACGTGATCTGGGCCAACCTGGTGCTGGCCGAGCCGGCTGACCCCGCAGCGCATGACGCGCGGCTTGAAGCCATCCGCATCCTCGGCAGCGACAGCAACCCGCAGAGCCGCCAGAAGCTGGCGCCGCTGGTGGAGCGCGACAGCGCCGGCAACTACCGCGAGCCCGATGCCGACGTGCGCCTGGCCGCGCAGCAGGCGCTGGACACGCTGCGCAGCGACCAGCGCCGCGCCGAGCTGATCGGCAACCTGTTCGCCGGGCTGAGCCTGGGCAGCGTGCTGTTGCTGGCCGCGCTCGGGCTGGCCATTACCTATGGCCTGATCGGCGTCATCAACATGGCGCACGGTGAATTCCTGATGATTGGCGCCTATGCCACCTACGTGGTGCAGTCGCTGTTCCGCGCCTACGCGCCGGGTGCGTTCGACTGGTACCTGCCGGCGGCGCTGCCGGCCTCGTTCCTGGCCGCGGCGGCGGTAGGCTTCGTGCTGGAGCGGCTGGTGCTGCGCCACCTGTACGGCCGCCCGCTGGAAACACTGCTGGCCACCTTCGGCGTGAGCCTGCTGCTGATGCAGGCAGTGCGCACGCTCTTTGGCGCACAGAACGTGGAAGTGGCCAACCCGGCCTGGATGAGCGGCGGCATCGAGTGGATGCCGGGCCTGGTGATCCCCTACAACCGTATCGTCATCATCCTGTTCGCGCTGGCGGTGGTGGCGGTGGCGTGGGCGGTGCTGAACCGCACGCGGCTGGGGCTGTTCGTGCGCGCCACCACGCAAAACCGCACCATGGCGGCCTGCGTCGGCGTGCGCACCTGGAAGGTCGACAGCTACGCCTTTGCCTTTGGCGCCGGCATTGCCGGGCTGGGCGGCTGCGCGCTGTCGCAGATCGGCAATGTCGGGCCCGACCTGGGCCAAGCCTACATCATCGATTCCTTCATGGTGGTGGTGCTGGGCGGGGTGGGGCAGCTGGCGGGCACCATCGTCGGCGCCTTCGGGCTGGGCATCATCAACAAGTTCATCGAGCCGTTCTATGGCGCGGTGCTGGCCAAGATCTTTGTCCTGGTGCTGATCGTGCTGTTTATCCAGAAGCGGCCGCAGGGACTTTTCGCGCTCAAGGGGCGCAGCGCGGAGGCATGATGCAGCGAGTCCAATCGAATTCTTCCGCCACCCCGTTCCGGCTCGCCGTGCCTGAGCGGCAGGCGCTGTTCTCGCGGCGCGGCTGGATGGCGCTGGCGGCGCTGGTGGTGATCGTCGGCATCGGCGTGCCGGTGTGCGCGCTGGTGTTGCCGGAGGGCCATCCGCTGCACCTGTCGGCCTATGCCCTGACGCTGGTCGGCAAGATCATGTGCTTTGCGCTGGCGGCGATCGCGCTGGACCTGGTGTGGGGCTACTGCGGCATCCTGAGCCTGGGCCACGGGCTGTTCTTCGCGCTGGGCGGCTACGCCATGGGCATGTACCTGATGCGGGCGATCGGCCGCGAAGGCGTATACAAGAGCGAGCTGCCGGACTTCATGGTGTTTCTCGACTGGAAGGAGCTGCCGTGGTTCTGGCAGGGCACCGGGCACCTCGGCTACGCGCTGCTGCTGGTGGTGCTGGTGCCGGGCGTGCTGGCGTGGCTATTCGGCTTCTTTGCCTTCCGCTCGCGCATCAAGGGCGTGTACCTGTCGATCATCACGCAGGCGATGACGTATGCGGCGATGCTGCTGTTCTTCCGCAACGAGACCGGCTTCGGCGGCAACAACGGCTTCACGGACTTCAAGCGCATTGCCGGCTTTGCGATCGCGGCGCCGCAGACGCGCACGGCCCTGTTCGTGCTGACTTTCCTGGCGCTGCTGGCGGGCTTCATCGCCTGCCGCTACATCGTCACGTCCAAGCTTGGCCGCGTGGTCACCGCGGTGCGCGATGCCGAGATGCGCGTGATGTTTTCCGGTTACAACCCGCTGGGCTACAAGCTGTTCGTGTGGACCTTCTCGGCGGTGCTGTGCGGCATCGCGGGGGCGCTGTACGTGCCACAGGTGGGCATCATCAACCCCGGCGAGATGTCGCCCGGCAACTCGATCGAGATGGCGGTTTGGGTTGCCGTGGGCGGGCGCGGCACGCTCATCGGGCCGGTGATCGGCGCGTTCCTGGTCAATGGTGCCAAGACCCTGTTCACCGCCCACTTTGCCGAATACTGGCTGTTCCTGCTGGGCGCGATGTTCGTGCTGGTGACCTTGTACCTGCCCGATGGCGTGACCGGGTTGTGGAACCGGTTGCGCGAGCGGCGCGCGGCCGCACCACCAGCCGCTGCAGACCCTGTTTCCGCGCCTGCCGTGGCAGGCCGCACCGGAGGTGACGCATGAATGCCGCACCCCAGCACGGCCAGGCCGAAAGCGGCGATGCCACCGGCCTGGGCCGCATCGTCGAGCCCGGCACCATCGATGTGTCGCATGGGCCGATCCTGTACCTGGAAGACCTGACGGTGCAGTTCGACGGCTTCCGCGCGCTGAACCAGCTGACCTTGTCGATCGACCATGGCGAGCTGCGCTGCGTGATCGGCCCCAACGGGGCCGGCAAGACCACGATGATGGATGTCATCACCGGCAAGACCGGGCCGCGCAATGCCAATGTCAGCGGACGCGTGTTCCTGGGCCAGACCATCGACCTGATGCGGATGACCGAGCCGCGCATCGCTCAGGTGGGCATCGGCCGCAAGTTCCAGAAGCCAACCGTGTTCGAGCAGCACGCAGTGTGGGAGAACCTGGAACTGGCGATGAAGGCCGACAAGCGCTGGTGGTCGTCGCTGCGCGCGCGGCTGACGGCAGAGGGGCATCGCCGCATCGAGCAAACGCTGGCGCTGACCGGACTGGAGGCCGAGGCCTACCGGCCCGCCGGGCTGCTGTCGCACGGGCAGAAGCAGCGGCTGGAGATCGGCATGCTGCTGATGCAGCAGCCGCAGCTGCTGTTGCTGGACGAGCCGGTGGCCGGCATGACCGATGAAGAGACCATGCAGCTGGCGGCGCTGCTCAACGGCCTGCGCGGCAGCTGCTCGATGATGGTGGTCGAGCACGACATGGAGTTCGTCGCCGCACTCGCGGGAGATGCCGGCCAGGTCACGGTGCTGGCAGAGGGCAGCGTGCTGGCCGAAGGCACGCTCGACAGCGTCAAGCGCGATGAGCGCGTGATCGAATCTTACCTGGGAAGATAAGCATGCTGCAGGTCAACGCACTGAACCAGTTCTACGGCGGCAGCCATATCCTGCGCAATGTCAGCTTCGACGTGGCCGCCGGCAAGCTGACCACGCTGCTGGGCCGCAACGGCGTGGGCAAGAGCACGCTGCTCAAGTGTCTGATGGGCGTGGTGCCCACGCGCAGCGGCAGCATCCAATGGGAAGGGCAGGCGCTGGAGAAGAAGGCGCCGTATGAGCGCGTGTCTGCCGGGCTGGCCTATGTGCCGCAGGGCCGGGAGATATTCCCGCGGCTGACGGTGGAAGAAAACCTGCTGATCGGCGCCGCCAGCCGGGCGCGGCCGTCCGGCGTGCCGGACCGGATCTACCAGTTGTTCCCGGTGCTGCGCACCATGCGGCTGCGCCGCGGCGGCGACCTGTCCGGCGGCCAGCAGCAGCAACTGGCAATCGGGCGCGCACTGATGAGCGAGCCGGCCTGCTGATCCTGGACGAGCCCACCGAGGGCATCCAGCCTTCCATCATCCAGGACATCGGCCGGGCGCTGCGCCTGCTGGTCGACGAGTTTGGCATGACGGTGCTGCTGGTCGAGCAGTACTACGAGTTCGCGCGGCATATTGCCGACCACTACGTAGTGATGAGCCGCGGCGAAGTGGTGGCGCGGGGTGCCGGCGCCAGCATGGAGCAGGATGGCGTGCGGGAGCTGATTGCGGTGTAGGCCGGCCGCGTGGCAGCGTCGGGATTTGTGAGCCGCGCGCTGCTTCCGCCAAGACGGGCGGCGCGCTATGATTGCTTGCAACTCCCGCCATTGCGCGCGCCCCCACCGCCGGCTGTACTTGCCATGCGCCATCCCGATTTTCCTTCCGCCCTCGCCGTGCCCGCCGCATGGCAGGCCACCCTGCGGCTGCGCTTTGCGCAGCGCGGCGAACGCACCGCGCTGACCGAGCGGCGCCACCAGGGGCCGCTGCTGGTGCAGAAGCCGCTGTATCCGGAGGGCGGCATCTGCCACGCTGTGATCCTGCATCCGCCAGCGGGCGTGGCAGGCGGCGACAGCCTGGATATCGACGTGACGGTGGAGGCTGGCGCGCACGCCGTGCTGGCTACGCCGGGTGCCACCAAGTGGTACAAGTCGCTCGGCCGCGAGGCAGCGCAGCAAGTGCGCCTGACGGTGGGTGCAGGAGCGCGGCTGGACTGGCTGCCACAGGAGAACATCGTTTTCGACGATGCGCGCGCACGTATCGCGACGGTGCTCGACGTGGCGCCGGGCGGCAGCGCGATCGGCTGGGATGCGGTGGTGCTGGGCCGGCAGGCATCTGGCGAGCAGTGGGCCAGCGGCGCGCTGTGGCTGGATACCCGCATCGGCAGTGGCGAACGCGCGCTGTGGATCGAGCAGTCTCATCTTGAGGCCGCGTCGCCGCTGCGCGCCGCGGTGGCCGGGCTCGATGGACTCAATGTGCTGGGCACGCTATGGGCGGTAGGCGAGGGCGCGACGCAGGAACTGGCCGAAGCGCTGGCCGGACAGCTGCCCTATACGCCGGAGCTGCGCGCCGGCGTGACCTGCCTGGCCGCCAACGGGCAGTCGATGCTGCTGCTGCGCGTGCTGGGCCGGCAGATGGAAACCGTGCGCCACGTCATGGCCGACAGCTGGCAGGCGCTGCGCATGCCGATCCACGGCGTGGCGGCGCGGCCGCTGCGGCTGTGGGCCACGTAGGCTGCCAACCGAGACAACCGAGACAACCGAACAAAAGAACCAGGAACAAGAGATGGAACTGACGCCGCGAGAGAAAGACAAGCTGCTGATCTTCACCGCCGCGCTGCTGGCCGAGCGGCGCAAGGCCCGCGGGCTGAAGCTGAACTACCCGGAAGCGGTGGCGCTGATCACCGCCGCCATCATGGAAGGCGCGCGCGATGGCCGCACCGTGGCCGAACTGATGCATGAGGGCACCACCGTGCTGAGCCGCGAGGACGTGATGGATGGCGTGGCCGAGATGATCCCCGAGATCCAGGTGGAGGCCACCTTCCCGGACGGCACCAAGCTGGTGACCGTCCACCATCCCATAGTCTGAACATGACCGATCCGGATAACAAGACCAACCCGAGAGAGCCGACATGAACCGTACCGCCTGCCTGCGCCTTGCCCTGGGCACTTTCCTGACCCTTGCCGCCGGCGCCGCCCTGGCACATCCCGGCCACGATGCCGCTACCGTCAGCGCCAGCCTGTGGGCCGGCCTGGCGCACCCATTCACCGGCGCCGACCATTTGCTGGCGATGGCGGCGGTAGGCATGTGGAGCGCATTGATTGCCCGCTCGGCCGCCGCTGCGCTGCCTCTGCCGCTGGCCTTCGTGGCGCTGATGATGGTAGGGCCGCAATCGGCCTGTCCGGTGCGGCGCTGCCCGCGGTCGAACCGATGATCGCGGCCTCATTGCTGGTGATCGGGCTGCTGCTGGCGCTGCGCGCGAAGCTGCCGGCATGGGCCGGTACGCTGCTGGTCGGCGGCTTTGCCGTTTTCCACGGATATGCCCACGGGGCCGAACTGCCCGCCACTGCGGGCGCGCTGCCAGCGGTACTCGCATACGTGGGCGGGTTTGCTACCGCCACCATGGTGCTGCACCTGCTGGGCATCGGCGCAGGCACGCTGCTGCGCCGCCACGCCGGCTGGCTGGCCCGCGGGCAGGTGCCGGCGTGGCGCTGTACGGCGCCAGCCTGCTGGTGGCCTGAGGAGGATGGCCATGATCCCCGGTGAACTGATGCCCGCCGACGGCGAGATCGAGCTGAATGCCGGCCGCGCCACGGTCAGCGTGACGGTGGCCAATACCGGCGACCGGCCGATCCAGGTCGGCTCGCACTTCCATTTCTATGAGACCAACACCGCGCTCGCGTTCGACCGCGAAGCCGCGCGCGGCTTCCGGCTGAATATTGCCGCCGGCACCGCGGTGCGCTTCGAGCCCGGCCAGACGCGTACGGTGGAACTGGTGGCGCTGGACGGCGACCGCATCGTCTACGGCTTCAACGGCAAGATCATGGGAGCGCTGTGATGGCAAAGATTTCCAGGCAGGCCTATGCCGAGATGTTCGGCCCGACCACCGGCGACCGCCTGCGGCTGGCCGATACCGGGCTCATCATCGAAGTCGAGAAAGACTTCACCACCTATGGCGAGGAAGTGAAGTTCGGCGGTGGCAAGGTGATCCGCGACGGCATGGGGCAGAGCCAGCGCATGGCCAAGGATTGCGTCGACACCGTCATCACCAATGCGCTGATCGTTGATCACTGGGGCATCGTCAAGGCCGATATCGGCCTGAAGGGCGGGCGCATTGCTGCGATCGGCAAGGCCGGCAACCCGGATATCCAGCCGGGCGTGACCATCGTGGTCGGACCGGGCACCGAGGTGATCGCGGGCGAGGGCATGATCGTCACCGCCGGCGGCATCGACAGCCATATCCACTTTATCTGCCCGCAGCAGATCGAAGAGGCGCTGATGAGCGGCGTCACCACCATGATCGGCGGCGGCACCGGGCCAGCCACCGGCACCTTCGCCACCACCGTGACGCCGGGGCCGTGGTACATGGAGCGCATGCTGCAGGCGGCCGATGCCTACCCGATGAACATCGGCCTGCTGGGCAAGGGCAACGCCAGCCAGCAGGGGCCGCTCTTGGAGCAGGTGGAAGCCGGCGCGATCGGCCTTAAGCTGCACGAGGACTGGGGCACCACGCCGGCGGCGATCGACACCTGCCTGTCGGTGGCGGACGCGACCGATACCCAGGTGGCAATCCACACCGACACGCTCAACGAAGGCGGCTTTGTCGAAGCGACCATCGCCGCCTTCAAGGGCCGCACCATCCATACGTACCACACCGAAGGCGCGGGCGGCGGCCATGCGCCCGACATCATCAAGGTGTGCGGCGAGGCCAACGTGCTGCCGTCGTCGACCAACCCGACGCGCCCGTACACGGTCAACACGCTGGACGAGCACCTCGACATGCTGATGGTGTGCCACCACCTCGACCCGTCGATTGCCGAGGACATCGCCTTTGCCGAAAGCCGCATCCGCCGAGAGACCATTGCCGCCGAAGACATCCTGCACGACCTGGGTGCGTTCTCGATGATCTCCAGCGACTCGCAGGCCATGGGGCGCGTCGGTGAGGTCATCATCCGCACCTGGCAGACCGCGCACAAGATGGCGCTGCAGCGTGGCAAGCTGCCGGGCGATCCCAACGACGCGCGCGGCGGGCACGACAACTTCCGCGTCAGGCGCTATGTCGCCAAGTACACCATCAACCCGGCGCTGACGCACGGCATCGCCATGAAGTGGGCTCGGTTGAAGTCGGCAAGTGGGCCGACCTGGTGCTGTGGCGTCCGGCGTTCTTCGGCGTCAAGCCCAGCCTGATCCTGAAGGGCGGCATGATTGCCGCGGCCGCGATGGGCGATCCCAATGCGTCGATCCCGACGCCGCAGCCGGTGCATTACCGGCCGATGTTTGCCTCAGCCGGCGGGGCGCTGCACCGTTCGTCGCTGACCTTTGTGTCGCAGGCGGCGCTGGCGGCCGGCATCGGCGAGCGCTACGGGCTGGCCAAGACGCTGTCGGCGGTGCGCGGCACGCGCACGGTAAGCAAGCGCGACATGGTGCACAATGACTGGCAGCCGCGTGTCACGGTCGATCCGGAGACCTACCAGGTCGTTGCCGACGGCCAGTTGCTGACCTGCGAGCCTGCCACCGAGCTGCCCATGGCGCAGCGCTATTTCCTGTTCTGACTGGCCGGGGCCCGCGCCCCGCATCGCCCATGCTGAAGATCGACAAACTCCTGAGCGCCCCGCACGGCATCGCGCCCGTGCTGGTGCGCCGCGCGCCCAAGCTGGTCTTGCCCTTCGCCGAACGCAGCAAGAGCCGCCTGCGCGCGGTGCTCGACAACGGCGACGAAGCCGCGCTGTTCCTGCCGCGCGGCACCGTGCTGCGTGGCGGCGACTTGCTGGTGGCCGAAGACGGCAGCTTTGTGGAAGTGCAGGCCGCTACCGAGGCGGTGCTGGAAGTGCGCGCACAAGACCCGCATGCGCTGATGCGCGCGGCCTATCACCTCGGCAACCGCCATACGCCCGTGGAGATCGGGCGCGACTACCTGCGGCTGGAATACGACCCGGTGCTGGCCGACATGCTGCAGCGCCTGGGCGTGCGCGCCGAACCCGCCGAGCTGCCGTTCGAGCCGGAGGCGGGAGCTTATGGCGGCGGGCACAAGCATGGGCACGATGCGACGTTCGCGGAGGACTATGCGGCCGCGCAGGCGGTGTTTCAGGAGCATCATGGGCACGGCCACGGGCATTCGCATGGACATGGTCATTCCCATGATCACGGTGATCCGCACCATGTCCACGACGAACATTGCGGACACAAGCATTGATTGCGTGCCATGACCGGCTTGCCCCAACTGATCTCGCTGCTCCATCTGGCATCACCATCGTTGCCGATCGGCGGCTTCAGCTATTCGCAAGGGCTGGAAGCTGCGATCGATTGCGCCAGCGTGCATGACGCGCCAACCGCCGAGCGCTGGATCCGCGACAACCTGTTGCATGTACAGGCCCAATGCGAAGCCCCGCTGTGGCTGCTGCTGCATCGCTACTGGCTGGCTGGTGACGCTGCGCAGGTGCGGGCATGGAACGACTGGTTCCACGCCACGCGCGAGACTTCCGAGTTGCGGCTTGAGACCGAGCAGATGGGCTGGTCACTGTCCAGGCTGATTGCGCAGATGGAGTGGGGCGCGCCCGTGCTGCGCGACACGCTGGCGGCGCTGTCGCCGGTCTGCCTGCCGACGGCGTTCACTGCGGCATGCGTGGCGCTTCAGGTCGAGGCGCGCGACGGCCTCGCCGCCTATTGCTTCAACTGGGCCGAGAACCAGGTCGCCGCGGCGATCAAGACGGTGCCGCTGGGCCAGGTGGCGGGGCAGCACATGCTGCGGCGCCTGCACGGCGCGGTGCTCGGCACGGTCGAAGAAGCCGCGCGCCGTGCCGAAGCCACGCCGCCGCAACTCTCCACCTTTTCCCCGATGCTGGGCCTGCTTTGCGCCCGCCACGAAACGCAGTACTCCCGGCTGTTCCGATCCTGAACCCATACCGCACCATGACCCAGGCCCGTACCAAGAAGAACCCTCCGCTGCGCGTCGGCGTCGGCGGCCCGGTTGGCTCCGGCAAGACCACGCTGCTGGAAATGCTGTGCAAGGCGATGCGCGACCGCTACGACCTGGTTGCCATCACCAACGACATCTACACGAAGGAAGACCAGCGCCTCTTGACGATCTCTGGCGCGCTGCCGGCAGAACGCATCATGGGCGTGGAAACGGGCGGCTGTCCGCACACCGCGATCCGCGAAGACGCCTCGATCAACCTGGAGGCAGTGGACCGCATGCTGGCGCGCTTCCCGGATGCTGACGTGGTCTTCATCGAATCCGGCGGCGACAACCTCGCCGCCACCTTCAGCCCAGAACTTTCTGATTTGACGATCTACGTTATCGACGTAGCCGGCGGTGAGAAGATTCCGAGAAAGGGTGGGCCGGGCATCACCAAGTCCGACTTGCTGGTGATCAACAAGACGGACCTGGCGCCATACGTCGGGGCATCGCTGGAAGTGATGGAGAGCGATGCGCGCAAGATGCGCGGTGCCCGGCCGTTCGTGATGGGCAGCGTCAAGTCCGGGCAGGGCCTGGACGAGGTGATCCGCTTCATCGAACGGCAGGGCATGCTGGGCGTCTAGTCTTTATTGTCGCCGACAGCATCGGACGCGGCGTTGGTGGCGTGAGCCAGCGACGGGCGGAAGCTGCCCTTGCCCGCCAGCGCCCGTGCCACCGCGGCCACCAGGTTCAGCTCGGGCTCGGTCAGCTCCGCCATATGGCGCACGGTGGCCTCGATCGCCGCGCGCTGGCGGTTGCCGAAGGGTGCGCGGGATTGTTCCACCTGCAGCTGGCTGGCGTCATGGCGGCTGAAGTCGAGCATCTCCGGGGTCGGCACGGCGAGGGTTTCGGCCAGCCTGCAGATGTTGGCGAGCGCCAGGTTGCGCTTGCCGCTTTCGATGCCGCTCAGGTATGAGCGCGACAGTCCGCTTTCAAGCGACAGGGTCTCCTGGGACCAGCCCCGCTGCTTGCGTAGCCAGGCAAGATGCAATCCGAATAGTCTGAGATTTCGAGAAGTCATGGGGTCGTGAAAGGTTCAGAGTGATCTGAGGCTAAGGGTTTGACCTTGAGGCCACGACAACTTATCCTCCTCCTCACTATCGGTGTCCGATCCGCAAATTGAGGGGTGCGCCAGGCAAAATGGCGCGACACGATGGCATCAACCGGACGGCCTGCATGGCCGAGCCAAACGGGCCACTGCGCAATGCTGCGCGCAACGCTGTCATGCGTGCGCCGCGTGCGCGGACAGCCGCCTTGCGGCCTGTCGCCCTGCAGGGGATTGCCATGCAGATCTTCACGCTGTTCGAGGCGCGGATGCGCGCCCTCCATGCCGACCGCCACGCGCCGTCGGATTTCATTCCCGGGTTCCAGTCACGCTTGCTTGCCGCTGCTGCCGGCCTCGGCAGCACCTGTGACTACGTCTTTCTCTGCGCCGGCGAGACCCAGCCTGAATTTGCCGCGGACCGCCATGAATGGTGGGGCTGCCTGCGCGGGGGCCTGCGGCTGTGGTCGCCCGGGCGCGGCTGCCTGCTGATGGGCGGCGGCGAGCTGTTTGCGCCGGCGCCAGGCGTGCCGATGCAGGTGCAGGCGATGGTCGACACCATCCTGGTGCGCACCGTGCCGCAAGGGCCGGCCGATGCGTCGCGGCCGGTGGCACTGCCTGCGGGCGGGTGGCACTGCGCGCTGGGCGGCATTGCCGCGGTCGGGGCCAATGGCGCCGAGGGGGTGGCGGGCATGCACGTATTGCCAGCTGAGGTGGTGCGGGCAGAGGGCCCGCAGCCGGAGCAGGGGATGCGGCCGGAGTTCATCCAGCTCGACCAGTCGGGCGATGACTGGGCGCAGCGGCTGCAGGCGCGCGGGCTGCGCTGGGCGCTGTGCTACCGCGGCGCCATCGGCCTGCACTGGCATGGCGCGCTGGTGCGGGCCGGTGGGGACATGGCCTTCCTGCAGCCCGGCACGCTCTACGCGCCGGCCCCGCACGAGTCATGCCGGCTCGACGTGCTGTTGCCGGGCACCGGCCTGCTGTGCTGCTTCGGACCGGGCGATGACGCGGACATTGGCGTTGCGGCCCGCGGCGGCCGGCGCGCCGACGGGTATGCCGTTGCGTGCCACGCGCCGGCGCCGGCCTGATGCCCGGCGGGGCAGCCGCGGCCTGGGCCCCGGCTGCTCCAGTCCCATGCTCAGTGCCGCTTGTATTGGGTGGCGCCGAACAGGACCTCGCGTGCCTTGTCGTCCTGCAGCGCCTTGCGCGCGCTGGCCAGCACTTCCACGCCGCGCTTGACCGCGGGGCGCTCGGCGATCTCGTTGAACCAGCGCTTCAGGTGCGGGTAGTCGTCCAGATCCACGCCCTGGTTCTGCCAGCTGCGCAGCCACGGGAAGGTGGCGATGTCGGCGATGGTGTACTGCTCGCCGGCCAGGTAGGCGTGCCTTGACAACTGCGTGTCGATCACGCCGTACAGACGCTTGGCCTCGTTGGTGTAGCGGTTGACCGCGTACTCGATCTGCTCGGGCGCGTACATGCGGAAGTGGTGCGCCTGGCCCAGCATCGGGCCCACGCCGCCCATCTGGAACATCAGCCACTGCAGCGCCTCGTACTTGCCGCGTACGTCCTCGGGCAGGAACTTGCCGGTCTTGCCGGCCAGGTAGAGCAGGATGGCGCCCGATTCGAACAGCGAGATCGGCTTGCCGTCGGGGCCGTCGGGGTCGACGATGGCGGGGATCTTGTTGTTGGGGCTGAGCTTGAGGAAGTCTTCGCCGAACTGGTCGCCGGCGCCGATGTTGATCGGATGGACCTTGTACTCCAGGCCGCATTCTTCCAGCATGATGTGGACTTTGTGGCCGTTGGGCGTGGCCCAGGTGTAGACGTCGATCATCGCAAAGGATCTCCTGGCTGCGATCGTTGGGGATGGCCACATCAACCACTGAGGTGGCGAACCGGGCGATTTAAGCACAGAAGAAAAAAACGCGCAGACTGGCTGCGCGTTTTCCATGCTGCCGGCAGGGCCGAAGCCCGCGGCGCAGCCAGGCGGTCAGAACCCGCGTGCCACCGGCATCCTGATGTCGTCCGGGTTCAGGTTCATGTGCTTGGCCAGTTCCAGCTTGGCAATGGCGTTGCGGTGCACCTCGTCCGGACCGTCGGCCAGGCGCAGCGTGCGCTGGTGTGCCCACCAGTTGGCCAGCGGGAAGTCGCTGGAGACGCCGGCCGCGCCATGGACCTGGATGGCCCAGTCGATCACCTTCAGCGCCACGTTCGGGGCGATCACCTTGATCATGGCGATCTCGGCCTTGGCCACCTTGTTGCCCACGGTGTCCATCATGTACGCGGCCTTGAGCGTCAGCAGGCGCGCCATTTCGATCTCGCAGCGGGCTTCGGCGATGCGTTCCTGCGTCACGCCCTGGCTGGACACCGGCTTGCCGAAGGCCACGCGCGACAGCGCGCGCTTGCATAGCAGCTCCAGCGCGCGCTCGGCCACGCCGATGCTGCGCATGCAGTGGTGGATGCGGCCCGGGCCCAGGCGGCCCTGCGCGATCTCGAAGCCGCGGCCTTCGCCCAGCAGGATGTTCGACGCCGGCACGCGCACGTTCTTCAGCTCGATCTCCATATGGCCGTGCGGCGCGTCGTCGTAGCCGAACACCGGCAGGAAGCGCTTGATGGTGATGCCCGGGGTATCGGCGGGCACCACGACCATCGACTGCTGCTCATGGCGGCCGGCGTCGGGGTTGGTCTTGCCCATCACGATGTAGACCTTGCAGCGCGGGTCGCCCGCGCCCGACGACCACCACTTGGTGCCGTTGATCACGTAGTGGTCACCGTCGCGCTCGATGCTGCATTCGATATTGGTGGCATCAGATGAGGCCACCGCCGGCTCGGTCATCAGGAAGGCCGAGCGGATCTCGCCGGCCAGCAGCGGCTCGAGCCACTTGTCCTTCAGTTCCTCGGAGGCATAGCGCTCCAGCGTCTCCATGTTGCCGGTGTCGGGGGCCGCGCAGTTGAAGACCTCGGCCGACCAGGGCACCCGGCCCATGATCTCGCACAGCGTGGCGTATTCCAGATTCGACAGGCCCTGCGGGGCGCGCGGCGAGCGCGGCAGGAACAGGTTCCACAGGCCGGCCGCGCGTGCCAGCGGCTTCAGTTCCTCGATCACCCTGGTCGGCACCCAGGCGTTGCCGGCGCGGCGGTTGGCGTCGATCTCTTCGGCGAAACGCTTTTCGTTCGGGTAGATGTGCTGGTCGAAGAAGGCCAGCAGCTTGGCCTGCATTTCCTTGACCTTCGGGCTGTATTCGAAATCCATGTGGTCTCCTCGCTACAGAATCAGTGGACGCCGGGGTGGGCGGCGTCGCCTCGTTGGCCTCGGCAGGCCTCGGCATCAATGCGGCATGGGCCGATGGAATGCACTCTATCTGAAAGCTGGTAATAACAAAAATGAATTTTCTGGATTTGCCAGTATCAATTCCCTGCATTCCGTGCTAGAATCCCCGGCATGCAGCTCTCCCGCATCGACCTGAATCTCTTCGTGGTGTTCGACGCCATCTACAGCGAAGGCAGCATCACCGCGGCCGCGCGCCAGCTCAACCTGACGCAGCCCGCGGTCAGCCATGCGCTGGGCCGGCTGCGCACGCTGTTCGATGACCCGCTGTTCGAGCGGCGCGGGCAGGGCATGGCGCCCACGCCGCTGGCGCGCTCGCTGGCCGCCGAGGTGCGCAGCGCGCTGCAATCGTTCGCGCGCACGCTGCAGGATACGCCGCACTTCGATCCCACCAATACCGTGCGGCGTTTCACCATTGGCATGCGCGACGCGCTGGAATCCACGCTGCTGCCGCCGCTGATGGCGCGCGTCACGGCGATGGCGCCGCAGGTGGAGATCGCCGCGATCCGCTTCGACCGCCGCGAGATGGAGTCCGAGCTGCTGGCCGGCACGCTGGACGCCGCGCTGGACATCCTGCTGCCGGTCTCGCCCGCCATCCACCACGCGCCGTTCATGGCCGATCCGATGGTGGTGCTGGCGCGGCGCGACCATCCGCTGATGAAGAAGGAGCTGACGCTCGAACGCTACCTCGCGGCCGAGCATGTGCATGTGTCGTCGCGCCGCCGCGGCGCCGGGCTGGAAGACCAGGCCCTGCACCGCATGGGCCTGACGCGGCGCGTGCGCCTGCGTTGCCAGCACTACGCGGCCGCGTGCCGCGTGGTCAGCTGCACCGACCTGCTGGCCACGCTGCCGCTGCGCTATGCGCGCATCGCCAATGAGCCCTATGCCAACCGCGTGCTGTCCCTGCCGTTCAAGGTGCCGTCGCTGGAACTGCACCTGTACTGGCATGCGGGCGGCGAAAACGACGGTGCCAACCGCTGGCTGCGCGAGCAGCTGATGGCGGTGATGGCCGCGCTCGGCACCGGCATGGCCGACGTGGCCGCCGCCAGCTAAGTGCCCCCGCGCCCGCATGGCGGGCACCGCAAGCGCCCCGCGGCGCCCCGGTGCGGCGCGCGCGGGTCACACGTAAGGAATTGTTCATGGGGTAGACCCTGCCGGTCCGCGCCCATACCATCATCCGGTCTTTCTGCCCCCGGCGCGAGCCCGTGTCCACACGGTGCTGGCGATGGTTGCCGCGCCGGTTGTCCGCGCCTGCGGATCCCCCGGGGCAGGTTCCTTCCTCCGATGACCACACGACGATTCAGAACGATGACCGGGAAACGCTTGTTTGCTGATAACCAACCCATGCTGCCGCGACGCACCACGCTCGCCCTGACCGCCCTTTGCGCCGCTGCGGCGCTGGCACTGTCCGCATGTGGTGGCGGTGGTGGCGATGGCGGCGGCGGTGGTACTTCGTCGGGCGCATCGCAAGCGAACGGGCAGGCCAGCGCGCCGTCGGGCGCGAGCCCCGGCACGACTTCCACCGCCGGTGCCTGCTATACCGTCAGCGGCACGGCGCCGGCCCCCGCGGCGGGCGGCGGCATCTCGCTGCTGCCGGCGCGCGGCAGTGCGGTCAGCAATTACCGCGTGCTGGAAGAGCCGCGCACCGCCGGCCTGTGCTACGCCAACTATCGGCGCGAGCAGGTGGGCCTGCCGCCGCTGGCGGCACGCGATCCGCTCAATACCGTGGCGCAGAACCACACTGCCTACATGCTGGCCAACGCCACGCTGACGCACGACGAGACCAGCGGCAAGCCGGGCTATACCGGCGCCACGCCCAACGAGCGCATCCAGGCCGCCTATCCGACCAATGCCACCGCTGAAGTCGTGGCCGGGGCCAACCGCTGGACCTCGGTTGCCAATGCGCAGCTGTCGATGTCGCCCAAGGACGCGCTGGTGTCGGACCTGGTCAACGCGCCGTTCCACCGCGCCGCGCTGCTGGGCAGCTACGGCTCGGCCGGCAGCGGCTTTGCCGAGCGCGTGGGCCCGGACGGCAGCGGCACCTCGGCCAGCTACTACCAGACCATCGACCTGGCGGATGCGTCCAAGGGCGGCAGCGACAACCAGATGGTGGCCTATCCGTTCAACGGCCAGGCCGATGTGCCGGTGAGCTGGGTCAACTCGGAAAGCCCCAACCCGGCGCCAGGATACGAGGGCAAGACCATGGGTTATCCGGTGTCGCTGCAGGCCATCAACACGTCACTGCAGTTCGATGCCGACAACTTCGTCATCACGGATGCACAAGGCGGCAACGTCAACTGCATCAAGGTCGACAGCCGTTCGGCGGGCCTCTCCAGTGCCGCGGGCGGCCTGGCGATCTGCACACCGGTGGCGCAGCTGGCCAGCCAGCAGCGCTATACCGTGCACGTCACCGGCAGGCTGGGCTCGCAGCCGGTGGACCTGAGCTGGTCGTTCACCACGCGCTGACCTGACCATCCCGCCAGCCCTTGCGCTGGCTGCCATGCACCGGCGCGCTCATTGCGGCGCGTCCGGCTCCCTCGCACGTCAGCATGCGGTTCTCATCGCCGATCAGCCGATATCCCTTCACGTCGGCGCGATGGCGGCCCGTGTCGAGCTGATCTCGATGACGCCTTATCGCCTTCTATCAGGTTGTCGCTGTACGAGTACGCGCCGGCTGGCTGCTGATGTGGAGGGAATTCGACTTTCACGTTTCCTGGATGCCCGGATCGCCACTACAATCGGTTGATCCTTCCCCAGGAGATACCGCATGGCTCACCCCGACCTTACTTCGATGGCATGGCGCGGCGCGCTGGCCCTTGCCCTGACAGCGCTGCTGGGTGCCTGCGGCACCCAGGGCGGAGGGACCGCCACTCCCGCCGCCCCGGCTGCACCGGCCGCGCCGTCGGCCACAACGCCGCCTGCCACGATGCCGCCGGCCCCGGAAGTCGCTTCCGGCTATCGCCCGGGCATGTCCACCGTCTACGCGCAGCGCCACATGGCTGCCGCGGCCAACCCGCTGGCCAGCGAGGCCGGGCGCACCATCCTGCGCCAGGGCGGCTCGGCCATCGACGCCGCCATCGCCATGCAGGCCGTGCTGACGCTGGTCGAGCCGCAGGCCACCGGCATTGGCGGCGGCGCCTTCATCATGTACTGGGACGGCAAGAACGTTCAGGCCTTCGACGGCCGCGAGACCGCCCCTGCCGGCGCCACCGAAAACCTGTTCCTGCGTCCCGACGGCAAGCCAATGGAGTTCAGCGAGGCCCAGATCGGCGGCCGCTCCGTCGGCACGCCCGGCGTGATGCGCGCGCTGGAAATGGCGCACCGGAAGCACGGCCGCCTGCCGTGGGCCAAGCTGTTCCAGCCCGCCATCGACCTGGCGGAGAAGGGCTTCCCGATCTCGGAGCGGCTGTACACGCAGGTGGCGGCCGACAAATTCCTGGCCAATTCGCCGGAGATGGCCGCGTACTTCCTGGATGCACAGGGCAAGCCCAAGCCGGCCGGCACGGTGCTGAAGAACCCGAAGCTGGCGCAGACCCTGCGCGATGTCGCCCGGCGCGGTGCCGGCGTGCTCTACAGCGGGCCGATCGCGCACGATATCGTCGCCAAGGTCAACGGTGGCAGCAATGCCGGCTCGTTGTCGCTGGCTGACCTGGGCAGCTACCGGGCCAAGCAGCGCGTGCCGGTCTGCACCGACTACAGGCGCTGGAAGATCTGCGGCATGCCGCCGCCGTCGTCGGGCGGCATCGCCATCGCGCAGATCCTGGGCACGCTGCAGGCGCTCGAGACCAAGAATCCCAAGTACGCGCTGGCCGCGCTCAAGCCACAGGGGGTGAACACGCCGGCAGTGATGGAGGCCAATCCCGACGCGGTCCACGCGATCTCCGAAGCCGACCGCCTGGCCTACGCCGACCGTGGCCTGTACGTGGCCGATGCCGACTTCGTGCCGGTCAACGTGGCCGGCATGGTCAGCCCGTCCTACCTTGCCACGCGCGCGGAACTGATCGGTGACAAGAGCATGGGCAAGGCCCAGCCGGGAGTGCCGCCGGGCACGGCGATGGCTTACGCGCCCGACCGTTCGCCGCCGCGCGTTTCCACCTCGCAGATCGTTGCGGTCGATGACCGCGGCGGGGCGATTTCGATGACCACCACGATCGAGTCGTACTTCGGCTCGCATCTGATGGTGCGCGGCTTCATGCTGAACAACCAGCTGACCGACTTCTCCTTCGTGCCGAGCGAGAACGGCAAGCCGGTGGCCAACCGCGTGGAGCCGGGCAAGCGCCCGCGTTCGTCGATGGCGCCGACGCTGGTGTTCGACCGCGAGAGTGGCCAGCTGGTGGCAACGGTCGGTTCGCCGGGCGGCTCGCAGATCATCGAGTATGTGTCCAAGACGCTGGTCGGCATGCTGGACTGGAACATGGACGTGCAGGCCGCCATTGGCATGGGCAACTTCGGCAGCCGCAACGGCCCGACCGAGGTGGAGAAAGGGCTGGTGTCGCCGGCCCTGGTGCAGGCACTGCAGCAGCGCGGCCACCAGGTGGCCGAGATCGAGATGACCAGCGGCACGCAGGCCATCATGCGCAAGCAGGGGCCTGACGGCAAGGCGGTGTGGGCGGGTGGTGCGGACCCGCGGCGCGAAGGGGTGGCGCTGGGGGATTGAGCGCCGCGCGACGCGGATGAAAAACGGGCGCCTCGGCGCCCGTTTTCTTGCCGCGGCAGTTGCCGCGTCAGCCCTTTGCCTTCTGCGCGTACTGCCACCCCATCTCCGCCATCGGCCGCGCGCGCTTGCCCGCGTCCAGCGCCTGCGCCGACGACGCGGTGCCGTCCACCACGCGCTTCATGATTCCCTGCAGGATCCCGGCGATGCGGAACATGCTGAAGGCGAGGTAGAAGTTCCAGTCGCCGGTGATCGGGCGGCCGGTGCGCTGCTCGTACAGGCGGCGGTAGCTGGCTTCGTCCGGGATGCCCAGCGCGGCGAAGTCCAGGCCTGCAATGCCGCGGAACTGGCCCGGGGCGATATGCCAGCTCATGCAGTGGTAGCTGAAGTCGGCCATCGGGTGGCCCAGCGTGGACAGTTCCCAGTCCAGCACCGCCAGCACGCGCGGCTCGGTCGGGTGGAACATCAGGTTGTCCAGCCGGTAGTCGCCATGCACGATCGAGGTCAGGTCGGCGTCTTCTTGCGGGATATGCTGCGGCAGCCAGTCCATCAGCGCGTCCATCGACGGGATCGATTCGGTCTCGGACAGCTTGTACTGCTTGGACCAGCGCTCGATCTGGCGCTGGAAGTAGTTGCCGGGCTTGCCGTAGTCGCCCAGGCCGATGGCGTTGTAGTCGACCGTGTGCAGCGCGGCGATGACGCGGTTCATCTCGTCGTAGATGGCGCTGCGCTCGGCGGTGCTCATGCCCGGCAGCGACTGGTCCCACAGCACGCGGCCGGCGACGAATTCCATGATGTAGAAGGCGCGGCCGATCACGGACTCGTCCTCGCACAGCGCGTACATGCGCGCCACCGGCACGTCGCTGCCGGCCAGCGCCGCCATCACACGGTACTCGCGCTCGATCGCATGCGCAGAGGGCAGCAGCTTGCTCTTGGGGCCGGGCTTGGCGCGCATCACGTAGGTCTGGCCCGGCGTGACCAGCTTGAAGGTCGGGTTGGACTGGCCGCCCTTGAACTGCTCCACGGTCAGCGGGCCGGCAAAGCCCTCCACGTGCTGGCGCATCCAGGCTTCCAGCGCGTCGGTGTCGAAGCGCTGCTGGTCCGCCACCGGGCGCGTGCCCTCGAAGTGCGATACGTTGCTCGTCATGCTGTCTCCGTTGGTTTTCTGTTCGGTATCGGTTGGGATTCGATCAAGTCCGCGGCGCACTCAGCCCTGCGGCTGGCGTCCGCGCAAATACTGGTGCAGCAGCACTTCCATGGTGGTGTGGCGCGTGCCGCTGTGCACGGGCGTGGGCGGCGAGTAATTGGTCATGCGCACCACCCAGTCGAGCGGGTCGTCGCCCATGTCGAGCACATTGATGCAGCCCGCGGTCTGCAGCAGCGAGCCGAAGAACACGCGCCGCCCGCAGGTAATGGCCTGCGACAGGATGGCGCGGTTGGTGCCGCCATGCAGCACCATCAGCACCGTGTCCCAGCCGGGATCGGCGCGCAGGCGCTCCAGCGCGGGCAGCACGCGGTCGAGGAACTGGCCGATGGTCTCGCCGTTGAGGAAGCGCTTGTCTTCGGGCACTTCGCCTTCGAAGGCGCCGACGAAGGCGTCGCGCAGGTCTTCGCTGGCAATCGCGGACAAGTCGCCGCCGCGGATTTCCTGCAGCGCGGGCCAGACTTCCGGCACCACGTCGTCCATCCCGGTCAGTTCGGCCAGCACGCGCTCAGCCGTCTCGACGGTGCGTGGCAGGCCGCTGACAATGACGCGGTCGAAGCGGACCTGCTCGGCGGCAAAGGCACGCCCGGCGGCGGTGGCCTGCATGCGGCCGGTCTCATTCAGGGGCACCATCTCGGGCAGGTTGGTGCGGCGCCCGGCCTCGTCGAAGTAGGAAACGGCACCATGCCGCATCAGGTAGATGCGGCGACGCGAGGACGGCGGCAATTCCATGCGTTGTCTCCTTGCATTGTGCCGGCATGCCCGTCTGCCGCGGGCTGGCCGTTCGGGTAAAGCCAGGCGTCCGGCGCCCGGCTTCAACGGTACTGCGGCTTGCGCTTCTCCAGGAAGGCGCTGATGCCTTCGCCGCCGTCGGGGTGATGCAGCGCGGCGACGAAGCTGTCGCGCTCGGCCAGCAGGTGTTCGGCGCGCGATGCGGTGGCCGCGTGGTTGATCAGGTCCTTGATGCGGCCCACGGCGTGCGGCGACTGGCGGGCAAGGCCGGCGGCCAGGCGCAGGGCCTCGTCCAGTGCCTGGCCCGGTTCGGTGACGCGGTTGACCAGCCCGAACTGCGCCAGCCGCGCCGCGTCCACCGGCTTGCCTTCCATCATCAGCTCGCTGGCCAGCGGGCGCGGCAGCGCGCGTGCGATCTCATACGAGCCGCCGCCGTCGGGCGTGAGCCCCACGGAAACATAGGCCATCACGAACTTGGCATTGCTGGCCGCCACCACGAAGTCGCACGCCAGCACCACCGAGAAGCCCGCGCCCGCGGCCGCGCCTTCCACCGCCGCGATGATCGGCTTGGGAAAGGCGTGCAGCGACTCGACCCAGCCGTTCAGCAGCGCGATGCTGGCGGCCTGTACCTCCTGGGGCTGGCTGCGGTTGCCGAGCAGCCGGTTCAGGTTGCCGCCGGCGCAGAAAATGCCGTCGGCGCCGGTGATGATGACCGCGCGCACCGAGTCATCGGCCGCGGCCTGATCCAGCGCCTGCTGCGAGGCCGCGTAGATGTCCGGGTGCAGCGCATTGCGTGCCTCGGGGTTCGAGATGGTCAGCACCAGCGTCGAATCGACGCGCTGGGAAAGCAACTGTGCAGGCATGGGCGTGGCTCGGTCGGTGTGGCGGTGGCGGGCTTACTGCTCTTCGGCCAGCAGCGACAGGCCCAGGCCGGCGCGGCGCCACAGCCACGGGCTCGGGCGGTAGCGCATGTCGCCGGTCAGCGCTTCCATGTTGCGCAGCGTCTCCAGCACCAGTTGCGGGCCGACCGCATCGCCCAGCGCCAGCGGACCCTTGGGATAGCCCAGGCCCAGGTTGACGGCGAGGTCGATGTCCGACGGCGTGGCGATGCGCTGCTGCGCGATATCGCTGGCGATATTGATGATGCAGCAGAGCACGCGCTGCGCGACAAAGCCGGCCGAATCACGGGTCACCGTGACCGGCACGCCGTCGCTGCCAAACAGGCCGTGTGCGGCGTCGCGCGCGGCGGCGCTGGTGGCCGGCGTGGTCATCAGCGTGCGGCGCCTGGTGGCCTCGAACGGCAGCAGCGTGTCGATGGCGACGGTGCGGGCCGGGTCCAGACCCTGTTGCAGCGCGCTGGTGGTGGCGTCCAGGCCCAGCGGCGTGACGATGATCAGCGCATCGGCCGACGGCTTGTTGCCGCCTTCCGGGGTCACGCCCAGCGCGCCCAGCAGCCTGGTCACCATGGCGTGGCCGCGCTCGCTTTCATGGCTGACCCAAACGCTCGACGGGCGCGCGGACGGCACCACGGCAGCCGCCGGCACCTGCTTCTGCCCATCGGCGTAGGCATAGAACCCGGCGCCGGCCTTGCGGCCGATCAGCCCGCCGACCGCGCGGATCGCGGTGATCGGCGACGGGCGGTAGCGCGGTTCCTGGTAGAACTGGTTGTAGATCGATTCCATTACCGGGTGCGACACGTCCAGCCCGGTCAGGTCCATCAGCTCGAACGGACCCATGCGGAAGCCGGCCTGCTCGCGCATGATGTTGTCGATGTCGGCGAACCCGGCCACGCCTTCCTGCGCGGCCTTCAGGCCTTCGATATTCATGCCGCGGCCGGCATGGTTGACGATAAAGCCCGGCATGTCCTTGCAGCGTACCGGGGTATGGCCCATGCGGCGCGACAGGGCCATCAGCGCGTCGCCCACCGCGGGATTGCCCGACAGGCCGTCGATGACTTCGACCACCTTCATCAGCGGCACGGGGTTGAAGAAGTGGTAGCCGGCGATGCGGCCGGGGTGCTTCGAACCCACGGCGATGGCAGTGATCGACAGCGACGACGTGTTGGAGGCAATGACGGCGTCTTCACGCAGGACCGCTTCCAGCTTGGCGATGAGGTCGCGCTTGACTTCCAGCTTCTCGACGATGGCTTCCAGCACCATGTCGCAGCCGGCCAGGTCCTCCAGCGCGCCGCAGGGCTTGACGCGGGCCAGCGTGGCCTCGGCGTCGGCGGCGCTGATCTTGCCCTTGTCGGCCAGCTTGGCCAGCGTGTCCTGCAGGTACTGGCGCGCCGCGGCCACCGCTTGTGGGTTGGCGTCGTACAGGTTGACGGTCAGGCCAGCCTGCGCGGCGATCTGCGCGATGCCCCGGCCCATGGCGCCGGTGCCGACGATACCCAGCGTATCGATGGTGAAAGTGCTCATCATTCGTCCCAAAAGTTGTGGTTAAATTAGCACGATCGTACGTTTTTTGCACCTTCCGCAACAGGTCGGCGCGGCAGGCCGCGTGCGCTGATCGGCCAGCCGGTACACTGCAGACCCCGGATGGTCCACAATCACTGGGAATCCGCGCAGCCTGACGCGAGGATCATTCCAATAACGGAGAGAGACGACATGCTGAAGCTCTGCGGTTTTGCCGCCAGCAACTACTACAACAAAGTGAAGCTGGCGCTGCTGGAAAAGAACGTGCCGTTCGAAGAGGTGCTGGCCTGGATCGGCCAGACCGACCCGGCAGCCACGCCCGCGGGCAAGGTGCCCTACATCATCACCGAATCCGGCCCGCTGTGCGAGTCCGAAGCCATCGTCGACTACGTAGAGGCAGCCTATCCGCAGACGCCGCTGCTGCCGGGCGACCCGTTCCAGGCCGCCAAGGTGCGCGAGATCGTCGTCTTCATGGAACTGTACCTGGAGCTGACTGCGCGCGAGCTGTACCCCGAGGCATTCTTCGGCGGCAAGGTCAGCGATGGCGTCAAGGAACGCCAGCACAAGCTGCTGACGCGCTATGTCCCCGCCTTCGCCAAGCTGGCGAAGTTTTCGCCATATATCGCCGGCGACACCTTCACGCTGGCCGACTGCGCCGCCGCAGCGCACCTGCCGCTGGTGTCGTCGTGCACCAAGATCATCTACGGCACCGACCTGCTGGCCGACCTGCCGGTCAAGGACTACCTGAAGACGCTGTCGGCGCGTGAATCGGTGCAGAAGGTCAATGCCGACCGCAAGGCCAATCTTGAACTGATGGCGAGCCGCAGCAACAAGTAGCCGGCCACAAACCGGCGGCACAAGGAAAAACGCCGCGATTGGTTCGCGGGCGTTTTTCGTTGGCGCGGTGGCCAGGCCCGCGCCTACAGCTTGCCCAGCCGCTCCAGCGCCAGCGCCAGCGTCTCTTCCCTCTTGGCAAAGCAGAAGCGCACCACGCCCGATTCACGCGGCTGCGTGTAGAAGGCCGAGACCGGGATCGCGGCAACACCGATCTCGCGCGTCAGCCACATGGCGAAGTCAGCCTCGCTCAGGTCGGAAATGGCCGAGTAGTCGACGCACTGGAAGTAGGTGCCGTCCGACGGCAGCAGCTTGAAGCGGCTGTTGGCGAGGCCGGCGCGGAAGAAGTCGCGCTTGGCCTGGTAGAACGCCGACAGCTGCAGGTAGGGCGCGGGATCGGCCATGTAGTCGGCCAGGCCGTGCTGCACCGGTGTGTTCACGGTGAACACGTTGAACTGGTGCACCTTGCGGAACTCGGCCATCAGCGCGGCCGGCGCGGCCACGTAGCCGACCTTCCAGCCGGTCACATGGTAGGTCTTGCCGAAGCTGGAGATCACGAAGCTGCGGCGCGCAAGCTCAGGATGGCGCGAGACCGAGGCGTGCTGCTGGCCGTCGTAGACCATGTGCTCATAGACCTCGTCCGAGAGCAGCAGGATGTCGGTGCCGGCCAGGATCTGCGCCAGCTGGTCCATGTCGGGCGCGCGCCAGATCGTGCCGGTGGGGTTGTGCGGCGTGTTGATCAGGATCATGCGCGTGCGCGGCGTGATCGCGGCGGCCAGCTTGTCGAAGGGCACGCGGAATTCCGGCGCTTCCAGCGTGACCGGCACGGCGGTGGCGCCGGCCAGCTCGATCGCGGGCAGGTAGCTGTCGTAGCACGGCTCCAGCACGATTACCTCGTCGCCCGGATGCACCGCGCACAGGATCGCGGTCAGGATGCCCTGGGTGGCGCCGGCGGTGACGGTGATCTCGGTGTCCCAGCTGTACTGGTGGCCATAGAGGCTGGCGATCTTGTCGGCGATGGCCTGGCGCAGGCGCGGCACGCCCGCCATCGGCGGGTACTGGTTATGGCCGGCGCGCATGGCAGCGGTCACGGCATCGATGATCCTGGGGTCGCAGTCGAAGTCCGGGAAGCCCTGGCCCAGGTTGACGGCGTTCTTCTCGGTGGCCAGCGCGGACATCACGGTGAAGATGGTGGTGCCGACGGCGGGCAGGCGCGAGGGCGGCGGGGTCAGCGGCGTCAACTGGGTGTGGGTGGTGTCTGCGGACATGATACGGACGTGTCGATGCGGTCGGGACGGGATGCGATCAGGCGGCGCCACCGGGCAGGCGGCGCCGGGAGCCGACATTCTAAAGCGGATCGGCGGCGCTGGCGGCGCCAAGCGCGGCCAGCCAGACACCGAAGGCCGGTGGCGTCATCACTTCCACGCCGCTGCTGCGGCGCAGGCGGGTGCGCAGCTTGAGCACGGCCTTGTCCTTCGATACCAGGCAGGCGGCGCCGGCAAAGTGCGCCAGCTCAATGAACTTCTGGTCGTCGGTGTCCTTGCAGCGCGGCAGGCGGATGGCATCGTAGTCGGCCTGCGGCGGCGCGGCTTCCAGGCTGGCGAGGCGGTCGACGGTGGCCAGCGCGGCATCGATATCGACGTCAAAGCGGGTAAATTGCGGATAGGCCAGCACCCGGCGCAGTTCCTCGCGGCAGTCGGCGCGGATCACCGGGGCGATGGTGCCGGCCTCCAGCGCCGCGCGGATCGGCTCCACATGGGGGTCGCGAAAGACCAGCAGGTCCACCCAGATATTGGAGTCGAGCACCACGCGGGGCGCAGATGTGACGCCGGCGGGGCTGGCGAAGAGGGTGGTTCCGGTGGTGTCGAGGCGCATTCGCTACAATCTCGGCTTGTTTGTCCTTGGCTACTGCCGCGATTTTGCCATGCTCATCGTTTTGTCTCCCGCCAAGTCGCTGGACTACGAGACTCCCCCGCGCCTCAAGACCCATACGCTGCCGCGCTTTATCGACCGTTCCACCACGCTGGTCGAGCGCCTGCGCATGCTGGCCCCGCAGGACGTGGGCGCGCTGATGGACATCTCCGACAAGCTCGCGGTGCTCAATGTGACGCGCTACGCCGACTGGTCGCCGGAGTTCACCGCCGCCAACAGCAAGCAGGCGGTGCTGGCCTTCAATGGCGACGTCTACGACGGCCTGGGCGCGAACACGCTGTCGGCCGACGATCTCGGCTTTGCGCAGAAGCACATCCGCATCCTGTCCGGCCTATACGGCGTGCTGCGCCCGCTGGACTGGATGCAGCCCTACCGGCTGGAGATGGGCACGCGCCTCGACAACGCCGCCGGCAAGGATCTGTACGCGTTCTGGGGTGACGATGTCACGCAGATGATCAACGCCGACATGACCGCGCTCAAGCAGGAAGGCGCGCCGGTGCTGGTCAACCTGGCCTCGGAAGAGTATTTCAAGGCGGTGCGGCCCAAGGTGCTGCAGGCGCGCATCGTCACGCCGGTGTTCGAGGACTGGAAGGGCGGCCGCTACAAGATCATTTCGTTCCACGCCAAGCGCGCGCGCGCACCATGGCGCGCTATGCGGTGATGCATCGGGTGACCGAGCCGGAAAAGCTCAAGCGCTTTGCCGAAGACGGCTACGCCTTCGACGCCGCTGCCTCGGATGCCACCCGCTGGGTGTTCCGCCGCCGCCTGGAAGACTGAAACCTATCGCCACGAGACTGCCAGCCATGCCTGCCGCCATGCACATCTCTTCGCATTTCGACTCCGGCGCCATCGAGGTCGAGGCGCTCGACCGCGCCGACGATATCCGCCTGCGCATCCGCGCCGACTCGCACGCCGACTTCCGCCAGTGGTTCCATTTCCGCCTGCAGGGCGCGGCGGGGCAGGCGTGCCGGATGCATTTTCTGAACGCCGGCGACTGCACCTATCCGGACGGATGGCGCGACTACCGCGCGGTGGCTTCGTACGACCGCGCCAACTGGTTCCGCGTGCCGACGCGCTTCGACGGCCACGTGATGACGGTGGAATTCACGCCCGGGCACGACAGCATCTGGTTTGCGTATTTCGAGCCCTATCCGGATGAGCGCCACCTGTCGCTGCTGGCCAGCTGCCAGCGCTCGCCGCTGGCGCGGCTGTCGCACCTGGGCAGCACCGTGGACGGGCGCGACATGACCCGCGTCACGCTGGGCCAGCCCGGCCCCGGCAAGAAGACCATCTGGATGATCGCGCGCCAGCACCCGGGCGAGAGCATGGCTGAGTGGTTTGTCGAAGGCGTGCTGCAGCGGCTGACCGGCACCGGCATGTGGGCGGGCGACCCGGTTGCGCGCAAGCTGCTGGAGCGCGCGGTCTTCCATATCGTGCCGAACATGAACCCGGACGGCTCGGCGCGTGGCAACCTGCGCACCAACGCCGCCGGCGCCAACCTGAACCGCGAGTGGATGGCACCGAGCCCGGATAACAGCCCCGAGGTCTACCACGTGCGCCGCGCCATCGAGGCCACCGGCTGCGACATGTTCTTCGACATCCATGGCGACGAGGGACTGCCGTACAACTTCGTCGCCGGCAGCGAGATGCTGCGGGCTTTACCGAGGCGCGCCGGCGCGAGCAGCAGCGCTTTATCGAGGCCTTCAAGCGGGCCTCGCCGGATTTCCAGGATGTGCACGGCTACGCGGCCAGCAAGTACAACGCGGATGCGCTCAAGCTGGCGTCCAAGTACATCGGGCATACCTTCGGCTGCCTGGCGCTGACGCTGGAGATGCCGTTCAAGGACAATGCCGATCTGCCGGATCCGGAGGTCGGCTGGAACGGCGCGCGCAGCGCGCTGCTGGGGACGGCGATGTTGCAGGCGATCCTTGATTATCTGGGCTGAGGCTGGCGAACTTTGCCCGCTTGTGGTTGTGTCCCCTCTCCCATTTATGGGAGAGGGGACACAACAAGCGCCTGCATGGGCGCCCGCGGTCTCACTGCGCTCACTGCTTCTTCTTGGCCTTGCTGCTTGTCTTGGCCGACCCCGAAGCCGAAGTGGTCGAAGCCGACTTCGACGACTTCGATGACTTCGCCGCCGACGACTTGCCCGACTTCGCCGACGCCGTGCTCTTGCCCCCCTTGCGGCTCTTGCTTGACGAGGTGCGCGTAGCCGTGGGCACGGCCGGCTCGGCAGCCGGTTCGCTGATGGTGGCGCCGCCGCTGTCAAGCAGCTCATACGCCAGCATCATCCCGTCGTCATAACCGCAGCGCACCTTCACCGGCTGCCAGTCGTCGCTGCCGCGGCGCTTGTGCGCGGTGGCGGCGAAGGTGACCACCGAGCTGACCGGCACGGCCTGCTTGCCGGGCGAGAAGCGTCCGCTCCATGGCTCGGTCGTGGCCTGTCCCGCGGCGAGCGCGCCGGTGGGGATCTTCAATGCATCGTAGCTGGCCGAGCGCGGCACCACCCAGCTGGCGTGGGCGGCGCAGTCCGCCACGTCGCCGGTGGCGCTCTCGGTCTTCATCAGTTGTTCGCGCATGCGGGTCCGGTACTCGGACAGGCTGACGCGGCCACGGTCGGGCAGGGTGATGGTCTTGGTGGGCGCAGTGGAAGTGGCGGGTGCCGGGGCGGCGGCAGGTCGGGCGGGCGCGGCGGCGGGTGCCGGCGCGGGGGCCGGGCCGGCGCTGGCATCATCGGCCGGCATATTGGCGCAGCCTGCCAGCGCGATCGCACCGGCCACTGCGGCAGCCACCATGCGGAGCCGGCTGCCGAGCAGTTCGGAGATTCGTCGGATCACGGTGTGAGCGGTGTGTGCGTGCTTGGGTCTGCCCGCAGGGCCGTAGGGCCGGCAGGCAAGATGGGTTCGCAAAGGAATGCCATGATAGAGGAAACCTATCTGACAAAGTTCCTAAATCTTGTTACCCATTCTTCCAATGCTTGAAGTCGTGCAGCAAGTGACTTGTGCGCTAGCGGGAATCCCTTGTCTCGCACAACTGCGGTGAACTCGCAGCGTATGCGGGGCTGCGTGGCGCAGCCCCGGCCTCGGGGTCAGGCCACGCGCGACGGCATCGAGCGCGTAAAGCGCAGCAGCTCGTCGAGCAGCAGGTTCAGGTCATGGCGCAGCCGGGCAAAGCCCGCGGTATGCGTCAGGCCCACCTCGTCCATATAGAGCTTGCGGTTGACCTCCAGCTGCAGGCTGTGGCAGCCGGCCTGGGGCTGCCCCACCACGCGCACGATCTCCACGCCCTTGTACGGGTGGTTGCGCCAGACGTCGTAGCCCATCTCCTTGAGCACGCCCTCGACCCGGTCGGTGAAGCGCTTGTCGCAGGTGGTGCCATCGCGGTCGCCCACCACGAAGTCCGGATGCTCCAGCCCCGGGAACTCGGTGGCGTATGGCGCGGCGTGGCTCGGCATTGAATGGCAGTTGATATGCCAGGCGCTGCCGTGGCTGGCGACGGCGCGGTCGGCCAGCTTCTGCAGCTGCGCGTAATAGGGCAGGTAGCAGCGGTTGATGCGCGCCTGCACTTCTTCCACGCTCAGCTTGCGGTCGTATATGGCCTCGCCGGTGTCCAGCACGCGCCAGACCAGGCCCTTGCCCAGCCGGGTCTTGGAGGTCTCCTGCCTGGCTCCGGGCCAGGGCGCGTCGAGCAGGGCTTCGTCGATTTCTTCCAGCGCGCGGTTGGCGTCCAGGTAGCTGCGCGGGAAGCCCGCGCACAGCAGCGGGATGCCGCGCGCCGGGGCCCGGCGTAGAGCTCGTCGACAAAGGTGTCTTCGGCCTGGCGCAGCAGCGGCAGCGGCAGGGCGGGTCGGGGCGGAAGTCCGTCGGGTAGATCGTCGCGCTGTGCGGCGAGTCCAGGAACAGCGCCGCGGGCTCACCCTCGGGCTGGTACAGGTAGAACGGACTGTCCGCGGTGGTTCGGTCGGTGTCGGTCATGGTGTTGCTGTGGAATCAGTCGAGCGAGATCTTGGCGGCGGCGGCCACGCGTTTGTTCTTGGCCACTTCGCTCTTGATCTGGGCGGCAAAGTGCGCCGGCGTATCGCCCACCGGGGTCGCGCCCAGCTTCTCGAGCTTGGCCTTCACTTCCGGCAGCGCCAGCACCTTGACCGCGGCGGTATGGAGCCTGGTCTGGATATCCGCCGGCAGGTTGGCCGGTGCGATCAGGCCGAACCAGGCGGCGTCGTTGACTTCGCCCAGGCCCAGCTCGGCAAAGGTCGGCACGTTGGGCAGCGCGGCCACGCGCTTGGGCGCCGCCACGGCGAGCGCACGCAGCTTGCCGCCTTCAATGAACGGCAGCGACGACGGCAGGTTGTCGAACAGCACCTGCACCTGGCCGGCCAGCGCGTCGTTCAGCGCCGGGCCCACGCCCTTGTAGGGCACGTGCAGCAGTTCGGTCTTGCTGCTCATCTTGAACAGCTCCCCCATCATATGCGAGACGCTGCCGTTGCCCGCCGAGCCATAGGCCAGCTTGTTGGGCTGCGACTGCGCCAGCGCGATGAAGGACTTCATGTCGGTGGCCTTGACCGCCGGGTTGATGCTCATCACGTTGGGCACCGAGGCCAGGTTGGTGATGGTGGTGAAGTCCTTGGTTGCATCGTAGGACAGGCGCGGGTAGACCGCCGGATTGATGCCATGGGTCGAGGCCGTGGCAATGCCCAGCGTATACCCGTCCGGCGCCGCCTTGGACAGGAAAGCGGTGCCGATGCTGCCGCCGGCGCCGCCGCGGTTGTCAACCACCACGGCCTGGCCCAGTTGCTGGCCGAGCTTGTCGGCGACGATGCGCGCGATGATGTCGGTGGTGCCGCCAGCGGGGAAGGGCACCACCAGCGTGATCGGCTTGGTCGGGTAGCCGGCCTGCTGCGCCACGGCGCTGAAGGAGATGCCGGCAGCGGCGGCGGCCGAAGCGGCGGCCAGGAGTCGGAGAAGATGGCGACGTTGCATGACGGGGTCCAGGGGAAGGGGAGGAATAAAGTGGATTTCACGATTCTGCGCGCCGGGGCAAGCGTGCCGCAAACGAAATAAAATCCTTAGCTCATTCCATTTGGTCGTAAAGTAGAGGTGATTTATGCGACGCCTATGTCCGTCGCTGACCGAGTTGCAGGCCTTCGAGGCCGCCGCGCGTCATAACAGTTTTACCGTAGCCGCGCGTGAACTGCATGTCACGCAAGGCGCGGTCAGCAAGCAGGTGCGCAGCCTGGAGGCTTACCTGGGCGTGGAGCTGTTCCAGCGCGTGCGCCAGCGCCTGATGCTGACCAAGGCGGGCGAGCGCTACCTGGAGCGCATCGGCCCCAGCCTGAACGAGCTGGAGGCCGCCACCGTCGAGCTGATGGCGCGGCAGGGGCGGGGCGGCGTGCTGCACATCGCCAGCATGCCGACGCTGGGCGCCAAGTGGCTGATCCCGCGCCTGCCGCAGTTTTTCGCGCGCCATCCGGAGGTGACGCTGGAATTCGTGCCGCACGCGCAGGGCTACGATTTTTCCGAGCCGGACCTGGACGCTGCGATCCGTTTCGGCGACGGCGTCTGGCCCGGCAGCCTGGCCGACTACATGACCGGGCGTGAGGTGCTGCCGGTGTGCCGCCCGGGCCTGCTGGCGTCCGAGCCCGGCGGCGTGGCGCCCACGCCCGCTGCCTTGCTGCGCTATCCGCTGCTGCACCACACCACCGTGCCCGAGGCCTGGCCCGACTGGTTCGCCACGCTGGGCGTGCCGACCCGCGAGGCCTGGAGCGGCGCGCGCTTCGACCAGTTTTCGCTGCTCACGCAGGCCGCGCTGTCGGGTCTGGGCATCGCGCTGATCCCGCGCTGTCTGATCGAGGAAGAACTGGCCACCGGGGCGCTGGTGGTGGCGCATCCGGCCAGGTGCTGGCCAGGAAGGGCTATTACCTGTGCTATCCGGAGCAGAAGCAGCACCTGCCGGCGCTGCGCACGTTCCGCGCATGGGTGATGGAAGGGGCCGACCTGGCGCGGCCCGCCTGACGTTCAGCCCACGTCCGATGTCAACTGGCGCAACTGCTCCAGCAGCTTCGCTGCCGGCGCCGGAAGGATGCCCTGGCGGCGCCGGTACACCGCCAGCCGGCGCGGCGCCTGGGCGCCTTCAATGGGCAGCGGCTGGATCATGCCGGCCTTTTGCTCGGCCTCGTACATCGGCGCGGCCATCCAGCTGAGGAAGCCCGCGCGTGCCACCAGCGCCTTGAGCGCAATGATCGAGCGGGTTTCGGCGACGATGTCCGGCGGCGGCAGCCCGGCCCGTGCAAACAGCCGTTGCAGTTCGTCGAATGGCGCCGTGCCGCGCGGCGGCATGACCCAGCGGCAGCCGACCGTATCCGCCAGCCGCAGCGCCGGCCGGCCCGTCAGCGGATGCCCGGCGGCGGCGACCACGAAGCTGCTGTCGCTCCAGCCCACATCCGCCACGGCGCAAATTTCCTCATTCTCCGGCAGCGCGATGCCGATGGCCAGGTCGATCTCGCGGCGCAGCAGCGCATCGGCCAGGAAATCTCCCACCCCTTCGACGATGCGCACGCGCAGCCCGGGCCAGCGTGCCAGCACCGCCTCGATCGCTTCCGGCAGCACCACGCTGGCCACGCTGGCGACGGTGCCCACGCGGATGGTGCCGGCAGCCAGCCCGCGCAGCGCGCGCACGGCCTCGGTGGCGTGCTCGGCCTCGTGGCGCAAGAGGTTGGCGTGCGGCAGCAGGGCCTCGCCGCAGGCGGTCAGCACCATGCCGGTGGCATAGCGTTCGAACAGCGGCGCGTCCAGCTGGGCTTCCAGCCGCTGGATGGTGCGGCTCAGTGCCGGCTGGGTCACGTTCAGCTGTGCGGCCGCGCGGCCCAGGCTGCCGTGTTCGCACACCGCAAGGAAGGCAAGAAGCTGGCGCAGATCGAGGGTCATGCCAAATCGTAATGACTTTGCCCCGAAACGGCAATTTCTGGGCAAGGCCTGATTGTCCATACTGGTCGGCAAGCTTTGTCTCTGATTCCGCACTGGAGCTTCCTCGACCATGGCCAGTTCTGCCTCGCCTGCCGCCTCCGCCACTCCCACCACCGTGCGCACCGCGGTGCTGGACCTGCTGCGCGGGTTCGGCATGACCACCATCTTCGGCAATCCCGGCTCGACCGAGCTGCCGCTGTTCCTCGATTTCCCCGACGACTTTCGCTACATCCTCGGCCTGCAGGAATCCGTGGTGGTGGGCATGGCCGATGGCTATGCCCAGGCCACCCGCAATGCGGCCTTCGTCAACCTGCACTCGGCGGCCGGTGTCGGCCATGCCATGGGCAGCATCTTCACCGCCCACAAGAACCGCACCCCGATGGTGATCACGGCCGGGCAGCAGGCGCGCTCGATCCTGCCGTTCGAGCCCTTCCTGTTCTCGGCTCAGGCCACTGAGCTGCCCAAGCCCTACGTGAAGTGGAGTTGCGAGCCGGCGCGGGCCGAAGACGTGCCGCTGGCGATTGCGCGCGGCTACTACATCGCCATGCAGCCGCCGCGCGGGCCGGTGCTGATCTCGATCCCCGCCGATGACTGGGCCCGGGCGTGCGAGCCGGTGCTGCCGCGCACGGTCAGCACTGAAAGCCGCGTGCAGCCGGCACTGCTGGCGCAGATCGGCGACGCTCTCGATGCCAGCCGCCGGCCGGCGTTCGTGGTGGGCGCGGCCGTGGACCGCGATGGCGCCTGGGACGATGTCGTGCGCCTGGCGGAACGGCACCAGGCGGCGGTGTGGGTGGCGCCGATGTCGGGGCGCTGCGGCTTTCCGGAAGACCATCCGCTGTTTGCCGGCTTCCTGCCGGCGATGCGCGAGAAGATCGTCGGGCTGCTGACGGGCCACGACCTCGTGTTCGCGCTGGGGGCGGCGGCCTTCACTTATCACGTCGAGGGGTTTGGCCCCACGCGCCGCCCGGGGCGCAGGTGGTGCAGCTGATCGACGATCCGAATATCGCCGCATGGGCGCCGGTGGGCACTGCCGCAGTCGGCAGCATCCGCCAGGGCGTGGCCGACCTGCTGGCGCGCCCGGCGCCGCCGCGGCGCGAAGCCCCGCGCCCGCGCGTGCCGGCACCGCGCGCCGAGCCCGGCATGCCGATGAGCGTCGCCTATGTCCTGCAGACGCTGGCGGAACTGCGCGACCCCGATTCCATCGTGGTCGAGGAAGCGCCCAGCGCGCGCCCGGTGATGCATCGCCACCTGCCCATCCTGCGCAGCGAGACCTTCTATACGATGTGCAGCGGCGGGCTTGGCTACGGCCTGCCCGCGGCAGTGGGCGTCGCGCTGGGCAAGCCGGGGCGCAAGGTGATCGGCCTGGTCGGCGACGGCTCCAGCATGTATTCGATCCAGGCGCTGTGGAGCGCCGCTCAACTGGGCCTGCCGATCACGTTCATCGTGCTCAACAACCGGCGCTACGCCGCCCTGCAGGAGTTTGCGCCGACCTTCGGCTTTGGCGGCGATGATCCGCTGGTCGGCACGGCCTTGCCCGACCTGGATTTCGTGTCAATTGCGCTCGGGCATGGTTGCGAGGCAGTGCGGGTGACTCATCCTGCTGCATTGCGCGAAGCACTGGCGACAGCCCTGCGGATGCGTGTACCGACCGTGGTGGAGATCGAGGTGGCCTGAGCCGCAGCGCCAGACGACAGACGAAGTACCCCTTCCAGGAGACTCCAGGATGCAAAACATCACCATGCTGATCAACAGCGAGCGCACGCAGGCCGCCAACGGTGCCACCTTCGAGCGCCGCAACCCGCTTGACCACAGCGTGGCCACGCGAGCGCCGGCAGCCACGAGCGCCGATGCGCTGGCCGCTGCCGACGCTGCAGCGCGCGCCTTCCCGGCCTGGCGCGACACCGGTCCGGGCGAACGGCGCGCCTTGCTCATGCGCGCGGCGCAGGCACTCGAAGGCAAGGCCGGGGCGCTCACCGCCGCGATGGCGGCAGAGACCGGTGCGTCGGCGATGTGGGCTGGCTTCAATGTGCACCTTGCCGTCGGCATGCTGCAGGAGGCCGCCGCGCTGACCACGCAGATCAACGGCGAGGTGATCCCCTCCGACGTGCCGGGCAGCCTGGCCATGGCGGTGCGGCAGGGCGCGGGCGTGGTGCTGGGCATCGCGCCGTGGAACGCACCGGTGATCCTGGGCGTGCGCGCCGTGGCCACGGCGCTGGCGTGCGGCAATACGGTCATCCTGAAGGGTTCGGAGATCTGTCCGGCCACGCATGGCCTGATTGTCGATGCGCTGGCGGAGGCGGGCTTCCCGGCGGGCGTGGTCAACTTTGTCACCAACGCCCCGGCCGATGCCGCCGCGGTGGTCGAGACCATCATCGCCCACCCGGCCGTGCGCCGCATCAACTTCACCGGCTCCACGCGCGTGGGGCGGCTGATCGCGCAGACCTGCGCGCGCCACCTGAAGCCCGTGGTGCTGGAGCTGGGCGGCAAGGCGCCGCTGGTGGTGCTCGACGATGCGGACCTGGACGCCGCGGTGGACGGCGCCATCTTCGGCGCCTTTGCCAACTCGGGCCAGATCTGCATGTCCACCGAGCGCATCGTGGTGGATGCCAGCATCGCGGACGCCTTCGTGGCACGCTTTGCCGCGCGTGCCGGCGCCTTGCCGCTGGCGGATCCGCGCACCGGCCCGGCGGTGCTGGGCTCGGTGGTCGACATGAGCACCGTCGAGCGTTGCAACGCGATGATCGACGATGCGCTGGCCAAGGGCGCGCGGCTGGTCTGCGGCGGCAAGGCGACCGACACGCTGATGCGGGCCACGGTGCTGGATCACGTGACGCCGGACATGGAGATCTATCGCGAGGAATCGTTCGGGCCGGTCAAGGCCGTGGTGCGCGTGGATGGCGTGGAAGCGGCCATTGCCTGCGCCAATGATTCCGCCTATGGGCTGTCGGCGGCGGTGTTCGGCGGCGATGTGGCGCGCGCGATGCGGGTGGCCGGCCGCATCGAATCGGGCATCTGCCACGTCAATGGGCCGACCGTGCACGACGAGGCGCAGATGCCGTTCGGCGGCGTCAAGGCGAGTGGCTATGGCCGCTTCGGCGGCAAGGCCGGGATCGATGCCTTCACCGAGCTGCGCTGGATCACGGTGCAGACCACGCCACGGCAATATCCGTTCTGAGTGGTGCCGCAGAGCGCTGCGGCAGGCAGTAGCAAAACATAAGACAGGAGACAACCATCATGCGATTCCCCCACCGTATCGCGCGCGCCCTTTGCGCCGCACTGTGCGCGCCGGGCCTGCTGGCTGGCGTGAGCGCGCCGGCCGCCGCGCAGCCGTGGCCGGACAAGCCGATCCGGCTGGTCGTCAACTTCCCCGCCGGCGGGGCTGCGGATACGCTGGCGCGCGGCATCTCGCCCGGTCTGTCCGAGGCGCTGAAGCGTCCGGTGGTGATCGACAACCGCCCGGGCGCCAACGGCATCGTTGGCGGCGATGCCGTGGCCAAGGCGCCGGCCGATGGCTATACCTTCCTGCTGACCTCGGGCGGCGCGGTGGCCATCGATCCCTTCCTCTACAAGAAGATGCCGTACGACCCGCTCAAGGATCTGACCCCGGTCGCGTCGGTGGCGCTGGTGCGGGTCTACCTGCTGGTGCATCCGTCGGTGCCGGCGAAGACGCTGGACGCGTTCATCGCCTATGTGCGCGAGCATCCGGGCAAGCTCAGCTACGGCTCGGCCGGCAACGGCAGCACGCCGCATATCGCTGCCGAGATGTTCAAGCGCGCCGGCAAGCTGGACGCCGTGCACGTGCCGTACAAGGGCGCGGCCCCGGCCCTGAGCGACCTGCTGGCAGGGCAGGTGCAGTTCATGTTCGATCCCGGCCCCGGCCTGCAGCACGTGGCCAGCGGCAAGCTCAGGCTGCTGGCGGTGGCCAGCGCCAAGCGCGCGGCGCAATACCCGGACGTGCCGACGCTGGCCGAGGCCGGCCTGCAGGACGTGGACGGCGACTCGACCTTCGGCGTCTATGCGCCCGCCGGCACGCCGCCGGCCATCGTCGAGTGCATGAACCGCGAGATCAACCGCGCGCTCGCCGGCGCGCAGCTGCAGGACAACGTCAACAAGCTGGGCGGCGCGGTGGCGCCGCTGAGCATCCAGGCGTTTGCCGAGCGGCAGAATGCGAATCGTGCGCGCTATGGCAAGTTCATCAGGCAGGCGGGGATTACGGTGGACTGAGGCGAGAAGAGGGCAGCCAGGGGATTCGGACCGCCGCTGGGGTGCTCCTCTCCCGCTTGCGGGAGAGGGTTGGGGTGAGGGCGGGAGTCTCTACGAAGTACGGCCGGTGGTATGCCACCGCCTGCCCTCACCCCTGCCCCTCTCCCGCAAGCGGGAGAGGGGAGCAAACCAGAAGGCGTTGACAACAATCAGCCTTACTTCGACAGCACCTTCATCGCCTGTTCCAGCCCGGCCAGCGTTACCGGGTACATCCGTCCCTTCATCAGCTGGTTGATGACCGTGATCGACTGCCGGTACTGCCACAGGCCTTCCGGCTCCGGGTTGAGCCAGACGAAGTGCGGGAACTGCTCGGTCATCCGGTTCAGCCATACCGCGCCGGCTTCGGTGTTGTTGTACTCGACCGAGCCGCCCGGCTGCAGGATCTCATACGGGCTCATGGTGGCGTCGCCGACGAAGATGATCTTGTAGTCGGGCGTGTACTTGTGCAGCAGGTCCCACGTGGCCAGCTTCTCGGCGTGGCGGCGGCGGTTGTTCTTCCACACGTAGTCGTACAGGCAGTTGTGGAAGTAGTAGTACTCCAGGTGCTTGAACTCGGTCTTGGTGGCCGAGAACAGCTCTTCCACGCGCTTGATGTGGTCGTCCATCGAGCCGCCCACGTCCATCAGCATCAGCACCTTGACCTTGTTGTGGCGCTCGGGCCGCAGCTTGATGTCGAGCAGGCCGGCGTTGGCCGCGGTGGAATGGATGGTGTCGTCCAGGTCCAGCTCGGTGTCGGCGCCTTCGCGGGCGAAGCGGCGCAGCCGGCGCAGCGCCACCTTGATATTGCGCGTGCCCAGTTCGACCTGGTCGTCATAGTCCTTGTAGGCGCGCGCCTCCCACACCTTGATGGCGGTGCGGTTGCCCTTGGAAGGGCCGCCGATGCGGATGCCCTCGGGGTTGTAGCCGCCGTGGCCGAAGGGCGAGGTGCCGCCCGTGCCGATCCACTTGTTGCCGCCCTCGTGCTTTTCCTTCTGCTCCTCCAGCAGCTGCTTGAGGCGTTCCATCAGCTTGTCGAGGCCGCCCATGGCCTCGATCTTGGCTTTTTCCTCGGGCGAGAGTTCGCGCTCCAGCGTCTTCTGCAGCCAGTCGAGCGGGATGTCGGACTTCCAGTCGACCAGGCTCTCGACGCCCTTGAAGTAGGCGGCGAAGGTCTGGTCGAACTTGTCGAAGTGCTTCTCGTCCTTGACCAGTGTCATCCGCGACAGGTAGTAGAACTCGTCGATCGAAGGGGAGATGACCTGCGCCTTGAGCGCTTCCAGCATGGTCAGGTATTCCTTGACCGAGACCGGCAGCTTGGCGTGGCGCAGCGAGAAGAAGAAATCGATCAGCATGATGCCTCGCTTTCAGTCGGCGGCCGCTTCAGCGCGGACGGTCGAGCTGGAATTGCAGGTGTTGCCGCACCGCCGGCCATTCGCTGGCGATGATCGAGAACACCACGGTGTCGCGCAACGAGCCGTCCGGCATGCGCTGGTGGTTGCGCAGCACGCCGTCCTGCTTGGCGCCCAGGCGCGCGATGGCGGCGCGGCTCTGCTGGTTCATCCAGTGCGTGCGGAACTCCACGGCGATGCAGTCGAGATGGTCGAAGGCATGGCCCAGCAGCATCAGCTTGCATTCCGTATTCAGCGGCGTGCGCTGGACGCGGCGCGCATACCAGGTGGAGCCGATCTCCACGCGCCGGTGGGTCGCGTCGATATTCATGTAGGTGGTCATGCCCGCCAGCTCGCCGGCGGCATCGCGCACCGTGAACGGCAGCATCGAGCCCTGTTGCTGCAGGCCCAGGCGCCGCGCGATCTCGGCTTCGATCCGCTCGGGCGCGGGCACGCTGGTGTACCAGAGCTTCCACAGCTCGCCGTCGGCGCAGGCGGTGCGCAGGCCCTCGGCATGCTCGGCGCGCAGCGGCTCCAGCGTGACGTGCCGGCCCACCAGCGTGACGGGTTTGACGAACGCAGTCATGGCGGGCAGTGCCTCAGCGGTTGGCGCGGTTCATGAACACCAGGCGCTCGAACAGGTGCACGTCCTGCTCGTTCTTCAGCAGCGCGCCGTGCAGCGGCGGGATCGCGGCCTTCTTGTCCGGGCTCTTCAGCGCCTCGGGCGGAATGTCCTCGGCCATCAGCAGCTTGAGCCAGTCGATCAGCTCCGACGTGGACGGCTTCTTCTTCAGGCCCGGCAGGTTGCGCATCTCGTAGAACGATTCCAGCGCGGCGGCCACCAGCTCGCGCTTGATGCCGGGGTAGTGCACGTCGACGATCTGCTGCATCGTCTCGGCATCGGGGAACTTGATGTAGTGGAAGAAGCAGCGGCGCAGGAAGGCGTCGGGCAGCTCCTTCTCGTTGTTCGAGGTGATGATCACCAGCGGGCGATGCTTCGCCTTGACCAGTTCGCGCGTCTCGTAGACGTAGAACTCCATGCGGTCGAGCTCGCGCAGCAGGTCGTTGGGGAATTCGATGTCGGCCTTGTCGATCTCGTCGATCAGCAGCACGACCTGCTCGTCGGCGTCAAAGGCCTGCCACAGCACGCCCTTGACGATGTAGTTGCGGATGTCGTGGACGCGGTCATCGCCCAGCTGCGAGTCGCGCAGGCGCGACACCGCGTCGTACTCATACAGGCCCTGCTGCGCCTTGGTGGTCGACTTGATATGCCACTGCAGCAGCGGCATGCCCAGCGCGGCGGCGACCTCCTCGGCCAGCATGGTCTTGCCGGTGCCGGGCTCGCCCTTGATCAGCAGCGGGCGCTGCAGCGTGCGCGCGGCATTGACGGCCAACTTGAGGTCGTCAGTGGCGACATACTGGTCGCTGCCCTCGAAACGGGTCTGCTGGGCGATGGAAGCTTGGGCGGAAGCGTTGGCGGTGTTTGACATGAGGCAACCTGAGGTGACGGCCTCGGATCGAGGGCCGGGTTGGCGTGCTTGGCGCGGTCTCTTCGCGCTGTCATGCGCGCTTTCATTATGGAAACAGGGTCCGGTGCAGGGCGCCCGCACGCTGCTGGCGGCAGCATTCGCGAACGGTCGTGCAGATTCCCGGGATCAGCCAGTATAAAAGACCTTTGCGGTTCGTGTTGGCGCGCGCTGACAGGCCGCCGGCGGCCGGGGCCGGTTGCTGGACTGGCAGGTGCCGGCTGCGGTACAATGCGGCGGTTTGACGCGCCCCCACGTCCAGTTCTCCAGTATCCGGCAGTCCGCGTTCAGAAGTCCCAGCGGCCCTTCCGGGTCGCGGCGATTGCGAGAGGTGGTTCCAGAATGGTGTTCCACATCCCGGCAACAGACCGGATGCGACATGTCTGGCGGGTTGCACCTCGGCAATCCGTCCGGCTGCCCTGGTTTTCCCCGCAGAAGCATTCTGAAACCGTCTCCGCCCGGCAGGGCAGGTCACACGGTTTAACTTCCAATCCGCAAAGACAATGAAAAAGCTCCTCACGATGGTGGTGCTGGGCGCGGCTGCAACGGCCGCGCAGGCACAGGAAGTCAAGGGCAATGGAGACGCTGCCAAGGACAAGGTTGCAATGTGCATCGGATGCCACGGCATTCCGGGCTACCGTGCGTCATTCCCTGAAGTCTATGAAGTGCCGCTGCTGGGTGGCCAGAGCGCCAAGTACATCGAGAACGCGCTCAAGGCCTACCAGAAGGGCGAGCGCAAGCACCCGACCATGCGCAGCATCGCCGCGACGCTGACCGAGCAGGACATCGCCAACGTGGCGGCCTACTACTCGCAGCAGAAGGCCGGTACGCAGAACAATTCCCTCAAGTAAGAGACCCCTCATGAATACGCTCAAGACGCTTTCGTCCGCGCTCGGCGCACTCGTGCTGGGTGCTGCCGCGATGCCGGCCTCGGCCGCCGACCTTGCTGCCGGCAAGGCGCTGGTGGAAAAGGGCGCCTGCGTGGCCTGCCACGGCCAGGGCCTGAACGCCCCGATCTCGCCGGACTATCCCAAGCTGGCGGGCCAGCACGCCGACTACCTGTACCACGCGCTGGCGTCGTACCAGGTGTCGGGCAACGCCCTGGTGGGCCGCTCCAACGCCATCATGGCCGGCCAGGTCAACGCCAATCCGGCCGTGACCGACAAGGACGGCAAGCCGCGCCCGTTCACCCGCAAGGAGCTGAAGGACATGGCCGCCTACATCGAGTCGCTGCCTGGCGACCTGCTGCTGAAGAAGTAAGAACGCGCGGCGGCTGCCGCGCCAATGCAAAAAAGCCGCTTCCCTGGAAGCGGCTTTTTGTTGTGTGCAGCAGCGCGGGCCCCGGCCCGGGGCCCGCCGCGGCATCAGTTGCCGCTGCCCGAGGCCAGCCGGCGCTGGCGCACCGACTCGGCCAGGCCCTCGAGCACCTTGACCGAGTCGTCCCAGCCGATGCAGGCATCGGTCACGGACTGGCCGTAGGTCAGCTCCTCGACCGGCTGGCCCTGCACGTGGTCCTGGCGGCCCGCCACCAGGTGCGATTCCACCATCACGCCGATGATGCGCTGGTCGCCGCCGGTGATCTGGCGGCCGATGTCCTCGCACACCGGGATCTGGTTCTCATGCCGCTTGCTGCTGTTGGCGTGCGAGGCATCGACCATCAGGCGCGAGGCCAGGCCGGCCTTGGCGATCGCGTCGCACGCTTCCTGCACGCTGGCCGCGTCGTAGTTGGGCGCCTTGCCGCCGCGCAGGATCACGTGGCAGTCCTCGTTACCCGAGGTCGATACGATCGCCGAGTGGCCGCCCTTGGTCACCGACAGGAAATGGTGCGGCTGCGACGCGGCCTTGATCGCATCGACCGCGATCTTGACGTTGCCGTCGGTGCCGTTCTTGAAGCCCACCGGGCACGACAGCCCCGAGGCCAGTTCGCGGTGCACCTGCGACTCGGTGGTGCGGGCGCCGATCGCGCCCCAGCTGACCAGGTCGGCGATGTACTGCGGGCTGATCATGTCGAGATACTCGGTGCCGGTGGGCACGCCCATCTCGCTGATGTTCAGCAGCAGCTCGCGCGCGGTGCGCAGGCCATCGTTGATCTTGAAGCTGCCATCCATATGCGGATCGTTGATCAGCCCCTTCCAGCCCACCGTGGTGCGCGGCTTCTCGAAGTACACGCGCATCACCACCTCCAGTTCGCCGGCGAAGCGGTCGCGCTGGACCTTGAGCAGCTTGGCGTAGTCCAGCGCGGCGCGGGTATCGTGGATCGAGCACGGGCCGATGATGACGATCAGGCGGTCATCCATGCCGTGCAGGATGCGGTGCATGGCCTGGCGCGCGCCGTAGATCACGTCCGAAGCCTGTTCGGAGCAGCCGAACTCGCGGATCAGGTGCGCGGGCGGCAGTAGTTCCTTGAGTTCGCGAATGCGCAGGTCGTCGGTGTTCTTCAGCATGATGGCTCCAGGATTCTTGTGAGGTCGTGAGTGTGTGGGGGTAACAAACAGGTATAAAAAAACCGCCAGGGTCGCTGGCGGTCTTTTTTGTATTCGGGGCGCTGCTTACAGCCGTCCCTCCCTATCCGCCAGCGGTGTGAGATCGCTAAAAAAGTAAAAGTAAAACTTAGCGGACATGGCGGAAAAAGGCGTTGGCTTGGGTCAGCTTGAATCGATTATCGTCGTGGGCGCCGAATTTATGCTGCACTGCGTAGCAGAAAGGCAGGAAATTGCGCGCCGGTCGGTCAATTTTCAATGCGCGTCCGTTGCGGGTCGTGCGGCGAAGCATCTTTATAGCGCCTTTTACCAGGGTTGGCAAGTGTCGACGAGGCCATGCGGTGCGCTGGCGCACCGATCTCGGGTGACTTGCGGCCTTGGCGCGCAAGTGTGGTGCTGCCGCTGCTTTTCGGCTTTCCCCAACATAACCGGGGGCTATATTGGAACCGGGGAGCAGTGAGCACGGGGAGGTGCATCATGAGCGTCGATGAAGCGAGGCTGAACGCCTTCATGGAAAAATTCGTCAACGATATCGGCGCGGTGATGCATGCCGCGACGGTGGTCGTGGGCGATGAACTGGGCCTGTACAAGGCCATGGCGGAAAAGGCAATGACCGCCGATGTGCTGGCGGCAAAAACCCATACTGACGCGCGCTACCTGCGCGAATGGCTGTCGGCCCAGGCGGCCAGCGGCTATGTCGACTATGACCCGGCAACCGGGCAGTTCAGCCTGAACGAAGAGCAGGCCTATGCGCTGGCGCAGGAGGGCAGCCTCGCATTCATCCCGGGCGCGTTCCAGATCGCGGTGGCGCAGTTCCGCGCCATCCCGAAGGTGATCGATATTTTCCGCAACGGCCGCGGGCTCGGATGGCACGAGCACGATCCCGCGCTGTTCCACGGCACCGAGCGCTTCTTCCGGCCCGGCTACGCGGCGCACCTGGTTTCGGAATGGATTCCCGCGCTGGACGGCATGGAGGCGCGGCTCAGGGCGGGCGCGTCGGTGGCGGACGTGGGCTGCGGCCACGGCGCGTCGACCATCATCATGGCGCAGGCGTTTCCGGCTTCGCGCTTTGTCGGTTTCGACTACCACGAGCCTTCGGTGCGCCATGCCGCCGAAGCCGCGCGCCGCGCCGGCGTGGCCCAGCGCGTGCGCTTCGAAGTGGCCACCGCCAAGGATTACCGCGGCAAGGACTATGACCTGGTGGCGGTGTTCGACTGCCTGCACGACATGGGCGATCCGGTCGGCGCGGCGCGCCACGTGCGCGAGACCCTGCGCGCCGATGGCGCCTGGATGATCGTGGAGCCGTTTGCCAACGACACGCTGGAGCAGAACCTCAACCCGCTCGGCCGGGTGTTCTATTCCGCGTCCACCTTCATCTGCACGCCGGCGTCGCGCGCGCAGGAAGTCGGCCTGTGCCTGGGCGCGCAGGCAGGCGAAGCGCGCATGCGCGGCGTGGCTGAGCAGGCCGGCTTCCGCAGTTTCCGCCGCGCGGCACAGACGCCGTTCAACCTGGTGTATGAAGTGCGGCCGTAAGGCTGGGACGATCCCATGAAAAACGGGACCCCGCGGGGTCCCGTCTTCGTCATCGCCGGACTGGTCAGGCGGTGCCGCCCACCGTCATGTTCTCGATGCGCAGCGTCGGCTGGCCCACGCCCACCGGCACGCTCTGGCCTTCCTTGCCGCACACGCCGACGCCCGAGTCCAGGCGCATGTCGTTGCCGATCATGGTGACATCCTTCAGCGATTCCGGGCCGTTGCCGACCAGCGTCGCGCCCTTGACCGGGTAGGTGATCTTGCCATCCTCGATCATGTAGGCCTCGCTGGCCGAGAACACGAACTTGCCGTTGGTGATGTCCACCTGGCCGCCGCCGAAGTTGACCGCATACAGGCCGCGCTTGACGCTGGCGATGATCTCCTGCGGATCCCTGTCGCCGTTGAGCATGTAGGTGTTGGTCATGCGCGGCATCGGCAGCGCGGCATAGCTTTCGCGGCGCGCGTTGCCGGTGACCGGCAACTTCATCAGGCGCGCGTTGAGTGTGTCCTGCATATAGCCGCGCAGGATGCCGTCCTCGATCAGCGTGGTGCACTGGGTCGGGTTGCCTTCGTCGTCCAGGTTGAGCGAGCCGCGGCGGTTGGCCAGCGTGCCGTCGTCGACCACGGTTACGCCCTTGGCCGCGACGCGTTCGCCCATGCGGCCGGCAAAGGCCGACGAGCCCTTGCGGTTGAAGTCGCCCTCCAGGCCGTGGCCGACGGCTTCATGCAGCAGCACGCCGGGCCAGCCCGGGCCCAGCACTACGGTCATCGCGCCGGCCGGGGCCGGGCGCGCGTCCAGGTTGACCAGGGCCGAAGAGACAGCCTCGTCCACATACTTCTGCAGCAGCTCGTCGGTGAAGTAGCCATAGGCATAGCGGCCGCCGCCGCCGGAAGAGCCGACCTCGCGGCGCCCGCCGTGTTCGGCGATCACCGTGACCGAGACCCGCACCAGCGGACGCACGTCGGCGGCGATCACGCCGTCGCTGCGCGCCACCAGCACCACGTCGTATTCGCCGGCCAGGCCTGCCATCACTTGCACCACGCGCGGATCCTTGGCGCGCGCCATGCGCTCGATGCGCTCCAGCAGCGCCACCTTCTCGGCCGCGCTCATCGAGTCGAGCGGGTCGTTGGGCGTGTACAGGTTGCGCCCGGCGTGCGTGGCCAGCTCGCCGGCCACCTTGACGCGGCCGCTGCCGGCACGGCCAATGGTGCGCGTGGCCGCCGCTGCCTGCGACAGCGCCGCCAGGCTGATGTCGTCCGAATAGGCGAAGGCGGTGCGGTCGCCCGAGACCGCGCGCACGCCCACGCCCTGGTCGATGCTGAAGCTGCCCGACTTGACGATGCCTTCTTCCAGGCTCCAGGCCTCGTTGCGGGTGTACTGGAAGTACAGGTCGGCATAGTCGACCTTGTGCGTGAAGATATCGGCCAGCACGCGCTGGAGCTTGGCCTCGTCCAGGCCGTACGGTGCCAGCAGCAGTTGCTGCGCGGTGGCCAGGTTGCGGATTCCGAGATCGCCGGCGTTCATGAGATGTCCTTTCTTCCTGGGGACGCGCCGGCTTGCGGCCGGCGCGGCAAAAAATTCTCTGGGCGGGCGCCGGTGGCGGCCCCCGCGGTTGCGTACATGCTACAGCACCCGGTGTCGCAGTGCCGGCAGGTTCTGCCGGACCTCGGCCAGGCGCGCGGGGTCGATCACGCCGCCGACCACGCCTTCGCCTTCGGGCAGCGTTGCCAAGACCTCGCCCCAAGGATCGACCAGCATCGAATGGCCCCAGGTGCGCCGGCCGTTCTCATGCTTGCCGCCCTGTGCCGCGGCCAGCACATAGCACTGGTTTTCAATGGCGCGGGCGCGCAGCAGGATTTCCCAGTGCGCCTGCCCCGTGGTGTAGGTGAAGGCGGCCGGCATCAGAATCAAGCTGGTGCCGTCGCCCTCGGCCAGTCCGCGGTACAGCTCAGGGAAGCGCAGGTCGTAGCACACCGACATCGCCACCCGGCCACAGGGCGCGTCAAAGCTGACCGGCGTGCGACCGGCCAGGATGGTGCGCGACTCGTCGTAGCTCTCAGTGCCGCGGGTAAAGCCGAACAGGTGGATCTTGTCGTAGCGCGCCACGCGTTCGCCGCGCGGGTTGAAGGCGAGCGAGGTGTTGTACACGCGTGCCGGGTCGTCGCACCACATCGGCAGCGTGCCGCCGACCAGCCAGATGCCGTGGCGGCGCGCCGCATCGGCCAGGAACTGCTGCACCGGGCCGTCGCCGTCATGCTCGCGCACGGCCACCTTGTCCGATTCGGAGCGGCCCATCATGCAGAAGTACTCGGGCAGCAGCACCAGCGCGGCGCCGCCGGCCGCGGCCTCGGCGATCAGCGCGTCGGCGCGCGCCAGGTTGGCATCGAGCGAGGTGCCGGTCACGGTCTGGACGGCGGCAACGCGGAACGGGGCGGGGGCGGCGGTTGCAGTCATAGGCGGGGCGGGCGTTGTTTTCCTCAGCGCGGGAGGGCGGGGTCCGCGCGGTTCTGGAAGGTCGGGGCTTGCGCCTTATTGTCCTCCAGTTTGCCGATCTGCGGGTTGGCCCAGCTGCCGGTGATGCGGTAGTGCTGGGTGAACACCTTGGAGAACTCGTCGGCAAACAGCAGTTGCGCGGCCAGCGTGCCGATGCCCAGCACCGGGTTGATAAAGGCGGCCGCGATCGAGGTGGAGGTGGCGTTGATACGCGGCACCACCTCCACACGCAGGTCCTGGGTCTCGCGCAGCAGGTTGGCGGTGCCGCTCATGCTGGCCATGATCTGCGGGCTCCTGAGCTCGAAATCCTGGATCGTGCCGACGCCACTCTCGATCGTGCCGGTGCCGGCAATGCGGTCGAACACTAGCCCGCGCCCCGACAGGGTGCGGAAGTCCAGCGTGGCAAAGCGCAGCAGCCCCTGCAGGCTGAGCACGCCCAGCAGCCGCGCCGCGCCGGGCTCCACGCTCAGGATCTGGCCATTCTCCAGGTCCAGCGACAGCTTGCCCGACAGCGTCGGGTAGTCGATCGAAAGCGGCGAACCGCGCCAGGCCACGCGGCCTTCGAGCTTGCCCTTGCCGTCGCTCAGCGTGTGTGCCAGCCCCAGGCGGTCCAGCGTGGCGCCGGCATCGCGCACGTCGATGGTGAAGGACAACAGGGTGCGGCGCTCGGCATTGGCGTCGGCGCGCAGCCGGCGCGGCACGCGCCAGCTGCCGCTGCCGGTCAGGGTGGCGCCGGGCTGCTCGATCTGCAGCTTGTCCAGGGTCCAGACCGGGTCGGCAGCACTGGTGCCGGTACGGGCCTTGACTTCAAGCTTGCCGAAGTCATGCCCGCGCAGCATGAACTGGTCGGCCACCAGGTCGATCGCGGGCAGCTCGTCGATGCTGCTGGCGAGCGCGTCCACCACGTTGTGCTCGTCGCTGGCATCGGGCACGTTCAGGCGCGCCAGGCGCAGTTGCAGCGACCCGGTGGCCGAGGGCCCGGCCGGACGCCATTGCACCGCGCCGGCCACCTGGCGCGAGTCGATCTTCGCGTTCCAGCCACCGGGCTCGCGGTTGGCGTCGAGCACCACCTCATCCAGCGTGCGGCCCATGGCGTGCAGCGCGCGCGCGCGCAGCGCAATGCGGCCAGGAAGGAAGGGAGAGGGCGCCTCGGCGGGGCCCGCGGTGCCGGCACTGCCGCCGAAGGCCGCCCGCCACGCATCGATATCGAGCTGGTCGAAGGTGGCCGCGGCGCTGACGCCGGCCGCGGGCAGCGGTGCTGCCTGCTGCACGCCGATGCCGCCGGCGAGCACGTCGATGCCGCCGCCCTGGTCGCGGCGCAGCAGGTAGCGCGCGTTCAGCGCATGGCCCAGCTGCACCACCAGCTCGTTGGCGCCGGCGCGGCCCGGGGCGCTGGCCGGGCGCAGGTCCACGCGCAGCGCCAGGTCTTGCGCCGCGGCCTTGGCCAGGGGCGCGGGCAGGCCGATCGCCATGCCATTCAGTTCGGAGTTCAGCTGCACCTGCAGCTGGCGCTCGCGCGTGGCGATCACGGCGCTGTAGCTGGTGCTGCCTTCGAGCCGCGCGGCCACCGGCGCCAGCGCCGAGCCCGCGGCAGCCTCGCGCAGCCCCGCGGCCGAGACGCTGCCGCTGGCGGTGACGTGCGTGGCGCCGTCCGGCTGGGTGCCGCCGCCGAGCCGGGTCTCGCCACCGAGGAAGCGGGCCCGCATGTTCTCCAGCCCGAAACCGTGCTCATTGAACGTGATGGCGCCGTTGGCATTGCCCAGTTGCGGCAGTTGCGGGCTGAGCACGACATCGTTGCCGGGGAAGCGGAAGCGGCCGTCCACCTTGGCGGCATTGGCGTGTTCCAGCGGCATGTCGAGCTTGAGCCTGAGCTCGCCGTTGCCGTGGGCCTGCGCCGCATCGGCCACGTGCCCGGTCCATTCGCGCACCGGCGAAGCGTTGATGTAGCGCAGGAAGCCCTGCACCGGTCCGCTGGCGCCGCCGTCGATCACCAGCTTGCCGCGTGGGCCAAGGTCGTCGATGCGGCCCTTGACGTCCTGCAGCGTGACGCCGGGGATGTCGTGGACCGTGGCCCGGCTCGCCAGGAACGTCATGCCGCCGCGGTCGAACACGACCCGCCCGGCAATATCGGTGAACGTAGGCCACGCCTGCACGCCGGTGGTGGTGCCGCTTGCGGTTTCGTGCGGGGCGATCTGGTAGCTGACATGTTCGATCGGCACCTCGACACGGAACTCGCCGGCCTTCTCGTGCGGGGCATGGAACGGGAAATGCGCCAGGTCGCCGCGCAGCACGAAGCTCACGCCGGCAGCTTCGCCGCCCGCCAGCGCACCGGCCAGGTAGTGCCGGGTGCCGGCCGGAATGCTCAGCGGCAGGTAACGCGGCACGCGCGCCACCTGGGCGCGGGTCATCTCACCGGTCAGGTCGGCGATGCCGGATACACCGTCGCCGCCTGCGCGCCAGGTGCCGCGCACCGAGCCGGCCGCATCGGCATTGGCAAAGCGCACGCCGTCCAGCGTGACCGCGAGCTTGCCGCCGGCATGGGTCCAGCGCACTTCGCCGCCGATCTGGTCGAACGGCAGCCGCGGCTCCCCGAAGAGGCCAGGCAGCACCAGTGCCGCGCCATTGCCTTCGAAGCGGGCATTGCCTTGCTGGTCGTCGAAGGAGAAGGTGCCGGACAGGCGCGAGAAGCCGGGCGTGCCCAGCCGCGCGTGACCGCTCGCGTCCAGCGCCGGCACCGCCGGCTGGCCGTTGACCGAGACGTCGCGCAGCGTGCCCTGCACGCTGTAGTGCGGCTTGCCGCCGCCGCGCCCGAGCATGCCGGCGCGCTCGCGGCTCCAGGTCACGTTGAGGTTGTCGATGTGGCCCGCCGGCTGCAGCGCGCGCAGCCGGCGCAGCACCGCGGTGTCGAGCGGCATCGAGCTGGCCGCCGCGCGCACCGTGTTCAGGTCCAGCGTGGGCGCCTTCAGCGAGAACTTGCGCAGGTTGCCGTCATTGCCGGTGGCCCAGCCGAGGGTGACCTTGCGCATGCCTTCGCGCCAGGTGCTGTCGGCGGGCGTGCCTTCGTCGTCGCTGGCGGGCTGGGGTTGCCAGAGGAGCGTGTCGACGGTCAGCAGGTTACTGCCGTCACGCTCGGTCCGGTGCAGCAGGAAGGCCTGCGCATTGGCCAGGCGCAGCGGGGCGGAGGCGCCGGCCAGCTGCAGGTCGACGCCGCTGGCGCGCAGCCGCGTCTGGCTGCGCACGATGCGGCCCTGGCGGAATTCAATGCTGCCGTCGGTGCTGAAGGTGCCGCTGGCGACGCGCTCGAACATCGCCAGGTAGCGCTGCAGCACCGGCAGCTGCAGCTGGCCGAGGTCCCAGCTGGCCTGCCCGGTCCAGTAGCGCCAGTTGCCGGCACTGTGCAGGTAGTCGTTGCGGAAGGTGGACTGCACCACCAGCGGGTTCGGTCCCAGCGCCGGCGAGCGCGCTTCCAGCATCAGCGTATGGCGCGCGCCGTCGCGGCGGGTATCGAGGCGGATCTCGCCGATATCGAGCTGCGGCAGGCGCGCCTTCTCGTCCAGCCAGCGCAGCTTGCCGTCGGACAGCGCCACGCGCCCCTGCGACATCAGCCAGCCCAGGAAGCGGTCGTCGTCCTGCTGGCCACCGGTCGCGTCCACCACCATGCCGCCCACCAGCAGCCGGCCCTCGGGCGTGCGCCGCACCAGGATGTCGGTGCTGGTCGCGCCCAGGCTGACGAACTGCAGGTTCATGCTGAACAGCGAGCGCCACGCCAGCTTGCCGTCGAGCGTGCCGGCCGCAAGCAGCACGCGCTGTTCAGGGTCCACGGCGCGCAGGCCGCGGGCGCGGAAGGCCGGGTGCCAGCCGTCCCAGTAGGTATCGAGCGCGCCGATGCTGACCTTGGCCGACAGCGCCACCGAGGCGCGTTCTTCCAGCCACTGGCGCGCGGTGGATGCCTGCGGCCACAGCACGAAGCGAATCAGCAGGCCCGCCACCAGCGCCAGCGCGGCCAGCACCAGCGCCAGCCGCACCAGCGCGCGGCCCAGCCCGCGCCAGAACGGATGGCGCACGGCTGCCGCCACGCCGCGCGCGCCGGCGCGCAGGAACGCGCCAGCGCGCGCGCGGACGGAATCGTTGCGCCGGGCGCTGGCGGCATCGTTGGCCGGGGGATTCACGGGGTGTGGCGGGGCCAGGGTGGAGGCGGCCTCCTGCCCGCCCGCGCCGCCATTGGGAGGGGAACCATCAGCGGGTTGTGGGGCGCGGCTGGACATGCGCAGATTATCCGACAATACTAGCCGCTCTCCAATCTGGTGCCCGGCCGCTTAAACAAGAACGCGCAAGCTGCGCGCACCCAAAGCGACAATAGCGACGATGGCGCGCCCGCTGCGCGGACAACAAGACGCGAGCATCGGGTGAGCCGCGGGGCGAACCACCGGCGCACTTTTTCTCGCATTTCAAATACTGGAATGACTGCCTCTGAACCGACGAGTTCCGCCGCTGGCGACGCTGCTGACCAACATGGCGCGCGCGCCACACCGGATCCGGCCAGTCCGGCGGATCCGCAGCCGGGGCAGGGCCCCGGCACCATGGCTGCCGGCGCCTTTGCCATCACCGCGGCGCAGGGGCTGCAGCCGGCTGACGGGGTTGGCCAAGCAGGCGGCCACGTATTGTACTCGGCTGCGTATTCGCATTACGCGCGCCGCGTGCTGCAGGCCCGGCCGGAGTTGCCGGCCGTCCTGGCTGCCGCGGCCGCCCAGCCGCTGACGCGCGCCTGGATGCAGGCGCGGCTGCAGGCGTTGCATGAGCCCTCGGCGGATGCCGAGGAATCCGCCAGGCGCACCCTGCGCCGTCTGCGCGCCGAAGTGATGTGCGCGGTGATCGAGCGCGATTTGCGCGGCCTGGCCACGCTGGGCGAGGTCACCGGCGCCATGACCGACCTGGCCGAACTGGCGATCCAGCATGGCCTGGCGATGCTGGGCGACGACCTGGCCGCCACCTTCGGCCGCCCGCTCGGCGCCCAAAGCGGCGAGGTGCAGGAGCTGGTGGTGGTGGGCATGGGCAAGCTGGGCGGGCGCGAGCTCAATGTCTCGTCCGACATCGACCTGATCTTCCTCTATGACGAGGACGGCGAGACCCATGGCGGCTCGCGCAGCCTGTCCAACCACGAGTACTTCATCAGGCTGGGACGCCGGCTGATCAACCTGCTGGCCGAGGTGACCGCCGATGGCTATGTGTTCCGTGTCGACATGCGGCTGCGCCCCAACGGCGATGCCGGCCCGCTCGCGTGCAGCCTGGGCATGCTGGAGGAATACCTGGTGGTGCAGGGGCGCGAGTGGGAGCGCTATGCCTGGATCAAGGGCCGCGTGGTGTCGGCGCTCGATACGCCGCACGCGCAGCGCACCGCCAGCCTGCTGTCGCGGCTGACCACGCCCTTCGTGTTCCGCCGCTACCTGGACTACGGCGTGATCGCGGCGATCCGCTCGCTGCACGCGCAGATCCGCAGCGAGGCCGCCAAGCGCAGCGGCGGGCTGGCGGGGCACGGCATCAACCAGCGTTCGTTCAATATCAAGCTGGGCCGCGGCGGCATCCGCGAGATCGAATTCATGGCGCAGGTGTTCCAGCTGATCCGCGGCGGCCAGGACCCGGTGCTGCGCGTGCGCCCGACGCTGGAGGTGCTGGCGGTGGCGGTCGAGCGTGGCCTGCTGCCCGCCGGCCAGGCTGAACAGCTGGGCGATGCCTACCGCTTCCTGCGCCAGCTGGAGCACCGGCTGCAATACCGCGACGACGCCCAGACCCACCACTTGCCGACCTCGGCTGACGAACAGCTGGCGGTGGCGCAAATGATGGGTTGCGCCGACTGGCAGGAACTGCTGGCACGCCTGGCGGCGCTGCAGGAGCCGGTGGCGCAGCAGTTCGAAGCCACCTTCTCGGATCCCGATGCCGCCCCGTGCGAAGCGCTGTGGCCGGGCATTGTGTTCGACGATAACGCCGCGCAAGCGCAGGACAACCCGGAACAGAAGCAGGACGACGCGGCCTGCGACGATGACGTCGCCCCCTGCCGACGCTTGCAGGCCGCCGGCTTCACCGACTGCGCCGGGCTGCTGGACCGGCTGCGCGCGATCGCCTCGTCGCTGCGCTACCGCGCGCTGTCAGAGTCCAGCCGCGCGCGCTTCGACCAGCTGGTGAACCGCGCGCTTGACCTGGCCGCGCGCCAGGAAGACGCCGACAGCACCATCGCGCGCTTTATCGACTTCCTCGAGGCGATCAGCCGCCGCGCCTCCTACCTGTCGTTGCTGTCCGAGTATCCACAGGCGATGGACCGCGTCGCGCAGACGCTGCATGCCTCGCGCTGGGCCGCGGCCTACCTGACGCGGCACCCGCAGCTGCTGGACGAACTGCTCGACAGCGATGCGCTGGCCGGCGCGCCCGACTGGGCCGCCTTCCGCAAGCGCCTGCATGAACGGCTGCTGGCCGCCGAAGGCCAGGTCGAGCAGCAGATGGATATCCTGCGGCGCGAGCATCATGTCGAGACCTTCCGCGTGCTGCTGCAGGACCTGCAGGGCATGCTGACGGTGGAGCAGGTGGCCGACCGCCTGTCCGACCTGGCCGATGCCATGCTCAAGGCCACGCTGGAAACCGTCTGGCGCCAGCTGGCCACGCGCCACCGCGACACGCCGCGCTTCGCGGTGATCGCGTACGGCCGGCTGGGCGGCAAGGAACTGGGCTATGCCTCGGACCTGGACATCATCTTCCTGTACGACGATGACCATGAGCGTGCGCCCGACGTCTACGCCGCCTATGCGCGCCGGCTGATCACCTGGCTGACCAGTCATACCGCCGCCGGTGCGCTGTTCGACGTCGACACGCGGCTGCGCCCCAACGGCGCGGCCGGCCTGCTGGTGACCAGTTTCGAGGCGTTCCGCCGCTACCAGCTGCGCGAAGGCGACAACACCGCCTGGGTGTGGGAACACCAGGCGCTGACGCGCGCACGCTTCTGCGCCGGCGACGCCGCCATCGGCGACCGCTTCGAGGCGCTGCGCGGCGAGGTGCTGTGCCAGGACCGCGATGCCGCCGCGCTGCGCGACGAGATCGTGCAGATGCGCCGCAAGGTTGCCGAGGGCCATCCCAACCCGACCGACCTGTTCGACCTGAAGCACGACCGCGGCGGCATGGTCGATATCGAGTTCACGGTGCAGTACCTGGTGCTGCTGCACAGCCGGGCGCATCCGCAGCTGACCCGCAATGCCGGCAATATCGCGCTGCTGCGCGAGGCTGGCGAGCTGGGCCTGATTGACGCCACGCTGGCGCTGGCGGTGGGCGACGCCTACCGGCTGTTCCGCGCGCGCCAGCACCAGCTGCGGCTCGACGGGCAGGCGCACGCGCGCGTCGCGCCCGCGTCGGTGGCGCAGCAGACCGGACAGGTGCGCGCGCTGTGGCTGGCCGTGTTCGGTGAAGCCTGACGCGGCAGTTCCGCCGGCACCCGCCGGGGCATCTTGGCCGGGGCTGCTGGCGGCGACCGCGCTGGTGTGGGCGCTGTCGGCCTGGTTCACCTTCATGCCGTGGTGGCACGCGCACGGCCTCTACCTGCGCGATGCGGTGCGGCTGGACGGCCAGTGGTGGCGCCTGGCCACCGCCATGTGGGTGCACCTGGACGGACACCACTGGCTGGCCGACGCGCTGGCGGCCGCCGGCGTGCTGGCCATCGCCGCGCGCGTGGCGCGGGCGCGCACCATGCTGCTGGTGCTGGTTGCCTGCGGCATCGCCGTGCAGGTGGTGCTGCTGCGCGTGCCGGCGATTGCATGGTATGGCGGGCTCTCAGGCGCCTTGCACGGGCTGGCCTTGTGGGGCGCGCTCGGGCTGTTGCGGGCATCGGGCCTGGCGCGCGCCACCGGCGTGCTGCTGTGCCTGGGCGTGCTGGCCAAGGTCTGGGTGGAACAGTCGTGGCTGGCGCCGGTGGTGTTCGATCCGGCCTGGGGATTTGGCGTGGTGCGCATTGCGCACGCGGCCGGCGCCGTGGCCGGCCTGCTGTGCTGGGTCTTGCAGGAGTGGTGGCTGGCGCGGCGCCCGGCCCGCGGCGACGACGCCTGAGCCGGAGCGGGCGCCGGGTTTACATGCGGCGCCGCAGCGCGAAGGCCAGCAGGCCGGACAGCGCCAGCAGCATCGCGGTCCAGGGTGGAACGGCGCCGCCGCCGCCGCCCGAGTCCGGTGCCGGCGCAGCCTGCGCCGGTGGCGTGCCCGCCGCGGCCACCAGTGCGCCGTCGGCATCGAGCAGGCCGGCGCCGCAGACGCCCGGATTGGTGGTGCAATAGGTGCCGGACGGATGCGGGCGTGCAGAGGTCTTCAGCGCCGCAGTGACCTGGGCAGGCGTCAGCGAACCATTGACCGCGAACATCATCGACACCACGCCCGAGACCATAGGTGCAGCGAAGCTGGTGCCCGCGGAGTCCGTCACGACATAGGTGCCAAGGCCAGTCTTGCCATTGTTGTTCAAGGTGCGAATGACCGACGGCGTGGTCGTGCACTGCCCATTGACTATTTGCGAGTTGCCGCACCCGCCGCCCGGCGCGCTGATCGCGACCTGCGGTCCGACGTTGGCATAGCTGGCATTTTCGCCGTCGTTGGCATGCGCCGTGACCGCGATCACGCCGCTGCAGTCGCCCGGCGCTTCCACCGCGCCGCGCTCGTTGCCGGCGGCGGCCACCACCACTACGCCGCGCGCGTTCAGGTCGTTGACGGCCTGTTGCTCAATGCTGCTGCAGGTGCCGCCGCCGAGGCTGATATTGACCACGCGCGCCGGCGTCGGATTGGCCGGCGCGTTGGGTACTGACAAGCCGCCGGCCCAGCGCATGCCATCGACGGTATCGGACAGCAGCGCGCCGCAGCGGCCCGATACGCGCACGGGCAGGATGCGCGCGTTCCAGTCGACGCCCGCGATGTCCTGCGCGTTGTTGGTCTGCGCGCCGAGCACGCTCGCCACGCGCGTGCCATGCCAGCTGTTGTTGGTCGCCGTCTGCGTGGGCGTGGAACTGCCGGGGCAGGTAAAGCCGGCCTCGAGGTTGTCGCCGGCATCGGTGGCATCGGCGTCGCGGCCATCGCCGTCATTGGAAATCGTGCTGCTGCTGATGAAGTCGTAGCCCGGCAACACGCGCGCGGCCAGGTCAGGGTGCGGCAGGATGCCGGTGTCCACCACAGCGATCACCACGCCACTGCTGCCGCGGGTGCGGTCCCACGCGCGCGGCAGGTTGACGCCGCCCACCGCCGTGCCGGTACCCATCAGGTAAGGCTGGCGCGAGATGAACTCGGGATCGTTGGGCAGGGTGTCATGCAGCCGCAGCCAGCGGTCGGGCACGGCGTCGGCCACGCGCGGGTCCTGGCGCAGCCGGGCCGCCGCGGCTTCCGGGTCGGCTGCCAGTGCGTCGGGCACTTGCAGCAGCTGCAGGTTGCCGCCCATGGCGCGGCGCGCCGTGACGGCAATGCCGGTGCGCTCGCTCAGCTGCTTGAGCGCATCCGCCGCGGCCGCAGGCGTCTTGCTGTTGCCATCGGCGCCATCGCGCCAGCGCACGATGATCTGGCCGGTGTAGGCGGGTGCGGCATGGGCGCCGGCAGCCAGTGCCGCGCTAGCCGGTATCGCGCCGCACACAGCGGCGGCGGCGAAGACGATAGCCCGCCAGCGGCGGGTCACGGGGCTGCTACGGAAGTCGGACTGCGCGGGTTGCGGCATGTATACCTCCTGGGGCGTAGCGCGCGGGGTGGCTTGTTATGTAGCGAATACGATCCAGCTCAGTTGCGCAAGGGCACTGAATGCTTAGAACCCGTCCTGCATTCGGGCTCAGCTCTGCGGCATGTCGCGGCTGGTGGGAGCGTTGCGGTTGGGCTTGAGCACGCGGTCCGGCTCGGCGGTCTCGATGCGGGGCGCGGCGCGCAGGGTCTCGACCGCCTGGTCGATGGTGGCCTCCGCCGACGGCGAGATCGCTGTGACCAGCCAGACGCCGCCGGACATCGGGCGCTTGACCACGTAGCGGATCGGGCCCTTGATCCCGGCCAGCAGCTTGCCGGCATCCTCCGACAGGGTCACCGCGGGCGGCTTGAAGCGCACCATGATGTCGCCAAGGGCGCGGTCATCGCTGATGCTGCCCGGCGGCGGGGCCGAGGACTTGGGCTGGGCCTGGCAGGCGGACAGCGCCAGCAGTGCGGCCGATGCGGCGGTGGCGATGGCCAGCACGGCGCGCAGCGATGCGCGCGGGCGTTGCCGGAGGCCGGCTTGCGCTTGGCGGGTCATGGTGAAGCTCCTGTCAGTGTATGGATTGGCGCACGTGCTGGGCGGGGCATCAACCGGCGGCGCGGCGGTTGCGCCGGCCATCCTTGCCGCCCGCGCCGCGTGCGGGCTGGCTGCCCTGGCCGCCGGACATGCCTTGCGCCAGCATTTCTTCCGCATGTTGCAGTGTGGTGGCGGTGACGGTGGCGCCGCCCAGCATGCGGGCGGTCTCGACCACGCGTCCGGCGGGATCCAGCACCCGGATGCGCGAGCGCGTGACCGAACCGTCGCCTGCGTCGGTGGTTTCCTTGCTGACCAGCAGGTGGGTGCCGGCCTGTGCCGCCACTTGCGGCAGGTGCGTCACGCACAGCACCTGGCGTGCGCGGCCGAGCTCTTGCAGGCGCCGGCCGACCACTTCGGCCACCGCGCCGCCGATGCCGGTATCGACCTCGTCGAAGATCAGCGTGGGCGTGGGCGAGGCTTCGCTGGTGATCACCGAGATCGCCAGGCTGATGCGCGCCAGTTCGCCGCCCGACGCCACCCGGGCCAGCGGCCGCGGGCTTACGCCGGCATGGCCGGCGACCAGGAATTCGACCTGCTCCAGTCCATGGCTCTGGCCTTCGTCGAGCGCATTGAGTGCGGCGACAAAGCTGCCGCCGGCCATCGACAGGCCCTGCATGGCGTCGGTGACCGCGGCGGACAGCGCCTGCGCGGCATGCTTGCGGGCGTGGCTCAGATGCTGCGCCAGGGTCAGGTAGGCGGCCTTGGCCGCGGCCTCGCGCGCCATCACCTTGTTCAGGTCCTGTGCGGCCTGCAGGTCGTCCAGCTGCTGGCGGCGTGCCACCAGCTCGTCGGGCAGCTGCTCGGGCGGCAGGCGGTACTTGCGCGCGGTGGCGTGCAGCGCCTGCATGCGTTCGTCCACCGCCTGCAGCCGCTCGGGATCGAGTTCGAGCCGGTCGACATAGCGCGTGAGCGAATGCGCGGCCTCCTCGGCCTGCATCTGCGCGGGCTCGAGCGCGGCCAGCACGTCGCGCAGCGCGGGATCGACATCGGCCAGCTGCTGCAGCTTGTGCACGATGGTATTCAGCGCCGACAGCACCGAGCCGTCGGCCTCGGACAGTGCCTCCAGCGCGGCGCGGCTGCCGTCGATCAGGCCGGCGGCATGAGACAGCCGGTTGTACTCGGACTGGATCTCTTCCCATTCGCCCGGCTGCGGGTTGAGCTTGTCCAGTTCGCCGACCTGCCATTCCAGCCGTTCGCGCTCGAGCTGCATCTCGCGCGACTGGTGTTCCACCGCCTCGCGCTGGCGCACGCAGGCACGCCAGGCGCGCCAGGCCTCGGCCACGGCGCCGGCCTGCTGCGTGAGGCCGGCGTGGGCGTCGAACAGCAGCCGCTGCGCATCGGGGCGCAGTAGCAGCTGGTGCGCGTGCTGGCCGTGGATGTCGACCAGCTGGTCGCCGACTTCGCGCAGTTGTGCCAGGGTGGCGGCGGCGCCGTTGATAAAGGCCTTGCTGCGGCCGCCGGCATCGACGGTGCGGCGCAACAGCACGGTAGCCACGCCGTCTTCCGCTTCACTGTTGAGCTCGCGCTCGGCCAGCCAGGCATCCAGTGCCGGGTGGGTCGAGAAGGTGGCGCTGACGCTGGCGCGCGGGGCGCCTTCGCGCACCACGCCGGCATCGGCGCGTTCGCCCAGCACCAGCGCCAGGGCATCGATCAGGATGGATTTGCCGGCGCCGGTCTCGCCGGTGAAGACGGTGAAGCCAGTGGTGAAGTCCAGGTCGAGCGTATCGACGATGACGAAATCGCGGATGGACAGGCTGCGCAGCATCGTGGCGTGGAAGGTAGTCGGTCCGATGGGTTCGGGATCAGGCTCAAGGGGCGGCTTGATTGGCTCAGAGGCGATTGTCTTCGGAAGGATACTCGTGCCAGTGCAGCTTCTTGCGCAGCGTGGCGTAGTAGTTGTAGCCGACCGGGTGCAGCAGGTTGATGGTCTTTTCGGAGCGCCGCACCACGATGCGGTCGCCCGGCAGCAGCGAGGTCAGCGACTGCATGTCGAAGTTGACGCTGGCGTCGCGCGCGCTGGCCACCTCGATGATGACCTCGGCGTCGTGCGGCAGCACGATCGGGCGGTTGGACAGCGCGTGCGGGGCGATCGGCACCAGCACCACGCCGGACAGCGTCGGATGCAGGATCGGGCCGCCGGCGGACAGCGCGTAGGCGGTGGACCCGGTGGTGGTCGACACGATCAGGCCGTCCGACCGCTGGTTGTACATGAAGTGGCCGTCCACCGACACCGCCAGCTCGACCATGCCGGAGATGCCCGAGCGGTTCACCACCACGTCGTTCAGGGCCAGCGCGGAGAAGATGTCCATGTCGTCGCGCACCACGCGCGATTCCAGCAGCAGGCGGTTCTCGGCCTCATACCGGCCGTCGAGCATGTCGGGCAGCACGGTGTGCACATCTTCCAGCGCGATGTCGGTCATGAAGCCCAGCCGCCCGTGGTTGACGCCGATCAATGGCACGTCATAGCCGGCCAGCTGGCGGGCGATGCCCAGCAGCGTGCCGTCGCCGCCCAGCACCACGGCCACGTCGGCATGCCGGCCGATCTCCTCGGCGGACAGGGCAGGGTAGGCGGTCAGCCCGGTGGCCAGCGCGGTGTCGCGCTCGAACACCACGTCCTGCCCGTTGCGCAGGATATAAGAGGCGATCTCCTCCAGCGGCCCTTCGATGCCGGCAGTGGAGTACCGGCCCACCAGGGCGACGGTCTTGAACGAAGTGCGCACGGCGCTGGCTTTCGGGGGACGGACATGCCGGGATTAGACCATACCGCCATGACGGTTGTCAGCAGGCGCGGGCGGGCGGCCCAGGCCGGCCGCCAGAAGGTCCAAAACTTGCGTAAAATCGGAACATCATGGATGAACGCTCCAAAACGCTGCTCAAGACTCTGATCGAGCGCTATATTGCCGAAGGGCAGCCGGTCGGTTCCCGCACCCTGTCGAAGTACTCGGGGCTGGACCTGTCGCCTGCGACCATTCGCAATGTGATGTCCGATCTGGAGGAAATGGGCTTTATTGCCAGCCCGCACACCTCGGCCGGCCGTATCCCGACCCCGCGCGGCTACCGGCTGTTCGTCGATTCGATGCTGACGGCCAAGCCGCTGGAGCGCAACGCCGACCTGGCCGAGCTGACCGGCCAGATCCAGGACCAGCTCGGCGGCCAGCAACTGGGGCCGCAGCGCATGATCACGGCGGCGGCGCGCACGCTGTCCAACCTGTCGCACTTTGCCGGCGTGGTGATGACGCCGCGCCGCGCGCAGGCGTTCCGGCAGATCGAATTCATGCGGCTGTCGGACAAGCGCATCCTGCTGATCATCGTCAGCCCCGAGGGCGATGTGCAGAACCGCATTATCCAGACCGAGCTGTCGTACACGCCGGCCCAGCTGATCGAGGCGGCCAACTTCTTCAACTCGCACTATGCCGGCATGAGCTTCGACACGGTGCGCGGCCACCTGCGGGTGGAACTGCAGGACCTGCGCCGCGACATGTCGCAGCTGATGCAGGCCGCGGTCGAGGCCGGCAGCGTCGCCGAGGATGAGGACGACGACCACGTCTTTATCAGCGGCGAGCGCAAGCTGCTGGAAGTGGACGACCTGGCTTCCAGCATGGACAAGCTGCGGCGTCTCTTCGACGTGTTCGAGCACAAGACCAGCCTGCTGCAGCTGCTGGACGTGTCCAGCCATGCGCAGGGCGTGCAGATCTTTATCGGCGGCGAAAGCCGGCTGGTGCCGATCGAAGACATGGCGGTCATCACTGCCCCGTATGAAGTCGACGGGCAGATCGTCGGCACGCTCGGCGTGATCGGCCCCACGCGCATGGCGTATGAGCGCGTGATCCCCATCGTCGACATCACCGCGCGCTTGCTGTCCAGCGCCCTGAGCCAGAACTAGTGGAAAGACTGGCTGGTCTGACAAGCGGCTCCATTCCTACCGAGCGCGGCAATCGCCGGCGCGCCGCACCGGCGCCATTCCGGCACCGTGCCAACCCGGAAGCGACATGACGTTTTCTCCCGAACCGGCCTACCTGCACGGCCAGGCGCCGCGCACGGCGATCCTGCTGGTCAACCTGGGCACCCCGGACGCTCCCACGCCCAAGGCGGTGGGGCGCTACCTGAAGGAATTCCTGTCCGACCCGCGCGTGGTCGAGATCCCGCGCGCGGCCTGGCTGCCGCTGCTGCATGGGGTGATCCTGCCGCTGCGTTCGCGCGCCTCGGCGCTGAAGTACGAATCGATCTGGCTGCGCGAGGCCCATATGACGGGCTCGCCGCTGCTGGTCTACAGCGAGCGCCAGGCCCATGCGCTGCAGCGGCTGCTGAACCAGCACGGCCATGAAGTGACGGTCGCGTGCGCAATGCGCTACGGCAACCCGTCGATTGCCTCGGTGCTGGAGGCGCTGCGCCGGCAGGGCTGCGAGCAGGTGCTGGTGCTGCCGATGTATCCGCAGTACTCGGGCACCACCACGGCCACGGCTTTCGACGAAGTGTTCCGGGTGCTGGGCCAGTGGCGCAACCAGCCCGAGCTGCGGCTGGTCAAGCATTTCCATGATCACCCGGCCTATATCTCGGCGCTGCACCAGCAAGTCGGCGCCTATTGGGCGCGGCACGGCATGCCGGACTTTGCGCGCGGCGACAAGCTGATCCTGTCGTTCCACGGCGTGCCGCGGCGCACGCTGGAGCTGGGCGACCCCTATCACTGCGAATGCCTGAAGACCGGCCGGCTGCTGGGCGAGGCGCTGGGCCTGCAGCCGGGCCAGTATCAGGTGACGTTCCAGTCTCGTTTTGGCAAGGCGGAATGGCTGCAGCCGTACACCGCGCCGACGCTGGCCGAGCTGGGCAAGGTCGGTGCGGGCCGGGTCGATGTCTTCTGCCCGGGCTTTCCGGCCGACTGCATCGAGACGCTGGAAGAAATCGCCATGGAAGGGCAGACCGAGTTCAAGGTCGCGGGCGGCAAGGATTTCCACTTCATCCCGTGCCTGAATGATGGCGATCCCTGGGTCGCGGCCATGGCCGAGATTGCGCTGCAGCACCTGCAGGGCTGGCCGCTGGCCACCCCGCATGCGCACGAACTGGAAGCACGGCGCACGCGCGCCCAGACCCGGGGAGCGGCGGCATGAACGTCGACTTTGAGCCGGATGCGCGCCAGCGCATCGACAAATGGCTGTGGTGCGCGCGCTTTTTCAAGACGCGCTCGCTGGCGGCCGAAGCGGTGGAGCGCAGCAAGGTGACCGTCAACGGCCAGCCGTGCAAGAACTCGCGCGAGGTGAAGCCCGGCGACATGGTGGTGCTGGAAGCGCACCAGCAGCGCTGGGAACTGGTGGTGAAAGGCATTGCCCCGGCACGCGGGCCGGCGCCGGTGGCACAGACGCTGTACGAGGAAAGTGCGGAAAGCCAGTCCCGCCGGCTGGCCGATGCCGAGCGCCGGCGCCTGCAGCCGGAGCCGTCCGCGCAGATCCAGGGGCGCCCGACCAAGCGGGACCGGCGCCGCATCGACCACCTGAAGCGCTGAAATGACAACGCGGCGGCACCGGGAAGCTCCGGCGCCGCCGCGCAGTGGATCAGAGCCAGGTTGCGCTTATTCCTGCGTGACTTCCTGGCTGACGATAGGGACGATGTAATGCTTGAACACCGCCTTGCCGCTGCCATACTCCGTATCGCGCGGGGTGAACGCGCCGGAAAGGCAAATAAAGACGGTCATGACCGCCAATGCGGCCACAAGGCAGAGCGTCACGACTGGCAGCTTATGCATGGCCAACCTTTCGGAAGAGGCACAAAGTTGAACCATCTCCAGGGACCCCCGACATTTTTGTCATTTTTCTTACTGAGAATCTTAGTGAGTGCAATGCAGCAAAGCAATAAGGCGTCGATTGCATATGCCTGGCCTTTGTAACCGTGTGTTTCCGCGTCACGCCAGCGCCACTCTTGAAAACCTGCGCCTTGCCACCACCTGCACGGAACACGCGCCGATTTACCACCCGCGGCCAGGCCCACGGCGGGCCGCGACAATGCATTGATACGGATCGACATGGAAGAACAGAAGCAGACGCCAACCACCCAGACGCCTACGCCCGCGGGCGATGAGGCCGCCAACGCCAGCCCGGAAACCGGTGCGCCGGAAACCGCTGCCGTGGACGACGTGGCGGCCCAGCTGGCCGCCCTGGAAGCCAAGGCGCGCGAGCATTACGACCTGTATATGCGCGCCGTTGCCGAAGGCGAGAACATCCGCCGCCGGGCGCAGGACGATGTCGCCAAGGCGCACAAGTTCGCCATCGAGAACTTCGCCGACAATCTGCTGCCGGTGATGGACAGCCTGCAGGCCGCGCTGGCCGACGGCTCGGGCGATATCGCCAAGCTGCGCGAAGGCGTTGAACTGACTGCGCGCCAGCTGGCCGCCGCCTTTGAGCGCGGCAAGATCGTTGAACTCAACCCGGTAGGCGAGAAATTCGACCCGCACCGCCACCAGGCTATCTCGATGGTGCCGGCGGACCAGGAGCCCAATACCGTGGTGACCGTGCTCCAGCGCGGCTACACCATTGCCGAGCGCGTGCTGCGGCCGGCGCTGGTGACGGTGTCGGCACCAAAGTAAGGCGGCCCGGGGACGGCGGCGTGCCGTCCTGGATTGCGACCTGACGCCCGGTGCCGGCTGGCCCGGGCGTTTGTCATTCTGGAGCGAGCATGACCACTGAACCAAGCGCTGGCTCGGCGGAGTCGTCCCCGGCTCCCCACCTCGACCGCCGCGCCTTCGAGACATTCGGCATGCGCGAGGTCGATGACGGCAGCATCGACGCGGCCATAGCCGGGGCCGGCGACGCGCTGGTGTGCGTGTTCTTCTGGGGGGTGGACTGCTTCAACTGCGAGATGGCCAAGAAGGCCATGCTGGCCAACCCCGAACCGGTCCGCGCGCTGGACCTGCACTGGCTGCATGCCAACGTCTACGCGCATCCCGGGCTGGGCCGGCGCTTTGGCCTGCATGGCATCCCGGTATTCATGTTCTTCCAGAACGGCAAGAAGCTGGGCCGCGCCACCGGCTGGCATGGCCACGGCCAGTTTGCCGCCGCGGTGGCCAATGCGCGGCTCAAGGCCAGCGGCAAGCCGCTGGCCGGCTGAGCGGCCTGGCCGTTCGGCGGGCTCAGCGGGACAGCGCGTAGCCGATTCGGAACTGCCAGGGCAGCTTGTGGTTGTAGTCCAGCAGGCTCTCGCCATAGCCGACAAAGTAGCCCGCCATCAGGTAGCCCGCGGTGCCGGGGATCAGCCGCGCCATCGGGTAGGTCAGCTGGGCGTCGACGCTGCCGTACCACTTGCGCGTGCCCTTGCGCAACGTGGCGGAGAACTCCCATGAGTCCGGGCGCCCGTAGGCAATGCCCAGGTCCATGAAGCCGCGGTAGTGGGCGATGTCGGGGTTGTCGCCCTTTTCCACATAGGCGTAGAGCTTGGGCGCGACGCGCCAGTGCCAGTCGTTCTGGTCGCCGAAGTAAAAGGTCGGTTTGACGAATACCGTATTGATGCTGCGCGATTCGTCGCCGCTGCGGCCATTGGATTCATGCTCCAGGCCGGCCGCCAGCGACAGCCGGCTGATGACGTTGTTGCGCACGCCGGTATCCGACAGGTAATAGAACAGGCTGGGCCGGTAGTTGGTGTCGCGGAACGGCTTGGACTGCTCGGACAGGTCCCACAGCGAAAACTGCGTGTAGGCCACGTACAGGTTGTCGAACAGGCGCTTCGACGCCGGATCCTCGCCCTCGAACAGGCGGTACTTGAAGCTCAGCTGGAACTTGGCGTTGGCGCCGCCATGCGCGCCGACCATGAAATACATCGGGTCGTGGAATGACAGCCGGGCGCTGTCGCGCAGGTCAGCCGGCGCGGGTGCCGCAGCGCCCGCCGTGGTGACCGGGGTGACCGGCACGACGGCGTCGTGGGCCGGCTCGGTGCCGTTCGCTGCCGGCGCTTTGCTGGCGACCGGCGCTGCAGCGGTGGCGGGTTCGCCGGGCCGCGGCAGGCGGTTCAGCGTCACCAGTACCGGCGCGGCGTCGATGCCGGTGGCATCCAGCCGCACCTGGCCGCGCAGGGCCGGCGGCAGCGCCACCGTGTAACGGATCGCGCGATGTTCGCCGCGGCGCAGGTTGACCACGGCCGGGCCAGAGACTTCGCGCCACAGCACCAGCCGCAACGGCGCCTGCAGGTCGCCCGAGGCGGTGACTTCGAGCGTGTCGGGGATCCGGTAGCGGCGCGTGGCGTCGTCGGCGCTGACCACCAGGGTCAGCGTCAGCGGCTGGTTGCCGTCGATCACGCGCGGCGGCTGCAGCAGCGCCACCCCGGCGTGGCCGGCCAGCGGCCAGGCCAGCATCAGCGACAGGCAGATCGGGGCAACGGCGCGGCCGGCGGGCCGGCGGGGAAGGGCAATACGGGGCATGGCTTGCGGGCACCACGCCGCCATGTGACGGCAACGTGGCTAGGGAAAATACGGACCCGCAAAGCCTACCACGCACCCATCGGAGGGTTGTGACGAATTGTACGCGTCACTTTGAGGCGTGAGGCGTACCGGAGTTAGCGGTTGGCGCGGCGCTTGACGCAATCGACGTAGTGGTCGCCGTCGGGCGGCTGGCCGGTGCGCTGTGCCTGCCACAACATTTCGCCCAGGCATTCCATCACCTGGTGCTGCGCGTCGTGCGGCGAGTCCAGCCGGCGCGCCAGCGCCTCATAGGCCTGGCGGATGCCGCGCGGCTGGTCGACCGAGACCTGCTCGGAGATCGACAGGTGCATCGACAGGTGCAGGAAGGGGTTGGTCTGGCCTTGCTCGGGAGTGTAGTCCTGCGACAGCGCACCTTCGGTGTCGCGCAGCAGGCCGTGGTACTCGGGGTGCTCGCCGATCCAGTCGACGGCGATGGCTTCCAGCGGGGTCAGCACGCCGCCTGTGAGCTGCTTCTGCCAGGCATCGCAGAAGAACCGGCGGACTTCTTCTCGTGAGGGATTAAACATGGTGGCGACATTGTAAACGAGGGCCGCGGACCGCGCTGGAGGCCCCGTGGTTGCAAGCGGCGCCAAGTAGAATGCGGGATCGCCGACTGCCTGCCCGCCCGATGACTGCTTCCGCCCAAACCGCCCCGGACTACGCCCGCGACAAGCTGGCCGGCGTGCTGCTGATCGCGCTGTCGGCCAGCGCCTTTGGCGCCATGGCGATCTTCGCGCGCTTTGCCTACGCGGCCGGCGCGGATGTCTACGGGCTGCTGCTGGTGCGCTTCGTGCTGGCAGCCGCTGCGCTGGCCTGGGTGATGCGCACGCGCGGCATCGCCTTGCCGCCGTGGCGCCGCGTGCTGGCGCTGGCGGCGATGGGCGGCATCGGCTATGTCGGCCAGTCGTTCTGCTTCTTCAGCGCGCTCAATCATGCGCAGGCCAGCCTGGTGGCGCTGTTGCTGTATCTGTATCCGCTGTTCGTGACGATCCTGGCGGCGGTCTTCCTGAAGGAGCGGCTGACCACTGCCGCGGTGGTCGCGCTGGTGCTGTGCTCGGCAGGCGCCGGCCTGACCGTCGGCGGCGGCGAGGGCTCGCCGCTGGGTATCGCGCTGGGGCTGGCGGCGGCGGTGATCTACTCGGTCTATATCATCGTCGGCGCGCGCGTGACCGCCGGCGTCAACCCGATCGCCACCACCACGGTGATCTGCACCGTGGCGGCGCTGGTCTACGGTGCCGTCGGCCTGCTGCGGATGGGGGCGGGCGCGCCGCCGCAGTTCCCGGCCACTGCCGGCGGCTGGCTGGCGCTGGCGGGCATCGCGCTGCTGTCGACGGTGCTGGCGATCCTGACCTTCTTCGCCGGCCTGCAGCGGCTGGGCGCGGCGCAGGCGTCGATGCTGTCGACGCTGGAGCCGGTAGTCACCGTGCTGCTGGCCGCGCTGCTGCTGGGCGAGCATATCGGCGCGGCGCAGGCCGTTGGCGGCGGGCTGATCCTGGCCGGCGTGCTGTGGCTGACCCGCCGGGGCAGTGCGCCGGCGCCGGCCCGCGCCGATATGCAAGGGAATTGAACGGGTTGCTCAAAGGCGCTGTCGTGGGGCGCACAAACCGTTGGGTACAATCGCCCCTTCTCTCAAATCTCGTACAGGAAAGAAGCGCATGTCCCAGATCGACAACGCCGCGCTGGCGCAGCTGTTCACCGAAGCCCGCACGCACAACGTGTGGCAGGACCGCCACGTAGACGACGCCGTGCTGCACCAGATCTATGAAGCGATGAAGTTCGGCCCGACCGCTGCCAACAGCAGCCCGGCGCGCATCGTGTTCGTCAAGAGCGCTGCCGAGAAGGCGCGCCTGGTGGACTGCGTGTCGGCCGGCAACGTCGACAAGACCCGTTCGGCGCCGGTGACGGCCATCATCGCCTTCGACACCGCCTTCCACGACCAGCTGCCCAAGCTGTTCCCGCACGCCGATGCCCGTTCCTGGTATGCCGGCAACGCCGCGAAGATCGCCCGCGACGCACTGGTGAACAGCTCGCTGCAAGGCGGCTACTTCATCCTGGCGGCGCGCGCGCTGGGCCTGGACTGCGGCCCGATGGGCGGCTTCGATGCCGACAAGGTCAACGCAGCCTTCTTCCCCGATGGCAAATGGCAGGTCAACTTCCTGTGCAACCTGGGCTACGGTGAGGCCGACAAGCTGTTCCCGCGCGGCCCGCGCCTGTCGTTCGACGAAGCCTGCCGCATCGTCTGACCGCGCTGCGCAGCAACGGTGCCAGAACAAAAAAGCGACCCGCCGTGGTCGCTTTTTTGTCTGGCACGCGGCAGCGGCTTCAGGCCGTCCACTCCTGCACGGGATGGCAGGCCAGGTAGCGCTGGGGTTCGGCAATGCCAAGCCGCGCGCGGGCCGCGTCGATGGGTTCATGCAGCAGCTTCTCATAGTCCTCGCCCAACAGCCATCGGGCGCGGCGGCCCAGCCGGTAGCCCTCCAGCACGGCCCGCGCAAAGGCCAGGCTGCCGCTCACGCGCAGGCTCTTCAGCGACGCCGCGATGGCGATGAAGGCCCAGCCCTTGCCGCCGGTCTGAGCATAGCTGAATGCCACCAGTGCGGCTTCGCCAAGGCTTTCATCGGCCCGGTAGCCCGTGAGCACATGCCAGATGTCGTGGATGTCGCGCGTACGCCGGCCGAACCACATATAGGCGTCCTCGACCACCGGCTCCTGGTCCAGGTTCGAGACCTTGGCCAGCCCGTCAGCGCTGTAGCCGGTTTGTTCCAGGAACGCGCGATAGGCCGCGCCCACCGTGCCCGGTGCGAACCTGGCCACGTAGGCGGGATCGGACAGACGCTCCGCCAGTTCGATGCGCTGGTAGACCATGCGCCGCCCGTCGGGCGTGCTCAGCAGACGGTTGAAGTTGCGGGGCATGGACGGCCCGTTGAGCGCGCGCATGATGCGGAACACCTGCTCCGTGTCGTTGCCATTCGCCATCAGCTTGCGAACCGCCTTGAGCGCGGTGAAGACATCCTGCTTGTAGGGGTTGGAACCGGTCGGGGTGGCCATGGGTGGGGCTCCGTGGATCAGGCGACCTGCGCCTGGGCCGGTGCGGATACATGCAGCCGGGCGGCGGCGTCGCGGACGAAATCGACGCTGGTATCGATGGCGGTCACTGGCAGCATATGCCCGCCGCTGACCAATGTCAGCGTGGCGCCCGGGACCTTGGCGACAAGCGCTTCGCCATGCTCGGCGAAGTCCAGGATGCGGTCTTCGCGGCCGTAGAGGACACTGACCGGCGCGCGCAGCGTGCCGTAGCGGTGCAGCAGCGCCGGCAGGCTATGCGCGGCACCGATCAGGTCTTCGGACGCGGCCAGGAAGTGGCAGGGCCGCAGCGCCAGCAAGCCGCCTCCGCGCGTCGGGAAGTCGTCCGGCACCGGGTCCGGGCCGAACACGATGTCCATGACGGCTTCGCGGCGCCGTATCGACATCGGCACCACCAGTGTCCACGCCATCAGCCGGCGCAGCCAAGCACTGTGCACGGTCATGGCCTGGAATACCGGCGAGATCGCCTTGGGCGGGTGCGTGAGCGGCGCGATCAGTGCCAGCCCGCCCACGCGTTCGGGTGGTGGATGGCCAGCGCCAGCGCAATCGCACCACCGAGCGAATGGCCCACCACCAGCGGACGCTCCAGGCCAAGCTTGTCGCACAGCGCGGCGAGCGCGGCGGCCTGCGCCGGCAAGTCCGCGGCGCTGCCCGGCGTGCGTGTGGAGTGGCCCGCGCCGGGCCGGTCGACGGCGATCACGCGGAAGTGCTCGGCAAGCGGCTCGATCATGCCGTAGCCAAAATTCTCGAGCTGGCCGGACAGGCCATGGACCAGCAGCACCGCCGGGCCCTGGCCGCGCTCCACCACATGCAGCCGCGCGCCGGGCACGTCGACAAAGCGGCCGGGCGGCGGCATGGCGGCTTCGATGCGCCGGGCGGTGCGCCACGTGTACAGGTACAGCGACGCGCCCAGCACCAGGATCAGCCCGATCAGCACCGCCAAGACGGTCAGGACGATGCTCATGATTGCACCTCGCCGGCGGCAACGGCCGGCACCGTGTTGTTGTCCGTGGTGTCCTGGCTGTCCCGGTGCGCCCGGTGTGCCAGGGGAGAGGGCGGCGGGACATCGAACTGCAACACGCCGTCTGCGATGCGCCCGTGCCGGATCGTCAGCAGGTCTTGCAGGTAGTTCTGGTGCACGCGCCATGGCTTGCGATGACCTTGCCGGGGCAGCACGGTGGCGGCACGCTGCACGTAGCCTGAGGTGAAATCCAGGAACGGGGTCGGCTCTACGTCAGCGGGGGCGCGCGGCACGGCGATGCGGTGGGCGTGGCGATCCATATGACGCAGCAGGCGGCACACGTACTCGGCCGTGAGGTCGGCCTTGAGCGTCCACGAGGCATTGGTGTACCCGAAGGCCAGCACCAGGTTGGGCACATCGCTCAGCATCATCCCCTTGTAGGCCAGGCATTCGGCGGGGCGGCGCGCGTGGCCGTCCACGGTGAGCGCAATGTCGCCCAGCATGTTCAGCTTCAGGCCCGTGGCCACCACCACGACATCCGCGGCCAGCGTCTTGCCGCTGGCCAGCACGATGCCGTCTTCGGTGAACCGGTCGATGGTGTCGGTCACCACCGAGGCGCGCCCGTCGCGGAGCGCGCGGAACAGGTCGCCGTCGGGCACCAGGCACAGGCGCTGGTCCCAGGGCCTGTAGCGGGGCGTGAAGTGGGTGCCGACGTCATAGCCTGGCGCCAGTTGCGCTGCCGCCATGCCGATCAGGCGCTGCCTGACGCGGTCCGGCCGGCGCCGCGCCAGCTGGAAGAACATCATGCCCAGCAGCACGTTCTTCCAGCGCGTGGCGGCGTAGGCCAGCCGCTCCGGCAGCACGCGGCGCAGCTTGCGGGCGATGGCGTCTTCGCCGGGACGCGTCACGATATAGGTGGGCGAGCGCTGCAGCATCGTCACGTGCGCCGCGCTTTTTGCCATGGCCGGCACCAGCGTGACCGCCGTGGCGCCGCTGCCGATCACCACCACGCGCTTGCCCGCGTAGTCGAGCGATTCGTCCCAGAACTGCGGATGCACCATGCTGCCGCGGAATTGCGCTTCGCCTGCAAATTCGGGCCGGTGGCCCTCGGCATAGCTGTAATAGCCTGCGCACACATAGAGCAAGCGTGTGCGCAGGCGCAGCCGGCTGCGGTCCGCCGTGCGTTCGGCTTCGACCGTCCAGCAGGCTTCGCCGCTGTCCCATGCCGCGCTGACGACCTGATGGCCGAAGCGGATATGCGACGTGATGCCGGCCTCTTCAGCGGTTTCGCGGATGTAGGCGCGAATCGACGGCCCGTCGGCGATGGCCTTGGCGCCGCGCCAGGGCTTGAAGCGGTAGCCCAGCGTGTACATGTCCGAATCCGAGCGGATGCCGGGGTAGCGGAACAGGTCCCAGGTGCCGCCCATGGCCTCGCGCGCCTCCAGGATGGCGTAGCGCTTGCCGGGGCAGCGCATTTGCAGCTGGCGCGCGGCGCCGATGCCGGACAGGCCGGCGCCTACGATCAGGACATCAAGGACTGCGTCATCGGAACTTGGGGCGGTCATGGGGGAATCCGGACGAGTGGCGCTTCTGACAACATAGATTGTCAGAAGCGATCCGGCAAGTAATCTGACAATAGGGAATGCCATAATGGCGCGCATGACGACCGAGCTCACCCCCGCGCGCCGCTACCGCGGCGCCGAAGCCGAAGAACGACGTGCCCAACGCCGTGTGCAGCTGATTGCCGCGGCCGTGCAGGTCTACGGCGAGCGCGGCTACCAGAACGCCACCGTCAAGGCCGTGTGCGAGGCCGCGGGCCTGACCGAACGGTATTTCTATGAGTCGTTTGCCAACAGCGAGGCCTTGCTGCTGGCATCGTTTCAAACGGTGACCCACCGCTTGCTGCACACCCTCGCCCTGGCGGGCGAGGGGGGCGGAGGCAACGGCCAGCAACGCGCACTGGCCATGCTGCGGGCGTATTTCGGGGCACTGCAGCGCGAGCCGCGTTCAGCGCGGGTGTTCCTGGTGGAAATCCGCGGCGTCAGCAAGCTTGTCGACGGGGCGCTGGCGGATTCGCTGGATGAATTCGGCGGGCTGCTGGCGCAAGCCCTGCTGCCGCCGGGACGCAAGCTGGATCCGTTGCTGACGGCGGGGGTGGCGGGCGGCGTCGTCCACATCGCCCTGCGCTGGATCACGCACGGCTACGCGCCCGATGTGGAGGTGGTCGCGCACACGGCGCTACAGCTGGCCCTGGTGCTGGCGCACCAGCCGGACTAGGACACTAGGCCCGGGTCACAGCTGCGGCGCCGGCGTCTTTTCCCTGAACTCGCATAGCGGCTCGATCACGCAGTGCCAGCACTCGGGCTTGCGGGCCTTGCAGACGTAGCGGCCATGCAGGATCAGCCAGTGGTGGGCATCGTGCAGGAACTCATGCGGGACGCACTTGAGCAGTTTCTGCTCGACGATCTGCACGGTCTTGCCCGGCGCCAGCCCGGTGCGGTTCGATACCCGGAAGATATGCGTGTCCACCGCGATGGTGGGCTCGCCGAACGCGGTGTTGAGCACCACGTTGGCGGTCTTGCGGCCCACCCCCGGCAGGGCCTCCAGCGCTTCACGCTCGGGCGGGACCTTGCCGCCGTGGCGCTCGACCAGGATGCGGCAGGTTTCGATCACGTGCTTCGCCTTGGTCTTGTACAGCCCGATGGTCTTGATGTACTCGCCGAGGCCGGCTTCGCCCAGGTCCAGCATCTGCTGCGGGGTATGCGCCACCGGGAACAGCCGCCGCGTGGCCTTGTTGACGCCGACGTCGGTCGCCTGCGCCGACAACAGCACGGCGATCAGCAACTCGAACGGCGAGCTGTATTCCAGTTCGGTGGCCGGGGCAGGGTTGGTTTCGCGCAGCGTCTCAAAGATGGCACGGCACTTGGCGGCATTCATTGTTTTTCTTCTGGGTCGGTATTGGCGTTCTGGCCGGATGCAGGCTCGGCAAGTCCCGCACGCGCGCGCCGTGCTTCGGCGGCGTCGATCTGAGCCTGCACCGCGGCCGAGACGTTCTCCGTATTGCGCGGCTTTGCGGCCAGCTGCTTCTGCCGGCGCGTTCGATGGCGGCCTGGATGATGGCGCGCTTGCGTTCCTGCGCGGCGCGCTCGGCATCGTTCTCCGGCGCTTCGGCCTGCACCGCGGCCAGCTTGGCGGCGGCCTTGGCGGCCAGGCGCGCGTCGTTTTCTTCGCGCTCGCGCACCAGCCGCGCATTGCGCGCCAGGTAGCGCGCGTGCGCGGCATCGGCCTGCGCCTGCGACCACGCGGCCCAGCCGGTGCGCTCACCGGTGACCGGAACCATGTCGATGCAGTCGACCGGGCATGGCGCCACGCACAGGTCGCAGCCGGTGCACCAGTCAGGGATCACGGTATGCATCTGCTTGGCGGCGCCGGCAATCGCATCGACCGGACAGGCCTGGATGCAAAGCGTGCAGCCGATGCAAAGGCTCTCGTCGATGCGGGCCACCGCGCGCGGCTGCTCGCTGCCGCGTTCCGGGTCCAGCGGCAGCGGTTCGGTGCCCAGCACCGCGGCCAGGCGCGCGATCCCTTGCGCGCCGCCGGGCGGGCAGCGGTTGCAGGCGGCTTCGCCGCTGGCCATGGCTTCAGCGTAGGGGCGGCAGCCGTTGAAGCCGCATTTGGTGCACTGGGTCTGGGGCAGCAGCGCTTCGATGCGGTCGGCAAGGGACTTGACGGCGGGATTCACGACTACGGGCAGGAAATCAGGGGACAAAACAGGGGTCAAGGCCGGATCAGAACGGTCAAGAACGATATTTGCGGGGCGCTGTGAGGGTTTGGCGACATAACAGCCGAACCCTGCGGCGGACAATAGGCCAGCAACCCTGCGGCACCGGGGTCTCTGTGGACCCTGCGCGCCATCGCTCCGCAAGGATTATCCCCGATTTCGCCGGCGGGCAGAAACGGCGATGATGCGCGCACCGCCGGATTGCCGCATTCCGGCCTATGCCATAATCCGCGCAACGATCGACCAGCCACCCCATGTCAACTGAGCCCAAGACCAAACGCGACCCGGAAGGGACGCGCCGACGCATCCTCGCTGCGGCCACCGAGGAATTCGCCAAGGGGGGTCTGGCCGGCGCCCGCGTCGACCAGATTGCCCGGCGTGCGGAAACCAACGAACGCATGCTGTACTACTACTACGGCAGCAAGGAAGGCCTCTTCCTGGCGGTGCTTGAGAAGCAATACGCCAATTTCCGCGCCGACGAGGAGCAGCTGCACCTCGTCGACGAAGACCCGGTCCAGGGCGTGCGCACGCTGGCGCGTTTCGTCTGGGACTGGTATTACGAGCATCCGGAGTTCATCCGCCTGGTCAACAGCGAGAACCTGCACGAGGCCCGGCACCTGAAGAAGTCGGCGCAGCTGCAGCAGCTGATCAACCCGGTGGTGGATGTGCTGGCCGACGTGATCCGGCGCGGGCAGGAACAAGGCGTGTTCCGCGACAATATCGACGTGCCGCAGTTCTACCTGACGATTTCCGCGCTGGGCTACTACGTGCTGTCCAACCGCTACACCATCAGCGCCGTGATCGGTCGCGACGTGGCCTCGCAGCAGGAGCATGAGCGCTTTGCCGAGCTGCACTCGGAAATGCTGCTCAGCTACCTGAAGAAGCACTGAACCTCCCGGCCCGAACCCGCAAGAAGAAACGCCCGCGATCGCGGGCGTTTTTTTACTTGGTGGCCGAGGCCTGATGGTACTTGCGGATAAAGTCGCGCAGCTGCGGGTAGATCTCCTCGCGCCAGCGCCGGCCCGAGAAGATGCCGTAGTGGCCGCAGTGTTCCGCATTCAGGTGCTGCTTGCGGGCTTTCGGAATGCCAGCGCACAGGTCGTGCGCCGCGGCGGTCTGGCCCGCGCCGGAGATGTCGTCCAGCTCGCCCTCGATGGTCATCAGCGCGGTGCTCTTGATGTCCTGCGGCCGCACCGGATTGCCGTCGATGGCCCAGGTGCCGTTGGCCAGGCGGAATTCCTGGAATACCTCGCGGATGGTGTCGAGGTAGTACTCGGCGGCCATGTCGAGCACTGCGTTGTATTCGTCGTAGAAGCGCACGTGGGCTTCGGCGTCGTCCGCATCGCCTTCGACCAGGCTCAGGTAGAAGTCATAGTGCGACGACAGGTGGCGGTCCGGGTTCATCGCCACGAAGCCGGCATGCTGCAGGAAGCCCGGGTACACGCGGCGCCCGTGGCCGGGGTAGTTGGCTGGCACGGTGTAAATGACGTTGTTCTCGAACCACTCGAACGACTTGTTGGTCGCCAGCGAGTTGACCGAGGTGGGGCTCTTGCGGGCGTCGATCGGGCCGCCCATCATGGTCATGGTGCGCGGCGTCTTCTCGCCGGCCGAGGCCATCAGCGAGATCGCGGCCAGCACCGGTACCGTGGGCTGGCACACCGAGATCACATGCAGGTTCTCGGCGCCGATATGGCGGATGAATTCCTGGATGTAGTAGATGTAGTCGGACAGGTGGAACGCGCCATTCTCCACCGGCACCATGCGTGCGTCGATCCAGTCGGTCACGTAGACCTTGTGGTCCTGCAGCAGCGTGCGCACCGTGTCGCGCAGCAGCGTGGCATGGTGGCCCGACAGCGGCGCGGCCACCAGCACCACGGGCTCATCCTTGAGCAGCTTGATGGTCTCCGGGTCGTCGGCATAGCGCTTGAAGCGCACCAGCTTGCAGAAGGGCTTCTCGAGCACGGTCTGCTCGACGATGGGGATGTCGCGCCCGTTGGAGCGCACCGACTTGATGTCGAATTCCGGTTTTTCGTATTCCTTGCCGAGCCGGTACAACAGTTCATAGCCGGCAGCCAGGCGGGGTGCGCCGGGAACCAGCGAGAGCGGGCTGAGGGGGTTGGTGAAGGTCTTGGCCGTGGCCTGGGCCCACGCGGTCAGCGGGTGCAGGATTGAGCGCTGGAACTCATGCAATTGGTAGAGCATGCCTTTTCTGCCTGGGGGTCTAGCTATGAGGTACGTACTACCAGGTACTAATGTACTGACAATACACCGTGGATCGTGCCGCCGATTATGCCTTTAATCGAACGACCGTGCTAACGATCTTGCTGTGCAGCATATACCTTAAAGTACATCCATTGGTGCGGAAAACAATAAGGCAAAAGGCTGATTTCTTGATGACATTGGCCGATAAATCGTAAACAAATGCAAAAAGCGGCCGAAGCCGCTTTTTGTGCAATTGCTTTGTGACGCTTGCGCCAGTCGCCACCGTGGTGCGGGATGGCGATTTCAAAGGGCTTTTACATCACAGCTGCGATCGCATCGACGACAGCGTCGATGTTGCGGCTGTTCAGCGCGGCCACGCAGATGCGGCCGGTGCCGACGGCGTAGATGCCGTGCTCATTGCGCAGGCGGTCCACCTGGGCCGAGGTCAGGCCCGAGTACGAGAACATGCCGCGCTGTGCCTTGACGAAGGAGAAGTCGCCCGGCACGCCCTTGGCGGCCAGCTTGTCCACCAGCGCATGGCGCATCAGCTTGATGCGGTCGCGCATCTCGGCCAGTTCTTCTTCCCACATGGCGCGCAGTTCCGGGCTGTTCAGCACGGTGGCGACCACGGTGCCGCCGTGCGTCGGCGGGTTGGAATAGTTGGTGCGGATCACGCGCTTGACCTGCGACATCACGCGCTGCGCTTCTTCCTTGCTGGTGGTGACGATCGACAGCGCGCCCACGCGCTCGCCGTACAGCGAGAAGCTCTTCGAGAACGAGCTCGACACGAAGAAGGGCAGGCCGGAGTCCGCGAACAGGCGCACGGCGGCGCCGTCCGGGTCGATGCCGTCGGCAAAGCCCTGGTAGGCCATGTCCAGGAACGGGATCAGGTTGCGTTCCTTGACCAGTTCCACCACCTGCTTCCACTGCTCGGGCGACAGGTCCACGCCGGTCGGGTTGTGGCAGCAGGCGTGCAGCACGACGATGGTGTTGGCCGGGAACGACTTCAGCGATTCCACCATGCCGGCAAAGTTCAGGCCGTGGCTGGGGGCGTCGTAGTAGGCATAGTTGACCACCGGGAAGCCGGCGGATTCGAACAGTGCGCGGTGGTTTTCCCAGCTCGGGTCGCTGATGGCGACCTTGGCGTCCGGGTACAGGCGCTTCAGGAAGTCGGCGCCGATCTTCAGCGCACCGGTGCCGCCGAGTGCCTGTGCCGTCACTACGCGGCCTTCCGTGATCAGCGGCGATTCCTTGCCGAACAGCAGCGTCTGCACGGCCTGGTCATAGGCGGCGATGCCTTCGATCGGCAGGTAGCCACGCGGGGTGGCCGTGGTCAGGCGCGCCTTTTCTGCCTCCTGGACGGCGCGCAGCAGGGGGATTTTCCCTTCGTCGGTGAAGTACACGCCAACGCCCAGGTTGACCTTGGTCGGGCGGGTGTCGGCATTGAAGGCTTCGTTGAGGCCCAGGATCGGGTCGCGCGGGCCATCTCGACGGCAGAAAACAAACTCATTTGGAATCTCGTGGTCGGCTATGTAGGAAAACGGAAGGCGTAGAATGCTCCGTACTGCGCAGGGGCTGGCAGGCCCCGTTCACTCGGCTTGAAGCGGGGCTGACAACCCCAAGATTCTAGCGTATCCGCCCGTTTTCCTGAGGTATTTCCCTAATTCCGCCCCCTATGACGAACCTTGCCGAAGCCGCGCCGGCCCTGGACGAAGACAAATTCGTCACATTTCCCGGCTCCCCGTTCCAGCTATACCAGCCGTTCCCGCCCGCCGGCGACCAGCCGGAGGCCATCCGGCAGCTGGTGGAGGGGGTGGACGACGGCCTGTCGTTCCAGACGCTGCTGGGCGTCACGGGTTCGGGAAAGACCTTCACCATGGCCAACGTGATCGCACGCATGGGGCGGCCGGCCATCGTGTTTGCCCCGAACAAGACGCTGGCGGCGCAGCTCTATGCGGAATTCCGTGAATTCTTCCCGCGCAACGCCGTCGAGTATTTCGTCAGCTACTACGATTACTACCAGCCCGAGGCCTACGTCCCGCAGCGCGACCTGTTTATCGAGAAGGACTCGTCGATCAACGAGCATATCGAGCAGATGCGGCTGTCGGCGACCAAGAGCCTGCTGGAGCGCCGCGACACGATCATCGTGGCAACCGTCTCAGCGATCTATGGTATCGGCAACCCGACCGAATACCACCAGATGATTCTCACCTTGCGCGCCGGCGACAAGATCAGCCAGCGCGATGTGATCGCGCGGCTGATCGCGATGCAGTACACCCGCAACGAGACCGACTTCCAGCGCGGCACCTTCCGCGTGCGCGGCGACACTATCGACATCTTTCCGGCCGAGCATGCCGAGATGGCGGTGCGGCTGGAGATGTTCGACGACGAAGTCGAATCGCTCCAATTCTTCGATCCGCTGACCGGCCGCGTGCGCCAGAAAATTCCGCGCTTCACGGTCTACCCGTCGAGCCACTATGTGACCCCGCGGGAGACCGTGCTGCGCGCGATCGAGGCGATCAAGTCGGAGCTGCGCGAGCGGCTGGAATTCTTCCACAAGGAAAACCGGCTGGTGGAGGCGCAGCGGCTGGAGCAGCGCACCCGCTTCGACCTGGAAATGCTGTCCGAACTGGGCTTCTGCAAGGGTATCGAGAACTACTCGCGGCACCTGTCCGGTGCGCGCCCTGGCGAGCCGCCGCCGACGCTGGTCGACTACCTGCCGCCGGATGCGCTGATGTTCCTGGACGAGTCGCACGTGCTGATCGGCCAGCTCAACGGCATGTACAACGGCGACCGCGCGCGCAAGACCACGCTGGTGGAGTACGGTTTCCGGCTGCCCTCGGCGCTGGACAACCGGCCGCTGAAGTTCGATGAATTCGAGCGCAAGATGCGCCAGGTGATGTTCGTCTCGGCCACGCCGGCGCAGTTCGAGCAGGAGAATGCCGGGCAGGTGGTGGAGCAGGTGGTGCGTCCGACCGGGCTGGTCGATCCCATCATCATGGTGCGCCCGGCGACCACGCAGGTGGACGACCTGGTGTCCGAAATCCACACCCGCGTCGAGGCCGGCGAACGCGTGCTGGTGACCACGCTGACCAAGCGCATGGCCGAGCAGCTGACCGAGTTCCTCTCCGAGAACGGCGTCAAGGTGCGCTACCTGCACTCGGACATCGACACCGTCGAGCGCGTGGAAATCATCCGCGACCTGCGCCTGGGCACCTTCGACGTGCTGGTGGGCATCAACCTGCTGCGCGAAGGCCTGGATATTCCCGAGGTGTCGCTGGTGGCGATCCTGGATGCGGACAAAGAAGGCTTCCTGCGCGCCGAGCGCTCGCTGATCCAGACCATCGGCCGCGCCGCGCGCAACGTCAACGGTACCGCCATCCTGTACGCGGACCGCATGACGGAGTCGATGAAGAAGGCCATTGGCGAGACCGAGCGCCGCCGCGCCAAGCAGATCGCCTTCAACGAGGCCAACGGCATCACGCCGCGCGGCGTGGTCAAGCGCATCAAGGACATCATCGACGGCGTCTATAGCGTCAGCGATGCCAGGGCCGAGCTGCTGGCGGCGCAGGAGCAGGCCCGCTACGAGGACATGAGCGAGAAGCAGGTCTCCAAGGAAATCAAGCGCTTGGAAAAGCTTATGCTCGACCATGCCCGCAACCTGGAGTTCGAGCAGGCGGCGCAGGTGCGCGACCAGCTGGCCAAGCTCAAGGCGCAGGTGTTCGGCGCCAGCGGAGAGAGCGCGCTGCCGCCCGCCTGATACGCGCGGTGCCGGTTGCCGGCTCCGGCTGGCCTATAGTGAAATGCGTCACACCTGATCGGGGAGGCGCATCATGGTAAAGCTTGGACTATGGGTGCCGCTGGAAGCCAGGCCGGGCAAGGAGCAGGAGGTTGAGCAGTTCCTGCGCGACGGGCAGGCTCTGGTGGAGCAGGAGGCCGGCACCACGGCCTGGTTCGCGCTGCGGCTGGGCCCGTCGATGTTCGGCATCTTCGATGCTTTCCCCGATGAGTCGGCGCGCGAGGCGCACCTCGGCGGCAAGGTCGCGGCGGCGCTGATGGCCAGGGCGCCGGAACTGTTCATGGGAACGCCGCCGATCCAGAAGCTGGAGGTAGTGGCGGCCAAGCTGCCTTGATGGCGAACGACAAGGAGCTACGATGGAACGCCAGTTTGAATACGGCGGCTATGCGGTCGTGGTCAGCGCGATCCCGAATGCCGCCGGCGGGTTTGCGGCACAGATGCGCATCGCCGATGCCTTCGGCGAGCCTTCCGGCCCCAGCTTCGAGGCGATTGCGGGCGACGCGCCCACGCCCGAAGGGGCCATCGCCCTGGCGGAGGCCGGCGCCATGCGGGCGATCGACGCCGGCGAGGTCAACTAGTCCGCTGAATCATTGACATGACAGGCACCGACCAATTTCAGTGATTCAGTGGACAAGCCAGGTATGCCCCCATTTTCCGTGGAGAACCACAATGGCCGAAATCGGCGAATGGAAGAAGAAGGTCTATGAAACCCACGAGGTGCAGGTCCAGGTCAGACAGCGCTCACAGAGCGAATGGTCCTACACCGTGCGCGTCTGCCGCCCCGGCACCAATATCCGCGCCGCCGGCACGCTGACCGAGGCCTCGCGCATCACCGAGCACTACAAATCGCGCGAGGCCGCGGAAGTGGCGGGGTTTGCGCACGGCGAGCGGCTGGCCAAGCAGTTGGCCTGAGAGAGGCTGCGGGTAGAATTGCGGCTGGCTGGCCGGCGACCTTGCCGTGCGCCGGTGCGCCTGCCGTTCCACTCCCGCCTAGCCGTGATCCAATGAAGACATACGCCATCCTGATGTGTTGCATGGGAAACATCTGCCGTTCCCCGACGGCGGAGGCGTGCTGCGCGCCAAGCTGGCTGCGGCCGGGCTGGACGCGCTGGTGGAGCTGGATTCGGCTGGCACGCATGAATACCACCTCGGCCGCGCTCCCGATCCCCGCACCCAGCGCCACGCGCTGCAGCGCGGCTATGACCTGTCCGCGCTGCGCGCGCGCAAGGTCGGACTGCCTGACTTCGACCGCTTCGACCTGATCCTGGCGATGGACCGCGAGAACCTGGCCGGCCTGGCGCGGCTGCGCCCCGACGCCGGCGCCAAGCTGCGCCTGCTGATGAGCTTCGCCACCCGCCACGATGCCGACGAGGTGCCGGACCCCTACTACGGCGAAGGCGATGGCTTCGAGCGCGTGCTCGACTACATCGAAGATGCCTGCGACGGCCTGGTGGCCGAGCTGCGCCAGCGCCTGCAAGGCAGCGCCGGCTGACCCGGGCGCCCGTTCCGTCGTCTTGTCTGCGGCCCGCGCCGCGACGCCACGCGCGCCGCGGCCGGCGGCCCGATTTCACGAGAATCCATGCTTCGCAAACTGTTCCGCAAATGGCGCGAATCGCGCAATGCCAGCCTGCAGCTCGATGCCATCCTGGCGGCGGCCGATCCTGAGGCGCCGCTGGCCGAGCGCAACGGCTGGCTGATCGAGCTGGGCTTCTGGATCCGCCGCGATGGCGGGCTGGGCGCCGACGCTGGTAGCCAGGACCCTGGTGCGGACCGCCGCCACCCCGAGCATGTGCGGCTGCGCTACCTCCTGCAGGTGCTGGAGCGGCATCCCGACTGGGCCGGGCGTTTTGCCCTGACGGTGCGCAGCCTGGTGCGCGAGAACGACCCCACGGGCCTGTTCTGCGATACCGGCGTGGCCCTGCACCCGGGCTTTGTCAGCGAGATGGTGGCCCGGCTGCAGAACCGCTTCCTGCCGCCGCCGCCCAACCGCAGCGACATGGCCGGGCTGTTTGCGCTGGTGTTTGTCGGTGACGAGGACGCAGAGTGGGTCGAGGCCATTGACGATGAACTGCTGGCGCGGCTGGCGCGTGTGCTGCAGGCCGGCAGCGCCGACGGCGAAGCGGCGGGCATGGCGCACTATCGCGATGCGCTGGGCCAGACGCTGGCCACCAGCATCGCGGTGCTGGTCAGCCAGGTGCGCGCCACCGGCCTCAGCCAGGCGATCCGTTCGCGCCTGGCCGGGCGCGTGGACGAGACGCCGTTCTTCCGCCTGGACGACGCCATCCAGGCCTTGCGTGAAGAGGGCCTGCGCCATGACGACAACAGCTTCGGCCATCGGCTGAACTATTTCCGCGCGCTGCTGGACGGCTGCGATGCCGCGATCCGCCATGTGTATGAGGACCTGGAAGAAAACGGCGTATCGATCGAGGTGGTGTTCCAGATCGAGCGCATGAAGGTGCAGCTCAGCCGCATCGAGCTGCTGCTGGCGGCCTGGGTCGAGCCCCACCGGCCCGGCATGCATGCGCACCTGGTGGCGGAGCTGATCCGATCGACCCAGGCCCGGCGCAGCATCTCGCACCTGGCCGGCACCTCGTTCGCGCAGCTGGCGCGCAAGGTGGTGGAGCGCTCGGCCGAGACCGGCGAGCACTACATCACGCGCGACCGCAGGGAATACGCCGAGCTGGTGCGCGCCGCGGCCGGCGGCGGCCTGGTCTCGGTGGCCACGGTGTACCTGAAGTTCCTGATCTACGGCTTGCACCTGGACAAGTTCACCGAAGGGCTGCTGGCCTCGCTTAACTATGCCGGCAGCTTCCTGGCCATCCATTTCGCGCACTTCACGCTGGCGACCAAGCAGCCGGCCATGACCGGGCCGGCGCTGGCGCACCGGCTGGACGGGGCGGGGCGGCCGGAAGGGCGCGAGGTATTCGTCGACGACACCATTGCCATGATCCGCTCCAACGCGGCGGCAATTGTCGGCAACCTGGCCGTGGTGTTCCCGGTGGCACTGGGCATCCAGTGGCTCGCGCACAAGCTGCTGGGCGCCAACCTGATCACGCCCGCCAAGGCGATTGCCACCATCGAATCGTTCTCGATCCTGGGCCCGACGCCGATCTACGCCGCCTTCACCGGCGTGCTGCTGTGGCTGTCCAGCCTGATTGCCGGCTGGGCCGACAACTGGTTCGCGCTGCACCGCGTGCATGACGTGATGGCCTACAACCGGCGCCTGCGCTACGTGCTGGGTGCGCGCGGCGCCACCCGGCTGGCGGATTTCTGGAAACGCAACCTGTCGGGCATTGTCGCCAATGTGTCGCTGGGCTTGCTGCTGGGCCTGGGGCCGGAAATCCTGAGCTTCTTCGGGCCGCATATGGAAGTGCGCCATGTGACGCTGTCGACTGGCTCGGTCGGCACCGCGATCGGCGTGCTGGGGCTGGACGCCCTGCGCATGCCGGCGCTGTGGCTGGCGGTGGCGGGCATTGCGCTGATGGGGATGCTGAACGTGGCGGTGAGCTTTGCGCTGGCGTTCAATATGGCGTTGCGTTCACGTAACCTGCGCCGCGTGGACCGCGCCGAAGTGAGCGCGGCCGTGCGGCGGCGCATCCTGAAACACCCGTTGTCGCTGGTGATGCCGCCCCGCGCGGCAGGCCGGGAAACGGCCACGGGCGGGCGAGAGGCCTGAGGGCGGAGTGGTGCGCTGCGGCAGGGGTAGTTGACTGAATTAGTCGGGTACCTTTATACTTGACGGAAACGATCAAGTATTAGCTTCACCCCCCAGAGCCCTGCACCATGAGACTGACCACCAAAGGCCGCTTCGCGGTCACTGCGATGATCGACCTGGCCATGCGCCAGGACCAGGGACCGGTCACGCTCGCCGGCATCAGCCAGCGGCAGAAGATCTCGTTGTCCTACCTGGAGCAGTTGTTTGGCAAGCTGCGCCGGCACGAGATCGTTGAAAGCGTGCGCGGCCCGGGCGGCGGCTACAGTCTGGCGCGCAAGGCCGAAGACGTCACCGTGGCGGACATCATCATCGCCGTGGACGAGCCCCTGGATGCCACCCAATGCGGCGGCAAGGGCAATTGTAACGGAGATGACGGCTCCGGGCGCTGCATGACCCACGAACTGTGGGCCACGCTGAACCAGAAGATGGTCGAGTACCTCGACTCCGTTTCCCTCAAGAACCTGGTGGACCAGCAGCGCGAGCGCCAGCCTGCCGTGCTGCACGACATGCGCGAAGACGCCGCGCAGCCGGTCGCGGCCGATGCGCGCGGCAAGGCCGACAAGCAGGAAAAGCCGGTCCGGGCCAGAATGGTGAATTCAGTTTTCAGCCTGGCGCAGTCCTGAGCGCGCCCAGGCAACGACAGCAAAACAGCGATCAGCGGTCCCTAACAAGGCAGTCATAACGATGAGCACCCCACATTTCCCCATCTACATGGATTACTCGGCCACCACGCCGGTGGACCCGCGCGTGGCGGACAAGATGATTCCGTACCTGCGCGAGCAGTTCGGCAACCCCGCCTCGCGCAGCCATGCGTACGGCTGGGAAGCGGAGCGCGCGGTGGAAGAAGCGCGTGAGCAGGTGGCCGCACTGGTCGGCGCCGACCCACGCGAGATCGTGTGGACCTCGGGCGCGACCGAATCGAACAACCTGGCGATCAAGGGTGCCGCGAACTTCTATTCGGGCAAGGGCAAGCACCTCATCACCCTCAAGACCGAGCACAAGGCCGTGCTCGACACCACGCGCGAGCTGGAGCGCCAGGGCTTTGAAGTGACCTACCTGGACGTGAAGGAAAACGGCCTGCTCGACATGGAAGTGTTCAAGCAGGCGCTGCGCCCGGACACCATCCTGGTCTCGGTGATGCTGGTCAACAACGAGATCGGCGTGATCCAGGACGTTGAACAGATCGGCGAGATCTGCCGCGAGAAGGGCATCATCTTCCATTGCGACGCCGCGCAGGCGACCGGCAAGGTGGCAATCGACCTGGGCAAGCTGAAGTGCGACCTGATGTCGTTCTCGGCCCACAAGACCTACGGCCCCAAGGGCATCGGCGCGCTGTACGTGCGCCGCAAGCCGCGCGTGCGCATCGAGGCGCAGATGCACGGCGGCGGCCATGAGCGCGGCATGCGCTCGGGCACGCTGGCCACGCACCAGATCGTCGGCATGGGCGAAGCCTTCCGCATCGCCCGCGAAGAGATGGCGACCGAGAACGAACGCATCCGCATGCTGCGCGACCGCCTGTGGAACGGCCTGTCGGACATGGAAGAGGTCTACCTGAACGGCGACCTGGAACACCGCGTGCCGCACAACCTGAACGTCAGCTTCAACTTCGTCGAAGGCGAGTCGCTGATCATGGCGATCAAGGACGTGGCGGTATCGTCGGGTTCGGCCTGCACCTCGGCCTCGCTGGAGCCGTCGTATGTGCTGCGCGCGCTGGGCCGCAACGACGAACTGGCCCACAGCTCGATCCGCTTCACGGTGGGCCGCTTCACCACCGAGCAGGAAATCGACTACACCATCGAACTGCTCAAGAGCAAGATCGGCAAGCTGCGCGACCTGTCGCCGCTGTGGGAGATGTTCAAGGACGGTGTCGATTTGAATTCGATCCAGTGGGCCGCGCACTGACGCGCCCGCCGCAGATCATCAGAACTAGAAGCAATACCCCCGCAAAGATACGCAAGAGGTAAGCAAAATGTCATACAGCACCAAGGTTCTCGATCACTATGAAAACCCCCGCAACGTCGGTTCGTTTGACAAGAACGACGATGCGGTCGGCACCGGCATGGTCGGTGCGCCGGCTTGCGGCGACGTGATGAAGCTGCAGATCAAGGTCAATGAGGCTGGCGTGATCGAAGACGCCAAGTTCAAGACCTACGGCTGCGGCTCGGCCATTGCCTCGTCCTCGCTCGTGACCGAGTGGGTCAAGGGCAAGACCGTGGACCAGGCGCTGGAGATCAAGAATACCCAGATCGCCGAAGAACTGGCGCTGCCGCCGGTGAAGATCCACTGCTCGATCCTGGCCGAAGACGCGATCAAGGCCGCCGTCGAAGACTACAAGAAGAAGCACGGCGCCGAGCAGAAGGCTGCCTGATTCTGTCGCACTGACCACGGCATCGACGAAGGAAGACGCAACGATGATCACCATGACCGAGAAGGCGGCCAAGCATGTGGCCCGCTACCTGGAACGCCGCGGCAAGGGCGTGGGCCTGCGCCTGGGCGTGAAGACCACCGGCTGCTCGGGCCTGGCCTACAAGCTGGAATACGTGGACGAGCTGCTGCCGGAAGATGCGGTGTTCGAATCGCACGGCATCAAGGTGATCGTTGACGCCAAGAGCCTGCCGTATATCGACGGCACCGAACTCGACTACGCACGTGAAGGGTTGAACGAAGGTTTCCGCTTCAACAACCCCAACGTCAAGGACGAGTGCGGCTGCGGCGAGTCCTTCACGGTCTGAGGCGCGCTCTCGCGCGAACGCCCCGGTGGAGCGCAGCATTGTGGGTTTCCACCGGGACGAGGAAGGCCACTGGGTGGCCGAACTCGAGTGCGGGCACGGCCAGCACATGCGGCACGATCCGCCCTGGCAGTCGCGGCCGTGGACGGCGAGCGCGCAGGGCCGTGCCGGCAAGCTCGGCGTGCGGGTGAACTGCCTGAAGTGCGACCGCAACGAGCCGCCGGCCGAGTGGGCGCAGCAGTGCGCCTGAGCGGCCAGTGGCAGCGGTGATGGACAAAGGGGCGGCGCGGCCGCTCCTTTTTCTTGGGGAAGCAGTTGAAAGACGATTTTTTTGCGCTGTTCGGTCTGCCGGCGCAGTATGGCGTGGACGAGGCCGCCCTGGACGTGGCGTACCGCACCGTGCAGTCGCAGGCACACCCGGACCGCTTTGCCAAGGCGGGCGATGCCGAGCGCCGCGTGGCCATGCAATGGGCCGCGCACGCCAATGAAGCCTATCGCACGCTGCGCCAGCCGTTGCGCCGCGCGATCTACCTGCTGGGCCTGCGCGGCGTCGATGTGCAGGCCGAGAACAACACCGCCATGGGGCCGGCCTTCCTGATGCAGCAGATGGAATGGCGTGAGGCGCTGCAGGAAGCGGTGGAAGAGCGCGCGGTCGACCGGCTCGATGCCTTGCTGCGCAGCCTGCGCCAGGAAAAGCGCGAGCGCCACGAGGCACTGGGCGCGCTGCTGGATGCCGGCGACAACGACGCGGCCGGCGGCGCGGTGCGGCAACTGATGTTTATCGAGAAGATCGAGCACGATACCAGCGAGGCCATCGACCGGCTGGAAGACTGACCGGCACGTTTGCCGGGGCCGTGACACAATGGCGCCCGGCGTGAAAACCGCCCCCATGCCGCCCGCATGGCGGTTTCCCCCGCCGCACAAGACAGCAAAGAAATACCATGGCACTGCTCCAGATTTCCGAACCCGGCATGTCGCCGGCGCCACACCAACGCCGCCTGGCCGTCGGCATCGACCTCGGCACCACCAATTCGCTGGTGGCCGCGGTGCGCAGCAGCATTCCTGAAGTGCTGGGCGATGAGCGCGGCCGCGCGCTGCTGCCCTCGGTCGTGCGCTATCTGCCGGACCGTACCGCCCATATCGGCTACCGGGCCCAGGAAGAAGCGGTGCGCGATCCCAAGAACACCATCGTCTCGGTCAAGCGCTTCATGGGCCGCGGCCTGCGCGACGTGGCCAATATCGAGCACAGCCCGTATGACTTTGTCGATGCGCCGGGCATGCTGCAGATCAAGACCGCCGCCGGCGTAAAGAGCCCGGTGGAGATATCGGCCGAGATCCTGGCCACGCTGCGCCAGCGTGCTGAAGACACGCTGGGCGACGACCTGGTCGGCGCCGTCATCACGGTGCCGGCGTACTTCGACGAGGCCCAGCGCCAGGCGACCAAGGACGCCGCGCGCCTGGCCGGCCTGGAAGTGCTGCGCCTGCTCAACGAGCCTACCGCCGCGGCCATTGCCTACGGCCTGGACAACGCCTCGGAAGGCATCTACGCGGTCTATGACCTGGGCGGCGGCACCTTCGATATCTCGGTGCTCAAGCTGACGCAGGGCGTGTTCGAGGTGCTGGCCACCGGCGGCGACTCGGCCCTGGGCGGCGATGACTTCGACCAGCGCCTGCTGTGCTGGATCGTCGAGCAGGCCAGCCTGCAGCCGCTGTCGGCGCAGGACATGCGCCTGCTGATGGTGCGCGCGCGCGCGGCCAAGGAAGCGCTGTCGGAAAGCGACAGCACCGTGATCGACGCCGTGCTCGAGTCCGGCGAGATTGTTCACCTGACGCTGACTGTCGAGATTTTCGACCAGGTCACCGCGCACCTGGTGCAGAAGACCCTGGCGCCGGTTCGCAAGGCGCTGCGCGACGCGGGCGTCGGGCCCGACGAGGTCAAGGGCGTGGTGCTGGTGGGCGGCGCCACGCGCATGCCGTCGATCCGCAAGGCGGTGGGCGACTACTTCAACCAGACCCCGCTGACCAACCTGGACCCTGACCGCGTGGTGGCGCTGGGCGCCGCGATGCAGGCCAACCTGCTGGCCGGCAACCATGCCCCGGGCGAAGACTGGCTGCTGCTCGACGTGATCCCGCTGTCGCTGGGCGTGGAGACCATGGGCGGCCTGGTCGAGAAGATCATCCCGCGCAACAGCACCATCCCGGTGGCGCGCGCGCAGGAGTTCACCACCTTCAAGGACGGCCAGACCGCGATGGCGATCCACGTGCTGCAGGGCGAGCGCGAACTGGCCAGCGACTGCCGTTCGCTGGCGCGCTTCGAGCTGCGCGGCATCCCGCCGATGGTGGCGGGCGCGGCGCGCATCCGCGTGACCTACCAGGTCGACGCCGACGGCCTGTTGTCGGTGACCGCGCGCGAGACCCATTCGGGCGTGGAGGCCTCGGTCACGGTCAAGCCGTCGTACGGCCTGGCCGACGACGATATCGCGCGCATGCTGCAGGACAGCTTCCGCGAAGCCGAGCACGACATGAAGAGCCGCGCGCTGGCCGAAGAGCGCGTGGAAGCCGACCGGCTGGTCGAGGCCACGCAGCGCGCGCTGGAAACCGATGGCGACCTGTTGTCGACCGAGGAGCGCACGGCGGTGGAAGCGCTGATCGCCACGGTGCGCGAGATTGCCACCGGCGAAGACCACCACGCCATCCACGCCGCGGTGGAGAAGCTGTCGCACGGTACCGACGAATTCGCTGCCCGCCGCATGGACCGCTCGATCAAGAGCGCGCTGGCCGGGCGCAAGGTGCAGGAGCTGGGCTGATCACCGGGCCCGCACCGACATATAGACATCAGGACACCACATGCCACAGATCGTTGTTTTGCCCCACGTTGAATACTGCCCGGAAGGGACGGTGATCGAAGCCGAGAAAGGCGTCAGCGTCTGCGACGCGCTGCTCTTGCACGGCATCGAGATCGAGCATGCGTGCGAGAAATCATGCGCCTGCACCACCTGCCACGTGATCGTGCGCGAGGGCTTCAATTCGCTCAACGAGGCCGAGGAGAAGGAAGAAGATCTGCTCGACAAGGCCTGGGGCCTGGAGCCGAATTCGCGCCTGTCGTGCCAGGCCATCGTCGATGAGGAAGACCTGACCATCGAGATCCCCAAGTACACCATCAACCACGCCAAGGAAGGCCACTGAGCGGCCCGGCGGACCTCAGCGGGAGAATAACCACCATGAAGTGGACCGATACCTACGACATCGCGGCAGCCCTGTACGACAAGTATCCCGATGTGGATCCCATGTCGGTGCGATTCACCGACCTGCGGCGCTGGGTGCTGGAGCTGGATGGTTTCGCCGATGCGCCTGAGCGCTCCGGCGAGAAGATCCTGGAGGCGATCCAGGCCGCCTGGATCGAAGAATCCCAATAAGACTGGAAAGTGCTCAAACAGGCCGGCTTTGCCGGCCTGTTTGCTTAGAAGCGGTAGCCGACGCCCGCCAGGATCACGTCGGTATCGCGGTCGTAACCGGTCACGCTGCGGTTCCATGTCAGCCGCGTCAGCCAGTGGTCGCCGAGCCGGTAGCTGGCCGACATCGACATCAGGCCCGACCAGCGCGACGGCGGGCTGGCCGCGCCCAGGCCTTTCTGGCTCAGGTCGACCGCATAGTACGGGCCCACTCCGACCCCCAGTGTCAGCTTGTCGTGGAAGAACGCGCGCGTGAGCCACGCCTGCGCGGCCACGCCGTTGCGGCGCAGCGCCGCGTTCTCGCCCTCGTTGATGTAGCTGACCGTGCCGTCCACGTAGCGCCAGAGCCCGCGCCGGTATTCCACCGCCTTGGCGAAAGAGGTCTGTGAATCGAAGCTGTTGACGATGGTTTCGCCAAGAAACACCGTCAGCTCGTTTTGCGTGACATTGCCGGCCCGGCCAGGAGGCGGCACCACCGGCCCGCCGCGGTCACCGCGATCGAGCTGGTAGCCGACGCCCAGCAGCAGCGTGTTAGTTTTGATGCTCGAAGGCGTCTGCGCGCGGTTGTAGCGCGCCTGCAACATCCAGGGACCGCCGTTCACGTACCAGGTTGCCGCGGCGCTCAGCAACGCACCCCAGCCGTGCTGGTTGTCGTAGGTGCCGTCCGAGCGCTGGTCGGTGGTATCGAAATAGCGGTAAGGACCGGCGCCGACGGCCAGCGTCAGACTGCGGTCCAGGGCCAGGTAGCGCCACCACAGCTGGACGCTGTGGCCGTCGCGGTGATGGTTGGTGACATGGCCTTCATTCAGGTAGGTGAAGGTCGCGTACCAGTTCTCGCCGAGGTTGTGCTGGTAAGAGTAGGCGTAGCCGTAGCTGCGCTCGCCGGGGGATTCCGTCGACTGCAGGCCGCCGAGCAGAAGCAATTCCTGCCCGTGCGCCGCGAGGGGCTGCAACGCCAGCAGCAATCCGCCGGCCAGTGGGAGAAGCCGTTGCCAGATCCTGCGGATACTGCGGAGGGCGGGTTGCATGGTATGGACTCCGGTCCATGGGGCGCACAAGGATCATAGCAAAGCAGCCATGAGAAAGGCCGGCGACAAGCCGGCCTTGTTGTAACGGCACATTAGGCGTGCCGGTGCGTGACGTGGCCGGTCATCCCGTGACCAGCGCGCCATTCTCCATATGCACGCGCTGCCCCACCTGCACACCGGGGTTCTGCTCGTAGGTAAAGCTGCGGTGGCTGCCGTCGTCCATGCGCACGCGCACTTCGTAGTGCGTGTCCTTGCTGACGGCCTTCTCGATCTGGTTGCCGGCTACGCCGCCGCCCACGGCACCCACCACGGTGCCGACGATGCGGCCGTTGCCCTTGCCGACCTGGTTGCCCAGCAGGCCGCCCACCACGGCGCCGCCGAGCGCGCCCAGGCCGCTGGTGTTGGGCTTCTGGGTCTGGATCGGCGTCACGGAGACGATACGGCCGGCGTAGGGGCTGCCCTTGGCGGCCTGGCGCTCGGTGTCGGTATCGGCGCGCTGGCTGGCGCGGGGCTCGCGGTCGCGCTGGGCGGCCTGGCGTGTGGGTGCCGTACGCGGTGCGGCTTGCGCCGGTTGCGTGGTGTTTTGCCGCGCCTGCGCCGACTGGCCGTCGTCATAGACCGGCGGGTGCGTGGTGCTGCCCGGCGGCGGCGCGGTTGGTGCAGTGACGGGCAGCGGTCCTTGCGGAGCTTGCTGGCTTTGCTGGGCCTGCAGGTCAGGGTGGGTGGCCTTGCTGATCGGCAAGACGCCCGTGACGGCGGCTACGGCGGTCAGGCTGGCAATGACCACGGCTATGGCAGCCGCGCCGATCAACGGATGCAGGCGGCGCTGCGGCGGCAGCGGGGCGGGGGTTTGGTCGTGCGAAGTGGCTGGGCTCTGCATTGTTGTGGCTCCGGTGCGGCGGGCGCCGCGATGGGATGGAACCAGTGTGGCCGAAGCGGGTGGGATTTTCCGTTTGTTTTTGTAAATATATGTAGGCCGGAAAAGCCTTTTTTATCAAAGGGTTGGGAGTAGGGGGAGGCGATCAGGAGAGGGTGCTGTAACAGATGCCGGCCAGGGTCGAGTGATTGGATCCACCGCTGACGGGCTCCCTCTCCCGCTTGCGGGAGAGGGTTGGGGTGAGGGCCGCGCTGATCCACGAAGTCAGGCCGGTGGTATGCCCGCGCCTGCCCTCCCCCCGGCCCCCTCCCGCACGCGGGAGAGGGGAGCAAACCGACGGCGTTGATCAGGCTGTCGGTTTGCCGTGCCGTCGGCTCAGTCTTCCCGGCGCAGGTGCGGGAACAGGATGACGTCGCGGATATTCGGGCTGTCCGTCAGCAGCATCACCAGCCGGTCGATGCCGATGCCGCAGCCGCCCGTCGGCGGCATGCCGTACTCCAGCGCGCGGATGTAGTCGGCGTCGAAGTACATGGCTTCTTCATCGCCCGCATCCTTCTGCTCGACCTGCTTGCGGAAGCGGTCGGCCTGGTCTTCGGCATCGTTCAGCTCCGAGAAGCCGTTGGCGATCTCGCGGCCGGTGATGAACAGCTCGAAGCGCTCGGTGATGCCCGGCACCGTGTCCGAGGCGCGTGCCAGCGGCGAGACCTCGACCGGGTAGTCGACGATAAAGGTCGGCTCCCACAGCTGGCTTTCCGCGGTTTCTTCGAACAGCACCAGTTGCAGCGTGCCCAGGCCGGCGTTGAGGAACTGCGGCGCGTTGGTGTTGACGCCGAACTTCTTCAGCTCGGTGCGCAGGAAGTCGGCATCGGCCAGTTGCGCATCGGTGTACTGCGGCGCGAACTTCTGGATCGCCTGGCAGATCGTCAGCCGATGGAACGGCTTCGACAGGTCCAGCTCGCGGTCCTGGTATGTCAGCACGGCGCTGCCGCGCGCATCGATCGCGGCCTTGCGGATCAGGTCCTCGGTGAAGTCCATCAGCCAGCGGTAGTCCGTATAGGCCGCGTAGAACTCCATCATGGTGAACTCGGGGTTGTGGCGCGGGCTCACCCCCTCGTTGCGGAAGTTGCGGTTGATCTCGAACACGCGCTCGAAGCCGCCCACGATCAGGCGCTTCAGGTACAGCTCAGGCGCGATGCGCAGGAACATCTGCATGTCGAGCGCATTGTGGTGCGTGATGAAGGGCTTGGCCGCGGCGCCGCCCGGGATCGGGTGCAGCATCGGCGTTTCCACTTCCATGAAGTCGGCATCGGCCATATGGCGGCGCAACGACGAGATCGCGTTGGTGCGGGCGCGGAAGGTGTTGCGCGTTTCCGGCGACACGATCAGGTCGACATAGCGCTGGCGGTACTTCATTTCCTGGTCGGCCAGGCCGTGGAACTTGTCCGGCAGCGGGCGCAGCGACTTGGACAGCAGGCGCAGCTCGCGCACCTGCACCGACAGCTCGCCCTTGTTGGTGCGGAACAGCTCGCCGCGGGCGCTGATGATGTCGCCCAGGTCCCAGTGCTTGAAGGCCGCGTAGACCTCTTCGCCGACCTTGTCGCGGGTGATATAGAACTGGATCTGGCCGCTGCCGTCCTGCACCGTGGCAAAGCTGGCCTTGCCCATCACGCGCTTGAGCATCATGCGCCCGGCGATGGCGACCTCGACCGGCGCGGCCTCGAGCGTGGCCTGCTCGGTCTCGGCGTACTGCGCCTGCAGCGCGGCGGCCTGGTGGGAGGGACGGAAATCGTTGGGGAAGGGCACGCCTTGCTGGCGCAGCGCGGCCAGTTTCTCGCGCCGCTCCGCGATGATCTTGTTCTCGTCGACGGGAGGGGTGTCTGCGGCGGCTGGCTTGGCCTGGGCGCGGTTCGGTTCAGTCATGATGTCTTGTCGGATCGCGCGGGGCATGCCGCGCGGATTCAGATGGCTTGATGGGTGCGGCTTAATAGTTGCGGAGATCGTCCAGCTCGGTGCTGCCGAAATCCGGGCGGTGCAGGTAGGCGACGATGCGGCCGGCGGTTTCCTCGGCCGACGCCAGCTGTTCATTGGCTTTCAGCTCGCGGAAGCGCTGCACCTGGGCGAAGTCGGCATTGCGGATGGTGGCCTGCATGCCGGTGTCGATCACACCCGGGGCCAGCGCCACTGCGCGCACGGTGCGCGGGGCTTCGGCCTGGGCGTACTCGGCGTTGACCGAGCGCATGAACATGTCCAGCCCGGCCTTGCCGGCGCAGTACGCGCTCCAGCCTTCGATCGGGCGGCGCGCCGCGCCGGAGGAGATCGCCAGCACCTTGCGCGGGCAGCCGAACTTCTCGGTGCGCTCCAGGAACGCAGCGGTCATCGTCATCGGCGCCGCCAGGTTGGTCAGCAGGTGCGGCACCAGCGTCTTTTCCTGCAGGCGCGCGATCGGGCCGATCGGCTCGACCACGCCCGCGTTCAGGATCAGCGTGGCGCTGGTTGGCGGGATGTCGAGCGTATCGAGCACGCTGCCGAGCCAGCTGGCGGCGGGGCCGGCCTGCGACAGGTCCTGCAGGTGCCAGGCCACCGGCACGCCGCTCAGCGTGGCGATGCGCTCCAGCTCGCTGTTGCGGCTGCGCGCCACGCAGATCAGGCGGTTGCCCGGCACGAGCAGGGCATTGGTCAGTGCCGCGCCCAGCCCGCGCGAGGCGCCGGTGATGATGTAGAGGTGATTGGCTTCGCTCATGGTGCCCCGGTCGGAGATGTCGCCCTGCCGCCGTGCCGGTGTGGCGCGGGCGGCGGTACAGCGGTGGACGGATTGCTGTGCCGCCGCCGTCCGCGCCGGCAGGGCGGGCGGCGCGGACAACGGTTATGGCCTTACAGTCCCTGCTTGAGGCTGGCCTCGATGAACGGGTCCAGGTCGCCGTCCAGCACCTTCTGGGTGTTGGACATTTCCACGTTGGTGCGCAGGTCCTTGATGCGGCTCTGGTCCAGCACGTAGGAGCGGATCTGGTGGCCCCAGCCCACATCGGTCTTGCCGGCCTCGAGCTTGTCGGCCTCGGCCTGGCGCTTGCGCATCTCGTGCTCATACAGGCGCGATTTCAGCATCGACATGGCTTCGGCACGGTTGCGGTGCTGCGAGCGGTCGTTCTGGCACTGCACCACGATACCGGTCGGGATGTGCGTGATCCGCACGGCCGAATCGGTCTTGTTGATGTGCTGGCCGCCCGCGCCCGAAGCGCGGTAGGTGTCCACGCGCAGGTCCGCCGGGTTGACCTCGACCTCGAACGAGTCATCCACCTCGGGGTAGACGAACACCGACGAGAACGAGGTATGGCGCCCGCCCGACGAATCGAACGGCGACTTGCGCACCAGGCGGTGCACGCCGGTTTCGGTACGCAGGTAGCCAAAGGCGTATTCGCCCTCGATCTTGATGGTCGCGCTCTTGATGCCGGCCACGTCGCCCTCGGACTCTTCCAGCACCTCGGCCTTGAAGCCCTTGCGCTCGCAGTACTTCAGGTACTGGCGCAGCAGCATCGAGGCCCAGTCGCACGCTTCGGTGCCGCCGGCGCCGGCCTGGATGTCGATAAAGGCGTTGGCCTGGTCCATCTCGCCCGAGAACATGCGGCGGAATTCCATGCCCGCGACGATCTCCTCGAAGCCCTTGACGTCGGCCTCGATCGCTTCGAGCGTGTCGTCGTCGCCTTCTTCCCTGGCGAGTTCAAACAGCTCTTCGGCACCGCTGAGGTCGTCGGTGAGCTTGCTGAGCACACTTACCACGCCCTCGATTGCCTTTTTTTCCTTGCCGAGGTCCTGGGCCCGCTTGGGGTTGTTCCAGACGTCGGGGTCTTCCAGCAAACCGTTGACTTCGTCCAGCCTTCCTACTTTGACATCGTAGTCAAAGATACCCCCGTAGATCTTCCGTCCGGGAACGGAGATCGGAGATGGCACCGGAGATGGCGTTGAGGCGTTCTGCTTCCATGATGTTCCTGCGCTTCGAAAACCTCGAATTATAGCGGATCAGCGCCGCAACCCGGGGCTTGCGGATCGCCTCGGGCGGGCCGCGGACCGAACGGATTGGCCGCCGCGCGGTCTATCCGCCGGGGCCGGGCGACGCACGCGGCGATAATACGGGTCGCAAGCCGCTCCCCGGCAAGACAAAGAACAGGGACGAATGACGCAAACCAGACATGACATCGAGCCAGGCCGGCGCCGCGCGCTGGGCCTGCTGCTGGCCGCCGCGGCCGTGGTCACGGCCGGCTGCGGCACCACGGGCGGGCCCGTGCCGGACGGCTACTACCGCGTCGAGCGCGGCGACACGCTGTATTCGATCGCGCGCAAGCACCGCCGCAGCGTACGCGACCTGACCCGCTGGAACAGCGACATCACCAGCCCCAGCCAGATCGAGGTGGGCCAGCTGGTCCGCGTGCGGCCGCCGGGTGGTGCGTCAGGCAGTGCTTCGGCCGGCCAGGCCGTGACCGATACCCCGCGCGTCGACAGCGGCACGGCCGCCCGGCCGCCCGCCAGCAGCATCCGCCTGCAATGGCCGGCCGACGGGCGCGTTACCGCGGGCTTCTCGCCGCCGGCCAGCAAGGGGCTGAGCATCGCGGTGCCGGCCAACGGCACGGTGCGCGCCGCCGGCGCCGGGCGCGCCATCCACGTCGGCAACCTGCGCGGCTACGGCATGCTGGTGATCGTCAAGCACAGCGACGACTGGCTGACCGTCTATGGCAACCTGGACCAGCCGCTGGTCGCGGAAGGCGCCCAGGTATCGGCAGGCCAGGACGTGGGCCGCATGGGCGCGAGCCCGAGCGAGCTGCACTTCGAGGTGCGCGGCAACGGCAAGCCAGTGGATCCCGCTGCTTACCTGCCGTCCCGGGGCTGAACGGGGGCGGAAACCCCCGGAGCACGCTACTGCGCGTGCTCGATCACCAGCTGCACGCGGGTGACGCCATTGAAGGTGTTGTTGTCGAGCCGGTAGGCCACCTGCGCGCTGGCGCCGAGCGAGTCGGCGTGGTTGAACCAGATCGCATCGAAGCGCTGGCTGCCGCGCCCCAGCTGCAGCTTCAGGTGCTTGCCCTTGAGCACGCTCTGGCGCAGCACGTCGAACTCGCCGCAGAAGGTCGGCGCCGGGAAGCCCTGGCCCCATACCTGCTGCTCCAGCAGGGTGACGAATTCCGGGCTGAAGCACTGGTCCTCGATATCGCCGTCGGTCTCGATCACGCGCGCCAGCTGGTCATCGGTCAGCCATTCGCGGCCGACCGCCTCAAAGGCTTCCTGGAACTCGGCAAAGCGCTCGGCGCGCACGGTCAGCCCGGCCGCCATGGCGTGGCCGCCGAACTTGAGCAGCATGCCGGGATGGCGCTTGGACACCAGGTCCAGCGCATCGCGCAGGTGGAAGCCCGGGATCGACCGGCCCGAGCCCTTGACGGTGGTCTCGTCGCCGGGGGCGAAGGTGATGGTGGGGCGGTGGAATTTGTCCTTGAGCCGCGACGCCACGATGCCGATCACGCCCTGGTGCCAGGTGTCGTTGAACACGCTGACGGTAAAGCGCGCCGACGGGTCGGGGCCGGCCAGCGGCTGCTCCAGGATCTGCAGCGCCTCCTGCTGCATGCCGGCCTCGATGTCGCGCCGCTCGCGGTTCATGCTGTCCAGCTCCTGCGCGATCTCCCAGGCGCGGTTGGCATCTTCGGTCAGCAGGCATTCAATGCCCAGCGACATGTCCGCGAGCCGGCCGGCGGCGTTCAGGCGCGGACCCAGCCCGAAGCCCAGGTCGAAGGTATTGGCGCGCGCCGCCTCGCGCCCGGCGGCACGGAACAGCGCCGCCACGCCCGGCTGCATGCGTGCGGCGCGCATGCGGCGCAGGCCCTGCGCCACCAGGATGCGGTTGTTGGTGTCCAGCTTGACCACGTCGGCCACCGTGCCCAGCGCCACCAGGTCCAGCAGCGTCTGCAGCGGCGGCTGGGTGGCCTGCGTGTAGACCCCCGCTGGCGCAGCTCGGCGCGTAGCGCCAGCAGCACGTAGAACATCACGCCCACGCCCGCCAGGTTCTTGCTGGGGAATTCGCAGCCCGGCTGGTTCGGGTTGACGATCACCGCGGCCTGCGGCAGCTCCGAGCCCGGCAGGTGGTGGTCGGTCACCACCACGTCGATGCCCAGCGCATTGGCCGCGGCCACGCCGTCGACGCTAGCGATGCCGTTGTCGACCGTGACGATCACATCCGGCTTCTGCCTGGCCGCCAGCGCTACGATCTCCGGGGTCAGGCCGTAGCCGTACTCGAAGCGGTTCGGCACGATGTACTCCACCCGCGCGCCCAGCATGCGCAGCCCGCGCACGCCCACCGCGCAGGCGGTGGCGCCGTCGCAGTCATAGTCGGCCACGATCAGCAGGCGCTTGCCGGCGGCGATGGCGTCGGCCAGATAGGCCGCGGCGTGGCCGATGCCCTTCATGGCCGCGGGCGGCACCAGTTCGGGCAGGTCGGTGGCCAGTTCGGCGGCGCGGGCCACGCCGCGCGCGGCCAGGATGCGGGCCAGCGTGGGGTGCAGGCCGGCGGCGGCCAGCGAGCTGGCGTGTTCGGGGGAAAATTGGCGGACGGCGATCCGGGTCATGGGCGGGGCGGCAGGTGATGTTTCGGTAGGGGCGGCGCGTGTCAGGCGGCTTCATGCGGCATAGGCGAGGTCGGAAAGCAGCGCGCGCCAGTCGCCGCGCGGGCCCATGCCGCGCCAGAACTTGCGCAGGTCGGCGCGGCGCACGGTGAACTCGGCAAAGTGGTTCTCTCCGCCCAGCACCAGCGTGATGGCGCCGACCTGGCCGGCCACCAGCGCTTCCAGCGCCGGCGCGAACCAGTCGGCATCCAGCCCATGCATGCGGTCCAGCCACAGGCCCCAGTCTTCGGCGATATGCGCTTCGGTGGCGCTGTCGAGCATGGCCAGCACCGTGCCCTCCACCCCGGTGGCGCCAGCCAGGCCGGCCGGCACCGGCAGCACGCGGCTGCCGCCGGCCAGCGCCAGCCCGCTCAGGAAGGGATCGTTGCTAAGCACCGTATCGGCCAGCCGCGGCACCGGCTGCAGCGCGCCGCCGCCGTACAGCCAGACCGAATTGACCGGCGCCTCGCCGGCGGCCTCGCGCGCCTGGTTGACGCGGTGGTCATACCAGGTCATCTGGATCTCGTTCTGCAGGCGGCGCCAGTCGCGCGCGCGCGCGCCGGCCTGCATCCAGATATCGATATTGCGGCCCGCCGCGCGCAGCGGCGTGGTCGCCTCCAGCGGGCCGAATGCGGCCTCGGGCAGGTACCAGCGCTGCGGGCACGGCGATTCCAGCGCGATGCCGGATTCCAGCAGCAGCTCGTCAATGGCGGCGCGCAGGGCCGTGGCTTCCTGCTGCCGGATGCCCAGCTGGGCGGGCGGCATCAGCACCAGGTGATCGCGCGCGGCGTGGATGTGCACCGGCTGCAGGCAGGTCCAGGACTGGCCGTCGGAGGTGGCGGGGACGGTGCCGCCATGGTCGGCCAGCCGCATATAGGGCGCCAGCGGCACCCGGATCGGGTCCAGCCCCGCCTTGCCGGCCAGCCAGCGCTCCTGCGGCAGGCTGCGCAGGAAGGGGTCGTCGTGCCGCTCGCGCGGGCCGGGCGCGGCCCGGGTCAGCAACTTTCCGAGCGCGGGCAGCTCCAATTGCCGCAGCAGCGCGCCGGGAACGACATCGTCCCGGCCGTCGTCGCCGGCGCCTGGCGGGACGGAAAAGGGCACAATCAGGGTCAGGTGCGTCATCATGGTGGCGAGATTGTAAACTCCCGGCTGGCCGGCGCCAGTCCCGGGCGACGCCGTGGCGTGACCGGGACGGCGCCCGCCGAGGCTTGCATGAGTGCCGCCAGCGCCCCCCGGCGGGGCGCCGGCGCTTTCCCGAAACAACAGGAATCCTCTTGAACTTTCCCTACGAGTGGCAGATCGGCTGGCGATATACCCGCGCTAGCAAGCGCGCCAGCCGCAACACCTTCATTTCGTTCATCTCGATGATCTCGATGTTCGGGATCGCCCTTGGCGTGGCCGCGCTGATCGTGGTGCTGTCGGTGATGAACGGCTTCCAGAAGGAAGTGCGCGACCGCATGCTGTCGGTGCTGGCGCATATCGAAGTGATCGGCCCGTCGGCGCTGCCGGACTGGCAGAAGACCGCGGCCGAGGCCTTGCAGAACAAGGAAGTGGTCGGCGCCGCGCCCTATGTCGCGGCCCAGGCCATGCTGACCCGCGACGACGCCGTGCGCGGCGTGCTGCTGCGCGGCGTGGAGCCGTCGCAGGAGCCCAAGGTGTCGGATATCGGCAGCCAGTTCCGGGCCGGCAGCATGACGGCGCTGGCGCCGGGCGGCTTCGGCATTGCGCTGGGCAACGAGCTGGCCAACGCCATGGGCGTGCAGGTCGGCGACAAGGTCACGCTGGTGGCGCCGCAGGGCACCATCACGCCGGCGGGCGTGCTGCCGCGGCTCAAGCAGTTCACCGTGGTGGGCGTGTTCTCGTCCGGGCATTTCGAGTTCGACAGCGCGCTGGCGCTGGTCAACATGCATGATGCCGAGACCCTGTTCCGCCTGAGCGGCCCCACCGGCGTGCGCCTGAAGCTGCAGGACATGCAGCGCGCGCCGCAGGTGGCCAACGACCTGGCCGGCACCATGTCGGGCGAGCTCTACCTGCGCGACTGGTCCAAGCAGAACCGCAACTGGTTTGCCGCGGTGCAGACCGAGAAGCGCATGATGTTCATCATCCTGACGCTGATCATCGCGGTGGCCGCGTTCAACCTGGTGTCCACGCTGGTGATGACCGTCACCGACAAGCAGGCCGATATCGCCATCCTGCGCACCATGGGCGCGCAACCCGGCTCGATCATGAAGATCTTTATCGTGCAGGGCGTGGCCATCGGCTTTATCGGCACCATCCTGGGCGTGGCCGGCGGCACGCTGATCGCCACCAATATCGACGTGATCGTGCCTTTCATCGAGCGGCTGCTGCACGTGCAGTTCCTGCCGCGCGACATCTATTTCATCAGCGAACTGCCTTCGGATCCCCGCGTGAACGACATCGCCACCATCGGCATCATTTCCTTTGTGCTGGCCACGCTGGCCACGCTCTACCCCAGCTGGCGTGCCGCCCGCGTCAACCCGGCGGAGGCGCTGCGCTATGAGTGAAGCCGTGTTGCATGCCGATACCCCCACACCCGCTGCGGACCAGCCGCGCACCGGCGCGCCGGTGCTGGTGGCCGAGGGCCTGACCAAGCGTTTCCGCCAGGGCGAACTCGACGTGGACGTGCTGCGCGGCGTCGATGTGCGCGTCGATGCGGGCGAGAAGGTTGCCATCGTCGGCGCCTCGGGCTCGGGCAAGAGCACGCTGCTGCATGTGCTGGGCGGGCTGGATGAGCCCGACTCCGGCCGCGTCGCGCTGCTCGGCAAGCCCTTCACGGCGCTGCGCGAGCGCGAGCGCAACGTGGTGCGCAACCGCCAGCTGGGCTTCGTCTACCAGTTCCACCACCTGCTGCCGGAATTCACCGCGCTGGACAACGTGGCCATGCCGATGCGCATCCGCGGCCTGACCCAGCATGACGCGCGCGGCGTGGCGCAGGCCATGCTGGAGCGCGTGGGCCTGGCCGGGCGCGCGAAGCACCGCCCGGGCGAGCTGTCCGGTGGCGAGCGCCAGCGCGTGGCCATCGCGCGCGCGCTGGTGGGGCAGCCGGCCTGCGTGCTGGCCGACGAACCCACCGGCAACCTCGACGACCACACCGCCGGCGGCGTCTATGACCTGATGCTGGAACTGTCGCGCACGCTCGGCACCAGCTTCATCATCGTCACCCACGACCTGGACCTGGCCGGACGCTGCGACCGCGTGCTGCGGCTGCGCGACGGACACCTGCACCAGGAACGCTGAGCCGGCCGAGCCCATGTGGATCGACACCCACTGCCACCTCGATGCCAGCGAGTTCGACGCTGACCGCCAGCAGGTGGCCGACGCGGCCGAGGCCGCCGGCGTGCGCGGCATCGTGGTGCCGGCGGTGGCAGTGTGGAACTTCGAGGCCGTGCGCGCGCTGGCGCGCCACGATGCGCGCTGCGTCTATGCGCTGGGCATCCATCCGCTATGCTCGCCCGGCGCAGGCCAGGCCGACCTTGACACGCTGCGGCGCGAGGTAGCGGCCAGCATGGGCGACCCGCGCTTTGTCGGCATCGGCGAGATCGGGCTCGACTTCTTCGTCGCGGGGCTGGATGCGGAGCACCAGACCTGGCTCTACGTGGAGCAGCTGAAGATTGCGCGCGAATTTGACCTGCCGGTGCTGCTGCATGTGCGCAAGTCGCAGGACCAGGTTGGCGCGCAGTTGCGCAAGCTGGGCGTGAAGCGCGGCATTGCCCACGCCTTCAACGGCAGCAATGAACAGGCGCGGCGCTTTGTCGAGCAGGGCCTGAAGCTCGGCTTCGGCGGCAATGTCACCTTCAGCCGTGCGCGGCAGATCCGCCGGCTGGCGACGGAGCTGCCGCTGGAGGCGCTGGTGCTGGAAACCGACGCACCCGACATCGCGCCGGCGTGGCTGTCTGACGATCAGTTCGGCGAACAGCACAAGGCGCGCAACACGCCGGCGGAGGTGGCGGGCGTGGCACGTGTGATGGCTGAATTGCGGGAAATCAATGCGATGACGCTGGCGCAGGCGACATGGCGCAACGCCGTGGATGCGATGCCGCGGCTGGCGGGGTTTGCGGACACCATGGCCCCCCCGGTTTGCACCGGACACACAACTTCCAATTCTTCTTGACGGGCTGACAAGCTTGCCGCGCCCTGGCGCGGGTACAACTCCGGCTATGCAAGATCAGCCGGGGGAGGTGCCGTGCGTCGGTTCGTGTTGGCCTATGTGGCGGGATGCTGGATGCTGCAGCAGCAGTCAACGCTGCCGCCGGGCGATGGCTTGCACCTGCTTGCCGTTGCGCTGGCGCTGGTGGCTGTCGGCATGGCCTTGTGGGGCAGGCATTGGCATGTCACGCTGCGCGGCCTGGCGCTTGCCGGGGTGGCGTTCGGCGCCGCGTTCTGCTGGTCGGCGTGGCGGGCAGAACTGCGCATGCGCGACTGGCTGCCGGCAACGCTGGAGTCGCGCGACTTCGACGCGCGCGGCGTAGTGTCGGGCCTGCCCGCGAATACCGCCGCCGGGACGCGCTTTGCCTTTACCCTGGAGCCGGGCGCTGCGCTGCCTCGCCACGTGATCCTCAACTGGCGCGGCGCGCCGCCGGACCTGCGTCCCGGCCAGCGCCTCACGCTGACCGTACGCCTGCGGCGTCCGCGCGGGCTCGCCAATCCCTTTGGCTTTGACTACGCCTACTGGCTGCTGGCGCAAGGCTATGGCGCCACCGGCTATGTGCGCCGCGCGCAAGGGCCAGCGCAGGATGCGTCCCGGGAGCGGCTGGCATGGCGCGTGCAAGCCCGGCGCGCCGCCGTGCGCGAGCATCTGCGCGCGGCACTGCCGGCCAATGCCCGTTTCGGTGCGGTGCTGATTGCGCTGGTGATCGGCGACCAGCGCGGCATCCATGCGGATGACTGGCAGGTGTTCCGGCGCACGGGCGTCAGCCACCTGGTTGCCATTTCGGGGCTGCATATCACCATGATCGCCGGCATGGCGGCGTCGCTTGCCGGGCTGTTATGGCGGCATTCGTTCGGACTCGGCCGCTGGTTGCGCCGGCCGCTGCCGCTGTGGCTGCCGGCCCGGCAGGCTGCCCTGGTGGCGGCGGTGGCGAGTGCGCTGGCGTATGGATTGCTGGCTGGCATGCAGATCCCGGCGCTGCGCACCGTGGCCATGCTGTGCGTGGCTGCCGTTGCGGTCTGGGGGGCGCGCGCGCCGCCCGCCTCGGTGGTGCTGGCCTGGGCGGCGCTGGTGGCGTTGCTGCTGGATCCGTGGGCGGTGATGTTGCCCGGCTTCTGGCTGTCCTTCGGTGCGGTGGCGGTCATCTTCTTCGCGGCCCCGCCCGGCCGGGATGTCGCGGCGGCAGGGCGCTGGCAACGCCTGCGGACCACGCTTGCCGCCGGGGCGCGCACGCAGTGGGCCGTGACCATCGGCCTGGTGCCGCTGACCTTGTTGCTGTTCGGCCAGGTATCGGTGGTGTCGCCGCTGGCCAATGCGGTGGCCATCCCGGTGGTCAGCCTGCTGGTGACGCCGCTGGCGCTGCTGGCCGCGGCCGTGCCGATGGCGCTGGCCGTGCCGGTGCTGGCGGTGGCCCATCTGGCCATGGTGGCGTTGGCCGCCATGCTGGAATGGCTTTCGGTGCTGCCATGGGCGATGTGGGACGCGGCCAGTGCGGGGCCGCTGGCGCTGGCTCTCGCCGCGCTCGGGGTCGGGCTGCTGGTTGCGCCTGTCGCCACGGCACGCGTGCGATGGCACGGCGGGTTGCTGATGCTGCCGATGCTGCTGGCGCGCGGCCCCCGGTTGCGCCCGGCGAGTTCCGCGCGGTGATGCTCGACGTGGGGCAGGGCACCGCGGTGCTGGTGCGGACGCGTTCGCATGTGCTGCTGTATGACGCCGGGCCGGCCTATGCGTCGGGGTCCAGCGCCGGCGCTCAGGTGGTGGTGCCATTGCTGCGTGGCGAGGGGATTGGCCGGCTCGACCACCTGATGGTCAGCCATGAAGACGCCGACCATGCCGGCGGTGTGGCGGACGTTGCTGCGGCGGTGGCCGTGGCCGCGCGCAGCACCGGTGCGCCCGCCGGGCACGCTTTGCTTGGCCCGGCGGCAAGCAACTGGCCGCCGTGCGCGGCGGGCCAGCAGTGGGAGTGGGACGGCGTGCGCTTTACGGTGCTGTATCCGCTCGCGGAGCAGGTCCAGCAGGCCGCCATCGCCAGCAATGCGCGCAGTTGCGTGCTGCGCGTGGACACGGCCGCCCACAGCCTGCTGCTGACCGGCGATATCGGGGTGGCGCAGGTGCGTGCGCTGATCGACCGGTTGCCGGCCGAGGCGCTGCGCGCCGACGTACTGGTGGTGCCGCACCATGGCAGTGGCACTTCGTCCGGCGCGGCCTGGCTGGAAGCGGTACGCCCGTCGGCCGCTGTGTTCCAGCTGGGTTATGCCAACCGCTACCGCCATCCGGCTGCCGAGGTATGGGAACGCTACGGCCGCGCGGGGATCCTGCGCTACCGGACCGACGAAACCGGCGCGGTGACCATGGCCACCGCGCCCACGGGATACGCGTTATCGATGTTTCGGCAGGCACAGCCGCGCTACTGGCGGGCGCGGCCGCCGGCGCCGCGCTAGCCGGTTAGCTGGGCTTGCGGCGGCGCGGGCGTGTGGCGGGCGGCGCTGTCGTGGCTGGCTCCGTCCGCGCCGTGGGTTTCACGCGGGTTCTTGCCGGCGGCACGGGCCGGGCCGGCTCCGCGCCGGCAATGCGCCGTTCGCGCAGATGCGCCTTGGCGCGCTGCAGGCGGGGGCGACGGTGTCCGCGCGCGCCAGCGCCACGCCGGCGGCCAGGACGTCGCCCAGCACCAGGTGGCTGATGCGCGAGGTCATCGGCGTATAGACCTCGCTGTCTTCCTCGACGTCGGAGAACACGCAGACGTCGGCCAGCCGCGCCAGCGGCGAGCCGCTGTGCGTGATCGCCAGCACGCTGGCGCCGCTGCTGCGCGCCAGCGTGGCGGCGGTCAGCATGTCCCAGGTGCGGCCGCTGTTGGAGACCAGCACAGCCACGTCGCCACGGGCGAGCAGCGCGGCCGACATGCTGAATACATGCGGGTCGGAATACGCAACGGTCGGCATGCCCAGCCGGAAGAACTTGTGCTGGATATCCAGCGCGACGATGCCGGAGTTGCCGCAGCCGTAGAACTCGATGCGCCGTGCGCCGGCGAGCAGCTGGATGCCATGCTCGATCTGGTCGGCGGAGAGCGCATTGCGCACGCTCATCAGCGTGGCAATGGTGCGGTCGAAGACCTTGCCGGCGATGTCCGCCGGGCGGTCATCGGCCGCGACGTCCTGGTGCACGAAGGGCGTGCCGCCACCGACGTTCTGTGCGAACTGCAGCTTGAATTCGCGGAAGCCGTCGTAGCCCAGTGCCGCGCAGAAGCGCGCGATGGTGGGCTGCGACACGCCGGCGCGCTCGGCCAGCTCGGGCATCGACAGCCGGATCACGGCGGCGCCATGCCGGGCGACATAGTCGGCCAGGCGGCGTTCAGAAGGGCGGAGCGTGTCGTAGACGGCTAGGATTCGGTCGCGCATGGCGGCGGGCGGCAGGGTCGGGGTTTCGGATTTGTAGAGATTCTACATCGGATGGCGCTGCATCTTGCCCGAAATGGTGCGCCGCCCGCCCTCGGGGTTTGCCCTAATTCCGGGAATTTCTGCGCAATTGTGATGCATGAGCGGGTCGACGGCGCGCTTGTGCTCGGTATAATGGCGGCGATCTGTAGAAAATCTACATGCGATGGCGCGGCATTGTCGCGCCGCCACCAAGCCCACAAGGAACGTCTCCGCCATGCCTTCTGCCGTCCATGCCGAGCTTCTTGCCGTCACCGAGCGCATCGCTGCGCGCAGCCGCGCCAGCCGCGCCGCCTACCTTGCCCGCTGCGAGCGCGCGCAGGCTGAACTTGGGCCGCTGCGCGGCATGTCCTGCGCCAACCTGGCGCACGGCTTTGCCGCACTGCCGGCCAACGACAAGCTGAAGCTGCGCGTCGACCATGCCCCCAACCTGGGCATCGTCACCGCGTACAACGACATGCTGTCGGCGCACCAGCCGTACGAGCGCTACCCCGCCGTGATCCGCGAGGCCGCGCGCGCGGTGGGCGCGGTGGCGCAGGTGGCTGGCGGCGTGCCGGCCATGTGCGACGGCATCACGCAGGGCAACCCGGGCATGGAGCTGTCGCTGTTCTCGCGCGATGCGATTGCCATGGGCACCGCGGTGGCGCTGTCGCACAACACCTTTGATGCGGCGCTGATGCTGGGCGTGTGCGACAAGATCGTGCCGGGGCTGTTGATGGGCGCGCTGCAGTTCGGTCACCTGCCGATGGTGTTCGTGCCGGCGGGCCCGATGGCCAGCGGGCTGCCCAACAAGGAGAAGGCGCGCGTGCGCCAGCTCTACGCCACCGGCCAGGTCGGGCGCGATGCGCTGCTCGAAGCCGAATGCCAGGCCTACCACGGCGCCGGCACCTGCACCTTCTACGGCACCGCCAACAGCAACCAGTTCCTGATGGAGATCATGGGCCTGCACCTGCCGGGCGCGGCCTTCGTGCATCCGGACAGCGGCCTGCGCGATGCGCTGACCGCGGCGGCCGCGCAACGCGCGATCGCCCTGCGCGCGCGCGGCGATGAATACCTGCCGCTGGCGCGCATCGTCGACGAACGCGCTATTGCCAACGCCATGGTCGGCCTGCTGGCGACTGGCGGCTCCACCAACCACACCATCCACCTGGTGGCGATGGCGCGCGCCGCGGGCATCGTGATCGACTGGAATGATTTCGACCTGCTGTCACGCATCACGCCGCTGCTGGCGCGCGTCTACCCGAATGGCTCGGCCGATGTGAACCACTTCCATGCGGCGGGCGGCGCCGGCTTCGTTATCCGCGAACTGCTGCAGGCCGGTCTGCTGCATGAGGACGTGCAGACCGTGGCCGGCCCCGGGCTGGCCCGCTATGCGCAGGAGCCGGTGATGACCGACGGCGTGCTGCGCTGGCGCGACGGCGCCGCGCACAGCGGCGACGCGCAGGTGCTGGCGACGGCCGCGGAGCCTTTCTCGGCCGAGGGCGGGCTGCGGCTGATGCAGGGCAACCTGGGCCGTGGCGTGATCAAGGTCTCGGCGGTGGCGCCGGAGCACCGCGTGGTGGAGGCGCCAGTGCGGGTGTTCGATGCGCAGGAGGCGCTGCAGGCTGCCTTCGATGCGGGCGAGCTGACTGGCGACCTGGTCGCGGTGGTGCGTTTCCAGGGGCCGAACGCCAACGGCATGCCCGAGCTGCACCGCCTGACCCCAGTGCTGGGCGCGCTGCAGGACGCCGGCCACAAGGTGGCGCTGGTGACCGACGGCCGCATGTCCGGCGCGTCGGGCAAGGTGCCGGCGGTGATCCACGTCGGCCCCGAGGCGCTGGCCGGTGGCGCGCTGGCGCGCGTGCGCGATGGCGACCGCATCCGTGTCGATGCCATTGCCGGCACGCTGCAGTGGCTGGGCGACGAAGGCGAATTCGCGGCGCGCGAGCTGGCCGCGGCGCCGGACGACGATTTCGCGCAGTTCAGCCTGGGGCGCGGCCTGTTTGGCCTGTTCCGGCGCCATGCGCGCATCGCGGAAGAGGGTGGCAGCGCACTTGACCTGTCCGAGGCGGATGCCGAGGCCGGCGCAGGCGGGCGCCAACGTACCGCAGCGGCGCAATCCGTCGCACAATAGCCAGGCCTGAGGCCGATTTTCCCCTGAAGTTCCCTGCGGGGCGGCAGCGCCCCCCGGACGTCTTTGCGCCGCCGCAAGGACGTCCGGCTGGACCGATAAGGACAGACAAGGATGGCGACACCATCCGATACCAAGACCGACGGAGCAGACATGATCTATATCCTGATGGGCGTTTCCGGCAGCGGCAAGACCACGGTTGGCCAGTTGCTGGCACAGCGCCTGGGCTGCGGCTTCCATGATGCCGATGCATTCCACAGCGACGCCAACAAGGCCAAGATGCACGCGGGCATCCCGCTGACCGACGAAGACCGCTGGCCGTGGCTGGCGGCCATGCGCGCCGCCATCGACGCGGCCCGAGCCGAAGGCCGCACCCATGTGTTCACCTGCTCGGCACTGCGCCAGGCCTACCGCGACCGGCTGACCCCGCCCGACGGCGGCGTGACCTTCGTCTTCATGAAGGGCGATGCGTCCCTGATCGGCACGCGCCTGTCCGCGCGCACGGAACACTTCTTCAACCCCGACCTGCTGCAAAGCCAGTTCGATACGCTGGAAGAGCCCAGCGACGCGCTGGTGCTCGACATCCGCCAGTCCCCCGAGGCGCTGGTCGCCACCATCCTCCAGGCCACGGTGCCCCAGGGCGCCGGCGCGGCGCGCTGACCTGCCGACCTCGCCGGGCGTTCCGGCCGGCCCCTTCCCGCTCGGCCCGCAAGCGGCCGCCAGCCAGGCTGGCGGCCGTTTTTTCGTGCGCTGGCAGACATCTTGCTAGTTCACTTTCCGTGCCGGCCGGGCACCCGCCAGCTTGCGGGTTTCGCCGGTACGGGTATGCTGAAAGGGCCAGTGACTCGACAGTATCGCCGTGAGCCCCGAACGGGCAGGCGCGGCGGGCTGGGGACAGAAAACCAGGGCAAAACCAGGGCAGCCGGTAGCGACCCCGAAGTCGCAGTGAAGCGGTAGCACCGGAAGCCCGCGACATGGAGGAACGGCCATCATGGCGGGGCGGTATTTCGACGAGATGCTGGACTGGCGCACGGACGGGGCGCAATGGGTCATCCAGGCGGGGCAAGCATTGCCTGAAGGCGCGGCGCGGCCGCATTACCGGCATTTCGCTGACTGGCTGGCGCGGCAGTCTGAAAGCACGATGGGCAACAAGCGCGCCGAGGCCGACCTGATCTTCCGGCGTGTGGGCATTACCTTTGCCGTCTATGGCGACAAGGATGAAGCCAACAGCGGCACCGAACGCACCATTCCGTTCGACGTGATCCCGCGCATCTTCCCGGCCAGCGAATGGGCGCTGCTGGAAAAAGGCCTGCGCCAGCGCGTGGCCGCGCTCAACCGCTTTGTCCACGACATCTACCACGGCCAGGACATCATCCGCGCCGGCGTGATTCCGCCCGACCAGATCTACAACAACGCCCAGTACCGGCCCGAGATGCTCGGCGTAAACGTGCCGCACGACATCTATGCGCACGTGGCCGGCATCGACGTGGTGCGCGCCGGCGAGGGCGAGTTCTACGTGCTGGAAGACAACCTGCGCGTGCCCTCGGGCGTGTCGTACATGCTGGAAAACCGCAAGATGATGATGCGGTTGTTCCCGGACCTGTTCGCGCGCAACCGCGTGGCGCCGGTGGCCCACTATCCTGACCTGTTGCTCGACATGCTGCGCGGGGTATCGCCGCAGGCCATTGCCGATCCCACCGTGGTGGTGCTGACGCCGGGCATGTACAACTCGGCCTACTTCGAGCATGCCTTCCTGGCGCAGCAGATGGGCGTGGAGCTGGTCGAAGGCAGCGATCTCTTCGTCGAGGACGATCACCTGTTCATGCGCACCACGCAGGGCCCGCAGCGCGTCGACGTGATCTACCGCCGCGTCGACGACGACTTCCTCGACCCGCTGGTGTTCCGCCACGATTCCTCGCTGGGCGCGGCCGGCCTGCTGTCGGTCTACCGCGCCGGCAACGTGACCATCTGCAACGCCATCGGCACGGGCGTGGCCGACGACAAGTCGATCTATCCGTACGTGCCCGACATGATCCGCTTCTACCTGGGCGAAGAGGCGATCCTCAGCAACGTGCCGACCTATATGTGCCGGCGCCCGGACGACCTGCAGTATGTGCTGGACCATATGGAAGCGCTGGTGGTCAAGGAAACCCACGGCGCCGGCGGCTACGGCATGCTGGTCGGCCCGGCCGCCACGCGGGCCGAGATCGATGCCTTCCGCGAAGTGGTGAAGGCGCGCCCGGAGCAGTACATCGCGCAGCCGACGCTGTCGCTGTCGACCTGCCCGACCTATGTGGAGTCGGGCATCGCGCCGCGCCATATCGATCTGCGCCCGTTCGTGCTGTCAGGCAAGGAGGTGCGCATGGTGCCCGCGGCCTGACCCGCGTGGCGCTGCGCGAAGGCTCGCTGGTGGTGAATTCCTCGCAAGGGGGCGGCACCAAGGACACCTGGGTGCTGGAACGATGAACGCGAACCACTTGATGACCGCCGCAATGACCGCCATGGCGACCGCCGCCACGCCAGGAGAGCCCGCATGCTGAGCCGCACCGCCGACCACCTGTTCTGGATGGCCCGCTACACCGAGCGCGCGGAGAACACCGCGCGCATGCTCGACGTCAACTACCAGACCTCGCTCTTGCCGCAATCGGCCGAGGTGGCCGAGCAGGGCTGGTGGGCCATGCTCGATATCTCCGAACTGACCGACGTTTTCGACCACAAGTACGGACTGCTGTCGCGCGATGATGTGATCGACTTCATGGTGCGCGACATGACCAACGCCTCGTCCATCATGAGCTGCCTGCGCGCGGCGCGCGAGAACGCGCGCGCGGTGCGCGGCTCGCTGACCACCGAGGTCTGGGAGACCGTCAACACCACCTGGCTGGAGGTGCAGCGCCTGATCGCCGACGGCGTGCTGAAGGAAGACCCGTCGCGCTTCTTCGAGTGGGTCAAGTTCCGCTCGCACCTGGCGCGCGGGGTCCAGTTCGGCACCATGCTCAAGGACGATGCCTTCCACTTCATGCGGCTGGGCACGTTTCTGGAGCGCGCCGACAACACCGCGCGGATACTCGACGTCAAGTTCCAGGCATCGGGCAGCGACGAGAGCGATGCCAACCGGGACCAGAACGATTTCTATCACTGGGCCGCGGTGCTGCGCTCGGTATCGGGCTTCGAGGTCTACCGCAAGGTCTATCGCGCGGTCATTACGCCGCAGCGTGTGGCCGAGCTGCTGATTCTGCGGCCCGACATGCCGCGCTCGCTGGTGTCGAGCATGGACGAGGTGGTGGCCATCCTCCACACGGTGCGCAACCAGCAATCGGCGGAAACTGAGCGCCAGGCTGGTAAACTCCACGCCGACCTGAAGTACGCGCGCATCGACGATATTTTCGCGGTCGGCCTGCACCCGTACCTGACCAGCTTCCTGGAGCGCATCGGCGATCTCGGCAATGGCATCAGCCGGGACTTCCTCGTGCCGCTGCTGGCTGCCTGAAATGGGCCGCCGGCAGCCTCCATGTGCCGCCGCCGCGCCCTGATACCGTGAAATACAAGATCCATCACCATACTGTCTACCGCTATGCCGGGCCGGTGCGCCGCAGCGTGCACGAAGTGCGGCTCGAGCCGCGTTCGGCCCGCTGCAGACCGTGCACCGCTGGCAACTGGCCGCGCCTGGCAATCCGTCGGCGGCGCACGATGGCTTCGGCAACATCGTGCACAACTTCACAGTGGCCGGACCGACCAGCACCATCTCGATCGAAGCCAGCGGGGAGGTGGAAGTGCTGCCGCCGCATGGCGACCTCGACCGGGATGGCCACCATGCGTTCTGTGACGCCCCGCCCCCCGGCGAGTCCCGGGTGTCGCCGCTGTACTTCCTCGGCAGCACGCCACTGACCTCGGCGCCGCCGGAGATGCAGGCGTTTGCCGCTCCGTTCCTGGCGGCCGGGCACGAGATTCCGGCGCTGCTGGCGCTGGCCCAGGGGATTGCTGAGCGGGTGCGCTACAAGCCCAACACCACTGACGTCGGCACTTCGGCAGCCGAGGCCTTCAGCCTGGGCAGCGGCGTGTGCCAGGACCAGGCGCAGGTGATGGTGGCGGCGTGCCGGGCGCTGGGCATCCCGGCACGCTATGTGAGCGGATACTTCTACGATCCGGCCGCGATCGAGATGGCCAGCCATGCCTGGGCCGACATATGCCTGGACCCGGCGCGCGAGGTGTGGTGCAGCGTCGACATCACCCACGGCTGCCTTACCGACGAGCGCCATATACGCCTCGCGGTGGGGCGCGATTACGCGTCAGCTGCACCAGTCAGGGGCATCCTGGAAGGGGGTTCCGGCGAGACGCTCGAAGTAAATGTGAGTATAACGCCGCTTTTTACCTGATTAGGTGCCTGATTCCAGGCAGGGCGCGGTGCCGCGGCACCGGCGCTAGAATCCGGGGTATGCAGGCCATCGGCTGGCTACTTCCGGCCGCCGCCAAGCACACCAAAACAAGACCATGACTTACTGTGTAGCCATGCGGCTGGATACCGGCCTGGTATTCCTGTCCGATTCCCGCACCAATGCGGGGGTAGATGCCATCTCCACGTCGCGCAAGATGACGGTGTTCGAAGAACCCGGCGACCGCGTAATGGTGCTGATGACCGCCGGCAACCTGGCGATCAGCCAGTCGGTGCGCCAGATCCTGGCCGAGAACCATGATGAGAAGCACTCGCTGTGGACCGCGCGCGACATGTTCGAGGCTGCTTCCATTGTCGGCGAGGCGGTGCGCCAGGTGCACAAGCGCGACGCGCATGCGCTGCGCGATGCCGGCATCGAATTCAATGTCAGCCTGATCTTCGGCGGCCAGGTGCGCGGCGAACGGGTGCGCCTCTTCAATGTCTACGCGGCGGGCAATTTTGTCGAGGCCACGCCCGAGAACTGTTATTTCCAGATCGGCGAGGCCAAGTATGGCAAGCCCATCATCGATCGCGTGGTGCAGCCGTCGCTGCCACTGGACGAGGGCGCCAAGTGCGCGCTGATCTCGATGGACTCAACGCTCAAGTCCAATATCTCAGTGGGGTTGCCGCTGGACCTGCTGGTCTATGAGGCTGATTCGCTATGCGTGTCGCGCTTCGTCAATATCGACGAGCGCAACGCCTATTTCCGCATGATCCGCGACACCTGGGGCCAGCGCCTGCGCCAGGTCTTCGGTGAAATCCATAACCCGGACTGGGCGGCCGGCGCGACGGCCGAGTTTCCGCTGACGCGCACCGGCGAAACCGACTGCTGGGGCCAGCCGGTGCGCGCCAAGCGCAATCCGTCGCGTACCCAGGACTGAGGGCCGGCAAGGCAATAAGCGATGCGCGAAATCATCCATTTTTCCCATGCCAACGGCTTTCCGGTGACCACCTACCGCAAGCTGTTCGGCGAACTGGACGGCGACTTCGAATTCCGCGCCGTGGACCGCTACGGGCACAAGCCCGAATTCCCGGTGACGCGCGGCTGGCCGCACCTGGTGGAGGAGCTGCTCGGCGAGATCGACCGCCAGTACCACGAGCCGGTGTGGCTGGTGGGCCATTCGCTGGGCGGGTTCCTGTCGCTGATGGCGGCGCTGCGGCGCCCGGAGCGCGTGCGCGGCGTGGTGATGCTGGATTCGCCGATCATTGCCGGCTGGCGCGCGTCGCTGTTGAAGACCGCGCAGATGTTCGGCATGGACGAAAAGCCCGGCCCGGCAGCGGTAACCAGGAACCGGCGCACCCATTGGCCGGATGCCGAGGCGGTCTGGGAGCACTTCCGCGCCAAGCCCAACTTTGCGGTGTGGGACCAGGAAGTGCTGCGCGACTACGCCATCCACGGCACCGAGCCGACCGGCAAGGACAACGAGCGGCGGCTGCGCTTTGACCGCGAGGTCGAATACTGGATCTACCGCACGCTGCCGACCAGCCTGGGGCGCAAGGTGGCGCGCGGCGCGCCGGTGCCGGTTGGCTTTGTCGCCGGCACGCGTTCGCGCGAGGTGCGCCAGTGCGGGCTGGGTGCCACCCGCAAGCTGGTCGGCCCGAACCTGCGCTTTATTGAAGGCGGCCATCTGTACCCGATGGAGCGGCCGCGGGAGACGGCGCAGCTGGTGCGCGACCTGATCGGCGCGATGCGCCACGAGGGGCGCTGAGGCGGGTGTACTGGGGGCATGCGGCAGGCGTGCGGCGCATGCGCCGCAACACAGCGTGAGACCTTGTTGCAGCCCCGCCGAGGAGGGGTGCTGTCACAATTTCCGGGTCGGCGGGAATCGGGCTCTCATGTATAATCCCGATTTCCCCGGCAAGCTCGGTTTATGACCAAATTCGTCTTCGTCACCGGTGGCGTCGTCTCTTCTCTCGGCAAGGGCATCGCTGCTGCCTCGCTCGCGGCCATTCTTGAGTCGCGCGGCCTCAAAGTCACCCTCCTCAAGCTAGATCCCTACATCAACGTCGACCCCGGCACGATGAGCCCTTTCCAGCATGGCGAGGTGTTTGTCACGGAAGACGGTGCTGAAACCGACCTGGATCTCGGCCACTACGAGCGTTTCGTCTCGGCCAAGATGCGCAAGTCGAACAACTTCACCACCGGCCAGATCTACGAATCGGTGATCCGCAAGGAGCGCCGCGGCGAATACCTGGGCAAGACCGTGCAGGTGATCCCGCATATCACCAACGAGATCCAGGCTTTCGTCGAGAAGGGCGCCGCGGCGTCGCACGACGGCAAGGCCGACGTGGCGCTGGTGGAAATCGGCGGCACCGTGGGTGACATCGAATCGCTGCCGTTCCTGGAAGCCGCGCGCCAGATGAGCCTGCGCATGGGCCGCAACCACTGCGCCTTCGTGCACCTGACGCTGGTGCCGTTCATTGCCAGCGCCGGCGAGCTCAAGACCAAGCCGACCCAGCACTCGGTGCAGAAGCTGCGTGAAATCGGCATCTCGCCGACCGCACTGCTGTGCCGCGCCGACCGCCCGATCCCGGACGACGAGCGCGCCAAGATTTCGCTGTTCGCCAATATCCCGCAGGACGCCGTGATTTCGGTGTGGGATGCGGACAGCATCTACAAGATCCCGCAGATGCTCAACGAGCAGGGCTTGGACCGCCTGATCTGCGAGGAGCTGCGCCTGGATCCCAAGCCGGCCGACCTGTCGATGTGGCAGAAGCTGGTCAACGCCCAGGAAAACCCCGAGCACGAGATCACCATCGGCATGGTCGGCAAGTACGTCGACCTGACCGAGTCGTACAAATCGCTGATCGAGGCCCTGCGCCACGCCGGCATGCATACCGCCACGCGCGTCAACATCGAGTACATCGATTCCGAGGAACTGGAATCGGGCCACCTCGAAGTGCTGGCCCCGCTGGACGCCATCCTGGTGCCGGGCGGCTTCGGCAAGCGCGGCACGGAAGGCAAGATCCGCGCGATCCAGTACGCCCGCGAGAACAACATCCCCTACCTGGGCATCTGCCTGGGCATGCAGCTGGCCGTGATCGAGTTTGCCCGCCACCTGGCCGGCATGACCGACGCCAACTCGACCGAGTTCAACCTGGAAACCGAGCACCCGGTGGTCGCACTGATCACCGAGTGGGTGGACCGCGAAGGCAAGGTCGAGCAGCGCTCGGCCAATTCCGACCTGGGCGGCACCATGCGCCTGGGCGCCCAGCGCGTGCCGGTCAAGGAAGGCACCAAGGCCTCGACGATCTACGGCGCCGAGGTCAACGAACGCCACCGTCACCGCTACGAGGTCAACAACCACTACGTGCCGACGCTGGAAAAGGCCGGCATGGTGATCTCGGCGCGCACGCCGACCGAGAACCTGCCGGAAATGATGGAGCTGCCCGAGTCGATGCACCCCTGGTTCGTCGGCGTACAGTTCCACCCGGAATTCACCTCGACGCCGCGCGACGGCCACCCGCTGTTCAAGGCCTACGTCGAAGCCGCGCTGGCCAGCCAGCAGCGCAAGGGCGCCTGAGTCCCGGCGGCAAGCAGGAGAGACAGTCATGAAACTCTGTGGATTCGAGGCCGGCCTCGACCAGCCGTTCTTCCTGATCGCAGGTCCGTGCGTGATCGAGTCGGAGCAGATGGCGCTGGATACGGCCGGCGAGCTCAAGGCCATCACCGCTGAACTGGGCATCCCGTTCATCTACAAGTCGTCGTTCGACAAGGCCAACCGGTCTTCGGGCAAGTCGTTCCGCGGCCTGGGCATGGAAAAAGGCCTGGAGATCCTGGCGACGGTCAAGCGCGAGATCGGCGTGCCGGTGCTGACCGACATCCACGAGATCGACGAGATCAAGCCCGTCGCCGCCGTGGTGGACGTGCTGCAGACGCCGGCGTTCCTGTGCCGCCAGACCGATTTCATCCGTGCCTGCGCTCAGAGCGGCAAGCCGGTGAATATCAAGAAGGGCCAGTTCCTGGCGCCGCACGACATGAAGAACGTCATCGACAAGGCGCGCGACGCCGCGCGCGAAGCCGGTCTGCCTGACGATGTCTTCATGGCCTGCGAGCGTGGTGTCTCGTTCGGCTACAACAACCTGGTGTCCGACATGCGCTCGCTGGCGATCATGCGCGAGACCGGTGCCCCGGTGGTGTTCGACGCCACCCACTCGGTGCAGCTGCCGGGCGGCCAGGGCACCAGCTCGGGCGGCCAGCGCGAGTTCGTGCCGGTGCTGTCCCGCGCCGCCGTCGCTACCGGCGTGGCGGGCCTCTTCATGGAAACGCACCCGGACCCGAGCAAGGCCATGTCCGACGGCCCCAACGCGGTGCCGCTGTCGCGCATGAAGGAACTGCTGGCCGTGCTTAAGGACCTGGACACGCTGGTCAAGCGCGCCGGCTTCCTGGAAGACAACTTCGGCTGGCCGGCCTGCGCCTGAGCAGGCCCGGTTTTGTCACCACCGCGCCCTTCGTGGAAGCCGGTGGTGACAAACCATATCGAAAGACAATACAAAAAATCGGGAGATTCTCTATGGCCGCCGGCTATATCATCGCCTACATCGACGTGACCGACCCCCAGCAGTACGAAGAATACAAGGTGCTCTCGAGCAAGGCCATGCAGATCCATGGCGCCGAGGTGCTGGTGCGCGGCGGCAAGACCGAGCCGCTGGAAGGGGATTGGGCGCCGACGCGCGTCGTGGTGCTGAAATTCCCCAGCTATGAAGCCGCCAAGTCGTTCCACGACGGCGAGGCCTACCGCGCCGCGCGCAAGTCGCGCGAGCACGCGGCGAAGATGAACATGATCGTGGTGGAAGGCGCTGCCTGAGGGTTGTCGGGCAGTTTGACATGCGCCTGACACGGGCACAGCTTGAAGTAATCAGCAGCAGCAAGAATCAACAGTCAGAGAGGAATTCATGAGTGCAATCGTAGATATCATCGGTCGCGAGGTTCTCGACTCGCGCGGCAACCCCACCGTCGAATGCGACGTGCTGCTGGAATCCGGCGTGATGGGCCGTGCAGCGGTTCCGTCGGGCGCGTCGACCGGTTCGCGCGAAGCCATCGAGCTGCGCGACGGCGACAAGAGCCGCTATCTGGGCAAGGGCGTGCTGAAGGCCGTCGAGCACATCAACACCGAAATCTCCGAAGCCATCATGGGCCTGGACGCCTCCGAGCAGGCCTTCCTGGACCGCACCCTGATCGACCTCGACGGCACCGAGAACAAGGGCCGCCTGGGCGCCAATGCCATGCTGGCCGTGTCGATGGCCGTGGCCAAGGCCGCCGCTGAAGAAGCCGGCTTGCCGCTGTACCGCTACTTCGGCGGTTCGGGCGCGATGCAACTGCCGGTGCCGATGATGAACATCGTCAACGGCGGCGCGCATGCCAACAACAGCCTGGACATCCAGGAATTCATGATCATGCCGGTGTCGCAGACCAGCTTCCGCGAAGCCCTGCGCTGCGGCGCCGAGATCTTCCACGCGCTGAAGAAGATCCTGGCCGACAAGGGCATGTCCACCGCGGTGGGCGACGAAGGCGGCTTCGCCCCGAATTTCTCGTCCAACGAGGAATGCCTGAACACCGTGGTGCAGGCCATCGAGAAGGCCGGCTACCGCGCCGGTGAAGACGTGCTGCTGGCGCTGGACTGCGCCGCCAGCGAGTTCTACCACGAGGCCGAAGGCGTGTACCAGCTGGAGGGCGAAGGCCTGAAGCTGACCTCGACGCAGTTCGCCGACTACCTGGCCAACCTGTGCGACAAGTTCCCGATCGTGTCGATCGAGGACGGCATGGCCGAAGGCGACTGGGACGGCTGGAAGACGCTGACCGAGAAGCTGGGCACGCGCGTGCAGCTGGTGGGCGACGACCTGTTCGTCACCAACACCAAGATCCTGAAGGAAGGCATCGAAAAGGGCATCGGCAACTCGATCCTGATCAAGATCAACCAGATCGGCACCCTGACCGAAACCTTTGCCGCCATCGAGATGGCCAAGCGCGCCGGCTACACCGCCGTGATCTCGCACCGCTCGGGCGAGACCGAAGACAGCACCATTGCCGATATCGCCGTGGGCACCAACGCCGGCCAGATCAAGACCGGCTCGCTGTCGCGCTCGGACCGCATGGCCAAGTACAACCAGCTGCTGCGCATCGAGGAAGACTTGGGCGATATCGCCAGCTACCCGGGCAAGGGCGCGTTCTACAACCTGCGCTGACAGCTTGCCCCGTCGTTCCCGCTTGTGCGGGAGCGACAGCAAGCGGATGGAATGGCGGCGGCCGGGATTCCCTGGCCGCCGCCGTTTTTGTATCGAAATCTGCCTGGTAATTGCCTTCTAGGCTGAGTTCGCAGATCATTGTGCGGAATTTCCTGTCCGCCATCTTTCATGCGCCTGATTTCGCTGCTGTTGTTCGTGCTGCTGCTTGCCATCCAGTACCCACTCTGGCTGGGCAAGGGCGGATGGCTGCGCGTGTGGGACCTGAACCGGCAACTGACCGAGCAGGGCACCCGCAACCAGACGCTCAAGCTGCGCAACGCCAAGCTGGAAGGCGAAGTCGCCGACCTGCAGGACGGCACCGGCGCGATCGAGGAACGTGCCCGCTATGAGCTGGGCATGGTGAAAGAAGGCGAGGTCTTCGTGCAGTTTGTCGCGCCGGCGCCCAAGGTCAGCGCCACGCCGCCGTTGCCGCCGCCGTCGAATTCGGTCGCCGGAAGAGGTGGCCACTAAGGGGCGTCTTGCCACTCGCTGTCGGCGGGCTTGGATCCAGCCCGCCGGCTGTCCGTCACCACCAGCCGTACGGATAACCGCCCCAGCCCCAGCCGGGCATACCGACGCTGACGCCGCCGCCCCAGTGGCCGCCACCCCATCCCCCGTAATACAGGCTCCAGCTGGTGTTCGGATAGCCATAAGCCGCGCGCGCGGCCGCGGCCTGCTGGTCGAGCGCGATCGCGGCTGCCTGTTCGCGCAGTATCTGCTGGTTCAGCGTGTCGAGCTTCTGCTTGTCGTCAGCGGTCAGCGGCGCTGGCGGGATGGCGTTGGGCGCCAGCCGCGCCGTGGGCGGCGAGCCGTTGACGTCGCGCGGCAGCTCTGCGCAGCCGGCGGCCAGCAGCAGTGCGCCGATCGCGGTGCAGGCGGCAATGCGGCGCAGCACGGCCGGCACGATCGCGGGAGATTCAGGCAGGGAGGGGGTGGCCCGGGCGGACATGGCTGTTCTCAGGCTCGCTTGCGGCAGCTGGATGTTGCCATCGTACAGCCGTTGGACAGGCCGGCAAGGCGGTTGTTTCCGCCGTGCCGCCCCGCGCCTGCCGCTCAGTGGTGCTGCTGCGCGCCGGCACCGGCGCCGGTGGCGATATGGGTGGCCGAGAACAACTGGGCGCAGTCGACCGGATCAAATTCATAGCGCAGGCCGCAGAAGTCGCAGTGGATCTCGACCTGGCCGCGCTCGGCGATGATGCCTTCGATCTCTTCCTGGCCCAGCGACTGCAGCATGCCCGCCACCTTGGGGCGCGAGCAAGAGCAATGGAAATGCGGCGTCAGCGGCTCAAACACGCGCAAGCCGGCGGCCTGCAGGTCTTCCCAGAACAGACGGCGCAGCAGGGTGTCGGGGGTCTCGGCCAGCAGTTCGTCGGCCTTGAGCGTGGCGCCCAGCTGCACGGCGCGGTCCCAGGTGTCCAGGTCCTGCGCGCGGGCATGACTGGCCAGCGGTGCGCCGGTCTCGCCGACTTCCGCGGTGCCGCCGTAGGCCGGCAGCTTCTGCAGCAGCATGCCGGCGGCGACGTGGTCGTCCGCCGCCAGCCACAGGCGCGTGTCGAGCTGCTCGGACGCCTGCATGTAGTGCTCCAGCACGGCGCTGATCGAGGCCAGCGGGCCATGCGCGTCGGCCAGCGGCACGATGCCCTGGTACGCCTGCTGGCCCGGCAGCTTGTCCTTCGGGTCCAGCGTGATGGCAAAGCGGCCGTGACCGTGGGCGTTGACCATCTGCGCCAGCGTGGCGTCGTCGGCGATCTGCGCGTCCTCGGCCAGCTTGGCGGTGGCGCGCATCGACAGGTCGGACAGGCATTCCACCACCAGCATGCGCACCGGGCCGTCGCCGTGCAGCTGCATCACCAGCGCTCCGTTGAACTTCAGGTTGGCCGACAGCAGCGCCGCGGCGGCCATCATCTCGCCCAGCAGCCGGCGCACCGGTGCGGGATAGCTGTGGCGGCCCAGCACTTCCTGCCAGGTGGCTTCCATGCGCACCAGCTCGCCGCGCACGGGAGCCGCGTCGAACAGGAATTTCTGCAGGGTGTCGGGGGTGGTCGCGGGTGTGGTGGTGTGGGTCACAATAATCTGTCGATGATTCCGTAAGTGCCGCCGCGGTCGTCAGCCGATCCGCTTGAGCTGTTGCTTGTACATGGCCTGCCGGGTGGCGTAGGTCTCGGCGTTGCGGTACAGGTTGGCGACGTCGGCGTCGGTCAGCTCGCGCACCACCTTGGCCGGCGCGCCCAGGATCAGCGAGCGGTCCGGGAAGACCTTGCCCTCGGTCACCACGGCACCGGCGCCGACCAGGCATTCCTTGCCGATCACGGCGCGGTTCAGCACCACGGCCTGGATCCCGATCAGCGAGCCATCGCCCACGGTGCAGCCGTGCAGCATGGCCTGGTGGCCGATCGAGACCTTGTCGCCCAGGGTCAGCGGGCAGCCCGGGTCGGTATGCAGCACCGAGCCTTCCTGGATGTTGGTGTCCTCGCCCACCACGATCGGTTCGTTGTCGCCGCGGATCACGACACCGGGCCAGGCGCTGGCGCGGGACTTGAGGGTCACGTTGCCGATGACGGTGGCCTCGGGGGCCACGTAGGCATCGCTGTCGATATTGGCTTGACGTCGCCGAGCTGGTAAAGCGCCATGGGGTCTCCTGCACGAAAGGCTTTTGTTGAAGTGGGGGTTGCCGCCGGACTTTAAAGGGCGGGGGTGCGGGCGCGCGGCGCCACGGCGACTGCGCGGCTTGCCCGGCAGTCGGGCACCGGCCAGGCCCTACAATGGCGGCAGACCCGGATTTTACGCTCATGCCAGAAAAAACACCCGCCGCCGCCTTGCCTGAACCGTCACTTTCTCCGCGCCACCAGGCGCTGGCGGTGCTGTGCATGACGGATCCCCGCAGAAGGCCGTGGCGGCGCGAGCACTTTACCGCCATGTGACGACGTTGCCGGACGAGGCGCTTGCCGCCGGCGAAGCGATCCAGGCCGGTGCCGGCCAGGCCATCCCCGGCCGCCCGCGCGGCCGCCGCTGGTGGCGCCGCAGGACGTCGAGCGGCGCCGCTCGCTGCATACCCCGGCCGGGCGCGCGGCGATGATCCATGCGCTGTGCCATATCGAGTTCAATGCCATCAACCTGGCGCTGGACGCGGCCTGGCGCTTCGCCGGCATGCCGCCCGGCTACTACCGCGACTGGCTGCGCGTGGCCGATGAGGAGGCGTACCACTTCACGCTGCTGGCCGACCACCTTGGCACGCTGGGCGCGGCCTACGGCGACTTCCCCGCCCACAACAGCCTGTGGGAGATGACCGACAAGACCGCCGGCGACGTGCTGGCGCGCATGGCGCTGGTGCCGCGCACGCTGGAGGCGCGCGGGCTCGATGCCTCGCCGCCGGTGCGCGCCAGGCTGGCCGGCGCCGGTGACCACGCCGCTGCGGCCATCATCGACATCATCCTGCGCGACGAGGTCGGCCACGTGGCCATCGGCAACCACTGGTACCGCTGGCTGTGCGCGCAGCGCGGCCTGGACCCCGTTGCCACCTACGCGCAGCTGGCCGGGCAGTACCGTGCGCCGAAGCTGCGCGGGCCGTTCAATCTCGATGCGCGGCGCGCGGCGGGCTTCGATGAGGATGAACTGGCCTGGCTGGAGGCATCGGCCGGTTAGGCCAGCCGTCCTGTACCTCAGCCGCGCGGCGCAAAGCCATGCTTGCGCGCCGACCAGACCGCCAGCCAGGTTGCGGCGAGCAGGGCCGCCAGCACCGGCGGGAATGCGCCGATTCCGAAGCCATCGAGCAGCAGCCCGCCGATGACGCCGCCGCCGGCGATGGCGATATTCCAGGCGGTAACCAGCATCGATTGCGCCACGTCCGCGGATTTGCCGGCGGTCTTTGCCAGCGCCGTCTGGAACAGCGTGGAAACGCCGCCGAAGCCCAGGCCCCAGATCGCGGCCGCGGCATAGACCACGGCCGGGTGGCCGCCTCCGGCCCCAAGCGCCAGCACCGCAAGCCCGAACAGCAGCGTGTTGGCCAGCGTCAGCGCCCGCAGCCACTGGTCGATCAGCACGCCGGTGATCCAGATGCCGGCGAGCGAGGCCACGCCGAACACGAACAGGACCAGATCAAGCCGTGCCCCGGCGTTGCCGGCTCGCAGGAACGGCGCGATATAGGTGTAGAGGATGTTGTGCGCCAGCACGAAGGCGAGCGTCACGAACAGTACGGGACGCACGCCCGGCATGGTGAACACGCGCGCGACCGGTAGCCGCTGGCCGGCGGGCTGGCCGGCAAAATCCGGCACGCTGGCCAGCACCCAGGCAATCAGGCCCAGCGTCAGCACGCTGACGATGCCGAAGCACGCGCGCCAGCCCATGAGCGCACCGAGGAAGGTCCCGGATGGCACGCCCAGCGACAAGGCCAGGGGAATGCCAACCATCGCGACAGCGATGGCCCGACCCTTGAGGTGATCGGGAACCATGCGCGCGGCATAGCCAGCCAGCAGCGCCCACAGCAGGCCGGCCGAGACACCCGCAAGGAAGCGCGCCGCCATCGTCAGGACATAGTTGCCGGACCAGGCCGTCACGGCGTTGGCGACGGCAAAGCCCGCGATGGCAAGCAGCAGCAGCGGCCGCCGCCGCAGCCCTTGCGTGGCCGCCGTCAGCGGCATGGCGGCCACCAGTGAACCGAAGGCGTAGATGGTGACGAGCTGGCCGGCAAGCGGCTCGGAGATGGCAAGGCCCGCGCCGATCTGCGGCAGCAGCCCTGCCGGCAAGGCCTCGGTCAGGACGGTGATGAAGCCTGCGACGGCAAGCGCAAGCAGTGCCGGAAGCGGTAGCCGCGCAGGCTGCGCGCTCTGGTGTGCATCGTTTGCAAGTGTGTTGGTGGCTGTCGTCATGTTGGCGCCTTGACAAGGGGTGGTGCGTTGCGTGGAGGGTTACGCGGCAGCGGGGGCGACACCGTAGACCGCGTCGCGCAGATCGGTGACAAAGCGGCCGGACATGCCCTCGTACAGCGTGTTGGTGAAGGCCACCACGCTCAGTCCCTGGCTGCGGTCGACGAACCAGGCGTGGCCGTAGGCGCCGCCCCAGCGCCAGGTGCCGGTGGCTTCCGGGGAGCCCGCCCGGCGCGGATCGCGCAGCACCGAGAAGCCCAGCCCGAAGCCGGTTCCCGGCGCATCGGGCAGGTCCAGGCCGCCGGTCTGGTCGCGCGCCATGTCCTCGACCAGGGCGGATGGCAGCAACGCGCCGCCGCCCTGGCGCAAGGTCTCCAGCAGGCGCAGGAAGTCTTGCGCCGTGCCCGCCATGCCCGCCCCGCCGGACGGGAAGGCCCGCGCATTGAAGATGCGGGCGGGGCTGTAGGGAATGCCAACCGTGCCTTCGAGCACCGGCACTGCCTCGCCTTCGCGCAGGCGGCGCGGGTGCGGGCTGTCATTCACATACGGGGTCGGCACGCGGTGCGCATCGCGTGCCACGAAGCCGGTGTCGTCCATGCCCAGCGGGCCGGTCACCAGCTGGCGCACTGCTGTGTCCAGCGGCGTGCCATGGACGCGCTCGATCAGCGCGCCCAGCACGTCGGTCGCGAGCGAGTAGCCCCACGCGTTACCCGGTTCGTACAGCAAGGGCACGCTGGCGATGCGCCGCAGGTTCTCCGCCAGGCTGATGGTGGTGTCGTCCATGCCGTCGGAAACTCCGGCGCGGGCATAGGGCCCGTCTTCGCCGGACTCGAAGAAGCGATAGCCCAGCCCCGCGGTATGGCTGAGCAGCTGCCGCGCCGTGATGCGTGCCGGTCGGCCATCGGCCAGGCGCGGGCGGAAATCGGGCAGCCAACGGTCGATACCCTGGTCAAGGTCGAGCCGGCCTTGTGCCACCAGCACCAGTGCAGCCACGCAGACGATCGGCTTGCTTACCGAAGCCAGCCGGAAGACCGCATCCATGCGCATCGGCTGTCCGCTTTCCCGATCGGCCAGGCCTGCCGCGTGCTGGCAGACCAGTTCGCCGTCGCGGCTGACCAGCACGACGGCGCCGACCAGTCGCCGCTGGTCCAGCGCCTGCCGGACCACGGCGTCGATGCGCGCGTTCAGTGGCGCGGGGAATGCAGGGGACACACCTGGACGCGGTGCAATCGTGGGGAGGGACACAGCGGAATCCTTGTTCAGTGAACGACCCGCTCACGATAAGGACCCAGCCATTAAAGAAAAAGTGGGCTACAGTTCCTTTTTCTCCGGAACTTTGTGTCCGCAATCGGAGGGCATCATGGACAGCCTCAGTGGCTTCGCTGTGTTTGTGCAGGTGGCCGAGACCCGCAGTTTTGTCGCGGCGGGGCGCTTGCTGGGGGTGTCGGCCTCTGCCGTCGGCAAGAGCGTGGCGCGCCTGGAAGAAAGGCTCGGCGTACGGCTGTTCCACCGCAGCACGCGCAGCGTGACGCTGACCGCCGAAGGCACGCTGTTCCTGGAGCGCAGCCGCCGCGTGCTCGCCGAGATCGAAGCGGCGGAGCTGGAACTGGCCGAAGCCACCGCGGCGCCGCGCGGCCGCCTGCGGGTGAGCCTGCCGCTGGTCAGTTCACTGGTCTTGCCCGTGCTGGGCGATTTCATGCGCGCGTATCCGGACATCGAGCTGGACCTGGATTTCACCGATCAACTGGTCGATGTCATCGAGGAGGGCTTCGATGCGGTGGTCCGCACCGGCGAGCCCGCCGACTCGCGCCTGTCGGCGCGCAAGCTGGGTGCGTTCCAGGCGCTGCTGGTGGCATCGCCCGAGTACCTGGCGCAGCGCGGCACGCCGAAGGTGCCTGCCGACCTGGCCGGCCATGCTTGCCTGCATTACCGTTTTCCCCACACCGGCAAGCTCGAGGCTTGGCCGCTGCGGCGCGCGCCGGGCGAGCCCGAGCTGGCGCTGCCGACATCGATGATCTGCAACAACATCGAGACGCGCCTGTGCTTTGCGCTGCGCGGCCTGGGCATTGCCTGCCTGCCGGATTTCGCCATCCGCGAGCAGCTGGCCGATGGCAGCCTGTGCCAGGTACTGTCGGGCCATGTGGGGCCGGCCAAGGCCTTTCATGTGCTCTGGCCGGCGAGCAGGCATCCCTCGCCCAAGGTGCGGGCGTTGGTCGACTTCCTGTGCGCGCGGGTCTTTCCCGCCGACGAGGCGCCGGCAGGGCAGGCCCGGAGTGCCTAGGCACTCCGGGCGGCGCGCTCTTCCTCCAGCAGGCGTAATACCCGCCGCTGGATTTTCCCGTCGTCGTCATCGGCAACTGGTCGATGAATTCGATCGCCTTCGGGTATTCATACGGCGCCAGCTGGCCGCGCACATGCGCCTGCAACTCTGTGATCAACGCCGCGTCGCCGTCGAATGAACGGGCCACCGACGGCGTCAGCACCACGAAGGCCTTGACCACGGCGCCGCGCTCGGGGTCGGGCGAGGGCACCACGGCGCAGTTGGACACCGCCGGATGCTTGAGCAGGCAGTTCTCGATCTCGCTGGGCCCGATGCGGTAGCCCGAGGACTTGAACACATCGTCGGCACGCCCCTGGTACCACAGGTAGCCGTCGGCATCGACGCGCGCCAGGTCGCCGGTGCGGCACCAGCGCAGGCCGTCACGCTCGCTGTACTTGCCCGCGGTCGCCGCCTCGTTCTTCCAGTAGCCGAGGAAGAACACCGGGTCCGGATGCCCGGCGCTGTCGGTGGCGCACACCGCCACCTCGCCGTCTTCGCCGGGCGGGCAGGGGCGGCCTTCGTCGTCGATCACCTGCACGCGGTGGCCCGGGTAGGGGCGCCCCATCGAGCCCGGCCGTGCCGGCCAGCCCAGCTGGTTGTCGTCGTTCTGTGCGGTGCAGTTGCCGACGATGTAGTTGATCTCGGTCTGGCCGAACATCTCGTTGACGATCACGCCCAGCGCATCGCGGCACCAGCCGAACACGGTCTCGCCCACGGCCTCGCCAGCGCTCATCAGCGCACGCAGCCTGATGTCGTAGCGCTGCCGCGGCTCGGGGCAGGCCTTCATCATCTGCTTGAGCGCGGTCGGGAACAGGAAGGTGTTGGTGACGGCGTAGCGCTCCAGCAGTTCAAAGGCACGCTCGGCGGAGAACCGTCCCTGGTAGCCGACGATGGGCTTGCCGAAGTACAGCGCCGGCATCAGCGCATCCCACAGGCCGCCGGTCCAGGCCCAGTCGGCGGGGCTCCAGAACACGTCGTCGTCCTGCGGATACCAGTTCTGCGAGCAGACAAAGCCGGTCAGGTTGCCGATCAGCGCGCGGTGCGGGATCAGCGCGCCCTTGGGCGGGCCGGTGGTGCCGCTGGTGTAGATCAGTACGGCGGCTTCGTCGGCCTTGGTCTGCTCGGCGGTAAAAGCGGGCAGCTGCGCAGCCAGCAGCACGTCCCAGTCGTAGTCGCCGCGGCCATGCGCGCCGCCGGCGGCAATCACGGTGGCCAGCGTCGGGCATTCCGGGCGCGCGGCCAGCACATTGTCGATGGAAGTCTCGTCGGCGATCGCCACGTTGGCTTCGCTGTGCGCGATGCGGTAGGCCAGTGCCTCGGGCCCGAACAGCATCGACAGTGGCATGGCGATGGCGCCGAGCTGGTAGATCGCCATATGGGCGATCACAGTCTCGATCCGTTGCGGCATCACGATCGCCACGCGGTCGCCGCGCGCCACGCCGAGCGCGCGCAGCGCCGCCGACAGGCGGTTGGCCTCGGCCTGGATATGGGCAAAGGTATGCGCGTTGCGGCGGCCGTCCTCGTGCTCGGTATAGACCGCGATGCGGTCCATCGTGGCCGGGTCGCGCGCCCAGCGCCCGCAGCAGGCTTCGGCGATATTGAAATGCGGGGGAATCTCCCAGCGGAAGGATTCATACAGGGCGCGATAGTCGTCGCGCCGGCTTGCCGGCAAGGCAGCTGCGGCCATCCAGGGTCTCCGGTAGGTTCGGATCGCGGCAATCGCGGCCCCGATATGGCGGCGGCCGCTATAATGCCGGCAAGCGAACGATCGTTCTATTTTGTTTGGGCTTCCCTCGCCAGCCCCCGTGGCGCCGCGCCCGGCGGCGGGAAGACCCACGCGCCAGGGTGGAGACAATGACAATCAAGGAAACCTCGCGGTCTGAATTTATCACGTTGCGCGGGCTGCGCTACCACGTGCGCCACTGGGGCAAGCCCGGCGCGCGCAAGCTGTTCATGCTGCATGGCTGGATGGATGTGGCCGCGTCGTTCCAGTTCCTGGTCGACCACCTGCGCGGCGACTGGCATGTGATTGCGCCGGACTGGCGCGGGTTTGGCGAGACCGACTGGCCTACGCGCCACCCGGGTACGCAGTCCTACTGGTTCGCCGACTATATCGCCGACCTGGAGGCCTTGCTCGACCATTACGAGCCCGACGGCCAGGTCGACCTGGTCGGCCACAGCATGGGCGCCAACGTGATCTGCCTGTATGCCGGCATCCGCCCGCAGCGCGTGCGCCGCGTGGTGGACCTGGAGGGCTTCGGCATGACCGCGACGCGGCCGGTGCATGCGCCGAAGCGCTATGCGCGCTGGCTGGACGAATTGCGCGCCGGCTCGGAACTGAAGACGTATGACAGCGTGGACGGCGTCGCCGCCCGGCTGCAGAAGACCAACCCGCGCCTGCCTGACGACCGTGCCGCCTTCCTGGCGGCGCACTGGTCGCGCCGCAATGCGGATGGCCGCTGGGAGATCCTGGGAGACCCGGCGCACAAGCTGGTCAACCCGATGCTGTACCGGCTCGATGAGGTGATGGCGGTCTGGGAGCAGGTCAGCGCGCCAGTGCTGCATGTGGAAGCGCGCGCTTCGGAGACGCTGCGCCATATCGCCCACAAGCAGGCCATCGACGAATTCAAGGAGCGCTTCCGCGCCTTCCGTGACTTCCGTGAAGCGGTGGTCGATGACGCCGGCCACATGCTGCATCATGACCAGCCCGCCGCGGTGGCGGAGCTGGTGGAGTCGTTCTGCAGTGTGGTGTGAGCGCTGGCGCCGCCCGTTCAGGCATGCGTGAGCTTTTCCTTCAGCGCGGCGTTATTGCTGGTGTGCACGTGCACCAGCGCCTTTTCCGGGAAGGCGTAGTGGTAGGCGCGGCGCAATGCCAGCGCGGCCTCATGGAAGCCTGACAGGATCAGCTTCTGCTTGTTGGTGTAGTAGGCGATGTCGCCCGCGGCAAAGATGCCGCGGCGCGAGCTTTCGTACGTGGTGGTATCGACCAGGATGCGGCCGGCGCGCATGTCCATGTCCCACTGCGCGATCGGGCCCGGCTCGGACACCAGGCCGTACAGCGCCACCAGTTCATCGGCGGGCAGCACCGTGCTGCCGTCGCGGGTGCGCACCTCGACCTCGGTCAGCGGGCCATCCTGGCCTTCGGTGCGCAGGGCGCCGAGCATGCCGACCACGAAATCCATCTCGCCGGCCGCCACCGCTTCGCGCATTTCGGCGACGGTGCCGTCGGCCGCGCGGAAGCCTTCGCGCCGGTGCAGCAGCGTCACGCGCGCGGCCACCTTGCGCAGCGCCAGCGCCCAGTCCAGCGCCGAATCGCCGCCGCCGGCCACCATCACGCGCTTGCCGGCAAAGCGCGACACATCGCGCACGGCGTAGTGCACGTGGCGGCCTTCCAGTGCCGGTGCTTCCGGCAGCGCTACGCGCTGCGGCGCGAACGCGCCCGCGCCGGCGCAGACCAGCACCGCGGCGACATCGAAGCGCTTGCCGCCGTCGGTGGTGACCAGCAGGCGCTCATGGACGGCATGCCCGTCAGGTGCCGGCTGCCGTGCGATTTCGGACAAGCTTTCCGCGCGCTGGCCGAAGTGCATCGGGAAGTCGAACGGCGCGCATTGCTCCAGCAGCCGGTCGACCAGGTCCTGCGCCAGGCAGCCCGGCACGGCGGGGATGTCGTAGATCGGTTTTTCGGGATAGAGCTCGGTGCACTGGCCGCCGGCGCGGTCGAGCACATCGATCAGCTCGCATTTGAGGCCGAGCACGCCGGCCTGGAACGCGGCAAAGAGCCCGACCGGGCCGGCGCCCACGATCAGGACATCGGTGGTGGTGACGGGGGCTGGTGCGAGGGGGGTAGCGGTAGGCATTGGGCGTGGCGGGCACGCCAGGTGCCCGCAAAAAAGGACGGTGCAAGCCCCGACTATACCCCGCACATCGCCGGTTTCCGGCGACGCCAGCGTTGCCGGCAGGGCTTTGGCATGGCTTTCCAGGGTGCGCCGGCGTCACGCATGCAGGGGGCGACGGGAGTAGAATGGCTCCATGCAAAACGCCCACGCCATCAATGCCGACCTGCATTGCCATTCCACCGTGTCCGACGGCACGCTGGCGCCGCGCGCCATCGCGGAAATCGCCCGCGACGCGGGTGTCGCGTTCTGGGCGCTGACCGACCACGACGAACTGGGCGGGCAGGCCGAGGCGCGTGCCGCGGCCGAGGAATTCGGCATGCGCTATGTGCCGGGCGTGGAGATCTCGGTGACCTGGGCCGGGCAGACCGTGCATATCGTCGGGCTGCAGATCGACCCGCACTGCCCGGAACTGATCGACGGCCTGGCCGATACCCGTTCGGGGCGCGCGCGCCGCGCGCGCGATATCGCTGACGCGCTGGCAAGAGTGGGCATCACCGGCGCCTATGAAGGGGCGCTGCAGCACGTGGGCAACCCGGACCTGATCTCGCGCACGCACTTTGCGCGCTGGCTGGTCGACCAGGGCCGTTGCGCCACCGTGGGCGAGGTCTTCAGCGAGTACCTGTCGGAAGGCCGCCCCGGCTACGTCGGCCACCGCTGGGCCAGCCTGGGCGACGCCGTCGGCTGGATCCGCGCCGCCGGCGGCATCGCCGTGATGGCGCACCCGGGCCGCTACAATTACACCGATACCCAGCACGACGCGCTGTTCGATGAATTCACCGCGCTGGGCGGTGGCGCCGTCGAGGTCGTGACCGGCAGCCACACGCCCGACCAGTACCGCCGCTATGCCGGGGTGGCCCGCCATTACGGGCTGCTGGCCTCGCGCGGCTCGGACTTCCACGGCCCCGGCGAAGGGCGCATTGAGCTGGGCAAGCTGCCGCCGCTGCCGCCGACGGTGACGCCGGTCTGGCACGACTGGTAGGCGCAAGCCCGGCCTGGCCGGGGTACCCCCAGATTCCGCTCCGATCTGTCTGAATCCGCCACCCTGGTCCATGTCACAGTACTTCGAGATCCATCCGCTCAATCCGCAGTCGCGCCTGGTCAAGCAGGCCGCCCAGATCCTGCAGAAGGGCGGCCTGATTGCGCTGCCGACCGATTCCAGCTATGCGTTGGCCTGCCGGCTCGACGACAAGGGCGCCGTCGAGCGCCTGCGCCGCCTGCGCGGCATCGATGACCGCCACCACCTGACGCTGATGTGCCGCGACCTGTCCGAGCTCGGCAACTTCGCCCGCGTCGACAACCGGCAGTACCGCTGGCTCAAGGGTGCCACGCCGGGCCCGTACGTGTTCATCCTGGAAGCCACCAAGGAAGTGCCGCGGCGGCTGTCGCACCCGGCGCGCAAGACCATCGGCGTGCGCGTGCCTGAACACGCGATTCCGCTGGCACTGCTGGGCGAGACCGGCGAGCCGCTGATCTCGGCCACGCTGCAGATGCCGGGCGACGAAGCGCCGCTCAACGACCCGGCGGAAATCCGCGCGCGGCTGGAGAAGCAGCTTGACCTGGTGGTGTGCGGCGGCCCGGCGCCGGCGCAGCCGACCACGGTGATCGACCTGACCAGCGGCGAGCCCGAGCTGATCCGCGCGGGCCGCGGCGACGTCGAGCGCTTCGGGCTCTGAGCTCCCCAGGCGCTGCCACCCCGCCTGGCGGGTGCACAAGCGTGCGCCTGGGCGGCGCCGGGCCGTTACAATAGGGACCATGGATTCCTCCCTTATCCAGACCTTCGCGGTCTATGCCCTGCCGGTGCTGTTCGCCATCACGCTGCACGAGGCGTCGCACGGCTACGTGGCCAAGCTCTTCGGCGACGACACGGCCTATGTGCTCGGGCGCGTCAGCCTGAACCCGATCCGCCATATCGATCCGATCGGCACCATCGCGGTGCCGCTGCTGCTTTACATCATGACCAGCGGCCAGTTCGTGTTCGGCTATGCCAAGCCGGTGCCGGTGGTGTTCGAGCGCCTGCGCAACCCGCGCTGGCACGGCATGTGGGTGGCGCTGGCGGGGCCGGCCAGCAATGTGGTGCAGGCCTTCGTCTGGGTGCTGCTGGCCATCGGCCTGACCTGGGGTGGCGTGCGCGAGCCGTTTTTCGGCGAGATGGCGCTGGCGGGCGTGCGCGTCAACCTGGTGGTGGCAGCCTTCAACCTGTTCCCGGTGCCGCCGCTGGACGGCGGCCGCGTGCTGACCGCGCTGCTGCCGCAGGGCATTGCCCGCGCGGTGTCCCGCATCGAGCCGTACGGCATCTTCGTGGTGCTGGCGCTGGTGGCCGCGGGCGTGATCACCACGGTCTGGATGACGCCGGTGGTCAATGTGCTGATGTCGCTGATCGAGCTGCTGCTGCGCCCGATCGTGATCCTGCTGCATTGACGTGCCGGGGAACGCTATGACGCTTGCACACGCGGGACTCTCAGCCCCGTCCCCCTGGGTTGCCCGCTGGGCCCACCTGCTGCGCCCCGGCGCGCGGGTGCTGGACCTGGCCTGCGGCAGCGGCCGCCATGCCGCCTGGCTGGCGGCGCGCGGCCACACGGTGCTGGCCGTCGACCGCGACGCCGAGGCCATCGCCGGCCTGCCGGCCGGCGTCAGCGGCCGGGTGGCCGACCTGGAGCAGGGCGCCTGGCCGCTGGCTGGCGAGGCGCCGTTCGACGCCATCGTCGTCACCAATTACCTGCACCGGCCGCTGTGGCCGCACCTGGCGGCGGCGCTGGCGCCCGGCGGCGTCTGGATCCATGAAACCTTTGCTGCGGGCAATGAAACCGTCGGCAAGCCGTCGCGGCCGGATTTCCTGCTGCGGCCGGGCGAATTGCTCGAAGTGGCGCACCAGTATGGCCTGCGCGTAGTCGCCTATGAGGATGGTCTGGTCGAAGTGCCGAAAACAGCCTTCGTGCAGCGGATATGTGCGGTGCGCGCGGCGGCTGCGGACGCCGATGCGCCCGCGCCGGCACGCTACCGGCTCGACGCCTGAGCCAGGCGTGGCGCTGTCGGCGAGAATGCCGCTGCACACGTTGAAACAGTTGGTATCAACCCCTGTCCGGGCGGCGGTCGAAGCGGCCTGCGGTTCCGGTACAATCCCGTTATTCGCATCCCGAATTCCTTAACGTTATGACACAGATTACCGGCAGCATCGTCGCCATCGTTACCCCGATGCATGAAGACGGCAGCCTGGACTTCCCGGCCCTGCGCGCACTGGTCGACTGGCACGTGGCCGAAGGCACCGACGGCATCGTGATCGTGGGCACCACCGGCGAGTCCCGACGGTTTCCGTCGAGGAGCACTGCGAGCTGATCCGCGTTGCCGTGGAGCAGGCCGGCAAGCGCATCCCGATCATCGCGGGCACCGGCGGCAACTCCACCAAGGAGGCCATCGAGCTGACCGCCTTCGCCAAGAAGGTGGGCGCCGATGCGTCGCTGCAGGTCGTGCCGTATTACAACAAGCCGACCCAGGAAGGCATGTACCGGCATTTCCGCACCATTGCCGAAGCAGTGGAGCTGCCGGTGCTGCTGTACAACGTGCCGGGCCGTACGGTCGCGGATATGAACAACGAGACCATCCTGCGCCTGGCGCAGGTGCCGGGCATCGTCGGCGTCAAGGAAGCGACCGGCAATATCGACCGCGCCGCGCAGCTGATCAAGGACGCGCCGGAAGGCTTTGCCGTCTACAGCGGCGACGATCCCACGGCGGTTGCGCTGATCCTGCTGGGCGGCCACGGTAATATCTCGGTCACCGCCAACGTGGCACCGCGCAAGATGCACGAGATGTGCGTCGCGGCGCTCAAGGGCGACGTCGTCACCGCGCGCCGCCTGCACATGGAGCTGATCGGGCTGAACCGGGCCATGTTCATCGAGGCCAACCCGATCCCGGTCAAGTGGGCGCTCCAGCAGATGGGCAGGATGGAAGGCGGTATCCGCCTGCCGCTGACCCCGCTGTCCGAGGGCAACCACGACTATGTACGCAAGGCACTGGCCGCCGCCGGCCTGCTGGCCTGATCTTTCGCGGCGTCCTGCTGTCGCCCCACCTACTAGGATTGCGTGTCAATGAAACTGAAGCTTAACCGCCGCGGCGCGACGCAAGTCCGCCGCGCCGCCCTGGTTGTGCCCGTGCTCGCCGCTGGCGTGATCACCGGCTGCAGCAGCATCAACGAAGCGATGCAGCCGGACAAGATCGACTACAAGTCGTCGGCCTCGAAGCGCACGCCTACGCTGGATATCCCGCCCGACCTGACCAAGCTGGAGGGTGATCGCCGTTATTCGGTGCCCGATGCGAACGGCACTTCGACGTTGTCGACGTACAGCCAGGCCACCAAGGTGCGCGAGCAATCCCCGAGCGAGAACGTGCTGCCCTCCGCGCAGGGCATCCGCATGGAGCGCGACGGCAACCAGCGCTGGCTGGTGATCAGCAACGGCATGCGCGGCGACCAGCTGTGGCAGCAGCTGCGCGGCTTCTGGCAGGAAAGCGGTTTCCTGCTGGTGCAGGACTCGCCCGAGACCGGCATCATGGAAACGGACTGGGCCGAGAACCGCGCCAAGATCCCGCAGGACATCATCCGCAACACCATCGGCAAGGTCTTCGATGGCCTGTACTCGACCTCGGAGCGCGACAAGTTCCGCACCCGCGTCGAGCGTTCGCAGAATGGTACGCTGGAGGTCTTCATCAGCCACCGCGGCGCGCAGGAGCAGCTGACCGGCATCGACAAGTCGAGCACGGTCTGGACCCCGCGTCCGGCCGATCCTGAGCTGGAAGCCGAATTCCTGTCGCGCCTGGCCCAGCGCCTGGGCGTGCAGAAGGAACAGGCCGACCGCATGGCCAAGAACCCGGCCGCGGCGGGCAATACCGCAGCCGCTGCGGGCACGGCCGCCGCTGCCGGCACCGCAGCCGCCGCTGGTGCCGATGGCGCCGCGCCGGCCAAGTCGTACCTGGCCCAGGTCAACGGCGCCCCGGCGCTGCAACTGCCCGAACCGTTCGACCGCGCCTGGCGCTCGGTCGGCCTGTCGCTGGACCGCGTGAACTTCACCGTTGAAGACCGCGACCGCGGCCAGGGCCTGTACTACGTGCGCTATGTCGACCCGCGCACCGTTGCCGACAGCCGTGGCTTCTTCTCCAAGCTGTTCACCAAGCCGGAAGATTCCAAGACCGCCAAGAAGTATCGCGTGGCGCTCAAGGGCACGGGCAGCGGCACGCTGGTGACGGTGCTCAACGATGCCGGCCAGCCTGAGAACGGCGAAATCGGCAAGCGCATCCTGTCGCTGATCGACGAGCAACTGCACTGAGCCGGCGCATGACTGCTGGCTTGCCAGCCGGCCGTCCTGGCCGGTGCCTGGCGGGGAGGGCGCAGCCATGATGCGCTTCGCCTTCCTCGGCAGCGGCAGCGAGGGCAACTCGCTGCTGATCGAATCCCGCGAAGACACCACCACCACGCGCGTGCTGCTGGACTGCGGCTTCGGCATCCGCGAGACCGCCCGGCGCCTGGAGCGCCTGGGCGTCACGCCGGACCAGCTCGACGCCGTGCTGGTCACGCACGAGCATGGCGACCACGTCGGCTCGGCTTATGCCTTTGCCGCGCGCCATCGCCTGGCGGTCTACACCAGCCACGGTACCTGGCTGGCGACCTCGCACCTGCGCGGCGCCGATGCGGCCGACGTGCGCGTCTGCGGCGCCGACCATGCCTTTGCCATCGGCGGACTGCAGGTGCTGCCGTACACGGTGCCGCACGATGCGCGCGAGCCGCTGCAGTTCGTCTTGTCGGACGGGCAGGCGAGGCTGGGCGTGCTGACCGATGCGGGCATGGAGACGCCCTACGTGACGGCGCGCCTGGCAGGCGTGGATGCGCTGGTGCTGGAATGCAACCATGACCGCGAGATGCTGCGCAATTCGGTCTATCCGGCTTCGCTGAAGCGGCGCATCGGCGGGGACTTCGGCCACCTGGCCAATGAAGTGGCGGCCAGTATCCTGGCGCAAGTTGCCCATGCCGGCCTGAACCGCGTGGTCGCGGCCCACCTCAGCAAGCAGAACAATACGCGTGAGCTGGCAACCGGGGCGCTGGCGGTGGCGTTGGGTGCGCTGCCGTCCGAGGTGCTGGTGGCTGACCAGGACGAGGGCCTGGACTGGCAGGCGGTGCGCGCCTGAGGGATATCAGGATGCAGCGGGGCGCAGTGCGGTAGCGGCGCCCAAATAAAAAAACCGGCCCGAAGGCCGGCTTTTTCATCGGTCAGGAACCGATTACTGCTTGGCAGCCGGAGCCGAAGCGTCAGCGGCCGGAGCCGAGGCTTCAGCAGCGGGAGCCGTAGCGGCAGCAGCCGGAGCTTCAGCAGCGGGAGCCGAAGCTTCAGCAGCCGGAGCGGCGGCAGCCGGAGCAGCCGTTTCAGCGGCCGGAGCGGCGGCTTCTTCCTTCTTGCCGCAAGCGGCGAGAGCAACAGCGGCCAGCAGCGATGCGATCAGGAGAGACTTCTTCATTGTTCGTCCTTTAACTTGTAATAACGGAAAACAGGCGATGAATAATTACCGGTAATTATCGCTCTTGAACTGCAAAATAGAGGCCCTCCCGGGTCCCGACAAATGCAATGGTCCACAGTACTAGCCAGCCAACGATTATATCCGCGTTTTCCCGGCTTGTGTAGCGCCGAAATTTACTGATTCGCAATGTTACGCATTATTACAGCCGCGGACCCAATTGCAGCCATCCTTCCAGCGTCCAGTGATGGAAAGTTTCCATCAGATCGGGTAGATCCGCGCAAGCAGCAACATCTTCGCCACTAAGTTGCCGATAATCGGCCAACTTTTTCAGCCATTGCATCAGCTCGGCCGGCGGCTCGTAGGCCTCCCCATTGAGGAAGAAATTCGCGCGGTCGTAAAGAGCAATCGATGCCGATGGCAGTACGACACCATGGCGGGCCGCCAGTGTCGCATAACGGCGCAACGGCATGTCAGGTATCTCTGCAAATTCAACGCCTGGCTTGGGTTCGGACAGATGGCTGCCGAGGAATTCAGACACCATCTGGCTATTCCATTGCAGCGCCTTGAGCCGCTCGGCGACTGCCTTGGCCATGCCCGCGGGCAGTTGCGCGGGCCGTGTGGCGGCGCGCTCGCCGGCGTCGGCGTAACGGCCGCCGAGGTCTTCGTTATCTTCGACCGTTTCAGACAGCCAGGCCAGGAAATGCCCGGCCAGCTCGCGGTAGGCCGGCGCGCGGAAGCCGATCGAGCAGGTCATGCATTCGCCCTCGGCAATGCCATCGTGCGCATATTGCGGCGGCAGGTAGAGCATGTCGCCGGGTTCGAGCACCCATTCCTGTTCCGCGTTGAAGTCGGCGAGGATCTTCAGCGGCATGTCCGGGATCAGCTCAAGGCCGGTCTGCGACGAAATGCGCCAGCGGCGCCGGCCCGAGACTTGCAGCAGGAACACATCGTAGGAGTCGAAGTGCGGGCCCACCCCGCCGCCATCGGTGGCGTAGCTGATCATCAGGTCGTCCAGGCGCGCGTCGGGCACGAAACGGAAGCGGCCCATCAGCTCGGCGGCGGCGGCGTCGTGCAGATTTACCCCTTGCACCAGCAGGGTCCATTGGCGGGCCTTGACGCCGGGCAGGTTTTCGCGCGCAAATGGGCCATGCGCGAGTTTCCAGCGGTTGCGGAAGTGCGTCACCAGGCGCGATTCGACGTCGTCGCTGTCGGCCAGGTCGAAAAGCGCCTCGCGCGACACAGGCGGCACGATTCCGGGTACTGCCTGTCGAATCAGCAGGGGCTTGCGATGCCAGACATCCCGCATGAATGCAGCAGGCGTCATGCCACCAAGCAGGTCGAGCGGAGTGTCTGGATCGACGGGGCCAGGGGGCAGGGCCTGCGCGTATAATGCGGAATCGTTCATGGAGTCAAGAATTGAAAATCGCTAAGAATACTGTGGTGTCCGTGATGTACAAGCTGTCGGACGCGCAAGGCAATCTGATCGAGGAGTCAGATGAAGCCATGGTTTATTTGCACGGCGGGTATGATGGCACGTTCCCCAAGATCGAGGAAGCGCTCGACGGTCATGACGCGGGCTTCGAGACCCAGCTGCAGCTGGAGCCGGAAGACGCATTCGGCGACTACGACGCCGATATGGTGAAGGTCGAGCCGCGCAACCGCTTCCCCGAGCCGCTGGAAGTCGGCATGCAGTTCGAAGGCATGCCCGAGGACGGCGACGAAGAGGACTCCGTCATCTACACCGTGACCGACGTGGCCGAGGACAAGGTCGTGCTGGATGGCAACCATCCGCTGGCCGGCATGGCGCTGCGCTTCTGGCTGAAGGTCTCCGAAGTCCGCGAGGCCACCGCCGAGGAAATCGAGCACGGCCACGCCCATGGCGCCTCGGGCGTTGAAGTCGTGGATGAGGACGAGGACGACGATACGCCGCGCACGCTGCACTGATCGCGCTGCACTGATCGTATTTCGCACCCTAAGAAGAAGCCGGCCGCAGCCGGCTTTTTCGTTTCCGGCGGGCCCGCAAGCTGTCTCAGCGCAACGCCGGTGCGTCCTTGAGCATGACCGCGAACGGCGATGCCGCGCCCGGCGTGATCACCAGCTCGGCCCATTGCGAGACCGTGTTGGCGGGCAGCGACACGCGCGTGAAGTTCTGCATGACCTTGCCGGCCGCATCGCGCAGCGGCTTGTCGATGCCGAAGCCGTGGTCGGCCCCGTTTCCGCCCGCATGCACCAGCAGCACCTGGCCGCGGAAACGACCGGCCAGCTCGCGCAGCTGGCGCTTGAATTCCAGGTAGCCATCGCGGGGGCGGTGGCGCATGAAGCCGTCCAGCAGCGTCGGGTGGCCTTTCTTCTCCCAGCCGTTGGCGAAATGCGGGTCGCCGTGGACCACCACCACGATGCCGTTCATGTCGCGTTGCCGCGCCGCCGAGAACGCGCGCGCCAGCCACTGGCGGTTGGCCTCGCGCCGGTCCTCGAACTCGCCGTTGCGCCCGCCTTCGTTGCGGTAGTGGTTGTTGTCGCCCGGCAGGTTCATGCCGACGAGCAGGATATCGCCGACCTCCATGCGCATGTTCTCGCGAAAGCTGCGGAACAGCGCCTGGTCCGACTGCCGCAGCAGCGGCCGCGGATGCCGGCCGAGCGTGGCGTCCTCGGGAAGAACAGCTCACGCAGCCGGTTCAGGCGCTCGACCGCGTCAAAGCCGCCGTTGACCGGCTGCCGGCATTCGGACCAGTCGGTCTCGCCGGGCACGTAGACCAGCGGCAGCGGCGACTGGTTCAGCAGCTGCTGGCGGTTGGCCAGCACCGCATCGCTGCACGATTCCGTATCGCCCTTGATGCCGCCGGCATGAATGACCAGGTCCAGCTTGCGCTCGCCGAAGTAGTCGAGCAGTGCTGCCGCGTTGGCCTCCGCGGCCGGCCACTGGGGCAGGTCGGCGATCAGTGCGATGCGCGTCAGCTGTGGTCTGGCCGGTGCCTTGCCGCCGCGGCCCGCGGGCGCAGCCCATGCCATGCCGGCCGTGCAAAGCAGCGGCAGCAGCATGGCCAGCAGGGCACGGCGCGCAGCGTTCATGCGGCGTCGAGCGCCTCGTCTGCCAGTGCCTTGAGCCGGTACAGCGCCTCGAGCGCGGCGCGCGGCGTCAGGGTGTCGGGGTCCAGTCCGGCCAGCGCATCGACCAGCGCGGCCTGTTCGGGTGCCAGCGAGGGTGCCAGCGGCGCTGGCACGGCCGCCGGGGCGGCGCCGAAGCTGTCCTCATCGTCCTCGGGCGTTGGCGGTGCCGCGAACAGGTCCAGCTGGGGCGTGGGCGTGGCGTCGGCCGATTGCTGTTCCAGCCAGGCCAGGTGCTTGCGCGCGGCGCGGATCACCGGCTGCGGCACGCCGGCCAGCTGCGCTACCTGCAGGCCGTAGCTCTGGCTGGCGGGGCCGTCCTGCACCGCGTGCAGGAAGACAATGCCATCGCCATGCTCGACCGCCGACAGGTGCACGTTGGCTGCCTGCGGGAACTCTTGCGGCAGCTGTGTCAGCTCGAAGTAATGCGTGGCGAAGAGGGTATGGCTGCGGTTGTGCGACAGCAGGTGGCGCGCGATTGCCCAGGCCAGCGCCAGCCCGTCGAAGGTCGACGTGCCGCGCCCGATCTCGTCCATCAGCACCAGCGAAGCCGGGGTCGCGTGGTGCAGGATGCCGGCGGCCTCGGTCATCTCGACCATGAAGGTGGAGCGGCCGCCCGCGAGGTCATCGGCGGCGCCGATGCGGGTAAAGATGCGGTCGATCGGCCCGATCACCGCGCGCCGCGCCGGCACGTAGGCGCCGACACAGGCCAGCAGCACGATCAGTGCGGTCTGGCGCATGAAGGTCGACTTGCCGCCCATGTTCGGGCCGGTGATCAGCAAGAGCTTGCGCGCTTCATTGAGCTGGCAGTCGTTGGCGATGAACGCCACCGACTCCGCCGCGAGCTGCCCTTCGACCACCGGATGGCGGCCCTGCACGATGTCGACCACGTTCTCGGCGACGCGCTCCGGCGCGGACCAGTCCAGTGTCTGCGCGCGCTCCGCCAGTGCCGTCAGCACGTCCAGGCGCGCCAGCGCGCCCGCCACCCGCTGCAGCTCGCCGATATGCGGCAGCAGCGCCTGCAGCAGGCTGTCGTAGAGCTGCTTCTCGCGCGCGAGCGCGCGGTCCTGCGCCGACAGCGCCTTGTCTTCGAAGGCCTTCAGCTCGGGCGTGATGTAGCGCTCGGCATTCTTCAGCGTCTGGCGGCGGCGGTAGTCGTCGGGCACCTTGTCGGCCTGGCCGTTGGTGACCTCGATATAGAAGCCATGCACGCGGTTGAACTCGACGCGCAGGTTGGCAATGCCGGTGCGGGCGCGTTCGCGCGCCTCCAGGTCGATCAGGAACTGGCCGCAGTTCTCGGAGATGTCGCGCAGTTCATCCAGGCCGGCATCGTAGCCGCGCGCAATCACGCCGCCGTCGCGCACCACGGTGGCCGGCTCTTCGGCCACGGCGCGCACCAGCAGGTCCAGGCAGTCCTGTGGCACGGTCAGGTCGTGCAGGGTCTGCGCCAGCAAGGTGCTGCCCTGGTCGTCGCGGATGCAGGCCTGCACGTCCGGCAGCGCGCGCAACGTGTCGCGCAGCGAGGACAGGTCGCGAGGCCGCGCATTGAGCAGCGCCAGCCGCGAGGTGATGCGCTCGACGTCCGCCAGCCGGCGCAGTGCCGCGCGCAAGGCGTCGGTGCCCTGGTCGATCAGCACGCCGATGGCCTGCTGGCGTGCCTGCGGCAGCGCCGGGTCGCGCAGCGGGTGGTGCAGCCAGTGGCGCAGCGCGCGGCTGCCCATGGCCGTGCAGCAGGTGTCCAGCAGCGAGAACAGGGTCGGCGACTCGCCGCCGCGCAGGGTTTCGGTCAGTTCCAGGTTGCGCCGCGTGGCGGAATCCAGGCCGATGTACTCCGATTCGCGCTCCACCTTCACGCCCTGCACATGGCGCAGCGACTGGCCCTGCGTGGTGGCGGCGTAGTTCAGCAGCGCGCCGGCCGCGCCCAGCGCGGCACCCAGCCCGGCACAGCCGAACGGGTCCAGACTGGCCACGCCCAGCTGCTCGCGCAGCCGGCGCGTGCCGGCATCCTGGTCGAAATGCCATTCGGGCAGGCGGGTGCGCGCGCACGCCAGCGCGGGCAATGCAATGCCATCGGCATACAGCAGCTCGGCCGGGCGGATGCGCTCCAGCTCGGGGCCCAGTTGCGCCGCCTCGCATTCCATCAGGCGCAGTTCGCCGCTGGCGAGGTTCAGCCACGCCAGCCCGGTCTTGCTGACGCCGCGGCGCGTGGTCTGCTGGTGCACGGCCATCAGGAAGGTATCGGCCTTGTCCGGCAGCAGCGCGGCATCGGTCAGCGTGCCCGGGGTGACGATGCGCACCACCTTGCGCTCCACCGGCCCCTTGCTGGTGGCCGGGTCGCCGATCTGCTCGCAGATCGCCACGGATTCGCCCAGCTTTACCAGGCGCGCCAGGTACTGGTCCGCCGAATGGAAGGGAATGCCGGCCATGCGGATCGGCACCCCGTTGGAGGCGCCGCGCGCGGTCAGCGTGATGTCGAGCAGGCGCGCGGCCTTTTCGGCATCGTCGTGGAAGAGTTCGTAGAAGTCACCCATGCGGTAGAACAGCAGGGTGTCGGGGTGGTCTGCCTTGATGCGCAGATACTGCTGCATCATTGGCGTGTGGCGGCTCGCGGACGAGTCTGCCTGCGCCTGTTCGGGGTCGGTTTTCTTCTGCAATCCCATTGCCATTTAGCCTGTCTGGCGGTGGGCCTGCCTGATGCTGCCCGCTCCGCTCGGATCGCCGCCTTGCGCAAGCCGGATGGCGGCCGCGCGGGGCGTCCGGGCGGTCATCCGGCGGCCTCGGGCCGTGGCGCGAAGGGGCGTTTTCGAATATGGGCGATATGGTACAGCACGGGGCACCGGTTGCCGCGCCGCGTGGGCCGGATCTGGCACGGCGGCGGGGCCAGCGGCGTGCCGTCAGCGGAACACCAGCACCGGCACGTCGCTGTGGGTCAGCACCTTCTGCGTCTCGCTGCCCAGCAGCAGCCCGCTGATGCCCTTGCGGCCGTGCGAGGCCATGAAGATGACGTCGCAACCCAGGTCCCGGGCAGCGTTGATGATGCCGTGATACGGGGCGCTGGCGGCCGAGACGTGGCCTGCGCAGGGGACGCCGGCCATTGCCGCCGCGGCCTCGATCCTGGCCAGTTCCTGGCGTGCCAGCGCTTCCACGCGTTGCTGGAATACTTCGCGCCTCTCATGGCTGCTGTCGCTGCCTGCCATGTAGGGGTAGGTCTCCACGCACATGTAGGGCGTCAGGCGCGCCGCGGCGGTGCGGGCAAACTGGATGGCGGCGGACACGGCCTTCTGGGAAAGCTCGGAACCGTCGACGGGCAGCAGGATGTGCTTGAACATAGAGGCCTCAGTAAAAGGGAAACGGAAGCAATGCGGGATTAGGGGACGGGCTCAGTTGGCCAGCGCGCGTCCCACGATCAGCGGATCGGGCTGCCCGATGGCAGTGGTGTCCCGGTTGCCGTAGGGGAAGCGCGACAGGACGGAGCGCAGTGCATTGAGCCGCGCGCGCTTCTTGCAGTCAGCGCGGATGACAGTCCACGGCGCATCGGCGGTGTCGGTGTGGGCGAACATTGCCTCCTTGGCCTGGGTGTAGTCGTCCCATTTGTCCAGCGAGGCAACGTCGACCGGGCTCAGCTTCCATTGCTTGAGCGGGTGGATCTCGCGCTCGCGGAAGCGCCGGCGCTGTTCCTTCTGGCTGACCGAGAACCAGAACTTGAACAGGTGGATGCCGCTGCGCACCAGATGCCGCTCGAAGTCCGGCGCCTGCTGCAGGAAGTCCTGGTATTCGCGCTGCGAGCAGAAGCCCATCACGTGTTCCACGCCGGCGCGGTTGTACCAGGAGCGGTCGAACAGCACGATCTCGCCTGCCGACGGCAGGTGCTGCACATAGCGCTGGAAGTACCATTGCCCGCGCTCGGACTCGGTGGGTTTTTCCAGCGCCACCACGCGCGCGCCGCGCGGGTTCATGTGTTCCATGAAGCGTTTGATGGTGCCGCCCTTGCCGGCGGCGTCGCGGCCTTCGAACACGATCACCACGCGCTGGCCGGTCTCGCGCACCCAGGCCTGGAACTTGAGCAGCTCTACCTGCAGGCGGTACTTCTGCTTCTCGTAATTGCGCCGCGACATCAGGTTCTGGTACGGGTACGCGCCTTCGCGCCAGCCCGCGGACAGCTCGTCGTCCGGATGGCGCTTGCGGCCGGCTTGCCACGTGGCGGGATCGCCTTCGAGGATCAGGCTGCGCAACTGCGCGGCCTCGTCGGGCGCCAGGCCGTCAAGCAGCGTGCGCATGGCGTCGAGCATGTCGGCGCCGTGGCCGGCGCGGCTGGCCAGGATGTCCTGCATGCTGCTGGCCGCCAGCTGCACCGCGGCGTCGACGGCGCTGTCGACTTCATTGCGCTGGGCTGAAAGCGCCGAGTTGGTGGGCAGCACGTCGCCCCTGGCCGTGGCGCGGGGGCGTGGCGGGATGGCCGCGTGGGAGGACTGGATGGTGTCGCGATCGGTCATCTGCGGTCCTCCGTCAGGCTGCGGTGTTGCGCAGGATCTCGTAGAGCTGGTCCTTGAGCAGGAGCTTCTCTTTCTTCAGCCGCTCGATCTCGAAGGTGGAGGCCGGCACGAGCCCCGACTCCATGTTGTGGATTTCCTGGTCCAGCGCGTTGTGGCGGTGGAACAGTCGCGCGAAGCGGGCATCCTGCGTCTTCAGGGCGCTGATCTGGTCGCGGTATTCGGGAAACATGCTGGCTCTCCTGATGGATCCGCGCGCACGGGGCGTGGCGCATGGTTTCATTCTGGGGAGGGCAGGGTGGGGCGACCTTGACGAGGATCATGGCCGTCGGCGGAATGAGAAAGGTCTGCAGTGCAAGGCGCGGCGGCAGGCGGGGCGCGCCATGCAAAACGCCCGCCGGGGTGCGGCGGGCGTCGGGGTATGGCTGAGTTGGCCGTCAGGCCATGTGCCGGTATCAGGCGGCGGGCTTGGCGTTGTCGAGCGAGTACGGCGACAGCAGGCGCACCATCTGGGCGAAGGCCTTCGGGTTGCCCGCCAGCACTTCGCCCTGTTCCATCTGGCGCGGTTCGCCGGCGTAGTTGCCGACCAGGCCGCCCGATTCGGTGATCAGCAGCATGCCGGCTGCCATGTCCCACGGCTTCAGGCCGCGCTCGAAGAAGCCGTCCAGGCGGCCGCAGGCCACATAGGCCAGGTCCAGCGCGGCAGCACCCGGGCGGCGCAGGCCGGCGCAGCTGCGCGTCATCAGCGCGAACATTTCCAGGTATTCGTCCATGCCTTCCAGGTCGCGGAACGGGAAGCCGGTGCCGATCAGGCAGTCGGCCAGCTTGTCGCGGCGCGTAACGCGGATGCGGCGGTTGTTCAGGAAGGCGCCGGCGCCCTTGCTGGCCGTGAAGAGCTCGTCGCGGGTCGGGTCGTAGACCACGGCCTGCACCGGCGTGCCGCGGTGCAGCTGGGCGATCGAGACCGCGTATTGCGGGAAGCCGTGGATGAAGTTGGTGGTGCCGTCCAGCGGGTCGATGACCCAGGTGTACTCGCGGGCGTCTTCGTCCTCGGCCCAGGACTGGCCGGATTCTTCCGCTAGAATGCCGTGTTCCGGGTAGGCCGTGCGCAGGATCTCGATGACCGCGGCTTCGGCGGCGCGGTCCACCTCGGTGACAAAATCGTTGTGTTGCTTGCGCGAGACGCGCACCAGATCGACGTCGAGCGACGCGCGGTTGATGATGGATCCCGCCTTGCGGGCCGCCTTGATGGCGATATTGAGCATCGGATGCATGAATCTCTCCAGGCCGGCCACGACAACGCGGCGGGGCGCAAAAGCGCCGCACGCCTGCTCATGGGCAGCTGACAACACAACGGATTGTAGAAGAACGTCGGGCGTCGCCGGTTCTGCTGCAAATGTGCCGCGAGAGTCTCGCGAGCAAGCAAAAACCTGGCGCCGCGCCAAAGAAGAACCCCGAATTGTATATGAACCCGGCAATTGATACGAGCCAGCCCGCTGCTGATGGCAGCCATGGCGCAAGCGGTGACACCGGCGGCGACGCCTTCGGCCGCGTGCGCTTCGTGCTGGTCGAAACCAGCCACCCGGGCAACGTGGGCTCGGTGGCGCGCGCGATTAAGACCATGGGCTTTGGCAGCCTGGTGCTGGTTTCGCCACGTGAGCCGGATGTGCTGCGGCACCCCGACGCCATCGCCATGGCCAGCGGTGCCGACGATGTGCTGGCGGGCGCGCGCATCGTCGACCAGATCGACGCGGCGCTGGCCGGCGCCGCGCTGACCGTGGCGATGACCGCGCGCCACCGCGAGTTCGGCCCGCCGCGGCTGCTGCCGCGCGCGGCCGCGGAACGCGCGCGGCAGACGCTGTCCGGCAGCGGCGGCGTTGCCTTCGTGTTCGGCAACGAGCGCTATGGCTTGCCCAATGAAGTGGTCGAGCGCTGCAACGCCGTCACCCATATCCCCGCCAATCCCGCCTATACCTCGCTGAACCTGGCGCAGGCGGTGCAGCTCATCGCCTACGAGTTGCGGCTGGCGCTGCTGGAGGCGGCCCCGGACGCCGGCGCCAATATCGGCTATGCTGGTGAGCCGGCCACGGCCGAGCAGGTCGAGGCCATGTTCGGCCATTTGCAGACGGGCCTGGAGGCGATCGGCTTTCTCAATCCGTCCAACCCGCGCAGGCTGATGACCCGGCTGCGCCGGCTGCTGGCACGCAGCGGCCTGGAGCGCGAGGAAGTGAATATCCTGCGCGGCATCGCCAAGCATATGCTGATCGCCGCGCAGAACCAGCCGGGCCCGCACAAGGACCGGTGACAGGAGCAAGGACAGTGGCAGCAACCCGGAGCGATTCGATGCAGGGCGATGCAGGCACGCGCGGCAAGCGCGCGCGCTGTCGTCCCGCGGCTGCGGGTTTGTGCATGCCCGGCCGATGTTGATCGCAGCATCGCCGCAATGTCCCTGACGGATCAGGGGCCAAACTCCGGCACCCGAAGCGGGTCCGGCAAATCACTTACACTCCCTGATCCCGTCCCCACCGGCCACTGACCTCGCCGGCGACCCTGCCCCGGGCACCAGCCCGCGTGGCGCGGCGCACGGCGCGGCAACACGACACGACCAAGATGTTCTCTCGCCTGAAGGAAGATATCGACACGATCATGCTGCGCGATCCCGCCGCGCGCAGCCGCCTGGAAGTGCTGACCTGCTACCCCGGCCTGCATGCCGTGGTGTTCCACCGCTTTGCGCATGGATGCTGGAACGCGGGCTTCCACTGGCTGGGGCGCTGGATCTCGCACTGGGCGCGGTTTTTCACCGGCATTGAAATCCATCCGGCGGTCAAGCTGGGCCGGCGCGTCTTCATCGACCACGGCATGGGCGTGGTGATCGGCGAGACCGCCGAGATCGGCGATGACTGCACCATCTACCAGGGCGTGACGCTTGGCGGAACCTCGCTGTACAAGGGCCAGAAGCGGCACCCCACGCTGGGCGCCAACGTGGTGGTGAGCGCGGGCGCCAAGGTGCTGGGCGGATTCGTGGTGGGCGACGGCGCGCGCGTGGGCTCCAACGCGGTGGTGCTCAAGCCGGTGCCGCCGGGCGCAACCGCCGTGGGCATCCCGGCCCGCATCATCCTGCCGGATGCGCCATCGGCGCAGCAGGGTGCCAGGCAGGAGTTCTCGGCCTACGGCATCACGCCCAATGCGGACGATCCGGTGTCGCTGGCGCTCAAGAGCCTGATCGACAATGCGGGGCGCCAGCACGACCGCATCGAGGCGGTGCTGGCCGCGCTCGACCGGCTCGGCGAACACCTGGAGAACACACCGAACGATCCCTTCGACGCGAGCGAACTGCGCAGGCTGATGAAGTGAGCAGGGAAGGGACTGGGCCGGCGCTGCCGCTCAGTCCGTCTGCGGCAACAGGCGGAAGCCGTCGCGATCCAGTTGCAGCACCGCGGCGCGCGGATGGGCGCCGTCCAGGTCCCAGTCAGTGAGCACCCAGCGCACGCCGGCGGCTTCTTCATGCCGTGCCGGGCGGTGCGTGTGTCCATGCACCAGCAGCGACGCACCGGCGGCGCCAAGCAACTCGGCCGCGGCGGCGGGCGCCACATCCCCATAGATCACCGGCACGGCCGCCCCCGCGCTCAACTGCCTGGCGCGGTTGCCTTCACTGTCTGCCCGCAGCTTGCGGGCGATCGACAGGCGCACGCTCAGCGGCAATGCCAGGAACACGCGCTGGACCCAGCCTTTGCGGGTCCAGCGGCGGAAGCGGTTATAGCGTTCGTCGTCGATGCACAGCATGTCGCCGTGGCTCAGCACCACGCGCTGGCCGGCACAGCGGATCACGGTGGGGTCGGGCAGCAGGCGGGCACCGGCCGCGCTGGCGAAGCGCTTGCCCAGCAGGAAGTCCCGGTTGCCGTGCATCAGGTACACGGCCACGCCGCGCGCGGCCAGTGCGCGCAGGGCGCCGGTCACGCGCTGCGCGAAGGGCGAGTCGGTTTCTTCGTCGCCGATCCAGAATTCAAAGAAGTCGCCCAGGATGAACAGCGTGCGCGCGTGCTGCGCGGCGCGCTCGAGCGTGCGCTCGAAGGCCGCCAGCGTGCGGGGCATGCCGGGCGTCAGGTGCAGGTCTGAAATGAACCACGCCGGCGCCTGTGCCTCGAAGGGGCCGGCCACCGGCGTGTGGGGGATTGCGGTCATGCGCGGTGTCGGAAGGGGGATGCCGGCACGTGGATGCGCACGGAACCGCAATCGGCAGGCATCGGCTTACTCGACGATGACGGCCTTCTCGATCACCACGTCTTCCAGCGGCACGTCCTGGTGGAAGCCCGAGCTGCCGGTGCGCACGCCCTTGATCTGGTCGACCACGTCGGTGCCTTCCACGACCTTGCCGAACACGGCATAGCCGAAGCCCTGCGGCGTGGGCGAGGAGAAGTTCAGGAAGTCGTTGTCGACCACGTTGATGAAGAACTGCGCGGTGGCCGAGTGCGGGGCGTTGGTGCGCGCCATGGCCACGGTGTAGCGGTCATTCTTCAGGCCGTTGCCGGCTTCGTTCTCGATCGGGGCGTCGGTGCCCTTTTGCTTCATGCCGGGCTCGAAGCCGCCGCCCTGGACCATGAAGTTCTTGATCACGCGGTGGAAGATGGTGTTGTCGTAGTGACCCTTGCGCACGTACGACAGGAAGTTCTCGACCGACTTCGGTGCCTTTTCGGCGTCGAGTTCAATGGTGATGACACCCTGGCTGGTGTGGAGCTGGACCTTGGACATGGGATTTCCTCTGTTCGGTAATGTTATTTGACGACGGTGGCCGACTCGATCACGATCGGCGCGGCCGGCACATTGCGCATGGGGCCATAGGCCGTGGTCGGCACGCTCTTGATCTTGTCGATCGTCTCCATGCCTTCCACCACCTTGCCGAAGACTGCGTAGCCGTTGCCGTCCGGCTGCGGGTAGTCGAGATTCGGATTATCCACCACATTGACGAAGAACTGCGCAGTGGCCGAATTGGGGTCGCTGGTGCGTGCCATGGCCAACGTGCCGGCCTTGTTCTTCAGGCCGCCGCGGGCTTCCAGCGGGATCGGCGCACGGGTGGGCTTTTCCTTCATGTCGCGGTCAAAGCCGCCGCCCTGCACCATGAAGCCATTGATCACGCGATGGAAGATGGTGCCACTGTAGAAGCCGCTCTTCACATATTCCAGGAAGTTCGCGACGGTCTTGGGCGCGGCCTCGGGGTAGAGCTCGACGGTGAACTTGCCGGCACTGGTGACGAACTGGACGCGCTCGGCGGCCTTTTGCTGAGCCAGCGCGCTGAATGAGGACAGTGCCAGGGCGCCTGCGGTCAGGCCGGCCAGGACGATGCGACGGGAACGGATCATGAAGGAACTCCGGTAAGTCTGGATGCACACGGTCCGGGCGCGCCGCGCCCGGACCATTGGGATGGGTGGCCGTCAGTTGGCGGCAGGGGCGCTGGCAGGTGCCTGGCGCCGCGCCGGCGTCGCCTTGCGGCCAGTGCCGGCGGGCGCCGCCGGCAACGCGGCATCAGGGTTCAGCTGGCGCAGGCCGGTGCTGGCGCGGGCATCGCCCGGATTGCGGCGCAGCGCTTCGGTGTAGGCCTGCTCGGCCAGGCGGCGGTAGACGTCGCCCAGGTTGGTGTAGCCAATGGCAAAGCCCGGCTTGACTTCGGTGGCCAGCAGCAACTCGGCCTCGGCGCGCTTCAGGTCGCCGCGCTTGGCATAGAGCAGCGCCAGGTTGTTGTGGGGCTCGGGCAGTTCCGGGAAGTCCTGCGCCATTTCGGCAAAGGCCTGGATGGCGGCGTCCTCGCGGCCGGACTGGGCCAGGGCCCAGGCGCGCTGGAAGCGTGCCTGCGCATTGCGCGGGTTGGCGGCCAGCACGCGATCGAAGCCCTTGATGGCTTCGTCGTAGCGGCGCGCGTTGGCGGCCTGCTGGGCCTCGCTCATGCCAGGGTCGGTCGACTGGATGCCACCGACCGGCGCTGTCGGCGCGGCCAGCGACAGCGGGCCGTTCTGCGCGTAGACAGGGGCCGCCAGCGCGGCGGCCAGGGCCAGCAGGGGCAGTACGGCGCGATGGCCGCGTCGGCGCGCGGGGGCGGCGAACATGGCAGAAGACGGGGAGGGCAGCGGCAGGCTCATTGAGGACAGGTCCGTTATACTCCGCGGCATTCTAGCAAAGCGGCAAGTCCGGCACGAAGGGCGATGCCATCGGGGCAGCGGGCACGGCATCTCGCGCGGCCTGGCGGCGCCGTGCCGGAGGCAACCAGCGCACCGCCTTCCGGTAAGATATGGGGCGCGACGGCATTGCGCCAGTGGCCGCGTTGCCGCCGGCGGCCTGCCAGGCGCCGGGCAACCGGCGCCACGGCCCGCGCTGCCTGCTGGGCGAACCCCGGCAGTCTCCTCTCACCACTCACTTCGTTTCATGCAGCTTCTGAACATCTACAACACGCTCGCGCGTGAGAAACAGCCATTCGTGCCTATCGAACCCGGCAAGGTCCGCATGTATGTGTGCGGCATGACGGTGTACGACTACTGCCACGTCGGCCACGCTCGCGTGATGGTGGTGTTCGATATGGTGCACCGCTGGCTGCGTGCCGCCGGCTACGAGGTGACATATGTGCAGAACATCACCGATATCGACGACAAGATCATCCGCCGCGCGGCCGAGAACGGCGAGACCATCGGCGAGCTGACCACGCGCTTTATCCAGTACATGCACGAGGATGCCGCCGCGCTGGGCGTGATCCGCCCTGACCACGAGCCGCGCGCCACCGACTACGTGCCGCAGATGCTCGACATGATCGGCAAGCTGGAAGCCAGGGGCCTGGCCTACCAGGCCAGCGACGGCGACGTGAACTATTCGGTGCGCAAGTTCGACGGCTACGGCAAGCTCTCGGGCAAGTCGCTGGAAGACCTGCGCGCCGGCGAGCGCGTCAGCACCAACGATGCCAAGCAGGACCCGCTCGACTTCGTGCTGTGGAAGTCCGCCAAGGCCAGCGAGCCGCCCGAGAGCAAATGGGACTCGAAGTGGGGCGCCGGACGCCCGGGCTGGCACATTGAATGCTCCGCCATGAGCTGCACGCTGCTGGGCGAGCATTTCGATATCCATGGCGGCGGGGCTGACCTGCAGTTCCCGCACCACGAGAACGAGATTGCGCAGTCTGAAGGCGCCAGCGGCAAGCCCTTCGTCAATACGTGGATGCACAACGGATTCGTGCGCATCAACGACGAAAAAATGTCCAAGTCGCTTGGCAATTTCTTCACCATCCGCGAGGTCCTGAAGTCGTACGACGCCGAGGTCGTGCGCTACTTTATCCTGCGCGCCCACTACCGCAGCCCGCTGAACTACAGCGACGCGCACCTGGACGATGCGCGCCACGCCCTGACACGCCTGTACACGGCGCTCAAGGACAGCCAGCCCGGCGGCTGCGCAGTGGACTGGGATGAGCCACACGCCAGGCGCTTTGCCGAGGCCATGGGCGACGACTTCAATACGCCGATTGCGATGTCGGTGCTGTTCGACCTGGCCAGCGAGATCAACCGCACCGGCTCGACCGCGGCTGCGCGCCAGCTGAAGGCGCTGGCGGGCACGCTGGGCCTGCTCGAGCGCGATCCGCATACCTTCCTGCAAGGCGGCAAATCCGACGACGGCACCTCGCCGGAGCAGATCGAGACGCTGATCGCCGCGCGCAAGAGCGCCAAGGCGGAGCGCAACTTTGCCGAAGCGGACCGCATCCGCGCGCAACTGCTGGAAGCGGGCATCGTGCTGGAAGACAAGCCGGGCGGTGCCACCGAGTGGAGGCGTGCTTGAACGCTGCCGCGCGTAAGCCCGCCACGGCCACGCCGCCGGCTACGCCTCCCGCTACGAGGGGCCGGCCGAAGGCGGCCGGTCCGCGCCCGGGCAAGGCTGGCGCCAGCGAGGCGCCACTGCCGGATGGCAAGGACACGGCCAGGGGCACGCGCAACGCCAAGGCCGTGCTGCCCGAGGCGGATGCGGTGCCGCTGCCGGTCGAAACCGTCATCGACGCGGTGCGCCCCGCCTACTGGGACGAGGCCTGCGCCGACCTGATGAAGCGCGACCGCATCCTGCGCAAGATGATCCCGACCTACGGCCCGGCGCACCTGGTGTCGCGCGGGGATCCGTTCGTCACGCTGGCGCGCGCGGTGGTGGGCCAGCAGATCTCGGTCAAGGCGGCGCAGTCGGTGTGGGAGCGGCTGCATGCGGCCTGCCCCAGGCTGGCGCCGGCGCAGTTCCTGCGCGCCGGCCCCGAGAAGCTGGCCGGCTGCGGGCTGTCCAAGCGCAAGGCGGAATACCTGATCGACCTGGCCGACCACTTCAAGGCGGGCACGGTGCATGTCGCCGAATGGGCGCAGATGGACGACGAAGCGGTGATCGCGGAGCTGACGCAGATCCGCGGCATCGGCCGCTGGACCGCGGAGATGTTCCTGATGTTCAACCTGATGCGGCCCAACGTGCTGCCGCTTGATGACGTCGGCCTGATCAACGCGATCTCCGCCAACTATTTCAGCGGCGAACCGGTCACCCGCAGCGAGGCGCGCGAAGTCGCGGCCAACTGGGAGCCGTGGCGAACCGTGGCCACGTGGTATATGTGGCGCAGTCTCGACCCGCTGCCAGTGACGTATTAGCCATCGCAGCAAGAAAATTTAGTGGCAGGTGCAGTCCGGGCTATCTGGCAGGCGCTAAGATAGCGACCAAATTCCGGTAGAATGCGCCCCTTCACAGACAGGTACGTGTGATTTTATGAAAACCACCTTCCTGGATTTTGAGCAGCCCATTGCCGAACTCGAGGCAAAGATCGAAGAACTGCGCTTTGTGCAGGACGATTCGGCTGTCGATATTTCCGAAGAAATTTCGCGGCTGGCCGGCAAGAGCCAGCAGCTGACCAAAGATATCTACGCCAACCTGACCCCGTGGCAGGTTGCGCAAATCGCCCGCCACCCTCAGCGCCCCTATACGCTGGACTACGTGCGCGAGATCTTTACCGATTTCCACGAGCTGCATGGCGACCGCACCTTTGCCGACGATCTTTCGATCATCGGCGGCATGGCGCGCTTCAATGGCCAGGCGTGCATGGTCATCGGCCACCAGAAGGGCCGTGACACGAAAGAGCGTGCCCTGCGCAATTTCGGCATGCCCAAGCCCGAGGGCTACCGCAAGGCCAAGCGACTGATGGAGCTGGCCGACAAGTTCGGCCTGCCGATCTTCACCTTCGTCGACACTCCGGGCGCATTCCCCGGCATCGACGCCGAAGAGCGCGGCCAGTCCGAAGCCATCGGCCATAACCTGTATGTGATGGCCGGCCTGAAGGTGCCCCTGATCGCCACCATCATCGGTGAAGGCGGTTCGGGCGGCGCGCTGGCGATTGCCGTGGGCGACGTGGTGCAGATGCTGCAGTTCGCCACCTACGCGGTGATTTCGCCGGAAGGCTGCGCCTCGATCCTGTGGAAGACGGCCGAGAAGGCACCGGAAGCCGCCGAGGCGCTGGGCCTGACCGCGCACCGCCTGAAGGCGCTGGGCCTGATCGACAAGATCGTGAGTGAGCCGCTGGGCGGCGCGCACCGCGACTACAAGGGCATGGCGGCGATGCTCAAGCGCTCGCTGGCAGAGTCGCTGCGCCAGTTCCAGGGCATGAGCGTGAAGGAGCTGCAGGCGCGCCGCTACGAGCGCCTGCTCGCCTATGGCAAGTTCAAGGAAACCGGCGCCCAGGACTGACCCGTCCGCCCGGCTGACCGACGAGGTCGCACAGGCCCTCCAGGCCGGTGCGGCCTTTGTTGTTTCTGGCGGCGGCGCGGGCGCGGCGACGATCGCGGTGGCCCTGTCGGGCGGGCGCGATTCGGTCGCGCTGCTGCATGCCGCCCGCGCGGCCGCGACGCAGTGGGGCGTTGGCGCGCGCGTGGTGGCGCTGCATGTCCACCACGGCCTGCAGGCGGATGCCGACGACTGGGACCGCTTCTGCGCCGCGCTGTGCGCGCAATGGCAGGTCGGCTATTTCGTGCGGCGGGTGTCGGTGCGGCCCGAGGCGGGCGAGGGCGTGGAAGCGGCCGCGCGCCGCGCGCGCTATGCCGCGCTGGCGGCGATGTGCGCCGACAGCGGCGCGCGCCTGCTGCTGTTTGCCCATCACCAGGACGACCAGGTCGAGACCGTGTTGCTGCGGCTGTTTCGCGGCGCCGGCGTGGCCGGCATGGCTGGCATGCCGGCGCTGCGCCCGCTGGACGACCGCAGCGGCGTGATGCTGCTGCGCCCCTGGCTGGATGTGGCCCGCGCCGAGATCGAGGCCTACTGCACGGCCAACGCGCTGCAATGGGTCGATGACCCATCCAATGCCGATGACCGCTATGCGCGCAATGCCTTGCGCGCGCACCTGCCGGCGCTGGTGGCGGCCTTTCCGGCGTTGTCGGCCAATGTGGTGCAGGCGGCCGCGCATTTCGCCGAGGCCGGCGCACTGATCGACGAACTGGCAGCCACCTCGCTGGCGGCGCTGGCACGCCCCGGCCGCGATGCCGACACGCTTTCCGAACTCGACCTGGCGGGTCTGCGCGACTTGCCCGTGGCACATGCCGATGCCGTGCTGCGCTTCTGGCTGCGCGACCTCGGCGTGCGCGCGCCGTCCACCGCCCGGCTGGCGGCGATGCGCGGGCAACTGGTCACCCACGCCGGCGGCGAGCCCGCCATCGCCCATGAGGGGCTGGTCCTGCGCCGCTTCCGCGACCGCGTGCTGGCCTGCACGCCGCCACCGGTCGCTGCGCCGGCACCCGTGATGCTGGACTGGCGCGGCGAGGCCCGGATTGTCGTGCCCGCCTGGCGCGGCGAACTCCATTTCTTCCGCGATGACACCTTCGGCGTGCCCGAAGCGGTACTGCGCCAGCCCTTGCGCCTGGCCGCCCGCAGCGGCGGCGAGCGTATCGTGCTGCGCCCGGGCGGCCCGGCCCGGGCCCTGAAGCAAGCCTGCCAGGAAGCCGGCATCCCGGCCTGGCGCCGCGCCTGGCTGCCGCTGCTGTGGTCTGCCGATGCGCTGGTGCTGGTCGCCGGCCTGGGCATGCACCGCCGCTGGCCGGACGCCCCGGCGGCGCCGCGCTGGCGCGTCGAATGGCATCCGCGGCCACCGGCAGTGGCGATGCCGCCGCACTGAAGCCCCCGGATCGCCGCCGGCATCACTTCCGATCCGTAGCCCGAACCCGCTCCCGCCTTGCCTGACGGGGCTTGTTCGTGTATTTTCAAAGGCTTTGCACAATCGCTGGCGTCGACAAGAAGATGGCTCTCATCGTTCACAAATACGGCGGCACTTCGATGGGTTCCTCGGAACGCATCAAGAATGTCGCCAAGCGCGTGGCCAAGTGGCACCGCGCCGGTCACCGCGTAGTCGTGGTGCCTTCGGCCATGTCGGGCGAGACCAATCGCCTGCTGGGACTCGCCAAGGAAATTTCGCCGCAGCCCAATCCGCGTGAACTGGACATGCTCGCCTCGACCGGCGAACAGGCCAGCGTGGCACTGCTGGCCATCGCGCTGCACGGCGAGGACATCGACGCGGTCAGCTACACCGGCTGGCAAGTGCCGGTGAAGACCGACTCGGCCTATACCAAGGCCCGTATCGAATCGATCGACGACGAGCGCATCCTGGCCGACCTAGACGCCGGCCGCGTGGTCGTGATCACCGGCTTCCAGGGCATCGACGACGACGGCAACATCACCACGCTGGGCCGTGGCGGTTCGGATACCTCGGCCGTGGCCATCGCCGCCGCCATCGAGGCCGACGAGTGCCTGATCTACACCGACGTGGACGGCGTGTACACCACCGATCCGCGCGTGGTCGAAGACGCCCGCCGCCTGGACCAGATCACCTTCGAAGAAATGCTGGAAATGGCCAGCCTCGGCTCCAAGGTGCTGCAGATCCGCTCCGTGGAGTTCGCCGGCAAGTACCGCGTGAAGACCCGCGTGCTGTCGTCGCTGACCGACCCGCTTATGCCGCTCGAGCAGGAAATGCACTCGGGCACGCTGATCACTTTTGAGGAAGACTCCACCATGGAAGCCGCCGTAATCTCCGGCATCGCCTTTGCCCGTGACGAAGCCAAGATCACCGTTCTGGCCGTGCCGGACAAGCCGGGCATCGCCTACCAGATCCTGGGCCCGGTCGCCGACGCCAACATCGACGTCGACATGATCATCCAGAACCAGTCCGTCGACGGCAAGACCGACTTCACCTTCACCGTGCCGCGCGGCGACTACCAGCGCGCGCTGGCCATCCTGAACGATGGTGTGAAGTCGCATATCGGCGCCGGCAGCGTGTCGGGCGACCCGAAGGTGTCGAAGGTGTCGGTGGTGGGCGTGGGTATGCGCTCGCATGTGGGCATCGCCAGCAAGATGTTCCGCACCCTGTCGGAAGAGGGCATCAACATCCAGATGATCTCCACCTCGGAAATCAAGATCTCGGTGCTGATCGACGAGAAGTACATGGAACTGGCCGTGCGCGCGCTGCACAAGGCCTTCGAGCTGGAACAGGCGTGATCCGTTCGTGAACACTTCTGGCGGGGCTGCGGTTTTTGTGTTGAGTGATCGATTTTTCGTTGACCAACACGGGCGGCGCCGCTAGAATACGCGCTTCGTTGTGTGGCTCCCTCACACAACGCAAGTTTGGGAGACGTGGCCGAGAGGTCGAAGGCACTCCCCTGCTAAGGGAGCATCTGGGCCAAAACCTGGATCGAGGGTTCGAATCCCTCCGTCTCCGCCAGTAATGGCGGCGAAACCCCGGAAGATCGCGGTCTTCCGGGGTTTTTGTTTTTCTGGCCCATCAGTCGGCTGCCCATCAGAGGCTTTGCCTTAGAAAATCGACCGCTTCTGGCGTGCGTCTACCAGCTGACGAAGTGAGCGCGCCGTTTGCTGCCACGTCAGACCCGACGGCATCTGTGGGTACGCAAGCCGTAGCCGAGCGCCAAGCCCGAAAGCAAACGGGATCACGCTGGGCGGGAAAACAATCCAAAGACAGCGCAAACTCACGCGGCATGGCGGGAGGCTCCTTGGAGCAGCTTCCTGAATCGCCAGCCAATCACCCCCCAAACCGCCACCCCACTTAAGTTGGGTGTTTACGCCGCGATTTTCAGGGCCCGTTTTTCCCCGCTTGTTATAAATTGTTAAGACATATAACAGGATGGGTTTCGAATCGGACCCCAGCCAATAAGTGCACTATTAGCATTAGTCGCTGGTGACGGCCGCTCAGCCGCATGGTTGCCATCGACATCCGGGGGGGAAACAATCTTGCGTCAGACGCTTGCGCGCGTGCTGCACCCGCTTGGACGTCTTGGGTCGCGCACCATCACCGCGGGCACCTTGCTGCTTGGCGTGATGACGACTGCGGTCGTCTATGAATTCTGCACCGATCTGCTGGAAAAGGATGTTCGCCTGCGTTTTGAGAACGATACCGGCGACGTGATCCAGCAGATCGATACACGGATCCGACTCTATACCGATGTACTGGTGACCATGCAGGCGCTGTTCGGCGCCAGCGACCATGTCTCGCGCGGCGAGTTTCGCGATTTCGTCAGCGGCTTGAACCTGCCGCAGCGCTATCCCGGTTTCCAGACGCTGAACTACGCGCCGTATGTGCCGGCGGCCGAGATTGACGCCTTTGTTGCCCGGGAGCGCAGCGATCCGATCCTGCGCGAGGCGGGCGTGACGTTCACCGTCCGGCCCCCCGGCCGGCGGCCGGGCCATTTCGTGCTGACCTATGTCGAACCGCTCGACAACAACCTGGCGTCGATCGGCATCGACATGGGCGCCGAGCCACGCCGCCTGGCCGCGCTCGAACGCGCGCGCGATACCGGGCAGTCAGTCAGCAGCGGGCGCCTGATCTTCAGCGAGGCAAAGGACCCGCATGTGGGCATCGCCCTGCGCCTGCCGGTGTACCGCAAGGTGCCGGACCTGAATTCCGTGGAAGCGCGCCGACGCGCCTATGTCGGCTCGGTTGGCGCCGGGATCCGGGTGGACGGCCTGCTGAAGGACCTGGTCAGCAGTGAGAACCTGCGCCGGATCCGGTTCCGCGTGCATGACGCCGGAGACTTCGCGCAGGCGGCGGTTCCGCCCTCCGCCGCCAACCTGCTCTATGACAGCGTGACCGGCCTGGCGGCCGGGGAGCGCAGCCGGGGCGCGGGCGGCAGCGCCGTCCACGCCAGTGCCGCGCATGGCGCGACGGCACTGGCGGCCGGCCAGGCGGTCCCGGGCACGGGCCAGCATGACCTGGCCAATAGCGTGGTGCGGAATTTCGGCGGACGGCGCTGGTGGTGATTTCCGGCCTGATCATCAGCGTGCTGCTGGGGTGGCTGGCCTATGCGTTGTCGAGTTCGCGGGCGCGCGCCGTGGCCGTGGCTGACCATATGACGCACAGCCTGCGCGACAGCCAGGCCGCGCTCGCCGAGGCGCAGCAGATTGCCCGCCTGGGCGACTGGCGCATGGACCTGGACAAGGACATCGCGCACTTTTCCCGGGAAATGGCGCGCCTGATCGGCTTGCGCGGCGACAAACCGACTCCGGAGGCGCTGTTCCAGGCGATCGACGCCGGCCATCGCGCCGTGCTGCGGGAAAGGATGCGGGCAGCCCTGCAGGATCGCCAGCCGTTCGAGTTCGAGTGTCCCTACCGGTCGCGGCGCGGACGCCGGGGCTGGCTGCATCTGATCGGCCACGCGCATGGGGCGGCGGACAGCGCCGTGCTGCGGGGAACCGCGCAGGACATCAGCCAGCGCAAGTCCGCCGAGCAGGCCAGGGCGCAGGAACACCAGATCGCCCTGCACCTGGCCACCGCCACCAGCGAAATCGAGGTGCTGGAGGAGATTGTCCACACGCTGCTCGAAGGCATGGACTGGGAGGCCGGTGCCTTCTGGCCGGGCGATGACAGCCAGGGACTGAAGCTGCCGCCGGTCTACCTGGCCCGCATCAAGGCGCTGCAGCCCTGGCTTGCCGGGCGGCCTGCGGGGCCGGCCGGCACCGCGGTGTTGCAGGCACCGCAATGGTATGCAAGCCGCAGCGCGATGGCCCGGCATCCGCAAGCCAGGTGGCTCGACGCAGGCGGCATCCGGACGGTGTTCGCCTTCCCGCTGAGCAGGGGCCACGTGACGCTCGGCGTGGTCGAACTCTATTCCCGTAGCAAGCGCAGCCCCGACACGCATGCGCTCGCGATGGCGGGCGGCATTGCCAATCAGACCGGGCACTTCCTGCTGCGGCGCCAGGCCGAGGAGAACCTGCGCTTCATCGCCAATCACGATGCCCTAACCGGCCTGCCCAACCGCCTCATGTTCAAGGCCGAGTTCGAGAAGGCGCTGACCCGTGCCCGCGCCAGCGACCGGGCCCTGCATGTCATCTTTGTTGACCTGGACGAGTTCAAGGTTGTGAATGACACGATCGGCCACAATGCCGGCGACATCGTGCTGCGCGAGATGGCCGACCGGTTGCGCGGGAGTCTGGAGGAGGTGGAACTGATCACCCGCTTCGGCGGCGATGAATTCGTCGTGCTGCTGGACCCCAAGGGCGATGCGACGGTCCTGGACCGGACCATTGCCAGGATCCAGGCTGCGCTCGCGCCAGGCTTCGTCGTCAACGAGTCGGAGCTGCGCATGACGGCAAGCATCGGCATCAGCTCTTTCCCCGAGGACGGCAGCGATTGGCAGACCCTGCTCAAGCATGCCGACCTGGCCATGTACGGTGCCAAGCAGCTCGGCAAGAACGGCTACCAGTTCTACTGCCAGGGCATGAGCGCGTCCCTGCAGCGGCGCATCGACATGGAGTCGCACCTGCACCGCGCGCTCGAGCAGAACGAGTTCATCCTCTACTACCAGCCCCGCATTGCGCTCGCGTCGGGAGCGTGCACGGCGGTCGAGGCACTGATCCGCTGGCGCCACCCGGAACTCGGCCTGGTCATGCCCGGAGACTTCATTCCCTTCGCGGAGCAGAGCGGCGCCATTGTCGAGATCGGCGCCTGGGCCCTGCGCGAAGCGTGCCGGCAGAATGCCGCATGGCGCGCCCAGGGACTGCCGCCGGTGCGTGTTTCAGTCAATCTGTCGGCACGGCAGTTCGCCGACAAGTCGCTCAGGCTGACCATCATCGATGCCCTGCGGCAAGCCGGGCTGCCTGGCAACCTGCTGGAGCTTGAACTTACCGAGAGCATGGTCATGCGCGATGCCGAACAGGCGTCCAGCTGGCTCTCGCGCCTGAAGCGCACTGGTGTCCGGCTGGCGATCGACGACTTCGGCACCGGCTACTCCTCGCTCGCCTACCTGAGCCGCTTCCCGATCGATACGGTCAAGATCGACGGCAGCTTCGTCCGCTACATACCGGAAAGCCGCAGCGACACGCAGATTACCAGCGCGGTGATCGGCCTTGGCCACCGGCTTGGCCTCGAAGTGGTCGCCGAAGGCGTGGAGACCGAGGTGCAACTCGAATTCCTGCGCCGCGAAGGCTGCGACGAAGTGCAGGGCTACTACTTCAGCCATCCGCTGCCGCCGGCGAAGATCACTGCCTTCCTGGCCAGCCGCATGGAGAACGGTCCCGCTCTCGAGCACGGGCCGCAACCGATGCGCGCCTGACTGCCGTCAGTCCGGTGCGTGCTTAAGCAGTCCAATAACAGGGAGCAAAATCATGCAGGACCGTACTATTGAACTCATGTGGCAGGCCATCGACGCCCTGGACTTTTCCAGGATGAAGGCCAAGCTGCTGCACCAGAAGCATGCGCATTGGTCGCCAGAATCGCTGGAGCAGGCGGAGAGCGGCTACCGGCAATTCCTCAAGCTGGCGGCGAAGCATCCGGACACGCCCGCCGTCCCCAGCGAGCAGGTGGATGCCTTCTGGCATGCCCACATCCTGGATACCAGGCGCTATGCCAGCGATTGCGAGCACATCTTCGGCTATGTCATTCACCACGACCCCTATGTTGGCATCGACGGTCCGGAGGATGAGGCCCGACTCCTGAAAATGGCCGCGGCGAGCGATGCGCTGAGCATGCGCGAATTCGGCAGCCCGCTGACGTCTGCCGCATATTGCGCCCGGGCAGCAGCCGACGAGCCCGCGTACTGTGCGCGCATGGCCAAGGCGGAAGAACCCGCGTACTGTGCGCGCATGGCCAAGGCGGAGGAACCCGCGTACTGTGCGCGCATGGCCAAGGCGGAAGAACCCGCGTACTGTGCGCGCATGGCCAAGGCGGAAGAACCCGCGTACTGTGCGCGCATGGCCAAGGCGGAGGAACCCGCGTACTGCGCGCGCATGGCCAAGGCAGAAGAGCCCGCGTACTGCGCCCGCATGGCCAAGGCCGGCGCCCCCGCATATTGCGCACAGGCTTTGCCCCAGACGGCGGCCTGCTGAAGGCCTGGCATTCGTGGCTGGGCGGGGGTCGCCAGCCTGGCCACGTTACCCACGCCGGCACTCCCGGTTGCCGCGATGCACAGGCACAGGTGCTGCATAGTGCGTGCAACGCGCATTGGCTGCAGCATCCATGAAATGAAAAATTTCATTTCTGAAATTCGATAGACTGGCCTCGGAAGAAAATCCTCCACTAAATCAAAGGGATGGTGCCGGAATCGGCCGTGGCCCGCTTCTTGCGGCAGCAGGCCGGGATGGGCGCGTATTTCATCGTGCCTGCAAATCTGCCGTCGCCCAGGCCATCGCGCTGCTCGTGGTCAGGCGAACCCGGTCTTGAAGAGGAAGGCACCACGATGTACTACGGAAGAAATGGAGTCCGCGCGCACAGCCGCGAGCTTGCCGGAGATGGCGATCAGCCGCTTGCCGGCCAGAATCGAAGCGAGCCTGGCGATCGGGGCGAGCCGTCGCCAAAGCGAGCCAACTGGGCATGGGCCGCGGCATCGGCGCACTATGACTGGATGGACTCGCACGCCCCATTTGCCCATTACGACTAGTGTCCTGTTCCGTAGATAGCTTGCCAAAATGAAATCGTCCAGTTGGTCGTCAGGCTAGGCGCGAGGAGGCGCCATAGCCATAGCTATGGCAACGACGAGCAACGACGCGTGGCGGCCAACTGGGCGATTTCATGGCAAGGTATTTGCGGAACAGGACACCAGTGGCCCGGGCAAACCTTGCGCCCGTGCTGCATCCCTGATCACCTGATCCTGCCGTGGCGGTTGCGCACGGCTGGTTCGTTTCCCTGCGCCCCATGGACTACGCCCCTATCCGCTCCCTGCTGATTGCCAACCGTTCCGAGATCGCGATCCGCGTGATGCGCGCCGCCGCCGAGATGAACGTCCGCACGGTGGCAATCTATTCGAAGGAAGACCGCCTCGCGCTTCATCGCTTCAAGGCGGATGAGAGCTACCTCGTCGGCGAGGGCAAGAAGCCGCTGGCGGCTTACCTCGACATCGACGACATCCTGCGCATTGCCAGGCAGGCGAAGGTCGACGCCATTCATCCGGGCTATGGCTTCCTATCGGAAAACCCGGACTTCGCGCAGGCCGTGATCGACGCAGGCATCCGCTGGATCGGCCCGTCGCCCGAGGTCATGCGCAAGCTTGGCAACAAGGTGGCGGCGCGCAACGCGGCGATCGAGGCGGGCGTGCCGGTGATGCCGGCAACCGATCCGCTGCCGCATGACCTGGACACGTGCAAGCGCCTCGCCGCCGGCGTCGGCTATCCGCTGATGCTCAAGGCAAGCTGGGGCGGCGGCGGACGCGGCATGCGGGTCCTGGAAAGCGAGCAGGACCTTGAGGGGGCGCTGGCCGCGGCGCGGCGCGAGGCGCTGGCCGCGTTCGGCAACGACGAGGTGTATGTCGAAAAGCTGGTGCGCAACGCGCGCCATGTCGAGGTGCAGGTGCTCGGCGACACGCACGGCAACCTCGTGCATCTCTATGAGCGCGACTGTACCGTGCAGCGGCGCAACCAGAAGGTGGTGGAGCGGGCGCCCGCACCGTACCTCGACGATGCCGGCCGGGCTGCGCTGTGCGAATCGGCCCTGCGTCTGATGCGCGCGGTCGCCTATACCCATGCGGGCACGGTCGAATTCCTGATGGATGCCGATTCCGGCCAGTTCTATTTCATCGAAGTCAACCCGCGCATCCAGGTGGAGCATACCGTCACGGAGATGGTCACCGGGATCGATATCGTCAAGGCGCAGATCCGCGTGACGGAAGGCGGCCATATCGGCATGACCGAGAACACGCGCAACGACAATGGCGAGATCGTCGTGCGCGCCGCGGGCGTGCCGGTGCAGGAAGCGATTTCGCTCAACGGTCATGCGCTGCAATGCCGGATCACCACCGAGGACCCGGAGAACGGCTTCCTGCCGGATTACGGCCGCCTCACCGCCTACCGCAGCGCGGCCGGCTTCGGCGTGCGCCTGGACGCGGGCACCGCCTACGGCGGCGCGGTGATCACGCCGTACTACGATTCGCTGCTGGTCAAGGTCACCACCTGGGCGCCGACCGCGCCCGAATCGATCCGGCGCATGGACCGGGCGCTGCGCGAGTTTCGCATCCGCGGCGTCGCGTCCAACCTGCAGTTTCTCGAGAACGTCATCAACCATCCCGCGTTCCGGTCCGGTGACGTCACCACGCGCTTTATCGATCTGACGCCGGAACTGCTGGCGTTCACCAAGCGCCTGGACCGCGCCACCAAGCTGCTGCGTTACCTGGGCGAGGTCAGCGTCAACGGGCACCCGGAGATGAGCGGCCGCACGCTGCCATCGCTGCCGCTGCCCACACCGGTCCTGCCTGCCTTCGATACCAGCGGTGCGCTGCCCTACGGTACGCGCGACCGGCTGCGCGAGCTGGGCGCGGAGAAGTTCTCGCGCTGGATGCTGGAACAGAAGCAGGTGCTGCTGACCGATACCACCATGCGCGACGCGCACCAGTCGCTGTTCGCCACGCGCATGCGCACCGCCGACATGCTGCCGATCGCGCCGTTCTATGCGCGCGAACTGCCGCAGCTGTTCTCGCTGGAGTGCTGGGGCGGCGCCACCTTCGACGTGGCCCTGCGCTTCCTCAAGGAAGACCCGTGGCAGCGCCTTGAGCAACTGCGCGAGCGCGTGCCCAACGTGCTGTTCCAGATGCTGCTGCGCGGCTCCAACGCGGTCGGCTACACCAACTATGCCGACAACGTGGTGCGCTTCTTCGTGCGGCAGGCGGCCAGCGCCGGCGTGGATGTGTTCCGCGTGTTCGATTCACTGAACTGGGTGCGCAACATGCGGGTGGCGATCGATGCCGTCGGCGAGAGCGGCGCGCTGTGCGAAGGCGCGATCTGCTATACCGGCGACCTGTTCGACAAGTCGCGCGCCAAGTACGACCTGAAGTACTACGTCGGCATCGCGCGCGAGCTGAAGCAGGCCGGCGTGCATGTGCTGGGCATCAAGGACATGGCGGGCATCTGCCGTCCGCAGGCCGCGGCGGCACTGGTCAGGGCGCTCAAGGAAGAGACCGGGCTGCCGGTGCATTTCCATACCCACGATACCAGCGGCATCTCGGCCGCTTCGGCACTGGCCGCGATCGAGGCCGGCTGCGATGCGGTCGACGGCGCGCTCGATGCCATGAGCGGGCTGACCTCGCAACCCAACCTGTCGAGCATCGCCGCGGCGCTGGCCGGCAGCGAGCGCGATCCCGGCCTCAGCCTGGAGCGCCTGCACGAAGCGTCGATGTACTGGGAAGGGGTGCGCCGTTACTACGCGCCGTTCGAATCCGAAATCCGCGCCGGCACCGCCGACGTGTACCGCCACGAGATGCCCGGCGGCCAGTACACCAACCTGCGCGAGCAGGCGCGCTCGCTCGGCATCGAGCATCGCTGGACCGAGGTGTCGCGTGCCTATGCCGAGGTCAACCAGATGTTCGGCGACATCGTCAAGGTGACGCCGACGTCCAAGGTGGTCGGCGACCTGGCATTGATGATGGTGGCCAACGACCTGAGCGCCGCCGACGTGTGCGATCCCGCCAGGGAAACCGCCTTCCCTGAATCGGTGGTGTCGCTGTTCAAGGGCGAACTGGGCTTTCCGCCCGACGGCTTCCCCGCGGAACTGTCGCGCAAGGTGCTGCGCGGCGAGCCGCCCGCGCCGTACCGGCCCGGCGACCAGATCGCGCCGGTCGACCTCGACGCGGCGCGCGCCGCGGGCGAAGCCGCGTGCGAACAGCCGCTCGACGACCGCCAGCTGGCTTCGTACCTGATGTACCCGAAGCAGGCCAGTGAATACCACGCGCATGTGCGCAACTACAGCGATACCTCGGTGGTACCCACGCCGGCATACCTGTACGGCCTGCAGCCGCAGGAAGAAGTGGCCATCGACATCGCCGCCGGCAAGACCCTGCTGGTCTCGCTGCAAGGCACGCACCCCGATGCCGAAGAGGGTCTGATCAAGGTCCAGTTCGAGCTGAACGGGCAGTCGCGCACCGCGCTGGTCGAGCAGCGCAGCACCACGCAAGCGGTGGCGGCGCGCCACAGCCGGCCGGTTGCCGAGCCCGACAACCCGCTGCATGTCGCCGCGCCCATGCCTGGCTCGATCGTGACGGTGGCGGTGCAGCCCGGGCAGCGCGTGGCCGCGGGCACGACGCTGCTGGCGCTGGAGGCGATGAAGATGGAGACCCATATCGCGGCGGAGCGGGACTGCGAAATCGCCGCGGTGCACGTTCAGCAGGGGGACCGCGTGGCTGCGAAGGATCTGCTGATCGAACTGAAGGATTGAGGTTGGGTGGCAGGCGCGGACTCCGATTCGCATCCTGCTGCGAACCGTCCACCACTTCCGCCACGCGGTGCGGCCAGATACCCGGCTACGTGCAATTGTCGCGGTACGCCTGCTGCAGTTGCTTGCGCGTCTTGTCGCGTTCGATCTTGGGGATGGTGCGGCCCTGCGCGGTCTGGGTGGCAGTGCCGGATGACTGGTAGGAGCGCTTCTTGGAGGTGGCGTTGTATTGCTCCTTCAGGGCTTCGCACTTGGCGCGCGCGGCCTCTTCAGGATCGGGCGAGGCGGCTGACGGGGGCGATAGGGACTGGCCCCGCCTTGCACCGCTTCCGATATGGCGCCGGCGGCACCGTCTGCCGGTGCGGGCTGCGCCAGGGCAGGCGAGGCCCACGCCAGGGCCAGCAGGCCGGTTGCCAGGCATCTTGTCGAAATCGGCATCATGTCTCTCCCCGGTGCAAAGGCATTCCGCTGGGCGCGGGAACCCTGTCGAACTACAGGCTGGCTTGCCAGACCATCATATGTCCCATTGGCGGGATTGTCACAAGCGAATGACCCGGGCGGTTCTCCCCCGGTAGCCAGGGCGATAGCGCGGTGCGCCAAGCAGGCAGCATTGCATTGCAGCATCCGAGGTGCTTCGCGGGGCTCCGATCAGGGCGTCCCAGGGCAGACTGATCCACTTCTTTCTTTGATCCCGCGGGGCGGCACCCTCTATAGTCGATGTATGCCAAGGAGATGCCCCCATGGAGCCTCGGAACCTGACCCCCGCCGCGGAGCGCGAAGCCGACAAGGCACCCGGGTGGTTGCGCTGGCTCCCCGGGGCCCTGATGCTGAAGTCCTACCAGCCGGGCTGGCTGCCGAGCGACCTCGCCGGCGGGCTGGTGCTGACCACCATGCTGGTGCCGGTAGGCATCGCATACGCCGAAGCGTCCGGCGTGCCCGGTGTCTACGGACTCTACGCCACCATTGTCCCGCTGCTGGTGTATGCCGTGTTCGGCCCGAGCCGGATCCTTGTGCTGGGGCCGGATTCGGCCCTGGCCGCGCCGATCCTGGCTGTGGTGCTGCAGGTCTCCGGCGGCGATCCTGCGCGCGCCATCATGGTGGCCAGCATGATGGCAATCGTCTCGGGCGTGGTCTGCATCGTGATGGGGCTGTTGCGGCTGGGGTTCATTACCGAGTTGCTGTCCAAGCCGATCCGCTACGGCTACATGAACGGGATCGCGCTCGCGGTGCTGGTCAGCCAGTTGCCCAAGCTGTTCGCCATCTCGATCGAAGACGCCGGCCCGGTGCGGGAGATGATCAGCCTCGGCCGGGCCATCCTGGCCGGCGAGACCAACTGGTACAGCTTTGCGGTCGGCGCGGGCAGCCTGGTGCTGATCCTGTTCCTGAAGCGCTTCGAACGCATTCCCGGCATCCTGATCGCGGTGATCATTGCCACGCTGGTCGTCAGCGTGCTCCAGCTGGACCAGTCCGGTGTGAAGGTGCTGGGCCAGATCCCGCAAGGCTTGCCGGCTTTTGTCGTGCCCTGGGTGAGCGATGCGGACCTGGTGAAGATCCTGCTGGGCGGGTGTGCCGTTGCGCTGATCTCGTTCGCGGATACCAGCGTGCTGTCGCGCACCTTTGCCGCACGCACCAACACCCGCGTCGACCCGAACCAGGAGATGGTCGGGCTGGGCGCCGCCAACCTGGCAGCGGGCTTCTTCCAGGGCTTTCCGATCAGCAGCAGCTCGTCCCGTACGCCGGTGGCCGAAGCCGCGGGCGCGAAGACCCAGCTTACCGGCGTGGTGGGTGCGCTGGCCGTGGCGGCGCTGCTGATGTTCGCGCCCAACCTGCTGCAGTACCTGCCAAACAGCGCGCTGGCCGCGGTGGTGATCGCGGCGGCCATCGGCCTGTTCGAGGTGACAGACCTGAAGCGCATCTACCGGATCCAGCAGTGGGAGTTCTGGCTTTCCATGGTGTGCTTTGCCGCGGTGGCGGTGTTCGGGGCCATCCCGGGATCATCCTGGCCGTGGTCATCGCCATTATCGAGTTCCTGTGGGACGGCTGGCGGCCGCACTATGCCGTGCTCGGCCGCGTCGAAGGGCTGCGCGGCTACCACGACATGCAACGTTACCCCCATGCGCAGCGCATCGACGGCCTGGTGCTGTTCCGGTGGGATGCGCCGCTGTTCTTCGCCAATGCCGAACTGTTCCAGGAACGGCTGATGGAAGCGATCGATGCATCGCCGACACCCGTGCGCAGGGTCGTGGTGGCGGCCGAACCGGTGACCAGCGTCGATGTCACCTCGGCCGACATGCTGCGCGAACTGAGCCGTACGCTGCAAGCGCGCGGCCTCGCCCTGCATTTTGCCGAGATGAAGGATCCCGTGAGAGACAAGCTCAAGCGCTTCGAGCTGATGGAAGCGATCGGCGACAAGAATTTCCACCCGACCGTGGGCAGTGCGGTGGATGCTTATCTCGGCGAACCAGCCTGAAGCCGCGCGGGCACGGTCCAGGCCGGTTGCACCGTGCGACGGCTACTCCAGCCGGAACCCGGTCTGCTTGATGGCGAGCGCCCATTTCTTCTGCTCGGCCGCCATGAACGTCGCAAACTGGTCCGGAGAGCTCTGGCTGGCCGGCTCATAGCCCCTGCTGAGGAGCTGCTGGCGCACGCCCGGCGCATTGAGCGCCTTGTCGATCTCCTTGCTCAGCAGCGCCACGATCTCCTTGGGCGTGCCGGCAGGCGCGACCAGGCCATACCATTCGCTGGCCTCGATACCCGGGAAGCCGGCTTCGGCCATGGTCGGCACGTCGGGGAACAACGGCAGCCGCTGCTTGCTGGCCACGGCGATGCCCTTGAGCTGGCCGCCCTTGACGAACGGCATCACCGCCGGCACGCCGTGGAACATCATCTGGATGTGGCCTCCGGCCATGTCGGTCAGCGCCTGCGGTCCGCCCTTGTAGGGCGCGTGCACGACGTTGATATGGGCGGTCTCCTTAAACACCTCGGTGATCACGTTCTGCTGGGTGCCAGGGCCGACCGATGCATAGCTGAGCTTGCCGGGCTCCGCCTTGGCGCGTGCCACCAGGTCCTTGACCGATCCGCCCACGGACGGGTGGATTACCAGCATGTACGGCGAGCTTGCCATCAGCCCCAGCGGAGCGAAGTCCTTGCCCATGTCGAAGGGCAGGTTCTTGTGCAGGCTGGCGTTGATCGCCATCGGCGCGCTGGCGACCAGCAGCGTGTAGCCATCCGGCGCCGCCTTGGCGCCCATGCCGGCGCCGATATTGCCGGTTGCCCCGGGCCGGTTGTCGACCACGAATTGCTGGCCCAGGCTGGCCGTCATCTTCTCTGCCACCGTGCGGGTGACCGCATCGACGCCGCCGCCCGCTGGCCAGGGCACGATGATGCGGACCGGGCGGTTGGGGTATCCGCCTTGTGCCAGCGCACCAGTGGCGCAGGCGGCAAGTGCGATCGCGCCCAGGGTACGGGCAAAACGGTTCAGTACGGATTTCATCTGTTGTCTCCTCGCTGTCTCTGACGGGCCCCGGTGAAGGTGACGGGGCTTTCGTTGGTTCAGTCTTTGGTTTATGCCGCTTCAGTAGCTTTGATTTGTCCCGACCGCGCGCTCCCTTGCTGCCATTGCGCCATCAGCCGCTCCCAGCGGGCACGGGTGGCCGCCAGGTTGCGCGCCTTGACGTGGCCGTAGCCGCGGATCTCCTGCGGCAGCCGGGCAATCTCCAGCGCCAGGTCAAGGTTTTGCGCGGAAAGTGCCGGCAGCAAGGCTTCCACGCTGCGCCGGTATTCACCGATCAGGGCCCGCTCGTCCTTGCGCTCCAGGGTGTAGCCGAAGGGATCGAATGCCGTGCCGCGCAGTCCCTTGAACCGGGTCAGTACGCCGAACGCGGTGCGCATCCACGGGCCATAGGCGCCTTTCACCAGTTCGCCGGCCTGGTTCTTCCGCGCAAACAGGGGAGGGGCCAGGTGATGGACCAGCCGGACCTTGCCTTCGAACATCGATGCGATCTGCTGGCGGAATGCGGCGCCGGTATGCAGGCGAGCCACCTCATATTCGTCTTTATAGGCCATCAGCTTGAATAGCGAGCGGGCCACGGCTTCGGTCAGGCGGGTGCCGCCGAGGATCGATTCCGCCGCCTTCACGCGGCCCACGAACGACTCGTATTGCGCCGCATAGGGCCGGTTCTGGTAGCCGGCCAGGAACTCGGCGTGCTTCTTCATGAGTTCCTCGACCGGCACCTTGCGCACGAACTGGATTACCTGCGAGCCGGCCGGCTGCGCGGGTATCTTCGACATATCGTGGGCGCACAGCCGGCCCCATTCGAAGGCCGCCTTGTTGCTGTCGACCTGCACGCCGTTGAGCTCGAGGGCACGCATCAGCGCGGCGTGCGACAGCGGCACCTTGCCTTTCTGCCAGGCATAGCCGAGCAGCAGCAGGTTGGCGTAGATCGACTGGCCGAGCAGCTGCTTTGCCACCTGTTCGGCGTCGAAGCTGGCGAGCTGGCCGTCGCCGACGGACTGCGCGATCCTGCCCACGGCCTCGCCGACCTGGGGATCCCAGTCGGGGTTGCGGACAAAGGCCGCGGTGGGGTGATATGGCTGTTCAGCACCACATAAGTCCGCGCCGGCGACATCGCGGCCAGCGAGGTCTTGCTGGCCGCGACCACGGTATCGCAGGCGATCACCAGGTCGGCCATGGCCATGTCGACACGGCTCGCATGCAGGGCGTCCGGGCTGGCGGCGATCTGGATGTGGCTCCAGGTGGCCCCGCCCATCTGCGCCATGCCGGTCGCGTCCTGGGTGATCACGCCCTTGCCTTCCAGGTGGGCGGCCATGCCCAGCACGCCGCCGATGGTGACGATGCCGGTGCCCCCGATTCCCGCCACCACGATGCGCTGCGGCTTGCCCGCATCCGGCAGCGTGGGCATCGGGATGGCCGGCGGCGTGGCGCGGCCGCTCGCGGTGGCGGCGGGCTTCTTCAGTTGGCCGCCTTCGACCGTGACAAAGCTCGGGCAGAAGCCCTTGGTGCACGAGAAGTCCTTGTTGCAGGTGTCCTGGTTGACCTTGCGCTTGCGCCCGAAGTCGGTCTCCACTGGCTGCACCGCCAGGCAGTTGCTTTGCACCGAGCAGTCGCCGCAGCCTTCGCACACCAGCTCGTTGATGACCACGCGCCTGGCCGGATCGACCATGGTGCCGCGCTTGCGCTCGCGGCGCTTCTTGGTGGCGCAGGCCTGGTCGTAGATGATCACGGTCACGCCGGACACCTCGCGCAGCTCGCGCTGCACGGTATCGAGCTCGTCGCGGTGGCGCACGGTGACGCCGGCGGCGAGATTGCTGATGCCCTTGTACTTGCCCGGTTCGTCGGTGACCACGACGATTTGTCGCGCGCCTTCGGCGGCCAGTTCGCGCGTCATCGCCGGCACGTCGAGCTGGCCGTCCACCGGCTGCCCGCCGGTCATGGCCACGGCGCTGTTGAACAGGATCTTGTAGGTCAGGTTCACGCCGGCATGGATCGACTGGCGCACCGCCAGCAGGCCGGAGTGGTTGTAGGTGCCGTCGCCGAGGTTGGCGAACATGTGGGTGCGCTTGCTGAACGGTGCCTGGCCCATCCAGTGCACGCCTTCGCCGCCCATCTGTGACCAGGAAGTGGTCGAGCGGTCCATCCACACCACCATGCCGTGGCAACCGATGCCGGCCGTCGCGACCGAGCCTTCCGGCACGCGGGTGCTGGTGTTGTGCGGGCAGCCCGGGCAGAACCACGGCAGGCGGTCGGTGGCGCGCGCATCGCCCTGGCCGGTGGCGCGTTCCTTGGCGTCGATTTCCTGCAGGCGCAGGTCCATGCGCGCGGCCACGTCGGCCGGCACGCCCAGCGCCTTGAGCCGCTGCGCGATGGCCTTGGCCACCAGCGCGGGCGAGAGATCGGCCTTCGCGCGCAGCAGCCAGTCCTCGGCCGGCTTGCGGTGGCTCCATTCGCCGCCGGCGCCGTCGGCGTGGTGGTACTTGCCGAAGACGGCCGGACGGGCGGCGGGCGGGTAGTGGTACAGCTCGTCCTTGAGCTGCTGTTCGATGATGGGACGCTTCTCCTCGACCACCAGGATTTCGCGCAGCCCGCGCGCAAAGTCGCGCACGCTGTCGGGCTCCAGCGGCCATACCACGCTGACCTTGTGCAGCCGGATGCCGAGCGCGCGGCAGGCGGCGTCATCCAGGCCGAGGTCGAGCAGGGCCTGGCGCGTGTCGCTGTAGGCCTTGCCGCTCGCGATGATGCCAAGGCGGTCGTTGGATCCCTCGATCACGTTGCGGTTCAGGCGGTTGGCGCGCACATAGGCGAGCGCGGCCGGCCACTTGAACTCCATCATGCGGGCCTCGGCCGCGAGCGGATCGTCGGGCCAGCGGATATGCAGGCCGCCGTCAGGCAGCGCGAAGTCTTCCGGCAGCACGATGCGCACGCGATCGGAGTCGGTGGTCACCGACGCACCCGATTCCACCACCTCCTGCACGGTCTTCATGCCGGCCCACAGCCCGCTGAAACGGCTCATGGCCAGCGCATGCACGCCCAGGTCGAGGATGTCCTGCACATTGGACGGAAAGAAGACCGGCAGCCCGCACGCCATGAAGGTGTGGTCGCTCTGGTGGGCCAGCGTGCTGCTCTTGGAGACGTGGTCATCGCCGGCGAGCGCGATCACGCCGCCCAGCGGCGAGGTGCCGGCAAGGTTGGCATGCTTGAGCGCATCGCCGCTGCGGTCGACGCCGGGGCCCTTGCCATACCAGATGCCGAACACGCCGTCGTAGCGCTTGCTGGCGGCATCGAAGTCCAGTTGCTGCGAGCCCCATACCGCCGTGACGCCGAGTTCCTCGTTGACGCCGGGTTTGAAGACCACGTGGTTGTCGGCAAGATGCTTCTTTGCCTGCCACAGTGCCTGGTCATAGGTGCCGAGCGGAGATCCGCGGTAGCCGGAAATAAAGGCGGCGGTGTTGTGGCCGGCCGCGGCATCGCGCTTGCGCTGCAACAGCGGCAGGCGTACCAGCGCCTGCACGCCGCTCATGTAGGCACGGCCGGAGTCCAGCGCGTACTTGTCGTCGATCGACACGGCTTGCATCGCCTGCCGGGCCGCGTCGGGGAGGATTGGAGCATTCATCAGGGCGGTGTTCAGGCAAACAGGGTTGAACGGGGCCTGCCGGCGTGCCTTGGCACCCGGATTCCAGGCAATACAGGTAATGGAAGCGGCGCTAGCCGGGGAGGGGGATGCCGAGTTCCCGGCCTAGCGCATCCAGTTCCCGCACGACCGCGTCGGGCAGGGCGATGCCTTGCTCGCGGCCTTCTCGTTCGAGCACTTCGCCACGGTGTCCGGGGAGCCGGGCGTTGGCGCCGCCGGCGGCAAGATAGTTGCCGGTCCACTGCGCCATGTAGTCGGCGAACAGCGCCTGGCCGGCAAAGGCGTCCGGCTTGACCAGCCAGACAAAACCGCCCTGGCGGCCGACCGCGCCGGCGCCTGTGACGGTGTTGCGCGCGGGAGAAAGCGAGTCCGCGGTGGCGGCCATGGCGCCGGCCAGGCACTCCACCATCATGGCGATGCCGATGCCCTTGTGCCCGCCGGTGGGCAGCAGCGAGCCTTCCAGCGCGCGTTGCGCATCGGTGGTCGGATGGCCGTCGGCGTCGAGCGCCCAGCCCTCGGGAATCGGCTTGCCTTCACGGGCGGCCAGCAGGATGTGGCCGCGGGCGGCGACGCTGCAGGCAACGTCGAACACGATCGGCGCCGCGCCCGGCAACGGGCAGCCGAAGGCGATGGGGTTGTGCCCGATCGCGGCGCGGGCAAAGCCTTCCATGCCCAGCACGGGCGGCGTGCGCTGTCCGACCATGCAGAAGGCACCCGCCTCGGCAGCCAGCAGCGCCGGGATGCCCAGCGCGCCGAGATGGCCGCACGATTGCACGGCAACCAGCACGGACGCGCATGATTGCAGCGCCTCCAGCCCCAGTTGCACGGCGCGCGGGCCCGCGATCTGGCCCATGGCGCCGTCGGCGTCGAGCACGATGCCGCCCGGGAAGGCCTTGTGCGAGATACTGGGGCGCGGGTTGAAATCGCCGGCACGCAGGCGCTCGACGTAGGAGGGGACCCGCGTCAGGCCATGCGTCTTGTAGCCGCGCAGTTCGCTGCGCACCAGCGCGGCGGCGGCTTCGGTCGCGTGGTCGGGCGCGACGCCGCACGACTCGAACACGGCGGCGGTCCAGCGCGCGAGGTGATCGGTGTTCCAGCGGATACTCATGTCGATTTCTCCCGCACGATCATCAGGCGCTCCGCGAACGGGGCGGCATAGACCGACTGGTAATAGAGCGGCTGGTCGCGCAGCGTGTAGCCACGCAACTCCATGATGAAAGCCGGCGCCTCCGGATCGAGCCCAAGTTCCTGCGCGGCCACGGACGGGGCGGGGCCGAAGCGGATCCACTGGTCCACGCGCAGCGTCGGCAGCGACAGGCGCTGGCCGATCAGCTCGCGCAGATTCTTCTCCAGGGCATCGCGGTCCAGCCCGCCGAGTTGCGCGAAGTCTTCCTCGCGCAGCCAGAACTCGCTGTAGAGGTCGAAGCGGCCGCCGACGCTGATCACGCGCTCGATGCGCACGTAGCCGTCACCGGCGAGGAACTCCGACCACGGTCCCTTGCGCTTGATCCGCTTTACCGAGCGCGCGTGGACGTAGGACGGCAGTTCGTTGCCCTGGTCATCGCGGAAGCGCAGGTAACGGACATCCGCCGGTGCCACGCGCGTCCCGGAGACAAAGGTGCCTCGTCCCTGTTCGCGCGTGATCAGTCCGGAGTGCGTGAGCCGCGCCAATGCCTTCTGGATCGTGCCGACGCTGACCCCATGGAAGCTGGCGAGCTCGCCCTCGGAGGGCAGGCGGTCGCCCTCGCGCAGTGCGCCGGATTCGATGGAGCGGATGATCGCGTCGGAGACGCTGCTAAGTTTGGTCATGGTTGTTCAGAGGCTCAGTGCGAATCGGCTGACCGCGGTTTCCCGGATATCGAGCACCTCGCTGGTCAGCCGCGTACCGGATGCGATGTCCATCGCATAACCAAACAGCTGCTCGCCGAGGTCGGAGATCTTGTCCCCGTTCTGCAGGATTCCGCTGACGTCGAAGTCAATGTTGTCGGCCATGGTGTGCAGGGTATTGACGTTGCCGCACACCTTGACGGTCGGTGCCACCATGCTGCCGATCGGGTTGCCCACCCCCGTGCCGAAGAAGGTGAGCTGGCATCCGCCGGCAGCCAGCGCAGTCAGATTTTCCACTGCCGCTGCCGGCGCGTCCATGAAATGCAGCCCCTTCTTCTGCGGTGCCTCGCCATAGCGCAGCACGCCCACCAGCGGGCTGGTGCCGGCCTTGGCCATCGCGCCCAGCGCTTTCTCCTCGACCGTGGTCAGGCCGCCGCGCTTGTTGTCAGGCGATGGCTGGTCCTCGCGCATGTCGACGCCGCGCGAGATGGCCAGGTTTTCCATGTTGCGCACCGCCGTGACAAAGGCCTCGCGCACCCGGCCATCGGCCGCGCGCTCGGCGAACAGGTGCTCGGCGCCGATGAACTCCGAGGTCTCGGAAATGATCACGCTGCCGCCCCCGGCGATCACCATGTCCGCCATGCGGCCGATCACCGGATTGCAGCTCAGCCCGGAAGTGGTGTCAGAACCGCCGCACTCGACGCCGATCACCAGCGACGACACCGGGCACGGCACGCGGCGCGCCTTCGACGCCGCCAGCGACAGACGGCTGGCCTTGCGCGTGCCTTCGGCAATGCATGCGACCGTGCCGTCGGGCTGCAGGTGCACGCATTCGACCGGCTTGCCGGTGCTGCGGATGCGGCGCGCGACCTCTTCCGTCGACGATTCTTCCAGGCCCACCAGCAGCACCGCGGCGATATTCGGATTGCGGCCCAGGCCGGCCAGCGACTCGAACGCGAAATCCAGGTCGGCGCCGAACTGTCCGCGCACGAACAGCGTCGTGACCGGGATGCAGCCGCCCACCGTGCGCGCAATGGTGCGGGTGACCGGATTGCAGTTGTCCATCACGGAAACCACCGCGACCTGGTTGCGCACACCGACCGCGCCATTCTCGCGCCGGTATCCGAGGAAGGTTGTGGTCATCTACATTACCCCTTTTGCAGGTCGCCGCGGGCACGCGCCGACTCGATATTGTGAACGTGCATGTGTTCGCCGGCGCGCACCGCGCGGCTGGCGCGGCCGATGACCTGGCCGTACTTCACGATGGTTTCTCCCTCGACCGTGTCGGCAATGCAGATCTTGTGGCCGAACGGCACGTCTTGCAGCAGCACCAGCTTGCCTTGTCGCTCACCTTCCAGCGCGCAGGCTTCGCCGGCCTGGCCGGCGTCCAGCAGGGTGGCCACATTGTCGGCCGGGTTCAGTACGATGGCTCGTGGCATGGATAAACTCCTGTATAGGTGTTGAGATCTAATGTAGGGAGCCGGCCGCCATATGGTCAAGAAAAAATAGGATTACTCAGAGAAAACCACTACTCCAACAGTGAAAGTCCTATATATAAGTTTGTTGACATCGGTCCGGCCGCTGTCTATCGTCATGACAACGGCGATGTTGTCAGCGCCGGAGCATCGACGCAGTGAATCAACGGAGAAGGCGGACATGAACGTTGTGTCACACAAGGAGAAGACGCGAAGCTGCAGGCCCTGCGTGCACGCCTGGATCCGCTGGAGGATTTCGGCCTGTGGTTCTGGGCAGGCATGCCAGATCGACCTGGCGCAGCTCTGGCTCAAGCGCCTGCAGCTGATCGGCGTGACCTTCCGCACCCGCACGGAACAGGAGCGGCTGGAGTGCATCCAGGCCTGCGCGCGCGACATGCTGCCCCTTTTGCGCGCGGGCCGCGTGCGCCTGCCGATCGACCGGACCTTTGCCATGACCGACATCGACGCCGCGCATGCGTACATGAAGCAAGACCAGCACGTCGGCAAGATTGTGTTGCTGGTCGACTGATTCCGCAGAGAAGCCTTAAATTAGAGGAGACATGATGACAATCCAGATCAAGCCGCTGACCGGCTCCGTGGCCGCAGCCGTGACCGGTGTCGACCTGAGCCAGCCGCTCGACGACGCCAGCTTCGAGATCCTGCACCGGGCGTTCCTGGAGCATGGCGTGCTGGTGTTCCGCGGCCAGCAGCTGCAGCCGGCCGCGCAGGTCGCGTTCGCCCGGCGCTGGGGCAAGCCGGTGCAGGGCAACCCGCTGCTCAAGGGCCTGACCGAGTTCCCGGAACTGGCCCAGGTCACCAAGATCCCCAAGGAGACCGCTTCGACCGAGGCATGGCATTCGGACTCGATCTATACCGAGGTGCCGCCGAAGATCTCGATCCTCTCGGCGGTGACCATCCCCATCGGCGGTGACACCATGTGGTGCAACCAGTATGTCTCGTACGACCGCTTGTCGCCGGCGATGCAGCGCATGATCGAAGGGCTGCGGGTCCGCTTCTCAGGCGCGCGGCTGGCAAAGATGACGGGTTCGGACAAGGTGCCGACAGCGGTGCACCCGATCGTGCGCACGCACCCGGAGACCGGGCGCAAGGCGCTCTATGTCGGCCACCCCGACACCGCGCAGTGCATCGAAGGCATGACCGAAGCGGAGAGCCGCCCGCTGCTCGACTTCCTGTATGAGCACTCGGTGGCGCCGGACAACGTCTACCGCCATATGTGGCAAGAGGGCGATGTGGTGATGTGGGACAACCGCTGCACCATGCACTACGCCGTGCACGACTATGGCAATGCCGACCGCGTGCTGAACCGCGTCACGCTGGAAGGGGAAGTGCCACGCTGAGCTGTTCCGCCAAAACCGGCGCCGCGCCTTGCCCGTTGAACCGGCATGCGGCGCCCGGCACACAGGTTGCCCGTCCACCCCGACGCACGGAATGCACGGGAACAAAGGAGATTGAAATGCAGATAGGGATCCCGACTGAGACGCGGGCGGGGGAGGCGCGCGTTGCGGCAACGCCGGAGACCGTGAAGAAATACGTGGCACAGGGCCACCAGGTGGTATTGCAGGCTGGCGCCGGCGTGCGTGCCAGCCAGACAGACAGCGCCTATGAGGCCGCGGGTGCGCGCATCGGCAGCGCGGCCGAGGCGCTGGGCGCGCAGTTGGTGCTGAAGGTGCGCGCGCCGGACGAAGCCGAGCTGGCGCAGATGAAGCCGGGCGCCGTGCTGGTCGGCATGCTCAATCCCTTCGACGCCGAGAACAACGCGCGCATGTCCGCCGCGAACATCACCGCCTTTGCCCTGGAAGCCGCGCCGCGCACCACGCGCGCGCAGAGCATGGACGTGCTGTCGTCGCAGGCCAACATCGCCGGCTACAAGGCCGTGCTGATGGCAGCGCACCACTATCAGCGCTTCATGCCGATGCTGATGACCGCCGCCGGCACCGTCAAGGCCGCACGCGTGCTGATCCTGGGCGCGGGCGTCGCCGGCCTGCAGGCCATCGCCACGGCCAAGCGGCTGGGCGCGGTGATCGAGGCCTCCGATGTGCGCCCCGCGGTCAAGGAGCAGATCGAATCGCTCGGCGCCAAGTTCCTCGACGTGCCCTTCCTCACCGATGAAGAGCGCGAGATCGCCCAGGGCGTGGGCGGCTATGCCCGCCCGATGCCGCCGGACTGGATGAAGCGCCAGGCCGAGCTGGTGCACCAGCGCGCCGTCCAGGCCGACATCGTCATCACCACCGCGCTGATCCCGGGCCGCAAGGCGCCCACGCTGCTCCACGAAGCGACGGTGCAGCAGATGAAGCCGGGCTCCGTGGTGGTCGACCTGGCCGCCGCGCAGGGCGGCAACTGCCCGCTGACGCTGGCCGACGAAGTGGTCGAACGCCACGGCGTCGTGCTGATCGGACACACCAACCTGGCCAGCATGGTCGCGGCGGACGCTTCGGCGCTCTATGCCCGCAACGTGCTGGACTTCCTCAAGCTGGTCGTCGACAAGGACGGCCAGTTCACGCTGAACCTGGAAGACGACATCGTCGCCGCCTGCCTGATGACGCGGCGCGAAGAACTGGCGCTGGCCAGCTGAACCGGCAATCAAGGAGATCTCGATGGAAATGGTTAGCCACACGGTGATCAACCTGATCATCTTTGTACTGGCGATCTACGTGGGCTACCACGTGGTCTGGACAGTCACGCCCGCGCTGCATACGCCGCTGACGGCGGTGACCAATGCGATCTCGGCCATCATCATCGTCGGCGCCATGCTGGCCGCCGGCCTGACCGAGGGCTATGTTGGCCGCGCGATGGGCACGCTGGCGGTGGCGCTGGCGGCGGTCAATGTGTTCGGCGGCTTCCTGGTCACGCAGCGCATGCTGGAGATGTTCAGGAAGAAGGCACCCAAGGCGCAGCCCGAAGCCAAGGGGCAGCCTGGCGGCAAACTGGCGGAGGCAGCGCAATGAATGGCCTGTCGATGAATATGGTGACGCTGTCCTACCTGGGCGCGTCGGTGTGCTTTATCCAGGCGCTCAAGGGCCTGTCACACCCGACCACGGCGCGGCGCGGCAATACCTTCGGCATGGCCGGCATGGTGGTCGCGGCACTCACCACAGTGGCGCTGATCTTCAAGCTGAAGAGCGAGTTGTTGTCCGGCGGGACGGACCCGTCCGCGCCGGGCACCGGCCTGGCGCTGATCCTGGCCGCGCTGGTGGTGGGCGGCGGCATCGGTGCCTATGTGGCGAAGAAGGTGCAGATGACCAAGATGCCCGAGCTGGTCGCGGCGATGCACTCGCTGATCGGCCTGGCGGCGGTGTTTATTTCCGTGGCGGCAGTGGCCGAGCCCGCTGCCTTCGGCATCACGGCTGCCGGTTCGCATGACATTCCGCTGGGCAACCGCATCGAGCTCTTCATCGGCTGCTTCGTCGGTGCCATTACCTTCTCCGGCTCGGTGATCGCCTTCGGCAAGCTGGCCGGACGCTACAAGTTCCGCCTGTTCCAGGGCGCGCCGGTGGTGTTCGCCGGGCAGCACTGGCTGAACCTGCTGCTGGCGGTGGCGATGGTGGGCTTTGGCATCGCGTTCTTCCTGACGCAGGCGTGGATGCCGTTCCTGGTCATGCTGGCGCTCGCCTTCGTGCTGGGCGTGCTGATCATCATCCCGATCGGCGGTGCCGACATGCCGGTGGTGGTGTCGATGCTGAACTCGTATTCGGGCTGGGCCGCGGCGGGCATCGGCTTCTCGCTGAACAACCCGATGCTGATCATCGCGGGCTCGCTGGTAGGCTCCTCCGGCGCGATCCTGTCGTACATCATGTGCCGGGCGATGAACCGCTCATTCTTCAACGTGATCCTGGGCGGCTTCGGCAGCGACGCCGCCGCGAGCGGTCCGGCAGGGCAGACGCAGCGCAACGTGAAGTCGGGTTCGGCTGACGACGCTGCCTTCCTGATGGGCAACGCCGAGACGGTCATCATCGTGCCGGGCTACGGCCTGGCCGTTGCGCGCGCCCAGCACGCGCTGAAAGAACTCACCGAAGCGCTCACGGAGAAGGGCGTGACTGTGAAATACGCGATCCACCCCGTAGCAGGCCGCATGCCCGGCCATATGAACGTGCTGCTGGCCGAGGCCGAGGTGCCGTACGACCAGGTCTTCGAGATGGAAGACATCAACAGCGAGTTCGGCCAGGCCGACGTGGTGCTGGTGCTGGGCGCCAACGACGTGGTCAACCCGGCGGCCAAGAACGACCCCCAGTCGCCGATTGCCGGCATGCCGATCCTGGAGGCGTACAAGGCCAAGACCATCATCGTCAACAAGCGCTCGATGGCTGCCGGCTATGCCGGGCTGGACAACGAGCTGTTCTACATGGACAAGACCATGATGGTGTTCGGCGACGCCAAGAAGGTGGTCGAGGACATGCTCAAGGCCGCCTGAGCCCCTGAGCCCAATGCAGCGGAGACAAGCAATGAACCAGCAAGAACGCCACCTCGGCCTGTTTGCCGATCTGGAGGGCAAGGTGGCCCTGGTGACCGGGGCCTTTGGCGGCCTGGGCCTGCATTTTGCGCAAACGCTGGCGCGCGCCGGCTGCAAGGTGGTACTGGCGGGGCGGCGCGTGGCCGAAGGCGAGGCCGTGCTGGCGGAACTGCGCAGGCAGGGCGGGCAAGGCTGCGTCGTTGCGCTCGACGTCAGGGACCCTGCGTCGGTTGGTGCGGCGTTCGAGGCAGCGCGCCAACAGCTCGGCCGGTCCAGGTGGTCGTCAACAGCGCCGGCATCGCCACCACCGGGCCGGCCATGGAGGTCGACGAGGCAGCCTGGCAAGGCGTGATCGACACCAACCTGAACGGCGCCTGGCGCGTGGCGCAATGCGCGGCGCGGATGATGCGCGAGGCCGGCAGCGGCGGCAGCATCGTTAATATCGCGTCGATCCTCGGCCTGCGTGTGGCGCAGCAGGTCCCGGCCTACACCGCCGCGAAGGCGGGCCTGATCCACCTGACGCGCTCGCTGGCGCTGGAATGGGCGCGGCAGGGGATCCGCGTCAACGCGCTGGCACCGGGCTACTTCGAGACTGACATCAACCGCAGCTTCTTCGAGACCGACAGCGGCCGGGCCATGATCGGGCGCATTCCGCAGCGCCGGCTCGGCCAGCCTCGCCAGCTCGACTGCGCGCTGCTGCTGCTGGCCTCGGATGCTTCCGACTACATCACCGGTACGGTGCTGCCCGTGGACGGCGGCCACGCGGTCAGCTCGCTCTGAGCCCACCCGCAATCGAGGAGAGCGATCCTATGCAACCAGCCCTTGCAGTTCCCGCCGCCACCGGCGGTTCCGGTTTCGACAGCGCAGCCCTGGCGGGGCTGCTGCATGCAGAAGGCCTGATCGAGCGGCCCGAACTGACCCTGGAGCGCCTTGCCGGCGGCCAGTCCAATCCGACCTACCGGCTGGCCTGCGGCGCGCAGCAATATGTGCTGCGCACCAAGCCGCCGGGAGAGTTGTTGTCGTCCGCCCATGCCATCGACCGCGAGTACCGCGTGATGCACGGGCTGCGCGACAGCGACGTGCCGGTGCCCCCGGTCTACCTGTACAGCGAAGACACCGCGATCCTTGGCACGCCCTTCTACCTGATGGGATTCATGGAGGGCCGCGTCATCTATGACCAGTCCCTGCCGGGCCAGTCCCCGCAACAGCGCGCCGCGATCTACCGCGAGATGAACCGCGTAATCGGCGCCTTGCACCGGGTGGACTACCGCGCCGCAGGCCTGGCGGACTACGGCAGGAGCGGCGGCTATGTGGCGCGCCAGGTCGCCCGCTGGGCGGCCAGTGCCGCGACACCGGCATGGACGACAACCGGGCGCTGGCGGCGCTGGCCGAATGGCTGCCGCAGCACGTCCCGGACGCGGAGCAGACCAGCGTGGTGCATGGCGACTACCGCATGGACAACCTCGTCTTCCATCCCACCGAGCCCCGCGTCATTTGCGTGCTCGACTGGGAGCTGTCCACGCTCGGCCACCCGCTCGCGGACCTGGCCTACCACTGCATGAGCTGGCATATTCCGGCCGACCTGTGGCGCGGCATCGGCGGGCTCGACCTGCAGGTGCTGGGCATTCCGGATATGGCGACCTACCTGCGCTGGTACGGCGAGACCAACGGCACGCACGCGCTCGAGCACTGGGACTTCTATCTCGCCTACAACTTCTTCCGGCTGGCGGCGATCATGCACGGCATCGGGCAGCGTGCCAGGAGCGGCAACGCCGCCGCGGCGGATGCCGTCGAGACCGGCAGGAAGGCGGTGCCGCTGGCCGAACTAGGGTGGCAATTTGCCATGCGCTACCGCGCGGCAGGGCGCTAGCGTCGGCGCACGGTATGGCGCCAGCCGGATCGAAGTCTCCGCAGGTGACGGAGTCTGCCCTGGGTTCCTTATCGGGAATCAAAATTTGCCTTCCGATCCGGCCTGGCTTAAAGATAGGAAGGGGAGATGGGGCCCGCGGATTCATGGCCGCATCGGAACCGGTTACCCCAGGCTGTCTGGCATCCCGAGGCTTCAGGAGACGTCAATGAGTGTGCTGATGCTAACGAATATCGACGCGACGACCACCGACGAGGAAATCCAGGAATTCATCGGTCGCTACGGCTTCCCGGCCTTCGATGAAATCGAGCGCCTGCCGGGAGACGGCACCCGCCCGGCCGTGTCGCTGCATTTCAACGCGGTCGAGGATGCCGCGCTGCGGCTCCTGCAGCCGCGCATCAACCACCTGTTCTGGAAGCAGCGCAAGGTGGACGCGACGGTGCTCACCGAGCGCTTCGAATAGGCCGCTGCCGCGGCTGGCGGGCATGCGGGTCCGGTGCTTCCTCGCTTGCCCGCCTCGGGGCATGCCGTGGCGGGGGAAGAGGCGAGATGAACAGGCGATACACGATCCTGCACGCGCTGGCGTGCAGTGCCGCAATGCTTGCGGGTGCAATACCGGCAGCGCCGGCCGTTGCCTATTTTGACCACTACCTTGGCGGCACCATCGTCGGCACGCTTACCCAGGACCAGCTCACGGCGTTGACGGATGTCTTCCGCAGGACCCTGGAGCAGGGCGCCGACGGCGCCCGCGTGCCGTTCAGGCTGCCACCTGACACGCGGGGGCGGCAGGTCGAAGGCTCCTTCACGTCATTGCAATCCCGGCGGGACCACGGCGACCGGTGCCGGCAACTGCGCAGTGAATTCCGCCGGGCTGGCGAAACCGAAGCCTGGACCGGGTGGTACTGCAAGGAGAATGACGGGAGCTGGAAGTCGCGCAAGCTGCCGAAGAAGTAGGGGCTCCGGGCGGACTAGTACCGCTCTTCGACATACCGATACGGATAGTCGGGCTCCCGGTATCCGCCCGCCTTCTGCCTGGCAGGCAGCTTGACTGGCTTGCGTTCGATCGCCTTGTACGGGATCTGTTCCAGCAGGTGCGTGATGATGTTCAGGCGCGCCCGGCGCTTGTCATTGGAATTGGCCACATGCCACGGGGCAAAGTCGGTATCGGATGCGGCAAACATGGCGTCGCGCGCGCGTGAATAGTCGTGCCAGCGACTGTACGAGCGCAAGTCCATGTCAGTGAGCTTCCAGAGCTTGCGGCCGTCCTTGATGCGCCCCTGCAGGCGGCGGGTCTGCTCCTCCGGGCTGACTTCGAGCCAGTACTTGATCAGGATGATGCCGGAATGCACGATGGCGCGTTCGACCAGTGGGACGGCGCGCAGAAACTCGTCGGCCTGCGCTTCGGTGCAGAATCCCATCACGCGTTCGACGCCGGCGCGGTTGTACCAGCTCCGGTCGAAGATGACGATCTCTCCCGCGGCGGGCAGGTGCGGCAGGTAGCGCTGCACGTACATCTGGCTCTTTTCGCGGTCGGTCGGCGCGGGCAGGGCGATCACGCGGAAAATACGCGGGCTGACGCGTTCCGTGATGGCCTTGATGGTGCCGCCCTTGCCGGCACCGTCGCGCCCTTCGAACACCACGCAGACCTTGCTGCCGCTGGCCTGCACCCATTGCTGCAGCTTGACGAGCTCGACATGAAGGGCGAAGAGCGCCTTCTGGTATGCCTTCTCCGACATGCGCTCGCGTTGCTGCTGGTCCGGCTTTTCGTCGAGGTTGTCAGCCGCGTCTGGTTCGCGCGGCGGCTCCGTCCGGCTCCCGTTGTCGTGGCGCTTCCCTTTTCGCCTGGCCATGATCTTCCTCCGCTGAGATACCGGTGACTTGAGTCCGGTCATGCGCTTTCAAACCTGGGGGTACCGCCTGCATGCGCACAGGCGGCTCGTTTCTACGATAGAAACAAAATCGGGGGAAATCCTCATGCCGATCCATTTTCCTGTCGAAACGCTTGCCGGCCGGCCTGCCGGACGGCAACCGGAATTCGGTTGAATTTCAATGTGTTCCGTACTACCTTCGTATCGCGTATGGAGCAATATCCGCTCCGTATATCGGCTGGCAATGGCGCGCGGCAGGAGAACATCCTCCAGCCCGGCGCGCTGCCCCAGTACGCCTCGGATGGCTCCGTCACCGGCTGCGAGGAGGGAACATGGCCTTTCTGGTCAGGCGGCTGCTTCAGTCCGGCTGCGCGTGGCTGTTTGTCGCGCTGGTGGCGGGAGCGGGCGGCGCCGCCGCCCAAGACGTACAGAACCCGCCAGCCACCTTCAAGCCCGAGGAGCTTGAGGCGCTGGTCGCGCCGATCGCGCTCTATCCCGATTCCGTGTTGTCGCAGGTGCTGATGGCCTCCACCTATCCGCTGGAGATCGTGCACGCGGCGCGCTGGGTCAAGGCCAATCCCAAGGTCAAGGGCGACGCCGCGGTCAAGGCCGTGGCCGACCAGCCCTGGGATGTCAGCGTGAAGTCGCTGGTGGCCTTCCCGCAGGTGCTTGAGCCGATGAATGACAAGCTCGACTGGACGCAGAAGCTGGGCGATGCCTTCCTGGCCCAGGAGAAAGACGTGCTCGCCGCGGTCCAGCGGCTGCGCAACAAGGCCCAGCAATCCGGCAATCTCAAGACCACCGAACAGCAGAAGGTCATTGTCGAGCCCGCGACCACGGCGGCGCTAGGCGTGCAGACCGTGGTGCGCATCGAACCGGCCGACCCGCAGGTCATCTACGTCCCGGCCTACAACCCCACCGTGGTCTACGGTTCCTGGGGTTATCCGTCTTACCCGCCGTACTACTGGCCGCCTTATCCCGCCTACTATCCGGGCGCCGCGCTGGCCACGGGCCTTGCCTGGGGCGTCGGGCTGGCCGCCGCCGGGGCGATCTTCGGCAACGCCAACTGGGGCGGCGGCGACGTGAACATCAATGTCAACCGGGCCACCAATATCGACCGCAACTTTGACCGCAGCAAGGTACAGGCGGGCGGGCGCTGGCAGCACGACGCCAGTCACCGGCAGGGCGTGGCCTACCGCGACAATGCCACCCGCGAGAAATTCTCCCGCGATGTGCCAGGCGGGGACCGGCGCAATGAGTTCCGGGGCCGCGAGGGTGGTGCCGGCGGGTCTGACCGCGCGGCGGCGCGCGACCGGGCCGGCGGGCAGGACCGGGCGGGTGCCGGAGATCGGGCCGGAGACCGGGCGGGCAATCGGGCGGGAGACCGCGCCGGAGACCGGGGCGGTGATCGCGCTGGCGAACGGGGCGGTGATCGGGCCGGGGTCTCTGACCGGGCCGGTGTATCGGACCGCGCAGGGGCCGCCGACCGGTCACGGGGCGGCGGTGAACGGGCCACCACCGTAGCCGACCGCGGCGGTGGCGGGCGGGACAACGCATTCCAGGGCGTGGGCGGCGGCGCGGCGTCGCAGCGCGACTTTGATCGCGGACGCTCCAGCATGCAGTCGGCCGGTGGCCACGCAGGCGGCGGCTTCAGCGGCGGCGGCGGGGGCCGTGGCGGCGGCGGCTTCAGCGGCGGAGGGGGCCGTGGCGGCGGCGGACGCGGTGGCAGGCGCTAGCGGACCAGGGAGCCCTCGATCATGACGTCACCACTAAGCCTTGCCCGATCCCTGTCTGGCCGCCTGGCCTGCGCGCTGGCGCTTGCGCTCGCGCTGACCGTTGCCGGCATGCACGCCGCGCACGCGCAGAAGCCCTTCAAAACCCCCGAGGCCGCCATGAACGCCTTTGGCGAGGCGGTCGCCGCCAGCGACGACGATGCCATGAAGGGGCTGCTGGGCGCAAAGTTCCACGACCTGATCCCGCCAGTCGGCGCCGACATCCGGTACCGCTTTCTCGAGGCCTGGCGGATCTCGCATGCGGTCCAGCCAGAGGGCGACAGCCATGCCCGCATCGCCGTAGGCAATGACGGCTGGACCCTGCCAGTGCCGCTGGTGAAGACATCGAAGGGCTGGCAGTTCGACACGCGTACCGGGGTCGACGAGATGCGCATACGCCGCATCGGCCGCAATGAACTCGCGGTGATCCAGGCCATGCTCGCGGTCTATGACGCCCAGCGCGAATACGCCCGGACCGACCATGACGGCGACGGCCTGCTGGCCTACGCAGGCAAGCTCGCGAGTACGCCGGGCAAGCAGGACGGGCTGTACTGGCCGACATCGGAGGGCAAGCCGCCCAGCCCGCTCGGGGCCGCATTCCTGACCGCCGGCAAGCGCAACCCGGGGCAGGGCGGCTACTACGGCTATCACTACAAGCTGCTGACCGCGCAGGGGCCCAACGCACCCGGCGGCGCGTACGACTATGTCGTCAATGGCAAGCTGTTCGGCGGTTTCGCCGTGCTGGCCTGGCCAGTGCGGTATGGCGATACCGGCGTGAAGAGCTTCATGGTCAGCCACGATGGCCAGGTCTATGAGCGCGACCTGGGGCCCGACAGCGCCGGCAAGGCCGCGGCGACCAAGACCTTCGATCCCGGCCCTGGCTGGACCAAGGTGACACCATGAAGCATGGGCTCGGGCTCCTGGCGGGCGTTGCCGTGTTCGCCGCCGTGCCGGTGCTGACGGCATGCTATCCCTACCCTTACCCGCCGAGGTGGTTCCGACCACCTACCCGGGGCTGCAGCCCAGCCGCTACGACCGCGCCTTTGCCGCTGCCGCCGGCGCCATGCGCGACCAGGGCGTGGCGATCAGCACGGAGGATGCCGTGGCCGGCACGGTGGAAGGAACCCGCAACAACCTGCCGGTGAGGGCCAGCGTGCGCCGCCAGGCCGACGGCACGGTGCGGGTGCAGTTCGACGGCACCGACCCGTCGGATCCCCGCCTGCTCGAGCGCATCTCGCGCAGCTACGACGCGCGCATGGGTCGCTGAGCCGCGCTGGCTGGCGCACTGGCACCCGGAGGAACAGCTTTTCGTTTGGCGCGATGCAAGACATGCACGCCCGCCAGGAGCGCCTCGGCGCCCCCGTCAGGCAACGCGCTGCGCCGCCCCTGCCAGGGCAAGCCTCCTCATTTTTTTATCCGCTCACCGGCTATCGCCGGCGTCGGCCCAGGTGCCGGCCAGCGCAGCGATGCAGCGCCAGCATGTTGCTTTGAAGCGGCATCATGCGCAGATGCACTGAGGGCTCACCGTGACCCCACGCAGCGTTCAAGAAGCGCCTGGCCGCTGGTCACGGGTGCGGTACAGGTGCGATGTCGGCACACATAGGCTGCCGGCCGGCCGTCGACCGGGAGCCGCCCCTGGCCGACCGGAACGTCTTCGGCGAATGCCAGCACGCGTGCCGGAAGATAGGTGCGGTGAACGCTTTCCACCAAGGTGGCGGCCGCCGCCTTGTCGCCGGCAAGAATGATCCCGAACGCGCCGCGCTGTGCGAAGTCCGCCGCGGCCAGGAGGTGCACGAAGCCGGCCGGAGCCGCGGTGGCGGCAGCCCGGTAGCGCTGGATTTCGTGCTCGGCGAGGTCACGATAGCGATCCTCGCCTGTGAATTCATGCCAGCGCAGGAAGGACAACACGCTGGCTGAAATGCCAGACGGCCAGGCGCCGTCGTACGGCGCGCGAGGCCTGTGTACCAATGGCTCGCCATCATTGGGTGTGAAATACAGCCCGTCGTCCCAGAAGTTATCGATGATGAGCGCCACGAGTTCGGCTGCGCGATCAAGGTATTGCTTGTCGAAGCAGGACTCGTAGAGGTCGATCAGCGCGTTAGCCAGGAAGGCATAGTCTTCCAGGAACCCTGGCACCTTGACTGTGCCGTTGTTCCAGTACCGATACACACCGCCGTCCGGCATGGTGAGCTGGTCCCGGATAAAGCTGGCGGCACGCCTTGCGGCGGCGAGGTGTGCGGGGTTGCCCGTTGCCTGGTAAGCCGCGCAGAGTCCCTGGATCATGAGACCGTTCCACCCGGCGAGAATGTTGTCGTCGCGGCCGGGGCGCACGCGCCGGCCGCGTGCTGCCAACAGCCGCTCGCGCCAGCCTTCCAGCCGTGCCTCCTCCAGAGGCGTCAGCGTGACGGCACGGTGGAGCACCGATCTGCCAGGTTCAAAGTTCCCGCCTTCGGTCACGCCGTAAGCGCGACACGCCAGGGCGCCCTCGGATTCGCCCAGGACTGCCTTCACCTCGGCCGCTGTCCAGACATAAAAGCGGCCTTCCTCGCCTTCGCTGTCGGCATCCTCGCCGGCATAGAAGCCGCCGTCGGGGTGTGTCATGTCTCGCACAATGTACGCGATAGTTCCCTCGAAGACACGGCGCCAGGCTTCCTTTCCGGTCAGGCGGTAGGCGTTGGCGTAGAGTGCGGCGAGCTGGCCGTTGTCGTAAAGCATTTTTTCGAAGTGGGGCACGGCCCAGCGTTCGTCGATACTGTAGCGGGCAAAGCCACCGCCGAGCTGATCATGGATGCCGCCGGCCGCCATGCCGTCGAGCGTGCGCTCCAGCGCATCAAGCAGCGCGGGTTCATGCGTTCGCTGACAGATGCGCAGCATGAGGTCATACGCGCTTGCGTTGGGAAACTTGGGCGCTCCGCCCAGGCCGCCATGGGTCGGGTCCGTGTTGCGCGCGAGGGCGAGGGCTGTCCGCGCGGGCAGGTCCTGGACTTGCGCGGCGTCTTCCGCGTCTTCACGGCTCAGGACCGCTTCGTCCAGCTGCCGGAACCCCTGTCGGAACTGCCCGATGGTATTGCGCAGTTCCTGGCGGCGATGTGTCCAGGCTTCGCTCAGGCTCAGCAGCACGCGCTCGAGCCCAGGGCGGCCGTAGCGGTCGTCCGGCGGAAAGTAGGTGCCACCGTAGAAAGGCTCTCCTTGCGGCGTCAGGAACACCGTCAGCGGCCAGCCGCCGTCCTGTCCCATCATCTGGGGGACTTTCTGGTAAATGTCGTCGAGGTCGGGTCGCTCCTGCCGGTCGACCTTGATGCTGATGAACCGTTCGTTCATCAGGCCGGCGATCCGGGGATTCTCGAACGATTCGTGCGCCATGACGTGGCACCAATGGCAGGTGGCGTAGCCAACCGAAAGCAGGACCGGCTTGTCGTCGTCGCGCGCGCGGCGAAACGCCTGTTCGCACCACGGATACCAGTCGACCGGATTCTCCGCGTGTTGCCGCAGGTAAGGCGAAGTTTCTGTGGCGAGCCGGTTTGTCATCATGGTCTCCAGCCTGGGCCGGTGGGACAACTGTGGCGCAGAACAGGGCGCGCGGCAAGCGCGTGGCTCGTTTGCGGCATCAGGCCACCCCAACCCCTTGTGACCAGTGCTGGTATCGCCAGGTAAAGCCATCGCGCGGTGGCATGGTGCCGGTCGGCGCCCCGCCGCCACGATAGGCGAAGGTGTACAGCACCAGCGCCGTGCGCCGCGAAGAATACCTGTCCCGCAGAGGCATGGCCTCCCTTGCCGGCCACCAGCGCGGTGCAAGCAGCGCGCCGCTGACATAGGCCAGGCCGCAGTGCCCCCACCCGGCGGCCGACAGCTGCCACAGCCAGCGGTAGCCCGCGTCGGGAGGGCGTGAGCGAGCGCGCATGCGACTCCTTGTTTCAGTCCGGATCAGGTACCGCTCTGATCCGATCCGTCCACTTTTGCATTTCCGGACGGTTTGCCGGCCAGGGACAGTGATCGGTTAAGGAGACTGTGGCAAAAAAAGCTGCCCGGGGCAATGAAGGTTACAGTGCCTGCCGGCACGTCACCAGCAGGACGTCTCATTCCTGCCCCGCTCAGATTCGGCAACCCGAATCGCTCGATGGCGGCGCCGGCGAGGCGAGTGGTCAACGTCGCCCTGTATGCCGCCAATAAAAAGAGCACCTTCTACAGGTGCTCAGCGCTTCCAACTATGGGGGGCGTCCGAACCGGGTCAGCACTTATGATCCGGTCCGGACCTGCAGGCATATGTGGCCTGCACGATCACGCTTCATCTGGCAAATCAGCCAGGAAACATGATCGTTTCGCTGACCTACCTTCGCTTTACTCAAGCGTGTCTCAGTCAGCACTTCGAGTATAGGGCAGCCGACGATCAGGTCAACCTGAATCTGGCTGTGCCGCCGCGCGGGCAGCCTGATCCATCGATCTGCGCTACAGGGCCGCGATGAACTCGTCCCACGGCGTCCCTTGCAGCGTCTCGGTCGCGGCGTGTCCATAGCCTCGGATGATCAACGCCGCCCGCTCGAGTTGCTTCAGGTCGTCCGTCTCAACAATGTCCACGACATCAAAGCGCCCGAGTGTCAGATAGCTGTCCTTCCAGGTGACAGCAGGGCATTCGGCCTTGATTTTCTCGGCCACCGTGGCGGCGAGCTTCTTCATGTCCTTGGGATCCGTGAACGCGTCAGGAGCGAGACGGCTGAGGATGACGTATGTAGTCATGGCATACCTCCGTGCAAGAAATGGCTCCGCAAACCGGCACGGCAGTCATGCGGGAACAACCGGCCGCAGTCTTTCAGTCTATGTCATCGCCGCTCGCCTGCTGCGGCGTGTCCCAGAACCCGGTGGGCCATCAGCGAACTCCCCGCGGCCATGGCTTTGATCAGCAATGCGCCTGCGCATGCAGTTCCACCACGTCTCGATCGGCTACCGGATGATCGGCGCCCACCTGCTGGCCGCTGAACTTGCCACTCCCCCAGATGCGGGCGAACCTGAACGTACGCGCGAGATCAGGGTGCACCTGCAAGGCGACATCCAGCACGGTGTCGCCGCGGCGCATCGCAAATGGCCGACGCTGGTCGACGGGTTTCCCGGGTGCCTTGGTGTAGACACGCACGATGCCCAGAGCCCTGAAAAGGAACGGACCGACCTCGTCCAGTCCTCGCCCACCGCTTGCCGAGGTTGCGAGCGCCGGAAAGCGTACACCGAGCAGGTCTTCGAGCACGGCCGCGTCTTCCGGGTTGGCGAGATCAGTCTTGTTGGCCAGCAGCAGCGCAGGGAGCTGAATACTGAACGGGTCAGCCGCCGGCTCCGCCGTCGCCCCAGGGCTGTCGGCCTGACCCGGCCAGCGCTCCGACAGAAATATCCTTGCCTCGGCGAGCCGCCGCAGAATCAGCGCCAACTGTTCCGTACAGTCTGGCGCGCTCAGATCGACCACGAGCAGTACGCCGTCTGTCGCCCGCAATATGTCAGTGAGCCCCGGTTGCATGAATTCGACGGATACAGGTGGCAGATCCACCAGCTGAAAAGCAATGTCGTCGAACGGCAACATGCCGGGGACCGGAAACTGCGTAGGGTGGGGGTAGGGCCCGACCTCGCTGGCCGATCCTGTCAGCCTTGCGTGCAGGCTGGATTTTCCCGCGCCGGGCGGGCCGATCAGACAGAGCTGGGCCGCCCCTTCGGGATGCACCGCATGTGCCGGCGCTCTGTGAGCGGCCTTCCCGTGGCCCGCGGATGCCTGGGTGAGTTCCCTGATCCGCGACTTGATATCGGCCTGCAGACGCTCCGTCCCCTTGTGCTTCGGCATGACACGGAGCATCTCCTTCAGGCATTCGAGCTGCTCGCGTGGCTGGCGTGCCAGCCGATAGGCTTGTTCGGCCTGCTTGTACTCTGGAGTGAGGTTTGCTGGCATGGGCTGTCGCCAGAGTTTCAGCGTCCGGAATCCGAAAGAGCGATCCAATCGGCAAAGGGCAGTTTCATTCTAGTCTGTCATCCGCGCTGCTAATGGCGGGCAGGACAGGCAGTGGCGCCGCCGTAGCCGGTCTCCAGCCCGACCTTTTGCTCAGCACGCAAGGCAGCCCCGCCCCTGCATGGTGTTGACCCCGCACAGCAGGCCCAGCCCGACGACGAAGTAGCTGCCGGTGACCCGCAGCGCCTGCGGCCGCGCATCGTTCCAGTCGCAGGACACTGCATCGCAATCCCACGGTCTACCGCGCATCGGTTGCGGCACCTACCATTGGCCCATGGATCATTGCCTGCCACTATTGGTCGGCATACTCGGAGAACAGACATGAAGCGCATTCTGGGCGTCTACAGCGCACCGCGTCAGCACTGGGTCGGAGATGGCTTTCCGGTGCGCTCGATGTTTTCGTACATGAGCCACGGCAAGCAGCTGAGCCCGTTCCTGCTGCTGGACTACGCCGGGCCGGCCCACTTTACGCCGACGCAGCGCCCGCGCGGGGTTGGCCAGCATCCGCACCGCGGTTTCGAGACCGTGACCATCGTCTACAAGGGCGAGGTCGCGCATCGCGACTCGACCGGGCAGGGCGGCGTGATCGGCCCCGGCGACGTGCAGTGGATGACTGCGGGCGCCGGCATCCTGCATGAGGAATTCCACTCGCCGGACTTTACGCAAAGCGGCGGCGCGCTGGAAATGGTGCAGCTGTGGGTCAACCTGCCGGCCCGCGACAAGATGACCACGCCCGGCTACCAGGCAATCGTCGACCGCGATATCCCGGCGGTGCCGATGCCCGATGGCGCGGGCACGGTGCGAGTGATCGCCGGCGAGTACGCGGGCAAGGCCGGTCCGGCGCGCACCTTCACGCCGATGCATGTGTGGGATATGCGCCTGAACCAGGGGGCTGGCACGCGGCTGGCGCTGCCGCAGGGCTGGCATACCGCGCTGGTGGTGCTGCGCGGCAAGATCACGGTCAACGCGGAGGCGACGGTGCGGGATGCCGAGATGGTGGTGCTGGACGGTGCCGGCGAGGATGTGAACATCGAAGCCAGCACCGACGCGGTGGTGCTGCTGCTCAGCGGCGAGCCGATCGACGAGCCGATCGTCGGCCATGGCCCGTTCGTGATGAACACTGAAGAGCAGATCGCCGATGCCTTCCGCGACTTCAGCAGCGGTCGCTTCGGCAGCATCGCGGCGGGCGGCCGGTAGGCGAAGGGGGCTCGCCAACGCGAGCCCCCGCTTCGGTGCGGCCGGACTTACTGCACGTTGCCGGCGACCGCGATCACCTGGCCGGTGATGTAGTTGGAATCCGGCGAGCAGCTCGAGCACGCGCTGCTGGCGCGCGCCAAGGCCGACATGGTGGCCGCGGCGCTGGCCAACGGCATCGTGCCGGCGCACAACGCCTGCCTGAACCTGAAGGATGCCGAGGTGATCGGCGGCGATGCCACGCGCGCGCGCAATCAGTTCGGCTTCCTGCGCATGTGGAGCATCTATCCGGCGCAGATCCTGCCCATCGTCAATGCCATGCGTCCCGATTTCACCGAGGTGGAGGACGCGGCCGGCATCCTGTGCGCGGCGCAGGATGCGGACTGCGGCCCGATCCAGTACCAGGGCGAGCTGCATGACCGCGCCACCTATCGCTATTTCTGGGGCGTGCTGGAGAAGGCCAAGGTCACCGGCATGACGGTGCCGGCCGAAGCCGACAAGCGCTTCTTCGCGGCCTGAGCCGCGTGCTCCCGGGGCGCGGCGCCGCTTGCCTTACAATGCGCGGACCCATTTTCATGGAGCGGCCCCGGGGCCAGTTCATCGCCATGCGCAAGCACCGGTGGCTCCTGGCGGGGTTGGGCGCTGAGCCGGGTTCGGCCGGCCTGCGGCTGGTCCGCCATTACAAGGACGCGCAGGGCAGGATCCTGGAGATCACCGACACGATCTATCCGGCGGACCGGGTCACCGTGGCGTTCCAGCTCAAGCGCAGCCGGGTTCAGGTCTAGGCCGCGGTTGTCTCCGTTATCTCTGGTCTGTGCATGAGGTGCCGCGAGTACTGCCGATCATAAGCAGGGGCTTGCGTTCGAAATTACCAGTTGGGGGATTCGCAGGTGAGGTGCCCATCGCCAGAGGCTCTGCCTGATTCATCTTCCTTCGCGGCGCTCCTGAAGCGCCTGTCCGTGTGAGGCAGTGCATACCGGATGCTTGGGGCGACCGCTACAATCCACGATGGGACATTTATGAACATGGCAAGAAGGATCGATGACTTACATCGTTGAAGCGGTGGACGAAGCGCTGGGTTTGCTGATGCTGGTGGCCGAGCATCCGTCGCTGGGCGTGACCGAGCTGGCCAGGCGAGCCGGGCTGACCAAGGCGCGCGCCTTCCGCCTGCTAACCACGCTGGAGCACCGCGGCCTGATCGCGCGCGAGTCGCCGGCGGCGGTCTACAAGCTCAGCTACAACGCGCTGCTGGTGGGCAATGCCGCGCGCGAGCAGTTCGACCTGGTCAAGCTGGTGGCGCCGCGGCTGGCGGCGATCGGCGCGGCCTGCGGCGAGAACGTGATCGTGCGCGTGCGCGACGGGCTGGAGTCGGTGTGCGTGGCGCGGCATGAGTCGACGCAATCGGTGCGCGTGCATACCGAGATCGGCAACCGGCGGCCGCTGCATGTGGGGGCCTCTGGCAAGCTGCTGCTTGCCTTCGCTGCGCCCGAGGTGCTGGACGCCGTGCTGGACCACCAGCTTGAACGCTTCACCGCCAAGACCATCATCGAACCCCAAGCCCTGCGCGACGAGCTCGCGGCGATCCGCGCCGCCGGCTATGCCGTATCGCTCGGCGAGCGCGATGCCGATGCCGTTTCTGCCGCCGCGCCGCTGCGCGACCACAGCGGGGTGGCAGTGGCGTCGCTGAGCATCGCCAGCCCGGCCAGCCGGACCACGCAAGAGGCGCTGGACCGGCATGTGGCGATGGTGGTGGCGGAGGCCGCCGCGCTGTCCCGGGTGCTTGGCTACACGGGCGGCTGAGTACAACCAGGCGCGGCTGGCCCGCGCGAGTCTTCCAGATTCCATGGCGGCGCTTCGGCGCCGCTTTTTGTTGGATCTTCGGGGATATGCGGCGGGTGGGCTTTGGGGGGTGTTTGGCCTGTTGTCGTCATGCGGTCGGTTGTCGTTCTTGGCGGGCGTGGGCTGTTTCGCCGGCGCAGCCGGCGAGTCACTTCTTGTCCGAGCGACAAGAAGTAACCAAGAAACGCGTCGCCTATGCGGCTGGCAATCCATTCCTCGGCGTTGGTGGTTCGGGCGGCGGTGATTTCCGTTCGATGTGGTTGCCCGTTCGAGCCTGCTACGCCATGTGAGTCAGGGATCGTGCCTGCGTTAACCCACTATTGAACGATCCCCATGCAGGGCGTAGGCCGCCTGCTGCCGACCGTATCGCGGGGACGCCTACGGCTGCGCTGCGCGCCGGCCCTAAGCAGAGCGACCGTCCGACCACTTCCTGACCGCGTTGGGTTCGGCATCATCCGCGACCACGCGGTGCGAGCGCAGCGATGCACTCCGTGCCCGTGCCTCCGACCTGAGATGCTGCGTGCGCGCAGCGCAGCCGAAGGCGTCCCACCGATAACCTGGTTAGCAGGCTGCCAACAACCTAAAGTCGGGTTCGTCCAATAGTCCGTCGACGCAGGCACCGGACAGGGAGCGTAGCTGGCTCGAACCACCAATCACATCAGCGGAAATCACCACCGCCCGAACCACCAACGCCGATGACTTTATTGCCAGCCGCATAGGCGACGCGTTCCTTGGTTACTTTCTGTCGCTCGGACAGAAAGTGACTCGCCGGCTACGCCGGCGAAACAGCCCACGCCCGCCAAGAGCCACAAGCCGCCCGCAAGGCTGCAACAGGCCAAACACCACCCCGCCAAGAGCCCACCGCAAGCGCAACCCTCGCATCCCTGGCAGGGGGTAAACCCTGCCTATCGATATCAACCTCGATGTCTTATTCTTCGATACGCGGTATCACTGAATGAAACAGCGTCTCGAGAAACGAACCAGAATCACCATGCCTTGCCTTGCTGTCCACCTGATTGCCCATGTTGTCCGTCTTGCTGCGACGGCCCTTGCCGCCATAGCGCTGCTTGCCGGCCCCCACGCCGTACACGCCGCCGACCTGCGCATCGGCTACAAGGCCGAGATCAGCGCTGCCGACCCCCACGTCCTGGACGCCGCCGGCCGCAACCTGTGGGGCCACGTGTATGAGACCCTGGTCGGCCTGGACAATGCACTGCGCCCGGTGCCCCAGCTGGCCACCGCATGGCGCCAGCTGGACGACCGCAACTGGGAATTCCAGCTGCGCCCAGGCGTGCGTTTCAACAACGGTGAGCCATTCACCGCCGAGGACGCACACTACTCGATCGAGCGCGCCATGACGTTGCCCGGTGCGCGCACCTTCCGCACTTACCTGAAGTCGGTTGCAGCAGTAGAGGTGACGGGGCCGCTGACGCTGCGCGTGCGCACGCGCTCGCCCAACCCGGTGCTGCCGCAGAACATCGGCATGGTGGCGATGCTGCCGCGCTCGTTGGGCAAGGCCGTGCGCGAGGCCGACTTTGCCCATGGCAGTGCCAGCATCGGCACCGGCCCTTACCGGCTGGTGGCCTGGGAGCACGGCCAGGAGCTGACGCTGGCGCGCAATCCAGGCTACTGGGGCGGACCGCAGCCGTGGGAGCGCGTGGTGTTCCAGTTCATCCCGAAAGAGCCGGCGCGGGCCTCGGCGCTGCTGTCGGGGCTGGTGGATGTGATCGACGCCTCGTCGGCCAGCATCGCCGAAGCCTTTGCACGCACCAACGGCCGCATCCGCACCGTATCGGCCACCTCGTACATGCTGAACTACCTGCAGCTGGACCAGGCGCGCGCGGTGTCGCCATATGTGCAGGACAACGCCGGCCAGCCGCTGGCGGCCAACCCGTTGCGCGATGCCCGGGTGCGCCAGGCCATCAGCCTGGCCATCGACCGCGACCTGATCGCGGCGCGCGTGACCAAGGGCGATTCCGTGCCGGCCGGGCAGATGGTGCCGCAGGGCTTCTTCGGCTTTGCCCCGGCCGTGCCGGCGCCGCGTGCCGATGCCGCGCGGGTGCGCCGCCTGCTGGCCGAAGCCGGCTATCCCGAGGGCTTCCGCCTGACGCTGCATTGCCCCAACGACCGCTACCTGAACGACGCCAAGACCTGCGAGGCGGTGGGGCAGATGCTGACCCGCGCCGGCATCCGCACCGAGGTGCGCACGCTGCCGTACTCGGTCTATATCACCCGCGCCACGTCGGGCGGCGAGGGGGGCAAGCCTGAGTTCAGCGCCTTCCTGCTGGGCATCGGCGCGGTCAGCGGCGATTCGCTGGAGCCGCTGGTGGCGGTGGCGCATGCGCAGGACAAGGCCGCCGGGCTGGGCGCCAACAACCGCAGCGGCTATGCCAACGCGACGGTGGATGCCCTGATCGAGAAAGCGATGCACACCATGGCGCCGGTGCCGCGCGACCTGGCGCAGCAGCGCGCCGCCGAACGGCTGGCGGCCGACGCCGGCATCGTCCCGCTGCATCACCTGCGCGCCGCGTGGGCCTATCGCGACGGGCTTGCCGTGCAGCCGCGCAGCGATGGCTTCACCTATGCCGGCAATATCCGCCCGGCGCCGCCGGCCGCCCCGCAACGCTGACCACGCCACCCGCATCCCGCCTTCCTCATCATGCTTGAAACCCTACTCAAACGGCTGCTGCAGAGCCTTGCGGTGCTGTGGCTCATGTCGGTGCTGACCTTCTGCGCCGTCAACCTGATCGGCGACCCGGTGCACCTGCTGGTCAGCCCCACCGCCACCGAACAGGAGATCACCGAGGCGCGCCACGCGCTCGGCCTGGACCTGCCCATGCCGCAGCAATACCTGCGCTTCCTGCAGGGCGCCCTGCACGGTGACCTGGGCGATTCCTTCATCTACAACCGGCCGGCGATCGAGCTGATCGTCAGCCGCGTGCCGGCCACGCTGGAACTGGCCGTGACGGCGCTGCTGCTGTCGCTGGGCATCGGCATCCCGATGGGCGTGTTTGCTGGCCTCAAGCCGCATAGCCGGCTGGCGCGGATGCTGATGGCGTGCTCGCTCGGCGGCGTGATCATGCCGACGTTCTGGATCGGCATGATCGGCATCCTGGTGTTCTCGGTGAACCTGGGCTGGCTGCCTTCGGGCGGGCGCGGGCCGGTCAGCACGGTGCTGGGCGTGCCGCTGTCGGTGACCAGCTGGGAGGGCATCCGCTTCCTGCTGCTGCCGGCGCTGACGCTGTCGCTGTTCAAGATTTCGCTGGTCGCGCGCCTCACTGAGGCCGGCACGCGCGAAGTGGCGGGTCAGGAGTACATCAAGTTTGCCCGCGCCAAGGGCGTGGGCGGCGCGCGGCTGGTGCTGCGCCATGTGGTGCCCAATGTGCTGATCCCGATCGTCACGGTGGTCGGCCTGGAGTTCGGCCACCTGATCGCGTTCTCGGTGGTGACCGAGTCGGTGTTCTCCTGGCCTGGCATGGGCAAGCTGATCATCGATTCGGTGCTGGCGCTGGACCGTCCGGTGGTGGTGGCCTACCTGCTGGTCACGCTGGTGCTGTTCGTGGTGCTGAACCTGGTGGTCGACCTGCTCTACGTGGTGCTCGATCCGCGCCTGCGGCACAAGCCGGCCTAGACACCGCGTCCGCTGCCGCATTTTCCCCCTGCAAAAGAACGAGACTGAACCGATGTCCCTGCCTGTATCTGAAGCCGACACCGCCGTGCCCGCGCTTGCGCCGGCCGCGGCGGAACCGGCGCCTGCCGCCGCGCCGCCTGCGGCACGGCCCTCGCTGCTGCGGCGCTTTTGCGCCAACCGCGTCTCTGCCGCCGCGCTGGCATTGCTGGTGACGCTGCTGCTGGTGGCCGCGCTCGCCCATGTGATCAGCCCGCAGAATCCCTATGACCTCGCCACGGTCTCGGTGATCGATTCCGAACTGCCGCCGGGCAGCATCGGCTACGAAGGCCAGTCGCACTACTGGCTGGGCACCGACGGCGCCGGGCGCGACCTGCTCAGCGCCATCTTCTATGGCATCCGCATCAGCGTGGGCGTGGGCGTGATCAGCGCGGTGGTGGCGCTGATGGTGGGTAGCGCCGTGGGCCTGGCCGCGGCGTACTTCGGCGGGGTAGCGGATGCCGCCATCATGCGCGTGGTCGACCTGCAGCTGAGCCTGCCCGCGGTGCTGGTGGCGCTGATCCTGCTGGCGGTGCTGGGGCAGGGCGTGGACAAGACCTTGCTGGCGCTGGTGATCGTGCAGTGGGCCTACTTTGCCCGCACCGTGCGCGGCGCGGCGCAGGTGGAGCGGCGCAAGGAATATGTCGAGGCCGCACTTGGCCAGGGTTTGCCGGCGCTGCGCGTGATGTTCGGCCATATCCTGCCCAACTGCATGGCGCCGCTGGTGGTGGCCGGCACACTGCAGATCGCGCATGCGATCACGCTTGAGGCCACCATGAGCTTTCTCGGCATCGGGCTGCCGCGCACGCAGCCGTCGCTGGGCATGCTGATTGCCAATGGCTTCGAATACATGCTGTCGAACAAATACTGGATCAGCATCTTCCCGGCGTGGCCCTGGTGCTGCTGATCGGCTCGATCAACCTGGTGGGCGACCGCCTGCGCCGCGTGCTCAATCCGCGGCTGGAAGGGTAAGGAGCCCGGCATGGCACTACTGGAAGTTACCGGCCTGAGCACCAGCTTCGCGTTCGCGCGCGGGGCGGTGAAGGCGGTGGATGGCGTGTCGTTTGCGCTGGAGCCGGGCGAGATCCTCGGCATCGTCGGCGAGTCCGGCTCGGGCAAGTCGGTGACGGCGTTTTCGCTGATGAACCTGCTGGACCCGCCCGGGCGCGTCACTGGCGGCTCGGTCCGCTTCAAGGGACAGGAGCTGCTGGCGGGTTCGCCGCGCCAGTGGCAGGCGCTGCGCGGCGACCGCATCGCGATGGTGTTCCAGGATCCGATGATGTCGCTCAACCCGGTGATGCGCGTGGGCGACCAGCTGGCCGAGACCGTGCTGGTGCATCACCGCCGCACCCGCGCGCAGGCGCAGGCGCAGGCAGTCGACGCGCTGACGCGCGTGGGCATCCCGGCGCCGCAGGAGCGCATGCGCGCCTATCCGCACGAGCTGTCGGGCGGCATGCGCCAGCGCGTGGCGATCGCCAATGCGCTGATTAACCGCCCGGACCTGATCATTGCCGACGAGCCCACCACCGCGCTTGACGTCACCATCCAGGCGCAGATCCTCTACGAGATGAAGCAGCTGGTGCGCGAGACCGGTGCCGCCGCGATCTGGATCAGCCATGACCTGGCCGTGGTCAAGGACCTGGTCGACCGCGTCTGCGTCATGTACGCCGGCAGGGTGGTGGAGCAGGGCCCGGTCGCCGACCTGATCGAGCGGCCGCTGCATCCGTACACGCGCGGGCTGCTGGATTCGCTGCCCACGCCGGCCATGCGCGGCGCAACGCTGCGCGCGATCCCGGGCGCGGCACCGGCGCTGGCCGCGCTGCCGCCAGGCTGCGCCTTTGCGCCGCGCTGCCCGCGCGCGCAGGACGCATGCCGCCAGGCGCCCGCCGAAACCACCGTGCGCGGCCGGGCGCTGCGCTGCTTTTATCCCCTGGAGGCGGCATGACAGTCATGCTTGAAGCGCGCAACCTGCAGAAACGCTTCTCCATGAAGCCCGGCCTGCTGGGACGCATGTCTGGCAAGCCGGTGCAGGCGGTTTATGCCGTCAATGATGTCTCGCTGCAGGTGCGCAAGGGCGAGGTCCTGGGCGTGGTCGGCGAGTCCGGCTGCGGCAAGTCCACGCTGGGCCGCATGCTGGCCGGGCTGCTGCCGCAGACGGGCGGCGAGATCGCCTGGGAAGGCAAGCGCGCCGATATCGCGTCCGCCGGCTATCACCGCGGCGTGCAGATGGTGTTCCAGAACCCCTATGCCTCGCTCAACCCGCGGCTGCGCATCGGCCCGGCCATTACCGAAGGCGCTGTCTACCACGGCATGGTCAAGCGTGCGCGCGCCGCGTCGTTCGCTGGCGAACTGCTGCAGCAGGTGGGGCTCGATCCCAGCTACGCCGGGCGCTTCCCGCATGAGTTCTCCGGCGGCCAGCGCCAGCGCGTGGCCATCGCCCGCGCACTGGCGCTGCGCCCGCGCCTGCTGATCTGCGATGAGGCCGTGTCCGCCCTTGACGTTTCGGTGCAGGCGCAGATCATCAACCTGTTCATGCAATTGCGGCGCGAGCACGCACTGACCTATGTCTTCATCAGCCACAACCTGGCTGTGGTGGAGCATATGTCGGACCGCGTGGTGATCATGTATTTGGGCCGCATAGTCGAGAGCGGCGCTGCGCGTGACGTGTTCGCCGCGCCCAACCATCCCTATACCCGGGCCCTGCTGGCCGACGCGCCGCGCCTGGGCGCCAGCCCGCCCGCGCACCAGCCGATCCGCGGCGAGCTGCCCAGCCCGCTGGCGCCGCCCACGGGCTGCGCCTTCCATCCGCGCTGCCCGCATGCGAGCGCGCGTTGCGCGGCCGAAGTACCGGTGCTGCGCGATATCGGCGGACGGCTGTCCGCCTGCCATCTGAATGACTAGTCCACTGAATCATTGACATGGCAGGCACCGACCAATTTCAGTGATTCAGCGGACTAGATAGCCGCCGCCCGGCGCGGCCAGCCCACGCTCCCCTGTGCATCGATGCCATCCCGCCCCGCGCGGCGGGCGGGGACCGTGCGCGCTGCGCGGGCAGATCACGCGGCATTCGGGACCACCCGAGGGGGACCTGTGCGTTGGCACACAACAAGAGAGGGAGCAGAAGCATGAAGAGTATCCAGACCAAGAGCGCGCTCAAACGCGCCTGCATCGGCGGCGCGCTGGCGCTGCTGTCGGCCGCGGCCGACGCATCGGTGACGCTGTATGGACGGCTTGACACCGATATCGAATACCAGAAGGGGCCGGATGGTGGGGCCACGCAGATGACCGACAACGCCTCGCGCTGGGGCATGCGCGGCAGCGAAGACCTGGGCGGGGGCTTGCGCGCCGCGTTCGGGCTGGAGCAGGGCTTTGCCGCCGACAGCGGCACGGCCACCAACCCGCAGTTCCGCAATGCCTTTGTCGGCCTGCAGGGCGGCTTCGGCGCGATCGCGCTGGGGCGGCTGGATTCGGCGACGATCGTGGGTTCGCCGATCTATTCGCAGGTGACGCAGAACATCGACTTCGCCATCCATGATGCGGGCGCCACCGCCATCGGCACCAAGGTGCTGAACGCGCGCAACCGCGTGTCGAACGCGCTGGGCTACATGACGCCGGAACTTGGCGGCTTTTCCGTGCGGGCGCGCGTGAACCTGGCGGGACCCGATCCGGCCACGCCCAACGCCAGGTCGCCGGTGCAGGCCGAGGACGATTTCCGCCAGTACGATCTTGGCCTCAATTACGCCGCCGGCAATTTTGCCGCGGGCGTGGGCTATGCGCGCGATGCCAAGGCTGGCGGGCTGGTGGCCAATGATTTCCGCGACAAGGTGCAGGCCGCGGCGTCGTACGACTTTACCGTGGTCAACATCTATGGCATCTACGGGCGCGACCGCTACGCAGGCACCGCCGCCACGCGCACCGACGTGCCTTACTGGCTGGTCGGCTTCACCGTGCCCTATGGCGCCCACAAGCTCACCGTGAACTACATGGAGCGCGCAGTGCAGCGCGACCCGCAAGGCCGGCTCAAGAAGGTGCAGGCCGGCTACGGCTACAGCCTGAGCAAACGCACCATGCCCTACGTTTTCTTCGATCGCGAGGATCCTAACTCGCACAAGCCCGGTGACACCGTGACCACGGTCGGCATCGGCATCCAGCACAAATTCTGATAATGGCCCTTCCTTATTCGCTGACCGAACCGGCTGGCGCGGCACTGCCGCTGGTGGTGGACTCCCCGCACAGCGGGCTGGTGCATGCCGAGACCCTGCCGCTGGCGGCGCCCCCCGAAGCCCTGCTGACGGGCTGGGACGCCTATGTCGACCAGTTGTTCGCGCATGTGCCGATGGTGGGCGGCACGCTGCTATGCGCGGGCTTTCCGCGCTGGATGGTGGATGTCAATCGCGCCCGCGATGACATCGATCCCGCGCTGATCGACGGTGCCATGCCCTATCCCGTGCAGCCCAGCGACAAGTCCGGGCGCGGCATGGGCGTGCTGCGCCGGCTGGCGCTGCCGGGCGTGCCGGTGTACGCCGCGCCGCTGTCGCCGGACATGGCAGAGTATCTGCTGAAGACCTACTACGATCCCTACCACGCCGCGCTGTCCGGCCTGCTGGCGCAGCGCCATGCGCGTGCGGGCGCGGTGTGGCACATCGACTGCCATTCGATGAAGTCGCGCGGCAATGCGATGAACGTGGACAATGGTGCGGGGCGGCCTGACTTTGTGATCAGCAACGGCGATGGCGCCACCTGCTCGGATGCGTTTATCGACCTGGTGGCGCAGTGCCTGCGCGGCTACGGCTACCGGGTGGGCATCAACTGGCCGTACAAGGGCGCGGAGCTGATCCGTGCCTATGGCGACCCGGCGCACGGCCGCCACAGCCTGCAGATCGAAATCAACCGCGCGCTCTATATGGACGAGGCAAGTTTCTCGCCGCACGGCGGCTTCGCGGCGCTGCGCGGCCACCTCGACCAGTTGCTGGAGGAGGTGGCGGCATATATCCGCGCGGCACTGGCGCGATGATGGCGCGGCGTGCTCAGATCACCTTGCCCGGATTCATCAGCCCCTGCGGATCGAGTGCGCCCTTGATCGCGCGCATCATGGCCAGCTCGACCTCGCTCTTGTAGAGCCGGTTTTCCTCGCGCTTGAGCTGGCCCAGCCCGTGCTCGGCGGAAATCGAGCCGTTATGCGAGCGCACGCTGTCGTGCACGATGCGGTTGACCTGGTCCTGGTGCGCCAGGAAGGCGTCATGGTCGACGCCTTCCGGCGGCGACACGTTGTAGTGCAGGTTGCCGTCGCCGAGGTGGCCGAAGGTCACCATGCGCGCGCCCGGGAAGGCGTTCTGCAGCAGCGCGTCGGTGGTCTCGATAAAGTCCGCCACGCGCGACACCGGCACGGCGATATCGTGCTTGATGTTCTTGCCGTCTTCCACCTGCGCCAGCGGGATATGCTCGCGCAGGTTCCAGAAGTCGCGCGACTGCTGCACCGATTCCGCCACCACCGCGTCGGTGGCCACGCCGGCATCGAAGGCGGCCGACATCATGGTTTCAAAGATGCCGCGCGCATGGGCTTCGCTTTCGCTGTCGGACAGTTCCAGCAGCACCAGCTGCGGGTGGATGTCTGCGAACGGATAGCGCAGCTGCGGGAAGTGCCGCGTCACCAGCGTCATGCTGAGCGCGGACATCAGCTCGAACCCGGTCAGCATGGCGCCCGCATGCGATTGTGCGATGGCCAGCAGCGCCAGCGCGGCGCGCGGGCTCTGCACCGCGGCCAGCGCGGTGACCGAGGCGCGGGGCAGCGGGAACAGCTTCATCACCGCCGCGGTGATGATGCCCAGCGTGCCCTCGGCGCCGATAAAAAGGTCGCGCAGGTCGTAGCCGGTGTTGTCCTTGCGCAGCCCGCGCAGGCCGTGCCAGATCTCGCCCGAGGGCGTCACCACTTCCAGGCCCAGGCACAGCTCACGCGTGTTGCCGTAGCGCAGCACCGCGGTGCCGCCGGCATTGGTCGACAGATTGCCGCCGATGGTGCAGCTGCCTTCGGCCGCCAGGCTCAGCGGAAACAGCCGGCCGTGCTCGCGCGCCACGTCCTGCAGGTGCTGCAGCACCACGCCGGCCTCGACCGTGATGGTGTTGTTGAGCGGATCCACCTGGCGGATGCGGTGCAGCCGCTGCAGCGAGACCACCACCTGGTCCTGCCCGGCCACCGGCGTGGCACCGCCGCACAGGCCGGTGTTGCCGCCTTGCGGCACCACGGCGAGCTTGTGGGCATGGCAGGCATGGACTACCTCTGCGACCTCCTCGGTGGTGCCGGGGCGCAGCACTGCCAACGCCTCGCCGCGATAGCGCTTGCGCCAGTCGGTCAGGTAGGGTGCCTTGTCGGCTGCATCGGTCAGCACGTGCTGCGCACCCAGCGCGGCGCGGCACAGTGCGAGGAAGGAGTCTTGAGGCGAGGTCATGGCGATGGCGGAATGGGGGTCAGGACTTGGGCGCGGCTGCCTTGCTGGCCGCCCGGGCGCGGCGCTTGTAGGGGCGCAGGTACAGGATGGTGCTGGCGAAGTACACCAGCGTCAGCGCCACCTCTACCCACGCCAGCGTGGACGAGGGGGCGCGGTCGCTGGTGGCGCGCACGATGCCCTCGGTGAAGAACAGCAGGATCAGCATCGACGACCACTGCATGGTGTAGCGGTTGCGCGTCAGCACGCCGCGCAGCGGCAGCAGCAGCGGCAGGAACTTGATGATCAGCCACGACCCCCCGGGGCGCAGCGGCGCAAGCAACCATTCCCAGGCAATGCACAGCACCATCAGCGCCAGCAGGCTGCCCACGCTGAGCCGGTACAGCCAGGGGCTGTGCAGCGCCTGGTCGCTGTCGGCGGTCGGCATGTTGCTCGGGGTCATGCTTCGGCTCCTGCCAGGCGCAGCGCGGTCTGCGCCAGCCGCCGGCCCATGGCGAGGGCCAGTGCCGATTCGTCTTCCGTGACCGGGCCGCGGTTGTCGCCGTGGGCATGGTGGCTGGGGCCGTATGGCGTGCCGCCGGAACGGGTGGTCATCAGGCCCTTCTCGGCATACGGCAGGCCCATAATCAGCATGCCGTGGTGCAGCAGCGGCAGCATCATCGACAGCAGCGTGGTTTCCTGCCCGCCGTGCAGGCTGCCGGTGGCGGTGAACACGCAGGCCGGCTTGCCGGTCAGCGCACCCGACAGCCACTGCGCCACGGTGCTGTCCAGGAAGTACTTCACCGGCGCGGCCATGTTGCCGAAGCGGGTGGGGCTGCCCAGGGCCAGGCCGGCGCATTCCTCCAGGTCGCGCAGCTCGGCATAGGGCGGGCCGTCGGCCGGGATATCGGACGCGGTGGCCTCGCACACGGTCGAAACCGGCGGCACCGTGCGCAGCCGGGCCTGGGCGCCGGGGACGCTGTCGATACCGTTGGCAATCAGTTCGGCAAGTTTGCGGGTGCTGCCGTGGCGGCTGTAATACAGGACGAGGATGTCGGTCATGGAGCGGGATGGCCGGCGGTGGCGGGGCGGTGTTGCGCGAAGGGTGCCGGAAGCAATGCGCGTATTATAGATGCGCCCCCCGCGCCATCTCCCATCGGCTTCGCGCCCCCGGCGCCGCGGGCCGCCTGTTTATCCGTCAGAACCAGATCCAGGAGGTTGTTTGCGCATGATTGGACCCCGCGTTGCCCGCCTGCGCCGGGAATGGAACCTGCAGAAGGTTCGCGCCCTGGCGCGCTATGCGCTGCGCCGCGCCGGCGAAGACCGGCTGCCGCAGGTTTCTGCCAGCCTGACCTTCACCACCGTGCTGGCCGTGGTGCCGGTGCTGACCGTGGCATTCGCGCTGCTGGCCGCGTTCCCGGTGTTCCGCGACTTCCGCAACGCCATCGAGGCGTTCCTGTTCCAGAACCTGATCCCGGGCAACGTCAGTGAATCGATCCAGCGCTACCTCGGCATGTTCGCCAAGAGCGCGCGCGGGCTGACCGCAATGGGCCTGGGCGGGCTGATGGTCACCTCGGTGCTGACCATGCTGACCGTGGAAGACGCGCTCAATGCGATCTGGCGCGTCAAGCAGCGTCGCCCGCTGGCGCAGCGGGTGCTGGTGTTCTGGGCGGTGCTGACCTTCGGGCCGGTGCTGATCGGCGCGAGCCTGTCGATCAGCTCTTACCTGATCTCGATCTCGGCGGGCTATGTCGGCACCATGCCGGTGGGGCTGGGGCTGCTGGTGAGCGCGACGCCGGTGCTGCTGTCGGCGCTGGCCTTCGCCTTCCTGTACACGGCGGTGCCCAATGCCTATGTCGAATGGCGCGATGCCATCGTGGCCGGCCTGGTGGCGGCGATCGCGTTCGAGTTTGCCAAGCGCGGCTTCGGCTATTTCATCACGCATATCCCGACTTACACGGCGGTCTACGGCACCTTTGCGGCCCTGCCGATCTTCTTGCTGTGGATCTACCTGAGCTGGCTGGTGACGCTGCTGGGCGCTGCCATTGCCGCCAACCTGCCGGTAATCCGGCAAGGCTACTGGCGCCGCCGCACCTTTGCCGGCAGCGAGTTCTTCGATGCGCTTGGCGTGCTGCTGCTGCTCTACCGCGCGCGCGACGAGGTGCCGCGCAGCGTTGGCGAACTGGACCTGGGCCGCAAGCTGCGGGTCGAGGCCGATTACCTGTCGGGCCTGCTGGGCAAGCTCAAGGCCATGCATCTGATCGGGCGCCTGCAGCAGGAGCGCGGCCAGGCTCACTGGGCGCTGCTGTGCGATCCGTCGCAGGTGACGCTGCGCACGCTGCATGACCGGTTGGTACTGAACCTGCCGCGCCTGCCGCGCACCGCGCTGGCACAGCATCTGCGCGGTGCCGATGCGCTCAAGTCGGTCCTGGACAATCCGCAGCTGGATCAGACGCTGGAGGAGGTGTTCCGGCAGCAGCCGGCCGATCTGCCGCCGACGAAGGGGGATGGGGATGGGCAGCGGCAGCGGCGTACGCTGGAGGTTGTGCCACCGGGGTGGCATGGGCAGGTTTGAGGATTTTTGGGGGCTTGGGGTTTTGCGGTTGGGTGTCGTGCTTGGTGGGCGTGGGCTGTTTCGCCGGCGTAGCCGGCGACCTACTTCTTGTCCGAGCGACAAGAAGTAGGCAAGAAGCGCGTCGCCTGGGCGGCTGGCCATAAATTGCTCGGCGTTGGTGGTTCGGGCGGTGGTGATTTCCGCTGATGTGATTGGTGGTTCGAGCCAGCTACGCTCCCTGTCTGGTGCCTGCGTCCACGGACTATTGGACGAACCCGACTTTAGGTTGTTGGCAGCCTGCTAACCAGGTTATCGGTGGGACGCCTACGGCTGCGCTGCGCGCACGCATCATCGTAGGTCGGAGGCCCGGGCACGGAGTGCATCGCTGCGCTCGCACCGCGTGGTCGCGGATGATGCCGAACCCAACGCGGTCAGGAAGTGGTCGGACGGTCGCTCTGCTTGGGGCCGGCGCGCAGCGCAGCCGTAGGCGTCCCCCGATACCGGTCTTAGCAGGCTGCCAATCCCCTAAAGTCGGGTTCGTCCAATAGTCCGTGGACGCAGGCACCGGACAGGGGGCGTAGCCGGGTCGAACGGGCACACCATCGAACGGAAATCACCGCCGCCCGCACTACCAACGCCGAGGAATGGATTGCCAGCCGCATAGGCGACGCGTTCTTTGGTTACTTTCTGTCGCTCGGACAGAAAGTGACTCGCCGGCTACGCCGGCGAAACAGCCCACGCCCGCCAAGCACGACACCCAACCGCAAAACCCCAAGCCAATCCAGCCCCCTCAGAACGCAATCCTCCCCCGCCAGATATCGGCATACATCACCCAATCCCCCATCAGGCTATAGACCGGATGCCGAAACGTAGCCGGCCGGTTCTTCTCAAATCCGAAGTGCCCGACCCAGGCAAAAGCATAGCCTGCGACCACCGCGGCAAGCAGCCACCAGGCATTGCCAGTCACCGCCATCGCCACAAGGCACAGTAGCGCCACCGTCGACCCGGCAAAATGCAGCCGCCGGCAGGTACGGTTTTGGTGTTCGTTCAGGTAATAGGGATAAAAGGCCGCGAAGTTCTCGAACTCGCGCGCGCGGGCGTGGGCCATAGCTGTCTCCGGCAGGTCTTGCTTTGTGCAGTGTAGACCGTCTGCGCCGAGGGGTCGGATGGCTGGCAGCCGGCGTGGCCGGCCAGCCATCCGCGGCCAGACTCAGCCGGCCGCGACCACCTTGCGCGCAAAGTCCGCCAGCGCGTCCAGCACTTCATCCGGGCGTTCGCCCATCAGCGCGTGGCCGCACGGCACCGTGACCAGGCTGGTCTTGGCCATCTTGCCGGCGAGCGCCTGGGCCGCCTTGGGTGACGTCATCATGTCCTTGGTGCCGGTGATGAACAGCGCGGGGCAGGCAACCGCGGCCGCGGCCTCTTCGCCATGGGCGTAGGCATTGCAGGCCGAGAAGTCATTGTGGAACACATGGGCCTGCGGGTTGTTGCGCGACACGCGCTCCATCAGCCGCTGGCTGCCGCCATGCATCCACGCTCCCGGCCCGGGCGAAGACGGCTTGTTGGCCAGGCTCGAATGCGACCAGGTGTTGACCATGGCGATGGCCTCGCCCTCGCGGTTGAGCGAGGCGTCCAGCAGCGCGTCCGAGACCTTCATCGGGTAGGCCGTCGCCAGCAGGCCGATGCCGCGCACGGCCTGCGGATGCCGCGCCGCGCATTCCAGCGCGATCAGCGAGCCCATGCTGTGGCCGAACACGAAGGACGGCGCCTTGACGCCGGCGGCCGCCACCAGCGCCATGATCCAGTCGGCCATGGCCTCGACGGTGGCCAGCGGCGCGCCCTTGCTGCGGTTGTGGCCTGGCAGGTCCACCGCCAGCACCGAGAAGCCGTGGTTGGCAAACCAGCGCGTCTGCAGGGCCCACACGCTGTGGTCGTTCTGCGCGCCGTGGACGAACACGGCACAGGGCAGGGCGGGATCGAACGGTTTGCCGCCGGTATAGGCGTAGGCCGGCTGGCCTGCAATGGTCAGTTCCATCAGGCTTGCCCTCCCTTATGACCAGTCCCCGCGCTCATCGCCTTCTCGGCCGCCTTCAGGCCGCGCTTGAGATCGTCGATCAGGTCATCCGGGTCTTCCAGCCCGATCGACAGCCGGATCGTGCCCTCGGTGATGCCGGCCGACTGCAGCGCCGCCGCGTCCATGCGGAAGTGCGTGGTCGAGGCCGGGTGGATCACCAGCGAGCGCGCGTCGCCCACGTTGGCCAGGTGCGAGAACAGCGACATGCTCTCGATAAAGCGCTGGCCGGCCACGCGGTTGCCCTTCAGGTTGAAGCTGAACACCGCGCCGCAGCCGCGCGGCAGCAGGCGCTTGGCCAGTTCGTAGTCCGGGTGCGATTCCAGTTCCGGATAGGATACCGATTCCACCATCGGGTGCGAGGCCAGGAACTGCACCACCTTGCGGGTGTTGTCGACATGACGGCTCATGCGCAGCGGCAGCGTCTCCACGCCCTGCAGCAGCTGCCAGGCGGCCATCGGGTTCATGCAGGCGCCGAAGTCGCGCAGGCCCTCGCGGCGCGCGCGCAGCAGGAAGGGCGCCACCGTGCTTTCCTCGGTGAACACCATGTTGTGGAAGCCTTCATACGGCTCGGACAGCTCCGGGAAGCGCCCGGAGGCCTCGAAGTCGAAAGTGCCGCCTTCCACCAGCACGCCGCCGATGGTGGTGCCGTGGCCGCCCAGGAACTTGGTGGCGGAATGGTAGAGCAGGCCGGCGCCGTGGTCGAACGGGCGCAGCAGGTAGGGTGTGGTGAAGGTGGAATCCACCAGCAACGGGATGCCGTTGTCCTGGCCCAGTTGCGCGAGCGTCGGGATGTCCAGTACGTCGAGCCCCGGATTGCCCAGGGTCTCGCCGAACAGCAGCCGGGTATTGGGCCGGATCGCCGCGCGCCAGGCGTCGATGTCGCGCGCCTTGACAAAGGTGGTTTCGATGCCGAAGCGGCGCAGCGTGTAGTGCAGCAGGTTGTGCGAGCCGCCGTACAGCGCCGACGAGGCCACCACGTGCGAGCCCGCGCCCATCAGCGTGGCCACCGCCAGGTGCAGCGCGGCCTGGCCCGAGGCCGTGGCGATGGCGCCGGCGCCGTTCTCCAGCGCGGCGATGCGTTCTTCCAGCACGGCCACGGTGGGATTGGATATACGGGAGTAGACGTGCCCCGCGCGCTCCATGTTGAACAGCGACGCGGCGTGCTCGCTGTCGCGGAACACGAAGGACGTAGTCAGGTGGATGGGGGTGGCGCGGGCCCCGGTGGCGGGGTCTGGCGCGGCGCCGGCGTGCAGCGCCAGCGTGTCGAATCGGGTTCCGGACATGGTGAGTCGCCTTGAGTTGTCTCCGGCCAGCATCGTAGCACCGTGCGCCCGCCGACGCCCGCAAACCGGCCTCCCGCTTTACTTTGACGGCGGGTTTGGGCTAGGATCGGCCAACGGGGCGCCGTGATGCAGCGAGCGCCCGCACACCCATAGACAGATAACAATGTGACCGGTATCGCCTCCTGTGCCCCCGGCCGGAGCGATGCCCTCAGTTTGAGCGCAGGCAGCGGAGACCAACATGAAAGTCAGCGACATCCTCCAGATCAAGGGCAATGCGCTCTATACCGTGACGCCTGACACCTCCTTGCTGGTAGCCGTCCACACCATGGCCGAGCACGATATCGGCTCGCTGGTGGTGATGGAATACGGCGATCTGGTTGGCATGCTGACCTTCCGCGAGATCATCGAGACGCTGGCCCGCAATCACGGCAACGTCGGCACTACCAGCATCCGCAAGGTGATGGACGATGCGCCGCTGACCTGCACCATGGAGACCGACGTCAACGAGGTCCGCCGCATGATGCTGGAGCGTCACACCCGCTACCTGCCGGTGCTCGACAACCGCACGCTGATGGGCGTGATCTCCTTCTACGACGTGGCCAAGGCCGTGGTCGAGGACCAGAGCTTCGAGAACAAGATGCTCAAGGCCTATATCCGCGACTGGCCGGAAGAGCGCGCCGAGTGATCGCGCCGGGCCGCCCGGCCTGAAGCTTCCTTCGGAAATACCCTCGGTTGGCGCCACGCGGCCGTGGCGGGGTGGCGGCCGAACGCCGGCTCCGGCACACTAGCCGGCGTTCCCATTTCCGCGGCGGTCCCCTGACCGACCGGCCCACCCATGAGCCAACACAGCCAGTTCCGACTGCTCGGCCTGCGCCGCTTCGCCCCGTTCTTCTGGACCCAGTTCCTGGGGGCGATGAACGACAACGTCTTCAAGGTCGCTTTCACCTCGCTGGTGACCTACCACACGGCGCTGTTCGAGGGCGTGGACGCGCGCAGCGCGGCTTTCCTGATCTCGGCCATCTTTATCGCGCCGTTCGTGCTGTTCTCGGCCACCAGCGGGCAGATTGCCGACAAGCTGGAGAAGTCGCGCCTGATCCGGCTGGTCAAGTCACTGGAAATCGCCATCATGGTGCTGGGCCTGGCCGGCTTTGCCTGGCACAGCGCGCCGCTGCTGTACGCCGGCACCTTCCTGATGGGTCTGCATTCCACGCTGTTCGGGCCGGTCAAGTTTGCCTACCTGCCGCAGCACCTGGATGAAAGCGAGCTGGTCGGCGGCAACGGGATGGTGGAGATGGGCACCTTTGTCGCGATCCTGATCGGGACCCTGATCGGCGGCGAGCTGGCCGGGCTGCAGCAGGGCGGCACGATCGTGGGGCCGATGTACGTGGGTGCGGTGTGCGTGGTGATCGCCGTGGCGGGGCGGCTGGTGTCGGGCCGCATCCCGGTCTCGCCGGCGCCGCAGCCGGACCTGCGCATCAACTGGAACCCGTTCTCCGAGACCTGGCGCAACCTGGTGCTGGCGCGCGGCAACCGCACGGTATTCCTGAGCCTGCTCGGCATTTCGTGGCTGTGGTTCCTGGGCGCCACCTTCCTGACCTCGTTCTTCAGCTATGCCAAGGATGTGCTGGGCGGCGACCAGAACGTAGTGACGCTGCTGCTGGCGGTGTTCTCGCTGGGCATCGGCACCGGGTCACTGCTGTGTGAGCGTTTGTCCGGGCGCCATGTCGAGATCGGCCTGGTGCCGTTCGGCTCGATCGGCATGACGGTGTTCGCGGTCGACCTGTACTTTGCCAGCCAGGGGCAGGCGCCGGCCGCGCTCAGTGGCATTGGCGGCTTCCTGGCGGAACCGCATCACTGGCGCGTGCTGGTCGACCTGTTCCTGCTGGCCATGTTCGGCGGCTTCTACAGCGTGCCGCTGTACGCGCTGATCCAGAGCCGCAGCGCGCCCACGCACCGCGCCCGCATCATCGCCGCCAACAACATCCTGAACAGCTTCTTCATGATTGCCGCGTCGCTGCTGGGCGTGGCGATGACGCAGGCGGGCTACAGCATCCCGCAGCTGTTCCTGGTGGTGGGGCTGCTCAATGCGGTGGTGGCGGTCTACATTTACTCGCTGGTGCCGGAATTCTTGCTGCGCTTTATCGCGTGGATCCTGGTCCATACGCTCTACCGGCTGCACCGCGTCAACGCCGAGCGCATTCCCGCCGACGGCCCGGCCGTCCTGGTCTGCAACCACGTCAGCTTTGCCGACGCGGTGGTGCTGATGGCCTGCAGCCCACGCCCGGTGCGCTTCCTGATGGACCACAACATCTTCAGGGTGCCGCTGCTGTCGTGGTTCTTCCGCCAGGCCCGCGCCATCCCGATCGCGCCAGCGCATGAGAATCCGGACATGCTCAAGCGTGCCTATGACAGCGTGGCGCAGGCGCTGGGCGATGGGGATCTGGTCTGCATCTTCCCGGAAGGCAAGATCACCGCCACCGGCGAGATCAACCCGTTCAAGCAGGGCGTGCAGCAGATCATCCGGCGCACGCCGGTGCCGGTGGTGCCGATGGCGCTGCGCGGGCTGTGGGGCAGCTTCTTCTCGCGCAAGGGGGCGCCGGCAATGTCGCGGCCGTTCCGACGCGGCATCCTGAACCGGCTGGAACTGGTGGTGGGCGAGCCCGTGCCGCCCGAGGCCGCCACCCCGGAAGGGCTGCAGCAGATGGTGCAGGCCCTGCGTGGCGACTGGCGTTAAATCCGTTGTGCGGAACCCGAAACCACGATGATCACCCTCTATACCTTTGGCCCCGCCTTCGGGCTGCCCGACGCCAGCCCCTTCGTCACCAAGGCCGAGATGCTGCTCAAGCTGGCCGGCCTGCCTTACCAGGCGCGCCGCGGCAGCCTGCGGCGCGCGCCCAAGGGCAAGCTGCCCTACCTGGACGACATGGGCCGGATCGTGGCGGATTCCACCATGATCCGCTGGCATATCGAGAAGACCTACCACATCGACTTCGATGCCGGCCTGAGCGCGGCCGAGCGAGGCATCGCCTGGGCTGCCGAGAAGCTGATGGAAGACCACCTGTACTGGGCGGTGGCGCGGGTGCGCTGGCTGGACCAGGCCAACTTCGACAAGGGGCCGGCCCAGTTCTTCCGCGGCGTGCCGGCGCCGGTGCGCGGCCTGGCCGAGCGGCTGGTGCGCTACAAGGTGCGCAAGACGCTGTGGGGCAGGGCCTGGGCCGGCATAGCGAAGAAGACCTGGTGGCGCTGGCCAGCAAGGGCGTGACCTCGATCGCCGACATCCTGGGCGACAAGCCCTACCTGATGGGTAACCAGCCATGTGGGGCCGACGCCACGCTGTTTGCCTTTGCCGGCAGCCTGCTGTGCCCCGTATTCGACACTCCGATCCGCACCGCGGCCGAGGGGCACGCCAACCTGGTGGCCTATATGGCGCGGATGCGCGCCGAGTTCTACCCCGAGCTGGCGCTGGAAAGGGCCGCCGCCTGAGCCTGTCGGGCCGTCCTGCGGCCGCCCGCGGCCCGCCATTGGCCTTACAATGGAGACCTTCCCCAATTCCTGTGCGGTTTCCATCATGTCCGGCAACACCCTTGGCCTGCTTTTCACTGTTACCACCTTCGGCGAATCGCACGGGCCCGCCATCGGCGCGGTGGTGGACGGCTGCCCGCCGGGCATGGCGCTGACCGAGGCCGACATCCAGGGCGACCTGGACCGCCGCCGGCCCGGCACCTCGCGCCATGTCACGCAACGCCAGGAACCCGACCAGGTCGAGATCCTGTCTGGCGTGTTCGAGGGCAAGACCACCGGCACCCCGATCTGCCTGCTCATCCGCAATACCGACCAGCGCAGCAAGGACTACGGCAATATCGTCGAGACCTTCCGCCCGGGCCATGCCGATTACACCTACTGGCAGAAATACGGCATCCGCGACCATCGCGGCGGCGGCCGCTCGTCGGCGCGCCTGACCGCGCCGGTGGTGGCGGCCGGGGCGGTGGCCAAGAAGTGGCTGCGCGAGCAGTACGGCACTGAGATCCGGGGCTACATGTCGCAGCTGGGCGAAATCGCCGTGCCGTTCACGGACTGGTCGCATGTGCCGCAGAACCCGTTCTTCGCGGCCAATGCCGACGTCATTCCTGAACTGGAAACCTATATGGACGCGCTGCGCCGCGATGGCGACTCCGTCGGCGCGCGCATCGAGGTGGTGGCCAGCAAGGTGCCGGTCGGCCTGGGCGAGCCGCTGTTCGACAGGCTCGACGCCGACATCGCCCACGCCATGATGGGCATCAACGCGGTCAAGGGCGTGGAGATCGGCGCCGGCTTCGACAGCGTGGCCCAGCGCGGCAGCGTCCATGGCGACGAGCTGACCGCCGAGGGCTTCCGCACCAACAATTCCGGCGGCGTGCTGGGCGGCATTTCCACCGGCCAGGACGTCACCGTGTCGCTGGCGATCAAGCCGACGTCTTCCATCCGTACCCCGCGCGAATCGATCGACAAGGCAGGCAATGCCGCCACCGTCGAGACCTTCGGCCGCCACGACCCCTGCGTCGGCATCCGTGCCACGCCGATCGCCGAGGCCATGCTGGCGCTGGTGCTGATCGACCACGCCCTGCGCCATCGTGCCCAGTGCGGCGACGTCAAGGTCGATACGCCGCGCATTCCCGCGCAGGCCGGCCAGACGCCTTGAGCTGACGTCGCGTTGGCCACGTCTTTTGCGGGCGGCGGCGCCACCGGCGCCGGCCGCCCCGATTACGCCCGTTTCGGGCTCTTCTACCTTGGCTACTACGGCTACGTCGGCCTGATTTCGCCGTACGTCAGCCTGTATTTCGCCGACCGCGGCTTCAACCCGGTGCAGATCGGCGTGCTGATGGCGAGCTTCCAGGTCAGCCGCATCGTCGGGCCCTACCTGTGGGGCTGGCTGTCCGACGTGATGCACACGCGCGTGCGCATCCTGCGCGTGAGCGCGTTCACCTCGTTGCTGGCCTTCCTGATGCTGCCGGGTGTCGGCAGCTACGGCGGCATGATGGCGATGATGCTGACGCTGAGCCTGTTGACCAGCGCGATGTCGCCGCTGGGCGATGCCCTGAGCATCTCCACGCTGCGCCGCTACGGCGCCTTCGACCATAGCTACGGCCGCATCCGCATGTTCGGCTCGGTCGGCTTTATCGGCGCGGTGCTGGCCGGCGGGGCGCTGTTCGAAGCGGTCGGCATGCGCGCCTTCCCGTGGGTGGCCAGCACGCTGCTGGCGATCCTGGCAGGGGTGGTGCTGACCATGCGCGACGCCGCCGACGACGGCCCGCACACGGCGCCGCCGCGCGCCTTGCCGCTGTTGCGCCGCCCGGACGTGGCCTGGTTCCTGGCATCAGCCTTCCTGATGATGTTCGCGCACGCCGCGCTCTATGTGTTCTATTCGCTGTGGCTGGCACAGCTGGGCTACAGCAAGTTCGCCATTGGCGTGATGTGGACCATCGGCGTGGTCGCCGAGATCGTTTTCTTCTACTACCAGGGCCTGCTGTTCGCGCGCTACCCGCTGCGCACCATCCTGGCCGGCACCTTTGTGCTGGCGGCGCTGCGCTTCGGCCTGACCGGCTACCTTGCCCAGTTTGCCTGGCTCATGGCGCTGGTGCAGGTGCTGCATGCGGCGACCTTTGCCGCGCACCACAGCGCCAGCCTGAAGCGGCTGCAGGCGTGGTTTGCCGGGCCGCTGCAGGGGCGCGGGCAGGCGCTGTACACGGGCATTTCCTACGGCGTCGGCGGCACGCTGGGCGGGCTGGCGATGGGCTGGACCTGGAACGCGCTGGCGCCCGAGCATACCTTCGGGCTGGCCGCCATTGCCGCGGCGGCCGGCGCGTTCTGTGCGGTAATGAGCTTTCGCGCGGAAGGCGATGGCGCGGCTCAGGCCAGCGCCGCGCAGACCCGCTCGGCGATCGCCAGCGACGAGGTCAGCCCCGGCGACTCGATGCCGAACAGGTGAACCAGCCCCGGCACGCCATGCACGGCGGGGCCGTCGATGCGGAAGTCCGCCGCCGCTTCATGCGGGCCGCTGATCTTGGGGCGGATGCCGGCATAGCCCGGCTGCAGCGCGCCGTCGGCCAGCCCCGGCCAGTAGCGGCGCACCTCGTCATAGAAGCCGTCGGCGTCGGCCGGGTCCACGCCGTATTCGATCTCGTCGATCCAGCGCACATTGGGTCCGAAACGCGCCTGGCCGCCCAGGTCGATGGTCAGGTGCACGCCCAGGCCGGCGGCCTCGGGCACCGGGTAGATCAGCCGTGAGAACGGCGCCCGCCCGGCCAGCGTGAAATAGCAGCCCTTGGCGTAGTACTGCGGCGGGATATGGGCCTCGGGCATGCCGTCGATGCGGCGCGCCAGTTCCGGCGCGGTCAGCCCGGCCGAGTTCACCACAGTGCGCGCCAGCAGCGTGGTGGCGCTGCCATCCTCGTTGCCGATCTCCAGCCGGATGCCGTCCGGCGTCACCGCGCCGCCCAGCACCGGCGACTGCACCGCCAGCATCGCACCGGCGTTTTCCGCCTCGCCCAGCAGCGCGGTCATCAGGCCGTGGCTGTCGACAATGCCGGTCGACGGCGACAGCAGCGCGGCATGGCACTGCAGTTGTGGCTCCAGCGCCTGCGCCTCGGCGCGGCTGACCAGGCGCAGGTCGTCCACGCCGTTGGCCGCCGCCTTGGCGCGGATGCCTTCGAGCGTGGCCACCTGGGCTTCGCTGGTAGCCACGATCAGCTTGCCGCAGCGCTGGTGCGCCACGTGGTGGCTGGCGCAGTAGTCGTACAGCATGGCCTTGCCGCGCACGCACAGCTGCGCCTTGAGCGAGCCGGCCGGATAGTAGATGCCGGCGTGGATGACCTCGCTGTTGCGCGCGCTGGTGATGGTGCCGAAGGCGTTCTCGGCTTCCAGGATGATCACTTCGCGGCCCTGCAGCGCGAGCGTGCGCGCTGCCGCCAGTCCTACCACGCCGGCGCCGATGACGACGCAATCCACTGTTTCCATGGTTGTTCCTTGCTCCAATGTCCTGTTTATTCGGGGCTCAGGCCGGCAGGCCGAGGCGGGCGGCGGCAGCCGCAAGGTGTTGTTGCGCGGCGCTGCGGGCGGCCGTGGCGTCGCCGGTGGCAATGGCTTCGGCCAGTGCCGCATGCTCCTGGTCGGCGGCGCGCGGGCCCCGGTCGCGACGCTTAGCCGGGCGGTGTTCTCCCAGGCGCGCTGGCGCGCGGCCAGCATCTGCTGGCTGACGAAATCGGTCAGGCCGGTAAAGCAGGGGTTGTGCGCGGCTTGCGCAATGGCATGGTGGAAGGCCATGTCGGCCGCCGCCGCGCTGGCCATGTCGCCCTGGCCGTCGGCCTGTGCCTGCATTGCCGCCAGTGCGCTGCGGACGGCATCGATATCGGCATCCGTGCGCCGCTGTGCGGCCATTTCGGCGCAGGCGGTCTCAACCACCCGGCGCAGTTCGAACAGCTGCGCCAGCGTCGGGCCGCCGTCGGGCGCGCTGGCCACGCGCCAGGCCTGGCCGCCCGGCGTCTGCGACACATAAGCGCCCGAGCCCTTGCGCGTCACCAGCACGCCATCGGCCTTCAGTTGGGCCATGGCCTCGCGCACGATCGGCCGGCTCACGCCAAAGGTATCGGCCAGGCTGGCCTCCGCCGGCAGGCGCGCGCCAGCGCCGTAGCGGCCGGCGAGGATGTCGTCGTGCAGGGTCTGGGCGATGCGGCTGGCGAGGGAGGCCGGGCGGGGCAGAATGGTCATGGTTTTGATATGTCAGGCTGTCAGACAGCTTTTGCGGATTTTCGGCGTAACTTTGCGGCGCGTCAAGGCTTCCGTAGGGGTCGAATGCTACACATGCGGCCTTAGTCAATCGCCGAGTGCTTAATTTCGCCGCGCCGGCGCCGATAGAAGCCTGATACAGGTGGCGGATCCTGCGCGTCAGCTCCGCCCAAGGCTTGCCATGCCCCGTGGCGTCCAATGCCGGGGCCTACTGCGAACAGCCATGATCCAGCTCACACCTAACGATCTTCCCGTCGGATACCCGCTGCCCTGGTCATTGCTCGATGGCGAGGGCAACCTGGTGCTCGGCAGCGGCAGTGTCATTCCCGATGAACGCGACCTGGCACTGGTGTTCCGCCATGGCGTGGTCTGCCGCGACGATGGCCACGACGATGCCGATGACGAACTGCGTCCGGTCACCGGGCCGCTCGGCCTGCAGGTCGGCACGCTGCTGCATGTCAAGCACGAGGGCGAGGCCGCGCGCCCGGCCGCCAGCCGCCTGATCGGTTTTATCGAGCAGGGCCTGTTTGTCACCTGGCCGCAGCTCGGCGGGCGCGACCTGCCGCTGCAGGCGGGCGATGCCGTGCTGCTGCGCGGCTTCTCCGGACAGGCCATCCACAGCTTTACCTCGACCATCACCGCCGTCTGCCGCAGTCCGTTCCGCTACCTGGTGCTGTCGGCGCCGGTGCAGAAGCACGCAACGCCGGTACGCAAGGCCGCGCGCGTGCCGACGCGGCTGGCCGCCTACCTGACCGAGCCTGGCGATGACGACGGCATCGACACCGGCGCGGCGCGGCTGGCGCTGCTGTCCGACCTCAGCACCGGTGGCGCGCTGGTGCAGACCACCGCGCCGGCGCCGGCGCCAGGCAGCCGCGTGCGGCTGCGCTTCAAGATGCGCACGGCGTCACTGGACAGCGAGGTCGCCATCGATGGCTGGATCCGCCTAGCGCCCCCCGGCGCGGCCAGCGACGATGCCGACTTCCCGGCCTTCGGCGTGGCCTTCGACGTGCTGGCCGAGCGCGAGCTGACGCTGCTGCAGTGCTACATCTACGAACAGCTGCTTTCCAGCACCCGCATGCCCTTGCAGCCCGCAGCTGTAGCGGCCGTTTAGAGGGAGTCCGCTAATGTTTTGATTGTCTCCCCGGGCTGGCCCGTCTTTACTGCTTCCAACATAAAAAGACCCCAGGCCTTCGGCAATCCCGCCGAGGCGCCGCAGGCCGAGGTGGTCGACAAGGCGATGGCCGCGCGCCGGCAGGCACGATAGCCGCGCCGCATCGGCCCAAGAAAAACGGCACCGGGTTTCCGGTGCCGTCTTCACATGTCAGCCGCTGGCGCGGCCGCCTTACATCCCGACGTAGTTCGGACCGCCGCCGCCTTCCGGCGTCACCCAGACGATGTTCTGGGTCGGATCCTTGATATCGCAGGTCTTGCAGTGCACGCAGTTCTGCGCGTTGATCTGCAGGCGTTCCTTGCCCGACGTCTCATCTTGCACGAACTCATACACACCTGCCGGGCAGTAGCGCGACTCGGGGCCGGCGTACTTGTCCCAGTTGATGTTGACCGGCACGCTGGCATCCTTGAGCGTCAGGTGCGCCGGCTGGTTCTCTTCATGGTTGGTGTTGCTGATGAACACCGAGCTGAGGCGGTCGAAGGTCAGCTTGCCGTCCGGCTTCGGGTACTCGATCTTCTGGCACTCGGCCGCGGGCTTCAGGTACACATGGTCCGGCTTCACGCGGTGGATGGTCCACGGCGGGTTGCGGATGCCCAGCTTGGGCAGCAGCCATTGCTCGATGCCGGTCATCAGCGTGGCGGTGGTGCGGCCCTTCTTGAACCACTGCTTGAAATTCTTGGCCTGCAGCAGTTCCTTGTGCAGCCAGCTCTGCTCGAACGCAGCCGGGTAGGCGGCCAGCTCGTCGTGCTGGCGGCCGGACTGCAGCGCGTCATAGGCGGCCTCGGCGGCCATCATGCCGGTCTTGATGGCGGCGTGGCTGCCCTTGATGCGCGACGCATTCAGGTAGCCAGCGTCGCAGCCGACCAGCGCGCCGCCCGGGAACACGGTCTTGGGCAGCGACAGCAGGCCGCCGGCGGTGATGGCGCGCGCGCCGTAGGAGAGGCGCTTGCCGCCCTCGAAGTACTGGCGGATTTCCGGGTGCGTCTTGAAACGCTGGAATTCCTCGAACGGCGACAGCCACGGGTTGGTGTAGTCCAGGCCGACCACAAAGCCGACCGCGACCTTGTTGTCTTCCATGTGGTACAGGAACGAGCCGCCGTAGGTGGCAGGGTCCAGCGGCCAGCCGGCGGTGTGCACCACCAGGCCGGGCTTGTGCTTGGCCGGGTCGATCTCCCACAGTTCCTTCAGGCCGATGCCGTAGCTCTGCGGATCCTTGCCGGTGTCGAGGCCGAATTTCTCGATCAGCTGCTTGCCCAGGTGGCCGCGCGCGCCTTCGGCGAAGATGGTGTACTTGGCATGCAGCTCCATGCCCAGCTGGAAGTTCTCGGTGGGCTCGCCTTCCTTGTTGATGCCCATATTGCCGGTGGCCACGCCCTTGACCGAGCCGTCTTCGTTGTAGAGCACTTCGGCGGCGGGGAAGCCAGGGAAGATTTCAACGCCCAGCGCCTCGGCCTGCTGGCCCAGCCAGCGCACGAAGTTCGACAGGCTGATGATGTAGTTGCCTTCGTTGTGGAAGCACTCGGGCAGCAGCGCGGGCGGCGTGCCCTTGGAGCCGGACTCGTTCAGGAACAGGAACTTGTCTTCGGTGACCGCCTGGTTCAGCGGCGCGCCCAGTTCCTTCCAGTTCGGGATCAGCTCATTGAGGGCGCGCGGATCCATAATGGCGCCTGACAGAATGTGGGCGCCGGGCTCGGAGCCCTTTTCCAGTACGCACACGTTGACGTCGGCGCCTTTCTCCTGCGCGAGTTGCTTCAGGCGGATGGCGGTGGCCAGGCCGGCGGGGCCGCCGCCGACGATGACCACGTCGTATTCCATCGCTTCGCGCGGGCCGAACTGCTCCAGGAGCTGTTGCTGATCCATTGTCTCTAACCCTCTGTTTCTTTGCTGCTTGCTTGCAATTGTGGGAAATGCGGTGATCGTTTTGCCGAGAACCGGGCCTGCGCGCGGACGGGAACCGCGGGTGGGTGAGTTGGCAGCGATTTGGGATCCAAAGACGCCGGGATCACGCGTTTTCCCTCTTTCCCTTTGCTGGCCAAGTTCTTAGAATCTCCGGCATTGTCCGGGACTCGCCACCCACAGGCAAGGATTTTTTTGGAACGGTCGTTCTTTTTTTTGATATGCTGCCTTCTGCTCCCGAACAGGCCGGAGGAGCTCCCGCACAAGAGGTAATCATGGGTTTGTCGATCAATCTGGAAGGCAAGGTCGCGCTGGTCACCGGCGCTTCAAGCGGGCTGGGCTCGCGATTCGCCACGGTGCTGGCCGCCGCCGGCGCCAAGGTGGTGCTGGCCTCGCGCCGCACCGAGCGGCTCAAGGAACTGCGCGCCGCGATCGAGGCCGAGGGCGGCAGCGCCCATGTGGTACGCCTGGACGTCACCGACCCGGACAGCATCCGCGCCGCGGTGGCGCATGCCGAGACGGAGGCGGGCTCGATCGACATCCTGGTCAACAACTCCGGCGTGTCGACCACGCAGAAGCTGACCGATGTGACCGCCGACGATTTCGATTTCGTCTTCGACACCAATACCCGCGGCGCCTTCTTCGTCGCCCAGGAAGTGGCCAAGCGCATGATCGCGCGCGCCAAGGGCGCCGAGCGCAACGGCAGCCCGCTGCCGCAGGCGCGCATCGTCAATATCGCCTCGGTGGCCGGGCTCAAGGTGCTGTCGCAGATCGGTGTCTATTGCATGAGCAAGGCGGCTGTGGTGCACATGACCAAGGCCATGGCGCTGGAATGGGCGCGCCACGGCATCAATACCAACGCCATCTGCCCGGGCTATATCGACACCGATATCAACCACCACCACTGGGACTCGGACGCGGGGCAGAAGCTGATCCAGATGCTGCCGCGCAAGCGCCTGGGCAAGCCAGAAGACCTCGACGGCCTGTTGCTGCTGCTGGCATCCGACCAGTCGCAATTCATCAATGGGGCTGTCATCACCGCCGACGACGGCATGGTCTGACCGCCTGATCGCTGACCGGGGGCGCAAGGCTCCCTGCATTCCGGCTGGGCGCCAAAAGCGCCGCGAGATGCCGGATTGCACACCCGGGGCTTATCCGGTCCCCCTTGGGTGCGCCGTCCTCAGCACACATTCAACATCAGAAAATTCGTGCGTGGCGGGCCAGTCTTGGCATAATCCGCCATGTCTGCAGATTAAGTCTTTACATACAAGTAAAAAAACGCCGCGGTGGCCGCATGGCCCGAGCGGCCCGGACCGGAGGCCGGGGAGATGGAGCAACAAGAAGAGGCACGGCGCAACGCCGTGCCGCAACACGTCGTCGATTCCGCGGTGATCCCGCAGGCCGCCGACGAAGCGCAGGACGCTGAATTCCGGGTATCGCCCCGCCTCGAGGACTGGATTGGCGTGATCGTGATGGTGCTGCTGGTCGGCATTACCTTCGCCAACGTGGTGGTCCGCTATTTCACCGATGAGTCGTTTGCCTGGACCGAGGAGTTCTCGGTCTTCCTGATGATCGTGCTGGCGCTGGTCGCCGGCAGCGCGGCGGTGGCGCGCGACCGCAATATCCGCATCGAATTCTTCTTCGAGCGCGGCAGCGCGGCCCGGCAGCGGCGCCTGGCGATCCTGTCGGCGCTGGGCGTGGCGGTGATGTTCATCGCGCTGGCGGTGCTGGGCGCGCGCATCACCTGGGACGAATACACCTTTGGCGAGACCTCGCCGGGCATCGGCGTGCCAAGCTGGTGGTACTCGGTCTGGCTGCCGGTGCTGTCGGCCGGCATCGCGCTGCGTGCGCTGGGGCTGGTGCTGCGCAACGTGCGCGCGCTCAAGGCGCTGCATGCAGCCAGGGCAGGCACGACGGAGGCGACGCAGTGACTCTAGTCGCCATTATCCTGTTCGTGGTCTTTATCGGCCTGATGCTGCTGGGCGTGCCCATCGGCGTGTCGCTGGGCCTGGGTGGCCTGGTTGCCATCGGCCTGTCCAATCTCGACACCCAGATGTTCGGCCTGCTGGCCGTGCCGCAGAACTTCTATGCGGGGCTGGCCAAGTATCCGCTGCTGGCGATCCCGATGTTCGTGCTGGTGGGGTCGATCTTCGACCGCTCCGGCGTGGCGCAGCGGCTGGTGACCTTTGCCATCGCCATCGTTGGCCGCGGCCCGGGCATGCTGCCGCTGGTGGCGATCCTGGTGGCGATGTTCCTCGGCGGCATCTCAGGCTCCGGCCCGGCCAACGCGGCCGCGGTGGGGGGCGTGATGATCGCGGCGATGTCGCGCGCCGGCTATCCCGGCTCATACAGCGCCGCCGTGGTCGGCGCGGCCGCCGCGACCGACATCCTGATCCCGCCCTCGGTGGCCTTCATCATCTACAGCGTGCTGGTGCCCGGCGCGTCCGTGCCGGCGCTGTTCGCGGCCGGCATGATCCCGGGTGTGCTGGCCGGGGTCGCGCTGATCGTTCCGGCGGTGTGGCTGGCGCGCAAGCACAACATGGGCGCGATCGAGGCCGGGCTGCCGCGCCCGCCGTTCTGGAAGAGCCTGCGCGAGGCCGCGTGGGGCCTGGTGGCGCCGTTCCTGATCCTGGGCGGCATGCGCGCCGGCTGGTTCACGCCGACCGAGGCCGCGGTGGTGGCGGTGGTCTACGGCCTCTTTGTCGGCATGGTGGTGTACCGCAGCATCGGCATGCGCGACCTGTTCACCATTTTCCAGGAGGCGGCCGAGACCTCGGCGGTGATCCTGCTGGTGGTGGCGCTGGCCGGCATCTTTGCCTATGCGCTGTCGACGCTGGGCGTGATCGACCCGCTCGCGCATGCCATTTCCAATTCCGGCCTGGGCGAGTATGGCGTGCTGGCGCTGATCGTGCTGCTGCTGATGACGGTGGGCATGTTCCTGGACGGCATCTCGATCTTCCTGATCTTCGTGCCGCTGCTGCTGCCGATCGCCAATGCCTTCCACTGGAACCCGGTGTGGTTCGGCGTGGTGCTGACGCTGAAGGTGGCGCTGGGCCAGTTCACGCCGCCGCTGGCCGTGAACCTGATGGTGTCGTGCCGGATTGCCCGCGTGCGCATGGAAGAGACCGTGCCCTGGGTGATCTGGATGCTGCTGGCGATGTTTATCGCCATGCTGATGGTGCTGGCCTATCCGCCGCTGGCGACCTGGCTGCCGGAGTACCTCGGCTACTGATGTTCCGCATTCACAAACAAGAATTGATGCTTTCCCGAGAGGAGATGAAATGAAACGTCGTGCCCTGATGCTCGCAACGGCTGCCGCCATTGCCGCTTCCGCCTTCGCCCCCGCCGGCGCGATGGCCCAGACCTACAAGTCCGAGTACAAGATGTCGCTGGTGCTCGGCCCGGCCTTCCCGTGGGGCAAGGGCGGCGAGATCTGGGCCGACTTGGTGAAGCAACGCACCAGCGGCCGCATCAATATCAAGCTGTACCCGGGCACCTCGCTGGTGGCCGGCGACCAGACCCGCGAATTCTCGGCGATCCGCCAGGGCGTGATCGACATGGCGGTGGGCTCGACCATCAACTGGTCGCCGCAGGTCAGGGAACTGAACCTGTTCTCGCTGCCGTTCCTGATGCCCGACTACAAGGCGCTGGACGCGCTCACGCAGGGCGAAGTCGGCAAGTCGCTCTTCACCACGCTGGAAAAGGCCGGCGTGGTGCCGCTGGCCTGGGGCGAGAACGGCTTCCGCGAAGTGTCCAACTCCAAGCGCGAAATCCGCAAGCCGGAAGACCTCAAGGGCATGAAGCTGCGCGTGGTCGGTTCGCCGCTGTACATTGAGACCTTCAACGCGCTGGGCGCCAACCCGACCCAGATGAGCTGGGCCGACGCGCAGCCGGCGATGGCCTCGGGCGCGGTCGACGGGCAGGAGAACCCGCAGTCGGTGTTCGCCGCCGCCAAGCTGTACACGGTGGGCCAGAAGTTCGTCACCACCTGGGGCTACGTGGCTGACCCGCTGATCTTCGTGGTCAACAAGCAGATCTGGGAAAGCTGGACCCCGGCCGACCGCGAGATCGTCAGGCAGGCCGCCATCGATGCCGGCAAGCAGGAAATCGCGTTGGCCCGCAAGGGCCTGGTGGAGCCGGGCGCGCCGGCCTGGAAGGACATGGAGGCGCACGGCGTCAAGGTCACGCACCTGACGCCGGCCGAGCATGACAGCTTCCGCAAGGCCACCGCCAAGGTCTACGACAAGTGGAAGAAGCAGATCGGCGCCGACCTGGTGACCAAGGCCGAAGGCGCGATCGCCAAGCGCTAAGCCACGCAGAGGGCCCGCCAGACCCGGCGGGCCTCTTCCTTTGGAGGCTGTGATGAAGCACGTCTACACGGTGGTCATGCCGATCCGCTGGGGCGACATGGATGCCATGGGCCATGTCAACAACACCGTCTACTTCCAGTACCTGGAGCAGGCGCGCATCGAGTGGTTCGCGTCGCTGGGCCGCGGCGGCAAGGACGCGAGCGGGCAGGGCCCGGTCATCATCAATGCGCATATGACCTTCCTGAAGCAGCTGCGCTACCCGGGCGACATCGAGTGCCGTGTCTACGCCGGCCAGCTCGGCCGCACCAGCTTCGAGACCCGCATGGAAATCCGCCGCACCGACCTGCCCGACGTGGTCTGGGCCGAGGGCGGGGCCAAGGTGGTGTGGTGCGATTACACGCAGGAGAAATCGGTGCCGGTGCCTGCCGAGATCCGCGCGATCATCGAGGGCTGACGCCCGCCACGGGGCTCAGTGGTTGACCAGCCGCTGCACCAGGTCCACCGAGGTACTGGCCCCGTACTTCTTCATCAGCCGCGCCCGGTAGATGTCCACCGTGCGCGGGCTGATCGCCAGCAACTTGCCGATCTGCTTGCTGGTCTTCCCCTCCACCAGCTGCGCCGCGATCTCGCGTTCGCGCGCGGTCAGCTCGGCGGTGACCTGGCGCTTCTGCGACAGGTCCTCGAAAGTCCAGATCCCGGCGCCCAGCGGTTGCGTGCGGTCCAGCGCGCGCCCGGTGACATGGCACCAGAACAATTCCCCGCCGGCGCGCTTCATGATGCGCTCGTCCGAGTACATGCCGCGCGTGCCCATGATCGGCGCAATGCGCGCACCGGTGCGCTCGAACTCGTCTGCGGTGGGGTAAAGCACCTGGAACGACTGGCCAAGCAGCGCCTCGCGCGTGGTGCCGAAAATGCGGCAGACCTCCTCGTTGCAGTCTTCGATCACGCGTTCGCGTGACAGCACCAGGCCCACGGGGGCGAGCTGGAAGGCGGTCTGGTAGTCGATGGCGGGCATCTGCTTATGTATTTTTACGTAATGGCGTAGCCGGCTGCGCTTGCGTATGCTGTCGGTCGGACGAGTTGCGGCGACTGTCGCCCGCCTGTTGCCGATTGTACCGTTACAATTTCCCTGCGTCGCCCGCCGCACAACCCGGCGGCGGGAAGAGCGACAGGGAACCACCGAGGAAGGAGCGAAGCATGAACAAGGTCTACGCCAGCGCCGAAGAAGCGCTTGCAGGCGTCGTCCGCGACGGCCAGACGATCGCCGTTGGCGGTTTCGGCCTGTGCGGCATCCCCGAGGCGCTGATTGCCGCGCTGCGCGACAGCGGCGCCAAGCAGCTGACCTGCATCTCCAACAACGCCGGCGTCGATGGCTTCGGCCTGGGCCTGCTGCTGGCCACGCGCCAGATCAGGAAGATGATCTCGTCCTACGTGGGCGAGAACAAGGAGTTCGAGCGCCAGTACCTGGCGGGCGAACTGGAGCTGGAATTCACCCCGCAGGGCACGCTGGCCGAAAAGCTGCGCGCCGGCGGCTCGGGCATCCCGGCCTTCTTCACCAAGACCGGTGTCGGCACCATCGTCGCCGAAGGCAAGGAAATCCGCGAATTCGACGGCGAGCAGTACGTGATGGAGCGTTCGCTGACCGCCGACGTGGCGCTGGTCAAGGCATACAAGGCCGACAAGGCCGGCAACCTGGTGTTCCGCCGCACCGCGCGCAACTTCAACCCGATGTGCGCCATGGCGGGCAAGGTCACCATCGCCGAGGTCGAGCATATCGTCGAGACCGGCGAGCTGGACCCGGACGAAATCCACCTGGCCGGCATCTTCGTGAAGCGCCTGGTGCTGAACACCACCCCCGAGAAACGCATCGAGCAGCGCACCGTGCGCGCGGCCAGCTGAGGAGACCCATCATGGCATGGACACGTGACGAAATGGCCGCGCGCGCCGCGACCGAGCTGCAGGACGGTTTCTACGTCAACCTGGGCATCGGCCTGCCAACGCTGGTGGCCAACTGGGTGCCGGAAGGCATGGAAGTGTGGCTGCAGTCCGAGAACGGCCTGCTGGGCATCGGCCCGTTCCCGACCGAGGACGAAGTCGACGCCGACATGATCAACGCCGGCAAGCAGACCGTGACGACGCTGCCGGGCTCGTCGATCTTCTCTTCGGCGGACTCGTTCGGGATGATCCGCGGCGGCCATATCAACCTGGCGATCCTGGGTGCAATGCAGGTCAGCGAGAAGGGCGACCTGGCCAACTGGATGATCCCGGGCAAGATGGTCAAGGGCATGGGCGGCGCAATGGACCTGGTGGCTGGCGTCGGCCGCGTGGTGGTGCTGATGGAACACACCGCCAAGAAGAAGGACGGCACCGAGGACATCAAGATCCTGAAGGATTGCAACCTGCCGCTGACTGGCGTGGGCGTGGTCAACCGCATCATCACCGACCTGGGCGTGATCGACGTGACCGAGGCCGGGCTGAAGCTGGTGGAAACCGCCCCGGGCGTCAGCCGCGAGGAAATCCAGGCCAAGACCGGCGCACCGCTGCTGTAAGCGGCAGCCGGCCTCCGGAAAGGAAAAAGCCCCGCCGGTTGGCACCGGCGGGGCTTTTTCCATCCATGAATATGACTCTCAGCCGCGCGCCTTGTTATAGCTGGCAAACACCGAGGCGGCGCCATCGGCCTTGACCAGCAGCACGTCGAACGGGTCCTTGCGCGGGCCCTGTTCCATGCCGGGCGAACCGACCGGCATGCCCGGCACGGCCAGGCCGACGGCCTTGGGCTTTGCGGCCAGCAGCTTGCGGATATCGGCTGCCGGCACATGGCCCTCGATGACGTAGCCGCCGATGTGCCCGGTATGGCAGGAGCCGAAGCGTTCCGGCATGCCGAAGCGCTGCCGGTACACGCCGGTGTCTTCGACGTCATGCACCGTCACGGTGAAGCCGTTGCTGCGCAGGTGCTTGACCCAATCCTCGCAGCAGCCGCACAGCGGGCTCTTGTAGACGTCGATGGCAAGCGGCCTGGTGGCTTGCGCCAGCGCGCCGGCCACCGGTGCCAGCGCGCCGGCCGAGGCCGCGCCCAGCGCCAGCGCGCGCAGGAAACTGCGTCGTTGCATCGCTTGCTCCTTACTGCGCGACCCAGCCGCCGTCCATGTTCCAGATCGCGCCGCGGACCTGGCGGGCCGCTTCGGAGGACAGGAACACGGCCAGCGCGCCCAGCTCATCGGGCGTGACAAACTGGCCCGAGGGCTGCTTCTCCAGCACCAGCTCGCGCTTGGCCTGTTCCACCGGAATGCCTTCCTTCTGCGCGCGGGCTTCGACCTGCTTCTGCACCAGTGGCGTCAGCACCCAGCCCGGGCAGATCGCGTTGGCGGTGACGCCGGTCTGCGCGGTTTCCAGCGCGGTCACCTTGGTGAAGCCGACGATGCCGTGCTTGGCCGCCACGTAGGCGGATTTCTGCGCCGAGGCCACCAGCCCGTGGGTGGAGGCGACATTGATGATGCGGCCCCAGTCCTTCTGCTTCATGCCGGGCAGCGCCAGGCGGGTGGTGTGGAAAGCAGAGGTCAGGTTGATGGCGAGGATTGCGTCCCAGCGCTCGGGCGGGAAATCCTCGATCGCGGCCACGTGCTGGATGCCGGCGTTATTGACCAGGATGTCGGCGCCGCCGAAGTCGGACTGCGCGTAGCGCATCATGTCTTCGATCTCGGCCGCCTTGCTCATGTCGGCGCCGTGGTAGCCGACCCGGATTCCCTGGCCGGCCTGCGCGATCTCTGCCTTTGCGGCGTCCGCGTCACCAAAGCCATTGACGATGATGTTGGCGCCCTGGGCCGCCAGCGCTTTCGCGATGCCGAGCCCGATGCCGCTGGTCGAGCCAGTCACCAGTGCGGTCTTGCCGTTGAGCATGTAAGCCTCCGTCGAGAGAAAGGGATGCCACAGAAGGAATGCCACAGGGTTGGCGGAGCGCGGCCGCGCATGCGGGCGCTGACACTGTGCTGTGGCATTGTACCCGCTGCGGCGTACAATCCAGCTTTGCTTAACCTCCGGCAGCGCCGTCTTTTTGCGGTCCGCGGTCCGGTTCGCCAGGGAGTCCAGATGTCTGCCAGTCCGCGTCTCGGTTTTGTCCAGTGCATCAGTCCGGCGGGCCTGCACCGCATGGCCTACCACGAGTGGGGCGACCCCGCCAATCCGCGCGTGCTGGTGTGCGCGCATGGGCTGACGCGCACCGGCCGCGACTTCGACGCCGTCGCCAGCGCGCTGTGCGGCGACTACCGCGTGGTCTGCCCCGATATGGCCGGGCGCGGCCGCTCGGAATGGCTGGCCGATGCCAACGGCTACGTGGTGCCGCAGTATGTGTCCGACATGGTCACACTGATTGCGCGGCTCAATGTGGAGAAGGTGGACTGGTTCGGCACTTCGATGGGCGGGCTGATCGGCATGGGCCTGGCCGGGCTGCCGAAGTCGCCGGTGCGCAAGCTGCTGCTCAACGACGTGGGCCCGAAGCTGGCGCCCTCGGCGGTGGAACGGATCGGCGCCTACCTGGGGCTGCCGGTGCGCTTCAAGACCTTCGAGGAAGGCCTGGCCTACCTGCAGACCATCAGCGCATCGTTCGGGCGCCATGCGCCCGAGCAGTGGCGCGAGCTCAACGCCGCCATCCTGAAGCCGGTGCAGGGCACCGACGGCCTGGAATGGGGCTTGCATTACGATCCGCAGCTGGCGGTGCCGTTCCGCAAGTCCACGCCCGAGGCCATTGCTGCCGGCGAGGCCGCGCTCTGGCGCAGCTTCGAGGCCATCGAAGGCCCGGTGCTGGTGGTGCGCGGCGCGCAGTCGGACCTGCTGCTGCGCGAGACCGTGGCCGAAATGGTGGCGCGCGGCAAGCATGTGAGCTCGGTGGAAGTGCCCGATGTGGGCCATGCCCCGACCTTTGTCGATCCGGCGCAGATTGCGATCGCCCGGCAGTTCTTTACCGGGGCCTGACTGCAACGCATGCCGGCCTTGTTTTTATCAGTCAACGCATTGTCATGAGTAACCTTGAACTGAAGCGCGCCCACGTGGGCAAGCGGTTGTCCGAATACGCGGTCTATAACGGCGTGGTGTATCTCGCCGGTCAGGTGCCCGAGGTCGATCCCAAGGCCGATATCCGCGGCCAGACGCGCGAGGTCCTCGGCCATATCGAGCGCCTGCTGGCCGAGGCCGGCAGCGACAAGACCCGCATCCTGTCGTGCCAGATCTTCCTGACCAATGTCGACCAGATCGGCGAGATGAACGAGGTCTGGGACGCCTGGGTGCCGCAAGGCAACACGCCCCCGCGCGCCACCGTCGAAGCCCGCCTGGCCAATCCCGATTACCTGATCGAAGTGGTGGTGACCGCTGCGCTCAACTGATGCAGGCGTTGTGACATGGTGACGTCCACCGACCTGACCGGTCGGGTCGCGGGCATTCCGGATGCCGAACTGGTCGAGCGCGCACTGGCCTACGTGCGCGAGCAGGGTGCCGAGGTCGCGCTGCCCACCGGCGAGACCGTGCTGTCGCACGCGCAGGGCATGCTGCGCATCCTCGACGGCCTGCGCGTCGACGACGCCGCGCGCGCCGCTGCCTGCCTGTTCGGCCTGGTGGCGTTCGTGCCCGGCACCGAGGCCGAGATCGCGCCGCGCTTTGGCGACGAGGTGGCGCGGCTGGTCGACGGTGTGCGGCAGTTGCTGCGCATCGGTGCCATCGCCGGCAGCCGCCCCGATGCCGAGCCCTCGAAGAACGAAGCGCAGGCGCGCCATGAGCAGGTCGAGGCGCTGCGCAAGATGCTGCTGGCGTTTGCGCAGGATATCCGCGTGGTGCTGGTGCGCCTGGCCTCGCGGCTGCAGACCCTGCGCTGGCTGGCCGAGACCAAGCAGGCGCCGCTGCCCGGCGTTGCGCGCGAAACGCTGGACATCTACGCGCCGCTGGCGAACCGCCTCGGCATCTGGCAGATGAAGTGGGAGCTGGAGGACCTGGCGTTCCGCTTCGAGCAGCCGGATACCTACAAGCGCATCGCCAGGCTGCTGGATGAAAAACGCATCGAGCGCGAAGGCTATATCTCCAGCGCCATCGAACGGCTGCAGTCCGAGCTGGCGACCGCCGGCATCCGTGCCGAGGTCAGCGGGCGGCCCAAGCATATCTTCAGCATCTGGAAGAAGATGCGCGGCAAGGAACTGGATTTTGCCGACCTGTACGATGTGCGGGCCTTCCGCGTGATCGTCGACGATATCAAGGACTGCTACACGGTGCTGGGTATCGTCCACCATATCTGGCAGCCGATCCCGCGCGAGTTCGACGACTATATCTCGCGGCCCAAGGCCAATGGCTACAAGTCGCTGCATACGGTGGTGATCGGCGATGACGGGCGCGCCTTCGAGGTGCAGATCCGCACCCATGAGATGCACCACTTTGCCGAATACGGCGTGGCCGCGCACTGGCGCTACAAGGAGGCGGGCAGCCGCGGCTATGCCGGGCAGTTTTCCGCCAGCGAGCGCTATGACGAGAAGATAGCCTGGCTGCGCCAGCTGCTGGCGTGGAAGGATGATGCCGACCACAGCGTGGCGCATGACGAGTCGTGGGAGCAGATCAAGCATGCCGCGATCGACGACCACATCTACGTGCTGACGCCGCAGGCGCGCGTGGTGGCGCTGCCGCAGGGCGCCACCGCGGTGGACTTTGCCTACTACCTGCACAGCGATCTCGGCCACCGCTGCCGCGGCGCGCGTGTGGACGGCACCATGGTGCCGCTGAACACGCCGCTGAAGAACGGCCAGACCGTGGAGATCATCGCGGTCAAGCAGGGCGGACCGTCGCGCGACTGGCTCAACGCGGACCTGGGCTACCTGGCCAGCAACCGCGCGCGGGCCAAGGTGCGGGCCTGGTTCAATGCGCTCGATTCACAGGAGACCATCGCCCAGGGCCGCGTGCTGATCGACAAGACGCTTCAGCGCGAAGGCAAGACCGCGGTCAAGCTGGAAGAGCTGGCCACGCGGCTGGGCTTCAAGACGCCGGAGGACCTGTTCGCGGCGGTGGCCAAGGACGAGTTCAGCCTGCGCCACGTTGAGCATGCGCTGCGCCACCCGGAGGGCGAGGTCCAGGCGCCGCTGAGCGAGGAAGACGCTGTCACCAAGAAGAGCCGCGCCACCAGCGTGGCGCGCGGCGCCAAGAGCGGCGTGCTGGTGGTGGGGGTGGATTCGCTGATGACGCAGATGTCGCGCTGCTGCAAGCCGGCGCCGCCGGACGACATCGTCGGCTTTGTCACGCGGGGGCGCGGGGTGTCGATCCATCGGCGCAGCTGCCACACCTTCCAGCAACTGGCCGGGCGCGCGCCGGAGCGGGTGATCCAGACCGAGTGGGGCCAGAAGAGCCACGCCGCGGTCTACCCGGTCGATATCCATGTCGAGGCGATCGATCGCCAGGGGCTGCTGCGCGATATCTCCGAAGTGCTGTCGCGCGAGAAGATCAACGTCACCGGCGTCAAGACGCTCTCCAGCAAGGGTGTCGCGCGCATGCAGTTCACTGCCGAAGTGTCCGAGGCCACGCAGCTGCAGCGCGCGCTGCAGTTGATCGAAGACGTCCAGGGGGTGTTGCAGGCGAAAAGAAAGTGATGCTATACTTGCGGCTTCGCTAGGCTCGTAGCTCAGCTGGTTAGAGCACCACCTTGACATGGTGGGGGTCGTTGGTTCGAGTCCAATCGAGCCTACCAACGAATTGCAGTAAAGCAGTAAAAAGAAGTGCGGCAAGTCCGATTCAACCCCATACGGAACGGAAGGGCATCATGGTTATGACACCGCGAACTACTACCGCTGGCAAGCGACAGTAGTCGAGGTGCGCCTTCGACCCGGTTGGATCGGGTTTGACAAAGAGAAACGCGGCCTTGGCCGCGTTTTTTTTCGTCTGTCGCCTGCCAGCGCCCTGATAAGCTGCCGCCTTTCCGGTGCGGCAGAGCAGGGCGGTAAAGAATGAATCGCCAGTCCCGCAGGCATGCGGGGGCCGGTGCCACAAGATGCAGTTTGATCCGCTCAGGCGATGCGCAAGGCGCAGCCGGCGGAACCTGGAGAGTCGAAATGATCGCAATCACGCTGCCGGATGGGTCCCGCCGCGAGTTTCCCGGCCCGGTGACGGTTGCCGAAGTGGCGCAGAGCATCGGCGCCGGCCTGGCCAAGGCCGCGCTGGCCGGCAAGGTGGACGGCCAACTGGTCGACACGAGCTACAAGATCGACCGCGATGCCGGGCTGGCCATCGTCACGGACAAGGACGCCGATGGCGTCGACGTGATCCGCCACTCCACGGCGCACTTGCTGGCCTATGCCGTCAAGGAGCTCTATCCGGAAGCACAGGTGACGATCGGGCCGGTGATTGAAAACGGCTTCTACTACGACTTTGCCTACAAGCGTCCCTTCACGCCCGAAGACCTGGCCGCCATCGAGAAGAAGATGACGGACCTCGCCCGCAAGGACGAGAAGGTCGTGCGCGAAGTGTGGAACCGCGACGAGGCGGTGGCGCTGTTCGAGTCGATGGGCGAGAAGTACAAGGCCGAGATCATCGGCTCGATCCCGGCTGACCAGGAAATCGGCCTGTACCGCGAAGGCAATTTCGTCGACCTGTGCCGCGGCCCGCACGTGCCGTCCACGGGCAAGCTGAAGGTCTTCAAGCTGATGAAGGTGGCCGGCGCCTACTGGCGCGGCGACGCCAACAACGAGATGCTCCAGCGCATCTACGGCACGGCCTGGGCGAAGAAGGAAGACCAGGAAGCCTACCTGCACATGCTGGAAGAGGCCGAGAAGCGCGACCACCGCAGGCTCGGCAAGACGCTTGACCTGTTCCACCTGCAGGAAGAAGCGCCCGGCATGGTGTTCTGGCATCCGAAGGGCTGGCAGGTGTGGCAGGCGGTCGAGCAATATATGCGCGGCCGCCTGACGGACGCCGGCTACGATGAAGTCCGCACGCCGCAGGTGATGGATCGTTCGCTTTGGGAAAAGTCCGGCCACTGGCAGAATTACAAGGAGAACATGTTCGTCACGGAGTCGGAGAAGCGGGACTACGCGATCAAGCCGATGAACTGCCCCGGCCATGTGCAGATCTTCAACCACGGTCTGCGTTCGTACCGCGACCTGCCGCTGCGCCTGGCTGAGTTTGGCGCCTGCCACCGCAACGAGCCGTCGGGCGCGCTGCACGGGCTGATGCGCGTGCGCGGCTTTGTGCAGGATGATGCGCACATCTTCTGCACGGAAGAGCAGATCGTGGCGGAGGCCAAGGCCTTCAACGAACTGGCGTTCTCGGTCTACGACGACTTTGGCTTCAAGGATGTGAAGGTCAAGCTGTCGCTGCGCCCGGACCAGCGTGCCGGCTCGGACGAGGTCTGGGATCACGCCGAAGAGGGCCTGCGCCTGGCGCTGCGCGCCTGCGGCGTGGATTGGGAGGAGCTGCCGGGTGAGGGTGCCTTCTACGGCCCCAAGGTCGAGTACCACATCAAGGACGCGATCGGCCGCTCGTGGCAGTGCGGCACGCTGCAGCTTGACCTGGTGCTGCCGGAGCGCCTGGATGCCGAATACGTCTCCGAGGACAACTCGCGCAAGCGCCCGGTGATGCTGCACCGCGCCATCCTGGGTTCGTTCGAGCGTTTCCTGGGCATCCTGCTGGAAAACCACGCCGGCGCGCTGCCGGCCTGGCTGGCCCCGGAGCAGGTGGTGGTCATGAATATTGCGGATTCGCAGGCGGAATACGCCGAAAGCGTCGTGCAATTGCTGCAAAAACAAGGGTTTAGGGCCAAGGCCGATTTGCGTAACGAGAAAATTACGTATAAAATCCGCGAGCATTCGCTTCAAAAGGTTCCCTACCTGCTGGTAGTGGGCGACAAGGAGCGGGATGCCAGTCAAGTGGCCGTGCGTGCCCGTGGCAACGTGGATCTGGGTGTGATGCCTGTCTCCGCGTTTGTTGAGCGTCTGCAAAACGACGTCGCCAGCAAAGCCTGATGGGTGGTGAGCACGGCTTGTTTTTTTGTCTTCTTGAGGTAACGCAACATCGCTACGGACAAAGGTCATCGCATCAACCGGGAAATCAGCGCGCCTGAGCTGCGCCTGGTAGGGGTTGATAACGAACAGCTCGGCATCGTCAAGTTCATGGACGCGCTCCGGCTGGCTGAAGATAAGGACTTGGACCTGGTGGAGATCGCGCCGAACGCGGTTCCGCCCGTCGCCCGGATCATGGATTACGGGAAGTTCAAGTACGAAGAAGCCAAGCGCGCCCACGAGGCGAAGCTGAAGCAGAAGATCATCCAGGTCAAGGAAGTCAAGTTCCGGCCGGGTACGGATGATGGCGACTACAACGTCAAGCTGCGCAACCTGAAGCGCTTCCTGGAAGACGGCGACAAGACCAAGATCACGCTGCGGTTCCGTGGTCGCGAGATGGCGCACCAGGAAATCGGCGCGCGGATGCTCGAACGCCTGAAGGCGGACCTGGAAGAAATCGGCCAGGTCGAGCAGATGCCGAAGATGGAAGGGCGCCAGATGGTGATGGTGCTCGCCCCCAAGAAGAAGAAGTAATTCCTGCGCGGTGCAGCGGCCGGGATGTCAGGCATCCCGGCGTTGCTTCGTGCGGAAGTCGCGCGCGGCCCGCAAGGGCCGCTGTGCAACAACAAGTGGATGCGGGTCTTGCAAGCGTCGGCGTGAGCCGTCCACCTGCATGCATGTCATATGAGCTGGAGTTTTTCATGCCGAAGATGAAGACGAAGAAAAGCGCCTCCAAGCGCTTTACTGCACGTCCGAACGGTTCGTTCAAGCGTGGCCAGGCCTTCAAGCGTCACATCCTGACCAAGAAGACCACCAAGAACAAGCGTCAACTGCGCGGTACTCAGGACGTCCATGAGACGAACCTGAAGTCGGTGCGCGCGATGATGCCTTACGCATAACCCCTGACGAAAACGAAAGGAGAATTACATGCCTCGAGTAAAGCGTGGGGTCACTGCACGGGCCCGTCACAAGAAAGTCATCGATGCTGCCAAGGGTTACCGCGGCCGTCGCAATAATGTCTATCGCATCGCCAAGCAGGCGGTCATGCGTGCTGGCCAGTACGCGTACCGCGATCGCCGCAACAAGAAGCGCGTGTTCCGCGCGCTGTGGATTGCGCGTATCAATGCCGCGACGCGTGAGCATGGCATGACCTACAGCGTGTTCATGAACGGTCTGAAGAAGGCCTCGATTGAACTGGACCGCAAGGTGCTGTCGGACATGGCTATTCACGACAAGCCTGCCTTTGCCGCCATCGTCAACCAGGTGAAAGCCACCGTTGCCTGATGCCGGCTGCGGCAGCGCGTAAGCGCTGCCGGGCAAGCACCGACCGCAAGGTCGACCGCCGACCGCAAGGTCTGCTGAAACGGGGCTCCTCACCGAGCCCCGTTTTTATTTCGAATGCCGTTTCAGTTGCCGGAATCCGGTCGCCGAGACCGCATTCGAAACGAACACCGCACGTAGTGCCAACCCACGTCGGACCGGTGCGTACCGGCCCGACGCCAAAAGTCCCACGACCGCCGCCATGTCTCAGGATCTGGATCAAATTGTCGCCGATGCCCAGGCCGCCTTCGCTGCTGCCAACGACAACGCCACGCTGGAAAACGAAAAGGCCCGCTTCCTGGGCAAGACCGGCGCGCTGACCGAATTGCTCAAGGGCCTCGGCAAGCTCGACCCGGAAACCCGCAAGACGGAAGGCGCCCGTATCAACCAGATCAAGCAGCAAGTTGAAGCCGCCCTGCAGGCACGCCGCCAGGCGCTGGCCGATGCGCTGATGAACGCGCGCCTGGCCGCGGAGGCCATCGACGTCACGCTGCCTGGCCGTGCGGTCAGCCGCGGCAGCCTGCACCCGGTGATGCGCACGTGGGAGCGCGTCGAGCAGATCTTCGGCTCGATCGGTTTCGATGTGGCCGACGGCCCCGAGATCGAGACTGACTGGATGAACTTCACCGCGCTGAACAACCCGGACAACCACCCGGCGCGTTCGATGCAGGACACCTTCTATGTCGACGGCCGCGACAGCGACGACAAGCTGCTGCTCCTGCGCACGCACACCAGCCCGATGCAGGTCCGCTACGCGAAGATGCATGTCGAGAAGTACGCCGGCAAGGCGATGCCGCCGATCAAGGTGATCTGCCCGGGCCGCACCTACCGTGTCGACAGCGATGCCACGCACTCGCCGATGTTCAACCAGGTCGAAGGCCTGTGGATCGGCGAGGATGTCAGCTTTGCCGACCTGAAGGGCGTGTACACCGATTTCCTGCGCAAGTTCTTCGAGCGCGATGACATCCAGGTGCGCTTCCGCCCGTCGTACTTCCCGTTCACCGAGCCGTCGGCAGAGATCGACATGGCCTTCGAGGATGGGAAAAATGCGGGCAAGTGGCTGGAGATCTCCGGTTCGGGCCAGGTGCATCCGAACGTGCTGCGCAACATGGGCCTCGATCCCGAGCGCTATATCGGCTTTGCGTTCGGCTCCGGCCTGGAGCGCCTGACCATGCTGCGCTATGGCATCAACGACCTGCGCCTGTTCTTCGAGGGTGACGTGCGCTTCCTGCGCCAGTTCGCCTGACGCGCCGCCGTCCCCTCGTCAACGACCACACAGAATACTTACCGGATCAGAAGCGCCATGCAATTCTCGGAATCCTGGCTTCGCACCTTCGCCAACCCTGAAAAGATCTCCACCGACGCGCTGTCGCACACCCTGACCATGGCCGGCCTGGAAGTGGAAGAGGTGGGCTCGGTCGCGCCGCCGTTCGACAAGGTGGTGGTCGCGCGCGTGCTGTCGGCCGAGCGCCATCCCAACGCCGACCGCCTCAACGTGTGCCAGGTCGATGCCGGCACCGGCGAAACCCTGCAGATCGTCTGCGGCGCGCCCAACGTCAAGCCCGGCATCCTGGTGCCGTGCGCACTGGTTGGCGCCGTGCTGCCGCCGTCCGAGGACGGCGGCAAGCCGTTCGAGATCAAGGTCGGCAAGCTGCGCGGCGTGGACAGCTACGGCATGCTGTGCTCGGCACGCGAACTGAAGCTGTCGGAAGAGCATGGTGGCCTGCTGGTGCTGCCGGAAGACGCTCCGGTCGGCCAGAGCATCCGTGAATACCTCGAGCTGGATGACCAGGTCTTTGTCATCAAGCTGACGCCGAACAAGGCCGATTGCCTGTCGATCCACGGCGTGGCGCGCGAAGTGTCGGCGCTGACCGGCGCCGCGCTGACGCTGCCCGAGATGAAGCCGGTGGCGGTGACGATCCAGGACAAGCTGCCGGTCAAGGTGTCGGCGCCGGACCTGTGCGGCCGCTTCTCCGGCCGCGTGATCCGCGGCGTCAATGCGCGCGCGGCCACGCCGGCATGGATGGTGCAGCGCCTGGAGCGCTCGGGCCAGCGCAGTGTTTCCGCACTGGTCGATATCTCGAACTACGTGATGCTGGAACTTGGACGTCCGTCGCACGTGTTCGACCTGAGCAAGATCCACGGCGGCCTGGACGTGCGCTGGGGCCGCAAGGGCGAGCAGATCAAGCTGCTCAACGGCAACACCATCGAGGTCGACGAGCAGGTCGGCGTGATCGCCGATGACAAGGAGATCGAAAGCCTGGCCGGCATCATGGGCGGCGACAGCACCGCCGTGACGCTGGACACCACGGATATCTATCTCGAAGCCGCATTCTGGTGGCCCGCTGCGATCCAGGGCCGCGGTCGCCGCTACAACTTCTCCACCGATGCCGGACACCGCTTCGAGCGCGGCGTGGACTACGCCACCACGGTCGAGCATATCGAGCGCATCACCGCGCTGATCCTCGAGATCTGCGGCGGCCAGGCCGGCCCGGTGGACGACCACGTGGTCAACCTGCCGCAGCGTAAGCCGGTCAGCCTGCGCGTGGCGCGCGCCGAGCGCGTGCTGGGCATCGAGCTGTCGCCTGCGGCCATCGCCGATGTATTCCAGCGCCTGCGGCTGCCGTTCACGCGCACGCAGGGCGCCGAGGGCGAGGTGTTTGAAGTCACGCCGCCGAGCTACCGCTTCGATATCGAGATCGAGGAAGACCTGATCGAGGAAGTGGCCCGCATCTATGGTTTCGAGCGCATCCCGGCCCGTCCGCCGATTGCCGAAAGCGAGATGCGCCCGACCAACGAGGCCCGCCGCTCCACCCACGTGGTGCGCCATGCCGTGGTCGCGCGCGACTACCAGGAAGTCATCAACTTCGCCTTTGTTGAAGAGAAGTGGGAGCGCGACTTCGCCGCCAACGACAACCCGATCCGCCTGCTGAACCCGATCGCCAGCCAGCTGGCGGTAATGCGCTCGACGCTGGTCGGCGGCCTGGTCGACAAGGTGCGCTACAACCTGAACCGCAAGGCTGCGCGCGTGCGCCTGTTCGAGGTGGGCCGCGTGTTCCATCGTGACGCCAGCGTGAAGGACGGCGGCCTGACGGTGTCCGGCTACGATCAGCCGATGATGGCCGCGGGCATCGCCTACGGCCCGGCGTTCGAAGAGCAGTGGGGCATCCCCGCGCGCAACGTCGACTTCTTCGACATCAAGGGCGATGTCGAGGCATTGTTCCATCCGCGCGTGCCGCGTTTCGAGCCGGTGGCGCACCCCGCGCTGCATCCGGGCCGCGCCGCGCGCGTGCTGCTCGACGGCAAGGCGGTGGGCGTGGTTGGCGAGCTGCATCCGCGCTGGCTGCAGGAATACGAGCTGACGCACGCCCCGGTCGTGTTTGAACTGGCGCTCGACGCGCTGCGCGACACCGGCCTGCCGGTGTACACCGAGATCTCCAGGTTCCCGGCCGCGGTGCGCGACCTGGCCGTGGTCGTGAAGCAAACGGTGCGCGTGCAGGACATGCTGGACGCCATGCGCGCCGCACTGGAAAAGCAGGGCTACGGCCGCTACTGCCAGAGCCTGGTGGTGTTCGACGAGTTCCGTCCCAAGGGCGCTTCCGCTGCCATTGGCGCGGACGAGAAAAGCCTTGCGTTCCGGGTGACCTTGCAAGATACTGGGTCGACCCTCCAGGACGAAACTGTCGACAGCGCAGTGCGCTGCATGGTCGACGCGCTGACAGAGGCCTTCCAGGCCCGGCTGCGCGGCTAAGCCATCGTCAATACGCGACGGACACACGATAAACAAGGGCGCCCGGGCACAGCCCCGGGCGGATCGCCAGACACACACTTGAGCGATCGACATGAATGATCGAGACGCGAATTCCATGACCGCTGCAGCACTGGGTGAGATGAGCGACCGGCAGGCTTCCTCCCTTGACGACGCGATGCCGGATGCGCGCGCGACTGAAGTTCCCACGCTGACCAAGGCCGAACTCGCCGAGATGCTGTTCGACCAGGTCGGCTTGAACAAGCGCGAATCGAAGGACATGGTCGAAGCCTTCTTCGACGTCATCCGCGAAGCGCTGGAGCAGGGCGACAGCGTCAAGCTGTCCGGCTTCGGCAACTTCCAGTTGCGCGACAAGCCGCAGCGGCCCGGCCGCAATCCCAAGACCGGCGAAGTCATTCCAATCACCGCGCGCCGCGTGGTTACGTTCCACGCCAGCCAGAAGCTCAAGGGCCTGGTGGAAGAACGCGCAGGCATCGCCGGCTGACGCGTCACCCGAACGGCGGATTGCTTCCCGAAGCCGACATCGGTATGCTTCTGGGCGCGCACCTGGTGCGCGCCAACCGCATGGCCGGCATGGCCTGACGCTCGTCTACACACCACATGTCGGACAAATCCAGCGATCGCATCGCGTTGCCGCCGATTCCGGCCAAGCGCTACTTCACCATCGGTGAGGTGAGCGAGCTTTGCGCCGTCAAGCCGCACGTCCTGCGCTATTGGGAGCAGGAGTTCACGCAACTCAAGCCCGTCAAGCGCCGCGGCAACCGCCGCTACTACCAGCACCATGAAGTCCTGCTGATCCGCCGCATCCGCGAACTGCTCTACGAACAGGGCTTCACCATCAACGGCGCGCGCAACCGCCTTGATGAAGGCCGTCATCACAGTGCGGCAGCGGCAGCGCCTGAGGCCGCAGAGACTGGTGAAGAAAACGCGGCGGCATTGTCGGTTGATATCAGCGGCCTGCGCAATGAACTGGTCGAAGTGCAGCACCTGCTCGCGCAACTGCGGGAGATCGCGAAGCACGGATAATTTCGACGTCGGGAGCTAGTCATGCGGGAAATGCTTCTGTTATAATCTTTTGCTTCGGGGCGTAGCGCAGCCTGGTAGCGTACCTGCATGGGGTGCAGGTGGTCGGAGGTTCAAATCCTCTCGCCCCGACCAGACAGAAACCCGCTTGGTGAATAGCCAGGCGGGTTTTTTATTTTGTGCTGCGGGCGAGCCCTCCAGGCTGTCTGATTTGGAGGCATCCAATACTCAGGCATGGTGTGGCTCTGACGTAGGCCAAAGGTCTTCCTGCTGGACGAGCGAATCGGCTTCGCTGTCGGTGAGGCCATCGATCACGAAGAAATCGCGGCGCCTGGCGTTGTTTCCGACGACGCGCTCGAGGGTTACCCGACGAAACGTTGCCTGATGCGCAGGATCGTTATACGCGCTGCTCGGCCGTTGCCAGAAAAAGCGGCGAGATACCCGTGTTCTCCCATCATGGCCCGCCGGCACCCTGGCTTAGACTCGTGCCGCTGTACTCACCAGCCCGCCCCGCGCCCCGCCGCGGCGGGCTGTTTTTTGGGGTGGGAGGGCTAGCGCGCCAGCCTGCGCAGCAGCGCGTCATGTCCGCTTGCCAGGCCGGCAAGCGCCGTCGGGTCGGCCAGTTCGAATTCGCTGAAGCGGAAGGCTGGTGCCACGGTGCAGCCGACCAGGGCGAAGTCCGTGCCATCGTCCAGATCCACGCGTTCGGCGGCAAACCATTGGCCGGCGGGCACCATCGCCTGGAAGGCCGCGCCGGGATGCCGCAGCGGGTCGCCCAGGCGCTGCGTGACGATGGTGCCGTCCACGATCCGGTGCACGTCCACGGGGGAGCCCGCGTGGTAGTGCCAGAGTTCGTCGGACCGGATGCGATGCCACGCGGAATAGTCGTTGCCGCACAGCATGTAGTGGATCGCGGTGCAGGCTTCGCGTGTGCGCCCGTCCTGGCAGACGACCTGTTCTTCGCCGCGATAGGTTTCGCGGTAGTAGCCGCCTTCCGGATGCGGCTGCAGGTCGAGCGAGCGGATCAGTTGGCTGGCGGTCGGGCTGAGGTCTGGCATGTGGGCAAGGGGCGTGGCGCATCGGGGATGCGGAAGCCGTAGCTTAAAGCAGCGCGAAGCGTGCCTGGCCGGGGCCGACCAGGGCGGGGCGGCTGACCGGGTAGCGGTGACGGGTGCCCTGGGCGTCGAAGGACAGGAAATCCGGCGTCCAGCGCAGGGCCTGCAGCTGGCGGAGCTCGATGCCGTCGACGAGGATGGCGCCGGCGCCCACGCAGACACTGCCACAGGGCAGGCGCAGGGATTCGCTGTCGTCGCCGAAGTAGTAGGCCTCGAGCAGGATGGAGTCGGACTGGTACAAAGGCATGGGGCAGCATCCGGATACTGTATGGATGTACAGTATAGCTCTGGCTGGCGGTTCGGTCATCCCCCACGATTCTCATTTTCGTGCGCCGGCACAGCCCGCGGCACTGTGCATTTGCCGCGTGGAAGTTGGTGGCAAGCGATGTCGGCCTGTATTGGTATAACCTGAAAACGATGCCGGTCGCACAGCGTGGTCGTGCCAGGGCCGGCAGGGTCGCTACGGGGGATGCCATGGCGAGGTGCGGGAGCAGGGCTTGCTGGTTTGGCGTGGGCGTGGTGCTGGGCGCGGCGGCGGGCGGTGCCTGCGCCATGCTGGTGCGCACGGCCGCGGAGCAGCGGGTGCTGCGCGAGCGCGATGCGACGCTGGTGCCGTCCGATCCCGCGGCGGATCAGGCACTGACCGATACCGCCACTGACGTGGTGGAGTACGGCGGCTTCGTGATCCACGTGTATTGCCACGCGCTGGGCATGGGGCGGTTCAAGGCCCTGTGCGATATCTGGGAGTCGGGCGCCGTGGTGCTGGAGGGCGGCGCGCCGCCGGCCACGCACGCGACGCCGGAAGATGCGCGGGCCGCGGCGATTTCGTGGGCGCGGCAATGGGTGCAGCACAATGGCTGAAGGCGCCGCCGCGCGATCATCGCCATGACAGGAGATGCCGATGCACGCCTGTGACCTGTGTCATCAGTTGGTGGGCGAACCGTCCAGCGCGCCGCCACACGAGAACCTGGCCGCCTCGGGCATTGCTGCGATGAGCAACCGGTGCAAGGTGGACAGCCGCTGGCGCTGCATTGGCTGCGGCGCCTGGATGTACCAGAGCACGGCATTGGGTGAGCCGCCGAATATGTGGCGAATGGGTCCGCGCCCGGCCGACTGGCCTGATAATCATGGCTGAGCAGGCATGGCCGCGCCACCAACGGGCGGTGCGGCCATGCCCCGTATCGCGCCCGGCTCAGGCTCTCGGGCGCCTGTTTCAAGGAGAATTCATGTTTGTTTGTGGGAACCAGGCTTGCGGTGCGCGCTGGGAGCCGAATGAGGTGCAGATCCGCAACGAAGGGCAGGGTCCCGTGTTCCGCTGCCCGCAATGCGGCGCACGCAATCACGTCCAGGCACGCACGGCGCGCGACGGCAGCACCGTCTACCGCCAAGTGGCCGCGAAGCCGGCGCCACGTTAGTCCGGGCCGGCGGGCGGCACGCCATGTCACCCCACGCATGTGGGGTCAAATCCACATGGTTGCCGCCTTAAGCTTGCTCAGGCGGGACCGTTATACACATCATGGACTTTGCCGACCTTCCTCAAGACTCTGCTTCCAATGCTGAACGCATGGGCTGGGCGAACGCTTCGCCGGAAGTGATCGCCAAGGTATTGAATTCAGCCCTGGCAGCGCAGGATCTCTCAGGGTTTGCCGCGCTGCTGTCGGATATCGCGCGCGACCGCGGCCTCAAGGGCGAGCGTGCCGCGAACCAGTCAATCTACGACATGCCGTACGCCAGCCTGCTGCCCAGGCAGAAGCACCTGCTTTCCGATGCCTTCGACCTGCTGGTCCTGCTCGGGCTGGAACTGCGCCCGCGTGGTGCCGAGGCCGGCATCGGCGACGATGCGGACATTGACACGGACGCAGCAGCAGACGAATAAACCCCGGGCTGGACAGCGCCATGCTAGGCGCGTTCCAGCATGCCGATCTCGCGCACCGCGACCGACAGCATCGACAGCCCCGCGGCCCCGAGGCGCGCTGGTCGGCCAGCATGCGCGTAAAGCGTTCAAGCGCGCCGTGACGGCTGGACCGCCAGGCATCGATCATGGCTTCGGGCGTATCCAGTTCACCCGCCTGCGACAGCACGCTGACGGTCAGTGCGCGCTTGAGCCGCCCCAGGTCTTCCAGCGTGGTGGTGCGTGCCAGCAGGTCCCAGTGCGTGTCCGATGGCAGTGCCAGCGCGCGCTCGCGCAGCCAGCTGAAGCTCAGGTGGCTGTCCAGTGCGAAATAAACCCCCGCCACCAGGTCCAGGCTGCGTTCGCACGCCGTGGCCACTTCGGCAATATCGAGCGCGGCGGCGGAGATCTCGCTGCCGGCCACGCGCACGGCCAGCGCTTCGTCGACCCCTGCATCCGTCAAGGCCCGGCTGCGCTCTGACAGTGCTGTCGCATCGGCCGGCGGCAGCAGCCGCGGCAGTTGCGGTGCCAGCCATCGCGCTGCCTGGGCAAAGCGCGCCAGGTCCTCGGCGGCCTTGCTGCCGCTACGCAGATAGCGGATGAACCACAGGCACGCGCGCTCCAGCAGCAGCGCCACGGCCCCGAACATGCGCGCCTGCTCGGCATCGGCGACACGGTTGTCCAACGCATCGATCTCCTGCCACAGGGTGGTCAGGCCGAAGACATCGCGTGCGATCAGGCAGGCGCGCACGATATCGGCCGGGCGTGCGTCGGTCTCTTCCATGATCCGGTGCACGAAGGTGGCGCCGATGCGGTTGACCAGCATATTGGTCAGGTGCGTCGACAGGATCTCGCGCCGCAGCGGGTGGCGCTGCATTGCGTCGGCGTAACGCTGGCGCAGCGGCACCGGGAAATAGTCCGACAGCAGTCCGGCAACCAGCGTGTCTTCCGGCACATCGGAGGCCAGCAGTTCGTCGTACAGCCACATCTTGCTGTAGGCAAGCAGCACGGCACGCTCGGGTGATGCCAGGCCTTCATCGGCCAGCTTGCGCTCGGCGATTTCTTCCTCTGAAGGCAGGAACTCCAGCGGGCGGTTGAGCCGCCCGGCGCGCTCCAGCCAGCGCACCAGGCGCGCCTCGCCGTCGAGCAGCGCGGGGCTGCTGCGCCCGGCCACGGACAGTGCCTGGGTCTGGTAGTAGTTGTCCTGCAGCACCAGCAGGCCGACCTCGTCAGTCATCTCGGCCAGCAGCTTGTTGCGCTGCTTCTCGGTCATTTCGCCATCGGCAACCACCAGCCCGAGCAGGATCTTGATATTGACCTCGTGGTCCGAGCAGTCCACCCCGGCCGAGTTGTCGATGGCATCGGTGTTGATGCGCCCGCCCTTGCGCGCGAACTCGATGCGGCCCAGCTGAGTGAAGCCCAGGTTGCCGCCTTCGCCGATCACCTTGCAGCGCAGGTCGCTGCCGTTGACGCGCACCGCGTCGTTGGTGCGGTCGCCGGCCTGCAGGTGGGTTTCCTGGCTGGACTTGACGTAGGTGCCGATGCCGCCGTTGTAGAGCAGGTCGACCGGCGCCATCAGGATTGCGTGAATCAGCTCGGCCGGCGACAGCGTGGCTGCCGTGACCCCCAGCACCGCCTGTACCTGCGGCGACAGCGGGATGGTCTTGGCGCTGCGCGGATAGATACCGCCGCCGGCGGAGATCAGCGTGGCGTCGTAGTCGGCCCAGCTGGAGCGGGGCAGGCCGAACAGCCGCGTGCGTTCCTGCAGGCTCCTTGCCGTGTCCGGGTCGGGATCGAGGAAGATATGCCGGTGGTCGAAAGCCGCCACCAGCCGGATATGCGGCGACAGCAGCATGCCGTTGCCGAACACGTCGCCCGACATGTCGCCGATGCCGGCCACGGTGAAGTCCGTGGTCTGGATATCGACACCCATCTCGCGGAAATGCCGCTTGACCGATTCCCACGCACCGCGCGCGGTAATGCCCATCTTCTTGTGGTCATAGCCGACCGAACCCCCGGACGCAAAGGCATCGCCCAGCCAGAAGCCGTATTCGGCCGAGATCGCGTTGGCGAAATCCGAGAATGTGGCCGTGCCCTTGTCGGCGGCGACCACCAGGTAGGGGTCGTTGTCGTCGTGGCGCACCACCTCCGGTGGCGGCACCAGCTGGCCGCCGACGAGGTTGTCGGTCAGGTCCAGCAGCCCGCGCAGGAAGGTCTGGTAGCAGGCAATGCCCTCCTGCAGGAAGGCATCGCGGTCGGTGGGCGGGGGCGGGCGCTTGACCACGAAGCCGCCCTTGGAGCCTACCGGCACGATCACCGTGTTCTTGACCATCTGCGCCTTCATCAGGCCCAGCACTTCAGTGCGGAAGTCCTCGCGCCGGTCTGACCAGCGCAGTCCGCCGCGGGCTACGCGCCCGCCGCGCAGGTGCACGCCCTCAACGCGCGGCGAGTAGACCCAGATCTCGAACATCGGGCGCGGCTCGGGCAGGCCGGGGACCAGCGCGGGATTGAACTTGAACGACACATATGGGCGCGGCTGGCCTTCCTCGCCACGGTGGAAATAGTTGGTGCGCACGGTGGCGTTGATCACGCCCAGGAAGAGCCGCAGGATGCGGTCCTCGTCCAGGTTGGGCACCTTGTCCAGCGCCGCGCCGATATCGGCCAGTAGCTTGTCGCAGCGCGCCTGGCGGGCGGTGTCGGTGGCAACCTGGCTGAAGGTGTCGAAGCGCGCCACGAACAGGCCGACCAGCATGGCGGCAATGGCCGCGTTGCCGGTCAGCGCGCGCTCGATATAGGCATCGCTGAAGGTCGAGCCCACCTGGCGCAGGTAGCGGGCATAGGCGCGCAGGATGGTGACGTCGCGCGCGGCCAGCTCGGCGCGCAGTACCAGGCGGTTGAAGTCGTCGTTCTCGATCTCGCCGTGCCAGGCGCGCGCGAAGGCATCCTCGAACAATGCCTTGACGCGCGCGATGTCGAATTCCGCCGCGCCGCCGCTGTCGGCAATCTCCAGCCCGAAGTCGTGCACCCATACCGGCGTGCCGCTGTCGGGTTCGATCAGGTAGGGGCGCTCTTCATCCACGCGCACGCCCAGGTGTTCCAGCATGGGCAGGCTATGCGACAGCGCAATCGGCTCGCCGGCACGGTACACCTTGAAGCGGAACACCCCCGGTGCGGCCTCGATCGGCCGGTACAGGTTCATCGCCATGCCGTTGCCGCGCAGCGCGTGCTCCATCAGCTCGATATCGCGCACCGCGGTGCGGGCCGGATAGTCCTCACGGTAGCCAGCGGGGAACGAGCCGCCGTAGCGCTGCAGCAGCCGGTTGCCTTGCTCTTCGCCGTGGCTTTCATGCAAGGCTTCGGCGAGATCGTCCTGCCAGCGGCGGCTGGCGTGCACGATGCGTGCCTCCAGCTCACGCGTATCGACGTGCGGCATGGTGCCGGGCTCGCCGCGCACGGTCAGCTGGATGCGCGCCAGCGGCGACTCGGACAGCAGCGGCGTGAACTCGCAACTGGTGCCGTGGAAGGCCGCGGTCAACAGTTTCTGGATCTTCTGGCGCAGGTCGGTGTTGTACTTGTCGCGCGGCACGAACACCAGGCATGAGACAAAGCGGTCGAAGCGGTCGCGCCGTACAAAGAGCCGGGTGCGCTGGTGCTCTTGCAGCCGCAAGATGCCGGTGGTGATATCGAAAAGTTCATCCTCGGTGGCCTGGAACAGTTCATCGCGCGGATATTGCTCGAGGATGGTCACCAGCGACTTGTACAGGTGCCCATTGGCCAGGAAGCCCGCGCGCGCCAGGATATTGGCGCATTTGCGCCGCACCAGCGGGATATCCGCGATCGGCGCCGTGTAGGCGGTCGAGGTGTACAGGCCGACAAAACGCCGCTCGCCGAAGAGCTGACCCTGTGCATCCAGCAGCTTGACCCCGACATAGTCGAGATAGCCCGGCCGGTGCACGGTGGCGCGCGAATTGGCCTTGGTCACGAAGATCGGCGAGGCGCCTTCGATGATCGCGGTGGCCGCGGCAGGCAGCAGCGTGAGGTCTTCGGCGTCGGGCTCGCGCAGGCTTTCGCGCAGGATCCCTGCACCGGACCCCGGCACGCCGCGCAGGAAGTAGCGCCCGTCCTGCGACACCAACTGGTAGTCACGCTGGCCGAGGAAGGAGAAGTGGTTATCTATCATCCAGTCCAGGAAGGCGCGCGCTTCGGCGCTTTCCGGCGAGGCCGCATCGGGCGCCTGCGCCATGGCGCCGATGGTGGCCTGGGTGATGTCGCACATCTTCGGCCAGTCCTCCACTGCCGCGCGCACGTCGATCAGCACCTGCGCAATGGCGCTGCGCAGCGCCTCCAGCCGCGCGGCCTCGCCGCTGCGGTCGATCTCGAAGTGGATGAAGGATTCCAGGCGCGAGCCGTCCCCGGCCTCGCCGGCGCCGCCCGGGGCAATCCGCTCGATGCCGCCGCGCGCGTCGCGCCAGACCCGGAACACGGGATGGATGGCCGAGTGCAGCGCCAGTCCCTGCCGGTTGATCTCCATCGTCACCGAGTCGACCAGGAAGGGCATGTCGTCATTGACGATCTCGACCACGGTGTGGTCCGAGTGCCAGCCGTGCTCTTCCAGGTTGGGGTTGTAGACGCGGATGCGCGCTTTGCCGGGGTTGAATTTCTGTGCGGTCTGCCAGTGCGCCATCACGGCGCCGTAGAGATCATCGACGTCGCGCTGGAGCAAGTCTTCGGCGTCGGCCTGGTCGTAGTAGTGCAGCAGGAAGGGCTCGACCACGGCGAACATCGCCGCCGGCAGCCGCTCGCGCGCGAAGCTGGCCAGTTCGTCCAGCAGGTGCGCGACCTTGTCTTCGTTCTCCTGCGGCATGATCCCTCCTCGCGGTGTCGATGGGCGGCCCGCGGCATGTGCCGGGGCATGCTCATACTTTAGGAAAAAACCGCATGCCCGGCGCAATAAAAGTGGCGGGTATGAGCATGGTGCGTGAAGGAATGCGCACGGCTCCCGCTGTTGCCCGCGGGACCGGCTTGCGCGGCGCTCAGAGGCGCCTGGCGGCGAGGGTGGGGCGGTGCGCGACCGGCGGCAGGCCGGGGCAATGCGAGGGCGCGGCGGCTTTTTCCTGCCGGGCGGCTTCGGTGCCCGCGCGAACCTGGCGCGTGGTGTGGTCGCTCAGCGTGGTCTTCATCCGCTCCAGCAGGGTTCCCAGCGCGGCACGCTCTTGGGAATTGAATGCCGCCACTGACACGCTGTGCAGCGCGCTGAGGGCCTGCGCGGTGCGCTGCAGCCGGTTGGCTGCGCTTTCTGCAATGCGGGGCGCCTGGGTGCCCGCGTACTCGATCCAGCCGTCGCGCTGCAGTTCAACCAGCATCGTCTCGGAACGCGCGACTTCGATCGGCATCGGACCCGTCAAGGGCGAGCCGCGCACGAAGGCATCCTGGCGGATGGCCCGCAGCAGCAGCCACTGGGCGTAGTTCAGGCCAGAGGCGCACAGCGTCTGTTCCAACGCACTTTGCCAGGCGGTTACGGCATCAACCAGGGCAAGGACAACCGGCTCGCTGGGTTCGAGGGGTCTTGGCTGCATGAATGGCGTCTCCTGTTTTGGTTTGCCGCCACTGCGATGCGCTGGCATCCGTCGCACGGGTACCAGGGGCCGGAGCATGGCCGGCCGGGCGGCACGGACGCCGCAGCCTCTCTGGCGGGGCACGGTCGACCGATGGGGCAGACACTACCAGAATCCTTTGCCGGCATTGTGACAGGGCGGGAATGCCCTGTGCCATTAAAGGGACATAGTGGTCCGCACGTCCCCTGGCATGGCTTTCACTATGAATAAAGCGACTGCAAGCGATGACTTTAAATCACAGCCAGAATGTATGCGGCTGGCTACACTGCCTGCCGGAGACCCCGCCAACCAGCCTTCGGGCCAGCACGGGGCGCGCGGCGCGGGCACGGGCCCGGCCGTCAGACCGGAGATAAGGATGTACAAGGAACGCATTCGCCTGGCCAGGCTGCACGACAAGGTAGTCTCGGCCGACGAAGCCGCCGCGCTGATCCGCGACGGCATGACGGTAGGCATGAGCGGTTTCACGCGCGCGGGCGACTGCAAGGAAGTCCCGTTTGCGCTGGCGCGGCGGGCGGCAACCGAGCCGCTGCGCATCACCCTGATGACCGGCGCCTCGCTGGGCAACGATATCGACCGGGTACTGGCAGAGGCCGACGTGATTGCGCGCCGCCTGCCGTTCCAGTCAGACGCCACGCTGCGCCGCAAGATCAACGCCGGCGAAGTGATGTTCATCGACCAGCACCTGTCCGAGACCGTGGAGCAACTGCGCTCCGGCCAGATCGCACCGGTGGACGTTGCGGTGGTGGAAGCGGTGGCGATCACCGAGCAGGGCGGCATCATTCCCAGCACCTCGGTCGGCAACTCGGCCAGCTTCGCCATGCTGGCGCGCAAGGTGATCGTCGAGATCAACCTGAACATGCCGCTCGCGCTGGAAGGGCTCCACGACATCTGCTTCCCGGTGCAGCGCCCGTACCGCCAGCCGATCCCGCTGATCGCGCCCGAGCAGCGCATTGGCCTGCCGTATATCCCCATCGATCCCGAGAAGATTGCGGCCATTGTCATCACCGCCAAGGACGACAGCCCGTCCAACGCGCTGCCGCCGGATGCCGATACGCGCAATATCGCCGGCCATCTCAACGATTTCCTGCTGCGCGAAGTCCGCGCCGGCAGGCTCTCGCCCTCGCTGCAGCCGCTGCAGGCGGGCATTGGCACCATCGCCAACGCGGTGTTGCACGGCATGGCCGATTCACCGTTCCGCGGCCTGCAGATGTATTCCGAGGTGCTGCAGGACAGCACCATCGAACTTCTGGATGCGGGGCGCCTGGCGTTTGCCTCGGCCTCTTCGGTGACGCTGACGCGCGAGGTGTACCAGCGCTTCCTGTCGAACCTGGACCGCTATCGGTCGCGCCTGGTGCTGCGTCCGCAGGAGATCAGCAACCATCCGGAGATCCTGCGCCGGCTCGGGCTGATTACCATCAATACGGCGCTGGAGTGCGACATCTACGGCAACGTCAACTCCACCCATGTAGGGGGCACGCACATGATGAACGGCATCGGCGGCTCCGGCGATTTTGCGCGCAATGCGCACCTGTCGGTATTTGTGACCAAGTCGGTGGCCAAGGGCGGCGATGTCTCCAGCATCGTGCCGATGGTGGCGCACGTGGACCATACCGAGCACGACGTCGACATCATCGTCACCGAGCACGGCCTGGCCGACCTGCGCGGGCTGGCGCCGCGCGAACGCGCGCGCACGGTCATCGCCAACTGTGCCGACCCGCAATACCGCGAGCTGCTGGGCGACTACTTCCGGCGCGCCAGCACCCATGGTGGCCAGACCCCGCACCTGCTGGAAGAGGCGCTGTCCTGGCATGTCGGTTTCCGCGACCGCGGCACCATGCAGCCCGCGCAGCCGGCCCAGGCGATGGCAGCCTGAGCGCTGTCTCCGCCAGAAAGCAAAACAGCCCGCGCATGCGGGCTGTTTGCCTTGGTGCCGCCGGTTGGCGGCGGTAGCAGGCTTACTGTGCCTTGCTGCCCTGGCTGGCGGGCGCCTTGGCGCCGTCGGTGTACGGATCGGCCTTGCCGGCCTTGGCGCCGTCGGTGTACGGATCGAACTTGCCGGCCTTGGCGCCATCCGTGTTCGGGTCGAACTTCTTGCCCGAGCTGGTCAGGTCCGACTTGGTCGATTGCTTGGCGCCATCGGTGTACGGGTCGAACTTGCCGGACTTGGCGGGGTTCTGGTTCGGGCTGGCCTTCTTGGTGTGGCTGCCACCGTAGAGATCGCCGCCTTCGGTGTAGTTCTTCTGCGCATAGACCTGCGTCGCGCCCAGCGCGGCCAGTGCTGCAACGATCAGGGTCGGAACGGTCTTCTTCAGCATCTTGCTTATCCTCGCGATTGACGGTCGCGCAGCGCCTGCGCGAATCCGGTTTTGGGGCCGAGCTTGGCCGGTGACGGCCGGGCTGGCGGAACACCCGGTTAATGTACCGAGTCAGCGCTTGTCCGCAAAGTGAAAGTTTCTTCTACAAGTATTGAACACCCATGGCGTTGCCTGCGTACTGCGTCAGATCAAATGCAACGATCCTGGGACAGATCTGGGTGACCCATGGCCCCTTTTCAACCGGCAAGCCAATAAAAAAACCGGCTGCCAGATGGCAGCCGGTCATGACCCTCGCGGGCGGTTTCGCCGTCCGGTTATTCCAGTGTGATGTTCTGGTCGCGTGCGATCTTCTTGCGCAGGTCCAGCTCGCGCTTGATCTGGGCGGCGTACTGCGCCGGGGTGTTGCCGTCAGTGTAGGCTCCGCTGTCGGCCAGGCGGCGCTTGACGTTCGGGTCCTGCAGGGCCTTGACCGCGGCATCATGCACGCGCGTGATGATTGCCGCCGGCGTGCCGGCCGGGGCCACCAGGCCGTACCATGCCATGTTGTTCATGTCCTTCATGCCGGCTTCGGCAAAGGTCGGCACGTCTGGCAGGCCCTCGACGCGCTTGGGCGCCGCCACGGCCAGCGCGCGCAGCTTGCCGGCCTGGATATGCGGCATCGACGACGGCAGGTTGTCGAACTGCGCGTTGACCTGGCCGGCCAGCGTGTCGTTCAGCGCAGGGCCCGATCCGCGGTAGGGGATATGGACCATGTCGGTCTTGGTGATGTCCTTGAACAGCTCGCCGTCCAGATGCGAGATGCTGCCCTTGCCGGCCGAGGCGTAGCTGTACTTGCCGGGGTTGGCCTTCAGCATCGCGACGAATTCCTTCAGGGTCTTGGCCGGCACCTTCGGGTTGACCGTCAGCACGTTCGGCACGTTGACCAGGTTGGTGATCGGCGCGAAATCCTTGAGCGGGTCGTACGGGTTCCTGGCGTTGGTGGCGGGGTTGGTCGCCATCGTGCTGACGGTGGCGATGCCCAGCGTGTAGCCGTCCGGGGCGGACTTGGCGAGCGCGTCGGCGCCGATTGCGCCGCCGCCGCCGCCGCGGTTTTCCACCACCACCGGCTGGCCCAGTTCGCGGCCGAGGCCGTCGGAGACCGCGCGCGCCACGATGTCGGTGGTGCCGCCGGCCGCGAACGGAACGATCAGGCGGATCGGCTTGTTGGGGTAGGACTGGGCCTGGGCGAGGCCGGCGTGGGCGCCAAGGGCGACGATACAGGCGGCTGCGCCGGCGTTGATAACTGCTTTCAAGGAGTGCCTCCGTTCTTCTTTCACTGATTGGCCAGGCGGGCTGCAGGCGTTTCTTCGGGCGCGACCTTCCGTCTGCGCCCCGCGCTGTCACGGATCCCCGCGCTGGCATGACCGTGCCGTGCCGGGATGCGGCGACGGCCGGCACCTTGCGATAGTTCCGCGATACGGAACCATGTTCCACAATGTGCGCGGAAGCGATTCAACCGGGAAAGCGGGCGCAGGGGAATTGGTGAGAACCCGCGTATCAAGAAATCGGCAGCCATGCCGACGCGCGCAGAAGCAGGGCGGGGGAAATGAAAAAAGCCGGAAGCAAGGCTTCCGGCTTTTCCTGAATTCGCTGGTGGGGCGTGAGTGACTCGAACACTCGACCTACGGATTAAGAGTCCGCTGCTCTACCAACTGAGCTAACGCCCCAACGAAGAAAAGGATTGTAGCAAGGTATCGGATAAGACGCAATAGCCTTCGCACAATTTTTGCGAGCCAACCTGCACTGGCCGCTACAATGCCAGGCCACCGCGCGCATCCCGCGCGGGGGGGCCGATCCACCAGCTTGCCCAGCCCATGCATGCCAGAGTCCTGCGCTATCTCGACGAGGTCGTCCGCCGCGGTTCGATCCGCAAGGCGGCCGAGCACCTGCACGTGGCACCGACCGCGGTCAACCGCCAGATCCTGGACCTGGAGGCGGAACTGGGCGCACCGCTGTTCGAGCGCATCAACAAGCGGCTGCGGCTGACGCCGCTGGGCGAGATGGTGCTGGCCCACGTGCGCCAGACGCTGCGCGAGCACGATGCGCTGCGCGAGCGCATCGAGGACTTCAAGGGCGCGCGCCGCGGCGAGGTCACCGTGGCGGTCACGGCCGGCCTGGCGGGCTCGCTGATGCCGTCGCTGGTGCATGATTTCCGCCAGCGCTATCCGGGCATCGTGGTGCGCGTCGCCGACCTGCCGGTGGCCGACATCATCACGGCGGTGGAGCAGGGCGATGCCGACCTGGGCCTTGGCTATGACCTGCCGGAACTGCCCGCCTTCCGCGCGCTGGCCACCAGCGACTGGCGGATCGGCGTGGTGGTGCCGCCGGGCCATGCGCTGGCGGCCCGGCAATCGGCGCTGCTGAGCGAATGCGTCGGTTATCCGCTGATCCTGCCGGCGCCATCGCTGTCGATCCGGGCCATCCTGGATGCGGCGTTTGCCCGCAATGCGATCGAGGTCTCGCCGGTGGCGGAGTCCACCTCGACCGCGCTGATCCGGCAACTGGTGATGCTGGGCACCGGCATCGCGCTGCTGAACCCGCTCGATGTGATGGAAGAGCGCGCCCGCCAGGCGCTGGTCTATGTGCCGCTGCGCGACCGCCACCTGCAGGGCCAGACGCTGACGCTGGTGGCGCGGGCCCGCGGCCCGCTCAGCGCCGCCGCCGGGCTGATGGCCGAGCGCATCGGCGACGCCCTGGCCGTATTGTTTGCGCAGGCGCGCTGATCAAGGGGTTGCTACGGACGGGTGTCCACTTTTTGTGGACAGGATGATCGGAATTCTGCGCTTGGGGGTTGGCATCTCGCCGCCGTAGACTGGCGGCCATCCAGTCCCCCAATTCGTTTTGCAAGGAATTCCGCCATGACCCTGATTGCCCTGAACGCCGACGTGCTGGTCACCATGGACGCGCAGCGCCGCGAGATCCGCGACGGCGCCCTGGTTGCCGAAGGCCCCGCCGTGCAGTGGGTCGGCCCCACCTCGGAGCTGCCGCCGCAGTACCGGCGCATGGCCGACGACGGCAGCGCGCAGGTGCTGGACATGCGCGGCCGCGTGGTCACGCCCGGCCTGGTCAACACCCACCACCACATGTACCAGAGCCTGACGCGCGCGGTGCCGGCGGCGCAGGATGCCGAGCTGTTCTCGTGGCTGACCAACCTGTACATGCTGTGGTCGCACCTGACCCCGGAAATGATCGCGGTATCGACCAAGACCGCGATGGCCGAGCTGATGCTGTCCGGGTGCACTACCACCAGCGACCACCTCTACCTGTTCCCGAACGGCTCGCGCCTGGATGACTCGATCGCCGCGGCGCAGGAGATGGGCATGCGCTTCCACGCCGCACGCGGCTCGATGAGCGTGGGCCGCAGCAAGGGCGGCCTGCCGCCGGACGTGGTAGTCGAAGAGGAAGCCGCCATCCTGCGCGACAGCCAGCGGCTGGTGGAGCAGTACCACGACAGTGCGCGCCACGCGATGCTGCGCGTGGTGCTGGCGCCGTGCTCGCCGTTTTCGGTGTCGCGCGACCTGATGCGCGAGTCGGCCAATATGGCGCGGCACTATGGCGTGTCGCTGCACACGCACCTGGCCGAGAACGTCAACGACATTGCCTACTCGCGTGAGAAATTCGGCCTGACGCCGGCCCAGTATGCCGAGGACCTGGGCTGGGTCGGCCACGATGTGTGGCATGCGCACTGCGTCAAGCTGGACGACGAGGGCATCGCACTGTTTGCCCGCACCGGGACCGGCGTGGCGCATTGCCCGTGCTCGAACATGCGGCTGGCGTCCGGCATTGCGCCGGTGCGAGCCATGCGCGATGCTGGCGTGCCGGTGGGCCTGGGTGTGGACGGCAGCGCGTCGAACGACGGCGCGCATATGCTGGGCGAGGCGCGCCAGGCCATGCTGCTGCAGCGCGTTGGCTACGGGCCGGCCGCCATGAGCGCGCGCGAGGCGCTGGAGATTGCCACGCTGGGTGGTGCGCGCGTGCTCAACCGTGACGATATCGGCGCGCTGGCGCCGGGCATGTCGGCGGATTTTGTCGCCTTCGATATGTCGCAGGTCGGCTTTGCCGGCGCCGGCCATGACCCGGTGGCGGCGCTGGTGTTCTGCACGCCGGCCAATGTCGCGGCCAGCGTGATCAACGGCAGGGAAGTGGTGCGCGACGGTGCGCTGCTGACGGCCGACCTGCCCAACGTGCTGCTGCGCCATCGCGCGCTGGCGCGTACGCTGTTCGAGCGGGCCAGCCAGGGCGCCTGATGCAGGGGCCGCGGTGGCGCGGGCATGTGCCTGCGCCGCAGCGGATAGCCCAATAAGGCAAGCGCACAAAGCAAAAGGCCGGAAGCAGCGATGCTTCCGGCCTTTCTGTATTCGGTGGTGGGGCGTGAGTGACTCGAACACTCGACCTACGGATTAAGAGTCCGCTGCTCTACCAACTGAGCTAACGCCCCAACGAAGAACGAGATTCTAGCATGATTTCCGGCGCTGTCAAATGTTTGATGCACTTGCCGGAACAACCCCGTCGTTGTGACCGGGAGCCACACATGCAAGCGGATGGAACTCAGAGGCGGCCGTGATGGTCTTTGCAATGAGCGCATTCGCATGGGCTGTATCCATACGATTTTGCCGGAGCCATGTTAGGATGTTTCTCCACTTGCATATGGAGGGCTGCACCGATGGAAATCAAATTCCAAGAGCAAGAGCGCTACGACATCAATAATGAAGGCTTGTTGTTCCAGGCACTTGTCAATGGCGAGAAGGTGACTTGCGTGGTGACACGCGAAGCACTGTGGGAAGGCTTCAGTGCCGACCAGGTACTGTCGCTGGAAGAGGCATTCCGTGCCGGTCGCGAAACCATCGAACGCGCCGCCGTGGTGCTGATCGAACAGGGCGCGCCCCAGCCAATCGTCGTCAAGCGCGCCCACGTGGCGCCGATCTGATGCGGATGGATGCCCCGGCCAGCCCCCGGCATGCCGCGGGCGCCCATCTGTTGTCAGGTTCCCAGACGTAGGGCTGTCCGGCCTTGCGTGCCAAGCCGGCAACGCCGGCACAGGCAGTCTCCCGGTTTTCCCGTTTCAGTTTCCTGGTTTCCTGCAGCCGTATTGTTGCTGAACGCTGGTGCGCGGCCGCCGCTCATGCCGACGCGCCGGCGCTTCAGTTCATTGTGCTGCCGGGGCTGCGGCGCCAGGCCGTGACGCGCACTCTTCAAAGATCCGCACGGTGCATTGCGCGCAGATGTCGGGCGAGAGCTGGCCGACGATCGTGTGCAGCGCCTGCCGCTTGGTCGGGAAGATATGGTCGGCCCCGAGCTTGTCGGTAAAGCCGGTCTGCGCCCAGGCCTGCAGCACCTGCGTGCGCGGGCGGTGGAAGTACAGATCGCCGCCCAGCGCGCGCCGTTCGGCAAGCTCGTTTTCCCACATCTCGGCACCGGCCAGGTCGATGAAGTTCATGCTCTTGGTCATCGCCAGCAGGTGCGTCTGGCCGGCGTTGACCGTGCGCAGCCAGTGCAGCCGATCCGTCACGTACTGCACGGCGCCGAAGTAGATCGCGCCTTCCATGCGCAGCAGCTTCAGTTGCGGGCATTCCGGCTGCGGGCGGCGCAGCTCGTCCAGCGGCGTGAAGCGCCGGCCGGGATCGTCGGCGTCGGGCACCAGGCTGCGCACGGCCGGCCGCGACGTGCGGTACAGGTAGGCCACCAGCGACAGCATTGTGCCGAGCAGCACCGCCATCTCCAGCCGGATCACCAGCGTGGCGGCGAAGGTGCCGATGGCAATGGCGAATTCCGTGCGGCTCAGCGTGAAGATGCGGCGCAGCCGCGCGGTGTCGAGCAGGCCCCACGCCACCAGCAGCAGCATCGCTGCGATCGCCGCCATCGGGATCTGTGCCAGCAGCGGGGCGCTGACCGCCACCAGCGCCACCAGCCACAGCGCCGAGAACACGCTGGCCAGCGGCGTGCGCGCGCCGGCCTCGAAGTTCGGCACCGAGCGGTTGAGCGAGCCGCACGAGATATAGCCTGAAAAGAAGCCGCCCGCGATATTGGACAGGCCCTGGCCGATGAACTCGCGGTTGGCGTCGATATGCTGGCCCGAGCGCAGCGCCACCGCCTTGGCGATCGAGATCGACTGGCCCAGCGCGACGATGGTCAGCGCCGAGGCGATGCCCAGCAGGTCGGGCAGCTTGCGCCAGTCCACATCGGGAAGGTGGAAGCGCGGCAGCGCCGACGGGATCGGTCCGACCACGTTGACATGGTGGGCGCCGCCCGCGCCGGACTGGTTCAGCAGCAGCGCTACGCCGTAGCCGGCCAGCAGCCCCAGCAGCATGAACGGCAGCCGCCGCCACAGCCGCTTGCACAGCAGCGTCACCACCAGCGTGACCGCGCCTACGGTGGCCGCGCCCCAGTTGATGGTGCCGATGTTCTCGAACAGGTGGCGCAACACGCCGAACGCACTGGTGCCGGTCGGCACCGCCAGCCCGAACAGGTCCTTGAGCGCATACAGGCCGATCAGCGTCGCGGCGCCGCAGGTGAAGCCGAGCAACACCGACGGTGAAATAAAGTTGGCCAGCGTGCCAAGCCGCAACGTGCCCACGGCGAGCTGCATCACGCCCACCACGATGGTGACGGCCAGCGCCAGCCCGATATAGGCCGGGCTGCCGGCAAACGCAAGCGGGCTCAGCATCGCGAACAATGCCAGCGAATTGGCGTTGGTCGGCCCCGACATCACGTGCCAGCTCGAACCGAACAGCGCCGCCACGATGCACGGCACCACCGCGCTGTAGATGCCGTATTGCGGCGGCAGGCCGGCCAGCGTGGCAAAGGCCACGCCCTGCGGCAGCACCAGCACGGCGCCGAGCAGGCCGGCCACCAGGTCGGCGCGCAGCGTGGTCTTGTCGACGCGCTGGCTCCATGGAAACAGGCGCGGCAGGAGGGATCCGGGACGGGACGCGGGCATCGGCAATGAAGGGCAGGCTCAGCCGGCCTCGCTGCCGCGTGCAGGCGGTGGCGAGGCAACGGATTCGGGCGGGGTGGATTCAGGCAGGTTCGGCTGCGGCGCCAGCACGGCCAGCATGGCGTCGAGCGCGCGGTAGACCTCGGTCAGCCGCTCGGGGCAAGCCGCTGCGCCAGCTCCTGGTAGCGTGCATCGACCAGCGGTTCCATTTGCACGATGATGGCGCGCGCCGACGGCGTCAGGCTTACCAGCTGGCGGCGCTGGTCGGTGGCAGAGCGGGTCCGTTCGACCAGCCCGGCGTCTTCCATGCCGCCCAGCATGCGGGTCAGGCTGGGGCTCAGGATCAGGCAGGCATCGGCCAGCTGGTTCGGCTCCATCGGCTCACGCTCGTTGAGCGTGCGCATCACGCGCCATTGCTGCTCGGTGATGCCGAATTGCCGCAGGATCGGGCGAAAGCCGGCCAGCAATGTCTCGCGCGCTTGCAGCAGCAGGTGAGGAAGGTTGCGGTGGCGGAACATGGCCTGGCGGGTGTGGCTCATGCCCGCAGTGTAGCGGGCGCGGCGCCGCGCGGCGAGCGGGGCTTGTCCGGACCTGCCTGAACCTGCGCGCGGCGCCAGCGGCGCGTTCAGCCGCAGCCGAGCGTGGCGACCACTGGCGTGTGGTCCGACGGCTGCTCCCATGTGCGCGGCGCGCGGTCGATCACGCAGGCGCTGCAGCCGCTGGCCAATGCCGGCGACAGCAGGATGTGGTCGATGCGCAGGCCCGCATTGCGGCGGAATGCCATCATGCGGTAGTCCCACCATGAGAAGGCCTTCTCGGGCTGCTCGAACTGGCGGAACGCATCCGCCAGGCCGAGTTCCACCAGCGCGGCAAATGCGGCGCGTTCCTGTGGCGAGACCAGGTTCTGGCCTTCCCATTTCTTGGGGTCGTGCACGTCGCGGTCTTCCGGCGCGATATTGAAGTCGCCCAGCAGCGCCAGCTTCGGGTAGCGCTTCATCTCTTCGCGCAGCCAGGCCGTCATCGCATCCAGCCACTTGAGCTTGTAGACGAACTTGTCCGAGTCCAGCGCCTGCCCGTTGGGAAAGTAGGCGCAGACCAGCCGCACGTCGCCATAAGTGGCCGCGATCACGCGCTGCTGCGCGTCCTCGAAGCCGGGGATGTTGCGCACCACGTCGGTGGGGCCGGGCATGCTGGCGTCGCGGGCGAGGATGGCCACGCCGTTGTATGTCTTCTGCCCGGTGTAGATGCTGTGGAAGCCCGCGTTCTCCAGCTCGGCCAGCGGGTACTTGTCGTCCGGCAGCTTCAGTTCCTGCAGGCACAGCGCGTCAATCGGCGCGCCGGCCTGGTCCTGCTCGGCCAGCCATTGCAGCACCTGCGGCAGGCGCACCTTGAGCGAGTTGACGTTCCAGCTGGCAATGCGAAGCAGGCCGCTGGCGGGCAGGGCGGCCGCGCTCATGCTGCCATCCCGCCGTGGCGCAGCAGCGCGTCGATCTGCGGCGCGCGGCCGCGGAATGCGACAAACGAGTCCATCGCCGGACGGCTGCCGCCCACCGACAGGATCTCGCGCTGGTAGCGCGCACCGGTCTCGCTGTCGAGCACGCTGCCCGACAGCTGCGCGGCTTCTTCGAACGCCGCGTACACGTCGGCCGACAGCACCTCGGCCCACTTGTAGCTGTAGTAGCCCGCCGCATAGCCGCCGGCGAAGATATGGCTGAAGGTGTTCGGCCAGCGCGACAGCGGATGCTGCGGCACCACGTGCACGCGGTCGTTGATCTGGCGCGACAGGTCCAGCACCGAGGTGGCGCCGGCCGGGTCGAAGTCAGTATGCAGGTGCATGTCGAACGACGAGAACACGATCTGCCGCAGCGTCATCATGCCGTTCTGGAAGTTCTTGGCGGCCAGCATGCGGTCGAACAGCGCGCGCGGCAGCGGCTCGCCGGTGTCGATGTGCTGCGTCATGCCGGTCAGCACTTCGTACTCCCAGCAGAAGTTCTCCATGAACTGCGACGGCAGCTCCACCGCATCCCATTCCACGCCGTTGATGCCCGACACGCCCAGCTCGCCCACCTGCGTCAGCATGTGGTGCAGGCCGTGGCCGAACTCATGGAACAGGGTGATCACTTCATCGTGCGTGAACAGCGCGGGCTTGCCGCCCACCGGCGCCGAGAAGTTGCAGGTCAGGTAGGCCACCGGCGTCTGCACGCCGCCTTGCTCCAGCACCTTGCGGCCGCGCGCGTCGTCCATCCAGGCGCCGCCGCGCTTGCCTTCGCGCGCGTACAGGTCGATGTAGAACTGGGCCAGCAGCGTGCCGTCGGCGGTGGTGACGCGGAAGAAGCGTGCGTCCTGGTGCCAGGTCTGCGCCTGCTCGGGCTCGATGCGCACCGAGAACAGCTTTTGCACCACGCCGAAGAGGCCCTCGAGCACCTTCGCTTCCGGGAAGTACTGCTTGACCTCATGCTCGGAGAACGCATAGCGCTGCTGGCGCAGCTTCTCCGAGGCATAGGCGACATCCCACGGCGCCAGTTCAGGCAGTCCCAGCTCCGCCGCGGCAAAGGCCTTCATTTCAGCCCAGTCCTTCTCGGCGTAGGGGCGCGCCTTGACGGCGAGCTCGTCGAGGAACTTCAGCACCTCGGCCGGCGATTCAGCCATCTTCGGCACCAGCGAGACTTCGCCATAGCACTGGTAGCCCAGCATCTGCGCCTCTTCGCGGCGCAGGGCCAGCTGCTCGCGCATATTGGCGGTGTTGTCCCAGTCGGCCTGGCCCTGGCCATGCTGCGGGCCCAGTTCCGAGGCGCGCGTGACATTGGCTTCATACAGGGTCTGGCGCAGCGCGCGGTCGTCCGCGTACTGCAGCACAGGGAAGTAGGACGGGAAGTGCAGGGTGAATTTCCAGCCGGCCTTGCCATCCTTATCGGCGGCATGGCGGGCGGCCTCCTTTGCGTCGTCGGGCAGTCCGGACAGGCGGGCCTCGTCCTCGACATGCAGCGCGTAGGCGTTGGTGGCATCCAGCACGTGGTCAGAGAAGGCCTTGGACAGCTGGGCCTGCTGCTCCTGGATTTCGGCGAAACGCGGCTTCTTGTCCTCAGGCAGCTCGGCACCGCCCAGGCGGAAGCCGCGCAGTTCGTTTTCGATCAGCTGGTGGCGCGCCGCGCTCATGCCGGCGAACTCCGGGCTGGCGGCCAGCGCCTTGTACTTGTCGTACAGCGCCAGGCTCTGGCCGAGCGAGGACCAGAACTCGGTCATGCGCGGCAGGTTCTCGGCGTGCGCGCGGCGCAGTTCGGGCGTATCGGCCACGGCGCTCAGGTGGCTGACTACGCCCCAGGCGCGGCCCAATGGCTCGGTGGCCGCTTCCAGCGCCTGCACGGCATTGGCCCAGTCGGCGGGAGTGGCCGGATCTTCGGCGCGGGCGACGGCCTGCTGTGCGCGTTCCAGCAGCACGTCCAGTGCCGGGCTGATGTGCTCGGGCCGGATCTCGGCAAAGCGGGGCAGGTCGGAAAAGTCCAGCAGAGGATTGGTAGCGTTGGCAGCTTGGTCCATGGCGTGTTCTCGGTTGGCTGGCCTCGATCGGGCTATATTCCCGCAGATGGGGCCGGGGCGCCGGATTTTCCAGAGCCCCGGGTGGCGTATCGTGCGCGGCCTCAGCCGGCGGCACGCTCGGCGGCTTCCAGCGTATTGACCAGCAGCATGGTGATGGTCATCGGGCCGACTCCGCCCGGCACCGGCGTGACGTAGCCGGCGACCTCACGCACCCCGGCGAAGTCGACGTCGCCGCAGAGCTTGCCGTTATCGTCGCGGTTCATGCCCACGTCGATCACCACCGCGCCCGGCTTGACCATGTCGGCCGTCACCAGGTTGCGCTTGCCGACCGCGGCCACCACCACATCCGCGTCGCGGGTGTGGGCGCCGATGTCGCGCGTCTTGCTGTTGCAGATGGTGACGGTGGCGCCAGCCTGCAGCAGCAGCATCGCCATCGGCTTGCCGACGATATTGGAGGCGCCCACCACCACGGCGCGGGCGCCGCGCAGCGGGAACTGGATCGATTCCAGCATCTTCATGCAGCCGTAGGGCGTGCAGGGGCGGAACAGCGGGGCGCCGGTCATCAGCGCGCCGGCATTGGCCACGTGGAAGCCGTCGACATCCTTTTCCGGCGCGATCGCTTCAAGCACCTTGTGGCTGTCGATATGCTTGGGCAGGGGCAGCTGCACCAGGATGCCATGGATGTTCGGGTCCTGGTTCAGTGCGTCGATGCGGGCCAGCAGTTCCGCCTCCGACAGGTCGGCCGGGTAGCGGTCGAGCGAGGAATGAAAGCCGTTGTCCTGGCAGGCCTTGACCTTGTTGCGTACGTAGACCTGGCTGGCCGGGTCTTCGCCGACCAGGATCACGGCCAGGCCGGGCCGGTGGCCACGCTCGGTCAGGCGGGCGGCGCGCAGGGCGGCTTCGGAGCGGATGTGTTTGGCAAGGGCGTTGCCGTCGATCAGTTGGGCAGGCATGGAGGCAGGGCGGGTTCGTGGCCGGGAGGTGGAGGCGCCGCCGCGCGCCGGAGCGCGGGTTGGGCCAAAGCCGGAATTATAAAGGTTGCGTGGGGCTTGCCGCACGGAGCTTGACCGGGTGCAAGGGCCGGGCGGGGGCAGCGCTGGTAGCATCGGCCGCATGCACACCGCGCTGCCGTCCCTTCTGTCTCACCCCTTGCTGCTGTTGCTGTCCCTGGCGGGGCTGCTGTGGGCGCTGACGCGCCGGCCCTGGCGGCTGTTGCGGCGCAATGCGCTGCAGAACGCCTGGCTGGGTGCGATGGTGCTGGTGGCGTTGCTGTGGACGTTGCGCGCCACGCTGGTCGGCGGGCTGGTGATTCAGTTGCTCGGCGCCACGCTGATGGTGACGCTGTTCGGGCTGCCGCTGGCGCTGCTGTCGCTGTTCGTGGTGGACGTGGTGTCGCTGTTCGGGCTCGAATACCTGGCCGGGCATGGCTGGGCCCAGTTCGACTGGCCCTCGCTGTGGGTGCGCTACGTCTGGCTGGCGCTGCTGCCGGCGCTGATCTCCGCGGCGCTGCAGGCAATGATGCGGCGCCTGCTGCCGCGGCATCCGTTCGTCTTTATCCTGGGGCACGGCTATTTCACGGCCGGGCTGGCCGCGCTGGGCGCCAGCGCGGCGGAGGCCGGCTGGCGCCACCTGACGGCGCCGGGCCTGCCATGGAGCGTTGCCGATACCCTGACGGCAGCCATCATCCTGGCGTTTGGCGAGGCCTTCCTGACCGGCATGCTGGTGGCGATTTTTGTGGTCTATCGGCCACAGTGGGTTGTCACGTTCCGGGACGAGGAATACCTGGACCGCTGACGGGACTGAGGGGATGCAGGGGCGGCGCCGGACGGCGCGCGGAGAGGGCGGCCGGTGCGGCCCGCGGGCCGCACCGGGTCAGGCAGAGGCAGGCGCCGGCCGCTCAGCTGTTGCGCGACAGTGCCAGGCGCAGCAGGTCGGCGACGGTGTTGACGTTGAGCTTTTCCATGATGTTGGCGCGGTGCGCCTCCACGGTCTTGATGGAAATGCCCAGGTCGTCGGCGATCTGCTTGTTCAGGCGGCCGGCCACGATGCGCTCCAGCACCTGCTGTTCACGCGTGGTCAGCTTGCCCAGCAGGTCCTTGGCGGCGCGCTGCTCGCGTGCGGCGGAATGGTCGGTGCGGGCCTTGGCCAGCATGCGCTCGACCAGTGCGCGCAGCTCGGACTCATCGAAGGGCTTTTCAATGAAGTCGATGGCGCCGCGCTTCATCGTCGACACCGCCATCGGCACGTCGCCATGGCCGGTGATAAAGACGATGGGAATGTCGATCTGCTCGGCCAGCATGCGCTCCTGCAGTTCCGGGCCGCTCATGCCGGGCATGCGCACGTCGAGGATCAGGCACGACACCTGGCTGGCATCGTAGGCGGCGAGGAACTGCTCGGCGCTGGTGAAGCTGCGCACCTGATAGCCATTGCCCTCCAGCAGCCAGGTCAGCGAGTCGCGCATGGCTTCATCGTCGTCGACGATGAACACGGTCTCGCCGCGGTGGGGCGTGGGGTTTGGCGTTGCGGTCATGTAGTCTCCTCGGGACAACAATTCATTGCTGCGAAGTGTAACCGGCAGCGGCCCTCTGTGGCGAGACAGGCCCCCCACATCCGTGGGGAAACGGGGCGGGCCGGCTTTTTATGGGAATCCTTGGGTACGCCCGGGGCGAAGGCTCCGGCAACGGGGCCTGTGGTTCGGCTTAATGTTCGGCCAGCGCCGACTGCAGCGGCAGCATGATCTTAAATGTACATCCGATGCCGTCGACATTGTTCTCGACCCACAGCCGGCCCTGATGCGACTCGATGATCGAGCGGCAGATGTTCAGGCCCATGCCCATGCCGTCGGACTTGGTGCTGAAGAAGGGCTCGAACAGGCGCTCCTTGGTGGCTTCGTCCACGCCCGGGCCCTGGTCGATCACGTCGATATGGACGTTGTCGCCGATCTCGCCCGGCTCCACCCGCGCGTGCAGCCGCACCACCCCGCCGGCGCGCAGGGCGGGCAGGCCAGCCATGGCCTCGACCGCGTTCTTGAGCAGGTTCACCAGCACCTGCTCGATCAGCACCGGGTCGACATAGACCGTCAGCGGCGGGGTTGGCAGGCGGGTCAGGATGGTGACGCGGCGGCGCGTGGCCTCCAGGTCGGCCAGGCCTACCGCGTCGGCGACGATGTCGTGCAGCGCGGCCTCGCGCCGCTGCGGCTGGCTGCGCTTCACGAAGCCGCGGATGCGGCTGATGATGGTGCCGGCGCGCACCGCCTGGGCCGAGGTTTTCTCCAGCACCGGGATCAGGTCCTCCGGCGTGCTGCGGCCCGAATGCAGCCGCGCCACCGCGCCCATGCAGTAGTTGTTGATGGCCGCCAGCGGCTGGTTCAGCTCATGCGCCAGCGACGAGGCCATCTCGCCCATGGTGGTCAGGCGGCTGGTGAACTGCAGGCGCTCTTCATGCTGGCGCGCCATTTCCTCGGCGGCCTTGCGCACGGTGATGTCGGTGGCGATCTGCATCTGCGCGAGGTGGCCGTCGACCCACTGGATATAGCGGCGGCGCACTTCGAACCATTTCTGCATGTCCGGCACGAACACTTCGCGCGCATCCGATGCGTACGGCATCAGCTCGGATGCCGGCAGGCCGGCATAGGCGTCGACATAGTCGGTGTTGTCGCTGGAGACCTGGTCCTTGTCGAGGTCGTCGCCGGCCAGCTTCAGGTGGCCCTCGGCCTCCCAGCCGAACAGCTGGCGGTAATAGCGGTTGGCAAAGAGCAGTTCCGCCTTGTCGGTGGCCAGCACCGACACCGCTGCGTCCAGGCTTTCCAGCACCGTGGTGAAGCGGTCATGCGCGGCGGCCAGTTCCTCGCGCGCGCGCTTGGGCTCGGTGATGTCCGTCATCGAGCTCATCCAGCCGGTATGGCGGCCGCGGCTGTCCACCAGCGGCGACACATACATGCGCGCATAGAAGCTGCTGCCGTCGCGGCGCATCACGCGCATCTCATAGCCGCCGGCGGGCGATTTGCCCTGCAGGGTCAGGTCGATCTGCTTCTGCATCTCCTGCTGGTCGTTGGGCGGCCAGTAGGGGAAGGGCGGCAGGCGCCCGACCAGGTCGTTCTCCTGCCAGCCGGTCATGCGGCAGAAGGCCGGGTTGACATAGGTGATGCGGCCGTTCAGGTCGAGCGCGCGCAGGCCGATCAGCATCGAGTTTTCCATCGCGCGCCGGAACGAGGTCTCGGCCAGCAGCGCGCGCTGCGCTTCGGAGCGGCGGCTGGTGTGGCGCCACATGCTCCACAGGCTCCACAGCAGGAAGCACGACAGCCCCACCACCAGCCACAGCAGCATGTTGTTGGGCAGGTTCGACGCCGGCGGGTAGGCATCGGCGCGCAGCGACAGCGAGTGGCCCGGCGGATCCAGCAACACTTCATACGACAGCGCATTGCCCGGCACCGGCCGCAATGAGGTGCTGGCGCGGGTCTGGTTGTTCTTGTCGATCAGCGAGAAGCGGTAGCGCTCGGTCAGCTCGGGCGGCAGCAGGTGCGTCAGGATGCCGTTGATCGAGTACAGCGCGCCGAGCGTGCCGAGGAACTCGTTGTCGCGCACGATCGGCACTTCCATCAGCATGAAGCTGTCGCCGCGCTCGTTGACCAGCGGGCGCGAATAGACCACGCGCTGGGTCTCGCGCGCGGCGTCGAAGGTGTCGAGCACTTCCGGTTCGAGCGGCTGGTCATGGTTCTCGCGCAGGCGGCTGGCGAATTCCGAGGTCGATGGCAGCGACCAGCGGCCGCGCTTGGTGGCATCGAGCCAGTTGATGAAGACGATCTCGGGATTTTCGCGCAGGATTTCCTGTGCCGCGGTGCGGTAGGCGCCTTGATCAAGCTGCGCGGCGGCGATGTCGCGTGCCAGCGAGGCCAGCTGGTCCTGGTTGCTGAGCAGCGACAGGCGCACGCGCTGCTGTGCCCAGGCGGCGTCGCGGTACAGGGCGTCGCGCTGCTGCTGGCGCTCGGTCTCGTGCAGGGACCACAGGATCACGCCCATGGCCACCGTGAATAGTACGATGGCAACCAGCGGGATGAACATGAACCAGCTGGTGGCCACCAGGTTGCGCCAGCGCAGCCACCACAGCCCGCGCGGTGCGGCCACGGGGGCGCCGTCGTCGGGGCCCAGCGCCTCGATCGGCCCTAGTCCGGCCGCCGGCGAAGGGGCGTGCGCGGGATCGCCTCCGGCCGCCTTGGCTGACCCCGACGCGTCGGGAGGAAGCATGGCTGCACGCAGGCTGGAAAGGAGTCGGTCGAAAAACGGCATGGGAGGGATTGACGGCTGACCGACCAGTGTACCGAGATTATTGCAGTGCGTCGCTTGGGGAAAGCGCCAATGAAAACATTGCCGCTGTGGCCGGCGCGGGCAGGCTTGCGGCACATGGCGGGCCGGCCCGGTGGTGATTCTTGGTGCACCGCCGCATAATTCCACATTATAAAAAACGATACCGCAATTTGAAAATTTCACTTGTATTGGACTTTGGGCTTCCATAGAATCGGTCCGACCCAAGATGCGGGCGGTAGCCATGCGCCTGCCGCGCGGAGAGACCGGAACAGGTTTCCCGGCGGTGCTCCGATGCAAGGCGTCATGGCGCCGGATCCGCAAGTCGGTGCGAGTCATACGTAAAGTTGTGTCCCGGCGCTGCCAGCGCGGGCGCGGAAGCAAAGAATTCACCCAGGAGACAGTCATGTCCGCCGTACCAGAGCAGATTCTCGGCGCCTCGAGCGCCAACGACGCCGATCCCCAGGAAACCCATGAATGGCTCGACGCCCTGCAGGGCGTCCTGGCCGCCGAAGGTCCGGCGCGCGCCGCTTTCCTGATCGACAAACAGATCGAATACGCACGCGTGAACGGCGTCACCCAGCCGTTCCACGCCGAGACGCAGTACATCAACACGATTCCGGTCGAGCAGCAGGCCCGCATTCCCGGCGACCAGGACATCGAGCACCGCATCCGCTCATACACCCGCTGGAACGCCATGGCGATGGTGCTGCGCGCCAACAAGCACACCAATGTCGGCGGCCACATCTCGTCGTTTGCCTCGGCGGCCACGCTGTATGACGTCGGCTACAACCACTTCTGGCGCGCCCCGTCGGAAGCCAGCGGCGGCGACCTGGTCTTCGTGCAGGGCCATTCGGCTCCGGGCGTGTATTCGCGCGCCTTCCTGCTCGGCCGCCTGACCCAGGACCAGCTCGACAACTTCCGCCAGGAAGTGGACGGCAAGGGCATCTCGTCCTACCCGCACCCGTGGCTGATGCCGGACTTCTGGCAGTTCCCGACGGTGTCGATGGGCCTGGGCCCGATCATGGCCATCTACCAGGCCCGCTTCATGAAGTACCTGGACAGCCGCGGCCTGGCCAAGGCCGGCGACCGCAAGGTCTGGGCCTTCCTGGGCGACGGCGAGACCGACGAGCCGGAATCGCTGGGCGCGATCGGCATGGCCGGCCGCGAGAAGCTCGACAACCTGGTCTTCGTCATCAACTGCAACCTGCAGCGCCTGGACGGCCCGGTGCGCGGCAATGGCAAGATCATCCAGGAGCTGGAGTCCGAATTCCGCGGTGCCGGCTGGAACGTGATCAAGGTGGTGTGGGGCAGCAAGTGGGATTCCCTTCTGGCGCGCGACACCAAGGGCCTGCTGATGAAGCGCATGATGGAATGCGTGGACGGCGAGTACCAGACCATGAAGGCCAAGGACGGCGCCTACGTCCGGGAGCACTTCTTCAACACGCCTGAACTGAAAGCGATGGTCGCCGACTGGTCCGACGAGGACATCTGGCGCCTGAACCGCGGCGGCCACGACCCGCACAAGATCTACGCCGCCTACAAGTCCGCCAGCGAGCACAAGGGCCAGCCCACGCTGATCCTGGCCAAGACCATCAAGGGTTATGGCATGGGCGACGCCGGCCAGGCCATGAACGTGGCCCACCAGCAGAAGAAGATGCCGGTGGACGCGATCCGCAAGTTCCGCGACCAGTTCAACCTCCCTGTTGCCGACGACCAGCTCGAAGATGTGCCGTACATCACGTTCCCGGAAGGCTCGAAGGAACTGGAATACATGCGCCAGGCGCGCATGAACCTGGGCGGCTACCTGCCGGCCCGCCGCCAGAAGGCCGAGGCGCTGCCGGTGCCGCAACTGGCTGCGTTCGACGCGTTGCTCAAGGCCACCGGCGAAGGCCGCGAAGTGTCCACCACCATGGCCTTCGTGCGGATCCTGAACACCCTGCTGAAAGACAAGCAGATCGGCAAGCACGTGGTGCCCATCGTCCCGGACGAGTCGCGCACCTTCGGCATGGAAGGCCTGTTCCGCCAGGTCGGCATTTGGAACCAGGAAGGCCAGAAGTACGTGCCGGAAGACCATGACCAGCTGATGTTCTACAAGGAATCGCAGACTGGCCAGGTGCTGCAGGAAGGCATCAACGAAGCCGGCGCCATGTGCGACTGGATCGCCGCCGCCACGTCGTACTCGACGCACGGCGTGCAGATGATCCCGTTCTACATCTACTATTCGATGTTCGGCATCCAGCGTATCGGCGACCTGTGCTGGGCCGCTGCCGACATGCGCTCGCGCGGCTTCCTGCTGGGCGGCACCGCCGGCCGCACCACGCTGAACGGCGAAGGCCTGCAGCATGAAGACGGCCACTCGCACGTGTTCCACGCCGCCATCCCGAACTGCATCTCGTACGACCCGACCTTCCAGTACGAGCTGGCAGTGGTCATGCAGGACGGCCTGCGCCGCATGTACGCCGAGCAGGAAGACGTCTACTACTACCTGACGGTGATGAACGAGAACTACGAGCATCCGGAAATGCCGGCTGGCGTAGAGCAGGATATCGTCAAGGGCATGTACCAGTTCCGCAAGGGCGTCGAGAACAGCAACGCGCCGCGCGTGCAGCTGCTGGGCTCGGGCACGATCTTCCGCGAAGTGATCGCCGCTGCTGACCTTCTCAAGAAGGACTGGGGCGTGGAATCGGACCTGTGGGGCTGCCCGAGCTTCACCGAACTGGCCCGCGAAGGCCACGACGTCGAGCGCTTCAACCTGCTGCACCCGACCGAGACCCCGCGCGAATCGCACGTGGCCAAGAGCCTGAAGTCGGCCCGCGGCCCGGTGATCGCCTCCACCGACTACGTGCGCGCCTTTGCCGAGCAGATCCGTCCGTTCGTGCCGCGCCGCTACGTGGTGCTGGGCACCGACGGTTTCGGCCGCTCGGATACGCGCGAGAAGCTGCGCCACTTCTTTGAAGTGGACCGCTACTGGGTCACGCTGGCCGCGCTCAAGGCGCTGGCCGACGAGGGTGCGATCGGCCGCGACAAGGTCGCCGAGGCCATCAAGAAGTACAACCTCGACCCGAACAAGCCCAACCCGATGTCGGTCTGATCCGGCAGCCAGCACCAACCCCCGCAGTACGGCAACGCCGTGCCGCGGGCGCCCCGGCCAGACGCCGGACGGCGCCTTGCGGCATGGCGGCGTGACAGAAGCGGGCGGCGAAGGTAATCTCGCCGCTTGCGGACGTCGCGCGTGCCGGCCTGCCCAGGAGACACTGAATGAGTCAAGCGATTGAAATCAAGGTGCCGGATATCGGCGACTATGACGCCGTTCCCGTCATTGAAGTGCATGTGAAACCCGGCGACAGCATCAACGCGGAAGACGCGCTGGTGACGCTGGAGTCGGACAAGGCCACCATGGACGTGCCCTCGCCGCAGGGCGGCGTGGTCAAGGACGTCAGGATCAAGGTTGGCGACAACGTTGCCGAAGGCTCGGTGCTGGTGATGCTGGAGCCGGCCGGCCAGGCCGCTGCTGCGCCCGCGCCTGCAGCCGCACCGGCGCCTGCCGCCGCTGCACCGGCGCCGGCACCCGCCGCAGCGCCTACGCCGGCCCCGGCCCCGGCCGCAGCGCCGGCTGGCGGTGGCGGCATCATCGAGGTGAAGGTGCCTGATATCGGCGACTACGACGCCGTGCCGGTCATCGAAGTCCACGTCAAGGTGGGCGACACCATCAACGCCGAAGACGCCGTGGTGACGCTGGAGTCCGACAAGGCCACCATGGACGTGCCGTCGCCGCAAGGCGGCGTGGTCAAGGAAGTCAAGGTCAAGGTCGGCGACAACGTCGCCCAGGGCACGCTGCTGCTGATCCTGGAAGGCGCGGCCGCAGCGGCCGCCCCCGCCGCTGCGGCCGCGGCACCGGCTCCGGCGGCCAGCGCGCCCGCACCGGCCCCGCAGCCGCCCCGGCTCCGGCCGCAGCGCCTGCTGCCGCGCCGGCCGCCGCTGGCGCAACCGGCAAGGCCGCCCACGCCAGCCCCTCGGTGCGCAAGTTCGCACGCGAGCTGGGCGTGGACGTGTCGCGCGTGCCGGGCACCGGCCCCAAGGGCCGTATCACCCAGGAAGACGTGCAGAGCTACGTCAAGGGCGTGATGACCGGCCAGGCCGCCGCGCCCGCGCAGGCCGCCGCGGCTGGCGCCGGTGGTGGCGAGCTCGGCCTGCTGCCGTGGCCGAAGGTCGATTTCACCCGCTTTGGCGAGGTCGAAAGCAAGGCCCTGTCGCGCATCAAGAAGATCTCGGGCGCCAACCTGCACCGCAACTGGGTCATGATCCCGCACGTCACCAACCATGACGAAGCGGACATCACCGAACTGGAAGCTTTCCGCGTCCAGCTGAACAAGGAAAACGAGAAGGCCGGCATCAAGGTGACGATGCTCGCGTTCATGATCAAGGCCACGGTGGCGGCGCTGAAGAAGTTCCCGAACTTCAATGCCTCGCTGGACGGTGACAACCTGGTGCTGAAGAAGTACTTCAACATCGGTTTCGCCGCCGACACCCCGAACGGCCTGGTCGTGCCGGTGATCAAGGACGCCGACAAGAAGGGCGTGCTCGAGATCAGCCAGGAGATGAACGAGCTGGCCAAGCTGGCGCGCGACGGCAAGCTCAAGCCGGACCAGATGCAGGGTGGCTGCTTCTCGATCTCGTCGCTGGGCGGCATTGGCGGCACGTACTTCACGCCAATCATAAATGCGCCGGAAGTGGCCATCATGGGCGTGTGCAAGTCGTACCAGAAGCCCGTGTGGGACGGCAAGCAGTTCGTGCCGCGCCTGACGCTGCCGCTGTCGCTGTCGTGGGACCACCGCGTCATCGACGGTGCCGAGGCCGCGCGCTTCAACACGTACTTCGGGCAACTGCTGGCGGATTTCCGCCGGATCCTGCTGTAAGCGGGGTTGCGCCGGGCGGGCTGGCCGATGGCCTGGCCTGCCCGGCGCACCACGCGCAACCGGGAGCGAGCCATGACTACCTGTGTGGTCGTCAGGAAGGGCGCCGAGGTGGCCATCGCGGCAGATGCGCTGGTCACCTTTGGCGACACGCGTCTGTCGCGCGCCTACGAGCGCAACCAGAAGGTGTTCCCGGTGGGCGACGGCTTTATCGCCCTGGCCGGGACCACTGCGCACTTTCCGGTCATGCGCACGCTGCTGGCGGGGCTGGGTGAAGAGTGCCGGCTGGGCTCGCGCGATGACGTGTTCCGCACCTTCCTGAAGGTGCATGAGAAGCTGAAGTCGGACTATTTCGTCAACACCAAGGAAGACGAGGACGATCCCTACGAGTCGTCGCAGATCGTATGCCTGATCGCCAATCCGGCTGGCATCTTCGGCGTCTACTCGTACCGCGAGGTGTTTTCGTTCGACCGCTTCTGGGGTATCGGCTCGGGCCGCAACTACGCACTGGGCGCGATGCATGCGGTCTATGACCGGCCGGACCTGGATGCGGGCGAGATCGCGCGTATCGGCGTCGATGCGGGCGTGGAGTTCGACAAGAGTTCGGCTGGGCCGATCGAGGTGCACACCGTGCGGCTGCACGAGGGTGACGCTGCGCCGGCACCGGCGACTGGCGGTACCACGAGCGGCAATCCGGCAACCGGTAATACTGCACCCGACAGCGCGGCAACCAACAACGACGGCGCGCCCTGAAGCCGAGAGGCGGGCGCGCATAGAGGAGCAAACATGAGTGTGATCGAAGTCAAGGTGCCGGATATCGGCGATTTCGACGCGGTGGAAGTGATCGAGGTGCTGGTCAAGGCCGGCGACACGGTCGAGGTGGAACAGTCCCTGATCGTGCTGGAATCCGACAAGGCCAGCATGGACGTGCCGTCGTCGGCCGCCGGCAAGGTGGTCGAGGTCAGGGTCAAGGTCGGCGACAAGGTCGGCCAGGGTGCGGTGATCTGCACCATCGAGGCCCAGCAGGCCGCGGCCGCCCCGGCGCCCGCGCAAGCCCCGGCACCGGCGCAGGCTCCCGCACCCGCACCCGCGGCGGCTGCGGCCCGGCTCCTGCCGCCGCCAGCCACAGCGGCGGCGCCGATATCCAGTGCGAGATGCTGGTGCTGGGCGCTGGCCCCGGCGGCTACTCGGCCGCCTTCCGCGCCGCGGACCTGGGCATGAACACGGTGCTGGTGGAGCGCTACGGCACCCTGGGCGGCGTCTGCCTGAACGTGGGCTGCATCCCGTCCAAGGCGCTGCTGCACAACGCCGCCGTGATCGATGAAGCCAAGGCGCTGGCTGCCCACGGCATCCTGTTCGGCGAAGCCAAGATCGACCTGGACGGCCTGCGCCACTACAAGAACCAGGTGGTCGGCAAGCTGACCGGCGGCCTGGCCGGCATGGCCAAGGCGCGCAAGGTGCAGGTGGTGCGCGGCGTCGGCAATTTCCTCGACCCGCATCACCTGGAGGTGGAGCTGACTGAGGGCGAGGGCAAGCAGACCACCGGCAAGAAGACCGTGATCCGCTTCGAGAAGGCGATCATCGCCGCCGGCAGCCAGGCGGTGAAGCTGCCTTTCATCCCGGAAGACCCGCGCATCGTCGACTCGACCGGCGCGCTGGAGCTGCCCGAAGTGCCCAACAAGATGCTGGTCATCGGCGGCGGCATCATCGGCCTGGAAATGGCCACGGTGTACAGCACGCTGGGTGCCGACATCGACGTCGTGGAAATGCTCGACGGCCTGATGAACGGCGCTGACCGTGACCTGGTCAAGGTCTGGGAAAAGAAGAACAAGGACCGCTTCGGCAAGGTCATGCTGAAGACCAAGACCGTCGGGGTGGAAGCCAGGCCGGACGGCATCTACGTCAAGTTCGAAGGCGAAGCCGCACCGGCCGAGCCGCAGCGCTATGACCTGGTGCTGGTGTCGGTGGGCCGCTCGCCCAATGGCAAGCGCATCAGCGCCGAGAAGGCCGGCGTTGCCGTGACCGACCGCGGCTTTATCGACGTCGACAATCAGTTGCGCACCAACGTGCCGCATATCTTTGCGATCGGCGATATCGTCGGCCAGCCGATGCTGGCACACAAGGCCGTGCACGAAGCGCACGTTGCCGCAGAAGCCGCGCACGGCGAGAAGGCTTACTTCGACGCCAAGCAGATCCCGTCGGTGGCCTTCACCGATCCGGAAGTGGCCTGGGCCGGCGTGACCGAAGACGAGTGCAAGGAGAAGGGGATCAAGTACAGCAAGGGCGTGTTCCCCTGGGCGGCGTCGGGCCGCGCCATCGCCAACGGCCGCGACGAGGGCTTCACCAAGCTGATCTTCGACGAGGAAACCCATCGCGTGATCGGCGGCGGCATCGTCGGCACGCATGCCGGCGACCTGATCAGCGAAGTCTGCCTGGCGATCGAGATGGGCGCCGATGCGGTGGATATCGGCAAGACCATCCACCCGCACCCGACGCTGGGTGAGTCGATCGGCATGGCGGCGGAGATTTACGAAGGTACGTGCACTGACGTGCCGCCGCCGCGCAAGCGCTGAGCGCCGTTCGCTGCAAGCGAGAAAGCCCGCCTGGCCAGGCGGGTTTTTTCATAGGGAAGTATGCAATTAACCGCCAGGATTTCCCGGCGCCCGCGAGGTCTGGCTGCCACGACCGATTGCGTCGCGGCCAGGGTGCCGATTGCGACAGAACCGGGGCAAGACCCTCGATGCCTATACTGAACTCAGTCGACATGCATCCCAAGGCAAGCGAGGGCGGCGCTGCATATTCGCACACGGCCGATCGCTTGCCGGATGCCTGCTGGCGGGATCCGGTGGCCCCCCGGTGGCTACCGCTTAGCTGACAAGGAGGCACGACGTGTTCAGGCATCTTCTTGTTGCCGTAGACGGCTCCGCTCTGGCCGAAGCGGCCTTTCGCAAGGCACTGGCGTTTGCGCAGGAGACGCAGGCCAGCATTACGGCGGTGCGCGCCTGCCCAGATTTCCACATCACGACTTACCATACCGAAATGCTCACCGACACCCGGGAGCAGTTCGAAGAGGCGGTCCTCGAGGACGCATCGAAATACCTCGACGGCATCGCGCGAGAGGCCGCCGCGGCAGGCGTGCCCTGTGACACCAGCAGCGTGGTCGACGATCACCCCTACGATGCCATCATCAAGGCTGCCGAAGAAAAGGATTGTGACCTGATTGTCATGGCGTCTCATGGACGCAGCGGTGTGAAGGGGCTGTTGATCGGCAGCGAAACCCTGAAGGTACTGACCCACAGCAAGATTCCCGTGCTGGTATATCGCTAAACGTCGCGTGAATGGGTCGCCGGCATCGATGACGCCGGACACGTTCGTGACGCCACCATGGTGCCTGTGACGGGCGCCATAAAGGATCCGCCATGAGCACACGCCGCTATGTCGTGATGATCGACCAGCCCAGGGACGTTGCCGACGAGCAGATGGCAGAGTACATCAAGCATGCCATCGCCGGCTGGGGTGCCGGATTGCCCCCGCCTCCGGCGGACAGCCCGTTCTTCGACCTGGATGTGTTGTCGGTAACAGTGGTCAGCAAACCGCACAAGGACCATCCATGAAGGATGCGCCTGGCTCAGGCAGCTATCCCGGCCGTTACTGGCATTTCCTGGATGACGGCCGCATGCAGTGCGACCTGTGCCCGCGCCATTGCCGCCTGCATGGCGAGCAGCGCGGCGCTTGCTTCGTGCGCCAGCGGATGGCGCTGACCGCCTATGGCCGCTCGTCCGGCTTCTGTATCGATCCTGTCGAAAAGGAGCCGCTCAACCACTTTTACCCGGGCTCCGCTGTCCTGGGCGGCGGCGGATTCCTGTGCACATCGTGGAATAGGCCGGCATGCAGGCGTGGGGCTCTCCGCCGCTGGTCACTGGGACCAACCTCGTGGAAGGATGAAGAACAAAAAAAAAGCCCGACCTGTAGAGGTCGGGTTTAACGATACCTTTGGACAAGGAGACCGCGGTACCGAGGAGACATCGGCAGACAAGGCAGCGCCGCTCCAGCTCGGTCAGGGCACTACCTTCATCGTTGGCAAAGCACACCGCAAACGCCAGGCGTCGATATGCTTTGCCAACGGACCGGCCGCAGCCGGTCCATCTTCAACGCAGACTGCTATCAGGCAGCCGTCGTCTTCTTCGCCGTGGCCGTACGGGCCGTGGCGCTGGCTTGCTGGGCAGCCTTGGTGGCAGCCGTTGCCGCAGCCTGGAAGTTGGTTTCGGCGATTTCGACCGCTTGCTTGGTCGCCTTCTGCACCGACTCGTAGGCGTTGTTGGCAGCGGAGATCGCCGACTTCACGATGGCCACGGTCGATTCCGAACCGGCCGGGGCGTTCTTGGCGAGGTTCTCGACCAGGGCTTGCACGTTCTTCGAGCCTTCGGCCAGTTGGGCCTCGGCTACCTTGGTGAATTCGCTCTGGGTTTCCGAAGCGATTTCATACAGGTGGCGGGTGTAGGCCAGGGTCTTTTCGGCAACCGGCTGCACGGCTGCGGCCTGGATGGCCAGCAGTTCCTGTGCGTCCTTGGCCGACAGCGCCTTCTTGGCGTTGTCCACGCTTTCTGCGAACGTGGTCTTGACGACCTGCAGGTTCAGCTCGACGAGCTTTTCGACGCCTTCAAACGCCTTGGTGGTCAGGCCGAACAGCGTTTCGAGGTTAGCCTTTTGCGCTGCTGCAACTTGTTCCGGGGTGAGGATCATTGCTGGTCTCCAGTGGTGAACTTCAAGGTCTAGCAAATTAAGCCGCCTAGATGTCAGGGCCGTGACGGCGTTGTGCCCGAATCGGCCAGCCCAGGCGTGTGGGTGGGTCAAGGCGCATTTCTTGTTTGGTGCGCCGCAACAATTCCTATTTTAGAGACGCCGGATTCAATGTCAAGTGGATTTTGTGCGATGCACAAAACAGCGTTGCACGCGATACACGGATGTGGCTGCGCCGCCACCCCGGGGCGCTCCGGCGATGGCCGGGCAGGGGTGCTACTATCGCAGACTGCCCGCGCCCGCACGGCTGGCCGCCGCCGGGGATCCAACAAGACGTGAACAGAACCGCCCAGGCCACCGCCATGCTCGCTTTCTACGCCGACCACTTTGTGCTGCCACTGCCAACCGGGCACCGTTTCCCGATGCGCAAGTACAGCATGCTGCGCGATGCCGTCGCGGCGCAGGTGCCGGGGCTGCGCCTGGTGGAGGCGCCGCGCGCGGGTGACGACGCCTTGTTGCTGGCGCACACGCCCGGGTACGTGCAGGCCGCGTCAGCCGGCACGCTCGACGCGTCGCGCCAGCGCGAAATTGGCTTCCCGTGGTCCGAGGCCATGGTGGAACGCTCGCGGCGCTCCGCTGGCGCCACCATCGAGGCCTGCAGGATGGCGCTGCGCGAAGGCATTGCCGTGAACCTGGCGGGCGGCACCCACCATGCGTATGCCGACAAGGGCGGCGGCTTCTGCGTGTTCAACGATGCCGCCATTGCGGCCCGCGTGCTGCAGCGCGATGGCGCCGTGCGGCGCGTGGCCGTGGTCGACCTGGACGTGCACCAGGGCAATGGCACCGCGTCGATCCTGCAAGGCGATCCGTCCGTGTTCACGCTGTCGCTGCATGGCGAGAAGAACTATCCGTTCCGCAAAGAGGCCAGCGACCTGGACGTCGGCCTGCCGGACGGCTGCGACGACGACACCTATGCGCAGGCGCTGCAGGCGGCGCTGGGCACGCTGTTCAGCCGCTTCGATCCTGAGCTGCTCATCTACCTGGCCGGTGCCGATCCGCATGAGGGCGATCGCCTCGGGCGGCTCAGGCTGACCCTTGCGGGCCTGGCACGGCGCGACCGGCTGGTGTTCGATGCCGCGCATGCGCGCCAGTTGCCGGTGGCGGTGGCGATGGCGGGCGGCTACGGCAACCAGATCGAGGACACTGTTGCGGTCCACGCGCAGACTGTGAGCCTGGCCGCGCAATATCACGCGCGCCATGCACAGGTGGCGCTGGCCTCATGAGCGGGGTGATGGAGCAAGGCGGCGCAGCGGCAGGCGCCCGCGCCACGTTGTGGGTGGCGTCGATGCCGTGGCTGTTCGTGCTGATCTGGAGCACCGGCTTTATCGTCGCCAAATACGGCATGCCGTATGCGGAGCCGATGACCTTTCTGTTCCTGCGCTTTGCCGGCGTGGTGGTGCTGATGGTGCCATTCGTGCTGCTGGCGCGCGTGCCGCTGCCGCGCCTGCCAGGCAAGGCGGAAACAGACTGGCGCGCGGTCGGCCATATCGCCGTCGCCGGGCTGCTGCTGCAGACGGGCTACCTGGGCGGCGTCTGGGCGGCGATCAAGCTTGGCATGCCCGCCGGGGTATCGGCGCTGATCGTTGGCATGCAGCCGATCCTGACCGCGCTGATCGCCACGCGCATGGGTGAGCGCATCGGCGCGCACCAGTGGCTGGGGCTGCTGCTGGGCATTGCCGGCGTGGCGCTGGTGGTGGCCAACAAGCTGGGTGCCAGCGGGCTCACGCCGGCAAGCCTGGCACTGGCGGGTGGCGCCTTGCTCAGCATCACGGTCGGCACGGTCTACCAGAAGCACTTCTGCCCGGTGTTCGACCTGCGCATGGGCTCGGTGATCCAGTTCGCCGCGGCGGCACTTGCGTGCGTGCCGTTCATGTTCCTGTTCGAGACCCGCGCGGTGCAGTGGAGTGCCGCGATGTTTGGTGCCATGGCGTGGTCGGTGGTGGCGCTGTCGATCGGCGCGATCTCGCTGCTGTTCCTGCTGATCCGGCAGGGCGCGGCCACCAAAGTGTCCAGCCTGATGTACCTGACGCCGCCCACTACCGCGGTGATGGCCTGGCTGCTCTTCGGCGAGCGCTTTCCGCCGCTGGCCGCCGCCGGCATGGTGCTCGCGGCGCTTGGGGTCGCACTTGTCATCCGCCGCTAGCCGCGGCGCGTTCGTGTTGCGTATGCGGGATTTCAGAATATTCCTCTCCCCTCTTGTCCCGCCCACGTCTCATGAAACCGCAAGCCGAGTCGCGCAGTGCCTATCCGTACTTCCAGCCGATCACCACGCGTTGGATGGATAACGATGTCTATGGCCACATCAACAACGTTGTCTACTACAGTTACTTTGATACCGTGGTGAATACCTACCTGATCCGGCAGGGCGTGCTCGATGTCACGTCGGGCGACACGATCGGGCTGGTGATCGAGACGCAGTGCAACTACTTCTCGTCGCTCAGCTTCCCCGAGACCGTCGTGGCCGGCCTGCGCGTGACAAGGCTGGGTACGTCGAGCGTGCGCTATGAGGTCGGGCTGTTCAGCGGCGACAACGAGACCGCTGCCGCGCAGGGGCATTTCATCCACGTCTATGTCGATCGCGCCACGCGCCGGCCGGTGCCGTTGCCCGAGCCGCTGCGCGAGGCGTTGCTGCCGTTGGTGATGACCGACGCAGTGACGGGCGGGCAAGGGTAAGGACGGGGCAACTGGAGATGAACAAGATGTCCCACGAGATGCAATTCGGTTCGCAGGATGCCGTGGACTGCGTGGATCGCGCGATCCTGACGCGGCGTTCGGTGCGGGCCTTTCTCGATACGCACGTGCCGCGCCGGACCGTCGAAGAAATACTGGGCGTGGCCAGCCGTGCGCCGTCGGGCACCAATACGCAGCCGTGGCGGGTCTATGTGCTGTCCGGCGAGGCCAAGGCCAAGCTGTGCGCCGATGTGCTGGGCGCCTACGAAGACCCCGAGCGCGACAGCAAATACCTGGAGGAGTATCCGTACTACCCGCGCGAGTGGGCCGATCCCTACTTGTCGCGGCGGCGCAAGGTGGGCTGGGACCTGTACGGGCTGCTTGAGATCAGCCGCGAAGACAAGGCGCGCATGCATGAACAGCACGCGCGCAACTTCCGTTTCTTTGATGCGCCGGTAGGGATGATCTTCACCATCGACCGCATCATGGAGCAGGGCAGCTGGCTGGACTACGGCATGTTCCTGCAAAGCATCATGGTCGCCGCCCGGGCGCGCGGGCTCGATACCTGCCCGCAGGCGGCGTTCACGCAGTTCCACAAGATCATTGGCAGTCACCTGCGGCTGCCGCCGGAGGAAATGGTGGTGTGCGGCATGTCACTGGGTTTTGCCGACCCGGAGGCGATCGAGAACCAACTGACCACGGAACGTGAACCGGTCAGCGGGTTCGCGCGTTTCCTCTCATAGCAAAGTTTGTATCAATGTGTAACGATGAATGCCGATATACAAGGCGATTTCCCTGTATTGGCTGGAGTGTTTCAAAGGGCAGCAAGTTGAACCCGGGTACGCCTGGGGCAAGCCAGAGGCGGTTCGCATGCAAACGTGACCTTTTGGTGGTTTTTTCCGTAATGTGGAAATGTTTGCAAATCGAACTTTAAGGAGCGTCTGTAAGTCTTTAATCTTGCTAACAATTTCTTTCTTTCCTACACTAGCGCCATTCTTATGCGCTGAACGAATCATGTTCCGGTCTGATTCCATTTTTTCCAGATTCTTCGGCTCCGCACCCCTGTCCGCTGTTGCCGCCGCGGTCCTGGTGTCGGTGTCGATGGTCGCGGCGCCCGTGGCCGATGCGGCCACCACGTCCGCAACTACCCAAAAAACATCCAAGAAGCAGGCAACATCGGCTAACGCCGAGAAAAAAAGTGCTTCGAAGAGTTCACGTGGCGCCAAGGTCGCCAAGAGCGAAGCAAGCGGCACGCGCAAAGTGGTGGTGCTGAAGAACGGCAAGCGCCACACCGTCGTGGCCCAGCGCGCGGCACCCGTGCGCGCCGTCTTCACCCCGGCCAAGCCGTCGCTGGGCGAAGCCATGGGCTTGCGCGACACCGATGACGCGCTGGCACTGCGTTCCAGCGTGGCGCTGGTGATGGACCAGAACTCGAACGAGGTGCTGTTCCAGAAGAACGCCAGTGCGGTGCTGCCGATTGCCTCGATCACCAAGCTGATGACCGCGCTGGTGGTGATGGACGCCCGCCTGCCGATGGACGAAGTCCTGACCATCTCCGAAGACGACCGCGACACCGAAAAGCACAGCAGCTCGCGCCTGCGCTTTGGTACGCAGCTGACGCGCCAGGAACTGCTGCTGCTGGCGCTGATGTCGTCCGAGAACCGCGCCGCGTCGGCGCTGGGCCGCAACTACCCGGGCGGCCTGCCGGCCTTTGTGCAGGCGATGAACCGCAAGGCCCGCGAGCTGGGCATGAACGACAGCCACTTCGTCGATTCCAGCGGCCTGTCGAGCAGCAATGTGTCGAGCGCAACGGACCTGGTGCGCATGGTCAACGCGGCGTACCGCAACCCGACCATCCGCGAGTTCTCGACGCAGACCGAGCATGAGGTCAACGTGCTGGGGCGCACCCAGCACTACGTCAGCACCAACCGCCTGGTGCGCGGCGGCAACTGGGAGATCGGCCTGCAGAAGACCGGCTTTATCTCCGAAGCCGGCCAGTGCCTGGTGATGCAGGCCAAGGTCCAGGGCCGCAACGTGGTGATGGTGTTCCTGGACTCGGCCGGCAAGCTGTCGCGCTTTGCCGATGCCAACCGCGTCAAGGACTGGCTGGAGCATGCGCCGTCGCCATCGTCCCCGCCGCGTGGCTTCCCGTCGTCGCCGAACCTGACGCAGGCCCGGGCGGCGCGCACGCGATCCTGGCCGCGCAGCAGTCGCGCGGCATCTGATACGGAACGCCTGTCCAGAAAAAAAACGCGCCGTGCTACGGCGCGTTTTTCTTTCAGGCGGCCACAGCCGTCAGAGCAGCTTGCCGGGGTTCATGATGCCGGCCGGGTCGAACACGGCCTTGATCTCGCGCATCAGCCGCAGTTCCAGCGGGTCCTTCATGGCCAGGAAGGCATGGCGCTTGAGCTGGCCGATGCCATGCTCGGCACTGATGCTGCCGCCGTAGCGCATCACTTCGTCCAGCACCGCGTCGGTCACCGCATCGCCTTGCGTGGCCGCCCAGTCCTTGGGCGCGCCGGCTGGGCGCGACAGGTTGTAGTGCAGGTTGCCGTCGCCGAAGTGCCCGAAGATAAAGGGCCGGATGGCGGGATCGAGCACGCGCAGCCGCGTTTCCATCGAGGTCATGAAGGCCGGGATCTGCTCGATCGGCAGCGAGATGTCGTGCTTCAGGTGCGGGCCGTCGGCGCGCTGTGCTTCAGAGATTTCCTCGCGCAGTTTCCACAGCGCCTGCAATTGTGCGAGCGAGGCAGACACGGCGGCGTCGAGGCACAGCTCGCGCTCCAGCGCCTCGCCGATGACGCGTTCGAGCAGCGCGTTAAGTGCCGCTTCATCGGTGGTGTCGGCCAGCTCCACCAGCACATAGGCGGGGTAGCGTTGCGCAAACGGTTCCTGCACTCCTTCCGCGTGCGTGAGCACCAGGTCCAGGCAGTCGCCGGTAAAGAATTCGAAGGCCTGCAGGCGTGCGCCGCATTGCGCGAACAGCAGCTCATAGAGTGCCAGCGACTGCGCCGGCGAGGCCACCGCCGCCAGCACCACGCTGCGCGTGTCGGTGCGCGGGAACAGCCGCAGCGCGGCCGCGGTGATCACGCCGAGCGTGCCTTCGGAGCCAATCAGCAGCTGCTTCAGGTCATAGCCGGTATTGTCCTTGCGCAGCGTGCGCAGGCCGTGGAAGACCTCGCCATTGGGCAGCACCGCTTCCACGCCCAGCACCAGCTCGCGCGCCATGCCATAGCGCACCACGTTCACGCCGCCGGCATTGGTCGCAAGGTTGCCGCCGATCTGGCACGAGTCTTCGGCCGCCAGCGACAGCGGCAGCAGCCGGTTGGCGTCCTGCGCCGCGCGGCGCAGGTTGCCGAGGATGCAGCCGGCCTCGGCAACCATGGTGTTGGCGATGGTGTCGAGCGAGCGCACCGCGTTCATGCGATCCAGGCTCAGCACCACGTTCTGCGCCTGCGCATCGGGCGTGGCGCCGCCGCACAGGCCGGTATTGCCGCCGCGCGGCACCACCGGCACCGCGGCCTGCTGGCACAGCGCCAGGGCGCGCGACACCTCGTCCACGGTGCGCGGCCGCAGCACGGCCTGGGCCTGGCCGCGGTAGATGCCGCGCCAGTCAGACAGCCACGGGGCGATGTCGTCGGGATTGGTCAGGACGGTGTCGGTGCCGAGGGCCTCGGTGAGCCGCTGGGCGAATTGGCCGATATGCATGATGGCGGTGTCGTCTCAGGAAAGGGAAGGGTGGCTGGCGCCGCGCGCTGTCGACGCTTCATCGGCGCGCGCGCGCAGCACAAGGCCAAGCCGGCGTGCGGCGCATTGCAGGTGCGTCACCGCAGCCGCGCGGGCTGCCGCGGCATCGCCGCGGCGGATGGCTTCGACGATCGCTTCATGCTCGGCATGCACGGTCTCGGCCAGCCCTGCCTGGCGCAGCGTATTGGCGCGCGCGGTGGCCACGGCCTGGTGCAGCTGCAGGTTCAGGTACTGCAGCAGCTGGCGGTAATAGGGGTTGTGCGTGGCGGCGGCAATGCCGATATGGAAGGCGGCGTCGATATCGGCGGCCGGCTGCGGGTCGTAGAGATGAGCGTGCAGCCGCTGCAGCAATGCGCTAAGTGCGGCTACGTCCTCATCGGTGCGGCGCATGGCGGCCAGCGCCGCGGCGGCGCCTTCCAGGTCGATGCGCAGGTCGTACAGGTCGGCCAGCCCGCTGGCGTCGATATCGGGTTCGCGCGGCAGCTGGAACCCCGCCGCGCCGGTACGCGAGCGCACCGTGCAGCCAACGCCCTGGCGTGACTCGACGAACCCCTGCGAACGCAGGTGCTCGGTGACTTCGCGGATCACCGCGGCGCTGACGCCGTACTGCTCGGCCAGCTGCCTGCCGGTCGGCAGCCGGCTGCCGACGGGGTAGGCGCCGCTTTCGATATCGGCGCGCAGCTGGCGGGTGACCTGTTCGGTGAGGGTGACGGCGCGGGTTCGCATGGGTGCCGATTATAAGGTTTGCTGGTTATCTGAAAACTAAGGGTAAACCATTGAATTGGGATGACCGCAGCCCCAAAAGCAAAACGCGCGGACTGCCATGACGGCAGCCCGCGCGTTGGTGGTGGCTGGTAATGCGGTTTTCAGGCGGCGGCTTCGGTCACGTAGCCCATGCCGCGCGAGATCTGCAGCGCTGTGTCCTTCAGGTTCTGCAGCCAGCTATCCTGCAGCCGGTCGGCCGGCGCCGACAGCGACAACCCGGCCACCAGCCGGCGCGAGTCGTCATAGATGCCGGCGGCAATGCAGCGCACGCCCAGTTCCAGCTCTTCATTGTCGCGCGCATAGCCGTTGGAGCGCACCCAGCTGAGCTCGCGCTCCAGCTTGGTCAGGTCGGTGATCGAGGTGCGGGTATGTCCGGCCAGCCCGGTGCGGGTGGCGTAGTTGCGCACGCGCGCGGCTTCGTCGGCAGCCAGGAACAGCTTGCCGACCGAGGTCAGGTGCAGCGGCGCGCGGCCACCGATGGCGCGTACCACCTGCATGCCCGAGCGCTCGCTGTAGGCGCGCTCGATGTAGACGATCTCGTCGCCCTGGCGTACCGACAGGTTTACGGTCTGGCCGGTGACGCGGTGCAGCGCGCGCATCGGCGCCAGCGCCGCGTCGCGCACCGACAGGCGTGCCTTGACCAGGTTGCCCAGTTCCAGCAGCCGCATGCCGAGCCGGTAGCTGCCAGGATCGGAACGGTCGACAAAGCGGCAGGCCACCATGTCGTTGAGGATGCGGTGGGCGGTGGAAGGATGCAGCCCCGTGGCCAGCGACAGCTCTTTCAGGCTGACCGGGTCGGCGTGCTGGGCGAGTGCGTCCAGCAGGGTCATCATGCGCTCGATGACCTGGATGGACGTCTTGCCGGGTGACTTGTCTGCGTCGGACATAGATGGGAAAAGGAGAAATGTTGCCTTGCGGCATTTTTAAGCGTCTGCCTGATTCTATCTCGCATCGTGAAAATTTCAATAGGTGAAATGACATTACCGTAAGAAACGCCCGGTGATGTTGCCCCGGGGAAGTGATGTGCATTGCACCGGATTCACGTCCTTGCTCAACGGTTTGTGCGCCACGTGCGACGCAAACGCGCATAATTGCGGGGTTTCGGGTCTGGAGAAGTCGACAATGCGAGTTGGTCTGTTCGCCACCTGCCTGGTGGACCTGATGCGTCCGGAAATCGGGTTTTCGGTGCTCAAGCTGCTGGAAGCCGCCGGCTACGAGGTCATGGTGCCCGAGGCGCAGACCTGCTGCGGCCAGCCGGCCTACAACTCGGGCGAGCGCGCGGTGTCGCGCGACCTGGCGGAGAAATTCCTGCGCGAGTTCGAGATGTTCGACTACATCGTGGTGCCGTCGGGCAGTTGCGGCGGCATGATCCGCCACCACTACGCCGACCTGCTGCGCAACGATCCCGAACTCAACGGCCGCTACGAACGCCTGCGCGAACGCGTGTTCGAGCTGACGGATTTCCTGGTCAACGTGGCCAGGGTGCAGACGCTGCCGTCGTCGTTCTCGGGCCATGTCACCTATCACGACTCCTGTTCCGGCCTGCGCGAGCTGGGTGTCAAGCAGCAGCCGCGTGAGCTGCTGTCGCGCCTGCCGGGCGTGCAGCTGACAGAAATGAAGGATTGCGAAGCCTGCTGCGGTTTTGGCGGCACCTTCTCGGTCAAGTACGGCAATATCTCGACGGCGATCGTCGACGAGAAGTGCGCCAACATCAAGGCGAGCGGCGCCGATACAGTGGTGCTGGGCGACCTGGGCTGCATCCTCAATATCGAAGGCCGCCTGCGCCGCACCGGCGACAGCAGCACGCGCGTGCTGCATATTGCCCAGGTGCTGGCGGGCGACGCCTGACATGCGCTGAAATCGGGGGAATCGCCACGATGCAAGTCCACAGCATGGAATTCAAGGCGCGCGCCGGCCAGAAGCTGGCCGACCAGCGCTTGCAGCAGAACCTGAAGAAGCTTTCGACCAAGTTCGTCACGGCACGCGCCGACGCGATCCGCGATATCGACTTCGACGCCACGCGCGAGGCCCTCAGGGAGCGCCGCGACCGCGCGCTGGAAAACCTCGACGTCTGGCTGGCCACCTTCGAAGAGAATGCGACGCAGCGCGGCGCCACGGTGCTGTTTGCCGAGACCACCGCCGATGCCGCGCGCCTGGTCGCCGAGATCGCGCAGAAGCACGGCGTGAAGAAGGTCATCAAGAGCAAGTCCATGGTGACCGAGGAAATGCGCCTGAACCAGGTGCTTGGCGAGATGGGCGTGCAGAGCATCGAGACCGACCTGGGCGAGTACATCCTGCAGATCAACGACTCGGAACCGCCGTCGCACATCATTGCGCCGGTGGTGCACAAGGACAAGGACGAGATCGCCGACCTGTTCGCCAGGGTCCACCACAAGCCGCGGCTGACCGAGATCCCGGAGATGACGCGCGAGGCGCGCGAAGTGCTGCGCCCGGAGTTCCTGAGCGCCGACATGGGTGTCACCGGCGGCAACTTCATCATTGCCGAGACCGGCTCGGTGGCGGTGGTCACCAACGAGGGCAATGAGGGCATGTGCACGGTGATGCCGCGCGTGCACGTGGCCGTGACCGGCATCGAAAAGGTGCTGCCGACGCTGGAAGACCTGGCCACGGTGATGCGCCTGCTGCCGCGCTCGGCCACCGGCCAGGCCATCTCGAACTACTTCTCGCTGCTGACCGGCCCGCGCGCCGATGGTGAGCGCGACGGCCCCGAGCACATGTACTTCGTGCTGGTCGATGGCGGGCGCACCGGGTTGATCGGCGGCGACTTCCAGGAGATGCTGCGCTGCATCCGCTGCGGCGCCTGCATGAACCACTGCCCGGTCTACCAGAAGATCGGCGGCCACGCGTACGGCTGGGTCTATCCGGGCCCGATGGGCAGCGTGCTGACGCCCAGCTACGTCGGCCTGGCCAATGCGGTGGACCTGCCGCAGGCAGCGACCATGTGCGGCGAGTGCAACCGCGTGTGCCCGGCATCGATCCCGTTGTCGGACCTGCTGCGCAAGCTGCGCGAGAAGCAGATGGAGCGCGGCCTGCGGCCGTGGCAGGAGCGCTTTGCGCTGCAGGCGTGGGACTACGTCGCCAAGCGCCCGGAACTGTATGCCTTTGCCACGCGCATCGGCGCCTGGCTGCTGGGGCGCATGGGCGGCAGCAACAAGCTGATTGCCAGCCTGCCGATGGCGGGCAAGGGCTGGACCGAAACCCGCGACATGCCGGCCCCGTCGGGCCGGACGTTCCGCGAACTATACAAGGAAAGGAGAGCACGTTCATGAGCACAGCCAACAGCGAAGTCCTGGCGCGCATGCGTGCCGCACTGGACCAGCACCTGGCCGGATCGATGCCCGCTGGCGATTTGGTGCGCGCATGGCGCGAAGCCGGTACCGGGCTGGCGCTGCCGCCGGTCTACGGGCAGGCGATGGAAGAGTTGCTGCGCCGGCTCGAGATGTCGTCAGTGTTCGCGCAGGATAGCTGCTCGTTTTCGAGTTCGGCTGTGACGGACCAGCTGACGCGCTGGCTGGACAAGGCGGCAACGGTCTGAGGCTTCAGTACAGCACCACTACTAGCCCTTCATCATCCCCGTCAGCGTATCCACGAATTCCAGCGACAGCCGCGACAGCGGTTCAGTCTGCACATGGAAGATCTGCACCGAGGCATTGACCTTCGTGCGTACCGGCACCGCGACGATGTTGGGCCAGTCCCCGCCGAACACTGTCATGGCGTCGACCAGCGCGATGCCGGCGCCGGCCTGCGCCAGTGCGCGCGCCACGTGGGCCTGTTCCACCTGCACCCGCATATCGGGCTGGTCGCCCTCGTTGCCGAACATCTCGTGCACCAGCAAGCCAAACGGTACGTCCTGTCCGTAGCCGATCAGGTCCTCGCCGATCAGGTCGGCCGGGCGCACCCACTTGCGCGTGGCCAGGGGATGCCCCACCGGCACCAGCGCCACGATCTCGTTTTTCACCAGCAGGCGCGCCTCGAGGTTGGGGTGCACCAGCGGCATGTTCGACACCGCCAGGTCCACCTGTCCCGATAGCAGCGCGCGCAGCATGTTGCCCGGAATCTGCGTACGCACCACCACGCGCACCGCCGGGTGTGCAGCGCGGAAGCTGGCGATGGCGCGCGGCAGCACGGTCTGGCCGAGGTTGGGGCTGCACGTGATGCGCAGGCTGCCAGTTCGGTTGGCCGCGAGGTCCTCTGCGATCTCGTTGACGCGCTCGATCCCTTCGTAGACCGCATTGACTTCGCCCAGCAGACGCCGCGCTTCCGGCGTGGGGTAGAGCCGCCCCTTGGTGCGGCGGAACAGTTCCAGGCCGAGGCGTTGCTCGGTGTGCGACATCAGCCGGCTGATGGCCGGCTGCGACACATACAGCAGCTTGGACGCGCCGCTGATCGAGCCGGTCAGCATCACGGCGCGGAATACCTCGATCTGGCGTAGGTTCATTTTCATGGTATTAACCTGATGTTAAGGCTGGCGGACATATAAGCATATGACAGTCAATGGCGCCATACCTACACTGGACTCCATCGACACACGCCGCGCGCCACAGGGCACGCACCAGCGATGTGCAGGGTTTTCCATCCCGGAGGCAGGAGACTGTATGAGCGACATTCATCTCACCTACATTAACGGCAAGGACATTGCGCGCCTGGAAATGACCGACGCCGAGATCCTCGACGCGGTCGAGCAGGCGCTGGTGGCGCAGGGCAACGGCCAGACCGTGATCGAGCCACGCGTGCACCTGATTCCCGACCCCGCCTTCAACGGCCACTTCAACGTGTTGCGCGGCTATGTGGCGCCGCTGGGACTGGCAGGCGTCAAGATCGTCGGCGACTTCGTCGACAACTACAAGCTCGGGCTGCCATCGGAAATGGCGATGCTCAACCTGTTCGATCCGCGCACCGGCATGCCGGTGGCGATGATCGATGCCACCTTCATTACCGACGCGCGCACTGGCGCGCTGACCGCGCTCGGTGCCAAGCATCTGGCGCGCCGCAACAGCAAGGTGCTGGGCCATATCGGCGCGCGCGGCACCTCCTACTGGAACGTGCGCCTGCTCGACAGCCTGTTCGACTTCGACGAGATCCGCGTGCACTCGCGCCGCCCCGAAAGCCGCAATGCCTTCGCGGCGAGGCTGGAGCGCGATCTCGGCAAGAAGATCGTCGTCACCGAAGACTGGGAGTCGTGCGTGCGCGGCGCCGATATTGTGATCGAGGCCTCGCGCCTGGAGCGGCCGACGCCGATGCTGAAGACGGAGTGGATCAAGCCCGGCGCCTTTGTCGTGCCGTACGGCACCATGAGCGCGGTCGAGCTGTCGCTGACCGACATCATGACCAGGATGGTGGTGGATGACTGGGGCCAGTGCAAGGGCGGCATGTTCGGCTCGCTGCGCGCGCATGTGGAAGCCGGCAAGCTGTCGGAACAGACGCTCTATGCCGAACTGGGCGAGATCGTCGCCGGGCGCAAGCCGGGCCGCCAGAGCGACGACGAGACCAACCTGTTCTGGCACCGCGGCCTGTCGCTGAGCGATATCGCGCTGGGCCACGCCATCCTGAAAAAGGCCGAGAGCCGCGGCCTGGGCCAGAGGCTGCTCTACGCATGATCGCCAACGCCCGCATGTACTCGGTCAGCGCGCCGGTGGAGCAGGCGTGGCGCGCGCTGTTGGCGCACGTGGCCGACCGCGCCGGCGTGGACCTGCCATATGTCGAACATCCCGCGCCGGCCCCGGTCAACGCGTTGTGGGCGCGGCCGGACTGCGGCTGTGTATTCATGTGCGGCTACCCCTATGCCAGCGCGCCGGTAACGCCGCAATTGCTGGCCGCGCCGGTGCCGGCGCTGGCACGCTACGGCGGGCGCCCGGTCTACTTCAGCGAATTCATCGTGCGTGCTGACGCGCCGGTGCAGGCGCTGGCGCAGACCTTCGGCGCTCGGCTGGCATGCATGCTGCCTGAGTCCAACTCGGGCTACAACGCGCCGCGCCATCACCTGATGCGGCTGGCGCCGGCCGGCACCCGTGCGCTGTACCGGCCTGCCGCCGCACCCACGCCGACCCGCGCCAAGTCATCGACGCGGTCATCGGCGGGGACGCCGAGGTGGGAGTGGTCGACAGCTATGTGCTGGACCTGCTGCGCCGCTTCGAACCCGGGCTCGCGGGCCAGCTGAAAACGCTGGAGGTGACCCCGGCCGCGCCGATCCCGCCGCTGGTCGCCTCGGCGCAGGCCGACCGGCACGAGTGCGCGTATGTGCGTGCCGCGCTGCTGACGCTGCATGAGGGTGCAACGGGGAGCGCGTTGCTGTCCATGCTGGGGCTGGCGCGCTTTGCGCCGGTGCAACCGCCCGACTATGCCGTTCTGCCTGAACTCGCACGCGAAGCGGACCAGGCGGGGTTTGCGCTGACCGATGCCGGACCGGGCACGGCCAAGCACAATAACTAGACTGCCGGCGCGGTGGGGGAGCCAAGCCTGATCACTGCCAAATAGGGGAACCGTCATGAAGACCGCTGTGAAACCTGATGTGGAAGCTGCCGTGAAGCCCGCCGTAAATCCTGTCCTTCGACGCATGGCCATGCGCTGCCTGCTTGGCTGCATCGCGGCCTGCGCGCCGTGGCTCGCTGCCGCACCCGCGCTGGCCCAGCCGCCTGGGTATCCCGCCAAGCCGGTGCGCATCGTGGTGCCGTTCGCCGCCGGCGGGCCCGCCGATGTGCTCGGCCGCGCGGTCGGCGAAGGCATCGCCAAGGCCACCGGCCAGAGCGTGCTGGTAGAGAACAAGGCCGGCGCCGCCGGCACTATCGGCGTCGACATGGTGGCCAAGGCCGCGCCCGACGGCTATACGCTGGCGCTGGTGCCGGTCGGCAATATCGCGGTGAACCCCACGCTGATGCCGAACCTGCCGTACAAGCCGGCCGACCTGGCGCCGGTGGCGATGCTGGCCACCGCCGAGAACGTGCTGGTGGTTAATGCGGCCACGCCAGTCAAATCACTGGCGGAACTGCTCAAGCTGGCCGGGCAGAAGCCGGGTGAGCTGAGCTTTGCTTCGCCCGGCGCCGGCAGCCAGGCGCACCTGGCCGGCGAACTGCTGCAGCTGGATGCCCATGTCAAGCTGAACCACGTGCCGTACAAGGGCATCAGCCCGGCCATGACCGATGTGGTCGGCGGCCAGGTGACGATGATGTTCGCGCAGATGTCGGCGGCGCTGCCCTATATCAAGGCCGGCAAGCTGCGCCCGCTGGGTGTGGCCAGCGCCAAGCGCTCCGCGGTGCTGCCCGATGTACCGACCATCGCCGAACAGGGCTTCCCGAAGTTCGAGGCGTTGTCGTGGTATGCGCTGATGGCCCCGGCCGGTACGCCCGCGGAGATCGTGCGCAAGCTCAGTCAGCATGTTGATGCAGTGCTGGCTGATGCGACGCTGAAGGAAAAGCTGGCCACGCTGGGGATGGAAGCCGCCGGCGGCACGCCGCAGCAGCTTGCCACTACCATCCAGAAGGAAAGCACGCGCTGGGCCGGCGTGATTCGGCAGCGGCATATCACTATCGACTGAAGCGTCGCGCACTGGGATGAAAAAGGGGAGCCGCCTGGCTCCCCGTCTTCATTGCCCGCTGTCTTCAACCCAGCAACAGTGCATCATCATCCAGCTGCTCGTGCCGCGTCTGCTCGAACATCTTCAGCAGGTCCGGCACATCCAGGCCCTTGCGCTTGTCGCCCGACACGTCCAGCACCACCTGCCCCTGGTGCAGCATCACCGTGCGCTGGCCGTAGTCGAGCGCCTGGCGCATGCTGTGCGTGACCATCATGGTGGTCAGCTTGCTTTCCTCGACGATGCGCGCGGTCAGCTCCAGCACGAACGCCGCGGTCTTCGGGTCCAGCGCGGCGGTGTGCTCGTCCAGCAGCAGGATGCGCGACGGCTGCAGCGAGGCCATCAGCAGGCTCACCGCCTGGCGCTGGCCGCCGGAGAGCAGGCCGATGCGGTCGGTCAGGCGGTTTTCCAGGCCCAGGTTGAGCAGGCGCAGCTTTTCGCGGAACAGCTCGCGCGAGGCGCGGTTCAGTGCCGGGCGGAAACCGCGGCGGCTGCCGCGGGCCATCGCCAGGGCCATGTTTTCCTCGATGGTCAGCGCCTCGCAGGTGCCGGCCATCGGGTCCTGGAACACGCGGGCCACCAGGTGGGCGCGGTCCCATGCGGGCTGGCGCGTGACGTCGGTGTCATCGATGGTGATGCGGCCCGAGTCGACCATCTGGTCGCCGCTGATCGCGTTCAGGAAGGTCGACTTGCCGGCGCCGTTGGAGCCGATCACGGCCACGAACTGGCCGCTCGGGATCTCCAGGCTGAGGCCGCGCAGGGCGCGGGTCTCGATGGGGGTGCCTGGGTTGAAAGTGAGCTTCAGGTCTTGTGCGCGCAGCATCTCAGGCACCTCCGTTCTTGCGGGCGAACAGCTTCTTGCGGGTCGCCGGCAGCACCAGCGCGATCGTCACCAGCGCGGCGGTGACCAGGTTCAGGTCCTGCGCCTTGAGGCCGATGAAGTCGCTGTTCAGCGCCAGCGCGATGAAGAAGCGGTACAGGATGGCGCCCAGCACCACGGCCAGCGTGGTCCAGATCAGGCGGCGTGCCGGCAGGATGGTTTCGCCGATGATCACCGCGGCCAGTCCGATCACGATGGTGCCGATGCCCATGGAGATATCGGAGCCGCCCTGGGTCTGCGCGAACAGCGCGCCGGCCAGTGCCACCAGTGCATTGGACAGCGCCATGCCGGCCAGCGTGGCGCGGCCGGTGGGGATGCCTTGCGAGCGAGCCATGCGCGGGTTGGCGCCGGTGGCGCGCATCGCCAGGCCCAGCTGCGAGCTGAAGAACCAGTCCAGGCCGACCTTGGCCACCACCACCACCACGAGCAGCACCAGCGGGCGCAGCACGTAGTCAGGCAGCCAGTCGGGCTGCAGGATGGTGAACAGCGTGGGCTCGGTGATCAGCGGCACATTGGGGCGGCCCATGATGCGCAGGTTGACCGAGTACAGCGCGATCATCATCAGGATGCTGGCGAGCAGATCCATGATCTTCAGGCGCACATTGAGCCAGCCGGTGATGAAGCCTGCCAGCGCGCCGGCCGCGATCGCCACGGCAGTGGCCACGAACGGGTCCTGGCCAGCGGCGATCAGCGTCGCGGCGACGGCGCCGCCGAGCGGAAAGCTGCCATCAACGGTCAGGTCGGGGAAGTTGAGGATGCGGAAGGAGATCAGCACCCCGAGCGCCACCAGGCTGAAGATCAGGCCGATCTCCAGGGCGCCCAGAAGGGAAAAGAGGGACATGGGGGAATCCTGTTGCAGGGGCTGGCGGCTGCCTTGGCGCCGCCTTCGGGGCGGGTGGGCCGGCACGCCCGTGTGGGGCTGACGGCCGCCTCGCCCTGTTCTGTCCCGTCGGGCCGGATAGGCCCGACGGAGCACCCGCCGTCTCGCGACGGCAGGGGGCAGTGCTGGTCCGGGCTTACTTGATGACCGTCTTGGCTTCCTTGACCAGCTCCGGCGAGAGCGTGACGCCTTGCTTGGCAGCGGCGCCCGTGTTGACGAAGAGCTCCAGGTTGTCGCTGGTCTGCGAGGCGATCGCGCCCGGCTTCTCGCCCTTCAGGATGCGCACCACGACCTTGCCGGTCTGGTGGCCCAGGTCGCCGTAGTTGATGCCCAGCGCGGCCACGGCGCCACGCTTGACGCTGTCGGTATCGGCGGCCACCAGCGGGATCTTGGATTCGTTGGCGACCTTGACCAGGGACTCATACGCCGACACCACGTTGTTGTCGGTGTTGGTGTAGATCACATCGACCTTGCCGATCAGGCTCTTGGCGGCCGGGCCGATGTCCACGGTGCGCGGCGCGGCGGCTTCCTTGAGCGTCAGGCCTTCCTTGGCCAGCAGCGCGCTCAGTTCCTTGACCACCACCACCGAGTTGGCTTCGCCCGGGTTGTAGACCATGCCCACGGTCTTGGCCTTGGGCACCACACGCTTGATCAGCGCGACCTGCTTGTCCAGCGGCAGCTTGTCCGACACGCCGGTCACGTTGGTGCCCGAGGCCGACCAGCTCTTGACCAGCTGCGCGGCGACCGGATCGGTCACGCCCGAGTAGACCACCGGCACGGTCTTGGTGGCGGCAACCACGGCCTGGGCCGACGGGGTGGCGATGGCAACGATGGCGTTCGGGTTGTCGCCGACGAACTTGCGGGCGATCTGCGCCGCGGTGCCGGTGTTGCCCTGGGCGCTCTGGTATTCCCACTTCAGGCTCTTGTCGGCGTCATAGCCGGCGGCCTTCAGCTCGGCGCGCACGCCGTCGCGGATGGCGTCCAGCGCGGGATGGTCGACGATCGACAGCACCTTGACGGTCTGGGCCTGCACGGCGCCGCCGTACAGCAGTGCCAGCGCCACGGCGCCGCCCAGGATGGACTTGGTTGCTGCGAGACCCTTGATGGACTTCATTGTCTGCTCTCCCCGAAACTCGGTTCTGGATTGGATACGGCCGCGGATGGTTCGGTCCGCAGTCCTGGCCCGCGCGCATGGTGGCGTACGGTGCCGGTCCGGGCGGGCGCGAGCGGCTTCCTGCGGCTGGAGGGAGCGTGCGCGGGCGCGTCGGATGCGACAGCGATAAGCCTGCGAGGATACCACTTCCCGCGCACGATATGGACAGTCATCATGCGGAAGTGGGGCATCGGATGCTGCCAGACGCCCGCAATCCGCCATCGAGGCGCATTTTATTGCGCGGGATTCATATTTGGCTTGTGGATTACCCTGATTGCGGCGGCCACATCTTCATGCAATTGCGCGATCCGGGGGCGAGGTTTTCCTCGAATGCTGGCTTGCACCGGCATGAGGAAAATGATGCGGCACGCGCAACATATTCGCAGTCGAAGCGGGGATCTTGAATTCACGTTTCGAAAGGCTGCCTGACGGCGCCGGCTCAGCCGCGCAGCGCCGCGGCGCAGTCGCGCACCAGCGCCGGGCCGCGGTAGATCAGGCCGCTGTAGACCTGCACCAGCTTCGCGCCGGCGTCGATCTTGGCGCGCGCATCGGCGCCGCCGAAGATGCCGCCCACACCGATGATCGGCACCGCGTCGCCGACCACGCCGTGCAGCGCGCGCACCACCCGGGTCGAGGCCTCGAACACCGGGCGGCCGGACAGGCCGCCGGCTTCCTCGGCGTGGGGCAGGCCCTTGACCGCATCGCGCGAGATGGTGGTGTTGGTGGCGATCACGCCGTCGATCTTGTGCCGCACCAGCGCGTCGCCGATGTTGCCGATCTGGTCGGCATCCAGGTCCGGCGCGATCTTCAGCGCCAGCGGCACATAGCGCTTGTGCTGGTCGGCCAGGCGCTGCTGCGCGTCTTTCAGCGTCGACAGCAGGCTGTCCAGCTCGCTCGCGCCTTGCAGCTGGCGCAGGTTCTTGGTGTTGGGCGACGAGATGTTGACCGTCACGTAGCTGGCGTGCGGGTAGACGCGTTCCAGGCAGTAGAGGTAATCATCGTTGGCGCGCTCGATCGGCGTATCGGCGTTCTTGCCGATGTTCAGCCCCAGCACGCCGCCCTCGGCCTTCCAGCGCGATGCCCGCACATTGGCGACAAAGGCATCGACGCCGCCGTTATTGAAGCCCATGCGGTTGATCAGCGCATCCGCTTGCGGCAGCCGGAACATGCGCGGGCGCGGGTTGCCCGGCTGCGCGCGCGGCGTGACCGTGCCCACCTCGATAAAGCCGAAGCCGAACGCGGCCAGCCCGTCAATATAGGCGCCGTCCTTGTCCAGCCCCGCGGCCAGGCCGACCGGGTTGGGGAAACGCACCCCCATGACCGTGCGCGGGTCGGCGGCAATCTTGTTGCCGATGCAGCCGCCCAGGCCCATGCGATGGGCGCGCAGCAGGTTGTTCAGCGTGAAATGGTGGGCGTCCTCGGCATCCATCGAGAACAGGGCGGGGCGAAACAGGGGGTAGAGCGCGTTGAGCACGTGGGGCAAGGGCAGAGTGAATACCAGGCCCGCATTGTAGCGGCTGGGCTGCATGCCCGGGCAGCGCGCGGCCGGATGCTGCGGCCTGGCTATTCCCGGGTGGGTGCAGGCGCCGGACTGGCCGCATCCCCGGCTTCGTCCTCGAACGCATGCCAGTGGTTGCCGGTCAGCACCTGCAGCGGCCGGAAGCGTGCCTTGTAGGCCATCTTGCGGCTGTCGGCGATCCAGTAGCCCAGGTAGAGGTGCGGCAGGCCCAGCTCAAGCGTCTGGCGGATCTGCCACAGGATGTTGTAGGTGCCATAGCTGGCGTTGCGCTCAAGCGGGTCATAGAAGGTGTAGACCGACGACAGCCCGTCGTCGAGCACGTCGATCATGCTGACCATGCGCAGGCGCCCGGCCTCGGGCGAGCCCGGCGGTTCGCGGAACTCCACCAGGCGCGAGTTGACGCGGCTCTGCAGCAGGAACTGTTCATACTGGTCGCGGCTGTCCTGGTCCATGCCGCCGCCGGCGTGGCGCATCGACTGGTACAGCAGGTACAGCGAGTAATGCTCTTCGACATAGGTCAGCGGCGCGACCAGTGCCTGCAGGTGCTGGTGCCGGCTCCAGGCGCGGCGCTGCGAGCGGTCCGGCGCGAACTGGTCGACCACCACGCGGCATGGCGTGCAGGCATGGCATTCGTCGCAATAAGGCCGGTAGGTGAAGATGCCGCTGCGGCGAAAGCCGGCGCGCACCAGGCGTGAATAGACGTCGGCATTGATCAGGTGCGCCGGGGTGGCGACCTGGGAGCGTGCCATGCGGCCGTCGAGATAGCTGCAAGCGTAGGGCGCCGTGGCATAGAACTGCAGCGCGGAGAGCGGAAGTTCCTTCAGCTTGCTCATGACTCAGGGGGCTCCGGGCGGGACGATGCGGCCGGACGCGCAGTCAGCGGGGCGTCCCGTGCCAGGTTTCAGCCAGCTGGCGCGGCTGGCGTCCCGGCCCAGCGCTCCAGCACCGATTTGTCGAACCGCCACGGGCTGATCGCTGGCTGCGCCGTCGCCGCCCGCACATGGGCCACGAATTCCGCGCGGGGGATCGGGCGCGCACCCAGCGAGGCCAGGTGGTCGGTTTCCTGTTGGCAGTCTATCATCGCCACGCCGTGATTGCCGAGGAACGCGCACAGCGCCGCCAGCGCAATCTTTGAGGCGTCGGTGCGGTGTGCGAACATCGATTCGCCGAAGAACATCCGCCCCAGCGCCACCCCATACAGGCCGCCCACGCGTTCGCCGCGGTACCAGCTTTCGACGGAATGGGCCATGCCGTTGCGGTGCAGCGCACCGTACGCGGCAATGATGTCGTCGGTGATCCAGGTGCCATCCTGGCCGTCGCGCGGCGTGGTCGCACAGGCGCGCATGACCGCCAGGAAGTCGTCGTCGACGCGGATTTCCCAGTCAGCATCGCGCAGCACGCGCCGCAGGGTCTTGCGCAGGTTCAGAGAGACGCGCAGCGCCGGCGGGGGCAGCACCATGCGCGGATCGGTGCTCCACCACAGCACCGGCTGGCCGCTCGAATACCACGGGAAGATGCCCTGACGGTACGCCAGCAGCAGCCGCTGGGGCGACAGGTCGCGGCTGGCGGCGAGCAGGCCGGGGGCCTCGGAATCGGGCCCGAGCGCCTCGTCAACCGGCGGAAACGGGTCTTGCGGGTCCAGCCAGGCAATCATGCGGGCTGCGCCGTAGGGCGATGCGCGGCAGCTGCGCCGCTCAGGGCGTGACCGTGGCCCGGCTGGTCAGCGGGCGCATGGGCTTGTCGATATCCAGGCTGTGCAGCCGGAAGCTGCCGTCCTGCAGCCGCCCGGCGGCGCGGTCGGCAAAGAAGCAGCGCAGGGTGTGGATCACGGTGGGGAATGCCAGTTCATCCCAGGGCACATCGGCCTCTTCCACCAGCTTGACCTCCAGGCTTTCCTCGCCGGGGGCGATATCCAGGTCATCCAGCGTGGCCAGGTAGAAAAGATGCACCTGGTGCACATGCGGCACGTTCAGGATCGAGAACAGCTCGCCGACCTGCACGCGCGCCCCGGCTTCTTCCAGCGTCTCGCGAGAGGCAGCCTGTGCGGTGGTTTCGCCGATCTCCATGAAGCCCGCCGGCAGGGTCCAGAACCCGTAGCGCGGCTCGATCGCGCGCTTGCACAGCAGGATCTTGTCTTCCCACACCGGGATCGTGCCGACAACGTTGCGGGGATTGACGTAGTGGATGGTGCCGCAGTTGTCGCAAACACTGCGCGGGCGGTTGTCGCCGTCAGGCACGCGCAATACGACCGCATGACCACAGTTCGAGCAGAATTTCATGAGGGGCGTCCGGGAGGAATGGCGAAAGTGTATCACCCTCGCCGAGGGGGCCGGCAGGCATGATTGGGGTGGTGGGGCACCCTGGGACCAAGGCAGACGGGCGCTGCACGGAGGGCAGCATCGGGTCGCCCGGTGTCGGAGAGCACTAGAAAACAAAAAACCCGCCGGAGGCGGGTTTATCTGCTTTGACGGTGCCGCTGATACGCATCATGCGGTTGGTTGCGGGGCAGGACTTGAACCTGCGACCTTCGGGTTATGAGCCCGACGAGCTGCCAACTGCTCCACCCCGCGTCCGTCGAAGAGAAGACTATATAGCATCTGGTTGCGCAATGCAACACCTGTTTAAGAATACCTTCCAGCGATGAGCATTGCCGCCTGCCATAACGATTAGATTGCCGGCACGGGGCAGAGGTTCAGCCGTTGCCGGCGTTATCGATGGTGCGCTGCCACAGCGCGGCTTCGAATTCGAAGCTGTCGCGCTGCTGCAGGTCGTCGCGCTGCCAGATCACGCGGTCGCGGCGTACCGTCAGCATCCAGGTGGTGGTGGCCAGCGGCGCCGGGTGGGAGAACGCACGCGGAGTCAGCACCGCGCCGCAGGGGCCATGCCGGGGATCGCGCACTGAGGTGTAGCGGATCATGCCGAGGCCGGCCTCGCGCGCGATGCGGCCGAAGGCCTGGCAGGGCTCGTGGTGGACGGGGTTGGTCCAGGTTGCGTGGTCCTGGTCGAACGGCGGTGTGTCCAGCGCCACGCCCCAGGTGTCGACGCGCACTTCGAACAGCGTCTGCGCACGGGCGTCGATGCGCGGCAGCGCCGGGCTGTCGTTGAGGAAGCGCCAGCGCCAGTAGCCGAGTTCGGCGCAGGCGGTGCGGATCTCGTTGGCGCCGTAGAACACGCCCGGATCCTGGCTGGCGCGAAAGCGCGAGCCCCAGGGCGAGGGCGGATAGCGGAACGGGGTGAACAGCAGGTAGTGCAGGTGGCGTGCCTCGGCGGGCACGGCGGGTTTGCCGGCGTCGAGCACGGCTTCCAGCACAGCCTGTTCTTCCAGGCTGTCGACCAGCGGCATGGTGGACACGACGTGCTGGGCCTCCACCGCCCGCCACAGCGTGAGCGCGAACTGCCGGCGCTCAGATGCGACCGCGGGTGGCGTCCAGGTAGTGAACGACACGGACCAGACCTTCCGTTGTGCGGATCATTTCAAGGGGCTTGCCGCCCAGCGCCAGGTTTTCATTGGTCAGCCATAGCCGGGCCTGGTCACCGTGGCCCAGGATGGCATCCAGCGATCGGAACAGGCGCACGAACAGCACGCCGAATTCCCACTCCTTGCGGTGCGCATCGAGCACATAGCCGCCAGACGCCATGCGCGACACCGATGCCGTGCTGATGCCCAGCACGGTTGCCACCACGGCCTGGCTGATGCCGAGGAAGCCAGCGGCGCGCATCACAGCCTTGGTCAGCGTGGTGCCGGGGTCGGGGCCGCCGGCGGGATCGGTTTCCGGAATCCGCCTGGATTGCATCGCCATCACTCCTGTTTCTTGAGAAATATTATAGGCGATGCATTTCAGAAGGGAAGCGATTGGTGAAAAGACCAGCGAACTGCGGGGTCCCGCGTCAGTAGGTCTCGATATGGAGTCGGCCCTCCGCCTTCATGGTGGCCTCAATCTCGGGCCAGGCGTGCCCGGCGCCGGCGCACACCGCTTCGAATGCTTCCAGCACGCCCGCCTCCATACCCTTCAGTCCGCAGATATAGACATGGCCGTTGGGATCGGCCAGCAGGGCGGCGGCGCTGTCCGCGGCCTCGCGGATCGCGTCCTGCACGTAGCGGCGTGGCGCGGCGGGCTCGCGCGAGAAGGCGAAATGGATCTCCAGGAAGTCCTTGGGCAGCTTCAGCAGCGGGCCGAAATAGGGCAGTTCGTTGGCGTTGCGCGCACCGAAGAACAGCTGCCGGCGCCCGCCGAAGTGCGCCATGTTGCGGCGCATGCGCTCGGTCATGGCGCGCATCGGCGCGGAGCCCGTGCCGGTGCAGATCATCATGATGCTGGCCTCGGCATGGTTGGGCATCAGAAAGGTCGATCCGAACGGGCCCACCACCTGTACGTTGTCGCCCTTGGCCAGGTCGCACAGGTAGTTGGACGCGACGCCCCGCACCGGCTTGCCGTCGTGGTCCTGGTCGACCCGTTTGACGGTCAGCGCCAGGTTGTTGTAGCCCGGGCGCTCGCCGTCGCGCGGGCTGGCCACCGAGTACATGCGGATGTAGTGCGGCTTGCCCGACGCATCCGTGCCGGGCGGCACGATGCCGATCGACTGGCCTTCCAGGATCGGGAAGAAGTGCGTGCCGAAATCCAGCACGATATGGTGGATGTCGCTGGACGCGTCCGCGGCGGTCAGCCGGTAGTTGCCGGCCACGGTTGCCGTGACCGGCGCGCGCACGCCATGCAGATTCACATAGGGATGGGCCGCCGACCACGGCGCGCGCGGCGAGGTGTGGCGGCTGATTTCCACGGACTGGATGGCGGCGTCGGGCGCGGCGCCGGTTGCCGTGCCGCTGCCTAGGGTTGCCTGCGGCGCCTCACCCAGGTCGGCCAGTTCCGGCAGCGGCACCTCGGCCGGCAACTCGTCCCATAGCAGTTGCGCCGCGATCGGGTAGGCCTGGCCGCGCAGCATGGTGCGCCAGTTGTCGATGGCGCCGGTCGGGCAGGGCGAAAGGCAGGCGTTGCAGCCGTTGCACACGTCCGCCCTGACCACGTAGTTGCGGTCGTCGTGGGTGATGGCATCGATCGGACAGGTGTCCTCGCAGGTATTGCAGCGGATGCAGATTTCCGGATCGATCAGGTGCTGCTTGATGATGTCGGGGGCGCCCATGGCGTGTCTCCGGTGGCTCCTGGCCTGTCCTTGTTGTTCTGGTTCAGTTGAAACGCACGTACTCGAAATCCATCGGCTGTCGGTTGATGCCCACCGCCGGCGGCGCGATCCAGTTGGCGTACTTGCCCGGCTCCGCCACGCGGCCCATCAGCGAGGCAACAAAGGCGCGGTCTTCGTCGGTGGCCAGCCACTTGCGTTGGTTGGCCTTCCACTCGGCTTCGGCAATCAGCTGGCCCCCGGGTGAGACACGCACATTGGCCAGCGTGCCGATCTTGCGGTTGAAGGCCTTGTGCGGCACGGTCAGGCGGAACGCGATGCCGGCCTTTTCGATGACCTTGTTCCAGCGCGCCACGCCGCCCATGCTGTCCTTGATGTAGTCGTCGCGCAGCACTTCATTGAGCGCGTTGAGCATCGGCACCTCGCGCTCGCCCAGGCGGCCGTCGCGCACTTCCGGCGCGCGGTAGACATCGCTCTTGAGCACGTGGTCGTCGGCGCGCTTGCCTTCCTCGAAACGGCCCTTCAGGCCGGCGCTGTAGAAGGTGGCGGCGTTGGACGACTGGTCGGCGCCGAACAGGTCGATGGTGACGCTGTAGTGGAAGTTCAGGTAGCGCTGGATGGTCTCCAGGTCGATCACCCCCGCGGCCCGCACTTCGTCGGGGTCTTCGATGCCGCGTTCGCGCATCACCTCGCAGGTGCGCTGGATCACGCGCGACACGCCTGATTCGCCCACGAACATGTGGTGCGCTTCCTCGGTCAGCATGAAGCGCGTGGTGCGCGCCAGCGGATCGAAGCCGGATTCGGCCAGCGCGCACAGCTGGAACTTGCCGTCGCGGTCGGTGAAGTAGGTGAACATGAAGAACGCCAGCCAGTCCGGTGTGCGCTCGTTGAAGGCGCCGAGGATGCGCGGATTGTCCTGGTCGCCCGAGCGGCGCTCCAGCAGCGCCTCGGCTTCTTCGCGGCCGTCGCGGCCGAAGTAGCGGTGCAGCAGGTACACCATTGCCCACAGGTGGCGGCCTTCCTCCACATTGACCTGGAACAGATTGCGCAGGTCATACAGGCTCGGCGCGGTCAGGCCCAGATGGCGCTGCTGCTCGACCGAGGCGGGCTCGGTGTCGCCCTGCGTGACGATGATGCGGCGCAGGTTGGCGCGGTGCTCGCCCGGCACGTCCTGCCAGGCGGCTTCGCCCTTGTGCTCGCCGAAGTGGATCCTGCGCTCGGGGTCGGCCGGCTGCAGGAAGATGCCCCAGCGGTAGTCCGGCATCTTGACGTGGTCGAAATGCGCCCAGCCCGATGGATCGACCGACACCGCGGTGCGCAGGTAGACATCGAAGTTGTCCGAGCCGTCAGGCCCCATGTCGCGCCACCAGTCGAGGAACGCCGGTTGCCAGTGTTCCAGCGCGCGCTGCAGCGCGCGGTCGTCGGACAGGTTGACGTTGTTGGGGATCTTCTGGCTGTAGTCGATGCTCACGTGCTGTCTCCTTGTTGTCTGGCGGGGCCCGGGCGCTACACCCGGTCCCAGTCGAAGCGTGCCTTGTTGCCGCTGCCGAAGACCTTCAGCGCGCCGTTCTCGCCAACGGCGTTGGGGCGCTGGAAGATCCAGTTCTGCCATGCGGTCAGGCGGCCGAAGATGCGCGTTTCCATGGTCTCGGCGCCGCCGAAGCGCAGGTTGGCTTCCATCCCGGTCAATGCATCCGGCGACAGGCTGGCGCGTTCTTCCAGGGCGAGGCGGATTTCGTCCTCCCAGTCGATATCGTCGGGCGCGGCGGTGATCAGCCCGAGCGAGTCGGCGCTGAGCGCATCCAGCGGCGCGCCGATATGCTCGCGCACCGCCGTGAGCGCGGCCTCGTCACCGTAGAAGCGCGCCGCCAGCCGGGTTTGGCCGTTGGGCATGGGGTAGTGGCCGAAGTTGAGCGCCGAGACGAACACGCGCGGTGCGTCGTCGGGGGCGTCGGGCAGGTGCAGCATGTAGCTGCGGTCGGCGGCCAGCGCCAGTTCCAGCAGCGTGCCGGCAAAGCACGAATCCGGCTCGATCAGCGCAATCAGGCTGCGCGAGGACACATCGAACCGCGCCAGCGTGCGGCGCAGCATGCCGATGGTCTCGCGCACGAACCAGTGGCCAGCGTGCGCGTGCAGCAGGGCATCGGCCGCCAGCACCGCGGCAGGGTCGCCATCGGTCTTCAGCACCCAGATGCCGATATCGAGATGGTTGGTGCGCAGCGTCAGGATGGCGTCGTCCAGTTCGCGCGACATCTTCAGCGGCCACCATTGCGCGCCGGCCGAGACCACGCCGGCAAGGTCGGCGGGCTGGTGCTTGTCCGGCCCGAACACGGTGACCGTGGCCTTGCGTGCCGCGGCATCGACATGCACGCGCACGGTCTCGTAGCGGTAGCCGTCGGGCTCGATGGTGCGCGACAGCGGTGTCAGCGTGATGCCGTGGTGGCCCTGGGGGCGGTCGCTGGTGGCCGCCAGCGCCGCCGCGCGCTCGGCGACGTACTCGGCGAAGCGGGCCGGCTTGACCACTTCATCGACCAGCTTCCAGTCCTTGGCGCGCTGCCCGCGTACGCCCTCGGTGGTGGTGCAGAAGATATCGGCATGGACGCGGCGCACATGGCGCTTGTCGGTCACGCGCGTGAGCCCGCCGGTGCCGGGCAGCACGCCCAGCAGCGGCACCTCGGGCAGGCTTACCGCGGACGAGCGGTCATCGACCAGCACGATCTCGTCGCACGCCAGCGCCAGTTCATAGCCGCCGCCGGCGGTGGTGCCATTGCAGGCGGCGATGAACTTCAGCCCCGAATGCCGGCTGGCATCTTCGATGGCATTGCGGGTCTCGTTGGTGAACTTGCAGAAGTTGACCTTCCACGCATGCGACGACAGCCCCAGCATGAAGATATTGGCGCCCGAGCAGAAGATGCGGTCGCGCGCGCTGGTCAGCACCACGGTGCGCACTTCAGGGTGTTCGAAGCGGATGCGCTGCAGCGCGTCGTGGAGTTCGATGTCGACGCCAAGGTCGTAGGAATTGAGCTTCAGCGCGTAGCCGGGGCGCAGTCCGCCTTCCTCGTCGACGTCCATCGCCAGCGTGGCGACGGGGCCGCCGAAACTTAGTTTCCAGTGGTGGTACTGGTCGGGATGACGCTCGAAGGTGACGGGGGCGGGCCTGTCTGACGAGGCATCTGCCTGGTCAGGGCGTAGTGGGGTGGTTGCCGGCGCGGACATGGTTGTCTCCTGAGTGCACTATAGTGCCTTGCGGCTTTTGATGAAATATAGTGCATGGAGACGGCCGGCGCAATGTCTTTGTCAGCCGTGCGCGGCCGGCGGGTAGTCAGGCGCCGGCGGCCTGCAGCTGGGCGCGCAACTGTTGCAGCGAGGCGGCGGCGTCCTGGCCGCTGGTGTCGATCGAGATATCGGCGCGGTCATAGAGCGGCGCGCGTGCCTGCAGGATGCGGCGCAGGTCGGCCATGGCCTCGCGGTTGCCTTCCATCGGCCGCATGTCGCCCTGGGCCACGACGCGCGCCATGTGTTCCTCCGGCGAGGTGCGCACCCAGATGGTGTAGCACTGCGACAGCAGCAGGTTGAAGGTGGCGGGTTCAGAGACCAGGCTGCCCGGCGTGGCCAGCACCAGGCGGTCGTGCTCGCGCAGGATGCGCTCCAGTGCGCGCATTTCGTAGCGGCGGTAGGCCGCCTGGCCGTAGAGCGAATGGATTTCCGACAGGCTGGCGCCGGCTTCCTGCTCGATCACCGTGTTCAGTTCGACAAAGGGCACGTCCCTGGCCGCAGCCAGCGCGCGGCCCAGGGTCGACTTGCCGGCGCCGCGCAGGCCGATCAGCGCGATGCGGCGCTGGCGCGCATCGCCGGACCCTGCGGGGGCCAGTGCATGGCGGCAGGCTTCACGCACGCGCGCCAGTTCGCCTGCGGGCAACTGCGCCAGCCATTGCACCATCTGCGCAAACTCGGTGGCCTGCTCGCCGTTCAGGCCGTCCACTTCGGCCAGCACCACCGGCAGCGGCACGTCGAGCGCGCGCGCCACCTGGCGCAGCAGCAGCACCGACGCATTGCCGGTGCCGGTTTCCAGGTTGGCCAGGTAGCGCTCGGACACGCCGGCGCCGCGCGCCAGGTCCTTGCGTGACATGCCGCGCGAGGCGCGCAGCGAGCGGATGCGCTCGCCCAGCAGCGTCAGGTAGGGGTCGCGCTCGGCGTTGGCGGCTGCAGCGGGCGCGTCCCCGGCAGGGCGCGTGTCGGCATCGGTCTCGTTGGCGGGCAGCGGGGCGGGATCGCGGCGCATGGTGGTGGTTTCGGGTTGACCGGCAGGAAAAGCAAGGGCGCATTATACGAGCAGCCTTGGTGCGCCAAGTGGCGCGGCAGGCAGTCGGTTCGATAAAGCCTGTCCTATAGTGCATCCCCTCGCTTGCATAATAGTTGATATGAAATAAAATGCATTAACTAGCGGATGCCGGAATGCACATTGGCGGACATCGGCAAACAGAACAGCGACTGGACTGACGTTGGCGCGGCGCCCATGGCCCGCGGCGCGACACCAAGGAGTGGAGACAATGACGCCCCCCAATACCGCCGCCGGCATGCCAGCGGCTGCATCGCCCGTGCCGCCGGCTGTTCCACCCACCACCGATGTCGTTGCGGCACTGCCCACCCGCTACAACGCCGCCGAAGACCTGCTGTCGCGCAATCTCGAGGCAGGGCGCGGGGCCAAGGCAGCCTACATCGATGACACCACCTCGCTGACTTATGCCGAGCTCGATGCCCGTGCCCGACGCTTTGCCGGAGCGCTGCGCGACGCGGGCTTGCGCCAGGAAGAGCGGCTGCTGCTGTGCGCGCTCGATACCGTTGATTTCCCTACGGTGTTCCTTGGCTGCCTGCTGGTGGGGGTGGTGCCGGTGGCGGTCAATACCCTGCTGACCGCGGACGATTACGCCTACATGCTTGGCCATAGCGGCGCGCGCGCCGTGGTGGTGTCGGAGCCGCTGCTGCCGGTGATGAAGGCCGCCATCGAGAAGAGCGCGCTGGCGCCGATGGTGATCCAGGCGGCGCCGCATGCCGATGGCGCACCGGCGTGCAGCGTGGGCGCGATGCTGGCGCGCACGCGTTCTCCCGCGCAGACCGTGTGCAGCGGCCCAGACGACATGGCGTTCTGGCTGTATTCGTCGGGCTCGACCGGACGGCCCAAGGGCACCGTGCACACGCATGGCAACCTGTTCCATACGGCTGACCTGTATGCCCGCCAGGTGCTGGGGATCCGCGAGGACGACGTGGTGTTCTCGGCCGCCAAGCTGTTCTTTGCCTATGGGCTGGGCAATGCGCTGACCTTTCCGATGTCAGTCGGCGCCACCGCCGTGCTGATGGCCGAGCGGCCCACGCCGGCGGCCGTGTTCAGGCGGCTGCGCGAGCAGCGGCCCACGGTGTTCTGCGGCGTGCCCACGCTGTTTGCGGGCATGTTGGCCGCGCCTGAGCTGCCGCCGCGGGCCGAGGTGGCATTGCGTGTATGCACCTCTGCCGGCGAGGCCCTGCCACGCGATATCGGCGAACGCTTCCTGGCGCATTTCGGCTGCGACATCCTGGATGGCATCGGCTCCACCGAGATGCTGCATATCTTCCTGTCGAACCGGCCGGGTGAGGTGCGCTACGGCACTACTGGCAAGCCGGTGCCTGGCTACGCGCTGAAGCTGCTGGACGAGCGCGGCGAGCCGTGCGCGCCCGGCGAGATCGGCGATCTCTATATCAAGGGCCCCAGTGCCGCGCTGATGTACTGGTGCAACCGCGACAAGAGCCGCGATACCTTTGTCGGGGAATGGACGCGCAGCGGCGACAAGTACCTGTGCGATGCCGATGGCTACTACACCTATGCCGGCCGCAGCGACGACATGCTCAAGGTCGGCGGCATCTACGTGTCGCCGTTCGAGGTCGAGGCCGCGCTGGCGCAGCACCCGGCCGTGCTGGAGGCGGCGGTGATCGGCGTCACGGATGCCGACGAACTGGTCAAGCCCAAGGCCTTTGTCGTGCTGCGGCCCGGCCAGCAATGGCATGACGGCATGGCGGCGGAACTGCAGGCCTTTATCAAATCGCGTCTCGCGCCGTACAAGTACCCGCGCCAGATCGAATGCGTGCCCGAATTGCCCAAGACCGCGACCGGCAAGATCCAGCGCTTCCGCCTGCGCCAGCGCGAGCAGGCCGCGCGTGAGACGGCGCAATGAAGCGCCCGTAGCCGCTGGACATCTCTTCTGAACCGATGCAAGACAACAACGTGGCCATGCCAAGCAGCCTGGTGGAAATTCCCTTCGACAACCGCCGTATCCGGATCGAGTACCAGTGGCTGCGGCCTGAACGCGCGCAGCGCCCGCTGGTGGTGTTCCTGCATGAGGGGCTGGGCTCGGTCAGCATGTGGCGCGATTTTCCGCGCGATTTTTGCGAGGCCGGCGACTATCGCGGCCTGGTGTTCTCGCGCTACGGCTACGGTCGTTCCACGCCGCGGCCGCACGACGAAAAATGGCGTCCCGACTTCATGCATCGCCAGGCACGCGAGGCGCTGCCCGCATTGTTCGATGCGCTCGACATCGGTCCCGGCCGCACGCACGGCATGCCGTGGCTGCTGGGCCACAGCGATGGCGGCTCGATCGCGCTGATCCACGCCGCCAGCTTGCCACAGGCGGTTGCCGGCATCACCGTGCTGGCGCCGCATATCATGGTCGAAGACCTGTCGGTGCGTAGCATCGCGGGCGCGCGCCAGGCTTACCTGGAAACCGACCTGCGCCAGCGGCTGGCGCGCCATCATGACGACGTCGATTCGGCCTTCTGGGGCTGGAACGATATCTGGCTCGACCCCGGGTTCCGCCAGTGGGACCTGCGTCCGCTGCTGCCCGGACTGCGCTGCCCGGTGCTGGCCGCGCAGGGCGAGGACGACGAGTACGGCACCATGGCGCAGATCGAGGGTATCCATCGATATGCCCCCCAGACCACCTTGCTTAAACTCGCGCGATGCGGGCATTCGCCACACCGGGACCAAAAAGAACCGTTGACGCTGGCTGCCGTTCGGCATATAAATCTGCATACTTCAAACCTAAAATAATTCGGCTTCCCGCCTGTTGTGAAGGGTCCTCACGGTGCATGCGCCAGCGCGGGACATGGCAAGGGCAGGGGTGACCGGCAACGGTCCAGCGAGCCACCGGCTTGACCACCAGGAGACACCATGCGTCGCTTCACCTCGCGCAGGCTTGCGCCTGCCTGCCTTGCCGTCGCCACCGTCTTTGCCATGGCCGGCGCGTCCGCGCAGCCTGCGGCCCCCGCACCCGCTGCGCCAGGGGGAAAGATCAAGGTCGGCTTCATGCTGCCGTACACCGGCACCTACGCGGCCCTGGGTACGGCCATCGAGAACGGCTTCCGCATGTACGTGCAGCAGCAGGGCGGCAAGCTCGGCGGACGCGACATCGAGTACTTCAAGGTCGACGATGAATCCGATCCGGCCAAGGCGCCCGAGAACGCCACCAAGCTGGTCAAGCGCGACCAGGTCGACGTGGTGGTCGGCACGGTGCATTCGGGCGTGCAGATGGGCATCGTCAAGGTGGCCAAGGAGAACAACACGCTGCTGATCATCCCCAATGCCGGCGTGGACGAGGCAACTGGTCCGCTGTGCGGCCCCAATATCTTCCGCACCTCGTTCTCGAACTGGCAGCCGGGCTACGCCATGGGCCAGGTGCTTGGCGAGCGCGGCCTGAAGAAGGTGGTGACGCTGACCTGGAAGTACGCCGCCGGCGAACAGTCGGTGAAAGGCTTCAAGGAAGCGTTCGAGGCCAAGGGCGGCAAGGTGGTGAAGGAACTGAACCTGCCGTTCCCCAATGTCGAGTTCCAGGCGCTGATCACCGAAGTGGCGTCGCTCAAGCCTGACGCCGTGTTCGTGTTCTTTGCCGGCGGCGGCGCGGTCAAGTTCGTCAAGGACTGGGCTGCGGCGGGGCTCAAGGACAAGATCCCGCTGTACGGCTCGGGCTTCCTGACCGACGGCACGCTCGAAGCACAGGGCAATGCCGCGCAGGGGCTGGAAACCACGCTGCATTACGCCGATGGCCTGACCAACCCGCGCGACAAGAACTTCCGCCTGGACTACGCCAAGACCTACAAGCTGCAGCCCGACGTGTACGCAGTGCAGGGCTACGATGCCGCCCAGCTGCTGGCGGCCGGCGCCACGGCGGTGAAGGGCGACATGACGCGCAAGGCCGACCTGTACAAGGCCATGGGCGCGGCCAGGATCGACAGCCCGCGCGGCGCCTTCACGCTGTCCAAGGCGCATAACCCGGTGCAGGACTTTTACCTGCGCAAGGTCGACGGGCGCGAGAACAAGGTCAGCTCGGTGGCGGTGAAGGCACTGGCTGATCCTGCGCGCGGCTGCCGGCTGTAAGGCCACCCCGGCCTGTCGGTTTGCTCCCCTCTCCCGCTTGCGGGAGAGGGGCGGGGGGAGAGGGCAGGAGCCCCCACGAAGTGCAGGCCTTCGCATCCCGCAAGCGCTGGCCCTCTCCCCCAACCCCTCTCCCGCGCGCGGGAGAGGGGAGCCTGCCACCGGCATGTGTGGCGCTGTAGGTAATTTGATCCATTACCCCGCATGGATATCGTCTCCTTCCTGATCCAGTGCCTGAACAGTGTGCAGTACGGCCTGCTGCTGTTCCTGGTGGCCAGCGGCCTGACGCTGATCTTCGGCATCATGGGCGTGATCAACCTCGCCCACGGCAGCTTCTACATGCTGGGCGCCTACCTGGCCTTCACGCTCGCCGGCCTGACCGGCAACCTGTTCATCGCCATCCCGCTCGGCATCGTGCTGGCGGTGGCATTCGGCTACGTGCTGGAATGGGCCTTCTTCAGCTACCTGTATGAGCGCGATCACCTGCAGCAGGTGCTGATGACCTACGGGCTGATCCTGGTGTTCGAGGAGTTGCGCAGCATCCTGGTCGGCGATGACGTGCACGGCGTGCAGGTGCCTGCGCTGCTGGACGGCGCGTTGGCGATCGGCAACGACATGACCTATCCGGTGTACCGCCTCTTTATCTCCGCGATATGCCTGGTGGTGGCCCTGGCGATGTACTACGTGATCCGGCGCACCCGGCTGGGCATGATGATCCGCGCCGGCGCCACCAACCGCGAGATGGTGCAGTCGCTGGGCATCAACATCACGGTGCTGTACCGTTTCGTGTTCGCGCTGGGCGTGGCGCTGGCAGTGCTGGCCGGCATGATCGCCGCGCCGGTGTCGTCGGTCTATCCGGGCATGGGCGCGCAGGTGCTGATCGTCTGCTTCGTGGTGGTGGTGATCGGCGGCATTGGCTCGGTCAAGGGCGCGCTGGTGGCGTCGCTGCTGCTGGGCTTCGTCGATACCTTCGGCAAGGTGTTCTGGCAGGAGGCGGCCGGCGTGCTGATCTACCTGCTGATGGCGGTGATCCTGCTGTGGAAGCCGCAGGGGCTGTTCAAGGCAGGATGACATGAATCCGACGACATTGCCGGCGCGCCGGCACTCCTTCCGCAACGCCACGCTGGCCACCGGGCTGGGCTGGCTGGTGGCGTTCGCAGTGCTGGCGGCGCTGCCGCTGCTGCTGACCGCGGACAGCAACAAGTTCTACATCGAGCTGCTCAGCAAGGTGATGATCATGGCGATCTTCGCGCTGTCGCTGCAGCTGCTGATCGGCTATACCGGGCTGGTCAGCCTGGGCCATGCCGCGTACTTCGCCATGGCGGCGTATGCCACCGCAATCCTGGCGCCGCAGGCCGGGCCGGGCAATGGCTGGCTGCTGCTGGCGGGCGCGCTGGCCGCATCGGCGCTGCTGGCGCTGGTGGTGGGAGCGCTGGTGCTGCGCACCCGCGGCGTGTATTTCATCATGGTGACGCTGGCGTTCGCGCAGATGGTGTATTTCGTCTTCCACGACACCAAGATCGCTGGCGGCAGCGATGGCACCTATATCTACTTCCGGCCGGAATTCCCGGTGCCTGGCGAGCATCTGCTGACGGTCAACGATCCCACGCATTTCTACTGGCTGGTATGGATCGGGCTGGTGCTGACGGTGGCGGTGCTGGCGCTGGTGCTGCGCTCGCGCTTCGGGCACGCGCTGGTCGGCATCCGCCACAACGAGCAGCGCATGCGCGCGGCCGGCTATGCCACCTACCGCTACCAGCTGGCGCCTTTGTCGCGGGCGGGCTGCTGGCGGGGCTGGCCGGGTTTCTGTATGCGATCCAGTTTGGCTTCGTCAATCCAGAGATCGCGTCGTGGCACCAGTCCGGCAACGCCATGCTGATGGTGATCCTGGGCGGCGTGGGCAGCCTGGCCGGCGCGGTGCTGGGCGCGTTCTCGTTCGTGCTGCTGGCCGAGTGGTTCAGCACGCTGACCAGGCACTGGCAGCTGCTGATGGGCGGCTTCATCATCGTTGCGGTGGCGCTGCTGCCGCGCGGGCTGGTCAGCCTGCCGTCGGTGTTGCGGCACGGTCGCCGCGGACGGCGCAATGGCGATGCGGGGACCGGGACCGATGAGGCGCCCGGCAATGCCGATGGTCAGCGCCGCAACACGGAGGCCGCATGACAACCCAGGACACCCCGGTACTGCAGGCGCAGCAGCTGACCCGGCGCTTCGGCGGGCTCACCGCCGTGGCGGGCGTCGACCTGTCGCTGGCGCTGCATGAGATCCATGCCGTGATCGGCACCAACGGCGCGGGCAAGTCCACGCTGATCAATATGCTGTCCGGCGAACTGCCGCCGTCGTCCGGCCGCCTGCACCTGAAGGGCGAGGACGTGACCGGCTGGTCGCAGCCGCGGCTGGCGCGCCATGGGGTGGGGCGCAGCTACCAGCGCAACAATATCTTCCTGCCGCTGACGGTGCGCGAAAACTGCCGGCTGGCCGCGCAATCGCGCGCGCAGCGGGCGTGGCGGCTGTGGGAAAGCGCCCAGGGCTGCCGCACCAGCGCCACGCTGGCCGACGAGGCCCTGGAGCGGGCCGGCCTGGCGCCGCTGGCGGACCGGCTTGCCAGCGACCTGGCGCATGGCCAGAAGCGGCAGCTGGAGGTGGCAATGTGCCTGGCCACGCAGCCGGTCGCATTGCTGCTGGACGAGCCGCTGGCCGGCATGGGCGCGGAAGAGTCGGCGCGGATGCTGGCGCTTCTGCGCGGCCTGCGCGAGGGCCACGCCATCCTGCTGGTCGAACATGACATGGACGCGGTGTTCTCGGTTGCCGATCGCATCACCGTGATGGTCAACGGCGCCGTGATTGCCACGGGCAGCCCCGAGGCGATCCGGACCAACCACGAGGTCCAGGTCGCTTACCTGGGCGAGGAAGAGAGCGAGGCCGCATGAATGCCCCGATGATCGAAGCCACCGGTATCAACGCCTGGTATGGCTCCAGCCACGTGCTGCGCGACGTCGACTTCACCGTGGGCGTGGGCGAGACGGTCGGGCTGCTGGGCCGCAACGGCATGGGCAAGAGCACGCTGCTGCGCACACTGCTGGGCCATGTGCGCCAGCGCCAGGGGCAGATCCGCGTGGCCGGCCGCGACGTCTCGCGCGCGCAGCCGTTCGAGGTGGCGCGCCTGGGCGTGGCCTACGTGCCGGAGGGCCGCGGCATCTTCCCCAGCCTGTCGGTGCGCGAAAACCTGCTGATGGCCGCGCGCAAGGGCTGCAACGGCCGCAACGACTGGGACGAGGCGCGCGTGCTCGAGCTGTTCCCGCGCCTGAAGGAACGCCTGTCCCATGGCGGCCAGCAGCTGTCCGGCGGCGAGCAGCAGATGCTGTCCATCGGCCGCGCGTTGATGACCAATCCCGACTGCCTGGTGCTGGACGAGGCCACCGAAGGGCTGGCCCCGCGCATCGTGCGCGAGATCTGGGCGGTCATCGCCACTGTGCGCGGCACCGGCATCGCCTCGGTCGTGGTCGACCGCAATTTCCGCTCGGTGCTGGCGCACGCCGACCGCGCCGTGGTGCTGGAAAAGGGCCGGGTGGTGATGTCTGGCCCCGCGTCGGACCTTGCCGGCAAGCCCGAAGCCCTGGACCGCTATCTCGGCGTTTGAACTTCTGGTGACTCATGCGGCGCTTTTGTTGCTCTGCCGCAACGCCACTTGCGCGCGCAAGGTCACGCTGTTTTGCTCAGACGGGGCTTGACCATCCGCCGCTTCCCTCCCATGCTTGCGAAGTCACGAAAGCGGCATCGCTGTTTGCCGCAGTGGTCGATAGTCGGTAGTTCAACTAGAATTGCGCGCGTTTGTGCAATGCAATAAGAACCGCAAGCAGAACCGGAAACGGCGCAGCAACCTGTTGCGCTGGATGGGACCGGACCGCGGCAGAGCCAACAAACCTGCCGGCGATCTGGTCGAGCAGACCCAATTTCATGACCCAAGCCACAACCAGCCATTATTTTGTCGAGAGCCCGAGCACGCGCGCCCTGGTGCTCGGTGCGGTAGGCGTCGTCTTCGGCGACATCGGCACCAGCCCCCTGTACGCTCTCAAGGAATGTTTCAGCCAGGAACACGGCGTTCCGTTCAGCCCTGATGCCGTGCTGGGCATCATCTCGATGCTGTTCTGGGCAATGATCATCGTCGTTTCGCTCAAATACGTGATGTTCGTGATGCGCGCCGATAACGACGGCGAGGGCGGCGTGCTGGCTCTGATGGCGCTGGCGCTGCGCACAGCGGCACCGCGTTCGCGCATGGCGCGGCTGCTGATGATGCTGGGCATCTTTGGTGCCTGCATGTTCTATGGCGATGCCGTCATTACGCCGGCAATCTCGGTGCTGTCGGCGGTGGAAGGGCTGGAGATCGCCGCGCCGGGGCTGTCGCATTTCGTCCTTCCGATCACGCTGGTCATCCTGTGTGCGCTGTTCTTCATCCAGCGCAGCGGCACGCATGCCGTGGGCAAGCTGTTCGGCCCGATCATGGTTGTGTGGTTCATCGCGCTTGGCGCGCTGGGGCTGCTGCACCTCGTGAAAGCGCCGGGCATCCTTCTGGCAGTCAGCCCACACTATGCGGTGAGCTTCCTGATAGAGCATTCGCTGCAGGCCTTCGTCGTGCTGGGTTCGGTGTTCCTGGTGCTGACCGGTGCCGAGGCCCTGTACGCGGACATGGGCCACTTCGGTGCGCGCCCGATCCGCTATGGGTGGTTCGTGCTGGTGATGCCCTGCCTGATGCTCAACTATTTTGGCCAGGGCGCGATGTTGCTGAACAATCCGGCAAACATCTCCAACCCCTTCTACCTGATGGTGCCGGACATGTTGCAGCTGCCGATGGTGCTGCTGGCGACCGCCGCCACTGTGATTGCCTCGCAGGCCGTGATCTCGGGAGCCTTCTCGCTGACCAGCCAGGCCATCCAGCTGGGCTTCGTGCCGCGCATGCGCATCCGCTATACCTCTGCAGCGGAAATCGGCCAGATCTACCTGCCGGTGATCAACTGGATCCTTCTGGTACTGGTGGTGATCGTGGTGGTGGCGTTCAAGAAATCTGAGAACCTGGCTGCTGCCTACGGTATTGCCGTCACGACAACCATGGTGATCACGACATTCCTGGCGGCGGTCGTGATGCGCAATGTCTGGAAGTGGCATCCAGCGTTGGTCACGCTGATCGGCCTGTCATTTCTGCTGGTCGACCTTGCATTTTTCTCGGCCAACCTGCTGAAAATTGCCGAAGGCGGCTGGTTCCCGCTGTTGATGGGCGGGACGGCCTTCTTCCTGCTGATGACCTGGCACGGCGGCCGCAAGCTCCTGCGCGCGCGCAGCCTGGAAGACGGCATCCCGCTCGAGCCCTTTATCGCCGGGCTGCTGGCGCACCCGCCGCACCGGGTCGAGGGCACCGCGGTGTTCCTGACCGGCAATACCGATTCCGTGCCCGTGTCGTTGCTGCACAACCTGAAGCACAACCGCGTGCTGCATGAGCGCGTGGTGTTCCTGACCTTTGTCACGCGCGATATCCCCTACGTGGACGACGACCAGCGCCTGAGCTGCAAGGACCTGGGCGGCGGCGTCTTTATCCTGAAATCCGAATACGGCTTCAAGGAAACGCCCGATGTGCAACGGGTGCTGGAACTGGCCGACCGCAAGCTTGGCATGCGCTTCGAGTTGATGGAGACCTCGTTCTTTATCGCGCGCGAATCGGTGATTCCGTCCAAGCTGCCAGGCATGCCGATGTGGCGCGAGAGCCTGTTCGCCTGGATGCACCAGAACGGCGCCAAGCCGTCGGACTTCTTCCAGATCCCGGCCAACCGGGTGGTGGAGCTGGGCACCAAGGTCGAGATCTGAACGCGCGGGCCCCGGCGCCCGCTTCCGTCGAACTCGGCAACCCCCGGACGCGCCGCCAGGCGACCCGGGGTTTTGCTTTCTGCCCGGTTTGCGCCGCCTGCCTGCCATGCGCCACCCGCAGCCCTGCCCTCGGGGCGCTTGTCCCGGGAAGTCGCGCATTGCGGACCCCGACCCGGGACACCGGCCTCATGCGTGCACACCGCCCCTCGCCACACAATGCAACCCTCAGCTTGTCACTGACCGCCTTCATGACGGTCCCTTCCAGAAGGAGCCTGTGCCATGTGCGCGTTGCAGCAGTGGTCTCGCCAGTCCAGCCGGCATGCCGACGGTATCCGTCGCATCCGTCGGCTGCGAGGGGCGCTGCCGCCGTGGCTGCCGCCGCTGCTGCCGGCGCTCCTGCTGCTCTACGTCTTCTGTCATTCACATGCGAACTGGGAATCGTGCCTCGCCTCACTGCGTGAGCTGAATCACGATCACGGCGCGCCGGCGCGCGAGCTGGGACGCGCGTTGTCGCTGGCGCGCTCCCTGCGCGGACGCCAGGCACCGGATCCGGCTGCCTGGCACGCCGCGGTGCAACTGGCCGCCGACCGGGGGTCGGCGTGCCTGGCGGCACTCGGGCGCAGTCCGGCGCGGCTGCTGCCGTCGCTGACAGCGCTGTTCGCGATGCTCGCATGGCTGCACTAGGGCGGCCGCTTCCCCGCATCCGCATACCACTGATCCAGGAGTCAGGCGCTGCGCCGCTGCCATGATGGGATGGCAGCCGGCTTGCGCCAGGCAACGGCTGGCACGGCTCGAGGCGATCCCGTGCGGCCCGTGCCGTTTCGTAGCCGATCGCCCGCATGAGGCGTGCCGTCGCGGCAATGCGGCCGGCATCCCTGTTGGAGATAGCAATGTGTAAGAATTTTGCCAAGACCCTGCTTGTCGCTGCCGCACTCGCCGCCGGGTTCAGTCATGCGGCCCACGCCGGTGCATATGGCGAAGCACTGGCCGCTGCCGTGCCGCGCCACAACGCGCAGCGCGACGCCTTCACGGACGGCGCGCGCAGTCCGGCCGCCGAGGCCGCAATGCGGCCCATGGTGGCGCGCGGCAGCATGTCAGTGTGCGTGGTCCGTGGCTTTGATCCGAACCGGGATGCAATGCGCAAGCCTGATCCCTACACGGATGGCGCGCGCATGGAACGCTTCGATCCCTTTACCGAAGGGGCGCGTATCAGTTCTCGCGATGGTCTCACCGACGGCGCGCGCAGCGATGCACGCGGCAGCGAGGAATGCCTGTCCTGAGTGATCGACGGCGCTTTTGCGCCGCCCATCCTTTGTCTAAGGAACGAGTGAGAAATAACTTCCCGAAGTGGACCTGGCGTGCGCAAAGCGACGCGGGTAAGATGTGATGCCTCTGGAGGACAAACGATGCAGGCTGGTTACCGGGCTGAGGTTGAAACGCGGATGAAGCGGCTGTACGCGCGCTTGTCGGAGAAGGACCGACGGCGGTATGCGGCTGTGGAGGCGGACAAGCTGGGCCATGGCGGTTTCGAATATATTGCGAAACTGTTTGAAATGGACCCGAAAACAATTAGACAAGGGCTAAAGGACCTGGAAGAAGAGCTGGATCCGGTTGGAGAGCGGATCCGAAAAAAAGGGGCGTAAATCCAGGTTAACGGACCATCCGGAGTGGAACGCGGTATTTCTAGATGTGGTGCGAGAGCATACGGCGGGTAATCCACAACACGGCATCATCTGGACGGATCTGAAGCCACGCGAAATCGCACAGGCGATGACGCAGCAAGTAGGCGAACGGGTGAGCGTGCGAACGGTCCGGCAGCTGCTAAAGCGCAACGGTTTTTCCCGGCGGCAATCACAGAAAAAGAAGTCGTTCAAGTCCCACGCACAACGCGACGTACAATTTCAGCGTATTACGCAACTCAAGGCGGAATATCTCGAAGACGACCAGCCTGTCCTCAGCATCGATACGAAGAAGAAGGAGATGCTGGGCAATTTCTATCGCGACGGCAAGCTCTACACGCGCGAGCAGCTTGAAGTCCTCGACCATGATTTTCCGAGCTACAGCGAAGGCAAGGTCATCCCGCATGGGCTGTACGACATCGGGCTGAACAAGGCACATGTGAACATCGGGGTGAGCCGTGACACGACGCAGTTTGCCTGCGACAGCGTAGCGCACTGGTGGGAAAAACAGGGTCGCGCCGATTATCCCCAAGCCACACGGTTACTGCTACTGTGCGATGGCGGAGGTAGCAACCCAAGTGATTCGTGGCTTTTCAAAGCGGATCTGCAAGATCTGGCAGACCGGCTCGGACTGGAAATCCGGGTGGCCCACTACGCCCCATACTGCTCGAAACATAATCCGATCGAGCACCGCGTGTTTCCACACATTACGCGAGCCTGTGCTGGCGTAGTCTTCAGCAGCGTTAGTCTGGTTCGTGAACTGATCGAAAAAGCCTGCACAAAAACCGGACTGAAAGTTACTGCTGACATTCTTGACGGAGTCTATGAAGCCGGACGGACAGTCACTCGTTGCGTCCGTGCTTCACTGAACATCGAGTACGACTCAACCTTGCCTGCGTGGAACTACAGCATCCGCTCACGGAACGCCGCATAGCGGGAAGTTATTTCGAGCACGTTCCTAAGCTAGGGAAGTCACGCGGCGCGCCCGCATGGCAGCCGCGGCCCGCGGCTGCCGGCCGGCCCTCCCGGCACCGCGCGGCCCCAACATGCCGATGTTCAAGCAGCAACTCCGCCTGTGCACCAGCCGTGACGGCGTTCGCCTTGCGTACGCAATCACGGGCAGCGGCGCGCCGCTGGTCAAGGCGGCCAACTGGATGAGCCACCTGGAGTTCGACGTCGGCAGCCCGGTGTGGAGCCACATGATCACGGCGCTGTCTGCCACGCATACGCTGATCCGCTATGACGAGCGCGGCTGCGGGCTGTCTGACCGGGATATCGAGGACCTGTCCTTCGATGCCTGGCTGCGCGACCTGGAGACCATCGTCGACGCCACCGGGGTCAACCATTTTCCGCTGCTGGGTATCTCGCAGGGCGCATCGATTGCCGTCGCCTACGCAGTTGCGCATCCCGAGCGGGTCAGCCACCTGGTGCTGCACGGCGGCTACGCGCGCGGGCGCCTGAAGCGCGACAACCTGAGCCAGCGCCTGCTGGAAGAGGCCGAGCTGATGAACAAGCTCGCCGAGCTTGGCTGGGGCCAGGAGAACCCCGCCTTTCGCCAGTTCTTCACCACCCAGTTCATCCCCGGCGGCACGGCCGAGCAGCATGCATGGTTCAACGAGCTGGAGCGGGCCTCGACCTCGCCGCTGAATGCGGCACGCTTCATGCGCGTCTTCAATGAGATCGACGTGGTGAAGCTGCTGCCGCAGGTATCGTGCCCGACGCTGGTGCTGCACGCGGTGCGCGATGCGCGCGTGCCGTTCGACGAAGGTCGCCTGATCGCCAGCGAGATTCCCGGCGCGCGCTTCGTGCCGCTGGAAAGCGGCAATCACCTGTTGCTGGAAACCGAGCCCGCATGGCTGCGCTGGCTGGACGAGGTGCGCGCCTTCCTGCCGGCTGGGGAGCCAGTGCGCGACCCGGCCTTCACCGCGCTGACACGGCGCGAGCGCGATATCGTCGAACTGATCGCGCAAGGCCGCGACAACGCCCAGATCGCCGCCCATCTCGACCTATGTGAAAAGACCGTGCGCAACCACATCACCAGCATTTTCGCCAAGCTGGAAGTGGAGAACCGCGCGCAGGCCATTGTGCTGGCGCGCAAGGCCGGCTTCGATCGCGCCGGCGCCTGAATTCCGGACCTGAGGCTGTGATGCGGCCGATACCTGCCAGCGTCAGATTGTCCCGCTATCCGACCCCTTGAAATCCGCGCGGGGCAGTACTAATTATGGATTGCCCAGTCGTCGCGGCAACGCGGCGCTGCGTGTTTTCCGTTGGTTTGCAGCGGCCCGGCAGGAGACCAGGTGCACTACATCAGGGTCAAGCGCCTCCCCGCTGCATAGAAGGAGGTTCTAACCATGAGTGACTTCTTTTTCGGGAACGACCCGTTCAGTGAATTCGACCGGATGCAACGGCAGATGGCGAATCTCTTCGGCGGGTTTCCAACCAGCCTGCGCTCCGGGCGTTTCGGGGCGTTCCCGCCGCTGAATATCGGCATGACCGATGACTCGATCGAGATCGTGGTGTTCGCGCCCGGCATCAAGACGGACCAGCTCGAGGTATCGATCGACAAGGGCCTGCTGACCATCAGCGGCGAGCGTGCCCAGGTGCAGCCGGAGGGCGAAGCCGAGGTACGGCCCTATGCGCAGGAGCGCTTCTTCGGCAGCTTCCGCCGCGTGATCGAGTTGCCGCAGTCGGCCGATCCGGACAAGGTGCAGGCACGTTATACCAACGGCTGCCTGTCGATCAGCGTAGGCAAGCGCGAAGCATCGCGTCCGCGCGCCATCACCGTCAGCTAACGTGAGGAGGAAGCCATGAACGATTCGAAGCAGGTCGTCCAGCGCGACCAGAACACAAGCGGCCAAGGCGAGCAGGGCGCCGTCGCGCAACGCCGCGAGGAAATCCAGACCATGACGCTGGTGCCCGCGGTCGATATCTACGAGACCTCCGCAGGGGTCACGCTGTGGGCGGATCTGCCCGGCGTGCCGCGCGAGAACCTCGAGGTCAACGTCCACGACAGCAGTCTGCGCATCGAAGGCGAAGCCGTCGTGCCGACGCCCGCGAGCCTGCGCGTGCAGCATGCCGAGATTCGGCAGCCGCGCTATGCGCGTACGTTTACGCTCAGCCCGGATCTTGACGCCTCGCGCATCGAGGCCAACTTGCAGGACGGCGTGCTGAAGCTGACGATCCCGCGCAGGGAAGAGGCGCGGCCGCGGCGGATTGAAGTGTCGGTCGGCTGAGGCTGCGGGTGTGCTCCCCTCTCCCGCTTGCGGAGAGGGAGTACCCAAGCGAGAAGGAGCGCCAGCAGGCTTCGGCATGCGGCTTGAGACTGCCTCCAGCCTACCCCTGGTTCACCAACGTCCTTGCGTCCGTCACGTGCGTGCGATACGCCTCGAAGATCCGCCGCAGCGCCGCTTCCATGCTGATCCCGGGCTTCCAGCCCAGTTCTTCGATGGTGTTGTCGATCTTCGGCACGCGGTGCTGCACGTCCTGGTAGCCCTTGCCGTAGAAGTCGCCCGACGAGGTCTCGATGATCTGCGTCTTGCGCGCTTCGTCAGCGTATTCCGGGTAGTCGGCGGCCATCTTCAGCATCATCTCGGCCAGCTCGCGCACCGAGTGGATATTGCCCGGGTTGCCGATGTTGTAGATCTTGCCGCTGGCCACGCCGTTGGGATTCTCGATGATGCGCATCAGCGCGTCGATGCCGTCGGCGATATCGGCAAAGGCGCGCTGCTGCGCGCCGCCATCGACCAGCTTGATCGGTTCGCCGCGCACGATATGGCCGAGGAATTGCGTCACCACGCGCGACGAGCCTTCCTTTGATTCGAAGATCGAGTCCAGCCCCGCGCCGATCCAGTTGAACGGACGGAACAGGGTGTAGTTCAGGCCTTGCTCCATGCCGTAGGCGTGGATCACACGGTCCATCAGCTGCTTGGAGCAGGCATAGATCCAGCGCGGCTTGTTGATCGGGCCGTAGACCAGCGGCGAGGCCTCGGGGTCGAACTCATCATCGCTGCACATGCCGTAGACCTCGGAGGTCGACGGGAACACCAGGTGCTTGCCGTACTTGACCGCGGCGCGCACGATCGGCAGGTTGGCCTCGAAGTCCAGCTCGAACACGCGCAGCGGCTGGCGCACGTAGGTCGCCGGGGTGGCGATGGCCACCAGCGGCAGCACCACGTCGCACTTGCGGATGTTGTACTCGATCCACTCCTTGTTGATGGTGATGTCACCCTCGAAGAAGTGCATGCGCGGATGGTCGACGAGATCGCCGAGGCGGTCCGACGACATGTCCATGCCGTAGACCTCCCACGGCGTGGTTTCCAGGATGCGGCGCGTCAGGTGGTGGCCGATGAAGCCGTTGACGCCGAGGATCAGTACTTTCTTGCCTTGCATTGGATTTGACGAATGGCAGGGGAAATCAGGATGCGCCGGCGCGGCTAGCGCCCGCCGGCGAGGGGAAAGTTGGCGACGGCCACGCGCCGCCAGTCGCGCGCGACGACATGCATCGGCACGCGCGCGCTCAGTTCAGAGAATGCCTGCGGCGAGAGCAGCGCGATGGCACGCGGGCCGTGCTGCCAGGCATCGACGAAGGCATCGAGGGTCGGCAGCCACTTCTGCGGCTCCTGCCCGGCGCCGAAAGCGAGCTCGTCGGCCTGCGCCACCATGGTGAGCGGATGGCGCAGATAGAAGGGCAGGGTATGGTCGAGCATGCCGACGCCGTAGAGCGGCATGCCGGGGCGCAGCACGCGTTCGATCGGCGCCACCATGTCGATGCCCGAGGCGGAGCGGCCGATCGCCTCGTGGCCGAGCAATGCGGTGGAGAACGCCAGCAGCATGCCGAATGCATAGGCCGTGATGCTGGCCAGGCGGCCATGCCGCCGCAGCAGCCACAGCCCCATGGCGGCGCTGCCGAGCACCAGCGTGAATGCCAGCGCGGCCCATACGGCGTACGCGCGGTACAGCGCGTTGGGAGTGTTATTGGAATCCAGCGTAGCCACGACCGGGCTCGCCAGCAGGCCGATCGCGCCCACCACCAGCATCGCGCACAGCTGCCTGCGCCAGGATTGGTCGCCGGTCCGCGCCAGCGCTGCGCCCGCCAGGATCGCCAGTGCGGGAAATACCGGCAGGATGTAGCCGGGCAGCTTCGAACCCGACAGGCTGAAGAACACGAAGATCACCGCTGCCCAAAGCCCTGCCATCAGCGCAGGCCGGAACGGCCTGGGTCCATCAGTGGTCAACACCGCGGCACGCTGCCTGACCGCTCGGAACATGCCGGGGACCAGGCCCAGCCACGGCAGGAAACCGCCTACCACCAGCGGCACGAAGTACCACAGCGCGCCCTTGCGCGCATGGACAGTCGAGGTATAGCGCTGCCAGTGCTCGTGGATAAAGAAGAAGCGCAGGAATTCCGGATTGCGCTGCGCCACCAGCCAGTACCACGGCACCACCACCAGCAACATCAGCGCGATCCCGGCCGGCGCATGCAGGCGGCGCCACAGTGCCAGGTCGCGCGTCACGCAGCTGTACACCACCAGCACCAGTCCGGGCAGCGCCAGCCCGACCAGTCCCTTGGTCAGTACCGCCACGCCCATTGCCGCCCAGCACGCAAGCATCCAGTTGCGGCGCGCCGACGGCGTGGCATCAGGGTGCTGGGCCAGCAGCATGCAGGCGAGCACGCAGGCCATGATGCCGGACAGGGTCATGTCCAGCGTATTGAAATGCGCGGCGACGTTCCACATGGGCGCACTCGCCAGCACCAGTCCCGTCAGCAGCCCCGCACGGGCACCGAACCAGCGCCCGGCGGCCAGCATCGATACGCCCAGCCCGACCATGCCCGCCAGCGCCACGCACAAGCGCGCCTGCCAGTCGCCGATGCCGAACACTGCGTATGACAGCGCGGTGGCCCACATATGGAACGGCGGCTTTTCGAAGTACTTCAGCCCGTTGTAGCGGATCGTGACCCAGTCGCCCGTGCTCAGCATTTCGCGGGCGATCTCGGCATAGCGGCCCTCGTCGGGCCCGAGCAGGTGGCGCACGCCCAGCGTGCCGAACCACAATAGCGCGAATGCCAGCACCACCAGCCCCAGCGTGAGCGCGGGCACCCCTGCCAGGCGCGCGGCGGGCCGGGTGGTGACGAGACCTGGCTTGGCGGCGAGGCGATCGGAACGGTGCTGCATGCGGGAACGGCTCGGCGTGAAGGGAAGGAAAAGTGGCGCCGGAAGTGGCGATGTGCTGACGGGGGACAAGGCCATGTCCACGCCCGCGGCCCGGGCCGCGTTGAACGGGCGGACGCTTTTCAGGTCAGCGGAGGATAATGCGCGAACCTTAATGGCACATTAAGGCGGCGCATGCACAATGCCGTGATGCGTCCGGGTCACGTGGAACATGAGAATCCTTATCGTTGAAGACGACCCGATGCTGGGTGACGGGCTGCGGCGCGGGCTGCAGTTGCTGGACTATGCGGTCGACTGGTTCAGCACCGGCGCCGAAGCCGACCACGCACTCGACGTGGTCCACTACGACGCGGTAGTGCTGGACCTGGGCCTGCCTGGCGAGGACGGCATGACCCTGCTGGCACGCTGGCGTGCGCGCGGCTGCCGCATCCCGGTGATCGTGCTGACCGCGCGCGATGCGATCGACAGCCGCATCGGCGGCCTTGACGCCGGTGCCGACGACTACCTGGTCAAGCCGGTCGCGCTCGATGAGCTGGCGGCCCGGCTGCGTGCCGTGGCCCGCCGTGCCGCAGGCCTGTCGTCGCCAGTCTGGAAGCACGGCGCGCTGGAATTCCACCCGGCCGCGCGCCAGGCGTACTGGCAGGGCAAGCCCCTGGAGCTGACCAGCCGCGAAGCCATGCTGCTGGAGCTGCTGCTGGCGCACCCCAACCGGCTGTTGACGCGCGACTTCCTGCGCGACAAGCTCTATGACTGGCAGGGCGGCGTTGAAAGCAACGCGCTGGAGGTCCATATCCACCACCTGCGCCGCAAGATCCATCCGAAGATCGTGCGCACCTTCCGTGGCGCCGGCTACACGCTGGGCGCGGCCGAGGACTGCACATGACGTTGCAGCGCCGGCTCATCCTTGCGGTGCTGATCGCCGCGCCGGTGGTGTGGCTGCTGACCATCGGCATGACCTACGTGCGCGCCCGGCACGAGATCAACGAACTCTATGACACCGACATGGTGCGCATGGCGCTGCAGATGCATTCGGTGGTGCCGCTGGTGGACGTCGCCGCGGCGCCGTCGCGCACCCGGCTGCCAGAGCTGGTCGAGGGCGACCAGGGCGATGCCGGCCTGGGCGACCTTGCCATTGCCGCCTGGCTGCCGGACGGCAGGCCCTTGCATATCGATCCCGAGGGCGACCTGCTGCCGCGTGCGCCGGGTGTGAAGGGCTTTACCGACGTCAACATCGGCAAACAGTCCTGGCGGCTTTACTACCTCGATGATCCCGACACGGGCTGGCGCGTCTGCGTGGGCCAGCAAGTGGCAGAGCGCAATGAGCTGATCCTGTCCTATATCGCCGCGCAGGTGCTGCCGTGGGCAGCAGGCCTGCCGGTGCTGATCGGCCTGCTGATCTGGTTCATGCGGCGCGCCATGGCGCCGGTGCGCGCGTTGTCGACCGATATTGAAGGCCGCGCCCCCGAAGACCGCCGGCCGCTCAGCCTGCAGGCCGTGCCGGGCGAACTGGTGCCGCTGGTGCACGCCATGAACCGCCTGCTGGCGCGCGTGTCGGATTCGATCGAGCATGAGCGGCGTCTCACCGCCGATGCGGCCCATGAGATGCGCACGCCGTTGGCCGCGCTGAAGGCGCAGTGGGAAATCGCCGAGCGTTCGGCCGATGACGCCGAGCGCGCGCAGGCACGTGCCAACGTGGCTTCCGGCATCGACCGCATCAGCCGGCTGGTGTCGCAGCTGCTGACGCTGAGCCGGCTGGAAGATGCTGCCGGCCTGCCGTCGCGCCAGCCGGTCAACTGGGTCCCGGTGGCGCAGCAGGCGCTGTCCGACTGCCTGGCGCTGGCGCAGCAGAAGCAGGTCGACGTCGAACTGGAATGGCCCCCGGAAGGGCAGGCGCCATTGCCGGTGGCGGGTGACACCAACTTGCTGTCGCTGCTGCTGCGCAACCTGCTCGACAACGCCATCCGCTACAGCCCGCCGGGCGCGCTGGTGACCATCGATTTCCGGCCTGACGGCGTCACCGTGCGCGACCAGGGCCCGGGCGTCGCGCCTGACGTGCTGGCGCGGCTCGGCGACCGCTTCTTCCGTGGCGGATCGGGGCAACGCGAGCAGGGCCATGGCCTCGGCATTTCGATTGCGCAGCGCGTGGCGCGGCTGCATGGGCTGGAGATTGCATTCGCCAACCGCACCGATGGCGCCGGCAAGGGCCTGGCCGTGCGGATCGCGCACGGCGGCTGAAAACGACAACGCCCCGCACGGTTGCCCGTGCGGGGCGTCATGCCATCGGCCCTAGCGCTTGAGCTTGGCGAAGGCCGCGGCCATGGCGCCGGCCGGCTCTGCCTCGCGGCGGCCGCCGCTGAAGCCCTTGCCGCCGCCATTGCGTTGGCCGCCGCGGTCACCGCGGTCGCCGCCGGCACGCGCCGCGGCCTGGCCGGGCTCGTCGTCCAGGCGCATCGACAAACCGATGCGGTTGCGCTTGACGTCGACCTCCATCACCTTGACCTTGACAACCTGGCCAGCCTTGACCACCTCGTGCGCGTCCTTGACGAACTTGTTCGACAACGCGGAGATGTGGACCAGGCCGTCCTGGTGCACGCCGATATCGACAAACGCGCCGAAGGCTGCCACGTTGGTGACCACGCCTTCCAGCACCATGCCGGGCTGCAGGTCCTTCACGTCTTCCACGCCTTCCTGGAAGGTTGCGGTCTTGAACTCGGGGCGCGGGTCGCGGCCCGGCTTTTCCAGTTCGGTCAGGATGTCGCGCACGGTCGGCAGGCCGAAGGCGTCGTCGGTGAACTGCGTCGGCGACAGGCCGCGCAGCGCGTCGCGGTTGCCCATCACGTCGCGCAGGCCCTTCTTGACGTGTTCCAGGATGCGCTGCACAACCGGATACGCTTCCGGGTGCACCGAGGAGCGGTCCAGCGGATTGTCGCCGTCGTTGATGCGCAGGAAGCCGGCCGCCTGCTCGAAGGTCTTGTCGCCCAGGCGCGGCACCTGCTTCAGCGCGTCGCGGTTGGGGAAGGCGCCATTGGCGTCGCGGAACTCGACGATATTGCGCGCCAGCACCGTGTTCAGGCCCGACACGCGCGCCAGCAGCGGCGCCGAGGCGGTGTTGACGTCCACGCCCACGGCGTTGACGCAGTCTTCGACCACGGCGTCCAGCGCCCGCGCCAGCTCGCGCTGGTTGACGTCATGCTGGTACTGGCCCACGCCGATCGACTTGGGATCGATCTTGACCAGCTCGGCCAGCGGATCCTGCAGCCGCCGGGCAATCGACACCGCGCCGCGCAGCGACACGTCCAGGTCCGGGAATTCCTTGGCCGCCAGCTCCGACGCCGAGTACACCGAAGCGCCGGCCTCGCTGACCACGATCTTGGTCAGCTTCAGCTCGGGCATCTGCTTCATCAGGTCCTGCACCAGCTTGTCGGTTTCGCGGCTGGCGGTGCCGTTGCCGATCGACACCAGCGCCACATTGTGCTGTTTTGCCAGGCGCGCCAGCGTGGCGAGCGAGCCGTTCCAGTCGCGGCGCGGCTCGTGCGGGTAGATGGTGGCGGTGTCCAGCAGCTTGCCGGTGCTGTCCACCACGGCGATCTTGCAGCCGGTGCGGATGCCCGGGTCGACGCCCATCACGGACTTGGGCCCGGCGGGCGCGGCCAGCAGCAGCTCATGCAGGTTGCGGCCGAACACCTTGATGGCTTCGTTCTCTGCAGTTTCGCGCAGCTGCGTCAGCAGTTCGGTTTCCAGGTGGGGCTGCACCTTGACACGCCAGCACCAGCGGCATACGTCGCCCAGCCACTTGTCGGCCGGGCGGCCCAGGTTCTGGACGCCGACATGGCGCGCGATCATGCCTTCGCACGGGTGCGGCACCATCGCGTCCTGTTCTTCGCCCAGGCCCAGCTTGACCATCAGCACGCCCGCGTTGCGGCCGCGGAACAGCGCCAGCGCGCGGTGCGACGGCACGGTGCGGATGGTCTCGCTGTAGCTGTAGTAGTCGCGGAACTTCTCTTCCTCGGCGGTTTCCTTGCCGTCCATCACGGTGGAGGCCACCACGCCGTTGGTCCACAGGTGCTCGCGCAGCTTGCCCAGCAGTTCCGCGGTCTCGCCGAACTGCTCGGACAGGATGTCGCGCGCACCGTCCAGCGCGGCCTTGACATCAGGCACGCCGCCGTCGGCGGTGGGTTGCCGTTGACGTACTTGGCGGCCTCGGCCTGCGGGTCCAGCGTGGGATCGGCCAGCAGCGCCTGCGCCAGCGGCTCCAGCCCGCATTCGCGCGCGATCTGGGCGCGGGTGCGGCGCTTGGGCTTGTAGGGCAGGTAGAGGTCTTCGAGCGTTTGCTTGGTTTCGGCGGCCTCGATGGCGGCCTGGAGCTCCGGCGTCAGCTTGCCTTGCTCCTGGATCGACGCGAGGATGGCCGCGCGGCGGTCTTCCATGTCGCGCAGGTACAGCAGGCGCTCTTCCAGGTTGCGCAGCTGCGTGTCATCCAGGTTGTCAGTCACTTCCTTGCGGTAGCGGGCGATGAAGGGCACGGTGGCGCCTTCGTCGAGCAGCGCCACGGCCGCGGCCACCTGGCGGGGCTGCACGGACAGTTCAGCCGCGATGAGCGAGACAATCTTTTGCGAGACGGATGCGGGCAGGTTGGACATCGGAGAGCGCAGCGAAAAACGCAGTCAGTCGAAAGCGGGGCATTTTGCCACAAGCGCGGGAGGTATCCGCTGGCACGCGCAGTGGGTGCGGGGCGGGCGGCGTCCCGCGCACGTCCGGAACGGGCCGGCGGGGCAGGCCGGGGCCCAGCCCGGATGCTAGAATCCGGTCATGATCGTCAAGTCCCGCCCGGCCGCCGCCAAGGCCACCATCCTGGCCATGCCAACCTTCGCCAACGTGCCTGAAACTTCCCTGTTCCGCTTCGGCCGCCTGGCTGCACTGGTCGTGGCTGCATGCGCCGTGCTGATGCCGCTGCGCGAGGCGCGCGCCCAGGCTTCCGCGCCCGCCGCGCCGCCCGCCGCCAACGGCCAGCGCGACTTTGCCGCCGAACGCAAGGCCGTTGAGGATTCGCGCGCCTGGACCAACTACCGCTTTGCCGCCGCCGAACGCGAGTGCTACGGCAAGTTCTTTGTCAACCGCTGCATCAACAACGCCAAGGAAGTCCAGCGCGAGGAGCTGCAGGTGCTGCGCAAGCGCGAACTGGAGGTTGGCGAGGCCGAACGCGCCCACCGCGCCGCCGAGCGCGACCGCGAACAGGCGCTGCGCCGCGCCGAGTTCGAGGCCAGCCAGCCAAAGCGCTCGGCAAGTGAGCAGTCCAGCCGCGAGGCCTTCGAGAAGAAGCAGCAGGAACAGCAGTTGCGGGAGGCGCAGCGCCAGGGCGAGGCGCCGCAGCGCGCTGCCAATGCGCAGGCGTACGAAAAGAAGCAGTCTGACTTCGATGCCCGCATGCAGGAGGCCCAGCAGAAGGGCGCCGGGCAGGCCCGCCAGCGGCAGGAGAACGTCAAGGCGTACGAGGCCAAGCAGCGCGACCTCGAACGGCGCCAGAAGGAACTGGAAGAGCGCCGCGCCAAGGCGAAGGAGCAGCAAGGCCAGGCGTCGGCGCCACGCCCGTTCGGCTTCTGAGGTCCGGCACCGTGACTGCGCAGCGGAGGCATAGATGGACAGCAACCTGAACACCCTGGAGCGGCGCATCATGGAGTTGCAGATCGAGCACCGCGACCTGGATTTCCTGATCGACCGGCTTGCCAGCGACGCCGTCCATGACGAACTGCAGCTGCGCCGGCTGAAGAAGCGCCGCCTCAAGCTGAAGGACGCCATTACGCTGCTGCAGCTGCAGCTCGAACCTGACGTGCCGGCCTGAGCGCATCCGCGCCAGGCTTGCCGATTGCCGCCGGCCCCGTCCGGTGGCCCATACAACATTCCCCCTGCCTTGTCCGATCTTCCAGATTCCCCTGAGCCGTCCGAAGCCGTCAGCCTGACCGACGCCGGGTCGCCCGCGCCTGCCGCGCCCGCCGACGACGGCGCCAGCCGCGGCGCAGAACTGGCCACCATTTTTGCCGATACCGGCACGCTGGCCCAGGCCATTCCCGGCTACCGGCCGCGCGCCTCGCAGCACAAGATGGCCGAGGCCGTCGCCGACGCGATCGCGCAGAGCGATTCCGTCATCGTCGAGGCCGGCACCGGCACCGGCAAGACCTACGCCTACCTGGTGCCGGCGATGCTGTGGGGCGGCAAGGTGATCCTGTCGACCGGCACCAAGAACCTGCAGGACCAGCTGTTCCTGAGGGACATTCCCACCGTGCGCCATGCGCTGAACGTGCCGGTCTCGGTGGCGCTGCTCAAGGGCCGCGCCAACTACGTCTGCCATTACCACCTGGAACGCGCACAGGCTAACGGGCGCCTGGCGTCGCGCCAGGACGCGGCGTGGCTGCGCGACATCGGCCGCTTCATCAAGGAAACCTCCACCGGCGACAAAGCCGAGCTGGCGTCGGTGCCCGAGAACGCGCCGGTATGGCAGATGGTGACCTCCACGCGCGACAACTGCCTGGGATCGGAATGCCCGCATTACAAGGAATGCTTTGTGATGCGCGCGCGCAAGGAAGCGCAGCAGGCCGACGTGGTGGTGGTCAACCATCACCTGTTCTTTGCCGACGTGGTGCTGCGCGACACCGGCATGGCGGAACTGCTGCCGGCGGCCAACACCGTGATCTTCGACGAAGCCCACCAGCTGCCCGAGACCGCCACGCTGTTCTTCGGCGAGACGCTTTCCACCAGCCAGCTGCTGGAAATCGCCCGCGATACCGTGGCCGAAGGCCTGTCGCATGCGCGCGATGCGGTGGACTGGGTCGCGCTGGCCGCGCCGCTGGAGCGCGCCGCGCGCGACCTGCGCCTGGCCTTCAGCAAGGACAATGCGCGGCTGGCGCTGGGCCAGATCGAGGCCGACCGCCGTATCGCCGAGCCTTTCAACGAGACGCTCGATGCGCTGGACGAGGCGCTGTCAGACTTCGTCGAGATGCTCGAAAGCCAGGCCGAGCGTGCCGAATCGCTGCAGCAATGCCACCGCCGCGCGCTGGAGCTGGCCAACAAGCTGGCCGCGTGGCGCGCCGAAGCCGCGCCCGCGCCGGCACCGCAGCAGGCGGAGGGCGAGGGCGAAGCAGCCCCGGCGGTGCCCGCCGGGCCTGAAACCGTGCGCTGGGTCGAGGTGTTCTCGCATACCGTGCAGCTGCACCGCACGCCGCTGTCGATCGCGCCGATCTTCACGCGCCAGCGCGACGGCCAGCCGCGCGCCTGGGTTTTTACCTCGGCGACGCTGTCGGTGAAGGGTAACTTCACCCACTACGCCGCGCAGCTGGGGCTCGACAAGGACCGCTCGCTGACGCTGCCCAGCCCGTTCGATTACGCGAGGCAGGGGCTGCTCTATGTGCCGCGCGACATGCCGCAGCCGCAGTCGCCACAGTTCACCGACGCGGTGGTGCAGGCGGCATTGCCGCTGATCGAAGCCGCCGGCGGGCGCACGTTCCTGCTGTGCACCACGCTGCGCGCCGTGCAGCGTGCCTCGGACCTGCTGTATGACGCGTTTGCCGAGCGCGGCCTGAACCTGCCGCTGCTGGTGCAGGGCCAGGCCAGCCGCACCGAGTTGCTGGACCGCTTCCGCGAGCTGGGCAATGCGGTGCTGGTCGGCAGCCAGAGCTTCTGGGAGGGCGTGGATGTGCGCGGCGAGGCGCTGTCGCTGGTGATCATCGACAAGCTGCCGTTCGCGCCGCCCGACGACCCGGTGCTGGCCGCGCGCATGGAAGTGCTGCAGAAAAAGGGCCTGAGCCCGTTTGCCGTGCACCAGCTGCCGCATGCGGTGATTACGCTCAAGCAGGGGGCGGGGCGGCTGATCCGTTCGGAGTCGGACCGCGGCGTGCTGGCGATCTTCGATACGCGGCTGGTCGAGAAACCCTATGGCCGGCAGATCTGGCAAAGCCTGCCGCCGTTCACGCGCACGCGTGAGGCAGCGACCGTGGTGCGGTTCCTGGAGTCGCTGCGCGGTCCCGGCAAGGGGTCTGAGGCGGAGCCCGCCGGCGCCGGGGACGCGGCAGAGGACTGATCGCCGCGGGTGCCGGAAAAAGAAAAACGGGACGTATCCTCTCCGATACGTCCCGTTTCATTATGGCCGCCGGCCAGGCGGCGTCAGAACACTTCCCACCAGGCTTTGTCCTTGCGGCGCGCGCCGTACTTGATGAAATCGCTGTCCGGGAAATTGCGCTCCATCACGCGCGCGGTGTCGTCGCGCAGGTCCTTCATGCCCATCGCGTCATACGAGCGGTTCATGATGTACAGGGCCTCTTCGTTGGCCGGCGCGCCGTCGTAGTCCTTCAGCGACTGCTGGGCACGGTTGACCGCCGCCAGATACGCGCCGCGCCGGTAGTAGTAGCGCGCGGCATGCACTTCGTGCTGGGCCAGCGAGTTGACGATGTACTGCATGCGCAGCGTGGCGTCGGGGGTGTACTTGCTTTCCGGGTAGCGCGTGATCAGCGTATGGAACGCGTCGTACGCGGCGCGCGCGGCCTTGGGATCGCGCTCGCTCAGGTCCTGGCCCGAGAATCGGCCCAGCCAGCCCAGGTTGTCGTTGAAGTTGATCAGGCCCTTGAGGTAGTAGGCGTAATCGATATTGGGGTGGTTGGGGTGCAGCTGGATGAAGCGGTCCACTGCGGCCAGGGCTGCGGCCGTTTCACCATCCTTGTAGTTGGCGTAGGCGGTATCGATCTGGGCCTGCTGCGCATAGCGGCCAAATGGATAGCGGCCTTCGAGCTTTTCATACAGCTTGACGGCACGCGTGTAGTCGCCGCCATCCAGCGCATCCTTGGCTTCCGAATATAATTTGTTGGCCGACCAGCCTGCGGTCTCGTCGGGTTGGTCCGCGAGCAGGCCGCATGCAGACAGCATGACGCAGCCGCCTGCGAGCAGAACCGCTCCAATTGTCGTGCGCCAGCGCGCGCGTTTCATGCTCTGCAATTGCATGGGCAATCGTATCCCGGATGAAGAAAAATAGCGTCAAGCATTATAGCCCAAGCCCCCAGCCCAACTCCGAAGCAGGAGATGGCGTGGGAGGACTTCCACCAGAACGGGTGCGCGCAGCCGCGTCCGTGGCCGAATTCGAGGCCCATCCCGAGGACTTTGAAGACCTTGCCGAGACGCCCTCCGGCAGCGGCGCGCCAGTTGCCGAGCCGGCCGTGACCCTGTCGCTGGAGGTGGACAGCGCCTCGCATGGCGAGCGGCTCGATAAATTGCTCGCGCGTCACTTCAGCGAGTTTTCACGCAGCCGACTGCAGCAGTGGATCGAAAGCGGCGCGGTGCGCGTCGACGGCCAGGTGCGCCGGCCGCGCGACGCGGTGCAGATGGGCAACCGCATCGAGATCCAGCCGCAGGCCGCGCCGGAATCGTCCGCCTTCGCGCCTGAGGAGGTGCCGCTGGACGTGGTCTATGAAGACGACACCCTGCTGGTGATCAACAAGCCCGCCGGGCTGGTAGTGCATCCGGCAGCCGGCAACTGGAGCGGCACCGTGCTCAACGGGTTGCTGCACCGCGACCCCGCTGCCGCGTCGCTGCCGCGCGCGGGCATCGTGCACCGGCTCGACAAGGAAACCTCCGGGCTGATGGTGGTGGCGCGCTCGCTGACCGCGCAGACCGACCTGGTGCGCCAGCTGCAGGCGCGCACGGTCAAGCGCACCTATATCGCGCTGGTGTGGGGCCGCACCTATGACGAGGGCACCATCGACGCGCCCATCGGCCGCGACCCGCGCGAGCGCACGCGCATGGCGGTTGTGCATACCGCCAGCGGCAAGCCGTCGCGCACGCATTTCCGCACGCTGGCCACGGTGCCGCTGGGGCGGGGCTTCGTGTCGATGGTGATGTGCAAGCTGGAGACCGGCCGCACGCACCAGATCCGCGTGCATTTCGAGTCGATCGGCCACCCGCTGGTGGGCGACCCGGTCTACTTCCGCGCCACGCAGCGCGGGCAGCGCCCGGCGGTCCGCGCGCCGCTGCCGGTGCCGTATGAGCGCCAGGCGCTGCATGCGTACCAGCTCGGCCTGGTGCATCCGGCCACCGGCAGGCACATGTCGTGGACCGCGCAGCCGCCGCAAGACCTGCAGGCGTTGATCGATGCGCTGGACTTTGAAAGCGCGCAGGCCGGCGAGGAAGAAGAGGCCTGGGACGAAGTCTGGGAAGGCGGCGAGGCCCACTGGGAATACGCCGGCGGTGACGAAGACGGTGACCGGCGATGACGATGAGCGCAGCGCCTGATCCCGCCTGGCTGGTCCCTGGCTGGCCCGCGCCGGCGCGTGTGCGCGCGTTGTCCACGACGCGCCAGGGCGGTGTCAGCAAGGGCCCGTACGGGCTTGCCGGCGCAGCCCCGGGCGGCCTGAACCTGGGCACCCACGTTGGCGACGACCCCGCCGACGTGGCGCGCAACCGCGCACGGCTGGCCGCCTGCCTGCCGTCGATGCCGCAATGGCTGGAGCAGGTGCATGGCTGCGCGGTGGCGACGGTCGACCATGTGGCGGCACCGGGCGCGCCCGTGCCCCAGGCCGACGCGAGCCTGGCGGTGGCACCCGGCCACGTCTGCGCCGTGATGACGGCGGATTGCCTGCCGGTGCTGCTGTGCGATGCGCAGGGGACGGTGGTGGGCGCCGCGCATGCGGGCTGGCGCGGCCTGTGCAACGGCGTGATCGAAGCCACGCTGTCACGGATGCAGGCCGCCGCCGGTGCTGGCGCCCCGCGCTGGCTGGCGTGGCTGGGCCCGGCCATCGGCCCCGATGCGTTCGAGGTGGGTGCCGAAGTGCGCGATGCCTTTCTGGCCCAGGCACGCGCCGATGAGCAGGCCGCGGTTGCCGCAGCCTTCCGCGCCGGTGCACCGGGCAAGTACCTTGCCGACATCTATGCGCTGGCGCGCACGCGCCTGGCACGTGCCGGCTGCACCGAGGTCTACGGCGGCGACGCCTGCACCGTGGCCGATGCCGGTCGCTTCTACTCCTATCGGCGCGACGGCGTGACCGGCCGCATGGCCAGCCTGGTCTGGCTGGCGGACTGAGCCGGCCGCTGCCTCACTCGTCCTCGCCCCTGGCCGCCTGCGCGCGCTCGGCTTCGGCCTTGCGCCGCCGCCGGCCGGGCGTGCCCATGATGTAGAGCACCAGCGCCACCGGCGCCACGCCATACAGCAGGAAGGTGGCAACCCCTGCCACCACAGTGTGCTCGGTGATCGCCATCATCAGCGCCACGTAGAGCCAGCCAATGGCCACGATGTACATCAAACTTTCATCCTTCTCGCCTATGCTCTGTGGCCTCGGCAGATGCGAGCGCTGCATACCGTCCGGTAGGTCGGGGAGCGCGCAGCGCCGGGGCTGATTTCCGCATTGACAGCACGTGCGTTGCAAGGCAACAATGGGCTCAAATGTCTCGGAATCGCTGACGATTCCCAGGTTTTTCCGGCAAGCATACCGCATGGCGTTGCCATGCCAGGATGTCGCGCTTGCCGGATAAAAGGGGAGCCGCTATCGGATTGGACGCAAGCCACGGCCGCAGCAGGTGCAGTCGAGGCTTCCAGCCAGTTCCAGGGCAGATGTGCCGGCAGACCCTCCCGCTTTGGGGGAGGCGCAAGCCGGGTCCATTCGGATAGCATCTCCCCATGCAAAGTGCCGGCCAGGGCAATGCCCGGAGCCGGTTCGAATAGTGACGGCAGAGAGACAATCAAATCATGGCGACCGGCAAAGGTGCTGCAGCTTCCAATCAGGAAGGCAAGTCCCAACCATTCAAGCTCACGCCGGGGCCATTCGATCCAGCCACATGGCTGGAATGGTCCCGCCAGTGGCAGGGCACTGAAGGCAACGGCCACGCGGCTGCGTCCGGCATTCCGGGCCTGGATGCGCTGGCAGGCGTCAAGATCGCTCCGGCGCAGCTGGGTGATATCCAGCAGCGTTACATGAAGGACTTCTCGGCACTGTGGCAGGCCATGGCCGAAGGCAAGGCCGAGGCCACCGGGCCCTGCACGACCGGCGCTTCGCCGGCGACGCATGGCGCACCAACCTGCCATACCGCTTCGCTGCCGCGTTCTACCTGCTCAATGCGCGCACCTTGACTGAGCTGGCCGATGCCGTCGAGGCCGATGCCAAGACGCGCCAGCGCATCCGCTTTGCGATCTCGCAATGGGTCGATGCGATGTCGCCCGCCAACTTCCTTGCCACCAATCCCGAGGCGCAGCGCCTGCTGATCGAGTCGGGCGGCGAATCGCTGCGTGCCGGCGTGCGCAACATGATGGAAGACCTGACGCGCGGCAAGATCTCGCAGACCGACGAGAGCGCGTTTGAGGTCGGCCGCAATGTCGCGGTGAGCGAAGGCGCCGTGGTCTTCGAGAACGAATACTTCCAGTTATTGCAGTACAAGCCGCTGACCGACAAGGTGCACGCGCGCCCGCTGCTGATGGTGCCGCCGTGCATCAACAAGTACTACATCCTGGACCTGCAGCCGGAGAGCTCGCTGGTGCGTCATGTGGTGGAGCAGGGGCATACGGTGTTCCTGGTGTCGTGGCGCAATCCGGACGCCAGCATGGCTGGCAGCACCTGGGACGACTACATCGAGCACGCGGCCATCCGCGCCATCGAAGTTGCGCACGACATCAGCGGCCAGGACAAGATCAACGTGCTGGGCTTCTGCGTGGGCGGCACCATTGTCTCGACCGCGCTGGCGGTGCTGGCCGCGCGCGGCCAGCACCCGGCGGCCAGCGTCACGCTGCTGACCACGCTGCTGGACTTCGCCGACACCGGCATCCTCGACGTCTTTGTCGACGAGGGCCATGTGCAGCTGCGCGAGGCCACGCTTGGCGGCGGCGCCGGCGCGCCGTGCGCGCTGCTGCGCGGCCTTGAGCTGGCCAATACCTTCTCGTTCCTGCGCCCGAACGACCTGGTGTGGAACTACGTGGTCGACAACTACCTGAAGGGCAACACGCCGGTGCCGTTCGACCTGCTGTTCTGGAACGGCGACGCCACCAACCTGCCGGGGCCGTGGTATTGCTGGTACCTGCGCCACACCTACCTGCAGGACGAGCTCAAGCTGCCGGGCAAGCTGACCGTGTGCGGCGTGCCGGTGGACCTGGCCAGCATCGACGTGCCGACCTATATCTATGGCTCGCGCGAAGACCATATCGTGCCGTGGACCGCGGCCTATGCCTCGACCGCGCTGCTGGCGAACAAGCTGCGCTTCGTGCTGGGCGCATCGGGCCATATCGCCGGTGTCATCAACCCGCCGGCCAAGAACAAGCGCAGCCACTGGACCAATGATGCGCTGCCGCAGTCGCCGCAGCAATGGCTGGCCGGCGCCACCGAGCATCACGGCAGCTGGTGGCCGGACTGGACCGCATGGCTGGCAGGCCAGGCCGGCGCGAAACGCGCCGCGCCAGCCAACTACGGCAATGCGCGCTATCCCGCAATCGAACCCGCGCCTGGGCGATACGTCAAAGCCAAGGCATGACGCTTGCATGAGGGCCGGCGTGCGTCATGCACGGCGCCGGCAGGCCTGCAGGTTCCCTCCCATTTCCATTGAAAGGACTACACAATGACTGACGTTGTCATCGTATCTGCCGCCCGCACCGCGGTAGGCAAATTTGGCGGCTCGCTGGCCAAGATCCCGGCGCCGGAACTGGGTGCCCTGGTCATCAAGGCCGCGCTGGAGCGCGCCGGCGTCAAGCCGGAGCAGGTGAGCGAAGTCATCATGGGCCAGGTGCTGACCGCCGGTTCGGGCCAGAACCCCGCACGCCAGGCCGCCATCAAGGCCGGCCTCCCGGCGATGGTGCCGGCCATGACCATCAACAAGGTGTGCGGCTCGGGCCTGAAGGCCGTGATGCTGGCCGCCAACGCGATCATGGCGGGCGACGCCGAGATCGTGGTGGCCGGCGGCCAGGAGAACATGAGCGCCGCCCCGCACGTGCTGCCGGGCTCGCGCGACGGTTTCCGCATGGGCGATGCCAAGCTGATCGACACCATGATCGTCGACGGCCTGTGGGACGTGTACAACCAGTACCACATGGGCATCACCGCCGAGAACGTGGCCAAGGAATACGGCATCACGCGCGAGGCGCAGGATGAGTTCGCCGTCGGCTCGCAGAACAAGGCCGAAGCCGCGCAGAAGGCCGGCAAGTTTGACGAAGAGATCGTCCCGGTGCTGATCCCGCAGCGCAAGGGCGACCCGGTGGCCTTCAAGACCGACGAGTTCGTGCGCCAGGGCGCCACGCTGGACAGCATGTCCGGCCTCAAGCCCGCCTTCGACAAGGCCGGCACGGTGACCGCGGCCAACGCCTCGGGCCTGAACGACGGCGCCGCCGCCGTGGTGGTGATGTCGGCGGCCAAGGCCAAGGAGCTGGGCCTGACCCCGCTGGCCACGATCAAGAGCTACGCCAATGCGGGTGTCGATCCCAAGGTGATGGGCATGGGCCCGGTGCCGGCCTCCAAGCGCGCCCTGTCGCGCGCCAACTGGACCCGCAGGACCTGGACCTGATGGAGATCAACGAGGCCTTCGCCGCGCAGGCGCTGGCGGTGCACCAGCAGATGGGCTGGGATACCTCCAAGGTCAACGTGAATGGCGGCGCCATCGCCATCGGCCACCCGATCGGCGCATCCGGCTGCCGTATCCTGGTGACGCTGCTGCATGAGATGAAGCGCCGCGATGCCAAGAAGGGCCTGGCCTCGCTGTGCATCGGCGGCGGCATGGGCGTGGCGCTGGCGGTCGAGCGCAACTGAGAATCAAAAGGTATACCGGGCCGCGCAGGTTCGCACGGGCCCGGCGGCAGATAACGAAGAGCCAATCAAGGAGTGGACATGACTCAGCGCATTGCGTATGTGACCGGCGGCATGGGTGGTATCGGAACCGCCATTTGCCAGCGGCTGGCCAAAGATGGCTATCGTGTGGTGGCCGGCTGCGGCCCCAACTCGCCGCGCCGCGAAAAGTGGCTGGAGCAGCAGAAGGCCCTGGGCTTCGATTTCGTTGCCTCTGAAGGCAACGTGGCTGACTGGGACTCGACCAAGACGGCATTCGACAAGGTCAAGGCCGAGGTCGGCGAGGTCGATGTGCTGATCAACAACGCCGGCATCACCCGCGACGTGGTGTTCCGCAAGATGACCCGCGCCGACTGGGACGCGGTGATCGACACCAACCTGACCTCGCTGTTCAACGTCACCAAGCAGGTGATCGACGGCATGGCCGACCGTGGCTGGGGCCGCATCGTCAACATCTCGTCGGTGAACGGGCAGAAGGGCCAGTTCGGCCAGACCAACTACTCCACCGCCAAGGCCGGCCTGCATGGCTTCACCATGGCGCTGGCGCAGGAAGTGGCGACCAAGGGCGTGACGGTCAACACCGTTTCGCCGGGCTATATCGCCACCGACATGGTCAAGGCGATCCGCCAGGACGTGCTCGACAAGATCGTCGCGACGATCCCGGTCAAGCGCCTGGGCCTGCCGGAAGAGATCGCCTCGATCTGTGCCTGGCTGTCCTCGGAGGAGTCCGGTTTCTCGACCGGCGCCGACTTCTCGCTCAACGGCGGCCTGCATATGGGCTGACCTGCCGGCCTGGTTCAGCCAGTCGGCAGCCGGCGCTGGCGCCCGCGTATTGCGGTGCAGCCAGCGCGGCGCACAAGGCGGCGGACGCTTCGTTTCGCCGCCCGTCTCGCGGGCCGTCATGGCCCGCGAATCGTTTCCGCCAGCGCGGCATTCCTCCCTTTTTGCGCCAATTCACCGGGTTTTCCTTAAGCCCCGTCGCTTTTCTTAGTGCCTTGTTGGGCATAGAATCAGGGCAGCGGCGCAGCCAGCACCATGTTCGTGCAGCGCAGTCCTCGCGGGGCGAGGTTACAGGCCGCCACGCGCAGCCATGCGCGAACAGGCCACCAGACGGCCGGCACGACAACAAGCAGATGGCGCGGGCGGTACCGATTTGCGCACTGCACCCCGTGCGGTGCAGCAGCGCGCAAACAGCGATGACACAAGGACAGAGCACCGATGGCCACGACCAAAAAAGGCGCAGAGCGACTGATCAAAAAGTATCCGAACCGCAGGCTCTACGACACCCAGACCAGCACCTACATCACCCTGGCCGACGTCAAGCAACTGGTCATGGATTCAGAAGAATTCAAGGTTGTCGACGCCAAGTCTGGTGACGAACTGACCCGCAGCATCCTGCTGCAGATCATTCTGGAAGAAGAAACGGGCGGCGTGCCGATGTTTTCCAGCGCGATGCTGTCGCAGATCATCCGCTTCTATGGCCATGCCATGCAGGGCATGATGGGCACCTACCTGGAAAAGAACATCCAGGCCTTCATCGACATCCAGAACAAGCTGGCAGAGAACTCCAAGGGTCTGTATTCCGGCGAAACCTTCAGCCCCGACATGTGGTCGCAGTTCATGAACATGCAGGGCCCGATGATGCAGGGCATGATGAGCAACTACATCGAGCAGAGCAAGAACCTGTTCGTACAGATGCAGGAGCAGATGCAAAGCCAGGCCAAGAATATGTTCGGGACGTTCCCGTTCAACCAGCCGGACAAGAAGTAAAACACTGGCAGCGGCGGGCTCTGCACCCGCCGCATATCCGGCACGCTGGCTGGCACTCAGTCCGCGCTCCCATGCAGGCGGATGCCCGGCGCCGGCACACCTCCCCGAAAACCGCGACGACGCAAAGCAGGTAGAATGCGCGGTCTGCGCTGCCCCAGGCGCACGCAATCACGCAACTCTCTCCAGCGGCGGCTCAGTGTGGACTCGCCTTTACTGCGCGAATCCCGATGCCCTCCGTCATTCAATGTGCTTGTCAGGCGCCGTCCATCAAGGCCCGGCCCTCTGCTTTGGTGAAGGCTTCGCCATGAGCCGGCTGTTCCTGGCCCCCATGGAAGGGCTTGCCGACTACGTCTTGCGCGACGTGCTGACCGATACCGGCGGCTACGACGGCTGTGTGTCCGAGTTTGTCCGGGTGACGGGTTCGTTGCTTCCGGCGCGGGTCTACGAGCGGGATACGCCCGAAATCCTCGCCGGTGGCTATACCCGCGGCGGCACGCCGATGGTGATCCAGTTGCTCGGCAGCGATCCGGAATGGCTGGCACGCAATGCGGCCTATGCCGCGACCCTGTCGCCGCATGGCATCGACCTGAACTTCGGCTGTCCCGCCAAGGTCGTCAACCGGCATGGCGGCGGCGCGATGCTGCTCACGAACCCGGAACTGCTGAACCGAATCGTTGCGTCCGTACGCGCGGCGGTGCCGGCCCATATCGCCGTGACGGCAAAAATGCGGCTGGGCGTCTCCGATACCTCGCTGGCCATTGATTGCGCCACGGCGCTGGCCGAGGGCGGAGCGGCTTCACTTGTCGTGCATGCCCGGACGCGGGACCACGGCTACCGGCCGCCGGCCCACTGGGACTGGATCGCGCGCATTGCGGCTGCGGTGGACGTGCCCGTCATTGCCAACGGAGACGTCTGGACTGTCGCCGACTGGGAGCGTTGCCGGGCCGTCAGCGGCTGCGCCGACGTGATGATCGGGCGCGGCGCCGTGTCCGACCCTTTCCTGGCCTTGCGCATTCGCGGCTGATGGACAGCGCGCCGTCGGACCAGGAGTGGCCGCTGGTGCTGCGCCAGATCGCCACTTACCTGAAAAAGCTGCATGCCCGTATTGCCTCCTGCCATGAGCATGGGCGCGTGAAACTCTGGCTCAGCTATCTCAAGCGGACATGGCCACAGGCCGCCGAACTGCATGCGGCCATCCGGCGCATGCAGGACTCGCTGGAGATAGAGCGGGTCCTGGAAGGCCTGCCAGGAGCCGCTGCCGCGCCGGAATGACGCGGCATTGCCGCGGCCTGGGCCACATGTGTGGAGTCAGGCGCCGAGAAATCATGGCAAACGGTTAAAATGCGCGATTGGCTCACCGGCTCCCGGCCTTGTCCCGCATATTCCGCCGCGCCTGCCCACATTCGGATTGCACCGTGAAAAACCCTTCAGAATCAACGACCCAAAAAGACCATAGTCCGCGTGTGGGATTTGTTTCCCTTGGCTGCCCCAAGGCGCTGGTCGACTCCGAGCAGATCATCACCCAGCTGCGCGCCGAGGGCTATGCCATCAGCGGCACCTATGACGGCGCCGACCTGGTCGTGGTCAATACCTGCGGCTTTATCGACGAGGCCGTGCAGGAGAGCCTTGACGCCATCGGCGAGGCCCTGACCGAAAATGGCAAGGTGATCGTCACCGGCTGCCTGGGCGCGAAGAAGGATGCGGCGGGCCACGACATTGTGTCGTCGGTGCACCCCAAGGTGCTGGCCGTGACCGGCCCGCATGCGCTGGGCGAGGTGATGCAGGCGGTCCACACGCACCTGCCCAAGCCGCATGACCCGTTCACTGACCTTGTGCCGGCCGCCGGCATCAAGCTGACGCCCAAGCACTACGCCTACCTGAAGATCTCCGAAGGCTGCAACCACCGTTGCTCGTTCTGCATCATCCCGTCGATGCGCGGCGACCTGGTGTCGCGCCCGGTGGCTGAGGTCATGCTGGAGGCCGAAAACCTGTTCAAGGCCGGCGTCAAGGAACTGCTGGTGATCTCGCAGGACACCAGCGCCTATGGCGTGGACGTCAAATACCGCACCGGCTTCTGGAACGGCCGCCCGCTCAAGACCCGCATGACCGAACTGGTGGCGGCGCTGGGTGAGCTGGCCGCGCAGTACGGTGCCTGGGTGCGCCTGCACTACGTCTACCCGTACCCGCACGTGGACGAAATCATCCCGCTGATGTCGCAGGGCCATGTGCTGCCGTACCTCGATGTGCCGCTGCAGCACGCGCACCCGGACGTGCTCAAGCGCATGAAGCGCCGGCCAATGCCGAGAAGACCATGGACCGCATCCGCGCCTGGCGCGAGATCTGCCCTGAGCTGACCATCCGCAGCACCTTTATCGCCGGCTTCCCGGGCGAGACCGAGGCGGAATTCCAGACCCTGCTGGACTTTATCGCCGAGGCCGAGCTGGACCGCGTGGGCTGCTTCGCCTACTCGCCGGTGGAGGGCGCCACCGCCAACGACCTGCCGGGTGCGCTGCCCGACGAAGTACGCGAAGAGCGCCGTGCCCGCTTCATGGAGGTGGCCGAAGCAGTGTCCGCGCGCCGCCTGCAGCGCAAGGTCGGCCAGACCCTGCGCGTGCTGGTGGACGAGGTCAACCAGGAGGGCGGTATCGGCCGTTCGTCCGCCGATGCGCCGGAAATCGACGGCCTGGTCTATATCGCGCCGCCGGAACGCCATTCCCAGCGCTATCGCGCAGGCGAGTTCGTCGACGTGAAGATCACCGGCGCGGACGGCCACGACCTCTGGGGCGAAGTCTGAAGTAGTCCTGCCGGACGAAGTTCGCTCAGGGAATAGTTAGGTAAAAGTACGGTCGTTCGTTTTCTACGGAACCCCGCTATACTGTGCGGTGCAACATAACCTCCTGGAGACAAGTCATGACGCGTGAAGTCGTAGTGGTGAGCGGTGTCCGTACCGCGATCGGGACCTTTGGCGGCGGCCTGAAGGATGTGGCGCCGGCGGAGCTGGGTGCGCTGGTGGTGCGCGAGGCGCTGGCGCGCGCGCAGGTGTCGGGCGACGATGTCGGCCACGTGGTGTTCGGCAACGTGATCCAGACCGAGCCGCGCGATATGTACCTGGGCCGCGTCGCGGCAGTCAACGGCGGCGTGTCGGTCAATGCGCCCGCTCTGACCGTCAACCGCCTGTGCGGCTCGGGCCTGCAGGCCATCGTCAGCGCCGCGCAGACCATCCTGCTGGGCGATACCGACGTGGCCATCGGCGGCGGCGCGGAAAGCATGAGCCGCGCGCCGTACCTGGCGCCCGCGGCCCGCTGGGGCGCACGCATGGGCGATGCCGGCCTGGTCGACATGATGCTGGGTGCGCTGCACGATCCCTTCCATCGCATTCACATGGGCGTGACCGCCGAGAACGTCGCCAAGGAATACGACATCTCGCGCGCGCAGCAGGACGAGGCGGCGCTGGAATCGCACCGCCGCGCTTCGGCCGCGATCAAGGCCGGCTACTTCAAGGATCAGATCGTCCCGGTGGTGAGCAAGGGCCGCAAGGGCGACGTCACCTTCGACACCGATGAGCACGTGCGCCATGACGCCACCATCGACGACATGACCAAGCTCAAACCGGTCTTCGTCAAGGAAAACGGCACTGTCACCGCCGGCAATGCCTCGGGCCTGAACGATGCCGCCGCCGCCGTGGTGCTGATGGAGCGCGCCGAGGCCGAGCGCCGCGGCCTGAAGCCGCTGGCCCGCCTGGTGTCGTACGGCCATGCCGGGTGGACCCGAAGACCATGGGCATCGGCCCGGTGCCGGCGACCAGGATCGCGCTGGAGCGTGCCGGCCTGCAGGTATCGGACCTGGATGTGATCGAAGCCAACGAGGCCTTTGCCGCGCAGGCTTGCGCGGTGACCAAGGCGCTTGGCCTGGATCCGGCCAAGGTCAACCCGAACGGCTCGGGCATCTCGCTGGGCCACCCGATCGGCGCCACCGGCGCGCTGATCACGGTGAAGGCGCTGCATGAGCTGAACCGTGTGCAAGGCCGCTACGCGCTGGTGACGATGTGCATCGGCGGCGGGCAGGGCATTGCCGCGATCTTCGAGCGTATCTGAGGTTTGCCTTGCGCCTGGCTTTGCTGACGAAGAACCTCCGGACGCTCGGCCTGGCCGCCGTGCTCGCCCTGGCGGGCACGGCGCAGGCAGCGCCGGCGACCGAGCTGTCGACTGGCCCGGTGACCGCTGGGCCAGCCGGAGGGGAAGGCCTGGGCATCAACCAGGCCATTCGCGACGGCGAAGCCCGGCGCGGCGGCACCTCGCTTTCCACTGGTGCGCCAAAACCTCTGGCGCCGCGGCCGGAATATGCGTCACTGCCGGTCTACGTCGGCAAGGTCGGCGACCAGCCGGTGCGGCTGCGCCTGGGCCCCAAGCCTGACGAGCGCGACAGCGTGCGCGGCGAATACGCCGGCCGTGGCACCGGTGTGCGCCTGCTGGCTGGCGAGTGGGAGGACGGCGCCTTCCTGATGGAGGAGTCCGATGACGGCACCCGCGTATCCGGCAACTGGGAAGGCAGCATCGACGCCAGCGGCGCCGTGCGCGGCACCTGGACCGATGCGTTCAACCCGGCCATCGTGCTGCCGTTCTTTATCCGCCCGCTGGGCGTGCTGGTGATCCCCCCGTTCGACATGCGACCCAACAGCGGCGTCACCTACGCGCCGCCGCCGCCGAAGTCCTCGATTTCCGGCTGGTAAGCCGCTTCCTGGTGCCCGCAGCTGCCATCGCCGGTGGCGGGGCCGGCATTTGCTGGTAAGCTCGAAGGCTCATCGAGTCTCATTCCTGACCGTGCCGCGCTTCTGCCTGGGCGATACCGCCGGGGCAGCGCGCCGTGGCCGGCCAGCAGCCAGCAAGGAAACCGCCGTGTCCGATTCGCCATCCGACAAGCCCGCGTCCCCCGCCCATTACCTGCAAACCGTTGCGGTCCAGCCCGAACTGGAGATCGCGCCCGGCTTTGCCTCGTTTTCTCCCGCCACGCACCGCGGCTCCACCGTGGTGTTCCGCAACCTGGCCGAACTGCGCGCCCATGGCGACGGTGCCACCACCTACTGGCGCTATGGCCTGCACGCCACGCCGACCAGCGAGGCGCTGTGCCAGCACCTGGCGCTGCTGGAGGGCGCGCGCCACACGCTGCTGCAGCCATCGGGACTCGCAGCCATCTCACTGGTCTACTTCGCGTTGCTCAAGAGCGGCGACGACGTGCTGGTGCCGCACAACGTCTACGGCCCCAACCGCGACCACGGCGAGTGGCTGGCACGCGAATTCGGCGTGACCGTGCGCTACTACGACCCCATGGACGCCGCTGCGGTGGCGGCGATGATCCGGCCGGATACGCGCCTGATCTGGATGGAGTCGCCCGGTTCGGTGACCATGGAAGTGCCCGACAGCGACGCCATCGTCGCCGCGGCCAGGGCGCGCGGCGTGCTGACCGCGATCGACAATACCTGGTCGGCCGGCATCTACTTCCGCCCGTTCGACAAGGGCATCGACATCTCGGTGCAGGCGCTGACCAAGTACCAGTCCGGCGGCAGCGACGTGCTGATGGGCGCGGTGCTGACCTGCGACGATGCGCTGCACGACCGCCTGAAGCGCACCCGCATGCTGATGGGCTGGGGTGTTTCCGCCGATGACTGCCACCTGGTGCTGCGCGGGCTGCCGAGCCTGCCGGTGCGCCTGGCCGCGCATGACCGTGCGGCCCGCGAAGTGGCGGAGTGGCTGCACCAGCGGCCCGAGGTCGCGCGCGTGCTGCATCCGGCGCTGCCGGACTGCCCGGGCCACGCCAACTGGCGGCGCGATTTCACCGGTGCCAGCGGGCTCTTTGCCATCATCCTGCGGGCCCGCTATACGCGCCAGCAGGTCGATGCCCTGGTCGAGGCGCTGCAGCTGTTTGCCATCGGCTGGTCCTGGGGCGGCGCCCACAGCCTGGCCGTGCCATACCACGTGCAGGGCATGCGCCCGGCGGGCACCTGGCCGCCGGCCGGCTGGCAGGACACCGGCGAACTGGTGCGGCTTTATATCGGCCTGGAAGACACGCGCGACCTGATCGCCGACCTGCGCCAGGCGCTGGAGGCTACGCTGGCCGCGTAAGCGGTCTCAGGCTGGCTGTCTCAGGGCGAGATTGAGCTGGTCGACGATCTCGGCCCAGTCGGCGTCGTCCAGCAGCTCGTCGCGCAGCAGCGTGGCCTGGGCGGGGTCCAGAACGGTGCCTCGGCCAGTTCGACATTGTCGGGCAGCGGGGCATGCGTGCCGATAAAGCTGCGGATGCTGGCTTCGTCGGAGGCCAGGCCGAGTTGGGCGAATAGTTCGGAAAACTGGTGGAAGGTCGATTCCATGGCGGTTGGCTCGATGTTGTTGGCCTGAGATAGTGTAGGGCAGCGGCCGGGCCGGCGCGCCCAAGGAAACAAAAACGGACGCTGCTGCGTCCGTTTTTGCGTGCGTGCGTGCGTGCGTGCGCCGTGCGCTCAGGGCGTATCCGTGCTGGGCATCGTCTTTGCGCTCGCGGTGGGCCTGGCGGCTTGGGCTGCCTGGGCTGCCTGGGCTGTCTGTGGCATCGCCCAGACCGACTCCGCCGGCCCGCTGCGCGCGCGGCGCTGCGTGGCGCGGGCCAGGGCGACAAAGCCCGCGGCCAGCGCGATCGCGCCGATATCGAAGCCGGCGATGATCCAGTGACCGCTGGGGATGCTCTGCAGCAGGTGGTCGCCGGTCAGGACCGCGTTCGCCAGCGGCACCGTCAGCGACGCCAGCGCGGCGGCGTAGAGCAGTTCCACCGCGGCGCGCACCGGCGGGCGCAGCAGCGCCCAGGCACAGGCCAGGCCAAACACCGTGAAATACGTGTAGCTCACCGCGCGTTCCGGCCACAGCAGCGCCGCCGGGAAGCACAGCGCCACGCCGATGCAGGAGCCGATGCACACGCCGACTGTGCCCTGCGCCAGCAGCCGGTGCACGCGCGGCTGCTCGGCCTGGCGCAGCTTGCGCCGCGACTCGATCCACAGCAGGTTGCCCGAATAGAACAGGAAGGCGCCGGCCAGCCCGGCCAGCAGGTAGACCAGCCGCACCGGCAGCTCGCCGAAGGTGCCGAAATGCAGCGCGTACAGTGCGCTGTAAAGCCCGTGGTTGCCGTCGCGCGTGCCGGCGGTCTGGTTGGCGCTCAGCTGGCCCGCGTTGGGCTCGCCGCTGGCGGCATGGATGCCGACCGAGCCCAGGTTGCCAAGTGCCTGCGTGCTGGTGCCGCGCACCTCCACCACGGCGTTGGCGTCGCCATAGCGCTGGAAGCGGAACGACTCGGGCGTGAAACGCTCGCCGCCATGCTCGCGCGCGATCTGCATCAGCGTGGCGGTGGGCATGGTCGGCACCGTACGGCCGGCCGCGGCCACTTCCGGTACGGCGGTGGTGGCGCGCGGCACCGCCTCGAACAGGCGGCCGTCGAAGGTCAGCGTGTTGAACACCATCATCAGCACCAGCGACAGGCAGAACAGCGCGCCGGTGACGGCAAAGACCAGGTGGAAGGGCAGGCTGAACAGGCCCAGCACATTGTGGGTGTCCATCCAGAAGCGCTTCAGGTTGCGCCCGGGGCGCACCGCGAACAGGTCCTTCTTCAGCCGCGGCAGGTGCAGCAGCACGCCCGACACCAGTGCCAGCCCGTACAGCACCGAGATCGCACCCATGAAGTAGATGCCGCCGGCCGGATCCCCAGCGAGTAGTGCAGGCTGTTCAGGAACGCCGACAGTTCGCCGGTCACATGGTCGCGCGAGGTGTCGCGCTGCATCGCGGCATCGCCGGCCAGGCGGCGTCTGTGGTCATCTGCCACTCGCCGGCCTGGTCCTGCCAGTAGGCCGAGATGTTGGGCTCGCCCTCCGACGGCATGATCACATAGGAACTCGCCGCGGCCTCGGGGTGGATCGCGACCAGCTTCTGCATGAGGCGGTCGACCGCGGCCGGGTCGGCCTTGGCCTCGACCGGCGCGCTGCCCTTGAGCCGCGACGGCGATTGCCATACATGCAGTTCGTGATGGAACACGGTGACCGCCCCGGCAAAGAAGGCGATAAACAGGGCCAGCCGGCCATCAGGCCGACCCAGGTATGCAGCGTCTGGTACAGGCGCAGGGTTGCGGTTTTCATGATGGCGGTCTCAGGAGGCGGGCAGGGCGGCCAGTGCAGCCGGCGCCAGGCCGGCCAGTCGCAGCGCCCACAGCATGCCGAAGCAGAGCAGGTTGGCGCCGCCCAGCCAGAGCCAGGCGGTGCGGCTGGAGCGGAACAGCAGGCTGGCGCTGATGATGGCCACCCACACCGGCAGGCAGGCCACCACGGCCGCGACGATGCCGGTTTCCCAGCCGCCCGGCAGCCACAGGATCGACAGCGTGCACAGCGCCACCGCCAGCGGCAGCCCGAGCAGCGCGCCGGCCAGCCATTTGGTGCCCATCGCGGATGGTCTGCGCTCATGCCCGTTGCTCCCGTGCTGCCCGGCGCTTGCGCGCGGCATAGGTGCCGATAAAGGGCCATACCGACAGCGCGCAGGGCACGGTCACCAGACTGGCCGCAATGGCTACGGGCCAGCCGTCGGTCGTGCTCCACAGCCAGGTGCTCGCGATGACCAGGGCGAGGCCCAGCCAGCCCGGCACACGCGGTTGCGCGACCCTGCCGGGCGGCAGCAGGACCTGGTTGGGCGCGGCCAGGTACAGGCACACAGCCGCAGCCAGGCCGAGAAGGACGGCCAGAACTTGCATGGGGGAATGTCAGATAAACGAAACATTAATAGTAATGATTCGCATTTAAAGAAGCAAGCGCTAAGTAGACACTGCGTCTCAGCAGGGATTTATCTGCACTAAGGGAGGGACTTGCGCTGGCTCTAGCGCGAATTGGTGCTGGCGGCCCGGGCGCCCGGCGCCCGGCGCGCGATGCCGCGTTTGCCGCGGCCCGGGATCAGTGCGGGAACAGCGCCAGCAGGCCATCCAGCCCGACGTGGTTGAACGCGACGCTGGCCTGCGCGCGCACCACCGGCTTGGCCCGGAAGGCCACCGACAGGCCGGCCACGGCCATCATCTTCAGGTCGTTGGAGCCATCGCCCATGACAATGGCCTGGTCCGGCGTGGCGCCGATCCGGGCGCAGACTTCCTGCACGGTGCGGGCCTTGACGTCGGCGTTGACGATCTCGCCAACGACATTGCCGGTCAGCTTGCCGTCGACGATCTCCAGCGTATTGGCGCGGGTCACGTCGAGCTTGAGCCGTGCCTTGAGCTTCTCGGTGAAGTGGACGAAACCGCCCGACACCAGCAGCGTGCGCAGGCCCAGCGCCTGCACGGTCTGCAGCATGCGCTCGGCGCCCGGCGACAGCCGCAGGCGCTCTTCATAGACGCGCTCCAGCACGCTGGCGTCCAGCCCCTTGAGCAGGGCCACGCGGCGGCGCAGGCTTTCGTTGAAATCGGTGATCTCGCCGCGCATGGCGGCTTCGGTGATGGCCGAGACCTCGGCCTTGAGGCCGCAGAAGTCTGCGATCTCGTCGATGCACTCGATCGTGATCAGGGTCGAGTCCATGTCCATCGCCACCAGGCGGAAGTCGGACAGCTTGCGCCCCGCGGGCACCACCGCCCAGTCGATCGCGCGCGGGCCGCAGAAATCGTCCAGCGCATCGCGCAGCGCCGGCGTCAGCGGCGCGCATTCCTCGGCAGCGGCCACGGTGTCGCTGCGCAGCACCAGTTCAGAGGCGCGGGCCAGAGTGCGGGCGGTGTCGAGGTCAGCAGGGGAAAGCGGGGCGGTGCTCTGGAGGATCAGGGGCATGACGAATGAGGATCGGGCGCTTGCCGCGCGGGCGGCAAGGCGGGGCCGGGCTGGCCGCGCTGCGCGCGGCAAAACAGCTATTGTAGCCCCGCCGCAGCGCCCCGGGCGAGCCGCTCAGCGCTGCGCCATCACCATGTAGTCCACGGTCAGGCTGGACAGGGCGCGCACGCCGTTGATCAGCGCCGGCTCGTCCACATAGAACTCAGGCGAGTGGTTGGAAGGCGCCTTGGTCACATCCTGGCCCCTGGCGTCACCCCGAGGTTGAAGAACAGGCCCGGCACTTTCTCCTGGTAGAAGGAGAAGTCCTCGGACGCGGTCGCCTTGGGCGTGATCATCCAGTTGCCTGCGCCGGCTACGCGCTGCAGCGTGGGCGCCATCTTCTCGGTCAGGGCCGGCTGGTTGATGGTGGCGTTGTACAGCTCCACCACGCGGAAGTTGGCCTCGGCGCCGGCACTGGTGGCGATGGCCTCGGTAGTGCGCTTCATGCGGGCATGGATGTCCTTCTTCATGCCTTCGTCATAGGTGCGCACGGTGCCCATCATCTCGACCTTCTCCGGCACAATGTTCATGCGGTTGCCGCCGTGGATGGTGCCCACGGTGATCACCGACGGTTCCAGCATGGCGTTGACCTGGCGGCTCTGGATGGTCTGCAGGCCCATCACGATCTGCGACGCCACCACGATCGGGTCGATCCCGCCCCACGGCCGCGCGCCGTGCGTCTGGCGGCCCTTGACGTCGATCCAGAACTGGTCGGCCGCCGCCATCGAGGGGCCGCTGCGCCAGCCCAGCTTGCCGGATTCGATGCCGCTGCTCACGTGCAGGCCGAAGATCGCGTCGACCTTGGGATTGTCCAGCACGCCCTCGGACACCATCTGCTTGGCGCCCCACGTGTTGGAGCCATTGGGTTCGAAGTCGGCCGGGCTTTCCTCGGCCGGCTGGAAGATGAACTTGACCGTGCCGGGCAACTGGTCCTTCATGCCGGCCAGCACTTCCGCGGTGGCCATCAAAATCGCCACGTGGGTGTCATGGCCGCAGGCGTGCATCACGTCCACTTCCTTGCCCAGGTACTGGCCCTTGGCCTTCGATGCAAACGGCACGTCCACGCGCTCCTTGACCGGCAGCGCGTCCATGTCGGCGCGCAGCGCCACCACCGGACCGGGCTTGCCGCCCTTAAGCACGCCGACCACGCCGGTCTTGGCCACGCCCGTCTTCACTTCCATGCCGAGCTTGCGCAGGTGGTCGGCCACCAGCTTGGCCGTGCGGGTCTCGTAGTTGCCCAGTTCCGGGTGCTGGTGGATATCGCGGCGCCATGCGATCAGCTGCTGCTCGACCGCCTTGGCGCGGGTTTCGATCTGCGCGTGCAGGGCGTCGGCGCCGGCAAGCGTGGGAGACGCGGCGGCCGGTGCCTGCGCTTGCGCGGTATTGCAGAGCAGGCCGGCGGCGAGGGCCACGCCCGCGAGCGCGAAGCGCGTGGTGGAACGGGATGCGGAATCACGGACAGCCATGCAAGGTCTCCTTCGTTGTTGTTGGTGTGATGCAGGCAGTGCTGCGGCCGCTGCGGATGGGGCGGCCAGAAGGGTGCCGCGCTGTGTGTCCTGGCCGGGCACTCAACGCGGCAGGGGGATGTCAGTCCGCCACGCGCAGGCTGTCGACCACCTTGTGCAGAAAGGCCTCGCAAGCAGCCAGCTGCTCCAGCGCGACAAACTCATCCGGCTTGTGCGCCTGCTGGATATCGCCAGGCCCGCACACCACGGCCGGAATGCCGGCGCGCTGGAACAGGCCGGCCTCGGTACCATAGGCGACCTTGTTGGTGTCGCGGTCGGCGGTCAGCGCGCGCACCAGTTGCGTGATGGCTTCCTGCTCGGCCACGTCCAGCGATGGCGCAGCGGCGATCTTGCTCAGCGTCAGGCCGGCGTCGGCATGCTCGGCGCGCATCTTCGGCAGCAGTACGTCATTGGCGTAAGCCTGGATGCGCGCGTAGATGGCTTCGGGATCCACGCCGGGCAGGTTGCGGAATTCGAACACGAACTCGCACAGCGCCGGGATGGTGTTCAGCGCGATGCCACCCTGGATGGTGCCGGTCTGCGCGGTGGTGTAGGGCACGTCGAAGGCCTGGTCGTAGGGGCCGTTGGCCTTGAATTCATCGGCGATGTCGCGGATGAAACAGATCAGGCGCGCGGCGTATTCGATCGCATTGACACCGCGCGGCGTCAGCGACGAGTGCGCGGCCTGGCCCCTGACGCAGCAGCGGTAGGCGTTGATGCCCTTGTGCGCGACGATCACGCGCATGCTGGTGGGCTCGCCGACGATGCAGCCGCCGGGCGTCACGCCGCGGTCGCGCAGTTCGGCCAGCAGGTAGGGCGCGCCCATGCAGCCGATCTCTTCGTCGAAGGACAGCGCGTAGTGCACCGGCTCGCGCAGCCTGGCCTGCAGGATGGCCGGCAGCAGCGACAGGCTGGTGCCGATAAACCCTTTCATGTCGCAGGTGCCGCGGCCGTAGAGCTTGCCGTCGCGCACCACCGGCTTGAACGGGTCAGTGGTCCAGTCCTGGCCGTCCACCGGCACCACGTCGGTATGGCCGGAGAGCACGATGCCGCCGTTGGTGTTGCCGTCGGCGGCAGGCACGGTGACGAACAGGTTGGCTTTGTCCTGCTGCGGGTTGTAGCTCAGATGCGGCTTCAGCCCCTTGGCCAGGAAATGGTCGCGCACCGACTCGATCAGGCCCAGGTTGGAGTGGCGGCTGGTGGTGTCGTACGCGACCAGCCGCTGGGTCCATTCAAGCGCGCTGCCGCGCGCGGCGGTTTCGGTGACGGGCTGGCGGGAGGAAGCGGCTTGGGCGGACATGGGGCGATTATCACTAACTTGTTAAGGAATTGATGCTACACCCGGCCGCGCGCCGCGTCCATGCAGGATGCCCATGACGCCTACGCCAGTTGCCGCAACGTATGCTTGATGGTCTGCGCGCGCACCGCCACGTCCGGCATCTTGGCCTCGATGCGCAGCTTGTCCTGCCCGGCCAGCTTGATGTGGCGGTTCTTCTGCACCAGGTCGATGATGCGCATCGCGTCGATCGGCGGGTTGGGCACGAACTGCACGCTGATGGTGGCATCGCCCGCGTCGATCTTGCGCACGCCCAGCGGTGCGGCGGCGATGCGCAGCCGGTGCGTTTCCACCAGCGCCTGCGCCTGGTCCGGCAGGCGGCCGAAACGGTCGATCAGCTCTTCCTGGATATCGTCGACACGCTCCGCGGTCTCGCAGTTGGCCAGCCGCTTGTACAGCGACAGGCGTTCGTGCACGTCGGCGCAGTAGTCGTTGGGCAGCAGCGCCGGCGTGCCCAGGTTGATCTCGGTGGTGGCGGCCAGCGGCGCCATCAGGTCGGGCTCCTTGCCGGCCTTGAGCGCCTTGACCGCGGCGTTGAGCATGTCCGTATACAGCTGGAACCCGATCTCGTGGATCTCGCCCGACTGCTTGTCGCCCAGCACCTCGCCCGCGCCGCGGATTTCCAGGTCGTGCATGGCCAGGTAGAAGCCCGAGCCCAGTTCCTCCATCTGCTGGATCGCTTCGAGCCGGCGCTGCGCCTGCCTGGTCAGGCCTTCGACATCATGCACCAGCAGGTAGGCATAGGCCTGGTGGTGCGAGCGCCCGACCCGGCCGCGCAGCTGGTGCAGCTGCGCCAGGCCGAACTTGTCTGAGCGGTGGATCAGGATGGTGTTGGCGGTCGGCACGTCGATGCCGGTCTCGATGATGGTGGTGCACAGCAGGATGTTGTCGCGGCGCGCAACGAAGTCGCGCATCACGCGTTCCAGCTCGCGCTCGTGCATCTGGCCGTGTGCGACGGCAATGCGCGCTTCGGGCACCAGCTCGGCCAGCCGCGCGCGCTTGTTCTCGATGGTCTCGACCTCGTTGTGCAGGAAGTAGACCTGGCCGCCGCGCTTGAGCTCGCGCAGGATGGCCTCGCGGATCACGCCGTCTTCCTCGCGCCGCACGAAGGTCTTGATCGCCAGCCGCTTCTGCGGCGCGGTCGCGATCACCGAGAAGTCGCGCAGGCCCTCCAGCGCCATGCCCAGCGTGCGCGGGATCGGCGTGGCGGTCAGGGTCAGCACGTCGACCTCGGCGCGCAGCGTCTTCAGCGCTTCCTTCTGGCGCACGCCGAAGCGGTGTTCCTCGTCGATGATGACCAGGCCCAGGCGCTCGAACCTGACCTGGTCGGACAAGATCTTGTGCGTGCCGATGACGATGTCGACGGTGCCTTCGTTGATCTGCTTGATGGCCGCGTCGATCTCCTTCTTGGTCTTGAAGCGCGACAGCTCGACGATGCGCACCGGCCATTCGGCAAAGCGGTCGGACAGCGTCTGGAAGTGCTGCTCGGCCAGCAGCGTGGTCGGCGCCAGCATCGCCACCTGCTTGCCGCCCAGCACCGCGACAAAGGCCGCGCGCAGCGCCACCTCGGTCTTGCCGAAGCCGACGTCGCCGCAGACCAGCCGGTCCATCGGCTTGCCCGAGGTCATGTCGGCGATCACCGCGGCAATTGCGGCGGCCTGGTCCGGCGTTTCCTCGAAGCCGAAGCTTTCGGCAAAGGTCTCGTAGTCCTTGGGCGAGAGCGGGAAGGCAAAGCCCTCGCGCGCGGCGCGGCGCGCGTACAGGTTGAGCAGCTCGGCGGCGGTGTCGCGGATCTGCTGGGCGGCGCGGCGCTTGGCCTTGTCCCACTGGCCCGAGCCCAGGTGGTGCAGCGGCGCGGTATCGGGATCGGCGCCGGAATAGCGCGAGATCACATGCAGCTGGTGCACCGGCACATACAGCTTGCTGCCCTTGTCATAGTCCAGATGCAGGAATTCCTCGTCGCCCTGGCCCATATCGAGGGTCACCAGGCCTGGTAGCGGCCGATGCCGTGCTCGCTGTGCACTACCGGGTCGCCGATCTTCAGCTCGGCCAGGTCGCGCACCATCGAGTCGACGGCGGAGGCCTGCTCCTGCTTGCGGCGCCCGGTGCGGCGCGCGGTGCCGGCGTACAGCTCGGCCTCGGTGACAAAGGCGATTTGCCCCTGCGGCAGCGCAAAGCCGCTCTGCAGCGGCGCCACCGCGATCGAGAAATGCGCTTCGCCGGCCAGGAACGCGGCAAAGTCGTCCACCGGCTGCGGGCGCAGGCCGCTTTCGGCAAAGAGCTGCAGCAGCGTCTCGCGCCGCCCGGCCGAGTCGGCGCACATCAGCACGCGGGTCTCTTTATCGAGCAACAGCGCTTCCAGATTGACCAGCGGGTCTTCGGCGCGGCGGTTGACCGAGACGTCGGGCAGGATGGCCGAGAACGCCGGCTGGTCCGCATTGGCTTCGGCCTGCAGCACCAGCCGTGCCATCGGCTTGGCGGCGACGAAGAACTGCTCCTCGGACAGGAACAGGTCCGCGGGCGGCAGCAGCGGGCGCTCGCGGTCGTGCCGCATGAAGTTGTAGCGCTGCGTGGTGTCGGCCCAGAAGCGGCGGATGGCCTCGTCGACGTTGCCGGCAAAGGCGAGCTGCGTATTGGCGGGCAGGTAGTCGAACACGGTGGCGCTGTGCTCGAAGAACAGCGGCAGGTAGTACTCGATGCCGGCCGACGGCACGCCGTTGCCGATGTCCTTGTAGATCGGCGACTTGGTCGGGTCGCCTTCGAACACCTCGCGCCAGCGGCCGCGGAAGGCGGTGCGCGCGGCTTCGTCGAGCGGGAACTCGCGCCCGGGCAGCAGCCGCACTTCCTTGACCGGGTACAGGCTGCGCTGGGTGTCGGGGTCGAAGGCGCGGATGGTCTCGATCTCATCGCCGAACAGGTCGATCCGGTACGGCAGCGCCGAGCCCATCGGGTACAGGTCGATCAGGCCGCCGCGCACGCTGTATTCGCCGGGGCGCATCACGGCGCTGACGTGCTCGTAGCCGGCCAGCGTGAACTGGGCCTTGAGCGCGTTCTCGTCCAGGCGCTCGCCCTGCTTGAAGAAGAAGGTGTATGCCGCCAGGAATGCCGGTGGCGCCAAGCGGTACAGCGCGGTGGTGGCCGGCACCAGCATCACGTCACATTGCCCGGTCTGGATGTCGTGCAGCGTGGCCAGGCGCTCGGACACCAGGTCCTGGTGCGGCGAGAAGCTGTCGTAGGGCAGGGTTTCCCAGTCGGGCAGCAGGCGCACGCGCAGCTCGGGCGCGAACCAGGGGATTTCCTCGGCCAGGCGCTGGGCATCGACCGCGTGGGAGCACACCACGGCCAGCATCGGCGCGCGCTCGCGGTGCTGGCGTGCGTACGCGGCCACAGCCAGCGCATCGGCCGAGCCGCGCAGGCCGGCCACGCTGTGGCGCAGCCCCGGCTTGACCAGCGGCAGGTTGACAAAGGGGAAGGCGGGCGTGGCGTCAGGCATGTCGGCAGCGAAGCGTTCAAAACGACGACACCCCGCCGGCATTGCGGGCGGGGGTCGGAGCAGGGGACCTCAACGGCCCGTGGCGCCTGCCGGGCACGCGTCAATGCGGAATGGCGCGGCATGGCGACGGGCAAGGGCCGTATTATAGAATGCGCACCGGTTGTCCCGCTGGCCATGCTGGCCAGCAGGCGCCCGCGCCTCTTTCACTCCACGCCGATCCTGTGTCCGCTCGCCGCTTTGCCCTGATTCCCTGTGCCGGTACCGGCAGCCGCGCCGGCGGCGCCGTCCCCAAGCAATACCAGACCGTGGCCGGCCGGCCGATGATCTGGTACGCGCTGGCGGCGTTTTCGGCGTGCGACGCCATCAACGCCACCGCACTGGTGCTGGCGCCCGACGACATGCCGCTGGAATCGCGCTTCGGCGCGGCGGCTTTTGCCGGGCTGCGCTTCGATACCGCCTTTGTCGGCGGCGATACCCGCCATGCCTCGGTGCTGGCCGGGCTGCACCACCTGGCGCAACTGGGCGCGACCGACAGCGACTGGGTGCTGGTGCACGATGCCGCGCGCCCGGGCCTGACCCCCGCGATGATCCACGCGCTGGTCCGCGCGGTGGAAAGCGATGGCGACGACGACCCGGACGCCGCCATCGGCGGCATCCTGGCGGTGCCGGTGCCCGACACGCTCAAGCGCGCCCAGGACGACGCCCGCATCGGCGCCACAGTGCCGCGCGAGGGGCTGTGGCAGGCGCAGACGCCGCAGATGTTCCGCCTGGGCGTGCTGCGCCAGGCGCTGCAGGACGCCATGGCGGCCGGCGCGGTGGTAACCGACGAGGCCAGCGCGATCGAGCGCCTGGGGCTGCATCCGCGGCTGGTCAACGGCTCGCTGCGCAATTTCAAGGTGACTTACCCGGAGGACTTCGCGCTGGCCGAAGTGCTGCTGGGCAACGACGGCAAAGGAGCCTGACCGCATGATGCCTTTCGATATCCGGGTGGGACAGGGCTACGACGTCCACGCGCTGGTGCCCGGCCGCAAACTGATCCTGGGCGGGGTCGAGATCCCGCACGACCGCGGCTTGCTGGGCCACTCCGATGCGGACGCGCTGCTGCACGCGGTCACCGACGCGCTCTTCGGCGCGGCCGCGTTGGGCGATATCGGCCGCCATTTCCCCGACACCGACGCGCAGTTCGCCGGCGCCGACAGCCGCGTGCTGCTACGCGAGGCCGCGCGCCGCGTGCGCGAGGCGGGCTATGAAATCGGCAATGTGGATGCCACCGTGATCGCGCAGGCGCCCAAGCTGGCGCCGCATATCGGCGCGATGGTGGCCAACCTGGCGCAAGACCTGGCGATTGCGCGCGGACGCTGCAACGTCAAGGCCAAGACCAACGAGAAGCTGGGCTTCGAAGGGCGCCAGGAAGGCATCGTGGCGCAGGCCGCGGTGCTGCTCTGGCGTGCCTCGGTGGGCGACGCGCAGGACTGATCAGGGCCGCGCGGCGTCTGGTGCCGCGGCGTCTTCCGGCGGGATGGCGTAGGTGTAGTCGATCAGGCGGGCCATTGCACCCGCGCGCGCACCGGCTTCGGTGCGCTTGGTGAAGCCCATCTGCTGGCACAGCCGGTTGGCCGAGGCCATTTCCGGCATGGTGCGCACCACCAGCATGGACGCGCCGATATCGCGCGCGCGCTGGATGCAGATCTGCATCAGCGTGCGGCCCAGGCCCAGGCCCCGCGCCTGCGGGCTGACCGACAGCAGCCGCGCTTCCGGCTGGGTCAGGGTGATGGTGCTGCCGTCGAGTGCCGGCAGCGTGGCGCCCGGATGGCAGAACAGCACGGCGCCCATGATGCCGTGATCGGTCTCCGCCACCCACCATTCCATATCCGGATTGCTGGTCGCCAGCACCGCCTGCATGCCGCGCTGGAACGAGGCGCGGCAGTCTTCCATGATGGCTAGCTCGTATTGCCCGTAGGCTTGTTGCGTGACGGCGGCGATGTCGCCCCAGTCGTGCACCGCCGCGAGGCGGTAGTGGAAGCGGGGGGAAGTCGGCGAAGGCAGGGTCATGGCAGGCTGTAAGTGCGTATCCTGCCTGGATTGTAGGCCGATCGCCGCACGTGTGCAGCCTTGGCGCAGAGCGGTTGCAGGATGAGAACAGCCGGCAATTCCTGATGGGAAGCTGCCGGCTGCTGTGCTACGGGGCTCGTGGCCGGGCGCGGGGGTGCGCTGTGGCCGGGCTTACTGCACGGCGATCACGTTGGCGGCGGCCACGATCACGGCGGCAATGCGGCCGACATCGCGCAGTTGCTGCGCACTCATGCCTTGTTCATTCTTCAGCAGCTGGTAGTGCGATTTCACACAGAAGTGGCACTTGCCCACGATCGAGGCGGCCAGCGCGTACATCTCGAAACGGCGCTTGTCCACACCGCCATGCGTGGCATAGGCGTTCATGCGCAGGCCGGCCGGCTGCGTGGCCAGGTCCGGATCGTCGGCCATTTCGACGTACGGGTACCAGGTGTTGTTCATGCCCATCAGCGCGGCTGCGGTCAGCGCGCCGTTGGTTTCCTCGGGCGACAGCACGCCGGCATTGCGGATGGCATCCACCAGCACCTTGCTCTGCGCCGCGAAAGCCGCCGCCAGCGCCACGCCCACCGCATCGTTGCCTTCCAGCGAAGAGCGCGCGATGGTGCCGTCCACGTTCAGGCGGATGTCCTTGGCGTAATCGGGGATGCAATTCTTAATCGTGCTGAGGAATTCCATTTATTTCTCCTATCGATCGGGGCCCAAAAAACCCGCGCAAGCGGGTTTTGAAGCGGAGGGCGGGGCCCTCCGCGGATCGCCACGGTGTCTGGCGACTGGCAGCAAATTACAGCGTGGCGCCACCAACGGCACGGTTGCACGGGCACAGTTCGTCCGTTTGCAGACCGTCCAGGATGCGCAGGACTTCTTCCGGATTGCGGCCCACGTTCAGGTTGTTCACCGATACGTGCTGGATCACGTTGTCCGGGTCGACGATGAAGGTCGCGCGCAGGGCAACGCCGGCAGCGTGGTCACGCACGCCCAGCTGGTCGATCAGCGAACCGGTCACGTCGGCGAATTGCCACTGGTCCAGCTTGTTCAGGTCCTTGTGTTCGCGGCGCCATGCCAGCTTGACGAACTCGTTGTCGGTCGAGCCGCCCAGCACGATCGCGTCGCGGTCGGCGAAGTCGCCGTTCAGCTTGGCGAAGGCAACGATTTCAGTCGGGCAGACGAAGGTGAAGTCCTTCGGGTAGAAGTAGATGATCTTCCACTTGCCTTCGAACGACTTTTCGGTGATGTCTTCGAAAGCCGACTGGCCGTTCTCTTCGTGATTGTTGAAACCCGGCTTGACACCGACGACGTGGAAGGCTTCGAGCTTGTCACCAACGGTCTTCATAGACTTCTCCTGATACGGTTGCAATGAGAGCGGTACGGTTGCAGCACGGCCGGCGTGGGACCGGTACTAGACTTTGCTGCAATGCACCGCGACAAAACGTGATTATGCGTCATCATCCGGCGCCGGGCTAATTGATATTCTCAAACAGCCCGATAGGCAAAGCATGTGACGCACGGAGCGAATCCCGGCATGCGCAGCGGCGCGGCGCCTGCCACGCGGCCTCGATGCGGAAGGGCAAGTATGCCATGCGCGATGAGCCCGCTTATGGCAACTTGGTGACGATTGCGGCGAGTTCAACCCACCATGTTCAGGCCGCTTGCATGGCCGGCTCCGCGCGGCGCGCACGGAAGATCACCAGCGTGGCGACCAGCCCGCACATGGCGGCGAACATCAGCCACAGTCCCGGTGCCGCCTTGTTGCCGGTGGCGTGGATCAGGTAGGTCGAGATCGCCGGCGTGAAGCCGCCGAACAGCGCGGTCGCCAGGCTGTACGCCAGCGAGAAGCCGGTGGTGCGCACCGCGGGCGGCATGATCTCGGTCAGCGCCACCACCATGGCGCCGTTATAGCTGCCGTACAGGAACGACAGCCACAACTCCACCATCAGCAGCCGCGAGAACGACGGCTCGGCCACCAGCCACGACACGGCGGGGTAGGCAGTCAGCAGCGTCGCCACGGTGAAGAACACCAGCAGCGGCTTGCGCCCGATGCGGTCCGACAGCGCACCCATCAGCGGCAGCCAGATAAAGTTGGACAGGCCCACGCACATGGTGACGATGAGGTTGTCGACATCGTCCAGCTTCAGCACGGTCCTGCCGAAGGTCGGCGTGTACGCCGTGATCATGTAGAACGACACCGTGGTCATCACCACCATCATGCAGCCGGCCAGGATGATGCGCCAGTTGTCCAGCATCGAGCGGTAGATCTCGCTGATGGCGGGGCGGTGCTTGCGCGCTTTGAAGGCTTCGGTCTCTTCCAGTGAGCGGCGGATCAGGAACAGGAACGGCACGATCAGGCAGCCAACCAGGAAGGGGATGCGCCAGCCCCATTCATCCATCTGCGCCGGCGCCAGCGTGGCGTGCAGGATCACGCCGAGCAGTCCGGCGAAGATCACCGCCACCTGCTGACTGCCCGACTGCCATGCGACGTAGAAGCCCTTGCGGCCCGGCTTGGCGATCTCGGACAGGTAGACCGAGACCCCGCCCAGTTCGACACCGGCGGAAAAGCCCTGCAACAGGCGCCCGGCCAGCACCAGCATCGGCGCTGCCACGCCGATGGAGGCATAGCCCGGCACGCAGGCGATCAGCAGCGTGCCCAGGGCCATCAGCGCCAGCGTCATGATCAGGCCCTTGCGGCGGCCGTGGCGGTCGATATAGGCGCCCAGCACGATCGCGCCCAGCGGCCGCATCAGGAAGCCCACGCCGAAGGTGGCGAGCGAAAGCATCAGCGAGGCGAACTCGTTGCCACTCGGGAAGAACGTCTTCGCAATGGCGGCGGCGTAGAAGCCGTACACCATGAAGTCGTACATTTCCAGGAAGTTGCCGCTGACGACGCGGAACACGGTGCGGAACCCGTGCTGCGAGCCGGAGGTGGCTGTGGAGGTATCTGACATGGCTGTCTCTCAGTCACCGCCGGTCGGGCCGGCGGCATGATTATTTCGGAGAAGTCAGCCAGGCGCGCGCGGGCCGCGCCATGAGGGGGAGGGATCGCCGCGGGCCTGATGACGGGGGCCAGTGTGCGCCGAGCCCCTGTCATTGCCCTGTCAAATGCCTTTCAGAAGCCTATCAAAGGCTGTCGAAAACCTGTCAAGGCGCCGGGGATCGCGCGCGCTCAGGTGACCCTCAGGCGCGCCGGAAGCACGCGCTGACCACCAGCCCCGTGGCCGGGGCGGCGCGGTTGGCCAGCAGCAGCCGGCCGCCGTTGCGCTGCATGATGCGGTTGACGATAGACATGCCCAGCCCGGCGCCCTTGGCCTCGCTGCGCGCGGCGTCGAGCCGGTAGAAGGGACGCGTGAGCAGCGACAGCTGGCCGTCGGGCACGCCGTTGCCGTGGTCGGCCACGGTCAGCACGGCTTCCTTGTCGTCCACCTGCGTGGAGATCTCAACCACGGCCATGCCGCTCAGCTCGTCCTTGGCATAGCGGCGCGCGTTCTCGACCAGGTTGTCCAGGATGCGCTGCACTTCCATGCGGTTGGCCACGGCCATCACCGGCTCATTGGCGCGCACGTGCACGCGCACGTCGTCATGCGCGGCGTAGACGCCCACCGCATCGTGCACCAGCGCCGACAGGTCCACCGGCTCCACGGTTTCCAACGGCGGCCGCGCGTAGTTGAGGAACTGGCCGATGATCGCGTCCATCTGTTCGATGTCGGCGATCATGGCGTCGCGCGTGACGGTGTCCATCGGCGACATCTCGGTTTCCAGGCGCAGCCGCGTCAGCGGCGTGCGCAGGTCGTGCGAGATGCCGGCCAGCATCACTACGCGGTCGTCGTCGAGCTGGCGCAGGTCGCGCACCATCTGGTTGAAGCTGTGGTTGGCCAGTGCCACCTCGCTGGCGCCGTGCTCGGGCAGCGGCGGCGGGTCGCCGCCGGCGCCGATGGCGCGGGCGGCGTTGGCCAGCCGCTTGAGCGGGTAGTTGACGCGCGCGGTGATAAAAGCCGCGCCGATGATCGACAGCAGCAGCGCGGCAATGCTCCACCACAGCCACTGGATGCCGGGCACGCGCTCGAAGCGCTCCGGGCTGATCGCCACCCAGTAGTCGTCGCCCTCGATCTCGAAGCTGACCCACACGCCGGGAATGTCGTTGACGGTGGTGGCCAGCACCGTGTCCTCGCCCAGGCGGCTGCGGATCTCCTGCTGCACCAGGGTGGTCAGGAACGGGTTGGCGGTGGGCGCGGCGAAGTCGTCGTCCTTCTCGCGCGGATAGACCTTGATGCCTTCGTTCTGCACCAGGTCGAGCAGCAGGAAGCGCCGCCGCGCCGGGTCGGAGTAGAGCAGCGCGGCCCGCGTGAGCTTGACCACGCTGACCACCTGCATGGCGATCTGCTGCGCGCGCGGGGCGCGTTCGAACAGCCGGTAGCTCTGGAACCAGATGCCCAGCGAAATCGCCAGCAGCAGGGCGATAAGCATGAAGGTCCGCCAGAACAGCGAACCAAAGAACCGCGTTGCGGTTCTACCGATAACGGTCGCCACGATAGGAACAGCGGCCGTAATCGGCTATTTCACGCCATCGGGGATGAAGACGTAGCCCAGGCCCCACACCGTCTGGATAAAACGTGGGTTGCTGGGGTCCGGCTCGATCAGCTTGCGCAGGCGCGAAATCTGCACGTCCAGGCTGCGGTCGAACACTTCGTATTCGCGGCCGCGCGCCATTTCCATCAGCTTCTCGCGCGACAGCGGCTGGCGCGGATGGCGGGCGAATACCTTGAGGACGGAGAACTCGCCGGTGGTCAGCGTGATTTCCTCGTCGTTCTTGGTCAGCGTGCGCGTGGCCAGGTTCAGCACGAAGTCGCCGAAGGCGAAGGTCTCTGGCGTTTCCGAGGGGGCGCCGGGCACTTCGGCCGGGCCTTTGCGGCGCAGCACCGCGTGGATGCGCGCGATCAGCTCGCGCGGATTGAACGGCTTGGGCAGGTAGTCGTCGGCGCCCATCTCCAGCCCGACGATGCGGTCCACGTCCTCGCCCTTGGCGGTGAGCATGATGATCGGGGTCTGGTCATTGGCCCCGCGCAGCCGGCGGCAGATCGACAGGCCGTCTTCGCCCGGCATCATCAGGTCCAGCACCAGCAGGTCGAAACGCTCGCGCAGCCAGAGCTTGTTCATCGCGGTGGCGTTTTCCGCCACCAGCACGGTGAAACCCTGTTCGCCCAGATAGCGGCGCAGCAAATCGCGCAGACGCGGGTCATCGTCGACGACAAGAATCTTGTGGCTGGTATTTTCCATGGCGGTATCTTAGCGACTATCGCTTTCGCTCAAAATGGCTTAACAAAACGTTACATACTTTACCCCGTGGTATGGCAGTGTGCACCAATCGTGCGATTACACTGCGCAATCCGTCTTTTTGGGCACCATGCGCGGCAGATTTCCACGCTTTTGCACCAGACGTACCACTGCCTCGCCCAGCCTGCCTCGCCCGCGCTGGCGCGATGCTTGCAGAGGGTGCGGCGCCGGACGGGGTACCGGAATTCCCGGCTTCAGGGCAGGCTATCCAGTCGGTCCCAAAGACTGCTTTTCCCGAAGCCAAGATCGCCATTATCAATGAAAGTGAACCGAACCCGGCACGGGCTTCCGCAGCATGGTATCGCCGGCGCCTGCATTGTGCTGGCGCTGGCCGTGCTGGCGCTGTGCATTCCGGCCGGGACGGTGCAGGCACAATCGGCCGGCATGGGCAACCTGCTCAAGCGCCATCCGTCGACCCAGGCCAGCGATCCCGGCAACAGCCAGCGCGAGGCGCGGGCCCGCGCCGAGCGCCATCGCGCCGAGCAGCGCGACGCCGAGCGCCGGCGCGGGGACGAACGCGGCGGCTCGCGCCTGTCGCCGGACGAGCGCCGCAAGCTGCGCAAGAACCTCTACGACTTCGGGCGCGATATCTACCAGGGCGGCTGATCCGTTCTTATCGTGCCGCGCCCCCCATGGTACGCCACTGTGGCGCTTAGCCACGTGGCTGGAAGTGCCGCAGGAAATCCACGAAGACCTCCGCCGCCAGCTGGGCATCCTCTGCCGTGATGGTTTCCTGCGGGTTGTGGCTGATGCCGCCGTTGCCGCAACGCACGAACAGCATGGCCACGTCGGTGATGCGCTGCATCATCATGGCGTCATGGCCGGCGCCGGAGGGCAGCTCGAAGGCCTGCAGCCCGCGCTTCTTCAGCACCGCCCCGAACTGGTCCATCAGCCAGCGCGCGCACGGCGCGTTGTTGACCGGGGGCACGCGCTCCACCTGGGCGGCCAGCCCGCGCCGTGCCGCGATCTGGCCGATGCCGGCCACGATGTCGGCGATGGCGGCCTCGCGGATGCCATCCTCGCCGGCGCGAATATCCATCGAGAAGGTGCAGGCCGCCGGGATGACATTGCTCGACCCGTTGGGCACCTGCAGCTGACCCACCGTGCCGACCAGCGTCGGCGCCGCCGCGCAGCGCTGCTCCACCAGCAGGATCATCTCCGCCGCGCCGGCGGCGGCGTCGCGGCGCATGCCCATCGGCGTGGTGCCGGCGTGGCTGGCCAGGCCTTCGACCCGCACCGCAAAGCGGCTGCTGCCCGCGATCTGCGTGACCACGCCCAGCGGCAGGCCGTGGTGCAGCAGCACCGGGCCCTGCTCGATATGCACCTCGACAAAACCCAGCAGCGACGCCGGATCGACCGCCGCGGCGCGCAGGGCCTGCCGATCGCCCGCGCCGGGCAGGTCCGATGCCGCCAGCGCCTCGCGCAGCGTGATGCCGTCCGCGTCCTGGCGCTCCAGCAGGGCGGGATCGAAGCGGCCAGCCAGCACGCTGCTGGCCAGGAAGCTGGTCTTGAAGCGCAGGCCTTCCTCTTCGGCGAACCCCACCACTTCAAAGTGATAGGGCAGGCGGATGCCGGCCTGGTTGAGCGCGCCGACCACGGCGATCGGCAGCAGGATGCCAAGCCGGCCGTCATAGCGCCCGCCATTGCGCACGGTGTCGAAGTGCGAGCCGGTCATCAGCACGCGCGCGCCGGGCACGGCCGGGTCGGCCGCATAACGGCCGATGACGTTGCCGATGGCGTCGATCCGCACCTGCATGCCGGCCGCCTCCATCCATTGCGCAAGCCGGGCCTGCGCGGCGCGATGGGCCGGGGTCAGGTAGGCGCAGGTGAGGCCGCCTTCCATGTCGGAGAAACGGGCGAGCTGGTCGGCGTGGGCGAGAATAGCGTCGCCGAGGGAAGCTGAGGTCTGCGTCATGGCGGTACGGCTTGGGGTGGGGCGGTCAGGAAAAAGGAGCAGAACTAGCTGTTGCGCAACCAGGTCTTCCAGGCAATCCACAGCTTGCGCAGCGGGGTCAGCGCGATGCGCTGGTTCAGCACCTGGAACTGGCTGGCTTCCAGCTCGTCGAGCAGCGCGTGGTAGATCGCGCCCATCAGCAGGCCGGCACGCTGGGCGCGGCGGTCCTGCTTCGGCAGCAGCGCCAGTGCCTCATGGTACAGCGCGCGGGCACGGCCGGCGTGGTACTGCATCAGCGCGACAAAGCGCTCGGAATGCTGGCCCTTCAGGATCTCGGATGCGGGGACCTGGAACTGCTGCAGCGTATTGACCGGCAGGTAGATGCGCCCGCGCCGCGCGTCCTCGCCGACGTCGCGCAGGATATTGACCAGTTGCAGCGACTGGCCAAGCTTCTCGGCAAATGCCAGCGTCTGCGGGTCGGTATAGCCGAACAGCCGCGCGCTGAGTGTGCCGACCACGCCGGCCACGCAATGGCAGTATCGGTTCAGGGCGGCCTCGTCCAGGTAGCGGGTCTGGGTCAGGTCCATTTCCATGCCTTCCAGCACTTCGGACATCTCGCCCTGGGGCAGGCCGGCGCTGCGCACATGCGGCTGCAGGGCCTTGGTGGTCGGATGGGTCGGCTCGCCCTCGAACAGGCGGCGCAGTTCGGCGCGCCACCAGTCCAGTTGCTGGTGGGCCAGGCCCGCGTCATGGGTGTCGTCGACCACGTCGTCGACTTCGCGGCACCAGGCGTACAGCGCGGTGATGGCGCGGCGGCGCTCGGCGGGCAGGAACAGGAAGCTGTAATAGAAGCTCGAGCCGCTCTGGGCGACTTTCTCTTGGCAATACTGATCGGGCGTCACGCCGGTCTCGGGTCGAAGATGTGGGGGGAAGCGCCAGCGGCGCGGCGGATTGTAGCATCGCGCTGGGCAGGGTATGGTCGCGCATGCCGACGCCTGTCGGCCCAGTCCACCGGCCCGGAACGGCAGCTGAGTCTTCATTCCAGCCGTTTCGTCGCCTGCCGTTTGACGCACCCGGGGGCGATCGCTATATTACTGACCGGCAAGTTATTTATTGCCAATGCCGGCTGCCTGCGGCCATTCCGACGGCCCCGACGACCTCCCGGGCGCGGGGGATTGCGGTCACCGGCCAGTCTTGTCAGTTGTTTCCAACCGACTCGTTGCCTACCGATGCCAGTGCTTTGCCAAGTGCCGGAAGTTGCGGCTGCAGATACCCCTGTCGTTACGATGCCGCCGCGCCACCTCGGTCGAGGCATGATCGTAGCCGCACTTTTGACGGCCAGCCTGCTGGCCCTGGCCGGCTGTGGCAAGAAGGCCGAGCCGGCGCCGGAGGTCCGCCCGGTGCGCCTGATGCAGCTGAGCCCGCACAACGGCAAGACCGCCTTCGAGTTCTCCGGCGACGTGCGCCCGCGCGTGGAGTCGCGGCTGGGCTTCCGCGTGGGGGGCAAGATTGCCGCCAGGCTGGTCGATGTGGGCGCGGTGGTCAGCAAGGGCCAGCCGCTGGCGCGCCTTGATCCCACCGACCTGTCGCTGGCCGAGGCCGGCTCGCGCGCCCAGTTCGAGGCCGCGAAGACTGACCGCGACCTGGCCGCCGCCGACCTGAAGCGCTACAACGACCTGTTCGCCAGAGGCTTTATCAGCGCTGCCGAGCAGCACCGGCGCCAGGCCAACTACGACGCCGCCGAATCGCGGCTGCGCCAGGCCCAGGCCGGGCTGCGCAGCCAGTCCAACCAGACCGGCTATTCGGTCCTGCATGCCGACGCGGACGGTGTGGTCACGGCGATCGATGCCGAGGTGGGCCAGGTGGTGACGCCTGGCCAGCCGGTGGTGCGCGTGGCGCAGACGGCAGAGAAGGAAGTCGCCATCGGCCTGCCCGAAGACCAGGTCGACCTGCTGCGCGGCATTACCGACGTGACCATCCATACCTGGGCCGAGCCGCAGCGCACGCTGCCTGGCCGCGTGCGCGAGATTGCCGCGGCGGCCGACCCGGTCACCCGCACCTATGCCACCCGCGTGACGGTGCCGAATCCGCCCGCCGACCTCAAGCTCGGCATGACCGCAGTGGTGACCTTCATGCGCACCGGCGCCACCCCGGCCATCCGGGTGCCGCTGACCGCGCTGCTGCAGGAGCAGGGCCGCAACCAGGTCTGGATCTATGACGCCGCAGCCGGCACGGTCAAGCCGGTGCCGGTGACGCTGGGCGAGGCCATCGGCAACGAGGTGGAGGTGCGCCAGGGCCTGGCCCCGGGCCAGACCATCGTCACCGCCGGGGTGCACCTGCTGCGCGCGGGCCAGAAGGTGCGCCCGCTGCAGACGGTCGCGCCTGCGGCAGGACCTGCTTCGGCCCCGGCATCGGCACCGGCCGCCACCCCGAGGCAGGGGTGAGCGGATGGACCATTCCCGCTTCAACCTGTCGCGCTGGGCGCTCGAGCACCAGCCGCTGACGCGCTACCTGCTGGTGGTGCTGCTGCTTGGCGGCATGCTGGCGTTCTTCCAGCTGGGCCAGGATGAGGATCCGCCCTTTACCTTCCGCGTGATGGTGGTGCAGGCCTTCTGGCCCGGCGCCACCGCCGAGCAGATTGCCGTCCAGGTGACGGACAAGATCGAGCGCCAGCTGCAGGAAGTGCCCTATGCGGACAAGATCCGCAGCTTTTCCAAGCCGGGCGAGACCACGGTGATCTTCCAGCTCAAGGACACCTCGCCGGCCAAGGAGACCGCGCAGATCTGGTACACGGTGCGCAAGAAGATCGGCGATATCCAGCAGACGCTGCCCGCGGGCGTGCGCGGGCCGTTCTTCAATGATGAGTTTGGCGACGTGTACGGCACCATCTACGCGCTCTCGGCCGACGGCTTCAACTACAAGGAGCTGCGCGAGTACGCCGACCTGGTGCGCCAGGAACTGCTGCGCGTGCCGTCGGTGGCCAAGGTGTCGCTGATCGGCCTGCAGGACGAGAAGGTCTTCATCGAGTTCAACCAGGCGCGCTTTGCCCAGTTGGGGCTGGATATCAACGCCATCGCCGACCAGATCTCGCAGCAGAACAACCTGACCGGCAGCGGCGTGCTGGTCGCCCCGACCGACAACCTGCAGGTGCGCCTGTCGGGCCAGTTCGCCAGCGTGGAAGACCTGGAGAACCTGGTGCTGCGCGGGCCCAACGGCATCGCCAATATCCGCCTGGGCGACATCGCGCACGTCTACCGCGGCTATGTCGACCCGACCCAGACCCGCATGCGCTTCAACGGCAAGGACGTGATCGGGCTGGGCATTTCGATGCAGAAGGGCGGCGACATCATCGAGCTGGGCAAGAACCTGCGCGCGGCCTTTGGCCAGCTGCGCGGCCAGCTGCCGGTAGGCATCGAGATGGACCAGGTGCAGGACCAGCCGCAAGCCGTCAAGCGTTCGGTCGGCGAGTTCGTGCGCGTGCTGATCGAGGCGGTGGTGATCGTGCTGGCGGTCAGCTTCATCGCGCTGGGCCTGCATACGCGGCCCTTGCGGCTGGACGTGCGTCCCGGGCTGGTGGTGGCGCTGACGATCCCGCTGGTGCTGGCCGTGACCTTCCTGTTCATGCATATCTTCGGCATCGGCCTGCACAAGATCTCGCTCGGGGCGCTGATCGTGGCGCTGGGGCTGCTGGTGGATGACGCCATCATTGCGGTCGAGATGATGGTGCGCAAGCTGGAAGAGGGCTTCTCCAAGATGGAGGCGGCGACTTTCGCCTATACCTCCACCGCGATGCCGATGCTGACCGGCACGCTGATCACCGCGGCCGGCTTCCTGCCGGTGGGCCTGGCGCGCTCGACGGTGGGCGAATATACCTTCGCGATCTTTGCGGTGACGGCGCTGGCACTGGTGCTGTCGTGGCTGGCGGCGGTCTATTTCACGCCCTACCTGGGCTACCTGCTGCTCAAGACCCGCGGCCCGGGCGCGGGCGAGGCCCACGAGATCTTCGACACGCCGTTCTATGCGCGCTTCCGCCGGCTGGTGGACTGGTGCGTGACCTGGCGCAAGGTGGTGATCGCGATCACGCTGGCGGCCTTTGCGCTGGGCATCTACGCCTTCAAGTTTGTCGAGAAGCAGTTCTTCCCGGATTCCAGCCGCCCCGAGCTGATGGTGGAGCTGTGGATGCCCGAGGGCACCAGCTTTGCCCAGATGGAAATAGAGGCCAGGCGCTTTGAGCAGCTGGTCGGCAAGGACAAGGAGGTCGAGAGCCTGACCACCTTTGTCGGCACCGGCGCGCCGCGCTTCTACCTGCCGCTGGACCAGATCTTCCCGCAGACCAACGTGGCGCAGGTGATCGTGATGCCGGTCAGCACCGAGGTGCGCGACGCGCTGCGCCGCCGCATCATCAAGCTGATGGATGCCGAGTTCCCGTACCTGCGCGGCCGCGTCAAGCTGTTGCCCAACGGGCCGCCGGTGGCCTATCCGGTGCAGTTCCGCGTGATCGGGCCGGACGCCGCCGGGGTGCGCCAGCTGGCCGACCAGATCAAGGCCGAGATGCGCGCCAACCCCAACACCGTCGGGGTCAACGACAACTGGAATGAGAACGTCAAGATGCTGCGCCTGGAGATCGACCAGGACAAGGCGCGCGCACTGGGCGTGACCACCAATGCCATCGCCCGCGTCACGCAGACCGTGCTGAGCGGCGTGCCGGTGGGCCAGTACCGCGACGGCGACAAGCTGATCGACATCCTGATGCGCACCCCGCGCAATGAGCGCGATGCGATCTCGGACCTGAACAACATGCTGGTGCCGGCCAACACCGGGCGCATGGTGCCGCTGACGCAGGTGGCGCGCGTGACGCTGCGCTCGGAGCCGGGCGTGGTGTGGCGCGAGAACCGCGACTTCGGCGTGACCGTGCAGTCCGATGTGGTCGACGGCATCCAGGGCCCGACGGTGACCGCGCAGATCAACCCGAAACTCGACAAGCTGCGCGCGCAACTGCCGCCGGGCTACCGCATCACCGTGGCCGGCGCGGAAGAAGAGAGCGGCAAGGCCGGCGCCTCCATCGCGGCGCAGCTGCCGCTGTGCATCTTCATCATCTTCACGCTGCTGATGCTGCAACTGCACAGCTTCTCGCGCGCGACCATGGTATTCCTGACCGGCCCGCTGGGCCTGATCGGCGCCGCCGCCACGCTGTTGCTGCTGCGCGCGCCGATGGGGTTTGTGGCGCAACTGGGCATCACCGCGCTGCTGGGCATGATCATCCGTAACTCGGTGATCCTGGTCGACCAGATCGAGCAGGACGTCAGCGCCGGCGTGCCGCAGTGGACCGCCATCGTCGAAGCCGCGGTGCGCCGCTTCCGCCCGATCATCCTGACCGCCGCCGCGGCGGTGCTGGCGATGATCCCGCTGTCGCGCTCGATGTTCTGGGGGCCGATGGCGGTGGCGATCATGGGCGGGCTGATCATTGCCACGGTGCTGACGCTGCTGTTCCTGCCGGCGCTGTACGCCGCGTGGTTCCGCGTCAGGCGGCCGGAAGATGGGCCGGGAGCCTTGGCGGCCTGACGACCAGGGGCGCAGGCGCCAGGAGGGCTCTCCGCGTCACGCCTGGTGCGCCATGATCTCCTGCGCCAGTGCCACCAGGCTGCGGTCGCTGCCCGCCGGCCCCAGCAGCGAGATCCCGAGCGGCGCGCCGTCGCGGCCGGCCAGCGGCAGGTTCAGCTGCGGGAAGCCGCTCAGCGGCGTCAGGCACAGCGTCTGGGCGGCGAGGTTGCGGTAGGTCTCCAGCGACTCGACCGGCTCGGCGCGCAGCGGCGCGATATCGGGCATGGTCGGCAGCACCAGCACGCCGTCCTGCCCCAGCAGCCGGCCCAGGTGTGCGGTGAAGTCGCGGCGCACGGCGCTGGCTTGCTCGAACTGGCTGCGGGTGACGGCCTTCGAGAAGGCGAAGCGTGCCGCGACATCGGCACCCAGCTCCAGCCCGTGTTGCTCGATCAGTTCGCCGTCGCTGTGCCACGCCTCCCAGCCCTGCACGTAGCGGAACGCCCACCACAGCTCGGACAGCGGCCGGTCGGCCATCGTGACCGGCGCGGCGCGGCCCAGCGCGGCTTCGATCCTGGCGACAGCTGGCGCCAGCGCGTCGCGGGCCTCCGGGGCCGGCTGGCCGAACAGGTCTGACGCGGACAGCAGCCGCGGCGCGGCCGGCAGCGGCGCCGGGTCCGCGCCGAACAACACCTCGGCCACGCGCGCGAAGGTGCCGATGTCGCGCGCAAAAAAGCCGCAGGTATCCAGGCTCTCGGACAGCGGCAGGCAGCGCTCCAGCGAAATACGCCCGTGCGTGGGCCGGATGCCGAACAGGCCGCAATGGCTGGCCGGCGCGCGCACCGAGCCGCCGGTGTCGGAGCCCAGCGCGAAGTCGCACAGCCCGTTCGATACCGCCGACGCCGAGCCCGACGACGAGCCGCCGGTGATGCGTTCCGGCGCCGCGCCGTTGACCGGGCGGCCATAGTGGGCGTTCTGGCCGTTCATGGAGAAGGCCAGCTCGTCGGTGTGGGTCTTGCCGACGAAGGCGGCGCCGGCATCCAGCAGCCGCTGCACCGCCGGCGCGGTCGCGGCCTTGATGCCCGAGCGCGCCAGCACGTGCGGGTTGCCGCCGCCGGTCGGATAGCCAGCGACGTCGAACAGGTCCTTCACGGCAAAGCTCAGGCCCTGCAGCGGGCCGCTGGCGGCGTGCGGGACGGCAATCTCCGGATACGGCATGAAGGCACGGGCGGGATGGGTGGCAAGCGTCATCGTGGCTGGAATACGTTGGGGTTCTGGGATGGGGGTCATGCCGCGGTGGCGACCGCGGGATCGGTGGCCAGCACGCAGCTGACGCGGTGCCCGGTGCCGACGGTGACCGCCTGCGGTACCTCGGCCAGGCATTGCGGGCGCGCATGCGGGCAGCGCGGCGCGAAAGTGCAGCCCGGTGGCAGCGCGGCCAGGTCGGGCGGGGCGCCGCCAATGGCCTGCAGCCGCTGGCCACGGTCGATGCCATGCTGCCGGCTTTGCAGCAGGGCGATGGTGTAGGGGTGGCGCGCCGCGCGCAGCAGGGTCCGGATCGGGCCTTCCTCGACAATGCGCCCGCCGTACATCACCGCGACGCGGTCGGCGATCTCCACCGCCGCGCCGATATCGTGGGTGACGAAGACGATGGACAGCCCCAGTTCGCGCTGGAGCTCGCGCAGCAGGATCAGCACCTGGATCTGCACGGTGGCGTCCAGCGCCGTGGTGGGCTCGTCGGCCAGCAGGATCCTGGGCCGCGCCGACAGTGCCAGCGCGATCATCGCGCGCTGGCGCATGCCGCCCGACAGCTCGTGCGGATATGCCGCCAGCCGCCGCTCCGGGCTGGGAATGCGCACGGACTCGAGGGCCTGCAGCGCGCGCTCGCGCGCCTCGGCGGCCGAGACCTTGTCGTGGCTGCGGATGGATTCGACGATCTGCTGGCCCACCGTGTAGACCGGGTCCAGCGCCAGCAGCGGCTCCTGGAACACCATCGCCATGGTGCCGCCGCGCAGCCGGGCCAGCGCGCGCTTGTCGAGCGCCATCACGTCGGCGCCGTCGACGCGGATCTGGCCTGCCATGCGGGTGCGGCGCGGCGGGTGCAGGCGCATCAGCGCGCGCAGCGTGACGCTCTTGCCGGAGCCGGATTCGCCGATCAGGGCCACGGCCTCGCCGGCGCCCACGTCAAGCGAGACGCCGTTGACCGCGCGCATGGTCTTGCCGCCGCCGGAGAAGGTGACGCGCAGGTCCCGCACCGAGATCATCGGCTCGCCGGGTGTGCTTTGTGGGGTGGTGGACATGGTGGGCTCCTCAGGGCGTGGCCAGCAGGCAGGCGACCGGATGCCCGGCCACCAGGTCGGTCAGCTGCGGCTCGCGCCGCGCACACGCGTCCTGCGCCATGGCGCAGCGCGGATGGAAGCTGCAGCCGGGTGGCGGGTTGATCGGATTGGGCGGGTCGCCCGCCAGCGGCGCGACCTCGGTGCGGCGGTCCGGGTCCATCGACGGCATCGACGCCAGCAGCGCGCGCGTGTACGGGTGCGCCGGGTGCCGATAAAGGGTCTCGGTATCCGCGATCTCCACCACCTTGCCCAGGTACATCACCATCACGCGGTCGCACAGGTAGCGGATCACGTTGAGGTCGTGGCTGATGAAGACGTAGGTCAGGCCGAACTCGGCCTTCAGGTCCAGCAGCAGGTTCAGCACCTGCGCCTCCACCGATTTGTCCAGTGCCGAGACCGCCTCGTCCAGGATCACCAGCCGCGGGCGCAGCGCCAGCGCGCGGGCAATGTTGACGCGCTGGCGCTGCCCGCCCGACAGCTCGTGCGGGTAGCGCCCGGCAAAGCGTGCCGGGTCCAGCCCGACGCGCTGCAGCAGGTAGCGGGCGCGCTCGGTGGCTTCGCGCGCCGGCACGCCATGGACGCGCGGCGTGAAGGCGACCGACGCCTCGATGGTCAGGCGCGGGTTCAGCGACGAATAGCTGTCCTGGAACACCATCTGCACCTGGCTGCGGAACTGCTTCATCGGCAACTGGGCCGAGCCCACGCCCTGCGCGTCGAAGATCAGTTCGCCGCTGTCCTGCTGCGTCAGCTGCATCAGCAGCCGCGCGGTGGTGGACTTGCCACAGCCGGACTCGCCGACCACGCCCAGGGTCTCGCCCTTGAGCACGTCGAAGCTGACGCCGTCGACCGCGCGCACCGACGCGGCACGCGCGCGCAGGCCGGACTTGATGGGAAAGTGCTTGACCAGCTGGTGGGCGATCACCAGCGGCTGCGCCGGGCCGCCGACATCACGGCCGGCCTGTGGGGAAGGGGCCTGCATCAGTGCTGGCATGGTTCAGTCCTTGATTTCCATGGCCGATCGGATGCCGTCGGCCAGCAGGTTGAACGAGACCGAGGTCAGGAAGATCATGGCGCCGGGCAGGGCGGCAACCCACGGCTGGGTGTAGATGGCCGTGCGCAGCGTGTTGAGCATCAGGCCCCACTCCGGCTCGGGCGGCTTGACGCCAAGACCCAGGAAGGACAGCCCGGAGGCCAGGATCATCGACACCGAGATCAGGCTGGTGGCATAGACGAAGATCGGCCCGAGCACGTTGTTGAGCACATGGGCGCGCACGATGGTCAGCGACGACGCCCCGGAAGCACGCGCCGCGTCGACAAACTCGCGGTTGCGCACCTGGGTGGTCACGCTTTCGGCCACGCGCACGACCTGCGGGATAAAGACGATGGTCAGCGACAGCAGCGCATTGCCCACGCCCGCGCCCAGCGTGCCCGACAGCGCGATCGCCAGCAGCACCGACGGGAAGGCGTACAGGATGTCGGTGAGCCGCATGATCACGGTGTTGGTCCAGCCGCCGGCATAGCCGGCGACGATGCCGAGTGCGCTGCCGATGACAAAGGCCAGCAGCACCGGCGTGATGCCCATGAACAGCGACAGCCGCGCGCCCAGCATCAGGCGGGACAGCATGTCGCGGCCCAGCTCGTCGGTGCCGAGCGGGAAGTGCTCCGTGCCGATCGGCTTCAGGCGCTTGAGGATGGATGAAGCGTACGGGTCGGCGGGCATCAGTGCCGGGGCGAGCAGCGCCATCAGCACCAGCGCCAGCAGCACCAGCGCGGCCAGCATGGCCAGCTTGTTGCGCAGCAGGCGCCGGCCGACCGTGGTCCAGTAGCCGGGCGAGCGCTGCACCGCTGCGGCGGCCGGTGATGGGTCGAGGGTCATGTCCATGTCGGCCTCCTCAGTTGCGCTGGATGCGCGGGTCGAACAGCGTCTGCAGCGCATCGACCAGCAGGTTGAGCAGCACGAAGAACACCGCCAGCACCAGGATGGTCCCCTGCAGCAGCGGGAAGTCGCGCTGGAAGATGGCGGCGTTGAGCAGGAAGCCGGTGCCTGGCCACGAGAACACGGTCTCGATCAGGATCGAGCCGCCCAGCAGGTAGCCCAGTTGCAGGCCCATCACCGACAGCGCGGTCGGCGCCACGTTCTTGACCACGTGGCGGAACACGGCCAGGTCGGACAGGCCGCGCGCGCAGGCCGACGATGAACTCGTTGGCCAGGATCTCGGCCACCAGCGCGCGCACCGTGCGCGCCACGATGCCCATCGGGATCACCGACATGGTCACCGCCGGCAGCAGCATGTACTGCATGTGCTCCCAGTCCCACGCCCAGTCGCCTGAACCGCCCGGCCCGGCGCCGGTGGCCGGCAGCCAGCCCAGCTGCACCGAGAACGCGATCACCAGCACCATGCCCAGCCAGTAGTGCGGGATGCTGACGCCAAGCACCGATAGCAGCGACGCGGTGCGGTCGGCCACGGAATCGCGCAGGTAGCCGGCGACAAAGCCGAACAGGCAGCCGAAGCTGAAGCCGATCAGCGTGGCCACGGTGGCCAGGCGCAGGGAATTGACCACGGCGGCGCCGACTTCGGCCATCACCGGCCGGCTGGTGGCGATCGAAGTGCCCAGGTCGCCCTGCAGCGCACGGCCCAGCCAGTGCACGAATTGGTCCAGGAAGGGCTTGTCGAAGCCGTAGAGCGCGGTCAGCTGGCGGCGCAGGTCTTCCGAGGCGTCTGGCGGCAGCACCGACACCAGCGGATCGCCGGGGGCGATATGGACCAGCGAGAAGCACAGCAGCGCCACCCGAGCAGGATGGGGATGGCATAGAGGAAACGGCGGAACAGGTATTGCATGGCTGGCGGTATCCAGTTGCAGCGAGCCGCGAGGATCGCTGATCGCTCAGAACAACCACCGTCATTCCCGCACATACCCGACGGGCGCGTGGGCGGGAATCCAGTGTCTTTAAAGCCGCTGGGTCCCCGCGTGCGGCGGGGCTACGGTGTCAAAGGCCAAGGTGGCGCGTGCGCTCAGTCCATCGACATCGTTACGATATCGATAAACCAGCTCTGCGGCTGCACCACGCCCTTGACCTTCTTCGAGATCGCGCGCGGGCCGACGTCATGCGCGATCAGCACGAACGGCGACTCTTCGACGATGCGGGCATGCAGCTTGGCCAGCGCCGCGTCGCGCGATTTCTCGTCAAACGAGGTGCGCGCGTTCTCGATCAGCTTGTCGAACTCGGCATTGCCGAAGTAGCCCCAGTTGTTCGAGACCGGCGGCTGCGTCTTGGTGCTGACGAAGCGCACCATGGCGAAGAACGGGTCCATTGCCGCAAAGCTGACGTTGATGGCGTTGGCGCCGTGCGCGCTGGCGTCCTTGGCGCCGACGCGCCAGTTGGTGAAGAGGGTGTTCCACTCGACCACGTCGAAGTCGACGTCGATAAAGCACTCCTTCAGGTTTTGCTGCACGTATTCGTTCATCGGCAGCGGCTGCATCTGGCCGGAACCCGAGGCCGACACCTGCACCTTGACCTTGACTGGCTTCGCCGCCGAGTAGCCGGCCTCCTGCATCAGCTTTTTCGCCGCGGCCGGGTCATGCTTGATATCGAACCTGGGATTGCCCCACCACGGGTTGCCGGCCTCGACGATGCCCTTGGCCTCGGCCATGTAGCCGCCCAGCAGGGTCTTCAGCCCGGCGCGGTTGACGCACAGGTTGGCGGCCTGGCGCACGCGCTTGTCCAGCCACGGCGAGCCGGGCGCGAACGACAGCTGCCACGGCCACATATGCGGCTGCGCGTTGGCATAGACCTGGAAGCCGCGGCTCTTGATCTGGGCGATGGCGTCGGGGGCAGGCGCTTCGATCCAGTCGACCTGGCCCGACAGCAGCGCGGCGGTGCGGGCGTTGGCCTCGGGCATTGGCACCATCACCACCTTGTCGATTTTTGGCACGCGCTTCGCGTCCCAGTATTGCGCATTGCGCACCACTTCCAGACGCTCGCGCGGCACCAGGCGGCTCATCCTGAACGGCCCGGTGCCGGCGGCGTCGGCGGCAAACGCGACCCAGGCCTGCTTGGAGCGCTCGACCGGATCGGTGACCGGGGCCGGCACCGCGGCGAATTTCTTCTCCCACTGCGTGGGCGAGGCCATGAACAGGTTGGTCAGGTTGTAGGGCAGGAACGAATCCGGCTCGGAGGTGACCAGTTCGACGGTGAGGTCGTCGATCTTCTTTGCCGTGCGCAGCGTCGGCATGCGCGAGGCAGTCACGCCGACCTGGCTGGGATCGAACTGCCTGGCGGTCTTGTCCAGCACCTTGCCGACGTTCCAGACCACGGCATCGGCGTTGAATGGGGTGCCGTCGTGGAACTTGACGCCGGGGCGCAGCTTGAACACCCATCTGGTCTTGTCGGCGGCGTCGACCTTCCATTCGGTGGCCAGGCCCGGGATCAGCAGGCTGGGGCCGTTGCCCTTGGACAGGTCCCATTGGGTGAGGCCGTCGTACATCGGGATGCCGGAGAAGCGGTTGCCCTCGAAGCCCTGGTCGGGCTGGCCGAGCGTGCGCGGGATGTCGGCGGCGGTCATGCCGATGCGCAGCACCTTGTCGGCATGGGCGGCACCGGGCAGCGCGAGCAGCGCCAGCACGGTGGCGCTCATGACCGAGGCAGCTGACTTGAGACCTTTCGAGAGAGGGGACGGATCGTGGTGCACAGGCTTGCTCCTGGGTTGGCTTGAAGGGACCAATGTCTGCAAAGCAAGTCATGTGCCACGGTGGCAGGGCCGGGAACCCGGGCCGGCGTGCGGGCGACGGTGGTCTGCTTCTTGCTGAACCTGCTGCCGTTTCCTCTCCCTCCACCCCACCCGCAACGAGACATGGACCCGCTACACCTTCCCCGCATCAATGGCGCCCGCCTGTGGCAATCGCTGATGGACCTCGCCGCGATCGGCGCCACGCCCAGGGGCGGCGTGTGCCGCATCGCGCTGACCGAAGCCGACCGCAAAGGGCGCGACCTGGTGGTGCAGTGGTGCCGCGAGGCCGGGCTCGACGTGCGCGTCGACGAGATCGGCAACGTCTTCGCGCGCCGCGCCGGCAGCGACCCGCGCGCGCGCGCCGTGGCCACCGGCAGCCATATCGACACCCAGCCTTCGGGCGGCAAGTTCGACGGCAATTTCGGCGTACTGGCTGGCCTGGAGGTCATGCGCACGCTCGACGACCTGGGCATCGTCACGCGCGCGCCGCTGGAGGTTGCGTTCTGGACCAACGAGGAGGGCACGCGCTTCACGCCGGTGATGATGGGCTCGGGCGTGTTCGCCGGAGAGTTCGGCGCGGCCTTTGCACGCGCGCAGACCGATGTGGACGGCGTCAGCGTGGGCGACGCGCTGGCGGCCATCGGCTACCGCGGCGCGCAGCCGGCGGGCGCGGTGCCGGGCGGCATGTTCGCGGCCTACTTCGAGGCGCATATCGAGCAGGGGCCGGTGCTGGAGGCGGCCGGCCTGCCGATCGGCGTGGTCTCGGGCGCGCTGGGCCAGCAGTGGTACGACGTGACCGTGACCGGCATGGACGCGCACGCCGGCCCGACGCCGCTGGCGCTGCGCCACGACGCGATGCTGGCGGCCGCGCGCATGGTCGACGCGGTCAACCAGATCGCGCGCGACGAGGCGCCGCACGGGCGCGGCACGGTCGGCTACCTGCAGGTCACGCCGAACTCGCGCAACGTGATTCCGGGCCGGGTCGATTTCTCGGTCGACTTCCGCAACCTCTCGCAGGCTGGCCTGGACCGCATGCACGCGGCCATGCAGGCGGCTTTCGAAGGCATTGCCCCGGCCGCCGGCGTGGCGGTCGAAATCCGCCAGGTGGTGAAGTTCGAGCCATGCGTGTTCGCGCCCGAATGCGTGGACAGCGTACGGCGCGCGGCCTCGGCGCTGGGCCTGCCGCATATGGACGTGGTCAGCGGCGCCGGCCACGATGCAGTCCACGTCGCGCGGCGCGCGCCCACCGGCATGATCTTCGTGCCGTGCAAGGACGGCATCAGCCATAACGAACTGGAAGACGCGCTGCCCGAGCACATCGAGGCGGGCGCCAACGTGCTGCTGCAGGCCATGCTGGCGCACGCGCGCTAGGCGCTCGCGCCAGATCCGGGGCTAGTTGCAGATCGTGCCGGGAACCGGCTTGCCCGAGGCGGTCAGCCCCTGGCACGCATCGCCGCTCGCCAGGCTGGTATCCGCGGCCGCGGCTGGTGACAGCTTAAGCTTGCCTGCCACGGTGCAGCAGCCACGGGGGGGTGGCGCCATCGGCGTTCGCTTGATCGCTGGCAGCGGAGCCGGACCGCCAGCTTCCGCCATGTCGTCCGCGCGGTGTGGTGGCCCCGCCGGCGTCCGCTTGGTCGCTGGCAGCGGAGCCGACCCGCTAGCCTCCGCCATCTCTTCCGCATCAGGAAAGACGCACTGCCCTTGCTGGCAGATCCGTTCTCCTTTGCACTGCATGTCGTACTGGCATCCGGCGGCCTGTGCGAACGATGACCAGCCAGCGGCCATCGACGCTGCCAACACCAAGGCGGGGAATTTCATATGCCCTCCGATCAGGGCTGAGATATCGATGCCGGCGCGGCTCGGTGCCGCCCCAACACCTTCAGCATAGATCGCGGCAAGGGTCCGCGAAAGGCACTGGCACTCAGGTGTTCTACCACCCCTGCGCAAGTTGGCCGGCGTTCCCCGTGCCGGGCCTTAGTGGGCAATCGAGTGCGAGATCGCGCGCGCGCATTCCATCACCAGCGGCGCCAGCTTTTTCTGCGCCTCGGCCATGCCCCAGCGGCTGGCCGGCGGCGACACGTGCACCGCGCCGACCGCCACGCCCTGGCTGTTGACGATGGGCGCGGCCAGGCCCATGTCGCCGATGAACAGTTCCTCTTCATTGCTGGCATAGCCCAGCCGGCGGCACGCCGCCACGCGCTCGAAGATCGCATCCACGCCGGTCAGCGTCGCGGGGGTGCGCGCCACGCGTGCCGACTGCTCCAGCATCGCCAGGACCTGCTCGTCAGGCAGCGTGCTGAGGTAGGCCCGGCCGGAGCTGGTGCAATACATCGGGATGCGCATGCCCACCGGCGTCAGCACCGGCATGTGTTTGGCGGTCATCAGCTGGGCCACGTAGACCATGTCCAGCCCGATCGGCTCGGTCAGGTTGGCGGTCTCGCCGCTGGCTGCGGCCAGCTGCGACAGGTAGGGGCTGGCCGCCGGGATCAGCGCGTCGGCAGCCAGGTAGTTGTAGCCGATCTCCATCACCCGCGGCGTCAGCCGGAAGCGGCGCGTCTGCGGGTGCTTGTCGACATAGCCCAGCGCTTCCAGCGTATAGATGGTGCGCTGCGCCGAACTCTTGTTCATGCCGGTCAGCGTGGCCAGCTCCGACAGGGTCAGCGTGCGGTGGACGCCGTTGAACGCACGCAGGACTTCGAGGCCTTTTTCGAGCGACTGGTTGAACAGCGGGTTGTCGCGGTCGGGCGCGGGTGGCGGGACGGGTTTTGAGGGCATAGTTGGGTCGGGGCGGGAGGCCGGGCGGCACCATCCGCGGGACGGCTGCACCACGATGAATGAGTATTGCACCAATATACGAATGTATCGATTATCGATGCGACGGCGAAAGGATACCGTCGCTGGCGCAGGCTGGAAAGTGCCGCGGCGTGGGAATGCCTGCAGGGAGGAGCGGGCCGAAGGGGATTTGAAAACGGAAGTTGTCAGTCCGCCACTTGAAGGGCGGGTGGTGCGAGGGAGGGGACTCGAACCCCTACACCATTGCTGGCGTCAGGACCTAAACCTGGTGCGTCTACCAATTTCGCCACCCTCGCGGTCCTTGCGGCGCTGCCCGGGCGGGCGGCCGCGATGCTCGCTGGCTTGCGCCGGACAGGACAGCAAAAAAGGCGGCTGGAACTGCCCGCCTTTCATCTGTCCGCTGCTGCCGGCACTGGCCGCCGAACCGTGGTCTCGGCATGGCTCGCGCCTGCGGTGCAACGAGGTTGCGGATTGTAGCGCAAGGCGCGGGGGGAATCCAGCCCTGCCGGGCGCTCCGGTGGCGGCGGCAGGCGGCAGGGATATATTGGCGGTTTTCCAGAGAGGCCGCACACATGCCGATGATTGCCTTCCCGACCCTGACCCCGCTGCGCTGGCGCCTGCTGTTCTGGGGCTGCGCGGCAGCGGTGCTGGCGCTTTCGCTGATGCCGCCGACGCAGCCCCTGCCTACCACCGGCTGGGACAAGGCCAACCATATGCTGGCGTTCGCGGTGCTGGGCGTGCTGGGCCGGCGCGCCTACAGCGGGCGTGGCTGGGCCGTATTGCTGGGGCTGGTGGCGTACGGCGGGCTGATCGAACTGCTGCAGGGGCAGACCGGCTACCGCGAGGCCGACTGGCTGGACCTGCTGGCCGACAGCATCGGCCTGGCCGCGGGCATGGCGCTGGACTGGCTGGTGCGCCGCCTCAGCTCTCCTCGGCTTCGAGCGTGAACTTTGCGCCGTCGTCCTGCCCGAGCAGATCCGCCAGCACCGGCATGGCCTGCTGCAGCGATTCCTTCAGCCGCCACGGCGGGTTGACGATGAACATGCCGCTGCCGTGCAGGCCCAGGCCGCCCTCGACCGGATGCTTGACGGTCAGGGTCACGTGCAGCCAGCTCTTGAGCGGCAGGCCCTTGAGCTGCGCCGGCAGCTGCACGGATTCGCGCCGCTGCACCTGCGGGTACCAGACCGCGTAGACGCCGGTGGCAAAGCGCTCCAGCCCGTCGCGGATGGTCTGCACGGTGCGGGCGTAGTCCTGCTTGTCCTCGTAGGAGGGGTCGACCAGCACCAGCGCGCGGCGCGGCGGCGGGGGCAGGATGGCCTTGATGCCGCCGAAGCCGTCGCCGTCGTACAGCATCACGCGGCGCCCGGCGCCGCGGAAGTTGTCGCGCAGCACCTGGATCTCGGTGCTGTGCAGCTCGAACAGCCGCAGCCGGTCGTGCTCGCGCAGCATCTGCCAGGCCAGCCAGGGCGATCCGGGATAGTGGCGCAGGTTGCCGTCCGGGTTGAGCGCGCGCACCTGGTCCAGGTATTCGTCCAGCATCGCCGGCAGCTGGGTGCCGCTGGCGGCGGCGCGCCACAGCGGCGCGATGCCGGTCTCGAACTCGGCCTTCTTCTGCGCGTAGGCGTGGTCCAGCGCATAGAGGCCGGCGCCGGCATGCGTGTCGATATACCAGAATGCCTTGTCCTTCTGCGCCAGGTGCTCGAGCAGTTGCACCACGACGGCGTGTTTGAGGACATCGGCATGGTTGCCGGCGTGGAAGGCGTGACGGTAGCTGAGCATGTGGAGCGGGGCGCCTGGGCGGCGCAAATCAAGGGGCAGGGCGGTGCGGTCTGCGGGAAGGCCGCTATGCTACCATCCGGCGCGAGTTCCCAACCCCGGCCAACCCTGGTCCCACGCCCCGGCGAATCCGCCCGGGCATTTTGCTTCCGCCAAGTTTCCTGTCCCATGCCGCGCGCACTAGAGCCCGCCGAGCCGATCCTGTCTGCCGAAGGCATCCCGTATTCGCCTCGCTACGACGACGTCTACCACAGCACTGAAGGCGGGCTGGCGCAGGCCGCCCATGTCTTCCTGGGCGGCAACGGGCTGCCGCAGGCGTGGGCCGGCCAGCGCCAGTTCGTCATCCTCGAGACCGGCTTCGGCCTGGGGCTGAATTTCCTGGCGACCTGGCAGGCGTGGCGCAGCGATCCGCAGCGCTGTGGATCGCTGCATTTCGTCTCGATCGAAAAGCATCCGTTCACCCGCGAAGGGCTGGCGCAGTTGCACGCCGGGCTGGACGGGCTGCAGCCGCTGGCGCAGGCGCTGCAGGCGCAATGGCCGCTGGCGCTGCCGGGGCTGCACCGCCTGGTCTTCGACGGCGGGCGCGTGGTGCTGACGCTGGCGCTGGGCGATGTCGGGCAGATGCTGCCGCGGCTGGCGGCCGGCGTGGATGCCTTCTACCTGGACGGTTTCGCGCCGGCGCGCAATGCGCAGATGTGGTCGCCGCAGGTGTTCCGCGGACTGGCGCGGCTGGCCCGGCCAGGCGCCAGGCTGGCCACGTTTGCGGCCGCGGGCTTTGTGCGGCGCGGACTCAAAGACGTCGGTTTTGAAGTCAGCAAGGCGCCCGGCTTTGGCGGCAAGTGGCAAATGACCGTTGCACGCTTTCGCCCGCAATGGAAAGCACGCCGCCATGCGCCGCCACTGGCGGCGCAATGGGCCGGGCGCCATGCCATCGTGATCGGCGCCGGCCTGGCCGGCTGCGCAGTGACCGAGCGGCTGGCCGCGCGCGGCTGGCGCGTGACGCTGTTCGATGGCCACGGCGGGCCGGCGCGGCAGACCTCGGCGCATCGCGCGGCGGCAATGCATGCGCACGTGTCCGCCGACGACAGCTTGCTGTCGCGGCTGTCGCGCGCCGGCAACCAGTACGCGCTGCGCGCCTGGGCGGCGTTGGCCGAGGCCGGCCATCCGGTCGGCTGGCATGGCTGCGGCGTGCTGCAGCTCGGCGAGGACGAAGCCGAGGGCGAGGCCCAGCGCGCCGCGCTGGCGGCGCTGGGCTTGCCGGAAGGATTCGTGCGCTGGATGAGCGCTGCAGAGGCGGCAGTGGCCCACCAAGCCGGCGTGCCGCGTGGCGGCCTGTGGTTCCCGGAAGGCGGCTGGGTGGCGCCGCCGGACATCTGCGCGGCGCAGCTGGCACAAGCGGGCGCCGCGGTGACGGCACGTTTCGGCTGCCGGGTTGCCGCCATCGCTCGCGTTGACGGCCAATGGCAGGCAGTCGGGCAAGACGGTGAAGTGCTGGCCTCGGCGCCGGTGCTGGTACTGGCCAACGCGCATGAGGCGCAGCAACTGCTGCCGCAGCAGCACTGGACCATGCGGCGCGTGCGCGGGCAGCTGACCACGCTGGAGTCGGCGCAGGTGGATGCGCTCGGCGGCTGGCCGGATTGCGTGGTGACCGGTGCCGGCTACCTGCTGCCGCGTGGCGCAGACGGCGCCGGCCGGGTCGGCTCCAGCTACGACGCCGACGAGGGCCCGCTGGTGGAGCAGCCCGCCGTCCACGCGGCCAACCTGGCGCGCCTGTCCGGTATGCTGCCGCGCCAGGCCGATGCCGTGGCCGTCATCGATCCCGCGGCGCTCTCCGGCTATGTCGGCGTGCGCACAGTCACGCACAACCGGCTGCCGCTGGTCGGCCAGGTGCCTGACGAGGCCGCCGCGCTGGCGCAGGCCGCATCGCTGCGCGGCGCGCACTTGCGTGACCTGCCGCGCATGCCCGGGCTCTACGCAGCCCTTGCATATGGGTCGCGCGGCCTCACCTGGGCGGCGCTGGGCGCGGAACTGCTGGCCAGCCAGATCGAGGGCGAGCCGCTGCCACTGGAGTCGGACCTGGCCGATGCGGTGGATCCGGCACGCCTGCTGCTGCGCGCGCTGCGCCATGGGCAGGCGGGATAGCGCCGCAGGTCCGGCGAGCCGGTTCCGGGCCCGTTCCGGGCAAAATCTGCCGGAAGCGAATGAAAATCGTGCGATAATCCCCGTTTTCCGTTTGTGCGGAGCTTCCCGTTCGCCGGTGCGCCGCCCCGGCCGCCCTGTTGTGACGGCGCCGTGGCGGTAAAGCGGGCGGTACATGCGCAAGCGGTAGCACCTACGAACACAACTACATTTTCTGGATTGGATCTACGACCATGTCGAACGTGATTGAGAACCTCGGCAAGCTGGACCGCAAGGTGACCCTGGCCATCCCCAAGGCCGAAGTGGAGAAGGAAAAGCAGGAGCGCCTGGTTCGCCTGTCGAAGACCGTGAAGATGTCGGGCTTCCGTCCGGGCAAGGTGCCGATGAAGATGGTCGAGAAGCAGTACGGCCAGCAGGTCGAGTTCGAAGTGCGCTACGACAAGGCCGCACGCAAGTTCTTCGACATCACCAAGGAACAGGACGTCAAGGTTGCCGGCCAGCCCAAGTTCGAGATCAAGAACGAAGGCGTGGGCGAGGATGAAGTCGCATTCGACGCGACCTTCGAGGTGTACCCGGAAGTGACCATCGGCGACCTGTCGGCTGCCGAAGTCACCCGCACCGGCACTGAAATCACCGATGCCGAAGTCGACAAGACCATCGACATCCTGCGCAAGCAGCGCGTGCACTACCACGCCCGCGGCGAAGCCGGCGAGCACGGCGACGGCGGCGCCGACGTCACGGCCCAGAACGGCGACCGCGTGACGCTGGACTTCGTCGGCAAGATCGACGGTGAAGAGTTCGCCGGCGGTAAGGCCGAGGACTTCCCGTTCGTGCTGGGCGAAGGCCGCATGCTGCCCGAGTTCGAGCAGGCCGCGCTGGGCCTGAAGGTCGGCGAAAGCAAGACTTTCCCGCTGGCCTTCCCGGCCGACTACCACGGCAAGGAAGTGGCCGGCAAGACCGCCGAGTTCACCGTGACGCTGAAGAAGATCGAGTGGGCGCACCTGCCGGAAGTCAATGATGCCTTCGCCAAGTCGCTGGGCATCGCCGACGGCAGTGTCGAGAAGATGCGCGCCGACATCCGCGAGAACCTCGAGCGCGAAGTGAAGCGCCGCACGCACTCCATGCTGAAGGACCAGGTCATGGAAGCGCTGCTGAAGGCCAGCGAGCTGGAAGTGCCCAAGGCCCTGATCGAGCAAGACCAGGAACGCCTGGTGGAAATGGCCCGCCGCGACCTGGAACAGCGTGGCATGCCCAACGCCAAGGACATGCCGATCCCGGCCGAGATGTTCGCGCAGCAGGCTGAGCGCCGCGTCAAGCTGGGCCTGATCCTGGCCGAGGTCGTCAAGGTCAATGGCCTGGAAGCCAAGGCTGACCAGATCAAGGCCGAGATCGAGGACTTCGCCAAGAGCTACGAAGACCCGAAGGAAGTCATGCGCTGGTACTACGGCGACCAGCAGCGCCTGGCCGAAATGGAAGCCTACGTGCTCGAAAACAACGTGGTAAATTTCGTGTGCGACAAGGCCAAGGTCACCGACAAGAAGGTGTCCTTCGAGGAACTTACCGCCGAAGGCAACCAGCAGCAAGCCTGAGGCCGGAAGTGACCCGCCGCCCCGCGCCACGGCGTGGGGCGGGGCAACTTCCCGAGTTTCCCCGGATTGCCTTGCGATCCGACGAATCCATGGAGAACATGCATGACCCGCAATGATTTGCTTGACCGTCTCGCCACCACGCAGGCTTCGGCACTGGAAACCCAGGGCCTGGGGCTGGTGCCGATGGTCGTCGAGCAGTCCGGCCGGGGCGAGCGCGCCTATGACATCTACTCGCGCCTGCTGAAGGAGCGCGTGGTGTTCATGGTGGGCGAGGTCAACGACCAGACCGCCAACCTGGTGGTGGCCCAGCTGCTGTTCCTCGAGAGCGAGAACCCCGACAAGGACGTGTCGCTGTACATCAACTCGCCGGGCGGTTCCGTATCGGCGGGGCTGGCGATCTACGACACCATGCAGTTCATCAAGCCGGACGTGTCCACGCTGTGCATGGGCATGGCGGCAAGCATGGGCGCGTTCCTGCTGGCGGCTGGCGCCAAGGGCAAGCGTTCGGCGCTGCCCAACTCGCGCATCATGATCCATCAGCCGCTGGGCGGCGCGCGCGGCCAGGCCTCGGACATCGAGATCCAGGCGCGCGAGATCCTGTACCTGCGCGAGCGGCTCAACGCCATCCTGGCCGAGGTGACGGGCCAGCCGGCCGAGAAGATTGCGCGCGACACCGATCGCGACAACTTCATGAGCGGCGACCAGGCGGTTGACTACGGCCTGATCGACAAGGTCCTCGCCCGCCGCGGCTGATGCTGCGAGCCGCCGTGGCGCAATCCGCAGCGGCGGCCGGCCAGGCTGGCACGGGCTCAAATGGCGAAGGCTACACCGGAACGAGGCCCCGTGCCTCGTTTTTTGCTTTTGCCCCACAGCCGGGGGGAACCGCCGGTGGTGCCAATTGTTTTGGCGTATGATGCGTTTGAAGCGTATCGCCGAGGAGCCTGTCGCCCCGCGGCGTGCGCACTGCATAAGTGACTGATTCCTATGGCGGACAAAAAAGGTTCATCCAGCGAAAAGCTTCTGTACTGCTCCTTCTGCGGCAAGAGCCAGCATGAGGTCAAGAAGCTGATTGCCGGCCCGTCGGTGTTCATTTGCGACGAATGCATCGACCTGTGCAATGAGATCATTCGCGACGAGGCCACGGCATCCGAGAAAGACGCCGCCGCGGCTGCGCGCTCGGACCTCCCCACGCCCCACGAGATCCGCGAAAGCCTGGACCAGTATGTGATCGGCCAGGAACAGGCCAAGAAGATCCTGGCCGTGGCGGTCTACAACCACTACAAGCGCCTCAAGCACCTCGGCAAGAAGGACGATGTCGAGCTGTCCAAGAGCAACATCCTGCTGATCGGGCCGACCGGCTCGGGCAAGACGCTGCTCGCGCAGACGCTGGCGCGCCTGCTCAACGTGCCGTTCGTGATCGCTGACGCGACGACGCTGACCGAAGCCGGTTACGTGGGCGAGGACGTCGAGAACATCATCCAGAAGCTGCTGCAGAACTGCAACTACGAAGTCGAGAAGGCGCAGCGCGGCATCGTCTACATCGATGAGATCGACAAGATCTCGCGCAAGTCCGACAACCCGTCGATTACCCGCGACGTGTCGGGCGAGGGCGTGCAGCAGGCACTGCTCAAGCTGATCGAAGGCACCATGGCATCGGTGCCGCCGCAGGGTGGCCGCAAGCATCCGAACCAGGACTTCCTGCAGGTGGACACGACCAACATCCTGTTCATCTGCGGCGGCGCCTTCGATGGCCTCGAGAAGGTCATCATGCAGCGCTCGGACAAGACCGGCATCGGCTTCGCCGCGCAGGTCAAGAGCAAGGAAGAGCGCGACGCCAGCGAAGTGCTGCCGCAGACCGAGCCGGAAGACCTGATCAAGTTTGGCCTGATCCCCGAACTGATCGGCCGCCTGCCGGTGGTCGCGACGCTGTCCAAGCTGGATGAGGCCGCGCTGATGCAGATCCTGGTCGAGCCCAAGAACGCGCTGGTCAAGCAATACCAGAAGCTGCTGGCAATGGAAGGCGTCGAGCTGGAAATCCGCCCGGGTGCGCTGAGCGCCATCGCCCGCAAGGCGATCCGCCGCAAGACCGGGGCCCGAGGCCTGCGTTCGATCCTGGAGCAGTCGCTGATGGATGTCATGTACGACCTGCCCAACTACAAGGGCGTGCAGAAGGTGGTGATCGATGAAAATACGATCAACGGCGATGCACCGCCGCTGCTGATGTACGAAGAGCAGCAGCCCAAGGTGGCGGGGTCCAACTGACGCGAGGGCTGCCAGACGTGGTAAGTGGTCGGGACCACACCGGCAGCTGGTCGGAAAGGCCGTTCGCGTAGAAGCGAGCGGCTTTTTTTGTTTATTTCTACCGACGAGAGGGAGGAAACGCGGGTATGCTGTTTCAGAGGGGCCAGCAAGTGCAGGGAGCGGCATCTGCCTGCCTTGGTGAATCGATTGGCACGTATCTTGTAATCGATTCGGGCGGCCCAATTTACGCCTTAAATGACTGACTTGGGGAAAATGATGTCCGGAACACAACTCCTCCCGGCCGAGCCGATTCGCCTCCCACTGTTGCCGCTGCGCGACGTGGTGGTGTTTCCGCACATGGTGATCCCGCTGTTTGTGGGACGCCCGAAGTCCATCAAGGCGCTTGAGACTGCGATGGAGGCGGGCAAGAGCATTATGCTCGTGGCCCAGAAGACGGCGGCCAAGGACGAGCCGACCGCCGACGACCTGTATGAGGTCGGCTGCATCGCCAATATCCTGCAAATGCTGAAACTGCCCGACGGTACCGTGAAGGTGCTGGTCGAGGGTACCCAGCGCGCGAATATCCGAGAGGTGAGCGAGGACGAATCGCACTTCATGTGCGAAGCCGTGCCCGTGCCGCCCGCACCTGGCGAAAGCGCCGAGACCGAGGCCCTGCGCCGCGCGATCGTGTCGCAGTTCGACCAGTACGTGAAGCTCAACAAGAAGATCCCGCCCGAGATCCTGACCTCGCTGTCGGGTATCGACGAGGCAGGCCGCCTGGCGGACACCATCGCCGCGCACCTGCCGATCAAGCTTGAGCAGAAGCAGAAGATCCTGGAGATGGTCAACGTGACCGAGCGCCTGGAAAGCCTGCTGTCGCAGCTCGAAGGCGAGATCGACATCCTCCAGGTCGAAAAGCGCATCCGTGGCCGCGTCAAGCGCCAGATGGAGAAGAGCCAGCGCGAGTACTACCTGAACGAGCAGGTCAAGGCCATCCAGAAGGAACTGGGCGAAGGCGAAGAAGGCGCCGACCTGGAAGAACTCGACAAGCGCATCAAGGCCGCGCGCATGCCGAAGGAAGCCAAGAAGAAGGCCGACGCCGAGTTCAAGAAGCTCAAGCTGATGTCGCCGATGTCAGCCGAGGCCACCGTCGTGCGCAACTACATTGACACGCTGGTGAACCTGCCGTGGCGCAAGAAGAGCAAGGTCAACAATGACCTGGCCAATGCCGAGCGCGTGCTGGAAGAGGACCACTACGGTCTTGAGAAGGTCAAGGAACGTATCCTCGAATACCTTGCAGTGCAGCAGCGCGTGGACAAGCTGAAGGCGCCGATCCTGTGCCTGGTCGGCCCCCCCGGCGTGGGCAAGACCTCCCTCGGCCAGTCGGTGGCACGCGCCACGAACCGCAAGTTCGTGCGCATGGCGCTGGGTGGCGTGCGCGACGAGGCCGAGATCCGCGGCCACCGCCGTACCTACATCGGCTCGATGCCGGGCAAGATCCTGCAGAGCCTGTCCAAGGTCGGCGTGCGCAATCCGCTCTTCCTGCTCGACGAGATCGACAAGATGGGCGCGGACTTCCGCGGCGATCCGTCGTCGGCGCTGCTTGAGGTGCTGGATCCGGAACAGAACCACACGTTCCAGGACCACTACATCGAAGTGGACTTCGACCTGTCCGACGTGATGTTCGTGGCGACGTCGAACTCGCTGAACATCCCGCCGCCGCTGCTCGACCGCATGGAAGTGATCCGCCTGTCGGGTTACACCGAAGACGAGAAGGTCAATATCGCGCAGCGCTACCTGCTGCCCAAGCAGATCAAGAACAATGGTCTGAAGGCAGGCGAGATCGAGGTTGCCGAAAGTGCGATCCGCGACATCATCCGCTACTACACGCGTGAAGCGGGTGTGCGTTCGCTGGAACGCGAGGTGTCCAAGATCGCCCGCAAGGTGGTCAAGCTGCTGCTGCTGAAGAAGGAGGCGGGCACGATCAAGGTCGATTCCGAGAACCTGGACAAATTCCTCGGCGTGCGCAAGTACGACTTCGGCCTGGCCGGCAAGGAAAACCAGGTCGGCCAGGTGACCGGGCTGGCGTGGACCGAGGTGGGCGGCGACCTGCTGACCATCGAGGCCGCGATCATGCCGGGCAAGGGCAACATCACGCGCACCGGTTCGCTGGGCGATGTGATGAAGGAGTCGGTGGAAGCCGCGCGTTCGGTGGTGCGTTCGCGGGCACGACGCCTGGGCATCACGGATGAGATGTTCGAGAAGCGCGACATCCACATCCACGTTCCCGAAGGCGCCACGCCCAAGGACGGCCCGTCGGCGGGCGGTGCGATGACCACCGCGCTGGTGTCGGTGCTGACCGGCATCCCGGTGCGCGCGGATGTCGCCATGACCGGCGAGATCACGCTGCGCGGCGAGGTGCTCCCGATCGGCGGCCTGAAGGAGAAGCTGCTGGCGGCCCACCGGGGCGGCATCAAGCTGGTGCTGATCCCGGAGGACAACGTCAAGGACCTGGCCGAGATCCCTGACAACGTCAAGAACGCCATTGAGATCGTGCCGGTGCGCTGGATCGACAAGGTGCTGGAACTGGCGCTCGAGCGCAAGCCCGAAGCGTTGGCGGACGAAGACGCCAAGCCCGCCGAAGTGGCGGACAAGGCCACGGCCAAGGTTGAGCGCCTGCACCACTGACGCAGCCTCGGCCGTGTGAATGAAACGCCGCGGGGTAGCGATGCCCGGCGGCGTTTTTTTGCGCGCGCAGGTCTTGGCAAACTGAAATCACCTGTATTACACTTGCGCCCTCGCAATGCAAACCACGGCAACTGCCGCGAGGTGCGGAGCGATCAGCAAGTTGCAGGCAGCGAGCCTGCGATGGTCGAGCGGGTGCTTAGCTCAGTTGGTAGAGCGGCGCCCTTACAAGGCGTAGGTCGGGGGTTCGAGCCCCTCAGCACCCACCACCGCAAGACCAATAAAATCAAGGGCTTAGAGCGATCTAGGTCCTTTTTTTATGCCCGTTTCACCACCCGGTGAAGGCGCCAAAAAGAGCCTGTACCACCCAACAGGTAGCCTCGCCGCCGAGGCCAGAGCCGATTGCATCGTCCGGGCTCGTCATCGAATGTCGCGGCGTGCGCGTGTGTTTCGAAGGCAAACCTGAGTCCAATGTACTGCGCCTTGTGCTGACGAGCTTGCTGGGATCGGGTTCGTGATGCAGGTACTGAAGCTAGAGACCATGCGGACCGGATCGTCGTTGAAGAGAACTGCGAGAACTAGCCGTCGACAGGTATTGTCAGTCCATCGGTAACCGGGGGCTCAAGCATCAGATCGCGCATCCCGACTTGGTCCTGTTCTGCTGAGCGATGTCCTGGGTGAAGGGGGGCTGATATTGGTAAACGCCGCCGGCGGCTCAAGGCAGGCTTACACCATGGCTGGAAGGAGATCGCCTCTCGTCCCCTCGTTCGGGTTACCCGACCCGCGCAGCGGTCAATGCGCGTAGGGTAGACGAGAAGTGGAGAATTGAGCTAGGAGCAGAGGTTATTCCGTTGCAATCTCTGTGCATTCCATCGGAAATGGAATAACCCAATACATATGCTCACGTAAGAATATGAATCTTCTTTTGTGAGCATATCCATCTTTAGGGATGAAAGGGACAGCCGAAGGCCCCTGCATGCACAATGTCGGCTCCTTCCATCAATCCTGGTTTGGATGATTTCGACAGCCATCTGGGCCACGCGCTATCTTCGCCCGCGCAGCGTTCCGTCAAACAGGTGTGCGCAACGCAAGATTCAATTGGTCCACGGCCTGTGCCCAGTCTGCATCCTCGTCAAATTCGTCGCGCAGCAAGGTTGCCTGGGCCGGCGTCCAGAATGGTGCTTCCCAAAGATTGATGTCTTGCGGTAGCGGCGAATGCTTCGCAACGAACGCAAGGATGTCCGCTTTGCTCGATGGCAAGCCGAGCTGGGCGAACAGGTCAGAAAACTGGTGAAATGGGGTGTCCATTGGAAACGTCCGGGAAGCAGGGTTTTGGCGGATGAAATGAAAGTGTGGCCGTAGGACTGCGCCTTTTTTACAAGGGAGCGGCGCTCGCGTTAACGGGCTGTTCTGCCCAGCTATGCATGGCCCGCGCAATCAGCGCGCAAACGGCGAGCGTGCCTGAGACAACGCCCAGTGACGAAGACGTGTGGGCGTGTGCAACAAACGCCGCCATTTCCCACTTTGTGGCGATCTTCTTGTCGCGTGTCATTTTTCAGTGAGCCGTGGCGGCGTTGCAGCCGAAGGCCGAAGTCTGCAATACCACCTTCGCCCTGAGTGCGATGCTCGAAGGCGATTATGAAATCTACATGGTGGTCGTTCGCAGCTCATCATCTGGTCCTCCATCTGATCTGAGAACCAGCGCCACAACGTCGCGTCTTGTTCATTGGCATGGGCCGCTGCTTGGAGCTGGGCCATCTTTAAGCAGATGTTGCCATTCATGGAATCTCCGTGTTTGCTCATTCCGTGTCTGTCTCAAGTGCCGGCCTGGCGCAGCCAAATGTTGACTTGGGGCTTGTGCACTTTATTCGGATGAGCCCACAGTTTCCATCGTCTTCTGGTATGACTGGCCTACACGCTCGGCGTGTCTGTAACGCATTCGGCATCCAGGCCGGCAAGCATGTCGCGATCTGCTTGAGGATCGGGGGCGATATCAGCAGCCTTAATTCCTTCGGGGTTGGCGATGATAGTATGTTCTTCAGGCAGTCGTTTGACTGCAGGAAGGCGGGCGCTTTTCGAGCTGCCAGCGTCAATGGTATTTTCAGTAACGCAAGGTCGCCCGGTCGTGTCTGGCTTGGCGCGACGATCATGACTACCTGGCCATGCGACTCTCCACATCTACTCACGAATCTGCCAAGCCGGCCATTCAGCGCGACTCATTAGGGTGCTTGTCGGAGGCATTGCGATACGATCAGGCGCTTGCCGCCGGCGATCTCAATTTCTACCGCAAGAGTTCCGTGATTGAGCGGATGAGTCAGGTAGTGACCCCAGCTTCGGCACGAGGGTTTCTGGTTGGCGTCTCTCTGATGGAAGGCCATCGTCGACGCATTTTTAGTCCGAATCAGGCGAACATGCATGCATTCGAGGCAGGTTCCATCTATCTGCGGAACTTCCAGGATGACTACAAGGCGGATATGTATGGGACGTTTGATTTCGTACTCATCGAACTGCCGCGCCCCTTCATGGAGCGTACAGCCCTGGAACTCGGCTGCCCCGCAGGTCTTGAACTGCGGCATGCCGCGGCGCAGACGGACGCCGTGCTGGCCCATCTCGCCCAGGCACTCTTACCCGCGCTCGCGCGGCCTGAAGGCGTCAGCAGGTTGTTTATCGATCAACTCGGACACGTGATCGGCACATACCTGGTCGAACATTATGGAGGTGTCAATCGGGGACGCATTCACTCCATGGGCCGACTTTCGCCTCGCATACTTGCGCGGGCGCAGGAGTTCCTCACGGCGCGGCTGGACGACGGAAACGTGTCCATTGCCGAGGTTGCTGATGCGTGTCAATTGTCCCGAAGCCATTTTTCCCGGGCATTTCGGCAGAGTACCGGCAAAACACCACATGAATGGCTGCTGGAGCGTCGCCTCGAGCGCGCGGCGGCACTGCTGCGCACCACGGACTTGCCGATAGCCGGGATTGCTGCGTCGTGCGGCTTTGCGGATCAGAGCCATCTCACACGCAGCTTCTCTAAGAAGCTTGGCCTGACGCCGGGTGACTGGCGGAGCGGTCGGCAAGACTAGGCACGCCTGGGTGCCAGCACTTGCCAGCCATTATCTGGCCCGCGCTGAGCACAAAAAGACAATGAAACGCACACGCGTTCAAGCCAAAGGGCTGGTGTAACACTACATTGCTGTCGGGCGCGTCGTATCTCCCCACATGGAGCGATGGGGTGATTCGCGCCTCTGATGTCGATGCTACGTGGAGGGCCCTACCGTGACTGCTGTATTACCGATGCGCGCCGAATCAGCGGCGCAGGACGACGCGGTGGTCCTTGTTGTCGATGATGACTTGCAGTTGCGAAACGCGCTGGGAAGCCTATTTCGTTCAGTCGGCATCCAAGCCGTGCTGCTCGACTCCGCGGCCGAGCTTTTTGCCTTCGGCTTCCCGGATGCGCCTTGTTGCCTGGTTCTCGATGTGCGCCTGAAGGGGCAAAGTGGCTTGGATGTGCAAGCCCGCATGGCAGAGCTCGGCATTCATATTCCCATCATCTTCATGACCGGCTACGGGGACATTCCGATGACGGTTGCTGCCATGAAGGCGGGGGCAGAACACTTTCTTTCCAAGCCGTTCCGTGAACAGGAACTGCTCGATGCCGTCACGGAGGCCCTACAGAAGGAGGGCTCGCGACGTGAGCGCTTGTGCCGATTGGCTGCAGTGCGCGACTGCTTCCGTTCCCTGACGCCGCGGGAGAGTGAGGTCATGGCGCATGCCGCATCAGGTTTGACAAACAAGGAGATTGCCGCCGTCATGTGCATCAGCGTGGTGACTGTCAAAGTTCATCGATGCCAGGCAATGCGAAAAATGAGGGCTCGGAGTTTTGCCGATCTGGTGCTTCTTGCGCAAACTCTCGGTCTCGTGCTGCTTCCCTCTGAGTCCGAAGCTGACGAGCAGCCTGCCATCCGGCTGCAGCCTCGACAGCTTGGAGCCGCAACCATAGCTTAGCGATGGCGTCGGGCAGCGTGCAGAGGACGCAGGTCATGTAAGGACGTCCCATCGATCCACTGCACGACACACTCACGATGGAGGAGAGTCCGTCTTGCGAGGACGTAATGCATTTTCAATGCATTGGATCATGTCCGTGTCCTGAAATGGCTTGTAAAGAACGCACGTCGCACCCATTGCCTTGGCACGCTGATCGAATCCCTCATGCGCAAATGCTGTCATGAAAATGACAGGCATATCGAGATTGCGCGCGCGCAGGGCTTCTATCAAAGCGAAGCCGTCCATGCCGGGCATTTGCGCGTCTGTGATCACGCAGGACATGCAAGGCAGCGAAGTGCACCGCAGTAGCTCTTGACCGCCTCCGAACAATTGCACGCCAAGATCGAGCGAACGCAGCAGCCCCCCCATGGCATTTCGGACGGCGACATCGTCGTCAACTATTGCGATCGTGGGGCGAGCTATCACACTGACTCCTTGTATACGCGCTGAGCGCTGGCAATGCTCTGCTGGAAGAGTAACGCCGAACCGGTGCACACCCTATCATACGATGGTATTGCCGATTCCTCGGGTGCACGTCCCACGCTACGTTGCGATGAAGTCACGCTGGCCAGGAAAATCAGTCCCCCAGCGATAGTGAGCCAGCCAGATATTCTGTCCGATTCATACCAAGGTATTACATGCGACGGCATCTCGATTTCATTCGTCTGCCAATTCACTTCTGCAGGCTGTTCGCGCCATTGCGCCAAGTCAAGAAACTGAGCGCCGTCAGCAATACGGCTGGCAGCATTACACACCAGAGCGAAAGCATCGAATAGCCAAGGGCGCCGAGAGCGGCGCCCGATGCGAAACCCGCGAGCGCCGGTACCATCTTTTTGAGCCGACCGCGTATGGCTTTGCCTTCGGCCTCAGATGCGGATGGCAGGTCCACCAGGTCAATGATAATTTGCGTCGTATTTCCGGTCATGATCGTGGTGGGGCCGAGGTCTGACAAGGACGTCCGGGACAGTGAGTTCTGAATACCCATGGCCACTACGGCAAGCATGCCGGCGCCGACGGCTGCAGGCGTACTTGGATCGGAAATGGGAGAGGCGTGGACCCCGGCAACTATGAAGAGAACCAGCGCCACGGCCTCGGCAAATAGCAACAGCGAGGGTGCCGATTGTTTGTCCCGTACGATGCGTGACTCGGTCAGCCTGGCGGCCGCAACCGCCAAGGCAAAAGTCGGCAGCGCAAGCAGTTTGGCGAGCAGGCCCGCAGAATCACCGGCGATGTCGACGCCGATCATCACGAAGTTTCCTGTCACGTGCGCCGTAAATAGGCCGAACAGTGAAATGAACCCGACCACGTCTACGTAGCCGGCGACGAAGGCCAGGATGCAGCCGAACGCCGGTCCTGAAAGATCAGCGCGGCGACCGGCGTCAGGAAGCTGTGTGGTTGTCAATGCGGTCTCTCACGATGGTTGGTCAGCGGACGGTCAGAAGCTGTGCCGCATCGCAATGGCGAACGTCTGCGGGTCTGCGCCAGCCTTGATACCGAGGTTGTTGATGGCGAAGTCATAGGTCGCGTTGCTGCGGTTGTTGATGCGGCTGTAGTAGGCGTATAGCGCGGTGCGCTTGGAAAGGGGGTAGTCATAGCCGACGGTTACCTGAAATGCGCCGGTATCCGAACCACTTCGGACGGATCCAATCGTTTCCATAGCTGTGCCGGTGCCATCGCCGACAAAGGCGAAGCCGGCGCGTATGCTGCCGGGGCCAAGCTCCTGTATCAGCGAGACATAGTAGCCATTGCGCGTAAGGTCTCCAGTGGCGGTACGATAGTGCAGGCGTTCATACAGAGCACTGATGCGCGTCGAGGGGAACTGGTAGGAAATTCCCGCCTTGATTGCGTCGTCGTTGCGTCCGCTGGTCTGATAGTGCTGGTGGATTTCATAGGCAAGCGTCAGGTTCAGGTTGCCGTGGCCATAGGCCGTGGCAAAGGAATACAACGCCGGATTGCGCGGCACCGTGGTCTTTTCTTCCGGCAATCCCCAGGCGATGGCGCCGCTCAAGCCGTGCCACGTCGGCGACTGGTAGTGCAACGAGTTCTTCTGCCGTCTATCAAATGAGCTTGTGTTCTGGACATTGTCGCTGGTAGACGCAGCGCCATTGCCTATCAGCGCCATGTAACCCGCAGTGGTGGGGTAATACGGGTCGTAGCTCTTGGTTGCACTTGTGTATGGCGTGTCCCAGTTGCCCATGAAGAGTGTGCCGTACGGGCTCTGAAGACCGAGCCGGGTATCCCGCGCGGCGATTTGCCCAGCGCCGTTGTCAATCGACAGGGCGCTTTCGATCTGCCAGATCGCCTTGATCCCATTGGCCAACTGTTCCTCGCCCCGCATGCCGAACACAGAGCGGTTATTCGTGAGGCGCGCCGTATTGCCCAATCTGGTGCCGTCGGTTGCGGTGGTCACGGTCACATACTCGATTGCCGTGTTCAGCCGACCATAGATCGCGACGTTGTTGTCCGCCATGACAGGTGCCGCGGCCGCGGACAAAGAGGCAGCCAAGGCGACGTGAATGCGCCGGGGCGCGATTGCGTTAGTGCGGCTGGCAAGTGCTTCGGGCTGCTTTCGGGAACGACTCATGCTGTTATTGGTTCCCTTCCTTGCTACGCGCGGGGAGGGATGCCGACGGTTCAACGACCGTGTCCGCTTTGGGCGGTGTACCCGTAATCTTCGGGACGCATTCGCCGCGGAACCATGCAATGGTGACTGGCTCGCCCGCCAGCATGCGCTTGACCGGCGGCACAACCTGCTCGCCAATCAGCATGCCCAGCAGCCCGATCAAAGCAATTGCGGGCGGCGCAGGCGAGCGGACCTGCATCAGTGCATAGATGATGCCGACCAGGATGCCGGCACCAAGGGAGATGAGATAGAGCTTCATATGTGACAAGGTTGGAGAGGGGGAAATCGGTGCGGCGTCACGCCGGCGGCAAGCCCAGGCCGAGCAGGTGTCTTACGTGGGGCGGTTCGGCGCCCACGTGGAAGCCGGCCACGTCGCGCTGCACATCGGCGTCGGCGTGCGGTACGCGCTGGTGCTGGCGCAGGTGCTCGGCCCACGACTCGACCAGGAACCACTCGGTCAGCAGTTCGGGGTTGGCCGGATCCTCCATCACGCCCCAGCTGAACGCACCGTCACGCAAACGCTCTTCCGACAGCTTGTGCACCGCATGCAGGAACGCATCGCGGTTGGCGGGCGGGATGCAGTATTCGATCAGGATCATCACCGGACCACGGTCGTGCGCGATCTCGCCGGCCATCTCCGGTTCGGGCCAGTGACGTGCGGGACCGAGGTCTTCTTCGCCGCGCGGCAGCCGCATGCGGTGCAGGATCAGCGCGGTAACGACCAGCCCCGCCGCGGCGATCAGCAGCGCATGCGGTGTGCCCAGTGCCTGCGCCACAAAGCCCCAGACCAGGCTGCCACCGGCCAGCGCGCCGTTGAACACCATCTGGTAGACCGCCAGCGCGCGGCCGCGCACCCAGTTCGGCAGGATCGCCTGCGCCGCGCCGCCGAGCGTGGTCAGCGCCATGATCCATGCCGCGCCAAGCAGCAATAGCAGCGGCAATGCCAGCCATATGGGTGGTGCGCTCGACAGCGCCGCCATGACGACCGCCGTGACGATCGCGGACAACAGCACCATGCCATCTGCATCGAGCCGCTGCTGCAGCCTGGACATCGTCAGCGCGCCAAGGATCGCGCCAGCGCCCACTGCGCCCAGCAACACACCATAGAGGCCGGCACCGCCATGCAACAGCTGACGGGCTACCAGCGGCAGCAATGCCCATACGCCGCTGCCGAAGGCAAAATGCACGGCGGCGCGCGCCAATACTACGTGCAGCTTGCTGTGCGCGCGCGTGAAGCGTAAGCCTGCTCGGAAAGCGCTGAAGAAGTGTTCGCGCAGCGGATCGCTTGGCTTTTCGGGACGCTTCCACCAGATCAGCGCAGCGATGACGAACACATAGCTGAGCAGGTCTGCGCCATACGTGGCAGCCGCGCCGAATGCCGCGAGCAGCAGACCCCCGGTAGCCGGTCCAATCGCACGGGCGACGTTCACACCCAGCGAGTTCAGTGCCACGGCCTGTCGCAGCGTGCTCGGCGGCACGAGTTCGGGCACGATCGACTGCCACGTTGGCCCCATCATCGCCGCACCCACACCGCCCACGAACGCCAGCGCAATCAGGATTTCGATCGTCAGTGCCTGGCGCCACGCCAGCAGCATCAGCGTGCCGCTGACCATGGCCAGTCCGATCTGGATCACGATCAGGAAGCGGCGCCGGTCGAGGATGTCGGAGAGCACACCGGCCGGAATCGCAAGGAGGAATACTGGCAGCGTGGCAGCCGCCTGGATCGTGGCGACCGCTGCCGGTGAAGTGGAGAGATCGGTTGCCAGCCATGCGCTGGCCACATCCCGCATGAAGCTGCCGATGTTACCGAGGATCGTGGCCACCCACAGTACCGCAAACGTGGGTTGGGCCAGCGGGGCAAACGTGCCGCCCGATGCAGGCTTGGCCGCCGAGATGGCAGATTGCGTCATGGTTGTCTCCGCGTGCGAAGGTCATCCCACGCCACGAGCAGGAACCCACCCACCAGGCCCAGATGTTCGAAGAACGCGTTAGCCATCATGAACTGCGCCTCGGGCGGTGCGCTCCAAAACCGGTTGGCCAGGAACGTGGCCATCAGCGTGAACGCCGCCAGCGCCAGTGCGCCTAGCCAGCGCCAGAAGCCGGTCAGGATCATTGCCGACGCGCCAAGCTCCAGCGCAATCGTCGCCGCAGCCAGCGGCACGGCGGGCGACAGGCCGAAGTGCTGCATCTCTGTCACTGCGCTGGAGAAGTCGAACAGCTTGACCAATCCGCCCTGCAGGTAGGCTGCGCACAGCAAAAGCAGGGCGATCCAGCGCAGCCAGCGAGGCAGCCGGTGCGTGTTGTTGCCGGCCGTGGCTAGCGGGGACGTCGAGATGGTCATGGCCGCTCTCCGATGTGATCAACGTGGATCAGAATGCCCAGCACGAGCAGCCTAGCGCGCCCCAGAACGTGCTTTCGTCCGACGTCGGCACGCTCGAGGTCCACGCATTGGCATGCGCATGGCCATGCACGCCGCACGAACTGGCGCAGCCGCACGCGGTGTTCAGCGCCAGTGCGCGCGCCTGGGCCTGCGGGCGCGGCTGGTACTGGCTGCCATGGCGGGCCGGTGACCAGTCGGGCATCGCGGGCGGGATGTCGGGCGAATGCTTGCCGAATTCGCTGTCGCCATAGACCACCTTGCCGCCGAGCACGGTCAGCACCGACGTGATGTCCTGGATGTCGTCGCCGGGCACCGAGTAGTAGTCGGCCGACAACACGGCCAGGTCGGCCAGCTGGCCCACCTTGATCTGGCCCTTCTTGCCCACTTCGGATGAGAACCACGTGTTGGCCTCGGTCCACAGGCGCAGCGCTGTTTCGCGATCGAGCAGGTTGGCCTGTGGATACATCGACATGCCGCCGACGGTCTTGCCCGTGGTCAGCCAGTACAGCGAGACCCACGGGTTGTAAGAGGCCACGCGCGTGGCGTCGGTGCCGGCGCCGACCTTCACGCCTCTTTCCAGCATCTTCTTGACCGGCGGCGTGGCTTCGGCAGCGCGTGCGCCATGGCGCTCGACAAAGTACTCGCCCTGGTAGGCCATGCGGTGCTGCACCGCGATGCCGCCACCGAGCGCGGCGATGCGGTCGATATTGCGGTCGGAAATCGTCTCGGCGTGGTCGAAGAACCAGTTCAGGCCGTTGAACGGGATGTCCTTGGCGACCTTCTCGTAGACGTCGAGCGCGCGCGTGATGGTCTGGTCATAGGTCGCATGCAGACGCCACGGCCAGCGCTTTTCGGCCAGCAGGCGGATCACCGGCTCCAGATCGGCTTCCATTGACGGCGCCATGTCGGGGCGCTCGACACGGAAGTCCTCGAAGTCGGCCGCGGTGTAGACCAGCATTTCGCCGGCGCCATTGTGGCGATAGAGGTCATCGCCCTGGCCTGGCTTGACGGTCGACGTCCAGGTCTTGAAGTCGCTCAGCTCTTCCTTGGGCTTCTGCGTGAACAGGTTGTAGGCCAGGCGCACCGTGAGGTGGCCTTCCTTGTGCAGCTCCTCGATGATGCTGTAGTCCTCGGGATAGTTCTGGTAGCCGCCGCCGGCGTCGATCACGCCGGTCACGCCCAGGCGGTTCACCTCGCGCATGAAGTGGCGCGTCGAGTTCTTCTGGTACTCGGGCGGCAGCTTCGGACCTTTGGCCAGCGTGGCGTAGAGGATCGTCGCGTTGGGCTTGGCCAGCAGCAGGCCGGTCGGATTGCCGCGTGCATCGCGCACGATCTCGCCGCCCGGAGGGTTCGGCGTGTCCTTGGTGTAGCCAACCGCACGCAGTGCGGCGCCGTTCAGAATGGCGCGGTCGTAGAGGTGCAAGATGAACACCGGGGTGTCGGGCGCCACAGCGTTCAGTTCGTCGATGGTCGGCAGGCGCTTTTCCACGAACTGGTGCTCAGTGAAGCCGCCCACCACGCGCACCCATTGCGGTGCAGGGGTGCGTGCCACTTGATCCTTGAGCATGCGCATGGCATCGGCCAGCGAACGCACACCGTCCCAGCGCAACTCCATGTTGTAGTTCAGGCCGCCGCGGATGATGTGCATGTGGCTGTCAATCAGCCCGGGAATGGCCCGCCGGCCGTTCAGGTCGATCACCCTGGTCTGCGTTCCCGCCAGCTTCATGATGTCCTGGCGCGTACCCACCCCGACGAAGCGGCCGTCCTGGATGGCCACGGCGTCGGCCTGCGGATTGGCACGGTCGAGCGTGGCGAACTTGCCGTTGACGAGAATGAGGTCGGGAGTCGGGTTCGGTGACATGGCGAATAGTTCCGAAGAGGCTGCCGCACCGAGGGCGGCAGCCGAGGCGATGAAGTGCCGGCGGGTAATGGACATCTCGGCTTATGCGTTCAGGAAGGCCAGCAGGTCGGCATTGACCTGGTCGGCGTTGATCACGCACATGCCATGCGATGCGCCCGGGTAGACCTTGAGCGTGGCGTGCTTGACGATCTTGGCCGACAGGCGGGCCGAATTGTCGATGGGCACCATCTGGTCGTCGTCACCATGCAGGATCAGCGTCGGCACGGTGATTTTCTTCAGGTCCCCGGTGTAGTCCACTTCCGAGAACTCTTTGATGCAGGCGTACTGGCCCAGGAGGCCACCGGTCATGCCCTGTGCCCAGAACGCATCGATAGTGCCTTGCGAAACCTTGGCGCCGGGCCGGTTGAAGCCGAAGAACGGCGTGGTCAGGTCCTTGTAGAATTGCGAGCGGTTTTCCGCCACGCCCTTGCGGATGCCGTCGAACACTTCCATCGGCAGGCCGTTCGGATTGGCCGCGGTCTTGAGCATGATAGGCGGCACCGCGCCGATCAGCACCGCCTTGGCCACGCGCTTTGTGCCATGACGGCCGATGTAGTGCGCCACTTCGCCGCCGCCGGTGGAGTGGCCGACCAGCGTTGCGCCCTTGATGTCGAGGGCGTCCAGCAGCGCAGCCAGGTCGTCGGCGTAGGTGTCCATATTGTTGCCCTGCGCGGGCTGGTCCGAACGGCCATGGCCGCGACGGTCATGGGCGATCACCCGGAATCCCTTCTGGACCAGAAAGAGCATCTGGGCGTCCCAGGCGTCGGCATTGAGCGGCCAGCCGTGCGAGAACACCACCGGGCTGCCCGTGCCCCAGTCCTTGTAGAAGATGCGCGTGCCGTCTTTGGTCGTGACGTAGTGGCCCTGATTCGTGGCGCGGCTGCTGGCTGGCGCGGCTTCCGCGGCCGTGGGCGTCAGTGCGGCAAGCGACGCCACCGATGCGGCCGCGGCGCCAACAGTGCTGCCTACCAGGAGTTGCCGGCGCGATGCATCGATGTTGTGACCTTGTTCCTGGGTGTGTTCTATTTGCATGATTAGGGCTAGCTGAAAGTTGGCTCGAAATCCTGGATGAATGAGATCGCTGGTTGCATCGGCCTATGCACGGAAATCGTGCGTAGGCCGATGACTATCTTCTTCCTGATCAGCTGTTTAGCGTGCGGGCACCGGGGCGATGGATTCGTGCCCCGTAGCCGTGCGCTGGGCGGCCTTGTGGACCATCGTGTAGGCGTAGTCGACACCCATGCCATAGGCGCCCGAGTGTTCCTTCACCAGCTTCATCACGGCGTCATACGTGTCGCGGTGGGCCCAGTCGCGTTGCCATTCCAGCAGCACCTGCTGCCAGGTCACCGGCACGGCGCCGGCCTGCACCATGCGTTGCATGGCGTAGTCGTGGGCTTCCTTGCTGGTACCGCCCGAAGCGTCGGCGACCATGTAGATCTCGTAGTTGCCTTCGAGCATGGCGCACAGCGCGAAGGTGGTGTTGCAGACCTCGGTCCACAGGCCGGCCACGATCACCTTGTTGCGGCCGTTGGCCTTGAGCGCATCGCGCACCTTCTGGTCGTCCCACGAGTTCATCGAGGTGCGCTCCAGCGTCTTCTGGTCCGGGAACACGTCGAGCAGTTCCGGATAGGTGAAGCCCGAGAACGACTCGCTCTCGACGGTGGTGATCGTCGTCGGGATATTGAAGATCTTTGCCGCCTTTGCCAGGCCGACGACGTTGTTCTTCATCGCCTGGCGGTCCATCGACTGGACGCCGAACGCCATCTGCGGTTGGTGGTCGATGAAAATCAGCTGGCTGTTTTGCGGGGTGAGGACTTCAAGCTTGGGGTTCGACATTGCGTTGCTCCTGTTTGGGGGGGCGAGAGTAAGGCTGCCGTGGCATCACCGCCGGGGCAGAGCCGCGTCGGGGCGGCTTGGCATAAGGGCCGCGACCGGCGTTTGTGTCCGGAGTGCAACCTGAGGGAAGAATAGTCGGCGCTGTCGGCCGACGCTATTGTCGATTCGTATTAGCCGTCCGCTGCCTTGGTTTCATCGCGAAGCCGGCAGGCTGTGCTACAGCAAATGGGGAGCGGCTTTGCCAACCCTTGCGGCGTAGGAAGGCATTGGGGCTGCGTGCGGGTTCGATGTGCGTTAGCCTGCAAACTGGCCGGCTTGGGCAGCCGCCAACAGTCACACTGAACTAACCCCATGGTATAAGTAGTCCATGATCCCGGTTGTGTGATGTAATCGAGAGTTTTGCGGGGTCAGGTCATGGTGGCGGAAGTGGGCCTGCCCAGACCTCGCGCACCGATGGGTGCACTGGAGATAGACTTTGACAATCAACAGCTTCGTAACCGCAGACACCTGTGCGAGTGATGAAGCGATGGTGCTGATCGTTGATGACGACGCGATGCTTCGCGGCGCGTTGGAGAACCTCTTCCGATCAGTCGGGATGCGCGTCGCACTGTTCGCATCCGCTGCCGAACTGCTAGCATTCGCGTTCCCGGACGCGCCCACTTGCCTACTGCTCGATGTCAGGCTCCGCGGGCAGAGTGGCCTGGACCTGCAGACTCGGCTGTCCCAAACGGGCATCCAGGTCCCAATCATTTTTATGACTGGTTACGGCGACATCCCCATGACCGTTGCCGCTATGAAGGCTGGTGCTGAGGATTTTTTGGCGAAGCCATTCCGTGAGCAGGACCTGCTCGATGCCGTGGCGGCCGCCTTGCAAAAGGATCAGCGTCGCCGCCATGGCATGCGTAAGCTGGATGAACTGCGAGCCAGCTACCAGAGCCTGACGCCGCGCGAGGCCGAGGTCATGCGCATGGTGGTGGCCGGTCTGCTGAACAAGCAGATCGCCGGCGAACTTGGTATCAGCGAGGTCACCGTGAAAATTCATCGCGGCCAGGCCATGCGCAAGATGAAGGCGCGCACCTTTGCCGAGCTTGTATTGATGGCACAGCAACTCGGCATTTGCGAGGCGCGGCATTGAGTCCCTGTAGCCTCCCGCGGTCGGCGGGAGGCATCTAGTGTCCTGTTCTGCAAATACCTTGCCATGAAATCGCCCAGTTGCCCGCCATGCGTCGTTGCTCGTCGTTGCCATAGCTACAGCTATGGCGCCTCCTCGCGCCTAGCCTGACGAGCAACTGGACGATTTCATTTTGGCAAGTTACTTGCGGAACAGGACACTAGTCCTGAGGCGGCAGGGTGAACTGAAACACGGCCCCGCAAGGCACATTGGGGTTCGCCCACAGCCGCCCTCCGTGTGCCTCGACGATCAACCGGCAGATCGCCAGGCCCATGCCCAGACCCTCCGCCTTGGTAGTGAAGAAGGTCTGGAAAACCCGCTCCAGATCTTGCGGCTCCAGCCCGATGCCGGCATCCTGAACCGCAACCAGCACAGCCCTCGATGCGTCGAGGCGCGACCGAATCAGCAGTTCCCGCGGCCGCTCTGCCACCTCTTTCATTGCCTCGATGCTATTCATCATCAGGTTCAGGAGCACCTGCTGCAACTGCACCCGGTCACCCACAACCGGCGGCAGGTCAGGCGCCAGCTCCGTCCGGAGCAGGACTTGATGGCGGCCTACCTCTCCCTGGATGAGGGCAATCGTGTCTTCGATAAGGGTGTTCATGTCAAGGCGCGCCGTGACGGCGGCCGTCTTCTTAAGCAGCGCACGCATGCCTCCAATCACTGCGCCAGCCCGATGGCCATCCTGAACGATGCGCCCCAACGTCTCTCGCACCTCGGCGAGATCGGGCGGCTGGCGAGCGAGCCAGCGCAGGCCCGCATTGGCGTTGGTGACGATGGCGGCCAACGGCTGGTTGACCTCGTGAGCGATCGAGGCGGTCAGCGCGTTCAATGTCGTCACGCGGGTAACGTGTGCCAGTTCGGCCTGTGCCTGGTGCAGCGCCTCCTCGGCGCGCTTGCGCTCGGTTAGATCAAGTATGTAGGAGACACCTTGGTCGCCACCCTCTTCGAATGTCGCGCACCCTAGCAGGACGAGCACGCGGCTTCCATCCTTGCGGAAGAACTCTTTTTCGAACGGCGGCAAGGTCCCGCTGATCCGGAGATCCTGGAGCAACCGTGCGTCACGCTCGCGCCAGTCCGGGGCGTCAGGTCCGTCCAGCGCAAGGGGGCCGAGGCGAGGTCCTCGCGGTCGTAGCCCAGCATGCGGAGGAACGCGTCATTGGCCTCGAGGATTCGGCCGTCTAAGTGCCAGATGCAGATTCCGATAATATTGGCCTCGACCAAGCGCTGAATCTTCGCTTCGCGTTGCGCGAGATCCCGGTACAAACAAGTAATCTCCAGCGCAGCCGCCGCCTGCGAGGCGAGCATCTTCAGCACGGCGGTTCGGCTTGGCGCGAAGACGCGTGGCGAGAGGTTGTTCTCGAGGTAGAGCACACCGACGAGCTTGGCCTGCGTAATCAATGGCACGCAGAGAATGGATCGGGCATGATGCTGCAGAGTGTACGGATCGTCGGAAAATGGCTTCTGTGTCGCGGCATTGTCGAGAATGATGCTCTCGCGGGTGCGCAGGACATAGTGGAGCACCGATGCCGGCAGCGCAGTCGCAGTCACGCTCTCGTCGCGGAGCTGCACTGTGACAATATCGCCACCGGTCGTAGCCTCTGCTGCGATGCGCTGCTCGGACCCTCGGGGCAGGACCAGCAGTCCCCGTTCCGCGCCGGCCTGTTCAATCGCGGTGCGCATGAGTGTGTCGAGTAATTTGTCCAGGACGATCTCGCCGGACACAGCTTGCGACACGGCAATCACGGTGGCGAGGTCCAGGTGTTCGACCGGCGCCCCGATCGTCGTCGTTGGTGCGGGTGCTCGCTCTTCCCCCCGGAGGTGCGGATGCAACGCATCGAGTTGCCGCACCTTGCCGTCGGCGCCCCAGCGAAGATAGCCGTGGCGGGCATCCTGCATGTAGACACGGGCGATCTTTTCAAAGCCACGTGCAGCATAGAACTGAGCGGCCAATTCGTTGGCCAGCGCCTGAATATGGATGAAATCATTGTCCCGCGCGGTGCGGATGGAGCGCTCATAGTGTTCCATGGCGTCAACGTCGCGACCATCGAGCCGGGCGATTTCGGCACCAACCAAGGTGGCGCGGGCTGCGAAATTCTCGGGACACTGCCCGGCCCACGTCATGAGCTGGCGATGGTGGTCTGCCAATGCCTCCCGGTGCCGGGCCCGTTCCGGAGCAGCGGTCTTGTCACAAGATGCAGCCCGCGCCAGTGCAGCGTAGAAATGGTATTCCGCCTGCTCGAAGAACGAGGGGGATGTCCAGACCAGGCCCTCGGCTCTGTCCGCCGCCATAATGGCTGTTACATGGTCGCCGGCGAGATAGCGTGCCTGTAGTTTGCGAATCCAGTACCAGCAGGTAGCGAGCGTGGAGGCCGGCGCTGCATCCAGATAGCGCTCAAATTGTGCCTCGTCGAACTCGGTGTCATTGAAGGAGCCGAAGATCAGGGTTAGCCCGCGCAGTGTCCTGGCCAACTGGAGTTGGGGCGTGACCCGGTCGACCGCGAGACCGAACCCCGCCCGCCTCGCGAAGTCGATCGTGGTCGCGGCCTCGTGCTGGACCTCGGCCAGCGGATCGCCACAGGCGAGGTAATGCGTGATTAGGTTGTTGCGCGCGAAGGCGGCGTAGGTGAGGTCGCCGAGCTTATCTGCCACGTCGACCGCGCGCCGGATCAGGCTGCGCGCGTCGCGGATCGGGCGGGTCCATTGCATCACGTGACCGCCGAACACCTGGTAAACGCGGGCCTGGAACCGGTCCATACCGCGCTGCTCGACCAGGTCCAGGCCGAGCCGGCCGAAGCGGTATGCTGTCTTGTAGTCGCCGTAATGCGGCCCCAGGATCATGCCGAGCCATGCATAGGCAAGTGACGACGCGTCGCTGTTGCCGAACGCAAGGCTTAGGTTCGTCATCCGTCCAATGATCAGGATGGCCAAGTTGAGATCGGTGTACCAGGCGGGCGGCATGAGCGCGTTGAGAACGTCCATCGTCCCACACGCGATCGCATCGCTCATCAGCGGCAGATCGAGCAGCACCTCGATGGGGCGATCGCCAAGATTTCGCCACATTCGCTCGTATTCCTGGAAAACGTCCTCTTTCGTCGGGTGCGCCGAATATTCGACGCCAGCGCGACGCAGGTAATCGAGGCCCACCACGACGGCGCGCTCTCGTTGACCGAGCGCCAGAAAGAGCTGCAGCCGGAGTTGCGTGATGGCTGCGAGATCGGGGAGGCTTTCGGTTCGGCGCAGGAGCCCAGAAAGGCGCGCCTCCGCCTTATCGGAGGCCCCAGTGAGAAACTCGCATTCGGCAAGGTGGAAGGTGAGCGCAAAAGCGAATCTGGGTCGGCGCTGCCAGGCGTCGTCCTGCATGAAACCCGCACCGGCTGTGAGATAGGCCAGTGCCGAGGCGTAGGCTGTGGAGGCTTTGGCTCGCTGGCCGGCGAGCAGGTTAAGCTCGGCCACTCGTTCCCGCTCTTCGACGGCCGTTATCAGACCGGCGCCACGGTTGAGTTGGCCGACGATCTCGAAGACGCGCTCCCCGATTGCCTCTGCAGGCGTGCCCGCTACCAGGCGCCGGCCGATAGCGAGGTGCGCCGCTGGCCGCGAGATTTCGGGAATTAGCGCATAGGCAGCTTCCTGGATACGATCGTGCAGGAATCGGTAGGTACCGGGCAGGCGCGACACCAGTCCAGCGCGCACCGCCGGCCACAGCGCTGCATCCAGCAACGCTTCGCCGCCATCTTGCACCATGGCGAGCATCTCGATCGCCGCTTCGTTGCCGAGACACGCCAGTTGCTTCAGGGTGTCCCGGGTCGCGGCAGGAAGGCGCCTGAGCTTTCCTAGCATGAGCTCCGCGACATTGTCGGTAAAGCCTTTGGCCCGAATCTTCTCGAGGTCCCACGACCAGCGCGCGTCACGATGATCGAAAATGAGCAGCCCCTCTTCGGTCAGGGCGGTGAGAAACTGGATGGCGAAAAATGGGTTGCCGCCAGTCTTCTCCTGCACCAGTCGGGCCAGAGGTGCGGCGTCCCCAGGTGCACAATGCAAGGCATCGACGATGAGTCTGCTTACATCGTCGAACCCAAGGGGGGAAAGTGCGATGTCATTTACCCGCCCCCCGGCCTGGCGGATTGCCGGCAATCGCAGTAGCAACGGATGTCCGGGCTTGACGTCGTCATTCCGATAGGCTCCGATAAGCAGCACGTGGCGTACCTCCGGCTGGGTCGCCAGATACTCGAGCAGATCGAGTGTTGCCGCGTCCAGCCACTGCAGGTCGTCGAGAAAGAGTGCCAGCGGATGCGCGGCTTGGGCAAAGACGGCAAGCAGGCGCTGGAAAACCATCTGGAATCGGTGCTGCTCGTCGCGCGGCGGCAGCTCCGGCACCGGCGCCTGCGGCCCCAGAATCAGCCCGAGCTCGGGTATGAGCGGCACCATGAGGCCGCCATTCGGGCCCAGCGCCTCCGCCAGTGCGGCGCGCCAGGGCGCCAAGTCGGCCTCGCTCTTGCCCAGTAGTGGGCGGACCAGATTCTGGAAAGCCTGAGCCAACGTCGCATACGGGACGTCTCGCTTATACTGATCGAACTTGCCCGAGGCAAAGAGGCCATTCCTGAGAGCCAGTGCGCTGTGCAATGCAAGCACGGCCGAGGTCTTTCCGATACCGGCGTAGCCGGAAACCAGCACAATCTCCGGCGTGCCCTGGGTCACCACCCTATCGAAGGCAGCGAGCAAGGTTTCAATCTCGCGCTCCCGTCCATAGAGCCGCTCCGGAATCAATGGGCGATCAGGCAGGTCGTGCTCGCCGAGCGGGAAGGTGTCAATGCTTCCCCGGCTTTCCCATGCGACCGAACTGCGCCGTAGATCGGCCTCCAGCCCCCCTGCGGTCTGGTAGCGCTCCTCCGCTGTCTTGGAGAGCAGCTTCATCACCATGGCGGAAAGCACGGCCGGGATCGACGGTACCCGTTCCGCCGGCGGCACTGGCTGTCGGGCGAGATGGCTGTGCAACAGGTCCATCGGGTCGTCGGTGGCGAACGGCAGCACGCCCGTGAGCATTTGATAGAGCGTGACGCCGAGCGAATAGAGGTCGCTCCGCGCGTCGATTGACCGGTTCATGCGTCCGGTCTGCTCGGGGGGCATGTAGGCCAGCGTGCCGGCGATCTCTTCCGGTGGCGCCAGTGCCTGGCGCTCGCGCGACTGGCGCGAGGCAATGCCGAAGCCCGTGAGCCGGGCCTCGATTGGGGCATCGTTCACCAGGATATGGGCCGGCTTGATGTCCTTGTGTATGAGACCCCGCTGGTGGAACTGGTCCAAGGCCGCGGTGATGCTGATGGCCAGGCGCAAGAAACGGCCGACCTCCATGGGGGTGCCCAGCAGCTTGGCAAGTGGCTCGCCACCAGGGTCGTCAAGCAGTAAAACAGTCCGGCCATGCTCCCGCACAAGCTCCAGCGGTCTTACTGCCCAACTGCCGTCCAGTTCGTCCTTCAAGTCGTATTCGTGCGCGAGGCGCGCGAGACTAGTGGGGCGCGGGTGCTCGGCCGCGTACCACACAGCTAGTACAGCCTTTGGCACGCCATCTCGGCCGGGGAGCCAACCTCTACCGACAACGCGATCGCCATCTTCCCATACGACCGGGAAGCTGACACCTCTCTCATGGCCGAAGTAAAACAATGGGTTCATCTGCCGTGTTCCGCTCTCAAGTCGATAACTCCATTTGATGTTTTCGGGCGCTGGGTGGGTCGGATAAATTGCCGTAACGGTGATCCGGTCAAGGGGACCGAACGACGAAATTTTGCCACGGGGATGCCTATCTATGACGGGCTTCATTTGTCTACCTAGGATCACATCTAGGCATGACTGCCTTGTGCAAATACACCAGCAACTGAGTCAGGTCACATAACGAAGTTTGCTATCGATCCCAAGAACATTGCCAGTTCACGGATGTTCGCAGACATCTGCAGGTTGGTTAAAATTGCCCAGAATTCCTGGAGTTTCAATGGCGGCTTTTGCTCGGTCAGCTTGCCGTTGTTCCACGTCACGCTTCAAACACCAACGGCGTGAGTCTCAGACCGAGATCAGATCCCATACTGTTTCGAATGCCTGTTGCTGAATCCCGTCGACGTTTCCTCGCCTCGCTGGAAGCGGGATTGGCTTGATCCGTACACGGCTGTCTGCCAAATCCCTGGCCATAGAATGAATACGCTCGCGCCATGTAGGCCCGGCTGCTACCGAACTTCTTGAACGGCTTCTCTCCGCGGTTGCCGCGGTCGTTGCCCGCAGACGAATCCCACCTTGGCGCAAATGTCCCAATGTGACGACGCACCGGTTCTATCTCCTAACCCGTAGAGTTTGATGTACTAGCGACATGCCCATAAGGCGAACGGCGCTCAGTTCGGAGCGATCGGAACTGACATGGTTGGGGGCAGTATGTCAATCAGCACATTTGATATCTTCCGAGTTGAGAACGGGCCCTCTGGGTCGCATATCGCGGCCCCCATGATCGCAGCTGGCTACCTACATGTGCAGACCGTCGACGAGCATCCGATTCCTTACCCCTTTCGGAGCATCGAGGAACTATTGCAGATGTGCAAGGAGTCAAGTCGCACCATTGCCGACCTGATGCTCGAGAACGAGAAGTGCTGGCGAAGCACCTATGACATTCGCGCTGGGCTATTGGAATTTGCCGATGCCATGGAAGCTCCAATCGCGCTCGGCTGCTCAATCGGCGGCAAATTGCCTGTTCCGATTAGGATGCAGCGCGGTGATGCCGAGCGGTATCAGCAGCAATCAGAGCGCGGTGAGGAGTCTCTAGGTCATCCGTCATGGATGGTCGAGTGTGTTGACCTATGCGCAATAGCGGTCAGCGAAGAAAGTGCTACCGCGGACCAAATAGCGACCGTTCCGACAATTGGTGCTGCGGGTGTAATTCCTGCTGTACTGCAGTACTACCGTGAGTTTGTACCCGGAGCGAATGAGAATGGGGTGGTTGATTTCTTGCTAACCGCAGCAGCCATAGGCATCGCTTATAGGAAGAATGCGTCGATAGCTCGGCCGAGAGTCGATAACGATGGTGAAGTCGGGGTGACCTGCTCGATGGCCGCTGCGGGGCTTATGGCGGTGCTCGGCGGTAGCAACGAACAGATCGCGAACGCGATTGAGATTGGATTGGAGCACAACCTCGTCATGACCGGCGAACCAGTTGAGGGGGGCTACAAATTCCCTGTATCAAACGCGATGCCAAGGGGTGACATCAAGGCAAGCCTTGGGGCAGATTGAAAGGAAAAGCAATGGAACATATTGATGGTCTGACTCTGCGCAAGGCGTTGGGTGCTTTCCCCACCGGGGTGACCGTGATGACCACTTTGGACGCCACTGGAAGGCCATGCGGCATCACCGTCAACTCGTTCAGTTCTGTCTCACTAACTCCACCTTTGATCCTATGGAGTCAATCGCTTTCATCAAGGAGCTACCCCGTGTTTCGGGATGCCGGGCGGTTCGTAGTAAATATCCTCTCGGAGCATCAAATCCCAATTTCGAAACAATTTTCGACAGCTAGCGACGACAAGTTTCGCAATATCGTCTTTCGCCCTGGTTTGGGAGATGTTCCAATTATTAGTTCATGCGCTGCCAATCTGGAGTGCGTGAAGATTTCCGCCCATCCGGAAGGTGATCATGTCGTTTACATCGGACGTGTTGTCCGCCTGGAACGGTCCGAGAACAGGCCACTCGTCTTCGGGAACGGGCGCTACCTTGTAGCACGCGCCCATCAGCAGGATGAACTGGATTCTGTTCTCCCTTTGGAAGCCTAAGGCTGGTGTTCTGCAGCATGTCAAATGTAGTTCGGAAGGCCGCAACTCGGCGATGACAAAGTGCTAATTCGCTAGCCATCCCGCGGAAGATTGGTTCACTGTTCCTCGAGTTTGATGAGCAACGCGCGGGCCTCCCGCAAGTCCACTGTGTCGACGCCTTCACTGAACCAGCCGTAGGTCTCGGACAGCAAGGAGCGGGCCTCGGCATGCCGGCCATGCTGCTGCCACAGGCGGCTCAGCGCTACAACCGCGCGGAGCTTCGGCGAGCGGGCATCCTGCCTGCTGGCAATCGCGATCGCCCGCTGGAAGCAGGCTTCGGCTTCGTTGGCGACCTCGTTCGCTTCGCCCAGTCGGCCCGCTTCCAGCAGCGTCAGTTCTCCCTTGAGTCGATGCAACTCTGCTTCGTGCACCCGCTCTTCGGTTCGTTCCACGACAGCCAGCGCCTCGGCCACTGCTGCAAGCCCCGCTTCAACTTGTCCGGCTATGGCACAGGTTTCGGCCAGTAGCGCCAGGAAATGGGTTCGCAGAAGCTCGGCCCCGGTTTCGCTGTATGCACATAGGCCTTTTTGAATGAGGCCGATTCCCTCTGCTACTTGCCCGCCCGCAGCCAGGGCACAGCCCAACAGGATGGTTCCGCAAGCCAGGCCGTACGGCAAACCATAATCGGTGGCGAGGGCGACGAGTGCCTGCGCGAGATCGTGCGCCAGCTGCACTTCGCCACAGAACAGACGGACCTGCGCAGCGGCTATCAGCGCATCGGCCGTGTCCGAGGGGTGGGATGGGTTCTGGGCCAGGGTGAGTGCCTCCTGGCTGCGTGTGCAGGCTTGGGCCGGGTAGGCAAGCATCCACAGGTCCATGGCAATGAGGGCCAGCCCTTGCACACCAGGTTCCAGGCCATAGACGTAGGCATGCGAGCGGTGCTGCCGGGGGTCATAGAGTGCCATGGCCTGCTCCAGTCGCGCACGAGCCGGCACCAGTTCGCCAAGATAGAACAGATTGGCGCCCAACGCCCGACGTGCCTGGACCAGCAACGCAGGATCCTGCGCCCGTTCGGCCAGGTCAAGCAACTGCTCCGCCAGTTCGCGAGCAGTCCGGAGCTCCGCACGGACTGTGTAGAACGTGCGGAGTCCCATCAGGGCAGTAAAGAGCTGGTCCGTCTCGCCGAGTTGCCGGCAGAGCGCGAGCGCGCGCGTGTACGTTGCGCCCACTTGCGGGGCAGCGAAGCCTCCTTTGGCCATCCAGGCCGGGCCGAGGGTGATCTGGAGCGCGAGTTCCTGTTCTGCGCGCTCGCGGCCATCTGGTAGCGTGGCGAGCAAGGTCAGTGCCATGGTGAGGTGGGTGACCGCCTCGGCGTCAGCCGAGCGTTGCACGGCCTGGCGCCCGGCTCGGTGCAGGTACTCCACCGCCTTCGGTGTGTTGCCGCTGCGGCTGAAGTGATAGGCCAGCTCGCTGCAGTGCTCCTCGAGCTGAGCACTGAACAGGGCCTCGATCGCCTGGGCGGTGCGCTCATGCAACGCACGACGCCGCTCACTCAGCAGGGAGCCGTAGGTCACCTCCTGGGTCAGCGCATGCTTGAAGCTGTACTCGACCTCCGGGAACGCTGGCTGCTCGTAGATGAACTCCCCAGCCTGCAGCCGGGCCAGCAGGCTCTTCGTCTTGTCCTCGGGCTGCTCGACGACGCGTGCAAGCAGGCTCCAGGGAAATATCTTGCCGATCACGGCCAGGGTCTGCAGCAGCGCTTTCTCGGCTGGCTGCAGGCGGTCGATGCGGGCGGCGAGCACCCCTTGCACGGTGGCGGGAATGTGCAGCTTGCCCGGGACCTGTTCGAGGCGATAATGCCCGCGCTCGCCGCGCAGGACTTGCCCCTCGACCAGGTCCTGCACCACTTCCTCGATAAAGAAGGGGTTGCCTTCGGTCTGCTCCAGAATCAGCGGCTCGAGCCGGGCAAGTTCGGTGGCGTCGCCCAGCAGCGCGCGCAGCAGGTCCCGAGCTTCGGCTTCGCCAAGCGGATCCAGGCGTAGCTGGGTGTAATAGCTCTTGCGGCTCCAGTCGTGCCGGTATTCCGGCCGGAAATTGACCAGCAGCAGGATGCGTGCGCTGGGCACGCTCTCGCCGAGAAAACCGAGGAAGGCCTCGGTTTCGCTGTCGAGCCACTGCAGGTCTTCGACGATCAGCTCCAGTGGCTGGGTGAGGCTTTCGCGCACGAGCAGCCGCTTGATTGCCTCGAAGGTGCGCTGCTGGCGGATCTGGGTGTCCATCTGCGCCAGTGCCGAGCCTGGCTCGACGGCTCCCAGCAGGTGGCAAAGATAAGGCAGGCTGTCTTCCAGCGCACGATCCAGCGTCAGGAGCTTGCCAGTGAGCTTCTCGCGCCGCCGGCGCTCATCGTCTTGCACCGTGATCTGGCAGTAGTTTCGCAGCAGTTCGATCAGCGGCAGATAGGGGTAGGCTTTGCCGTGCGAAACCGAGAAGGTTTCGAGCACCAGGCCATCGCGCGGCGCGAGCAGCTTGAACTCGTGGCAAAGCCGTGACTTGCCGACCCCTGGTTCGCCGACCACGCCGACAATCTGCCCATGTCCGGCTCGTGCCCGTGCCCGCGCATCGTGCAGCTGTTCGAGTTCCCGGGTGCGCCCGACAAAGCGCGCCAGGCCGCGGCTGGCCGACACCTGCAACCGGGTGCGCAGCGGGCCCAGACCGACGACTTCAAAGACCTCGAGCGGCTTGGGCAGCCCCTTGATCGGCGTTTCTCCGAGGGCCTTGAACGCGAAATAGCCTTCGGTCAGGTTGCGGGTGTGTTCACTCGCAACAATCGAGCCGGGCACTGCAATGCTCTCCATGCGCGAAGCAATATGGATCGAATTGCCCACTGGATCATAGTCAGTGTGCAAGTCCTTGATGCGGATCGTGCGCACCACAACTTCGCCGGAATTGATGCCGACACGGATCTGCAGCGCGATGCCCTGGGCGAGGCGCACGCCGTCAGCGTAATGACGCATGGCTTCCTGCATGCGCAGCGCCGCCAGCAAGGCCCGCTGCGGATGGTCTTCGTTCGCGATGGGCGCGCCGAAGAGCGCCAGGATGCCATCGCCCATCGACTTGGCGACATAGCCCTCATAGTGATGCACGGCCTCCATCATCAGCGCCAGCACCGGGTCGATCAGGCGGCGGGCGTCTTCGGGATCGAGGTCATGGATCAGCGCGGTCGAGCCGGCCATGTCCGCGAACAGCGCGGTGACCATCTTGCGCTCGCCGTCCGCCGGGCCGCGGGCTTCCATCTCTGCCTGCGCCGCGAGGATGCGCTCGGCCAGATAGGGAGGGGTGTAGTCGATGGGGGTGCTGGACGCAGTTGCCGTGGCACCGGGGGCCGCGCTTGAGGCAGCGGGGGCGCTTACGGGAGCGCCCAGCGGCGCGCCGCATTCGCTGCAAAACTTGGCGCTGGCAGCCGCCTCTTGCCCGCAGGCCGGGCAGGCGCGCACCTGCCTGGCGCCACATTCCTCACAGAATTTGGCACCTGCCGGATTCTCGAACCCGCACCTTGCGCAGCGCATGGGCCTGTCCCCTGATGGGGCTAGCGACAGTCAACGATTAGATCTTATCAAGGCGGGCAGGGCCCGTCGAACGAGATGCCGTGCGCTTGCGCGTGGTGCTCGCTCCTGGTCGGAGCTTACTCACTGCTTCCGACAGCGCGGGCGTTGGGGGCCACTAACCGGCGGTTGCCAGGCCAAGCGGCGGGCCGAAGTGCTGTCCTATGTCTTCCTGCCCGGCCCATGTCGAGATCAGTGCTCAGTTCGCCACGTGGGTCAGGATTGGCAACCAGAAGGCCGCCGCGCGGCTCCGTCCCCTTACGTTTAATCCAGCGCCTCGCGTTCGCGCTTTGCCAGACATAGCCACTCGGAATGGTTGGATACAATGGGCGTTCGACGTGCGCGGTCAAGCTCCGACCGCGCCGTGCCTCGCTGTGCGGAATGAGAACTACTGTAGACATCGTCATCTATCCCGGATTCAAGGCCATAGAAGCGGTTGGCGCCATCAATGTCTTCGACTATGCCAACACCCGTTTGCGGCAACTCGGCAGTGATGCGAAATACGAGCTTCGCATGGTTGGGCCGCATGCCGGCGTTATCCGGTCCGATACGCTCATTTCGCTTGATGCAACGAAGGCGCTCAATGATTTGGTGCCCGCCGATGTGGTGGTGATTGTCGGGGCTCGCGACATTCTGAATGTCCTGGCGGCGTCTGGCGATATCGTGGACTGGTGCCGCACGTGTGCTCACAGGATAAGAACCATTGTGGGCCTTTGCTCGGGAAGCTTTTTTCTCGCTGAGGCAGGCTTGCTGAGCGGCCGGCGCGCTGCCACGCACTGGAGTGTGGCTGAACTCATGCGACAACGTTATCCCGAGATACTGGTGGACGCAGACGCCATTTTCATTCGCGATGCGCATGTCTGGACGTCTGCCGGCGTGACCGCCGTCTTCGATCTGGTCCTCGCCATGGTAGAGGAGGACCTGGGTCGCGATATCGCGTTGTCGGTGGCGAGAGATCTTGTGGTCTACCTGAAGCGACCGGGAGGGCAGTCGCAGTTCAGCGAACATCTGCTCAGCCAGATGACGGTTCATCCGAGGGTTCGCGATATACAAGACTATATCCATCGCTCACCAAAGGCGGATCTCTCGGTAAAAGTCCTCGCGGCGCGCTTTGCGATGAGTGAGCGAAATTTCTCCAGGGTGTTCCTGAAAGAGACCGGGCACACGCCTTCGGCTTATGTGGAGCAGACCAGGCTGGATGCGGCCCGGCGGCTCCTTGAAGACGGTGAACAGCCGCTGAAACGGATCGCCATGGAGAGCGGCTTTGGGTCAGAGGCGAGGCTGAGGCAGGCGTTCCAGCGGCGGCTGAATGTGACCCCCGGCGCTTATCGTGAGCGCTTCGCGAGCACTGGCGTCGAGGATATTGCTGACGTAGCTTGATGCGGCCCACCTACTGTGGGGAATGCCGGATCGCGCCGGTAGAAGCGCTGTATGCCGCCATGGCAGCCGTCTGGACAGCAGTTCCAGGCTCACGGCCCGCTCCTCAGTACAGCACCACGGAGCGGATCGACTCGCCGCGCTTCATCAGGTCGAAACCTTCGTTGATGCGCTCCAGCGGCAGCGTGTGCGTGATCAGGTCGTCGATGTTGAGCTTGCCGTCCATATACCAGTCGACGATCTTCGGCACGTCGGTGCGCCCGCGCGCGCCGCCGAAGGCCGAGCCCTTCCACTCGCGCCCCGTCACCAGCTGGAACGGTCGCGTCGAGATCTCCGCGCCGGCCTCGGCCACGCCGATGATGATCGACTTGCCCCAGCCCTTGTGGCAGCACTCCAGCGCCTGGCGCATGACCTGCGTGTTGCCGATGCATTCGAACGAGTAGTCTGCGCCGCCGTCGGTGAGCTGGATGATGTGGTCGACCACGTTATCCACGTCCTTCGGGTTGATGAAGTGGGTCATGCCGAACTTGCGCGCCATGGCTTCGCGCGCCGGGTTCAGGTCCACGCCGATGATCTTGTCGGCGCCCACCATCTTCGCGGCCTGGATCACGTTCAGGCCGATGCCGCCGAGGCCGAACACGACCACGTTGGCGCCGGCTTCCACCTTGGCCGTGAACAGCACCGCACCCACGCCGGTGGTGACGCCGCAGCCGATGTAGCAGACCTTGTCGAACGGCGCATCCGGGCGGATCTTCGCCAGTGCGATCTCCGGCACCACGACGTGGTTGGCAAATGTCGACGTGCCCATGTAGTGGAAGATCGGCTTGCCGTCGATGGAAAAGCGCGAGGTGCCGTCCGGCATCAGGCCCTTGCCCTGCGTCGCGCGGATGGCCTGGCACAGGTTGGTCTTGCGCGACAGGCAGAACTTGCACTGGCGGCATTCCGGCGTGTAGAGCGGAATGACATGGTCGCCGGGCTTGAGCGAGGTCACGCCCGGGCCCACGTCGGTGACGATGCCCGCGCCCTCATGGCCCAGGATTGCGGGGAAGATGCCTTCCGGATCGGCGCCGGACAGCGTGTAGTAGTCGGTGTGGCAGATGCCGGTGGCCTTGATTTCCACCAGCACTTCACCGGCACGGGGGCCGTCCAGGTCCACGTCTTCGATGGTCAGCGGCTTTCCCGCACCCCAGGCAACTGCTGCGCGTGTTTTCATTGATCCTTCTCTCGATATAAGCTTTTGGCGCCAAACTATAGGCGGACCGACGATGGTCATGGTCCGTTGGGCGTGCACTTGTCCGAAGACAGAGGTAAGTTGGCCGACGACCGTCATGGCGATCAGGGGTACCGGAATGCCGAGACATGTCGTTTCATTATCATGAAACTACAAGTTCAACCCTCGCTTTCACTTTCAGTGAGCGCCAACACATCGCCGGCATCGCCATCGGGGAGCATTGACTCGGCCGGATCTGCGCCCTTGTCGCGGTAGGTTGCAGGCGGTACTCCAAACTGTTTGCGAAATTCACGGCCCAGGTGCGATGCGTCGGCAAAACCGCAGCTCAACGCGATGTCGGCGACCGTGCGGTCCGAGCTGGTCAACAACCACGCGGCGGTCCGCAGCCGCACATGCTTGGCGAATGCCTGCGGGCTCTTGCCGGTCTCCGCCTTGAACAGGCGCTCGAGCTGACGTGGCGACAGGTCGAGCTTGGAGGCGAGCGCCTCAAGCGGGAGCGCGCGGCCGACGTGCTGCTCCATCAGCAGAATCGCGCGCTTGACCTTTGGATGCGTCGCGGGCTCGAGGCCTGGCGGATGCGGCTGCGGCGCATTGCCCTTTTGCATCTCGCCGACGAGCAGGATCCGCAGCGCCTTCTGTACGGTGGCGTGATCGAAGTGGCGCAGCAGAATGGCGGCAGCGACGTCGATCGACGCGCGTCCGCCTGAGCAGGTGATGCGCCGGCGGTCAATCACGAACAGCCGGTCGGCAATCAGCAGGTCCGGATCCACCGACGGGAAACGCTCCATGAAATCCCAGTAATGGAACCAGCTGACGCAGGCGCGGTGCCCCTCGAGCACACCGGCGCGCATCAGCGCGAATACGCCGGTGCAGATGCCGACGATGGTCGCGCCGCCGCGCGCCGCGCGACGGATGAAGTCAATCGTCTCAGGTCCGGCCTGTGGTCCCGAGTGCAGTAGCCCGCCGACAACGACCACGTAATCGAACGGCTCCGCGTCGTCGAAAGTCTCCCATGGCGCGACCTGGATCCCGCAGCTCGCGCGTACCGGCGCGAGTGTGTTTCCGATCACGTTCCAGACGCACCGCACCGGCTTGCTGTAGTCGCCATCGTCCGCCGACAGCCGCAGCATGTCGACGAAACCCGAAAACGCGGTCAGCGTGAAGTTCGGCAGCAGCACGATGCCGAAGCGCACGCGCCGCGGCGCCGGCTCGGCGACAGGGGAAATGGGAACGTCGGGTGTCATGGCGGCATCCATCTTGACAGGCGCAAGCGCGCGGATCTGGGTTGCGGGGCGGCTGCGCTTCGGTGGCGATGCGGGTGATGCATACGGCATCCATGGAGCTCTCGCCGCCTATCCGCTCGACGCGGCTCCGTCACAGACAGCGTCGCCGATCAACCTGTCGCGGACTTGCACATTTCCGACGCGAATCATCGCCAAAGCGAATTTTCAGCCTGTTGGGACCCCCGCCTGACGGCGTCGTCCCACGTTGATGCCGCTTTTGTTCTATCAGCAAATTCTACGCTTTGATGTACTGACGTCCAACGACACCTACCAGCCAAGAGCAAAGAGGCAGCCAGATGAATGTCAGCGTTTTCGACCTGTTCAAAATCGGCATCGGTCCATCGAGTTCGCATACGGTCGGCCCAATGATCGCCGCATGCCGATTCGTATCGCATCTTGAAGACGCAAACCTGCTCGGCTTCGTGCGCCGTGTGCGGGCCGAATTGTACGGTTCGCTCGGCGCGACCGGCAAGGGCCATGGCAGCGACAAGGCGGTGCTGCTCGGCCTCGAGGGGAGCCTGCCCGACCGGATCGACCCGGACGGGATTGCGCCGCGCCTCGCGCAGATCCGCAAGGACAAGCGCCTGTTCCTGCTTGGCAAGCATGAGATCGCCTTCGACGAAAAGGAGCACATCGGCTTCTTTCGCCGTCTGATGAGCGGCACGGGCAACGTCGTGCATCCGAACGGCATGCGTTTCCAGGCGTTCGACGAGCAGGGGCAGTTGCTCGTCGAAAAGGAGTACTACTCGATCGGCGGCGGCTTCGTGGTCAATCGCGACGGCGATCGCGTGAACGGCGTGCGCGCGGCGGCCGAGGTGCCGTATCCGTTCCGCACCGGCGCCGACCTGATGCAAGCATGCGGCGACAGCGGGCTGTCGATCGCGGAGCTGATCTTTCGCAATGAATGCGCGCTGCGCCCCGCCGAAGACGTGCGCGCCGGGCTGCTGGCGATCTGGCAAACGATGGCCGCGTGCGTCGAGCGTGGCTGCAAGGTCGAGGGCGAGCTGCCCGGGCCGATGCGCGTGAAACGCCGCGCGGCCGAGCTCAACCACCGCTTGCGCACACGTTCCGAGGAGTCACTGCGTGATCCGCTGTCGATGCTTGACTGGGTCAACCTGTATGCGATGGCCGTCAACGAGGAGAACGCGGCGGGCGGCCGCGTCGTCACCGCGCCGACGAACGGCGCGGCTGGCGTGATCCCGGCGGTGCTCCACTACTACGTGAAGTTCGTGCCAGGTTCGAATGACGACGGCATCGTCGAGTTCCTGCTGACGGCAGCCGCGATCGGGATGATCTACAAGGAGACGGCCTCCATCTCCGGTGCCGAGGTCGGTTGCCAGGGAGAAGTCGGCGTCGCGTGCTCGATGGCCGCGGCCGCGCTCGCCGCCGTGATGGGCGGTACGCCCGATCAGGTCGAGAACGCCGCCGAAATCGGCATGGAGCACAACCTCGGAATGACCTGCGACCCGGTCGGCGGACTGGTGCAGATTCCGTGTATCGAGCGCAATGCGATGGGCGCGATCAAGGCGCTCAACGCATCCCGCATGGCGCTTAAGGGCGACGGCCAGCACTACGTGTCGCTCGACTCGGTGATCAAGACCATGCGCGAGACCGGCGCCGACATGAAGACGAAGTACAAGGAGACGTCGCGCGGCGGCCTGGCCGTGAACGTCATTGAATGCTAACGAGGGTCCATGAAATGAGCCGCTATTCGATATTCAGTCTGTTCCGCAACGGCCTGTCCTATCACGAGAACTGGGAGAAGCAATGGAAGAGCCCGGAGCCCAGGCGTGAGTATGACGTGGTGATCGTCGGCGGCGGCGGGCACGGTCTCGCGACCGCGTACTACCTTGCGAAGGAGCACGGGATCACGAACGTCGCGGTGCTCGAGAAGGGCTGGATCGGCGGCGGCAATACCGCGCGCAACACGACGATCGTCCGCTCGAACTATCTGTGGGATGAGTCCGCGGGGCTCTATGAAAAGGCGATGAAACTGTGGGAGGGGTTGTCGCAGGACCTGAACTACAACGTGATGTTCAGCCAGCGCGGCGTGATGAACCTGGCCCACACGCTGCAGGACGTGCGCGATACCGAGCGCAGGGTGAACGCGAACCGCCTGAACGGCGTCGACGCGGAGTTCCTGACGCCGCAGCAGATCAAGGAGATCGAACCGACGATCAACCTGAACAGCCGCTATCCCGTGCTTGGCGCGTCGATCCAGCGCCGTGCCGGCGTGGCCCGGCACGACGCGGTCGCGTGGGGCTTCGCGCGAGGCGCCGATCGCGCCGGCGTAGACATCATCCAGAACTGCCAGGTGACCGGCATCCGCCGCGACCGCGGCGCGGTCGTCGGCGTCGAGACGGTGAAGGGCTTCATCAAGGCGAAGAAGGTCGCGGTGGTCGCGGCCGGCAACACGTCGACACTCGCGGACATGGCCGGCGTGCGTCTGCCGATCGAGAGCCATCCGCTGCAGGCGCTGGTGTCGGAGCCGATCAAGCCAGTCGTCAATTCGGTGATCATGTCGAACGCGGTGCACGCGTACATCAGCCAGTCCGACAAGGGCGACCTGGTGATCGGCGCGGGCATCGACCAGTACACCGGCTTCGGCCAGCGTGGCAGCTTCCACATCATCGAGGGGACCTTGCAGGCAATCGTCGAAATGTTCCCGGTGTTCTCGCGTGTGCGGATGAACCGCCAGTGGGGCGGCATCGTCGACGTGTCGCCAGATGCCTGCCCGATCATCAGCAAGACCGACGTGAAGGGCCTCTATTTCAACTGCGGCTGGGGCACGGGCGGCTTCAAGGCGACGCCGGGATCGGGCTGGGTATTCGCGCACACGATCGCGCGCGACGAGCCGCATCCGCTGAACGCGCCATTCGCACTGGATCGCTTCTATACCGGCCACCTGATCGATGAGCACGGCGCTGCCGCCGTCGCGCACTGAACGCCCCGAGGAGAAAGAAATGTTGCTGATCGAATGTCCGTGGTGCGGCCCGCGCGCCGAATCAGAATTCTCGTGTGGCGGCGAGGCCGACATCGCGCGCCCGCTCGAAACCGACAAGCTGTCTGACCGCGAATGGGGAGACTACCTGTTCATGCGTACCAATACCCGCGGCATGCATCGCGAGCAATGGATCCATGCCCAAGGCTGCCGCCGGTGGTTCAAGGTCGAGCGCGACACCGTCACCTACGACATCAAGGGCTACGAAACCTTCGTCCAGCCCACCGCCAACGCACCGCAGAAAGGGGCCAAGCAATGAGCCAGAAAGACCGTCTCGGCACGGGCGGCCGCATCAATCGCGGCCAGCCGCTGGCCTTCACGTTCAACGGACGCGCATATCAGGGCTACCAGGGCGACACGCTGGCTTCGGCGCTGCTCGCCAACGGCGTGCGCTTCGTCGCGCGCAGCTTCAAGTACCATCGTCCGCGCGGCATTATGACCGCCGACGTCGCCGAGCCAAATGCCGTGGTGCAACTGGAACGCGGCGCGTACACCGTGCCGAATGCGCGCGCAACGGAGATTGAGTTGTATGAGGGACTCGTCGCGACGAGCGTGAACGCGGAGCCGGACCTGGAGCGCGACCGCATGGCGGTTAACCAGAAGTTTGCACGCTTCATGCCGGCTGGCTTCTACTACAAGACCTTCATGTGGCCGCGCAAGATGTGGCCGAAGTATGAGGAGAAGATCCGCGAGGCGGCGGGCCTGGGCAAGGCGCCCACGACGCTGGACGCCGATCGCTACGACAAATGCTACGCGCATTGCGACGTGCTCGTGGTCGGCGGCGGCCCTGCCGGCCTTGCGGCCGCGCATGCGGCGGCAGAGACAGGCGCGCGCGTGATCCTCGTCGACGACCAGCGGGAGCTCGGCGGCAGCCTGCTGTCCGGGCGGACCGAGATCAACGGCAAGGCCGCACTGCAGTGGGTTGGCGAGATCGAGAGCAAGCTGCGCAAGCTGCCGGACGTGACGATCCTGACGCGCAGCAACGCGTTCGGTTACCAGGACCACAATCTTGTCACCGTTACGCAACGCCTCACTGACCACTTGTCTGTATCGATGCGTCATGGCTCGCGCGAGTTACTGTGGAAAATCCGCGCAAAACGGGTGATCCTCGCGACCGGCGCACACGAGCGACCGATCGTCTTCGGTAACAACGACCTGCCGGGCGTAATGATGGCGTCTGCGGTGTCGACCTACGTCCATCGCTACGGCGTGCTGCCAGGGCGTGACGCGGTCGTGTTTACGAACAACGATCGCGGCTATCAGGCGGCGCTCGACCTGAAGGCGTGCGGCGCCAAGGTGACGGTCGTCGATCCGCGCACCGCGACCAATGGCGCGCTGCCCGCCTTCGCGAAGCGGCAGGGCGTGACCGTCATGAACGGAGCGGTCGTGATAGCCGCGTCCGGCAAGCGGCAGGTCACGTCGGTCAAGGTGACCTCCTATGCGAACGGACAGGCAGGCGGCAAGGTGTCGACGATCCCTTGCGATCTCGTCGCCATGTCGGGCGGCCTGAGCCCGGTGCTTCACCTGTTCGCGCAGTCGGGCGGCAAGGCGCAGTGGAGCGATGAGAAGGTGTGCTTTGTGCCGGGCAAGTCGCTGCAGGCCGAGGTGAGCGTTGGTGCGGCGGCGGGGAGTTCGACCTTGCGCTGGCGCTGCCGCTCGCACTGGAAGCGGGGGCCGAAGCGGCGAAAGCCGCCGGCTTCAGTACCGCAAAGCGGCTGGCCGCGCCGAAGGTCACGCCGGTCGCCGAGGGTGCCCTGCTGCCACTTTGGCTCGTCGGCAGCCGCGCGGCCGCGGCGCGCGGGCCGAAGCAGTTCGTCGACTTCCAGAACGACGTCGCTGCGTCGGACATCCTGCTCGCCGCGCGCGAAGGCTTCGAGTCGGTCGAACATGTCAAGCGCTACACCGCGATGGGCTTCGGTACCGACCAGGGCAAGCTCGGCAACATCAACGGGATGGCGATCCTGGCACAGGCGCTCGGCAAGTCGATACCCGAGACCGGCACGACCACCTTCCGCCCGAACTACACGCCGGTCACGTTCGGCACGTTCGCCGGGCGGGAAGTCGGCGACTTCCTTGACCCGGTCCGCAAGACCTGCATCCACGAATGGCACGTCGAGCATGGCGCGCTGTTCGAAGACGTCGGCAACTGGAAGCGTCCATGGTACTTCCCGAAGAAGGGCGAGAACCTGCACGCGGCGGTGAAGCGCGAGTGCCTCGCGGTGCGCAACAGCGTCGGCATCCTCGATGCGTCGACGCTCGGCAAGATCGACATCCAGGGCCCGGACGCGGTGACGCTGCTGAACTGGATGTACACCAACCCGTGGAACAAGCTTGAAGTCGGCAAGTGCCGTTATGGCCTGATGCTTGACGAGAACGGCATGGTCTTCGACGACGGCGTGACGGTGCGGCTCGGCGAGCAGCATTTCATGATGACGACGACGACGGGCGGCGCCGCGCGCGTGCTGACCTGGCTGGAGCGCTGGCTGCAGACCGAATGGCCGCACATGAAGGTCCGGCTTTCATCGGTGACCGATCACTGGGCGACGTTCGCGGTGGTCGGGCCGAACAGCCGCAAGGTGCTGCGCAAGGTCTGCGATGACATCGACTTCGCCAACGACGCGTTCCCGTTCATGAGCTATCGGAACGGCACCGTCGCCGGCGCAAAGGCACGCGTGATGCGGATCAGCTTCTCGGGCGAGCTGGCGTACGAAGTGAACATTCCCGCGAACGCCGGCCGTGCCGTGTGGGAAGCGCTGATGGCCGCTGGCGCCGAGTTCGACATCACGCCGTACGGCACGGAAACGATGCACGTGCTGCGCGCGGAGAAGGGCTACATCATCGTCGGCCAGGACACAGACGGTTCGGTCACGCCGTATGACCTCGGGATGGGAGGCGTCGTCGCGAAGTCGAAGGACTTCCTCGGCAAGCGCTCGCTGACGCGCTCGGATACCGCGAAGGAAGGCCGCAAGCAGTTCGTCGGCCTGCTGACCGACGACGCGGAGTTCGTCCTGCCCGAGGGCGCTCAGATCCTCGCGCCGGGCACGCGCGTGTCGACGACCGAGCCAACGCCGATGATCGGCCATGTGACGTCGAGCTACTACAGTCCGATCCTGAAGCGTTCGATCGCGCTCGCCGTGGTGAAGGGCGGCCTGGGCAAGATGGGCCAGAGCGTTGCGATCCCGCTGGCCAATGGCCGGCGCGTGATGGCGAAGATCTCCAGCCCCGTTTTCTACGATACCGAAGGAGTGCGCCAGAATGTGGAATGAAACGGGTAATGCTACGCCGGTCGCAGACATGCCGGCGACGGATGCGCGCCAGCGCGGCGTCCGACTCGAGTCGCCGTTCATCGGCGCGACCGATCTGCTGAACGCGCAGCAGGCGCGCGCATCGAAGCACTTCGTGATGCGCGAGCGCGCCTTCCTTGATCTCGTCAACGTGCGCGGCGATCTGTCCGATCCTGTATTCGTCGACGCGTTTGAGGGCGTGGTCGGGTGCTGTCCGCCAGCCGCCCCTAACACAGTCGCGCGCAGTACCAACTATGACGTGCTGTGGCTCGGCCCCGACGAGTGGCTCGTGCGGTCGAACGGCCCCGTGCCGGCGGGCGTACTCGAGCCGAAGCTCGCTCAGGCGATCGCCGGAGCTTACGCGGCGGCGGTCGACGTCGGCAGCGGCTATACGGTCGTCGAGATCAGTGGGGGCCGCGTGCGCGACGTGCTGGCGCGCGGCTGCCCGCTCGATCTGCATCCGCGCGTGCTCAAGCCGGGGCAGTGTTTGCAGAGCCACTACTTCAAGGCCTCGATCGTGCTCGTGCCGACCGGCGTCGACCGCTTCGAGATCGTGGTGCGCCGCAGTTTTGCCGATTACTTCTGCCGCATCATGCTCGACGCGGCGCAGCCGCTGACATCATGAAGCTCGTCGATAACGCGTTCAACGGACCACTCGGTGCACTCGACGCGCCGCTCCTGCCGGGCAGGGGATGGAGCGTGTTCATCGATGCGTTGGCGGTGCCGGTGCGGATTGGCATCCATCCGCATGAGCACGACGCACCGCAGCCGCTCGTCATCGACGCACGACTCGGCTATCGTTGCGAGCCGCGCGAGGAAGGCGAGTGGATCGATTACGAGGGCTATTGTGCTCGCCTCGCCGCGTTTCTCGCGCACAAGCCGCATACTCGGCTGCTCGAGACGCTGGTGGCCGAAATCGCGGAGCTGTCGTTTCGCGAATGGCCGGCGCTCGACACGCTGACGCTTGCCGTGCACAAGCCGAAGATCCGGCCTGGCACGCAACGCGTCGGTGTCGCACTCGAGTGGACACGCGCCGATTACCTGAGGCGCAGCGGGAAGGCGGGATAGTCGTTGCCCGAGCCGTGTCGGCGTTGTTCAAACGCGTGTCGGTATTGGACATAGGCTTTCCCGTCTCGCGAACTACTCTCGAAGACGCTGCCGCACATGCCGCGCCGACCGGCGCGGCAGCGGCGCGAGTCACGATAATACAAGGAGAGAATCCAATGAAAATGGGAGCGACTGCGGGCCCGGCTCTGGCGCTGATGTTTTCCGCGTCCGCCTTTGCCCAAAGCGGCGTCACGCTGTACGGTGTGATCGACGAAGGCATCAACTATACGAATAACGTCGGCGGGCATAGCCTGACCGAACTGGCAAGCGGCTTTGCGCAAGGCAGCCGTTGGGGCCTGAAGGGGACGGAGGATCTGGGCGGCGGCCTCAAGGCGTTGTTTCAGCTCGAGAACGGTTTCAATGCAAGCAACGGCAAGGCGGCACAGGGCGGGCTGATGTTCGGTCGGCAGGCCTACGTCGGGCTTTCCGACAATCAATGGGGGAGCGTCACGCTCGGGCGCCAGTATGATTCGGTGATCGACTATCTCGCGCCGACGACCGTTGCCGGCAATTGGGGGGAACCATGTTCGGCCACCCCTACGATAACGACAACCTGATCTACTCGTTCCGCGTCAACAACACCGTCAAGTACACGAGTCCCTCGCTTGGCGGGTTCCAGTTCGGCGGCACCTACAGTTTCAGCAACGACACCAACTTTGCCAACAACCGCCAGTACGGTGCGGGATGCAGTACGCGAACGGAGGCTTGTTGCTGGCTGCAGCCTATCTCCAGGCGGACAACCCGTCGGCGACGGCGGGGGGCGCCATCAATAACGGCGGCGACCAGAACTTCCTTGCCAAGCGTTTGCGCATCTTCGGAGCCGGCATCAACTACACGTTCGGCGCGGCGACGGCAGGCTTCGCTTACTCCAACTCGAATCTGACCGAACCGCTGTCCACTTCGTACATCTCCGGCTCGATCCTGCCGGCCAGCGGCACGTTGAACTCGCTCCGGTTCCAGAACCTGGAAGTAAATTTCAAGTATCAGTTCACGCCCGCCTTCTACGCGGGCGGGGCGTATACGCTCACCCTGGAAAACTTCAACGCGTCGTCGGGCGAGGCGAAGCCGAAAGTTCATTCCGTCGGCCTGATGGCGGACTACAGCTTCTCGAAGCGCACGGACGTCTATATCCAGGGTGCCTACCAGCATGTCGCCGGCGGCAAGACCGGCACCGCATTGGACATGGCTGACTTGCCCGGGGCGTCGAACGCTTCATCGACGTCGAATCAGTTCCAGGTCCGTGCGGCGATTCGCCACAAGTTCTAAACCTGTTCCCTCCCGGCGGTCGCCACGAGTCGCGACAGCGACTCGTGGCAGGCGGCCTGGACCGGCACTTCTCGCGAGAACCGGACCTGCGCGTCAGGAGGACTTGTCCGCTACAGCGGGATAAAGCGCCGTCTCACCTGTTGCGTCCTCGGACGCCAGCGCTTCCAGTGCGACGCCACGGGTCTCGATACCCAGCACCCACACAGCGAGTGCCGCCACCGCGAACGACAGCGCGCCGAGCGTGAACACGCCGCCCTGTCCGAATACCGGTAACACCACGCCAACCACGTAGGGGCCGATCAGCGAGCCGATCCGCCCGACCGCCGAGGCGAAACCCGATCCCGTCGCACGCGAGCCGGTACCATACTGCTCCGGCGTGTAGGTGTATAGCACCGCCCACATGCCGAACAGGAAGAACTGCATCGCCAGGCCGGTGCCGACGAGCAGCGCGACACTGCCGCCATACAGCGCACTCTGGCCATACAGGTACGCCATCATGCCGCCGCCGAGCAGCGACGCGATGCAGGTTGGCTTGCGCCCCCAGCGCTCGACGAGCCACGCTGCGCACAGGAAGCCCGGTACGCCTCCGAGGGAGATCAGTACCGTGTAGTACACCGATTGCGTGACCGCAAAGCCGGCCTGCTGCAGCAGCGCGCCAAGCCAGGACGTCAGTCCGTAGAAGCCGAGCAGCGCGAAGAACCACAGTAGCCAGACCATCGTCGTGCGGCGGCGGTATGCGCCGCTCCAGATCTCGCGCAGCGCGCCGCGCCCGCGCACTGTCGCGGCCATTGGCTGCTGCGACGGTCGCGGCAGCATCGCGACGCCGGCCGAACGCATTACCCTGGCCTCGATGCCACGCATCACCGCGTCGGCCTCGGCGTGCCTGCCCGCATGCTCGAGCCAGCGCGGCGACTCGGGCACGATGCGGCGAACGATCAGCACGAACACGGCCGGGATCGCGAGCAGCGCGAACACGGTGCGCCAGCCGAACTGCGGCAGCACGAAGTAAGAGACAACCCCGCGGTGATAAAACCGAGCGGCCAGAAACCGTCCATCAGTGCGATCAGGCGGCCGCGATTCGCGGTGGGGACGAATTCGGACAACAGCGTTTGCGCGACCGGAAACTCCATGCCCATGCCGATGCCGAGCAATACGCGCCAGGCGATGAGCGCGTCGACGCTTTGCGCAGTCGAGCAAAGATACGACGCTATGCCCCACAGCACCATGCTCCACTGGAACACAGGTCGTCGTCCGAAGCGGTCCGCGAGCAGGCCGGCGAGCGCCGCGCCGACCACCATCCCGAAGAAGCTTGCGCTGGCGACGACGCCGGTCATTGCGGTGGACAGCCCGAACTCCTGCTTGATCGAGCCCAGTATGAACGTCATGGTGGCGAGATCGACCGAGTCGAAGAAGAAGGCAATCGCGACGATGACGAAGATCAGCTTGTGGTAGCCGGAAAACGGCAGACGTTCGAGCCGCGCGGCGGCGTTCGAGCGCGTGGGTGAGGTGGTGGGAGTTGGCATGGCGTCCTTGAAAAAATGAGGACCTCTTAGCGGGTTGCTTTCAGGCCCCAATCTTCAGTAGACGTGGTTATCGCCGCACGCTCTGGAGAATACCCGTCGCCGGTCTGTGCAAATCCGACATCGGCAGACCAGTGTCGGGGCGGTACCGCCCGGCTCGCGCGGTGGGCGCGCGCGGCGTACCCAATGCCGAGGTCGGAGCCGACGCTCACCGATGTCGGCGCTGTGCAAGCGCCTGTCGGGTTTTGGACATAGCGGCCTGGTGTCCCGGAATACGCTCGAAGACGCTGCCGCGCATGCCGCGCCGATCGGCGTGGCTGCGGCACGATTCAACGAGACATGGAGACAATGCGATGAGCAGCAACCGAGGTGTCGTATATCTTGGCCCGGGCCAGGTCGAGGTGCAGAAGATCGACTATCCGAAAATGGTCGATCCCAGCGGCCGGGCAATTGGCCACGGCGTGATCCTCAAGGTCGTCAGCACGAACATCTGCGGCTCGGACCAGCACATGGTGCGCGGCCGCACGACCGCACCGACCGGCCTCGTGCTCGGTCACGAGATCACCGGCGAGGTCATCGAAATCGGCCGCGACGTCGAGACATTGAGGATCGGTGATCTGGTGTCGGTGCCGTTCAACGTCGCGTGCGGCCGCTGCGCGATGTGCAAGGAGCAGCACACCGGCGTATGCCTGAGTGTCAACCCGTCGCGCGCGGGCGGGGCGTACGGCTATGTCGACATGGGCGGCTGGATCGGCGGGCAGTCCGAGTACGTGATGGTGCCGTATGCCGACTTCAACCTGCTGAGGTTCCCCGACCGCGACCAGGCGATGGCAAAGATCCGCGATCTCACCTGCCTGTCGGACATCCTGCCAACGGGCTATCACGGCGCCGTGACCGCGGGCGTGAAGCCGGGTCGACGGTCTACATCGCCGGCGCGGGCCCGGTCGGCATGGCGGCTGCCGCTTCGGCGCGCCTGCTCGGCGCGGCCTGCACGATCGTCGGCGACATGAACCCGGCGCGTCTCGCGCATGCGAAGGCGATGGGCTTTGAGGTCGTCGATCTGTCGAAGGACGCGACCCTAGGCGAGCAGATCGCAGAGATTCTCGGCACGCCCGAGATCGACTCCGCTGTGGACTGCGTCGGCTTCGAAGCACACGGCCACGGCTCGTCAGGCTATGTGGAGGAGGCGCCCGCCACCGTGCTCAATTCGCTGATGGAAATCACGCGGCCAGCCGGTGCGATCGGGATTCCGGGTCTCTACGTGACCGACGATCCTGGCGCCAAGGAGGCTGCAGCGCAGCGCGGCAGCCTCAGTATCCGCTTTGGCCTCGGGTGGGCGAAGTCGCACTCTTTCCATACGGGTCAGACGCCCGTGCTTAAGTACAACCGCAACCTGATGCAGGCGATCCTGCACAATCGTTTGCCGATCGCGGAGATCGTCAATGTGTCGGTAATTTCGCTCGACCAGGCGCCGGAAGGCTACAAGCAGTTTGATGGCGGCGCGCCCCGCAAATTTGTCATCGATCCGCACGGGCTGATGGCGGCCTGACCGGCCAGTCGGAAACGACACGGGCGGCCTTTACCGGCCGCCCGTTTTTCGGTCCCTCGGCACAGCAGTGGTTCGCTGCCGCGCCGCCAGGCCGCTCACGCGTGCAGCACCGTCGATGGTGATGCGTACGCCGAGCCGCCTTTTCCCGACAACTTCGCCAGCGGCGCGCCCTGCGCCCTGCGCTCGCGCGTCGGGGCGACGCCGAACGCGTCGCGGTAGCTCTTGCTGAAATGGCACGCGGACTGGAAGCCGCATGCCATCGTGATGTGCATGATCGACATATCTGTTTGCAGCAGCAGCTCGCGCGCGCGGCGCAGGCGCAGCGTCAGGTAGTAATGGGTCGGCGTCATCCCAAGATGGTCGCGGAACAGGCGCTGCAATTGCCGTTGCGACAGGCTTGCCAGCCGTGCGAGCTCTTCGCGCGACAGCGGCTCCTCGATGTTGTTCTCCATCAGCGAGACCACCTCGAACAGCGACTTCTTCGCTGAGCCTAGCCGCGCAACCAATGGCATCTTCTGCTGCGCGGTCGTGTCGCGTACGTGCTCGACGATGAACTGCTCAGCGATCTGCGTGACGCGCGCGGTACCGACGCGACGTGTGATCAGGTTCAGCATCATGTCCAACGGCGCAACGCCGCCCGTGCACGTGACGCGGTCGCGGTCGATCACGAACAATTCCTTCAGGAAGCGCGTGTCGGGAAACTCCTCCTTGAGTGCGGACATGTTCTCCCAGTGGATCGCGCAGGCATAACCGGCCAGCAGCCCCGATTTCGCGAGCGCATACGTGCCGGTGCAGAGGCTCCCCAGCATGATGCCCTCGCGCGCCGCGCGGCGCAGCGTGGACAGGTGCTCCGCTGTCGTCGAACGCTGCACGTCGATGCCGCCGCAGACGAACATGATGTCCGGACGCCCGACGCTGTCCGCCCGGTGGGTGTCGATCGCCAGGCCATTGCTTGCCGTCACCAATCCGCCTTCCGGGCTGATGACGGTCCAGCGGTACAGCTCCTGGCCGCTCAGGTAATTGGCCATCCGCAGCACTTCTATCGCATTAGTGAACGCGATCATGGTGAAGTTGGGTAGCGGCATGAACGCGAAGTGAGATAACGACGCGGTGCGATCGATCGACATGGGGGGCGTCCTTCGGATTTTTAAGGTGCATTTCCAGCCCAGAGGGAAAGGCTGGATGCTGTTTTTATTTATTGTTAAGTTAGCCGCAACAAACATGCCATACGGCGAAACCCTAGCTCTTTAGTAGGGTGCCCGACTGGAGGCATGGCGGGCGCCGCTTTCGTTGCACCGCAATCGGGACACGCCGCACCTGTGATGCGCGTCGGGCACCGCCGCAGTGCCGTCCCAGGGCCACTTGTGCAAATCGGACGCAAATGGCGGAAATGGAAAAGAACGCGTCTGAATTCATCAATCGGGCCAAAACACGAACGACAAGAATAGAGCCGTCGGCAACGCTGCGCCGACCAGTCGGAAAGGCCTGGCGCAGCGGGCCTCTCGCCCCCAGTCAGGTATCTCCATCCCACACGGACCTCTATGTCGAACACCCAGTCTTTCTTCTCGCAGCCCCTGGCCGAGCGCGATGCGCTGGTTCGCGGCGCCCTTTCGAAGGAACTCGAACGTCAGCAGTCGCAAGTCGAGCTGATCGCCTCGGAAAACATCGTGTCGCGTGCGGTCCTCGAAGCACAAGGCTCGGTACTGACCAACAAGTACGCCGAGGGTTACCCGGGCAAGCGCTACTACGGCGGCTGCGAATTTGCGGACGAAGTCGAATCGCTCGCGATCGAGCGCGTGAAGCAGTTGTTCAACGCCGGCTTTGCCAACGTGCAGCCGCACTCGGGGGCGCAGGCGAACGGCTCGGTGATGCTCGCGCTGACCAAGCCAGGCGACACCGTGCTCGGCATGTCGCTCGACGCCGGCGGTCACCTGACCCATGGCGCGAAGCCGGCCCTGTCGGGCAAGTGGTTCAACGCCGTGCAGTATGGCGTGAACCGCGAGTCGATGCTGATCGACTACGACCAGGTCGAAGCGCTCGCGAAGGAGCACAAGCCAAGCCTGATCATCGCCGGCTTCTCCGCGTATCCGCGCCAGCTCGACTTCGCCCGCTTCCGCGCGATTGCCGACAGCGTAGGCGCCAAGCTGATGGTCGACATGGCGCACATCGCCGGCGTCATCGCTGCGGGCCGCCATTCGAATCCGGTCGAGCACGCCCACGTCGTCACCTCGACCACGCACAAGACCCTGCGCGGCCCGCGCGGCGGCTTCGTGCTGACCAACGACGAGGAGATCGCCAAGAAGATCAACTCGGCCGTGTTCCCCGGCCTGCAGGGCGGCCCTTTGATGCACGTGATCGCCGGCAAGGCGGTCGCGTTCGGCGAAGCCCTGACATCGGAGTTCAGGACCTACATCGACAACGTGCTCGCGAACGCGAAGGCGCTCGGCGAGGTGTTGAAGGAGGGCGGCGTCGACCTCGTGACCGGCGGCACCGACAACCACCTGCTGCTGGTCGATCTGCGTCCCAAGGGGCTCAAGGGCACGCAGGTCGAGCAGGCGCTCGAGCGCGCCGGCATCACCTGCAACAAGAACGGCATCCCGTTCGACACCGAGAAGCCGACGATCACGTCGGGGATCCGGCTCGGCACACCGGCTGCCACGACGCGCGGTTTCGGCGTTACGGAGTTTCGCGAGATCGGCCGCCTGATCCTCGAGGTGTTCGAAGCGCTACGCGCGAATCCGGACGGTGACGCCGCCACCGAGCAGCGCGTGCGCCGCCAGATCTTCGCGCTGTGCGACCGCTTCCCGATCTATTGATCTGACCGAACGAAAAGACTGGAGCCCCTATGAGCCCGCTGCATCAGGACAGCATCATCATCGACGGCCTGAACATCTCGAAGTTCGAGCGGTCGGTGTTCGAAGACATGAAGAAGGGCGGCGTCACGGCCGCGAACTGCACCGTCTCGGTCTGGGACAACTTCACCAGGACCGTCGACAACATTGCGCTGATGAAAAAGCAGATCCGCGACAATAGCGAACTGCTGACGCTGGTGCGCACCACCGACGACATACACCGCGCGAAGCATGAAGGCAAGACCGGCGTCATCCTCGGCTTCCAGAACGCCCACGCGTTCGAGGACAACCTCGGCTACGTCGAAGCCTTCGCCGATATGGGTGTGCGCGTCGTGCAACTCTGCTACAACACGCAGAACCTCGTGGGCACAGGGTGCTACGAGCGCGATGGCGGGCTGTCGGACTTCGGCCGCGAGGTGATCACCGAGATGAACCGCGTCGGGATCATGGTCGACCTGTCGCATGTCGGCGGCAACACCTCGTCCGAGGCGATCGCGTTTTCGAAGAAGCCGGTCTGCTACTCGCACTGTCTGCCATCGGGCCTCAAGGAGCACCCGCGCAACAAGAGCGACGCGCAGCTGAAGGAGATCGCCGATGCGGGCGGCTTCGTCGGCGTGACGATGTTCGCGCCGTTCCTCAAGCGCGGGATCGAGGCGACGGTCGAGGACTACATCGAGGCGATCGGCTATGTCGTCAACCTGATCGGCGAGGACGCGGTCGGCATTGGCACCGACTTCACGCAGGGCTACAGCACCGAGTTCTTCGACATGCTGACGCACGACAAGGGCCGCTATCGGCGCCTGACCAATTTTGGCAAGGTGATCAACCCGGAAGGCATCCGGACGATCGGCGATTTCCCCAACCTGACCGCGGCGATGGAGCGCGCAGGCTGGAAGCCGTCGCGCATCCGCAAGATCATGGGCGAGAACTGGGTGCGCGTCTTCAAGGAAGTCTGGGGCGCTTGATTCCAGCGCCATCTTTCACGCAAATCCCACAAACGGGACGGGCGCGCGCGATACGCGCGTGCTCGCGGGCGATGCCGCGTCCGCACAACGATTCAAGCGGCTTTCTTCTTTTTCGGAGTTACCACGTGCAACCACAACTGCCGATCGACGTTGATCCCGAAACCGGTGTCTGGACCACCGACGCGCTGCCCATGCTTTACGTGCCGCGCCATTTCTTCACCAACAACCATGTCGCTGTCGAAGAGGCGCTCGGCCGCGATGCGTACGAAGAGATCCTCTACAAGGCCGGCTACAAGTCGGCCTACCACTGGTGCGACAAGGAAGCGCAGTTGCACGGCATCAGCGGGATGGCCGTGTTCGAGCACTACCTGAAGCGCCTGTCGCAGCGCGGCTGGGGGCTGTTCTCGATCCTTGAGGCCGATCCGGCGACGGCGAGCGCGCGCATTGCGCTGCGCCACTCATCATTCGTGCTGCAGCAGCCGGAGAAGAGCGGCAAGCTTTGCTACATGTTCGCGGGCTGGTTCGCCGGCGCGATGGACTGGGTCAACGACACCGCACCCGCGGGCAAGGACGCGCCGCGCGCGCAGTCGAAGGAAGTGCAGTGCGCAGCCGATGGCCACGATCACTGCGTGTTCGCAGTGTCGCCGATCGCGCGCTGACACCGAAGCCCGTCCGCACTACGACAAATACGAGACACACCAACGCCAGAGGCCGTCCGCGATGCGTTATCCCCACTTGTTCAAACCTTTGCAGCTCAATCAGCTGACGCTGCGCAACCGCATCGTCAGCACGGCGCACGCGGAAGTGTATGCCGAACCGGGCGGCCTGCCCGGCGACCGCTACATTCGCTATTACGAAGAAAAAGCCAAGGGCGGCGTTGGCCTGGCGATTTGCGGCGGCTCGAGCCCGGTGTCGATCGACAGTCCCCAGGGCTGGTGGAAGTCGGTCAATCTCTCGACCGACAAGATCATTGATCCGCTGTCCCGTCTCGCCGAAACGATGCACCGGCACGGCGCCAAGATCATGATCCAGGCCACGCACATGGGACGCCGCTCGGCGTTCCACGGCGAACACTGGCCGCACCTGATGACGCCGTCGGGCGTGCGCGAGCCCGTGCACCGCGGCAACGCGAAGATCATCGAGGTCGAGGAGATCCGCCGCATCATCGCGGACTTCGCGGCCGCTGCCAGGCGCGTGAAGGACGCGGGCATGGACGGCATCGAGATCTCGGCGGCGCACCAGCATCTGATCGACCAGTTCTGGAGCCCGCGCACGAATTTCCGCACCGACGAGTGGGGCGGTAGCCTCGAGAACCGCATGCGCTTCGGCGTGGAGGTGCTCCAGGCGGTGCGAGAAGTGGTCGGCAAGGATTTCTGTGTTGGTCTGCGCATGTGCGGCGACGAGTTCCATGAAGACGGTCTCGATCACGAGCAACTGAAGGAGATCGCGCAGGCGATGTCCGAGTCGGGGCTTGTCGACTATATCGGCGTGGTGGGCTCCGGCGCCGATACGCACAACACGCTCGCAAACTGCATGCCGCCGATGGCGCTGCCACCCGAGCCGTTCGTGCATCTCGCGGCGGGCATCAAGTCGGTGATCAAGGTACCGTTGATGCACGCGCAGAGCATCCGCGACGCGGGCCAGGCCGAGCGCCTGCTCGCCAACGGCATGGTCGACCTGGTCGGCATGACGCGCGCTCAGATCGCCGACCCGCACATGGTCATCAAGATTCGCGACGGCCGCGAGGACGAGATCAAGCAATGCGTCGGCGCGAACTACTGCATCGACCGCCAGTACAACGGCCTCGACGTGCTGTGCGTGCAGAACGCCGCGACCTCGCGCGAGGCGACGATGCCGCACATCATCGAGAAGTCGCGCGGCCCGAAGCGCAAGGTCGTCGTGGTCGGTGCCGGGCCGGCGGGCCTGGAGGCGGCGCGAGTCGCGCGTTCGCGCGGCCATGACGTCGTGCTGTTCGAGAAGAACACCGAAGTGGGCGGGCAGATCCTGCTCGCCGCCAAGGCACCGCAGCGCGAGCAGATGCAGGGCATCGTGCGCTGGTTCGACATGGAGACCAAGCGCCTCGGCGTCGACCGGAGGCTGGGCGTCGAAGCGGATGCGAAGATGATCATGGCGGAGAAGCCGGACATTATCGTGCTCGCGACGGGCGGACGCGCATTCTCCGATCAGGTGCCCGGCTGGGCCGTCGCCGAAGGGCTCGCGGTCAGTTCGTGGGAAGTGCTGGCCGGCCGCGTCGAGGCGAAGGAGAACGTGCTCGTCTACGACGGCGTCAGCACGCACGCAGGCGCGGGCGTTGCCGACTACCTGGCGAGCCGCGGTGCGAAGGTCGAAATCGTGACGCCGGACGTCAAGGTGGCCGACGACTGCGGCGGCACCACCTTCCCGATCTTCTATCGCCGCCTGTACGCGCAGGGTGTGATTCATACGCCGAACTACTGGCTCGATCGCGTCTACGAGGAAGGCGGCAAGAAGATCGCGGTGCTGCGCAACGAGTACACGGAAGAGCTCGAGGAGCGCGCGGTCGACCAGGTCGTGATCGAGAACGGCTCGACGCCGAACGACGCGCTGTACTGGAAGCTCAAGCCGGAATCGGTCAACCGCGGCCAGGTCGACGTACACAAGCTGTTTGCGTCTGAGCCGCAGCCGAGTCTTTCGGAAACGCTTGGCAACGGCCGCTTCCTGTTGTTCCGCGTCGGCGACTGCATCTCGATGCACAACATCCACGGCGCCATCTATGACGCGCTGCGGCTCGTGAAGGATTTCTGACGATGAATCCGTCCCTCCTGATTACCGTTCTGCTCTGGCTGTCGGTGGCGGGGCTCGCGTTCGCGGTCGTGAAGCGCGCGTCTTACTGGCGGCTCGGCCGGGCGACCGCGCCCGGGTCGTTCGGCATCGCGAACCTGCTGGCAATCCCGAAGCGCTATTTCGTCGACCTGCACCACGTCGTCGCCCGCGATCCGTACATCGCCAGGACGCACGTCGCCACGGCTGGCGGCGCGATTGCCGCGCTGGCGCTCGTGTTCGTCAACTACGGTCTCGCAATCTACTCGCCATGGCTCGACCGGGCAATCTTCGCCGCGGCGGTCGCGATGCTGATTGGCGCGGTGTTCGTCTGGCGCCGGCGGGCCGCCAAGGACGTGCCCGCGCGCCTGTCGAAGGGACCATGGAACACGCTGCCGTGGCTGCTCGGTTCGTTCGCGCTCGGCCTCGTGCTGTTCGTGGTCGTGCCGGCTGGCGTCATGTCCGGTGCGTTCGCGGTGGTCTGCGCGCTGCTGATCGGCGCCGGCGCGTTCGCGATGACGTTCGGCGCGGCAAAAGGCGGGCCGATGAAGCACGCGATCGCGGGCCTCATGCATCTGGCGTTTCATCCGCGCCAGGAACGGTTTGCCGGCAAGCCTGACTCATACACCGGCAGCGGCACCGCCACGCCGCCGACCGCGCTCAAGCTGCCCGAGATCGAAAAGCAGGAGTACGGCGTCGCCCGGCCCGTGGAGTTCCGCTGGAACCAGTTGCTGAGCTTTGACGCCTGCGTGCAGTGCGGCAAGTGCGAGGCCGCGTGTCCCGCGTTCGCCTCGGGCCAGCCGCTCAATCCGAAGAAACTGATCCAGGATCTCGTTGTCGGCATGGCGGGCGGCACCGATGCCGCGTACGCCGGCAGCCCGACGCCGGGCATCCCCGTCGGCCGCCATCGCGGCGAGCCGAATGGCCCGATCGTGTCGGGCCTGATCGATGCGCAGACGCTGTGGTCGTGCACGACCTGCCGAGCCTGCGTGCAGGAGTGCCCGATGCTGATCGAGCACGTCGATGCGATCGTCGATATGCGCCGCAACCAGACGCTTGTGCACGGCACCGTGCCGGGCAAAGGCGCCGAAGTGCTCGCGAACCTGCGCGAGACCGGCACGATGGGCGGCTACGACACCGCGGCGCGCTATGACTGGTCGGTCGACCTCAGTGCACCGGTCGCGCAGCGTGGCAAGGCGGTGGACGTGCTGATCGTTGCCGGCGAGGGCGCCTTCGACATGCGCTATCAGCGCACGCTGCGGGCCTTCGTGAAGGTGCTGAACAAGGCTGGCGTCGATTATGCGGTGCTCGGTAGCGTGGAAACTGACACCGGCGATGTGGCCCGCCGTCTCGGCGACGAGGCGACGTTCCAGCAGATGGCCAAGCGCCTGATCGGCACGCTCGGCACGCTGTCCTTCGGGCAGATCGTGACAGCAGATCCGCATGTGATGCACAGCCTGCGCAACGAGTATCGCGCCCTGGGCCTGCGCGTCACGGTCAAGCATCACACGAGCTATCTTTCCGAGCTTGCCGACAGCGGCCGTATCGCGCCGAAGGCGGTCGAGGCGCTGCGCGAGAAGGTCACCACCTATCACGACCCGTGCTATCTCGGCCGCTATAACGGCGAGATAGAGGCGCCGCGCAAGCTGCTGAAGACGATCGGCATCAAGGTGGTCGAGATGGAGCGCCATGGCATGCGCGGCCGCTGTTGCGGCGGCGGGGGCGGCGCGCCGTTGACCGATATCCCGGCAAGCAGCGCATCCCGGATATCCGCATCGCCGATGCGCGTGCCGTGGGCGCGGAAGTGGTCGCGGTCGGGTGTCCGAACTGCACGGCAATGCTCGAAGGCGTGGTCGGCCCGCGCCCGGACGTGCTCGATGTGGCCGAACTTGTTGCGGCCTCGCTGGAGTGAATCGATGAACAAGATCCCCCGTATCGATCCGCGCCGGCCGTTCGTGATAACGGCGGCGGGCCTGAGAAGGATCACGCTCGGCGAAACCGGCAGCGCGGATCCGAACGCCGCGCACTGGCCCGGGCAGGGCCACGGCGCGACGGTGGCGAGGCCGCGCCGGGCGGTCAGCGATCCGCGGCAGGTACTGCTCGTCGCCGCGCACAGCGAGCGCGGAGCGCTCGACGATCATGCGTGCCAGGCGCTCGCCGCGGCCGCGCTGCTTGCCGATGCGCAGACTGAGGTCGCGCTGCTGGTGTTCGGCGAGCTGAAGGACGACGCGGCGGCGCTCGGCGCCGACAAGGTCATCGCGCTGCCCGCATTCGATCGCCGCGCATTTGCGCCCGATGCCGAGCTGCGGGCGCTGCTGGCCTGCGCGGCCGCGCTGTCGCCGAAGCATCTCTTCCTGCCTGATAACGCCACCGGCGACGGCGATCTTGGCCGCCGCTACGTGGCTGCGACCGGCGCGAGCGTCGCGACGCACGTCGACGAGATCGACGCGCGCCACGTCGGCACCTATGCACAGGCGAAACGCGCGTTTGCGACCCGCTCGCTGCCCGACGTGATCCTGCTTGCACCCGGTGCGGTCGACACGAAGCTGCCGTTCACTGGCGCGGGACAGGCCCTGTCCGGCGATTTCCTGCTCGGGATCGGCGACAGCTCGCAGCCGTACCGCGACCTGGGCCTCGAGGAGATCGATGCCGCACAGGTCGCGCTCGAAGAGGCGGACTTCATCGTGTCTGCCGGCAACGGCGTGGCCGATATCAGCGCGTTCGGGCAGCTCGCCGGCGTGTTCGGCGCGGCGATCGCCGCGAGCCGCGTCGCCGTCGACAACGGCCATTTCACGCGCGACAAGCAGGTGGGGGCGACCGGCAAGACGGTCGAGGCGAGCGTCTATATCGCGTTCGGCATCTCGGGCGCCGTGCAGCACCTGCAGGGCATCAAGGACTGCCGTCACGTGATCGCCGTCAACCTGGACGGCAGTGCACCGATTGCCAAGCGCGCGAACCTGACCATCGTCGGCGACGCGAAAGAGACGATCGCGGCGCTGATCGAAGCGGTGCAGGCCGCGCGCCGCGCGAACGGAAAGGCGCCGGCCGCGGCCAGCGTCCGCGAACCCTTAGGAGCCGCAGCATGAACGCCCCCAGCAAATCCGACGCATCGCGGTGCTGGTGTCGGTCGGACGTCATCCGCTCAGCGGCGCGAGGCGCTACAGCCGCAACGACGCGGCGGCGCTCGAAATCGGCCTGGCCCTCGCGGACAAGCATCGCGCGCAGCTGGCGGTGCTGCACGCGGGCGACGCCGCCGAGCCGGCGCTCGCCGAGTACCTGGCGCTCGGCGCACGCGAAGTCGAGGTGCTCGCATGCGGGGCTGCGGATGACGCCGGGCGCACATTGGCCGCGCGCGTGAAGGACTACGACCTCGTGCTGACCGGCACCCGCGCGGAAGGCGCGTACGACACCGGGATGCTGCCCTACCAGGTCGCTGCGGCGCTGGGCCGCCCGCTGCTCGGCGCGGCCGTCGATGTGGACATCGCGGACGGCCGCGCCACCGTGCGGCAGTTCCTGCCGAAGGGACTGCGCCGGCGCGTCGAGGCGCTGTTGCCGGCCGTGGTGGCCGTCCATCCACTCGCGAACGCGCAGCCGCGCTATGCGTACGCACGGCTGCGTGCGGGCGCGATCCGGACGGCGCCCGCGGCGCGATTCGAGGACGCCGGCGCCGCCGCATGGACGCTCGGCGCTCCCGAGCGCAAGCCAGTCAGGCTGGCCGCCGCCGAGAAGCGCTCCGGACACGCCCGGATGCTGTCGGCGACGACGACCGAGAGCCGCGGCGGAAACGTCGTAAACGGAGGGACTTCGGTCGAAAAAGCACAAGCCATCCTCGCGTACTTGCGCGAGCATCAACTCATCGACTACTGATATTGCCGATCGGTCGGCAAACAAACAGAAAACAAGGAATCCGGAGCCAAACGATGAAAGTATCGGCAGACATTCGTGCGCTGGTGGACCGGCGCAAGCAAGGCTACAGCCTCGAGGCGCCTTTCTATCAGAGTGAAGAGATTTTCGCGCTCGATATGGAAGCGATCTTCCGCAAGCACTGGATCCACGTGGCGGTCGAGCCGGACGTGCCCGAGCCGGGCGACTACGTGACCGTCGAGCTCGGCCACGACTCGATCCTGATCGTGCGCGACGACGACATGCAGGTGCGTGCCTTCCATAACGTGTGCCGCCATCGCGGGGCGCGCCTGTGCAACGAGGACAAGGGAACGGTCGGCAATATCGTCTGCCCATATCACAGCTGGACCTACAACCTGAACGGCGACCTGATGTTCGCCGAGCACATGGGCGAGAAGTTCGACCGGTGCAAGCACAGCCTCAAGTCTGTCCATGTGCAGAACCTCGCGGGCCTGATCTTCGTCTGCCTGGCGGACGAGCCGCCCGCCGACTTCGCGGCGATGCGCGCCGCGATGGAGCCGTACCTGCTCCCGCACGACCTGCCGAATACGAAGATCGCCGCGCAGGTCGACATCATCGAAAAGGGCAACTGGAAGCTCACGATGGAGAACAACCGCGAGTGCTATCACTGCGTGGCGAACCATCCCGAGCTGACCGTCTCGCTATACGAGTACGGATTCGGCTATCAGCACTCGCCGGCCAACGCCGAGGGCATGGCAGCGTTCGAGAGAACCTGCGTCGAGCGCGCGGCGCAGTGGGAAGCGCTGAATCTGCCGTCGTCCGAAATCGAGCGCCTGCTCGACACCACCGGCTTCCGTACGCAGCGCCTGCCGCTCGACCGCAGCGGCGAATCGCAGACGCTCGATGCGAAGGTCGCCTCGAAGAAGCTGCTCGGCAACTTCGCGCAGGCCGACCTGGGTGGGCTTTCGTTCTGGACGCAGCCGAACGCATGGCATCACTTCATGAGCGACCACATCGTCACGTTCTCGGTGATTCCGCTGTCGGCCGGCGAAACGCTGGTGCGCACGAAGTGGCTCGTCCACAAGGATGCGCAGGAAGGTGTCGACTACGACGTGGAGAACCTGACGGCGGTGTGGAACGCGACCAACGACCAGGACCGCGTGCTCGTCGAGTATTCGCAGCGCGGCGCGGCAAGCAGCGCGTACGAGCCCGGCCCGTACTCGCCGTTCACCGAAGGTCTCGTCGAGAAGTTCTCGGCCTGGTATATCCGCCGGCTCGCCGAGCAGATGGGCGCCTAGGCGAAAGCGAAGGAAGGGGAGATGGAGATGATGCGCGATGCGGTCCAATTCGAGCCCGCCGACAGCCGGGTGACGCGTGCGGCGTTCTGGAGTGCGCTCCCTGAACGCTGGACGAGCGACGTCGAGGAGACGCTTGTGTGCTGCCACGTGCGGCAGGAAACGCACGACGTGAAGAGTTTCTTCTTCCATTCGCCGGAGGGCCGCGCGTTCGTGTTTGAGCCGGGGCAGTTCATCACGCTGGAGCTCGAGATCGAGGGCGAGACGATCAACCGGTGCTACACGATTTCGTCGTCGCCCGCGCGGCCGCATACGCTCGCGATCACGGTCAAGCGGGTGCCGGGCGGCAAGGTGTCAAACTGGCTGCACGACAACTTGCGGCCGGGCGCACCGATCCGGGTGCTCGGCCCGGCCGGCGAGTTCACCTGCGCGCGGCATCCGGCGCGCAAGTATCTGTTCCTGTCCGCGGCTCGGGTATCACGCCGTTGATGTCGATGAGCCGTGCACACCATGATCTCGGCGAGGATCGCGACATCGTGTTCGTGCACAGCGCGCGCACGCCGGACGACATCATCTTCGCGCGCGAGTTGGACCTGATCGCGTCAAACCACGCCAACTTCCGCACCTCTTTTGTGTGCGAGCGGGTTGGCGCGCGTACCAACTGGCCGGGCATAACGGGCTTTCTGTCGCTGCCGCTGCTGAAGCTGATCGCGCCGGACTTCATGGAGCGCCAGATCTTTACGTGTGGGCCGGCGCCATACATGAAGGCGGTACGCGACCTGCTCGACGAGGCCGGTTTTGATCGCATGCGCTACCACGAGGAAAGCTTCTCGTTCGAGACGCTGACGGCCGAGGCCTCGGCCGACGTGCCGGTAGCCGGCACCGCACCGGCGACAAACGGCGATGCCGACACGGCCCAGTTCAGCGTCAGCTTCGCCAAGAGCCACCGCGAGATCCTCTGCAATTCGGGCAGCATGTACTCGACGCGGCGCGGCAATCGGGCGTGCGGCTGCCGGCGTCGTGCACCCAGGGCATGTGTGGCACCTGCAAGGTCAAGCTCGTGTCCGGCCAGGTCGAAATGAAGCACAACGGCGGCATCCGCCAGCGCGAGATCGACCAGGGGATGGTGTTGTTATGCTGCAGCAAGCCTCTGTCGGATCTCATCATCGATAAGTAGGGCAGGCGCCTGCCACGCGGCTGGAGGTCGATGACGACTGTCGGGCCGCTCTCTCGACGATTCTAAGTACACGGGGCGTTTCCGCTCCGGCCAATGGAGGTATGCCATGAAGCTGCTTGCAAAGCTGTTTTTTACCGGCGCGGCGTCGGTGATGATGACATGGAGCGCGTTCGCGCTCGGGGATGCCAAACCAACCTTGAAGATAGGCTACGTCGAGGGTTGGGATGACAGCGTCGCGACGACCAACGTCGCTGCACGGATCATCGAGAAGAAGCTGGGGTACCCGGTGCAGCTGGTGCCGCTCGCGGCGGGCGTCATGTGGCAGGGTGTCGCGCGCGGCGATCTCGATGCGACGCTGTCCGCCTGGCTGCCGGTTACGCAGGGCGCGTACTGGGACCAGTTCAAGACCAAGGTGGTCAATCTCGGCCCCAACTTCACCGAGGCAAGGATTGGCCTGATCGTGCCGGCGTCCGTGAACGCGAAGAGCATCGACGATCTGAACGCGCAGAAGGCGAAGTTCGAAGGCCGCATCGTCGGCATAGATGCCGGCGCCGGCGTAATGCGAAAGGCTTCTGAAGCGATCAAGAGCTACGGCCTCAGTTATTCGCTGATGCCCAGTTCGGGCAGTGCGATGACAGCGGAACTGGCGCGCGCGATGAACGCGAACAAGCCTGTGATCGTGACGGGCTGGGCGCCGCACTGGATGTTCGCCAAATGGAAGCTGCGTTTCCTCGACGATCCGAAGAAGGTGTTCGGCGATGCGGAGCACGTCGACAACATCGTGAACCCGGGTCTTGAGGCAAAGGCGAAGCCGGTCGTCGTCTTCCTGAAGAAATTCCAATGGAAGCTAGGCGAGATCGACAGCGTGATGCTGGCGATCCAGGGCGGCACGAAGCCAGACGCGGCCGCCGATGCGTGGATCGCCGCGAATGCGGAGCGCGTGAATGCGTGGATCGAGGGCGAGCGTTAATTCGTCAAACGACACAGGAGACACCAGGCACCGGCCACGCTCGCATTGCGCGCGTGGCCGGTGTGCTTTAGGGCTTACTGAAACACGACCGTCCGGTCTCCATTCAGGAACACCCGTCGCTCAATGAAGGCCTTGACGGCGCGCGCGAGCGTGATGCATTCGACGTCGCGTCCGACAGCGAGCAGTTGCTCTGGCCGGTACGAATGATCGACGCGCTCGACGGCCTGCTCGATGATCGGACCTTCGTCGAGATCGTCGGTGACGAAATGCGCGGTCGCGCCGATCAGCTTGACGCCGCGCGCATGCGCCTGGTGATACGGCTTCGCACCCTTGAAGCCAGGCAGGAAAGAGTGGTGAATGTTGATCGCGCGATGGGCGAGCCTTCCGCTGGTGTCGGGGGACAACACCTGCATGTAGCGGGCGAGGATCACCAGTTCCGCGCCGCTCGACTCGAACAGGTCGAGCCACTGCGCTTCCTGTTTTGCCTTCGTCTCTGGCGTGATCGGGAAATGCCGGAACGGGAGATCATGCTGCCGGGCGAGCGGTTCCAGGTCGGGATGGTTCGAGGCGATCCCGACGATGTCCATCTTCAACTCGCCCATTCGCCAGCGGAACAGCAGGTCCGCAAGGCAATGTTCGAGCTTCGACACCATGATCAGAACCTTCGGGCGCGCGAGCGCGTCATAGATCGCCCATTGCATGCCGAAGCGGTCCGCTATCGGCGTGAATTCCTGCCGCAGTACGTCGACGACAAGCGCTTCTGAATGCGTCGGATGAAATACACAGCGCAGGAAGAAGCGGTTGCTCAGGTCGTCATCGAAGACGGTCAGCTCGTCGATGTAGCAGCGGTGCCGCTCGAGCAAGCCGACGACCGCGGCCACCTGGCCTGGCGCGCTGGGGCACGCCAGCGTGAGAACGAATGGTTGTGAGCGGGCATGGCGTCCATTGGATTCCTTTCTTGGGGTGGTGTGGCGGGCGGGCGCGTTGCGCGCCTGCGCGGGCCATGCGCGAAGTAAAGCAGGCTGCATGGCAGGCCGGATAGAACCGAAGCGCCGCGTGGCTGGTATCGGCGCGCCAACGCACGGTGCTACCCGATGCCGGTGTCTTCAGCAAGGTCGCGCGGGCGGGTCGCAATCGATCCATTCGGCGTCGCTTGCGCACAAGCCGGGCCGGACCATCGGTTGCCATGGTTGGCGGTGTCGCATTTATGCAAGCCCTTGTCGGAATTCATCGGCAGGAGAGGGCCTTTTCTGGCAACTATGTAGGTGATCGCACCGTTTCTGTTTGTGATGCGACGAACCGAATTTGCCAAGGTATTCCAGGGAAGAAGTAGCAATGCACCGCCAGCGCCTTTCGGATACAAGGAAGTCGCCGGTATGCCATATGACGTATGAGTCCCCGCAGGACCAGGAGAAGGTTTCGATGGATAGTCCCAAGGTCGTGGTCGAAGGTCTGTGCAAGGTATTTGGAAGCAATCCGCAACAGGCGCTCGACATGCTCGCCGCCGGTTCGACGAAGGACGAAGTGTTCAGGCGGACCGGCCAGGTCGTCGGCGTGCATAACGTGTCGTTCGACGTCAATGAGGGCGAGATTTTCGTGCTGATGGGCCTGTCCGGCTCCGGCAAGTCGACGTTGATCCGTCTCGTGAACCGGCTTGTCGAGCCGACAGCCGGGAAGGTGCTGATCGGTGGCCGCGATGTGGCCGCCGTGAGCCGCTCGGAACTGATCGCGCTTCGTCGCAAGGACATGAGCATGGTGTTCCAGTCGTTCGCGCTGATGCCACAGCGCACCGTGCTGTCAAACGCCGGGTTCGGGCTCGAGGTCGCCGGCGTCGGCCGGACCGAGCGTGAGCGCAGGGCGATGGATGTGCTTGAGCAGGTCGGGCTCTCGACGTTTGCGCAGAAGCTGCCGCGCGAGTTGTCGGGGGGCATGCAGCAGCGCGTCGGCCTTGCGCGGGCCCTTGCGGTCAACCCGTCGCTGATGATCATGGACGAAGCGTTTTCCGCGCTCGATCCGCTCAAGCGCAAGGAAATGCAGAACGTGCTGCTGCAGCTACAGAAGGAGTCTCGCCGCACGATCATGTTCGTGTCGCACGATCTGGAGGAAGCGTTGCGCATCGGCAGCCGGATCGCGATCATGGAAGGTGGCCGCCTGGTTCAGGTTGGGACGCCGCAGGAAATCATTGCGAAGCCAGCCGACGACTACGTCCGCACGTTCTTCGACGGCATCGACACCAGCCGCTACCTGACTGCCGGCGACCTGATGCAGACGGACGCCGTGCCGGTCGTGTCAAAGCTCGATACGCCAGACATTGCCGCGATGCTGAACGGCCAGGCCGGATGTGCCTTTGTGCTCGATGCCCAACGCAAGCTTCGAGGCTGCGTCATGCGCGATGCGGCGGCGAGCGTGCGGCCCATCGAAAGCATCCGGCGCGATGCGTCGCTTGAACACGTTGTCGAGCGTGTCGTGGCGAGCCCGAACGCGCTGCCAGTCGTCGACGACAACGGTTGCTACTGCGGCTCGGTCGACCGTGCCGTCATCCTGAAAGCCATCACGCACCTGCGAGGTCACCATGTCTGAAATCCTTCCGCTCGGCCACTGGGTCGACCAGTCCGTCCATTACCTTCTAGATCACGACGCGGCCACGTTCGACGCGGTCGGTCGAGCGATCGAGGGGCTCGCCGCAATGATCGAGCGGAGCCTGCAGGCGGTGCCGATGTGGCTGATGATGGCGTTCTTCATTGGCATCGGACTCTGGCGCGTCGGCTGGCGCTTTGCGATCTTCACGGCCGCATCGCTGTTCGTGATCTTCGCCACGGGATTCTGGGATCAGACCGTGATTACGCTGGGCCTCACGCTGTCGTCGACGATCATCAGTCTGATCCTTGGCGTTCCGCTCGGCATCTGGGCGGCGAAGAGCCGGGTGGTTGCGGCCATCGTGCGCCCGATCCTTGACCTCATGCAGACGATGCCGGCCTTTGTCTACCTGATTCCTGCCGCGATGCTGTTCGGACTGGGTCGCGTGCCGGGTATCCTGTCGACCGTGATATTTGCGATGCCGCCCGCGGTGCGCCTGACCAGCCTTGGGATTCGCCAGGTGAACATGGAGATCGTCGAAGCCGGCTATGCGTTTGGCTGCACGCCGTGGCAGTTGCTGTACAAGGTGCAGTTCCCCAACGCGCTGCCGTCGATCATGCAAGGCGTCAACCAGACCATCATGATGGCGCTGTCGATGGTGATCATTGCATCGATGGTAGGCGCGGGCGGCCTGGGCAACGAGGTGCTAGCGAGCATCCAGCGGCTCGACATCGGCCTGGGCTTCGAAAGCGGCCTGTCGGTGGTGCTGCTGGCGATTGTCCTGGACCGCATTACGGAGAGCTTTGGGCGTGCACCGGGTACCGCGAAGGCGCCGCTGTTCTCGGGGCTCAGGCAGCTGTTCAGTGCCAAGACGGCGACGGCCCACGCCTGATTCCGGCTCAGCCGTTCGCCAGGAGAGCGATGTGAGGTCCGTTGCCGCCGCGCTGGCTCACAGCGCTCCACCGCCGATGTCGACGCTCGCGCATTTCGGCTTCCTGACGTTGCCCGATTTCTCGATGATCGCATTCTCGAGCGCGGTCGAAGTGCTGCGGATGGCGAACTATGTCGGGCGAGCCGACCATTACACGTGGTCGATTTATTCCGCACAAGGCGAGCCGGTGCGGGCGAGCAATGGCATCGCGGTGCGGCCGACGCGAGCGCTCGATGCCTCGGAATTGCCCGACGTGATGATCGTCTGCGGCGGCATCCGCATCCGCGATGCCGTCGACGATGGCACGCGCATGATGCTTGCGCGACTCGCCGGGCAGAACATGCCGCTCGGCGGCATTTGCACGGGTGCCTACGCGCTGATGTCGAGCAGTCTGCTCGACGGTTACCGCTGCGCCGTGCATTGGGAGAACCGGTCCGCGCTGCACCACGAGTTTCCGCTGGTGCAATTCGCCGACGAACTGTTCGTCATCGACCGGGACCGGCTTACCTGCACGGGCGGCACAGCACCGATCGACATGATGCTGAATCTCGTCGGCCTGCGTTTTGGCCAGCAAATGGCCGCGCAGGTCTCCGAACAGTTTATTCTCGAGCGGATCCGTGGCGCGACCGATCCGCAGCCGATCCCGGTCGACGCACGGGTTGGCCTCTCGCGGGCGGAGCTGATCGAGGTCGTGCGGCTGATGGAGGCGAATATTGAGGAGCCGCTGTCGCTGGACGAGCTGGCGCGGCTCGTTCAGCTGTCGCAGCGGCATCTGCAGCGGATCTTCAAGTTCTATCTGAACGTGTCGCCGACCCACCACTACCTGACCCTGCGCCTGAAGCGCGCGCGCGAGCTGCTGCGCACGACCAACGCGTCAATTGCCCGTGTCACGGCCGTCTGCGGCTTCCATTCGCCTTGCCACTTCAGCAAGGCGTACCGCGCCCAGTTCGGTCATGCGCCCAGCCACGAACGCCGACCGACGCGATGATCGCCGGCGGGGCACGAAGCGCTCGCCAGGGGCCCAGGCCCGCACAATGCGCGATATTGCGCCAGCTTGACTACTGACCTTGACATCCCATGAGCCAGACGATCCTGCACCCATTGCGCACCCCACTGTATGAGCGTCACCGTTTCATCCGCGCCCGCATGGCAGATGTTGGTGACTGGAATATGCCGATTGCCTATGGATCCCAGATCGAGGAGCACCACACCGTGCGGGCGGATGCCGCCATGTTTGACTTCTCGCACATGTGCGTGATCGACATACACGGGGCGGATGCTCGAATGTTTCTCCGCAAGCTGCTTGCCAACGACATCGGCAAACTGCGATCGCCTGGAAAAGCGCTCTATTCATGCATGCTTAACAGGGAAGGCGGAGTGATCGATGACCTTGTCGTTTACTACCTGGACGATGAATGCTTCCGTATGGTCTTGAACGCGCACGCTGCCAGCCGCGACATTGAATGGATCCGGTCACAGATCGTTGAGACCCAAAGCTCGGTGACCCTGGTCGCGCGGCGCCAGGATATGGTTAGCGGCGATGTGGAGGCGCTGGCAATGATCGCCGTGCACGGTCCCAATGCTCGGGAAAAGGTATTTCGAGCCATTCCGTCAACGCGCGCCGCTGACAAGGTGAAGCCGTTCAACTCCATCATCGTGCACGACTCCGCAGTGGGCGAACTGATGCTGGCACGAACGGGGAAGACCGGCGAGGACGGCTTCGAAATGATGGTGCTGGCAAAGCATGCTGTTCAGGTATGGGACATGCTGAGGTCGGCCGGCATCTCTGCAGCAGGCCTCGACGCATGGGAGACCCTTCGGCTCGAAGCAGGCATGCACCTGAATGGGCTGGACATGGACCCACAGACCTCGCCCTTCGACGTCGGCTTGGGCTGGAGTGTTGATCTGGGGCTGGAGCGCGACTTTGTCGGCAAAGCAGCGCTACGTGCCCGCCGCCAAGATTGGCAGTTCGTCGGGCTCGCTTTCGAAGGAAGCGCCGCGGTCGCCCGCACGCAGAGTCCGGTGATGAGCCTCGAAGGGGAAAAGATTGGGAAGGTCACCAGCGGAACCTACAGTCCGACGCTTCAAATCGCCATCGCTTTGGCTCTGATTACCCCAGACATCAAGGTCGGCTCGTATGTGAGTGTTGAGGTCTACAACAAGAGAATCTCCGCGAAAGTCGTTCGTCCACCTTTCGTACGGGACGGAAGCCCAGTGCGGGAACAATAGGGCGGCTTTTGGCAACCTCTCTGGCAGAGGTCGTGCTGACGCATTCCACCAGGCCATTTGTCGCGGGCGGAATCTGCCTTCGGACAGTCCGGGTTGCCGGACCACCAGAAGCATCGCTTTGTCTGGAGTACGGCTAAAACAGCCACAGACCTGACCCGCCCGAGAATCACGTTACGAACGCTTATGCACGACAACTTGCCACAGCGCTTGCGCTCACTCCTTTTCGTCCCCGCTGACAGTGACCGGAAGCTTGCGTCCTCGCTGAAGTCAGCAGCGGATGGACTAGTGTTCGATCTGGAAGATGCCATCCCGGAGCCAGGGAAGGAGGACGCACGGCGCAAGCTGGTTGGCTTTCTCGAACAGCATCGTGCCTCGATGCATCAGGCCTTGCTGGTGCGTGTCAACGGGCTGGCATCCGGCCACATCCTGCGCGACCTGGCCGCCGTGATCCCGCACCGGCCCAACGCGATCGTGCTGCCAAAGTGTCGTAGTGTCGATGATGTGCATCGCCTTTGTGACTTCCTCGCGGCCTTTGAATGTGCGCTTTTGGAGGAAAGTTGGGAGGTGTCCATCATCGCGATGGCGACCGAATCATCCGAAGGTGTCTTCGGATTATCGTCGTATCGCAACGCGCCGATGCGGCTGCGGGCGCTGATGTGGGGCGTGGACGATCTTGCGGCCGACCTTGGCGCATTCTCGTCGCATACCGGCAAGGAGCTGACCACGCCGTTTTCCGTGGCTCGTACCATGTGCCTGCTGGCGGCCGCCCAGGCGGGTATCGAAGCCATCGATGCGGTCAGCACGAACCTGATCGATCCGGCGAGGATCGGGGAAGAAGCTGCACAGGCAAAACGAGACGGATTCTCGGCCAAAGCCGCGGCACATCCTTCTCAGATCGACGCCATCAACCAGGCTTTCATACCGCAGCAAGCGGAAATACGCTGGGCTAGTGAGGTGGTCGAGGCGTTTTCGCGGGTCGGCGCCTCTGGTGTTGCCAGATTGGGAAACGCAATGATAGATCGGCCACACCTTCGCCTCGCACATCGTATCTTGTGTCACATCGACGAGAGCTGAGATTAGCTATTGTGCAAGGGTGTCGACGCGATGATGCTTCGCGCCTTGAGGTTGGCGCGCTATGTTGCCGTATCAAGCTTCGCCGTAGAAAAGGAGGAAAGTCAATGATGACAAAGGAGATGGTAGGCACCCTCCTCACGGCATGCGTTGATTCTATTTGCATCCGTGATGGCTGTCGTCCATGCGGCCTGGAGGCGTAACAGGCTGATCCGGGATGCGCCGTTCCAGCGTCGGTTCAGAATCGCTGGCGCACTTGTGCAGGCAGGGGGACGCGTCGGCGGGGAACGGCATCGCAACAATCCACTTCGTCATATGGACCACACCACGGTTCTCGCGTCCGATCGACTTCGGTAAGACGGCGAGTCGTTGCACCGCCCACTGCCCCTGCCTCTGCCACCATGGCAAAATAGAAGCCGCCATTCAGGGTGCTATCAGAATCGGTGCGGGGTCGGTTTCGGCCGCTGATAGCACCGTCCCTTAGTCGCCGGAGTCGGCCAATGATCCATTTTACTCGACGGCTGCTCGTTACGAGTCTGAGCGCCCTGTTGCTGTCCTTTGCTTGCGACCAGTCGTATGGGCAGCTGGTTGTCAAGATCGGTGTTTCCGTTCCGCTGACAGGGATCAATGCCGCCAACGGGAAGGACATAGAGAATGGTGTTCGTCTCGCTGTTGAAGAAGCCAACGCGCAGCGCATCAGGCTGGATGGCCGGGACGCCCGCTTCGAGCTTGATTCGGTGGACGACCAAAGTGACCCGCGCATCGGCGTTCAGGTGGCCCAGAAGCTGGTCGATGACGGGGTGGCTGTCGTTGTCGGGTATTACAACTCTGGCGTTGCGCTTCCGTCCTCGCTGATTTTTGCCCGCGCAGGCATCCCGGTCATCCATCCGGCGGCAACCAATCCGGCTATCACGCATCAAGGTCTGAAGACGGTCTTCCGCATCATTGCGACCGATACGCAAAACTCCGGTACCGCTGGCAAGTACGCGGTCAATGTCATGAAGGGGCAGCGCATTGCCGTGATGGACGACCGGACCGCGTTCGGCCAGGGGGCAGTGGACGAGTTCAAGAAGGCCGTCACCCGTGCCGGCGGAAGAATCGCGATCGCTGAGTACACCAACGACAAGGCGGTCGAGTTCAGCGCGCAGCTCACGAGCATCCGGGCCGCCAATGCCGACATCCTGTTCTTCGGCGGCCTGGACAACCAAGGGGCGCTCATCACGAAGCGGATGAGGGAACTCGGCATGCGCACTCAGTTCGTCGGAAGCGGTGGCATCGCCGACAGTATCTTCCTGAACGTTGCCGGTCCCGCCGCGGATGGCGCGATGGCCTGGGAATACGGACGCCCTGTCGAAACGCTGCCACAAGGCAAGGCCTTCATGCAGAAATTCAGGAAGCGCTTCGGCACCGACAGTCTCAGCTATGCGCCCTTCGCGTATGACGCCACGTGGGTGGCTATACACGCGATCAGGCAGGCGAACTCTGCGACGTCGGCCGACTTCCTCGCGGCGCTGCGCGCAACGCAATACGAGGGTATCACCGGGAAGATTGCCTTCGATCCGAACGGCGACCTGAAGAATCCGACGTCGACGCTGTATCAGGTAAAAGCTGGCCGTTGGCTTCCGGTAACGACGATCGGGGCCGAATGACGTGCCGATGCTCGATTAACGTGACTTGGCGACTCTTAAGCAACGCGTTTTCGGGCCCTGTCATCGCCCCTGTCATCGTTATTCCCGCCAGTCAACGGCAGCGCGAGTGTCACGCAGAGGCTGGATTGCTGGACCAGCACGCTCACTTCACGGGCGTCAGAATCGGTGCGCCCTGGTTCTTGAGCAGGAACACAACAAATCTGGCCGGCTGTGTGGCACTGGCATTGCGCCCGACGGTATGGATGTCGTTGGTGCCCTCGTGGAAGGTATCCCCGGCCTTGAGTGTCACCTCCTTGCCACCCTTGACGGCCATGACAATGCTCCCCTCCAGCACGTAGACAAAGGCGTGTGCATCATGCCGATGCACAGGGTCGACCGAACCGGGCGGATACTCGACGATGATCATCTGAACTTCCTTGCCCGGATACTCGGGCAACGGTTCCGTCCGCAGCGGGGTGACCTTCGCTTCCGGTGCGGCGACCGCCGGCTGCGCCGCCGTCAGGCACGACAGCATCAGCGCGGCCGCGAACGACACGATTGGTTTCATGGCATTACTCCACATTGGCTTGCGAGAGCCACTGGTCGAGGCTGACGCGGCCGATCCGCGCGTCGCCGAGCGGTACCAGCGACAGTTTCTCGACGTGGCCGCCGTAATACAGGGCGTCGGGGTCCGTCACGACCGAGCGAGCGTCGCCTGCCGACTTCAGATAACGCGCAATGATCTCCGCGAAGGGGGCGCGGTCCGGGCCAGCAATATCGATGGTGCCGTTCCGCGGTGCTTCCAGCGCGACTTGCGCAAGGATTGCCGCGACGTCCTGCGCAGCGATCGGCTGAAACAGCCCATCGCCGATGCGCACGGTGGTGCCGTCCGTGCCGAAATCCGCAATACCGCCGAGGAACTCCATGAACTGTGTGGCGCGCACGATCGTGTATGGCACGCCGGCCGCTTCTACAGCCTCTTCCTGGGCGACCTTGGCGGTGAAATAGGCGTTCCCCGGCATGCGGTCGGTGCCGACGATGGACAGCGCGACGTGATGGCGCACCCCAGCAGCGACCTCGGCCTTGCCGAGATTGCGCGCCGAGGTGCGGAAGAAATCGAGTACTGCCTGCGGTTCCCAGGATGGTGCGTTCGCCACATCCACCACGACGTCTGCGTCCACGAGTGCCTGGTTCAATCCTTCGCCGGTCACGCTGTTCACGCCGGTACGCGGAGAGGCCGCCACCGCTGTATGGCCTGCCGCGTTAAGCAGCGCGACAAGTTGCGAGCCGATCAGGCCGGAACCACCGATTACAACGATCTTCATGGCAGGGTCTCCAGATGAGAGTGTTGAGTGCCCGGTGCGGGCGGGGGCCGTGGTTGCAGGTGCATGTCCCCGTCGCATCGTGTGGGATCATTGTGGAACAATCATGCCCTATGGATAAGGGCCAAGAATTGTCGAAATGACTAGGCCAAGTCCAGTCTGCGTCCCATTGCCGCGCCCATTGGCCACGAGATCATCATGACCGCACGCACTTCCCCCTTGGCCATCGAAATCGATCGGCAGAACCGCTCGCCGATCTATATGCAGATTTGCGAGCGGTTCAGGACGGCCATCGCGGCCGGGCACCTGCGTCCCGGCGATCGCGTGCCTGCGCTGCGCGGCCTCGCCACGCAATTGAATACGGCCCGGGGCACGGTCGAGATGGCCTATACCATCCTTGTCGATGAAGGGTATCTGCAGATGCGCGGTGCGGCCGGTACATTCGTCTCAGCTTCATTGCCGGCAGCGGTGACCCGTTCGGCACGTGGACGGGATCGGGAGGACCAGCACGCCACGGCGCAGCGCGCACCCATGGCGTCCGATGCATCGCGCAGTCGCCAGTCGGCACCGCGTCAGCTCCCAATCGCGGTCGCAATGAGCGGGGAGCCGAAGCCTTTACAACCAGGGCTGCCGGCACTCGACGCGTTTCCGCGCAAGCTCTGGAACCGGCTCGTTTCGCGTTGTGCGCGCAGCGGGGAACGCGCGATGCTCGCCTACCCGGACCCCGTTGGTTATCGGGCGTTGCGCGAACACATCGCCACCTATCTTGGCTTGTCGCGGGGCGTGGCGTGCCTGCCTGATCAGGTGTTCATTACCGCTGGTTACCGCGCGGCGCTGGAACTTGTATTGCGCAGTCTTGCGAGCCCCAGCGATCGCATGTGGTTCGAAGACCCCGGCTATCTGCTCGCGCGCGGCTTTCTGGCCGAAGCCGGAGTCCAGCTCGTACCGGTGCCGGTAGATAGCGAAGGCATCGATGTCGGGCGCGGCATCGCGCTGGACCCGCAGGCGCGCTTCGCACTGGTGACGCCGTCGCATCAGGCCCCGCTCGGGCACACATTGTCGCTCGCCAGGCGCATGGCGCTGCTGGATTGGGCAGGGAAGGGGTCTCGCTGGATCATCGAAGACGACTACGACAGCGAATTCCGTTATGTGGGCCGGCCTCTGCCGGCTTTGAAAAGCCTCGATCAGAACGATAGCGTGATCTATTGCGGCACCTTCAGCAAGGTGATGTTTCCCGGACTGCGGCTGGCGTATGCCGTGGTGCCGGAGCGCGCTGTTGAACGCGTGGGGCGCGTGGCATGCAGCATGAATGCCGGCTCTCCGATGCTATTGCAGGCGGCGGTGGCAGACTTTATCGAACAGGGGCATTTTGCGCGGCACGTAAAGCGGATGCGTGCGTTGTACGGACAGCGACGCATGCTGATTGCGCAGGCGCTGGACCAGGCGTTCGGGGAGCGCATGATTGTCGCTTTGCCGCACGGCGGAATCCAGTTTGCGGTCCAGTTTGCCGAAGGCCCTGATGGCCCCGTCGACGACGTGGCCTTTGCCTCGCGCGCACGCGCCGCGGGGCTTGCTGTGCTGCCACTGTCGATCTGGTACGCGAGCGGGCGCACGCGGCGCACGCCACGTGGCCTGGTAATGGGCTTCGCGAACGTCACCGATGCGAGGGAAGCGTCTCGCCTCGCGCGAACGTTGCGCGGATGCCTCGACGGCTAGGCCGGCGCCGGGCTGAAGAAGCGCTCGTGAAGGAAGTCTGCGCGGAACGGCCGGGGAGTGATCTCCAGATCATCGAGCAGAGCACCGGATATATTCCGCAAGGGCTGCTGACTGGCCATCTGGACATTGGCATGACGTTCGGCGGTACGCCCGAGCCAGGGTGAAGAGCGGATCGCGTGCTTGAAGAGCGGCTGCTGCTTGTTGGGCCGCCGGGCGAGCTGTCCGCGCCGGGGGGCAGTGGCCGGTTTACCGTTTCAATGCTGGAGGAGAAGGCACGGGTATCCAGCGGTGAGGGGCCTGCTTCAGGTCAAATCCGGGGTAAAGGACTTGAGGAGGAGGCATCCAGCACATCGAAATGCGCCCGTGGATCGGGTAACGATCCGCAGGCGCCTCCGGCAGATTGCTCCGCTTTGATTACTCTGGCTGGATCGCCGCTTCCTTGACCACTTTGCCCCACTTGGCCAGGTCCGACTTGATCAGCGCCGCGTACTCCTGCGGCGTACCGCCTTGCACGTCGATGCCGGCCGTTTCCAGCTTGGCGCGCACTTCAGGCAGCTTCAGCACCGCGTTGATCTCGGTGTTGAGCTTCGCCACGACCTCCTTCGGCGTGTTCGCCGGCGCCAGGAAGCCGCCGTTGGTGTTGGCGTCGTAACCCTTGAGGCCTTGTTCTTCGGCGGTGGGTGCATTGGGCAATGTCTTGGATCGCTTGCGTGTAGACACCGCTAGCGCGCGCACATTGCCCGACTTCACCTGTTCCTGAATGGCGCTGATCGTGTCGATGTAGAGCACGGTACGTCCGGCGATGAGGTCGGGATGCGCTGCGGACGACCCCTTGTAGGGCACCAGCAATACCGGCGCGCCGCTGACCATGCGGAACATCTCGGCGGCCATTTCCTGCGCACTGCCGCGGCCTGACGTGGCCACCTTGGCCTCGGCGGGGTTGGCCTTCATCCAAGTCACCAGTTCGGGCACGGTCTTGACCGGCAGCTTGGGATAGGCCGCGAACACCAACGGAATCTCGTGCGTATATACGATAGGCTCGAAGCTCTTTTCCGGATCCCAGCTCAGGTTCTTGAACAGGAACTTGTTGATGTTATGGCTGCCGCCGACGATGCCGATTGTATAACCATCGGGCCTGGCGTTGGCCAGCACGGCGGTGCCCAGGTTGTTAGATGCGCCCGGGCGATTCTCGACGATAAACGGCTGGCCGAGCTTGACCGATAGTTTTTCGGCTACCACACGGGCGATGAGGTCGATGCCGCCGCCCGCCGGTGCTGGCACAATGATCGTGACGGGGCGGGTGGGGTAGTTGCCTTGGGCCGAGGCCATGGCGGGCACCACCATCATGGCGGCGCAGGCAGTCATCGCGCCAATCAGGGTCGTGAGCGTTCGGGAGGGGATTTGCATGGTGTGTCTCCATCTGGATGCTGGTTAACTTGGGTCAACTCTGTGGGCGTCCCACGGATGCGAAGCCGTGGTGGCGCGGTAATTGGTACGTTCTGTATCAGCCGCGGCCGACGAACGGCATGGCGCTGGCCATGACGGTCATATTGAGCACGTTGGCGTCCAGCGGCAGCGACGCCATATGGCGCACGGCATTGGCCACGTGGTTGGCATCCATCATCGGCTCTGCCGCCGTGGTGCCATTGGCCTGCAGCACGCCGCGCGTCATGCGTTCGGACAACTCGGTGAGCGCATTGCCGATATCCACCTGGCCGGCAGCGATATGGAAGGCGCGGCCATCAAGCGCCAGCGCCTTGGTCAGGCCTGTGACAGCGTGCTTGCTGGCTGTGTACGGCGCGGTGAACGGGCGCGGCGTGTGGGCCGAGACCGAGCCGTTGTTGATGATGCGTCCGCCTTGCGGCGACTGACGGCGCATCAGCGCGAACGCGGCGCGCGCACACAAAAATACGCCGGTGACGTTGGTGTTAATGACGTTGAACCATTTGTCCAGCGGCAACTCGTCCATCGGCACCGCTGGCGCGTTCACACCCGCGTTGTTGAACAGCAGGTCGAGCCGGCCGAACTCGCGCTCGATGCTGTCGAACAGCGCCTGCACGCTCGCGGGATCGGTCACGTCGGTCGGCACGGCCAGCGCCGTCCTGCCACGCGCGGCGGCGTCGGCCACCAGCGTCTGCAGCGGATCGGCACGCCGGCCGGCCAGCACCACCGTCCAACCATCTTCCAGCAGAGCCAGGGCGGTCAGACGGCCGACGCCACTGCCGGCGCCCGTCACCAGCGCGATTTTTCGGGATAGGTTCAACATTGTCTCCATGAAGTGGTTGTGTCAGGTGCTATGCCTGGGTGACCGTCAGCATGATCTCGCCGATGCCGGCCACGCCTGCGTGGATCACGTCGCCCGGTTCCAATGGCGCGACGCCCGCCGGCGATAGTTGCCGCCGATGCAGAAAACGCGACGGATCGGGAAATACGCAGTGCTATGCGCCACGGGCAACGCGCTTGGCGCTGGCGGCGGCATGACGAAATCCATCATGGCGAACTCAGGTGGTCAGGCTCATTGTGGGGCGCTTGCCGGCCAGTGCTTCGGCCACGCTGCCCAGCACCATGCGCGCCATGGCACCGCGCGTTTCCCACGTGGCGCTCGCGCGGTGGGCTTGCAGCGTGGTGCGGTCCGACTGGCGCAGCGTCAGCGGCACGCGCGGTTCATCGACAAAGACGTCCAAGCCCGCGCCCGCAATGCTTCCGGCTTCAATGGCCGCAGCAAGGTCGGCCTCGTTGACCAGGCGGCCGCGCGCCACGTTGATCAGGAACCCGCGCGGGCCGAGCGCATCGAGCACGGCGGCATTGACGATGCCTTCGGCCTTGTCAGCGGCAGCGCAGAGCACCAGCGCATCGCTGTCGCGTGCCAGGTCGATCAAGTCGGCCACGAAGGTGTGCGTCACGTCGTCCATCGCGCGCATATCCGTATAGCAGATGGGGCAGCCAAACGCTGTAGCACGTGTGGCCACGGCACGGCCCACGCGGCCCATGCCCACGATTCCGACGCGCATGCCGCTGAAGCGGCGCGCGAGTGGAATAGCGGACGGCGACGGATGCATTTCCCACTGGCCGTCACGGACAAAACGGTCGCCCGCGCAGAGGTTTCGGCACGCCGCGATCAGCAGGCCGATGGCCAGATCGGCCACGTCCTCGGTCAGCGCACCCAACGTGGCGGTCACGGGCAGGTTGCGCTCGCGGCAATAAGCCAGGTCGACGGCATCGGTGCCCACGCCGTTGACCGCCACCACCTTCAGCGCCGGCAGTTGTTCCAGCATCTCGCGGGAGATCCCGGTGTGACCGCCAGTGATGACGGCTTCGACAGACGGGCCATGCTGCTGCAGAAAGGCGACTTGGTCCTCGATCTCGAAGTACTTGTGCACCTGGTAACGGGCGGCCAGTTCTTCGTTCGCGGCAGGAATCAGGATGGGGTTCAGTTGCAGGATCTGAGGCGTCATATGCATGGATGTGGTGGCTGAGTAGGTGGATGCATCGTAGGCAATAGTTGATTAACTACGCAATCTTGATATATAAAATCAATATAAATTGACGGAAGCGAGTAACGAGTGGGAACCTGGATATCCATGGATGAGGCGTGTTCGCACCTCGGGGTGCGGCCGCAGACCGTTTATGCCTATGTGAGCCGGGGCAAGATCGAGGTCATGTCCGACCCGGCCGATACGCGCCGCAGCCTGTACCGCGCAGAGGACGTGGCAACGCTGGCCAGGCGCAAGCAGGCCGGCCGCAAGCACGAGACACTGGCCGCCAACACGCTGTTCGGCGCAGAGCCCAGCATTCCCACGGCCATCTCCACGTTCGTGCGCGAGCGGCTTTACTACCGGGGACACGATGCGGTGACGCTGGCCGGATCGGCCACGCTGGAAGAGGCCGCGAATCTGCTCTGGGAGGCCGCGCAGCCCGTGGATTTTTCATCGTCGGCACGTGTCGGCCAGCCGGGCCGCGTAGCGGCGTTCAAGGCCCTGGCGGAGCTGGCGGCGACGGGACATTCCACGCATGGCCGCATGACGCGCGTGCTGCATGGCGAAGGGCAGGGGCTGGTGGGACTGCTGGCCAACGCATTCGGCGCGCAGCCAGGCACGCAGCCCTTGCATATGCGGCTGGCACAGGGCTGGGGTCAGCCTGCGGTGGCGGAGTTGTTGCGCACTGCCATGGTCCTGTTGCTCGATCACGAGTTGACCAGTTCGGCGTTTGCGTCGCGCATCGCCGCGTCAACGGGTGCATCGCTGCCGGCGTGCTTGCTGTCCGGGCTGACCACGCTGTCCGGGCCCTTGCATGGCGATGCATCGGGCCGCGTGAAGGCGCTTTTCAGTGAATTGGACCGGCAGGGCGAGGACGAGGTGCTCGCCCATCATCTGTCCACCGGTCAGCCGCTGGCTGGGTTTGGTCATCACCTGTATCCTGATGGCGATCCGCGCGCGACGGCGCTGCTGAGCCTGTTTGATCCGCCGCCCGTGATTGCGCGCTTTGTGGAAAAGGCAACGCGACTGACCGGTTTGCAGCCCAATATCGACGTGGCATTGGCGGCCCTTGTCACGCACTATGATTTGCCTGATGACGCGGCTTTCGGCATGTTTGCCACGGCGCGCAGCGTGGGCTTGCTTGCCCACAGCCTGGAGCAGTTGAACGTCGGTCAGGTGATCCGGCCGCGGGGCCGCTACGTGGGCAAGGTGCCCGAGCGAACCTGATGCTTGCTGATCAGCAATGACCGCCGCCACTTCATGCGACTCGCCCTAGCGGGCGGCGCAGCGCCTACGCTGTCGTGCCTGTCCCCGGCTCACGCGCGGCTGAGCCTGTCGCCGACACGGCCTATACCAACGCAAAAGTCCTGACGGTCGATGCTGCCAACGCCGTAGAACAGGGGTTTGCCGTCAAGGACGGAAAATTCCTGGCGACCGGATCGGCAATTGAATTAGATGGGATCAGTGCTTGGGGAGGTCTTTATGGAAAAATCAAGAAACTCCTGCTTCGGAAGCTTTGGTGGCTTGAATTGTATAAATCCATAGCCCAACGCGGTATGGCAAGCATTGCAGCCGTTTACCGCTGCTGAGAAACGATGATTAAATTGTTGGATGTCTTGTTTTTCGATAGCTTGAGCCAGTGGTTCGAGGTAAGTTTTCTCATTAGCCTTTAGCATTGACGCATGCTGCGGCCTCGTTATCTCTCCCACTTCTTGCGCCTCAAGCAACTCCTTGAGCTGATACTGGGCCAATCCCCAATTTCCGCCATTTGCTGCCCAGTAGATATTAGTAAAACGGTAAGCCATCTCATGCATCACGGTTCCAAGTCCGGGCTGAATGGATGCAAGGGTCTTAACCCGATTCTCAAGCGGCCCCGCTCGATGCTTTTTTCCGATTCTGCCGTTGTCTGTGCTGCCGACCAAGTTCCAAGGCCGAGAAATAGGATAGCGACTAGTCCGCGCAGCATAGTTTCCCTCACGCAGGTGCTCAATCATGCGTATTCATGGTCATGCCAACTTCATTGAGTTGGCGACATTAACGCCAATTTACAATAGATCATACTGACGAAAAGACAAGACACCACCAGCAGATGTCCGTTGCCGCGCAGAGAGGTCGGCCCGCTTGTCCATCTTGGCCGCATGAGCCGCGCTGCCTGTTCGAACAACCATGCCGTCAGACAGCGGCTTGGTCTCGTCGGTGGCCGGTATCAGCCGGGTCTTGTTGCCCTTGCCGATGACCGCCAGCCATCAGCGCTCAACGCCCTGCGCATCGAGCCGGAAGGGCGAGTGCGTCGACAGTGCGCACGCGCAGTTGAAACAGCAGCTTATCTCGAGGATCCGCTCAGGTTCGGAGCCTCGCGCCGGCGCTTCTCGGGCTCATGCACCGGCGAAGGCCGCGGCAGTTCGATCGATGGTGCGCAAATGAACAAAGCCATGAGCCTGCACAGTTGCGGGAGTGGGGCGCGGCAAAACGAACGAGGGCCTGCCTCGTCCTACTGAACACGCTTGATCGACAGCCCTCTTCTTATGCCCGTTTCACCACCCGACAGGGCAGCCCAACGGAGCCTCTGTGGCCGACACTATCGCCATCAATGCGATGACCGCCTGCCCCGCCTGAGTTTCGCGGGAGCCAGCGAAGGCGTTTGCTCACCCCACCAGCAGTTTCGCAAAACTCAGCTCATGGCCGTCGGGATCGCTGATATGGAAATACCGCTCGCCCCACTCGGCATCGCGCGGGGCGGCCTCGGGACGCAGCCCGTGTTCGAGCGCCCGTTGGTGGATGGCGTCGACATCGTCGACATGGAAAATGACGCGTCCCCACCACGACCATTGCCGGCTGGATGGCTGCGCAATCAGGTTGAGATAGCCCGTGCCTAAGTGGAAGCTGGTGAATTCCGCATTGGCGCCTCCATAGCGGATCTGGAATCCGAGCGCCTGGTAGAAGGCAACGGCTCGTGACATGTCGTGGGTGGCGAGTGTCACGGCATTGATCGAGGAAATCATAGGCATTGGCGTGTTTAACCGGACTAGATCAGACTAGATCCCGATTTGCACCGGAATCCGCCGCCGCCCGAACTGGCGCTCGAATTGTCCGAAGCGACCGGCAATCGGCGCAAAGCATTCAGGACAGGTTCCCGCAGCAGTCAGCCGATAGCTTTCGATCGCATGCCAGTCGCGCACAATGAGCAGTGCGTGGCATGCGGGGCAAAAGGTCGTGTCACCGGCGGTGTCATGGACATTGCCGGTGTACACGTAGTGCAGCCCCTCTGCCAGCGCGAGCTTGCGGGCACGCGCAAGCGTCGTGCAGGGCGTGGGCGGCACGTCGCGCATCTTGTAGTCGGGGTGGAATCCCGTGAAGTGCAGCGGTACGTCGGTGCCTAGTTCCCTGGCGATCCACTGGGCCTCGGCGCGAATCTCGTCATCGCTGTCGTTCTTGCCGGGAATGAGCAGTGTCGTGATCTCGAACCAGACCGCGGTTTCGTGCTTCAGGTACCGGAGCGTCTCCAGCACTGGCTCCAGGTGGGCCCCGGTGCACGCAAGATAGAACGCGTCGGTAAAGCCTTTCAGGTCGACGTTTGCCGCATCCATCTTGGCGTAGAAATCGCGCCGCGCCTCCGCGCCCATATAACCGGCTGTCACCGCCACCGCCATGATGCCCAGTTCATGGCAGGCATCGGCCACGTCCATCGCATATTCGGCAAAAATTACCGGGTCGTTGTAGGTGAAGGCGACGCTCTTGCACCGGTGGGACGCTGCGGCTTCGGCGATGGCTTCGGGCATGGCTGCATCGGCCAGCGTGTCCATCTCGCGCGATTTGCTGATGTCCCAGTTCTGGCAGAACTTGCATGCCAGGTTGCACCCCGCCGTGCCGAACGACAGGACCGCGCTGCCCGGGTAGAAGTGATTGAGCGGCTTCTTTTCGATGGGATCGATGCAGAATCCCGAGGAGCGGCCATACGCGGTCAGCACCATTTCCTTGCCGGCCCGCTGGCGCACAAAGCAGGCGCCGCGCTGCTCGTCATGCAGGCGGCAGTGGCGTGGGCAAAGGTCGCATTGCATGCGGCCGTCGTCCGCGAAATGCCAGTAGCGGCCGGGTAAGGGCCGGAATGCCTGGGATAAGGGGTCTGCTTCATGGCTCCGTCCCGCACTGGAACTTGGGTGCACCGCGTGCCGCCCGCACGCTTAACGCTTAATCCTTATGTGCCTTGTGGACGGCCGTTACCGACAATACATCCAGGTCGAAGAAGGGGCTGTCCGGTGGCGGCGGTGGCACTCCCGCGCCCCAGTTGGCGATGGCGAGCTTGATGTACTCAGCCATCTGTTCGTCGGAGACATCCCTGGGTTGGTCGATCATGACGACATAGCGGCGATTGCTCATGGCAGGTCCTTCTCTGGCCCGTGACGGCATCCTTCCCCGTACCGCGTGCGGATGCGCCAGTGCCCCCCGATGGTCGCCGCGGCGGGGCATGTCGGCTGAGTTCAGTATAGGCCCCTGCATGCGCCAATGGCGTGCCGGTCAGCGCTGCGCATCCTCGCCAAGCTGCGCCAGAAGCCCCGCAATAAACGTCCTGACTTTCATCATCCGTGGCGAATCGTTTCATCGACAGCGACATGGCGGCGCACGTGCACCTCTGCGACAAGCTTGCCGAGACAGGGAACGAACGGCTGGAGGTGTTCCGGCTCTTGCTTGCTTCGAGCGCGGGGCTTGAGTCAGTCCAATCCGCCGAGGCGAACCAGATTCGATGCTGTCGGGGGCGGGCCCTCATACCAATGGTGTGCGATGAAGCCGCCGTCGTTGATGGCGAAGGGACCGTCGTCGCCGTCGCGCCAGGCCAGCGCGGTGCTGCCGATCAGTTCCGGCCCGATCCCGGGCACCTCGGAGACGTGGCGCTCCGGCGTGATCTTCATTATCTCCTTGCGGTGCGTCGTGTAGTAGAGGTTGCCCCCGGGCGAGAACACGAAGTCGTCGGCGCGCACGGGTTCGGCAAAGACCTCTACGCCGCCGCTGGGCCTCAAGTCGTCGCCGATGCGGATGCGCAGCATGGTGGCGCGAGCGGTGTTCGACACGTAAAGGTGGCCTAGATGGATCTTAAGGCCGTTGGCTGCCGGCGTGGGCAACTGGAACCCCGCCGGCGCATCGAGCGCGTCGTCCCGGATGAAGGGCGAAACCCGCCTGGTCTTCACATCCAGGTGCCAGATCACGCCGCCGCGACCGTCGGCGATGAGCACGCGTCCCGGCGCGAGCAGCGTCATCCCGTTCAGGGCCCTTGCCTGGTCGACCTTGAGCAGCGGGCGCGGCACATCACCGGGCGCCTGGCGGTAGACCCATTGCGTGGGCGGCGAGGTCTTGCCAGTGATGCCAGCCTCAGCAGCGCCAAAGTACAGAGTCCCGTCGGTGTCGAAAACCATGCCCCACGGATGCACGTCGAGTTGTGCGTGGACCGAAAAACCCTTGTCGTCGACGTACTTCAGGATCTGACGGCCCCGGAAGTCCGTGACATAGAGTGCCCTGTCAGGCCCGACGGCGATACTCTCCAGGAAGGAGGGCGCCGATTGCTGGGCCACCACCACCGGTCGCACAGTGCGGTCGCTCGCCGCGGCGGACTGGGCACGAAGAGGAAGGCTGTGGCCAAGGAGCGCAACCAGGCAGGCCGCGCAAATTGTGCGTCGGTTCATCGTTTGTCTCTCATGGTTCTGGCGGGAGGCACTCATAGCGCCGGCGGCGCGCCGTCAAACGCGTCCTGCAGCAGTTGCCGCAAGGCCTTCGCTTCAAGCGGACGGGGGTTCGGGTAGTGGTTCTCCATCGCCAACGCGCAGACGCGGTCGAGGTCCTCCTCGCGCATGCCAATATCGCGCAGCGCCACGGCAGCACCCAACGAAGCAGCCAGGTCGAACACCGCCTGCGGGCCGCTAGCGTCAGGGCGGCCCAACGCGGCGGCAATCGCCGCCATCGCCTGGGGTGCCGCGGGCGCGTTGTAGGCCAGCGCGTGCGGCAGCACGATCGTGTGCGTCTCGGCATGGGGCAGGTTGTAGCTGCCGCCAAGCGTGTGGCACAGCTTGTGATGCAGGCCAACCGTGGCGCTGCCCAGCACGGCGCCGCAGAGCCAGGCGCCATATAGCGCATCGCCCCTGGCCGCGCGCAGCTCGGCGCTGTCCCGCTCGCCGCCGGCTGTCGCGATCACCGGAAGCGCACGCCCCAATGCCGCGATGCCTTCCCGGCACATCCAGTCGCTGACGGGCGTCCGATCGCCCGCGTAGAGCCCTTCGGCGGCGTGAGCAATGGCATTGATGCCGCTGGTCACGCTCATCGCCACCGGCAGGCCAAGGGTCAGGTCCGGATCGTAGACCACCGTGCGCGGCAGCACGCGTGGATCGCGCCCGGTACGCTTCAGGCCCCCTTCGGTCAGGCCATAGATCGGCGTCATCTCCGAGCCGGCGTAGGTCGTCGGGACGGCAAGGATGGGCAAGTCCGATTCGAGGGCGATGGCCTTGCCAAGCCCGATGGTCGAGCCGCCGCCGATCGCCACCACGGCATCGGCGCCGAGTTCCGCCGCGCGGGACCGCGCCAGTCGCGCCTGCTCCACTGGCACGTGCATGACCGCGCCGTCGAAGATGCCGGCGCAGCGCGCCCCCAGCACCGCAGCGGCGCGCTCGGCCAGGTCGCGTTGTTGCGGGGTGCAGAGCACCAGCAGCTTGCGTGCGCGCAAGTTGTCGGCCTCGTCGCCGAGCGTTGCGAGTGAGCCGGCCCGGAAAACGATGCGTTGCGGATGGGTCTGGTAGATAAAGGGTTGCATGATGCCGGACACCTATTCAAGGACGATGTGGCGCGCCTTGATCAGCCGGCCCCAGCGCGCGGATTCTTCCTGGATCAGCTTGTTGGCCTGGGCACCGTCGCCGGCGATCACATCGAAGCCACCGTCGCTCAGTACCTTGCCGATGGCCGGATCGCGCAGCGTGGCGTTGACCTCGGCGGCGAGCTTGCCAATGACGTTGGGCGGCGTGCGCGCCGGCGCGATCATCGCTACCCACGAATAGGCCTCGAAGCCCTTGTAGGCCTCGGCCACTGCCGGCACGCCCGGCAGGCGCGCATCGCGTTGCCGGGCCGTCACGGCCAGCGCGCGCAGCTTGCCGGCCTGCACATAGGGCATCACCAGCGGCAGGCTGGCGATCATCGAGTCGACATGGCCGCCCAGCAGGTCGTTGATGGCCGGGCCGCCGCCCTTGTAAGGGGTATGCGTGCCGCTGGTTCCCGCGGCTTCATGGAACAGTTCGGCCACCAGCTGGTTGGAACTGCCGGCGCCGACCGACGCGTACGACACGCCATCCTTCTTCTTCGCCGCGGCGACATAGTCCTGCAGCGTCTTGTACGGCGAACTGGCGGGAACGACCAGCACCATCGGCGAGCGGACCATGTATGAGACGCCGGTCAGGTCCTTCTGCGAGACATACGGCAGTTTTGGATAGATATGCGACTCGGTAGCGAAGCCATCGAACACCATGCCGATGGTGTAGCCGTCCGCCGCGCTGCGCGCGATCTGTGCGGTGCCGATGGTGCCGCCCGCGCCGGCGCGGTTGTCGATCATCACCGGCTGCGCCAGGCGCTTGCGCAGGCCCTCCTGGATCTGCCGCGCCACCTTGTCCACGGTGCCGCCGGCGGCATAAGGCACGATCAGCGTGACCGGCTTGGCCGGCCAGGTTTCGGCGCGGGCGCTGGCGGGGACATCGACACGGCCGTTACCGTGACCAGCGCCGCTGCCGCCAGCCGTGGCAGCGCGAAGCGCCGGATCGTCTTTGCTGCGGTAGTCTCCATCGGGGTCTGCTCCTCTCTGTCATGGGGATGCCCGGCAACCTCCACTTTTGCTTTATTTGCTAAAAGCCGGCGCGCCGGGATCGGTCACTGGATGTTAGACTGGTCCGCATCGTGCGGGAAGCCGGTTCGCCTGCGCAAGGCCTTTGCGGAGAATGCAAAAATGGAGTTCAGCCGATTCGCGGAAAACCTGTCCATCTTCGTCGAGGTCGCCCAGTCGGGCAGCTTCTCGGCGGTAGCCCGCCAGCGTGGCCTCGTGGCCTCCTCGGTGGCACGGCAAATCGATACGCTGGAGCGCGAACTAGGGGTGCCGCTGTTCACGCGCTCGACCCGGGCACTGGTCCGCACCGATGCCGGGGAACTGCTGTTCGCGCGCGCCACGCGCATCCTGCATGAGCTGAGCGATACGCGCGATGCCGTGACGGCGCTGGAGCAGGGCGTCAGCGGGCTGATCCGGGTCGCGTGCCTGCCCGCGTTCGGCCGGCGCCACGTGGTACCGCACCTCGGCGCGCTGTACGCCCAGTATCCGCGGCTGACGGTGGAGCTGGCACTGACCGAGCGCATCGTCGATCCCGTGGTCGAACGGTTCGATGTCGTGATCCGCGTCGGCCAGCAGGCCGACAGCTCGCTGGTTGCCCGCTGCATCGCCAGCCAGCGCTACATCATCTGCGCGACGCCCGGCTATCTGGCCTTGCATGGGCGTCCGGCGCATGCCGACGAGATCGGCAGGCACCGCCTGATCGACCGTGGCCACAGCACCAGCATGCGCGGCTGGCGTGAGCTGCTGACGCCGGCGCACGCCGCCGAGGCGACGTTTGCGCTCGAGTGTGACGACTGCGATGCGCGCCGGCTGTCGGTGCTGCAGGGCCTTGGCATTGCGCTGATGCCCGATTGGTCGGTCGGGCCGGATATCGGCGCGGGCAGGCTGGTGGAGCTGACGCTTGAGGGCCTGTTGCCACAGGCGCCAGGCGGCATCTACCTGCTGCGCGCCACCCAGCATGCCAGCGCGAAAGTGAAGGCTTTCTGTACCCACCTGACAGCCAGCATGGGCAGTCCCCCGACCTGGCAACAGGCGATGGCTGGGGAAGCCGTTCTGGCGTAAGACGGCCCGGGGGGTGGCTTTCGCGATCTCCGCAAGATACTGTTCGGGAAGACCGCGTCAATGATGCACCCGAGCGATGTTGTCCCGGTGTGCCGCAGGGCATAGTAGCGGGGGATTGTAGAGCGAAGCGATTGTGCCACCTCAATTTTCGAGGACGGCTCGGGTTCGGCCTTGCAGCCATAGAACAATACAGTCGCATGAATGCTGAGCGTAAAAAGGCAACGCTCAACATCTGGCTCTTTTCGCGCTCGGTCGGAGGGCAAGGCGAGCACGCGGAAAATGCGGGCGTTCCGTGATCCCCTTGATGGACCTGCCCTTGCCGGCACCATCGCGCCAATGACTATGTCAACCGGTCATGCGGAGATTGGTATCGCGGAATCTCCTGCGAGCAGTAGCTGTGGCAACTGCGTGAAAGACCAGCCGCCGGGCGTTCGATCGAATATCCATACCATGTCATACCGGTCATCCGGCCATTGCGCAGGTACCGCGGGAGCATCGGGAAGACATCCCACGAGAGAGGGCAGAACCTTATGCTCCCAGGCGATCAAAACGACGCCCGGCTGTGCCAGCACCTCCGCCATCAGAGCCTCACGATCGTCCTTCAAATGGCTGTCGACGTAGTGGACCTGCGAGGTTGCCTTCAGCAGGGCAACCAATGGTGCAACGGTCTGCATGGATCTCTTGCTCTCGCTGCCTGGACCGCTCCCGGCCGCGAACACTGCAGCAGGCTTGCGTTGCGCCGACGAGGCTCCATCATCCGGACAAAAGAACCGGGCCAACGCACCCGCGCGCTGCCACCCGCGGACGGTCAGGCTCTCCGGGTCCGCCGCGCCGTTGGCTTCGATCCCGGCACCCGCACCATCACCAACCGGCTTTTCCGCGTGCCTGATAATCATGATCCGGTCGGGTGTCATACCTCACTCCCATGGCGGTGCGACGCGCTGCAATGTCCGCCGCATCTTTTTTTCATCGGTTTCACGCATTGCCTCCGGCGGAATCACCCCAGCTCCAGCCAAAGTGGCTGATGATCGGACGAGCGGCTGGTCAAATCCACCTCGCAGCCAACGATGCGTGGCCTCAGGTCCTCTGTCACGAAAACAAAATCGACCGTGGCAGCGCGCGGGGCGTTCCCGTGCGCACACGCCCACGCGTCGACAAACGACGGCGCGTTCGCAATCGGCTCCAGCATCCTGCAATAGGAGCCGATTGCATCGATCACAACGGCGTCTGGCAGCAGGCGGGCCAGTTCGGCAAACTGGTCGGGTGACGGGCCTCCTGCCAGTCCACCGGCCCCTTCGCTTTCATGAAATCCCGGGTGATTTCCTGTACGCACAGGACGTCGAACACAGTGATTTTGCCTCGCGCACGATACGGGCGAGATCGACCCGGCCATCCACGCCACGTCCCCACTGGATGTTCCAATCAACGAGTCGCATGACGCTCTCCTTCGACAGCCGTACAGGCGGTCTACCTGTTCTCCTTCACCGGGGCGACCCTGGGCGCGATGTACTCTGGAACTGCTTCCACAGCTTCCGTTGATTGTCACGATCGTCGGAGACGCGTGCTGCCAGGAAGCCGCGCGCGTAGCTCGCACCATCGGAGGCCTTGCGATGGTGCTGCTGCAAATGCCCTAGCAGGCCGTCGGCCACCGCCATGTCGTTGCCCCATCCCAGGTCATCCTGCAGCTTTGCCAGCACGCGCCGATACGGCTTCAGATTCCTTGATCTGAAGAGATCAGCGAAGAATTCGGCCGCGTAGCGCAGTTTCTTGGCGGCGATCCGGGCCCGGTGACGGTGAGGCGCATCGAGCTTGTGCAGGCCCCGTCCACGGCGGACCAGCGTACGATGACGTTTGCGCAAGACGCGATCCGCAAGGACGCCCACACGTTGCTCAAGCAACTTGCACGTATCCTCGGACGTATCGCGCCATGGCGTCGTCGTGATCCAGTGATCGAGCGCAAGCGCCACGCGTGCATAACGCGGCGACTGTACCGCGGCTGTTGCCTTCGCCTGGCGGGCCTTCGCAATCTCTGCCGCCGCTGCCTTGGTTTCCGCCATCGAGTTGTGCTTGTCGTCGCCTGCGTCAACTTGCGAGAGTGTGGAGTGGGCCAGCACATACCAGTCCCGGGACTCACCTAGTTCGTCGGCGATCCACGTCACCTCATCGGCGAGGGCATCCGGCAGGGTGACCACATTGTCGAACATATCGAGCGCGGACCGGAAGCGGCGCAGTCCAACCCGCATCTGATGTACGCCATCGGGCGAATGTCCGGTGGCTACCAGCGGTGCATTAGCACGTACTTGGTCCAGGCAGTTGTGCAATATCTTGCAGAGGGCCTCTTCCACGGTGTCCTTCTTCCTCAGCGCGATGGGCTGGGCTCTGACCGCCGAGCGGTTTGCGGATCCGAGCAAGTCGTAGCCGCGATCGCTTTTGCTCTGCATGCTCAGGCTCATCGGTATCTTGTCGATAAGGCGGAGTCCGATTTCGCCAAGGCGGCGCGGATCGCCATACTTGAGTTCTAATTCAAGCTCGGAGAAGGAGCGGGCCTGCTCTGCGGCCGTGATTTTCCCAGTATCCAGTGCGAGTTCGATCTGCTCGCCGCTCGCCAGCTTCAGCGTCCACAATTTGCGTGTGACCGTGCTTCGGAAAATCGGGGCCAGTTGATCAGACAGTGAGCCGTCCTTGAGGACTTGAAAAAGCGCCGAAGACTTTGGCACAGCGGCGCGCAAGGCATCGAGATCGGGCTTCGCCTCTTTCAGTGCGGACTCGTACTCTTCGCGTTCGAAGACCCCACCGTGCTGCTCGCCGGACGACTTCAAGGTCTGCACGATCTGGTCGCCATTCCGCCGGACACGCAACGCTGCGCTGTTTCGCCGCAGGAAAAAGTCCGGAGTATCGAAGTATTCGCTTTCCAGAGCCTGCTCCTTTGGCGAATCAAATTCCACATTCAGAAGCATTGGCAATTCGCGCAGGGTGACATCCTGATCTGCCGCCAGTTCAAACTTAAGTTCCTTCTCCATGATGGTGCTCCTTCCCTGAGGACAGTAGGCGCAGCTTATCGCCTGGGCTTCGTCCAGTTCCTACATCGGGTGGCCGGATTTACGCATGCTGCCTGCGCAACCCGGTTCCTCGGCATGTGGCGGGTGCGATAGTCGTGGAGAGGCAAGAGACGTGCCGTCGCCGGGGAAGGTAGCAGGCCGGTGTCTCTTCCGCTCTTTCGCATTGTCTGATGAGCGGCTCCGCTGCCAGGCGCCCCCTGAGCGCCTTGAACGGGCATGGGCCTGTCTCTCGGCGGCATCGGCTTCGCGCGCCTTCCACTTCCTTTGCGCTCGGCTCGCTCTGCGTAAACGTAGCCCGGTAGCGGCCGGTCACCGCGGTATGCCGGTGTCTGGCCGCCTTCATCCAAGCCCGAGATGGAGTCCTATGGTAAGGTTGGCACGATCAGTTCAAGGACTTCGATAGGTGATCCATGGGCCGCACCTTTGTGGTGGGGATGCAGCGTGAGTGATGCGAAGCAAGAAGCGCAGCGCACGCTGCGGTCTGAGAGAGTTTCAATCAGCAGGGCTTTGCGCTTGAGCGTGCCGCCAGAGGCCAGGCCCGCTCCGGTCAACAGGAAAGACTGGCTGCGGCAGAGGAAAGAGCAATTGCAGACTGCCCGTGCCGCTGCCAAGCAAAAGCGCGATCGACTAAGAGCCGAAGTCATGTCGGCCGCGCAAGATGTTGCCCGAGAAGAACGCAAGGCTGCGCGGCTAGAATCTGAACGCCTGAAGACCGAAGCCAAGACCGCGCAGGCCTACGCGCGAGAGGACGCACGCGCCGCCGCCAAGTTCGAGCACGACCAACCAAGCCGCTCGGCGTCCAAGCGAAAGACGCTTGCTAATGGGAAACGCAAGCTGGTCTCTTTCGCTGATCTGCTGCGGATGCGTGAGTGATCTGGCAGAGGTTCGACAGGGCGGACTGCCGATCGATTTCGTGGAATGCGCGTCGATCTCGTATTCCGATTCAACGCGTTGTAGGACAAGCGGCTGAACTCGCGGCGGACCATGTCGTGGAGCCTGCATTGTCAGCGTTCGTACCGGTCGTTGAGGTGAGTAGAGGCAGGCGCTCCAGCGCCTCCGCCGATTCCGGGATGCGGGTCACGGCGCTAACCAAGCCTTTGACCCCGAAGCCGACCTCTCGATAAGAGGGCTTCCCCCATTGGCAGTGCAAGTCATGCTTACAAGGGTGCGAATAATTGCCGGTTCCGCCGTTGCTTGGCATGACGCTCCCGGCAGGTGCTTTCCGGCGTTCCACAGACGGTCGCCATTTGCTCTCGACGTTGTGCGTGCTTTGCGGGCTTTTTCAGGTCAGGCCCCGCGCTGCGTATGAGGCATGCACAGCAGCATGGCCCAGCGCCGTGAGCCTGGCGCGGAACTTGCAAAACCAGTCAGAAAATCGACTGCGGATGCGGACATGGACAGCGTGGAAGTGATCGTCGATGTGATGCGCCAGCTGGTGGGCGAAGGTGACAACCTGGCGTGGTGGCAAGGCGCCGTGCGTGCCGCCATCATCTTCGTCGGCACTTGGGCGATGCTGCGGTTGGCCGGCAGGCGGGCCTTCGCGCAAAAGACATCGTTCGACCTGTGCATCATATTGCTGCTGGGCGCGGTGTTGTCGCGCGCCGTGGTCGGGGCCACTTCATTCGCGGTGGCGTTTTCCGCTGCGCTGGCACTGGTGCTTCTGCACCGAGTGGTGGGCTGGCTGTCCAGCCGTTCTCCGGCATTCGACCGCGCCACTGGCGGCCACGCGCTGGACCTGCTGCGCGAGGGGGAACTGGACCGGGAGCGCGTGATCCACGCAATGCTGACCGAGGAAGATCTCAAGGCCAACCTGCGTGCGACACTTCAGACCGACAGCTTCGACGACCTCAGCCGGGTGGTGCTTGAGCGCGACGGCAAGGTGACGTTCGTGAAGGGACGCGGCGGCGGTCGCGTACCGGCTGCATTGGCCACGCATGCTGTCTCGCGCCGCAACGGAGTGCCCGTCCACGCGTCGGGGCGCAGCGATGACGCTTAGGGAAAACGGCAGCGACAATGCCAGCATTGCGCGCTATTTGCTGCGCCACAATTTGCATGTGGTCACGGCGGAATCAGGCGCAGCGCGGGCAAGACCACTGCGGCCCGCGCGCATAAATCGCCGGAAGGCCGGGACGGCGCGCTGGCAATCCTGAGGTCCTGGGCCAGACTGCAATGAAGCACTACGCAACATACCAGCCCCAGAAAGAGACCCAGCCTTGGATAGTGCCCTCCCGACTAATGGTGCTGACAAAGCGCTGCGTACGGTATTGCGCGAGGCCGGCTTGCGTTATGTCGATGACAGCATGCCGGGCATCGGGCGCCGCCGCCAGGGCGACGGCTTTGCCTACATCGACGCCAACGGCAAACGCGTGCACGATGCCGCCACGCTGGCACGCATCGCTGCGCTGGCGATTCCTCCTGCCTACGAGGAAGTGTGGATCTGCGCGAACCCTGCGGGGCACCTGCAGGCGACCGGGCGTGATGCGCGGGGCCGCAAGCAGTATGTCTACCACGCTGATTGGGGCGCGCTGCGCGATTCGGACAAATACGCGCGGTTGCCGGCCTTCGGCAGCGTATTGCCCCGCTTGCGGGCGCGCGTCGCGCGCGACCTGCGCCGCAACGGCATGCCGCGCGAAAAAGTGGTCGCGGCGGTGGTGCAACTGCTCGACGCCACGCTTGTGCGCGTGGGCAGTCCGCAATATGCGAGGCAGAACCGCACCTACGGCCTCACCACGCTGCGCCGCCGGCATGTCACCGTGCGCGGCAGCCGGCTGCGGTTCCAGTTCACTGGCAAGAGCGGCATTACCCACGACGTATCGGTCAACGATCCGCGTCTGGCCCGCATCGTGCGCAATTGCGCCGACCTGCCAGGCCAGCGCCTGTTCAAGTATCGCGACAGCGACGGCGAGATCCGCGAGGTCGGATCCGCCGACGTCAACGCCTACCTGCAGCAGGCGACCGGCGGCGACTTCACTGCCAGGACTTCCGCACGTGGGCGGGCAGCGTGCACGCGCTCGCGCTGCTGCGCGCGGCCGGGGCGGACGGCGAAGCAGCGCGCAGGAAGTGCGTGGCCGAGGTCATCAAGTCAGTGGCCCAGCGCCTGCGCAACACCGTGGCAGTGTGCCGCAAATGCTATGTCCATCCGGCGGTGATCGAGGCCTTCATCGACGACGGATTGCAGGACTGCGAGCGCGTCGCCATCGTCAGCCGCCTGCGTGCCGACGAAGCACGGCTCTTGAAGCTGCTTTCACAAGGGGCCAGGACTGCATAGGACGTCCCGCGGTGCTACCCTGTCGTCGTGTCCTACTGGGCTGCCCTTGCGCCTGAGCGGCGCACGATCTCAGCCCATTTCTTGGGCGGCGGGACTTGTATCCTGGAGCAGGGCCGCGGGCCAGTCTTCCCATTGAAGCGGGCGCGGGTTGTCATCGGACAACGACTTCCCATGCAAGTCCAGCGGCACCGGCTGGGTCAGCGTCTCGGGGCGCAGGATGCGGTCGAGTTCCTCTTTAGACAGCAAGCCCTTGCGCAAGACGATTTCATAGACGCTGCCGCCGGTGGCGTGCGCTTCCTGCGCAACGGCGGTCGCGTTCGCATAGCCGATGTAGGGTTGAGCGCCGTCACGACGCCGATCGAGTTCTCGACCGTGGCGCGCAGCCGGTCGGCATTCGCGGTGATGCCTTTGACGCAGCGCTCGGAGAGCGTCAGGCAGCCGTTGCGCAGATGGCTGACGCTCTTGAACAGACTGTGCGCGATGATCGGCTCGAACGCATTGAGCTGGAGCTGGCCGGCCTCGGCCGCAAAGCTGACGGTGATGTCATTGCCGATGACTTCGAAGGCGATCTGATTCACGACTTCGGGGATCACCGGATTCACCTTGCCGGGCATGATGCTGGAGCCGGCCTGCATCGGCGGCAGGTTGATCTCGCTCAGGCCAGCGCGCGGGCCGCTGGACAACAGCCTCAGGTCGTTACATGTCTTCGATAACTTCACGGCAACGCGCTTCAACACGCCGGAGAGTTGCACGAAGGAGCCGCAGTCCTGCGTGGCCTCGATCAGATTGGGTGCGGTCTCCAGCGGGATGCCGGTGATCTCGCGCAGGCGCCGCAGCACCACGGGCGCATACGATGGATGCGCGGTGATGCCGGTGCCGATCGCGGTGGCCCCAAGGTTGATCTCGCAGATCAGCATCGCGGCTTCGCGCAGGCGCGCCTCGTCCTCTCCGAGCATCACGGCGTAGGTGCTGAATTCCTGGCCGAGCGTCATCGGCACGGCGTCCTGCAGCTGAGTGCGGCCCATCTTGATAATGTGAGCGAACTCGTTGGCCTTCGCCTCGAAGGCCCGTCGCAGCACCGCCATGGCATCCACGAGACCGACGATGCCGAACCACGTAGCGACCTTCAGCGCGCTCGGGTAGACGTCGTTGGTGCTTTGGCCGATGTTGACGTGCTCGTTCGGGTGCAGGTGCTGGTACTCGCCCTTCTGATGGCCGAGCAGTTCGAGCGCGCGGTTGGCGATCACCTCATTGGCGTTCATGTTGGTCGAGGTGCCGGCGCCGCCCTGAATGACATCGACGACGAACTGGTCGTGCAGCTTCCCGGCAATCAACTCCTGGCAGGCGCCGACGATTGCGTCGCAGCGCGCCTTGTCGAGCAGGCCTAGCTCATGATTGGCCTGCGCCGCGGCCTGCTTGATCGCAGCCAGCGCCTTGATCAGCTCTGGGTAGATGGAGATCGGGGTGCCTGTGATAGGGAAATTCTCGACGGCGCGCAACGTATGCACGCCATAGTAGGCCTGGACAGGGACTTCACGGTCACCCAGGAGGTCATGTTCGGTTCTGAAGAGTCCGGCAGTCATGGTTACGCTCCTCGCGTAAATTGGTTTTAGCACTGCGGCCGAAGTCTAGGGAATCGGCCGTGCCCGTGGCACGTTCGATGCCAAGATTTCATGGAATGTCGCGGCGCAGCGCATGGTTATGCAGAAATCGCATAAACGGATCGATTCTGCCGGTCGCCTGCGCATGTTGGCCTGCCAGACTCGCTTGATCTCGGGACCCAGCAACTTATCGCGTTTGGATCGTAGCGCCGCGATGGATCGCGAAGCCGCGCGGCGTGGCGCCGATAGCCCGACGGCGTTGCAGAGCGGCTCGACCCCGAAGACGGCGCAGTCCTGATCGGCAAGAGCCTTGAGGACTTCAGGCGGTGGGGGGGCAGTTTCAACGCCGTTGGCGTTCCAAGCTATCGGCTCACTTCACCAAGTCCAGCAGCGACCCGTTTTGCTTCAGTGTCGCCAGCACGATATGTGAATTGATCGACATGACGCCGGCGCCTTGTGCAGCCGGTTGATGACGAAGTCGGAATAGTGCTCAAGGTTCCGCGCCCGTACGGTCAGCACATAGTTGGAGGGGCCGGTCACCACGCGCGCGGTCACCACCTCGGGCCAGTCGTTCAGCGACTGTGCGAAGCTCTCGTGCCAGCGCTCGACATCGGTGCGCATCGATACCTGCACCAGCGCCTCGAATTCCACGCCGAGCGCCTTGGGGACAACTTCGCAGCGATAGCCGGCGATGATGCCGCCTTCTTCCAGCAGCCTGACCCGGCGGAAACACGCCGAGGCGGACAGGTTCACCGCCTCGGCCAGCTCATGGTTGGTTATCTTGCCGTCCTTCACCAGGTGATCCAGGATACGCACATCGATCAGGTCAAGCTGCATGTTGAAAATTTCACCAGGAATCTAGACTTCGCAGAAATATTTGCAGCGCAAATTGCAGCTTTATAGCAATAAATCGAAGCAATTTCAACGGTCTCTTCGATAATATTTGTGCCTCGAAACACGGGCGTGCAAGGCATGGAAACCGCACCGCCCGCTGACCTGATCATTCCCTGCACAAGAGGCCCGATGTTTGCGCATGTTCCTGTCTATCCTGGTGATCCGATCCTGTCGCTGCTGGAAGCATTCCAGGCCGACTCCCGTGCTACGCGGGCCAACCTGAGCATCGGGCTCTATTACGACGACGACAACAGCATCCCGGTGCTCGCCAGCGTGCGCGAAGCCGCGGCCACGGTGGCCGGTCAGTCCGCGCCGCATACCTACCTGCCGATGGAAGGCATGCCGCAATACCGGCAGGCGCTGCAGCGCGTGGTGTTCGGCGCGGACAGCGTGGCGCTGCGCGAGAACCGCGTGGCAACGATCCAGTCGGTGGGCGGTTCGGGGCGCTGCGCATCGGCGCGGAGTTCCTGAAGGCCTACTTTCCCGGTAGCGAGGTCTGGGTCAGCGACCCGACCTGGGACAACCATGAAGTGCTATTCGCCGGCGCCGGCCTTGCGGTTCATGCCTACCCGCACTACGACCCGCAGACCAACGGCTTGCGCTTCGGCGACATGCTGGCGACCATCGATGCGCTGCCCGCGCGCAGTGTCGTGCTGCTGCAGCCCTGCTGCCACAACCCGACCGGCATCGACCTGAGCCGCGACCAGTGGCGGCAGCTGATCGCGGCGCTGCAACGGCGTGAACTGATTCCGTTTGTCGACATGGCTTACCAGGGCTTCGGCGACGGACTGGACAAGGACGCGTGGGCGATCCGCGCGATGGTCGATGCCGGCTGTCGTTTATCGCCAGCAATTCCTTCTCGAAGAATTTCTCGCTGTATGGCGAGCGTTGCGGCGGTCTGTCCTTTGTCGCCGCCGATGCCGCACAGGCGGCCCTGGTGCTGGGCCAGTTGAAGGCGACCGTGCGCCGCATCTATTCCAGCCCGCCGCTGCATGGCGCCCGGCTGGTGTCGACCGTCCTCAATACGCCGCACCTGACGGCGCTGTGGGAGGAAGAAGTCGCCAGCATGCGCAAGCGTATCGCGCGGATGCGCGCCTCGCTGCGGCAGTCGCTGGAAGCGCTCGTGCCGGCCTGTCAGCTGAGTACCTGACGATGCAGCGCGGCATGTTCAGCTACACCGGCCTGCGTGCCGAGGAAGTCGACCTGCTGCGTGAAAAGTACGGCGTCTACCTGCTGCGCTCTGGCCGCATGTGCGTGGCCGGGCTGAACGACGGCAATCTGGAGCACGTGGCTCAGTCGATGGCAACGGTATTGCGCGTGCGCGCGCAGTAAGCCGTCCGATCGCGGCCCCTGCCTACGGGGCCATCCGCTCCCGCCACCATCCGGCGGTGCCCGACACAAGATCAGGATCCGAGACAAAATGGCCAATCCCATCCAGACGCGCTTGCCCGCGCCGTCACAGCCATTCTCCTGGGCGACGCATGCCGGCTCGCTGATGTTCACCGCCCACGGCGCGGTGGACAGCGCAGGCCAGATCGCCGGCGCCGATATCACGGCGCAGGCGCGGCTCACCTTCGACAACCTCGTCGCCGCCGTGGCCGCTGCGGGGGCCTCCATGACCGACGTGGCGCAGGTGCTGATCTACATGCGCGATGCGCGCGACATGGCGGCGATCGATGTCGTGTACCGCGAATATTTCACCGCACCGTATCCCAATCGCGCCTCGGTCGCGGTGGCGGGCTTCGTCCACCCGGCGATGCTGATCGAGGTCGTCGCCTACGTCCACATCCTGCCGAAGCCCGGCGTCTGACAGCACGAATACCCCCGGCGCCGTAGAGCACGGGACAAAAAAATTGACTACCAACTGGAGGAGCAATCCAATGAGGAGAGCAGCAATCCCGCTGATGCTGGGAGCCCTGACCGTGGGCGACGCATCCGCGCAGGGCTCGGTGACGTTGTATGGCATTGTCGACCAGAGCCTGCGCTTCACCACCCATGCCAACACCGCCAACGACCACAAGGTCGAACTGACCAACGGCGCGGTGACCAACAGCCGCTTCGGCCTCAGGGGCGAGGAAGCGCTGGGCGGGGGGCTGAAGGCCACCTTCCGGCTGGAGAATGGCTTCGACCCCGACACCGGCAATGCCAACCAGAACGGCCGGCTGTTCGGGCGCTACGCATATGTCGGGCTGTCCGGCAGCCTGGGCACGATCCGGCTCGGGCGCCAGGCGACCGAAGGCTTCAATCTGTTCGGCGAATACGACCCGCTGACCATCGGCAACTACACCGCCAATGCGTGGCCGTACTTCATGACCATCGGCCGCCTCGACAACATGGTCAGCTATGACGGCAGCTTTGGCGGCCTCAGCGTCGGCGCGAGCTACGCGCTCGGGGAGCAGCCTGGCAGCCTGGGCCGCAATGCCTACTGGGGTGCGCGCGCGGCCTACGCCATCGGCAACTTCAGCGTCGGCGCCGTGTACCAGGAAACGCGCGACCAATCTGATCAGGCCCAGCGCATGTGGGGTGCGGCCGCGCGCTACGCTGCCGGACCGGCAAAGCTGTTCGTCGGCTACCTTGGCGGCAAGGATGCCACCGGGTTTATCGACGGCGCACTGAACGATGCCTCCGGCACCGTCAGCTACGGCTCGTACACGGCAAATCCGCGCAAGGACAGCACCTTCTACGCCGGTGCCACCTATCAGGCCACCGCCGCGCTGGCGCTGACGGGCGCGTTCTATTACGACGACATCCGCAACGTGAACGGCATCGGCGGCAATCGTGGCAAGCGCTATGCTGGCGTGCTGCTGGCTGAGTACGCGCTGTCCAGGCGCACGCAGCTGTACGGTACGGTGGACCACAACGTCGTCAGTGGCGGCGCGGCGACCGAACTGCCGGGCCGTGGCAACCAGACTGGCGCTTCCGTCGGCATCCGACACATCTTCTGAGCATCGATCAAACATTATCCAACGAGGGAACGGCGCGTCTGCCGTCCCCGAGGAGTGGTTCATGACAAATTCCACGCAGCAATTCCAGCAGATCGTCGAGCGGGAGAAGGGCCTACGGCGTACCCTAAGCGCCTCGCAGATGGCTATGATCGCCATCGGCGGAGCCATCGGCACGGGCCTCTTTCTTGGCAGCGGGTTCGCCATCGGCTTTGCCGGTCCTGGCGTGCTGGTGAGCTATGCGATTGGCGCGTTCATCGCACTGATCCTGATGGGCTGCCTTGCCGAGATGACGGTGGCGCACCCGACTTCCGGATCGTTCGGCGCCTATGCCGAGCATTACATCAGCCCGCTGGCAGGATTCTTGGTGCGCTATAGCTACTGGGCCTGCATCGTGCTGGCGGTCGGCGCCGAGGTAACGGCGACCGCGTTGTATATGAAGTACTGGTTTCCGGCCGTGCCCGGCTGGTTCTGGATCGTGTCGTTCTCGGGTGCGCTGGTGCTGGTCAATGCGCTGAGCGTCAATATCTTCGGCGCGGTCGAGTACTGGTTCTCTGTGATCAAGATCGCCGCGATCGTCGGCTTTATCGTGCTGGCGGCGTATGTCGTCTTTGGTGCGCCAGAGCTCGTGTCCGGCGGCGCGCAGCGCGCAGGCTTCCATCACTACACGGCACACGGCGGGTTCTTCCCGAAAGGGCTGTGGGGCATGTGGGTGGCAGTGATCATCTCCATCTTCAGCTACCTGAGCATCGAGATGATCGCCGTGGCCGCCGGCGAAGCCGAGGACCCCGAGCGCGCCGTGACGCGTGCCTTCCGCTCGACCATGCTGCGGCTGGTGCTGTTCTACCTGCTGACACTGGCGCTGATGCTGGCGATCATACCGTGGACCGCTGCCGGCCATGACCAGAGCCCCTTCGTTAAGGTGATGGCGGCGATCGGCATTCCCGGCGCCGGCGGCGTGATCAACTTCGTGGTTCTGGTGGCGGCGCTGTCGTCGATGAACAGCCAGCTCTACATCACTACGCGCATGATGTTCAGCCTGTCGCGCGCCGGCTATGCGCCCGTGCGCCTCGGCCAGGTCAACGCGCGCGGCGTGCCGCTGTCGGCGCTGCTACTGTCGACCGGCGGCATTGCGGTCGCAACGCTGCTGAGCATCGTGTATCCGGAGTCATCGTTTACCATCATGATGGCGATCTCGATGTTCGGCGCCATGTTCACGTGGATGATGATCTTCGTCACCCACTTCTTCTTCCGGCGCGCGTGGCAGGCGCGCGGAAACGCGCCGCTGCGCTTTCGCATGTGGGGTTTCCCGATGCTGACGCTCTTGGGCGCGGGCCTGATGCTCGCCATCATGCTGACGACGCTGGCCACCGACGAGTTCCGTATGACGCTTGTCTTCGGCGCGACCTTCCTGGTTTTCCTGACTGCCGCATACTTCGGCTGGTATCGCAGTCGCCGTGCCGGCACGACGATAGCCGAAAGAAAGGCGGTCTGAGGGCCGGGGTGCGCGAGGAGCGCCGACCTTGGGAAGCGAGCCGACTTTGCATGACGTCATTGTCGGCGCGTTCAAGAAGGCGCGCTTCGCTTCCATTGCCGGCCAGGAAGCGCCGCAACTCTCCTCGGTTGTGAATCTCGTTGCAGCGCGGCCACGCGGCACGTTTTCTGCAGGCGGTCTTCCGTCGTATGGCGGTAGTCGATGCCGAAGGTCACGCTGTGGGCAGGCCCCGTGAACGCGAAGGTCCGCTGCACATTAGTGTCGACCGCGCCCCGGAGCTCTTGGTCCATTCCGGGCGCGTCTCAGGGTTGAGAGGGAAGGTACAAGATTGAGTCATCCGGGTATTGCGCAGATGATGAACACGGGCTATAGTTCGGCCTCTTGCAGCAGGGCACGGTCGGCAAGGGAAGGTTGGTAGGCGTTGTAGGCTTATGATTTGTAAGGAAATCCGGTTCCCTTACAAGGCATAGGTCGGGGGTTCGAACCCCTCAGCACCCGCCACTCTCCATCGCAAGGACATGTGCATCGCCGCCAGCAAGCACCGACACAGGAGTGGTAGTTCAGTCGGTTAGAATACCGGCCTGTCACGCCGGGGGTCGCGGGTTCGAGTCCCGTCCACTCCGCCAGTTTTAAGGAAACGCCCGCGTTAGCGGGCGTTTTTTCATTTGTGCGGAGTGGAGGAAGCCGCCTGCGCGGCTTCCGGCGGGAATCGAAGGGCTGCGCTTGCAAGCGCAGCCGCGGCCCGCGGGACGTGGGCGAGTCCCGTCCACTCCGCCAGTTTTGTTGAAAACGCCCGCATCAGCGGGCGTTTTCATTTGCTCCCCCATGTTTCCCACCCTGCACAAAGGGTGCGTGCCCAGCGGCTCCTGATAGAATTGCGGAGTTTGTCTTTCGTGCCAATCCACTACCCGAATCCGCATGCTTGATTTCGTACGCAACAACCGGCGCCTGATGCTCTTGCTGCTGCTGGTGCTTGTTTTCCCGTCGTTCGTGTTCTTCGGCGTGGAAAGCTATTCGCGCTTCATGGACAGTTCGCACGATGCCGCCAAGGTCGACGGCCGCGCCATCAGCGTGCAGGAAATCGACAACGTCGTGCGCGACCAGAGCGAACGCGCGCGCCAGATCCTGGGCGCGAGCTATGACCCGCGCCAGTTCGAGGGCCCGGGCGCACGCAAGGCCGTGCTGGACCAGCTGATCCTGCAACGCGTGATGGCCAGTGCCGTGGCGCGTGAGCACCTGACCGTGTCCGACGCCAAGCTGCTCGAGGAAATCAGCAACCTGCCGGCGATCGCGCAACTGCCGCGCACCAAGGACGGCAAGGTCGACGACAAGGCCTACCTGCAGCTGCTGCAGTCGCAGGGCATGACGCCCGAGCAGTTCGATGCCCGCATGCGCTTCGAGCTTGCCACGCAGCAGTTGGGCGCATCGATCGCCGCGACGGCCTTCGTGCCCAAGTCGCTGCTCGAGCGCCTGATCGCCGTGCGCGACCAGCAGCGCGACGTGCAGGCGCTGCTGTTCAAGCCGGCCGGCTACACTGCCAAGGTGCAGCCCGATGCGGCCGCGCTGAAGGCCTACTATGACAGCCACCAGCAGGCCTTCTCGGTGCCGGAGCAAGCCAAGGTCGAGTACCTGTTGCTGTCGGGCGAGGCCCTGGCCGCGACGCAGGCGGTCACGCCCGAAGAGCTGAAGTCCTACTACGACAGCAATATCGCGCGCTTCCGCATCGACGAGCAGCGCCGCGCCAGCCATATCCTGATCAGCGCGCCGAAGGATGCGCCGGCCGCCCAGCGCCAGGCCGCGAAGGACAAGGCCACCAAGCTGCTGGAGGACCTGCGCAAGCACCCTGACACCTTCGCCGACGTGGCGCGCAAGAACTCGCAGGACCCGGGCTCGGCCGAGAAGGGCGGCGACCTGGGCTTCATGGGCCGCGGCGCGCTGGTCAAGCCGTTTGAGGACGCCATGTATGCGCTCAAGGATGGCCAGGTCAGCGACGTGGTGGAAACCGACTACGGCTACCACATCATCAAGCTGACCGGCATCAAGCCCGCCGAGACCAAGCCGCTGGAAGCCGTGCGCACGGAACTGGAAGCGGAGTTGCGCAAGCAGTTCGCCGACAAGAAGTTTGCCGAGCAGGCCGATGCCTTCGGCAATACCGTCTATGAGCAGGCAGACAGTCTCAAGGCCGCCGCCGACAAGTTCAAGCTGACTATCCAGACCGCTGACAACGTCACGCGCCAGCCGAACCCGGCGCTTGGCGCGCAGAGCCCGCTCAACAACGACAAGCTGCTCAAGGCGCTGTTCAGCGACGACGCGATCAAGAACAAGCGCAACACCGAGGCCGTCCAGGTGGCCCCGAACACGCTGGTGGCCGCGCGCATCGTCGAATACCGCCCGGCGGCCGTGCGCAAGTTCGAGGAAGTCGAAGCCAAGGTGCGCGAGGGCTATATCGCCCAGCAGGCGGCCGAACTGGCGCGCAAGGACGGCGAGGCTCGTCTTGCTGCGCTGAAGAAGGCAGACAGCGCCGACGGCTTTGGCGCGGTGCAGACCGTCTCGCGCGCCAAGGCCGAGGGCATCGCGCCGCAGGCCGTGGAGGCTGTGATGCGCGCCGATGCCGCGAAGCTGCCGGCGGTCGTGGGTGTCGACCTGGGCGCCCAGGGCTATGCGGTCTATCGCATTACCAAGGTCAGCCAGCCTGCTCAGGCCAATCCGGCCCAGCGCCAGGCCGAAGCGCAGCAGCTGTCGCAACTGGCCGGCCAGACCGACCTGCAGGCCTTCTATGAAAGCCTGAAGGCCCGCGCCAAGGTCAAGATGCTGGCGCCGGTGGGTGCCACGCAGGCGCAAGGCGCCGAGTAAGCGCCCAATCAGCCCGGGCAGCACCGCTGCAAGCAAGAACCCCTGCCAGGCGGCAGGGGTTTTTTTGTTTATTCTTACTTCGCGCCGCTGCGCTTGAGCATCGGCTTGAGCTGCGGCCACACCGTATCGAGCAGCGCTGGCTGTGCCGCGGCGGTCGGGTGGATGCGGTCGGGCTGGAACCAGTCCTGCTGCGTGATGACCTGGTCGAGGAAGAACGGCACCAGCCGCACCTTGTACTCGCCGGCCAGCTTCGGATACAGCGAGACGAACTTCTCGGTATAGTCCTGACCGTAGTTGGGCGGGATGCGCATGCCGATCAGCAGCACGCCCGCGCCCGCCTTCTGTGCCGTGCTGACGATGTTGCGCAGGTTGGCCTCGGTGGTCTGCAGCGGCAATCCGCGCAGCGCGTCATTGGCGCCGAGCTCCACCACCACGATGGCCGGGCGGTGCCGCGACAGCAGTTCCGGCAGCCGCGTCTTGCCGCCGATGGTGGTCTCGCCGCTGATGCTGGCGTTGACAACGCTATAATCGAAGCGCTCCTGCCGCAGGCGGTCCTGCAGCAGCGTGACCCAGCCCGCGCCGCGCGCGATGCCGTACTCGGCAGAGAGGCTGTCGCCAAGCACCAGCAGTGCCGGCGCCGCAGCCTGGGCTGGCGCCACGGCCGATATCGTCAGTGCCATGCCGGTTGCCAGCACCAGCCGGCGCCATTTGCCTCGGATCCCAATATCCATGTCTTCTTCCATTCTCGCTGTCGAGTCCCTCGGAAAGACCGTTGCCGACACGACCGGTTCGCTGACGATTTTGCACGACGTGACCTTTTCCGTCACGCCGGGCGAAACGCTCGCCATCGTGGGGGCGTCCGGATCGGGCAAGTCGACGCTGCTCGGGCTGCTGGCGGGGCTGGACCTGCCCACCACGGGCACGGTACGGCTGCAGGGCCAGGACCTGTTCGCACTGGACGAGGACCAGCGCGCCGCCGTGCGGGGCCGCCATGTCGGCTTCGTGTTCCAGTCGTTCCAGCTGGTCGGCCACCTGAACGCGCTGGAAAACGTGATGCTGCCGCTGGAGTTGCGCGGCGAAACGTCGCAGGTGCGCGAGCGCGCCCTGGACATGCTGCAGCGCGTGGGCCTGGGCGCGCGGCTGGGGCACTATCCGCGCACGCTGTCGGGCGGCGAGCAGCAGCGCGTGGCGCTGGCGCGCGCGTTCGTGGCGCGCCCGGACATCCTGTTTGCCGACGAGCCCACCGGCAGCCTCGATACCGCCACTGGCGAAGCCGTGATCGCGTTGATGTTCGAGCTTAACCGCGATGCCGGCTCCACGCTGGTGCTGGTCACGCATGACCGCTCGGTGGCGGCGCGCTGTGGCCGCATCCTGACCATCGACGCCGGCCGCGTGGCCAGCGATGAATGGATGGGCGCGGAAGTCTAGCGGACTAGCTGGCGGCGCCCGCCTTCAGCACCGCGCGGGCACGCTCGATCAGCGATGTGGTGGAGGCATCGTGCTGGCCAACAGCATTCCCGGTCAGCTCGGCCTCGATCGGGCGGGCCAGGATCTTGCCCAGCTCCACGCCCCACTGGTCGAAGGAATTGATCTTCCAGACCACGCCCTGCACGAAGGTGCGGTGCTCGTACAGCGCAATCAGCGCACCCAGCACATGTGGCGTCAGGTCTTCCATCAGCAAGGTGTTGCTGGGGCGGTTGCCCTCGAACACCATATGGGCGATGCGGACTTCGTCCTTCAGGCCGGCAGCACGCAGCTCATCGGCGGTACGCCCGCGCATCAGCGCCTCGGCCTGCGCGAAGCAGTTGGCCAGCAGCTTGGCGTGATGGCCTGCCAGCCGGCGCGGCGGCACCAGCGGCGCGACAAAGTCCACCGGCACCACCAGCGAGCCCTGGTGGATCTGCTGGAAATAGGCATGCTGGCCGTTGGTGCCGGCCGTGCCCCATACCACCGGCGAGGTATGCGTGCGCACGCGCTGCCCGTCAAGCTGCACTGACTTGCCGTTGCTCTCCATCTCCAGTTGCTGCAGGAAGGCGGGAAACAGCTCCAGCGAGGTGGAGTAGGGCGCCATGCAACTGGTCGGCAGGTGCCAGAAATTGCGGTACCAGATGCCCAGCATGCCCAGGATCACCGGCATATTGCGCTCCAGCGGCGCGTTGCGGAAGTGCTCGTCCATGGCGCGCGCGCCGGCCAGCAGGTCGGCGAAGGCATTGAAGCCTACCGCCAGCGTGATCGACAGGCCGACCGACGACCACAGCGAGAAGCGTCCCCCGATCCAGTCCCAGAACTCGAACATATTGGCCGGGTCGATGCCGAACTCGCGCACCGCTTCGGTATGGGTCGAGACTGCGACGAAATGCTTGGCAAGATCATGCTCGGCCACACCGTTGGCGACAAACCACGCGCGCGCGCTGCGCGCGTTGGCCATGGTTTCCAGCGTGGTGAAGGTCTTGGAGCAGACGATTACGAGCGTGCGCCGCGGGTCGAGCCGCACCAGCGTCTCGGCCAGGTCGGTGCCGTCGACATTGGAAACAAAGTGCATGCGCGGCGCGGCACCATCGGCATCGGCCAGGTGCGACAGCGCGCGGCACACCATGCGCGGCCCCAGGTCAGAGCCGCCGATGCCGATATTGATGACATCGGTGATGCGCTCGCCGGTGGCACCCTTCCAGGCGCCGCTGCGCACGCGCGCCGAGAAATCGCGCATGCGATCCAGCACCCGCTGGATCGCCGGCATAACCTGCTCGCCGTCAACCTTGTAGCCGGCGCCGGCGGTCGCGCGCAGCGCTACGTGCAGGGCCGCGCGGTCTTCAGTCGTATTGATATGCTCGCCCGCAAACATCGCGTCGCGGCGCCTGGGCACGCCGGCCTCGGCTGCCAGCTGCACCAGCAGGCGCATGGTTTCGGGCGTGATCCGGTTCTTCGAGTAGTCGAGATAGAGGCCGGCGGCTTCCAGCGAGAATTGCGCGACGCGCTGCGCGCCTTCGCGATCGAACCCGTCGCGCATCTGTGCGTCGCGAAGGGTGTCGTGGTGCCGCAGCAGGGCGTTCCAGGCGTGAAGGTCAGTGGGCATGCAGGACAATCGATGGTTGCGCAAGCCGCGTGGCGTTGCCGGCTCACAAGACAGAGTTGCAAGTATATCGTCAGCGCTACCGGGATCCGGGCTGGCAGCGGCGTCATATCGTTACCACTTGCAACATACCAGCCCGGGCGCAGGCTAAGTATCGGACATTGTCTGACGGCGCGCGCCGCCGAGCCGGCCGGCGATCGCGCGCAGCACCGGTTCGCCGCCTGCGACGCAAAGGCCGCCCAGGCAGATGATGCCGATGCCGGCCGCGGTGGTCCAGTCGGGCAGTTGGCCGAAGGCCAGGTAGCCGATCACGGTGGCGGACAGGATCTGCAGGTACAGAAAGGGGCTCAGGAACGAGGCATCCGCGTACTGGAAGGCCCGGATGACGAAATAGTGGCCCAGGGACCCGGTGATTCCCGCAGAAAGCAACAGCGCACATTGCATCGGCGTGGGCCACGCGCTGAACCAGAAGAAGGGCACGATCAGCGTGGTCAGGCAGGCGCCGGTGACACCGCTCTGGATCAGCGTGGTCATGGGCGCGTCATGCGCGGCAATGCGGCGTGTCAGCATCTGCAGCAGCGCGAACACCAGCGCCGACACCAGGCCCAGGCCGACACCGAGCGGACTGAGCTGGCCACCCGGGCGCACCACCACCAGCATGCCGGCAAAGCCGACCACCACGCCGGTCCAGCGCATCCAGCGGGCATGGCGCCCGGGGCGCTCGCCCAGCAGCCACGGCGACAGCGCCACCACGAACAGCGGCGCGCAGAAATTCAGTGCCGTGGCCTGCGCCAGCGGCATCAGCATCAGCACGCTGAAGAACACCAGCGTCGAGACCAGCATCAGCCCGCCCCGCAGCCACTGCAGCCCGGGCTTTGCCGGCCGCCACTGGCGCCGCCAGCCGGCGGGGCCGAGCAGCAGGAAGATCGCGACCACATGCCCGACATAGCGCACCCATGCCACGGCCACCAGCGGCAGTCCTTGCTGCGTCAGGGTCTTGCTGGTGGCGTCGAGCAGGCTGAGGATCCATTGCCCGATGACCAGCAGGGCGATGCCGGTGAGCAGGTGGCGGCGGTCGGCGGGATCGCGCAGCAGCACGCCGCGCGTCATGCGCGTGCCCCGGCCAGCAGCTGGTTGAAGACGATGCGCGCCGGCGCGTACAGCTCGCTTGCGGTGACGCCGGCCGGCCCGGTGCCCTGGGCGACGAGGGCATCAGCGGCACGGCCGTGGATCCACACCGCCGCCCGGGCCGCGGCCAGAGGCGCCATGCCCTGTGCGAGCAGCGCGCCCAGCATGCCGGCCAGCACGTCGCCGGTGCCGGCACTGGCAAGTGCGGCATTGCCGGTCGGGTTGAGCGTGCATGGGCTGCCGTCAGGTGCCGCGATCACGGTGCCCGATCCCTTCAGCACGACTACGGCCTGCCATTGCGCAGCCAGTGCTGCGGCCGCAGCGGGCCGGTCGCGCTGCACGTCGGCGACGGGAACGCCCATCAGCCGGGCGGCTTCGAGCGGGTGCGGTGTCATCACGCAAGCCGCGCCGCTGGCGGCCAGTGCCCCGGCCAGCGCCGGATCGGCGGCCAGCAGGTTCAGGGCATCGGCATCCAGCACAAGCGGCAACGGTGCGGCTTGCAGCAGCCGCGCAAACTGCTTGTGTGCGTTGGCATCCGTGCCCATGCCCGGACCGATCACCAGTGCCGACATCGCAGCGAGGGCCAGTGCGTCCACGGCATGCAGCATCAGCTCCGGATGCAGCGGATCGAACCGCGGCGCGGGCTGCGCCAGGAAGCCGATATGCACCTTGCCCGCGCCGAGGAATTGCGCGGCCCTGGCGCCCAGCAGCGGCGCGCCGGTCATGCCCAGGTTGCCGCCGATGAGTGCCAGCGACCCATGCGTGCCCTTGTTGCTGGCATGGCGGCGGCGCGGCAGCGCGGCACTGAACAGCGCCGGGCCGTTTGCCAGGCAATGGGGCGCGTCGTCCGGCGGATAGCCAAGCCCGATCGGCGCGATATCGACCTCGCCGGCGCAGTCGCGCCCGTCCAGCGTCAGCAGCCCGGGCTTGGCGGCGATAAAGGTCAGCGTGCGCTGCGCGCGCACGGCCGGCGCGCCCGCGCCAGTGTCGGCGAACAGGCCGCTGGGGATGTCCAGCGCAAACACCGGCAGCGCGCTGCGGTTGATTTGTCCGATCCACCACCCCATGGCGCCGTCGGCGGGGCGGTTCAGGCCGATGCCGAGCAGGCCGTCGACGATCGCAGCGGTGCCGGCGGGCCAGTCTGCGTCATGCGAGGCAGCCATGCCCGCGACCATGCTGACCGGCACGCCGGCTGCATGCGCTTGCTGCAAGGCGGTCGCGGCATCTGCGGGCAGGCGCTGCGGGTCCGCGGCCAGCCATACCTGCACCGCGCGGCCTGCGCCGTGCAGCTGCGTGGCGGCGACCAGCGCATCGCCGCCGTTATTGCCGGGACCCGCCAGGAACAGCAGCGGGCCGGCGGGTGCGTGGCAGGCCAGCCAGCGCGCGGCCGCGGCGCCGGCGCGCGACATCAGCGTAAAGGCGGGCAGTTGCGTGAAGGCGGCGTTCTCGATGCGGCGGATGGCGGCGACGTCGTACAGCGGAACCGGTGTGGATGCCGCTGCATCGAGTGCGAACCAGCCGTCGCCGCTTGCGGGCGAGGTGGCGGTAGAGGCAGTAGAGGCAGAGTGTGTCATGTCTGGTTATCTGGCGGGCCCCAACCCGCAGCGCTCGGGCAGCAGGCCCTCCATGTCGATGTCGGGACCGCCATGGGTGCCGGCGCTGGCGGCGATCTGATCAGCCGCAATCTTGCCCGATCCGCAGCTCATCGCCCAGCCCGTCGAGCCATGGCCGAGATTGAGGAACAGGCCCGGCACGGCCGTAGGCCCGATCAGCGGCGGCCCGTCCGGCAGCATCGGCCGCGCCCCCACCCATTGCGTGGCTTCCTGGTAGTTGCCGGCCACCGGAACCAGTCGCGCGCGACCTTTACCAGGGTGTTCAGGGCGGCCGGCCGCAAATCGAGCTTGCGCGAGCCCAGCTCGGCCGTGCCCGCCACGCGCAGGCGGTTGCCCATGCGCGTGATCGCGACCTTGTAGGACTCATCCATCAGCGCGCCCAGCGGCGCCTGCAGTTCGTCGCGGACCATCACCGTCAACGAATAGCCCTTGACCGGATACAGCGGCACGTGCAGGCCCAGCGGGCGCAGCAAGCCGGCGCTGTCGGCGCCGGCCGCGACCAGCACGCGGTCGGCGCCCAGCACCTGGCCAGGGCGCTTCTTGTCGGGGTGCGACAGCTCGGCCTGCAGTTTGCCCGCGTGGTCGGGCCTGACGCGCGCCACCTGGGTGTCGAAGCGAAACGATACGCCTGCGGCCTCGGCATGCCGGTGCAGCGCGCGCACGAACATCGGGCAGTTGCCGGACTCATCCTCCGGCAGGTGCAGCCCGCCAGCCAGCGGCGTATCGGCCGCCAGGCCCGGTTCGATCCGGCGGCATTCCTGCGCGCTCACCAGCCGGTGCGGCACGTTGTTCTCGCGCAGCAGGGCCACGGCGGGCGCGGCCAGGTCGAGGTCGCGCGCGGTGCGGAACAGCTGCAGGTAGCCTTGCGACTGCTCGTAGTCGATCTCCAGTTCGCTGCGCAGCCGGTGCAGGCACCCGCGGCTGTAGAACGCCAGCCGCTGCATGCGCAGCTTGTTGGCGCGGTAGCGTTCCAGCCGGCATTCGCGCAGCCAGCGTGCGATCCAGCGCCACATGGCCGGGTCGGCACAAGGGCGGAACAGGACCGGCGCCTCGCGCGCAAAGAGCGTGCGCAGGATCTTGCCGGGCATGCCCGGCGCGGCCCATGGCGTGACGTAGCCGGGCGCGATCACGCCGGCATTGCCGAAGCTGGCTTCCTGCGCCGGCGCGGCGCGGCGTTCGAGCACGGTCACGTCGAAACCGGCCTGCCGCAGGTACCAGGCGGAACTGACGCCGATCGCGCCGGCGCCGATGACGATCACATGCATCGGACTGGAAACCTCCCTATTGCCGCGCCGGCGGGAAATGGCGGGGCCGGGCGGGCCGGCCAATGCTATTTGACTTCCTGCTGCATGACAATGTCCGGCAGCCAGGTCGCCACCCCGGGCCAGATCGTGATGATGGCGATGGCCACCACCATCATCATGAAGAAGGGCAGCGAGACCCGCGCTATGTAGTTGCTGTCCTTGCCGGTCATGCTCTGCAGCACGAACAGGTTGAAGCCCACCGGCGGCGTCACTTCGGCGATCTCCACCAGCAGCACGATGAAGATGCCGAACCAGACCAGGTCGAAGCCGGCCGCCTGCACCATCGGCAGCACCGTCGCGGTGGTCAGCGCGATCATCGAGATGCCGTCCAGCGCCGTGCCGAGCACGATGTAGATTACCGTCAGCACAGCGATCAGCGCCCACGGCGACAGGTGCATCGCCGCCACCCATTCCGCCAGCGCGCGCGGGATGCCGGTAAAGCTCATGGTCACCGACAGGAACGAAGTGGCGCCCAGCACGAACATGATCATCGCGGTCAGCCGCGTGGCCGACATCAGGCTGTCCCAGAACGCCGCGCGCGTAAGCGAGCCGCCCGCCCACGCCAGCGCCAGCGAGGCCACCACGCCATAGGCTGCGGCCTCGGTCGCGGTGGAGTAGCCGGTCACCATGATCCAGGCGATAAAGGCGATCAGCACGATGCACGGCAGCAGCTGGCGGATCGATGCCAGCCGCGCGCGCCAGTTGAAGTGCTCCGACGCCGGGGTCTTGTCGGGGTTGGCCAGCGCCCAGGCCATGATATAGCCGGAGAACAGCAGCATCAGCAGCAGCCCCGGTATGAAGCCGGCCAGGAACACGCGGATGATCGACACGTCCGCCGACACCGCGTACACCACCATGGTGATCGACGGCGGGATCAGGATGCCGAGCGTGCCCGCGCAGGACAGCGAGCCGAGCGTGATGCGCTCGTCGTAGCCGCGCCGCGTCAGTTCCGGCAGCGCCGACTTGGCGATGGTGGCGCAGGTGGCCGCCGACGACCCCGACACCGAGCCAAAGATGCCGCAGCCCAGGATATTGACGTGCATCAGCCGCCCCGGCAGCCAGTTCAGCCACGGCGAGAGCCCGTTGAACATCTGCTCGGACAGCTTGGTGCGGAACAGGATCTCGCCCATCCAGACAAAGAGGGGCAGCGATGCCAGCGTGTATGAGGCGCTCGACGACCACCATGCGTTGGCCAGGCTGACCAGCGCCTCGCGGTCTGAGAACACCACCAGGCCGACCCATGAGGTGACCGCAATGGCCACGGGGATCCACGCGCCGAGCGCCAGGAAGACGATCATCACCAGCAGCAGGATCAGTGCAACGACGACTGTGCTCATCAGACCGTCTCCCCGAAATCGCCGGCGGCGAGCTTTTCTTCCTGGGCCACCTGGTAGCGCGGCTTCTGTCCGCGCACCACGCGCAGCCATTCATCGCCGACCGCCAGCAGGAAGCCGATGCAGCCAAGCACAGCGAAGCTCTGCGGCATCCACAACGGAATCACGATCTGTCCTTGCGAGACATCACCGATGTCCCAGCTCTGCCAGGCGAAGGTGCCCAGCGCCCAGGCCGCGTAGGCGGCAAACGCCAGGCAGATGGTCAGCGAGACCAGTTCCAGCACCCGGCGCCGGCGTGGGCCCACGGCGCCCAGCAGCATCTCGACGCGCACGATGCCGCCATGCTGGAAGGTCTGGCCAAGGATCAGGAAGGCGGACGCCGCGCACAGCCAGGCGACGATGTCATCGCCACCCTTGAAGATCACCGAGGTCTCCCGGGACAGCGACATCAGGATCATGATCACGCAGACGGCGAGGATGCACAGCGCGCCGAGCATGGCAAAGAGGTCAAGCAGGCGGTCGAGCCAGCGCTTGGAGGAGGGGGCAGTTGGCATGATGGACGGCGTCAGGGAGGGAAGGGGCTCCCCGCCATGCCAGCCTGCGCGGCAAGGGTGGGGAGTTCATGGATGCGGGCAGGCCCGCAGCCTACTTGTGGTAGGCGTCCAGGATGGACTTGCCGTCCTCGCCCGCGCCCCTGGACCAGTCATCCACCATGGTCTGGCCCACCTTCTGCATATCGGACTTGAGTTGCGGCGAAGGCGGCTGCACCGTCATGCCGTTGCGCGACAAGGTCGCCAGGTACTCCCTGGTCTTCTGCTCGGAGACCTGCCAGCCGCGCTTCTCGGCATCGGCGACGGCCTTGAGCAGGGCCTCCTGGGTCGGCTTGTCCAGCGCCGCGAACGCCTTCTTGCTGACCACCAGCATGTTCTTGGGCAGCCAGGCGTCCACCGTGTAGAAGTACTTCACGCTCTCCCACACCTTGGTGTCGACGCCGGTCGCGCCCGACGACATAAAGGAGTTGACCGTGCCCGTGGCCAGCGCCTGCGCCAGGTCGGCGGCCTGGATGGTCACCGGCTGGGCGCTGACCAGCTCGGCGATGCGCGAGGTGGCCGGGTTGTACGCGCGCCATTTCAGGCCCTTCATGTCCGCGGCTGAATTGATCGGCTTGTTGGCATAGATGCCCTGCGGCGGCCAGGCCACCGCGTACAGCAGCTTCATGCCCTGCTTGTCGAGCACCTTCTCGGTGACCGGGCGCGAGGCCTGCCACAGCTTGTAGGCATCGACATAGCTGGTGGCCAGGAATGGCACCGCATCGACGCCGAACACCGGATTCTCGTTGGCCAGCAAGGACATCAGGATCTCGCCCATCTGCACCTGGCCGGTCTGCACGCCGCGCTTGATCTCGTTGGCCTTGAGCAGCGATCCATTGGGATGCAGCACGATCCTGAGCTTGCCGCCGGTGGCCTTGTCCACGTCGTTGGCCATCCGCTGCAGGTTCTCGGTGTGCAGGTTGCTGACCGGATAACCGGTCGGCAGGTCCCACTTGGTATCCGCCTGTGCCGCCACGGCGGCCAGCATCAGGCCGGCTGCAACGATTGCCTTGACTCGCATCTCGATCTCTCCTGGTGTGCGCGCGGGGGCGCGGTTGTACTGCATGCTGCGTATTCGCTGGTGCGTACTACCTGGTGCCCGCCGCACGCGCCTGGTCGGGGGCGTGCGGCCGGCGCAAGATCAACGGCGCGGCGGGCTCAGTCGTCGCGCTGTGAAGGTTGCACGATGCGTTCCAACGCAAGGGCCGTGCCCAGCAGGTCGGCATCGCGCATCGGGCCGTGCGACAGCATCAGGCCCACGGGCAGCTCGTCCGGCGCGTGGCAGGGCATCGAGATCGAGCAACCGTCAAGGAAATTGAAGGCCGAGGTATTGCGCAGCAGCAGGGCATTGACGCGGAAGAACTGCGCATCATCGGTGCGCAGCGGCGCAATCTCGGGCGCGACCATCGGCACGGTCGGGCAGACCACGGCGTCGAAGCGGGCCAGGCGCGCTTCCATGCGGGCGATCCAGTCCAGGCGGGCGCGGCCCAGGTCGATATAGTCGGCGGCGCTGACATTGGCGCCGCGGTCGATGCGCGAGGCCACGCGCGGGTCATACAGGTCGCGCCGGGCGGCCAGCATGTGGCGGTGGATTGCATAGGCTTCGGCTGAACTGAAGCCGCCCTGGGCGTTCAGGCCGGCCAGTTCGCCGAGCTCGGGCAGATCGACATGCTCCAGTTGCACGCCGGCGGCCGACAGCCGGCCCAGCGCGCGGTCAAAGGCGCGCGCCACCACCGGGTCGAGGTCGTCCAGCAGGACCTGGCGCGGGATCGCCAGCCGCGTGGCGGCGGGGTTGGCGACGCGCGGGATCACTGCGCCGTCCGCGATCACGGTGTCCACGGCAATGCAGTCGCTGACCGTGCGCGCCATCGCGCAGGCGGTGTCGAGCGTGTAGGACAGCGGAAACGCGCCGGTCAGCGGCACGCGCCGCGTGGTGGGCTTGAAGCCGGTGATGCCGCACAGCGCGGCGGGGATGCGGATGGAACCGCCGGTGTCGCTGCCAAGCGCCGCGACCGCCAGCCCCAGCGCCACCGAAACGGCTGCACCCGACGACGATCCGCCCGGGATGCGTGCCACGCCATCCGTGCCGGCCGGGTTGACCGGCGTGCCGTAGTGTGGATTGATGCCCACGCCCGAGAACGCGAACTCCGTCATGTTGGTGCGCCCGACCAGGGCTGCCCCTGCCGCGCGCAGGCGGGCGACCACGGTGGCATCCGCCGTAGCCGGCGCGGCATCCTTGCGCACCAGCGAGGCCGCGCTGGTGACTTCGCCGGCGACGTCGTACAGGTCCTTGACCGAAACCGGCAGCCCCGCCAGCGGATGCAGTGCCTTGCCGGCGCGGCCGGCGGCATCGGCTGCGCGTGCGATCTGGGCCGCGGCCTCGAAGGTGCTGCGCAGGAATACGGCCTTGGCAGCCGGTGTGGCTGCCAGCGCGGTCGCCTGCTTGATGATCTGCGCACGGCTGGTGGCGCCGTCGCGCAGGCGGGTGTTCAGGGTGTCGAGGTCGGGAAGCATGGAGGGCATGGGGTCTGCAAACGGGTGCGAGGGCGGGGCGGGCACCGCCATGGTGGCGGCCGCCTGCCAGCACGGGGAAGGGCGCGTTGCACCGCGCAGGGCCAGTCATGGCCGGCGTCCTTCCTCATGCTTTACCTGTATTTATTAGGTGTTCATGCTCATGATTCGCCAATGACCGGACCTTCCCGGTCGATCCGCATCTATCCGCTTGTTTTTATAAATCAACAGGTTGCTGCAAATCATGATGCCTTGTGCATCGCTGTCAATCGGCTGAAATCACCTCTTGGTGACGGTAAATTCGACGGTGGAATCCGAGCTGCTGGATCTACCGTCACGCCGCGCCGATGCTGACTGACACGAAGCTCAAGAACCTCAAGGGTAGCAAGAAGCTCTACAAGGTGACAGATAGGGATGGCCTCTATGCGGCGGTTAGCCCGAAAGGGACGGTCACCTTCCGACTTGACTACCGCCTCAATGGCCGGCGCGAGACCCTGACTGAAGTCTTATCCAGGGCGCTACCTCGCGGCAGGCGTGGCCGGCGGCGCGTGCCTCGATGGCGTTCGACTGATTGATGAGCTGCCCGGTGAATAGCGGGGAACCGGGTTGTGCTGGCGTGGTGATATCGAGCGGTGGGCTCGACGATGCCATGTGGAAGCATTGCGGGCACCTGAACCATCAGGGGTGCCAGGTCGACGGCCTTTCCACCTGCATCGCAGGCCGCTGGCTTCCTGCCATGGCATAAGAAAGCTTGTTCGCCGCGTCGACGACAGTCTGTGCCAACTCCAGCAAACGCGCTTCGTTTAGCCGGGAGGTCGGTCCCGAAATGCACATGGAGCCCAAGAGCCGCCAGTGCAATCCGAACACCGGCGCAGACACGCTCGAGACTTCGGGCTCGCGCTCACCGAGCGACAGATGAAAACCACGGCGGCGGATCATTTCATACAGCTCGCCGGACTCTCCCGAGAACGCCAGTATGACGCGGCCCGGCGAACCGCTGTCCAGCGGCAGTGCCGCCCCGATCCGGACGTGATGGCGGATGGCCTGCGGTCCTTCGACGCGCACCAGGCACGTTCGCTGTTGCCCCTCGCGGACGTAGAACGACGCGCTTTCCCCGGTCTTGATCGTCAGTTCGCGCAGGACTGGCTCTACCACTTCCTGCACGTTGAAGGTTGCCTGGTAGCACGCGCCAAGCCATCCCGCTGCCCGCCCCAGCCTCCAGCTTCCGTCTTCCTTCTGCACCAGATAGTCGTCCACCGCCAGCGTGCGGGCCAACCGGAGCACGGTGGTCTTGTGGATGCCAGTTCGCCGACTCAGTTCCGCGAGTGACAGCTGAGGGTCATTGACGCCGAACGCCTCAAGGACGCGCAGGGCGCGGGTTACCGCAATCACAGAGCCGGGGGCGTCGCCGCCAGAAGCGCCTTTAGATTCACTCCTACGGTTCATAGAACGGACTTGGTTGCACGGTATGAAACGGCATTGTATGCCTTGAAACGACAGACCACAATCCGAACCACAATGAAACGAGATTCGGAGACAGTCATGAAGGCAATTTCCCGTCGCTGCTTAATAGTGCTTGCCACAGGCATGCTGGCGGCATCCGCGCTTACTCATGCCGCGCCGCAGTACCCCGCCAAGCCCATCCGGGTCATCGTCCCTTTTCCCGCCGGCGGGGGCACGGACATCATTGCGCGAGAAGTGACCAATACGGTTGCCAAGTCGACTGGCTGGGTGTTTGTGGTGGAGGACAAGCCAGGCTCGGGCGGCAACCTCGGCGTGGACGCGGCGGCCAAGGCGCCTGCCGACGGCTACACCATCGTCATGGGGCAGACCAGTAACCTGGCCATCAATCCCTCACTGTACGAACGGCTGCCCTATGACCCGTTGAAGGACCTCACGCCCATCGGGCTGGTCGCCTCGGCGCCGCTGGTGCTGGTGACGCACGTCAACTCGCCCTACAAGACGCTGAAGGACGTCATCCAGTCTGCCAAGGCAAAGCCCGGGACGATCAATTTTGCGTCGCCCGGCAACGGCACGGTGGCGCACCTGGGTGGCGAGCAACTCCAGGCTACCGCGAAGGTGAAGTTCACCCACGTGCCGTACAAGGGCGCCGCGCAGGCGGTCAACGACCTGATGGGCGGTCAGGTCGATCTCTACATGGCATCCGTGCCAACGTTGCTCGGGCATATCAAGAACAACAGACTGCGGCCGCTCGCGGTGACGTCGCCGAAGCGCGTGCAAGACCTGCCTCAGGTGCCGACAGTCGCCGAACTGGGCTACCCCGGCTTTGATACCGCGACCTGGTTTGGCTTTGTCGCGCCTGCCGCGACACCGAAGGACATCGTGGCGCGCCTGAATACCGAGTTCAACAAGGCGCTCAAGTCCCCGGCGCTCGCCAGCAAGCTGAATGAACAAGGTGCATCGGTGCTGGCTGGCACGCCGGAAGCCTTCACTGCACTGATCAAGCAGGACACCGGACGCTGGGCGTCGGTCATCAAGGCCTCCGGCACCAAGCTGGATTAATGCCCGCATCTACCCATCCATTTCATATTGCCTGGAGTCCATCATGACTTTGCCCAACATCATCAAATCGTTTGAGCGCGTGCCCGCAGACATCGTGGCAAGGGCCGCCAGGTTCCAGCCGGCGATCCTCTCCGATGTCGGCGGACGCCGCGGTGCGCTGCATGGCCGGATCCGGGCCTTGCGCCCGGCGATGAAAGTGGCCGGGCCCGCCTTCACAGTCGAGGTCCGTCCCGGCGACAATCTGATGATCCATGCAGCACTGGCGCTGGCGCAGCCGGGCGATGTCCTGGTCGTCGACGGCAAGGGGGATCAGACTTCTGCGCTGATGGGAACCATCATGATGCATGCCGCCCGCCAGCGCGGCCTTGCCGGTGTGGTCATCGACGGCGCGGTGCGGGACAGCCTCGAGCTGGACGACATGCAGTTTCCGGTCTTTTCGGTGGGCACGAACCCTAACGGCCCGACCAAGGAAGTCGGCGGCCGCATTGGTCACCCTATTTCCGTTGGCGGCGTCACGGTGAATCCTGGCGACTTCATCTGCGGCGACGCCGATGGCCTGGTCGTGGTAGAGCGCGAAAAGATCGAAGCCTTGCTTGATGCCGCGGCAAAGAAGGAGGCAGCGGAAGCCGTGCGCATTGCCCAGATCAAGGAAGGCAATACCACCGCGCCCTGGCTGCTGGCATCGCTGGTGACGGCGGGCGTCCTGAAGCAGGGAGAAGCACTGTGACAAGCAAGCCGGTCATCATCGTCACGGGTGCAGACCTCGCGCCGGAAGCGCTCGCGCTGCTGGGCGACTACGAGGTCGCATTCGCGGGAAGAACGCCACAGGCCGCCGATCTGGTGGCACTGGCCCGGAAGCACAACCCGGTCGGCATGATCGTGCGCTACGGCAGCGTAACCGCCGAAGTCATGGATGCGGCACCCGCGCTGAAGGTGATTTCGAAACACGGCACCGGCACTGACACCATCGACAAAGCTGCCGCGCAGGCGCGCGGCATCACGGTGACCGCCGCCGCCGGGGCGAATGCCGCCGCCGTTGCCGAACATGCGCTGGCGCTGATGCTGGCGTGCGCCAAGTCGGTGGTGAAGCTGGATGCGCGCATGCATGCCGGGCACTGGGACAAAGCGACGCACAAGAGCCTGGAACTGAATGGCCTGACGGTCGGACTGATCGGCCTGGGTGCCATCGGCCGACGCTTCGCCAGGATGTGCGACGCCATCGGCATGCGGGTGATTGGTTTCGATCCGTTCGCCGCCGACCTGCCCGACTATATCGAGGCCGTCCCACTGGACAAAATCTGGGAGGCCTCGGATGTCATCTCGCTGCAATGCCCGTTGACGGCGGACAACAAGGAGATGGTCAACGCCGCCACGCTCGCGCGTTGCAAGCCTGGCGTGATCCTCATCAACACCGCACGGGGCGGACTGATCGACGAAGCGGCGCTGTTCCAGGCAGTCCAGTCGGGCCGCGTGGCGGCCGCCGGCCTGGATAGCTTTGCGCGCGAACCGATGTCCGCGCCCCATATCTTCCAGCGGCAGCCTGGCTTCGTGCTGAGCCCGCATATCGGGGGCGTAACAAGTGCGGCCTACGTCAATATGGGTGTCGCGGCCGCGACCAACACCGTCGCGGTCCTGAACTCGGTTCGCGAGCCGGCAGTCGGACAGCAGTAGCCGCGCTGGTGCCGGACTGGCGGCATGCCGCGCGCGTTGCGCCAATGGCGCACGCGCCGTACCGCTAAGCCAGCCCGCGCGGTATAAGAACTCTCGTCTGCATTGGAGACAACATGAAAAAGAAGGAAAGCGCGGCATGGAAGCGCCGAGGCCTGGCGTTCGCCATCCTTGCCGCCATGTCGATGATCGCGCAAGCGCAAGGCTGGCCTGGCAAGCCCGTCAAGATCGTCGTTCCCTATCCGCCCGGCGGCGCCGTGGACGCAGTCACCCGCAAAATGGCGCAGCGCCTCTCGGAGCAGACGGGCCAGAGCTTCTATGTGGAAAACAAGGTCGGCGCGACGGGAACGATCGGCGCGGCCCAGGTCGCCCGCGCAGCGCCGGACGGCTACACGCTGCTGGCCAACGATACGACCTACGCGCTGTTGCCCCACATCTTCAAGACGTTGCCTTTTGATCCTGCCAAAGACCTGCAGCCCGTTGCGGCATACGTCTTTGCGCCCATGGGCGTGGTCGTCAAGGCTGGAGGAAAGTACAAGACGCTGGCCGACCTGATTGCCGCGGCCAAGGTCGATGACAAGGTTTCATATGGATCTGGCGGACCCGGCTCAACCCCTCACTTCGCCAGCGAAGCCTTCGGTGTCGCCGCGGGCACGCACTTCATGCATGTGCCGTTCAAAGGCGCAGGCGAGGCTACCGTCGCGGTGCTGAGCGGCACCGTCGACTTCCAGATGGCGTCCATTCCGGGCGTCATCGGACAGGTCAAGGGCAACAAGCTGACCGTGCTGGCCGTCAGCGGCACGAAACGCCTGCCTGCGCTGGCGAACGTGCCTACCTTCGCCGAGGCTGGCGTCAATGGTTACGGTGTGACGAATTTCACCGGGTTGTGGGCACCCAGGGGCACGCCCGCCGAGGTGCTGGACCGCCTGCAGAAAGAGGTGGGCAAGGCGATGGCGACGCCGGACATGCAAGCCTATGCTGAGAGCATCGGCGCCGAGCCGGGCTATTGGGATGCCGGGACCTTCAGTACCGAAGTGGCCAACAGAACCGCATTCTGGGGGAAGGTTGCACGCGGTACGGGGTTCCAGAAGCAATAGTGGCCGGTTGCCTGCAGCGGGGCGGCGGCGCATGGCCTCCCGGGCCTGTACTGCCGGCGAGACAATCAACAGGTGTCAGCGCATGTTTCTACTGAACTCACCGACCATCCGGGAAGCGCAGCCGTTTTCCAGTCTTCCGGCCCGCTACCGCCAGCCACGACGAAGCGAATGGTCCAGGGCGAACCTGGGCGGCCGTGAAATCGACTCCTTTCTGGAGGGCCCCGTGGCAGACGGCGAGGGCAACCTGTACGTTACCGATATCCCGAATGGGCGCATCTTCAGGATCGACCCCAAGGGCGATTGGGACCTGGTTGCCAAGTGGGACGGCGAGCCCAATGGCATGAAGTTCCTTGGCCCTGAGTCCTTGCTTGTGACGGACTACCGTAACGGCCTGATGGAAGTCGATCTGCGCACCGGCCAGGTCCGGCCATACCTGCCGCGCCGCAATACGGAAAGCTTCAAAGGCGTCAATGACCTGACGCTGGATGCGCGCGGGAACATCTATTTCACCGATCAGGGCCAGACCGGCCTGCACGACCCCACAGGCAGGGTCTATCGGCTGACCCGCGAAGGCCGGCTCGAGCTGCTGCTCGCCAACGTGCCAAGCCCGAATGGCATCGTGCTGTCGCCGGACGAGCGTTTCCTGTTCGTTGCCGTCACGCGCGGCAACTGCGTCTGGCGCATGCCTTTGCAGGAGGACGGCAGCGTGTCGAAGGCCGGGCAGTTCTTCACGTCATATGGCCCCAGCGGGCCGGACGGGCTCGCGATGGACGTCGACGGCCGCCTGGTGGTGGCCAACCCCGGCCTCGCCTACGTATGGGTGCTGAATCACCGTGCAGAGCCAGTCGAGGTCATCCGTGGCACGCCCGGCCACTCGCTGACCAATGTGGCGTTTGGCGGACCGGATCGAAAGACGCTTTACATGACCGACTCAACGGCGGGCGAGATTCTGCAGATTGGTATGTCGGCGCCAGGTGTGACCATTCAGCGGGCCTTTCAGGAGATCTGAGCGGTCCTTATCGAGAGACGCCCCCAGGTAAAAGGCTTGCGGTGCTCCCCGCTTGAGAGGGGCCTCTTCCGGGATTTCGACGGTAATCAGCGGATCCGCTGCAAGGCGCCACTGATCGATTTCCGGGGCATTCCTTTCAGCACCACCATGCGGTGGCACCTGTCCACGCCGGAGATCCCGGTATATCCGAAGCGCCGATAGCGCACCACTGTTCTGCATGGGGCGAATGCGCGGCATAATCCCCGATGGGCATTGGTGTGCCATAAAGCACGTTCTGCCCGGTAAAAATGTCGGTAAAAAATATGATGACGACCCATAAAGTCAGGCAGGGCAAGGCCTGGTGGGGAGGATTGTTCATCATAATTCGCCAATAAACTGTCAAGCTAAAATTGCCGGGGCGCGCTCCGTGCTTATAACTGGCACCGAGGCGCCAGCGCCGCCCCCATCAAAAGGAGTCTCCCGCATGCCACGCAAGCCAGCCGAGGGCGGGCACACCGCCGCCGCCGTGGCCGACGCCCCAGCCGTTGCCGATCAGGCAAGGCCAGCCACCGCGCTGTCGCGCGCGGCCGGGGCCAATATCGTGTCGTCCTCGCACCTGGTGTCGGTGCGCAGCCCGAGCTGTCCGAGTTCGAGTTCGGGCTGAACACTGCCTACAACGCCTACAGCCGCTGGGTGGTGCGCTGCATGGGCGCGGCCGGCGTGCGCGACCTGACCTTCCTGGACGTGCTGGTGCTGCATCACGTGAACCATCGCGGCCGGCCCAAGCGGCTGGCCGATATCTGCTTCGTGCTGAACGTGGAAGACACGCACCTGGTGACCTACGCCTTGAAGAAGCTGCAGGGGCTGGGGCTGGTGAGCGGGGAGCGGGTCGGCAAGGAGGCCACTTATTCGACCACCCCGGCCGGTGCCGAGGCCTGCGCGCGCTACCGCGAGATCCGCGAACAATGCCTGACCAGCAACTTTACCGAAGGCAGCGAAGAGAATGCCGAGATCGGCGAACTTGCCCGGCTGATGCGGGTGCTGACCGGCCTGTACGAGCAGGCCGCGCGCTCGGCGACGTCACTCTGAGCCTGCTATTCTGTAAAAGTGACGCATAGTCATTATCAGTATGGGCGGTAACACGATCCCGCCGTGATGTCGCAGTGCAAAATCCGGGTGCCGGCAAGGTACAATAGCGGTTTCCCGCCAGTCGGCACCCCATGCAGCGGTGCCGGCTAAGCAGCAGCCCCTACCTCACCGCCTCCCGACCGCTACGATCATGGCGCATTTCTCGTGCTTCCCCGGCGCTTTGGCGCTTTCCGCCTTCCGTCAGCAACGCCTGCTCACCGCCCTGCGGCAGATCGACGCCGATATTGAATCGGTGCATGGCCAGTTCCTGCACTTTGTTGACGCACAGACGCCGCTGTCGGCCGAAGAGCAGTCCCGCGTGGCGGCGCTGCTGACCTACGGCGCGCCGTTCGACGAGCCGTCCGACGGCGACCGCTTCGTGGTGATCCCTCGCTTCGGCACGATCTCGCCGTGGGCCAGCAAGGCCACCGACATCGCCCATAACTGCGGCCTCTCGCATATCCACCGCATCGAGCGCGGCATCGAGATCACCGTAATCTGCAAGAAGGGCCTGCTGCGCGGGCGCAAGTCGCTGGACGCGGATACCCGCGCGGCCGTTGCCGCGCACCTGTTCGACCGCATGACCGAGACCGTGGTCGCCACGCGCGATGACGCCGCCGGCCTGTTCCAGGAACTGCCGGCCAAGCCGCTGCGCTTTATCGACATCTCGGCCGGGCGCAACGCGCTGGCCGCGGCCAACGTCGAGATGGGCCTGGCGCTGTCCGAGGACGAGATCGACTACCTGGTCGATGCCTATGCCAAGCTGGAGCGCAACCCGACCGACGTCGAGCTGATGATGTTCGCGCAGGCCAACAGCGAACACTGCCGCCACAAGATCTTCAACGCCACCTGGACCATCGACGGCGTGCAGCAGGACAAGTCGCTGTTCGCGATGATCCGCAATACGCACCAGCTCAATCCACAGGGCTCGATCGTGGCCTACTCGGACAACTCGGCGGTGATGGAAGGCGACGTGGCCGAACGCTGGTTCCCGCGCGGCGACGACCACAAGTACGGCCGCCACGAGGCGCTGACCCACACGCTGATGAAGGTGGAGACGCACAACCACCCGACCGCGATCTCGCCGTTCCCGGGCGCCTCCACCGGCGCCGGCGGTGAAATCCGCGACGAAGGCGCGACCGGCCGCGGCGCCAAGCCCAAGGCCGGCCTGACCGGCTTCACGGTGTCCAACCTGATGCTGCCCGAAGCGGTCGAATCCTGGGAAAACGACCGCGACGCCGCCCAGCCGGTGGCGCACCGCAACCCCGACGACAAGCCTGGCGTGACCGGCAAGCCGGATCGCATCGCCTCGCCGCTGCAGATCATGATCGACGGCCCGCTCGGCGGCGCCGCCTTCAACAACGAGTTCGGCCGCGCCAACCTGGGCGGCTACTTCCGTGTCTACGAGCAGAACGTGGGCGGCACCGTGCGCGGCTACCACAAGCCGATCATGATCGCCGGCGGCATCGGCAACATCGATGCCGCGCACACGCACAAGAACCCGCTGCCGGCCGGCACGCTGCTGATCCAGCTGGGCGGCCCGGGCATGCGCATCGGCATGGGCGGCGGCGCCGCCAGCTCGATGGCGACCGGCACCAACACCGCCGACCTGGACTTCGATTCGGTCCAACGCGGCAACCCCGAGATGGAGCGCCGCGCGCAGGAGGTGATCAACGCCTGCTGGCAGCTGGGCGACGCCAACCCGATCCTGTCGATCCACGACGTCGGCGCGGGCGGCATCTCCAACGCTTTCCCGGAACTGGTGGACGGCGCCGACCGCGGCGCGCGCTTCGACCTGCGCCAGGTGCACCTGGAAGAGTCCGGCCTGTCGCCGGCCGAGATCTGGTGCAACGAGTCGCAGGAGCGTTATGTGCTGGCGATCGCGCCGGACAGCTTCCCGCAGTTCCAGGCCATGTGCCAGCGCGAGCGCTCGCCGTTCGCCGTGGTGGGCATCGCTACCGAAGAAAAGCAGCTGCAACTGGTCGACGCCAGCGTCGACGCCGCGCTCAAGGACCATTACGCCGTCAACATGCCAATGGACGTGCTGCTGGGCAAGCCGCCGCGCATGCACCGCGACGTCAAGCGCGTGGAAGAGGCACTGCCCGCCGTTGACGTCACCGGCATCAGCCTGGAGCAGGCCGTGCGCGACGTGCTGCGCCACCCGACCGTGGCCAGCAAATCGTTCCTGATCAGCATTGGCGACCGCACCGTGGGCGGCATGAACGCGCGCGACCAGATGGTCGGCCCGTGGCAGGTGCCGGTGGCCGACGTGGCCGTGACCACGCTCGACTACCAGGGCAACGCCGGCGAGGCCATGACCATGGGCGAGCGTACGCCGCTGGCCGTGATCAACGCGCCTGCCTCAGGCCGCATGGCGATCGGCGAAGCCCTGACCAACCTGGCCGCCGCGCCGGTCAAGGACCTGGGCAAGGTCAAGCTGTCGGCCAACTGGATGGCGGCTTGCGGCGTGGAAGGCGAGGACGCCAGGCTGTATGACACCGTGCACGCCGTCGGCATGGAGCTGTGCCCCGCACTGGGCATCAGCATCCCGGTCGGCAAGGATTCGCTGTCGATGCGCACCAAGTGGCAGGACGACGGCGTCAACAAGGAAGTGGTGGCGCCGGTGTCGCTGATCATCTCGGCCTTTGCCGCGGTGGACGACGTCAACCGTACGCTGACTCCGCAGCTGCGCACCGATGCCGGCGACACCGTGCTGATCGCCGTCGACCTGGGCCGCGGCAAGAACCGCATGGCCGGCAGCATCCTGGCGCAGGTGATGCAGCAGGTGGGCGACAGCGCCCCCGACGTCGACAACGCCGAAGACCTGAAGAACTTCTTCAACGTGATCCAGCGCCTGAACCGCGAAGGCAAGCTGCTGGCCTACCACGACCGTTCCGACGGCGGCTTCCTGGCCACGCTGGCCGAGATGGCCTTTGCCGGCCACTGCGGCGTTTCGCTCAACGTCGACATGCTGGCGCTGGACCCGCAGCAGGAGCAGGACTACGGCGACGCCAAGAACTGGGCGCAGCAGATCGCCGAGCGCCGCAACGACCAGACCCTGCGCGCGCTGTTCGCGGAAGAGCTGGGCGCGGTGGTGCAGGTGCGCATGGAAGACCGCGACACGGTCTTCGCGGTGCTGCGCGAAGCCGGCCTGTCGGCCTGCAGCCACGTGGTGGGCAAGCTCAACGCGACCGACCAGATCGAGGTCTACCGCGATGCCAAGAAAGTCTTCGGTGCCTCGCGCACCGACCTGCAGCGCAACTGGAGCGAAGTCAGCTGGCGCATCGCGCGCCTGCGCGACAATCCGGCCTGCGCCGACAGCGAATATGACCGCCTGCTGGACGCCGCCGACCCCGGCATCAGCCCGGTGCTGACCTTCGATGCGGCCGAAGACATCGCCGCACCGTTCATTGCCACCGGCGCCCGTCCGCGCGTGGCGATCCTGCGCGAGCAGGGCGTCAACTCGCAGATCGAGATGGCGTACAGCATGGACCGCGCCGGCTTTGACACGCACGACGTGCACATGAGCGACCTGATCGCCGGCCGCGCCAACCTGGCCGACTTCAGCGGTTTCGTTGCCTGCGGCGGCTTCAGCTACGGCGACGTGCTGGGCGCGGGCGAGGGCTGGGCCAAGACCATCCTGTTCAACGGGCAGATGGCCGAGCAGTTTGCTGCCTTCTTCAACCGCCAGGACACCTTTGCGCTGGGCGTGTGCAACGGCTGCCAGATGATGAGCAACCTGGCCCCGATCATTCCGGGAGCCGGTGCGTGGCCCAAGTTCACGCGCAACCAGTCGGAACAGTACGAAGCGCGCTACGTGACCGTGGAAGTGCAGTCCTCACCGTCGATCTTCTTCGCCGGCATGGAAGGCAGCCGCATTCCGATCGTTGTCGCCCACGGTGAAGGGTTTGCCGACTTCTCGCAGCAGGGCAATATCGACCAGGCCCACGTGGCGCTGCGCTTTGTCGACAACTACGGTGCGGTCACGCAGACCTATCCGCTCAACCCGAACGGCTCGCCCGACGGCATCACCTCGGTGACGACCGTGGACGGCCGCTTCACCGTGCTGATGCCGCACCCGGAGCGCGTGTTCCGTGCCGCGACCATGAGCTGGGCGCCGGACGCCTGGAAGCAGGTTGCCGATGGTGGCAGCCCGTGGATGCGGATGTTCCGGAATGCGAGGAAGTGGGTGGGGTGAAGGGGGTTTTGGGGCTCCGGCACTGCGGTTGGGTGTCGGGCTTGACGGGCGTGGGCTGTTCCGCCGGCGTAGCCGGCGGGTCACTTTTTGTCCGAGCGACAAAAAGTAACCAAAAAACGCGTCGCCTATGCGGCTGGCAATCCATTCCTCGGCGTTGGTAGTTCGGGCGGCGGTGATTTCCGTTCGATGTGGGTGCCCGTTCGACCCGGCTACGCCCCCTGTCCGGTGCCTGCGTCCACGGACTATTGGACGAACCCGACTTTAGGGGATTGGCAGCCTGCTAAGACCGCCATCGGGGGGACGCCTACGGCTGCGCTGCGCGCCGGCCCTAAGCAGAGCGACCGACCAGGTCCTAACAGCGTTGGGTTCGGCGTCATCCGCGACCACGCGGTGCAAGCGCAGCGATGCACTCCGTGCCCGGGCCTCCGACCTGAGATGCTGCGTGCGCGCAGCGCAGCCGAAGGCGTCCCACCGATAACCTGGTTAGCAGGCTGCCAACAACCTAAAGTCGGGTTCGTCCAATAGTCCGTGGACGGAGGCACCAGACAGGGAGCGTAGCTGGCTCGAACCACCACACAAATCGGCGGAAATCACCACCGCCCGAACCACCAACGCCGTGCAATTTATTGCCAGCCGCATAGGCGACGCGTTTTTTGGTTACTTTTTGTCGCTCGGACAAAAAGTGACTCGCCGGCTACGCCGGCGAAACAGCCCACGCCAGTCAAGCCCGACACCCAACCGCAGCGCCAAAAACCAACCCTCACCCAGATACACCCCCCCTAAGCCGCGAACTCCACGACGCATACGCATAAGTCAGCATCCTCCCAGCTTCAAAACCAGGAGGCGGCCTGATCTCGCCGCGAGCCTCCTTGTACGCCACCACGGCGTGCAGGATCTTCTCGGGCGCGTAACGGTCACGCAAGGGGAGATAGGGATGGAGCTGGCGCCAGCCGGGGACGGCGCCGTCCAGGGTCGCCCAGGCCAGTGCGCAATAGCACATGCCCCGGGACGAGAGATGCCAGAGTTGCCAGTAACGGCCAGTCGACTCCACGCGCTGCATCCTTGAATCTTGCAGGACCGGCGGGGGGCGACCGGACCGTGCCTTACTGGATCTTGGCCTTGTCCTTCAGTGACTTCATCATGGCCTGGAACTGCTCGCGCTGCCAGTTCTGGTCCCCCATCAGCATCTGCGTCAGCTGCGGCTTGACCTCTTCGAACGACGGGATCTTGGCGTCGCGCATGTCGACCAGTTCGATGATATGCCAGCCGAACTGGGTCTTGACCGGGGTATCGGTCAGCTGGCCCTTCTTCAGGCCGGTCATGGCTGCCGAGAACTCAGGCACGTAGCTGCCGCTGTTGGCCCAGTCCAGGTCGCCGCCGTTGGCGGCCGAGCCCGGGTCCTTGGACGAGGCCTTGGCCATGTCCTCGAACTTGGCGCCGCCCTTGATCTTGGCGATGATGGCCTTGGCGTCGGCTTCCTTTTCCACCAGGATATGGCGGGCGTGGTATTCCTTGCCGTTGCCGAACTGCGACTTGATCTTGTCGTACTGCTTGCGCAACTCGGCGTCGCTGGCGCCGTGGGTCTTCACGTAGTCTTCGAACACTGCGCCGGCCAGCACGTTCAGGCGGGCCTGTTCCAGTTGTTCCTGCACGTCGTCGCGCTGGGTCAGGCCGCGCTTGTTGGCTTCCTGCGCGAGCAGTTCGCGGTCGATCAGCATGTTGCGGGCGCGCGAGCGCAGCTCCGGGTTGTCGGGCTGGCCGGTGCCGGCGATCAACTTGTCCAGCTTTGCCGATGAAATGGCCTTGCCATTCACGACGGCGGCATTCTGGGCGATGGCCGGCAGGCTGCCGGCAGCAAGCACAGCCGCCAGGCTGAACGAGAGGACGGTGGTCTTCATGGAATCAGGTCTGAGAGTTGCTGGAAGAATCGCGTGGTGCGCGGGATTGGTACTCTTGGTCGGTGAACGCAGTCACGGCAAGTGCGTGGATCTGCGAGGGGAACAAACCGCGCAGCGCATCATACACCATGCGGTGTCGTGCAACCCGGCTGTGACCCGTAAAGCGCTCGCTGACGATTGTCACGTCGTAATGTCCGCCGCCGGATGCGGCGCCGGCATGTCCGGCGTGCAGCGCGCTGTCGTCGCGCACGGCCAGGTGGCTGGGGGCGAGCGCTTCGCGCAGCATCGCCTCGATAGTGGCGGGATCGGCTGCCATCAATGGTTTCCTTCGGTTCGGGGGATGCAGGGGCAGGGCCGTCAGTCCTGGCTGTTCTCGGGCATGTGGCGCGACAGCCAGACACTCTGGGCGACGATGAACACCAGCATCAGCCCCATGCTGCCGAACAGCTTGAAGTTGACCCAGGTTTCGGTCGAGAACTGGTAGGCCACGTACAGGTTCAGCACGCCCATGGCGGCAAAGAAGCCGGCCCAGGCGGCGTTCAGGCGCGCCCACACCGGGTCGGGCAGGGTCACCTGTTTTTCCATCATGGCGCGGATCAGGTTCTTGCGCCAGCCGATCACCGAGCCCAGCAGCGCCACCGCGAACATCCAGTAGAGCACGGTCGGCTTCCACTTGATGAAGGTCTCGTTGTGCAGCACCAGCGTGGCGCCGCCGAAGACCGCGATGATCAGCAGGCTGACCCACTGCATCGGCTCGACCTTGCGGTGGCGGAACCAGACCCAGCCGATCTGCAATACCGTGGCGCCAATGGCCACGGCGGTGGCGGTGTAGATGTCAGCCAGCTTGAAGGCGGCAAAAAACAGGATGACCGGGAACAGGTCGAACAGGAATTTCATGCGGTACCAGGTTGTGTCCGGCGTCCTTGCCGGGGCATTAGCGCTGCGGGTCGCGCCGGGGTTCGTCGCCGCTGCCGGCGGCGTGGGCATCATCCGCCGCACGCTGTGCCGGGTCGCGATCATCGAATTTTAGCGCAGCCGAGTTGATGCAATAGCGCAGGCCGGTCGGCGCGGGGCCATCCTCGAAGACATGGCCCAGATGGCTGCCGCATTCCTTGCAGCGTACCTCCACCCGCGTCATGCCGTGGCTGTGGTCCACGTGCTCGGCAATCACCTCGCCATTGATGGCGCGGAAATAGCTGGGCCAGCCGCATCCGGCGTCGAATTTGGTGGCGGATTCGAACAGCGGCGTGCCGCAGCCCACGCAGTGGTAGATGCCGTTGTCCCAGTGGTCCCAGTAGCGTCCGGTGAAGGGGCGCTCGGTGGCGGCCTCGCGGGTCACGCGGTATTCGATGTCGGAGAGTTGTTCACGCCACTCGGCGTCGGTCTTGGTGGTGGTCATGGTTTGTCCTTGCAGGGCTTCCTCGGATGGGTTCCTCAGTTAAGGCATTGGTCGTGCGAACTCCGCGAACCTTACACCGGCTGGCGCCGGCATGCAGGGCGCGGATCAGATGGCGTCACGACGAGCAACTGACCTCCAGGCCGGAAGCCCAGTCCGGCGGCAGCGCCGCGTAGTGCTCCGCTTCCGGCTGTTCGTCGAAGGGGCGCGACAGCACCGCCAGCAGCCGGTCCGCTTCGGTGAAGTCCTTGTCGCGGGCGTGCCGGATGGCGGTTTCGGCCAGGTGGTTGCGCAGCACGTACTTGGGGTTGACCGCCAGCATTTCCAGTTCGCGGGCGGCATCGTGCGACTGGTCGGCGCGCAGGCGCACGCGGTAGTCGGCCACCCAGGTGTCAAAGGCGGCGCGGTCCAGGAACAGGTCGCGCACCGGCGCATCGCGCGAGGCATCGGTCGACGAGATGCCGCACAGCTTGCGCCAGAACAGCGTGTAGTCCACGCGTTGGCCGTGCAGCAGCTGGAACAGGCTGGTCAGCAGCGGCTCATCGCTCTTGTCATCGCCGCCGGCGGGCGGGCGCAGGCCCAGCTTGGCGCGGTAGTGGCGGAAGAACGCCGCCGCATAGCGGTCGCGGAACGGGTCCAGCGCCGCGCGCGCGGCTTCCACGGCGGCATCGCGCGCGCCTTCTTTGTCGGCATTCTCCGGTGCCAGCCACAGCGGCAGCAGCGCCTGCGCCAGGCAGTGCAGGTTCCAGAACGCCACCTGCGGCTGCTGGCTGTAGGCGTAGCGGCCCTGCGTATCGGAGTGGTTGCAGATGTGGTTGGCGTCGAATGCGTCCAGGAAGCCAAATGGGCCGTAGTCGATGGTCAGGCCCAGGATCGACATATTGTCGGTGTTCATCACGCCGTGGCAGAAGCCCACCGCCTGCCAGTGCGCGATCAGGTCGGCGGTGCGCAGCGAGACCTCGCGCAGCAGCGCCTGGTAGGGCTGGGCATCGTCGCGGCAGGCCGGCATGAAGGTGTCGATGACGAAATCCGCCAGCTTGCGCAGCGCGGCCACGTCGTCGTGCGCGGCGAAATGCTCGAAGTGCCCGAAGCGGACAAAGGTCGGCGCCAGCCTGGTCACCACCGCGGCGGTCTCGATGGTCTCGCGCCGCACCGGCGCGTCCGAGCCGACGATCGACAGCGCGCGCGTGGTCGGCACGCCCAGCGCGGCCATGGCCTCGGAGCACAGGTATTCACGGATCGACGAGCGCAGCACCGCGCGGCCGTCGGCCATGCGCGAGTAGGGCGTGAGGCCAGCCCCCTTGAGCTGGATTTCCCACGGGCCGGTCTCGGTCTGCGCCTGCGCCAGGCGGATCGCGCGGCCGTCGCCGAGCTGGCCGGCCCAGACCCCGAACTGGTGCCCGGAATAGACGGTGGCGAGCGGGTCGGCCCAGTCCGGCACCTGGTTGCCGATAAAGGTTTCGATGAAGTCCTGCTGGCTGCCGATGCCGGCATCCCAGCCGAGCAGGGCCGCCGCGGCCGGCGCCACCCCCACCAGGTAGGGCGATGGCAGCGGCGTCGGGCGCAGCCGCGTGAAGAACTGCGCGCCGAGTTCGGCGAAACCGGGCGCGGTGCGCCAGGGCACGGACAGCGTGGCCAGAGCGGCCGCGTCGGAGGGCTGTGGGGTTAGTGACTGGGGCGTGTCTGGCATCGCGTAAGGGCGCCGGGGCGCAAGGGGGCGGTGCGAAATCCGTGTGGTCATCCATGTGCCCGCGAACCGCGTAAAAGGCGGCGCAGCGCGGCATGCCGGGGGCACGGAAATGCGATGGTGGCTAGGGAAAACGACATGTTGAGGTGCAACATGCCACGCAGTATTGTACGTCCTCAACGGCACTCGACCGCGCTCCACCGGTCATGCCGCCATGCACCGCACGGTTATTTTCTTCCTTCAGTGCGCACATGAATCCGGTGCATGGACTTCCGCAGAATTGCGGCCCCGAATCCGATGGCAATACCGACGGCAACCCCGACGGCAACGCAACGACAGTATGGCAGTGCACAACGAGATCGGCCGGAGGCCGATTTGGTGCATGGAAGCGACCGCCAAAAATAGTACGGTTGTTCGTTTTCAGGCGGATTACACAAGACTTTCAGGAGGCAGGTTCATGGCATTGATGGGTCAAATGATGAGCGCGCCGCTGCTCATTTCCTCCATCATCAAACACGCCGCGCGTTACTACGGCAGCACCGAGATCGTCTCGCGGCGCACGGAGGGCGACCTGCATCGCTATACGTACCGCGATTGCGAACTGCGCGCCCGCAAGCTGGCGCAGGCGCTGGGCGCACTGGGCGTGAAGCAGGGCGAGCGCGTCGGCACGCTGGCCTGGAACGGCTACCGCCACCTGGAGATCTACTACGGCGTGTCCGGCATGGGCGCCGTCTGCCACACCATCAACCCGCGCCTGTTCCCCGAGCAGATTGCCTATATCGTCAACCATGCGGAAGATGGCTATATCTTCTTCGATCTGACCTTCCTGCCGCTGGTGGAGGGCGTGGCGCCGCACTGCCCCAACGTCAAGGGCTGGGTGGCGATGACCGACCGCGCGCATATGCCGGCCGAATCCAGGGTTCCGCTGCTGTGCTACGAGGAGCTGGTCGAGGCGCAGGACGGCAACTACGAATGGTCCCAGTTCGACGAGAACCAGGCGTCGAGCCTGTGCTACACCTCGGGCACCACCGGCAACCCCAAGGGCGCGCTGTATTCGCACCGCTCGACGGTGCTGCACTCGTATGCGTCGGCACTCCCCGACGCGCTGGGCTGCTCCGCCAGCGACGTGATCCTGCCCGTGGTGCCGATGTTTCACGTCAATGCCTGGGGCCTGCCGTACTCGGTGCCGCTGGTCGGCGCCAAGCTGGTGCTGCCGGGTGCCAAGCTGGACGGGGCCTCGATCTATGAACTGTTCGAACAGGAAAAGGTGACCTTCTCCGCCGGCGTGCCGACGGTGTGGCTCGGCCTGCTCCAGCACGTGCAATCGAACAAGCTCAAATTCTCCACCTTCCGCCGCACCGTGATCGGCGGCTCGGCCGCGCCGCCGGCGATGATCCGCGCGCTCGAGGCGCTGGATGTGGAGGTGATCCACGCCTGGGGCATGACCGAGATGTCGCCGCTGGGCACGTCGTGCAAGCTGCTGGCCAAGCACCAGGGCCTGTCCGACGCCGACCGCCACAAGATCCAGGAAAAGCAGGGCCGCGTGATCTTCGGCGTCGACATGAAGATCGTCGATGGCGACGGCAAAGAGCTGCCGTGGGACGGCCAGGCCTTCGGCGACCTGATGGTGCGCGGGCCGTGGATCATCGAGCGCTACTTCCGCAACGATGCCAACCCGCTGGCCGACGGCTGGTTCCCGACCGGCGACGTGGCCACCATCGACGCCGATGGCTTCATGCAGATCACCGACCGCAGCAAGGACGTGATCAAGTCCGGCGGCGAATGGATCTCGTCGATCGATATCGAGAACGTCGCCGCCGCGCACCCCGCGGTGCATATGGCGGCCTGCATCTCGGCCTACCACCCAAGTGGGATGAACGCCCGCTGCTGGTGGTGGTGAAGAAGCCCGGCGCCGAAGTCACCCGCGAAGAACTGCTGCAGTTCTTCGATGGCAAGGTCGCCAAATGGTGGATCCCGGACGACGTGGCCTTTGTCACCGAGATCCCGCTGACCGCCACCGGCAAGATGCAGAAGCTCAAGCTGCGCGAGCAGTTCAAGGACTACAAGCTGCCGACCGCCTGACGCCGGCACGCGCTTTCCGGTGCGCCATGCCTGCTTGCGGCATGGCGTGTTCGGGGCCGACTGCAAGGCGTGGCAAGGAGGACGCCGCGCAGCCAGCCAAATCCGACGACAAGCCAACGACAAGAGTGAAGGAGACAGGTATGACCAAAATGCGTCCGCTGGTGGCCGGTGTGGCCGTGTTTGCCGCACTGGGTTCTGCGCTGGTTTCAGGTACCGCACTCGCGGATACGGTGAAGATCGCCTTCATTGACCCGCTATCGGGGCTGATGGCTCCCGTTGGGCAGAACCAGCTCAAGAGCTGGCAGTATGTCGCCGACATTGCCAACCAGAAGAACTGGGCCGGCGCGCACAAGTTCGAGGTAGTAGGTTTTGACAACAAGCTATCGCCGCAGGAAAGCCTGACCATCCTCAAGCAGGCGGTCGATCAGAACATCCGCTATATCGTGCAGGGCAACGGCTCGTCGGTCGGGCTGGCGTTGCAGGACGCGGTGGCCAAGCACAATGAGCGCAACCCGGGCAAGGAGATCGTCTACCTGAACTACGCCGCGGTGGACCCGGACATGACCAATGCCAAGTGCAATTTCTGGCATTTCCGGCTGGACGCCAACTCGGACATGAAGATGGAGGCGCTGACGACCTACCTGGCCAAGGACCCGAACGTCAAGAAGGTCTACCTGATCAATCAGAACTACTCGTTCGGCCATCAGGTGGCGCGCGCCGCCAAGGACTACCTGAAGCGCAAGCGCCCGGACATCCAGATCGTGGGTGAAGACCTGCACCCGCTGGCGCAGGTCAAGGACTTTGCCCCGTACGCGGCCAAGATCAAGGCTTCTGGCGCCGATACCGTGATCACCGGCAACTGGGGCAGCGACCTGGCGCTGCTGATCAAGGCGGGCAAGGATGCCGGCCTGACCGCCAACTATTACACCTACTACGCCGGCACCACCGGCGTGCCCACGGCGATGGGCGCCGCCGGCGCCGAGCACGTCAAGTATGTCGGCTACTACAACCCCAACAACAAGGGGTTCAAGGGGGCTGATGTCATCGAGGGCTTCAAGAAGAAGTACAACGATGACTTCTACGTGATGGCCTCCTACACCGGCATTGCCATGCTGTCCAAGGCCTTCAAGGACACCGGCTCGACCGATCCGATCAAGGTTGCCAAGGCGCTCGAGGGCATCAAGGTCGACAGCATGAACGGCACGGTCGAGATGCGCAACTCGGATCACCAGGCGCAGCAGCCGCTGGTGGTCGCCACCTGGAGCAAGGTGGATGGCAAGGAAATCAAGTACGACCAGGAAAACACCGGCTACGGCTGGAAGACCAACGCGCTGATGGACCAGTACGTGTCGGCCCAGCCGACCTCCTGCCAGATGAAGCGGCCGAGCTGATCCTGTTCGTGACGGACCGGCCACGCTGACAAAGTGGCTGCCCGATCCTGCATACTTTCGGTCTTTTTCGGTCGATACCGGGGAGCGTCCGGGGCGGGCATCCGCCCCCGGAGGGGGACGCTCACCCTCAATCCAACCGGACGGATGCCGGCATGCCCACGCATGGCGGCGCCAGCTTGAAGGACACGCTGTGGAATTCTTCGTCATCTCACTGCTGAACGGCATCAGCTACGGGCTGCTGCTGTTCATGCTGTCATCGGGCCTTACGCTGATCTTCAGCATGATGGGCGTGCTCAACTTTGCCCACGCCAGCTTCTACATGCTGGGCGCCTACTTTGCCTACACCATCGCCAGCAAGGTCGGGTTCTGGCCGGCGCTGATCTTCGCGCCGCTGCTGGTGGCGGGCGCGGGCGCGCTGGTGGAGCGCTTCGGCCTGCGCACGGTGCACAAGTACGGACACGTGGCCGAGCTGCTGTTCACCTTCGGCCTGGCCTATCTGATGGAGGAGGGCGTCAAGCTGGTGTGGGGCCTGGCGGCGGTGCCGTACCGGATTCCCGCGGAGCTGGACGGGCCGCTGTTCACGGTGTTCACCTCGTCCTTCCCCAAGTACCGCGCCTTCATGATGCTGGTGTCGCTGGGCATGCTGGTGGCGATCTACCTGGTGCTGACGCGTACCCGCATCGGGCTGGTGATCCAGGCCGCGCTGACGCACCCGGAAATGGTCGAGGCGCTCGGCCACAACGTGCCGCGCGTGTTCATGATGGTGTTTGGCGGCGGCGCCGCGCTGGCCGGGCTGGCCGGGGTGATCGGCGGCAATGCCTTTGTCACCGAGCCGTCGATGGCCGCGGCGGTCGGGTCGATCGTGTTCGTGGTGGCGGTGGTGGGCGGCATGGGGTCGCTGGTGGGCGCGTTCATTGCGTCGATCCTGATCGGCGTGCTGCAGACCTTCGCGGTCACCATCGACGCCTCGCTGGCGGGCCTGATGACCAGCCTCGGGCTGGCCGTCAGCGAGGCCACGCCGTTCTATTCCTTGTGGAAGCTCACGGTGGCCCAGGTGGCGCCGGTGCTGCCGTACCTGCTGCTGGTGGTGATGCTGATCTTCCGCCCGCGTGGACTGATGGGAACCCGGGAGAGCTGACACCATGGAGCAAGCGATGCAACAACCCCGCGAGCCGGTGGTGACCGGCCGCACCCTGCGCTACCGCCCGCTGAACCTGGCGCGCTGGATCATCTGGAGCCTGACCGTGCTGGTCATGCTGGTGCTGCCGCTGATCTTCACCGGGGGCTTCGCCATCACGCTGATGTCGCAGATGGGCATCATGATCATCTTCGCGCTGTCATACAACATGCTGCTCGGGCAGACCGGCATGCTGTCGTTCGGCCACGCGGTCTACTCCGGTCTGGGCGCGTTTATCGCCGTGCATGTGCTGAATATGGTCGGGGCGGGCAAGGTCTGGCTGCCGGTGTCGATGCTGCCGCTGGTGGGCGGCCTGGCGGGTGCCTTCTTTGGCGTGATCTTTGGCTACGTCACCACCAAGAAGTCCGGCACCACCTTTGCCATGATCACCATGGGCATCGGCGAGATGGTGTTCGCCAGTTCGCTGATGTTCCCGGAGTTCTTCGGCGGCGAGGGCGGCATCTCCACCAACCGCGTGGTCGGCGACCCGTTCCTGGGCATCACCTTCGGGCCGGGGCGCCAGGTGTACTACCTGATCGCGGCGTGGTGCCTGCTGTCGATGGTGGCGATGTACGCCTGGACGCAGACGCCGCTGGGCCGCATCGCCAACGCCGTGCGCGACAACCCGAGCGGGTCGAGTTCATCGGCTACAACACCCAGCGCGTGCGCTACCTGGTGCTGATCCTGTCGGCATTCTTCGCGGGTATCGCCGGGGCGCTGGGCGCCATCAACTTCGAGATCGTCTCGGCCGAGAACGTCAGCGCGGTGCGCTCTGGCGGCGTGCTGCTGGCGGTGTTCATCGGCGGCGCAGGCGTGTTCTTCGGGCCCATCATCGGCGCGGTGGTGTTCGTGCTGTTCGCGGTGGCGCTGTCGGACCTGACCAAGGCCTGGCTGCTGTACCTGGGCCTGTTCTTCGTGCTGATGGTGATGTTCGTGCCGGGCGGGCTGGCCAGCCTGCTACTGATGCAGATGCCGCTGCTGGGCAAGGGCAAGCTGGGCCGCATGCTGCCGTCCTACGCGCGTGCCGGCGGCGCCGGCGTGGTGCTGCTGCTGGCCTTGATCCTGACGGTCGAGCTGGTTTACAAGGTGCAGGTCGACAGCGCCAACGGCACCGCGATGTCGCTGTTCGGCGTCGGCTTCGATGCCGCAACCTGGACGCCATGGCTGGTGGCGGCCGCGCTGTGGGCGGCTGGCCTGTTCGCGTGGCGCCTGGCGGCGGCGCGGGTGCGCAGCGCGTGGGACAAGGTACAGATGGAAATCGTAGGAGGCAGGGCATGACAGCGGCACTGGAACTGACCGATGTACGCAAGAAGTTCGGCCAGACGGAGATCATCCGCGGCGTGAACCTGAGCATCCCGAAGGGTGAGCGCCATGCGCTGATCGGGCCGAACGGGGCGGGCAAGTCGACCACCTTCAACCTGATCTCGGGGCGCTTTGCGCCGACCAGCGGCACGGTGCGCCTGAACGGCGAGGAGATCGGCGGGCTGCAGCCGTTCGTGATCAACCGCATGGGGCTGTCGCGCAGCTTCCAGATCACCAACATCTTCCATCGGCTGTCGGTGTTCGAGAACCTGCGCTGCGCGGTGCTGTGGTCGCTCGGCTACAGGTATTCGTTCTGGCACCGGCTCACGGGCCTGCGCGACACGCGCGAGCGCGCCGACGAGGTGCTGGAGCTGATTGGCATGCAGCACCGCCGCGATAGCCAGGCGGGCCTGCTGACCTATGCCGAGCAGCGTGCGCTGGAGATCGGCATCACCATCGCGGGTGGCGCCGAGGTGATCCTGCTGGACGAGCCCACCGCGGGCATGAGCCGCTCCGAGTCCGATCACGCGGTCGAACTGATCCGCAAGGTCACCGTCGGCAAGACGCTGGTGATGGTGGAGCACGACATGAGCGTGGTGTTCGGCCTGGCCGACCGGATTTCAGTGCTGGTCTACGGCGAAGTGATCGCCACGGACACCCCGCAGGCCATCCGCAACAACCGCAAGGTCAAGGAGGCTTACCTGGGCACCACCCTCGACGAAGACGCCACCGAAGGAGCGCACTGATGGGCAAGCGCATGCTGAATGTCGGGGGCCTGCACGCCTACTACGGCAAGAGCCACATCCTCCATGGCGTGGACGCGCATATCGACGAAGGCGAGATCGTCGCGCTGCTGGGCCGCAACGGGGTGGGGCGCTCGACCATGGCGAAGGCCATCCTCGGGATGGTCAAGGCCGAGGGCTCGGTGCGGTTTCGCGACGAAGAGATCCTGGGGCGGCGTACCTTCGAAATCGCGCACCTTGGGATTGGCTATGTGCCTGAGAACCGGGATATCTTTCCGACGCTGACGGTGCGGCAGAATTTGCTGCTGGGGGAGAAGCGCAACCCACGGCAGGCCAAGCCGCGCTGGACCGTCGAAGACATGTTCAATATGTTCCCGCGGCTGAAGGAGCGCGAGAACACCTCGGCCGGCGTGCTCTCCGGCGGCGAGCAGCAGATGCTGACGCTGTGCCGCACCCTGATGGGCGATCCCGACCTGGTGCTGATCGACGAACCGACCGAAGGCCTGGCGCCGATGATCGTGGCATTGGTCGGGGACTACCTGAAGACGCTGAAAGAGCGGGGTATTTCCGTGCTGCTGATCGAGCAGAAGCTGGCGATCGCACTGGACATTTCCCAGCGCGTCTACGTGATGGGGCACGGGCACATCGTGTTCGAAGGCACGCCCGCCGAACTGAAGGCCAACTCGCAGGTGAGAAAGGAGTGGCTGGAGGTCTGATCCGGCGCTCACCATGGAGTACTACACCAAGGCGCACAACCACTACGGCGCGCTGGGCGCGGGGCGCTTCGGCATGCTGACGGCGAACTTCAGGTTCTGAGGATTGCCCTGCTGCCGGCCGGCCGGCCGGGCTGAGCTGGCCTGGGCCATGGACTGCGGGTTCCGGCTGGATGCCGGACCCGCGGTTTTTTTATTTCCAGCGGTTGGCCGGGGCCGGCGCCTGGCGGCTGCCGTTCAGGCCGCCCGCCGTTCCTTCTGCGCTTCAACCTCGGGCGGAAACTCGAACGGCATATCCTCATAGTCGATCAGCCGCGACTTCTTCACGGCCCGGTACCCCCACCACAGCGCCAGGAACGCCGGCACGCCGATATAAGTCGCCACGATCTCCGGCCACCGGTTCGGAATATCCGCAAACGCCTGGTAGTTCTGCCCGGCCACGATCACCAGGCACAGCACCACGGTAAAGACGGGGCCGAAGGGATAGAGCGGCGAGCGGTACGCCAGCATGCTCACGTCATAGCCCTGGTGCACCAGCCCGCGACGGAAGCGGTAATGGCTGATGGCAATACCCAGCCAGGCAAAGAAGCCGGTCATGGCCGAAGTGTTGAGCAGCCACAGGTAGACCGCCTTGTCCCCGAACAGCGAACTGAAGAAGCACAGCGCGCCCACGGCGGTGGTGGCCAGCAGCGCATTGAACGGCACGCCGCTCACGGTCAGCTTGCCGAAGGCGCGTGGCGCGCGGCCGCTGACGGCCAGGCCGTAGAGGATCCGGGTCGATACATACATGCTGGAGGTGCCGGCCGAGAGCAGCGCGGTCAGCACCACCGCGTTCATCAGCCCCGCGGCAAAGGCCAGGCCGGCGTGGCGGAATACCAGCGCAAACGGGCTCACGCCCACGTCGGTGACATCGTTGCGCAGCAGGCTGGGATCGGTATAGGGAATCAGCACCCCGATGATCAGGATCGCGATCACATAGAACAGCAGGATGCGCCAGAAGGTCTGCCGGATCGCGCGCGGAGGGTCGTGGCCGGGTTCTCCGCTTCGCCGGCGGCCACGCCCACGGTTTCCGTGCCCTGGAAGGAGAAGCCCGCGATCATCGCCACGCCGATCATGGCCGGGATGCCGCCGACGAAGGGCGCGTCGCCAATGGTGAAGTTGTGCCAGCCAGACTGCGGGCCACCTTTCATGATGCCGAAGATCATCAGCAGGCCCACGCCCAGGAACACGATCACGGTCACCACCTTGATCAGCGCGAACCAGTACTCGGCCTCGCCGAAGCCGCGCACCGAGAACGCATTGAGCCCGAACATCAGCAGCAGGAACGCGGCGCTCCAGACCACGCCGGGCATTTCGGGGAACCAGTACTGCATCACCAGCTGCGCCGCGGTCAGTTCCACGGCGATGGTCACAGCCAGGCTGAACCAGTAGTTCCAGCCCAGCGCGAAGCCAAAGCCTTCGTCGACATAGAGTGCGCTGTAGGTGACAAAGGAGCCGGCCACCGGCATATGCACCGCCAGCTCGCCCAGGCTGGTCATCAGGCAATAGACCATCAGGCCGAGCAGGATATACATCAGCAGCGCGCCGCCGGGGCCGGCCTGCGCGATCGAGGCGCCCGAGGCCACGAACAGCCCGGTGCCGACCGCGCCGCCGATGGCGATCATGGTCAGGTGGCGGGCCTTGAGCTTGCGCTTGAGGTGGTCGTGCTCGACCACCGGGTGCTGGTGCTGGTGCTCGTGAGCGTGGGAGTGTGAGGGGGAAGACATCAGGGTCACTGGACCTTCCGCCGATCCGGCATCTTGTGGAGCCCGGGCGGCAAAAAATGAAAAGCCGCGAGTCTACCGTGTCGGCTCGCGCGATTTGTCCGTGTCGGTCAAATAAAGTCCGATACTGGTTTAGAGGCGGCACTCAGTCGCACTCCGCAAGTGCGCTATCCGGCATGGCAGGGCAATTTGGCGCTGGGTTAAGCGGCCCCTCCATGCATCGCGATCACGGGCGGCATTCGCGCCGCGCATGTCGCCGGATAAGTCCGAAAATTAAAATTGAACGACCGTGCTATTTTGTGTATGCTTGTTTCGCTCAAGCGCCGGAAGGCGTTACGGGGCGCGGGAAAGCGGCAGGTCGGGGCGGAGGGTTTACCCGCCCATGACGGCCACCTCCCGCAGCAGTCGCCGGCCGCCGCTGGCCGCGCCGTGTAGTGGAAAATGCATTCGAGAATTCGAATCCCGAGACAACTTTTGACACCAAAGGAACCAGCATGACAGCGCAGTATCAGGTTCAGGACGGCGTAGCCGTCATCACGCTCGACAATCCCCCTGTCAACGGCCTGGGTCACAGCACCCGGCTTGGCATCGTCGAAGGCATGACCCGTGCGCTGGACGATGCCGCCGTCAAGGCCATCGTCATCACCGGCGCTGGCAAGGCTTTCTCGGGCGGCGCCGACATCCGTGAATTCAATACGCCCAAGGCCATGCAGGAGCCGACGCTGCACTCGGTGATCCGCGTGCTGGAAGGCTCGTCCAAGCCGGTCGTGGCCGCCGTGCACTCGGTCGCCATGGGTGGCGGCCTGGAACTGGCGCTTGGCTGCAACTACCGCGTGGCGTCCAAGGGTGCGCAGATCGCGCTGCCGGAAGTGAAGCTGGGCCTGCTGCCCGGCGCCGGCGGCACGCAGCGCCTGCCGCGCGTGATCGGCCTGGAGGCCGCGGCCAACATGATCGTGTCGGGCACCCCGGTGCTGTCCGAGAAGTTCGCCGGCACCAAACTGTTCGACGAGATCGTCGACGGTGACGTGCTGCCCGCGGCGGTCAAGTTCGCGCAGAACGTCGGTGCCGCCACCGGCCCGCACCCCAAGGTGCGCGACCTGAAGGTGCGCCACGAGAACCCCGAAGGCTACCTGGGCTTTGCCCGCAACACCGTGGCCGCGATGGCCAAGAACTTCCCGGCACCGCTGAAGTGCCTGGAAGCGGTGGCCGGCTCGCTCAAGCCGTTCGAGCAAGGTCTCAAGGAAGAGCGCGAGGGCTTCCTGTTCCTGGTGACCACCCCGGAATCGCGCGCGCTGCGCCACGCCTTCTTTGGCGAGCGTGCCGCCAGCAAGATTCCCGATGTGCCTGAAGGCACCGCGACCCGCAAGATCGAGAAGGTCGCCGTGATCGGCGCCGGCACCATGGGTGGCGGCATCAGCATGAACTTCCTGAACGCGGGCATCCCGGTCACCATCCTGGAAACCAAGCAGGAAGCGCTGGACCGCGGCGTCGGCATCATCCGCAAGAATTATGAGAACAGCGCGAAGAAGGGCAAGCTGACCCAGGAGAAGGTGGAGCAGCGCATGGGCCTGCTGTCGACCACGCTGTCCTATGACGAGATCAAGGACGCCGACCTGGTTATCGAAGCCGTCTTCGAAGAAATGGGCGTCAAGGAAATCGTCTTCAAGAAGCTGGACGAAGTGATGAAGCAAGGCGCGATCCTGGCTTCGAACACCTCCACGCTGGACGTCAACAAGATCGCCTCGTTCACCAAGCGTCCGCAGGACGTGGTCGGCATGCACTTCTTCAGCCCGGCCAACGTGATGAAGCTGCTGGAAGTGGTTCGCGGCGAGAAGACCGGCAAGGACGTGCTGGCCACGGTCATGCAGCTCGGCAAGAAGATCAAGAAGACTGCGGTGGTGTCGGGTGTGTGCGACGGCTTTATCGGCAACCGCATGATCGAGCAGTACAGCCGCCAGGCCGGTTACCTGCTGGACGAAGGCGCGCTGCCCGAGCAAGTGGACAAGGCCATCGAGAAGTTCGGTTTTGCCATGGGCCCGTTCCGCATGGGCGACCTGGCCGGCAACGACATCGGCTGGGCCATCCGCAAGCGCCGCGCCGTGGACAAGCCTGACATCCAGTACTCCAAGACCGCCGACCTGCTGTGCGAAATGGGCCGCTACGGCCAGAAGACCGGCGCGGGCTGGTACGACTACAAGGCGGGCGACCGCAAGCCGTACCCGAACCAGCAGGTCAACGACATGATCGTGCAGCACTCGAAGGACCTGGGCATCACCCGCCGCAAGATCTCTGATGAAGAGATCGTCGAGCGCTTGGTGTTCGCGCTGGTCAACGAAGGCGCCAAGATCCTGGAGGAAGGCATTGCCTCCAAGGCCTCGGATATCGACATGGTGTACCTGACCGGCTACGGCTTCCCGCTGTTCCGCGGCGGCCCGATGCTGTACGCGGACCAGGTCGGCCTGTACAACGTGGCGCTGGCCATGAAGCGCTACGCCAAGGGCTACCACGGCGAAGCCTGGCAGGTCGCGCCGCTGCTGCAGAAGCTGGCGGACGAAGGCAAGGGCTTCAACGGTTAATACCGTCAAGCAAGGTTCAGCCTGGAGCTGAGATGAACACCGTCATCGGACCGGACGATTGCCTGCTGGTGATCGACGTGCAGAACGACTTCATGCCGGGCGGCGCGCTTGCCGTGCCTCACGGCGATGAAGTGGTGCCCGTCATTAACCGGCTGGCGCGCGCGTTCGGTCATGTGGTGCTGACGCAGGACTGGCATCCCGCCGCGCATGTTTCCTTTGCGGCCAACCATGCCGGCACGCAGCCGTTCCAGTCGCTGACGCTGCCGTACGGGCCGCAGGTGCTGTGGCCGGTGCATTGCGTGCAGGGCACGCCCGGCGCCGCGCTGCATGCGGGGCTCAGCGTGCCGCACGCGCGGCTGGTGATCCGCAAGGGCCACCACGCCGACGTGGACAGCTACTCCGCCTTCCTGGAGGCGGACCGCACCACGCGCACCGGACTGGCTGGCTACCTGCGCGAGCATGGCGTGAAGCGCGTGTTCTGCGCGGGCCTGGCGACGGACTATTGCGTGGCCTGGAGTGCGCTCGATGCGCGCGCCGCGGGCTTTGCCGCCGCGGTGATCGAGGATGCCTGCCGCGCCATCGACCTGGACGGGTCGCTGGCCAGGGCATGGCAGGACCTCGGCGCCGCCGGCGTTGCGCGCGTCACGTCCGCTGAACTGCTGAAGGGCCAGGGCTGAACCGAACCACCGAACTGAACGACACAAGAGATTCCGAGGAGCAAGACATGAACGAAGCAGTCATCGTATCCACCGCACGGACCCCCCTGGCCAAGAGCTGGAAGGGCGCCTTCAACATGACCCACGGCGCCACGCTCGGTGGTCATGCCGTCCAGCACGCCATTGCCCGCGCCAAGATCGAGGCCGCCGAAGTGGAAGACGTGCTGATGGGCTGCGCCAACCCGGAAGGCGCCACCGGCGCCAACATCGCTCGCCAGATCGCACTGCGCGCCGGCTGCCCGGTGACCGTGCCCGGCGCCACCGTCAACCGCTTCTGCTCGTCTGGCCTGCAGACCATCGCCATGGCCGCGCAGCGCGTGATCGCCGATGAGGGTGACATCTTCGTCGCCGGCGGCGTGGAAAGCATCTCGTGCGTGCAGCAGGAGATGAACCGCCATATGGTCCAGGAAAGCTGGCTGCTGAAGAACAAGCCGGAAATCTACTGGAACATGCTGCAGACCGCTGAGAACGTGGCCAAGCGCTACAACATCTCGAAGGAGCGCCAGGACGAGTACGGCGTGCGCAGCCAGCAACGCGCCGCCGCCGGGCTGGAAGCCGGCAAGTTCAAGGACGAGATCGTGCCGATGACGGTGCTGGCGGGCGTGGCCGACAAGTCGACCGGCCAGCTGGTGACCAAGGAAGTCACCATCTCTGCCGACGAAGGCATCCGCGCCGATACCACGCTGGAAGGCGTGGCCAAGATCCGCAGCGCCGTGCCGGGTGGCGTGATCACCGCCGGCAATGCCTCGCAGTTCTCGGACGGCGCTTCGGCGGCCGTGGTCATGAACGCACGCGTGGCCGAGGCCCGCGGCCTGCAGCCGCTGGGCGTGTTCCGCGGCTTCGCCGTGGCTGGCTGCGAGCCGGACGAGATGGGCATCGGCCCGGTCTTTGCCGTGCCCAAGCTGCTGAAGAAGGCTGGCCTGAAGGTCGACGACATCGGCCTGTGGGAGCTGAACGAAGCTTTCGCGGTGCAGGTGCTGTACTGCGCCGATACGCTGGGCATCCCGATGGACCGCCTCAACGTCAACGGCGGCGCCATCGCCGTGGGCCACCCCTACGGTGTCTCGGGCGCGCGCCTGGTCGGCCATGCGCTGATCGAAGGCAAGCGCCGCGGCGTCAAGTACGTGGTCGTGACCATGTGCATCGGCGGTGGCCAGGGTGCGGCCGGCCTGTTCGAAGTCCTGTAACGGCTGACAACCCGGACAGACTGCCGGTTTGCGCCCCTCTCCCGTTTGGGGAGAGGGGCAGGGGGTGAGGGCAGGCGCTGGCATACCACCGGCCTGTACTTCGTAGTACCGTCCGGCCCTCACCCCAACCCTCTCCCGCATGCGGGAGAGGGAGCACCCACACGGTGATTCAAAACCCCGGCGGCTCGCACCAAAAGACAAAAGAACTCGCGGCACGCCACGCAGTGCGCCGCATGGAGACACCATGTCGATGATCCTTTCCCGCCGCGACCTGAACTTCGTGCTGTACGAATGGCTAAAGGTCGACGAGCTCACGCGCATCCCGCGCTATGCCGACCACTCGCGCGAGACCTTCGACGCCGCGCTGGACACCTGCGAAAAGATCGCCACCGACCTGTTCGCGCCGCACAACAAGAAGAACGACCAGCAGGAACCGCATTTCGACGGCGAGACCGTCAGCATCATCCCCGAGGTCAGCACCGCGCTGAAGGCCTTCTGCGAGGCCGGGCTGATGGCCGCCGGCCAGGACTATGAGCTGGGCGGCATGCAGCTGCCGGTGGTGGTCGAGAAGGCCGGCTTTGCCTACTTCAAGGGTGCCAACGTCGGCACCAGCTCATACCCGTTCCTGACCATCGGCAACGCCAACTTGCTGCTCGCGCACGGCACGCCGGCGCAGGTCGAGACCTTCGTCAAGCCGGAGATGGAAGGGCGCTTCTTCGGCACCATGTGCCTGTCCGAGCCGCAGGCGGGATCGTCGCTGTCGGACATCACCACGCGCGCCGAGTACGAGGGCGAGTCGCCGCTGGGCGCGCAGTACCGGCTGCGCGGCAACAAGATGTGGATCTCCGCCGGCGAACACGAGCTGTCGGACAATATCGTCCACCTGGTGCTGGCCAAGATCCCGGGCCCGGACGGCAAGCTGATCCCGGGCGTGAAGGGCATCTCGCTCTTCATCGTGCCCAAGTACCTGGTCAACAAGGACGGCTCGCTGGGCGAGCACAACGACGTGGTGCTGGCCGGCCTGAACCACAAGATGGGCTACCGCGGCACCACCAACTGCCTGCTGAACTTCGGCGAAGGCATGAAGTACCAGCCGGGCGGAAAGGCCGGTGCGGTCGGCTACCTGGTGGGCGAGCCGCACAAGGGCCTGGCCTGCATGTTCCACATGATGAACGAGGCGCGCATCGGCGTGGGCCTGGGCGCGGTGATGCTGGGCTATACCGGCTACCTGCATGCGCTGGACTACGCGCGCAACCGCCCGCAAGGCCGCCCGGTCGGCCCCGGCGGCAAGGATGCGGCCAGCCCGCAGGTAAAGCTGGTCGAGCACGCCGACATCCGCCGCATGCTGCTGGCGCAGAAGAGCTATGTCGAAGGCGGCCTGGCGCTGAACCTGTATTGCGCGCGCCTGGTCGACGAGGAAGAGGCCGCGGCGGCCGCCGGCGACGAGGCCGCGCATGCGCGCCTGGCGCTGCTGCTCGACATCCTGACGCCGATCGCCAAGAGCTGGCCGTCGCAATGGTGCCTGGAGGCCAACAACCTGGCGATCCAGGTGCATGGCGGCTACGGCTACACGCGCGAGTACAACGTCGAGCAGTTCTACCGCGACAACCGCCTCAACCCGATCCACGAAGGCACGCACGGCATCCAGGGCCTGGACCTGCTGGGCCGCAAGGTGGTGATGAAGGATGGCGCGGCCTTCAAGCTGCTGGGCGAGCGCATGCAGGACACCATCGGCCGCGCGCTCGCCGCCGGCGATGCCGAGCTGTCGCAGCAGGCAGGCGCCCTCGGCGCCGCCGCCAAACGCCTGGCCGAGGTCACGCAGGCGCTGTGGAGCGCGGGCGACCCCAACGTGACGCTGGCCAATGCCTCGGTCTACCTGGAGGCTTTCGGGCACGTGGTGGTGGCGTGGATCTGGCTGGAGCAGGCGCTGCTGGCACAAGCCGCGCTGCCGCGTGCGAACGGCAAGGAAGACGAGGACTTCTACCGCGGCAAGCTGGCCGCGGCGGCGTACTTCTTCCGCTGGGAGCTGCCCAAGGCCGGCCCGCAGCTGGCGCTGCTTGAGTCGCTCGACCGCACCACGCTCGACATGCAGGACGCGTGGTTCTGAGCAGCGCTCGCCCATCCCCGAACACTACAGAACGAAGGAAGACAATATGCGTACCATCCAGCAACTGTTTGACCTGAAGGGCAAGACCGCGCTGATCACCGGCGGCTCGCGCGGGCTTGGCCTGCAGATTGCCGAGGCGCTGGGCGAGCAGGGCGCGCGCGTGGTGCTGTCGGCGCGCAAGGCCGATGAGCTGCAGGCGGCGCAGGCGCACCTGAAATCGCTTGGCATCGAGGCCGACTGGATCGCCGCCGACGGCTCGCAGGAGTCGGAGATCGCCCGCCTGGCCGACGAGGCCATCGCGAAGCTGGGCCACGTCGACATCCTGGTCAACAACGCCGGCGCCACCTGGGGCGCCCCGGCCGAGGACCATCCGGTCGAGGCCTGGGACAAGGTGATGAACCTGAACATCCGCGGCCTGTTCCTGCTGTGCCAGCGCATCGGCAAGCTGTCGATGATCCCGCGCCGCCAAGGCCGCATCATCAACGTGGCGTCGATCGCGGGCCTGGCCGGCAACCCGCCGGGCAGCATGGAGACCATTGCCTACAACACTTCCAAAGGTGCGGTGGTCAACTTCACGCGCACGCTGGCGGGCGAGTGGGCGAGCACAACATCACCGTCAACGCGCTGGCGCCGGGCTTCTTCCCGTCGAAGATGACCAAGGGCTCGCTCGAGCGCATGGGCGTCGAGGCCATGTGCGCCGGCGTGCCGCTGCACCGCCTGGGCGACGACGAAGACCTGAAGGGCGCCGCGCTGCTGTTCGCCAGCGATGCCGGCAAGCACATCACCGGCCAGATCCTCGCGGTGGACGGCGGCGTCAGCGCGGTCTGAGTCAGGCAAGGGCAATCCGGCGCCGCTTGGCGGAATGCCGGATTGCCCTCAAACTTGGGGCCTGCGCGAGGCCAGTCCTCGCTGGCACCCCATTTCCGGACTTGCATTTGCCATGAACCAGTTCAAAGGCCCCCTGACTCACATCCCCTTCCTTGCCGATCTCGGCGTGACCTGCAACTTCGCCGAAGGCGGGCGCAGCGAGATTGCGCTGCCGATCGAGAAGCGCCATCAGAACAGCTGGGACATGGCCCACGGCGGCGTGATCATGACGCTGCTCGACGTGGCCATGGCGGTGGCCGGCCGCAGCAGCGACGCAGACGGCCGGGGCGTGGTCACCATCGAGATGAAGACCAGCTTCATGGCACCGGGGCGCGGCGCGCTGAGCGCGCGCGGCACCACCGTGCACCGCACCACCACCATGGTGTTCTGCGAAGGCGAGATCGTCGATGCCGACGGCAAGACCGTGGCGCGCGGCTCGGGCACCTTCAAGTACATCCGGCGCATGCCGCCGCAGCGCCCGGGTGAAACCGATACCGGTGCCGACGGCTGAGCGCCGGCACCGACGCAGCAGACGGGGCAGTGCGGCTGTCCCTCCCGACGCAGTCTTCAAGCTGTTCCATATTCTTACTGAAAGGCATCGATCATGTCCAAAACGTTCAAGCGCATCGTCCTGGCCTCGCGTCCCGAAGGCGCGGTGACGCCGGCCAATTTCCGCCTGGAAGAAGTGCCCGTGCCGCAGATCGCAGACGGCCAGGTGCTGGTGCGCAACCACTACCTGTCGCTGGATCCGTACATGCGCGGCCGCATGAACGAGAGCAAGTCCTATGCCGCGCCGCAGCCGCTCGATGAGGTCATGATCGGCGGCACCGTGGGCGAAGTGGTGGAAAGCAAGAACAGCAAGTTCAAGCCGGGCGACAAGGTGGTCGGCATGTTCGGCTGGCAGGAGATGGGCGTCAGCGACGGCACCGGCCTGCAGCCGGTCGACACCACGCATATCCCGCTGTCGGCCTACCTGGGCTCGGTCGGCATGCCGGGCGTGACCGCCTGGTATGGCCTGAACAAGATCATCCTGCCCAAGCCGGGCAAGACCATTGCGGTCAGCGCGGCCTCCGGCGCGGTGGGCAGCGTGGTCGGGCAGCTGGCCAGGCTGGCCGGCTGCCGCGCGGTCGGCTTTGCCGGCGGCAAGGACAAGTGCGACTACGTGGTCAATGAGCTGGGCTTCGATGCCTGCATCGACTACAAGGCGGCCAAGGATCCCAAGGACCTTTACCGCATGCTCAAGGAAGCCACCCCGGACGGCATCGACGGCTATTTCGAGAACGTCGGCGGCGATATCCTGGACGCGGTGCTGACGCGCATGAACGCCTTCGGCCGCATCGCCATGTGCGGCATGATCGCGGGCTATGACGGCCAGCCGCTGCCGCTGAAGAACCCGCAGCTGATCCTGGTGTCGCGCCTGACCATTGAGGGCTTTATCGTCTCTGAGCATATGGAAGTCTGGCCGCAGGCGCTGAAGGAACTGGGCACCGCCGTCGCACAAGGCAAGCTCAAGTTCCGCGAGAGCATTGCCGAAGGCCTGGCCAGCGCGCCGGAAGCCTTTATCGGCCTGCTCAAGGGCAAGAACTTCGGCAAGCAGCTGGTCAAGCTGGTCTGAGCGGCGCATGCAGGGCCGCGGCGCGCCTGCCGGGCGCGCCGCGGGCAACGGATTTCACCAACAAAATGGAGACACCGATGAATGCCCCGCAAGCCCCGCAAAACCAGAGTGCCGACGAGATCGGCGCCGGCCTGCCTGAAGAGGTCAAGGCGCGCTACCGCAACCTGCCGCAGCCGCCGCAGTTCGCCACCGCCGCCGAAGAGCGCCTGCACCGCAAGCAGCGCCTGGCCGCGGCCTTCCGGCTGTTTTCCAGATTCGGTTTCGACGAAGGCGTGGCCGGCCATATCACCGCGCGCGACCCGGAGTTTCCCGATACCTTCTGGGTCAATCCCTTCGGTGTGCATTTCAGCCAGGTCAAGGTTTCCAACCTGATCCGCTGCGACCACCACGGCGACGTGGTGGAGGGCGACTACCTGGTCAATGCCGCGGCCTTCGCCATCCATTCGCGCGTGCACCAGACCCGCCCCGACGCGGTCGCGGCCGCGCACTCGCACAGCACCCATGGCCGTGCGTGGTCCACGCTGGGCCGCCCGCTCGATCCGCTGACGCAGGACGTGTGCGCGTTCTATCAGGACCATGCGGTCTATGACGATTTCGGCGGCGTGGTGGTGGAGCTCGACGAGGGCCAGCGCATCGCCAATGCGCTGGGCCCGAACAAGGCCGCCATCCTGCAGAACCATGGCCTGCTGACGGTCGGCAAGACCGTGGACGAAGCCGCCTGGTGGTTCATCACCATGGAGCGCTCCTGCCAGGTCCAGTTGCTGGCCGAAGCCGCCGCGGCGCGCACCCAGGCGCCGCTCAAGCTGATCTCCGATGCGGCCGCGCGCCAGGCCTATTCGATCGTCGGCACCGCGCAGGCGGGCTGGTTCCAGTTCCAGCCGCTGTATGCCCGCATCGTCAAGGAACAGCCGGACCTGCTGGACTGAATCCGCGCGGAACTAGCCGCAATATGGAGGTGGATCGCATGGCCGAGATCATTCTTCACCAGTACGCAACTTCGCCATTCTCCGAGAAGGTGCGCCTGCTGCTGGGCGCCAAGGGACTGGCGTGGCAGGCGGTGGAAATCCCCGCCATCCTGCCCAAGCCCGACCTGCTTGCGCTGACGGGCGGCTACCGCCGCACGCCGGTGATGCAGGTCGGTGCCGATATCTACTGCGATACCGCGCTGATCTGCGAGGTGCTGGACGCGCTGGTGCCCACGCCGGCGCTGTATCCGCCGGCCCAGGCCGCGGCGGCGCGGGTCGCGGCAGCCTGGTTCGATGCGGCGCTGTTTACGGCGTCGGTGACCTATGTGTTCCAGCCAGCCGGCGTTGCCAGCATGCTGGGCCACCTGTCGCCGGCGCAGGTCCAGGCCTTTACCGCCGACCGCAAGGCCATGCGCGGCGACACCCATGCACTGCGCATGCCGTTGCCCGAAGCCACCGCGCTGCTGCATGAAACCTTCGGGCAACTGGAAACGCAGTTCGCGGCCGGGATCGAGCATGTGGCCGGGCCGGCGCTGTCGGTTGCCGACTTCTCGCTGTACCACAACCTTTGGTTTATCCGCCGCGCCGGTGCGCTGGCGCAGTTGCTGGAGGCTTATCCGCGCTTGCAGGCCTGGTATGCGCGCATGAACACCTTTGGCCATGGCCGGCCGCGCGTGATCGACGGCGAGGACGCGATCAGCGCCGCGCACAGTGCCGATCCGCTTGTGCTGGATGAGGGTGTGGTCGCGGACGCCGGCCTGCAGGCCGGCGACCCCGTCACCGTCACGCCCACCGACTATGCGCGCGACCCGGTGGCCGGCGTGCTGCTGTCGCTGACCGCGCGCCGCGTCACGCTGCGCCGCCAGGACCCGCGCGCCGGTGCGCTCAATGTGCATTTCCCGCGGCAGGGCTACCAGGTGCAGCGCGCCGCCTGAGCGCGCGCACGGCACACGGCCCGCCGTTTCCCAAACGAATCACGTGACAGGACAGACGATATGAAGGATTTCTCCAACAAGGTGGCTGTCATTACCGGCGGCGCCTCGGGTTTCGGCAAGGAGTTTGCCCACATTGCGGCCGGCCTCGGCATGAAGCTGGTGCTGGCGGATGTGCAGGCAGACGCGCTGGACGCGACCGTAGCGGAATTCAAGGCACGCAATGTGCCGGCGATCGGGTTGCGCACCGACGTCTCGCGGGCCGACCAGGTGCAGGCGCTGGCCGATGCTGCCATCGACGCTTTCGGCCAGGTCAACCTGCTGTTCAATAACGCCGGCGTGGGCGCGGGCGGCCTGATCTGGGAGAACTCCGAGAAGGACTGGGAGTGGGTGCTGGGCGTCAACCTGTATGGCGTAGTGCACGGCGTGCGCATCTTCACGCCGCTGATGCTGGCCGCGGCGGAGAAGGATCCGGCCTACCAGGGCCATATCGTCAACACGGCGTCGATGGCGGGCTTGCTGAACCCGCCGGCAATGGGCGTATACAACGTGTCCAAGCATGCGGTGGTGGCGTTGACGGAAACGCTGTACCAGGACCTGGGGCTGGTGACGGAGCAGGTGCGCTGCTCGGTGCTGTGCCCGTACTTCGTGCCGACCGGCATCAGCCAGTCGCAGCGCAACCGGCCCGCCGACCTGGCCAACCAGGCGCCGCCGACGCGCTCGCAGCTGGTGTCGCAGGCCTTGTCGGACAAGGCCGTCGGCTCCGGCAAGGTGACCGCCGCCGAGGTCGCGCAGCTGACCTTCGATGCCATCCGCGACGAAAGCTTCTATATTTATTCCCACCCCCAGGCGCTCGCCCCCGTGCGCCAGCGCTTTGAGGATATCGTCGGGCAGCGCAATCCCGGCGATCCGTTTGCCGACAAGCCCGAGGTCCGCGCGGGCCTTGTTGCCGCGTTGCGCGGCTGACTGACGTTCGCCAACCCCGGCCAGCACAACGCCACAACGAGGAGGACCGCATATGGAGAACAACATGGCAGCCCCCGCCGCCGTGATCCGCCACCTGCAGTACGCCACGCTGCCCAACGGTACCCGCCTGCACTACGCCAGCGCGGGCGAGCGTGGCAAGCCGCTGATGCTGTTCGTGCACGGCTTTCCTGAATTCTGGTTCGAATGGGAGGCCCAGCTGGCCGAGTTCGGGCGCACGCATTTTGCCGTGGCGCCGGACTTGCGCGGCTACAACCTGTCGAGCAAGCCCGCCGGCGTCGAGGCCTACCGGCCGCGCCATATTGTCGAAGACCTGGTGCAGCTGGTCAGCGCGCTGGGCTATGACCAGGCCATAGTGGTGGCGCACGACTGGGGCGGGGCGATCTGCTGGAACCTGGCAATCCAGTTTTCGCAGCTGGTGCGCCAGCTCATCATCGTCAACTCGCCGCATCCGTACCTGTTTGCGCGCGCGCTGGCCACCGATCCCGGGCAGCAGGCCGCTTCCGCCTACATGAACTGGCTGCGCAAGCCGGGCTCGGAAAAGGCACTGGCCGCCAACGACTTCGCGTTGCTGGACCGGATGCTGGCCGATGCCGACGGCAAGCCGGCGGCCTGGTACACGCCCGAGACGCGCGCCAGGTACCACGCGGCATGGTCCCAGCCGGGCGAAGGCCAGGACGCCGGCGTCCATCCGCTCACCGGCGGCGTCAATTTCTACCGCGCCTCGCCCATGCACCCGCCGGGCGAGGGCGAGCCGCCGCCCGACATCTCGCGCCTGGATCCGGCCGCCTTTGTGGTCAGGGTCCCGACGCTGGTGATCTGGGGCGAGCGCGACCGTGCGCTGCCGAAGTCGCTGGTGGACGGTCTGGCAGACTTCGTGCCCGAGCTGCGCCTGGAACGCATCCCCGAGGGCACGCACTGGGTGATCCACGAACAGCCGGAACGGGTCAACCAGCTGATCCGCAGCGCCTTGCCGGCGTGACCGGGGCGCGCGGCTGCCCCGGGGCAGCCGCGCGTGGCTTCAGGTCAGGCGCTCGCGGTACAGCCGGTAGTTCTCGTCGTCGAAGCAGACAAAGGTGACCTGCTCGATCTCCGGCGCCCCGGCCAGCGCTTCGCGCACCGCGGCGATGGCGATATCCGCCGCGCGCTCGCGCGGGAAGGCGTAGATGCCGGTGCTGATATTGGGAAAGGCCAGCCTGCGCAGATGGTGCTGCGCCGCCAGGCGGATGCTGTTGCGGTAGGCATTGGCCAGTTGTTCGTCCTCGCCCTGGTCGCCGCCTTGCCAGACCGGCCCGACCGCGTGGATCACGTATGGCGCCGGCAGGCGGCCGCCGGTGGTGATCACCGCTTCGCCGGTGGGGCAGCCGCCCTGCTCGTCGCGGATCGCGCGGCAGGCCTCCTTGATGGCGGAGCCGCCCGCCCCGTGGATGGCCCCGTCGACGCCGCCGCCGCCCAACAGGCCGCTATTGGCCGCGTTGACGATGGCATCGACTTCCATCCGGGTGATATCGCCATGGACTACCTGCAAGTGCTCGCCGCTCATGGTGTCTCCTGCGCTGTGGAGGGAGGGCCGCCGGACAGCCGCTTGGTCGGTCAGGCCGGCGGGAGGCTGCTGTGTGCTACATGGACTGCTCAAGCATACGCCGATAATCCGCGGCGCTGGCTTCTTTCGGGTTGGTTTTGTGGCAGTGGTCGACCAGCGCACCGGCGATCACCTTGTCGAACATATCCTCGGTGACGCCCATCTGGCGCAGCCCGGTGGGCAGGCCCAGGCGCGCGGTCATGTCATGCACGGCCTGCGCGATATCGGCGCCGTCGGGCAGGTGCATGGCGCGGCGCAGGCGTGCATAGCGATCGTCGCGCACCACCGTGGGCGCGTCGGCATTGAAGCGCAGCACGGCGGGCATCACTACTGCATTGAGCGTGCCGTGGTGCAGGCCGGTGCGGCCGTCGATCTTCAGCCCGCCCAGCGGGTGCGACAGCGAATGCACGCAGCCCAGCCCCTTCTGGAACGCCATGGCGCCCTGCATCGATGCGCTCATCATGTTCAGGCGCGCGTCGCGGTCCTGGCCGTCGCGGGTGGCGCGCTCGATATGGCCCCAGCCGCGCTCCAGGCCGTCCAGCGCAATGCCGTCCGCGGGCGGGTTGAAGGCAGGGGCCAGGAAGGTCTCGATGCAGTGCGCAATCGCATCCATGCCGGTGGCCGCGGTCAGCCCGGCGGGCAGCCCCAGGGTCAGTTCCGGATCGCAGACGGCGGACTTGGGCAGCAGGTGCCAGGAATGGAAGCCCAGCTTGCGGCCGTCGTCCAGGATGATGATGGCGCCGCGCGCCACCTCGCTGCCGGTGCCCGAGGTGGTGGGCACCGCGATCAGCGGCGCCGCCTTGTCGGTGATCTTGCCGCTGCCGCCTTCGATGGTGGCATAGGTGGTCAGTTCGCCCTCATGCGTGGCCAGGATGGCGATGCCCTTGGCCAGGTCGATCGACGAGCCGCCGCCCACTGCCACCAGCCCGTCGCAGCCGGCCTCGCGGTACTGCGCGGCCGCCTTGCGCACCATGGCCTCGGTTGGGTTCGACGGGGTTTCATCGAACACTGCAACCTGCAGGCCTTGCATCGCATCGATGGCACGCCGCGCCACGCCCGCGGCGACCACACCCTTGTCGGTCACCAGCAGCGGGCGGCGGATGCCGATGCGCTCGCATTCGGCCTTGAGCAGGCTTACCGCGCCGAAATCCAGGTGGATGTGGGTCAGATAGTAGATAAACGCCATGTCTGGTTGTCTCCTGCTGGGATCTGCCGCGAAATGGTTGGTCAGCGCGCGCCGGGAATAGTGCTCGCCACGCGCGCTGTCTTGGGGTTCAATGGGCCTGCAGTACCGTTTCCGGAGCACTTGGGCACGCTTGGACCGATCATCGCGCAAAAACTTGCCGCGCGGCAGGCCGAGCGTGGCTTTTCGGGGTTATCTCGTACTGCCGGGTTCCGGAAACATCTGGCATCATACTAAAATCGAACGATCGTTCACTATTCGAACTTCCCCGGATGCGGGCGCCGCACCAGCGCTTCTGCGCGCCGCAGGCGCCGTGTCCGCAGCCGCGCCACTCCCAATGTCTGCCGTACCGTCTTCCAGCTCTCCCGCGCCCGCCACGCCAGGCCTGCCGTCCAGCCCGCTCGACCCGCAGGTGGCCGCGCTGCTGGCGCTGATCGCGCGCGTCAAGCGGCCGCCAATTCACGTGATGGAGCCGGAGGACGCCAAGATCGCCTACGAGAAAAGCGCGCCGATCCTGGATATCAACCCGCCGCCGGTGCACATGGCGGAAGACCTGCTGGTGCCGGCGCGCGACGGCCACGCCATCCCGGTCAGGCTGTACACCCCGCGCGAGGCCAGCTGGACCGAGCCGCTGCCACTGCTGGTGTATTTCCACGGCGGCGGCTTCACGGTCGGCAGCGTCAATTCGCACGATCCGCTGTGCCGCCTGCTGTGCGGCCAGGCCGACTGCATGGTGCTGTCGGTGGACTACCGGCTCGGGCCGCAATGGCGCTTCCCGACGGCGGCCAACGACGCCTTCGACGTGCTGCACTGGGTCTTCGCTGAAGCCGACAAGCTGGGTGCCGACCCGGCGCGCATCGGCCTGGGCGGCGACAGCGCCGGCGGCACGCTGGCCGCCGCCTGCGCGGTCGAGGCCCGCGATGCCGGCCTGGCGCCGGTGCTGCAGCTGCTGATCTATCCCGGCACCTGCGCGCGCCAGGATACGCCGTCGCACCGCGCGCTGGCCGATGGCTACCTGCTGACGGCGGACATGATCCGCTGGTTCTTTGCCCAGTACCTGGACCAGGAGGCCAGCCGCGACGACTGGCGCTTCGCCCCGCTGGACGGCGGCGGCGCCGGCGCCGAGGTGCGCGGCACATGCCCGGCCTGGATCGCGGTGGCCGGCTACGACCCGCTGCACGACGAGGGCGTGGCCTATGCAGAGAAGCTGCGCGCCGCGGGCGTGGCTGCCACGCTGGCGGACTACCCCGGCATGATCCATGATTTCTTCAAGCTGGGCCGCTTCGTGCCGGCGGTGGCGCAGGCGCATGCCGACGCCGTTGCCGCGCTGCGCGCCGCGTTCGGCACAGCACACCACTAGAGCACCAGCCACGGTCAGGCCACACCGGCCGCGGCCTTCCATTTTCAGCAGTGACTTGCAGCACAAGGAGACATAGTCAAATGCAACGCCGCCACTTCATCGCCCGCGCGGGCATCGCCGTCGCCGCCGCGGCACTGGGCTTTGCCGCCATGCCCGCCCAGGCACAGGCCGACAAGTTCCCGCAGCGCCCGATCCGCCTGGTGATCGGCTACACCGCCGGCGGTTCCACGGATATCCCGTTCCGCGTGCTCGCCGACAACGCGTCGAAGATCCTGGGCCAGCCCGTGATCGTCGAGAACAAGCCGGGCGCGGGCGGCGTGCTGCCCGCGCAGATGATGCAGGCCACCGCCCCGGACGGCTACACGCTGGCGCAGGTCGCCATGCCGGTCTACCGCCTGCCGTACACCACCAAGATCAACTGGGACCCGGTCAAGGACCTGAGCTATATCATCAACCTCGCCGGCTACTCGTTCGGCCTGGTGGTGCCGGCCGATTCGCCGATCAAGACGATGCAGGACTACATTGCCTACGCCAAGGCCAACCCCGGCAAGCTGACCTACGGCTCGCCGGGCTCCATGACCACGCTGCACCTGACCATGGAAGAGCTGGCGATGAAGCAGGGCGTGCAGTTCTCGCACATCCCCTACAAGGGCAATTCCGAGTCGATGCAGGCACTGCTGGGCGGCCACGTGATGTCGGTGGCCGACACGCCGGCGTGGGCACCGTATGTGGAGCAGGGCAAGCTGCGCCTGCTGTCGACCTGGGGCGAGAAGCGCTCGGCGCGCTTCCCAACGTGCCGACGCTGAAGGAACTGGGCATCGGCATCGTGCAGACCTCGCCGTTCGGCCTGGTCGCGCCCAAGGGTACCGACCCGAAGATCGTGCAGAAGCTGCATGACGCCTTCAAGAAGGCCATGGACATGCCCAACTACCGCGAAGCGCTGGCCAAGTTCGACATGGAGCCGTACTACATGAGCAGCCAGCAATACGCGCAGTTTGCGGCTGACACCGTCAAGAAGGAAAAGGCGATCATCGAGAAGCTGGGGCTGGCCAAGGCGCAATAAGGCCAATCAGGCTGCCGCCACCATCACCGATCCAGGCCGCCGCGCCTGCCGGCCCTGTCCGGCGGGCCGGCGGCCTGGTGCTTTGACAAGCCACGACAAACAAGGAGACCAAGCCGATGGCCAAAGAGGATTTCCGCCACAGCATCCCGCTGCGCGTGCGCTGGGCCGAAGTCGATCCGCAGTCGATCGTCTTCAATGCGCACTACCTGACGTATTGCGATATCTGCGTGACCGAGTACTGGCGCGCGCTGGGTATCCGCTACCCGGAAGACGTGCTGCACGCGCATGGCGTGGACATCTTCGTGGTCAAGTCCACGCTGGAATACCACGCCTCGGCGCGCTTTGACGACGAGCTGGAAATCCGCGGCCGCATGTCGCGCCTGGGGCGCTCGAGCATGCTATTCCGGGTGGAGATGTATCGGGGCGACGAGCACCTGATCACGGGTGAGATCGTCTATGTTTGCGCGGACCCGGCTACGCAGAAATCGGCGGCGATTCCGGGGCCGGTGCGGGAGATCATCGAGGGGTATGAGGTGGTGAAGCCGGCTGCGTAGTTGGCGAACTACTGGGCTTTGAAGCCCGCTTGTTTGCTCCCCTCTCCCGCAAGCGGGAGAGGGGACCGGCTCTCAGTGATTGGCAGGTCCGTCGCAGTAGCTGAGCGAGATAAGCTTACTTGCCCAGCCCCGCGTCCTCCATATACGCCCGAATCACCGCATCGAAGCTGGCATCGCCCTGGAACCCCAGCGCCAGCGCACGCTCCGCATTCCAGGCCGCCGGCCAGGTGCCGACGATGTTCTCCACGCGCGCTTCGCGCTCCCACGTCACGCGATCCGCCACCGCATCGCCCGCCACGCGGCGCAGTGCGTCAACCATGCCGGCAGCCGTGACCGACAGGCCCGGCAGGTTCACCACGCGGCGGTTGCCGAGCCGTTCGCCGGCCAGTTCGATGCCATTGACCAGTGCCGCCACGGCTGCGCGCGGCGACAGCAGCCACAGCGGCGTGTCCGGTGCCACCGGGCAATTGGCGCCGACACCCGACAGCGGCTCGCGGATGATGCCGCTGGCGAACGACGAGGCCGCCGCATTGGGTTTGCCCGGGCGCACGCTGATGGTGGGCAGGCGCAGCACGCGGCCGTCGACGAAGCCGCGGCGGCTGTAGTCGGTCAGCAGCAGTTCGCCGATGGCCTTCTGCACGCCGTACGACGATTGCGGGCTCAGCGCGGTGTCGTCCTGCACCACCGGCGGCAGCGGGCCGCCGTAGACCGCGACCGAGCTGGTGAACAGCACGCGCGGCTGGTGGCCCAGCTCACGGCAGGTTTCCAGCAGTGCGCGCGAGGCGTCCAGGTTGACGCGCATGCCCAGGTCGAAATCCGCCTCGGCCTGGCCGCTGACCACGGCCGCCAGGTGGAACACGGCGCCGGTATCGGTATCGATGGCCTGGCGCAGCACGCCAGGGTCGGACAGGTCGCCGGTGACCACGCGCACGCGCGCATCGTCCAGGCCTTGCGGCGCCACCACGTCCAGCAGGGTCAGGCGCTGGATGACCACGGGCTGGCCGTCCAGGTTCAGGGTGCCGCGTTGCAGCAGCAGGCGGGCGAGTTGCAGGCCGAGGAAGCCGGCGCCGCCGGTAATCAGTACGTTCATGGTAATGCTCTGGTTTGGGTTCAGCGCTTCAGGTAGGGCTTGAGCCAGCCCAGGCCGGCCGAGGTGCCGGCGCGCGGCCGGTATTCGCAGCCGACCCAGCCCTGGTAGCCCAGGCTGTCGATCACATCGAACAGGTAGGGATAGTTGAGCTCACCGAGATCCGGCTCATGGCGCTCGGGCACGCCGGCGATCTGGATATGGCCGATGCCGGCGAAGTCGCGCTTGAGCTTCATGGCGATATCGCCTTCGACGATCTGGCAGTGGTAGCAGTCGAACTGTACCTTCAGGTTGGCCGCGCCGACTTCCTTGCAGATGGCCTGGGCGTCGTCCTGGCGGTTCAGGAAGTAACCGGGCATGTCGCGCGTGTTGATCGGCTCGAGCACGATGGTCACGCCTTGCGTGGCAGCGGCCTTGGCGGCATATGCGACGTTTTCCAGATAAGTCGCGCGGTAGCGGGCGCGGTCGGCGTCGGTCGGCACCAGGCCGGCCATCACATGCACGCGGTCATTGCCGATCACGCCGGCGTACTCCAGCGCACGGCCGATGGCGTCGCGGAAGTCCGCCTCGCGCCCCGGCAGCGAGGCCAGGCCGCGCTCGCCGGCCGCCCAGTCGCCCGGCGGGGCGTTGAACAACGCCTGCGTGAGGCCGTTCGCGTCCAGACGCGCGCGCAGTTCGGCGGCGGCGTGCTCGTACGGGAACAGGTACTCCACTGCCTGAAAGCCATCCGCCGCGGCAGCGGCGAAGCGGTCCAGGAAAGCGTGCTCGTTGTACATCATCGACAGGTTTGCGGCGAAGCGCGGCATGGGAACTCCAGAAGCGAAAGCAGGGGCAGGGCCCGGCCGCGGCCGGGCCCGCCGGGTTCAACGATTGACCAGTTTAGCGGGCGTCAGCCACACCAGCACGGCGCCGGCCACCAGGACCGCCGCCAGCACGTACATCGGCAGCTGGGTGCGGTGGGTCATGTCCTTCAGCGCGCCCACCATGTACGGCGACACGAAGCCCGCCAGGTTGCCCACCGAGTTGACCACGGCGATGCCCGACGCGGCGGCGATGCCCGACAGGAAGGAAGTGGGCAGCGACCAGAACAGCGGCGCGCAGGTCAGCACCCCGGCGGCGGCCAGCGACAGCGCGGCGATGGCCACGGTCGTATTGTTGGTGAACGAGGCGGCAATGGCAAAGCCCGTCGCACCCATCAGTGCCGGCACGATCAGGTGCCAGCGGCGTTCGCGGCGCGCATCGGCGCTGTGGCCCAGGAGGTTCATCACGATCACCGCGCAGATGAACGGGATCGCCGACAGCAGGCCGATGTTCAGGTTGCCGGTGACGCCGCTGGCCTTCACCAGCGTGGGCATCCAGAATGTCAGCGCATATTGCCCGGTGACGAAGCAGAAGTAGATCAGGCACATCCACCACACGCGCCGGTCGGAGAACACCGCGCCCAGCGAGTGGCCGTGGGCCTTGCCGGCGGCGGTGGCGGCGTCATGAGCGTTGCGCTGGTCTTCCTCGATATTGCGCTTGAGCACGCGCTTTTCATCGGCGTCGAGCCACGGTGCCTTGTCGATGCCGTCGCGCAGCACGAAGACCGTCACCACGCCGATCACAAACGCGGGCAGCGCTTCGATCAGGAACATCCATTGCCAGCCGCGCAGGTCGTGCACGCCGTTGAAGGCGTCCATGATCCAGCCCGACAGCGGGTTGCCGAACATGCCCGCGATGGGGATGCCCGACATGAACAGCGCGATCATCTTGGCGCGGCGGTTGGCCGGGAACCAGTAGGTCAGGTACAGGATCACGCCGGGGTAGAAGCCCGCTTCGGCCAGGCCGAGCAGGAAGCGCATCACGTAGAACTGGGTCGGTGTCTTCACGAACAGGAACAGCGCCGAGATGATGCCCCACGTGATCATGATGCGCGCGATCCAGATGCGCGCGCCGATCTTGTGCATCAGCAGGTTGCTGGGCACCTCGAACAGGAAGTAGCCGATAAAGAACAGGCCGGCGCCGAGGCCGAACACGGTTTCGGAGAAGGCCAGGTCCTGGGCCATCTGCAGCTTGGCGAAGCCGACATTGACGCGGTCGAGGTAGGCGACCACGTAGCACAGCATCAGGAACGGCATGACGCGCCAGAACACCTTGCTGTAGGCGCGTTTTTCGATCTGGGCTTCGGTGTCCAGCCGGGCGTTGCCGCCCAGGCTGTCAAGGGCGGGCACGCTCGCCGCCGGTTGGTTTGAATTCACGGTGGTCTCCGGGTATGGTGGTGGGTCTAATGCGGCGGCGCGCGGAATGCAGGCATGCGCGTCCCCCGCACGGTGGCCGCAAGGCAACCGCGCCGGGTGAAGCCGTCGTTTATCGGGGAAAAGCGGTTGTTACCAGCGCGCCTGGAAGGCGTCGCGCAACTCAGCCAGTGCGCCGTCGGGCAGCGCCGCGCGGGCGGCGAAGCCCGGCGTGTCTTTCATCGTCATCCATAGCTTGGCGGTCTCCTCCAGTTCTTCCAGCGCGAACGCGGCGCGCGAGACGCTGGACTCCCACACCACCGGACCAAGCCGCTCCAGCAGCACGCCGCGCACCTGCGCAGCCAGCGTGGCCACGCGCGCGGCCACCGCCGGATCGCCGGGGCGATGGTAGGGAATCAGCGGGATATGGCCGACCTTCATCACGTAGTAGGGCGTGAGCGGCGGCAGTACGTCGTCCGGTTGCCAGACACCGGCCAGCGTCAGGGCCACAAGGTGCGTCGAGTGCGTGTGCACCACGGCGTGCGCCCCGGGGTTGTTGTCGTAGATCGCGCGATGCAGCGTCAGCGTCTTGGACGGCTTGTCGCCGGAGATCCAGCTGCCATCGGTGGCCACCTTGGCGACCGCGGCCGGGTCCATCATGCCCAGGCAGGCATCGGTCGGTGTGATCAGCCAGCCGTCGTCCAGCCGCGCGCTGATGTTGCCGGCCGAGCCTACGGTATAGCCGCGCTGGTACAGGCTGGCGCCGATGCGGCAGATCTCTTCGCGCAGCTGGTTTTCGGTACTCATGGCTGGCCTCCAGGCTGGCGCAGCGCCTCTTCAAAGAAGTCCGGGCCGCCGAAGTTGCCCGACTTGAGCGCCAGTGCCAGCGGCTTTGCGTCCAGCGTGACGGTGGCCGGCACGCCCGGTGCAATCTGCGCGCCGATACGCAAGGCGCGCACGCCCAGCGCCTGCACCACCGCGCCGGAGGTTTCCCCGCCGGCCACGACGAAGCGGCGCGTGCCGCGTGCCAGCAGCCCGGCGGCAACCGTGGCCAGGCACTGTTCGACCAGGTGTCCTGCGCGCTCAACGCCCAATTCGGCCTGCACGGCCTTGACTTCGTCGGGGCTGGAGGTCGCATAGATCAGCACCGGCTCGTCATGACCGGCGGCAAAGGCCAGCGCCGCGTCGGCCACGGCTTCGCCGCGCGCCAGCGCGAGCGGGTCGATGCGCAGCGCCGGGCGGCCTTGCTCCAGCCAGCGCGCCACCTGGCCGTTGGTCGCGCGCGAGGCGCTGCCGGCCAGCACCACGCCCGGGCCGTCGATGGCCGGCACCGCGTCGGCGTCGCCGCGCTGCGGCAGCAGGCCGGCGCGGCGGAAATTCTCGGGCAGGCCCAGCGCAATGCCGGAGCCGCCGGTAATCAGCGGCAGGCCGGCGCAGGCCTCGCCCAGCGTGAACAGGTCCGCGTCGGACACCGCATCGGCAATCGCCAGCCGCACGCCGTCGCTGCGCAGCGCGGCAATGCGCTCGGCGGTGGCCTGCGCACCGCGTGCCACGGCGTCGTAGCGCAGCAGCCCGACCTTGTTCTTGCTCTGCCGCTGCAGCACGCGCACCAGGTTGGCGTCGGTCATCGGCGTGAGCGGGTGGTGCTCCATGCCCGATTCATTAAGCAGCACGTCGCCCACGAACAGGTGACCACGGAAGATAGTGCGGCCGTTCTCGGGGAAGGCCGGGCAGGCGATGGTGAAGTCGCTGTCCAGCGCGGCCAGCAGGGCCTCGGTCACGGGGCCGATATTGCCGGCATCGGTCGAGTCGAAGGTGGAGCAGTACTTGAAGACAAACTGGCGGCAGCCCTGCGCGCGCAGCCATTGCAGCGCGGCCAGCGACTGGGCCACGGCCTCTACCGCCGGGATGGTGCGGGACTTCAGTGCCACCACCAGCGCATCGGCTTCGCCAATGTCCTGCACGGCGCCCACGTCGGGCAGGCCGATGGTCTGCACCGTGCGCATGCCGTTGCGCACCAGCGTGTTGGCAAGGTCGGTGGCGCCGGTGAAATCATCGGCGATGCAGCCCAAGAGCGGGCGATGGGGGCGATGGGCGAGGGTGCCTGCGGTCATCGTGTTTCCCTCTTATTCGGCCTTGCCCGGCAGTTCGATGCCCGGGAAGATCTTGATCACGGCCGAGTCGTCCTCGCCGCCATGCCCGGCGGTCGAGGCCATCATGAACATCTGGTGCGCGGCCGCCGACAGCGGCAGCGGGAATTTGCTGTGGCGCGCGGTGTCGAGCACCATGCCCAGGTCCTTGACGAAGATGTCGACCGCGGACAGCGGCGTGTAGTCGCCCTTCAGGATATGGGGCACGCGGTTCTCGAACATCCACGAGTTGCCCGCGCTGTGGGTGATCACGTCATAGAGCGCATCCGGGTCCACGCCTTCGCGCAGGCCCAGTGCCATCGCTTCTGCGGCCGCGGCGATATGCACGCCGGCCAGCAGCTGGTTGATGATCTTGACCTTGGAGCCAGCGCCGTGCGCGGCGCCCAGGCGGTACACCTTGCCGGCGATGGCGGCCAGCACGTCCTCGGCCAGTGCATAGGCTTCGGCGGGGCCGGAGGTCATCATCGTCATCTCGCCGCTGGCGGCACGCGCGGCGCCGCCGGAGACCGGTGCGTCCAGCATCAGCAGGCCCTGTTCCGCCAGCCGGCGGCCCAGCGCCTGGGCAAAGCCCGGCGGCACGGTGGCGCTGGCGATCACCAGCTTGCCCGGCTGCATCGCGGCCGCGGCACCGTTGGCGCCGAACAGCACGGCTTCGGTCTGCTGTGCGTTGACAACCAGCGTCAGCACCACGTCGCAACGGCTGCCCAGCTCGGCGGGCGAGGCGCACGGCACGCCGCCGGCATCGGCAAAGCGCTGCAGCACCTCGGGGCGCAGGTCGCACGCGTGCACGTTGAAGCCGGCACGCAGCAGCGACTGCGCGACACCAAAGCCCATGGCACCAAGGCCGATGACGCCGATATTCCTGGACATGAAGGGACTCCTGAAACAGATACGGATAATTCGATGGTTCGGGGTTGCGCGTGCGTCAGTTGGTGGCGCCGTGCGCTTCGCCGCTCTCGTCCGCACCCAGCTGGGCCAGCCGGTGCGCGGCGTTGTACATATGGTTCTGCGCGGCATTGCGCGCGGCCAGCGGGTCGCCGGCGCGGATGGCGGCGACGATGGCCTGGTGTTCCTCGCGTACCTGGCGCGAAAAGTCGGCGCGGCGCGCCTCATTGGTCCGGGTCACGCGCGTGGCCGCTTCCAGGTACTGGCTGAGGAAGGCCAGCGTCTTCAGAAAATACGGGTTGCCGGTGGCCTCGGCAATGGCGCGGTGAAAGGCCACGTCCGCGGACACGCCGTCGCCGCCTTGCGCAACCTCTTCGTCGAGGCGGGCCAGCGCGGCGTCGATGGCCGCCATCGACGCATCGGTGCGGCGGCGGGCGGCCTGCGCGGCCACCTCGGCCTCGATCGCGCGGCGCAGCTCGACGATCTGCAGCACCGATTCCAGCGTGCCGGTGTCGGTGTAGTCGATGCGCAGCGGCCGGATGCCGGCCTGCAGCGTTACGAACACGCCGCTGCCCTGGCGCGACTCGACCACGCCTTCATATTTAAGCCGCGAGATCGCCTCACGCACCACGGTGCGGCTGACACCGAATTCCTCCGACAGCACCGCCTCGGTCGGCAGCTTGTCGCCGCGGGCAAAGGCGCCGCTCTGGATCTTGTCCAGCAGTTGTTCGGCGACGTTGTCGGTCAGGGCGCGGGCAGGGACTTTCTGGAACACGGAAGTCTCCGGGGTCATTGGGTAATAAGGTCATCATACAAATTTGCTAAAGGGATGCCTCCCCGGGCAAACCCTAGTGTGGTGCAGGAAATATAGCTTTTGATCCACTTTGGTGCGATATGCGCGCCCCGCACCGCTGGCGTATCATGAGCGCCCGCCCGGATTTCGGGCGCCGCCATTCAACCAGCCTGATTGCACCGCCATGCCAGCCACCGTCCTGATCTGCCCCTGGTCCGAAGCCCGCGAACGCGCGCGCGCCATCCGCTACACCGTCTTCGTCGAAGAGCAGGGCGTGCCGGTGGAGCTGGAATGGGATGAATGGGACGAGCCAAGCTGGCACGCGCTGGCGCTGGCTGAGGATGGTACGCCGGTGGCCACCGGCCGGCTGCTGCCAGATGGTCATATCGGCCGCATGGCCGTGCTGAAAACCGCGCGCGGCACCGGCGTCGGGGCGCTGGTATTAGAAGCGCTGATGGAGAAGGCGGAGCAGCTTGGCTACCCGGAACTGGTACTCAATGCGCAGACGCACGCGGCGCCGTTCTATGCGCGCGTGGGCTTTGCGCAGGTGGGGCCGGAATTTGAAGAGGCCGGCATCCCGCACGTGGAGATGCGCAAGCGCGTGGCCGGCTGAACGCCGGGAATCCGGGCTTCAGCGCGGCGCGGGCACGATGCCGGTGTCGCGTTGCAGGTTCAGCTTGCCGTGGAAGTTGACGTCGCCGATGCGGCCGTCGGCGTCGAAGCTGCGCTCGCTCAGGTCGAAACGGCCATCGTGGCGCACGCGCAGCACCGTGCTGGCGCGCGTGCCGTACAGCGGCGAGCGGATAAATGCCGACGACAGCAGCTTTTCCCATTCGGGCGCCACGCCCGTGGAAGGCAGTTCGAAATCCGCGGCCTGGCGCGCGTCGGCGAGCATTTGCAGGTAGGGCTCGGCGCTGGCGTTGGCCTGGCCGCTGTCGGCGGCCAGCACTTCGGCCAGCGCGCCCACGCGGCTGCGCACCTTGGGCCAGGGCGTGTCGAGCAGGGCGTTGGACAGGCCGTACAGCCCCGGGCGCAGCCGTTGCGGCTGGCGCGAGGCGGAGCGGTTGCTGTACCACCAGAGTTCACGCAGGTCGCTCGCCAGCAGGTTGAAGCCGTTGTAGCAGCCGTCTTCGCCGGCGAGGCCGTCCAGGTAATCGAACGGGCCGCATGGCCGCGCAGGAAGCCGGCCACCAGCTCGCCGCGCGAGCGTGCGTCGGTGCGTTTTTCGGACGGGGCGCGGTAGTTGGTCAGTGCGGCGAAGCGGCCGTCGGCGTTGACGCCCATCCACGTGCCGGGCTCGCCGATGACTTCCGCCAGGTCGCGCCCGGCCAGCACCTGCGGCGCATCCTGCCACCAGTGCGCGGCCGCCGCGGGGCGGACATAGAATTCATCGCGGTTGCCGGCGACGACCAGGGCATAGTCCGGGTGGGATTGCCAGGCAACCAGGATCAGACACATCGCTTTGCTTCCTTTGCCGCCGGGGTTGCTGCCGTGGCACCCGGCGTACTTCAGTCCAACGGCAGCCGGGACGCCTACAGCACGTCCAGGTCGACAAAGTGCTCGGCCCGCCGCTCGCCATCCACCCATTGGTCCAGCCCGCTCTGCCGCCACAGGCCTTCCAGCGTGGCATCGAAAGCGGGCGGCACGTCGGCGTAGCACTCCATCCAGGTCTGCACGCCGGCGCGGGTTTCCGGCCTGCGCATCAGCGTACCACCAATTCCGGTTGCTTCGGCGACCGTCTCCATCCAGCGGTGCCAGTGCGGCAGCGCCTCGGCGGCGACGGCTTCCGGGACGCGGAAATAAACGTAGAGGTGATCACTCATGGCAGGTCCTGTGGGTTCAGCCAGCGGCCTGGGCGGCCTCGCCCAGCGGCACCTCGTAGGGCAGGGTGGCGGTGGCCACCGCCGCGCCCTCGGCGCTGCCCAGGCGCAGAGCACTGGCGGCGGCATCGATCTTCAGTTCGGCCAGCCCGGCCCAGCCGCCCTGGGGCGCTGGCGCGGCATTGACGATCATGCCGCACGGCTGGCCCGGATCTTCCGGACGATAGATTTCAGCCGCGGGCGCCGGCACTTCGCCTTCGCCCTGCACCAGCCACATGCGGCGCTTGAGCGTGCCGCGGTACTGGCTGCGCGCCACGATTTCCTGGCCGGGATAGCAGCCCTTGCGGAAATTGACGCCGCCCACCAGTTCGAAATTGATCATCTGCGGCACGAACTGCTCTTGCGTGGCCGCGACAATGCGGGGCAGGCCCGACTGCACTTCCAGCCAGTCCCACAGCGCGGGCGGCGCATCCTGCAGCGTGGCGGAAAGCGCCGCGCGCACCGCCTCGGCACGCCCGGCCGGCAGCACCAGCTGCCAGCGCGGCTGGCCGGCGCCATCCGGCAGGCGGATCACGGTGACGCCGGCGGCCTCGGCCACGGCAAAGGCGGCCTCAGGCACAGGCAGGCCGGCAGCGGCCAGCGCCCCGGCCGCGCCGGCCCCGGCGAGACCGAGGATTGCGTGGGCGGGGGTGACATCGGACAGCTTGGCCTTGGCGCGCAGCACGAACATCGACAGGCGCTTCTGCACCGGGGCCTGGATGTCGGCCGACAGCTGCAGCACGATGCCTTCGGCATCGCGCCACATCAGGAAGGTGGCGAGCAGCCGCCCCTTGGGCGAGCAGTAGCCGGCCAGCCGGGCCGCGCCGGCCTTCAGGTCTTCGACCGCATTGGTCAGCTGGGTGTGCAGGAAGCTGCCGGCATCGTCGCCGGCCACACGGACCAGGCCGAGTCCGGCCGGGCTGCAGACAATGCCGCTGCCGCTCAGCGCTTCAAGGTTGGCGGCGAGTTCCTGGGCTTGGGCATTCATCACTGGCATTGCGTGGCAATCATTGAGGCAATTCGGGAGTGGGAAGGCACCGTCATGCGCCGTGCCGGGTGAGCCGGCAAGCGGCGCCCGCGCCGCGGCGCATGGTCGGTGCGAGGCTGCCGGTTATTATATGGGGCTATGAGATTTTCGGCCGGCGCCGGCAGCACGTGGTGGCAAGCGGTGGTGCGCAAGCCCGCCGACGGATGCGGTCAGCCGCCCCTATTCCTGATACATGAAACGATTTTTCCTTAGTCTTGGCCTGGCCATCCTGGTGTTCGCGCTGGCTGCCGCGGGCGCGTTCGCGTGGTGGGCCAATCACCCGCTGATCCTCAACAAGTCGCCCGTGGAAGTGGTGATCAAGCCCAATTCCGGCGTCGCCAGCGTCGGCCGCCAGATCCAGCGCGGCGGCGTCGGCATGGACCCGCGGCTGTTCATGCTGCTGGTGCGCCTGAGCGGCCACGGCCCTGACCTGAAGGCCGGCGGCTATGAATTCGAGACCGGCGCCACGCCGCTGTCGATCATCGGCAAGCTGGCGCGCGGCGAGGTCACGCACTATGTGGTCACGGTGATCGAGGGCTGGGAATTCCGCAAGATGCGCGCCGCCGTGGACGCCAGCCCGGCGCTGCGCCACGACACCCAGGGCATGTCCGACGCGGACCTGATGAAGGCAATCGGCGCGGCCGAGACTTCGCCCGAAGGGATGTTCTTCCCGGATACCTACCTGTTCGCGCGCGGCAGCAGCGATGTCGATCTGTACCGGCACGCCTACCGTGCCATGCAGCGGCGCCTGAACGAGGCCTGGAGCGCACGCTCGCCCGACCTGCCATACAAGACCCCGTACGAGGCCCTGGTGATGGCGTCGATCGTCGAGAAAGAAACGGGCCAGGCCGCCGAACGCCCGATGATCGCCGCCGTGTTCATCAACCGGCTGCGCAAGAACATGATGCTGCAGACCGACCCGACCGTGATCTACGGCCTGGGCGATGGCTTCGACGGCGACCTGCGCAAGCGCGACCTGCAGGCCGACACCCCGTACAATACCTACACCCGCACCGGCCTGCCGCCCACGCCGATTGCGCTGCCGGGGCTGGCCTCGCTGGCGGCGGCGACCACGCCGGCGCCATCCGACGCACTGTACTTCGTCGCCCGCGGCGACGGCAGCAGCCATTTCTCCAACTCGCTTCCCGAACACAACCGCGCGGTCGACAAGTACCAGCGCGGCAAATAGGCATTCCATGCGCGGAAAATTCATCACGTTTGAAGGCATCGACGGCGCCGGCAAGAGCACCCATATCGACTGGGTCGCCGACCGCCTGCGCGCACGCAGCGATATTGCCGGCGTCGTCACCACCCGCGAGCCCGGCGGCACGTCGCTGGGCGAAGACCTGCGCCAGATCCTGCTGCATCGCAAGATGCACCTGGAAACCGAGGCGTTGCTGATGTTCGCGGCCCGGCGCGAGCATATCGCCGAGGTCATCGCCCCCGCGCTGGAGCGCGGCAAGTGGGTGATTTCCGACCGCTTCACCGACGCCACCTTCGCCTACCAGGGCGGGGGCAGGGGCCTGGCCACCGAGCGCCTGGAAGTGCTGGAAGACTGGGTGCAGGGCGGCCTGCAGCCGGACCTGACGCTGCTGTTCGACGTGCCGCTGGAAACCGCCAGCGAGCGCCTGGCCGGAGCGCGCGCGCCCGACAGGTTCGAATCCGAATCGCGCGCGTTCTTCCAGCGCACCCGCGATGAATACCTGCGCCGCGCGGCCCAGTCGCCGCAGCGCTTCCGGGTGATCGACGCCACGCGTAGCATTGCGGACATTCGCGATGAACTTGAAAAAATCATCGCAACGGTCTGATTTTTTTGCCGATATATATCTGACGTGATAGATGTGAGCGCCGCGCCATTGTGGCATTCGTAATCACAGGGCTATCACAGGTAAAACTTGAAGTTAGATCGCTAACCCACTGATTCACATGCTATATCCCTGGCAGAAGGAAGACTGGCAACGGCTCGGCGCACTGCGTGAACGGCTGCCACATGCCTTGCTGATCCATGGCCAGCAAGGCATCGGCAAGCGCGACCTGGCCCTGCATTTCGCGCAGGGGCTGTTGTGCGAGGCGCCGCTGCCGGACGGCCAGCCCTGCGGCCAGTGCGCCGCCTGCCACTGGTTCAGCCAGGGCAATCACCCGGACTTCACCGTGGTGCGGCCCGAGGCGCTGGACGCCGCGGCCGAGGCCGAGACCGACGAGGGCGGCAAGAAGAAGGCGCCCAGCAAGATCATCCGCATGGAGCAGGTGCGCGCGCTGATCGAGGCCGTGGGCGTGGGCACGCACCGGGCCGGGCTGCGCGTGGTGGTGGTGTATCCGCTCGATGCGCTGCAGACCGAGGGCGCCAACGCACTGCTGAAGACGCTGGAAGAGCCGCCGCCGTCCACCGTGTTCCTGCTGGTGACCGACCGCCTCGACCGTATCCTGCCGACCATCCTGTCGCGCTGCCGCCAGTTCTCGGCCCAGCGCCCGACGCCGGAGGCTGCGCTGGCCTGGCTGGGCGGCCAGGGCGTGGCCGATGCCGAGGCCCAGCTGGCGCTGGCCGGCGGCTCGCCGCTGACCGCGCTGCATGCCGCCGAGGCTGAGGAGCAGCCGCTGCAGCGCTGGCTGGTCGGCCAGCTGGGCGCCGCCGCCGGGTTCGATGCCTCCGCGGCGGCCGAGCAACTGCAGAAGCTGCCGGTGCCTGCGGTGCTTGGCATCCTGCAGCGCTGGACGTACGATCTGCTGACGCTGCGCCTGGATGGCAGCGCCGCGCCGCGGTACTTCCCCAAGGAACGGGCCGTGCTGGCGCGCTGCGCCGGGGCCACCGACGCGCACCGCCTGCAGGCCTTTGCCACCCGGTTGGCCGCGCACCGCCGCAGCGAGAACCATCCGCTGGCGGCACGCCTGGTGATGGAAGCGGTATTCCTGGAATACCGCCAGCTGTTCCGGTAGTTCGCCTGGCAGTCAAAAAAAGAAGCCATAACAACAAGCAGCACACGGTCATTCAAGGGGTCAACCATGAACACAGCAGTCGCCGGCGCACCGCCCGCTGCGCCAACTGGCAGCGGGGCGGCATCACGCCCCAATGTGCTGTCCTTGTCGATCAAGGACCAGGCCGGGCTGTATGCGGCCTATATGCCGTTCCTGTCGCGCGGCGGCATCTTCGTGCCGTCGAACCGGCCGTTCCGGCTGGGCGAGCAGGTGTTCCTGGTGCTGTCGCTGCTGGACCGGCCGCAGAAATACCAGATCGCGGGCCATGTGGCCTGGATCACCCCGGCGGGCACGCCGATGAAGACCCCCGGCGTCGGCGTGCATTTCCCGGACGACGACAACGGGCGCAACCTGCGCCGGGCGGTGGAGGAGATCCTGGGCAAGATGCTGGAATCCGGGCGCCCTACGCAAACTTTATGAACGTTGTGAGGTTGTTCTCACAATTTTTTGATTTTAAATGAATTTTTCGCTTCGAATTGCCGAGCCCCGCGACCTGCCGGGCATCGTCGCCATCTATAACAGCACCGTGGCCTCGCGCATGGTCACCGCCGATACAGAACCGGTCACGGTGGCCTCGCGCCAGGCCTGGTTCGATGCCCACCAGCCCGGGCGCCGCCCGCTCTGGGTGTGCGAGGACGCCGACGGCCGCATGGCCGGCTGGATGAGCTTCTCTGACTTCTATGGCCGCCCGGCCTACGGCGCCACCGCCGAGGTGTCGATCTACCTCGACGCGCAGCGCCGCGGCCAGGGGCTGGGCCGCTACCTGCTGCAGCAGGCCATCGAGCATGCGCCCACGGTTGGGGTGAACACGCTGCTCGGCTTTATCTTCGGCCACAATGCGCCCAGCCTGGCCCTGTTCGCGTCGCTGGGCTTTACGCGCTGGGGCGACCTGCCGCGCGTCGCCGTGCTCGACGGTCTAGAGCGCGACCTGATCATCGTCGGCCGCCGCGTGGACGTGGCCTGAGCCACTCGCACCAGAGATTCCCCATGTTTGTCGATTCCCACTGCCATATCGATTTCCCCGAGCTGGCCGCGCGCCTGCCGGAACTGCTGGAGAACATGCGCGCCAACCAGGTCACGCATGCGCTGTGCATCTCGGTCACGCTGGAGGACTTCCCGCGCGTGCTGGCGCTGGCCGAGCAGCATCCCAACCTGTACGCCTCGGTCGGCGTGCATCCGGACTACGAAGAGGGCGAGGAACCCACGCTGGAGCGCCTGGTGGAACTGTCCGCCCATCCGCGCGTGGTCGGCACCGGCGAGACCGGGCTGGACTACTACCGCCTGAACGGCCGCAGCATCGCCGACATGGAATGGCAGCGCGAGCGCTTCCGCACCCATATCCGCGCCGCGCGCCAGACCGGCAAGCCGCTGATCATCCATACCCGCTCGTCGGCCGACGACACGCTGCGCCTGATGCGCGAAGAGAACGCGCGCGAGGCCGGCGGCGTGATGCACTGCTTTACCGAGACCTGGGACGTTGCCCGCCAGGCCCTGGACGAGGGTTTCCATATCTCGTTCTCGGGCATCGTCACCTTCAAGAGCGCCGCCGACCTGCAGGAAACCGCGCGCAAGGTGCCGCTGGAGCGCATGCTGATCGAGACCGATTCGCCCTACCTGGCGCCGGTGCCGTACCGCGGCAAGACCAACGAACCTGCCTGGGTGCGCCATGTGGGCGAGTTCATCGCGCAACTGCGCGGGGTGCCGGTGGAACAGGTTGCGGAGCAGACTACGGAAAATTTCTTCAATCTATTCAAGCATATTGACAGGGAATCGCATGTTTAACATGAAGTTTGCCCGACGCGCTGCCGGCGCCCTTGCGCTGGCCGCCGCCACGCTGGCGCAGGCCGCGCCCGCCGACGACATGCGCAAGGCCGTTGAATTCGACGACGCCAACACCGTCAAGAAGCTGCTGGCCAAGGGCGTCGATCCCAATCTGGTGGACAGCCGCGGCAACCCGGCGCTGGTGCTGGCGCTGCGCGAGAAGTCGCTGAAGGCGGCCACGGTGCTGATCCGCGCCAAGGACATCGATTTCGACAAGGCCAACCCGGCCGGCGAGACGCCGCTGATGATGGCCGCGCTGCAAGGCGAGCTGGACATGGTCAAGCTGATGGTCGACGAGATGGAGGCCGAGATCAACAAGACCGGCTGGACCCCGCTGCATTACGCGGCCACCAACGGCCACAACAACGTGGTCAAGTACCTGGTCGACCAAGCCGCCTATATCGATGCCGAAAGCCCCAACGGCACCACGCCGCTGATGATGGCCGCGCGCGGCGGCCATATCGAGACCGTCAAGCTGCTGCTGGACGAAGGCGCCGACATGCGCCTGAAGAACCAGCAGGGCATGACCGTGATCGATTTTGCCGAGCGCTACAACCAGGCCGAGATCGCCAAGGGCCTGAAGGCCCGCTGGCAGAAGCTGTACCCGCAGACCCCGATCGTGCCGGCGCCGCCGTTGAAGGCGCCCACCGGCGAGCCCGGCGGCAAGCGGCCCGCCGCGCCGCAGAGCAAGAGCTGGTAAGCCGGCCCGGCTGCGATGGCCACGGTATCGCGCCTGCGCCAGTGGGCGCGCGGGCTGAAAAACAGCCTGCTGACGCTGTGGTTCTGCAGCCGCCACCCCGATACGCCATGGGCGGCGCGGCTGCTCGGCGCGCTGGTGGTGGCCTACGCCTTCAGCCCGATCGACCTGATCCCGGATTTCATTCCGGTGCTGGGCTACGTCGACGACGTGCTGCTGGTGCCGCTGGGTATCTGGCTCACGCTGCGGATGATCCCGGCGGCCGTGAAGACCGAATGCCGCGGCCGCGCCGAAGCCTGGCAGGCTGCCAATGCGCAACGGCCGCGCAATCGCGCGGCCGCCATGGTCATCGTGCTGGTGTGGGTGCTGCTGGCCTGGCTGGCGTGGCGCTGGCTGGCGCCACGCTGAAGCGCGCTCAGACGTCGTCCGCCAGCCGCACGCCCGTGAACTGCCAGCGCTGGTGCGGGTAGAAGAAGTTGCGGTAAGTGGCCCGGATATGCGATTCGGGCGTGACGCACGATCCGCCGCGCAGCACCATCTGGCCGTTCATGAACTTGCCGTTGTACTCGCCCACCGCACCCGCGTTCGGGCGGAAGCCCGGATACGGCAGGAAGGCGCTGCCGGTCCATTCCCACACATCGCCGAACATCTGGCGCAGCACGCCTGAGGTGTTCTGCCGGTCCGGCAGCGGCCGCAGCGCGCGGCCTTCAATAAAATTCCCGGTGGCCGGCAGGCTGCGCGCCGCGTGCTCCCATTCGGCCTCGGTCGGCAGCCGGCGTTCGGCCCAGCGCGCGAACGCCTGGGCCTCATAGAAGCTGACGTGGGTGACGGGGCTGTCCGGGTCGACCGGATGCATCCCACGCAGCGTCATCTGCCACCACGTGCCTTCGCGTTCTTCCCAGTAGAGCGGGGCCTGGATGCCTTGCTCGCACACCCAGCGCCAGCCGTCGGACAGCCACAGCCCGGCAGTCTGGTAGCCGCCATCCTCGATGAATTCAAACCATTGCCGGTTGCTGACCGGGTGCGAGCACAGCGTGAACGGCGCCAGGTAGACCTTGTGCCGCGGCCCTTCGCAATCAAAGGCAAAGGTCTCGCCGCGGTGGCCGATCTCCACCAGGCCGCCGTCAAAGCCGATCCAGTCCGGCGCGGGCCGAGGGTCGGCGATCACCGGCTCGGGCAGTTCCGGGGCAAAGGCGGGGCGCAGCGGGTTCTGCGCAAACAGGTGCAGGATATCGGTCAGCAGCAGTTCCTGGTGCTGCTGTTCATGCTGCAGGCCAAGCATGATCAGCGCCGCCTCGTCATCGGTCTGGGCGCTGCCCAGCAGCGTCAGCATCGATTCGTCCACGGCCTCGCGGTAGGCCAGCACCTCGTCCAGCGAGGGGCGGCTCAGCAGCCCGCGCTGCGGCCGCGGGTGGCGCGGGCCGACCGCTTCGTAGTACGAGTTGAAGAGGAAGCGGTAGTCCGGGTCCACCGGCTCGTAATCCGGGACGCGCGCAGCCAGCACGAATTCCTCGAAGAACCACGTGGTGTGCGCCAGGTGCCATTTTGCCGGGCTGGCGTCGTCCATCGACTGCACGGTGGCATCGGCATCGGACAAGTCGGCCACCAGGGCCTCGGTGGCGGTGCGTACGTGGCGGTACTGCGAAAGCAGGGCGGGTTCGTGCGGCGGATGGAGGGCGGCGGCTGGCAGCAGGGCTGAAGTCATGCGGGCTCCCGGGAGTGGATCGGTCGATGACTGCAGGCGGCAGGACAACCGCGGACAAAGAGCCGGGGCCGGCGCGCCGCCCATGGCACGCGGGGCGCCGTAGCGCCCCGATCCATCATAGACCCGATCCGTCCGCGCGGCGAGCCGGCGCCGTCCTACGGCGCCGGCCGGCCTCTCGGGACCTCAGGCAGCCAGGCGGCTGGCGTCGTTCAGCGCCGCGATTTCGGTGCGGGCGCTGGCCAGGCCGGCTTCGCGGAACTGCGGGCCCATGGCCAGGCCGTGGGCACGCACGTAGGTGATGTCGGTGATGCCCAGGAAGCGGAACACGATGTCGACGGTCTTTTCGTGCAGGTCCAGCTCATTGGCATCCTGGCGCACGCCGCCGCGCGACGACACCACGATCACGCGCTTGCCGCCGGCCAGGCCCACCGGGCCGTTCTCGGTGTACTTGAAGGTGCGGCCAGCCTGCGCGATGCGGTCGATCCAGGCCTTGAGCTGGCTGGGGATGCTGAAGTTGTACTGCGGCACGCCCACCACCAGCACGTCGGCGGCCAGGAATTCGGCCAGCCATTGCTCGGTGCGCTGCAGCTCGGCTTCCTGCACGGCGTTCAGGCCTTCCTTCGGGCCGCCCAGCACGGGCAGCAGGTTGCCGGACAGGTGCGCCGGAGCGTCCTGGTCCAGGTCGCGCACGGTGACCTTGGCGCCCGGGTTGGCGGCGACGAGGTCGGCCACCACGCTGGCGGTCAGGCTGCGCGAAACGGAGTTGTCGCCAAGGACGCTGGAATCGATCTGCAGGATGTTCATGTCTTTCTCCACAAGGGTGGGTTGCGATGGATGAAAGATAGCGGCTGGCCATTGGTATCGGTAGTGAGGCAAAATGCAAATGATTGTTCTACCGGCGCAACGCCAGTCTGGCTGCCGCGCGGTGATCCCGGAGCCATCCATGCAAGACCTCAACGACTTGTCCCTGTTTGCCCAGGTGGTCGAACATGGCAGTTTTTCCGCGGCCAGCCGCGCCACCGGCGTGCCCAAGTCGCGCCTGAGCCGGCGCATCGCCCAGCTGGAGCGCGACCTGGGCGTGCAACTGCTGCGCCGGACGACACGCCAGGTGCGCGTCACGCCGCTTGGTGAATCCTTCTACGAACGCTGCCGCGCCATGCTTAATGAGGCCAAGGCGGCCCGCGAGGTCATCGAGCAGGCGCGCGAGCAGCCCGGCGGCACGCTGCGCGTGAGCTGCCCGATCGCCATCGCCCAGATCCTGCTGGCGCCGGCCATTGGCCATTTCATGCGCGCCAACCCGGCCGTGCGCATTGAGCTGGAGACCACCAACCGGCGCGTGGACGTGATCGGCGAAGGCTTCGACCTGGCCCTGCGCGTGCGCGACTCCATGGAGGACTCCAGCCTGGCCGTGCGCACCTTCGGTGAAAGCCAGGTGATGCTGGTGGCCAGCCCCGCGCTGCTGGACAGCATCGGCCGCCCGCGCACGCCGCAGGCGCTGGACGGCATGCCGGGCGTGGGCCAGCAGCCGCACGACGGCAAGCATGTCTGGACCTTGCGCTGCAAGACCAGCGACTCGATCCAGATTGCCTATGACCCGCGCCTGGTCACCGATGACTTTGTGCTGCTGCGCGAGGCGGCGATCGCCGGCGCGGGCGTGGCCATGCTGCCGCGGATGTATTGCCGCGATGCGCTGGAAAGCGGCGAGCTGGAACTGGTGTTGCCGCAGTACGACATGCCGGTCGGCACGCTGCATGCGGTGTTCCCCTCGCGCAAGGGCGTGACGCCTGCCACCCGGCGCTTTCTCGACTTCCTTGGCGAGGTCCTGCCCGAGTGCGCCTACAAGGCCGGCATGCTTGAGCCGCGGCAGCCGGCGATGCACCGGGTGGTGTAGCGCAAGCCTTCCGAATGCGGCGTGGAGGATCGGCGAGGTGGTGTGCCGGTCGCATCCCGGCCAGAAAGCAGTCTCGTATTTGCGGCTTTACCTTCACGCCCCCTCGCACTAAGGTACAGGGGCGAAGCTCGCGCGTGAGGGTAAAGGCGCTTGGCTTCGACAACCAACTCGACAGACAACGGCAAGGAGAACGGCCATGGGTGGCTCTCAGGGTTCCCAGGACTTGGGCAAGGCGCTGCTGCGCATCGTGCTTGGCGTGCTGATCCTGATGCACGGCATCGCCAAGCTGACCGGTGCGACCGGCATGGGCTTTGTGGCGAAGGTGGTCGCCGACGCCGGGTTGCCGGCATGGCTGGTCTATGGCGTCTACATTGGGGAAGTCTTGGCACCGATTCTGCTGATCATCGGCCTGTGGAGCCGCCTGGCCGCGCTGATCGTTGCGATCAACATGCTGTTTGCGGTGGCGCTGGTGCATACCAAGCAGCTCGGCATGCTGGCCGATACCGGCGGCTGGGCGCTTGAGTTGCAGGGGATGTTCATGGGCGCGGCGCTGGCGGTGGCCCTGCTGGGGCAGGCCGGCTCAGCGTGGGCGGCATCAATGGCAAGATGAATTAGCCGATCGGGTCAGATGGCGTACGGTGCGCCGGCGTTCCGGTGCCGGTGGCGCGTGCGCGTGGCGGCATGACTGCTTGTGCGCGCTGCCGCGGACTCATGGAGATGGATCGTGAAACCCTTCCGGCAGCTCTTTCCGGTGGTGGCCGCGGCGCTGGTCCTGTCAGGCTGCGCCAGCGTGCCCGACATCAAGACCGACTATAACCGCAGCACGGATTTCAGCGTCTATCGCAGCTTCGGCTTTGTCGAGCACCCTGGCACCGACGGCCAGGGCTATGAAAGCCTGACCACCCAGTACTTCAAGTCCGCCGTGCAGCGGGAACTGACCGCACGCGGCTACCGCTATGCGGCGCAGTCGCCGGACTTGCTGGTCAACTTCAACGCCCGGCTGCAGGAGAAGGTCCAGGTCAGCCCGGCGCCGACGCCGATGATGGGCTACTACGGTTATCGCGGCGGGCTGTATGCGCCGTGGCCGGGCTACGGCTTCTATAACGACGTCTATACCTACACCGAAGGCACGGTCAACATCGACCTGGTCGACCGGCGCCAGATGAAGCTGGTCTGGGAAGGCGTGGCGGTGGGCAGCGTGAACACCAGCGACAAGGCCAGCGCCCAGCAGCGCATCGACAAGACCGTGACGCAGATCTTTGCCAGGTATCCGTTCCGGGCCGTGCAGTAGCGCCGGCTCCGGGCCATGTCAGGCCGGCGGCGTTGCCGCCGCCCGGTCGATGGCATCCGCGACAAAGACCTCGGCCGGCTTGGGCGCGGACCACAGGTAGCCCTGGCCCAGCGGGCAGCGCAGCGCCAGCAGCGCCGCCCGCTGCGCGTCGGTCTCGACACCTTCGGCCACGCACTCCAGACCCAGCTCGCGCGCCAGGTTGATCATGTTGCGGCAGATCGCGGCACGCTGGCCATGCCCGTCGACATCGACAACGAACGACCGGTCGAGCTTCAGCTGCGTGAAAGGCAGGTCCGCCAGCAGCTTGAGCGTGGCGATGCCAACGCCGAAATCGTCGATCGCCACGCCATAGCCCAGCAGCCGCAAGCGGTTCATCGCGACCGACAGGGCCAGCGGATCGGGCACCGGATAGCCCTCGGTCAACTCCACCGTCAGCGCCTGGCGCGGCACGCCGCTGGCGGCCACCAGGGCATCAAACGCCTCCAGCACACCGGGCCGGCACAGGGTTTGCGCCGACGCATTGATGCCCAGCGCAATGTGGATGCCCACCGCGCGCAGCCGCTGCTGCGCTGCCAGGCACTGGCGGGTCACAAAGAAGAACACCGGGTCGGCCGCATCCAGCGCTTCGAGCCGTGGGATAAAGATGTCGGGCTGTACCAGGCCGTGTTCGGGATGGCGCCAGCGCACCAGCGCCTCGGCGCCGGCCAGCCGGCCGCTGGCAATGTCGTGCTGGGGCTGCAGCATGACCAGCAGGTCCGTGCCCGAGCGGGTGGCGGCGACCAGTTCTGCGTCGTTGGGTGACCACGGGGGCGCGGCGGATTTGCCGGCTGGCTGGCGCACCAGCGCATCGGCCAGGATCTCTTCCACCGCATCGCGCGACAGCGGCTTGCGCAGCGCGTGCACGCGCGTGATGCCGGCGGCGTGCGCCAGGCCGCGGTTTGAATCCAGGATGTCCTCTGCCAGCGCCGTCACCCAGACCCACACCGGCGCCGCCCCGGCAAAGGCATGCTGCTGGCGCCGGTGCAACTCCGCAATCAGCTCGGGGCCGTTGCCGCCAGGCATTTCGATGTCGCAGAGCACGATGTCGAATGGTTCGCGTGCAAGGATCTCGGCCGCCTGCGCCCCGTTTTCAGCGGATACCAGGGTCTGCACGCCCAGATGCCGCAGCAGCCCCTCGGCCGCGACCCGCTGGAACGGATGGTCTTCAACGACAAGAACGCGCAGACTGGCGTAGCGGATCGGCATGGGGGAGGGGAGGCGGCAGGCCGCCTGGCGTGCAATTCGATCGGGGGGGCGCATGGTAGCGCGGCGCCGCTGCGCCAACCACCGGATGGCGCAAAGTCTGGTGCCGCTGGCATGCGGAATCGCACAGGGATCACAGAGGGATCGTAGCGCAATCGCCCCGGAAACGCGCTGCGTTACGAATATTTGCGCTTTCCGAGTCAATCGCCGCCTGCCATAACCGCTACAATCGCTGCCCGTAGTTTTGAACATGGCATGTCGATAATGGGTTTTGGCTGGTTCGGATTCTCGACTTTCTGGATAGTGCCGCTGGTCTGGCGGCTGGTGACGCGCTGGCTCGCCGGCGAGCGCCGGCTGGCAGGCCCCGGCTCATTGCGCGTCTGGCTCGGCACGCTCGCGGTGCTGTGCGCGAGCGCCTGCCTGGAAGCGCTGACCAGTGGCACCGATCCGGCATCGGGCGCCGGCGGGTCGGCCGGCCGCGCGCTGGCCGGCATGATGGGCAGCCTGTTCGGCTGGACCGGTGCCTTGCTGTTGATGCTGGGCGTGCTGGCGCTGGCCGCGCCGATGGTGTTCGGCGAAACCTGGCGCAGCCTGTTCTCGCGCAAGCCGCGACGCGCCGCCGCGCCTGACACGGCGCCGGAAGAGCCGCCGGTTTCCTTTGCGGCCACCCAGCCGATGCGCGAGGCAGAGCGCTGGGACGCGCCGGCGGCAGGCAACCCGGGCTGGACTGCGCCCGCCCCGCGCCATCGCAGTTTTGAAGCGGTCTCGGCGCGCCGCCAGCCCGCCTGGCAACCGCCGCGCCGTACGCGTGAATCCCCGCCGCAGCCTGGCGAGCTCTGGCTGCACCATGCCGAGTCGCCGGGCGCGGTCAAGCCGGCGCGCACCGCACCGCCCGCACCCGCCGCGGCGGCACCGGCACCGCGTCCTGCCCAGCCGGCGGCACGCAGGCCGGCCACGACGGCAGCCCCTTCACCGGCTCCGGCGCCGCGGCCGGCGCAGCCCCTGCGCGGCACGGTCGTCAGCAGCCCGTTCCGCCAACCGCAGCCGCTGGTGCGTTCGGCGATTACGACGCTGCCTGAGGCTTCCCGCAAGGGCGCTGCCTCGGCGGCTGCTTCCGTCACGGTAGCAGCCGCCGTATCAGCGCCGGCCGAAACCGCCGTAGCAGCGCCGGCCGAAGCCGCCGTAGCAGCGCCGGCCGAAGCCGCCGTAGCAGCGCCGGCCGAAGCCGCCGCCGTAGCGCTGGCCCCCACTGTTGCCACGCAAGCCGTGGCCACTCCGGCGCAGCCGGTTGCCAGCCCGGAACCCGAGGTGGTGGCAGCGCCCGACGCACCTGCCATGGAACCGGTGCCAGCAGAGACCGATATCGTTGACGACATTGCGCCGGAATTCGTGCCGGCCGAAGCCGACGAAGCCGACCAAGCCGACCAAGCCGACCAAGCCGACCAAGCCGACCAAGCCGACGAAGCCGACCAAGCCGACGAAGCCGACGAAGCCGACGAAGCCGACGAAGCCGACGAAGCCACGCTTGCCGCGATCCGGCAGGAAGCCCTTGACCTGCTGGCCGAGTTGCAGGCGCTGGCAGGCAAGGCAGTGGTACCGCAAGCGGCTGCGCCGGCACCGCAACAACTGGACGCGGCTGCGCCGGATCCGGCGCCGGACACTGCCGGCGACGCAGAACCGCACGCACTCGCTACCGTCACCTTGCCAGCCGAAGCCGAAGCCGAAGCCGAAGCCGAAGCCGAAGCCGAAGCCGAAGCCGAAGCCGAAGCCGAAGCCGAAGCCGAAGCCGAAGCCGAAGCCGAAGCCGAGAGCGGAGATCACGACGTTGTCATGGTTGAACCTGAAGCGCTGGCAGCCGCCGCGCCCGCATTGGATGTCACCGGGGCCGAGGCCGTAGCCCAGGCCGTGGCAAGCTCCGCGATGGAAGAGGGCAGCGCTCTCGATGCCAGCGCCCGGGCACCCGCGGAGGACAACGAAACCGACGGGCTGATGGACGGCAACGGCCTGATCGCCGAGGAGGCGGAGCCGGATGCGGCCGAGCCTGCTGAGGCAGCAGAACCGCCTGAAGCGACTGAAGCCCCGGCAGTCCCAGAGCCCGCTGAGGCGCCTGCACTGAACCAGGCCCCGGTCCCGGCCGCCAAGCCGCGCATCGTGCTGCCCGCCGTGGTCGGCCGCACCGTGCCGCTGGCTGCCGCCCAGCTGGCACCCGTGCCGGTGCCGGTTGCACCGCCGCCTCCGCCGCGCCCCGTCGTCGACTACCGCCTGCCACCGGCAGAACTGCTGGAGACCGGAGTCGACAGCGCCGAACAGGTGTCGGAAGAACGCCTGCGCGAAACCGGCGAGCTGATCGCCCAGCGGCTGGCCGAGTTCAAGGTGCCAGTCGCCGTGGTGGGCGCCGGCGCCGGCCCGGTGATCACCCGCTTCGAGGTCGAGCCCGCCATGGGCGTGCGCGGCGCCCAGGTGGTCGGGCTGATGAAAGACCTGGCGCGCGCGCTGGGCGTGACCTCGATCCGCGTGGTCGAGACCATTCCCGGCAAGACCTGCATGGGGCTGGAACTGCCCAACGCGCGCCGGCAGATGATCCGGCTGTCGGAGATCGTCAACGCGGCCTCGTTCCAAGCGCACCATTCGCGGCTGGTGCTGGCGATGGGCAAGGACATCACCGGCAATCCAGTGGTGACCGACCTGGCCCGCGCGCCGCACCTGCTGGTGGCCGGTACCACTGGCTCTGGCAAGTCGGTGGCGGTCAACGCCATGATCCTGTCGATGCTGTACAAGGCCACGCCGGAAGACGTGCGCATGATCATGATCGACCCCAAGATGCTGGAACTGTCGGTCTATGAGGGCATTCCGCACCTGCTGGCGCCAGTGGTCACCGACATGAAGCAGGCCGCGCACGCGCTCAACTGGTGCGTCGGCGAGATGGAGAAGCGCTACAAGCTGATGTCCGCGCTGGGCGTACGCAACCTGGCCGGCTACAACCAGAAGATCCGCGCCGCGGAGGCCGCCGAGCAGAAGGTGCCGAACCCGTTCTCGCTGACGCCGGACGCGCCCGAGCCGCTGTCGCGCCTGCCGATGATCGTGGTGGTGATCGACGAACTGGCCGACCTGATGATGGTCGCCGGCAAGAAGATCGAAGAACTGATCGCGCGCCTGGCACAGAAGGCGCGCGCCGCCGGCATCCACCTGATCCTGGCCACGCAGCGCCCCTCGGTGGATGTGATCACCGGCCTGATCAAGGCCAATATCCCCACGCGGGTGGCGTTCCAGGTGTCGTCCAAGATCGACTCGCGCACCATCCTCGATCAGATGGGCGCTGAAAGCCTGCTCGGTCAGGGCGACATGCTGTTCCTGCCGCCTGGCACCGGATATCCGCAACGGGTGCACGGCGCTTTTGTCGCCGACGACGAAGTGCACCGCGTGGTGGAACACTGGAAGCAGTTCGGAGAGCCGGACTACGATGAAGCCATCCTCGCCGGCGACCCGGCGGAGGCCGGCAGCGCCGACCTGTTGGGCGACAGCAGCGGCGATGGCGAGGCCGACCCGCTTTATGACGAAGCCGCCAGCTTTGTGCTGACCAGCCGCCGCGCCTCGATCTCCGCCGTGCAGCGCCAGCTGCGCATCGGCTACAACCGCGCGGCGCGCCTGATCGAACAGATGGAGGTTGCCGGGCTGGTGTCACCAATGGGCCGCAACGGCGCGCGCGACGTGCTGGCGCCGGGGCGGGCGACTAACGGCTTCCACGGCCACGATCCAGGGAGGCAGCATGCAGCCTGAACACGGAAACCTGCTGGCCGATGTGCCGGCCGGCGCGGCGCAGGAGATCTTCCAGCCGCTGCTGGAACGGCCCGGGCTGCGGATCGAACGCATCGTTTCCAACGGCCAGGCCAGCCCCGAAGGCTTCTGGTACGACAGTGCCGAGGCGGAGTGGGTGCTGTTGCTCAGCGGCAGCGCTGCCATCGAGATCGAAGGGCAGCCCGGGGAGCATCGCATGAAACCGGGTGACTGGCTGCGCCTGCCGGCCCACTGCCGGCATCGCGTGGCCTGGACCGATGCCACGCAGCCCAGCATCTGGCTGGCGGTGCATCACGCTGCCGGCTGAGCGGTTCGATCCCGGTCACGGTCAGCCTTCAGCAGCTTGAGCCGGGGCCGCCCATCTTTTTTTTTGGCCTGTGCGTGGCCATGGTGCCCCTCAGTACTGGTACGTCAGCTGGACACCGCCCGTGAAACCGGCGGTATGGAAGGCGGTCGGCTTGTAGACGGGCATGCCGATGAACAGGTCGTAGCTCACACCTCCGAACTTTGTACGGCCGATACCGCCACGCAAGCCAATGACCGCACCGGCCAGTTGTGTGCCGACCAGCGCCGCAGTAGAAGGCCCGAAGACACGGCCGTAGTCGAGGCCGGCGTACAAAGACTGCCCCGTCGTCGCAATCGGCACCTGCAGCTCGTTGCGCCAGTAGAAGCCGCTGTCGCCGGCGAGAAGGTTCTCGCCGTCGAAGCCGCGCACCGTATAGCGGCTCCCGATCGTCATGGCATCGAGGAAGTACAGCCGGTCGTTTGTGTACTGGCCGCGGAAGGTCGTCACATACCGCAACGGCTGCCCGCCTAGCTTGAACGGCACCGACAGGTTGGCGTCGGCCACCACCATGCGGTAGCGCCAGGTCGGCCCGCCGTCGGTGGCGAGGGTGTCAGACTGGGCGCCGAACCAGCCGACGCCCTGGCGGTACGCAACGCTCGCATCAAGCTGCGCGGCGCCGAAGTAGTGGCGGTCGGTGAAGCCCACCTCGGCAACGGTGTTGTTGCGCCGCTGCTGCGGGATCTCCGTGTCCTCAATAAAGTTCCGGCCGAAGCGCCGCGACAGGCGGAACTGCAGGCCGAGTACGTCGTCCTGGCTGCGGTGGACGACGCGATGCAGCTTCAGGTCCGCTGTCTGCGATTCGCCACTGGACACAAAGGTCTGATTGACCCCGGCGATCTGCTGGAAGTAGTTGCTGGAGTACGCGGAGAGCGTCGCGGTCCAGTAACCCCATGGCACCGAATAGAAGCCGTTCCAGCCGTGCGTGCCCCGGGCCTTGTCGCTGAACGCCAGGTCCTGGCTGTAGCCGACATTGAAGAGGTCGTTCAGGCCCAGCGGGTTGTCGATGCCGAGGCCCAGGTTGCCCACCCACTTGCCGGTGGAGCGCGTGCCCGAGTTGTCGACAGAGGTGATGAGGGTCCACGGCTTGCCGCGCTTGACGGCAATGACCACGTCGCTCACGCCCGGCACGGTGGTCGGCACGACCTGCATGTCGACGTCCTGGCTGGCCACGCGCTTCATCTGCTCCAGGCCTTGCTCAAGGTCGCGCAGGTTCAGCAGATTGCCGCCGCGGGCCGGGAAGGCTGTCTTCCAGGTGCCCCAGAGGTTGGGGTCGGTGAAGCGCAACTCGCCAATGACGCCGGGGATCAGGGAGAGCCGCAGGGTGCCGGTGCTCAGGTCCTGCTGCGGCACCAACACGCGCGTGGTCACGTATCCCTTGCTCAGGATCGCCTGGGACACACCCTTGACCAACTGCTCTATGCCCTGCTTGCCAACACAGGCGCCCTCATAGTGCTCCAACCAGGCGTGGGCGAAGGCGAAGGGGTCTTGCGGCAAGGCGGAGGCGCCTTGCGCTTGCGCGGCGGCGGGCAGGTCGGGGGCACTTCCAGGACGAAGCGGTCGATGCGAAAGCACGGTGTTTCGATGGGCAAGTCCGGATACTCGATTGGCACTGCCGCCGGTGCGCGCACGCGGGGAGCCTCAACGGCCTGGGCCCGTTCACGGGCTTCCTGCTGCTGGCGGGCACGCTGCTCCTGCTCGATGGCGGTTTGGGCCGCGGACTGCGCTGGAGTGGTAGGTGGAGTCTGCGCGAAAGCCGTTGGGCTCAACAACAGAATGCAGCCAACCGGCGGCCATAGCTTGGTGACCGGGATTTTCTTCTTTTTCATTGTTGGGAACGCAGGGATGCTACAGACGCTAGGGTATTACCATCTGCCAAGACAGCAAGGGCGATCGGGGCGAAGCGGAAGACACGACGGTGCCCTGAGGCGCGGGTACGGAAACTGAGATTGCATGACGCTATGTTCTTGAAATACTTTCGATGTCCGAGCTTGCACGTAGCAGGGCTGTTCCAAGGCCTGTCAGCGCCGCTCAATTTTTACAACTACCCTGCAAGAACCTATTCCTTCGGTTTTTCGTCTTCCGAATAGGTACGCTTCGCCTTGCGCCAAGGTGATTCACCGAGAGGGCGTAGGTCAACTGCCTTTGATCTGCCTGCAAAGCCAGCAGCTGCGACTGCCATCAGCCCGATCGAAAAGCTCGCCAGCCTTCCAAGATAACTCTCAAGCTAATTGACACTCGCATACAAAAAAAACAAGCCAAAGCCAAGAAGCAGAATAATTGATAACCCCAGTGAGATTTCCGTTCTTCGAAAACATGATCATTTCCTTCGCCCAGTGCAGCTGGAGACGGAACAGGTCGGCACCTTCAGGCAGCCCGGTACGCTTACCCACGCCAGCCGCTCCCTTCCAGATCGCGAGTTACTTTCTACGCTCTCCTGTATGAAGATCTAGTCCACACCAGTGACAGACCTTAGGGCTGAGGTCTATGGCTTTGAAGGTCTGCAAGCGTGGAATCGCTCCACATCGTGGGCAGCGATATTTCTTTGCTATCCAGTAAAGCGTCCATGGCAAATACGCCACTAGGAGGATCGTGTGACCTAGGGGGGTGTAAATACATTGAACCCCACGAAATACGCGAAAAAGAAGAAGGCCGTAACGATGAGTAGTATCCATCTCGCCCGTTGAAATTTGATTATCTCCTGTTTACTGACCGTCATTCCCTCTCCGCTTGTAAGAGAATTCAAAGATATTAGCTTTTCCCTCTAGACCGAAGCCATACCGATCGAAAAGCTCACCAGCTTTCCGAGATAACTCTCAAGCCAATTGACACTCGCATACAAAAAAATCAAGCCAAAACCAAGAAGCAGAAGATTTCCGTTCCTCAAAAATACGATCATTTCCTCAAGCTTTAATTGATCTTCTTCTGGGCATCGCTGGACCAGTCCGACGCCTTCCCTGATTGCCATTGCACGCTTGAGGCGATCGGCTTGGCATTAGCCGCATCGATTACGTCCGGTCGGACCGACTCAATCACGTTCATATCGACCAGACTCGATAGCCGCATCTGGGCTTCGATCTGCTCAGCGGTGTACTTACCGTTGCTGTTGGCAGCCATTTCCTGGCCAACTGTTTTTCGTCCCGGATGCAGTTGGCGGTTGAAGCGATCTAGCGCAAAACCAGATTCTCCGAAATCAATCACTTCTCCGGGTTGCTCTCGTTCTCCGTATAGGTTCTCTTCGCTCTTTTCCAGTCCGGTTCACCAAAGACTCGCAGATCAGACAATTGGGCTCTCGCAGAAAATCCACCAAAAAATGCCAAAAATAGCCCAAACATAAAGAGAAATATTGAAAGCCAGTTTGGATTGATATTAATAGACACAATAACAGCCATAAGAATCATCCCGGCGATAATAAATATCGCTTGCGAAATTCCTGTGAAGTTCCCATTCTTGAGGAATGAATTATTCACCGTCCTATCGCCTATCGAATTCGGCGTCCGAGCTCCGCTGGGTTTTGAAGCCGAACAATAGTGCCACTTCCAGTAACTTTATGACTGCAGCTCCAGAAAGTTGAACTGGGGTGATTTCGATTAGCGAGATAATGTTCTCATAAGCAATGCCGAATTCGCCTGCGGATAGAACGAACTCCTCTATTTGATCTACTTGCTCGGAATAGATCATCATAGTGGGAGGGATTGAATTCGCCGAAGTCTCTGTTTGGCTTTTTAGTTCCTGCAATATGGCTAAGAGGTTATCTTCAATAAATTTCAAATCCTTGTGCATGGCTTGGGGATTCTTCGGGAGGTTGGTTGGATATCCGGGGTGTCTTTTTTATTTTCGCCATTACGACTTACCAAAAGACCGCTGGAACTTGGATGCTGCATTGTTATTTGGCGTTGCGGTGTTACTTATTAGCGTTCTATGTTTCGCGCTACTTGAGAATCTAGAAGAGCCTAAAAGGTTTCCGATTCATGAACGGCGGCAAAAATACGAGATAACTACGTACCCTATGCCGACTAGCGTTCCCAAGAGAACTGCGCTCTTGAGACGGTGCACAATTCGTGCACTGTCCAATCCATTCCACAGTGCGCCCATGGAAATGTACTCAACCAAAGAAGATTGAGCTTGGTTTGCGCAACGGTAAAATATTCCGCACCAATCTCTTAATTGCGGCTCTTGAAGCAGTTCTGTAAGAAGTGGTGCCACAAGCAAGTCCATAACTGCCACCATGATCACTATTGCCACGATGAAAAGAACGATCGCGTAGATCATGTCAAGAATTCCAGGCGAGTCTTGTCTACTCATTTGCTTCCACCTTGTACTCGATCTTTCGTTGTATTGCCGATCGGTTCTTGGGATGTGCTAGGGAAAGGCTGATTTAATCGACGAGAGTGTCGACGTTGAGCAGCTGTGAAGCGTTGATAGACTAAGGACGACCAGCGAGCTACGCCGATGCAACAAATCAGTTTTGCTAGTGCCGAGTATCTGGGAAAGAAGCGCGTTACGCGGCGCGAGAAATTTCTGGGTGAGATGGAGCAGGTGGTGCCCTGGGCTCGATTGCTGGAGGCACTGGAGCCGTACTACCCCAAGGGCAAACGAGGGCGCCCGCCCATTGGCCTGGAACGCATGCTGCGGCTGTACTTTGTGCAGCAGTGGTATGGCTTGTCCGACGAGGCCCTTGAAGATGCCGTCAGCGACAGCGCGGCCATCCGCAATTTTGTCGGTGTTGACTTGGGACATGAGGAAGCGCCGGACGCCACCACGGTGCTCAAGTTTCGCCGCCTGCTCGAGAAGCACAAGCTTACCGCCGTGCTGTTTGAGCAGATCAACGCCCACCTGCGCGAGCGAGGCCTGATGATGCGCGAGGGCACGATGGTGGACGCCACCATCATCAATGCGCCGACTTCGACAAAGAACCGAGACAAGGCGCGTGACCCTGAAATGCATCAAACGAAGAAGCGCAATCAGTGGTACCACGGCATGAAGGCGCATGTGGGTGCCGATGCTGAATCGGGCTTGGTGCACAGCACTCACTACACCGCGGCCAACGAGTCTGACGTGGCGCACACCCATGAGGTGCTGCACGGGCAAGAGGATGACGTCATTCTTGATGCGGGCTACACCGGCGTGCACAGGCGCGACGAGATCTTGAAGGCGCAAGCAGAGGGCGCCATCAAGGCGGATGTTCGGTGGTCGGTGGCTATGAAGCGCTCCAGGCTCAAGGGCATGACCGAAGGGCCGCTGAAGCAATTGACGCAGGCCTTGGAGAAGGTCAAGGCGCAAATTCGTGCCCGGGTTGAACATCCGTTTCATGTGGTGAAGAATCTGTTCAAGCACAAGAAGGCTCGCTACAGGGGATTGGCCAAAAACGGTGCGCAGTGCGACACCTTGTTTGCGCTGGCCAATCTGGTGATTGCAAAGAAAGCGTTGCTGCAATCAATGGACAATTCCGTCTGCAAGGCGGCATAAGGCGTGAAACCCGGGGCAAAAGCCCCAAAAAATGAAAATTTCCAACTGGCAAGCCGTCAAATCTGCTGTTGGTTGACAAAAAAAATCGGCATCACACTGGCAACGCTGCGCGCTGACGCTTTGTTCAGCGATTCCCTAGAGCCGACTCCACCTAGCATGCCAGGGATTGGATTGGGCGCATTCCACTTCGAAATGCCGTTCCCCACGCTCGTCCAATCTGGAGTCCACCACCCGCGTGGGTCCATTACCTTAGCAGTGGGGACCTCAATTACCTTGCCAACGCCGTAGCCGACCACAGTGCCAACTGTGGCTCCAGCAACTCCACCATTCGGATTTTCAACCTTCACGCCCGAACCAACAACGGAGCCACCAACGTTTGTTACGATAGATGAGCCCAATCCAGATCCAGTCGTAAGAAAGCCTGTTGCGGCCGCAATACCAACATCCAACCAGTCCGTCTGCCCAGATTGAAACATATAGTTCGCAGCCGCCCCAACTCCAGCACCGAACATCTTGATGCCAACGGCAGTGCCTGTTCCCCCGGTGACATAACCAAGCCCCACCATTCCTGCACCCGCAAGAGTTGCACCCACCGCATCTTTCTTGACGTTAGAAGTTACCAGCTCGTTGTAGGTCTGCCCCTTGCCTAGTTGAGCTTGTCCTCGGTTGTAAGTGGCTTGGTTGCCCGTAATGTATTGGCTGTTGTAGTCGTGGTTGGCATAGTTTGCATCGGATTTGTAGCCGTCACAGTTCAAATTCTGGCAGCCGAGAACGCCTCGCACCTCATAGTCATGCTTGCCTCCGGCTGCGTCGGCCGTCTGCTTATCCGAGTTACGAAGAATCTCGGCAACAATCCGACCTTCCGCATCCAGCTCCGAGATGCCGAGCTTCAGAGCCACAACCTTTGCGTTCTTTCTTGCAAAGTCATACTCACTCTGGTGAAGTTGACGATTGTAGCGATCCACATTCGCTGCCGTTGCCGCGCCAGAGCCTCCACCCACAACCGCGCCAATACCGCCCGCCGCAATATTGGCCGCCAGGTTGCCCAGTGTTTCATTGAGGTCGGCGTTCCCGGTGTTTGCTCCCTTGGTTACCGCGCTGCTCAGCTCGTTCAGCTTGCCGCCGGCAAGCGATGCAAGCCCGGCTCCCGCAGCACCTGCCAAGGCGTTACCGCCACCAAGTCCGGCGATGAGCGCGCCGCCAGCGGAATGCAGCGCAGCCCGGTAGCTGCCACCTTCGCCCCAGCTCTTGGCCTCGGCCAGGTATTGCTCTTGCAGCCTGGTGTCGCCTGCCTCGCCGGCGGCCTTGGCGTTCTTCATGGCCTCATCGTACTTGGCCGTGGCGACATCGCCCACGGTCTTCGCCACTGCCTCGCCTGCCGCCTGCGCTGCCGCCATCATGTCGGCCTGCTTGCTCAGCAGGTTGTCCAGATCCGGATTGCTGCCGACCTGCGTATTGGTCTTTGACGTGTCGCGCTGCAGCGTCGCCAGATCCTGCTTCTGGTTGGCGCTGTCGGTGATGTTCAGCGTGCCTTCGGCCACCGCCGCCTGGGCGATGCCACTTTCGCTACCGCTCTTGTGCTGCGGGACCATCGGGCTGATGCCGCCGGTATTCTTGCCGGAGGTCGGGCCGCTATTACTTTGTCCGGATGGAGTGCCCATTGTGCCGCCCGCGGAGACACCCATCGATGTGGCGCTGTAGTCCGAGTGGTTCTGGACATCGCTCCAGGTCAGGGTGCCAGTGGTCAGGCTGTTCTTGTCCTTACTGGCTTCGCTGGCGATCACCGCGCCCTTCAGGTCGGTGTTGCCCTTCACATCGATGTCGAAGCCGCCTTGCCCGGCGTAGATGCCGGACTGCTCGGAGACGTTCGCGTAGCTGCTGTCCGCCTTGCCCTTTGAGGCAGACAAACTGGCCGAGCCACCGCCCTGGCTGATGCTGAAGCCGCCGCCCATGCTTTGCTGGCGCGCATGGGATTCCTCGGTGTCCTGCCGGCTGGCGAGGTTCAGGTCGCCGCCCACATTCGCGATCACCTTGCCGCCGCTGACCGTGCCACCGAGGATGTTGGTGTCGTTGCCCGAGACGATGGTCACCGACTCCTTGCCATTGACATGACTGTTGGCCTGGCTCGCTCCAACCGTATCCGCGTTGCCCTTGGATTTCGAAGCCGAGGCCGAAACGCCAAAGCCCTGCGCACCGTATGACACGCCCACACTCGCGCTGCTGGACTTGTTGGTGCTGTGGCTCTCGTCGGTATCGGTTGCCGACACGATGTTCACATCGTTCCTGGCACCCAGCGCTACCTTGTTGGCATTGATGTCGGAGCCAACGACGTTCAGGTTGCCCGCCGTCTGGTTGCCGTCGGCATCCATGCCTGTGGCGACGAATGCTGCGGTACCGCCTGCCTTCACACGCGAGCCGTCGTGGCTGGTGCTGTTCTGCGTCAGCGTCTGCTTGCTCTGGCTGGTGCCCCAGGACAGGGTCACGGCTGCCCCGGCCAGCGGATTACCCATGGCTTGGGCAGTATCGGCCACGTCCCGTGCGGCGGCGATGCCCCACAGCGCCGAGGCCCGGCCGTCCTGGCTCTTGCCGGCGGAATTGATCTTGTTGCCGGCATTGATCGCCGCGCCGATGGCGCCGCCCGATACGCCCAGCGTAAAGCCGCTTTGCTTCACTTCGTGCGTCTCGTCGTGGTGGCGCGTGCCTTGCGCCGCCTCGATGGTGACGTCCGCCGCCACGCCCGTCACGTCCTTGGCCGCGATCAGGTCACTGCCGCTCACCTTGATTGTGCTGCCGGCTTTTAGATGCACACTGCCATCAGTGGCGCCGACGAGGCTGCCGGTCTGGGTCACCGCGCTGTCGTTGGTGGTGTCCTTCTGATCCCGCTTGCCGCGGGAAATGCCAGAGCCGGTCGCCCCGAATCCCGACTTGGTCGTGTGCTCATAGCTATGCGCGGAACTGGTGTTCTGCGCGCTGCCGATGGTCAGGTTGCGGCCCGCGTCCAGGTTCACATCATGCGTGGCCGCAACCGTCGAACCGGAGACCGTCAGGTCTCGCCCGGCGTTGGCCGAGACGCTGTCGCCTGATACCAGCGAACCCACCGCGACGGTCTGTTGCTGGCTGCTCTCCTTGGTCGTCTGCTCCTTCGACATGAAGCCCGAACGCTTGGTCTCCGACCAGCTCTGCGACTGGTGGGTCTCCGTGATGGTGCCCAACGTCACGTCGCCCGTGGCAACCAGGTTGGCAGCGCCCTTGTCGGTGGTCACCGCCGAACCCAGCACCGCCAGGTTGCCGGTGCCATTGCTGTCGGGCGAGGCAGGTGCGATGCCGTTGGCCTGCAGCACAGAATTCACACTGGCCGATTGCCCGGCTCCCAGGTTAGCGTTGTTGCCCGCGCGCACCGAACTGCCGCTCGCGCTCTCGTCAACCGACGATGTCGTGTACTGCGCGCCCTTGCCGCCGAGCGAGCCTTCGCTGTGTGTGCGCGTATCCATCAAGGCGGTGACGGTAGTGTCGCGCCCGGCGACCAGCGAAGCGTTACCGCCTGCCTGGATGGCGGAGCCAGTCAGCGTCGCATCGCGCCCGGCAACGACCACCGCATTCTGCCCGGCCTGCACCGCGCTGCCCGCGCCGGCGGTAGTCTGGTCATGGTAGTAGCTCTGGCCACCGCGCGAGCTGGAATCCTGGGTGGTGCCCAGCGCCACCGTGCCCAGGTTCAGGTCGCGGCCGGCCGCCAGCAGGGCGTTCTTGCCAGCATCGACGGTGCCACCGGCCATGTCGATGTCGCGCCCGGCGAGCACGGCCGCCGTACCGGTTGCCGTAATGCTGGCTACGGAACCGACCCCGGTTGCCCCGGCGCTGTGGGCGCCCATCGCGACCTGGTTGGTGACGGTCTGCGTCTCGTTGACGACGTCACGCCCGGCGGACACCAGGGTGTCGGTACCGGTGATGCGTCCGCCCAGGTTGCGTACGTCCTGCCTGGCCTGGACCACGGTAGTGCCGGTGCTGCCAAGCTGGCCCCGGTTGACGATGTTGTTGCCAAGCACCTGCGTGGCGAAGTCTCCAACGATACGGCCGCTGTTGTCGACGTCACCGCTTGCGCCGATCGCCACGGTCTTGCCAGCCACCAGCGAGCCGGTATCGGACAGGTTCACCGTGCTGGCCTGTGCCAGGTAGAGCTTGGGCACCAGTACGGACTGGCGGCTGCCGTCGGGCAATGTCACCTCTTGCGACACCAGCCACACCATGTCCGTGGTGAGCTGGCGCATCTGCGCGTCGGTCAGACCCACGCCCGGCGTCAGGCCGAAGGCATTGGCGTATGTCACGCCGTTCGTCATGAGGGCCTTGTACTCCTCGAGCTGGTCAGAGTACCCGGCAAGGAACGTGCGGCCAGTCAGCTGGGTCACCTGGTCACGCACCAGCTTTTCTTCGTAGAAGCCATCGCCCAGGCGCTTCTGGATCTTCTGCGGATCCAGCCCAAGTTGCCCCAGCAGGTAGTCGCTGGAGATGAACGACTTGTACTGCGTAAAGCGCGGGTCCGTCGCCACCAGGTAGCTCGCGCCCGGTGCAGTCTGGAAACGGAACAGCCCATTGGTCGGCAGCGTCAGGTTCGGTAAGCCACCCTGCGCGGTGCCCACGGTTTGCGGACGGCTGCTCTGGCCGGCGAGGCTGCCCACCTGCGCTCCGACGGTACCGCCACGGGTCACGCCATTGGTAGTCACGGTCTGGCCCACCGTATTCACGGTCGCGACGGTCACATCCTGTGCCGCGATCTGCACTGCCTGGTTGGACGTGACCACGGCTGGCAGCGCCATCACCGTGGTGGGTGCTTGCGGCATGGTCGGGTAGGGCACAACCTGCGTGTCGTTGTTGCCACCGGTCTTCTGGCGCCAGTAGAAGGTTGAGGTCTCGGTTGTGCTGACGCTTTGCTGGAGCGCTGTGCCGGTGCTGGTGATCCCGCCACCGGGAGCCCGTGCGGCCAGGTCGCCGCCGGCGGCAATGAGGGAAGACTGGTTCAGGATCGACCCGCCCGCGCTGTTGATGCGGATCGCCCCGTTTGCCTGGATCTTGCCCGGGTCGGTGGCGCTCACCAACCGGTCGGTCGCGGTGGTGGTGGCTGTCGTGCGGGAGATTTCGCTGTAGTCGTGGCTGTCCTCGCCCAGGTCAAAGCGCATCCGCACCTCGTCCGGGCGGATCTGCCTGGCGGGATCCCAGTCGGGCCAGAAGGTGATGCTGTAGGTGCTGCCGTTGTCCGTGATGGACTGGTAGTGCTGCGTAGGCTCGCTGGTCAGATTGCGCGTGAGCGGCTGCGGCGGCGGGCAATCCGAGCAGATGACCCGCGAAGTCACATCGTAGTACTGCTCAACCGGTTGCTGCGCAAAGGAGAAGGTCCGTGCCGAGGAATCGAGATGATTGACTGTTGCTTTGTCCACCGTCAGCGTGACGGGCTGCATCAGGGCGTAGGTGCGGCTGGCGCTGACCGAGGCATTTTCGCCGTTCCACCTCCAGGCCGGGAATGTCACGCTCTCATGAAAACTCAGGTCCGCGCCGGTCATGCCGGCATTCCACATGGTCAGCGTCTCACTTTCCGTCTGCGCCGTGCCCGGCGCCGTGACGATGCTGGTGCGGGTGTTGCTGACCGTGCGCGCGGCAATGTCGATGTCGCCGTCCGCCTCGATCGTTGCGGATCGGTTGGTCAGGGTATTGACCTGATTGGCGAGCATGCCGCCGGCGTCACGCGTGCCGTCGCGGGCAATCTGCAGGTTGCCCGCGCTGTAGAGCGTCGCGCCATCGAGGTTTGACACCGAGTTGGTCGCGTAGACCTTGAGGTCCTGCGCGGCGGCGATGATCGCCGACGCGCCAGTGTTGGTCAGATCCGTGGCCTGCACCTGGACGGTATTGCCGATCACCGTGCCGGTGTTGTCCAGCGTCGTGCTCGTGGTCTGCACCGTATCACCCTCGATGCGGCCCGCGTTCGTGATGGCGTTGGCGGCCTGCACGGTGGTCGTGGTGCCGTTCATGCCGCCGCCGGTGGCATTGATGACATTGGTGCCGGCCACAGTCAGGTTGCCGGCGGCTGCCAGCGCACCCGTGTTGGTCAGCGTGCCGCTGGCGGCCACGTGCAGATTGCCGTCGGCCTTCAGGTGGTTGGCCGCGTCGTTCAGGTAGTCGCCCGCCACGTCGAGCGACAGGTCGCGCCCGGCCGTCATCTCGCCACTGCCGGCAATGGCGCCTTTGGCACTGACGTCCCGGTTGGCGCGCACGGCGCCGCCTGCGTTGCTCATCGACGCAACGTTGACCGTCACGTCCTGCCCGCCCAGCATGGTGCCGCCGTCGTTGGAAAGCGTCGCGCCCGCCTGGTCCAGCGTCAGGCCGGTGCCGCCATACAGCGTGCCGCCGCGGTTGTCGACCTTGTGGTTGGTGTTCAAGGTCAGTGCCCCGGCGGCGACCAGCGTCGCGCGGCCGGTATTGGCGAGATCCTGGGCGTTGACCGTCACGTGGCCGTTGCCGCCGATCGCGCCGCCCGTGTTATTGAGCGCCGTGGCCGAGGTGACCGTGGTCGAGCCCGTGCCGGCATTGACGAGCCGCCCGCCGGCGTTGTCGAGGCTGGCCGCCGAGACGACAGCCTGGCTGCCGGCGCCATTGGCGGCGAGCGTACCCCCGCGTTGCCGAGCGCGCCGGCCGCGCTGACCGCGAGGTCGCCGCCGGTCTGTGTGGTGCCGCCCGTGTTGTCGAAGGCGTCGCCGCTGGTGAGCGACAGGCCGGTTTGTCCGTAGAGCGTGCCTGGGCATTGTTGACGGTGCCGGCCTGGGTAACGAGCGCGCCATTGGTCTCAATGCGGCCTGCGGTATTGGCAAGCGCGCCCTGGGTGGTGAGCGTGAGCGTGCCGGTACCGGCGTGGGCGATCTGGCCACCGTCGTTGATGAGCGCACCCGCGCCAAGGGTCAGGTTCTGGCCATTGGCGGCGAGCTTGCCGCCGGTGTTGTCCAGCGATCCACCGACGCTTACGGCGGCATCGGACTGCCCATACTGGCTGATAGTGCCGCTGCGGTTGACCAGGTCGTCCGTCGTGCACAGGCTGAGCTGGTCACCCTCGAGGCGGCCCGCGGTGTTATCGAGCGAGGCGGCCGACGCGTTCAGCGTGGCGCCGGAGATCGTGCCCTGGCGGTTGCTCAGGGCGCCCGCCACGGTGGCGGTCAGGGTGCCGCCAGCGGTCAGGCTGCCGGCATCGTTGTTCAGCGTGGTCGCGCTGACACTGGCATCGCCCGCGCTACTGATCTGGCCATGATTGACGATGGTGTCGGCCGTCAGTTTCGCACTGCCGTTGCCCCCGATCACGCCGCCCTGGGCGCCGGTCGCGGTGGTACCAGAGGCGTTGGTCAAGGCGCCGGCGGCGTGGATTGCCAGGCTGTCGCCGCCCAGCGACACCAGGCGCCCGGCGGTGTTGTCCACGGCGCCCGCGTCAACACCGAGCGCACCTTCGGCCTGGACGGTGCCTTGCGTGTTATTCAGTGCGCCGGCCGACTGGATGGTCGTCGCGCCCTGCGAGACGATCTGCCCGGCCTGGTTCGACACGCTGGCGGCCGTCAGGGAAAGATTGCCCTGGCTTGACAGTTGCCCCCGATCGTTGAGGAGGGTGCCCTGAGCGCTGGCAACGAGCGCGCCACCGGCGCTGGCCGCCGCCCCAGTCAGATCGAGGTTGCCTGCCGTTGCCGTCAGGTTCAGGTTGCCGTTGGCGCCGGTCTGGCTGCCCGCGAGCGTGACGCTCGCGCCCTGCAGGGTGGCGCTGCCGCCGGCGATGTTCCTGCCCGTGGCCGCCAGCGCGCCGTTTGTCGTCACGTTCAGATCCCCGCCTTGGACCACTGTGCCGTCGGCGTTGACGCCCGCGCCGAGCGTGCCGCTGGATGCCACGCGGTCGGCATTGACCGTGAGCGCTTGTTGCGCCGCCAGCGTTCCGCTATTTGTCAGGGCGCCGCCGGTGCTGACCGATGCCGCGCCAGTGCCGTAGGTGTTGCCGCTGTTTTCGATACCATCGCGCGCACTGACGGCCAGATTGCCGCCGGCGTTGGTTTGCCCCGCAAGGACCAGCTTGCCTTGCGCGGTGAGCATCAGGTCGCCAGCCTGCGCGGCCAGCACGCCCCGGTTTGAAACACCGACACCCAGCTCGGTCGAGGCCAGCAGGATCTTGTTGGCATACATGCCGCCCAACTGGCTCACGTCAATGCCAAGCGCCGGGGCGCCCCCGACGCCCGCCACCGGCGTAGCCGCCAGCGTGGCACGGTCCACCTGGTTCGCGCCGGCCACGACATTGATCTGGTTGGCATAGAGCGCCGCATTGGCCGACACCGCGCGCGCGATCAGGTCGACCTGATCGACGTTGGCCGCGTTCAGGCCCGCGCCCTCGATACTGATCTGGCCACCGGTCACGCGAAACGCATCCAGGCTGCCGCTGCCGCCGAATACCGGCACCCCGGTCGTGAGCGTCGCGCGGCTGGTATTGATAAAGCCCGCGCCATCCACGAGGATGCCGTTCGGATTGGCTACGATTACCTCGCTTTTGGGGCCCGCCACCTCAAGATACCCGCGCAACTGGCTCGGCAGCGTGCTGGTGACCTGGTTGACGATGACCCGGGCCGAGCCGCCCGGCAACAGGTTTGGATTGCCGTTGATGTAGCCCGCCTGCTGGGTTGAGGCCGCCGTCGGCGAGTTGTTCAGGATCACGCCGGTCCTTGGTACGTCGAACTGCGTGTAGGCATTGGCGGACACGCCCGCGGCCGAGGGGCGGGTGATGTTGACCTGAGGCAAGCCGTTGGCCGTCTGCCCAACCGTCGGACGATTCGCCCCGGAATTCGGGTCCGCCACCACCTGCGCGACAACCTGCACGGGTAGCCCTGCGGCCAGCCACGCCGCGAGTGTCAGGGCTGGCAGTGCAAAACGTGCGACGCGTAGCGCGGCTCCAGCTCCCGTCGCTCCCGCCGCACGCGTGCCGGCCTGCTGGCCCTTGCCGGTGCTGGTGGCCGACTCTTCAACGGCAATCAGCATGCCGCGATGCTTGTTGAAAACGAGACGGTAACGGCGGTGGTTCATAAGTCGGGAATCCGCGAGGCATTTTTACGCCTCGCAATATAGCCAAGATCTGTACCACTCAATCGTTAAAGATTGAAAAAGTTGCGAGAACTCAGTGAAGGTGGGAAATCTGAATTTTCCGATATACGGCAGTAGAGGAAAATGCTAGCCGTATAATCGCCGGCCTTGACGTTGAAGGGCCGCAGCCATCATTCTCCCCGTGCGGGATATGCATCCGGGCATCATTTATTGATCTGGAGTTTCTCCTCCGGCCGTAGACTGGTCTCAAGCCGCGGGTGACCGTGCTGCCCGGCGTTAAGTTGGCATGAATCCAAACTCCTTTGAGGATTTCCTTCCAGAGGGCAAGACCTTCGATACGCTTAGTGAACGGATTGCTGCTGTTCGGCCGACCGCTCCTCAGTGCTGCTCCCGTGAGTGGGGGGCATAGATTTTCGCATTACATCGCACTCGATGAATCTGCCGGTGGCTGAGATCGGACCCTTAGCGGTCGGTCAAGCGCGCTCCTCAAATATAGGTTCCTCGCCAATCTGCCTGCCGCTCGCGTCGCGGTAGTCAACGAAATCTATGATTCGGGATCATCGTAGGATTCAAAATAGAATCTCATTACGCCTCGAAACAGGACTGCAGAAACTCCGCCGATTAAGAAAGGAATTCCCCGGAAGGCAATGACATCAACAATGAAATACATCATGGCGGCCGCGATAGACGCGGCCCCGAAATGATTCCATCCTTCGACGATTACTCAGCAGTCAGAAATATATGCGACAGAAGGATGGCGGAAGAATGAGCGTACAAGCGCCGGATTTTCCGCCACGGTTTGAAGCTGTTCGTTGACCTTTTGTTGCAGGTCCTCACCTTTACGAAGAGGCCTGCGTGCCACACCTGTGCGCTTGGTATGACTCCACACCAACTCGTCTGGATTGAGGTCGGGCGAGTAGCCAGGCAAGAAGTGCAATGTGAGCTTGCCCTTTGTCGATTGAACGTAGCGCTTCACGCATGCCTTCTTATGTGCGGGCAGTCCATCGACCACCATGTGCACGCTGTTTTTTCGCCCGCGCATCAATTTCTTGAGGAGTTCGACGAACAGCTCTCCAGTCAGACCGCCTTTGTAGGTGGCGAACCAGAAGGCCCCCTTGGAGTTGACTGCCGACGCGGCACTGATGCTCTGGCGCTGCCCCGGCCGATCGACCACCGGGGTCTTGCCACGCGCACCCCATGTCTTGCCATGCACGGTGTCGGCACGAAAGCCTGACTCGTCCCAGAAGAAAATGTCAGCCTTCTGTGCCTTTGCCGCTTTCGCAATGGCAGGAAAGGTCTCCTTGCGCCATGCCTCAACGGCCAATGGATCGCGTTGATAAGCGCACTGCAGTGGCTTTTGCGGCGTCAGTCCCCTGCGCGCCAGAAGCGCACCGATGCTAGCCAAGGACAGATCCACTCCGAATTTTTCTTCCACCAACAACTGAACAATCTGGCGCGTCCACAAACCAAAGTCAAAACCGTATTGCGTCGGATTCTTGCCATTGATCCAGCGAAACACCTGGGCTTCTTGGCTGTTCGTGAGTTTGCGTGGCCTGCCACTACCTTTGGTTGAGCGCAAAGCCTGCAAGCCCTTGCCGCGCCCCATGGTCATAGCGCGACATCGGAAGGCCCAGGAACGATGCATGCCAAAGGATTTGGCTACGTCCTCAGGATGCTCACCCTCCCTCATCCGTTGCACGGCCAGTACGCGCATTTCCTCAAGGGTGTTATGCGCCAAGGTTCGTCCGTCTCGTTTCATAAACGTCGGATTTCGACAGATTATGGAAGTTCAATTTTTGTCGCATATATTTCTGACTACTGAGTAATGCCGTGTAAGCCGCCGCACCGATGTTGGAAAGGAGGACGAGGAAGGCTCCAACCAGTCGCTCAGTGGCGCAGTATGTGGATTCGATGGCGGAGACGCTCTCCTTGTGGGCACGTTCGAAAACGGCGTGTTTCGGAGATCCGTAAGGCCTCTCTAATGGTGACTATTTGTAGACGACTTTCCTGGCCGGAAGCGGTCTGCCGTCTGCCGAACCATCGGACGATTCGCCCTGGCATTCGGTCCGCCACTACCTGCATGGGTAGCCCTGCGGCCAGCCACGCCACGAGTGTCCAGGCTGGCTGTGCAAAACGCGCAGAACGTGCGATGCGCAGCGCGCCTTCCGCTTTCGTCGCTCCCGCCGCAGGCGTGCCGGCCCGCTGGCCCTTGTCGGTGCTGGCGGCCGACTCCTCAACGGCAATCGAACGGCCAATCAGCCGCGATCGCGTTCCGCCTGCAACAATTTGAGCCGGGTCCGGCCATCAGGCGTGAAGTGGGTGCCGAACCGCACCAGCCCGGCCCGATGCAACTGGCAGCTCATGATGAAGCTGAGCAGCATGCCGGGCTCGGTCTCTTCGATGGTTAGGTCAATGGCCCGCAGCCGGGGCTCGTAGCGCAGCAGTGTGGTCTCGATCTCGCGCCTGAGCGTATGCGCCGAGGCGGGCAGGTGGCGGTAGATCTTCGACAAGTCGCCCAGCCCATAGTCAGGCAGGTGGGCCAGGCAGCCTCGGCGGCTGTTGAGGATGCGCTGGATATTGTCCTGCACCGACAGGAAGGTCTGCGTGGCCAGGTCGAACTCGTCGACCGCAATCCCATTGGCAAAGTACCCGGTGACGGCTTCGAACAGGCCGGGGCCGCCCATCACGCAGCCGCCGCGGCTTCGGCCGGTTCTTCGAACGACACGCCGATGCCGTCGGTCTCGGAAAACGACAGCTGAATCGCCGCCGGCACCCGCTGCCCGCCCATGCGCACCAGCAGCTCGCGCGACAGGACCGGCAGGATCTGCTGGTTGAGCAGGCTGTCGATATTGCGCGCCCCGGTATCGGGCAGCAGGCAGGCCTGCACCAGCTCGGCCACCAGGGTGTCGTCGCACTGCAGCGGCACGCCGAAGCGACGCGCGATCCGGTTGGCCACCTTGCCCAGCTTCATCCGGACAATCGTGGTCATGGCCTGGGGCGATAGCGGACGATATACGACGGTCTGGAAGCGTGCCAGCAGCGCCGGCTGGAAATGGTCGGCCAGTAGCGGACGGATCGCTTCCATCAGCGCGCTGGCGGCAAGATCAGTGCCAGATCGCGCAGCGGCGTCGGATGCCGCCAGCAACTGCTCGCTGCCGAGATTCGAGGTCATCAGGATCACGGTGTTGCGGAAGTCGATCACGCGCCCTTCACCATCACGCATAAAGCCGCGGTCGAACACCTGGTAGAACAGGCTGATCACGTCGCGGTGGGCCTTCTCGACTTCGTCGAGCAGGACGATGCTGTACGGGCGCTGGCGTACCGCTTCGGTCAGTACGCCGCCTTCGCCGTAGCCGACATATCCGGGTGGCGAACCTTTCAGCTGCGAGACCGTGTGGGCCTCGTGGTATTCCGACAAGTTGATGGTGATCAGCGAACTTTCGCCGCCGAACATCAGGTCGGCCAGCGCACGCGCGGTTTCGGTCTTGCCGACGCCTGACGGCCCGACCAGCAGGAACACGCCCAGCGGCGCGTCGTCGGATTTGAGGCCCGCCTTGGCGGTCCGCAGGCTTTTGCCCAAAGCTGCGAGTGCCTCCTCCTGGCCAACCACGACCTGGCCCAGGCGGGTTTCCAGTGCCAGCAGCATTGCCAGTTCGTTCGATAGCAGGCTGTCGACCGGGACCCCGGTCCAGTCGGCGATGACCTCCGCAATCGCTGCCTCGTCGACTTCCGCATGGAGCAAGGCGGGCTGACCCTGGTTAGCCAGGGCCTGATGGGCGGCCTGGATCGACAGGGTCATGTCCTGACGCGCGGTGGGGTCCGACGCCGCTTGCCATTGCGTACGCAATGCGTTCAGCGCCCCGGCTGCTTCCTTTTGCGCTGCAAACGTGTGCCTGAGTTGTCCCAGCTCGACGGCGAGCCCTGCCAGCCGCGCATCAATGGCGGCCACCCGTTCGCCGATCACCGCACCCGTCGCCCCCTGGTCCTGCAGCAGGGCCGTGCGTTCGACCCCGAGCGCCGCGCGCTCGGCCTCACCGACGGTAATGACGAGCGGCGTGGCCTCCTGGCTCATGCGCACGCGCGCGGCGGCAGTGTCGAGCAGATCGACCGCCTTGTCCGGCAACTGGCGCCCGGTCAGGTAGCGTCGTGACAGGCGTACCGCAGCGCCAACGGCGGCATCGGTGATATGCACGCCGTGGTGTTGCGCATAGCGGGGCTTCAACCCGCGCAGCATCAGGCAGGCTTTCTCGTCATCGGGCTCGTCGACCTTGACCATCTGGAAGCGGCGCTCCAGCGCGGCGTCGCGCTCGAAGTACTGCTTGTATTCCGACCAGGTCGTTGCCGCGATGGTGCGCAGCTCGCCTCGTGCGAGGGCGGGCTTGAGCAGGTTGGCGGCATCGGCGCCGCCCACGGTGTTGCCTGCGCCGATCAGGGTATGGGCTTCGTCGATAAAGAGCAGGATCGGGGCCGGGGACTGCTGCACGGCCTCGATCACGTTCTTCAGGCGCTGTTCGAACTCGCCTTTGACGCCGGCGCCAGCCTGCAGCAGGCCCAGGTCCAGCGTGAGCACGCTGACGTCGCGGATGACGGCCGGCACATCCCCCTCCGCTATCCTGAGCGCGAGTCCTTCGACCAGTGCGGTCTTGCCCACCCCAGGCTCGCCAACCAGAATCGGATTGTTCTTGCGGCGCCGGGCCAGGATGTCCACCATCTGGCGGATTTCCACGTCGCGGCCGAACACCGGGTCGATCTTGCCGTCGCGCGCCTTTTGCGTAATGTCGGTGGTGAAGCGGGTCAGGGCCGACGTGTCGGCCTGGCCCGGCACGGCAGTTGCGGGTCGGCAAGCCGCAGGCGGCATGGCATCCGGCTGGGTGGCTGCCCCAGGCGCCAGCGCGGCGGGCGCGGCCGCCTCGACCGAGATCTGGTCCAGTTCATGCATCAGGCACTCGATCTGCGCGGCGGAGACGCTCAGCAGTGGCCAGGCATCGGGCGCGCGCAGCAGCTGGGGTGCCTCGGCCAGCGCGGCCAGCAGATGTGCCGAGCGGATTGACTTGTCCGCCCCAGGCGCCGTGGCTTCAAGCGACGTGCGCAGCCACGCGGCCTCCAGCCACTGGCCGACGCGCGGCGACAGGCCCGGCTTGCCCCGCAGGTCGTGCGGCAGGCGGTCGATGGCGCTCAGCAGGCCGTTCCAGATGCCGTCCACGTCGAGTGCATGGCGGCGCAGGATCGGCAGCACGTCGCCATCGCCCAGTTCCAGCAGCTTGATTAGCCAGTGCTCGATCTCGATATGCCGATGCGCGCGGGTTTCGCAAAGGCTGGCGGCTTCAGCGAGGGCGCGGGCGCAATGATCGTTCAGGCGGCGAAGGAACGGGGAAAGGTCGCGGGCGGTCATGGGGAGGCGGTGGAGGGGTAAGCGGGCGATTCCTGTGAGGCGCGTGGCCCGGACACCGCCACGCGCGATGACAAGCCGGCATCAGGTGCCGGCTGCCAGCATCAGGAGCGTTCGTTCCAGCTGTCGGCGTGGATGATGTTGCCGTCCTTGTACGACCAGGTGATCTTCTCGTAGCGAAGCTCGATGTCTTCCAGGTGGTTGTGCTTCTCGAAGGCCGGGTTCTTGATGTCCAGCATCCTGGGCGTGACGCCGACCACCTTCACGTTGTCGAGCTTGGTGTTGAAGTATTCCTTCTCCTTGCCGGCGTCGTCGATCTTGTACCACTTGATCTCGACCGACTTGAGCGTCTGGCCGCTGGTGACTGCCTTGTACAGGTAGGGCGTAGAGGCGTCGGTCTCCTTGGTGAACACGATCGGCTTGTGCACGCGGGTACCGGTCAGCTTGCCCGTGTTGGAGTCGGTGGGGATATTGACCGCGTGATCGAATGCCACCACCTCGACGCTGCCTTCACGGCCGGAGACGGTCACGGAACCCTTGATATCGGCGCCGCCATCGTCCTTGATCCACATGTATGCGGGAATTGCCATGGCTACTTGCTCCTTTTTACTGGAATGAACAGGCCGAGTGGCCCGAGGTTGTCCGATCGCCACGCTTTGTATCGCGGCAATCGGGGACGAGCGTGATCTCGACACGGCGGTTCGCGGCGCGTCCGGCCTCGGTGTCGTTGGCGGCCTTGGGGCGGGTGTCGCCATAGCCCTGTACCGCAAAATGCGTCGGCGGCAGCCCGGCGGCATCGGCCAGCCAGTCGCGCACCGAGGCGGCGCGCGCTTGCGACAGCCTGAGGTTGGCGGCCGGCGTACCGGTGGCGTCGGTATGCCCGGCCACCAGGACACGCTTTTCCGGATGGGCCTTGATTATCTCGAGGGCGCCGAACATGACGCGGTTCGAACCCGGGCCAGGGTCGCGCTGCCACTGCGGAACAGCGACAGGCTGTCCAGTTCGATCGAGACCGGCGGCGGCGCCGGCGGCTGATACCCTGCGATCAGGGCATTCAGCGGCGTGAGGAACGCCGCACCACGATAGAAGCCCAGTCCAAGCCGTAGCGGCACGCCGGTACGGGCATATCCGTCCAGCAGATCGCGATCGCGCTTGACTGCCTGCAGCGCGTCGATGCGCGCCGCATCCTGCTCGGGGCCGATGGCGCGATAGCGGGCCATGTCCTGCATGACGCGCGCTACCAGCGCACGGTTCTGCCAGGCCGAGGCGGCCGCTGCGGCGCAGAATGCCAGGGCGAGCCAGGCAAAGGCATGCGCCAGCGGCAGGGCGCGGCGCACCGGCTGCGGCGCAATGCCCTGGATCAGCGCAGCGGGCAATGGGTAGCGCATGCATTGCGCATCTGGCCGGCCTGCGGACGATGCAGGCACCAGGGCGGTGGTCTTGGCGACATAGCCGGCATAGAGTGAATCCGCGGCCGGCTCGCCTGCGGTGGCGGTCACGCCGAACGCCGTGACACGCGCGGGCCGTCCGTGCCGGTTGCCGTCGCGCTGGCTCTCGCCCAGCGCAGGCAGCAGTGCGTCCGCGGCCCAGCGCGCCAGTGCGTCCAGGCGGGCAGCCCGGAGTAACCGGGATTTGCGCTCAAATGGCGTTGCGGCCTGGCCATATTGCTGCAGGCGCTGCGCAATCTGCGTTGGCAAGGTAGCAGCTTGCAGCGGCGCCGCGCCGGAGATACCGAACCAGGGACACGCATCGGGCGTGCCGGCGGATTCCGCCATATACACCGCCACGCAGACGGGCGGGGTATAGCCCGGCGCGCGGCTGGCTGCGCCGATGGCCGAGCGCCAGCGCCTGAGGCCAGCGTCCAGCACTGCTGCGTCCCGCGCCAGATCGGCGGCAACCAGGTACGCGACGGCATCCGGGCCCTGGCCGGCGCGCCAACGCCTGAGGGCAGCCGCCACGTGTGCAAGCCGTGTCGGATCATCGACACGTATCCAGATCGCCGCGTCCGTGATGGTGATTAGCGCCTCGCCGAATGCCCGCGCCAGCGCCCCCGCGGCGTCGCCGACGACCAGTATCAGCGGCGTATTGCGCCGGATGTCGCCGGGCAGCGCGTCGAGCGACGCGTTGAGCGCTCGCAGCACTGGCTGTGAGGCTCGCTGCTGTGCGAGCCGGTGCCGGGTCAGCATCACAATCGCCAGCAGCGCGAGCGCAAGCGCAAATGTGCCGAGCAGCAGGTTCCAGCCCGCGCTCCAGGGTGAGCTGAATGCCAGCCACGCCAGGGCGAGCGCCGCAACCCAGGCGGTCAGCAGGCGGTAGGGGTAGCCGGACACGGCAGCCCTCTCAGCCGGCAAGCTGGCCGATGGCCAATGCCAGCCACCGGTCCAATGCAAGGTAGACCAGGCTCGCTCCCACGATGGCCATCGCGAACCCGCCGAGCGGCGACAGCAGTCCCAGGCGTCGACGCGGTTTGCCAGTCGTGACCAGGACCGGGCCGGTGGCCGGATGCACGCCGGCACGGTGCAGGCGCTCATCAATAGTGTTCATCAGCGCCAGGCGGGCATCGGCGCCATCCAGCGCGTACCGGCCCTGGAAACCCAGCCCCAGAACCGCCTGGAACACCGCCAGCAGGGGCAGCACTGGCTGGGGCTCAGCCAGCCTGCGCTCGATGCGGGCGATCAGGGCTTGCCCGGCGTCATGGCTGTCGAACTGGTCGACCTGCAGCGGCTGACGTTCCCACGCGTCACGCCCATCGCCCTGCAGCCGGCCCAGTGCCACCTCGTCCAGCAGGGCGCACTGGGCGTAGGCAGCATCTTCAACCACGTCCACCGGCTGGCCGCTGGCGCGGAATTCTTCCTGCAGGCGCTTTACCTGGTCCAGGCATTTGGTCCGGAACGCCGCAAAGTCCGGGGCTTGCGCCGCATCGGCAAGTCCGGCGATGGTCAGGGCTGTGTCGCGCAGGGCGAGGGGGATCATCATGGAGGGATTCATGCCGGCAATACCGCAAACAACTCCAGCGCCACGTCGGGCAAGGAGGCCGGGACGTAGAACTGGCAAGCCCGGGCGTCCAGCATCCGCTGGAAGGCGGGGTGAGCGCTATCGAGCGCGAAATACTGGTTTTCAATGCGCACCGGTATGGCCGCGGGCAGGCGCGACATGGTGCGCAAGGGGATGCCAGGCAGCGCGGAGTTGACGATCTGCTCCACCTCATCCGGCGCGCCCGCCTTGCACAGGCGGGGCAATTGCTCCAGCAGCTTGTGCGCCGGCAGCGCGGCCCGGACCGACAGGTAATACTCAGCCCCTTCCACCAGCCGCTCATCGAGGATCTTGCCGGCCCACACGGTTGGCCGGACGCGCTCCAGCACCACCGGCACCACCCGCGACGGAATCACGGTATCCAGCAGCGAGCGGATCAGCGACTCCAGCTCCGCGAACACAGGTTCCGGGGCCAGATGATCATAGGCAGGAATGGATTGCAGGGTCTCCGTGGTGGAGAAGGTCAGCAGCGATCCTGCCAGCCGTGCCAGCACGGCATAGAGCCGTTCAGGGTGCTGCCGCGGCGCCGCGCACAGGCGGGCCAGTTCGGGCCAGGCACTGTTTACGCTATGCAGCAGCCAGAACAGCGCGACATCGGCAACCGCATAGTCAGCGATCTGGTCCGAGCGCTCGCGGCGGCGCACGGCCAGGCTGGAGCTCTTGGCGCGCAGGATCTCGGACAGCCGGTTCATGCGCTCGATGTGGCGCTCGCTTGCCGACAGGAAGAGGCAGGGCGGCACAAAGCCCGGATCGTGCTCGAAGCGTCCTTGCTGCGTGCGCACCAGGCGGGCAATGGGGCAGGTCACATAGTCGCCTTGCTGCTCGAAGTCGAACAGCAGCGCCAGGGATTGACGCTCAACACTGATCTCTTCCTTGCCTTCGCCATGCAGGTCGGCGACCTCCAGGTACTCGCGCACAAAGCGGCGCGGGCGCGCGGGCCGCTCACCGGCTTCGATACAGTTGCCACCCTGCGCGTCAAGGAGCGGCAGGCCGACAAGCACGACCACGGCATCGAGAGTCGCAGGCACATCGGCAAGGTCGCGGGCAGCCGCAGTCAGGTCCGCCACCTCGGAATCGACCAGCGCGCCGTCTGGTAGCCGCAAGGCAAGTGTATTCACCACGAGCCGATGAATCGTCAGCGCCTGCGGGTCAAGCCCAACCCGAACGACGCCCCAAGGCTCGGGGCTGGCTACCCGCGCCACCACTTCATCGGCATACCGCTCCCACAGCGCCTGCTGCTGGAAATGCTGCGGGGTCATGAAAATGCCCTGTGCCCACAGCGGTCTTGTTATCTTCATCGTGATCGGCTGGTACGCGGAAAGGCCCCATTCCGCATGAGGTTCATGCCGGACGGTGGCGGGACTGCCACCGTCCGGCGGTGCGTGGCAATGCAGAAACTTGCGCGAAGCTCAATTCTTCGCCTTCGGCATCTGCGACACGAGGGACAGGTTGATGTCCATGCCTTCGATCTGGAAATGCGGCACGATGAAGAGCTTGACCCGGAAGAAGCCAGGGTTGTCCTCGATATCCTCGACCATGACCTTTGCTTCGCGCAGCGGGTGGGATGCCTGCAGTTCGTCGCCCGGATCGGTCATCTCAGTCACCAGCGTCTTGATCCAGGTGTTGAGTTCCAGCTCCAGCAGCCGGCGGTCCTTGGTGGTGCCGATGTTCTCGCGCTGGATCAGCTTCAGGTAGTGGGCGATGCGCGACAACAGGAAGATATAGGGCAGGCGCGCATTGACGCGGCTGTTGGCCGTGGCTTCCCTGGTGTCGTAGAGCGCGGGCTTCTGCGCCGAATGTGCGGAGAAGAAGCAGGCGAAATCGTGGTTCTTGTAGTACGACAGCGGAATGAAGCCCAGGTTGGCGAACTCGAACTCGCGCGTTTCCGGAATCAGCACTTCGGTCGGGATCTTGGCCTGGTTGCCGGTGCCCAGGTCGTACAGATGGATCGGCAGGTCTTCGACCAGGCCACCTGCCTGCGGGCCGCGGATCTGCACGCACCAGCCGTTCTTGATAAAGCTCTGCACCATGTTCGCGGCAAAGGCAAAGGAGGCATTGGCCCACAGGTAGCGGTTGTGGTCCGGACCCTTGACCGCTTCCGTGTAGTTGAATGCGCGTACCGGCACCGTCTCCGGCCCATATGGCAAGCGCGCCAGGAAGCGCGGCAGGGTCAGGCCGATGTAGCGCGCGTCATCCGAGTCACGAAAGCTCTTCCACTTCAGGTACTCGGCACGATCGAAGTAGTTGCCGATGTCGCGAATGCCGGCCACTTCCTCCATCGAGTCCTTGCCGAAGAACGCGGGCGATAGCGAACCGATGAACGGCATGTGCGCCGCGGCGGAAACCTTGGAGATATTGCGCAGCAGGGCAATGTCCTGCGGGCTGCGGTCGAACTCATAGTTAGAAATGATCGAGCCGATCGGCTCGCCGCCCGGCGTGTCGTATTCCTGGATGTAGGTGTGCAGGTAGAGCCCGCTCTGAATGACTTCCGGCGTATCCTCGAAGTCCTGGCGCAGCGCATCCTTGGAGACGTCCAGTACCTCGATGCGGACGTTCTTGCGGAAATCCGTGCGATCGACCAGGAACTTGAGGCCGCGCCATGCCGACTCGATCTGCTGGAACGTGTCATGGTGCATGATCGCATCCAGCTGGCGGCTGATCTGCTGGTCCAGGTGCTCGATATGGAAATCGAGCAAGCTTTTGTCCAGCCGGTCCACCTGCTGCGACGATTCCTGGATCATCTTCAGGAATACGTTCATCGCCTGCGCTACGCGTTCATCCAGCGACGATTCGGAGAGCGCGTCGGCACTCTGGAACGACTCCACCGGCCGCGTGGACTTGACCGGCGTCAGGTTGATCTTCTCGCACAGCGATTCATAGACGCTCTTGCCAGGTGCGTCCAGGACGACGGTATCGGCTACGTTGTTGCCGCGGACGGCGCTGTCATGCTTGTTCATGGCACTGGTTCCTCAAGGACATTTACTGGACAGACGGAGAGGCCGGTGCGGCCTGGCCAATCTCTTGCAAATCCCTGCGCAGGCGCTCGGACAGGGAGGGGTCCTTGAGGATCTTTTCGAGTTCACGGCGGAACATGGCGTTATCAAGCAGATTCGACTTCAGGTCTCGGAGCAGATTGCGCGCGGCCATCAGTGCGCGCAGTTCCGGCACCTTTCCCGCTACGACTTCGGGCTTGAAGTCATCCATCGACCGGAAGTCGAGATCGACCGGCAGTTCCGTGCCATCGCCGGCCAGCGTGTTGTCGACGGCGATCCTCGCCTTGGGATTGAAATCGGCGAGCACTGCGTTGAAGTTGTTCTTGTCGATCGAGACCTTCCCGCGCTCGGCAACCTGCCGGTTGTCCTGACCGTTGCTGTAGTCGCCCATCACCAGCAGCCTGAGCGGCAGTTCGACCTTCTTTTGCGCACCACCGGTATGCAGGTCAAGCTTGATGTTGACACGTGCCTTAGGCACTTCATTCTGAAAGCTGTCGGCCATTCGTCATTCCTCTTCTATGTGTGAAATCAATGGTTTCAGATGCTTGAAGTCTCGGTGATGGCGAGATCGCTGCGCCATTAGGACGGAATTTCTAACATGGTTGATACGAGTCTTGAAATAGGAAATTACTGATTTTTCATCGAATTCCTATTGATGATCTTGAATTGCAATAAATTGCAATATTTGGAGAAAATTGATTCCAGCATTAACAAATTGGGGTTACCGTGCGGCGAGATTGGCGTTGTGGCGAGCGATGGTTGGCTCCGCGGCAGGCTCGTACACGCTGACAACGGAGCCGAACGATGGCGAATCTGAAAGAAGGAATCGAGACTTACGGCAATGCGCTGCTCAAGCGCATCACCGGGCGGCAGACATACTTTGTCGACGTGCAGGGAACGGCCAGTGCCACCGCGCTGTCGGTCATTGCCTTCGAGGCTGTCGAGCGCCTCGGCGATCCCTATACGGTCACCATTCAGCTGACCCATCCGCTTGCACTTGACCGCGCCGACTACCTTGGCAAGGAAGCGGCTTTCCGGATAGAACCCGCGGATGGCACCGATGCACGTCAGTTCGCCGGCTGCATCACGCGCTTCAGCAAGACCCGGCAGACCCATGACTTCTGCGGCTACGAGATCGTCATCGAGCCCCTGGTCGCGCGGCTGAAGCTTGCGCACGCGAGCCGCATCTACCAACACCAGACCGCCCCGCAGATCATCGAGGACATCCTGCGCCGCCATGACCTGCGCGGCCACCAGTTCGCCTTCAAAACCCGCCGCAAATATTTTCAGCACAGGTTCCGACTTCAATACCAGATGTCGGACTGGGCGTATATCCGGCTGCTGATGGAGCAGGAAGGCCTGTACAGCTATTTCATGCCGGGCAAGTTCGGCGAGATGGTGGTGTTTGGCGACGACATCGACCATTACATCTATCAACCGGAACTGCGGGTGCCATACCGGGAAACGGCTGGGCTGGAGTCGGGCATCGAGGTGGTGTCCGACCTGCGGACCCATACGCGTACGGTGGCTGAGTCTTTCCGCGTTGCAGACTACAACCCGGATCAGGCCTACGAACGCTTCGAGGCCGACGCCCACCTTGCCCGCAAGGAAAAGACCACCTACGGCCAGCCCTATGTCTATGGCACGCACCATCTGGACCAGGCTGGTGCCCGGTGGGAAGCGCAACTGCGTCATGAGGCGGCGCTTGCCGGGCATGTCGTCTATGAGGGCGAGAGCAATGTGCTGGCACTACGCCCGGCGCGCATCCTGCGTATGGATCAAGCCTTGCCCGATGCCCCCAACGGGCAGGTGATTACGGAAGTCATCCACAGCGGCGCGCGTGATGCCGCCTATCGCAACACCTTCACGTCCATTCCATCGGACCGTCGTTACCGGCTCCCGCTCGCCGAGGGCAGCTGGCCGAAGATCCATGGCACGCTGAGCGCGCGGATCACCTCGCCGGGCGGCTACAAGTACGCCTACCTGACCCAGGACGGGCGCTACACCGTCCGCTTCGACCTGGACTTCGATACCTGGCCCAACGGCGGCGAGAGTGTGCCATTGACGTTGGCCAAGCCCTTTGCGGGAGCTTTGCAGACGGGCTTCCACTTCCCGCTGGTGGATGGCACCTACGTGGACGTGGCCTTCCGCGACGGCAATCCCAACAAGCCGTATATCGCTCATGTGCAGCACAACAGCCAGCACATGGACCTGATCACCAGCCAGGACCGCTGGCTGTCCCGCAACGTGATCCGCACGCAGAGCAACAACAAGCTGCGGATGGAGGACTGGGAGGGGCAGGAGGGGATCAAGCTTTCCACCGAGTACGGCGGGAAGACGCAACTGAACCTTGGCTACCTCGTTGATCACAAGAAGGAGAAGCGGGGGGATGGATTTGAGTTGCGGACTTCGGGGTGGGGGGCGATTCGGGGTGGGAAGGGATTGTTCCTGTCGGCTGATGATCAGCCGGGAGCTGGTGGGAAGCAGCTGGATATGGTTGCTGCGCAAGCACTGCTTGAGCAGGCGCTTCAGCAAAGCGAAGCGCTCGCGACTGCTGCCAAGGCTGCGCAAGCCATTGCAGCCGACTACGAAGAACAGAGGACGCTGTTCAACGACACGCTCAAAGCACTAAAAAAGGCTGGAATTCTGATCAGTGCGCCGGCCGGCATGGCGCTGGCATCAGGCTCCGACCTGCAACTGTCGGCTTCGCGGAATCTGATCGCGACTTCCGGGGGCCATGCTGACATCAGCGCTGTCAGACGGTTCACGATTGCGGCAGGAGAAGCTGTTTCCGTTTTTGCTCAGAAGCTTGGGATGAAGCTGTTCGCAGCCCGCGGCAGCGTCGAGATTCAAGCGCAGAGCGACGCGATGCGTCTGCTTTCGGATAAGAACATGACGATCACAAGCGCGAACGGGCGAGTCGTGGTCGAGGCCAAAGAGGAGCTCCTTCTCAAGTGCGGCGGCTCTTACCTGCGGATGTCATCGACTGGCATCGAGGATGGGACGCGAGGGGACCGATCCTTCAAATCCGCATCATTCAGTCGCCAGGGGCCGAGTTCACTTTCGCAGGCAATGAATACGTGGAAACACGCAATGTTCAATGACACCTATGTGATACGCAATCCTGCCACTGGAGAACCGCTTGCCAATGCGAATGTGGCGCTCCTCCGCGAGGATGGGACGCATCTCAAGGTGGCAACGGATGCAACGGGTCGAACCCCGCTGCAGAAGAGTCTTTTCGTCGAGCCAATCCGAATCCGGTTGCTCGACTAGTTCGGACAACATAAATCGAGTTAGCGACATGGCTGGTACCACCTCCGTTCTACACGAGAGTATCGTCGACAACGACGGCGATCAATACTGTTCTGCGACGCTGACGCCGACCGAGGATCAGCGCGAGAAGATTGTCCTTGCCAAGCCCTATGTCATCCCTATCGTCTTCCTTCCCGGCATCATGGGTACCAATCTGAGGAAGAAGGAGGGTAAGACCATCGTTTGGCGTCCGCCCAACGCAGACCTGCGTGGCGCGGCTGATCTGATTGCCCAGCTCTTCGCCTATTTGTTCAAGAATACGAAGGATCGAGCCAGTGATCTGGCGACGGATACGGTCGAAGTCGATCCCAGCGGGCCGATTGATCCTGGTCAGAGCGGCCTGCCGAAGAACGTATTGGTGGCACGCGGCTGGGGAGCGTTGATGCGCGCTTCCTATCACCCGTTCCTGGGCCAGCTCCAGCACCTTCTCAACTCACTGGCTGAGTATGACTTCGAACGTAACGAAGCGAACCTGAAAAACTGGGCGGCAGAGTTCGGGCTGGACGCGCCGACCGACTGGGGGGCATCGGGTGGTGAGGCACTGACCCGAGAGGAGATCCTGCACGCAGCCAATTTCCAGTTCGATGTTTGGGCGGGCGGATATAACTGGCTGCAAAGCAATCGCGACTCCGGGGCTGCGATTCAAGACCTGATCGAGAACACCATTCTTCCCTACTACAACGACGGCCAGCCCGTAATTGCCAGGGACACACCGGATGGAGAGGGAAACAATGAGTGCGGAATCCGGCGCGGCAAGCCAAATCGTCCACTGGCAGAGAAGGTGATTGTTGTCACCCATTCCATGGGCGGACTGGTGAGCCGCGCACTGACGGAGATCCATCAATGTGACAAGGTGCTCGGTGTCTCCCATGGTGTGCAACCCGCTACCGGGGCTCCGGCTACATACAAGCGCATGCGGGCGGGCTTTGAGAGCGTGGAGCAGATATTTCTTGGGCGTAAAGCGGCAGACGTCGTCGCGATACTCGCCCAGGCGCCAGGAGGGCTCGAGTTGCTGCCGACAGCGGATTACAACGACGGAAAGCCATGGCTAAAGATTCGTGAAAGAGCTACGCAAAAGGAGATTCCTTTTGGGCTGCCAGAGAACTACGATCCTTACATGGAAATATATCGATCTGGCGAGTGGTATGGGCTCGTTCCGGATAGCAATCTGTCGCTATTGAATCCGGCTGGTGTGCGCGGCCTGTCCGTTCATGTTGGCGAGGAAAGAAATGAAGAAGCGATTCCCCGAGACAAGCTGGATCGCGTAATTGAAGGAATTCGTATATTTCACAAAGCGATAGAGAAAAAATATAAGGATCCGACCTACGCTCACTACGGAGCACAGGGAGGGCGCGACGTCGAAATCGGTAAGGGAAGCATACTGTGCACAGGTTTTTTCTCGGCCTGTGATCGCTTTGCTTGGGGCGAGGTGGCATGGGAAGGAGTCGGTCTTTCTGGAATTCAGTTTTCCGATATAAAAATTTCCGGCGATGACGGAAATGGGATTCTGAGTTTATCCAATGGCGCTCGGATCACCATAGCCAAACCAGATTGCCCTGGGGATGGGACGGTGCCTATCCTTTCCGGGGAAGCTTCCGCGAAGGCTGGAATTGCAATGAGCTTCTCGCATGGGCAACAAAGTCATGGAAAGCACAACTCGGCCTTCGGCTACGACCACCAAGGAAGCTATGGGGATAAGGAAGGGAGATCGCTATACGCGACTATGTTTGCCATCGTCAAGATTGCACAAGGTGCTGCATGGCATAGAAGGAAGAAATAATGAAAACAGGATGGATAACACGACCAATTGGCCGGCATTTTATTGATCTTCCCGGAGATGCAAGAACGATCGAGGAGTATGCATACAACAGTTTGAAGATCGATCCAATGCCAGAGCTGCCGACCCGGACGAGTCTTGAACGCTTTGTCGCCCAGCAAGAGAAGATCCTACGTGCTGAGAAACATGAATTGTTTGGCAGTATGTTTATCGAACGTGTCTCGCATGAGAACGGATCGGTAACGATAGTATCGTGGGAGGCGCCGTCGCTGGACATCTTCTATCAATTTGACACCTATTTTCGAGCGGGAGATAGAACGCTGAAATATGCGGGAAAGGTGTCAAAGAGTCGGCGAGGAGCAGCGCTTTCACTTCGTCAGGACTTGTCGCGAGAGTGGCGCCAGATTCCTCTCGGGGAAACGCCAGTCGGTATTGGATATGTAGTCGATGACACGATTCTGGAAGATAAGGTGATGAACCTGGAAAGCTGGCGCATGGCCATTCAACTGGCTGGCAAGCCAGACGTGTCATTCACTGTAACGGCCTACACGCAGCGCAGCGTCGAGCCCGGATTGCGGCGGCGAGCGGGCGGGGCCCTCGCGTCACTGCTCGGCACGGTAGCAGGCGTCGGCCAATTGCGAAACCGTGAGCGACCGGTTGGTCCTATTCAGGCCGACGAAATCCTGATAGCAGGTACACAGGATGGGAAGCGCACTTATGGTTTCAAGTGGGAAGCGCCAGGCAAGGCGGATTCATTGTCCGAGCCCAACCTGAATGTGTCGCTGCAGGTCGGAGAGAGCGCGTACTCCACAAACAGGGAATCGTTTGTGAGCGACGAAGAGGCGCTGGAGTTGTGGGACGCCGTCGTCGGATCCTTGCGTCTACGTCCGGGGGCCGTATGAATGCACCGTCTCGCCGGCAAGTCCTTTGGACATTTGCTGCTGGCTCACTTGCGCTTCTGACTTCAGGTCTCCCTCCCGTACCTCGACGTGCTCCATCGGTGAGTGATGTTATGCGCTATTTGCGTGAGGAGATCTTCCCGTCCGCTCACCAGCGGCGTGACGATTTACTCAGCAACATTTAGCGTCGGTATTCGCGGTGAGCGGCAAGTTTGGTGCTGCTTTGGACTGCTAAGAGTGGTCCGAACTGCTTTTCACCCTTTTGCAGGGGCCGCCTTGCCGCGCCAGTACGTTTGACATGACTCCACACCAATTCGTCCGGATTCAGATCCGGGGCGTAACCCGGCAGGAAATGAAGTGTGAGCTTGCCGCGCGTGGAGTCAACGTACTCGCGCACCAGCGCCTTCTTGTGCGCGGGCAGACTGTCGAGCACCAGATGCACCGGCTTCTTGCGATGCCGCATCATCTTCTTGAGCAATTCGACGAAAAACTCGGCGTTGAGCGCTCCCTTGTAGGTGCAAAACCAGAAGGCTCCCTTCGCATTGACCGCCGACGCCGCGCTGATCGACTGGCGCTGACCGGGGCGCTGCACCACAGGGGTCTGGCCACGTACACCCCAGGTCTTACCATGCACCGTGTCGGCGCGAAAGCCGGACTCGTCCCAGAAGAACACTTCCGCGCCCTGCGCCTTAGCCTGACGGGCAATTGCTGGATAGGTGTCGTGCTGCCAGCGCTCGATCGCTTCGGGGTCGCGTTGGTAGGCCCGTTGCAATGGTTTCTGCGGCGTCAGCCCAAGTTTTGCCAGCAGTGCTCCCACCGCTGTCGTCCCCAGGCGCACACCAAACTTCTTCTCAATCAACTGCGCCACGATTGCGCGTGTCCACAACCCGAAATCAAGCCCGTACTGGCGCGGATCGCGCCCATTGACCCAGCGAAAAACCTGCCGCTCCTGGGCTGGCGTCAGCGTTGGGGGCCGGCCAGTGGCCGGCGTCGAGCGCAGCGCATTGATACCCACGCCCGGTTTAAGGGCAGCGTTTATCCATTTATAGATCGTGGTGCGATTGAATCCGTAGGAGGCAATCACGTCTGCCGGCCGCTCGCCTTCACGAACCCGCTCAATCGCCATGAGGCGAATCGCCTCCAGCGTCTGATGATCAAATGTCCGTCCGTCTCGCTTCATGCACGATCCGACCGATGCAGGGCCCATGAAGTTCCAACTTGTCGACTAACTTACCGACCCATGAGTAAGGGCAAGGCATGGCGGTAGATTTTTCGCTTCTACCCAAGGAAGTCGCGATCGCGGAAGTTCCGCCCTCCCGGCTATTCTGGGGGCTGACCTTCATTCTGATGGCGGTTGGATGCGGCTTGGCCGTTCTGTTGATTTGGCCGAAGCACCTGGCGACGAATACCTGGCGGTTCTGGATAAGCCTCTTCCTTCTTCCATTGGGAGTGGCCGGATTGACCGTACTTCGTCGCTATGCGCTTTACGAGGGTCACAAACTCGACGTGTTGATGCGCAATGAAGCCGTCTGCGATTACAACGCGGGCATCTTGGAGGCGGCAGCGCGACCTTTAGCGGTAGTTGGCACGGCACATCGATTTTCGTCTGACCGGTCCGAGAATGCTGTGCAGAGCATTAAGTCCGACGTGGTAAGACTCGAGTCCCTGAATCCGATCTTCAGTGAGGGCGATCCCGTCCAGGCACGCTGGCTGCATGTGCCTGGTGTGGAGCTCAAATCCGGAGCAAGGAAAGACGACGAGTCGCGCCAAATGAAGGTAGTGTGTTGGCTATTTTCGGAACTGCTTGAGGAAATGGCTGAGCGTCTTGCATCGCTGCCATCGCCAACTGATCTTGGCGTTCATCTCTGGGTGTCAGGCGGATTGTCTCGCAAGGATTATCTGGAACTCTGGCAGCAGTGTTGGGTGGAACGACGGCTTCGGAGAATGCATGTCATTGACGATGCGAAGCCCGTGCAGCTCGATGCCGTTGACAGTTGGCTAGATCAACTTGCTGCCGGCCATGAATGCGAGGCAAGGCTCTTCGTCACAATTCAACTGTATCCACTACTGAGTGAAACGCCGCCTGTCGGCGCTGCGGAAGCCGGTGTGGCTGTTTTGCTCATGCCAGGAGATCAGGCAAGCCGGAATGCAGTTGCTTGCGATGGCAATCTGCATCGCCCGGTTCAAGGACCACTCGACCAACTGGATGACGCTATATGTCGTGCGTTGCAGTGGGGTGAGCTCGAGGCATCGCAGGTTATCGGCGGCTGGCAGACCGGTCTTGGTTCAGCGCAGACTGGCATTCTGCGTGCGACAGCTTTGAACCTGAAACTCAGTGTAAAGCCAACGGATCTGGACCAGACGGTTGGGCATGCGGGCATTGCCGCGCCGTGGCTTGCAGTCGCCTGCGGCGCAAAGTCATTGTCTGCGGCTGCTCCGAATCAGATTCTATTCTGTGGCCAGATGGATAGCGTGAATGCCGCGATTGTGCGGCGGGTGGAAGACGGACTGGGGCCAGGCCCAATCCTTTCAGAGTCGCCAACGTAATGGGCTGGGATTATCGATAAAAAGGTCACAAACAAGGAGCGAATCTTGGTAAGACGCTACGACATCAGGAAAGGGGATTCAACAACGGCCGGGGGCATTGTCACAGGCGGGGAGGGTAGTGATCTCCTGGGCGGCCGGGAGCAGGCCTATGAGAGTGATCCGGTCTGGTGCCCGGTCTGCAAAACAGTCGGACAGATCGTCTGCGTGGGTCCACGCATGGCGATGACCGGACCGGACGGCCGTGAAGCGGCATTGAGCGACGACTTATGTGTATGCCGCTGCAAGCCGGGTCCGCTCCTGCTCGCCTCCCAGCACGTCTCGTATATGGATGTATGAGCGGTATCCCGGTGAGTATCGTTCGAGAGTGCCTCGCAGTTGCCTGCCTGAAATCTTGTATTAAGCGATGAAGAAACTGCCGTTAGATCTTGTCTCGATACTGATCGCTTCACTGCTTGCTATGTTGGCTATTGTTTTCTGGGGCGAGTACGCAGGCATCAACACGCCCGAGGAGCGCAGTTGGTGGTTGTCGGTAGTCGCCATTTCCGCATTGGTGCTGGCAGTGGTCGCGTCGCTTGACCGCTGGGCGCGCTGGATGGATGCTGTCCGCTCGCTTGGAAGATGGCTGCGTGTTCATCAAACGGACATGGCTGGAACAACCCAAGGCAGCCTCGCTGAAAGCCAGAGGCTAATGGGATCCGCTGCAGGGTCGCTTCAGCAACTTCGTCGAGTGCTACGGGAGGAACTGGGGTGGCGCTATCGCTGTCGCCGTCCATGGTTGCTGCTGACCGGTGACGACGTCGCTATCACTGGGCTGCTGCCAGCGCTAACTGCCCAAGGGTGGCTAGTCACAAACGATGCGGTGCTGCTTTTTGCTCGAAGCGGGAAGGACGGCCGCCCCGACACCGCCTGGCTAAAACAACTCTACAAACTGCGCCGTCGCCGCCCGGTCGACGCGGTCATCCTCACCATCAACGGTGACACCAGCTTACTCGCGCAACGCCCGGGCGCCCATCCCTGCCGCATGACGCTGGCGCACATTTCCGAAATCCTGCGCTGGTCCGCTCCGGTGTACGTGCTCGATGTCTCCGGCGGTGACACTGCAGGGGATGGCAATACCACGGTCATTGGCTGTGCACTGGGGCGGGACGCGAATGCTACAGCCATCGACAATGCGCTGCAGACCCTGCGCGATGCGCTGGCTCAGCGTAGCGTAGCGCAGTTGATCAAGAATGAGGCGGACCGCTATATGGGCACGCTCTCGCAGCGGCTCGATGCCCGCGCCAAGCCAATGGCCGACTGGATCGCCAGCCTGACGACCGGCCAGCGCCGGCGGCTTCCGGTTGCCGGCGTGGTGTTCGCGCCATCTCCGGCTGCTGGCCCGACGGATTCTGAGACACAACCTGGCGCTGATCTTCCCCTCTGGTCGTATCTGAGCGAAGCCGCGCGGCGCCAGCCAGGTCGGCGTACTGGCAGACACCCGATGACCGTGCTCTGTGCGCTCGGGCTGGCGTCCATTGCACTGTGGAGCGCTGGCATGGTCTTGTCCGGGATGCTGAACAGCCGGGATGTGCGTGCCGCGCGGCAAGCCGTGACCGATCTCAACGGCGCACCTGATGCGGCGGCCCGCCTGCGGGCGCTGCTGGCCTTGCAGCAGCAGATCGAGCGCTACGAATACCGTACTCAGCATCACGCACTGCTAGCCACGCGCTTCGGCTTGAATCGGGACAAGGAGGTGCTGAATGCCCTGTGGAAGCCCTATGCGCAGGCCAGCCGCCATTTGCTCACGACGCCGGTGCAGCAGGACCTGGAGGCGTCGCTGGTCGATCTTGGGCAGATGCAAACCGCGACATTGAACGAACAGACTAGCAAGTGGGCACTGGGCGGTCATCAAGTGCTGAAGGCCTATCTGATGCTGGCCCAGCCTGAACGTGCCGAGGCGGCGTTCCTGGTGCCGCAGCTGGTGCAGCACTGGTCGACCGATGCGCGCGTAACGCCCGGTGCGCAGCAGGATCTTGCCGAGCGCCTGCTCGGCTTCCATGCCCGTCATCTGAAGGCGAATCCAGGCTGGGCGATCGAGCCGCGACCGGAATTGGTGGCCGGTGCACGCCAGACGTTGCTGGCGGTCATCGGGCAGCGCAATGCCGAGGAAACGATTTACCAAGGCATCCTGACTACGTTCGGGGACAACAACAGCAAGTACCCGGACCAGACCCTCGCAGTGCTTACGTCCGGTACCGATCCCCGAGGGCTCGTGCGTGCCGCGGCGACTGTACCTGGTGTCTTTACCCGGCAGGCCTATGAGGGCTACATCGCGCCCGCCATTGAGCAGGCCGCCAAGCATACGGAGGTCGCCAGCGATTGGGTGTTGCAAGGCGCGGGCGTCATCCCGCAGCCAGGGGCCCGCTCCCCGAGGCGCTGCAAGCCGCGCTGACCGAGCAGTACTTCGCCGACTATGCGGAGCACTGGCAAGACTTCATGAACAGCCTGCAATGGGAGCCGGCACGCACGCTGCCGGCCGCAATCGGGCAACTGAAGCTGATGGCGGATGCGCGCCAGTCGCCGGTGATTGCGCTGATGAAGTCGCTCGAGTACCAGGGCGGCGCGGGGGCGCGCAAGGACAGCCTGTCCGATACGCTGGTGGCGAAGGCGCAGGATTTGCTGGGCAAGCAGGCAGCGGGGCCGAAGCGGGCAGGCCGGATGCGTCGGGCCCGCTCGGTGCCGCATTTGGGCCGGTGCTGCGGCTGGTGGGGCAGGGCCAGGCCGGGCGGGGCGGCAACGATGACCTGAGCCTGCAGCGCTTTCTCGACCGCGCAACGGCGCTGCGCCTGCGCCTGCAACAGGTCACCAATAGCGCGGATGCCGACGCCCAGGCGCGCCAGATGGCGCAAGCGCTGTTCCAGGGCAAGGGTTCTGAGCTTGCCGATACGCAGGCCTATGCGCAACTGATCGCCGCCAGCCTGGGGAACCAATGGGCGGGCATGGGCGAGGCGCTGTTCGTGCGGCCGATCGCGCAGGCGACGCAGAGGGTGCTGCAGCCCGCGCAAGCCAGCCTGAACGATGCCTGGCGGCAGGGCATCGCGGTGGCGTGGGGCAGGTCGTTTGCCGGCCGCTATCCGTTTGCGGATACCGCCAATGACGCTTCTCTGCCCGAGCTGGCGCGCTTCCTGAGCCCGCAAGGCGGGCTGATAGGCGCGTTCCTCGGCACCCAGCTGGCCGGCGTGCTGGCGCTGCAGGGCGATCAATGGGTGCCTGCGGCGACGGGTGGTCAGGCGCTGTCGTTCGATCCGGCCTTCCTCAAGGCGGTCAACATCCTGCAGCGCATCGCTGCGCATATGCTGGCACAAGGGGAGCCGCAATATCGCTTTGAGGTGAGGCCGATCCCGACGCCGGGGCTGACCGACACCGTGCTGATGCTCGACGGCCAGAAGCTGCATTACTACAACCAGCGCGAAACCTGGCAGGCGATGCACTGGCCGGCCGCCAACCTGCAGGACCTGGGCACCCGGCTGCAATGGCAGACCGAGCAGGCCGGCACCAACAAAAGCTATGAGTTCGGCGGGCGCTGGGGACTGGTCCGGATGCTGGAGCGGGCGCAGGTCGAGCCGCTGGACAGCGCAACCTATCAACTGACCTGGCGTGGCGTGCCTGACACGCCCGAATCCAAGGCGAATGCGGACAGCAGTGCTGACAGTGATGGGGACAGCCTCACGGCACGCGCCGCGAAGCTCCCCGCACCCGCGCGGATGTCCTATCCGATCCGGTATCAGTTGCGTACCGAAGTGGGCCAGGGCCCGCTGGAGATGCTGGCGCTGCGCGGCTTCGTGCTGCCGGCGCGCATCTTCACGGACGAGCGAAAGCAGGCCGTTGCCGGCGTTGCGCCCCGTGAACGCACATAGCCACAGCGCAGAAGGAATCCATGCTTGCCAATCTCCTCAACGCACTCTTTGGCGCGCGCGCCCCCGCGGATCTTGCCCGTTCCACCCAGGCCCGCTGGGAGCCGTGGCTGCAGCCGATCCGCCCGGACGCTGCAGTTGGCAGCGATCCCGGCTATGACGATGACTTCCTCGCGATCAAGGACGAGGTGGCAAAACTATCGGACATCAACGATACGCTGATTATTGATCTGGCTGAAAAGCTGCTGAAGTCTGCCGCCAAGGACGTGCGCCTTGCAGCCTACTATGTCTACGCGCGCATGCGGCGCGATGGCGCGCAAGGGGTCAGCGACGGTTTCGAGTTGCTGTCGGCGCTGGTCGACAGGTTTGGTGCCGAGCTGTTGCCGGCGCGGACGGAAAGCCGCAAGGCGGCGCTTGAATGGCTGGCGGGGGCGACCTTCACCAGCCGGCTTGAGCGCGTGCAGGGGCTGTCTGATGCGCCGCTGGAGCGAACGCTGTCAGCGCTGGCACTGATCCTGGAGCGCACTGCGCAGTGGCCGCAATCCGCGCGGCCGGCGCTCGACGGACTCTTTCGGCGCTTCGAGGAGCGTGTGGCGGGTAGTGTCGAAGCCGCGTCCGCCGCGCTCGCGGATGCCACGGCTGAACCGTCCAAGGCACGCCACCCTCCGCTCGCTTCAGCCTTGCCCACTGGCGGCGAGGTCGCTTCCACGCGCGAGCTCCTCGACCGTGCCCGGCAGATGGCGCTGTTCCTGCGCGAACAGCCACAGGGTTACCTTGCCGCCTACCGCCTGATGCGCTGCGTGCGATGGGATACGCTTACCGAGGTTCCCCCGCACGAAACCTGCGGCAAGACGCGCTTGCTGGGGCCGCGCGCGGAATTGCGCGCCCAGCTCAAGCGCCTGCTGCTGCAGAAGCAATGGCCGGAGTTGCTCGATCGGGTCGAACAGGCTTTCGCCGAAGGGGCGAATCACTTCTGGCTGGACCTGCAGTACTACGCATTTGTCGGGCAGGACCAGGCGGGCGGCGAGTACGCATGCGTGCGCGACTTGCTGGCAACGGATTGTGCGTTGATGCTGGAGCGGCTGCCTGGACTCGAGCAGTTGGCTTTTGCCGATGGCTCGCCATTCGCGGACGACACCACGCTCGCATGGATTGCGCGCCATGCCACCGTGCGGGACGTGGAGCGCGGCGAGATGACGGCGCCGGTATCGGTGGCCTCGGCCAGCACCGACTGGGCCGAGACCGAGGCGCAGGCAGCCGAACTTGCCGGCCAGCAAAGCCTGGATGCCGCTTTCGCCTGGTTCCAAGGCTTGCCGGTGTCCGATGGCGGGCGCGACCGATTTATCCGGCAACTGGTGATGGCGCGCGTGGCCGAGCGTGCCGACCGCGCCGATACCGCCTTGCACCTGCTGGCTGCGCTGGACTTGTCCGCGCAGCACTTTGAACTGGCGGCGTGGGAACCCTCGCTGGTGTTCGAGGCCAAGCAGCAGCAGCTGCGGCTGCTGAGGGCACGCATGACCCGCAAGGACGCCGACAAGGCCGCGCTGGCACAGCGCATCGAAGCCCTGGTGGGCGACCTGACCGCGATTGACCCGGCGCGTGCCGTGGCCCTGGCCTGACTGGCAAGCGAAGCAACTCTCCCATGAACCATCCCACTCAAGACAACGAGATTCTGCGCTACTACGAGGCAGAAATGCGCTACCTGCGCGAGGCGGGCAAGGAGTTCGCCCAGGCGTTCCCGGATCGCGCGCGCATGCTCAATATCGACCGCATCGGCGAGCGCGACCCGCATGTCGAGCGCCTGTTCGAAGGCTTCGCCTTCCTGATGGGCCGTCTGCGCCATAAGCTCGACGATGAATTGCCGGAGCTGACCGAAGGGCTGGTCAGCATGCTGTGGCCCACTACCTGCGCATGATCCCGTCGCTGTCGATCCTGGAGCTGTCGCCGGTCGCCGGCGCGGTGCAGCGGCATGAAACGCTGCCGGCCGGGCTGGAGGTGATGTCAGATCCCATCCCGATCCCCAGCCCCATGCGCAGCCAGACGGCCGGCGAGGGTGATTTCGTCGAGTGCGTTTACCGGACCACGCAAGCGGTCGATCTGTTTCCGCTGCGGCTGACCGAGGCGCAAGCCTATGCGCGCGAAGACGGCCGCTGCGTGATCCGCCTGCGGCTTGCGTTGCCGCTGCAAGGGCGCCGCGAGCCATGGCAGGTGCCGCGCCTGCGCCTGTACCTGCATGCTGACCGCCCGGTGGCGCTGGCGCTGTACGCCGCGCTGACAGCGAAGCCATTGGCGATGCAGGTGCGGGTGCCCGGTGAGCCGGCGGACCGGCCCGGCACACCGCAGCCGATGCCGGGCCTGCGCCTTGAGCCGGCGGGCTTTGCATCCGGCGAACGCCTGTGGCCCAAGGCGGACAACGCCTTCGGCGGCTACCAGCTGCTGCTGGAATACTTTACCTTCCCCGAGAAGTTCATGTTCGTTGACCTGCTGGGGCTGGACATGGGTGCGATCCCGCCCGATGCCGGGTATGTGGACGTGGAGGCGGTGCTGGCCCGGCCGTTCCCGGACGATATCCATTTCTCGGCCGAGAACGTGCGGCTCTATTGCACGCCCATCATCAATTTGTTCGAGCTGGAGGCGGATCCGGTCTCGGTGACGCATCGCGAAACCGAGTATCGGGTGCGCGCGATGGAACATCACGGCCACCATGTCGAGGCCTATTCGGTCGACAGCGTGCGCGGTTTCGAGGTGGCCAGCGGCGAGCGGTTCGAGTACGCGCCGTTCGCGGCTTTCCGCCACCGTGGCGGCATGTTGCGCCATGAGATGCCGGAGCGCTACTTCCACACCCGCATGCGCCGTGGTCCCTCGGGCCGGTTCGACACCTGGGTGGTGCTTGGCGGGCATGCCTGGGAGCGGCAGGCTGAATTGCTCCAGGAAACACTGTCGCTGTCGGTCACGGGCACCAATGGCATGCTGCCGCGCAAGGGCCTGCGCGAGGCAGGCATCACGCGCATGCGCGGCGGCTTCACCAACATCGGCACGGTGCGCAACCTGACCGCCCCGACGCTGCCGGTGTATCCCCCGACCGGCGACCGTTTCCACTGGCGCGTGCTGTCGCACCTTGCGCCCAACTACCTGTCGCTGCTCGATGCAGGGATCCTGCGCGGCAGCCTCGCGCTCTATGACTGGACCGAGGGAGAGCTGAACCGGCGGCGCATCGACGCCATCACCGAGGTGCGGCACCGGCCGCTGCAGAAACTGGTCAAGGGCGGCTTGCTGCGCGGGGTGGAGATTGAGGTGGCGCTGGACAGTACCCGCTTTGCGGGCGGCGGCGATGTGGAGCTGTTCGGCGAGATGCTCAACCGGTTCCTGTCCCTTTACGCCTCCGTGAACCTGTATACGCGGCTGGTGGTCGTGTCGCAGCCCGGCGGCAAGCGTGTCGCGTGGCCGGACAGCAAGGGCGAGGGGGCACCGTTTTGAGCATGGATTCCGCTGTCACGGCCGGCGCGGCCGGTGCCTTGCTGGAGGCGCTGCTGGCCGCCGCGCCACAGATGAATCTGTTCCGGTTGTGCGAGCTGATCGAACGGTCGGCGCCGCGGCGGCCACCGCTTGGCACCACGGATTCGCCGGCCAATGAAGTGGTACGGTTTCGTTCACACGGTGCGCTCGGGTTCCCCGCACGCGAGATTGCCGCGGTGGAGCGCGACAGCGACCATCCCGAACGCCCACCGGTGATACGCACGACCTTCCTCGGGCTGTATGGCGTCGATGCGCGGATGCCGTCTTACTTCGTTGATGAGATTGCGCAGCGCCGCGACGGGGCCGAGCCGCTGGCGGCGTTTCTCGATCTGTTTCACCACCGAATTGTTACGCAGTTCTACCGGGTCGGCCGCAAGTATCGCTATCCCGTGGGCTTTCGGCCGGGCGGCAACGACGACGTTTCGCGCTTCCTGCTGAGCCTGCTCGGGCTGGGCCTTGGCCGGGCGGATGGGCAGGCCCCGGTGGAGCGCGACGTCGGCACGCGCAAGCTGCTGTCGATGCTGGGCCTGGCCAGCCAGCGCACGCGCACGGCGGAAGGCCTTGCCGGCGTGCTGCAGCATGCCGTGCCGGACGCCCGGATCAGCGTGGAAGAGTTCCATGCCATGTGGGTGCGCATCGACACAGCCGAGCCCATGCCGTTAGGTGAGAACTGCGTCCTTGGCCGAGGCTTCTTTGATCGCGCCAACACCGTGCGCGTGGTGATCACGCCGCGAACCCGCGAAGGGGTATTGGCCCTGATGCCAGGGCACTTACAGCATCGCGAGGTGACGGCGCTGCTGCGCTTCTATCTCGGCTACGCGGCCCATGCGTGCCTGGAAATGCGTGTCGACGCCGCGCTGATGCCGGCGCCAGCGCTGAACTCAGACAAGGTGAGCCTCGGCTACACGTCGCAACTGAACGGTTCGGGCGCGGCGCTCACCGTGACCCGTGTACAGCTCGGCACCTGGACCGGGCATGGTTCGGCAGCGGTCATGGCGCACTAAGGTACCGATGGACAAGATCCGAAAGCAAACCAGCAAGACAGGAACCAGACCATGAAACGTCAGATTTGGAATCGATGCGCGGTGCTTGCCGCCATGCTTTTGCTCGCGGGATGCGGCGTAGGGCAGGCGGTCAAGGATGGCACGGTCGAGGCAGCGAAATGGGCCTTCACGACCCAGGTCAAGACCATGAACCTGGACCTTGCCAGCCGTGCGTCGCTCAATACCAGCGGCGCCGGACAATCGCTGTCGACGGTTGTACGCGTCTACCAGCTGAAGGAACCAAAAACGTTTGAGCAGCTCAGCTATGCGCAAATGCAGGCGAATGATCTCGAATCGCTCAAGCCCGACCTGCTCGCCAGCCGCGACGTGGTCCTGCGCCCCGAGGCGAGCGTAAGTCTGAGTGAGCCGATGCACGCCGACACGGAATATGTCGGCGTGGTGGCGTTGTTCCGCAGCCCGGACAAGGATGGCGCCTGGAAGCTGGTCGTGCCGAAGAAGCAGTGGAAGAAGACCGATCCCGTGAAGATCGAACTGCGGGGCAGCACGCTGCAGCTGGCGGGCGGCATTGCCGCGGGCGCCTGACGCCTTACTGTGCCGACGGCTCCGGAAACACCGGCTCGCCCAGGTTCAGCATCAACCGGTTCGCCCACGCAAAGATGGCGACGGAGTGGATCAGGTCCAGGATTTCCGCATCCGTAACGCCCGCGTCGCGCAACGGCTTGAGCTGCCCGGCAGTGACTTCCGCCGGTTGCTCGGTCAGTTCGATCGAGAACTTCGCGATCGCCTGTTCGCGCGCGGTGGTGCCGGCGGTGCGGGGATCGTCGAACACCTGGCGGATCACGTCGTTGCGCTTGGCCAGCTGCTCGAAGCGCTGCGCATGGACCGATGCGCAGTAGACGCAGCCGTTGATGCGGGACACCACCGTGCTGGCCAGTTCGCGTTCGGCGCGCGGCATGCCGCCCGGCGCGTACATGATGGCGTTGAAGGCGGTGGAGCGCTGGCGCAGGATCTCGGGCTGGTGCACCAGGAACAGGTAGTAGTCTGACACCTTGGCCTTGGGATGGCTTTCCTCCAGCACCGCGATCTGCCCGGGCGTGGCGCTGTCGATCCCGACCACATCCAGCCAGGCCTTCCAGTCCAGCACTTCATTGGTGAAGCCATGCGCCCGGATCGGGTTCGGCAGCATGGTGCCGGCCGTGGCGGCAACGGCCTTGGTGGCCGGTTCGCCGGCGCCCAGCGCCTGCATTGCCTTGAGTCCGGCCACCAGGCGTACCTGGTAGGACAGGAAGGCGACCAGTTGCGCCAGCGTTACCACGTCGGGTGTGGCAAGGCCGGCCGCGGGCAGGGTCTTCAGGGCGGCCTGGTCGCCTTCCACCGGGCGCTCGCTCAGCGTGCGGGTGAACACCAGGATGGCGCGCAGGCGTGCGTCGGCGAGCGTGTCGGGGTTGCCTTGCCCGGCCACGGTGACCAGAGCCGTGTTGGCGTCGATGGCCTGCAGGCGGGCGCGGTAGTGGGCCACCAGGTCAGCGGCGCCGGCCAGGCGGGCGGCGTAGAGTGCGACCAGCAGGCGCTCGGTGAGCGTCAGGCCAGGCAGGGCGGGATCGAACAGCCCGTCGTAGCTGCCCTGGGTGGAGGCCACCACCTTGTCGCGCGCGTGACGCAGCGTGTGGATGGCGGAGCCGGCGGCTAGGAGCTCGTCGGAGTTGAGGTGAAGCGCGATTCAAAACATCAGGTTCATGACTGGGTTCGCGGCCGGATTGCGGGCTCATCTCAGTCGTCAAAACGCGATGAAGGTATTTGAAAGTGGATGAGGAAGGCAATCGGGCGATTAGGCGGCACAAAGAGCCCGCTGATCGGCCCTACACACCCCGTAATACGTTCATCCGCTTGATGTTCCACGCGAGCGCGACCAGCGACCATTCCGCCGCGACGTTGGACAGCCCGCGCAGCGAGAACTGCCGGAATCCCATCACATGCTTGATGATGCCGAACACCGGTTCGACGGTGCTCTTGCGGAGCCCGTACAGTGCTCGCCCCGCCTTCGTCTTATGTCGGTGTGTCATCCTGACGACCGGATCGGTGCTCTCGGGCGGCGCCGGATCGTCGGCAAAGCGTTCCATCAGCGGCAGATGATGGGCGTCGCGCTGGATCGCGATCAGAGGGGTGATGTCCGCTGCCTCGCAGGTGACGACGTTGGCCGCACTGAAGTAGCCCGCATCCGCCAGCAACACCTCAGGCTGGCCCAATGGCTCGGGCAGCGCCCCCAGCACGTTGATCATCGGTGCGACCTGGCGCTTGTCGTTGCTTTGCTGGGTCACTGTCGTGCCCACGATCAACATCGTCTCGACATTCACCGCCGCCTGCGCGTTGTAGCCTTGCTCGAAGCCGCCGCTGGACACCGGCATGATGCGCGACTCTTCGTCCGTCAGGTTGATCTGGTCGCGTTCCTTGGCACCGCCTTGCGGCGGCTTCGGGTCCTTGCCCCGCGGCTTCTTGCCGTCTTTGCGCTGCGCCTCGCGACGCGCCACCTTGGCTTCATACTCCTGCTGCTCTTGCTCGAACCGTTCCTGCGCCCGCGCCTCGATCTTCGCCTTCGCTTCGGCCAACGCCTTCAGTCGCGCTTCGCGCCGTGCGATCTCCGCCGGTACATCCATCCCATCTGGCAGACTCTCTCGATCGGCGTTCTCGGCCATCGCTATCAACCGCTGCACTTCTTCATGCAACTGCGCTTCGATCCGGCCGATGTGCCCGTGCGACAGCGCGCGGTGCTTGCTCGCATTCGCCTTCACCTTGGTGCCATCCAGCGCAATCCGGCCCAGCTTGACCAGCTTCATCTCCTTCGCGATCAGCAGCACCTGCACGAACAGCTTCTCTAACTGGCTCGCAAACCGCTTGCGAAAGGTGGCCAGCGTGTCATGGTCCGGATGCGTGTTCGCCGCAACGTAGCGGAACGCCACCGAGTCATAGGTCGCTCTCTCAATCTTGCGGCTCGAAGACACTCCGGTCGCATACCCGTACACCAGCAAGCCCAGTAGCACCTCAGGGTGATGCGCCGCCATGCCGCGACCCGCGTACGCCCCGCTCAGCTCCGACAGGTCCATCTGCTCGATGACTTCCACCACGAACCGCGCCAGATGACCTTCGGGCAACCAGTCCTCCACTGACGGCGGCAACAGATAGTCGGTCTGACGATCAACGGGCACGAAGCGACTCACCTATGGACTCTCTCAGAAACTTGTTAATTTATTAACGCCCAACCCGTCCCGCCGGACGACCGGGGATCCCGAAAATCCGACAGTCTCCTAGGCCGGCGACTTGATCCACCACGTCGGTGGCGGCAGCGTTGGCTTGGGTCATGCGAGGACTCCCGGAGTGTCGAAGGGTGTGTTGTCGTGTTGGCTCGGCCGTGAGCTTCAGTCCCCGGCGGCCTGCTGGCGCGCGGTCACGGCCCGCGCCAGGAATGCGCGTACGCCGCGCCAGGACACCTCGTCGGCACCGGCATTGGCCGCGGGCGTGCCACCCGTGGTGCTGATACGGCGGGACACCGGATGCGCGTAGACCGCCTGCGTGGTCGGCACGTAGGGGAACAGGATGGCATGGCCGGCGTCTTCGAAGTCGAGGTGCTCGACCGGATACGGATGGCCGGCATCGGCCAGCTTGTCGGCGACCATGCGCGAATACAGGCTGGACGGCCATGAGCCGTCGTCGGTGCCGGACAGCAGCATTACCGGCCCGCGGATTTGCTCCACCCGGATGCGGGCGCGCGCCACGGCGTCGGCATTCTTCAGCGCGGTCAGGATGGCGCGCTCGTGCCGGTGTGGCGCCGGGCCTTCATCGAACGGCGCCCAGCTGGCGTCGGGGTTGTTCTCCCACACATGTGGCAGCGGCTTGCCCTGGTGCAGCCAGGCCGCACCCTCGCGGCCGATGGCCGGGTCGGCGGCATTCTGCGCGCTATGCACCACCGCGCCCGGCACGTAGCCGACCACCGCCGACACCAGCGCGGGAAAGGTCGCGCCCAGCAGCAGCACCAGTTCGCCGCCGCGCGACTGCCCGGACAGCGCGATGAAGCCGTGCGCGGGTTGCAGTTCGCGATGCATCCATTGCAGGCCGCGCTCGAAGTATTCCAGCGGCGTGTTGGAAATGTAGTCCGACAGGCCCGGCGCCTTGAAGTAGCCTAGCGCCAGTGCGGCATAGCCATGCGAGGCATAAAGCGCGGCGCGCGGTTCGTTGATGCCGCCGCCGGAGCCGTTGAGCACCATCACCGCCGGATGCGGGCCGGGGCTTGGCGGGCGGTAGAGCGTGCCGACCAGCCCGTCCGCGCGGATGTCCTCGCGCACCACGCCTGGCGTGGCCAGCCGCTGCACCAGCTCGCCGCGCGCTTCGCCGCCGGCGGCGCTGACGGTGATCCCGGTCACCAGCGGCCGGGTGGCATCCGCATGGAACAGTTCGCGGCTGTCCGATGCCACCGGGCGTTGCGCCCATAGCAGGCCCATCGGCGCCACGCCGCTGTAGCTGCCGCGCACCGGCGCGTCACGCTCCAGGTCCACGCTGCCGTCGCTGGCGGCAATGAACTCGGCCTGGCTGGCCCAGGCGACGTCGCGGCCGCGCACGGTGCGCGTGCTCACGGCCACGGTCTCGCCGGGTTGCAGCCCGGTGATGGCGATCCGGCGCGGCACGTCGATGAGCGCATCCGCAGGAGTGACGGCAAGGGTGGGGGCGGTCATCGTGGCCATGCTCACTTGCCCGTGCGCGTCACCATCATGGCGGCGGTGCGGTCGCTGGTCATCGGCGCTACCTTCAGGCCCTTCTTCGCCGCCCAGATGTTCTGGTAGTGGTATAGCGGCAGCACGCCCACGTCATCGGACACCAGCCTGACCGAGCGGCGCAGGATGGCTTCGCGCTTGCCTATGTCGAACTCGGCGGTGGATTCCTCCAGCGCGCGGTCCACGGCCGGGTTGCTGTAATGGCCCCAGTTGGAGGCGCCAAGGCCTTTCTTCGCGTCCACGGTGGCCAGCACGTTGACCAGCGCATAGCTGGCCTCGCCGGTGCCGTTGCCCCAGGCCAGCATGCTGACCGCGTACTCGTTCTTGTTGGCGCGGCCGGAGTAGACCGACCAGGGCACCACCTCCACCTGGGTCTTCACGCCCACGCGGGTCCAGAACTGCGCCACGGCCTGCGCCGTTTCCGGCCCCTGCGGGTAGCGGTCGTTAGGGGCATGGATGGTCAGCTTGAAACCGTCGGGAAAACCGGCCTCCGCCAGCAGCTTCTTGGCCTGGGCGGGGTCATAGGCAATGTCCTTGACCTCGGGGTTGTAGCCAAACGTCCCCTTGGGCATCCACTGATTGGCTACGGTGGCGGTGTTCTGCAAGATGCGGCCCACCACGGCCTCGCGGTTGATGGCCAGCGACAGCGCGCGGCGCACGCGCACGTCAAGCAGCGGGTTCTTGTCCAGCGGCTTGCCGGCGTTGTCGGTGATGTTGGGGTTGGGACCCGGCTTGAAGCTCGGCTGCAGCAGCATCACGCGCAGGCCGTTGTAGGGGAACACGCTGACGCCGGGCGATTGCTTGAGCTTGGCAAGGTCAGACACCGAGACCTTGTCGATCACGTCCACGTCGCCGGACAGCAGCGCCGCCGTGCGCGCCGGGCCGTTGTTGATGTAGCGGTAATTGACCTGTTGCCAGGTCGGCTTGCCGCCCCAGTAGCCGTCGTTGCGCACCATCATCACGCGGTCGCCCGGCGTGTACGAGACCAACTTGTAGGGGCCGGTCCCTACCACTGCGCGGCCCGCGTCGTAGTCCTCGGTGCTGGCCTTGTCGCCCACGTGCTTGCTGACAATATGCACCGAGGCCAGGTTCAGCGGCAGGTCGGGGTTGGCGATGGTGGTCTTGACCAGCAGCGTGTACGGGTCTTTTGCAGTGGCCGATTCGATGGTGCGCAGGTAGCCCGAGAACGAAGCCACGCTGCCCGGCACGTTGCGTGCGCGCTGGTAGGAGAAGACCACGTCCTCGGCGGTGAAGGGCTTGCCGTCCTGCCACTTGACGTCGCGGCGCAGCTTGAACTCCCAGGTCTTGTCGTCCAGGGCCTTCCATGAGAGCGCCAGCCCAGGCTGCAGCTTGTTGTCCTTGTTTTCGACCAGCAGGTCCCAGAAGTGCAGGTCCACCGAGCGGTCACCGGCGTGGTTGTTCAGCTGGGGGTCCAGCGACGACAGCGGGTCGGCAAAGCCGATCGTCAGTGACTGCGCGGATGCCACTGTCGCGCCGGCGCAAAGCACGGCGGCCACGGTGGCGCGCAAGGAGAAGGACAGCGAGCGTTTCATGGGGCGATTCCTCGGGGCGGTTTCTGGAATGGGCGGGGCAAAAAGAGGGCAATACGGCGTCAGCCATCGTTGAGATGGCAGGCGCTCAAATGGTTGACGGCGATGCCGCGCAGCCTGGGCACCTCCACCGCGCAGCGCGGCATCGCGTGCGGGCAGCGCGGGTGGAAATGACAGCCGGCCGGCGGCGCCAGCGGGCTGGGGATCTCGCCGCGGATCGCGGTGAAGGTCTTGTGGCGTGCGTCCAGGCGCGGGATTTCAGCGAGCAGCGCCTGCGTGTACGGGTGGTTGGGGCGGCGGAAGATCTCGGTGGTCGGCGCGCTCTCCACCACGCGGCCCAGGTACATGATCATCACGCGGTCGGAGATATGTTCGACCACGCCCAGGTCGTGGCTGATGAACAGGTAGCTCAGGCCGAGCTGCTCGCGCAGGTCCATGAACAGGTTCAGCACCTGGGCCTGGATCGAGACGTCCAGCGCCGCCACTGCCTCGTCGCATACCAGCAGTTCCGGCTGTACCGCCAGCGCGCGGGCGATGCCGATGCGCTGGCGCTGGCCGCCGCTGAACTGGTGCGGGTAGCGCTGGCGCAGCCTTGGGTCCAGTCCGGCACGCTGCAGCTGCGCGCTGACGTAGTCGTCGAAGCCGGCCGCATCCACCAGCCCTTGCAGGCGCGCGCCCTCGCCAACGATGCGGTCCACGCGCAGGCGCGGGTTCAGGCTGGCGTAGGGGTCCTGGAACACCATCTGGATTTTCAGCCGCAGCGCCTGCCGCGCGGCGCGGTCCAGGCTGGCGGGACTGCGCCCGTCGATGCGGATCTCGCCGGCGGACGGGTCGAGCAGGCCTGCGATCATGCGCCCCAGGGTGGACTTGCCACAGCCGGACTCGCCCACCAGCCCGAGCACTTCGCCGTGCTTCAGTTCCAGGTCCACGCCATCCACGGCGTGGGTGATGCGCGCGGGTTCGGACCAGCCCAGGCGTTCCAGCGCCTGGCCGATGCGCCCCGGCTTGCGCTCGCCGAAGCGCTTGGCCAGCGCGCGCGCTGACACCAGCGGCGGCCTGCCGCTTGCTGCCGAAGGCACCGATTGCGCGTGGCCCGCCTGGGCGGGATGCAGTTCGAGTTCGCTGACGGTCATGCCGGCTCCATGCTGGCGGCCAGCTGGCCGGGGTGGAAGCAGCGCACCTGGCGCAGCGGCGCGGGGGTGCTGATGGCGGGCGCTTCGGCACACGCGGCGCTGGCGCGCGGGCAGCGCGCGGCAAACGCGCATCCGGGCGGCAGCGCGGCCAGGTCGGGCGTCATGCCGGGAATCTGCCGCAGGCGCTGGCCGCGCTGGTTCAGGCTCGGCAGGCTGGCAATCAGGCCGGTGGTGTAAGGGTGCAGCGGGTGGTCCAGCACGTCGTCGACGGGGCCTTGCTCGACGATGCGGCCGGCGTACATGACCGCCACTTCATCGGCGAGGCCCGCCACCACGGACAGGTCGTGCGTGATCCAGATCAGCGCAGTGCCGTGCTGGCGTGCCAGCGCCTGCACTTCCGAGAGGATCTGCGCCTGGATGGTGACGTCCAGCGCCGTGGTGGGCTCGTCGGCAATGATCAGGTCGGGCCGGTGCAGCATGGCGATGGCAATGGCCACGCGCTGGCGCATGCCGCCGGAGAGCTGGTGCGGGTAGGCCAGCAGCCGTTCGTCCGGGCTCGGGATGCCCATCATGCCCAGCGTGTCGCGGGCCAGCTCGCGCGCCTGCCGGTGGCTGGCCTTGCCGTGCGCGCGCACCGCCTCGATCATCTGCGCGTCGATCCGCATCACCGGGTTCAGCGTCATCATCGGATCCTGGAAGATCATGGCGATGCGGTTGCCCTGCAGCTGGCGCAACTCGGCCGGGCGCATGCGGGTCAGCTCGCGGCCCTGGAACAGGATCTCGCCACCGGCGACGCGCCCCGGCGCATCCACCAGCCCCATGATCGAGAAACCGGTGACCGACTTGCCCGAACCGGATTCACCCACCAGCCCCAGGATGCGGCCGCGGGCCACGGTGAACGAGACATCGTCCACCGCCCGCAGCGCGCCGTTGCGGGTGTCAAAGTGGGTGCGCAGGTGGCGCACTTCCAGCGTGGGGGCAGCCGATGGCGTGGTGCGCGCGCTCATTTCTGCAGCCTCGGGTTGAGGACGTCGCGCAGGCGGTCGCCCACCAGGTTGATGGCCACCACGGTCAGCAGCAGTGCGATGCCCGGGAAGAAGCTGATCCAGTACTCGTCGGACAGCATGAACTGATAGCCATTGGCGATCAGCAGGCCGAGCGAGGGCTCGGTCACCGGCACGCCCAGGCCTAGAAAGGACAGCGTGGCCTCCAGCGTGATCGCGCGCGCCACCTGCAGCGAGCCGATCACGATCAGCGGCGGCATGCAGTTGGGCAGGATGTGCCCGACCACGATGCGCCAGTGCGCGATACCCTGGCCGCGCGCGGCTTCCACGTATTCGCGCCGGCTTTCCACCAGCGCCTGGGCGCGCGCCGTGCGGGCGTAGTAGGCCCACTCCAGGATCACCAGCGTCAGCACCACGTTGCCCACGCCCTTGCCCAGGAAGGCCAGGATCATCATCGCCACCAGGATGGACGGGAACGACAGGAGCAGGTCCACGGTGCGCATGATCAGGCTGTCCACGCGCCCGCCGGCATAGGCCGCGAGCAGCCCCAGCAGGGTGCCGAGCACGCCGGCCAGCGCTGCCGAGCCGACCCCCACCACCAGACTGATGCGCAGGCCGTAGAGGATGCCTGACAGGATGTCGCGGCCTTGCCCGTCGGTGCCGAGCCAGTAGCTGTAGGTGCCGGCACCGCTGGCGCTGCCGGGCGCCAGGCGCGCGTCCATCACGTCCAGTTGCAGCAGGTCATAGGGGTTCTGCGGCGTGATCCACGGCGCCAGCAGTGCGGCAAGCACCAGCAGCACGAGCACCGCCAGCCCGAACACGGCGGTGCGCGAGGCGAGGAAATCGGCCACCAGGCGGCGCCACGGCGATTCGCGCCGCAACGCTGGCGCCGCGGACGGGACAAACTCTGCGGCCGGGATGGCAGTTGGCTTGTCGCTGGCGTTCATGCCGCGCCCTCCAGCCGCACGCGCGGATCGAGCAGTTTGTAGAGCACGTCGACGATCAGGTTAAGCGTGACGAACAGGCACACCACGACCACCAGGTAGGAGACAATCACCGGCCGGTCCAGCGCGTTGATGCTGTCCAGGATCAGCTTGCCCGCGCCGGGCCAGGCGAAGATGTTCTCGGTCACCACCGCGAAGGCGATGGTGGAGCCGAACTCCAGGCCCAGCACCGTCACCAGCGGGATCATGGTGTTGCGCAGCACGTGGCCAAGCACCACGCGCAGCGGCGACAGGCCCTTGGCGCGCGCGAACCTGACCCAGTCCTGCGGCAGCACCTCGCGCACGCCGGCGCGCGTCAGGCGCAGCACCAGCGAGACCTTGAACAAGGACAGGTTGATGGCCGGCAGGATCATGTGGCGCAGTCCGTCGGCGGTCAGCCAGGACCAGGGCACGCCCAGCCATTCCGCGGTGGCGCCGCGCCCGCCCGAGGGCAGCCAGCCCAGCCGCACGCTGAAGGCCATGATCAGCATCAGGCCGACCCAGAACGTGGGCAGCGAGAAGCCGACGATGCTGCCGGTCATCAGCACGCGCGACAGCGGATGCTCGGGATACAGCCCGGCGAACAGCCCGAGCGGCACGCCCACCAACACGGCCAGCAGCAGTGCCGCCACCGCCAGTTCCAGCGTGGCCGGCAGCCGCTGCAGGATCAGCTGGATCGCCGGCACGTTGTAGACGAAGCTGTTGCCCAGGTTGCCGTGCAGCGCACCGTTGAGAAAGCCCAGGTACTGGCGCCACAACGGCTGGTCCAGCCCCAGCGCGGCGATGATGCGGGCGCGGTCGACCTGGTCAACGTCCTGGCCGATCAGGATGTCGACCGGATTGCCGATGGCGTGCAGGCCGGCGAAGACGATTACCGTCATCACCAGCACCACCACGGCGGCCTGCAACAGGCGGCGCAGCAGCCAGCGCCAGGGCCAGCGGGTGAGGGCGCCCCTCAGGGTTCTCATGGCGCCGGCGTCCATTCGTCGCCGAACACTTCGGGCTCGGCATAGGCTTCCAGGTTGGCGTAGTGGATCTCCACGTCTTCCTGGTACAGCAGCCCGGCAATGCCCTGGCCCAGCCGGCGCGCGCCGTCGCTGATGGCCGGGATGTCGCCCGACACCGTGCCGTGCGACAGCGCGGCCGGATAGCAGAAGCAGTGGATGCGCGACAGCCCGGGGCAGGCGCCGGGCGTCTTCTCGATGAACTCGAACGCAGGGCCCAGGTCTGGCGAGTCGGCCAGCTCCTGGTCTTCCTGGCCGGGGCGGGGCTTGTAGCGGTCGCGCCAGTAGCGGACCTGCGCGGCGAAGGCGGCGAACTCGGGCCGGGTTTGCAGTGCGATGCGGAAACCGGTGGAGAACACCAGGAAGTCCAGCTCGAACACGCCTTTGGGCGTCAGCACGCGCAGGCCGTCGCCATGCGGCTCGATCGCTTCGATCGCTTCGATCGGACAGCCCAGGTGGAAGCGCGCATTGGCATGGCGCGAGACCCGCAAGGTGCTGCCGCGCGGGGGCGGCACCTGCTGCGCGTTGATGTAATGGCGGATGCGCCATTTCCATTCATCGGACAGCATGGGATGGCCGTGGACCAGGCCGGGACTGCCCGCGCCCTTGCCCTTGTTGACGCGCGGGATGTCGGCGCGGCGGATCAACATTTCCACGCTGGCGGCGCCGGCTTCCAGCGCGGTTGCCGCGCTGTCCATGGCCGATGCGCCCGCACCGACCACGCCCACGCGCTTGCCGCGCAGCAAGGCGTAGTCCATCTCGTCGGACGAATGCGCCCACAGGTGGCGCGGCAGGTGGGCCGCCATCGGCGGCACATAGGCACCGCCCAGGCCATCGCGGCCGGTGGCCAGCACCACGCGGCGGGCCAGCACAGTCCGCGGGCCGTCCGGGGTCTGCATCGACAGCGCCACCAGCCCGTCCGGGCGCGGCACGATGGCATCGATCTGGTGGTCGTTGCGGATATCCAGCGCCAGCACCTGGCGGTACCAGCGCAGGTAGTCCATCCATTGCAGCCGGGGGATCTTGTCCAGCGCCTCCCAGGCGGCTTCGCCGAATTGCGCTTCGAACCAGGCGCGGAAGGTCAGCGCCGGCATGCCCAGCGCGGGGCCGGTCAGTTGCTTGGGCGAACGCAGGGTTTCCATGCGCGCGGTGGTGGCCCAGGGCCCTTCAAGGCCCGCCGGTGCACGGTCGAAGGCCCGCACGCGGATGCCGAGCTGCGTCAGCGTGGCGCAAGCAGCCAGCCCGGCCATGCCGCCGCCGATGACGGCCACGTCGAGGACTTCCTGGCCGTCCTGGATGCGCGGCACGGTCCAGGCCCTGGCGGGCAGTTCCAGCCAGGACAGGTCCTGGCGCAAACGCGCTTCGAGCGCGGCCAGGCCCGTGGGGGTGGGAGAGGAGAGGTCAGTCATGGCTTGGGAGTCCGGCGTCTTGTGTGAGCTTGTCGTTGTCGTCGCCGGCATCGCCGGCATCCCCATAGAGCGATTGCAGCAGCGCGCCATGTTCGGCGGGCTCGCGCCGGACCAGGTCGGGCAGCAGCCCCGCGGCGGCATCGGCCACGGCCTGCACCAGCCCCAGCACCGCTGTGCTGGCCGGCCTTGCCTGCGGCGTGATCACGCCGAAGTAGAAGGGAATATCGGCATCGATGGGCCGCACGGCGATATCGGTCAGCGGCAGCCCGCGCGCGGTCACGGGTTCCAGCACGGCGATGCCCAGCCCGGCGCGCACCAGGGTGAGCGCGCTGATCGAGGTGTTGGTGTCGATCACGCCAGCCTCCGGCACACCGGCGCTGGCCAGTGCCCGATCGACACGGCGCCGCAGCCGATACGGGTTCTGCATGGTGACGATGCGGCGTCCGCGGCAGTCCTGCAGCGCGATGGCCGGCTGTACAGCCAGCGGGTCGTCGGCGCGCACGGCCGCCACGCAGGCGGACTGCCCGATCCAGTGCACGGTCACGCCGCGGTGTTCCAGCGGCAGGCTGTTCAGGCCGATATCGGCAGCGCCGGTCAGCACCGCGTGCACCACCTGTTCCGGGGAGATGCTTTGCACGGCCACGCGCTCGGGCGCGCACAGCCCGCGCTCGAAGGCCAGCGCCAGTGCCGGCGGCAGCAGGCCGGCCGCCAGCGCCGGGGTTGCGGCAATGCGCAAGGGCCGGCCATCGCCGCGCGCCAGCGCCGCGGCGCGTGTGCGGATCTGTTGCATGCCGGCCAGTGTCTGCTCCACTTCGTCGTAGAGCAGGAAGCCTTGCTCGGTCGGGCTGACGCGCGGGCCGCTGCGGGTGAAGAGGGCAAAGCCTAGCTCGGCCTCCAGTTCCTGGATCAGCCGCGTAATGGCCGGCTGCGAGCGGCCGAGCAGCCGCCCCGCAGCGGTGACGCTGCCGGTGGTGACCACCGCGGCGAAGGCTTCCAGTTGCCGGATTTCCATGGGGGCGGGCGCTGGGGGCTATGTATGTGTAATCTGGATTTTGAAGCCTTAAGCATGCATATGGCAAATACTATTTCTGGATAAGGACATGCGGCAGCTATGATGTAGCGATGCCGGGCGCACACCGGCCCACCATCGGGACAGACGCTTTGGCTTGGATCCGTGGCAGTCGCCAGAAAGGGAGTGCAGGGCGCACGCTGTGGCATGCATGGGCCTGGGTGCTGGCCGCGGCACTCGCGGGCATCATGCCGGCGCGCGCGGCCGACCCGCTGCGCGTCGGCTCCAAGCGCTTCACCGAGTCATACATCCTTGGCGAGCTGCTGACCCAGGCCGCGGGGCCGCCCGGCACGGCGCAACACCAGCCAGGGCTGGGCAATACCGCCATCGTTTTCGAGGCGCTGAAGGCCGGCAGCATCGACCTCTATCCGGACTACACCGGCACGCTGGCCGCGGAGATCCTGAAGCTGCCGCCCGGCGCCGGGCTCGACGCCATCCGGCGCGCGCTGGCGCCGATGGGCCTGGGCGCCGCGATTCCGCTTGGTTTCGAGAACACCTATGCGCTGGCCGTCTCCGATGCCCGCGCCGGCAATCTGCGCCGGCTGGGCGACCTGGCGGCACAGCCGCAATTCAGGCTTGGCCTGTCCCATGAGTTTCTCGGGCGCGCCGACGGCTGGCCGGGGCTGGCCAGCCGCTACGGGCTGCCGCAACGCCCGGTCGGCCTGGACCACGGCGTCGCCTATGAGGCCTTGGCCGCAGGGCAGGTCGATGCCATCGACATCTATTCCACCGACGCCAAGATCCGCAAGTACAAGCTGCGCGTGCTGGAAGACGACAGGCACTACTTCCCGCGCTACGACGCGGTCGTGGTCTACCGCCTCGACGTACCGCAGCGCTTCCCGCAGGCCTGGCAGGCATTGGAGCGGCTGGCCGGGCGCGTCAATGCCGACGACATGATTGCCATGAATGCTGCGGCGGAGATCGATGGCCAGTCATTCGACGCGATCGCGCGCGCGTTCCTGGCCGGCACTGCAGGGCAAACGGCAACGCATGTCGGTGCCGAACCGCGCGGCCGGCTGTTTGCCGCGCTGTTCGGGCCCGACACCACGCGCCTGGCGCGGCGTCATGTCGGCCTGGTGGCGGGCGCGGTCGGTGCGGCCACGCTGGTCGGCGTGCCGCTGGGGATGCTGGCGGCGCGGCGGCGCCGCACCGGCCAGGCTGTGCTGGGCGTGGTCAACGTGCTGCAGACGGTGCCGTCGCTGGCGCTACTGGCGATGCTGATCCCGCTGCTGGGCCGCATCGGCGTCTGGCCGGCCATGGTGGCGCTGTTTCTCTATGCCTTGCTGCCGATCGTGCGCAATACCGCGACCGGGCTGGAGCAGGTGCCGCAGGGCATGCGCGATGCGGCGCGGGCGCTCGGGCTGCGGGGCGGCCAGGTATTGCGCTATGTGGAGCTGCCGCTGGCCTTGCCAGTGCTGCTGGCCGGCGTCAAGACGGCGGCCATCATCAGCGTGGGCACGGCGACCATCGCAGCCTTTGTCGGGGCGGGGGGCTTTGGCGAGCGCATTGCCACCGGGCTGGCGCTCAATGACACCGCGCTGCTGCTGGCCGGCGCGATCCCGGCGGCCGTGCTGGCCCTGGTGGTGCAAGTCGCATTCGAGGCACTGGAGTGGGCGCTGCGCCGCCATCGCGACTAGCTGGATTGCTGCTGCGCGATGAGCCGGCCGAGGGTGGCGACAGCAGCCTCGGCCTCGTCGCTCCACAGGTGCCCGTAGTTGAGCCGGATGCAGTTGCGGTAACCCTGCCGCGCAGAAAAGATCGGACCCGGCGCTATGCCGATGCCGGCTTCCAGTGCGGCATGGTGCAATGCCAATGCATCGAAGCCGGGCGCAAATTCGACCCACAGGAAATACCCGCCCTCCGGCCGGGACACGCGCACATCTTCCGGGAAATGCTGGCCGATGGCATCGATCATGCGGCCCTGCTGCGTCTCCAGCATATGGCGCAGCTTGCGCAGGTGCTTGTCGTAGCCGCCGTGCTGCAGGTATTCGGCCAGCGCCACCTGCGTGGGCACGCCGGCTGACAGCGTGGTCATCAGCTTGAGCCGCTGGATGGCCTCGCCAAAGCGGCCCGGCGCCACCCAGCCGATGCGGAAGCCCGGCGCCAGTGTCTTCGAGAACGAACTGCAGTGCATCACCAGCCCCTGCGTATCGAAGGCCTTGGCCGGCAGCGGGCAGCGGTTGCCGAAGTAGAGCTCGCCATAGACATCGTCCTCAATCAGCGGCACCTGGTGGCGCGCCAGCAAGGCCACCAGCGCTTTCTTCTTGTCTTCCGACATGCTGGCGCCGAGCGGATTCTGGAACTGCGTCATGAACCAGCACGCCTTGACCGGGTGCCGTGACAGTGCGGTGTCGAGCGCGCCCAGGTCGATGCCTTCGGCGGGGTCGACCGGGATCTCGACGGCCTTGAGCCGCAGCCGCTCCAGCGCCTGCAGGGAGGCATAGAAGCCGGGCGATTCGATCGCCACCACGTCGCCCGGCTGCGTCACCGCCATCAGGCACAGGTTGAGCGCCTCGAGCGCGCCGTTGGTGACGACCAGGTCCTCGGCCGGCTGCGGCGCGCCCGCGCCCAGGTAGCGCAGCGCGATCTGGCGGCGCAGCGCGGTATTGCCCGGCGGCAGGTCGTTGACCGAGTACCACGGATCGAGCGCGCGGCCGGCGCGCGCCAGCGACTTGCCCAGCCGCTCCCACGGGAACAGCTCGGGCGAGGGAAAGGCCGAGCCGAACTGCACCAGTTCGCGGTCACGCGCGCCTTCCAGCACGGCGAACACCAGCTTGGAGATGTCGACCTGCGTCGACACCTGGCGCGACGGCCGCGCCTGCGGCTGGGGCAGCTCGCGCCGCGCCGGTCCCGCCACGTAATAGCCGGAGCGCTCGCGCGCCCGCACCAGCCCGCGCTCTTCCAGCCGGTAATAGGCCTGGAACGCGGTCGAGGGGCTGACGCCATACTGGGCTACGGTCTTGCGGATCGACGGCAGGCGCGTGCCCGGCGGCAGGCTGCCGTTGCGGATATCGGCGGCCAGGGTCTCGGCGAGGGCTTCGTAGCGTTTCATGGCGGGTTGGCGGGGGCGGGGCGGGTGAGCGCATTATCTCCCGGGCAGGCAAACTGATACGTAAATTTTCCTGTTATCTGATGCTGTTATGGCTGGCGCGGACGGCCCATAATCGGTTCTCGTACACAAAGGCGTTGTGCAAGGAGATGCCATGAACCCGTTGAGGCTGTTGCGGACCGTGTTGTGGGGCTTCTTTGGCCTGCGCCAGGGGCAGGAGCACCAGCGCGACCTGGACACCTTGCGCCCGGTGCCGCTGATCCTGACCGGCGTGGCCGTGGCCGCCGGGCTGGTGGTGTGCCTGGTGCTGGCGGCAAACTGGGCGGTGTCGGCTGCCTGACCTGAACCTGCTCTCATGCTTCTCCTGCCCCAAGGACTTGGTATCGCCACATCCCGCGCGCTGCGCAAGCTGGCCTGCCTGACGCTGGCGCTGCTGCCCGCGGGCATGGCGCTGGCCGCCACCGACACGCAACAGATCGAACGCGGCCGCTACCTGGCGCGCATCGCCAACTGCGCCGCCTGCCATACCAGCGAAGGCGGCAAGCCATTCGCCGGCGGGCTGCCGATCCGCACCGCGGTCGGCACGATCCATTCGACCAATATCACGCCCGATGCCGGCAGCGGCATCGGCGCCTATACGCTGGCCGAGTTCGACCGCGCCTTGCGGCATGGCGTGGCGCGCGACGGCAAGCGGCTCTATCCGGCGATGCCGTATCCCTCGTACGCGCGCATGCGCGCCGAGGACGTGGCGGCGCTGTACGCCTACCTGCGTGCCGAGGTGGCGCCGGTCACCCGGCGCAACCCCGCGCCGCAGATGCGTTGGCCGTTCAGCATGCGCAGCCTGCTGGCCGCGTGGAACGCCCTGTTCCTCGATGACGGCCCGGTCCGCACCGACCCCGCGCGCGGCGAAGCCTGGAACCGCGGTGCCTACCTGGTGCAGGCGGTGGCGCACTGCGGCGCCTGCCATACGCCGCGCGGCAACTTGTTGGCCGAGAAGGGGCTGGACGAGCGCAGCCGCCATTTCCTGTCCGGGGCGAGCGTGGAGGGCTGGTCCGCGACCAACCTGACCGGCGACCAGGTCACCGGACTGGGCGCGTGGTCGCGCGCGGATATCGCCGAGTTCCTGCGTACCGGGCGCAACGGGCACGCGACCTCGTTCGGGCCGATGTCCACGGTGATCTCCACCGCCACCCAGTACATGAGCGCGCCAGACCTCGATGCCGTGGCCGCCTACCTGAAATCCCTGCCCGGTGCGCGCGGCGACGACAAGCCGTTCCGGCACGATGCCGCCACCGTGCAGCAACTGCAGCAGGGCCGCTTCGATGTGCCCGGTGCGCGCCAGTACGCGGTGTTCTGCATGCCTTGCCATGCCGCCGACGGCAAAGGCTTTGCCCGCGTGTTCCCGCCGCTGGCCGGCAACCCGACCGTCGCCGATCCCGACCCGGCCTCGCTGGTGAACCTGCTGCTCGACGGCGCCGTGACCGCGCGCGTGGGCACCGCGCCAGCGGATTACCACATGCCCGGCTATGGCTGGACGCTGGACGACCAGGAACTGGCCAATGTGCTGACCTTTATCCGCGGCAGCTGGGGCAACCGCGCCGCGCCGGTGCCGGAAGCCGCCGTGGCGGCACGGCGCAAGGCGCTGGCCGCGCAGCGCCCGGCCGCGGCAGGTGACGCATCCCGATGAGCACCCGATGACGATTACGCGCAGAGACTTCCTCAACGGCACCGCCCTGACCATTGCCGCCGGCCTTGCGCCCGTGCAGTTGCTGCACGCGCAGCAGGGTGGGGCAGGCGTGACGTACCCACCCGCGCTGACCGGCCTGCGCGGCAACCATCCCGGCACCTACACGCTGGCGCACAGCCTGGCGCGCGAGGGCGCGAAATACCCGGTCGTGCTGGCGCGCGAGGCCTTCGACCTGGTGGTAGTCGGCGGCGGCCTCAGCGGGCTGGCCGCGGCCTGGTTCTACCGGCGGCGCTTCGGCGCCAACCGCCGCATCCTGATCCTGGACAACCACGACGACTTCGGCGGCCATGCCAAGCGCAATGAGTTCACGGTGCGCGGCAAGCGGCTTGTGACCTATGGCGGCAGCGCCGAGATGCCGGCGAGCGCCAGTACTGACGCCGCCGTGCGCGAACTGCTGGCAGGGCTTGGACTCGATGCCGCGCGTGCGCCTGGCACATCGTCCGCGGATCCCTATGCGGCGCTCGGCATGGGCCGCGCCGTGTTCTTCGATGCCGAGCATTTCGGGCGCGACCAGTGGGTGGCGGGCGATCCGTTCGGCGAGCTGATCGATGCCCGCAGCGGGCAGCAGGCCGGTGGCCCGGATGCGGCGGCCCTGTCGCGCTTCCTGGACAACGCGCCTTTGCCCGCGGCGGACCGCGCCGCGCTGGCGCGGCTGGCCGCCGGCACCACCGACTACCTGCCGGCACTGTCCGGCGCCGAGCGTGCGGCAGCGCTGCGCGCCATGCGTTACGCCAGCTTCCTGCGTGACAAGGCCGGCATCGGCCTGGCCGGGCAGCGCTTCCTGCGCAGCCGCGGCAATGATGCCTATGCGCTCGATGCCGACGGGATTTCGGTTGCCGACGCCATTGCCATCGGCCTGCCTGCCGGCGCCAACATGCCCGCGCCGGCGGGCAATGCGCGGCTTGGCAAGTCGCCGGCTTCGCGCCTGTGGTTTCCGGATGGCAATGCCTCGCTGGCACGGCTGCTGGTGCAGAGCCTGATCCCGGGCGTGGCGTCGATCGCCCGGCCGGCTGACGTGGTATCGGCCGCGTTCGACTACAGCCGGCTGGACCGTGACGGGCAGCCGGTGCGCCTGCGCCTGAACAGCACCGCGATCGCGGTCGAGCCCGACGGCAATATCACGCGCGTCACCTACGGGTTCGGCGGCAACCTGCATCGCGTCGAGGCGCGCCACGTGGTGCTGGCCGGCTACAACATGATGATCCCGTACCTGCTGCCGTCGCTGCCCGCGAAGCAGAAAGAGGTGCTGCACAACGAGGCCAAGGCGCCGCTGGTCTACACCAAGGTGGCGCTGGATCACTGGCAGGCGTTTGCCGCGCTGCGCACGCGCCGCATCCACGCGCCGGCCATGGCCTATACCGACCTGTGGCTGGAGCCGCCGGCGGGCAGGCAGCCCTCCGATCCGGCCGTGCTGCACATGCTCTATGTGCCGACCGTGCCTGACAGCGGTATGCAGGCACGCGAGCGCTTCCGCGCGGGACGTGCCTTGCTGCTAGGCACGCCCTTTGACACGCTGGAACGCGACATCCGCGCGCAGCTTGACCGCATGCTCGGGCACAAGGGCTTTGCTTCGAAGGATGTGATCCGCGCCATCACGGTCAACCGCTGGGCGCACGGCTACAGCTATATGCCCGACAGCCTGGCGGGTGAGAACGTGGCGCCCGATGCGGCATGGCCCGGGCTGGCCGGCGTGGGCAATATCAGCATCGCCAACAGCGACAATGCCGGCAGCCCTTCGCTGACCGCGGCGGTGGGACAGGGGAAGCGGGCAGTCGAGCGGCTGCCGGGGTAGCAGCGCTTCAGCCTTCGCGCGGCGGCGTCAGCGCATCGATTTCCGCGTCCTTGGCTTCCCACTGGCGTGCGAGCCAGTTGTGGAACTCCTTACGGAAGGCCTTGTCGCTGCCGTAGTCGGCCTCGCAGAAGGCCGCAGGCACCGGCAACTGCCGCATGCGCACCAGCACCGGGCCGGCGCGCCCGCAGGCCAGGTCCCAGAAGCCTGGCGCGCCTTCCGGGTACACGATGGTGACGTCGATCAGCGAGCGAAACCTGTTGCCCATTGCATTCAGCGCCACCGCCAGTCCGCCGGCCTTGGGCTTGAGCAGATGGCGGTACGGCGAGTCCTGGGCCGCGCGCTTGGCCTCGGTAAAACGGGTACCTTCGGCAAACACCATTACGCTGGTCGGCACCAGCGAAAACTTCGCGCAGGCGCGCTTGGCCGTTTCCTGGTCCTGGCGCCGCAACGCCGGATTGCGCCGCAGCTGCGTCTTGCCATGGCGCTTCATGAACGGAAAGTCCAGCGCCCACCACGCCAGCCCGATCACCGGCACATAGATCAGCTGATGCTTCAGGAAAAACTTCAGCAGCGGGATGCGCCGGTTCAGCGAGCGCTGCAGCACGAAGATATCCGCCCACGACTGGTGGTTGCAGTTCACCAGGTACCAGTCGGCATAGCGCAGTCCCTCATTGCCCTGGATGTCCCACGGCTCACGCTGGATCCACGCGAACCAGCCGGTATTGCCGGAGATCCATGCGGTGGCGATGCCGTTGAGCATCGGATCGATGCGGCGCCTGACGGCGGCAAACGGCAGCACCAGCTTCAGCAGTGCCAGCGGGAACAGCAGCGCGCACCAGAACAGCGTGCTGGCAATCAGCAGTGTCCAGCTGAGCATGCCGGTCAGCCACGCAAAGCGGCCGCGCGGCACCGGAGCCGGAGCCGGACGGCGGCGAGATCGAGGCGGGGGAGGCTGGCTGGTTGAGGCATTGGTGCCGGTGGCACCGGTTGATGGGGAGGGAACTGAGGTCATGGATGTCAGTTTGCAGGCTTGCAAAGGTTGAGGGCTTGCGCGTGATCAAGGCAGGCACTATTGCGTGCGTACTTCAACTTGCCGGAAGGGGTGCATGGAACGCATTCTGCCATGCCGCCGGGGAGCGCCCAGGCCTCAGAAGACGACAGTCGCCGTCCCCATGAACGTGTTCGTGCTCTTCAGGCGGTTCTTGCTGGATACCGTCGGCACCCAGCGCAAGCCCAGCGACAGCATGCTCCTGGCGCCGATCTTGGTGTCATAGGTGATGATCGGGCCCACCGCCCAGTCATGGCCGCGGAAACCGTTCAGGCGGTCGGCCAGCGGGCCGCTGTCGTCGCCGAGCTGTTGCGTCGTTCCCGCGATCAGCCCGAGGCCGGCGCCGTTGGCAAAGCGCTTGAGCAGCATGGTGTCGAGCGTGAACAGCGGCGCGTTCTGGTAATCGGTGGCGTTGTTGCGGGTGTAGAACTGGATCCCGGCGACGGCATCGAACTCAAGCCCGTGCTCGGGGAACAGCTTGGTGTAGGCCACTTGCGGAATGAAGGTCCAGTTGTTCAGGCTCGGGTTGGCCAGGGCATTGGGATCGTACTTGCCGGTCGGCGCCCACACGTTCAGGCTCAGCGCCACGTGTTCGGTCTTCGAGAAATGGTAGCCCGCGATGATCGGCGCGAAGGTAATGTCGAACAGATTCGACGCGGTGTCCTGCGTCTTGCCCCCAGCCCGCCCACGCTGAGGTTGGCAGTCACCTTGGTCCAGACATAGGGCAGCGTGAAGCTGGAGGCAAAGTTCCAGGCGCCGGTGTCGGTGTCCCAGACCTTCATCACTGTCGCCAGGGTGAACGCGACCTTGCCGTCCACGCCCAGCGCTGCCTTGCCCGCGATGGGCACGCTGCGGCTGCCGCTGATCGAGCCATCCAGGTAGATTTCGCCGACGTTCACGATGAGCGCGGGTTCCGGCGACACGATCCCCACATTGGGGAGCACGCTGGTGCCGGTCACGGGTCGCCCCAGGGCGCCTTCGGTCGCGTGGGCCCCTGCACAGGCAAAGAGGATGGGGGCAGCCATGGCCAGCCGGTTTGCGATGGTCTTTGACATATGCAAGGAACATGAAGTGCAAGGCCGGCCAGGCGCTTGCCGGAATGCCGGCCCCAGGCGTATGCCTGTCCGCGCCAGCTGCAGTGAAATCACACGTTGAGGCAATGCTGCCTCACCCTCATATTATTGCGACATTGCATACTAGCAGCAAAGACCCCCGTCACTGCCAGCGCGCCAACAGAGGAAAATCTTCATCACGGCATCGCAAATACTTACTTCCGAAGCCATGAGAAGGGCTGTGATGATGCACGAGCCATAGCGGCAGGGCGCGAAAGAAAAACTTAATTCACCTGCCCCCGAAACGGGAAAAGGCTGACTTCTGATCGCTGTAGCCATCTGCGATCATTGTTTGCGCTGGATTAGCATGACTTTTGTATGCAAAGAGGCAGGGTGAATGAGCGGACGACGTGAGAGCAGCAATCCCGGCACAGGCGCAGGGCGTTCTGGCTCCGTTGCACTGTCCGCGGGGCGGCGAAGCGGGCAAAAGGCGTTGATCGTGGCGTTGCTCGGTCTCGGGCTCGCTGCCGGCCTCGGCGGCAGCTATTGGTATATGAAGGGGCGCACGCCGACCGCGCCGGCCATTGTCGCTGGCGATGGCAAGAACGGCCCGGCAGGCATGGTGCGCGTGCCCGGTGGTGAATTCCTGATGGGCAGCGACAGCAAGATGGCGCAGCCCAACGAAAAGCCGGCCCACAAGGTGCGCGTGCACGCGTTCTGGATGGACCAGCACCACGTCACCAACGCGCAGTTTCGCAAGTTCGTTGATGCCACGGGCTATGTCTCGACCGCGGAACGGCCACCTGACTGGGAAACCCTGCGGGTCCAGCTGCCGCCCGGCACACCGCGCCCGCCCGACAGCGCCATGATGGCCGGCGGCATGGTCTTCGTGGGCACGCCGCGACCGGTGCCGCTGCAGGACTACTCGCGCTGGTGGCGCTATGTGCCCGGTGCTGACTGGCGCCATCCGACCGGCCCCGGCAGCTCGATCGAAGGCAAGGACAACCACCCGGTGGTCCAGGTGTCGTATGAAGACGCGCAGGCCTATGCCAAGTGGGTCGGCAAGCGGCTGCCCACGGAAGCGGAATGGGAGTTTGCCGCGCGCGGCGGGCTGGAGCAGGCGACCTATGCCTGGGGCGAGCAGTTTGCCCCGACGGCAAGCAGATGGCCAATGTCTGGCAAGGCCAGCAGAACCAGCAGTTTCCTGTGGTCAGTCCCAAGGCTGGCGGGGCGCTTGGCACCAGCCCGGTCGGCACTTTCCCGCCCAACGGCTACGGCCTGGCCGACATGACCGGCAATGCCTGGCAGTGGGTGGCGGACTGGTACCGGGCGGACCAGTTCCGGCGCGAAGCCGGCAAGGCGCAGCCAATCGAAAACCCGGTTGGTCCGATGGCCTCATGGGATCCCGCTGAACCCGGCGTGCCGGTCAACGCGCCCAAGCGCGTCACGCGTGGCGGCTCATTCCTCTGCAATGAAGACTATTGCCTGAGCTACCGACCCAGCGCCCGGCGCGGGACGGATCCGTACAACAGCATGTCCCACCTGGGCTTCCGCCTGGTGATGGATGACAGCCGCTGGGCGGAGGTGCGCAGGCAGCAAGCGCTGGCGCTGGCGCGGTAGCGCCGGCGCTGTCGTCATTTCCTGGCTGCCGGACAGACTGGAGGAGTGCTCGATGGACGTTTCTACCTCCGCCTCGCATCAGTGGCTGCGTTTGCCCCGAACCGCCCTGGCCGTCATCGCCATGGCCCTGGCTTTTGCGGGGGCGGGCCTGCCCGGCTGTACGACGGCGCCCCCAGCCAGCACGGCGGCGCAGCCGTCCTACGCCCCTGCGCCGCAGGTAAGCGCCGCCGAGGCGCTCCCTTCCTGGCGCGACGGCGCCAGCAGGCAGGCGCTGCTGAAGTTCATCGGGGATGTCACCCGCCCCGGTTCGCCGAATTTTGTACCGCCCGAGCAGCGCGTCGCGGTATTCGACAACGACGGCACGCTGTGGAGCGAACAGCCGCTGTACTTCCAGTTCTTCTTCCTGCTCGACCAGGTCAGGGCCGCGGCGCCGCAACACCCGGAGTGGCGCAACAACCCTGCGTTCAAGGCGCTAATGGCCAACGACATGCAGGGCCTGATGCGCAACGAAAAGCAGCTCGCCGGCCTGATCGCCACGGCCAACAGCGGCATGACCGTGGACGAGTACGACCGCACCATCCGCGACTGGCTGGCGACATCGCGGCATCCCAAGTTCAACCGGCTCTATACCGAGCTGGTCTATCAACCGCAGCTGGAACTGCTGGCCTACCTGCGCGCCAACGGCTTCAAGACCTACATCGTCTCGGGCGGCACCATCGAGTTCATGCGGCCATGGAGCCAGGCCGTCTACGGCATTCCGCCCGAGCAGGTGATCGGCTCCTCGCAGGTCGTGCGCTACCTGGTGCGCGACGGCGAGCCGGTGCTGGTGCGCGACCCCAAGCTGGAGTTCGTGGATGACGGGCCGGGCAAGCCGGTCGGCATCTACCGCCATATCGGCCGTCGGCCGATCCTTGCCGTGGGCAACTCCGACGGCGACCTGCAGATGCTTGAGTACACCACCGGCGGCGACGGTCCGCGCATGGGCGTGCTGGTGCATCACGACGATGCCGAGCGCGAGTTCGCCTATGACCGCCAGTCGAAGGTGGGCAAGCTCGACAAGGCGCTGGACGCCGCCCGTGCCAAGGGCTGGACGGTGGTCAGCATGAAGCAGGACTGGCAGCAGGTTTACCCCACGGCTGGTGCGAAGTAGCCAGAAATGGAAGCCGGCATGCCACGCGTGCCGGTCGCAGGGTTGAAGCAGTTTGACTATCGGGAGCAGCAATGCAACGAATGACAGAGACCACCCAGGCAAGGCGCGGCGCGCGCTTTGCCGTGGCCGCGATGGCAATTGCCATCGCGGCCATGGCCGGCTGCAAGAAGGCAGACGAGCCGAAACAGCAGGCGCCAGCCGCGCAGCAGCCGGCAACGCCAGCGCCGGCAGCCGTGCCGGATACGTCCGCGACGCCGGCGCAGCCGCCGGCGCAGTCCAATCTGCCGGTTGCGCCCGAGGCCGCTTCCGCGCCTGCGGCCGTCAACACGTCGGGCAAGAAGCCCAACATCCTGGTGATCTTCGGCGATGACATCGGCCAGACCAACATCAGCGCCTACAGCATGGGCGTGATGGGCTACCGCACGCCGAACATCGACCGCATTGCCCGCGAAGGGATGATGTTCACCGACTACTACGCCGAAAACAGCTGCACGGCAGGCCGCTCGTCATTCATCACCGGCCAGTCGCCGCTGCGCACCGGCCTGTCCAAGGTGGGTGCGCCGGGCGCGACCGTGGGCCTGCAAGCCCGCGACGTGACCATTGCCGAAGTCCTCAAGCCGCTTGGCTACGCCACCGGCCAGTTCGGCAAGAATCACCTGGGCGACCGTGACGAGTACCTGCCGACCAAGCACGGCTTCGACGAGTTCTACGGCAACCTCTACCACCTGAACGCCGAGGAAGAGCCGCAGCGCGCATACTGGCCGAAGGACAAGAACGATCCGTATGTGAAGAACTTCTCGCCGCGCGGCGTGCTGCACTCCACGGCCGACGGCAAGATCGAGGATACCGGACCGCTGACCACCAAGCGCATGGAGACCATCGACGACGAGACCACCGACGCCGCACAGAAGTTCATCACCAGGCAGGTGCAGGCCGACAAGCCGTTCTTTGTCTGGATGAATACGACGCGCATGCACGCCTTCACCCATGTGCGTGCGTCCATGCAAGGCCAGAGCGGGATGTCCGGCAACGAGTATGCCGACGGCATGCTCGAGCACGACGGCGACGTCGGCAAGCTGCTCAAGACGCTCGATGACCTGAAGGTCGCGGACAACACCATCGTTATCTACACCACCGACAACGGCCCCAACCAGTGGTCCTGGCCGGACGCGGCAACCACGCCGTTCCGCAGCGAGAAGGACACCAACTGGGAAGGCGCGTTCCGCGTCCCGGCGATGATCCGCTGGCCAGGCAAGATCAAGCCCGGGACTGTGAGCAACGAGATGTTCTCCGGTCTGGACTGGTTCCCGACGCTGCTGGCGGCCGCCGGCGATGGCGATATCAAGGACCGGCTGCTCAAGGGCGCGTCTGTTGGCAGCAAGAATGCCAAGGTGCACCTCGATGGCTACAACCAGCTGGGGTACCTGACCGGCCAGACCAACAAGAGCGCGCGCAACGAGTTCTACTACTTCAACGACGACGGCGATCTGGTGGCAATGCGCTTTGACAACTGGAAGGTCGTGTTCTGCGAGCAGACTACGCCGGGCGGTTTCCAGGTATGGCAGGACCCGTTCAAGTGCCTGCGGGTGCCTAAAGTCTTCAACCTGCGCATGGACCCGTACGAGCGTGCGGATATCGTGTCTGACCAGTACAACGACTGGCTGGCCAAGAACGCCTATCTGACCGGCATGGCAACGCTGAAGGCGACGATGTTCCTGGAGACGTTCGTCAACTATCCGCCGAGCCAGCATCCGGCGAGTTTCAGCATCGACCAGGTACGCAAGCAGGTCGACAAGAAGATTGAAGAGGCGATGAAGAAGAAGTAAAGCTGTCAGTCATCAGCGCCGTCCACCTGTGACGGCTGTTGAAACCGGCGCAGGCCCGCGTACGCGCGGGCCTTCGCGCCAACGGTCCAGTTCATGATCGAATCTCATGCCGCCCCGGGCGGCAATGGTGGCAACGGGCGCCGGGGGCGCTCCGCGAAGACCGGATTTCCTGCATCCGCCGTGGCGCAGCGGGGCGATGCGGCCGAACAGACGTGGCTCTGGGCGGCCGTTCTACTGTTTGTGTCCGGTATGGCCGGCCTGGTTTACCAAATCGTCTGGATCCGCCAGCTGTCGCTGGTGGTGGGTGTCGACGTGCACGCGGTCACCACCGCGGTCAGCGCCTTCTTTGCCGGGCTGGCCCTGGGCGGCTGGCTGTTCGGCCGTGTGGCCGACCGCCACGGCAATCCGCTGCGCTTGTATGCGTGGCTCGAAATCGGCGTCCTGGTGCTGGGCGTCGGCGCGACCGTGGCGCTGGCCCATGCGGCGGCGCCGTTCTCCTGGCTGGAGCAGCGCACCGGATGGCTGGCGTGGGCAATGCCCTTTGTGCTGGTGATCCTGCCCGCAGCCGCCATGGGCGGTACGTTGCCGGTGCTGATGCGCGTGCTGACGCCAGGCGCCGGCCGTGTGGGGGTGCATGGCGGGCGGCTGTATGCCGCCAATACCGCCGGCGCGATTGCCGGCACGCTGCTGGCCGGCTTTGTGCTGGTGGCGCTGCTGGGCATCCTCGGCAGTGCCATCGCGGCGGGCGTGCTTAACGGTGCCGCCGCGCTGGTGGCGTGGCTGCTGGCAGCGCGCCGGCAAGCCGTGGCCGCTCCGGTTGCGCCCTCCGCCATGCAAGGCGCGGCCACCGGCGATGCCGCCAACGGTCGCCTGGCGCTGGTGCTGTACGCCGCGGCCGGCGGCATTGCGCTTGGCTACGAGGTGGTCTGGTCGCAGGCCATCGTGCAGTTCCTCAGCACGCGCGCCTTCGCCTTTACCGTGGTACTGGCGACCTACCTGGCTGGCCTGGCCATTGGCAGCGCACTGGCGGCGCGCCATGCCGACCGGGTGCGCGACCCCTGGGGCGCCTTCGGCCTGCTGGTGGCGGGGCGGGGCTGGTGGCATTGCTTGAATTCGTGCTGCTGGGCGAATGGCTGCTGCGTGCGCAGGGCAGCCTGTCTGCATGGGTGCAGGGGTTGATGTCCAGCCCGCTGGTGGCGGCCTGTGCCAGCTTTGCGCTGGCGGCGCTGTCGGTCGTGTTCGTGCCCACGCTGCTGCTGGGCGCGGCGTTCCCCTTCGTGCTGCGCGTGAGCGTCGATAGCCGACACGTCGGCGCCGGCGTGGGCACCGTGGTGGCACTCAATACGCTGGGTGGCATCGCTGGCACGGCGCTGGCCGGCTTTGTGCTGGTGCCGTACCTGGGGCTGGTGCACACGCTGTCGCTGCTGGCAGTGACGGCCGCCATGGTCGGCGTGGTGGCAGTGGCGCTGGGTAGCGGCGTGGGCCGCGTGGCGCGCTGGGCGGTGCCGATGATCTGCGTGCTGGCGGTGATTGCCGCCGCGCTGGCGCCGGCGGACCGGCTTGCCACGCTGCTGGCGCGGGCGCGCGGTGGCGAACTGGTGTTCTATGAGGAGGGCCGTGGCGCGACTGTGGCGGTGGTGGAGCAGTCTTCGTCCAGCAATCGCTTCCGGCGCCTGTATATCCAGGGTGTTTCCAATTCGGGCGATGCCATGACCTCTCAGCGCTATATGCGCCTGCAGGCGCTGCTGCCCCTGATCGTCCATAACGGCACGCCGAAGTCCACCCTGGTGATCGGCCTGGGTACCGGCATCACGGCGGGCGCCACGCTTGCCTGGCCCGGCCTGGAATACCGCGTGGTGGCGGAGCTGTTGCCGCCGGTGGCGCGCGCCGTGCCCATGTTCGAGGGCAATTTCGGCGTGGCCACCGACAAGCGCATGGACATCCGCCTGCGCGACGGCCGGCGTGAACTGCTGCAAAGCACGCAGCAGTACGACCTGATCACCCTGGAGCCGCCGCCGCCGTCGGCGGCCGGCGTGGTCAACCTGTATTCGACCGGTTTCTACCGCCTGGCGGCCTCGCGGCTGCAACCCGGCGGGCTGGTGGCGCAATGGCTGCCGCTGCCGACGCAGAATGACGAAGACACGCGCATGCTGGTGCGCAGCTTCCTGGACGTATTTCCGCACGCCATGCTGTGGACCACCGAGCTGCACGAAATGATGCTGGTGGGTTCGCTGTCGCCGCTGGAGCTGGATGCCGCACGCATCCGCTCTCGCTTCGAGCAGCCGGAGGTAGCGGACGCGCTGCGGGCCGTGGGCGTGCGCTCGCCGGCGGCGCTGATGGCGACCTGGGTCACTGACCGCGCCGGCCTGGACTGGTATGCGGCCGACGCGCCGGCCGTGACCGACGACCGCCCGCGCATCGAGTACGCCGGCTGGGTCCGCCGCGACGCCTTCCCGGAAACCCTGTCCAGGCTGCTGTCGCTGCAAAGCGATCCGCCGCTGGCCGGCGCCGATGAAGCGTTCTGGCGCGACCTGCGCCGCGAGCGGGAAGTGCTGCACACCTTCTACCGCGCCGGGCTGGATGCCTACCGCGGCGACCGCGAAGCCTGGGCCAGCCATATCACGCAGGCCATGCGCGCCGATCCCGACAATCCCTACTACGCCTGGTTCGTCGGCGGCCAATCCGCGCGTCCGGCCCGCCGCGCACCGGCGGAACCAAGGAACACGCCATGAGCGCACGCGACGACGTCCTGGCCCTGCAGCAGCGCATGGGCGAATCGATTGTGGGGCAGCAGCGCATGATCGAACGCCTTCTGCTGGGCCTGCTGGCCGACGGCCACCTGCTGGTGGAAGGGCTGCCCGGACTGGCCAAGACCCGCGCCATCAAGATGCTGGCGCGCAACCTCGATGCGCGGCTGTCGCGGATCCAGTTCACGCCGGACTTGCTGCCCGCGGACATCACCGGCTCCGAGGTGTATTTCACTGAAGGGGGCAAGGGCGAGTTCCGCTTCCAGGCTGGTCCGGTGTTCGCCAACCTGGTGCTGGCCGATGAGGTCAACCGCTCGCCAGCCAAGGTGCAGGCGGCCTTGCTGGAAGCGATGGAAGAGCGCCAGGTCACCGTCGGCGGCGCCACGCACAAGCTCGAGCCGCTGTTCCTGGTGATGGCCACGCAGAACCCGATCGAGCAGGAGGGCACCTATCCGCTGCCCGAGGCGCAGATGGACCGTTTTCTCATGCATGTCAGCGTGGGCTATCCGCAAGCCCAGGCCGAGGCCGACATCGTGAAGCTGGCACGCGAGGAAGAGGCGGGCGGCGCCGCGGGTAGTGGCGCGCAGGCCGTGCGGCTGGCGCCAGAGGCGATCTTCACCGCGCGCGCCGAGATCCACGCCATCCATGTCAGCGAGGCGGTGGAGCGCTACATCGTGACGCTGGTGCAGGCCACGCGCGCGCCCAAGCCGGTGGACGACGACCTCGACAAGTGGATCCAGATCGGCGTGAGCCCGCGCGGCTCGATTGGCCTGGACAAGGTGGCGCGCGCGCACGCCTGGCTGCACGGGCGCGATTTTGTCACGCCCGAGGATGTGCAGGCCGTGGTGCACGACGTCTTCCGCCACCGGCTGATCCTGTCGTACGAGGCGCATGCGGCCGGCATCGGTGCCGATGCCGCGATCGACCGCCTGGTGCAGCAGGTAGCGGTGGCTTGAGGGCCGGCGAAGGCATGCCGATGCGTCTGCCGTTCCGTGCCATCGCCCGCGCCGCCCCGTCAGCGGTGCAAGGGCCGGCTTCGCAGGCGGTTCCGGGCGTCAGCGTGGATGCTGCCGCGCTGGCCGCGCTGGAGGTGGCCGCGCGCGACTTCCACTTCCTGCCGCGCCAGCCGGTGCACAGCGTGCTGGCCGGCCGCCATGCCTCCAAGGTGCGCGGGCGCGGGCTGACCTTCGAGGAACTGCGCCTGTACCTGCCCGGCGACGATATCCGCAGCATGGACTGGCGCGTGACCGCGCGCACCGGCAAGCCGCACGTGCGCGTCTACACCGAGGAAAAGGACCGTCCCGTGCTGCTGGTGGTGGACCAGCGCATCAATATGTTCTTCGGCAGCCGGCGCGCGATGAAGTCGGTCAGCGCGGCCGAGGCGGCGGCGCTGGCCGCGTGGCGCGTGCTGGCCGAAGGCGACCGCGTCGGCGGCGTCGTGTTCGGCGATGCGAAGACCGAGGAGTTCCCGCCGCGCCGCAGCCGCGAAGCCGTGCAACAGCTGCTGGGCGGCATCGCGCGCTTCAACCAGGCCCTGCGCGCCGATGCGCCATCGCGGCGTGCCGCGGGGCAATTGAACGCGGCGCTGGAGCGCGCCGCGCGCATGGCGCGCCACGACTGCCTGGTCATCGTCATCAGCGATTTCGACGGCCATGATGACCGTACCCGCGACCTGATGCTGGAAATGGCCGCGCGCAACGACGTGCTGACCATGCTGGTCCACGACCCCTTCCTGAGCGAGTTGCCGGAGTCCGGCCAGCTGGTGGTCAGCGACGGCGAACTGCAGGTGGAACTGGGCTTCGGCCACGCGGCCATGCGACGCAGCATTGCGGAGTTTGTCGATACGCACGGCAAGGCGTTGCTGGACTGGCACCACGCCATCGGCGTGCCGCTGCTGCCGCTGTCGGCGGCAGAGGAAACGGCGCTGCAACTGCGCCGGCTGCTGGGCCGCCCGCTGCAGCAGGCACCAGCGCGGCAACGCGCAGGAGCGGCGCGATGAGCCTTACGCACAGCTCCGCACCGGGCGTCGAAGACAGCACGGGCGTGGCTGCGCTGGCCACCCTTGCCGACGTAGCCGTGCCGCCGCCGCCATCGTGGGTGCCGCAGACTATCGGCTGGCCGATCGCGGGCGCCTTGCTGCTGCTGGCCCTGGCCTGGGCCGGCTGGCGCGCCTGGCGGCGCTACCGCGCCAACCGCTACCGGCGCGAGGCGCTGGCCGAACTGGCGGGACTGCCGCTGAGCAGTGACCCCGCGCATCGCGTCGCCGCGCTGCGCCAGATGGCGGCGCTGCTCAAGCGCACGGCGCTGGCCGCGTGGCCGCGCGCCCAGGTTGCCAGTCTGGCCGGCAGCGGCTGGGCTGAATTCCTGCAGGCATATGCCGGGCGCGCACAGGATGCCGCGCCGCTGCTGGCGGCGCTGGTGCAGGACGCCGAATACCGCGACGACGCGGTGCTGGCGCAATGGCCCGAGACGCAGGTGCAGGCCGTGGCCGGGGCGTGCCGGCGCTGGATCGCGGAGCACCATGTACCAGTTTGAATACCCCTGGCTCTTCGTGCTGCTGCCGCTGCCGCTGCCGCTATGGTGGTGGCTGCCGCCGTACCGCGAGGAAAGCCCGTCGGTGCGCCTGCCGTTCTTTGGCGAGGTGGCCAGCGCTGCCGGCCTGACACCGGCCACCGGTGCCGTGGTGCCGCGCCGCAACCGGCTGCAATGGGTGCTGGCGCCGCTGGCGTGGGTGCTGGTGGTGACGGCGCTGGCGCGGCCGCAGTTCCTGGAGGCGCCGATCCAGAAGGTGCAGCCGGCGCGCGACCTGCTGATCGCGCTGGACCTGTCGCAGTCGATGGACACGCGCGACTTCCGCGATCCGTCCGGCGCGCTGATCCCGCGCGTGCAGGCGGTGCGGCAGGTGGTGAGCGGTTTTGTCGCCAAGCGCCCCGGCGACCGCATCGGCCTGATCGTGTTTGGCGACGCGCCGTATCCGCTGGCACCGTTCACGCTGGATCACCAGCTGGTGCAGACGCTGCTCACCGGCCTGCTACCGGGCATGGCCGGCCCGAGCACTGCGCTGGGCGATGCCATCGGCCTCGGCATCAAGATGTTCGAGCGCAGCGAAGCGCCGGAGAAAGTCCTGATCGTGCTGACCGACGGCAACGACACCGCCAGCCGGATGCCACCCGAACGCGCTGGGGGATCGCAAAAGAGCGCAAGGTGGTGGTGCATGCCATCGGCATCGGCGACCCCAGTGCTTCGGGCGAAGATAAAGTCGATCTTGGCGTGCTGCAGCGGCTGGCTGCGCAGACCGGCGGGCGCTACTTCTTCGGTGCCGACCAGGCCGCGCTGGAGACCATCTACGCCACGCTGGACCGGATCACGCCGCACAACCAGAAGACGTTGTCATGGCGGCCGCGGCGCGAGCTGTTCATGTGGCCGCTGGGGCAGCGCTGGCGCTGGTGCTGGGGTACCAGTTGCTGATGTTCACCTGCTCGGCGTGGCTGTCGCGCCCGCGCGGCACGGCTGCAGGGGCTGACGAGATGGCGAATGCCGGCGGGGAGGGGCGGTGATGCCGGCCCTGCCCGACGCGCTTGCGCACTTCCATTTCCTGCGCCCGTGGTGGCTGCTGGTGCTGGTGCCGGCCGCACTGCTGGTGTCGGCGGTGCAGCGCCGCGGCGACGTGCGGCGGCGCTGGCGCCAGACCATCGCGCCGCACCTGCTCGACGCGCTGATGATCGGCGAACGCCGCCGCGTGGCGCTGCGCCCGGTGCACCTGACCGCGCTGCTGCTGGCACTCGGCGCCATCGCCCTGGCAGGGCCGAGCTGGCGGCAGGAGCGGCCGCCGTTCCTTGACGACAAGGCGCCGCTGGCGCTTGCCGTGGACCTGTCGCGCACCATGGACGCGGTGGACGTCACGCCTACGCGGCTCGAGCGCGCCAAGCTCAAGATCAAGGCGCTGCTGGCGCGCCGCAACGGCGGCCGCACGGCGATCTATGCGTATGCGGGCTCCACGCACCTGGTGCTGCCGCTGACGGACGATACCAGCCTGCTGCAGACCTTTGCCGATGCGCTGCAGACCCGCATCATGCCGGCGCCGGGGCGCGACATGGCACAGGCGCTGCACACCATCGACGCCGACCTGGCGCATGAGCCGGTGCCCGGCACCATCCTGTTCCTGACCGACGGCGTGGAACCCGCCGCGGCCAAAGCCTTCCGCGAGCAGGCGCACAGCGGCCGCAGCCAGCCGGTGGTGCTGGCCATCGGCACGCAGCAGGGCGGGCCGCTGCGTACTGTCGAGGGTGCCGAGGGCGGCTTCGTCGAACAGGACGGGGCACGCGTGTTCGCGCGGCTGGATGTGGCGGCGGTCAAGCGCTTTGGCGACGACAGCGGCGTACCGGTCGCCACCTTTACGCCGGGCAGTGATGACGACGTGGCGTGGGTGCAGCGCCATGTGCAGTCGCACCTCGAACAGACGCAGGCCGGCGACCGCACGCGCTGGCAGGATGAAGGCTGGTGTCTGGTGCTGCCGGTCACGCTGCTGGCGATGCTGTGGTTCCGCAAGGGCTGGACCGTGCGCTGGACCGCCGGCCTGCTGCTGGCGCTTGCGCTTGCCGCGCCGCAGCCGGGCTTGCGCGCGCAGCAGGCCGATGCCGCGCGCCCGTGGCGCTTTGCCGACCTGTGGCTGACGCACGACCAGCAAGGCCGCCGCGCCTTCGAGCAGGGCGACTTCGCGCGCGCCGCGACGCTGTTCGACGATGCGATGTGGCGCGGCATCGCCCAGTATCGCGCCGGCCAGTACCCGCAGGCGGTGCAGAGCTTTGCGCTGGTCGATTCACCGCAGTCCGACTACAACCAGGGCAATGCGCTGGCGCGGCAGGGCCAGTACCGGCAGGCCGCCGCGCGCTACCGCCAGGCGCTCAGGCGCCAGCCGCAATGGCCGGCGGCAACGGCCAACCTGGCGTTGATGGAGAAGCTGCTGGCGCAACAGGAACCGAAGGACAAGCAAGACCCCAACGACGAGGAAGAGCCCCCCGACCTTGCGCCGGATGAAATCAAGTACGACGCCGCGAAGCCGCCGGAGCAGGGCGGCCAGTCCATGCCTATCGGCCTGACGCAGGACGCCGAAATGTGGATGCGCGCGATCCAGACCACGCCGACCGACCTGCTGCAGCGCAAGTTCGCCCTGCAGCGGGGGCAGGCCGCGCCGCAGCAGAAGCAGCGATGAGAGGCCGCGCCGTGTGTCAGTGCGGGTGGCTGCGCCAGCTTGCGCCGCTGGTCTTGCTGATGGCGGCGCTGCTGCTGCCGTTGCTGGCGCGCGCCGCCGCCGAGCCCATCGTGCGCGTGGAAGTGGGCGCGAAGCAGCCGGTGCTGGTCGGCCAGCAGGTCAGCATCGATGTCACCATCCTGGCGCCCAACTTCTTCATGTCGGCGCCGGCCTTCCCGCTGCTCCAGGTGCCGGGTGCCGTCGTCACCATGCCTGACGAACGCGCGCTGAACTCGACCGAAACCATCGATGGGGTGGCCTACGCCGGCATCCGCAAGACCTATGCCTTTACCGCCGAGCAGGACGGCGACTTCGAGCTGCCAGCCGCGACCGTGCGCTTCACTTATGCGGGCGACGACGGCGCACCGCGCCAGGGCAGTGTCACCTTTCCATCCACGCGGATCCGCGCGGGCGCCGGCGGCGCGGTCAAGGCCGGCGCCGGGGCGGGACGGCCCTTGCTGCCGGTGGCCCGGCTTACCGTGACGCAGGCGCTGGACCATGCGTACGACGAAGGCATCGTGCGGCTGCACGCGGGCGATGCGCTGGTGCGCACCGTCACCACCTTTGCGCCGCAGACACAGGCCATGATGATCCATCCGCCACACGCCGCGGCGCCGCGCGGGGTGCGCGTCTTCAGCGCCGATCCGCGGCTGTCCGACCACGCCCAGGGCGCGCCCGGGCCGGGCGGCACGCGCGTGGACGCCATCACCTATGTGTTCGAGCGGACCGGCAACTACACGCTGCCGGCGGTGACAGTGGATTGGGTCGATCCGGCCACACGCAAGCCGGCAAAGTCCGAAGCGCCCGCGGTCAAGGTGGTGGTGGCTGCCGCGCGCGCGGGCAGCGCGCTGGCCCCGGGCGGTCCGTCTGCCGGCGCGCTGCCGGGCGAGGGCGGTTTGCCATGGCGGACGTTGCTGTGGGGGGCAGCGGGGCTGCTGGCTGTGCTGGCAGCCGGGCTGTTGTGGTGGCGTATCCGGCCGGCGCTGGCCCGGCTGCGCCAGCGGCTGGCCGGGCACAGGCGCGCCCGCGCCGAAGGTGCCGACGCACAGCTGGAAGCAACGCTGCAAGCCTGCCAGGCGGGCAATGCCGCTGGCGCCGGCCAGGCGCTGGGGGCATGGACGCGCGCCGCCCACGGCACCACCCCCGCAGCGTGGGCAGAGTCAGCTGGCGATGCCGCCCTTGCCGATGCCGTGACCGGCCTGCAACGCCACCTTTACGGCGCGATGCCCGCCCAGGCCGCCTGGAATGGCACCCCGTTGGCCCAGGCCCTGCGCCGCCATGCCGCCAGGGCGCCGGTGCGCCGGCATCGGCAAGCCGTGCCCGCACTGCCTGCGCTCAATCCCTGACAATCATGCCGCCCGCATGCGACGCCCCCTATGAAATGCTCCGTCGATCAATTCAAGAAGGCCGTCGCTCGGCACCTTCCCGAGGTCGGCCGTGCAGATCCTGAAGGACCTGGGCCTGGCGGTCTTTGTCGCATGCGTCGGCTGGTCCGCCGGGCCGGATGCGATCTCCCTGAGCCGTGAGCACGGCGCCGTGCTGCCGCTGATAGGGCTGGCGGTGTCGCTGGGGCCGGCGTGCCTGTCCTTAGTTGCCAAATGCGCATGAAGGGCCGGTGCCGGCCTACGCATAATCGAGCGGCAGCGCCGTGGTGTACTTGATCTGCTCCATCGCAAAGCTGGAGCTGACGTCGGCCAGCTCGGCGCCCTGGATCAGCTTCTTGTAGACGCGGTCGTAGGCGGCAATATCCGGCACCACCACGCGCAGCAGGTAGTCGGTATCGCCGGCCATACGGTAGAACTCGGTCACTTCCGGGATCGATGCCACCAGCCCGTGGAATTGCGCCAGCCATTTCACGTTGTGCTGGCTGGTGCGGACCGAGACAAAGACCGTGACCCCGGCATTGAGCTTCCCGGCGTCGAGCAGCGCCACGCGTTTGCGGATCAGGCCAGCCTCTTCCAGCTTCTGGATCCGGCGCCAGCATGGCGTCGAGGTCAGGCCGACCTGTTCGCCGATCTCTGCCACCGGCACGGTGGCGTCTTCCTGCAGGATGGCGAGAATCTGTTTGTCGTAGCGGTCCATGGTGCGTAGCGGGTCAGGTAAGGGTGGGCCGGCGCCCGCACGCGGCGCGGCTACGCGCGGCAGATGCTAGGCGTCGGCGGTCGGCACCAGCAGGTTCACGCCAGTGGCAACGTGGTCGCGGTGCACGCCGTAGAGGTGCAGGGACACGGCGATATCGTCGCTGGCATTGCCCAGCGCATGGATATGCTGCAGCCCGGCCGGCACGCTGAAGGTATCGCCGGCCGTGCGCAAGACGGCGTTGGCATGGCGCGCCTGCCGGCTGGCGGGATCCCACCGGTAGTGCTGTTCGCTCAGCGTGCCGCGCAGCACGCGGTAGGCACACCAGGTGCGATGGCCGTGCACGGGGCTGGTCTGGCCCGGGCGCCAGACCAGCACCATCGCCGAGAAGCGCTCCAGCGGGTCGGCATGGACCAGGTGGCGGGCATAGGTATCCGGCTTGCCGAGCAGGGCACCTGGCGGCAGTGTTGCAAGCAGCGTGTCGGTGTCTGGCAGGTGCACCGCGATGTGGCCGGCCACCATGCGCGCGCTGTGGGCGAAGGTGGCCTCGAGGTCGAGCGCCAGCTGGCCAAGCAGCGCGGCTGGCGGGGCGGTATGCGCAAACGCTGCCGGAGCTGCGGCAGTCAGGGGAGATCCGGTTGTCATGGCGGGCACCTTGGTCTTGTTCTGGGTACATAGCCATGATATTTGCGGGCCGGAGCACAGACATGCGAATTGTCGTTCAATGTCGCCAGAGATTGTAATCCTATTCCTGCATTTGATGAATTCGGAAAAAATTATGCTCGAATCCTATCGGATAGAGTGAATGGGTGCTCGTCGACGACGCCACGGCCGTGCCGGGTGCGCTGGGCAGCGAAGGCATATATGCTGAGATGAACAGGCAGCCCGTTCAGCCGCGCTTGCGGCAGGCCAGCCGTCCACAATGGCCGGGTCACGGACGACGGTGCAGCAAAGGAGCATGATCGATGCGCTCGCCAGCGAGGGACGCCACGCGCCTGAGACGCCTTGCGATCTGGGTTGTGGCCGGCATCGTCGCGCTGGTCGCTGTCGATCGCGTCACCGACCTCATTGTTGACTGGCTGTGGTTTGCCTCGGTTGGCTACGCCGGGGTGTTCCGCACGGTATTCGCTACCCAGGCGCTTCTGTTCCTTGCCGTATTCGCTGTTTCGGCAGGCGCGCTCTGGCTATCGGGCTGGCTGGCGCACCGCTGCGCGAGTCAGGCGCAGGCCTGGAGGCCGGAGGTCCTGGGCCAGCCGGTTGGCGAGCTTGCAGCGCGCCTTCCGTGGCGCGCCGCCATTGCCGGCGCCGCCGTCCTTGTGGGGCTGCTGATAGCCGTCGGTGAACTGTCGAGCTGGGCCATTGCGCTGCGCTATATCCATCAGGTGCCATTCGGCAAGGCCGATCCGATCTTCGGCAAGGACATCGGTTTCTACGTCTTCTCGCTGCCGGCGTATCTTGCCCTCAGGAACTGGCTGCTCCTGCTGCTGTCCTGCAGCGCCGTGATTGCCGGCGTGGTCTACGGGTTGCGCGGCGACATCGCGCTGGTCCGTTCGCCGCGCGGGCTTTCACCGGCGGCCGCTACCCATGGATCGGCATTGCTCGGCCTGTTCTTCGCGCTGCAGGCGTGGTCCTACTGGCTCGACCGCTTCATGCTGCTCTATGGCGACAACGGCGTCGTGGTCGGCGCGAGCTATACCGATGTCCATGTCGGGCTGCCGGTCCTGTGGCTGCAAGTCGGCCTGGCTGCCGCGGCTGCCGCCGTGTCATGGGCCAATATAAGCTGGCGGGACTATCGGGTGCCTGCGGCCGCGGCGCTGCTGGTGATCGGCAGCGCATTCCTGCTCGGCACGATCTGGCCGGCACTGTTCCAGCGTTTCTATGTCAAGCCGAACGAGCTGCAGCTGGAGACGCCGTATCTGGAACACAATATTGCGCTGACGCGCGAGGCCTATGGTGTAACGCAGATCGAGGCCAGGCCGTTTCCGGCCGAACAGGGCCTGAATCTCGAAGCGCTCCAGGCCAATCGCCCGACCATCGACAACATCCGCCTGTGGGACCTGCAGCCGCTGCGCGATACCTATGCGCAGCTGCAGGAGATCAGGACCTATTACAAGTTCCTCGCGACGGACATCGACCGCTACCAGCTCAGCGCAGGCTACCAGCAGGTCATGCTGTCGGCGCGGGAGCTGGAGCCGGCACTGATTCCGGCCAATGCCCAGACCTGGGTGAACCTGCATCTCTTGTTCACCCATGGCAATGGCGTCGTGATGTCGCCGGTCACAGAGAAATCCGCCGAAGGCCTGCCCTCGCTCTATCTGCATGGCATTCCCCCGCTTTCCAACGGCGGCCCGGCCATCCAGGAGCCGCGCCTCTACTTCGGTGAAGGCGGCAAGGGCTATGTCATCGTCAAAGGCAGTGTGCCCGAGTTCGACTACCCCAAGGGCAAGGACAACGTCTATACGGCCTACCGCGGGCGCGACGGCATCGAAATCGGCGGCATGGCGCGCCGGACCCTGTTCGCCTGGCAGCTCGACGATCCCAATATCCTGCTGAGCGGCTACATCACGCCGCACAGCCGCATCCTGCTCCATCGCAACATCCAGGACCGCGTGCGCACGATTGCCCCGTTCCTCAGCCTCGACCATGACCCCTATGTCGTCGCGAGCGACGGGCGCCTTTACTGGATCCAGGACGCCTACACCACCAGCCGCTGGTTCCCTTATTCGCAGCCCCGCAACGGCGGCGGCGCCAACTACATCCGCAACGCCGTCAAGATCGTGATCGATGCGTACAACGGCACGGTCGACTTCTACACCAGTGACCCGGCCGATCCGATCCTGCAGGTGTACCAGCGCATCTTCCCGGGCATGTTCAGGCCGCTGGGCGCCATGCCGCAGGACCTGCAGCGGCATATCCGCTACCCTGAAGACCTTTTCCTGATCCAGGCGCAGATCTACCGCGCCTACCACATGGAAGCGGCGGAAGTCTTCTATAACCGCGAGGATCTCTGGGAGTTTCCACGCCAGCTGACGGGCATGAGCACAGGGAACATGCCCGCCGCGCGGATGATGCCCTACTACATGATCCTGCGGCTGCCAGACGAGGCGCGCGCCGAGTTCGTCCTCATGCTGCCGATGGTGCCCAGCCAGCGCGAGAACATGATCGCCTGGCTGGCGGCGCGCTCCGATCCCCCCAACTACGGCAAGCTCGTTGCCTACACCTTCCCCAAGGAAAAGCTGGTCTACGGGCCGTTCCAGATCGAGGCGCGCATCCAGCAGAATACCGATATCTCGCAGCAGATTTCCCTGTGGAACCAGATGGGCTCGCGCGTTATCCGCGGCCATCTCCAGGTCGTGCCCATCGAGAACTCGATCCTCTATGTCTCTCCGCTCTACCTGCGCGCGGAGTCCGGCCAGTTGCCCGAACTCAAGCGGGTGATCGCCGCCTATGGCGATCGCGTGGTTATGGAGGACAGCCTGGGCGCAGCCCTCGCGGCCCTCTTCAAGGAATCCGCCCCGGCGGGGATACCGGCGCAGGGCGCAGCAAACGCCCGCGCCCGCGAGGCACTCGCGCACTATGACCGCGCCATCGAGCGCCTGAAGGCGGGGGACTGGAGTGGCTTCGGCGCACAGCTCGATGCCTTGCGGCCGCTGCTTGAGGCGCTCGGGGCCGGGAATGCCGATGAGCGCAAGTGAGCGGCCGGTTCAGGGTGGCGCATGGTCCGCTTGCGCTCCCCCCATTCCAGCATGGAGCCGCCGGCAGGAGCGCTCAACGCCGGGTACTGAACGGGGGTTCGGCCATCTCCTATCATGGAGTCACGCCTTGCCTCTTAACGAGCAGGCAGATGGGGTCCGGCGCGACCCGGCTGACTGATGTTGATTGCGTCTCTGATGACGTTCTCACGGCCGGCTGCGCCGCGGCGCTTCCTCCTTTGACGATCCTGGCGATTTGCGCCGAAGCCGCGCGCCGCCGGCATACATGTTGGGAGACTTCCATGGGCGACAACCAGAAACAAGCTGTCCTCGCGCTCAACCAGCTGATCGAGGCTGGCAAGGACAGCGAACTGGCCTGCATGAGCGGAGCCAGCGAAGTGCACGATGCAGCGCTGCGCGACATTCTGACCAGCACCGCGGAATCGTGCCGGGCGTCGGTGAAGGAATTGCAGTTGCTGGTCAGCGCCATGGGCGGCGCGCCAGCTGACCGCGGCAGCATGAATGGCATGCTGTTCCGCCGCTGGATGGCATTCCGCCACATGCTCTCGCCGAACAACGACGACGCCGTGATGGGAATGTGCGAGCACGAAGAAGATGCCGCCAGGCGCGAGTATCAGTCCGTCATGATGAAGCCGCTGCCACCAGAGGCCAGCGCGGCGCTGCAGCGCCAGTATGAGGCGTTGATGCAGCATCATGGCCGGATTCATGCCATGCGCGGGATGCAGATTCACTGAGGGCCTGGCTTCTGCGCGCGATGGGAGAAAGACATGGCAACCTACGAGTTCAAGGACAAGGATCTCCAGTTCCTTGCCCAGGGCGCTGACTCCTGTTTCCCGTCGCCTGACGCTGCTTTCGTTGAGTGCGCGGACAGCCATCCCGCGTTCCTGGTGACATGGCCGGAGAGCGGACCAACGACGATGCGTCTCAAGGTGCAGATTCGGGCGAGCCAGTACGCCAGTTACCTGACGGATCCGTTCAGGGGACGCGAAGTCCTGCGCAAGGCAGTTGAAGACCGCCTTGCGCTGATCCACACGGTGAAAAGCGGGCTCCTGGTCGCCCCGACATCTAGAGGGGTGTTGTCGGCTTCCGCTCCAGTGGGTGCAGCGTTGGATACTCCCCGCTACGAGCGGATGCCGAACAAGCCGTGCCAGAACGAGTCGAAGGCGCCGGCGTGACGCTTGGGCCGCGTCGCCTCGTCGGGGTTTGAAGCTCCCGCCCCGGCGGGCGCCTGGGCGGCCTCGGTGTCCGGCGTGTGCGCGGCCCGCGCACTTGCCCGCCGCGACTCCTGCAGGGCCCAGATGCTGTCCGCGATGCGTGCCGCCAGGTCCGCGTCGCAGTCCCGGCCAAGCAGCACGCCGAAGATGACGTCGCGGTTGTGGCCGTCGTCGGCAAAGCGCATCGCGATACCGAGCATTTTCTCGTAGTGTTCCTGCGCGATGCGCTGGCTCTCGCGTTGGGCCTCGCGCTCCTGCTCTTCCTGGGCCTCGCGCTCCGCCTGCCAGCGCCGCATCTCCCGCGCGAATACCTCGTCGTAGATCTGGCGCTGCCCGGCATCCGAAAGAATGGCGTAGGCGTCGCGGATTTCCTGGAATGCCACGTGCGCCTCAGTCTCGCGGCCAAGATTGCGGTCGGGGTGCCACTTCATCGCGGCGCGGCGGTAGGCGCGCTTGATCTCGTCCAGGGTGGCGTCCGGTTGCACGCCGAGGGTCGTGTAAAGGGTGGTCATGGGCCGATTGGGCGTCTGCCGGGCTGCTGCCGGGCGGCATTCATCCTAGCACGGGGTGAGCCGCAGCCATGGCATGCGGGATCGATCCCGGCCCCCGGCTCATGGGCACGCAAGCGCGGCGGCCGCATACAGGAGCAGCGCCACCAGCACCACCGCGGTGAATCCGACGTGGATCGCGACCAGCGTGGCAAGGACCGCCGCCACCACCGAGGCGCAGGCGTTGATGCCCCATGCCCAGGGCACCAGCGCTGGGTCGCGGGCGGCGACCCGGGCCAGGCCGAGCGGGAACGGCATTCCCATCAGGATCGCCAGCGGCGCGATCAGCAGTACAGAGACGCCAATCCTGGCCGGGTCCGGTATCCCGATCAGCAGCCTGAAGACCGTCGGCAGCGCCGCCAGGTAGACCAGCGCGGCAAAGCAGATGCCGCTGACGGCCAGCGCCGCCTGCCGCCTGCCGCGGTCATCGCCACCGCGCGCGGGCATGCGCTGGGCGTATCGGCTTCCCAGTCCCGCAAAGCAGAGAAAGGCGCACAGCACCACCGCAACCGCATAGAGCGGGTGGCTCAGGAACAGGATGAATTTCTGGATAAAGGCGATCTCCACGAACATGAAGCCGAGGCCGACCGCCAGGAAGTAGAAGCCGGCTCGCCACTCGGACAGCCGCCGCACGGCCGCGCCGTTGCCGCCAGGCCCAGCGGCGGGCTGCGGCCGGGGGCGCCGCCGCAGGATCCAGAGCGGGACCACGATCAGCAGCAATGCCAGGGCGGTGGCCTGCAGCAGCGTCGCCACCAGCACCGGATAGCCCCATTCCAGCAAGGGCAGGCCGCCCTGCGCCTTGAGCGACAGCAGTTCAGGCAGGGTGCGCCATTTGAAGAAATGGAAGAAGTACGGCCTGTCGTCGGTGGCGGGCCGCACATCGAATTTGTAGCGGGACAGGAACCGGTCGCGTTCGGGGCCGAGCAGGGCCTGCGCGGCGTCGAAGAAGTAGGGCTGGTCCAGCACGTTATAGCGATTCGCCTGGCCGGCCGGATGCCGGGATAGTATTCGACGTCGAATGAACGGGCGCGGCAGAAGCCGGCGAGGGCGGCAAGGTCCGCTGCATTGAATTCCCCGTTCTTGACGACCAGCGTGGCCGTCTTCCAGCCACGGACCAGCGCCAGCCGCCGGGATGGCTCGGGCACGCCCGCGCCATCCATGGCGGCCACGGCGGTAGCGAGCAGTTTGGGTATGTCACGGGGCGGCAGCGTGACCCAGCGCGTGATCGCAAGCAGGCCGCCGGGCCGAAGATGGCGCAGGTAGCCCTGGAAGGCCTCCACGGTATAGAGATAGCTCTCGGAGAGCGCGTACAGTCCGGCCGATGACGTGCTGAATGAATCCAGCAGGGCCACCTGGATGAGATCGTAGCGTGCCGTGCTGGCCGCCAGGAATCCGCGTGCCTCGCCGGCAAAGACACGGACGCCGGCCGCACTGTACGGCTTGCCGGAAAACGCAGCGAAGCGGCCCTGCACCAGGTCGATCACCTGTGGATTCAGTTCCACGGCATCGACCGCGCTGGCCTGGTGGTAGACCGCCTGCAAGACGTCCGCCCCCGCACCGCTGCCCAGCACCAGCACCTTCGGGTTCCGCAGCAAGTGGTAAGGCAGGGCAGAGGTGAGGTCGCCCAGGTAGGCAAGCGGTTCGCGCCGGCCGTCATAGCGGTTGAGTGCACTGAGCCCGTCGCCATCGGTAAACACGGCCAGTTGTGCTGGCGGCTCCTGGCTGGCATTCAGGCTCAGCCCGGCGCGTGCCGCAACGGGATCGAGGGGCTCTCGACCACCGTGACCAGGCCGAGGGGACTGGAGCGCTGCGCCACCACGCGCGCGTTGCCGATGCGCAGGGCCTGGCTCAGCTCCTTGTACTCGGACGGCCGCAGCGCAATCCAGTCACCTGGCACGCCGGCCGGCACGCTTGCCGCCAACAGCAGCAGCGCCGGCAGCCAGGGCCGGTGCCAGCGGCATTCCACGCATGCCAGGGCCGCCGCCGCCATGCCTGCCGCACCGACCAGCCGCAGGGCATCGACCGGGTGCAGCGCGAACAGCGCCACGATGATGCCCAGGCAGCCCAGCCCGGCGCCAAGGATATCGAAGCTGTAGATGCGGGGAACCTGCCCGGTGAAGCGGGAAAAGCTCAGGCAGATACTGGTGGCGGCGCAAAAGAATGGCACCCAGAGCAGCAGGTAGATCAGCAACAGGCGCAGCGGCTGCGATGGCTCCCACAGGATCTCCAGGGGATTGAACGCCACGTGCTGGGCCAGGACGAAGCAGGCCATCGCGCTGATGCCGAACAGCAGGGCCCCGCCCGCGAACACGGGAACAAAATGGCGGACCAGCGTTCGCTGCGCCAGTGCCACCAGCGCACCCGCCGCGCCATAGCCCAGCAGCGCCACGCTGATCATCATGTAGGCGAAGTGATGCCACTGGATGATGGAAAGCAGCCGCATCAGCAGGATCTCGTAAGCCAGCGCGGCGGCAGAGAGCAAGGCCAAGGCGAATAGCGGGGGGCGTGGCATGGCGTCAGCTGGCAGGGCTGATGTGCCGCGCCTGGCTTGAACACGTCCCTTTTTCATCATGAAACGGGTTCTTAGTGCTTGCCAACCAGCGGCACGAACCTGACCGGCAGGATCTGCCTGGTGGAAACGGTGCCGTCCGCGGACTTTTCCACCAGCAGCAGGTACTGCGTCAGGAACTGGGCGCCCACCGGGATCACCATGCGGCCGCCTGGCTTCAGTTGCCGGATCAGCGGCGGCGGCACATGGCTGGCCGCCGCGGTGACGACGATAGCGTCAAAGGGCGCGTGCTCGTCCCAGCCGTAGTAGCCGTCGCCAACCTTGCACGTGACCTGCCGGTAGGCCAGCCGCTTCAGGCGGTCGCAGGCCTGCCGTCCCAGTGGCTCGATGATCTCGATGGTGTAGACGGCACGCGCCAGCCCGGTCAGCACCGCGGCCTGGTAGCCCGAGCCGGTGCCGATCTCAAGCACCGTGTCGCCAGGCTTGACCATCATCAGGTCGGTCATCAGCGCGACGATATACGGCTGCGAAATGGTCTGGCCATGGCCAATCGGCAGCGGCCGGTTTTCATAGGCGTGCGGCTTCTGCTCGTCCGGAACAAACTCGTGGCGGGGCACTTGTCCCATCACAGCCATGACGCGCGCGTCGATGGCATGCCTGCCGCTCTGGGCGGCGGCCGCTGCCGCGACCTCGGCGATCTCCTTGACCATGTCGGCGCGCCGTGGGGCAAGGGCGTCGTCGGCGGCGGTGGTCGAGCAGAACAAGGCCAGCGCGATGGTGGCGATAGGGATGGATGGACGAGATGCAGATGGCTTCACGGGTGGGATAGGCAAAGAGCCTACCGTCATCGTAGGCCATCGGTCCGAGTTGCGCAGGTAAGTGACAAAAAGGGCGCTTACCAACCTGTTAGCGAGCAGGTCGCCGATGAGCAGAAATTTCAACTAATAAACACACCGCAAACCAGACCCTGACTGAGCGATTCATGAGGAACGTGCCATGGCCTTATCAACCTAAGGGTGTGACCGTGTCCGGGGACACGGGGGGGGAAATCCAGTGTCCTGGGCTCGTACATCTGGCTCAATCCTGAGCCCCATGCCGTCAGGGTTCATGGGTATTGTTGACGAGCAGATATTTTTCAATGCGAGAATCGGGAACGAACCATACGCCAGCCATTAAGGTCAGTATGAAAAACGAAGCTACGCTGCTGAAAAAACTGGCCAGGATCGCTAATGCGTAGATAGGGATCGAGAGCTTCCCTTTGAGGTCGTTTCCGATGGCTTGCCCAAGTGCGGAATGTTCGCCGTCATACTTGATGATGAGTCTTGTGAGCAGTGAGTAAGAGACGGCGCACATGAACAGGACAAATGCATACATTGCCGTTGGTGTCTGCGCGAAGGCAGATTTTCCAGTCCAGGTGGTGGTGAATGGAATCATGCTTAGCCAAAACAGCAGGTGGAGGTTCGCCCACATAATTTTGCCGTTAATTCCACGGGCAACTTTGAATAAGTGATGATGGTTGTTCCAGTATATTCCGACGTAAACAAAACTTAGCACATAGCCGAAAAAATTAGAGGCATTATTAAGGATGTCTTTAAGCGAAAAGCCTTCCGGAACCTGTAGTTGAAACAACATGAGTGTCAAGCTTACGGAAATGACACCATCGCTGAATGATTCAAGCCTGTTTGTGCTGATGCTCATGATGTCATTCACTCATCTGAATTGGTTGCGAAATGCCATGCGCGCCATATATGCGACGGGAAGTATAAATGGAAGGACACTCCAGAATCCGATCGTCACATAGAGGGATGCACCTAGGAAAGCCCCGATCACAAAGCCGATCACAACACTTGCGCTTTTGAGAAGATCCTGGAAATTGGTGCGTGTCCTGGCACGCAAGTAATTCGACAGATCGATACCCAACTGGGTGGTGTTCCCGGTCATCATGGTGCTGGGGCTGATGTACTTGATCAGTGTCTTGCTGGCAGTATTTCGGACGGCAAGCGCGACAAGGCCGAGGCCTCCAGTCAAAGCAAGGCCCGCGCCATCCGGATTATCGAACGGTTCGAGATACAGGCCGGCGACCATGAAACCCAGCAGGAAGGTCGCTTCAGCAACAAACAGCCTACCTAAGGTCTGGTGGGTCTGGTGGGTCCGCTGGTTGCGGTCAATCAGCATCTTGCTGATGATGACCGTGACAATGAAGAGTGGTATGGCGCCGAGCTTAATCCATAAGCCGGCCCCACCTTTGACGAATGCCGCTCCCGCGAGCACGAGGTTTCCGGTGACGTGTGCGGTGAAGAAGCCCAGCAGCGCAATAAAGCCAATCGTGTCGATGGCGCCGCCCACGATAGTAAGGAGGATTGGCGCTTTGCATATTTCCCAGAGGCTGGGATTTTCGTTTGTTTCTGTATTGTTTGATGCGTTGACGTTTGCGCTCATGGTTGAGATCCATCCTGTAAATGGGTGCAGCGGCCCTTGCACTCGCCCAACTCCGGGCGCTCGGCCGATCCGGCAATGCCGAAGGGTGGCAAACGCTCGCCGCTTGTTTGTCTCGCAGGGGCATGCCCGCGGGGAAGGTTTCCCCCGCGGAGGGGGCGATCATGCGATCAGCGCGTTGGCGACGATCGCTGCCACCGCTACGCTGGACGTGCTGATGGCCAGCCAGCATCCCAGCAGCAGGGCGCCGTTGGCCACGCTTCGACCTGGAATCATCTTGTGCGCTCCGAGGGATGACTGGTGGCGGACATGCATCAGCGCTCGACGACCGGCGCGTGCACGGGAGCCAGCGATTCGTGCGTGGTTGCCGTGCGTTGCGCGGCCTTGTGGACCATCGTATAGGCATAGTCGACCCCCATGCCATAGGCGCCCGAGTGTTCCTTGGCCACGGCCATCACCTCGTCGTACGTTTCGCGGTTCTTCCAGTCGCGTTGCCATTCCAGCATGACCTGTTGCCAGGTCACGGGCACCACGCCTGCCTGGACCATGCGCTGCATGGCGTAGTCATGGGCATCCTTGGTCGTGCCGCCCGATGCGTCGGCCACCATATAGATTTCGTAGTCGCCCTCAAGCATCGCGCACAACGCGAAGGTAGTGTTGCAGACCTCGGTCCACAGGCCGGCCACGACGATCTTCTTGCGGCCATTGGCGGCCAGCGCGTCGCGCACTTTCTGGTCGTCCCAGGAGTTCATTGAGGTGCGTTCGAGCGTTTGCTTGCCGGGGAAGACGTCGAGCAGTTCGGGGTAGGTATAGCCGGAGAATGAATCGCTTTCGACCGTGGTGATGGTGGTCGGCACGTCGAAGATCTTCGCTGCCTTGGCCAGGCCCACGACATTGTTCTTCATGCTCTGGCGGTCCATCGACTGCACACCAAAAGCCATCTGGGGCTGGTGGTCGATGATGATCAGTTGGCTGTTGCGCGGGGTCAGGACTTCCAGCTTGGCGTTGGACATGGTGCTCTCTCCGATGAAATTTATTCAATAATCTTGAGTTTTTGCATGGCGGCGCTTGGTTCGCTCTGTTGCGTTGTCGCGCCGTCAATTTGAAGAACTATAGCGAGAGAAAGTGCGGAAACAGCTAGCGTGACTTGTAAATATGGTTCAAAAAATTTGATGTTTTGGTGCTATGTGAGACCCCTGGCTCCGGTGGGCGGCTTGATTCCTGGAACTCGCGAGCGTGGAGGCTCCGATAACTTGGAGGCGATTAAAAATGACCGCTAGCGGCGTGGCACCAGGCGAACCAATCAAGGTCGGTCAAGTTAGCATTCAGTACCTGATTGATCTTCGTCCGCCCTCCTGCTTTCCCCCGAAGCTGCTCAGGCGCCATCCGCGGGGCGTGCGGCCCCCATGGAGATGCCGTAACATTCCGAGGGACCCGGACACACCGGGTCCCGGCGGCAACGAAACTCGACCTTCCCTTCCTGGGGCCGCCACCATGCCGAGCCCGTTCCTTACCTAGTCCAATGTGCAAGTTTCAACATGACCACACTCTTCGCCGCAAGAGCGGCCTGCCTTGGCGAGTGGGGGAGGCACGGAGAGAGCGACACGCCTGCGGCAGGGCCTACCGAACTCTGATGCTGCTTCTACTTGCGGGACTCAGTGCCTGCGGGTCGCTTCCTCACAATGCTCCGCGCAATCTGCCTCAGGCCGCGGCTGGCAGCGCATCCGCGGCCATGCGCGAACCCACCGATGTCGCCGGCCAGACAACCGTCGCCATGTCGTTCTCTGGCGGTGGCACGCGAGCCGCAGCCTTCGCCTTCGGCGCTCTGCAGGGGCTCGACGCCATGAGAAGTCCTGGGGGCGCGTCCCTGCTCGACGACATCGCATTCATTAGCAGCGTGTCCGGAGGCTCCATCACTGCGGCGTACTACGGTCTGCACGGCAAGACCAGCCTGGCGACCTTTCGATCAGTGCTCTTGAAGGACGGAGAGGCGGGACTTCGCTTCAGTCTGCTGAATCCGGTCAACCTTGCGCGCCTCTTCGCGGGGGGCCTCAACGATCGGGAAGATCTCCGGACATGGCTCGACGAAGACGTGTTCAAGGGTGCGACGTACGCCGACATATTCCGGCGCGGCAAGCCAATCGTTTGGATCAACGCCACGAATGTCTACTATCGGGTCGCGTTTCCGTTCAGCCAGCTGGCATTCGATGCGCTATGCAGTGATCTCGCGAGCTTTCCCGTTTCCGAGGCCGTCGCCGCATCCATGGCGGTCCCGCTCTTCTTCGCACCGATCGTCCTTCAAAAATATCCTGAGGCTTGTCGTGCACCGCTGCCGAACCTTGACCACGCCCAGAGGCCTGGGCAATCGCTGCTGCTTGGCGCGTTGGCAACCGCCGTTCGCGGTCACCGGGACACTTCAAAGGGAAAGTACATCAAGCTGGTCGACGGCGGGGTGACCGACAACTACGGCTTGGCCACCATTTTGCAAACGCGCCTGCTGCTGGGCACGGCTTACGGTCCCATGAGCGAGAACGACGCGATCAATGTGCGGCGGCTGCTTTTCATCGTTGTTGACGCCGGCCAGGGCCCGCGCGGCGATTGGAACCGAAGCCAGGGTGGCCCATCGGGAATCGAAGTCGCCAGCGCGGCCATCGACGCGGCAATGGCGACCAACGTTCGAATGAGCTATGACGCCTTCGTTCCCATGATGCGGCAGTGGCGCGACGACCTCGTGGCGTATCGGTGTGGGATGGCGCAGTCTCGGCAGCAGGAGATTGCTGCACGCCGCCCAGGCTGGCGGTGCGATGAAGTCGAATTCTTCGTCACGCGGATCTCGTTTGAGGCCCTCGACAAAGAGCGTGCCGCAAGTCTGAACGATCTGCCGACCAGACTTCGTCTGCCCGAGAGGGACGTCGATCGCCTGATCGAGGCGGGAAGGGATGCCATCCTTGGCAACCCGGTGATCCGGGAGTTCGAGCGCGAATCGACCGAGGCGCGATAGTCCCGCGCCACGCGGCGTGGGCGAGGCCGCGTTCTTGCTGCTCGGCCGCGGCGCTCTGGCGGAGGCATGTGTCCGGCATGGCGAGAACGCCCGATATTCCGTTCACGCTTGCCGTCGGGCGCCTGGAGCGCCTTCCGGATTTCCGTTTGCAGGCGCGTAATGACATCGTTCGGCGTGCGCGCTTTGCGCGCTCAGGACGGATTGCTCCCCGCAGACTTGGAATAGGGTTCGAAGCGCAGTGACTTCGAGCCTCACCCCGCGATCAGCTTGAGGCCGGCGGGCAGCGCCTCCCCAAACACCCGTCCCTCGTCCGCGGTATTGAGTTCCACCACTTCGCGCACCATGGCAATCCAGCTTGGCGGCGCGTTGGCGGCTTCCAGCCGGCGCACCACGGTTGCCCGGATCTCGTCAGGCAGGTCCCGGCTGCGATCGCCGGTCATGCGCGCGATCTGCACGGCGGCGAACGCGGCCGGCTCGACCTTTTTCCAGTCGAGGGCCAGGATGGCGTCCACCCATTGGGCGGCGGTCTCGGCCGGCACAACGCTGTGCGCGCTGCCGTAGAACGGCCGGCGCGCGCCGATGCGGCCCACGGCCCACCAGCCCTGGCTGTTTTCGGATGGCTTGCGCAGCCGGGCCAGCAGCCATTCGGCCAGCTCGATCTTGGCGTCGGCGGGAATGCGCTCCAGGGAGCCGGCAAGGCGCACCATATCGGCATAGCCGGACCTGGCGGGCCCGGCGGGCTTCTTGTAGCGGGTGCTGCCGGGTGGCTGCAGGTAGAAGGCCATGTCGTCCAGCAGGCGCAGTTGCGCGCTTTCGTCCAGGCCGCCTGCCGCACGGCGCCACAGCGTCCACCACTCCGACCAGTTCTGGCTTTCGTTGACGTACTGGATGCCCTGGTCGTACTGCGACCAGAGTTGCCCGACGCGCCATTCGTCGAGCGGATAGCCGAACCCCGGGCGCACGCAATAGCCGGCCAGGTTCAGCCACAGGCGTTCATGGTCGGCAGTGCGCCGCCTGCGCCGGGCGCGCTCCCAGAAGGCGCCGAACAGCTCGCGCAGCAGGGCGCTGTCCCATTGCTCGCGCGCACCCAGCAACTGTTCCAGCTGCGCACGCAGGCGCTTGACTTCCTTGGGGCCGACGTCCTGCGAGCGCGCGCCAAAGGTGCGGTCGATCGCCTCCAGGGCCCGGGGCAGGGACGGGTTTGCCGTATCGGGCGCGGTTGCCACCGACTGGGTGTCGTTGCCACGCAACTGGAATTCAAGGCGCCATCGCTGCGAGGCATCCGCAATGTTGATGCAGTGAACCTCGAGCGTGCCGACCTCGGTCAGCGAGGTGGTGATCTGCACCGGCGTTTCCCGCGCGCCGCTGGCGCCGCGCGGCTGCACGACAGTGGCGATCGGCGGCAGGCGGATGAAGTCGCCCGCCGCCAGATCGGTCAGTTGGCCGGGCTGATAGGCCGTGTCGGCGACCGAGGACACCAGGTGGAATTGCACCGGATGGCCGAGGCGCAAGGCGAAGGTGCGGTCGCTGAGGTGGATCTCGTGGCCTTCCTCTGTGCCGCGCGGCAGCAGGCAGATCCCTTGCTGTCCCGACGCGCCATCATCGAGAACAAGAAAGTAGCTGCGCGGCGAGCCACCGCCGATGCGCGGGGCCTGCCCGGCACGTGCCCGGGCATACGCGACCGCGCCCCGGGCCACGGCAACGTCGGGATTGTCGTTGTGCAGGACCTGCAGCGGCGCGCCGCGCCACGCGCCCAGCGTGTCGGCGATGCGGGCGGCCAGCGCCTGCGCCCGGAATACGCCGCCGTTGAGGAGCAGGGTGTCGGGCATCGGCAAGGCATCGGACGGCGCCTGTGGTGCGTCCAGTGCCGCCCGCGATTGCGCGGCGTGCTGGCTCAGGAACGCCGCAACGTGCCGGGTAACGGCCGGGTCGGACGCATACGGCAGGCCGAACTCGACAATCGCGCCCCGTGCGCGCCCCGGCCTTTCGCTGGCCGGCACCTTGGGGAAGAAGCCGTCGACGACCAGCTGTTCAACCTCCTGCCGCGTCACTTCCACCGAGCGTGCGCCGCCGATCAGTCTGGCGCCCGCGCCCAGCAGCGTCACCGCGACCGAGTCCGGCGCCTGCGCGCTGAGCAGCTGTTCCTTGGCGGCGCGGCAGCGCGCGACCAGCTGCGACAGGCCGGCCGCCGACAGCCGCGACGGTGCTGGCCCGCCGGCTCCGAGGCGCGCCTCGACCAGATGCGCCAGGCCAAGATCCATGTTGTCGCCACCGAGCATCAGATGGTTGCCCACGCCGATGCGGGTCAGCTGCGGCTGCCCGTCCTGCATGTCCACCCGGATCAGGGTGAGGTCAGTGGTGCCGCCGCCCACGTCGCAGATCAGCACCAGGCGGGTTTGCGCCAGGTCGGTGTCCAGGCTCTGGCGATGATGGAACAGCCAGTCGTAGAGCGCGGCTTGCGGCTCTTCGAGCAGGCGCAGGGCGGGCAGCCCGGCCAGGCGCGCCGCCTCCAGCGTCAGCGCGCGCGCGCCTTCGTCGAACGAGGCGGGCACGGTGAGGACCACGTCCTGGTCCTCGAGGCGGGCATCGGGAAAACGGTGGTTCCATGCCGCGCACACGTAGCCCAGGTAGCTGGCGCTGGCGACCACCGGCGAGATCTTGTCGAGATCGTCGTCCCCGCCCCATGGCAGGATGGCCGCGGTGCGGTCGACCGAAGCATGCGACAGCCAGCTTTTGGCGCTGGCCACAAGCCTGCCTGGCACCTGCGCGCCGAGCGTGGCCGCCAGGCGGCCGAACACGGTCCGGCGCGCGGCGGCGCTGGCAGCGGATTGCCAGGGCAGTTGCAGGTCGTCGCCGCTGAGTTCGCCCGGTGCCGCGTGGTAGCGCACCGAGGGCAGCAGGGGGCGGGCCGCGACCTCGCCCGGGCTGACCAGCTGATCGATATCGAAGACGCGGATATCGTCGGATCCGGCCTTGGCGTAGGCGACGACCGTGTTGCTGGTGCCGAGGTCGATGCCGACGACGTATTGCTTTGTCGTCGGCCCGGCCGCTTGCTCAGGCATCGGCGCTGCCGCGCACATCGAACTCGACCTTCCAGCGCTCACCGCTGCCGCCGGGCACGGCTTCGAGTTCGAGGGTGCCGGCCTCGGTCACCCGCGCATGCAGCCTGACCGGCACCACTTCGCCTGCGGTGCGGCCTTCGGCTGGCAGGGTCGCCTGGATTTCTTCCAGCTCCTGCAGTTCCTCCGGCCCCCAGTAGTCCAGCAGGGTGCCGACCTGGTCCTGGCGGCGCACCGACGAGCCAAAGAAGCGGAAGTGCACGGGTTCGCCCACCACCAGGCCGAATTCCTGCGGCGGCAGCGCGGCCTCGGTGCCTTCTTCCATGCCGAACGGCGCCACGCACAGGGCCTGGATCGGCGGTTCGAAGCCAGGCACGGCGGGCATCGACGATTCCACGGCGATATAGTAGGCGCGCGCGGTGCCGCCACGAATCCGCACCCCCTTGCCGCGCCGCACGTAGCCGTAATAGGCGGCGCCGCGTGCCACGGCCAGGTCCAGCTCCGCGCCGTCAAGCAGGCGGGCAGGGGCCGCGCCTTGCGCGGCGAGCCAGCCGTTGAGTGTCTGCAGGATACGGTCCGCCAGCAGGCCGGACTTGAACACGCCGCCATTGAAGAGGACGGCGGTCGGGTGGAGGAAGGTCGCGCCTTCCGGCTGTGCGCCTTGCAAGCCTTCGATATCGGCCAGCGCCGCCACCTGCCGGCCCAGGAACGCGGCCAGGTGCCGCGTGATGGCCGCATCCTGTGCATAGGGCAGGCCAAGCTGCGTCAGGCCCGCGCGTGCCCGGCTCACCGGGCGGGCCGAGGCCTCGACTTGCGGGAAGAAGCCTTCCAGGATGGTCTGGGTCAGCTCAGCGCGGGTCAGGTCCGTGCGGATCGAGCCGCCGATCAGCCTGGAGCCCCGGCTGGGCACGACCAGTGGCACGGTATCGGTATCCGGGTCGGTGAGCAGCGTTTCCTTGGCCGCGCGGCAGGCATAGGTCAGCGCGCGCAGTTGCCACGGATCGGCCTGCGTGCCCTGGGCCGCCAGCTTGCGCGCCACCACGTGGGCCAGCGCCAGGTCCATGTTGTCGCCGCCGAGCAGGATATGGTCGCCGACCGCAATGCGATGCAGCTCAAGGTTGCCTTCGCGCTCGATCACGGCGATCAGCGAAAGGTCGGTGGTGCCGCCACCCACATCGACGACGAGGATGATGTCCCCGACCTTTACCTGCTTGCGCCATTGGCCGCCGCTTTTCTGGATCCAGCTATAGAGCGCGGCCTGGGGTTCCTCGAGCAAGGTCATGCGGGCATACCCGGCCGCGGCGGCCGCCTCGGCCGTCAGCTCCCGGGCGGCCGGGTCGAACGATGCGGGAATCGTCACGGTGACGTCCTGCTCGCCAAACGGCGCTTCGGGGTGGGCCTGGTCCCAGGCTTCACGCAGGTGCGTGAGATAGCGCACGGAAGCCTCCAGCGGCGACACGCGCGTCACCTCGGGCGGTGCGTCGTTGGGCAGGACCGGCGAGCGGCGGTCGACGCCGGGATGGCAAAGCCAGCTCTTCGCGCTCGACACCAGGCGGATCGGCGTGGCCGCGCCGCGGCTGCGTGCCAGCTCGCCCACGGCGAAGTCGCGCTCGGCGTTCCACGGCAGCGCCAGGTCGCCTGGGGCGAGTTCGCTGGCGTGCGGCAGGTACAGGAAGGAGGGCAGCAGGTCCAGGTCTTCGATGGCCCCCGGCGCGGTCAGCTGCGTGATGGGCAGGACGCGCTGGCTGGTCTTCTCGCCATCGCTGGCGGCCAGGTCGACGTAGGAGACCGCGCTGTGGGTGGTGCCCAGGTCAATGCCGATGGCATAGCGTGCTTCGCTCATCAAAGCTCCACCTCGGCGGGGGCAATCACGGTGGCGTCATGGCGTTCGGCCACGCGCGGCAGGCGCACTTCCTCGACCTTCCAGCCGCGGTGGCTGATGCTGCCATGGAACGGCGCGCTGCCCACCACGTTGCCGGTCAGGCGGATGGCGGTGGCATCGAAGCCGTCGGCCAGCGTGACACGGCTGCCCTCGGCCTCCTCGCGCACCGGCCGGATGGTGAAGTGCTCGCGCAGCACCCCGCGGCAGCCATCGTGCACCAGGCGGGCGGCGGCACCGATCTCCGTGTCGGAATAGCGTGCGATGTCTTCCTCGACGAAGTCGACGAAGCGAGCGTCGCGCTGGAGCAGCCCCAGCAACTGGAGCGCCGCCACCGGGCTGGCTTCTTTCAGCACGGGTACGGCAGCTTGCGCCATTGGGGCGGGCGCGGGCGCCGATGCCGGCGCCGGCGCCGGGGCGAATCCCTCACCGTCACGCAGGCGCTTGACGCCGGCTGCAAGTTCGCGGTTGCCAAGGATGGCGAAGAAGGTGCCCATGGCAAGCGAGACCCTGCCGAAGAAAGATAGGTTCGAGTCAGTCATCCGAAAGTTCCTGTCTGCTCTGTGTCAGTCGGCCAGGCTGCTGTTGCCGGCGAGTATCAGGCGTCACGCAGGTAGGTGATGAGCTGATCTGCCCGGCTGGGATGCCTCAGCTTCTTCATCGCCTTGCTTTCAATCTGGCGGATCCGCTCGCGCGTGACATCGAACTGCTTGCCGACTTCCTCGAGCGTGTAGTCGGTGGACATATCGATGCCAAAGCGCATCCGCAGCACCTTGGCTTCGCGGGGCGTGAGTTCATCGAGCATCTCCCGCACGACGGCGCGCAGGCCCGCCTGCAATGCGGCGTCGGCGGGCGTGGCCGTGTCCGAGTCGGCAATCATGTCGCCCAGGCTGGTATCGCCGTCCTCGCCAACCGGGGTTTCCATCGAGACCGGCTCTTTCGCGATCTTCATGATCGAGCGAACCTTGTCTTCGGTCATGTCCAGGCGCTCGGCCAGCACGGCCGGATCGGGTTCCTTGCCGGTCTGCTGCATGATCTCGCGCGACAGGCGATTGAGCTTGTTGATCTGCTCGATCATGTGCACCGGGACGCGGATGGTGCGGGCCTGGTCGGCGATCGCCCGCGTGACGGCCTGGCGGACCCACCACGTCGCGTAGGTGGAGAATTTCCAGCCGCGGCGATATTCGAACTTGTCGACCGCCTTCATCAGGCCGATGTTGCCTTCCTGGATCAGATCCAGGAACAGCATCCCGCGGTTCGTGTACTTCTTGGCAATCGAGATCACCAGCCGGAGGTTGGCCTGCGTCATCTCATGCTTGGCTTGCCGCATCTGCCGCTCGGCAGCCAGCATCTTGCGGTTGACACCCTTCAGGTCGGGCAGCGACAGCGCCGCCCGGGCCTGAATGTCGATCAGCTTTTGCTGGTGCGCCTCAAGGTCCGGCAGGGCCCGCGCGACCGCCGCGCTGTACGGACGGGATTGGGCGACAAGCTCCTGCCCCCAGGCCAGGTTGGTTTCATTGCCGGGGAAGCGGGCGATGACCTCCTCACGCTCCATCCCGCAGCGCTCGACCAGCAGCTGGACCACCTGGCGCTCGACCGTGCGCACCTCGTCGACCATGGCCTGGACGTTGGCGCACAGGCGCTCGATGGTTTTCGCGGTAAAGCGGATCGTGCGCAGTTCTTCGCGCACGGCATCCCTTGCGGACAGGAAGGCTGCCGAGCCCGCGCCATTGGCGGCGCTTTCCTGGCACATCAGTTCGAATTGCCCGGTGACGCGCGCGAACCGCTTCAGGCATTCTTCGCGCAGCTGGGCCAGGGCCTTTTCGTTGCTTTGCTGGGTCGACCCTTCGTCGTCGGAGTCTTCGGAATCGTCATCGGCCTCGTCGGCACTATCGACGCTGTCGTCGGTCTCGTCAGCTGCCGCCGCCACGGCTGCTTCGGCAATACTCTCGTCGCTCAGGCCATCGACCAGGTCGTCGATGCTGATTTCATTGCTGGCGACCTTGCCCGACAGCTCGAGAATCGCGGCGATGGTGAACGGGCAGGCCGAGATGGCATGCACCATATTGTTCAGGCCGTCCTCGATGCGCTTGGCGATCTCGACTTCCTGCTTGCGCGTGAGCAGCGTTGCCGAACTCATTTCGCGCATGTACATGCGCACAGGGTCGGTGGTCCGGCCGAACTCGGAGTCCACGGTCGCAAGCGCTACCTCGGCCTCCTCATCGGCCTGGTCGTCCGAGGCCACCGCCGGGCCGTCGCTCAGGAGCAGCGTCTCGGCATCCGGCGTCTGCTCATAGATCTTCACGCCCATCTCGGCGAATGTGCTGACGATGCTCTCCATCGCCGCCGTGTCCGTGAAGTTCTCCGGCAGATGGTCGCTGATATCCGCGTGGGTCAGGTAGCCGCGCTGCCTGCCAAGCTGGATCAGGGCGCGCAATTGCTGGCTACGCGCGGCGGCTTCCGTCGATGGATCAGGCTGCGCCGTTGACCCTGCGCTGGTCTGGCCAAGGTCCTTGACCATGCCTGCTTCTCGTGTCTTAGCTGCCGTTCGTTGTACGCCGCTTGTCATTTACTACTGTTTCCTTCGTGAATCGCGTTTCGACAGCAGCGCGCACGCTCTGCGTGCGGTATCGGGCCTGCTGTCAAGGCTCGTGAGGGTACCGGTGCGGCGAGGGCCGATATCGGACGCCGTGACCATTGGAATCGGGGACGCGTATTCTACAGCCATTGCTGCGTTCTGGCGCCAACCCGCCGTATCCAGGTGGGCCCGGCGCAAGGTTAAGGGTAGCTGGTCCATCACAGCCTGCGCGTGCTTTGCGTTCGCGCGTTGCCGTCCTACAACTGGAAGTGTGGGCCGGAAGCCACCGGGCCGCACCGGTCAAGGAGGAGCATCATGTGCCGCTGGCTGGCTTACTCGGGCAAATCCGTTCCGCTGGAAACGGTGCTGTTCCAGCCGGAACACTCGCTGATCGACCAGAGCCTGAATTCGCGGCTGGGTCATACCACGACCAATGGGGATGGGTTCGGCGTCGGGTGGTATGGACGTCACTCTGAGGTGCCGTTCCGCTACCGCTGCCTGCACCCGGCCTGGAGCGATACTAACCTGCGCGAGACGGCGCGGGCGGTGAGAGCGCCACTTTTTGTTGCCCACGTGCGTGCAGCCACCGGCACCCCCACGCAGGAGACCAACTGCCATCCGTTCCGCTTCGGCCGCTGGCTGTTCGTTCACAACGGCCTGATCCGCGAATACCCCCTGGTGCGGCGCGACCTGATGATGGCCGTGGCGCCGCACCTGTTCCGCTGGATCGAGGGATCGACCGATTCCGAGGTGATGTTCTTCCTGGCCCTGAGTTTCGGCCTGGAGCGCGACCCGGGCGGCGCGCTGGAGCAGATGGCCGGCCTGATCGAGGACGTTGGCCACCGCTACGACGTGCAGTTTCCGCTCAACATGACCGTTTGCGTGACCGACGGCCAGCAGATCGTGGCGGTGCGCTATTCGAGCGAGGCGGACTCGCGCTCGCTGTTCCACAGCACCTCGTTCCGGCAATTGCGCGCGCTTTACCCGGACGATCCGCGCATCATCGCCGCTGGCGACAATGCCTTCCTGGTGCTGTCCGAGCCGCTGATCGAGGTGCAGGGGTATGGGAGGAGATTCCCGAGGCGACCACCCTGGTGGCCCGGGGTGGCGAGATCGAGCGCAGCTGCTTCGTGCCGCGGCTGCCAGGCCAGTCGGCGTAATGGGGTAAGGGAGTAAGCGACCGCAGCAGGATCGGGCTCTGTAGAACGAGTTCTTACTCGTGACCTCTCACGGCCTTCTTGGTCGCGTGATAGCCCTGTTTGGTGGTATCGGCAATCGCATGGCCGGCCGCCTTCGCGCCGCGGCCAATGGCATGCGCGCCGTCGCGCACCGCATGCCCGGCCTGCTTGCCAGCCGACTTGACGCCGTTCTTGAACCCGCGCGCGTCCTCGGCCACGCTCGCGTGCGCCATCGGGGTGGCCAGGACCACCAATACGACCGCAATGATCGAGGCTCTTGCCTTCATGGTGACAACCTCTTCGATTCTGACTGAACCAGGGTCGGGACCTGAAAGTGATTCCGACGTGGTTCCCATGGGTACATTCTAGCCGTGCCCGTGTCTGTCCCCCAGCAGCGTCAGCCCGCCGGGCCGCGCCGGCTTGGGGAATCAGTTCCGGTCGGCGATGGACAGCCCGACCGGTGACGCAGGCATCCCGGCGCTCATTTCGTCGTAGCGGGCGGATGCTGAGCGCCTGTGATCGATCAGCAGGACCGCGCCCATGCCAATCACGGCCGGAATGGCGATTGCGATGAAGTTCTGCTGCAGCGGGAGTTCCATGGCGACGAGTACCCCGATGACGATTGGCGCGAGGATCGCTCCGCTGCGGCCGATGCCCAGGGCCCATCCAAGTCCGGTGGAACGGATGGCGGTCGGGTAGAACTGCCCGGTGTAGGCATTGGCCACGATCTGCGTGCCGATCGTCGACGCGCCGGCCAGGCCCACCACGACGAATAGCAGCCCGGTCGGCATCCTGATTCCGAGCAGCGTGATCGAGACCGCGGCCAGCGCGTACATGGCGGCGAGCACGTACTTGATGTGGTATCGGTCGGCAAGCCAGCCGCCACCCACTGCACCGATCATCGCGCCGAGGTTGAGGACCAGCACGAACGTCAGCGCTGAACCCAGGCTGTAGCCGGCGCCCGCCATCAGCCTGGTCAGCCATGAACTCAGCGCGTACACCATGAAGAGGCACATGAAGAACGCGATCCAGAACATGATGGTGCTGAAGCCGCGGCCCTCATGGAACAGGTGCCGGATCGGCGCGCTGGCTGCCTTGTCCTGCGCCGGCACGGCGAGGCGGTCGGTGGCCGACCACCGCTGGTCCGGTGCAAGCCTGGAGACGATGCGCCGCAACGCTTCGTCGTCGCCCCTGGCCAGCAGGAACGGCATCGATTCGGGCAGCGACCTGAGCATGACAGGGATAAGGAGCACGGGCAGGCCGGCCGCCAGGAAGACCGACTGCCAGCCGTAGGCCTCTATCAGGCTCTTGCCGAGGAGCGCCGCCAGGATCCCGCCCACGGCATAGCCGCTGAACATCACGGTGACCAGGGTCGCCCGGATCTTCTTCGGCGCGTACTCGGTCATTTGCGCGACCACATTCGGCATGACGCCGCCGATGCCGAGCCCGGCCAGGAAGCGGGCCATGCTGAACAGCAGCGGGTCCTTGACCAGGCCGGCCGCGGCGGTGAAGACGCTGAACAGGGTGACGCATATTGCGATCGTCCAGCGGCGGCCGATCCGGTCCGCCATGGTCCCGAGGAAGATCGCGCCAAACACCATGCCGAACAGCGCGGAACTGACCATGAGCCCCGCCTGGGTCGGGGCGACGCCGAGGTCCTTCATGATCGAAGGCAGCGCAATACCCACGACCGCGAGGTCATAGCCGTCGAAGATGATGATGAGTGCGCACCAGAACAGCACGAGCGCATGGAAGCGGTTGAAGCGGGCGGCGTCGGCCAGCTTGTGGATGTCGATTTGCTGCATGGGGGCTTGTCTCCGGTCGGTCTGTTCTTATGGCTGGGCTTACTGCTTTGACATCGGCACGTTCAGGTCGGCAAGGCGGCTGGCATCGACCGGCTTGCACTGCTCGATGTGGCGGCGCGCGAAGCGCAGGTCGCGCGCCGCGTTGGACCCGAGCGCGGCCTTGACCACATCGCCGTCCAGGTAGAACAGCATGAAGCTGTCCGCGCCGGGGGTGTCGCGTGCCACCACGCGGTGCGAGGGAAGGGGGATGCCATGGATCTGCAGGTTCATGCCATACTGGTCCGACCAGAACCACGGCAGCGGTTGATAGTCGACGGCGAGACCGAGCGCCGCGCGCGCGGCGGCAATGCCCTGTTCCTGGGCGTTCTGCCAGGATTCCAGCCGCAGGCGCCGGCCGGCCCACGGGTTGGGCGTGACCGCGACGTCGCCCGCGGCGAAGATGTCGGGGTCGGACGTGCGGCAACTTGCGTCGACGACCACGCCGCCGTCGCACTCCAGCCCGGCTTCCCGGGCAAGCTCGTCGTTCGGCACGAGACCGACACCCGCAACGATGGCGTGGCAAGCCAGCGTGCTGCCATCGGCCAGCGTCACGACGGACCGGCCGCCGGTGCCGGGGGCGATGCCGGTGACGTTGGCGCCGAGCATGACACGGGTGCCATGCGAGGCATGCAGCCCGAGCAGGTGCTCGGAGAGTTCCGGCGGCACGGTGCGCTCGCATAGCCGGCTCTGGGCTTCGAGCACGGTGACTTCGGCACCTTTCCGGCGCGCCGTGGCGGCAACTTCGAGGCCGATCCAGCCACCGCCGATCACCACGATGCTGCGCTCGGGTCGCAACTGCGGCGCCAGGGCCAGGGCATCTCCAATCGTGCGCAATGTATGCACGGCGCCCGTGCCAGCGCCCGGGAGGTTGAGTGCGCGGGCCCTGCCGCCGGTGCACAGGATCAGCTTGTCGTAAGACAACGTCTCGCCATCGGCTATCTCCAGGCGCTTCGCGGCCCGGTCTATGCGGGTGACGCGCGTGTCCAGCCACCACTCCAGCCCGAGCGCTGCGAACGCCTCGGGCTTGAGCAGCCATGTGCCGGCGGGCGCGGCCTCGCCGGCCAGCACGGCCTTGGACAAGGGCGGGCGCTCATGCGGTGGATGGGTCTCGTCGCCGATCAGCACGAGCCGACCGGTGAAGCCCTCGTTGCGCAGCGTCTGGGCGGCCCAGCCGCCAGCCTGCCCGGCGCCGACGATGACGATGGTGGCAGTTGGCGATATTGTTTGCGATATGGCAGTCGCAGTGTCTGAGCGCTCGGAATTCATGCCTGTCTCCTCTGGTTGGTGACGCGACCTCTCAGCCGAGGTCGAGGTACACCTTGTCGCCTTCGATCCGCACCGGATAGGTACGGATGCTCTCTGTCAGCGGGGCGCACATCGCAGCGCCGTTGCGGATATCGAACCTGCCCTGGTGGAGCGGGCATTCGATCTCGTGTCCCTCCAGGAAGCCTTCGCACAGGCGCGCATGGCCATGCGTGCAGATGTTGTCGGTCGCGTAGACGTCACCGTCCACGCCGTACAAGGCGATCTCCTGGCCTTGCACGGCCACGGCGATGACATCGTCCTGCGGGACGTCGGACAGCAGCGCTGCCTCGATCCAGGTTTCGGTCATGAATGACTCCTGATAGAGACTAGATGGGGTAGATCAGCGAGTTGGGAATCATTTCGCTATCGAATACGCAGATGCGCGACGCGAAGCGCCAGCCCGCCGGCGTACGGACGATGGTGTCGAGGTAACGGCCAACGTTGTAGACATCGGTCATCTGGTCGGGCTTGGTGCGCAGCACGGCGTAATTGGTCTCGGCCACGATCCTGTCGGCGTTGGCCTCTCTGATCAGCGGCGCGCCGACGATGTGGCGCTGGTAGTAGGGATCGTGGAACAGGGTCTCGCGAATACCGTAGATGCGGTCCTTGAGCATGCCCTTGCTTTCGAGCGAAAGCGTTGCCAGCGGCAAGCCACGCTCGTGGTTTTCGCGGGGCTGGACCCGGTAGAGGCAATCGTCGGTGAAGAATTCCGGCCAGCGGTCCCATTCGCCGTTGTCCACGGCGGACGTGTAGTCGGCGTGCAGGGAGAGCAGGTCGTAGTAGTCAGCGAAGTTCATGACGTCAGACCTCCATCACCTTGCGCCAATAGGCGTACATGCCGCGGATCAGGGTCTCGGTCACCATGTGGTCCGTGTTCTCCGCGGTCTTGCCGCCCAGTTCGGCGATCACGCGATGCCACGGCTTCTGGGAGAAGCCTTCCTGCGAGCATTCGATGGCTTCGCCGTCGTCGGCCGACACAAAGCCGGCGGGGCCGAAAAGATTGGCCTGGCGCAGGCGGCGCCGCGTCATGTCCCCGGTGTCGTCCTCGAAGCCGAAGTGGGTCCAGACGAAATCGAAGGAATCCGGGCCATGGGGCTGGATATGGCGCGTGGACACCGAGTTGACCTGCTGCTGGAAGATCACGCTCGGGAACACCGTCATCATCACGGCGGTAGGCTCTCCCCACCACGGTTCGTGGACGATGTCGAGGATGCGGTCGTCGTGCAGCGCCATCTGGTCCTTGAAGCTGGACACACCGGAGGTCACGTCGCTCTTGCCGCCCTGGCCGCGGGTCGACACCATCGCGGCATGCCGGAATTGGGGGTCCATCACCAGGCGTGCCTTGTTGTCGGCGCGCCAGAGGCCGAACGTGACAAACCAGGTATGCAGCAGGCCGGGGTGGTAGGGGTCCTTGATGTTCTCCTGCATGAGCTTCCAGTTGCCCGGAATGCGCTGCTTGTTGTAGCCGAGGAGCTTCAGCTTGCGGCCATTGAACAGCCGGTCGAAGTAGCCGAGGATGTCCGGCCCGAGGTATTCCTCGAGTGAGGGCACCTCATGGTCGAACGAGGCAAACACGACACCGCCACGCGCCGCGACCTTCAGCTGCGTGAGCCCGTGCTCCTGCGGCCTGAAGTCGGCCGGCATGCCGCCGTTGACCTTGCCGTCCTGCTTGACCCCGCGACGCAGGGGCACGCCTTGCAGGTTGCCCTTCAGGTCATAGTTCCACTGGTGGTAGGGGCAATGGAAATCCTTGCGGTTGCCGCTGCGCTCCCGGCAGAACTTCATGCCGCGATGGGCGCACACGTTTTCCACGACGTTGATCTCGCCGTCCTGGTCGCGCACCAGGATCACGGAACGCTCGCCAAGCGTGGTGCGCTTGAAGTCGCCGGGATTCGGGATCTCCGCCTCGAGTCCGACGTAGTTCCAATGACCGCGGTAGAAGCAGCGTTCGAGTTCACGCTGGTATAGCTGCGCATCCGTGTACACGCGGAACGGGATGCGGCTGATGCTGTCGTCGGCCCAGACCGGGCCGGCTTGCGGGGAGGCGATTGCCATGCTTGTCTCCAGCGATGTCCCTTCGTATGGGAAGGATCATGGTGCACCGAGCAAAATTAACCAATAGAATCCTGGCTATAGTTAATATTCACCAAATCAATAAGAGGCGGCACCATGGAGCTCAAGGACGTCGATCTGAACCTGCTGGTCGTGTTCGATAACCTGCTGCGGCAGGGCACCGTTTCCGGCGCTGCGAAGACCCTGAATCTCAGCCAGCCCGCGGTCAGCAATGCGCTGGCCCGCCTGCGCACCTTGTTCGGTGACCCGCTGTTTGTGCGAAGCAGCAAGGGCATGCTGCCGACACCCCTTGCAGAGGAACTGGCGGAACCGGTTGCCTATGCGCTGGAGTCGCTGCAGGCGGCGCTCAGCCACAAGGTGTCGTTCGATCCGCTGCGCAGCGTGCGCGCATTCCGGATCGCCATGACGGATATCGGCGAGGTGCACTTCATCCCGCCATTAATGGGCGCGCTTGGCGATCGCGCCCCGGGCGTCACGGTAGCGACCGTGCGCAATACGGCGGTGGACCTGGCGGCGGAGATGAGCCAGGGAAAGATCGACCTCGCGGTGGGCCATCTTCCTGAGCTCGGTACCACGTTCTTTCAGCGGCGGCTGTTTCGCCAGCGATACGTCTGCCTGTTCCGGCCCGGTCATGCCATGGACAAGAAGACAGTCAGCATGAGGGACTTCGAAGCGGCGGAGCACATCGTGGTCACGGCGGCGGGGACCGGGCATGCCCGGGTCGACGAGATCCTTGCCCAGGCTGGCGTGCAGCGGAAGATTCGACTGCGTGTGCCCCATTTCGTTGCGCTGGCCGACATCATTGCCACCACCGATCTGGTTGCCACGGTGACCCGGACGTTTGCCGAGCGATGCGTCAAGTACTTCGGGCTCAGGTACGTCAAGCATCCGTTCGCGTTGCCGGAAATCCAGATCAACCAGTTCTGGCATGCCCGGTATCATCGCGATCCGGCGAATCAGTGGCTGCGCGACCAGTTCATCGGGTTGTTTTCGGACTAGGCACTGGCAGGCGCGCGCCCACGGACAATCGCGCTCCAGTTGTTGTTCAGGTATTTGATCAGAGGTAGAGGCGAAGTCGCGCCGCGCGCGCGTCGACCTCGTTGTCCGGCACGCGCCACGCACGAGCCAGGTCCGCCCATCCGCTGGCCACCTCGACGGTGCGCTCGATCACCTGCTTGGGATGGGCGATGTCGAACTTCTTGCCGAAGCTCACCAGGTCGTCGGTCGTGAAGTCGTCGGCCTTGCCGCCAACCGTCATCTGATGACGCGCCGTGTAGCCATTGCCAGCGGAGAATGTCATGTCGTACGCTGGCGAAAGACTCCAGGTTCCTGACTTGTCCATCATGAACGCCCAGTTCTTCACGTGATCGTCCTGATCGCGCAGGACAATGCGGAAGATCATGCGGCGATAGGCTTCCTCCAGGGCGGTGTGCGGCATTTCGAGCCGGCGAATCCAGCGGAAGTACTGCTCATACGAATAGGCGCCAGGGATGTTGTAGTCGACATGCGCGATGCCGGCCAGGCTATGCATGTGCACGCGGCCACCGCTGTCCGGGCGATCGAACCGCTTGGTGAGGAAGTGGAACCGTCCGTTTGGCTCCTCAATGAAATCCACCGGCGCCATCTCGATGCCAAGCTTCTGCGTGAGCAACGCGTAGGTGTACTCGATTCGGTTGAAAGGCTGTGCGTGGTGGTCCTTCGGGTTGGCCGACTCGACGCCGCCAAACTTGATGAGCCAGTGTTCCTCGCCAGCTGCCGGTTTGACGAAGGCCGACCGTATCTGCTTTTGAGCGCGATTCCACAGGATCAGCGCCTTCGCCCGGGCGCCGCCGGCGCTCGCGCCGATGCGCATCAGTTCCTGGATCGCGCCATCCTGCTCGCCGGCAATCAGCTTGCGGGCGGACTCGACCAGCGCGCTCACCTCAAGGGCTTCGGCCTCGCCGGCGGTCGCGGCCCGGTCAATGCGAGGCAGGAATTGCAGCGCGCCCATCGCTCGATCGCCGATGTATAGCAGACGCTGGATCGGGCTCATGGCCTTCGCCGGCTCACCGCGGTCCTCGAAGTACTTTCGGATGATCAGGTTGCCAAAGGTGTCGGGCAGGGCATCGGAAAGGGCGCCTGGCAAGCCAAGGAAGGCGTCGACCCGGAGCAGTTCCGGAAACTCGAACGTCCCGCTCTCGGTCGGGAGGAATTCGGGGGAGATGCTGGGGCCGCCGCGCGCCAGGTACTCCGGCGCGTACTGGAAGCCGATCCGCCCGTTGTCGAACTCGGACACTTCGCCAATCCTCTCGCCATGCATCATGACCTTCGCCGTTGCCAGGGCGCTGGGGCCTGAGCGGGCGGCCGTGCGACGGGTGCGGTTCTTGTTCGTGCTGGTGGCCAAGCGTTACCCCTTCTTTGCGTAGGCGCGCTGGCGCACCTCGCCGCGCACGTTCAGCGCTTCGCCGCCGGGAAGCGTATCGGGGAAAGCGGCTTCAAGGTTGCTGAGCACGCCCAGGGCGCGCATCACCTTGATCAGGGTGGACATCCGGATGTCGCGGCCGGCTTCCAGGTCGCCGACGGCAGAGCGCCCGACGCCCGCGCGTTTAGCGAGTGCGTCAATCGTTATGTTGCGTTCCATGCGCTTTGTACGCAGACGGACACCGATTTCCGCTGCGATCTCATCACCTGTCGATGTGCTTCGAATGGCAGGCATAATGTCATAATATTGATTGTAGTGCCTGATATGGCAGGCATAAAAGAATGATGTGTCAGCAAGACTGCGACGTCAAGAGGCAGTTATGTAATGCCTTCGATAGGAGTCGTTATGTGGAAAAAAATAGACATAACGCCTGCCTTGGCAGCTCCAATGATTAGGATTCGGAGTGCTTAAGGGTTCACGCCGGAACCCGATGTCATCGCGATCCGGCGAATCAGTGGCTGCGCGACCAGTTCATCGGGTTGTTTTCGGACTAGGCACTGGCAGGCGCGCGCCCACGGACAATCGCGCTCCAGTTGTTGTGATCAGAGGTAGAGGCCGGCCGGGCATCAACGGGCCTTCAACGTCCAAACCGTCCGACCAGGCTCTGTGCCTCCAGGGCATGCCCCTTGAGCGCTGCCATCAGTTCGTCGCGCGTCATGCCCGCAGGCAGGTTCGGCGCCAGATCCGTCGCGATGACCGTGATGACGTAATGGTGGGGCGTCTCGCCGGTTGGCGCGCAGGGACCGCGGTACGCCGCCTCGCCGCGCACGTTCTTGCCGACCGTGATGCCAGGCCCGTCCGCCTTGCCTTCGCCTTCCTTCAGCTGGCCGCGATGCGCGGCAATGTTGTAGGCGACCCAATGCGAGACCCCGAGACCGGCGACGCCGTCCATGTCATACATCAGGATGGCGACGGACTTCGCGCCCGCGGGAAGCTTCGACCACGAGACCTGCGGCGACACGCCCTTGCCGCCGCAGGGCTTCTGGTCGCCGCCAATACCATCATGCGCATACTGCGAAGCGATCGTGGCTCCCTCGGCGTACGAAGTGGACGACACCTGCATGCCCACGGCGTGTGCATTGCCAATGCACAGACATATCAAGGCCCCGGCCACCGGAGCGGAAATTGCGTTAGCGGTCTTCATTCAAATTCTCCAGGTATGCAGTCAGCGGACCAGGAAAGGGAACGCCCCTCTAACTGGAATCGACCTGCTGGCGCAGCACCTGTCTGCGCGCCATCAGGTAGGTCAGGTTGGCTGACAGGAAAGCCGCCAGCAGCAAGGCACCGGCACTCCAGGCGACGGCAGGGAGCCATGGCAGCAGGCTTGCCAGCACGGCGGTCTTGCCGGCGCCCGATGACACCAGGGCAATGCGCATGAACGCGGCAACAGCCAAAGCGGCAAATACGAGCCCGGTGTACATCCCTTCGCGGCCGACATGACCGGCGTCGAGCGCGGCATTGGCCGTCGTGGCGAACATGATTCCCCACAGGCCGCCGGCAAGACATTGCACGGCGAGGATGGCCTGGAGCGAGCCCGCAACGGTGAAGCCGAACAACGACAGCGCGCCAAGGGCCGCAGCGGTCAACAGCAGCGTATAGGGCGGATAGCGCCGCAGCAACGGCGTCGCGGGCAGCAGCGCGCCCACCGCGAAGCCGATCCAGAACACCGGCGTCACGCGCTCCAGCTCGACAGCCGTGACGAAGCGCAGGTAGGCCGGCGCGGAGTTGACCGTGGTGTGGATCTGGAAGCCGAGCGCAAGCACCCAGACCGCGGCAAAGAGCAGCCAGACGCGCTTGAGCGCAACGCCGGCTGCCGGCGCGGGCACGGCTTGGGCATCGTGGCGCGCCGCCGGGCCGGATTCCATCCATCGCAGCGCGGCCACGGCGACCACCAGCCCCGCGCTGGCGGCCAGGAACGGCAGCATGGGCGAGGCATCGCGCAGCCGGGCGGTCAGCAGCGGCGCCACGGCCCCGGCAAGGCCGATGCCGAGCAGCGAGCATCCCACCAGGAACGACGACGCGGTCGCAGGCAGTCGCCGGGCAATGATCACCATGGGCGGCGCGCGCAACGCCGAAGAGGTGGCCGCCCAGAGCGCGGTCAGGCCCAGCAGCAGCGCCGGTGACGTTACCCGGGGCAACAACAGGAACGCCAGTGCGGAGATGGCCGACAGCCCCAGCATCCAGCCCCCCAGCCTGCGCATCGCATTGGCGACACGGTCGGCCGCGACGCCCACCGTGAAGTCCATGACGACAAAGATCACCTGGTCCATCAGCAGGATCAAGGCGACGTGCGCGCGCGCGATGCCGGCCTGCGCGGCCAGCTGCGGCAGGAAGGCCACATAGAGGGTCCACGTCACCGCCAACAGCAACTGCACAGAGCAGAAGACCAACGCGCGCATGCCACCCACCCGCCTGGACTGACTAACAGCCTATGCCCATGCCCGACGGCAGGATTGCCGCGCTGAGCGTCCCAATAGCAAGGATAGGGCAGCGCCTTGCCCTGGGAGTGGCGGGTTGTGCATGCGATTGGGGCTCGCGAGTCGCCTGCGGTCCAACCGTCCGCGGGAAGTGCCGGGCCGGTACCAACACCGGAGCATTGGCGCCACAGCGGCGCCCGCGCTCAACTGCCGCTCCCGCAGCCAATGCCGGGCGAAATGTCATAAGCGGGCTGTACGCTGCACTTCCGGCATGGCCTGGCCAGGAACTTGCTTGGTCAATGCGTAAGGTCGCAAGGCGACATCCATCAGTCGGGAGGATCTATGCAGCATGCACGCATCACCGCGCACAGGGGGATTCTGGTCGTCGAGTTGTTACCTGACCAGGCGAACGGCGAGGCCACCTCGACCAACAAGCTCCGCAATCTGGCCACGGTCATTCATGACACAGGGCGGCACCTGGGGGTTTCCGAGGAAGCGCTGGCGCTGCTGAAGATGGTGAAGCGCGGCCTTGACGCCATCGGCGACTTTGCCTGGTTCCGTAGCGACGACGGGAGAGATCATTTTGCCTGGCTGGGCGGCCCGAAGCGGCTGGTGAATCCCACGGCGGTAGCGGCTGCCCGGAGCTACGCGATTCTTGCGCACCGGGTCATTCCGAACGAGGTGCCGGAGGGCGCCAGGATGGCCATTGAAGCCAACTTTTGAGCACGCGGTGTCGCTCCAGGCCGGTTCGGCTGTATCCAGATACTTCGAATGATCAGCGGTGCTGGAACGAGGAGAGGGTGGAGCGATACCGTTCCCAGAGCTCTTGCAGAATGGATTCTGAAGGCGGGGTGATTTCAAAACCGGCGACGTCTGCGAAGACACCGAGAATGCGAGCCCTGAACGAAGCCATATCTGTCGTCGCCTTCGGTGAGCTGTGCGCGATATCGATAATCGTATGCAGCTGCCCGCCCGAGAGTTCGGCGATAGCGGACCACAAGCTATCAGGCTTTGCGCAGGGCTGGACGGGCATCTTTCGCATCGGCGCCAGGCAGCTCTTGCTATCGGCTTGCGGGGCCATAGCTGCGCTGGTACGACGATGAGAACGTGGACAGGGCGCGCAATGCCGCTGCCGGGTCGTGCCCGGGCTTGAGCGCAAAGCTGTTGAAACCGCAACGCGCCAGGTAGTGCACGGTGTCGATCATCACGTCACCCACGGCGCGCAGCTCTCCGGTCCAGCCTAGCTGGTGCCGGAGCAGCTGTGCGATCGAATAGCCACGGCCATCCGTGTAGACCGGGAAATCGATGGCAATCATCGCGATGCCGGTCGGATCCATGACCGTGGCCCCAGGTTCGAGCAGGGTCTGAGGCTCCGCATCCGGCGACAGGTAGACCGCGAGCGGATACCGGCGCAGCCGATACCGCGTGCGGTGGGCGGTCCAGTTCTCCAGGGTTACCAGGTAGCCGGGCTCGTCAGGCGGGCAGGCCTTGCCGGCGTCTTGCGCATCGCCGGTGTGAGTGAGCCAGTTGTCCGCGATCAGTTGTCCGTCGCGGATGACGTTGCGCCGGTCAGGTCCGGCGGAATGGTCTTGGTCAGGCATGCGCCGTCTCCTGGCGAGCTCGCCGCGCACCGGTGACAGGATCCGGGTACACAGCGCGCTGGAATGGTTCGATGCCGATTCGGCCGACCACGTCGACAAAGCGTTCGGCGTCGCTGTCCCGATGCAGCAAGTAGGTCTCGATCAGTCGTTCGACCACATCCGGAACCTGCTCCTGGGCAAATGACGGCCCGATGATGCGGCCGATGGCAGCGCCCCCGGCCGCCACGCCATCCAGGCGGCCCGGGCTGTCGCCGCCGTTCTGCCGGCCACCGATGGTGATCTGGTACCAGGCTTCGCCGGCCTTGTCGACGCCGAGGATGCCGATGTGGCCGACATGGTGGTGGCCGCAGGAGTTGATGCAGCCGGAGATGTTCAGGTCCAGTTCGCCGATGTCGTGCGCGTGGTCGAGGTCGTCGAAGCGCTCCTGGATGGCCTGCGCCAGAGGGATCGAGACGGCATTGGCCAGCGAGCAGAAGTCGCCCCCGGGGCAGGCGATGATGTTGGTGATCAGGCCCACGTTCGGCGTGGCCAGCCCGGCGGCGTCCAGCTCCTGCCACAAGGCGTGCAGGCCGCTGCGGCGGACGTCGGCAAGGATCAGGTTCTGCTCATGCGACACGCGCAGCTCGCCGAAGCCGTGGCGCTCGGCCAGGTCGGCCATGATTTCCATCTGGTCGGCAGTGATGTCGCCGGGCGCCGGTCCCGTGGCTTTCAGCGATGCCGTGACGGCAGCGTAGCCAGGCACCCGGTGCCGATGCACATTGCTCTTCAGCCACAGGCGGAAGGCGCGGTCGGTCTTCGCCAGTTCGGCTGACACCTCCGGCTCGTCCGCGGCAGCGGGGTCATACGGCGGGATCGTGAAGCGCCCGGCGATGGACGCGACAAAGTCCTCGGATACGGTGTCCGGGCCGCCTCGGATGCGTTGCCATTGCTCTGCCACCTGCTCACGGAACACTTCCGGGGTCAGGTCTTTCACCAGGATCTTGATGCGCGCCTTGTACTTGTTGTCGCGGCGGCCGTGCAGGTTGTAGACGCGCAGCGTGGCCTGCAGGTAGGTCAGCAGGTCCTGCCAGGGGACGAAGGGGTTGATCAGCTTGCCCACCATCGGCGTGCGGCCCATGCCGCCACCGACCCAGACCTTGAAGCCGGCCTGGCCGTCCTGTGCAACGGCCTGCAGCCCGATGTCATGGACCCCGACCGCGGCCCGGTCCGTCTGCGCGCCACTGATGGCAATCTTGAACTTGCGCGGCAGGAAGGCGAACTCGGGATGCAGCATCGACCATTGCCGGACGATCTCGCACCACACCAGCGGGTTCACCAGTTCGTCGGGCGCGATGCCGGCAAAGTGGTCGGTGGTGGTATTGCGGATGCAGTTGCCGCTGGTCTGGATCGCGTGCATCTGCACCGTGGCCAGTTCGGCGAGAATGGCGGGAGCATCCTCGAGCCGCGGCCAGTTGAACTGCAGGTTCTGGCGCGTGCTGAAGTGCCCGTAGCCGCGATCCCAGCGGCGCGCGATTCCCGCGAGCTTGCGCAACTGCCGCGACGCCAGCATGCCGTAGGGAATCGCCACGCGCAGCATGGGCGCATGGCGCTGGATATAGAGGCCGTTCTGCAGCCGCAGCACGCGGAACTCATCCTCGCTGAGCTGGCCGTTCAGGAAGCGGCGGGTCTGGTCGGCGAACTGCACGACGCGTTCGTCGACGAGCTTCTGGTCAATGGCGTCATAGACATACATGGTGGAAAGTCTCCTTGCGCGCGAGCGCTAGTCTTTTGCCCGTGCCCGTTCGACGGACATGTCGGTCGGCATCATGTTGATGTCGGCGTTGTGCATCACCCACAACGAGCCGGCCACGACGATGGCGATCAGGAAGCCGGTACAGGCAAAGATGGCGGTGTTGCCGCGCTGGCCGGGACCGGTGCCCAGGTGCAGGAAGTACACCAGCTGCACCAGCAGTTGCGCGACGCAAAGGCCGACCACCAGCGCAATCGCGGCCTGCGTTGGCAGGGATCCGGGCATCACTGCCGCAAACGACGCCATCGTCAGCGCGACCGACAGCAGCAGTCCGATGGTGTAGCCGCGCACGCTGCCGTGCGCGGCGGTCTGGTCCGCATGCACCGAATGAAGATGGGACGATTTCATGCGAACTCCCGCAGGTAGACGAAGGTAAAGACGCAGATCCAGACCAGGTCCAGGAAGTGCCAGAACAGGCTCAGGCAGGCCAGCCGGCGGCGCACGATATCGTCCAGCCCGAAATGCCTGATCTGGTGGATCATCACCGCAAGCCACAGCAGGCCTGACGTGACATGCAGCCCGTGTGTGCCGACCAGCGTGAAGAAGGCCGACAGGTAGGCGCTGACACCGGGACCCGCGCCCTGGTGCAGCAGGTGCGCGAACTCGTAGACCTCCATGGCGATGAACAGGGCGCCGAGCGCGAAGGTTAGCGCCAGCCAGCGGATCATCCGCGGCGCGTCGTCGGCGCCCTGCCTGAGCATGGCCAGGCCGAAGGTATAGCTGCTCAGCAGCAGCACCATGGTTTCGGCGAACACGAACGGCAGCTCGAACAGTTGCCGCCCGCCGGGGCCGCCGGCTGTGTTTCCGGACAGCACGCCGAAGGTGGCGAACAACACCGCGAAGATCAGGCAGTCGCTCATCAGGTAAAGCCAGAACCCCAGCGGGGTGTGCGCGCCGGCTTCGTGATGGTGGTGCGCGGCGTCATGGGCCGCCTCGTGCCCGGGATGGTGCAGGGTAGGGGAGAGAGTCGGAGTCATGGTCAGGCAGCTTCCTGCAGTTGTGCAAAGCGCGCGCGTTCGATCCGCTCGACTTCGGCGGCCGGCACGTAATAGTCGACATCGCGGTCATAGCTGCGCACGACGAAGGTCGCGATGGCGCCGACCAGGCCGGCGACGGCAACCAGCCACATGTGCCAGACCAGTGCGAAGCAGCACAGCAGCCCGAACGCCGACACGATGAAGCCAGCCGAGGTGTTGCGGGGCATGTGGATGTCTTCGTAGCGGGCGGGCTGGCGCCATGCGCGCCCGGCTTCCTTGTCGTCCCAGTGCTGCTCCAGCGAGGTGATATGGGGCACGTGGGCGAAGTTGTAGAACGGCGCCGGCGAGGCCGTCGACCACTCCAGGCTGCGGCCATCCCACGGGTCGCCGGTCAGGTCCTGGTTCTGCTTGCGGTCGCGGATACTGACCGCGAACTGCACCATCATCGCCAGGATGCCGGCGCCGATGACGAAGGCACCCACCAGCGCCACCACCAGGTAGGGATGCCAGTCGACATTGGCATAGTGGTTCATCCGGCGGGTCATGCCCTTGAAGCCCAGCACGTAGAGCGGCATGAAGGCCAGGAAGAAGCCGGTCAGCCAGCACCAGAACGAGACCTTGCCCCAGAACTCGTTCAGGCTGAAGCCGAACACCTTCGGGAACCAGAAGCTGATCGCGGCCAGGCAGCCGAAGAGCACGCCGCCGATGATCACGTTGTGGAAGTGCGCGACCAGGAACAGGCTGTTGTGCAGCACGAAGTCGGCCCGGGAATGGCGAGCAGCACGCCGGTCATGCCGCCGACCGCGAACGTCACCATAAAGCCGATAGTCCACATGGTCGCGGTATGGAAGCGGATCCGGCCCCGATACATGGTGAACAGCCAGTTGAACAGCTTCACGCCGGTGGGGATCGAGATGATCGAGGTCATGATGCCGAAAAAGGCATTGACGTTCGCCCCAGAGCCCATGGTGAAGAAGTGGTGCAGCCAGACGAAGAACGACAGCACGCCGATCGACGAGGTGGCGTACACCATCGACTTGTAGCCGAACAGCGGCTTGCGCGAGAACGTGGCGATGATCTCGGAGAAGGCGCCGAACGCCGGCAGGATCAGCACGTAGACCTCCGGGTGGCCCCAGATCCAGATCAGGTTCACGTACATCATGGCGTTGCCGCCGAGTTCATTGGTGAAGAAATGCATGCCGAGGTAGCGGTCGGCGGTGAGCAGGGCGAGCGTGGCGGTCAGTACCGGGAAGATCGCCACGATCAGGATGTTGGTGATCAGGGCGGTCCAGGTGAAGACCGGCATCTTCATCAGGTTCAGGCCCGGCGCGCGCATGCGCAGGATGGTGACGATGAAGTTGATGCCCGTCAGCGTGGTGCCAAGCCCGGATATCTGCAGCGACCAGATGTAGTAGTCAACGCCGGGCGTGGGGCTGTAGCCGAGCTCGGACAACGGCGGGTAGGCGACCCAGCCGGTGGCCGCGAAGTCGCCGACGAACATCGACATCATCACCAGCACCGCGCCCATTGCCGACATCCAGAAGCTCAGCGAATTGACGAACGGAAAGGCGACGTCGCGCGCGCCGATCTGCAGCGGCACGATCACGTTCATCAGGCCGAGCACCAGCGGCGTCGCGACAAAGAAGATCATGATCACGCCGTGCGCCGTGAAGATCTGGTCGTAGTGGTGCGGCGGCAGGTAGCCCGCGGCATCGCCATAGGCGATCGCCTGCTGGGCGCGCATCATGATGGCGTCGGCAAAGCCGCGCAGCAGCATCACCAGCGCCAGGATGATGTACATCACGCCGACCTTCTTGTGGTCGACCGAGCAGATCCATTCGCTCCACAGGGTCTTCCACTTGCCGTAGTACGTGATGGCGCCCATCAGTGCCATGCCCAGCACGATCACGGCGGCCAGCGTCCCCATGATGATCGGCTCATGGAGGGGGATGGCGTCCAGGTTGAGTTTTCCAAGCATTCTTATTGCTCCATGCGGCCAGCGGGCGCCGACGGGACGCGCTGGAAGGCCTGCAGAGATTCGGGGGTGTCCGCGCGGCAGATCTGGCCGTTTGCCAGCATGTATTTGTCGACGACCTGGTCGAACAGCTTCGGCGCGACGGTGGCATACAGCGTCACGGGGTCCTTGCTGCTGGGCAGTTCAAGCGTGCGGTAGGTGTTCAGGTCGAGCGCCTGGGACGAAGCGCGGGCAACCTGGATCCAGGCATCGAACTCCTCGCGCGAGGTGGCCAGGGTCTTGAAATGCATGTCCGAGAAGCCCGGGCCGCTGTAGGCGGCGGACTGGCCGAGATAGATGCCGGGGGTGTCGGCGATCAGGTGCAGGCGCGTCTGCATCCCCGCCATGGCGTAGACCATGCTGCCGAGCTGCGGGATGAAGAACGAGTTCATCATCGATTCCGCGGTCAGCCGGAAATTGACCGGCGTGCCGACCGGGATCGCAAGCTGGTTCAGCGACGCGACGCCGTAGTCCGGATAAATGAACAGCCATTTCCAGTTCAGGGCGATCACATCGACCTGGATCGGCTTGACCTGCGATTCCAGGGGCCGATAGGGATCGAGTTTGTGCGTCGAGTCCCAGATCAGCACCGCCAGGCAGGCCACGATCACGCAGGGTATGCCCCAGACCACGACCTCGATCTTGGTGGAGTGCGCCCATTTGGGGCATAGGTGGCGCTCGTATTGGTTTCACGGTAGCGCCACGCGAACCACAGCGTCAGGACGATCACGGGGATGACGACCATCAGCATGACGAACAGGGAAATCAGGATCAGTGACTTTTCCTGTTCCCCGATGCTGCCCTTGGGGTTGAGCAGTTCCAGGTTGCAGCCACTCAGCAGGGCGGTCAGGCAGGCGCACAGCAACAGTGTGGGAAGGCGGCGCTTCGGGCCGGGGGATGGGCGGGGGAGCGGGCCTTGTTGATTCTTGTCTGCCGGCCCGGCAATAGGTTTGAGCATTTCGGACACCTTGGTTACGGATCACCGAAGGTTTCCGGCCACGCGCTCCGATTCAAGTGCTGGCTCAGCTCCGCGCGGGAGTGGTTTGTATGGATTCCCTCGGTGATGTCTGGCATGCTAATGCAAGACAAAACCCATACATCGAAGAAATCTACCCGATGAAATCCATGCAAGGAATCGATGTCGGCGCCGAAGAAAGTGCTAAATGGGATCTGGAGATCACAACAGGTAGCGGTGCGCGCTACTTGCAGATCGTGGACTTTATCGAGCGCGCGATCGGCGAAGGCCGGCTGGTAGCGGGCGACCGCGTGCCGCCGCAGCGCAGTCTGGCCAAAACCCTCCGCGTGGACCTGACCACGGTCACGCGTGCCTACAACGAGGCCAAGCGGCGGCACCTGATCGATGCCCGCGGGGCGCTCGGCACCTTCATTGCCGCGCCGCGGGCGGAGTTGGCGCGGGTGATCGACATGAGCATGAACGTGCCGCCGCCACCGGCGCGGCTGGATTTCCAGGACCTGTTGCGGCGCGGCCTGTCGCAGGTGTTGCTGCATAGCGACCCGCACCTGCTGATGACCTACCAGCTCGGCGGCGGCAGTGCTGCCGACCGATCGGCCGGAACACTCTGGCTCGCGCAGATATTCGGGCCCATCGCCACTGGGCGGCTGGTGGTGTGCCCGGGCGCCCAGGCTGCGCTGGCCGCCGTGATCCTGGCCAGGACCCGGCCGGGCGATGCGATCGTGAGCGAGCCGCTGGCCTACCCCGGTATTCGCGCGGCCGCGGCACAACTCGGACGGCGTGTGATCATCGCGCAGGTCGATGCCGACGGGATGCTCCCCGACGCCCTCGAAGCGGCCCGCTCCGACGGTGCAACGCTGGCCTACCTCAATCCGACCGCCCAGAATCCCACTACGCACACCATGCCGGCCTCACGCAGGGAGGCCATTGCCAAGGCCGCGGCGCACTGTGATGTCACCTTGCTGGAGGATGATCCCTACTGGCTGCTGACGCCGTCAGCGCCGCCGCCGCTGTCCAGCTTCGCTCCCGAGCGCACGTACTATGTCTCGACCCTGTCCAAGACGCTCAGTCCGGGGCTGCGTACCGCGTATGTCATGCTGCCCGAGGGCAGGCGCGGCGACGATCTGCTGGCATCGCTGCGGGCCTTCGCCCTGATGGCGGCACCGATGACCGCCGCCCTGGCGACCCAATGGATCCACGATGGCTCGGCCATGCAGTTGCTCGACGGCATCAGGACCGAAGCGTTGGCGAGATGCGCGCTGGCAAGCCGATGGCTGAGCGGGATCGGCCAGCTCCCACCCAGCGCCATCCACGCATGGCATCGCTTGCCGGAGCACTGGTCGGCGCAGCAGCTCACCAGGGCCGCGCTGGCGGAGGACCTGCGCGTGACGCCATCTGACGCCTTCTGGGAGGGGCCCAACGCGCCGAATGCCATCCGCATCTCGCTCGGTGGCGTGGAGGACCGCGCGCAGTTATCGGCTGCGCTGCGCAGGCTGGCGGCATTGCTGGAACGCCGGCCCACGCCGGATCTGGAAATGGTGGTGTGAGTTCGGTTAGCCCGGATCCATGATCGCGGTCGACGTGGCCCGCCGTGCTGGCCGGCCGAGTCGGACGTCATCCGCGGCGTGCGCCGGCTTGCTGCTTGGCGGCATCGTCCGCAGGCGCAGCCTGCCTTGTCGCAAACTCGCCCGCGGCTTCCAGTAGCCACTCGCGTAGCCGCTGCATCGCCTCACTCATCGGCCGTGTATCCGGCGAGACCAGGTGATATGCGCTCGTGGAGCGCTGCGAATGGGCGAGGGGCATTACCAGTTGGCGGTTTGCCAGGTATTCCCCCACGAGGAAGCGCGGCACGAGACCAACGCCCAGCCCGGTGCGTGCGGCGGCGATGACCATGGAATGGTGGTCGAAGCGTGCACCGCGCATGGCGTTGACGTCGTCGATGCCGGCCGCTTCCATCCATTGCTTCCAGCCGAGAATGCGCGTGGCGAGGTGCAGCAGCGGGGACAGGGCGATGTCATGCGGGGTGATCCGTTTTCTGCCGCCGAAATAGTCCGGATGGCAGACCGCCACTGATTCTTCGTCAAACATCCGGTCGGCACGCGCGCCGGGATAGACGGCCTCGCCAAAGTGAATCGCCGCGTCGTAGGGCGTGCCATCGAACAGGAAGATGTCTGACTGCGCGCTGATATTGACGACGATCCCCGGATGGCGTGCATAGAAGGCCGGCAGCCGCGGTATCAGCCACTCGACCGCCAGCGTGGGCACGCAGGCCAGCTCGACGGTGCCGCCCGCGCCCTCGTGCGCCATCAGGTCGAGCGTGTCGCGCTGCAGCTTGCGCAGCAACTCCCGCACCTGTCCGCTGTAGAGCGAGCCGGCCGCCGTCAGCGTGATGCGCTGGTTGGCGCGGTGGAACAGCTGCACGCCCAGCAGCCCTTCCAGCGACGCAATCTGGCGCGACACCGCGCTCTCAGTGATAAACAGGTCCGCCGCCGCACGGCGCAGGTTCAGGTGCAGCGCGGCCGCCTCGAAGGCGCGCAGGCTGGACAGGCTGGGGAGTCGTTGCCGCATTGGGGGAGGGCTGAGTTGATGATTTTAGGTCATCATCCTATACGGAAATCTCGCTTGAAAGCTTGGAGTTGATGAGAAATGATTCGATCCTTGCGTTGCCGCCCCTTCCCGGCATCGTCATAACGACAACCTCATAACGACAACCATCAGGTAGACAGGAGACTGCATGAAACGCTTGTTCAGCGCGCTCGCCGCCGGCACCCTTGCATTCGGCGCGACCATGCCCGGCATCGCCGGTGCACTCGAGTTCCCGGCCAAGCCGGTGCGCATCATCGTGCCATACCCGCCGGGCGGCACCACTGACATGGTGGCCCGGCTGATCGGTGAGCAACTTGCCACGCAATGGAAGCAATCGGTGGTGGTCGACAACCGCCCCGGCGCGGGCGGCATCGTCGGCACCGGCACGGCCGCCAAGTCCACGGCGGACGGCTACACCTTGCTGATGGGCTCGGTGGGCGAGTTCGGCATCAACCCGGCCTTGTACAAGAAGCTGCCCTATGATGCCGACGCCGACTTCGCGCCGGTCGCGATGGTGGCGCGCGTACCCAACGTGGTGGTGCTCTCGCCGGCGTTTGCGGAACGCGCCCGCGTGCAGACGCTGCCCGAGTTCATCGCCTACCTGAAAGCCAATCCGAAGCGCGTCAACATGGCGTCGGCCGGAAACGGCACGTCCACGCACCTCGCGGGCGAGCTGTTCCAGCGCATGACCGGCACGGAGATGAGCCACGTCGCCTACAAGGGCAGCAGCCCGGCCATCTCCGACCTGATGGGCGGCAGCGTTGACGTGATGTTCGACAACCTGCCGGCGTCGCTGCCGTTTATCCGCTCGGGCAAGCTCAAGCCGCTGGCCGTGACCACGCCGGCGCGCTCGTCGGCGCTGCCGAATGTGCCGACGGTCGCCGCCGCGGGCCCCGTCCCCGGCTTTGATGCAAGCCCATGGTTCGGCCTGCTGGCGCGCGCGGGGTGCCCGCCGCAGTGGCGCAGAAAATCAGCCAGGACCTGACGCGCGTGCTCAGCGAGCCAGGCGTGCAGGCAAAAATGCGCGAACTGGGCGCGGAGCCCGCGCCCAGTTCACCGGAGGCGTTTGCCGACGTGTTGAAGAAGGATCGCCAGAAGTGGGGCGAGATCGTTCGCCTGTCCGGTGCTTCGGTGGACTGAAGCACGCCAGCCCTTTCCCATGTCCAGCACGCGCTGCATCCGCTCATGATTTCCGACGCCGCCTATCCTTTCGTTCCCGCGCTGCGCGACCCGGCGGGCTCTCCGATCCGGGAACTGTTCAAGTACCTGTCCGATCCCGCGATGATCTCGTTCGCCGGCGGCTATCCGTGCCCCACGCTGTTCGATGTCGACGGCATTGGCGCAGCGTCGGCAAGCGTGCTGCGCGAGCGGCCTGCCGAATGCCTGCAGTACGGCGCTACCGAAGGCGCGCCGGCGCTGCGCCATGCCCTGGCGTCGTTGATGGCCGGGCGCGGCGCGCCGGTGACCCAGGACGAGCTGCTCGTGACCAGCGGCTCGCAGCAGGGCTTCGATTTTCTCGTGCGTGCGCTGGTCGAACCCGGCAGCGTGGTATTGGTCGAGGAGCCGACCTATTCCGCGACGCTGCAGGCCTTGCGGCTGGCCGGCGCCGACATACGCGGCGTGCCGTCTGATCACGACGGCATGGACGTGGCAGCACTCGAAGCCATGCTGGCCGAGCCATCGTTGCGCCCCCGGCTGATCTATACGGTGCCAACCTTCGCCAATCCCACTGGTGCAACGCTGTCGCCCGCACGCCGGCTGCAGCTGCTGAGGCTGGCAGCGCGGCACCGCGTGGTGCTGGTCGAGGACGATCCCTACGGGGCGCTGAGCTTCGATGGCGCAGCGCCGCCTTCGCTGCTGGCGCTTTGCGCGTCGGTACCCGAGGCGCGGCCGTGGCTCGTTCACCTGGCCAGCCTGTCGAAGACGCTGGCCCCCGGCCTGAGGATCGGCTGGATGGTCGCCGCGCCCGAGATCGTGCGCCGCGCCGTGATTGCCAAGCAGGTATCCGACCTCTGCACGCCGCCGTGGATCCAGCTGGCCGCGGCGCAGTACCTGGAAGCGGGCCGGCTGCCGGCACAGGTCGCGCGGGAAGTCGCGGCCTATCGTGACAAGCGCGACCTGCTGGCGGCGGCGCTGCGCCAGGCCTTTGGTGAGCGCATCCGCTTCGCATCGCCGGCGGGAGGGATGTTCCTTTGGGCCGCGCTGGATGGCATCGACGATGCCGCCGCACTACTGCCGCACGCGATCGCGGAAAAGGTGCTGTTCGTCCCGGGTGCCGGATTCTATGTGGAGCGGCGCCAGCGCGCCGCACTCCGGCTGTCGTTCGCGAGCGCGAACCTGACGCAGATCGGCGAGGGCGTCGCACGGCTCGCGCGGGCGGTTGCGCGGGCCGGGTGAGGGTTCCCACAACGGAAGCGGTTTGTGGCAGCCGGCGGATGCTATCCTGCTGCGGTCGAAACCACACGGCCGAACGCGGCAGGAGGACAGTATGACCATGACGCTCTACTACAACCCCCAAAGCCGCGCCTCGGTGGCGCGCTGGATGCTGGAGGAGGTCGGGGCTGACTACAAGTTGCAGCACATCGATTTCACCAAGGGAGAGAGCCGCTCGCCGGAGTTCCTGGCGATCAATCCGATGGGGAAGATTCCAACGCTGGTCTTGCAGGACGGCACGGTCCTGACCGAGAACGGCGCGATTATCGCCTGGCTGGCGGATGCCTTTCCGCAGGCCGGGCTGATGCCGCCTGCAGGCTCGTCCGCGCGCGCCACGGTGCTGCGGTGGCTGTTCTTCTGCGGCGGTTGCTTCGAACCCGCGCTGACCGACCGGATGATGCGCAAAGAGGCGCCGCTGCCGAAGCAGGCGGTCGGCTGGGGCGACTATGACGATGTGATCGAGGCCATCGAGCAAGCCCTGACTCCCGGCCCTTCGTGCTCGGCGCGACCTTCAGCGCGGCGGATGTCTATCTTGGTGCCTCGCTGGCATGGGCGGGGCGATTCGGCGCGCCCCGCATCAGCGAGAGCCCGCGCATCCAGGACTACATCAAGCGGATTACTGCGCGCGACGCGTTCGTGCGTGCGGCGCAGGCCCAGTGAGACGCTCGCGACAGTCCTGCCTCGGCCACAAGCCCGTCGGCCAGGTCCGTCGCCACGGAAAAGTCGAGGCTGACGCGCTGCAGCATGTCCGGTTCGAGTCCATGTGACAGCGGCCGCAGGCGGCTTCAGTTCACCCTTTGCGCAGCCTGCGCCCGCCACCGGAATGTGAGACATTGGAGTCCGACGACGGCATCCGGTGCATCCGACAGACCAAGGTCAGGCGATGTGGACGATTGGCGTTGTCTTGATGGTGATGGAATCCCGGTGCTCGACTTTCCAGGAGACACATTATGCATAGCAAGAACACGATCTGCTTGTGGTACGACCACGACGCCCTTGATGCCGCAAACTTCTATGCCGAAACATTTCCCGACAGCGCTGTCAGTGCCGTCCACCGTGCGCCGGGCGATTATCCCGACGGCAAGCAGGGCGATGTCCTGACGGTCGAGTTCACCGTCGCCGGCATTCCCTGCCTCGGGCTGAACGGCGGCCCGCATTTCAAGCACAACGAAGCTTTCTCTTTCCAGATTGCGACGGACGACCAGGCCGAAACCGACCGCTTGTGGAATGCGATCGTCGGCAATGGCGGCCAGGAAAGCGAATGCGGTTGGTGCAAGGACCGGTGGGGACTGTCATGGCAGATTACCCCGCGCGCGCTCAGCGCGGCGATAACCGATCCCGACCGCGCGGCGGCCAAGCGCGCATTCGACGCCATGATGACGATGAAAAAGATTGATATCGCCGCGATAGAGGCGGCACGGCAGGGCAGCAGCCCATCCTAGAATTGATGTAACGTGTCTCAGTGCCAACCTCAATGGGGGCTGGGGCAGGGCCACTTCTCCATCGACTGGGAGAGACAATCATGAGTCGTTTGCTGCTCGGCAACATCGAACCTGGCACCTCGGACGAGGAAATCGCGGCCTTCCTGGAAAAGTACGGCTTCCCCCCGTTCGACAGCCTCGAACACGAGGAAGGCGATGGCTCGCAGCCTGCCGTGCTGCTGACCTATGGCAACCTCGACGTCATGGTGCTGGGCAAATTGCAGGAGCGCATCCACCATATGTATTGGAAGAAGCGCGAATTGACCGCCTCCATCCTGCACGACCGCTTTGTGTGAACCGGAGATGCCTCGGGGTGGCTTACGCGGCTCACGCACCCGGCCCATGTCTGCGCTAGAATCCCGGCCGGTAGCCGTTTCCCAATGTTCTTAACGTGGCACTTCAGCAGGGTTTCATCCTGACCCGACATTGGCGCGATACGCCGGCCGGCACCGAAGTCGAATTCTGGCTGGCGACCGATAATGGTCCGCGCCACCTGCACCTGTCCTGTCAGCCGTCAGTCGCGTTTATCCCCGAGTCCCAGCGTGAGCGTGCCGAGGCGCTGCTGTGCCGCGAGCGCAATGTCGAGCTGCGCCCGCTCAAGCTCCGGGATTTCCAGCGCCGGCCCGTACTCGGCCTGTACTGCCGCCAGCATCGGCAGCTGATCCAGCTCAGCCGCTCATTGCGCGACGCCGGCGTGGATGTCTACGAAGCCGATATCCGCCCGCCCGAACGCTACCTGATGGAGCGTTTCATCACCGCCCCGGTCTGGTTCGAAGGTGGGCCGGGCCCCGGCGATGTGCTGCGCAATGCCCAGATGAAGCCGTCGGTGGACTACCGGCCCACGCTGCGCCTGGCCTCGCTCGATATCGAAACCAACGCGTTCGGCGAACTCTATTCGATTGCGCTGGAAGGCTGCGGTCAGCGCCAGGTCTACATGCTGGGCGCGGCGCCGCAAATGCCCGCCGACGTCGATTTCTCGCTCGAATACTGCGCCACGCGGCCCGAGTTGCTGGAGCAGTTGAACCGGTGGCTGGCCGATCATGATCCCGACGCGATCCTCGGCTGGAATCTGGTTCAGTTCGACCTGCGCGTGCTGCACGAGCATGCGCGCAAGTTCCAGATTCCGCTGCGTCTCGGCCGCGGCGGAGCCGAGATGGAATGGCGCGAGCACAACGCCCAGCAGCACTATTTCGCCAGCGCACCAGGCCGGTTGATCATCGACGGCATCGAGGCGCTGCGTTCCGCCACGTGGAGCTTCCCCTCGTTCAGCCTGGAATCGGTGGCGCAGACCCTGCTCGGCGAGGGCAAGGCGGTCGACAACCCGTACGACCGCATGGACGCCATCGATCGCATGTTCGAGCAGGACAAGCCGGCGCTGGCCCGCTATAACCTGCGCGATTGCGAACTGGTGACGCGGATCTTCGAAAAGACGGAGCTGTTGCCGTTCCTGCTGGAGCGCGCCACGGTCACGGGCCTGCCGGCCGACCGCAGCGGCGGCTCGGTCGCCGCCTTCACGCATCTCTACATGCCGCTGATGCACCGCCAGGGGTATGTCGCGCCCAACCTCGGCGAGAAGGCGCCCGAGGCCAGCCCTGGCGGCTTCGTCATGGACTCGCGGCCGGGGCTCTACGAATCGGTGCTCGTGCTGGACTACAAGAGCCTCTACCCGTCGATCATCCGGACCTTCCTGATCGACCCGATCGGCCTGGTCGAGGGCCTTGCGCAGCCGGACGATGCCGATTCGGTGCCCGGCTTCCGCGGTGCGCGGTTTTCCCGGACCAAGCACTGCCTGCCGGCGATCGTCGCCAGGGTCTGGCAAGGCCGCGAGGCCGCCAAGCGTGACCGGAACCAGCCGCTCTCCCAGGCGCTCAAGATCATCATGAACGCGTTCTACGGCGTGCTCGGGTCCAGCGGTTGCCGGTTCTTCGATGCGCGGCTGGCGTCGTCGATCACCATGCGCGGGCACGAAATCATGCGACAGACCCGCGCGCTGATCGAGGCCCGCGGCTATGAGGTGATCTATGGCGACACGGATTCCACCTTCGTCTGGCTGCGCCGCGCGCGAACGCAAGCCGATGCCAGCCAGATCGGCCGCAGCCTCGTCGCCTGCGTCAACGACTGGTGGCGCGACCACCTCTGGCAGACCTATGGACTGGAAAGCGCGCTGGAACTCCAGTTCGAAACGCACTTCCGGCGCTTCTTGATGCCGACCATCCGCGGCACGGACCTTGGCAGCAAGAAGCGCTATGCCGGCCAGGTCGAACGGCCTGGCGGGACGGTCGAGATGGTGTTCAAGGGGCTTGAGACGGTGCGTACGGACTGGTCACCGCTCGCCCAGTGTTTCCAGCAGACCCTTTACGAAAAGATCTTCAACCGCGAACCGTACGCGGATTATGTGCGGGACATCGTGCGCCGCACCCTGGCCGGCGAGCTCGACGAGCAACTGGTCTATCGCAAGCGGCTGCGCCGCAAGCTCGATGATTATCAGCGCAACGTGCCGCCGCACGTCCGCGCCGCCCGTATCGCCGATGCCTACAACGAGCGCCAGGGGCGTCCGCGCCAGTATCAGCACGGCGGCTGGATCAGCTATGTGATGACCGTTTCAGGGCCGGAGCCGCTTGAGACCCGGTCGGCCCCGATCGACTATGACCACTACGTCAACAAGCAGTTGCAGCCGATCGCCGATGCGATCCTGCCGTTCCTGGACGATGATTTCGAGACGCTGCTGGCTGGGCAGACGTCGCTGTTCCCGCAATAGCCGGGCGCTGGGTGTGCCGTGATCGCGGAGCGCCTCGTGCCTGCGCTTTCCCGGGTTGCGCGGCTCACGTCGGATCGCGATGTAAGTTCTTGAAATATGGGTAGCCGATAATCGGCCGAACCATTTCTTCGAGTCGGGATAGACTTCCTCGGCTACGTCTTCCGCAACTGGCGCTAGCGCGACGGCGGGCATGGCCCTTGCTTCATCCTGCTGCTCCGCGCTGGCACAGGTCAACCGGCTTGCCGGTGACATTTTGACTCGGCCTTGATTCTTACGCAGGAAATCGCAATGCAACGATCACGCGGCTGCAGCGCCTGGGTTCCGGTCACGCTGGCCATCGCCATGTCAATGCTTGCCGCATGCGGTCACAAGAAAGAGGCCGCAGCGCCGCCGCCACCGCAAGTGAGCGTGGTCACGCTCAAGACCGAGCAACTGACGCTGGATACCGAACTGCCCGGGCGCACCACGGCGTTCCGCATTGCCGAAGTCAGGCCGCAGGTGGACGGCATCATCCTGCGCCGCCTGTTCAAGGAGGGCAGCGACGTCACGCAGGGCCAGCAGCTCTACCAGATCGACCCATCCACCTACGAGACCACCTACAAGAGCGCCAGGGCGACGCTGGAATCCACCCGCCTGCTGGCAGAGCGGTACGGGCGCCTGGTCGGTGACGAGGCGGTCAGCAAGCAGCAGTATGACGAGGCCAGGGCCGCCTGGCTGCAGGCGCAGGCGGCGGTGGACCGCGCCCAGATCAACCTGCGCTATACCAGGGTGCTGTCGCCGATTTCCGGGCGCATCGGGCGCTCGAATGTGACGGAAGGTGCGCTGGTCACCAATGGCCAGGCTACCGCGCTGTCGGTGGTGCAGCAGCTTGACCCGATCTACGTCGACGTGACCCAGCCCTCGTCGTCCCTGCTGCGGCTGCGGCGCGAACTGGCCAATGGTGCACTGCAAAGTGCCGGCGTCAACGCGGCCCAGGTCAGCCTGGTGTTGGAAGACGGTACCCGCTATCCCGAAACCGGCCGGCTTGAGTTCTCCGAAGTGGCCGTGGACCAGGGCACCGGCTCGGTGACGCTGCGCGCGGTGTTTCCCAACCCGCGCCATGACCTATTGCCGGGCATGTTCGTCCATGCCCGCCTGCGTGAAGGCGTGAAGACCGATGCCCTGCTCGTGCCCCAGCAGGGTGTGACGCGCGACCTCAAGGGCCAGGCCACGGCGCTGGTGGTCAATGCCAGGGACGAGGTGGAACTGCGGCAGATCCGCACCGACCGCGCCGTTGGCGACAAGTGGCTGGTTTCCGAGGGGCTCGGGGCCGGCGACCGCGTCATCGTGGAGGGCCTGCAGTTCGTGCGGCCCGGGGCGAAAGTGCGCGTAGCCCAGGCCGGGACCGGCGCCGGCGCGCCGGCGGCCGCCGCGTCCGCCCCGTCCGCCACGACCGCGGCCAAGCCCTGAGCACACCGCCAGGGCGAGGGAGTAGCCATGTCCAATTTCTTTATCGACCGGCCCATCTTCGCGTGGGTGATCGCCCTGGTCATCATGCTGGCCGGCGTGCTGTCGATCCGCGCGCTGCCCATCAGCCAGTATCCGGCCATCGCGCCGCCCACCATCGCGATCTCGGTCAACTACCCCGGCGCCTCCGCTGAGACGGTGCAAGACACCGTGGTACAGGTGATCGAGCAGCAGCTCAACGGCCTGGACCGCCTGCGCTATATCTCCTCGGAAAGCAACGCCGATGGCAGCATGACGATCACGGTGACCTTCGAGCAGGGCACCAATCCAGATATTGCCCAGGTGCAGGTGCAGAACAAGCTGGCACTGGCGCAGCCCCTGCTGCCGCAGGAAGTGCAGCAGCAAGGCATCCGCGTGACCAAGTCGGTGCGCAACTTCCTGGTCATCGTGGGCCTGATTTCCACTGACCCCAAGGTCACGCGGGAAGACCTGTCGAACTACATCGTCTCGAATCTCCAGGACCCGCTTTCGCGCACCTACGGCGTGGGCGACTTCCAAGTGTTCGGCGCCCAGTATGCGATGCGGGTATGGATCGATCCGGCCCGGCTCAACAGCTACCAGCTCACGCCGCTGGACGTGAGCAGCGCCATCCGGGCGCAGAACGTCCAGGTGGCCTCCGGCCAGCTTGGCGGCCTGCCGGCGGTGCGCGGCCAGCAGCTCAATGCCAGCGTGATCGGCAAGACCCGGCTGCAGACCAGCGAGCAGTTCGGCAACATCCTGCTCAAGGTCAACCCCGACGGCTCCCAGGTGCGCCTGAAGGACGTGGCCCAGGTGGGCCTGGGCGGGCAGGACTACAACATCAATGCGCAATACAACGGCCAGGCGGCCTCGGGCATTGCCGTGCGGCTGGCCGCGGGGGCCAACGCGCTGGAAACCGTGCGCGCCATCCGCAAGACGCTGGACGGGCTGGAGCCTTTCTTCCCGCCCGGGATGAAGGTGGTCTTCCCGTATGACACCTCGCCGGTGATCGCGGGCTCCATCCACGAAGTGGTGAAGACGCTGATGGAAGCCATCGTGCTGGTGTTCCTGGTGATGTACCTGTTCCTGCAGAACGTCCGCGCCACGCTGATCCCCACCATCGCCGTGCCGGTGGTGCTGCTGGGCACCTTCGGCGTGCTGGCGGCGTTCGGCTACACCATCAACACGCTGACCATGTTCGGCATGGTGCTGGCCATCGGGCTGCTGGTGGATGACGCCATCGTCGTGGTGGAGAACGTCGAGCGCGTGATGGCCGAGGAAGGCCTGCCGCCCAGGGAGGCCGCAAGGCGCTCCATGGGCCAGATTCAGGGCGCGCTGGTGGGTATTGCCATGGTGCTCTCGGCGGTGTTCCTGCCGATGGCGTTCTTCGGTGGCTCGACCGGCGTGATCTACCGGCAGTTCTCCATCACCATTGTCTCGTCCATGGTGCTGTCCGTGCTGGTCGCGCTGATACTGACGCCGGCCCTGTGCGCCACCATGCTCCAGCCCATCGAAAAGGGCGATCATGGCGAGAACAAGGGCGGCTTCTTTGGCTGGTTCAACCGCAAGTTCATCTCGAGCACCCAGGGCTACGAGCGCAGCGTGTCGGGCATCCTGAAGCGCCGGCTGCCTTTTCTGCTGCTCTACGTGGCCATCCTGGTGGGGATGGGCTTCCTGTTCACGCGCATCCCCACATCATTCCTGCCGGAAGAAGACCAGGGCGTGCTGTACGCACAGGTGCAGACGCCGGCCGGCGCCACGGCCGAGCGCACGCAGAAGGTACTCGACCAGATGCGCGAATACCTGCTGAAGGAAGAGGGCGGCGTGGTGGAGTCGCTGTTCACCGTCAACGGCTTCAACTTTGCCGGCCGCGGCCAGAATTCGGGCCTGGCCTTCATCCTGCTCAAGCCATGGGAGCAGCGCAGCGGGGACAGCACCAGCGTGTTCGACCTGGCCGCGCGCGCGCAGCGCAAGTTCATGAGCTTCCGCGATTCGATGTCATTCGCGTTCGCCCCGCCCGCGGTGCAGGAACTGGGCAATGCCATCGGCTTTGACCTCTACCTGCAGGACCAGGCCGGCATTGGTCACGTGGCGCTGATGAACGCGCGTGACAAGTTCCTGGCGCTGGCCTCGCAAAGCCCGGTGCTGCAGCGCGTGCGCCCCAATGGCCTGAATGACCAGCCGCAGTACCAGCTGGTGATCGACGATGAGAAGGCGCGCGCGCTTGGCGTCTCGCTGGCTGACATCAACAGCACGGTGTCGATCGCCTGGGGTTCCAGCTACGTCAACGACTTCATCGACCGCGGCCGGGTCAAGCGCGTCTACGTGCAGGGCCGCGCGGATTCCCGGATGAACCCGGACGATATCGACAAGTGGTTCGTGCGCAACGACAAGGGCGAGATGGTGCCGTTCTCCGCCTTTGCCGACGGCAAGTGGGCCTATGGCTCGCCCAAGCTGCAGCGCTACAACGGCGTGGCGGCGGTGGAACTGCTGGGGGAGCCCGCGCCCGGGCGCAGCTCCGGCGAGGCCATGGCGGCGATCGAGGAGATCATGAAGCAGATGCCGCCGGGCGTAGGCTATGCCTGGACCGGCCTGTCCTATGAGGAACGGCTGTCGGGCTCGCAGGCGCCGGCGCTCTATGCGCTTTCGCTGCTGGTGGTGTTCCTGTGCCTGGCAGCGCTCTACGAGAGCTGGTCGATCCCGTTCTCGGTGATGCTGGTGGTGCCACTTGGTGTGATCGGCGCACTGCTCGCCACGCTGGGGCGTGGCTTGTCCAATGACGTGTTCTTCCAGGTGGGCCTGTTGACCACCATCGGCCTGTCCGCCAAGAACGCCATCCTGATCGTGGAATTCGCCAGGAGCCAGTACGAACAGGGCAGGGGCCTGGTCGAGGCCACCGTGGAGGCGTGCCGCATGCGCCTGCGCCCCATCGTGATGACCTCGCTGGCGTTCATGCTCGGCGTGTTTCCGCTGGCCGTGTCGACCGGCGCCGGTGCCGGCAGCCAGCACGCCATCGGCACCGGCGTGATCGGTGGCATGATCACTGCCACGGTACTGGCGATCTTCTGGGTGCCGCTGTTTTTCGTCGTCGTCACCTCCATGTTCGGGCGCAAGCGCAGGCCGGAGCCGCCGGGGCCGCATGTGGCCTCCCTGGAAGAAGAGGCGCTGGAATGAAGAAGACCTTGCTCTGCGCTGCCGCCATGGCCATGCTGGCCGGCTGCAGCCTGATCCCCAGGTATGAGCGGCCGGCCTCGCCGGTGGAGGCAGCCTACCCGCAGGGCCCGGCCTACCTGCCTGCCGATGCCGCCGCCGATGCCGGCCAGGTGCCCGCGGTCGAGCTGGGCTGGCACGATTTCTTCGCCGATCCGCGCCTGCGCCGTCTCATCGAACTGGCGCTGCAGAACAACCGTGACCTGCGCGTGGCCGCGCTCAACGTGGAAGCGTTCGGTGCCCAATACCGCATCCAGCGCGCCGACCTGTTTCCCGCCGTCGGCGTGGCCGCACAGGGCACGCGCCAGCGCATTCCCGCCGACCTGTCCTCCACCGGGCAGCGGACGATCGGCAGCCAGTACGGCGTGTCGGTGGGCACCACGGCGTGGGAGATCGACCTGTTCGGCCGCCTGCGCAGCCTTAGCGAAGCCGCGCTCGAGCAGTATTTCGCCAGCGATGAGGCGCGCCGCAGCGCCCAGATCTCGCTGGTGGCGAGCGTTGCCAGCGCCTACCTGACCCAGCGCGCCGATGAAGCCCTGCTGCAGCTCACCCGTGAAACGCTGGCCAATTACGAGCGCAGCTATGGCCTGACCCGGCGCAGCTACGAGGAAGGGATCGCTTCCCGGCTGGACCTGCGCCAGGCGCAGACCGCCGTGGAAACCGCACGCGCGAGCCTTGCGCGTTACACCCGGCTGGTAGCACAGGACCAGAATGCGCTGGTGCTGCTGCTCGGCACGTCCCCGCCCGCGGACCTGCCGGAAGGCCTGCCGCTGGAGCAGAAGCTGTTTGCCGATGTGCCGGCCGGATTGCCCTCAGACCTGCTGCAGAACCGTCCGGACGTGCTCGCGGCCGAGCACCGGCTGCGCTCCGCCAACGCCGACATCGGCGCCGCGCGTGCGGCGTTCTTCCCCAGTATCAGCCTGACCGCATCGGCGGGCACCGCCAGCAGGCAGCTTTCGGGCCTGTTCGCGGCAGGCTCCGGCACGTGGCTGTTCCAGCCGCAGATCAACCTGCCGCTGTTTACCGCCGGCAGTCTGCGGGCCAGCCTGGACTTCGCCACCATCCAGAAGGACGTCAACGTCGCCCAGTACGAGCGTACGGTGCAGACCGCCTTCCGCGAGGTCGCCGATGGGCTGGCGGCACGCGGCACCTACACCAGCCAGCTCCAGGCCCAGATCCGCTTCGTGGAAGCCGCCCAGGACGCCTATGGGCTGGCCGACCGACGCTACCGCACGGGTGTCGACAGCTACCTTGCCGTGCTGGACGCGCAGCGCTCGCTTTACAACGCGCAGCAACTGCTGATCCAGGCGCGGCTCGAGCAGCTGACCAGCGAAGTCAACCTGTACAAGGCCTTGGGCGGCGGCTGGCACGGCCCGACCGGCAAGCGCGCCGATACGTCTACGGCAGGCGCCGCACCAACCTGACGCGCCGGACGGCGCTGCCAGCGTGCGCCGTCGCGCGAGCATCGACACGAACGTCGGTGGCCTGATTCGTTGCACAGCCAATCCTGGTGCCGGACCCGCGATGGCGCCCGGGGAAGCGGGGCAAGTGTTGCGCGATAGCGCCAACCACGTGTTCGCATTCGCGCTGCGGCACTTCCCGACCTAATATAGGCCATGCCATCGGCGGCACGGGGCCTTCCTATGATGATCGATCCGCCAGTCTTGCCATGTTGACGCGCAGAGCCTTCCTGCTCGGCGGTGCGGGCGCTGCCGGTGCGCTGGTGATCGGATGGGCCTGGTTGCCGCCGCGCCAGCGCCTGGAGGGCGGCGGGCCGCTGGCAGCGCGCGACGGGCAGTTCGCGCTGAACGGCTGGGTCAAGGTGGCGTCCGACAACACCGTCACGGTGGTCATGAGCAAGGCCGAGATGGGGCAGGGCGTGCATACCGGCGCGGCCATGCTGCTGGCCGAGGAGATGGAGGCCGACTGGTCGCAGATCCGCGTCGAGCCGTCGCCCGTCGACAACCTGTACAACAACATCGAGGGCGTGGTCGCCAACCTGCCGTTCCGGCCGGACGACAAGGGGTGGCCCAGGCGCGCCGCGGAATGGTTCACGCGCAAGGGCGTGCGCGAGGCGGGCCTGATGTTCACCGGCGGCTCTACCAGCATCAGGGACCTGTGGAATCCGATGCGCGAGGCCGGCGCCGCTGCGCGCATGATGCTGTGCGCGGCAGCGGCGAAGCAGTGGGACGTCAAGGCCGAAGCGTGCCGCGCGCAGGCCGGCAAGGTGGTGCATCCGTCGGGGCGCAGTGCCACCTTCGGCGAACTGGCCGCGGCCGCCGCGCGCGAGCCTTTGCCACGCAAGCCCGAGCTGAAGGATCCGGCCAGCTACACGCTCGTCGGCACCCGCGCCGCGCGCCTTGATGCCCCTGCCAAGCTCCACGGCACAGCCAGTTTCGGTATCGACGTGGTGGCGGACGCGATGGTCTACGCCAGCGTGCAGATGTGTCCGACGCTGGGCGGCACGCTGCAGGGATCTCCGCCCGACGACGTCAGGAAGTTGCCCGGCGTGCTCGACCTGGTCGCGCTGCCTGCGCTCCAGGGCGGCAGCGGCGGCGTGGCGGTGATCGCCAGCGATGCGTGGATCGCGATGCAGGCGGTGGAGAAGGTCCAGTGCAAGTGGGACGAGGGGCAGGCGGCGAAGCTGTCGAGCGACGGCATCCGCGACACGCTGGTGAAGGCGCTTGACGCCTCCAACCCACGCGTCTGGTACGAGCATGGTGCCGGGCGCCCCATGAAGCAGGGCAAGCCCGCCATCCAGGTCTTGTACACGGCGCCTTATCTCGCACACGCCGCGCTGGAGCCGGTCAACTGCACGGTACTGGTCCAGGAGGACCGCGCCATCGTGTGGGCAGCCACGCAGATGCCCGGGCTGGCTCGTCACTGCGTGGCGAAGACGCTCAGGCTGGACACGGACAAGGTCGAACTGCGCCAGCAATCCATCGGCGGTGCCTTCGGGCGCCGGCTCGAAGTCGATTTCATCTGCCAGGCGGCCGCCATTGCCGCGAAGCGCAAGGGCGTGCCGGTGCAGACGATCTGGTCGCGCCCCGAGGACATGCGGCATGACTTCTACCGCCCGGCCAGTGTGTCGCGCTTCGAGGCCTGGCTCGACGGTAGCCGCAAGGTCATCGCCGTGCGCAATATTTCGGCCAGCCAGTCAGTGCTGGAGGGCGTCGCGAAACGCAACTTTGGCCTGCCCGACATCTTCCTGTCGCGGCTGGACAAGTCCACGGTGGAAGGGGCCTTCGACCAGGCTTATGACTGGCCGGACGTGTGGGTCGGCCACCAGACCGTGGACCTCGCCATCCCCGTGGGCTATTGGCGCTCGGTGGGGCACTCGCACCACGCCTTCTTCATGGAGAGCTTCGTCGATGAGCTGGCGGCGGCGGTCGGGGCGGACCCGCTCGACTACCGCATGAGCCTGCTCAGGGATGATCGCCAGCGTGCGGTGCTGGAGCAGGCAAGGAAGATGTCGGGCTGGGGCCAGCCCTTGCGCAAGAAGCCCGGCGTGGTGAAGGTGGGGCGCGGCGTGGCCCTGCACGAGTCGTTCGGCAGCGTGGTGGCGCAGGTCGCCGAGGTGTCGGTGGACAACGCGGGGCAGGTCCGCGTGGATCGCGTTTTCTGCGCCATCGATTGCGGCATCCCGGTCAACCCGACCCTGATCGAGCAGCAGGTCGAGGGCGGCATCGTGTTCGGGCTGTCGGCGGCGCTGTGGCAGAAGATCACGCTGAAAGAAGGCAAGGTGCAGGAGGACTACTACACCGCCTTTCCGGCCATGCGCCTGCGCGACTGCCCGGACATCCAGGTACACGTGATGCCCTCGATGCGCCCGCCACAGGGCGTGGGCGAGTCCACCACGCCGCCGATCGCGCCGGCGGTGGCGAACGCCTTGTTCCATGCGACCGGCGAGCGCCTGCGCGACCTGCCGCTGCTGAAGACCCTGCCGCCTTCCGGAGCCTGCGATGCCAGACAATCAGATCAGTGTCAACGGTAACAGCGTCGAAGTCCGCTCTGACGGCTGCACGCCCTTGTTGTGGGTGCTGCGCTGCGAGCTCAAGCTGACGGGCACCAAGTTCGGCTGCGGCGTGGGGGTGTGCGGCGCCTGCGCGGTGCATGTCAATGGCAAGATGGTGCTGTCGTGCCAGCACCAGGCGAGCGAGATGGAAGGGAAGAAGATCGTCACCATCGAAGGACTCGACGGCCCGGAGGTGAGCGCGCTGCGGGCGGCCTGGCTGAAGCACGAGGTGGTGCAGTGTGGCTACTGCCAGAGCGCGCAACTGATGGCAGCGAGCGCACTGCTCAAGCGCACACGGAATCCGAAGGAGACGGAGATCGCCGACCAGATGAGCTGCGTGATCTGCCGGTGCGGCACGTATACGCGGATCAGGCGGGCGATTGCGGAAGCGGCGGCGATGTTGAGGGGGTGAGGCAATGAAACATTCCGGGTCAGCACCAGAGTCGCTATATCCGGGTGGTTCGCAAGCTGCGACCGATACGATAGGCTCGGCGGCGATCCCTTCCGCGTCTGCTGCGACCGGGCGCGTGGAACTCTACACCCAAAGAACCATGGTGAACTGGCTGAGCCCGCTACAGCTGCCGTTCACCGCCATGCGCGTTGCCGTGGCGATGGCAATCGGCGCCTTTGCCGACCAGCGCATGGTGCAGGCGGCACTCACCACACTGAATCCGAACCCTGCGCTCCCGGTGCCCGCTGACGAGCACGGCGGTGTCTGGGTCGACTATATGGCCGACACGGGCGACGGCTGGGACTCGACCTACTCCATGGCGTTGTGCGTCAGCCACGCAGTGACGCTGCGCGAGCAAGGCATGACGCTGCCGCGCGCAAAGGTGCTGTTGCTCGGCGGCGACCAGGTGTATCCGACACCTGCTCATGATGGCTATCGGACTCGCTTCGTCGATCCTTTCCGGGCGGCGTTTCCTGCGCCAGTCGAGACCGTGCACCCCGTATACAGCGACCAGCCGATCAAGCTGGCGGATGCGCCGTGGATGGTCGCCACGCCGGGCAATCATGACTGGTACGATGGCTTGCGCGGCTTCGCCCGCTTGTTCTGCAGCGGCAAGCCCGTGGGCGGCTGGGAGACACGCCAGCGCACCGGCTACTATGCCTTGCAGTTGCCCGGCGGCTGGTGGATCTGGGGCCTGGACCTGCAACTGGAGTCGGAAATCGACCGGCCGCAGCGCGAGTACTTCCAGAAGATGTGCATGGCGCTGCAGCCCGGTGACCGCGTCGTATTGTGCGCGCCCGAGGCAAGTTGGATTGACGAGATGGAGCGTGTGCGCCGCGGCGAGCGGCGGGCCATGCCTTCGATCGAGACCAAGACGCCGCGCTTTCGAAGCCTGAGCGAGATCGAGGGGATGCTTGGCGATCGGCTCGCAGTGGTGCTCGCCGGCAACTCGCACCATTACGCGCACTACGTGCCGCGAGAGGGAACGGCGGGACCGCATCGCATCACCTGCGGCGGCGGTGGTGCATTTCTTCACGGCACACACCTGCTGCCAGATCCGCCGAGGCCTATCGTGGTGGGCCCGTCCAAACAGTGCTACGAGCTGAAGTCAGCGTATCCGGAAATGGCGGCCTCGCGGCAATTGCGCAATCGCGCGTGGCAACTGCCTGTGCGCAACCTCTCATTCTGTGCGCTGGTGGCGATCCTGTACTTGCTGTTCGATTGGATCATTCAAAGCGCGAGCCTGGTATCTGTTCCCGGGCGCGATCAACGCAGCTTCGTGGACAGACTGGCCGACCTCGACGTGACATTCGGGAATATCGGCGAGATGATTCACCAACTGTTCCGGGTCATGGCGCACAGTCCGGCGTCGGTGGTGTTCGCTGCGGCCATTGTCTTTTGCTGTGCTGCGCTGTCGACCAGGGATGTCAGGCGCGGCGTCCGGCTGGCGTGTGTTGTCGGCGCGCTGCACGGGCTGCTGCACCTGGCACTGGCGGTCGCGCTGCTATGGCTCATTCTGCGCGTCAACTTCCAGGTCTTTGGCGCGGACAATGCGCCCCCTGTTTTGCTGTTCGTGGTCGAGGCCATGCTGCTGGGCGGCGCCCTTGGCGGCCTGCTGTGTGGCGTCTGGATGGTGTTGGGCAACGCCCTGTGGCGTCTGCACGCCGAGGAGGTGTTCTCTTCCAGCGCATCGCCGATTACAAGTGCTTCCTGCGGATGCGGTTCGAGGGTGGGCAATTGACGATCTACCCGCTCAAGCTGGACAAGGTTTGCCGCCATTGGAAGCTGGGCGAGGGCGTCAGGCAACTGGCGAAGGTCAGCAACACCTGGCGCGTGCGCGCCCAGCCCGGTGCGAGCGGCCCGCGCTTCGTGCCGGCAGACGGTCAGGTATCGCCGCCGGAGGCGGTGCGGATGATTGAGGAGAAGGCAATCATCATCCAACGACAGGGAGCGTCATGATGAGCAATGCGCTTGCCTACGACGTCGTCATCATCGGCAGCGGCTTTGGTGGTGCGGTCTCGGCCTGCAGGCTCGCGAAGGCGGGCCGCAAAGTGCTGGTGCTGGAGCGCGGCCGGCGCTGGAGCCCCGCGACTTACCCGCGCGACGAGAGTGACCCCTGGCTGTGGAACCAGGAGCGCGCCAATCGCTTCAATGGCTGGGCCGATATCCGGACATTCTCTGATGTATGGGTCATCGCCGGGGCCGGAGTCGGTGGCGGCTCGCTGATTTACGCCAACGTTTCCGTGGAGGCGAAGCCGGAAGCCTTCGAGCAGGGCTGGCCGAAAGAGGTTACCTATGCCGACCTGCAGGCGCACTATGAAGAGGTCGGGCGCATGCTCGCAGTGAGCGAGGTGCCGGATAATCAGTTGAGCGAGCGGACCCGGCTATTGCGCGAGGGGGCGCAAGCCTGCGGATGGGGCGGGCGCTTCCGCAAATTGCCGCTGGCGGTGACATTCTCCGAGCATTGGGACCCCGCACGGCACGACGCCCGCAATGACCGTCATTCAGAGAGATTTCTGAACCAGCACGGCAGATGGCAGGGCACTTGTGTCCATTGCGGCAACTGCGACGTGGGGTGCCAGGTATCGGCCAGGAATACGCTGGACCTGAATTACCTGGCGGTGGCTGAAGACAATGGCGCCGAGATTCTTCCGTTGCACCTGGTAGACCGGCTCGAGCCGCTGCAGCAGGGCTGGCAGGTATGCTTCAGGAAAATCGACCCGGAAAACGAAACGACGAGCCCTGGCACAGTCACGGCCGCCAGGGTGATACTGGCCGCCGGCTCTATCGGCAGCACCGAGCTTCTGCTGCGCTGCCGGGACGAACATCGCACGCTTCCCAGGCTTTCGCCACGGTTGGGATACGGGTGGGCGCACAATGGCGACTTCGTGACGCCAGCCTACTATGGCCACAGGACGATCTCTCCTTCTCATGGCGTAACCATCTCCGCCGCGATCGACCTGCTGGACCACAGCGGCCCGAACGGACAGGCGCTCTTCGTGGAGGACGGCGGAATCCCGAACCTCGCGGGCAACTTCATCCGGCGCCATATGAAGAGAACGCGTTCCCGCAAGCTGCGCGCTGTGTGGAAGGAGATCGGAGGACTGTTTGATGACGGCGATCCGGTCGAGCGGATGATGCCCTGGTTCGGGCAAGGCGTGGACCCTGGCGATGGCCAGCTGAGGCTGGGCCGCACGTGGTACGCGCCGTGGCGTCGGGTGCTGCGGCTCGACTGGTCCTATCAGGCATCGGTGGCCGTCATCGAGGCCATGATTGCAGCGCATACGCAGCTCTCGGCAGCGACCGGCGGGGATCCGTGGATACCGCTCACCTGGCGACGGTGGCACAACCTGATCACACCGCACCCGCTGGGAGGCTGCAACATGGGGACCTGCGCGGCAGACGGAGTCGTCGATGCATGGGGCCGGGTGTTTGGCTACAAGGGACTGTATGTCATGGACGGTGCGATCGTCCCGCGTCCGCTCGGCCTGAACCCTTCGCGAACCATCGCCGCGCTCGCGGAGCGTAACGTGGCGATGCTCTTGCGCGAGCAGGCTTGACCCTGGTGACAGCCAACCATGCACCATCGACACCTTCAGCCCGGCACGCTGTGGCCGGCGATCTTGCAGCGGACGGCGCACGCCTTGCAGAGTGGGGCGTTGTGCCCGATCGAAACCACCGAGGCGGTGATCGAGGACGGTGGCGTGCCGTTTCTGGTCCGCAAGGTATCGAGCCTGGCTCGCAAGGACAAGGCACGCACGACGAGCAGTGCCGGGAGCAATCCATTCCTGCCCTGTGACCCGGAACTGTTCGTTGCGGATATCTCCGACACCCATGTTGCCTTGCTCAACAAGTTCAATGTCATCGAGCATCACCTGCTCATCGTCACCCGCCGCTTCGAAGCGCAGGAATCCTTGCTGACCGTGGCGGACTTTGAAGCGCTGCTGGCCTGCATGGCGGAGTTCCCGAGCCTGGGTTTCTACAATGGCGGGGCAGCCGCGGGGGCGAGCCAGGGCCACAAACACCTGCAGATCGTGCCGTTGCCGTTCGCCGAGACTGGCCCGCCGCTGCCGATTGACCCCTTGCTGGCGTCGGCACGGATCGCCGGCGCCATCGGCGCCGTTCCCGGCCTGGCATTTGCGCATGCGTTCGCGCCGCTGGATCTGTTTGCGGGGCCCATCGAAGAGGTGGCGCGCACGGCGTGCGAGCGCTACCGCGCGCTGCTTGATGCGGTTGGGGTGCGGGCGGTCGAGGTCGAGGGCGGGCTGCGCCAGTCGGCGCCGTACAACCTGCTGGTCATGCCCGCAGGGCTGTTGCTGGTGCCGAGATCCAGGGAGTGCGTGGAAGGCATATCGGTCAACGCGCTGGCGTTCGCCGGTTCGCTTTTTGTCCGGGATGCGGCGCAGATGCGGACCATTGAGGGCCTTGGCCCGATGCGTCTCCTGCGGCGAGCGGCGGCGGCAGCTGCGGGGCGGGGCGGGGCAGCCGGCTAGCGGCCCCTGACGTGACCCTACGCAGCCTGATTCGCAGCCGGCTGCCGCGTTGCCGCTTTTTGCCCGGCATGCTTGCTGCGCCGGGTTGCACGCAGCACCAGCAGCACCACTGGCAGGATCAACACGCCCTTGACCAGTTCCGGGTCCAGCGGGAGATGCACCGCATGCAGCGCCTTGAGCCCCGTACCCGCCAGCGACAGTACGTAGTAGGAAATGGCCGCGACCGACAGGCCTTCGACCGCGTGCTGAAGCCGCAGCTGGCTGCGCGCGGTCTGGTCCATGCCTTCGAGCAGGCGCGTGGTGTCCTGCTCCTGCGCGAGGTTGACGCGCGTGCGCAGCAGGTCGAGCGCGCGCGCCACGCGGCCGGCAAACTGCTCGTGCCGCGCCCAGACCGACCTGCACGTATCCATGGCAGGCGCGAAGCGGCGCTCCATGAATTCGGCGATGGTCGGTATGCCTTCGATGCGCTCTTCACGCAATTCCTGGATGCGCGCCAGCACCAGCTTCTCATAGGCGCGCGACGCGCTGAAGCGGTTGCCGGATTCCGCCAGTGCTTCGATGCGGACCGCCAGGTGCGTCAGCCGCTCCAGCAACTCGGCATCGTGGCGGCCGCCCTGGCTCGTGTCCATGCTGCGCATCAGCGGCGCGAGCGAGCGCTGCAGGTTGTCCACGCTGCGGCCCAGGTCACGCGCCACCGGCAAGGCCAGCAGCGCCATCATCCGGTAGGTCTCGATTTCATACAACCGCTGCAGCAGCCGTCCGCCTTGCACTTCACGGAAGCCGTTGTCGATGACCAGGAAGCGCGAAAAGCCGTCGGGCGGGATGGTCCAGTCGCAGAACACCTCACCGCCGCCCAGCACGTGGCTGCCCGCCAGGATGGGGCCGTCGATCCATTGCCTCACGTTGTCGCGGGCATGGGCCGCGGCCTCGCCCGAGACCAGTTCCATGCGCAGCGCCACCAGGCATTTGCCGGCGAAGCTGTCGAACCAGTCGGCTGGGATATGGGAGGTGGCCAGGTCGGAGAAGTAGTCCGCGTCACCACGCCGCGCCACGAACGTGAAGGTGGAGAACTCGGTGTGCCGCTCCCACTTCAGTTGCTTGTCATCGCCCCATCGTCCTGAATAGTGGGTTACGCCGTCGGCCGGGTCTTCCAGCCCGGTCAGCCGGCACAAGGAGGCCAGCAAGGTATGGTGGACGGCGGTATCGCCGTCGGCATAGATGGCGAAGTGCGTCAGCGAGGCGGAGCCGCCGATGCGCAGGAAGGGGCGGGCATGCAGTTCGCGCGCAAGGCTGTCGCGCAAGGGGTGGTCCATGATCGGCTGTGGCATAGGTCGTCAACGTTTTTGGCCAGTATGCCCGAGCCAACGATTAAGAAAAACGCGTAATATTGATCTGTTGCTTCAGTTTTTCTGATACCAATGAAAGCCCTTGACCTCGATGTGCTGGCCATGATGGTGGCGGTTGCCGATACGGGCAATATTTCCCGTGCCGCGGAACTCGTGCACCGGTCGCAGTCGGCGGTCAGCATGCAGATCAAGGCGCTCGAACAGGCTTTGGGCAAGCCACTGTTTGTGCGCAAGCCTAGAAACGTGGTGCTGACCCAGGAAGGCGAAGTACTGCTGGGCTTCGCGCGCCGCATGCTGGCCCTGCGCGACGAGGCCTGGGCGGCCGTGGTCCGCCCCGACGTGACCGGGCGCGTGGTACTCGGCATGCCGGACGACTATGCCTCATCCCTGCTGCCCGCGATCCTGAAGAAATTCTCGGCGACCTATCCCAAGGTCGAGATCCAGGTCATTGGCTTGCCGAGCGTGGCACTGGCGCCCATGGTCAAGGACGGATCGGTCGACCTGGTCTGTGCAACGCGAGTGAAGGGGTTGTCCGGGGAGTTCATCCGGCTGGAACCGATGGTGTGGGCCGCATCGCCGGCGGCGCACGAAATCTGGAACGAGCGGCCGCTGCCCATTGCCGTGTTCCAGTCGGGCAGCGTCGCCCGCGACATTGCGATCCGCAGCCTGGAGCAGGCCAGGATCGCCTATCGCATGTCCTATGAAAGTCCCAGCCTGCTCGGCCTGCTCAGCATGGTCGAAGCGGGACTGGCGGTGGCGCCGCTCGCGCGATGTGCCGTTCCGGCCCGTTTCACCATCCTTGCCCAGGCCCAGGGGCTGCCCGAGCTAGCCGGGCTGGAGCTGGTGCTGGCGCGCAGCGCAAAGTCGAAGCGGCCGCCTTGTGACTTCCTCGCTGAACAGATCCTGTCCGAGTTGCAGCGCCGGCAAGCGCAATGAGGCGTTCGCCCTCGTCGGCAGGGCCCCAGGGTACTGACGCAAGTTACTCGCGCAGCGGCGGCTGAGGCAATGCGCGGAAACGATGCCAGGCCATGCGGCTATTTTGCGTGCAGGATGACGGTCCCCTCCGAGATCGTCGGCGCGCTTGCGCTGGTGCCGGCAGCGTTCGCAGCGATCCAGTCCTTTGCCTTCTGGATGCTCTCGTCCACGCCCGCCTTGTCATTGCAGGTTGTGACAGAGAAGCCGCCATCGGCAGTCCGCGCCAGCGTGTAGCAGACAAAACCCTGGACCGAACGCATCAGGGATTCGATTTCAGGGGTGCGCTTTTCCAGCAGGTCGAACAGTTCCTTGGCGCCGCTTCCGGAATAGGTTCTGATGACAGAGTGCATGATTCAGCCCTCCATTGATTGGCCCCGGGTTTCGCACGATCGCATCGAGAAAGGTACGACTGCACTAGTCTAGGTGCCGTGAGGGAAGTCTGGAGTGATTTCATCGCGAAGGACTATTCCGGCTGCCACGACACCTTGCCAGGTCAATTCAGGCCGGTGAAGTAGTTGGTGCTGAGCGGGCCGCCATACATCCGAGCAAGGAGGAAACGCCATGCCTTCGCATCATCCATCCCGCAGGTCGTGGGTTGGCGTGGCCAAGTGACAAAAGAGGCTCTTTCAAGTTCTTTTCAAAAACGCTTGCAAGGCAGGCAGCCAGGCATTAATATTCGCCCCCTCGTTCGCAAGGCACCGCGCAACGGGGGTGGGAAAAGACCTGCAAGGATTAACTCGATTCGAAAGAGTGTGCCTTCCAGAATAAAGAATTTCTCGAAAATGGTTGATTAATCGCAGAAACTTCTTTATAGTCTTGCTTCTCCGCTGCAAACAAAACGCAGCAACGCAAACGGCAAAGCCGGATGCGGCCCGGATCGGTAACGAAAGGGCAGGTTCTTTAACAATCAAACAACCGATAAGTGTGGGCGCTTGATAACGGATGCGGAAGACTTCGGTCTTTTAGCTTTACAAGTTATACAGTGCTCGCACAGCAAAACGTGACTGGGTCTTCGGATCTGGTCAGTCAGTTTTCTGAGAGTGAGCGACCGCTCGAAAGAGCGAGGACCCGCGAGGGTCCACACAGAGATTGAACTGAAGAGTTTGATCCTGGCTCAGATTGAACGCTGGCGGCATGCCTTACACATGCAAGTCGAACGGCAGCACGGGGGCAACCCTGGTGGCGAGTGGCGAACGGGTGAGTAATACATCGGAACGTGCCCTGTCGTGGGGGATAACTAGTCGAAAGATTAGCTAATACCGCATACGACCTGAGGGTGAAAGCGGGGGACCGGTAACGGCCTCGCGCGACAGGAGCGGCCGATGTCTGATTAGCTAGTTGGTGGGGTAAAAGCCTACCAAGGCGACGATCAGTAGCTGGTCTGAGAGGACGATCAGCCACACTGGGACTGAGACACGGCCCAGACTCCTACGGGAGGCAGCAGTGGGGAATTTTGGACAATGGGGGCAACCCTGATCCAGCAATGCCGCGTGTGTGAAGAAGGCCTTCGGGTTGTAAAGCACTTTTGTCCGGAAAGAAATGGCTCTGGTTAATACCTGGGGTCGATGACGGTACCGGAAGAATAAGCACCGGCTAACTACGTGCCAGCAGCCGCGGTAATACGTAGGGTGCGAGCGTTAATCGGAATTACTGGGCGTAAAGCGTGCGCAGGCGGTTTTGTAAGACAGGCGTGAAATCCCCGAGCTCAACTTGGGAATGGCGCTTGTGACTGCAAGGCTAGAGTATGTCAGAGGGGGGTAGAATTCCACGTGTAGCAGTGAAATGCGTAGAGATGTGGAGGAATACCGATGGCGAAGGCAGCCCCCTGGGACGTCACTGACGCTCATGCACGAAAGCGTGGGGAGCAAACAGGATTAGATACCCTGGTAGTCCACGCCCTAAACGATGTCAACTAGTTGTTGGGGATTCATTTCTTCAGTAACGTAGCTAACGCGTGAAGTTGACCGCCTGGGGAGTACGGTCGCAAGATTAAAACTCAAAGGAATTGACGGGGACCCGCACAAGCGGTGGATGATGTGGATTAATTCGATGCAACGCGAAAAACCTTACCTACCCTTGACATGCCACTAACGAAGCAGAGATGCATTAGGTGCCCGAAAGGGAAAGTGGACACAGGTGCTGCATGGCTGTCGTCAGCTCGTGTCGTGAGATGTTGGGTTAAGTCCCGCAACGAGCGCAACCCTTGTCTCTAGTTGCTACGAAAGGGCACTCTAGAGAGACTGCCGGTGACAAACCGGAGGAAGGTGGGGATGACGTCAAGTCCTCATGGCCCTTATGGGTAGGGCTTCACACGTCATACAATGGTGCGTACAGAGGGTTGCCAACCCGCGAGGGGGAGCTAATCCCAGAAAACGCATCGTAGTCCGGATCGCAGTCTGCAACTCGACTGCGTGAAGCTGGAATCGCTAGTAATCGCGGATCAGCATGCCGCGGTGAATACGTTCCCGGGTCTTGTACACACCGCCCGTCACACCATGGGAGTGGGTTTTGCCAGAAGTAGTTAGCCTAACCGCAAGGAGGGCGATTACCACGGCAGGGTTCATGACTGGGGTGAAGTCGTAACAAGGTAGCCGTATCGGAAGGTGCGGCTGGATCACCTCCTTTCAGAGCGTGCATCCCAAGTCGAGCGTTCACACTTATCGGTTTGTTTGTGGTTAGGGCCAGGTGGCCAAATGCAAGCGCTTCGCAAGAGCGTTTGCATTTGGCATTGCCAAGCGATCTGACGATCGGCTGTTCTTTAACAATATGGGATGTAGTAAAGGTGTCGCGAAGCGTTGATGAGACGCTGCATTACCAACGCGATACCGGGTTGTGATTGTATCAACCAAAATGTATTTAAGTGATCGAAAGATGACTTGGAATACGGCACAAATGCGAGAACTCATCCTGTAGCGACTGTCTCACTGAGACACACTCGTTATAGGGTCAAGCGAACAAGTGCATGTGGTGGATGCCTTGGCGATCACAGGCGATGAAGGACGCGGTAGCCTGCGAAAAGCTTCGGGGAGCTGGCAAACAAGCTTTGATCCGGAGATGTCCGAATGGGGAAACCCGGCCCGTATGGGTCATCCCACACTGAATTCATAGGTGTGGGAAGCGAACGCGGCGAACTGAAACATCTAAGTAGCTGCAGGAACAGAAATCAACCGAGATTCCCAGAGTAGTGGCGAACGAAATGGGAAGAGCCTTGTACTCTTTAGCAGCATTGTTAGCAGAACGGGATGGAAAGCCCGGCCATAGCAGGTGATAGCCCTGTATGCGAAAACAGCGTTGTGGAACTAGGTGTACGACAAGTAGGGCGGGACACGTGAAATCCTGTCTGAAGATGGGGGGACCATCCTCCAAGGCTAAATACTCGTGATCGACCGATAGTGAACCAGTACCGTGAGGGAAAGGCGAAAAGAACCCCGGGAGGGGAGTGAAATAGATCCTGAAACCGCATGCATACAAACAGTCGGAGCCTCGTAAGGGGTGACGGCGTACCTTTTGTATAATGGGTCAGCGACTTACATTCAGTGGCAAGCTTAACCGATTAGGGAAGGCGTAGCGAAAGCGAGTCCGAACAGGGCGTTGAGTCGCTGGGTGTAGACCCGAAACCAGATGATCTATCCATGGCCAGGTTGAAGGTGCGGTAACACGTACTGGAGGACCGAACCCACTAACGTTGAAAAGTTAGGGGATGAGCTGTGGATAGGGGTGAAAGGCTAAACAAATCTGGAAATAGCTGGTTCTCTCCGAAAACTATTTAGGTAGTGCCTCGTGTCTCACCTTCGGGGGTAGAGCACTGTCATGGTTGGGGGTCTATTGCTGATTACCCCGCCATAGCAAACTCCGAATACCGAAGAGTGCAATCACGGGAGACAGACATCGGGTGCTAACGTCCGGTGTCAAGAGGGAAACAACCCAGACCGCCAGCTAAGGTCCCCAAATATAGCTAAGTGGGAAACGAAGTGGGAAGGCTAAAACAGTCAGGAGGTTGGCTTAGAAGCAGCCACCCTTTAAAGAAAGCGTAATAGCTCACTGATCGAGTCGTCCTGCGCGGAAGATGTAACGGGGCTAAGCTATATACCGAAGCTGCGGACGCGTGCGCTCCTTTAAGTGCACCGAGCTTGTCGATGCGCAGCATCGACAAAGCCACCAACAATGATCGCTGGTGGTAAATGCTAGTGGATTTAAAGGAGCGTACGCGTGGTAGGAGAGCGTTCTGTAAGCCTGTGAAGGTGTCTTGTAAAGGATGCTGGAGGTATCAGAAGTGCGAATGCTGACATGAGTAGCGATAAAGGGGTGAAAGGCCCCCTCGCCGTAAGCCCAAGGTTTCCTACGCAACGTTCATCGGCGTAGGGTGAGTCGGCCCCTAAGGCGAGGCAGAGATGCGTAGCTGATGGGAAGCAGGTTAATATTCCTGCACCGTCGTATGATGCGATGGGGGGACGGATCGCGGAAGGTTGTCCGGGTGTTGGAAGTCCCGGTCCCTGCATTGGAGAAGGCGCTCAGGCAAATCCGGGCGCGGAATTCAAGAGTGTGGGGCGAGCGGCCTAGTGCTGCGAAGCAATTGGAAGTGGTTCCAAGAAAAGCCTCTAAGCTTCAGTCATACGAGACCGTACCGCAAACCGACACAGGTGGGCGAGATGAGTATTCTAAGGCGCTTGAGAGAACTCGGGAGAAGGAACTCGGCAAATTGGTACCGTAACTTCGGGATAAGGTACGCCCTGGTAGCTTGACTGGCCTGCGCCAGAAGGGTGAAGGGGTTGCAATAAAATGGTGGCTGCGACTGTTTAATAAAAACACAGCACTCTGCAAACACGAAAGTGGACGTATAGGGTGTGACGCCTGCCCGGTGCCGGAAGATTAAATGATGGGGTGCAAGCTCTTGATTGAAGTCCCGGTAAACGGCGGCCGTAACTATAACGGTCCTAAGGTAGCGAAATTCCTTGTCGGGTAAGTTCCGACCTGCACGAATGGCGTAACGATGGCCACACTGTCTCCTCCCGAGACTCAGCGAAGTTGAAGTGTTTGTGATGATGCAATCTCCCCGCGGCTAGACGGAAAGACCCCATGAACCTTTACTGTAGCTTTGCATTGGACTTTGAACCGATCTGTGTAGGATAGGTGGGAGGCTTTGAAGCGTGGACGCTAGTTCACGTGGAGCCGTCCTTGAAATACCACCCTGGTTTGTTTGAGGTTCTAACCTTGACCCGTGAATCCGGGTCGGGGACAGTGCATGGTAGGCAGTTTGACTGGGGCGGTCTCCTCCCAAAGTGTAACGGAGGAGTTCGAAGGTACGCTTGGTACGGTCGGACATCGTACCTAAAGTGCAATGGCAAAAGCGTGCTTAACTGCGAGACCGACAAGTCGAGCAGGTGCGAAAGCAGGACATAGTGATCCGGTGGTTCTGAATGGAAGGGCCATCGCTCAACGGATAAAAGGTACTCTGGGGATAACAGGCTGATACCGCCCAAGAGTTCATATCGACGGCGGTGTTTGGCACCTCGATGTCGGCTCATCTCATCCTGGGGCTGTAGCCGGTCCCAAGGGTATGGCTGTTCGCCATTTAAAGAGGTACGTGAGCTGGGTTTAAAACGTCGTGAGACAGTTTGGTCCCTATCTGCCGTGGGCGTTGGAATCTTGACGGGGGCTGCTCCTAGTACGAGAGGACCGGAGTGGACGTACCGCTGGTGTACCTGTTGTCTCGCCAGAGGCATCGCAGGGTAGCTATGTACGGAAGAGATAACCGCTGAAAGCATCTAAGCGGGAAACTCGCCTGAAGATGAGGATTCCCTGGAGGCTTGACCTCCTTGAAGGGTCGTTCGAGACCAGGACGTTGATAGGCTGGGTGTGGAAGCGCAGTAATGCGTTAAGCTAACCAGTACTAATTGCCCGTAAGGCTTGATCCTATAACCAGTGTGTTTTGCCTGGTGAGTGATTCGCCTGTGCCCTCGGTTGGCACAATACGCACAACCAAGACTACATCCCTATTCGTGACGCTGGCTTCAACCCCAGCGTCACAACCCCTCATGCCTGGTGACCATAGCGAGCTGGAACCACCCCTTCCCATCCCGAACAGGTCCGTGAAACAGCTCCGCGCCGATGATAGTGCGGATTCCCGTGTGAAAGTAGGTCATCGCCAGGCTCTTATCCCCAAAACCCCTCGACAGCGTGTGCTGCGAGGGGTTTTGTCTTTGGCGGCTCGGAATCTTGCGGGCTCAGTAGTCCGCCAGCTTCTCGCCGTCGACTTCCATGAGCTGGTCCAGGCGCAGGGTCTCGCCAGTCTTGAGCGTCAGATATTCGGCGCCGCCCCGGCTGTACACGTCGGTAATGGTGGCGGTGCGCTGCTGGAGCAAGCCATCGGCGTCGCGGTAGTGGATCTGCGTGGGCCTGCGCACGGTGGCGAGGTCTTCCAGGCGGTCGTGGAACTCGCAGCTGATCGGGCTGTACTGGGCGGCTGTGCTGGTCATGGCTATGGATCCTGTGTGCTGGTTCATTCGCTGTCTTTCACCGACTGGATCAGGTTGTTGCGCAGCGACGCAACTGCCTTCTGGATCCGGGCGAATTCGTCCGGGGCCAGGCCGGTCGCTCCGGCGAGGCTGGATTCCAGGCGCCGCTCGCGCAGCTTGCGGCCGGCCTTGGTCAGGCGCACGCGTACCTGGCGCTCGTCTTCGGGGTCGCGCTGCCGCTCCACATAGCCCATGGCCTCCAGCTTCTTCAGGATCGGCGTCAGGGTGTTCGATTCGAGAAACAGCTTCTCTCCCAGGCTGCCGACGGTCTGGTCGTCCTGCTCCCATAGCGCAACGATGGTGATGTATTGCGTATAGGTCAGCCCCAGTTGCTCAAGGACCGGTTTGTAGGCCTTGCCGAAGGCGAGGTTCGCGGAATAGACCGCGAAGCACAAGAAGTCCGAGAGCGTCGGGGTTGCGGCGGGCTTGTCGGTGGGTTTCATTTGCTGCCTCGTTGGCCAAAGACGGATGGATCGCAAGTGTCGATTATAGATCGTGTGCGATTTGATCGCGGGTGCTATAACTTTCCGCGGCGCCAGGAACCGGCAGAGAATCGTGCGCACGATCTGGCCTCCGCGGTGCTACACGGTCTCAGGCGCGTGCGCCGTCGAGGTAAGGGTCGACCTTGCCGCGGGCGCCGTCGTAGTACGGACTGCGCGTGCCGTGTACCGAGCGTGCGCCGTCGGTGTACGGATCGGCTGTGCTGGTGACCGAGCGGGCGCCCTCGGTGAAAGGGTCGCGCGCCGAACCGGCGGCTTGCGCGGCGGCGGCGGTCAACAGGGCGGCGGCGACAACGGTGTAGCGGGCGATGGAGGTGAGTGTGGTCATGGTATGCATCCTTGTATCAGGTGATGTTTAATCGTATACGATTACATCGCATACGACTAATTTGAAATAACGAAAAGTCAGGGAGTTACGACGTAAACACGTTCAGCGCCACCTCGATATTGCCGCGGGTTGCCTTCGAGTAGGGGCAGATCGCATCGGCGGCGTGAGCGAGTTGCGTAGCGACATCCTGCGGCAGGCCCGGCGCGCGCAGGTTCAGGCGGGCCTGCAGGAAGTACTCCGCGCCGGTCTGGCCCAGGTCGACTTCGATGTCCACGGCCAGGTCGGACGGCAGTTCCAGCTTCATCTCCTTGGCCACCAAGCCGATTGCGGCGATGTAGCACGCCGACCAGGCGCCCGCGAACAGTTGTTCCGCGGTCGGGTGGGGCTGGACGGTCGTGAACACGTGCGCCGGGGTGGTGCTGTTGCCGGGCGACAGCGCGATGTCCAGCGTGCCGTTGTGGCCGCGCGAGGTAACGCCGGCGCTGCTGTGCATGGTGTGGGTCTTGCCGGTGGCGAGGACTTTTTCGATCTTGCTCATGGAATGGATCTCTGGTGGTTGTCAGTTGTATTTAAATCGCATCCGTTTAGATCGCATGCGATGTAATGCATATTGGAACATGGCTCTTCCCTTGTCAAGGAAATATATCGTGTGCCCGAAATAGGGCCGGAAATGCGTCCTTGCCTACGCTTGCGCAGTGCCGTTTGACATCCTAAGACGACTGGTCATATTATTCCGCCATGGCACGCACTGCAGACAAGACCGACATCCCCAACCGTTTGACGAAGGCGGGGCGCGAACTGTTTACGCGCCACGGCTACAACGCCACCGGCATCCAGCAGATCACTGACCACGCCGGTGTGCCGAAGGGGTCGTTCTACAACCATTTCGAGAGCAAGGAAGCGTTCGCGGCGGTCATCGTCGCGCAATACGCGGATTTCCTGCAGCGGTCGTGGGAGGCGATGACAGATGAGGCGCCGTCTGCGCCAATGGCAGCGATCCGCTATGTCTTTGCCCGGATGATTGCGTACCACGAATCGAGGAAGCTGCAGGCTGGGTGCCTGATAGGTAACTTCGCGGCGGAGATTGCCTTGTCGAGCGAAGTCTGCCGGGCCGCCCTGCAAGCCGCGCAACTGGCGTGGCGCGAACGCCTCGCCGGCATGATCTGCGAGGCCCAGGCGCACGGCGATATCCGCGCCGACATCGCGGCTGCCGAGCTATCCGGGCTGGCGTGGGATGCCTGGGAGGGCGCCTTGCTGCGCATGAAGCTCGAATGCTCTGTCGAGCCGCTGCGCCGCAGCGTCGACCTGATGTTTGACCACCTGTTCCAGCCGGCCGCTAACGGCGGTTCTGGCCGCAACAAGCCATAGACCAACCACGGAGTAAGTGATTCATGGGTGTACAGAACGAAGCCTTCCTCGCCGACGCGCTGTTCCAGCCGATCAAGCTGGGCAAGCTCGAGCTCGCCAACCGCATGGCCATGGCGCCGCTCACGCGCAGCCGGGCCGACGACAACCTCGTGCCGACCGACATGGTGGTCGAGTACTACAGCCAGCGCGCCAGCGTGGGCCTGATCATCGCTGAAGCCACGCAGGTCTCGACCACTGCCCAGGGCTACACCAATACGCCGGGCATCTACACCCCCGAGCAGATCGCTGCCTGGAAGAAGGTGACCGACGCGGTGCACGCGAAGGGCGGCAGGATCTTCCTGCAGATCTGGCACACCGGCCGCATGTCGCACACGCACTTCCAGCCGGACAACCAGGCCCCGGTCGCTCCGTCGGCCATCGCCGCCAATGCCAAGACCTACATCAACGGCAAGGGCTACGTCGAATGCTCGGTCCCGCGTGAGCTTGAGGCTGCAGAGATTGCTGGCATCGTGGACGACTTCCGCATCGCTGCGGCCAACGCCGTTCAGGCCGGCTTTGACGGCGTCGAAGTCCATGGTGCGCACGGCTACCTGCTTGACGCTTTCCTGCGCGACGGCACCAACAGGCGCACCGACGCGTATGGCGGCAGCATCGAAAACCGCTCGCGCTTCCTGCTCGAAGTCATGGCTGCCGTGGTCAAAGAGATCGGTGCCGACCGGGTCGGCGTTCGCCTGGCACCGGTGTCGCCCGTCAACGACGCGCTGGAGAGCAATCCGCAGCCGCTATTCGAGCACGTCGTGCGTGAACTGGAGAAGCTGCACCGGTGTATATCCACGTCGTCGAAGGCCACACGGGCGGCCCGCGCGACAACGCGCCTTTCGATTATGAAGCGCTGCGCCGCCTGTACACCGGCGTATGGATGGTCAACAACGGCTACTCCAAGGAGATGGCCGAAGAGGCGATTCGTCGTGGCAGTGCCGACATGGTTTCGTTCGGCCGCAAGATGATCACCAACCCCGACCTGCCGCGCCGCTTCCGCGAAAACAAGCCGCTGAACCGTCCCTTTGAAGACGCTTCGCTGTACGGCGGCAATGGTGCGCACGGCTACGTCGACTACCCGGAACTGGGCTGACGCCAGCAAAAAAAGCGCCCTTTGGAGCCGGGAGAAATACGTTCCAAAGGGCGCACAAGCGCGTTTGATGGCTGCCTGCCTGAGGCAGGCTCGCTGTCCATGGGCTTATGCCAAGGCGCCATCGGTATAGACGTCGAACTTGCGCGCGGGATCGGCTGAAGGACCGCTGCGGTCCATGCCGGCCAGGGCGCCGTCGGTGTAGACGTCGAATTTTCGGGCAGGATCGGCCGACACGCCACTGCGGTCCAGGCCAGAAACGGAGTGCTCGTGGACGGCTGGCGTCTCAACGCGGGTACCGTCGATGAAAACGTCGAAGCGGCCGGCCCGCGCACCGTCGCTATAGACGTCGCGCATCTCGACGCGGAAGGTGTAGCCGGATTTGTCGCCGGCAGGAGCGCTGTCGCGGGCTGCGGCATGGGCAATGCCGGCAGTGCAGACGGCTGCAATCGCGGCGGTGGCGAAGATCGTGTTGGCGAGCTGGCGGATCATGGCGGTACTCCGATTTGCTGTACGAAGGGCAGAACGCGGCGGGCGTCCTCTCACTGATACGCAGAAGCTGTGCCACCGGATGCGGACCGACAAAAATGGAGTCGCAGCCCCGTCATCAGCGAATTCCGCCCGGTTGGCGGAGCAAATGTTGGGCAGAAACAGACTTGCGGCGTATCAGCCGCCCGCCCAAACCAACAGCTTCAGCCGTCGGCCAGTTCCCGCGCTGGCATCCCCGCCTCCGGCTGGTCTCGACAGCGTTAAGCTGACCATGGCCAATGCGGGCATTGCCTGCGCTGATGGATGGCGCCTACGCCATGTTCCCCCTGTAGAATCGGCCTCCACGCAACCCTGGAACGTCCCGCATGGACTCTCACGCCCCGGATCGCGGCGCGCTGGTGCCGCTGGCCTATCACGCAACGGTGGTCGACTACCTGCGCCGCCATGAGCCCGAGGTCTGGCGCTGGGCCGGCGCCCGCGCGACCGGCGCCGATCAACGCGAGGCACTGCGCTCGATGCTGCTGCGCGACACCTACCGCATCGAGGCGGATGCGCATGCCGACGTACATGCGGCGCTGGCCGAGGCGATGACACGGCTCGGCATCGACGCGCGCGCGACGCTCTACCAGTCCCCGGGCCAGGACATGAACGCCTCGCTGGTCTACGTGCCGGGCGAGGTCCACATCGTCCTGCAGGGGCCGCTGCTGGATCGGCTGTCGCCGCCGGAGCTGCTGGCGGTGTTTGGCCACGAACTGGCCCACTACCTGCTGTGGTCGCGCGACGACGGCCGGTTCCTGGTGGCCGACCGGGTCCTGAACGACGCGCTGGCCGCGCCCGGCGCCAGCGCCAGCCATCGCGAGACCTGGCGCCGCTACGCGCTGCACACCGAGCTGTTCGCCGACCGCGGCGGCGCCGTGGCAGCCGGCGCGGTGGCGCCGGCCGTGTCGACGCTGGTCAAGGTGGAGACCGGCATCGGCAGCGTGGACGCGGCCGCCTACCTGCGCCAGGCGGCCGAAATCGAATCCCGCGAGGCGGGCGCAAGCGCCGCCCACAGCCATCCCGAGACCTTTATCCGGGCGCGCGCGCTGGCGCTGTGGTGGGAGGGCGCGGCCGATCTCGATCCATGGATCGAAACCCGGCTGCACGGCCCGCTGGCGCTGGAGCAGCTGGACCTGCCGGGGCAGGTCCGGCTGCAGGGGCTGACACGCGGCTTCCTGGCGCACTTCCTCGCCGGCACGGCGCTGGCGAGCGAGACGGTGCTCGCGCAGGTGCGGATGATGTTCCCCGACTGGCGCGACGACGAAGCGGCAATCGGCCCCGAGGGGTTGGGGCCGGACGTGGCCGACGACAGCGTGCGCGGCTACCTCAACGCACTGATGATGGACCTGGCGCTCGCCGACCCCGACCAGCAGGACGCGGCGCTGCTGCGCGCCGGCCAGGTGGCGCGGGCGCTCGGCAGCCTGGACGCGCTGCAAGGCAACCTGCGCCGCGACGCCGGCTTCGGCAAGCGCGAGCTGGACCGCCTCCAGCGCCAACTCCAACGCGAACTGGCCAGGGAGGGCCGGGCATGACTGAGGGCATGAATGAGAGCACGACCCACGGCACGAACACCATTCCGGGTATGAGCGGCAGCAGGGAGCCGCGCACGCTGCGCGCGCTGATCGATGCGCAGGCGGGCGCGGCGCTGCCGACCGACGACGTCCTGGTGCTGGTGTTGCCGCTGTTCGCGCAGGTCGCCGCGCTGCACGCGCAGGGCAGGGTGGCCACGCTCGATCCCGACAGCATCCTGGTTGACGCGGACGGCGGGCTGCGCCTGCGCCGGCCCGATGGCGAAGCCCCGGTCATGGACATCGGCGCGGTGCATCGCGTGCAGCCGCATCCGGCCTCGGGCCTGAACATCGTCGGCGCGCTGCAGCTCGGCCACGCCGATGACGGACAGCGCGACCAGGCCGACCTGGCGTTGCAGCTTGACGCTACGGCGCCGGTCGAACGCCCGGTCTATCTGCGCGGCCCGGCCAGCTGGGAACGCCTGCTTGGCCACCACGACGAGATCGGCGACGTCTTCCTGCTCGGCATGGTGCTCGCGAGCCTGGCCTGCGGCCTGGACTTCGCCGACGAGGACGACCTGCGCGGTTTTGTCGCGCAGCGCCGCAACCTGTTCCTGCTGCACGAGCGCTTGCATCCGATCCTCGCCGCGGTGATCGTCGAGATGACCGAGATCAACCGCCACGACCGCGCGACCGATGTCGCCGCGCTGGCGACCCGGCTGCGCACGTGGCGCGAGCAGCCGCCGGGACTGGACGTCGAACGCGCGCTGGCCGGCACGATGGGTGCCACGCCGCGTCGTGCCGCCGTGCTCACGCACCTGCGCGACCGCCTGTTCGATCTCTCGCGGCGCAACCGCCTGCTGCACTTCCGTCCGACCGCGGCCACCGTCAACGTCACCGTGGCCAGCGTGCCGCTGATGCTGCAGATCGAAAGCGTGCGGCCCGAACACATCTGCACCTGGGGCGGACCGTTCGCCGCCGACCTGGTGGCGGGCAAGCCGGTGTCGCTGCAGCGCTGGCTGCGCTTCGACGACCAGCCCTACCTGCCGGCGTCGCTCGACCGCCTGATTGCCGAGACCCGCCGCGACCGCGCCGAATACGGCTTCAGCAACCTGCGCCTGGTGGTGGCGTTCCTGCGCTGGCACAACCTGAAAGAGGCGCCGGACGAGCGCATCGTGACGCCGCTGCTGTGGCTGCCGGTGGAGCTGGTCAAACGCAAGGGTGTACGCGACCAGTACATGATCCAGTGCGCGGGCGGCGAGGCCGAGTTCAACCCGGTGCTGCGCCATTACCTGCACCAGCTGTACGACATCCGGCTGGACCAGACCGTGGATCTCGACAAGACCTCGATCGAGGAGATCCATGCCGGCATCCTCGCGCAGATTCGCCGCTCCGAGCCCTCGGTCGAACTGCGCCTGGTCGACAAGGCCGCGGTGCGGCTGGTGCGGCAGAAGGCGCTGCAGCGGATGCAGCAGTTCCAGCGCCGCAGGCCGGGCACGGCCGCCGCGCGCAGCGGCGGCTGGCTGCCGCCGTACAGCTATGCGCAGGACGACTACCGGCCGCTGGGGCGCGCGCTGTTCGAGCATTGGGTGCGGCCGAGCGAGCTGCCGCAGCGCTTCGAAGCCGGCGCCACGCCAGGCGCCGGCCCGCGGCAGCCGCATATGAGCGGCTCCGCCGCCGCGCAAGGCGAAGAGCGCCAGGGCTACGTGCTGGAGGAGTCCGAGGGCCACCGTTATGCCTGGGACCTGGACCTGACGCAGGTGACGCTGGCCAACTTCAACTACCGCAAGATGTCGCTGGTGCGCGACTACGCGCAATTGCTGGACGAACCCGGCGCCAATCCGGCGTTCGACCGCGTGTTCTCGATCGATCCGCGCGACGTGGAAACCCAGGCGCCCGCGCCGCTCGCACCGGCCGAGCAGTGGAACGTGGTGGCGGCCGACGCGACCCAGAACGCCGCGGTCGGCCTGGCGCGCAGCCAGCGCAGCTTTATCATCCAGGGCCCGCCGGGCACGGGCAAATCGCAGACCATCACCAACCTGATCGCCGACTACGCCGGCCGCGGCAAGCGCGTGCTGTTCGTCTGCGAGAAGCGCGCCGCGCTCGACGTGGTGTTCCATCGGCTCAAGCAAAGCGGGCTGGACTCGCTGTGCTGCCTGATCCACGACTCGCAGACCGACAAGAAGGCCTTCATTGCCGACCTGCGCGCCTGCTACGAGCAGTGGATCGCGCAACCCGATGACGGCGACGCGCTGGCGGCGCGCCGCATGCAGGTGGCTGAGGCGCTGGCGGCGCACCAGCAGCGTATCGACGCGTTCGAGGCCGCGATGGCGGCAGCGCCAGAGGCACTCGGCGACAGCGTGCGTGCGCTGCTGCGCCGCGTGGCGGCGCTGCCGGCCGTGCCGGACGCGGGGCCTGCGCTGCGCGAGCGCCTGCCGGCGCTGGCCGCATGGGACCGTCAGCGCGATCTCGCGCACCGCGTGCACCGCGCGATGCGCGAACGCTTCGGTCTCGACAGCCTGGCCGCGCATCCGTTCGCGCGCCTGTCCCCGCCACTGCTGGCCGACGAGCGCGCCTATGGCCGCGCCGAGCAGTTGTGCCATGACGCCGAGGCGCTGTTCGATGCGCTCGACCCGCTGCTGGACAGCACCGTGAGCCTGACCGGCCAGGACACCGCGCTGGAGCAGGCACGCGCGATTGCCGCCGACAGCCAATGGCTGCTCGACGCGGGCCTCGCCGCGCACCTGGACCTGCTTGATCCGGCCTCGCCGGCGCAAGGCGCGCTGCGCGAGGTCCGCGCGGAGCTGGAGTCGCGCGCGCGGGCACTCGCCGACGCGCAAGCCGCAACCTCGAACTGGCAAAACAAGTTGAGCTCCGGCGATACCGAATCCGCTCTGGCGCTCGCGCGGCGGCTGGAGCCGTCGTTCGCGCGCTGGCTGCAGCCCGCATGGTGGCGATTGCGCGGCGAACTGAAGCGCCGCTATGACTTCGGCAAGCACGCCGTCCATCCGGGCTACGGCAAGGTGCTGGCCGCGCTGGCCGCCGAGCATGCGGCAAGCGCCGCGCTGGCAGCGGCCGATGCCGACAGCCGCCGCCGCTACGGCGTGAGCGAGATGCAGGCGTTCCTGCGCGCGCTCGGCGAACTCGAGCAGCGCCTGCAGTCGGGCGCGGGCCCGCGCGAACTGGTCGCGCATCTGCGCCAGGCTGTCGATCCGGTCGTGGCGGCGCGCGCCGAAGCCGGTGCGCGCGAAGCGCTGGAGAAGCTCGCGCAGCGTGTGCGCGACGGGCTGGCACTGGCCCCCGACGCGCGCCTTGGCGACATCGCCGAACTGCTGCGCGACCTGCGCGAGGCGCTCGATGACCTGCCAGACCTGTTGCCGCTGCTGCGCGCGCTGCACGCGGGCGACCCCGCCTGCGCCGCCACGCTGCAGTGGCTCGATCACGCACCGGCACAGCTCGAGGCGCTGGTGGCCGACGAGGCGCTGCGCCGTCTCTCGCGTGAGAACCCGGTGCTGGCGCGCTTCGGCGGGGCGGCGCTGGCGCAGGCGGCGCGCGCCGTGGCGCAGGGGCAGCGCGAGCTGCTCGCGCTGAACGCGCAAGTGGTGCGCGCCACGCGGCACAAGCGGTTCGCCGAGCATGTGCGCGTGTCTTCGCTGTCGGCCACGATGCTGGACGCCGACGGCAAGGCGTTCAAGAAACAATATGCCATGGGCCGCCGTGAACTGGAGCATGAGTTCGGCAAGAGCATGCGCCACCGTTCGATCCGCGATCTCTCCGACGACGAGACCGGCATCGTCATCAACGACCTGAAGCCGATCTGGCTGATGAGCCCGCTGTCGGTGTCCGACACACTGCCGCTGTCGGCGGACCTGTTCGACGTGGTGATCTTCGATGAGGCCAGCCAGATTCCGACCGAAGAGGCCGTGCCCGCGCTGAGCCGCGCGCGCCAGGTGGTGGTGGTCGGCGACGAGATGCAGCTGCCGCCGACAAGCTTCTTCACGGCCGGCGGCGCCGAGGGCGACGACGAGATCGTCGTGGAAGAGGAGGGCGACCGCATCGCCATCAACCTCGACTCGGACAGCCTGCTGAACCAGGCCGCGCGCAACCTGCCAGCCACGCTGCTGGCGTGGCACTACCGCAGCCGTCACGAGTCGCTGATCAGCTTTTCCAACGCCGCCTTCTACGACGGGCGCCTCGTCACCATTCCCGACCGCTTGCTGGAGCAGGCCGAGGACGAGGCGCCTGCGCTGCGCTCGGACCAGGAGGACGCCGGCATCGCGGGCGCCGACGCGCTGCTGGCGCGGCCGGTCAGCTTCCATCTGCTGGCAGACGGCGTCTACGCCGACCGCCGCAATGCGCCCGAGGCGGGCTATATCGCCCGGACCGTGCGCGAACTGTTGCGCCGCGAGACTGGGCTGAGCCTGGGCATCGTGGCGTTTTCCGAGGCGCAGCAGGGCGCCATCGAGTCCGCGCTCGAGGCGCTGGCCGCCGAGGACGCGGACTTCGCGATGCGCCTCGAACGCGAGTACGTGCGCGAGGACGACGACCAGTTCAACGGGCTGTTCGTCAAGAACCTGGAGAACGTGCAGGGCGACGAGCGCGACGTCATCATCCTGAGTATCTGCTACGCACCAGGACCGGACGGCAAGATGCTGATGAACTTCGGCCCGATCAACCAGCGCGGCGGCGAGAAGCGCCTGAACGTGATCTTCAGCCGCGCACGCCATCGGATGGCGGTAGTGTCGACGATCCAGGCCGAGGCGATCACCAACGTGCATAACGACGGCGCGGCCGCGCTGCGTGCGTTCCTGCAGTTCGCGCAGGCGAGCGCGCGCGGCCGGTTCGAGCGTGCCCAGGCGGTGCTGGGCGCGCTGAACCCGGGCGCGCGCGACGTCTTCACTCGCGAGGCCACGCCGGACAGCATCCGCGACGCACTGGCCGGGGCGCTGCGTGCGCGCGGCCACCAGGTGCACGCCAACGTCGGCCGCTCGCAGTTCCGCTGCGACCTGGCCATCGCCGATCCGTCGGGTCAAGGCTACGCGCTGGCGATCCTGCTCGATACGCCGTCCGAGGCGGTGTCGGACACCGCCGAGCGCTATGTATTCCGCCCCGGCATCCTGCGCAGCTTCGGCTGGCGGGTGCTGGACATCCCCGGCAAGGACTGGCTCGACGATGCGGACGCGGTGCTGGCCCGCATCGAGGCCATGCTGGCCGAGGGCGAGGATCGCGCGCTGGACGTGGAGGTCGAGATCCCGGTGCCGTTGGCGAAGCCGGCCGCGGTGCAGGATGCGGCGTCAACGGGCGAGGCCCGGACGGACGCGGCGACGGCATCGGCTGCGCAAGCGGAGCTGGTGCGGACGCTGCGCTTCGAACAGGGCACGTCGCGCAAGTTCTGGCGTGCCAGCGTGCGCGGGGCGGAACTCTGCGTCACCTATGGCCGCATCGGCAGCGCTGGGCAGACCAGCGTGAAGGCGTTCGACAGCGCCGAGCGGGCGCGGCGCGAGGCGGACAAGCTGGTGGCGGAGAAACTGCGCAAGGGCTACGTGGAGGCGTAGCGCCTGGACAGGGCGGCCGGCGCGCATGCTCCGGGAAATCCATGCCCGCCAGGTTGGGGCGCAGGAGGCGGCGCGACTAGCCGCCCTCGTCCCTGGGCCAGAAGGTAATGAGGATATTGGCAGGCGCGACGCCGTTTTCGTCGCGCGGTAGCGGGTCGGATCGCTGCACCGCGCGCAGCACGGCGTTGTCCCAGGCCGCATTGCCGCTTGACTTGGCGAGCCGCGTTGACAGCACTGAGCCATCCGGCGCCATGGCCACGGCCACTACCGCCGCCGGATTGCCGCTGACGTCTTCATTGAAGATGATGTTCGGCTTGACCCGCTGCCGGACCCGCTCGGCATAACCGGACGAAGGCTTCGTGCCGGAGCCGGAGCCGGCCCGCGTGCCTGTATTGCCCGCCTGCGCCCGCAAGCGCGCCAGTTCGCCCTGGCGCTGGGCATTGTCGGACTGGCGCTGCGCTTCCATCGCCTTGCGCTGCGCCTCCTTGCGGGCCGCCTCGGCACGGGCCTGGCTCTCGCGCTGCCGCGCTTGTGATTCGTCGCGCGCGGCCTGCTGGGCCTTGCGCTGCTTTTCCTGCAGCGAGATGTCGGCCTCCTCCTCTTCGGCCGGCTTCGGGCTTGGCACCGGCGTGATGGCAGGCGCTGGTGTCGCGGCTTCCGGGATCGCCTCCCACAGTTCGGCCGCAACCCCCTCCGGTGCCGCGCTGCGCCAGCGCACGCCATAGTAGAGCAGTACACCCAGCAGCAGGTGCATGAACAAGGCCAGCAGGAAACACGTCAAGGTGCCCCGTTCAGGCACTGGCTGATAGGGATAGGCGACGGTCTGCATGGATTACGCGCCTTGCCGCTGCTCGTTTTGCGCTTGCTCTCCTAGGTACCGCCAGTTCCGCCGGCGGACGCATCCGCATGCCTCTCCAGTTTCAGGTACGAGTCAGCCGCGACCAGGCCGAACACGATGTGGGCAATGGCAGTGACCCAGCCTCGCGCTTCAGCAAACCATGGGAAGGCGGCAGTCATGCCGTGGAAATTGACCAGGTACAGGACCAGGCCGAACAGCGCCCCCACCACCGAGGCCATGCCGACGCTCGAATCGAAACGGAACGGCGCCATGATCGCTGCCAGGATCACCGCAAACACGACGGAGAGCACGAAGTGGACCACCACGGCCGCTACCAGCACGCTCATCTGGAAGGTGGCAGCTTGCGCCAGCACATCACGGCCCAGCATGATCGCCGCGATCATGGTCAGCGGCTTCCAGGCGCTGGCCCCCATCAACATGGCCGCCAGCAAGTCGAGCACCAGGAATACCACCCCGGCGACGAGGCCTGCCAGCGCCGCCGCACGCCAGTCCGGCCACCGGTGCGCGTAGCGATGCGATTGCATATGAAGTTCCATGACGTCCTCCTTTGATGCGGCAGAAACCAGAGCCGCTTTCCAAGGCGCAACTTCATTCTATGGGGTGCAACCGCATCAACCAAGCGCAGTCAACGCTGCAAAACATCGAGCGGGTGTGGCAGGGCGCCAGTGTCTCGTCAAAGGCTCACGGCAGCGGGTGCTTGCGTGCTAGCCCTTCGTGAAGATTTCCAGAAAGTGCCTGCTCGGATCCTCGAAGTAGATCCGGCGGCCGCCATCGTCCGTGTTGACCTCGCCGGGGCGGCGGCGGTACGGGTCCGCCCAGTATGTCAGGTTGCGCGCGCGGATGCGGGCAAAGCCCTGATCGAATTCGTCATCGCTGACCAGGAAAGCATAGTGCTGCAGGGCAACATCGCCTTGCGCATCCATGAAGTCCAGGGTCACGTCATTGTCCAGCCGTACGCCGAGAAACGGCCCGAACGGCTCGGCCGGGGACGTCCGAGGATCTCGCAGAGGAAGTCGGCAGAAACCTTCTTGTCATGAGAAAAGACGATGGTGTGGTTGAGCTGGATGGCCATGTCGCAATCTCCGGGAAGGGGGCAAGGAACAGCGAGCAAGCCGGCCTGCGACGGCCTGCCGGCCTTCATGCAGAAGCTGACGTGCGCCACGCTTGCAGAGTAGCCAGCGCCGGTAATGACGGCAACCTTGCCTTGCAGGCCGGCCTGGCTGGCGCTTCAGTTGCCTGGGGACATCACACCGCCAGGCTGTGAGCGGCTAGCGGCGGATCTCACGCTCGCGCCACCGGTGAACCAGCAAATGTTGGGTCTTGTCGCCCCAGCTGCGCCGGTGTACGTGGTGCACTTCCAGTTAGACGAAATCGCGCCGTACCAGGGTGGGCACGATGGCGCGGTCAGGTGGTGCAACCATGGCGCGACCGTGCAGTTCGACACATTGGTCGTACCCAGCCATGCGGCCAGCGCTGTCGCCGCGATACCGTTAGCCCTCACCTATATAAAGAACCGGTTCGCGGGACTGCCGGCGCCGTATAACTGCGGCAGTTTCTGAAGGGGCATGGGCTGCCGCGTTTAGCGGCAGCCTAGTCCTGCGCCGAACGGCGCCTCCGACTTTGGCCACTTCGCAGTGCGCGCCGCTTAGTCCAGCGCAAGTCCCGCGTGCGCCAGCAACCGGCGAAACACAGCCAGGCGTGCATCGCCGGTCTCCGCCGGAACAGCGTGGGGTCGTGCCGGATCTCGTCGGCCATCACCGCACGGATCTCGTAGGCCGGCTTGTTGGCGCGCTTTTCACTTATCCAGAGAGGGTGTTCGCCTGAGCTCCCCTGGACTTTTCCCCGTCCATTGTCGGAATGCCCGGATGAAACTGGCCTCGCTGCCGAACCCGGCGGCGATCGCTATCTGCTTCAAAGGCCTGGAGGTTCGTGTAAGTTGCCGGATAGCCAGATCACGTCTGACCTCATCCTTCAGGCCCTGAAGCGAGACGCCTTCTTCTGCCAGGTGCCGGTAAAGGGTTCTCGTTGAAACGTTCAGCATCGCGGACACTGCGGCCGACGTCGAGACCTCGAACCCATGCGTACGGAAAAGCTTGCGAATTCGCTGCGAAAGGAGCCGGTCGCGCTTGTACTGGAGCACGATGAGCGGCAGAGGACGAAGTAGCATCTGCCGCAGATCGCGATCGTCCCGCCGCACGGGTAATTGCAGATACTCCGCGTCGAAAACCAGGCTGGCCTGGGGCGCTTCGAAATCGATCGGCCCGCGGAACATCAAGTCATACGCCCTGGCGTGCCGCGGCTTCTTGAATGGGAAGGTGGCGCGCGACAGCGGGATGCGGGAATCGACCAGCCAACACGCGAAACCGTGAATATTCCGAAGGGTACTTACCAGGCAAAACTCACGTTGCCGGAGCAGGTCACCGTTCTCGCGGATGACGAGATGCGCCAGCCGAGCCTCAACGCTCAGTTCCAGCTTAATGTCATTCACCAGCAAGCCATAGTGCCGGCACCAGCGCAGCAGAGCTACCCGCAAGTTCTCCGACGGCAAGGAGGCGCGGCAAAGCATCCCATTAGTTCCCCACGGGAGCCGTTGCGAGAACCAGCCAAGCCCCTCGTCGTCGAGCTCCTGCATTGCAGCCGCCGATAACGCTTCGAACTGATCGGCACTCACGCGCGCATCCTCGCTCCGCAGTAGCGACGGCGAAATATGCGCTTGGCGCAGCGCTCGCCGTGGTTCCACGCCATAGCGCTCGTACGCCAGCACGATGGAACGAACAAACGCGATGGGTGTTTCTGCAGCCGAGCTCATGTCTGGTGAGTATTGGCCCAATTGGCACGATCTGCAAGGGAGTTGGCACGCTTTGCATCCGCTGTTGCCCTATGCTCGGCGGAGTTGGCCGTGGTTCAGATCACGGCGCTGCTGGAGTGGCCGCGGGCATCTCGTCATGGTTGCCTCGGGCTGCGACGGTGGGCGAGGCGTGGCCATGGCTGCGGCGCTGGTAAAGCTGGCGGGCGTCGTGGGAGTGCTTGAATTCGGAGGAGAGTCGATATGGATAATGGGATCGCCAAGTCATGGCCAAAACAGGTAAGGATTGTCGAAGTCGGACCGCGGGACGGCCTCCAGAGTGAAAAGCAGATAGTTCCTGCCGCGGTAAAGATCGAGCTTATCGAACGTCTGGCGGATGCGGGATTGCCGGCGGTGGAAGCCACGGCCTTCGTGTCGCCACGGTGGGTGCCGCAGATGGCAGACAATGCTTCGGGCAACGTTGCCACCGAGGACGTTGTCTACTTGCTCAGCTCCATGGGGATCGAGACAGGTGTCGATATGGACAAGCTGCTCTCGGCCAGCGCCTTCATCTCGGATCATCTGGGCCGCCGGCCGGCTTCCAAGGCGGCACGGGCCCTGATGGCGAATCGCGGTCACGTCACACCGAAGGGGACCTGCCAGTCATGACCATTCTCTATCACTGCATGAGTGCGCGCTCCTTCCGTCCCCTCTGGATGCTGGAGGAGCTGGGCCGGGAATATGAGCTGGTGATGCTTCCTTTCCCGCCGCGCATCCTGTCGCGGGATTTTCTGGGCATCAATCCGCTGGGTACGGTTCCATTCCTGATCGACGGGACGACAAGGATGTCAGAATCGGCTGCGATCTGCCAGTACCTCTGCGCAACCAGTGCGCCCACCTCGCTGCAGGTCGAAGCAGGGGAAGACGATTTCGGCGCCTACCTGAATTACCTTCATTTCGGTGAGGCTACCCTTACGTTTCCGCAGACGCTGGTCCTTCGCTATTCGAGATTCGAACCAGAAGCGCGGCGCCAGCCGACAGTCGCCGCGGATTACGCGAAATGGTTTCTGGCGCGCTTGCGCACACTGGAACCGGTAATCGAGAAGCACGCATACCTGTGCTCGGGTCGTTTCACCGCGGCCGATGTTTCCGTGGGCTATGCCTTGCTGCTCGCACAGCACTTGGGACTCCAGCCGCGCTTCATGCCGGCGACAGCGGATTACTGGCAGCGTTTGCAGCTGCGACCTGGCTTCATCCGTGCCCTGAAAGCCCAGGAGGCGGCAGCGCTGGCGCAGGGCATTTCGATTGTCCATGGGCCGGACACCGCGCCAGGCACGTAGGCTGGCGGGGGCTCCTGAAGCCGGGATGGTGCAACCATGTGTGCCTGTCCATCGCCACGGCGCACGACGCATCCTCTACTTTATTGGGGGCTGCGGTTTCAGCACGGTCATGTTCTGGATCGCGTTCTTCACGTGTTTGTTCATGGTGTACGCGCTCAGTTCCTGGCTGACAAAATTGATGGCCAACGCGGGCTATAGCCTCGGCTCCGCGCTGACTTTTGTGCTGGTGTTGAATTTCGGCGCCATCGCCGGTGCGGTCGGCGGAGGCTGGCTGGCCGACCGCTTTCACATCAAGCATGTGCTGGTGGTGTTCTTCGCGCTGGCGGCCGTGTCGATCGCCATGCTCGGCTACAAGGTTCCGACCGCGGTGCTGTACTTTCTTGTCGGCATGGCCGGCGCCACGACTGCGCTGAGAGGGGAGCGTTCACCAGGGGTTGACGGCTTGCGTCCGGCGCCGCCGCTGGGGAACGATTGTCTGGAATGAGGCTAGTTCCCCGGTACGCTGGCTCCGTGCTTCTTGCAAAAAAAGAGGTGGCATCGCAGGCGATGTCCCCCCAGCTTGCTGACAAAGCCAGCCTGCGTGCTGCCAGTTTGCTTCCCCTCCCGCTTGCGGAAGAGACTAAAGCACGTTCGCACGTGCCGACAGGCCTAAGCCTTGTCGGCAACCTGCCGATATCAAGCCTCAAACGCCAGCAGTTGCGCCCCTTCGGTCACTTGCTCGCCGATGCCGTACAGCACCTCGCTGACCACGCCGTCGGCCGGCGCGCTGATGGTGTGCTCCATCTTCATCGCCTCCATCACCAGCAGCGGCGCGCCGCGCGTGACGGTGCTGCCGGCCTCGACCATCACCGCGATGACCTTCCCAGGCATCGGCGCGGTCAACTTGCCGCCTTCGCTTTCTGATTCGCCTGCATGGGCCAGGGGACCGAGCCAGGTCAGCGTGACGTGACGACCGGCACTGAAGACGTGGACCATCTCGCCATCGAGATGCACCTGGCCGTGCGTGCGGCACGTGCCGAGGTCGACGCGGATATCGTCGGCCTTGCATTGCGTGGAGAATTGCCCAGCCATGCCCGCGTAGTACAGCGTGCTGCCGCGCTCATTGGTGTTCAGCGTCACGTCGAGCACCTGCTCGCCATAGCCGAAGCGCAACTGGCGCGACGCGCCGCCGTTCAGCCGCCACGCGCCGCCATGGGTCCACGGCGAATGCTGGTCGGCGGCATCGATACGTCGTTCCTTGTTCTCGCGATCCAGCAGCGCCGCCACGGCCAGGGCGATGACTTCCATGCCGACCGGCGCCGGCGGCGGGAACAAGACCTTCTCGTTGCGCTCGATCAGGCCGGTGTCGAGATCGGCGGTGCGGAACGCCTGGGACGACACCAGCCGCTGCAGGAAGGCCACGTTGGTCGACAGCCCCACCACGTGGTAGGCCGCCAGCGCCTGGCGCATGCGCGCCAGCGCCTCGTCGCGGTCCTTGCCCCAGACGATCAGCTTGGCGATCATCGGGTCGTAGAACGGGCTGATGGTGTCGCCCTCGCGCACGCCGGCATCGATGCGGATACCCGCCGGGCCGTGTGCATCCTCACCGCGCATGAACTGCACCGCCGGCGGCGTGCGCAGGAAGCGCAGCGTGCCGGTGGACGGCAGGAACTGCTTGTCGGGGTTCTCGGCGTAGATACGCGCTTCCAGCGCATGGCCGTCGATACGCAGTTGCTCCTGCGTGAGCGGCAGCGCTTCACCGGCGGCGACGCGCAGCTGCCATTCGACCAGGTCCTGCCCGGTGATCATTTCGGTGACGGGGTGCTCCACCTGCAGGCGCGTGTTCATCTCCATGAAGTAGAAGGAGCCATCTTGATTGGCGATGAACTCGACCGTGCCGGCGCCGACATAGCCCACCGCCCTGGCCGCGGCCACTGCCGCTTCGCCCATGGCGCGGCGGCGCTCCTCGGTCATGCCCGGCGCGGGGGCTTCTTCCAGCACCTTCTGGTGGCGGCGCTGCACCGAGCAGTCGCGCTCGAACAGGTAGACGCAGTTGCCGTGGGTATCGGCAAACACCTGAATCTCGATATGGCGGGGGCGCGTCAGGTACTTCTCCGCCAGCACCTTGTCATCGCCAAAGCTGGCGCTGGCCTCGCGCTTGACCGAGGCCAGCGCGGCCTCGAAGCCGTCGCCCGACTCGACCACGCGCATGCCCTTGCCGCCGCCGCCAGCGCTGGCCTTGAGCAGCACCGGGTAGCCGATGCGGTCGGCCTCGCGGCGCAGCAGCGCCGGATCCTGGTCCTCGCCGTGGTAGCCGGGCACCAGCGGCACCGCGGCCTTCTCCATCAACTGCTTGGCCGCGCTCTTGCTGCCCATCGCGTGGATGGCGGACGCCGGCGGGCCGATGAAGACCAGCCCCGCCGCGGCGCAGGCCTCGGCAAAGGCTTCGTTCTCGGACAGGAAGCCGTAGCCCGGGTGGATGGCCTGGGCGCCGGTCTCCTTCGCCATCTCGATGATGTGGTCCGCGCGCAGGTAGCTGTCGCGCGCGGCCGCGCCGCCGATATGCACGGCCTCGTCGCAGAAGGCGACGTGGCGCGCGTCGGCGTCGGCATCCGAGTACACCGCAACGGTGCGGATGCCGAGCCGGCGGCAGGTGGCGGCCACGCGGCAGGCAATTTCACCGCGGTTGGCGATCAGGATCTTGTTGAACATTGGTCTTCCTAGTCGTTGTGACATGCCGTGATTACATGCGGAACACGCCGAACTTCATGTCCTCGATGGGCGCGTTCAGGCTCGCGGAAAGGCCCAGGCCCAGCACGGTGCGGGTCTGCGCGGGATCGATCACGCCGTCGTCCCACAGCCGCGCACTGGCGAAATAAGGATGGCCCTGGTGCTCGTACTGGTCGCGGATCGGCTGCTTGAACGCCTCTTCCTCTTGCGCGCTCCACGTGCCGCCCTTGCCCTCGATGCCGTCGCGGCGCACCGTGGCCAGCACGCTGGCGGCCTGCTCGCCGCCCATCACCGAGATGCGCGCGTTCGGCCACATCCACAGGAAGCGCGGCGAATAGGCGCGCCCGCACATGCCGTAGTTGCCCGCACCGAACGAGCCGCCGATGATCACGGTGAACTTGGGCACCTGCGCGGTGGCCACTGCGGTCACCATCTTGGCGCCGTTGCGGGCGATGCCTTCGTTCTCGTACTTGCGGCCCACCATGAAGCCGGTGATGTTCTGCAGGAACACCAGCGGGATCTTGCGCTGGCAGCACAGCTCGATGAAGTGCGCGCCCTTGAGTGCAGACTCGGAGAACAGGATGCCGTTGTTGGCAATGATGCCGACTGGGTAGCCCCAGATGCGGGCGAAGCCGCACACCAGCGTGGTGCCGTAGCGCGCCTTGAATTCGTCGAACTCGGAGCCGTCGACCAGGCGTGCGATCACCTCGCGCACGTCATAAGGCTTGCGCGTGTCGGTCGGGATCACGCCGTACAGCTCTTCCACCGGGTACAGCGGCTCGACCGGCTCGTGCAGGCGGATCTGGTCCGGCTTGCGGCGGTTCAGGTGCTGCACGATATTGCGCGCCAGGCTCAGCGCGTGGTGGTCATTCTGCGCAAAGTAGTCGGCCACGCCGGACAGGCGCGTATGCACGTCGGCGCCGCCCAGGTCTTCGGCGCTGACTTCCTCGCCGGTGGCCGCCTTCACCAGCGGCGGCCCGCCGAGGAAGATGGTGCCCTGGTTCTTGACGATGATCGACTCATCGCTCATCGCCGGCACGTAGGCGCCGCCGGCGGTGCACGAGCCCATCACCACCGCGATCTGCGGGATACCGCGCTTGGACAGGTTGGCCTGGTTGTAGAAGATGCGGCCGAAGTGGTCGCGGTCCGGGAACACATCGTCCTGGTTGGGCAGGTTGGCGCCGCCGGAATCCACCAGGTAGATGCACGGCAGGTTGTTCTCCTCGGCGATCTCCTGCGCGCGCACATGCTTCTTGACCGTCATCGGGTAGTAGGTGCCGCCCTTGACGGTGGCGTCATTGCAGACGATCACGCATTCCTGCCCGGCCACGCGGCCGATGCCGGTGATGATGCCCGCGCCCGGCGCGGCATGGTCGTACATGTCATAGGCCGCGAGCTGCGACAGCTCCAGGAACGGCGTGCCCGGATCCAGCAGTTGCTGCACGCGCTCGCGCGGCAGCAGCTTGCCGCGCGACAGGTGCTTGTCGCGCGCGTCTTTGCCGCCGCCTTCGGCGAGCTTCGCAATCCTGGCCTCCAGGTCGGCTACCAGGGCCTGCATGGCCTCGGCGTTGGCCTTGAAGGATTCGGAGCGGGCGTTCAGTTTGGTTTCGATGGTTGGCATATCGTGCTACTTGGTGTGCCGCGAGATGGTGTTGTCGGTCGGCAGATGGAGAGGGCAGGCGTGCGGCCAAAGGCTCGGCGCCAGCGCCAGCGCGTCAGGCCGTCCTGGATTCGCTCAGCTTCAGTTCCTGCGTCATGCGCTCGCGCATCACGAATTTCTGTACCTTGCCGGTGATGGTCATGGGCATTTCGTCGACAAAGCGGATGTAGCGGGGGATCTTGTAGTGCGCGATCTGGTCGCGGCAGAAATCGCGGATCTCATCCTCCGTGGCGCTCGCGCCTGGCTTGAGCACGATCCACGCGCAGACCTCCTCGCCATACCTGTTGTCGGGAACGCCGAACACCTGGACCGCCTGGACCTTGGGGTGGCGGAACAGGAACTCCTCGATCTCGCGCGGATAGATGTTCTCGCCGCCGCGAATCAGCATGTCCTTCACGCGGCCGACGATGTTGCAGTAGCCTTGCGCGTCGATGGTGGCGAGGTCGCCGGTGTGCATCCAGCCGTCGCGGATGGCTTCGGCGGTACGCGCCTCGTCATCCCAGTAGCCCAGCATCACCGAATAGCCGCGGGTACACAGCTCGCCTGTTTCGCCTACCGGGACCGTGGCACCTTTCGCATCCACGATCCTGACCTCGAGGTGCGGCTGGATGCGGCCCACAGTGGTGGTGCGCTTGTCCAGCGGGTCGGTGGTGCTGCTCTGGAAGGAGACCGGACTCGTCTCGGTCATGCCATAGGCGATGGTCACCTCGGACATGTGCATCTGCGACACCACGCGCTTCATGGTTTCGATGGGGCAGGGTGACCCTGCCATGATGCCGGTGCGCAGGGAAGAGAAGTCGTACTGTGAGAAATTCGGGTGATCGAGCTGGGCAATGAACATGGTCGGCACGCCATGCAGTGCCGTGCAGCGCTCTTCGCTGACTGCCTGCAGGGTGGCTTCGGGCTCGAAGGCCTGGCCGGGGAACACCATTGCCGCGCCGGAGGACACGCAGGCCAGCACCGCCAGGACCATGCCGAAGCAGTGATAGAAGGGCACCGGAATGCAGAGCTTGTCCTGCTCGGAGAAACGCATCGCCATGGCAATGAAGCGTGCGTTGTTGACGATATTGCGATGGGTCAGCGTGGCGCCCTTGGGCGCACCAGTAGTGCCGCTGGTGAACTGCACATTGATCGGATCATGGCGATCCAGCTGTGCCGTGATGGCATCCAGCGTCGACCGCGCCACGCCTGTGCCGCGCGCCATCACATCGGCATAGCGGAGCATCCCCGGCGTATGGTCGTCGCCCATCCGGATGACGCAGCGCAGTGCCGGTAGCCGCGCCGCCTGCAGTGCGCCCGGCGCGCATGTGGCCAGTTCCGGGGCGAGCACCTGAAGCATCTCCAGGTACCGTGAGGTCTTGAAGGCTTCCGCCGCGACGATCGCCTTGACGCCCACCTTGTTCAGCGCGTATTCCAGCTCGGACAGGCGGTAGGCGGGATTGATGTTCACCAGTACCAGCCCCAGCCGCGCCGTGGCGAACTGGGTTACCAGCCACTCGACCCGGTTGGGGGACCAGATTCCAATCCGGTCGCCGCGCTCCAGCCCCAACGTGTGCAGGCCTGCCGCCAGTGCGTCCACGGCGTCGGAGAATTCGCGCCAGTTCCAGCGCACCCCTTGCTCGCGAAAGGCAACGGCTTCCCGCTCGGGTAGCCAGCCACCGTTTGCGCCAGCAACTCGGGCACGGTTTGCTCCGACAGCGGAATGGTGGTGTCCCCCTCACATGCGACAACCCGCCAATCGGCAGGATGGTGGGAGAGGACTCGGCCTGCATCGTCATACTTGTCTCCAAAGCCCGGTTGTGGTTCGTCTCGCTTGTATATTTGTGAGTATCACTCAACAAATATCGTATCGATGAATTTTGGGGCAGCGCCTCCGGGTTTCCCCGGATATTGGTGGATGCTTGCTCGGATTTCGAAGCATCTTCCGAGGTTCGCCTGACGCCTGTTGGTGCTATGGTTGAAAAATACATGGTGCTGATCGAAATGACAACCTAAAATTGAGCAATGCTCAAGTCTGGGTTGAGCCGGCCCTATAATTTCGCCTTTGGGCAAGCAAGGACTCAATCAAGATGGAAGACGTCACATCGCCCCGCCGTGTGCCGGCGGGCGCCAAGGCGGAACAACGCATCCGGGACATCCTGCGCGTCAGCCGCGAGGTATTCGCCGAACTCGGCTATGAGCGGACCACGACCACCGAGATCGCCCAGCGCCTGGGCATCTCCGAGGGCACGGTGTTCACCTACTTCCATGGCAAGCGCGAGCTATGCGCACGCGTGATCGAGGACTGGTATGACGAGATCATCGGCACCGTGGAACAAGGCATGCCGCACGGGCAGAGCACCAAGGTGCAGCTGGAGTTTTATGTCAGCACACACCTGAGGTTGTTCCTGATCCAGGGGACGGGCTTGTGTGCGCTGGTGTTGTCAGAGGGACGTGCTAAAGGGCCGGGGCTGGGAGAGGTGTTCGTACCGCTGCAGCGCCGCTATACGGCGCCGTTGATGGACTTGCTGGCGCGGGCGCGGGACAGCGGCGAGATTCGGGATGACCTGCCGTTGAGTCTGCTGCGCTCGGCAATTCTCGGGCCGATGGAGCACATCCTGTGGGACGCGATCGCCCGGCAGCGGCAGGTGGATATCGAGAAAACGGCCAGGGATATGGTTGCGTTGCTGTGGCCCGCCTTGCTGCCTGTGGATGTCGAGGTGGAGAAGTTGCGGGTATTCTATGGAGAAGTCGGCGCGGCATTGAGAAGGGCGGGCAAAGGTTGACGCGTGGCGCCCCTTGGAAGCGCCGGTTTACTAACAACTAGCCTGGTTTTTACGAGGGACTCTTGCCGGATTCATACGTCGCCATGCGCGATCGCCTGCTGGAAGCGCCGTGGGCGCGACATCTCTCTGCAGAGCAGCGCGGGCGCGTTGAACGAGAAACCTGCGTGTCGCGCTACGCCGCGGGGTCGCTGGTCTGCCAGCAAGGCGCAGCGGCCCTGCATTGGGTTGGCGTGCTGGACGGAATGGTGAAGGTTAACACCGTATCGCCGGATGGCCGTGGAACAACGTTCATCGGCGTTTCAACTGGCGGATGGCTGGGAGAAGGGTCACTGCTCAAGCACGAGCTTCGTCCCTATGAAGTGGTCACACTGCGCGACAGCTGGATCGCGTTGGTGCCAGCAGAGACCTTTGACTGGCTGTTCGAAACAAGCCTGAGCTTCAACCAGTATCTGGTGCGCCAGTTGAACGCGCGACTCGGCCAGTTTGTTGCGGTCGTGGAGAGTTACCGCATGCAGACAACCACGGCCCAGGTAGCTATTTGCGTCGCGGAACTGTTCAACCCGGCACTGTGTACGGCTACGTCTGACGTCCTGCGGATTTCACAGGAGGAAATCGCACGTCTGTGCGGTCTGTCCCGCCAGGTCGTGAATCGCGCCCTGCACGAACTGGAGGCAGCCGGCCTGGTTCGAATGCAATATGGCACGATCCATGTACTGGATGTCCCAGCCTTGCATGCTTTTGGACGAGGCATCGACCCGAGACAGCAAAGTCCGGCATCGATGCCTGAGGGCTGACGGCCGGCTGCGACGAGGACGTTGATGATTGTGATGGCGTAGAGGGTGATCAGCATGTCGGCTTCGTATGAAGCTTGATGGTGAACAATATTAGTAAGTTCCAAGGGGAATGGAACATTGCACTAGCGCGACTTGCTCTCAGGCCATCGGTACGTCGAAGACAAAGCATGTTGTGGTCGCATGGGCGTACAGGCCGACGAGGGTAAGACAGAAGGAAGGAGTGGGGGCGTTCATCTGGTTGCGCCGTTGGTGACCAGATGCTGCTCGGTGAAGTCGGGCGTTGAATTGACCAGGCACATGACCTTGACGATGCGTTTAACGCGATTCAGGTCGCCGGTGTGGGCCTGTAGTGTCGACAGCAGATCGATCGCGACTGCGCGGGCCGCGGCGCCCCCTCGTCCGTCGACATCGTGGCGCCGAGCTTGCCAACCCAGACGTTGCCGTTCTTCTTCGCAATGTGGCCGGAGAGGTAGACAAGGTTGCCGCTCTGCGCGCTCATTACGTACGCGGCAGCCGGCGCGCCTGCGGGGGACAGCCCGATGTCGAGTGCTTTCAGTCTTTGGTGGATATCGTGTGATTGCATGATGTTTGTCGATAGAGGGCGAGATGCCTGGCGCCACGGCGCGTTATCGCGAGCCATGTGGCGCCGGCGCACCGCTTTCAGTCCGGCATCGGCTCGCGGCCGAAGGCTTCGAGTTCGCGCGCCAGGGACTGCGCGGCCAGTTCGACCAGTGCGCGGCCTTTCTCGCGCGTTGCCAGGCCGGGATCGGAACCGATGCGTCCGTCCGGGAAGCGGGCGCGGAAGTCGAGGGCTTCGCGGATCGGGCCGGTCGGGGCAATCGGCGGCGCATAGTCGGCCGACTTGATCGAATCGGGGAAGGCGTACTGCGTGATCGCAATTTCCGAAGGCGTGGCATGTGCGCCGTGGCCGGTCGGGAACTGGTCTCGTGCCAGTTCGCCGACGCCTTCGAGATCCCACCAGTTGCAGAGCTTCAGTGCGAAGCCGGCACGGCGACGCGCAAAACTTGCTTCGGCGTACAACTCGGAGAACGCGGCATCAATCGACGAGACATTGCCGCCATGGCCGTTCAGGAACAGGATCTTTTCGAAACCATGCACCACCAGCGAGCGGGTCCAGTCGCCGATCGCGGCGATGAACGTGGACGGGCGCAGCGAGATGGTGCCGGGAAAGCCGAGGTGATGCTGGGCCATGCCGATATTGAATGTGGGGGCCACGAGGATATCGGCGAATTTTTCCGATTCACGCGCGATGATTTCGGGACACAGCCAGTCCGTACCCAGCAGCCCTGTCGGGCCGTGCTGTTCGTTGGAGCCGATCGGCACGACGATCGTGCGGCTGCGCTTGAGGAACTGCTCGATTTCGGACCAGGTGGACAGATGTAGAAGCATGGCGACTCCTTGTTAGTGCTTTGCGGGCAGCTTGTTGGCGAGGATGATCAGTGCGGCGATGATTGGCAGTGCGGCCAGGATCAGCACACCGAGGTGAAGGTTGCCGGTGGCGGTCTTGGCCCATCCGATGATGGCCGGGCCCCAGAAGCCGCCTGACAGCCCGATCGTGTTGATCAGTGCGATGCCGCCTGCGGCCGCCGGGCCCTTGATGTATTCGGAAGGCATGGCCCAGAACACCGTGTAGGCCATCCACAGCGCGCAGGTACCGAGCGTGAGCAACACCAGCGATGCCGCAAGATTGCCGTCGACGAGGATGGACGCGGCGAGCAGCAATCCGCCGACGGTTGCGGGCACGGCACTGTGGAAACGGCGCTCGCCGACCCGGTCCGAGCGGCGGCCCATGTAGTACATGCCGAAGGCCGCGGCGACATAGGGCAGGGCCGAGTACCAGCCGAGTTGCACGGTGTCGTTCACACCCTGGGCCTTGATGAAGGTCGGCAGCCAGAAGCTGATCGCATAGATCGCGGCGATGATGCAGAAGTACGCCAGGGCCAGCACATAGACCCGGACATCGCGAGCCACGGCCAGGAAGGAGTGATTGTGCGCCGCGCTGGATCCGATTTCGTTGGCGAGCTGGCGTTTTTCCTGCTCGGTCAGCCAGGCGGCGTCGGCGGGACGGTTCGGCACGAAATACAGGGCGAGCACGCCGAGCACGATGCAGGGCAGGCCTTCGACCAGGAACATCCATTGCCAGCCGGCCAGGCCACCGGTGCCTGACAGCGCGGTGATCAGCCATGCCGAGACCGGGCCGCCGACAATGCCGCCGAGCGGGCCGGCAAGGAACACGATCGCAATCGCGCGCGCCATGCGCTGCGGCCCGTACCAGCAGGACAGGTAGTAGATCATGCCCGGGGCAAAGCCTGCTTCGAAGATGCCGAGCAGAAAACGCATGGCGTAGAACATCGGCACATTGCGCACGAACAGCATGCAAGCCGAGGTGATGCCCCAGAGCATGAGGATGCGGCTGAAAGTCTTGCGTGCGCCGATGCGCGGGAGCATCAGGTTGCTCGGTATCTCGAACAGCACGTAGCCGATAAAGAAGATCCCCGCGCCCACGCCATATGCGGCATCGGAAAAGCCGAGGTCGCCTTGCATCTGAAGCTTCGCAAAGCCGATATTGACGCGATCGAGATAGGCGAACAGGTAGCAGATCAGCAGGAACGGCAGAAGTCGCCAGTTGATCTTGTTGTAGAGGGTTGAGGCGCCGTCTACTGCGCTTTCGCTCGGGATCACCAGCATGCCTGTCTCCAATGTCTTTTATGTGGGTACCGTGTTGATGAATCGGATAGTGGCAGCGGCAAGGGCAATCACCAACAGCAACCATGTCCACACTTCGTTGTCTTCCGGGCAACGCATCGGGTATGGTGTGAGTCTGTCATCGGCCAAGTGGATGATTCGACATGCGTGAAATCAATCAGCAGCGGCTGCGCTACTTCCGCGAAGTGCTTGAGCAAGGCACCATTCGCGGGGCTGCGGAGAGTCTCAACACATCGCCATCGGTGATCACCCGGCAGATCCGGTTGCTCGAGGACGAACTTGGCACGACGCTGTTCGAGCGACAGGCGCGTGGCGTCAGGCCGACCGAGGCCGCCGCGCATCTGCTTGAGTTCTGGCGCGGCTACCGATCACATCAGGAGAAGCTCGAGGACCAGCTCCATGCCCTCAAGGGCCTGCAGCAGGGGCAGGTCCAGCTGGTCCTGAGCGAGGGGTACGTGGATGGGCTGGTCAATGAAGTGCTGGCGCCGTTCTGTGCGCAGTACCCGCAGCTCGACATCGGCATGGAGATCCTCGGCGTGGATCAGGTGCTCGACGCCGTGGCCGAAAGTCGCGCGCACATCGGACTTGCCTTCAATCCGCCGCCACATCCGCGCATCGAGTATCTGGCGAGCTCGTCGCAGCCGGTCGGGCTGCTGGTGCGGCCCGACCATCCCTTGGCATTGCGTGGCGGCGCGGCCAGCGTCAAAGACATCTTGTCGTGGCCGCTGGCCATGATGCCGGCGTCATTCGGCGTCGGGCACGCCGCCAAGATGCTCGAATTCGCGGAGAACATCAGGATCCGGGCGACGCTGGTCACCAATTCACTGACGGCGCTCAAGCAGTTTGTTGCCTACGAAAACTACATGACGCTGATCGGCGGCGAGTTTGCCGCGTATCGCGAAATCGCTGCCGGCACGCTCACGGTGGTGCCGATCGATCATCCGCTGTTCAGGGGCACCCAGGCGCGCTTGCTGGCCAAGGCCGGACGGCCGTTACCGGCGGCGGCACTCAAGCTGCTCGAACATATCCTGCGGGACATGCCGATGTTTGCGCAGGGCGGCCAGTAGGCTCCGCCCGCTACGGCTTGCGCGACACGTCGAACAGATCTCTCATCGCATTTCGTCCTTGCGTCAGATCCGATGTGCCGATATCGCGCGTCACCTTGCCGGTTTGGGTGCATTCTACGGCGGCCCGACCCAGGCACGCATCACGCGCTACCTGAGTCATGCGCTGTGGGATGCCGTCAAGGAAGCGCCAATCGCCAAGCATCAAACCCCACAAACCATGGAGCCAGCACAGAGGGGCATCGCGCCAATGAAATGTGGTCATACCTGATGGAAGCGCCGCGTCTGCGTTCCGCGAGGCCGACGGATTCCGTTATCTGGCCATTCCCTCGTACATGCCCGTGACGCCATCCATTATCTGAAGAATCCGCTCGCTGGTCGTGGCGATGTTTCTCAGCTGCTCCGCGCGACTGCCTGCGGTCTGTTTGAGTGCCTCGTCAAAGAAGAGCCACTGAGAACCGGCAAGCTGCAGTTCACTACGGATTGCCGGCGTGTTCTGCGGCGCTACGGTGAGAAGTTCCTGCGCGGACGCGAACTCTCTGGCGGCACTGTCCAGTTCCTGGGCCATCTGCGGGGAGGTGATACCCCAGGCGCGGAACATGCTGGCCTTGGCGATTCTCTGCGAAAGCATGCGCTGTCGGCCGGCAACGTTGATCAGTTTGCCTGCTGCGGTACCGGAATGCCGTTCGAATTGTACGGTTCCTTGCTGCGCAAGCTTCAGTACGTCCTCGCTGGAGATTGCAATTTTCTTCGCGTTTTCGGGATTCGGCTCGCTGCCGGTTAGCAACTGCTTATAGACGATCCACGCCTGCCCGAGCCTGTCATAGGTGTCCTTGATTTCAGGCGTGGGCGCAAACGCCTTCAGATCCGCGAGTTGCCTCTCGAAGAGCGCCACAGACTCGTCGAGGATCCTCCTCGAACGTTCCACTTCGACGCCAAGCCCCGCCTGGCAATATGCCTTGGCCATACGCTGAGAAAGCATGCGCTGGCGGCCCGCCTTGTTGATCGCCGAGTGGAGGGTCAGCGCTTCGGCGAAGGCGGTCCCGGCTGAAGCAAGCCCCACGAGGCTGCAGAGAATCAAGCAGTAGGAACAGAGGTAACGTTTCAAGGTCATTTTCCATATCAATGTCGAGGTGAGCCCTTGGACGCGTTGCTTGAGCTGACGAGATGGCGCACCAGTTGATCCATTTCCTTAACGATGTCCGCCAGCACCTGCGTGATGACGGAGAACTCCCTGCCGTACTCTCCCGCCCGTGCTGCAGAGACGCGTGCGTTCATTGCGACGAGGTTTGCCTGCATCGAAATGTTGCTGAGGCGCTCGACGAGGTCGGCCTGGCGTTTGCGCACGGCAAGCTCGCAACCATGCATTTCCTCCTGGTAGGCCTGCGTGACGACCTGAAGCAGGTCCAGTATTGGCGTGGCCTGCATCACGAGCGCATTGAGGGAGGATGTTCGCCCGGCGGTGTCAGCCGGTGGCGCGTCGATTGCGGTCCGGGCCTGGGCGATGAATTCACGGATCCGTGCATCGGCACGCGCATTGCCGAAGTACAGTTGTTGCAACGCCACTGAGAATGCGCCCGGCAAACGCTCATTGCCAGTCACGAGATCCGAATGCGCGGATTCGAACGTCGACAGGCACTTGCGAGCGCTTTCGCGGGCAGTTCGATCCCCTTGCGAGGCGAGCAGCATCTGGAGCACGATCCGTTGCGACAACATGCGCTGCCGTCCGGAAAGGTTGATCAACGCACCGATGGTCTCAGCTGACACTTCGGCCTGTGGTGACTGAGTGGAGGAGATATTCATCCATTGCCTTGCAGGTGGTGTCGAAACAGATGCGCATCCGCGTTGACCGGCAATCAAAAAAGCGCCTCGAAGCCAGTGCCCGCAAACCGCGTTTCCCGTTCGTTGTCACCTTGCTTCGGAGCGCCATTTGCCCAGCCGCCCCTTTCGGAGCGCGTCATCGCGACTTGCCTGTTTGTTTAAAGGCCGCCATTGGCCCGTGTTCCCTCTCGCAATATGTGTGCCATACCTCACGCGAGTCGCGGCGAGCCACGGAGCAGGGTCCTGACAGGGCGGGATGAGGCCGCCGCACTCATTTCGTGCCAAATGCGTCACGGCGATGCGCCGTCGGTCAATGGCCCCGTGCACCTAACTTCGAGACCCCAAGGATCGGCGTTCGAGCTTTGGGATACCTATGTTCGTTTCCGCAGTGACGTTTGGACTGGTCAGGCGGTGCGTTGGCAGAACCTCGCTGAAACGCTGTTCCGTCTGCTTGAGTTGCGTGAGGAACTTGACCCGAAATCGAGCCGCGAAGCCGAACAAGCCAGGGACAATCTTCTTAATTTGGTTTGCTACCTCAACTGCGCTGCTGGGAGCATTAAGAACCCATCGGCCGTAAGGCGCCCATATGCCAGAGGCGCGATAGCTTGTGGCCAGCGCAGTTCGTCTGAGTCGCTGGAGCACAACTGACGGCCGGCCTGACGTTGGCGGAACGATGCCGCGCGGCAAGTCGAAGTTCCACATGGTGGCAAAGGGCACGGCAGGAAATCACCAGGCCACGAATTGGGAGGACATCAGAATTTCTCCGGCCGAAAGCCAGGCAGCACTTTACGGCGTCTTAGCCATCGTGTAATGAATGGGCAGCAGTACCGCCGCCGGCACAGAGGGCCGGATTGCCGTACCAATGCCCGTGGCGGGGCCCGGCATCAAAATGGGGAAAAGTGGCCGTCGCCCGGCTTTTCTTTATCGAATTTTTATGCGATGGCGCGATAAATTGATGCGGCCTAAACGCGCCCTCGCGTACGCTGGTTGCATGGGGATTCGCTGTGTCGGCAAATTCTGGCCGACGCGGTCCCGATGCCAGTGTTGAACCGCCATGATCAAGCTCCTCGTCGTTGTTGACGGCTCCGACAGTTCGCTATGGGCTGTCCGGCATGCAGCATTCCTCTATAGAGAGCGCAGCGTCTCTCAGATTGTGCTGCTCAATGTGCAAGCCCCGATTGAGAATGGAAGAGCCGCTGGCTATCACTCCCTCGCCAAGCTGCGTGAGCGGGAGCGCGAGGATGGCGAAGCTGCACTGGCATCCGCAGCCGAGATCCTTGAAGATTCCGGTGTGAAGTATGTGGCGCAGATAGGGATCGGCTCACCTGCGAACACGATACTGAACGCCGCGCAGGCCTGCCAATGCGACGGTATCGTTCTAGGCCTGTCAGCGTGGTCGCGGGTCCTGGCCCTGATAGGCGCGGGTACGCCGGCGAAGACCATGCGACGATCCCCGGTTCCCGTCACGCTGATCAACGCCCCGCACGCGCAAATCCCATCTGAGTTTACGGTGCATCGTCCAAGCACCAGTCATGCACGCCCCACGCTTGTCGTCTATCCACCTGCATTCCATATGTAGCCGTGTCTAGCCGATACAAAGCCTACCTCACGGTGGGATCCCATTCAGGCTTGTCATCCGGTGCGCGCCGCCGCGCCAGTCCGATGGAGCCTCATTACTGACCTTGCCCCGGGGCGGAAGTGGGGGAACTGGTTGAAGTTCCGCCTGAGCCGACTGATGCCTGGCGCAACGTGATTCGCGCTGGCTCAATTCGTGGCCCTGCGCTTGCCTACCCGGCTCGGCCTCAGGCGCAGGCTATCGGACAACTCCTGTGCGAGGCGAACGTCGTGCTCGGACTCGATGTTCCCAACCAGTCGGGGTTGTTTCAGGCGCTCGGTGCGCTTGCCGCACGGCGGTCGCTTCAGCGCTGCAAGGATCCCAAGTCGGTGTGCACGCTATTCTCTGGCCTTGGTTCTTCGCAGGCGCCTGGCTGGCGCTGACACATTGAAATGAGGTGATCGGTACAGTACTCTGGGCGACATAGCTATTTGGTGATGCCGCGTCGCAGTCTTCCGCCATGGCGACTCAAATTGTGGCGCGATAGGCATTTGTTGCGCAAACGTCCAACAAGAACAGAAGGGAGGTCTGGGCCGTGAACCAATTGACTATCCGCACCCGCATCCTGGCGAGCTTCGCCTTCATCCTCTTGGTCATGGCGCTGATGGGGGGCGTGGCACACAACCGGCTATCAGCCATCGATCGCAATGTCGGCGTCATGAAAACGGATGCCCTCCCTGGCCTTCGCTATAGCACGGCGCTGCTTGCGACATGGAATGAACTCTATGTACTGAGCTGGCACACCCTGACCGCGGATAGCGAGGGCGAGCGCCGCCGCTACTTTGAACAGCGCCACGAAGCCAGGCAACGCCTGGATGCGCAAGAGCGTGACTATGAGACGACCATTTTCCGCGATGAAGACCGTAAGCGCTTCGACGCTTACAAGGAGGTCCGCGCCAATTACGACCGCGCTGCCGGTATTTTCAGCAATCCCGCCGCCTGGGCGGGCACTGTGGCGGCCGATGCCATCATGCGCGGCCCTCTCCACACGCATTGGAACGATGGCATCAAGGCGCTGCAGGCCGTGGTCCACGATAATGACAGCACGGCCGAAAACGCTGCGGCCAATATTGTTGGCTCAGTCGGCCTGGCCAGGCACACGATCGAAGTATCCTTGCTCGTGGCAGCGCTGGCAGCGATGGTCTGCGGTTATCTGCTTCTGCGCGCGCTCACGGTGCCGATGCAGTCCATCGTCAAGCTGCTGTCCGAAATCCGCGGCGGCGACCTGCGGCCGCGCATGGCGCTGCGCCGCAAGGACGAGTTCCTGGCGGTGGAGGAAGGCTTCAACCAGATGACCGGCGAGCTCACCTCGCTGGTGGCCAGGCACAGCGTACCGCGATCCAGGTCACTACCTCGGTCAACGAGATTGCCGCGACCGCGCGCCAGCAGCAGGCCGCCGCCACCGAGACCGCCGCCACCACGACGCAGATCGGCGCGACCTCGCGCGAGATCTCGGCCACCGCGCGCGACCTGGTTCGCACCATCCATGAAGTCTCGAGCGCAGCCGAGCAGGCGGCCGGGCTGGCCGGCACCGGCCAGGTGGGGCTGTCGCGCATGGAAGGCACCATGCAGCATGTGATGGGCGCCGCCGGCTCGGTCAATGCCAAGCTCGCCACGCTCAACGAAAAGGCCGGCAATATCAACCAGGTGGTGACCACCATCGCCAAGGTGGCCGACCAGACCAACCTGCTGTCGCTGAACGCCGCGATCGAGGCCGAGAAGGCCGGCGAATACGGCCGCGGCTTTGCCGTGGTGGCGACCGAGATCCGCCGCCTGGCCGACCAGACCGCGGTCGCCACTTACGATATCGAGCAGATGGTGCGCGAGATCCAGTCCGCCGTGGCCGCCGGCGTGATGGGCATGGACAAGTTCTCCGAGGAAGTGCGCCGCGGCATGTCGGAGGTCACGCAGGTGGGCGACCAGCTCTCGCAAATCATCGCGCAGGTGCAGTCGCTGGCGCCGCGCGTGCAGATGGTCAGCGAAGGCATGCAGGCCCAGGCCGGCGGCGCCGAGCAGATCAACCAGGCGCTGGTGCAGCTGTCCGAGGCGGCGCAGCAGACCGTGGAATCGCTGCGCCAGTCGAGCCAGTCCATCGACGAGCTGACGCTGGTGTCCAACGACCTGCGCAGCGGCGTCTCTCGCTTCAAGGTCTGATATATCTTGATGGGAGACCGACGTAGATTCAAATCGATGGTGCGAGTTTCGCCTTGTCGGTTCGCCGCCCCCATCTTTTGCACGCTCTCGTCTACGCCCGGCGAAGCTCGTCGCCGAGCTCTGGAAGTCTGCCAAGTGCTGGATCGGCGGCTCTGCCACGGAGTCTTCCCGTCAGCTCCGCGATGCGGCTGCTGATTTCCCAGTAGGCGGCGGTGAGAAGTGGCGTCTTGCAGTTCGCCGGCTCCGCGGGTGTATGTGGCCCTATGTTCGTTGTTTGCCGCGTGGGGCAGTACTCACCTCCGCCGCGCCCTGAAACGAATTGCACGCAGCACCGGCGTGCGGGCCACGAAACAGGAAAATCGGAGTTAAGCGTGCGTTGAAGCTGGCACCCAGCGGTACAGCGTAGGAACGGATACGCCGAGATTCTTGGCCACGTCCTTGGGTGGGACGCCGCTGGCCAAGAGCCTTTTGGCCGACTCAATCTTGCTATCGGTCATCTTGGGTTTGACTTGCGGCCGAGCAGCCAGCAGCCCCGGGTACATTGTTCGTAATTGTGAAATTATTGTATCTGACACGGCATAATTGTTTACTCATTACTGTCACATTCCTGTCGCACTATCTGGCGGCCGCGTCGGTGGGTGGTTTCGGCTCGCGTGCAAGCCGTGACGCCACCGCCAGGACTCTTCGCTCAAAAAAATTTGGAATGGACAGTGAAAAAAGCTCTCTTCGCAGTGGCAGCCGCAGCGTGCGCCATGTCCGGCTCTGCCTTGGCCCAATCGTCGTCCAACGTGACGCTCTATGGCATCGCTGATGCCGGCATCAGTTTCCAGAACCACGTCAATGGTGGTGCTAACGGTAGCGGCTCGGTCGTTGGTGTGACTTCCGGCGGCCTCTCAGGTTCGCGCTGGGGGCTGCGCGGGGTCGAGGACCTCGGCAGCAACCTGAAGGGCATCTTCGTGCTGGAAAGCGGCTTCGATATCGATAGCGGTAAATCCGCGCAGGGCGGCCGACTGTTCGGTCGCCAGGCCTATGTTGGCCTGCAGGGCAAATTCGGTGCCGTCACACTCGGTCGTCAGCAAAACTCGCTGTATGACCTGTTTGGTGCCTATGATCCGATGGCGGTGGGACCGATGTACTCGCTAAATTCGGTCGACAACCAGTTCAACGGCCGTGCCGACAACGCCATCAAATACACCGGCAAGTTTGGCGGCTTGACGGCGACGGGCTTCTACAGTTTCGGCCGTGACGTCAACGCGGGCCTTGGTGGCGAAGTGCCGGGCCACTTCAAGGTCGGCACCAACTTTGGCGGTGGTTTGGCCTATGCGAACGGGCCTTTCTCGGTGGGCGTCGCGTACGACCAATTCCAGGGCAGCACCCTTGCTTCTGCGGACCTCGCCGCGAAGCGTGCCGCGATCGGTACGTCGTATGCCGTTGGTGCGGCCAAAGTGTTTGGCGGCTACCGCTGGATGCGTGACGAAGTTACGACCGGCACGGCCCGTCACGACAATCTGTACTGGCTTGGCGCGAACTACAAGTTCACTCCTGCCTTTACCCTGACCGGTGCGGCTTACTATACCGACGCCCGCACCGACAGCAAGGATTCGTGGATGTTCGTGCTGAACGCCGACTACGCGTTGTCCAAGCGCACTGACGCGTACCTGCTGCTCGGCTACGTGAACAACAAGGGCAATGCGACCTTCGGTGTAACCAGTACGCCCAATACGGTGCCAGGCCAAAACCAGACCGGCGCCATGCTTGGCATGCGCCATCGCTTCTGATTCTCTACCCGCAGGAAGAGGTGCGCTCCCTGGCGTGCCCGTGACAACTTCATATCGACCTTAGCTTTCCCTGTTAAGGACGTTTGGCCGGCAGAAATGCCGGCCGTTTTTTCGCCAGAGACCGGCGTGGTACGGAAGGGTTTGAGCTGGCCGATGAAGGTCTTTCCATGCTCGAACCAGTCCTTGCGGAGGCGGACCTCATACTTGTGCAGGCCCGGCACATCGCGCGACATCTCATCGTGGCGCAGGCATTCCGCGCGGAAGGCTTCGTCGGACATGCCCTCAGGCCTGACCAGCAGGTACAGCAGGCGAATCATGTCGGCTCCTTTTGACTCAAATTTGGTTGGTATCTTGGTCCTGCGCTTGCGGTTGTGACAGCGCCGTATGTCAGGTCTGCGCCCGCGCCGGGCTGCCCAGCGGCGCGGCCTCATTGTGATCGTTCTCTCCGCCGATGTTCTCGATGGCAATGCCGCGCGTCTCGGGTAGCAGCAGGATGCCGAACACCGCGAAGGTATAGGCAACCAGGCAGAATGCGCCCATGGCATTGGCCAGGCCGATGTGGGTGGACAGCACGCCGACACCGACGATGGAACCCGCGCCCACCGACTTGCCCACGTTGTAGGCGAAGCCCATGCAAGTGGTGCGCACATGGGTGGGAAACAGTTCGCTGAGGAAGGGCCCCGGGGCGGCGAACATGCCGATTGCAGAGAAGCCGACCAGGAAACCCAGGATAGCGGTGAGAGTGGCATTCAGCGGCAGCAGCATATAGCTGACCGTGACGATCCATGCGCAGATCGACAGCAGAATCAGCGTGGGGCGCCGACCGATGCGATCGCAAAGATCGGCGGCCACCGCGAAGCCACAAAATGAGCCAAACGCCATGATGAAAACCGTGACGATCTTCGACGCAGCAGCGACTTCCCGCTGGCTGAGCAAGGAGGGCAGCCAGACCAGGATGGCGTAGCAGCCGGCCTGCAGCCCGATCACCAGCACGCTCGACAGGATCAGGGAGCGGGCGTACTTGCGGTTAAATACCGAGGCAAGCGAAGCGCGCGGTGCATGACTCTTCCGGGCGCGCTCGAACATCGGCGCATCCTTGATATGGCGCCGGATGAAGAGGACGATAAACGCGGGAATGATGCCGCTCCAGAACGCTACGCGCCACGCCGTTTCCGGAGGCAGCCACGCCAGCAGCAGGGTGGCCACGACGACCGACAGCGCCCAGCCCAGGGCAAAGCCCGACTGCACGTAGCCCATGGCCTTGCCGCGATGCCTGGCATCGATGACTTCGGCCATCAGCGCCGCGCCCACCGCCCACTCGCCGCCAAAACCGAGGCCCTGCAATGTGCGGGCGATCAGCAACTGGTTATACGTCTGGGCAAAGCCCGCCAGCACGCCGAACAACGTGAACCAGATGATGGCAAACACCAGGATGCGGGCGCGGCCGTAGCGGTCGCTGAGGATGCCGGCGCCCCAGCGTCGTGCCGAGGGCGCATGCGCCTTGCTCGGGCAGGCAGCGGCTCATGCGGCCAAAATGGACAAGAATGCGGCCAAGGAGCGGCAAGTCCGCGTCGAGGAGTAGGGATGCGCCAGCGTGCGGATCTCGCGGGAGGCGGCTGCTGATCCGCTATTGACTTTGGCTGTTATGCGGGTGTCTGAGGCCTGGCTTTGGCCAACCAGGCGAAACCAGCAGGCGTCGACGATGACCATCACGTCGCACACGCGAGGGTGGTGCCGCAGACAGGCACCAATTGCGATGCCTGCAGGAGTAGATCCACTGGTGCTGCGGAATGGCGAATAATGCACGTATGCCTCGAATCGGCGAATCCATGGCCCGACTCAGTAAAAATCCCGATTTCTTCCTCCTTGCGAAAGTGGGGAAGCGCTGCCTACAATGTCTCATATATCGCGAATCAAAGTTCGCATTCCGAATTTGACTCGCGATAGAAGTGAGCCAGGCGCAACTGGCGATTTTTTAAGCCAGTATTCCGAACTTAAATTCGCAATCCGAATTTCGTACCGGAGCGGATGAATAGAAGAATGCCTACGGCTCGTGACGACACCCTTCTGGGCTTTCCTCTGTGAAGCTCCCGAATTAAAATTCGGATTCCGAACTCACAGTGGAGATTGACATGGCAACCGAGAAATCCTTCCGATCCGCTTCGAAGACGACCAGCGCAGGCGACGCATCCAAGAACACGGTGCAGTCGCTGGCGAAGGGCTTTCGCATCCTCGAAGCGTTCTCGGCCCAGGAGCCCGAACTGACGATGGCCGAGGTAGCACGCCGCTCTGGACTGGATAACGCCACGGCATTCCGGTTTCTCAACACGCTGGTTGACATCGGATACGTACAACGCGTGCCCGACACACGCCTGTTCAGGCTTTCCCTGAAAGTATTAGACCTTGGCTTCAACGCCATTGCCCATGCGGATCTTCGTACGCGTGCACGGCCGATCCTCCGCGAGCTGGTCGGAGAGGTCAATGAAGCCGCTTCCGTTGGAGTTCTCGATGGCGCGGATGTCTTATACACCGAGCGTGTCCTGGCGGGGCTGACGCGCCTCGGGGTGGATATCCGCATCGGCAGCAGGATACCCGCTTATTCCACGGCTGTCGGTTATGCAATCCTTGCCTGGCTGCCAGAGCAGACGCAGATCCGCGTGCTTGAGGCACAGCCGCGTCAAAAGCTGACACCGACCACGCAGACGGACCTCGACACCATTCTTGAACGCCTGAAGTCGGTGCGTGCCCAGGGCTACGCAGTCTCTAACCAGGAAACGGTGTCCGGTCTTTTTGTGGTCGCCGCCCCGGTGCTCGATGTGGACGGCGTGCCCATCGCTGGACTTAGCGTCGCTGCGCCTGCCTTGAACACTTCTCTCGATGAATTCGAATCCGCCACGGCGCCTGCAGTCGTCGAGGCCGCGGCCAGCCTCTCCCGCTCGCTGCAATCTTCTGGTGGCTTTATCGCTCCCGATATGCCGCCCGCTGCTTCCCCAACCCCTCGTCTGCGCCTTAGGCGCTAGCTTTTTCCCTGGAGACAAACGTGTCCGATATCAACTTCCACGGCATCATTCCTGCCATCGCGGTTCCCTTCAACGCGGACTACAGCATCAACGAACCGGAATTGCGGCGCTTTGCCAAGTGGCTCGGTGCTCAGGAAGGCGTGACTGCATTGATGACCAATGGTCACACCGGTGAGGTTTTCTCACTGACACCGCGTGAGCGCGCCGAAGTGACGCGCATCACCGCGGACGCCACCAAGGGAATCTGCCCGGTCATTTCGTCCATCGTATGTGAAGGCATCAACGATGCCGTGGAACAGGCCGGTTGGGCCACGGAAGCGGGCGCCGCGGGACTCGATATCATGCCGCCGCACCATTGGCTGCGCTTCGGCTTCAAGCCGGAACACTGCCTCGACTACTTCGAAGCCATTGGCAGGGCCAGCGGCCTGCCGTTGGTGGTGCATATTTACCCGGCTTGGACGCGTGGCTCCTACTCCAGCGAATTGCTTGCCGAACTTGCCAAGCTGCCTTACGTCAAGGCCTTCAAGATGGGCGAGCGTGAGATGAACAAGTACGCCCGTGACATCAAGGCGATCCGCGAGGCCGATCCGACCAAGGTTCTCATGACGTGCCACGACGAATACCTGTTGGCGTCGATGGTGCAGGGCCTGGACGGTGCATTGGTTGGCTTCGCATCGCTGATCCCCGGTCTGATCAATGACCTGCTCAAGGCCGTCAAGGCCGGCGACTTGCGTGAGGCAATGCGTGTGCAAGCGTTGATCAACCCGCTTAAGGACGCGGTATATGGCGCCGGCGAGCCGACTGGCGAGGCGCACGGCCGCATGAAAGCGGCCATGGCGTTGGCTGGCATCCTTCGCGATGGGACGGTGCGTCCGCCGACCCACGCCCCTTCGGCTGCTGAGTTGGCCGCAATCCAATCCGCCTTGGCACACGCCGGCATCACGCAACAAGCAGCCGCCTGATCCCGAAGCAGATACGCGCAAGGCCTCTTGGCGCCGCAATCATGCCGCGCCAAGAGAGGGGCCATTCGTTCCCAAAGGGGCAGTCATGAATCAATCCACTCGAAATACCGGCACGGGTGTGGTGCTCGTTACCGGATCCAGCTCCGGCATAGGCGCTGCCATCACGCGTCGCTTGCTGGACGCCGGATGGCAAGTCATCGGGCTGGACCGCACGCCCGCTCCCAGCACCAAAGGCTTTCGGGCAATCGAGGTCGACCTGACTGATGCTTCTAAGCTCGCCGCAACCGTGGCGGCGCTGCCGCGGATTGATGCCATCGTCCACGCAGCAGGCTTCATGCGAACCGCCGTGCTTGGCGCCCTCAAGCCCGAAGACGGGAGGGCATGTGGCGCATCCACGTCGATGCGGCTGCTGTGCTCGCCAACGCGTTGATGCCGAAGCTGCCGCGCGGCGCACGCATCGTGCTGATCGGCAGCCGTACAGCCGCCGGGGCCCCTGGACGCAGCCAGTACGCAGCGACCAAGGCGGCCTTGGTCGGCATGGCCCGCTCGTGGGCAGCGGAACTGGCCCCGCGCGGGATCACCGTCAATGTCGTAGCACCGGGTGCCACGGAGACCCCGATGCTTAACGACCCTGGGCGCCAGGGAACACCCCCACGCGTGCCCCCGATTGGCCGCTTTATCAGTCCGGAAGAAGTCGCTGGGCTGGTGAGCTTCCTGCTCGGGCCAGACGCGGGGGCCATTACCGGCCAGCAGATCGTGATCTGCGGTGGTGGCTCACTCTAGTGCCGTACCTGAACCGCACCACTACGCCGGCAGGCACCCAACACAACACAGATACCGGAGATAGCAATGTCCGTACGCATTACTGACATCGTTGAGGTGACGAAGCCGATTTCGTCACCGATTCGCAACGCCTACATCGATTTCTCGAAAATGACGACCAGCCTTGTCGCGGTGGTGACTGACGCCGTTCGTGACGGGAAGCGCGTCATCGGCTATGGCTTCAACTCGAACGGCCGCTACGGTCAGGGTGGCCTGATCCGCGAACGATTTGCCTCACGCATTCTGGAAGCCGATCCCGATTCGCTGCTTGACGATAGCGGCACCAATCTCGACCCCACGCGCGTGTGGGCGGCAGCGATGTCTAACGAGAAGCCCGGCGGCCACGGCGAGCGCTCAGTCGCGGTGGGTACGATCGACATGGCTGTGTGGGACGCCGTGGCTAAGATTGCTGGCAAGCCACTCTTCCAGTTCCTGGCCGACCGGCATGGTGTCCAAGCTAACCCGCGCGTGTTTGTGTACGCGGCCGGCGGCTACTATTACCCCGGCAAAGGTCTGGATGCGCTCCGCTCGGAAATGCGCTCTTACCTCAAGCGCGGCTACAACGTGGTCAAGATGAAGATTGGCGGTGCAAGCGTCGAAGAGGACCGACTGCGCATCGAAGCGGTACTTCAGGAAATCGGCTCTGACGCGAAACTTGCTGTCGATGCGAACGGACGATTCGATCTCGATACTGCCATTGCCTACGCCAAGATGCTGCGCGACTTCCCGCTGTTCTGGTACGAGGAAGCCGGCGATCCCCTCGACTATCACCTGCAGGCTACGTTGGCCGAGTACTACCCGGGAGCAATGGCCACCGGTGAGAATCTGTTCAGCCATCAGGATGCTCGCAACCTGATTCGGTATGGCGGCATGCGTCCCGATCGCGACTACCTCCAGTTCGATTGCGCGTTGTCCTACGGACTGGTCGAGTACGAGCGAACCCTGGAAGTTCTGAAGACCCATGGCTGGTCGCCGAGCCGCTGTATCCCGCATGGTGGACACCAGATGTCTCTCAACATCGCCGCTGGGCTGGGCCTCGGTGGCAATGAGAGCTATCCCGATCTTTTCCAACCCTATGGGGCTTCCCGGATGGGGTGAAGGTGATCGACGGCCACATCACTATGCCGGAACTGCCTGGCATTGGCTTCGAGGGCAAGGCGGATCTCTTCGCCGAGATGGCGGCGCTGGCACAACCCTGAGGTCGCCGCATCCCCTATACCACAAAGAGAAGCGAAATCTATCGCAACGGCGAGGAACAGGCTGCGCATTTCCCAGCCATCCTATCGCCTGTTGCGTTACCGCGTGGTGGCATGGCTGCGTGCCTGCCGCCAACGGTAGCGCATTCGCAGTCGAAACAGAGGAGACACACCATGCTGTTCAAAAGGCTGTACCAATCCTATCTTTGCGCCGTCGCGGGCGCACTGCTTCTTGGCACCAGCGTGCTCGCCTCAGCCCAAGGCTACCCGTCCAAGGCAGTAAAAGTCATCATTCCATTTCCGCCGGGCGGGCCGACCGATACCGTGGGCCGCATGCTCGCCCAGAAGCTGTCGGAGGAAACTGGACAAAGCTTCATCGTCGAAAACCGTCCTGGCGGGCAAGGCGTGATCGGTGGCGATGCCGTAGCCAAAAGTGCTGCGGACGGATACACGCTGTTGTTCAGCGCATCCACTTTCACTACCACGCCAATGACGTTGAAGTCGTCGCCCTACGACGTGGTAAAAGACTTCACGCCCATTGCGCTAGTGGGTAAAGGCCCGCTAGCCGTATCGGTCAATAAGAAACTGCCGATCCGGAACATTAAGGAGCTGATTTCCTACGCGCAGGCGCATCCGGGGAAGATGTCCTTCGCGATCGGATCGCAAGCCTCGGCGGGACACTTGTCCACGGAACTGCTTAAGCGCGCGGGCAAGATCGATTATCTGGTCGTTCCCTATAAAGGTTCTTCACCCGCCTATCAGGATCTCATCGGTGGCGCGATCGATGGCTTCATTGATCCGGTGCTAGGTGTCATGTCGTATCACAAGAGTGGCATGGTCCGCGTAGTTGCCGTGACATCGAGGGATCGGCTGCCTTCGATGCCTGATGTGCCCACGGTCGCTGAAACCGTGCCAGGCTACGAGTTCTACTCCTGGTACGGCTTATGGGGTCCGTCGAATTTGCCAGCCGACGTGACAAAGCGGCTTAACGCTGCGGTCAATAAAGCGCTAGCGTCGGATCTCCGCACGCGCCTCGCCGAGCAAGGCTACTTACTGTCGCCAGGCACGCCGGAAGACTTCGCGCGATTTCAGAAGGAGGACATGGTTCGCTCCGCCAAGATTGTGGCGGAGGCGAAGATTCGCGCGGAATAGCAATTCTCTGGCTGCCGCCTGCGTGTTGCGGGTGCGCCTAACTCAGTTACTCCCAAACTCCGCGCGCCTCCTCGGAGGCTACACAGGCTCGCCAAACAAGGCTGCCGCCGGCTGGCAAGTCTGAGCCGGTGAATCCCTGAAACACGACGCCGCCGCGTCAAAACCTCGGGAGGTTCCCTGGGAGGGCCGTCGAGCAAGGGCCATAGGCCTCATCGAGCCACAGCTTGAGTTCCTGATCCTTGTCCTGAAGACGCCGCCGTACTTGCCGATGTCTTCGCCCATCACGAATACGCGCGAGTCCCGCTCCATCTCCTGGCCGATGGCCTCGGCGATGGCCTGGGCCATGGTAAGGGTGCGCGTGCCTTGGGCCGCGTCTTGTGCCGTTTGCATAGTGGTCTCCTGTTTGGTCGGGTGCGGGACTTACTGCGCGAAGACGTGCTGCAGCGCTTCGCTGGCTGCCGGGTAGGGGCTGTTGCGGCCGAAGTCATAGGCAGCATCGATGCGAGCGGTAACCGCCGCACGCAAATCGGCCTCGGCCACTTCGTCGAGCAGGCCGCCGGCGCGCAGCGCGTCGCCGAGGATTCGGATCGGGTCGGTACTACGCAGGGTCTTGGCCTCATCGCGACGCGTCGTGCGAGGCGCGGAGCAACCCGCCAGCCCTTGCCGCAGGCGGGATGCGCGTGGAGAAGTCAGGCCCGACGGCGGGCTCGCGGCAGACATCTGTCGCGCCTGGCGGCGAGACAGATGTCGCATCGGGCGGGACATCTGTCGCTGCAAGTGGCTGCAGCAGCGGGGCAGGGCGAGGTGCGCGGGGCGCCGCGCATACGGTGCGCGGAGGCGAGGCCCGGCGCTGAGAACTTCAGTCCGTCTTTTTCGAGAGGCCGTAGAACTCGAAATAGACGGCGTAGATCAGCATGATGTAGTTGAGTAGGTCGACCCAGGTAAGCGGATCGCCGCCAAAGCCGGGGACGATCTCCGCTTCATGGAGCACCGCCCCGGCAAACCATCGCGTGTATGCGAAGAAAGAGATCAGCCCAAGGCCCAGCACGACGCGGCGCGTATCGCCCGGTTTGTGCCGGCATTGAACCGGTTGGGCCAGTTGCCGGCGACGTTGGCCCAGAAGATCAGCCAGAAGGCAATCCATACGCCCAGTTGCGCTGGCCAGCTTGGGAACATCGCCCCGATTTTCTCGATGGCGTCGGGCGGGATGAGAGCCCATCTGAGCAAGGCCAGATGCGCGGCGTATAGCGCCGTGCCCAGAAGGATATTGCCGCCCAGCGCGGCGAGCGCCGTATGGCATTTCCGGCGCAGCCGGTTCCACGGCCAGTTGTCGAAGATCAGGAACGTCGTCAACCACACCACAATGACGGAATAGAACCAGCCGATCGCCACCGGCAGCGGCAGCAGGGTCGCATGCGGCGCGGTGGCGGTCGATACGCTGGGATAGATCAACAGGAAATAGCCCAGACCGGTGAGGCAAACGCCGGCGGCGATTTGCGCAAGGCCGCTGGCCGCGGGGCTCAGGCCGCTAGCGGACCATGGCCATCCGGCCATACCCGTCGCCAATATGCCGAAGCCATAGAAGCCAATCAGCACGATTAGGCCGGCTGCGTCATAGCCGGCGCTGCCGATGGCGCCGAATGCCGGATCCAGTTCGCCGTAGCCGTAGACGAGGACGGCGGGCACAGCGAAGGACAGCGCCAGCGTTACGACGGTGGCGGCGCAGCCCCGTATGGGCTGCTTCAATGCCGAGAATCCGGCCATGCCGAAGTTGAAGCCGATGAAGACGAGCACCAGGATGCCCCAGAACAGGTGCATGCCAAACGGTTGGGGGGCATACTGCCAGACGGCCTGCCTGGGGTCCGCGAACAGGCGCCATATGCCAAGGCTGATGCCGTGCACGATCAGAAATACGGCCACGGAGAATGCTATTGGCCGCAGCGCGAGTCCGGCAGGCGCGAGCGCTGGTGTTGCTTGAGCTTCGATGTTGGGGCTGAGGGGTTCCATGACCGGGATGTCCAGTACGATGCAAGCCCGGCACGCGAGGCGCGCGCGATGTCCTATGCGCGATGATGCATCGCGCAGGCTCGCATACCGGTGGGAGAGGAGGGGCGTCCGCGTCGGTCAACGCGGCGCGTGGGAGTGAATGGGCGTCAAGCCGTCACGCTGGCAACCGGCTGTACGATGATCTTGACGTTGCCGTCCTTGTTGTTGACCAACTCTTCGAAGCCGTGCGACACAATGTCGGCGAGGGAGATTCGCCCTGTGATGAGCGGCTGCACGTCGATGCGGCCATCGGCGATGAAGCGGATTACGTCGGCGAATTCGCCGTTATAGGCGAGCGATCCGATGATTTCCTTCTCGGTCGCTACGATCTCGAAGAAATTGAACGAGCTGGGTTCTTCGAAGATGCCCACCATCACGCATTTCCCGGCTTTGCGGATCACGTCGATGGCAAGCTTCGCCGTGGCCTTGTTGCCGATGCACTCGAAGGACACATCTGCGCCATAGCCGCCAGTCAAGGCCTTGACCTCGGCGATCGCGTCGCACTCCTTGGGATCAATGACTACGTTGGCACCGACCTCGATCGCCTTCTTCTTGCGCGCCGACGACATTTCGAGCGCGATGATGCGCCCTGCGCCGGCCGCCCTCGCGCACATGATCGTGCATAGGCCGATGGTGCCGGCACCCACCACCACCACCGTCTGGCCGACGATGTTGCCGGCTTTCTTCACGGCATGAAGCCCCACCGCCAGCGGTTCGATCAACGCACCTGCCTCGGCTGGAAAGTTCTCCGGCAACTTGTAGAGCAGTTCCGCCGGCACGTTGACGTATTCCGCGAATGCGCCGTTGTTCATCAGGCCGGTGAATGCGAGGTTCTCGCAGATGTTGTACAGGCCATGAGTGCAGTAATAGCATTTCCCGCAATGCTGGCAGGCGTCTGCGGTGACGCGTTCGCCGACCTTGAAACCGGTAATGCCTGCACCCAGTTCCGCAATTTCGCCGCTGAACTCGTGACCGAGAATGCATTGACCCTTCAGTCCGGTGAGCGGGTGGGGATGGTCGACCGGGATAAAAACCGGCCCCGCGACATATTCATGCAAGTCCGACCCGCAGATGCCGCACCAGTGCACGCGAATCTTTACCCATCCATCGGCGGGCTTGTCCGGGACGCGTACCTCTTCGACGCGGATATCCTGGCGACCCCGCCATACGGCGGCCTTCATGCTGGGCTGATGTGCCGAACTCTCGTTGCTCACGGTTGTGTCTCCATCGTAATTGTGGGGGATCGACGGAGGCCATGCGGGTGTGGCCGGTTCGTGCCTGGCATGGCCTTCGTGCGGGACGAAATCCGCATGAACCATGCCAGTCAGTACGGTGGAAGCGGGAGGATGGCGAGAGTAATGCGTACGCTGCAGTGCAACATGGCGCGTGCCAGGCGCAGGCGCGGTGAACCGTGGGCTACGCGGGATTATTGCTGCGCTACAGCACGATTCTGCCCATGGCGAGGCAAACTACGGCGCCACGGGAGTGAGACGGCCTGACTCGATCCAGTGAGACACTGTGCCTCAGTTCGCCTCGTCCCTCTGAGACAAGGGAATGGATCCCGGCAGGGATGCCGAACCCGGATAGACAATGTTGTATCTGGCCATCTTGCGGTAGATGGTCGCGCGGCTCATGCCCAGCGCTTTGGCGGTCTCCTTGACGCGCCAATGATGGCAGGCGAGCATTTGCACGATGCGCTCCCGTTCGAGATGCTCGCTGGGGCGCAGGCCTGTACTGTCGAATGGATGTGCCCCGATTGACGAACTTGCCGCTTCCGGCGTTGCCATGACGTCTTCGGCGGCGCAGCGCAGATAGTCGGGAAGATGTTCGACGGCAATGACGCCGGAGGAGGCGGCCAGCGCGCATGCGTACCGCAACGCCATGCGCAACTGCCGTACATTGCCGGGCCAGCGATAGCGGCGGATGCATGCCAGTGCCTCGCTGGACAGCGCGGGGTGGCTCCCGTGCGCGTCGGCTTCGTCCGCCAGAAAGAAATCGATGAGCTCGCCGAGGTCGGAGCGATCGCGTAGGGGAGGCAGCCGGATCACGGCGCCAGTCAGGCGATAGTAGAGATCTTCGCGGAATATACCGTCGGAGACCATGCGTGCAAGATCCCTGTGGGTCGCGCAGATCAGATTGATGTCGACCCGCACCGATTGCTCGGAACCCAGCGGTACCAGCTCGTTCTCCGCCAGAACGCGAAGCAGCCGCGTCTGCAGCGGCAAAGCCATGTCGCCGATCTCGTCGAGGAATAAGGTGCTTCCATGCGCCTGGAGTATCTTCCCCTTGAGCCCCTTGCGCTTCGCGCCGGTGAATGCGCCTTCGGCGTAACCGAACAGTTCGCTTTCGATCAGCGTATCGGGGATCGCCGCGCAGTTCACGGCGACAAATGGCTGCGATGCACGCAGCGACCTGCGATGAACGGCGAGCGCGAACGCCTCCTTGCCTGTTCCGGTCTCGCCTTGGAGCAGCATGGGAATGCGCCGGTCGACGATCTGGAGCGCACGGGCGAGATGCGACGAGACTTGCGCATCTCCGGCGACCAGTTGTGCGCTGGCGATGGCACGGGAGGCGTGCGCGGCGTGGGCGGCGGCTGGCTGTTCCGGTGTCACGGCCATTGCGCGCACGGCGTTGCGCGGCGGGCGCAGTCTTGCAAAGAAGCTGTCTCCGCCGGGGGACAGACGCAACGGGAACATATCCGGGCCGCTGTTCAGGTCGATAACCTGTTCGGCCTTCAGGTCGAACAGATGCTGAACGTTCGCCGGAATCGCGGCGTATAGCGCGCTCAATGTGCTTTTTGCTTGCCGGTTCATAGACACGATGTTGCCGGCATCGTCGAACGCGATCAGCAATTCGGGATGCAGGCTCAGGTAGTCCTGGCTGCGGTGCAGGTACAGCGTCCACAGGTGGCTGGTATCGTGTAGCAGACAGGCGTTCTCGATCATTTCCGCCGCCTGGCATACCCAGGCATAGATCAATTCCTGAGAGTCGCGATTTTCGCTGTTCCGCACGGCCGATACGTCCAGTACGCCGGTCAATTCGCCGGAAGGCGAAATAATGGGGGCGGCGGTACAGGTGAGGCATGTGAACGCGGCCCTGAAGTGATCCTCGGTGTGGACGGTAATGGGTTCCTTGTCGGCCAGGACGCAGGCCACCGCGCTGGTTCCCTCTGAGTCCTCCGTGAAATAGCGGCCGTGATACAGCCCGTGCTGCCGGTACTCCTTGCGGCGGTCTTCCTGGCCGCGGAAATCGATCAGCGCGCCATCGGCGTCGGCTACCAAGACGCAATAGCCCGCTTTGCCGACGACGCCGTGCAACCGCTCCACCACCGGGTTCGAGAAGCGCAACAGGGCCTCGGCGCTGTTGCGCCTGTCTTTCAGCTCCGCGGCGCTGATTACGCGCGGGCCAGACATATTTCCCGGGTCCAGTTGGAAGGTATTGAGCGATCGCGTCCAAGAGCGGAACAGGCGAGCCTCCGCGGCAGCCTCATGGAATGACGCCCTGCCGACCACGGATGAGACGCGTCGTGCGTGTCGCAGCGCATAGGACTGGGTCATTTCCGCTTCCTCGACATGGGTAATTCCTGTTGCCCGGGGCATCGGCGCCCGCTTCCGCCAGTCCAAACCGGCCGTGCCAAGCACGAGAGCTCCTTTGTGCTCGCCGCGCGGCACGCCTTTTTAGCATATTCCGAACCGGCACTCACCCTGCAGTGCAGCACAGTAGGTGCGTCAGATGCGATTCAGAAGGCTGTCGGACTTGAGTTTGGGAAGTTTTTGGAGAAGCGAGCCGGCAGTATGCCGCAGCCCGTGGGTCAAGGCGCTGGCCAGCACCGCGGACCTGCGCTTCCCACTCGGGCACGCGCGCCCGCAGGCGCCCGGCTGCCATGCCGAACACTTCCTTGAAGATCAGAGCACTTCGCCAACAACACGTGCTCAGTCGCCTTCGGCATCGCCAAATATGCAATTAATCGCCAGCACACTGCTCACAACAGCAATGCCAGCTTCTAGGAGACTGTCGGATTTTCGGGATCCCCGGTCGTCCGGCGGGACGGGTTGGGCGTTAATAAATTAACAAGTTTCTGAGAGAGTCCATAGGTGAGTCGCTTCGTGCCCGTTGATCGTCAGACCGACTATCTGTTGCCGCCGTCAGTGGAGGACTGGTTGCCCGAAGGTCATCTGGCGCGGTTCGTGGTGGAAGTCATCGAGCAGATGGACCTGTCGGAGCTGAGCGGGGCGTACGCGGGTCGCGGCATGGCGGCGCATCACCCTGAGGTGCTACTGGGCTTGCTGGTGTACGGGTATGCGACCGGAGTGTCTTCGAGCCGCAAGATTGAGAGAGCGACCTATGACTCGGTGGCGTTCCGCTACGTTGCGGCGAACACGCATCCGGACCATGACACGCTGGCCACCTTTCGCAAGCGGTTTGCGAGCCAGTTAGAGAAGCTGTTCGTGCAGGTGCTGCTGATCGCGAAGGAGATGAAGCTGGTCAAGCTGGGCCGGATTGCGCTGGATGGCACCAAGGTGAAGGCGAATGCGAGCAAGCACCGCGCGCTGTCGCACGGGCACATCGGCCGGATCGAAGCGCAGTTGCATGAAGAAGTGCAGCGGTTGATAGCGATGGCCGAGAACGCCGATCGAGAGAGTCTGCCAGATGGGATGGATGTACCGGCGGAGATCGCACGGCGCGAAGCGCGACTGAAGGCGTTGGCCGAAGCGAAGGCGAAGATCGAGGCGCGGGCGCAGGAACGGTTCGAGCAAGAGCAGCAGGAGTATGAAGCCAAGGTGGCGCGTCGCGAGGCGCAGCGCAAAGACGGCAAGAAGCCGCGGGGCAAGGACCCGAAGCCGCCGCAAGGCGGTGCCAAGGAACGCGACCAGATCAACCTGACGGACGAAGAGTCGCGCATCATGCCGGTATCCAGCGGCGGCTTCGAGCAAGGCTACAACGCGCAGGCGGCGGTGAATGTCGAGACGATGTTGATCGTGGGCACGACAGTGACCCAGCAAAGCAACGACAAGCGCCAGGTCGCACCGATGATCAACGTGCTGGGGGCGCTGCCCGAGCCATTGGGCCAGCCTGAGGTGTTGCTGGCGGATGCGGGCTACTTCAGTGCGGCCAACGTCGTCACCTGCGAGGCAGCGGACATCACCCCTCTGATCGCGATCCAGCGCGACGCCCATCATCTGCCGCTGATGGAACGCTTTGCCGACGATCCGGCGCCGCCCGAGAGCACCGATCCGGTCGTCAGGATGACACACCGACATAAGACGAAGGCGGGGCGAGCACTGTACGGGCTCCGCAAGAGCACCGTCGAACCGGTGTTCGGCATCATCAAGCATGTGATGGGATTCCGGCAGTTCTCGCTGCGCGGGCTGTCCAACGTCGCGGCGGAATGGTCGCTGGTCGCGCTCGCGTGGAACATCAAGCGGATGAACGTATTACGGGGTGTGTAGGGCCGATCAGCGGGCTCTTTGTGCCGCCTAATCGCCCGATTGCCTTCCTCATCCACTTTCAAATACCTTCATCGCGTTTTGACGACTGAGATGAGCCCGCAATCCGGCCGCGAACCCAGTCATGAACCTGATGTTTTGAATCGCGCTTCACCTCAACTCCGACGAGCTCCTAGAGCCGTATGCGCGAGCGGCGGCAAGGCCACCTTACCAGGCTTGCCACCTTTGCCAACCAAATGCAGCCAGTGGTCACCGTGCTCGTCGAGGCGGACGTTACCTAGGACGGCGCTGACCAGTTCGCTTGCGCGCAGGCCCGTAGCATAGCCGAAGTCGAGCATGAAGCGCAGGCGCTGCGCCGCCGGCTCAGACCAGCCATAGGACCACTCCAGGCCGTCCGCAATGGCTCGCAGCAGCAGCCATTCGCCTTCGGTAAAGCCCCGAGCCGTATCCAGCGCGGGCCGCGAGGCGTGGCCGCGTACCTTGACGCCGGCGAAGGGGTTGGCCAACAGATAGCGCTGCTCGATGAGCCACCGGAACAGCGCTGAGAGCACCGTCAGCGCATACGCTGCCGAGCGTGCCGACAGGCCACCAGAGAACGGTCGCCACTCCACCGAGTCGCGCGGCCGTGGCGGCCCCACCCAACGCTCACGCGGGGTCGGGCGCCTGACGAAAGCCCGGTACGCGATCGCGTCGTCCGTTGTCAGGGATGACAGCGCACGCCCGCGCTCGACGATGGCCCACAGGATCAGCCGCTCGGCTTCCTTGCGATAGGCGCGCTGCGTGGCGACCGTCTCGTGCAGTGCCAGCCAGGCCTGCACGGCCTCGTAGTCGTTGGTCGCATTCAGCGTGCAGGCGTTGCGCGGGGCCCGGAAACTGCCCCGCGAGCCGTCGACCTCGCCCGGCAGATGCAATTGTTCCCATGGCACGATGCCGCTTGGCTGGGCGACGATGATCAGGGCGCGGGCACGCTCGGTGAGCTGCGGATGGGCGGCAAAGAAGGCTTCCACCTGGCGGGCCCCTGCCATGCCAAGTCCCTCGATGGCTTTCCACCAGCCTCGCCGGCGGGGGATGCGTACCGTCAGGTCTGACAGCGTACGAATGCCATGGGCCTGCAGCGCCCTGACGGTCCGCGGCGCGAGCCATGCATCGATGGCGTCGCTGATCTGGGGTTGCGGCACCGGTAGCGTGGGCAATAGCTTGATTGCCCGCTCGACGGCGCTGGCGCGTGCACGCCTCTCCTCTGGGGTGTGCTGGAACACCGCGGCGAAATCCGGCCTGTGGCGGCTGTCGGCAAACAGCATGAGATCTCGACGGATGTTCCCGAGCATACCGCGCGCCGATTGTCCGGCAGCCTTGCGAGCCGCCAGATAGTGCTCAACGGCCGCGCGAGAACTGAGCCCCGCGTACCAGCCGCGCAATGCCGCCAGCGAATCGGCATCGGGGAAGCCGGCTGGTGTGGTGGACGCAGAAGCCGGGGTCTGGCCCGTTTTCATATGAATAGGTTTTTTCTTATAAGACGCATCACGCGATAATAACGCTTATCTCTGTAGCATCGCTGAAAGCAGATTCCCGGCTCTCTACGCACTCCTGCCAGCCAGTCAGGCTAGATCCATGACGCGGCGATATCCCGGCGAATCAATCTGCGTCGGGCACGGCGCCGTTGCGCAATCTCAGCCTTGGTGAATGGCTGAGGCTTAACGGCATCCTGGCCACGTCCGAGCTTCCACAGCAATGCCTTGTTGCTGCCGCTTGTGTACCCGGCAATATGCACATCCATTGGGTAGTGTGCCCGCAATTCAACCCCGATGTAATTCCGGCTCAGTCCCGTGCGCGTTGCAATCTGTTTGCAGGATAGCTCGGATCCGTTGGCCAAAGCCTTTCGGATCGCATTCCATGTCAACGAACCCATCGCGTTAGCCTTGACATTGCGGCGAGGCAGACCAAGGAAGTTGGCCATGCTCAGGATGGCGCTTTCGGTCCGCGCCGGCAATTCAGTTTTCCAAACGCGCACGGGAAGTGGATCCGCCCAACGACGACGCAGTATGTCGAGTTCCTCGCAGCTCCAGGCATTGGGGCGGCGACTGGAGTAGCCATGCACGAAATTGCTCACGACAGCATCGGCGCCCATGCTTGGGCATGGGGCGGTGCGAAAAGCGCTTCCCATGCCGCTACCTTCGTCCTACACCCAGCAACAGGAACCGCCAAAGGGGAAAGAGCGCGCTCGCGGAAGTTCACCAGGCCGCTGCTGCTAAGCTCGCCATCACGATTTACGTCATGCCTGTACATCTTCGCGCTTCCCTCACGACCGGTTAGATGGCCCGCAATACATTGCTGACGAAGTCGGCCTGTGGATAGGTCCGGCCGTCAACTGTCGAATCTGCGCCCGGATCTGTTCGGGGTCGACACCCGCGTGAGCAGCGGCCTGCAGGGTGGCCCGGCTGGCGTCAAGTACGTCGATCCCTGTAATCTCGTAACCATGGCCCTGCACAATCCAGTGCAGCGCTGCCATTCCCGCGTTCATGGCGAACGCCGGTCGTTTTTCCGCAAGATCCCTCGCAGCACGCGTGAGCGTCCGGGGATCGGTCGGACTGGTTTTGGCCAGTTCGCTGGCCAAGTCGAACAATCCGGCGTCCTTGGCTGCCGCAAACCACTTGCCGGGTACGTCGGGAGACGATGCGATTAGGTCGCGCAGGATGGATTCGGGCGTCTTGTGCGGGTACTTCTTCACGATGGCCCGGAACGTCGCTAGATAAGTGGTGCCCTGATTGGCCTCCCGGGCATAGCGCTCGTAGGCCTCTTCGGCAAGACCCGAGGACAACAGAATCGCTTCGCAGGCCCGGGCGATGTGCCCATCCGGGTTGTTGCGGCCCCGCGTGGCTTCCGCATAGGCAAGGGCTTCGGCCTTCCTGCCCAGCGCGACCAGTGCCTTGACGGCCCATTGGCGGTAGTGCCACCACTTGAAGGGGGCGCAGTCCACCAGCGCAACCAATTCCTCATGCCGTCCGGCCGCATACAGGGAAGCCAGACAGATGCGGGTTCCTGCAAAATATCCTCCGGCGCGATCGGCCCAGATATGTTTCACCAACGGCAAGAAATCGTCGGCCCACGTGTTTGCAATCTCCGGGTTCACACAAAGCTTGTCCCACTCTTCTGACAAGGCCTCGATATACGGAACCCCTGGTCCTGAATCGCTTCCCATAGCCGATCGAGCCAGCGCTCACGCATGGCGGTATCGACCTGTGCACCGGCAATGATCGGAACCAGCACGTCGATGGCGCGGTTCACAGCGGTGCCAAGCGCTCCCGAAGAGCTGTCGACCTGTTCGAGGGCCGGTGAAACCCTCTCCAGGAATTTGACCGCACCTTCGGCTGCGAGCACCGCATCAGTACGCGCCACCTGTTTAATTTCAGCGACCGCTTCCTTGATGCGCTGGATAGGCGTGCCCGAGCGCCAGCCAAAGGCGTGGCGCCGAAAACGCTGGGCGAATTGCCACTTGTGCGCGACTGGCTTCATATCAAATCATCCGATTGGGAGCGCAAGTCCTGGAGAGGACGCAAGGCGAGCAGCATCCGCTCGAGCACAAGCTGCCAGTCTTCCAGTTCCTCGATGAGGTCATCAGCCTGCTCCACCAGCGTGAGGTCGTCCGTCGAATACACGAGGCTCGCGCCGTTGATCACGGTGTGCGCCATGCCGTGCAGGCGCAGCAGATCATCACGCCGCCCATCAATGCCACAACGAGCTCGAATCTTGTCGAGGAGGTCTACCGCTTGTTGGATGACCAACGTATCGTAGCGCTGCTGCAGTGACTGCAGCGCAGCGGCATCGACGGAGCCATAGGGGGTGTCGATATCAGGCATGGCGTTTGGGTCTCCGGATGGAATGGGCGGGGCCGGCAAAGAGAGGTGGCGCCGTTTGTTCGGACAGGGAATCCGGATTTTTAAGTGGAGGCGCTGAGGTGGTCAAGCTGCCGATTTGATCGCTGGCAGCGTAGCGAAGTATGTCTCATCCGAAGTGGCTTTGTCCGGATGGGGGTATTGCAAAGATGCTGCGGGTTGTGTAAAAGCGCAACATCATGAAGCCAGCTTGAATAATGCCATATAAAGCCAGACTAAAGACGGGTGAACCGCGCAAGCGCAAGAAGCCGGGGTACCGGGTGACGAACGCGCGGGCGTATAACCAGAGCCTGAGAAAGCGCGGCATGATCAGCCTGTATGTGCCGGGCGGCGATCTGAAGGCGCAGCTTATCAACGCAAAGATCCGTACGCCGGGCGTGTCGGGGCGTGAGCCGACCTATACCACGGCGTACATCGAGCTGATCTTTACCTTCTACCGGCTGTTCGGCTGGGGATGCGGCAGATCACCGGCTATATGGAGGACTACTGGGAGACTCGCGGGCTGGACATCCCGGTGCCCAGCGCCAGTCAGCTGGGCGAACGGTTCGCTTCACTGGAGGTGAGCGTCACGCAGCGTTGCGAACAGCTGGCCCGGCGTCTCGCGCGCGGCGGGACGATCAGTCTCATCGTCGACAGCACGGGATTGAGCTTTGGGCGGGCGAGCCAGTGGTACGAGGAAAAGTACGCTCAGAAGGCCGCGCGCACGCCGTGGCGCAAGATGCATCTGTCGATCGACGCTGACATGAACGTACACGCGATCCGCATCACCACTACAGAAGTATCGGACAGCGAAGGAATGGACGCCGTGCTGCCCGCTGATGTGCCGATGGATCTACAGCATCGAGCGTACCGAAGCGCTTTCAGGCGCGGGCGTGACGCCCGTCATCCCACCGCCAGCTCACGCTGTCGTACACGGCGAGGAGCGAACCCGCCGGCATGACCAGATCGTCAGATACATCGAGGACAAAGGCATCTATGCATTTCACAAGAAATACGGCTACGGTGTGCGCTCGCTGGTCGAGGCGCAGATCTCGCGCATCAAGCGCTGCATCGGCGAGCGCCTGCTGACGCAGGAGCTTGCGTCGCAGGAAGGCGAAGGCGTAATCATCGCCAACCTGCTGAACCGGTGGAACGCCTTCGGCAAACCGGTTTGCGTCAAAAATGCATAGTCGCGTCCATAGCACGGGAACTCGTACCCATCCGGACAAAGCCGTGTTCATACAGCGTCGGATATCGCTGATAGATGGTGCGTAGCGAGGCGATCGTCGGAGTTGGTAACCCCAGCTTCTCGCCCACGTAGCGCAAGAGCTGACGGGGAGTGTGTTCAGTTGGTCAAGGGTACAGCCACTTGCCCGCAGAAATGCCAGCTGGATGGCGGCTCCGGCGCGGCCGGCACGCCGAAATTTCTGGTTGATTGCGGCAACGTCGCTGTCGGTCAGCGCGAAATAGTACTCGACATCGAATTCCGACAATCGAGAAGGCAAGCTGTCTTTCCCCACATAACGAAATTCCAAGCCCGGCATCTTCCGCCCCCATCCAGGTGACACGATCCGAATTCGCGGGCGGACATGGTACTCCCGAAGTCACTTGAGGGCAGCAGACAGCTGCCTGCTTTGCACGGAGCATCTTATAAAGAAAGGCTTTGCGGGGAAACCGTAAGATTTTACTGAGATGGACCCGACGTCTCCCTTCGGGGGACACTGTCGGCCTCAACCTGACACGTGGAGGTTCATCATGGAAATCGACATCCTTGGCATCGATCTCGCCAAACAAGTGTTCCAGCTCCATGGCGCGGACCACCGCGGACGGCCTGTACATCGAGCGAAGGTCTCCCGTGGCTCGCTCCTGGAGGCAGTACGCACGCTGAAGCCGGGGATGGTCGTTATGGAAGCTTGCAGCACCGCTCACCACTGGGCACGACGCTTCCAGTCGCTAGGCATTGAAGTCCGGCTGATCAGTCCACAGTATGTCTCGCCCTTCGTCAAGACGAACAAGAATGACCGCAACGATGCCGAAGCGATCGTCGAGGCCGCCAGCCGGCCTGCCATGCGCTTCGTTACAGTCAAGTCGGTCGAGCAACAGGATATCCAGGCCGCGCACCGGATGCGCGCAATCCTTCTCCGCCACCGTACCGCCATGATCAACCAGATGCGTGGCCTGCTCGGCGAGCGGGGACTCACGATTTCGCGTTCACCCGAGGCGTTCAAACGCGCCATCCCGGAATTACTCAGCAAGAGCGCCGACGAACTGACGTCGTTCTGCCAGACGCTGTTGACTGAAATGCTGCAGCACCTGCAGGCGATCGAGGCGCGCGTCCATTTGATCGAAGCATCGATCCAGTCCTTCATGAAGCGATCCGCGCTGTGCAAGAAGATTGCGGAAGTGCCTGGCATTGGTCCGATTACCGCCACTGCCATGGTCGCCGCTGTCGGCGACGCCAAGCAATTCAGGAACGGCCGCCATTTGGCAGCCTGGCTCGGCCTGGTGCCACGCCAGTACTCCTCAGGGGGCAAGCCCAGACTGCACGGGATTAGCCGGCGCGGTGACACCTACCTGCGGACTCTGCTTATCCACGGCGCCCGGGCGGTCTTGCGCTACGCAACCAGAAAAGCCGATCCGCAGAGCGTCTGGCTGCAGCAACTGATTGCACGGCGGGGGCACAACTGCGCGGCGGTCGCACTCGCCAACAAGAACGCGCGCGTCATCCAGGCGCTGCTCAGCGGAGACTCGAACTATATGACGCGACGCGCGGCAGCATAGCTCCCAACCGCTTGCAAGGAGAGAAATACCCACGCAGGTTTGCGAAGCTTCTCAAAGCGATGACGAAATTGGTTGAACCAGCATCCTAAAGCCTGTTTTTCGTGCCGGCGGCCGGTTTAGGCACGCCGCGATTTTGCTAAGGACAGGGTGCGCGGATCTCATCGAGGCTGCGGGCGTGCTTCGGCAAGCGCCCATCGGGCAAGCCGGATACATGCATGCAGACCGTTTCGACATCACGAACAAGAAGCTTGCAAAAGGCGTCGGGTCCATACATGCACAAAAAGGACGACTACCCCATGCAACGCACGCGCTGGCCAAGGGCGTCGAGCTGAGCGCCGTGCGCGATAACTTGCGCCATGCGTCGATTTCGACCACGTCGATCTATCTCCACAGCGACGACGTCAAGCGGGCAAGGCAGTTTGGGCAGGCGTTCACGGCCTGAACTGCTTATTCTCAATCCGAATAAGGCGAAGTGTTTTCATAACCACAAGGCTTATGATGGCAATTCGGCCTTATCTTGGTCAGAGGCCTGCCTGAGCCTGGCCGCTTTGCACCGCGCGCTTGATCTCCGGCGCCTTGAACAGTGACGCGTTGGCGTGCACCGTGATCTTCAGCTTGCCCCCGGTGGCAGCCTCCACATCCCTGGCGAATTGGGTAATGTTCTCGGTGTGGTAGTTGGTCGCGGGATAGGCGTTGGCCAGGTCCCACCTGGTCTGGGCCTGCACGCTAGCGATGAGGGTCAGGCCCGCGAAGGTAGCCAGCGCGATGTGCTTGATCGGATACGACATGAAATGTGCTCCGGAATTGAGAAACTGGGAAACGCTGCAGGAAACGGACGCAGTCATCCCCGCCACGGCCCGCACGGGTTGGCGATAGCGTGGACACCGTTGCGAGAAATCGACTTACTTCTTGGGTGAAAGACCTGGCGGCACGGCCGGCAGATCCTTGCTCTCGGACTTGGGCTCTTCAGGAATCTTGCAGTCGGGATCCTTGAACGGACCGCCCGCCTGCTGCACCCACTCCGGGCTGATGCGCATCTGCGCGCAGACGACCTGGCCGGATTGCATGTTCTTGAACAGGAAGAAGCCGCCGGAGGGCTGAGCGGCCACCGTGCCGCTCAGCACAAACCCGAGAAGAACAGCGAAGCACTTGGATGTCATGGCACTACTCCTTTGATGGATCACCGTGCGCCCGATGCGGCAGCCAGGCTGTCTGCCACCGCGAATACCAGATTACGCGCCTGCGCCACGATGGCGTCGCGCGTCTGCTCGAAGGTGGCATCCGTGATCTTGCCATCGCTTCCCGCACCGAAAACCGTCATCACCGGCGTGTGGATGTGTCCGGCCGGGATATTCAGATTGAAGACATCGCGCAGCAGGGTGTTGCGGTAGGCGCTCTCGTTGGAAAGGTAGTTCCCACCGCCGCCGGACGTCGCGCAGTTGGTCTCCAGGGGGTTCACGGCGGGCGCAGCCTGGAGCGCGGCAGAAGCTGCATAGTAAGCCTCGATCGTGCCGGTCCCTGCCAGAAACGCTGCCACGGCGACATCCACCGCCTTCTGGGCCTGCTCACGCGCCATACCCGCATCGCTCGCGGATTTCGAGCAGTACGCCTGCACGTCGTACGAATCCCGCCGGATCACCTTCCAGCCGTTCGACCCGCCCGCGTTGCCGATACCGGCGCCCGTCTTCGCGTCGATCATGAATTGGAACGGCAGGCTCGCCTGGGTGAACTGGGGCGGATCGTCCCGCTTCCAGGGCTTGGTCTCCCGGCCGAACCAGCGCGCCGGCGGGAAGATGTCGCATTCCAGTGCCGCAGCAAATTCGCCACCTGCCCTGCATTCGGGATGCTGATTGTCATTGCCGGGAAAATTGGCGGAGTGATATCGACCGTTGAAATGCTCCAGATGGAAGGCGCCGCTACCCTGGCTCATGCTGATGGACGCTTCGACGCGCTTGGGGCCCGACTTGAACCACGGGCCCAGGGTGTCTTCCTGCATTCCCATCGCGAAGGAGCCGTAGTTCACCGGCAGGACGAAGGTGCGAATCACGGCCTGGGTCCCGTCAGGCAGGGTGCGGGTCACGCCGTCCAGCGACAGGATAGTGGCGCCCGAAGGGTTGCCGATGCGGATATTCGGATTGCCGTCCACCCCCGGCGCGCCGAGCGTGAATGGATCGAAGCCGCTGACCAGGATGCGCTTGTAGCGCACCCCTTCGGGAAAGTCGATTGCATCCTGACCACGCGAGGCACGCTCGAAAGTCTGCTCCAGCGCGGCACGCTGCTCGTCACTGAGTGCGAAGTCGGGCTTCCACTGGCGAAGCGCAAGCGTCATCGTCAGCCGCGCCCAGTACAGCATGCGGTCGTCACTCTTGGGCAGCGTGCCCTCGACCTTGCGCCCCTGGACGCGGTCCACCGCCGCCTGCCAGAGTTTCTGGCCCTCGGTCTTGACCAGCGCCAAGGCCTCGTCATGGCTCGATGCCCCCGCCACGCCATCCTTGCACAGCTTGCGCGCGAACTCCGGGCCGAATTTGTCGAAGCCGCTGGCCTGCAACAGTTGCTGCGAGAAGCTGAACGCATCGCTGGTACTCAGCTTGTTGGTCAGGCGCTGCTCCTCGAACGAGGCCGCGACAGTCGTGTCCATTGCGCACCGTGCCTGGATTGCCGGAGGTGTCGGAGGAGCTGGAGAAGTCGGGGAAGCCGCGCCGGACCGGTCGCTGCCGCCCTCACCGCAACCGGCCAATATCGCCATGCAGGCGCTCAGCAGCGCGCCCTTGCTGAAAGACGCGAGCCAGCAAGGCCCGTCGGTCTTGTCCGCGCTCACGCGGAGCCTCTGAAAGTCGCACGCCATGACGCTCTTCTCCTCGAACGGGTGGAAAACACGTTGACAGCAAGACACCCCGCATGACCGGAGACGCTGTCGGACATATCAGTGGTGTCGCAGCTGCATGGTCAGCATGTCACGCAATCGGGTTCTGTCGCGATAAGGAATTACTGTAAGGGCGACCGAGGGTGGCGAGAGCGCCGCGGTCATATGGCCAAGGAATAGAACTGCTCGGCGGCCGACGGACTGCTCCCCCTGGGGATAACCATCTGCCCTTTGCGGATCATCCGCATGGTCTCGATGCCACCGAGGATGATGCGAGCGCAGCGAAAATTCTGGAACCCCAACATCGACCTGACCCGGCGTTTGATGCCACGGTGGTCCTGCTCAACGAGGTTATTCAGATACTTGTTCTGCCTGATCTTGATCGGCGTTTCCCGCTCAGCATTGATCGCCTGCAGGGCCGCGAGGTTCGCGCCACTCTTGTCCACCGTGACGGTATTTGGCGCACCGTTCTGGGCGATGGCCTTTTCGAAGAAGCGCCGGGCAGCGGCAGTGTCTCGGCGCGCGCGCAACAGGAAGTCAATGGTCTTGCCGTCCTTGTCCACGGCCCGGTAGAGATACTTCCACTGGCCCTTGACGAGGATGTAGGTCTCGTCCATGCGCCAGCTGTTGCCTACCGGGCGCTGGCGCCGACGAAAGGCCTTCTCGAGCACCGGCAGCAGCTTGATCACCCAGCGATGCACCGTGGAATGATCCACCCCGATGCCGCGCTCGGCCATCATCTCTTCCAGACCCCGCAAGCTCAGCGAGTACGCCACGTACCAGCGCACGCACAGCAGAATCACGTCCACCGGATGGTGCAGGCACTTGAGGACATTGGCAATGCCGCCTGGCAAGCTCGTGCGCGGCGTCTTCGCTGGCTTATTCATCTGCTGACTTGCGGTTTCCAAAACCGGCCATTCTACTTCCCGTTATCGCGACAAAACCCATTCAACGCCCATAGCGCTCACCGCCTGCGGAGCGGCTCAGTACAAATGGTTTTTTAGTTACCGCTCGCGAGCTGATCTTGATCGGCTCCGTTATGCCTCTGCGGCCGCGATCGCTAACCAAAAAATCCTCTGCCATATCTTAAGCTTCACATATTTACGAATAGCGGCCGACCCTCTACAGGATACCGATCAATGCTGCGCGGTCATCGACCGTGCAGCGTCGCTCATAACTCGTTACTGATTTGTCGCCCAGCCATTGCGCCAGCGTATGGTGCCCAAGGCGTCATGTCCAGGTTGTGTTAGCGACTCTTAGCAGGGATGAAGCGATTTTGTTGCGGTAGCGACATAAATTGTCTGGTTTGTCTGTTTGTCTGTTTGTCTGTTTGTCTGTTTGTGCTATCGGTGAATGGCTTTAAGGGCTTTTGATGGTCTCTGGTTTCTATTGGCGCTGGCTTGTTGGTATGGATTTCGCGTACAAGCTCCCTGAACGGTCTCGACCCCGAGGCCTACCTGCGCACGTCATTGCTCGCATCCCCGACCACCCCGTCAATCGCGTCAGCGAACTGCTGCCATGGGCGTGACCCCGATAGAAGGTTTTGCTTATCTGTGTGCTGGCGAGAACTGCAAGCTGCTGCCGCAGCTTTGCATCCGGCATCCCAGTGCTGTGCGACCCAAGCGTATAGCGCTAGGAAGTCTCCATGTATTGACGTACTGAAGTTCGATCTCAGGAGAGAAACGTGCAAACCAAGACCCGGAACATCCACACATTCGGCATCATCGCGGCCACAGCCGCAACATTGGTAGCTTGCGGTGGCGGCGGCGATTCCCCTTCCAAGCCTTCTGCTACCGTGCAAGGTAAGGCGGTGGACTTCTACCTGTCAGGAGCGACAGTTACGTTCCTCGATTGCGACAACAAGACCACCATGACAAATTTCAATGGCGACTTCACGTTTCCTGACGGTTGCACCAAGAGCGGGCTGAAGGTTGCCGGCGGTACAGATATTGGTACCAATCTCCCATTCACTGGCGTACTTCAGGCCCCGCCGGTGGAGTACAAAGTGGGCGTGACGCCGGTGATCTCTCCGCTGACCACGCTGGCTGTCCAACTTGGCGCGACGCAAGCTGCAGCCTTTGCTACGAAGCTGGGTCTGGCAGGCAAAGACCTGGCCACTCTGGACCCGCTCCAGGACGCCGTCGCGCTGAAGGCAGCGGTGGTGGTGCAGCAACTGGTTGATCAAGTCGCGAAGACGCTGACAGGCCTGTCGACCGACGGCACATTGAGTGCAGAGGATGCTGCTGCAGCAGCATCCTCTGCACTCGCTAGCGCCTCCGGCAACGCTGACTTGACGAATAGCACACTGGTTTCTACTGTGGTATCGAGCGCTGTGCAGAACGCCAAGAGCGGCTTACCGACAAACTTGCAATCAAACATCACCGCAGTAGCTGCAAATGTTGCCGCGTTAACTGGGCCGGTGATTGCTAGTCAAGTAGCAAGCGTAGATGCTTCGCTTAACGCAATCACGCTGAGCGGTACCCCGGCCGATACGTTGGCAGCGCTTAAGGCGAGCGGATCGCTCAACGCGGTCAGGGAGAGTGCCCAATCGACGACGATGACTTCCCTGGTTAAAGCAGTTACGTCCGCAGCACTGAACGATGCGTCGAACACTTCGAAGCTGGCTCAACTCGGGGATGCGGTATCTACTGGCAATGCAGACAAGATTCAGCAGGCAGCTAGCAACCTGGGCAGCGCTGTGGATAGCACAGCCATCGACAACATAGCGGCCGCAGTCACCCTGAAGAACTATCTGCTGTTATCCAATCTGACGATTAACGATACGTCTTACCCGATTACCGATTCGATTACGGCAACGGGCGGCACGTTGAACTCCATTCAGGTCGCGGTTGCAAAGCATGGTGACCCGTTCAGAGGAGGCGAATCGGCGGTACGTGCGGGTTTCAGCTACGCCTACGGCGGCAACCGGGTGGATATCATCATCGAGAACGTGACTCTGACCTTCAACGGTGCGCAGCTGACCAACGCAGCGGTGCCTGCCGGCACGACCTATTCTTTCCGAATCAGGGGCACGCTGGCGGCTGCAGCTACGCTGACAAACATTAGCGCCGACAATCTTTTCTCCAGCGCTAACGGCGGTTCGCTGAACCTTCCGTTCACCGTGTTCCTCGACAAGCTAAAGTCTGCCGGTTCGCTTACCCAGGCGCAGATTGATACGCTCACGCCGAAGTCGGTAAGCAGGTTCCCCGTGACGTTCGCCACAACCGGTATCAGTGGCAAGCGTGTGACGGTAGGTGCGTTGGCTGGCAGCAGCGTAGAGAAGACCAAGACTGCATCGGTGAAGACTGACTCGGCAAAGGTCACCGGCGACGGCCTCAAAATTTCGGTGACGCTCAACCCGTGATCTGCAAATTGTACTGTCTTCCGCCAAGGGGAAGGCCATCATCCCGACCGTCAAAATGCAAGGCTCGAGATAAACAACTGGTTGCGGGTTTCTCAAGGCTGCCAAATTTGCCTGAAGTCCTTTGTGGGTATGACTTTCGCCGATTTCCGCCGTGATCCGCTAGAATTCCCGATCTTTGGCGGTCGATAATGGCGCACAGCCAGCAATGGCAACGGATTCCAACGGAATTGAGCCGCGGGCGCGCACCCTGGTTCAGTGGCTCGAACGTGACATCCTGTCACTGGCAGGGCCGGACCTCGCGACGCGTCAACTGCTGTTCGATTTCGTGGTTGCCGAACTGCGGCAACGTGAGGCCCAGGACCTCTCACGCACGGGCGCATACCGGCGTGCACTGCAGAACCAGCGCGACGGGCTGCTCGCTTTCGCGGGCCTGCTCGACGAAAAACTCGACGCCATTGCGCAAACGCACAACGTGGCGCGCGATCTCGTGCGCGAGGTCTGCATCCTGCATCGCAAGTCCGAAACGTCGAGCGCGTTCTGGCAAGGATGGAACCGCCTGCTTAGCCGCATCGGTCGCCCGTTTCACGACGTCTACGCCGCCGTATCCGCGGCGCTGCGCAGCACACCACGCAGCAGCTCGCTGGTCGAAAATCTCAACTCGCGACTGCGCGTATGCCTGACTAACCGGCGTCATCTGAAGGGCGGGCGGGTCTGGCTTGGTCTGCTGCAGTTCGTCTTCAATCATCGCCGCTTTGCCCGTAGCCGATGCCCTGAGCGCACTGGAAAGAGCCCGAGGGAATTGATGAGCGGCAAGCCTCACGATCACTGGCTTACGCTGCTCGGACTCGGCCGCCTCCAGCCTCAGCTCATCTGACATCGGCCGGGTTGTCACCGGCCTCTATTATGCATCGGAATCCTTAACATTCCTGCGTTTCACGCAGGCTGCTTAAGCTCGTCCCTGTAACGCAAAAATCGCGTGTTTTGAACCACGCCCCTTCCGCCGCCTGCTGCTGCGCTTCGAACGCATCAGTGCCGTGCACTACGCGCTCAAGACGCTCGCCTACACGATGATCAACCTGAGGCACTACTGCCGCAGCTGATCGCGGCCCTCAGGGCGGCCTGTCGCTACTTCGCCGGCACATTGCGCCATGGCCGCGCGCGTCGTTACCATGTCGATCACTTCGCAAATCAGACTTCCGCTTCGCGTTGCCTGTCTTGCCAACTCATGCATTTCATGAAACATATGCATTACTGATCAAATGCAACTTCAGTCTGCTTGAAACCCACAATCAGTTGCTCGCCTGCTTGCCAATTCCGTTGACCGCCGCCAGATCGCTTCAACCGAAACTCGCAACCAGTTGTATCAGATTTCACTGACAGCGCAGTACGCGCGACGGACAAACACCGTTGCGATGCCGTACAAACAGCATGGTACCAAGCCTAAACGTTTTTCAGAACCGGCTGATTCCGGCATCGCCGCCCGGGAACGATACTACCGGCATACATGGGGTACCAGTTGCCGGCATCAGCAGCAGGGCATCCAGCACGCTAGCTGGGGCCACCGGGGCAAGAGCGATCAGCGCAATAAAGGTAGCAAGGGGGAAACGATGAGCGGCGATCACCACATCGAACACGCACAGCGCCTAGCGGAAATCGCCGAGGAAATTCCTCCTGGCGCACATCTGAAGACGGACCGCCGTGGCTATGTCCACCATGGCATCTATGTCGGAAACGGCGAGGTGGTGCACTATGTCGGGTTCAAAGGCTTCCTGCGTTGCGGCCCAGTCGAAAAGACGACCCTTGCAGGTTTTGCCAACGGCTTCGGCTTTCGCGTCGAGTCGGGCACGCAGGCAAGGAACATCCAGACGGAAGTCGTACGGCGCGCGACGGCGCGGCTTGGAGAGGACGATTACCGCCTTCTCACCAACAACTGCGAGCACTTCTGCACGTGGTGCCTCTCTGGTGAGAGCCGCAGCGAGCAAGTGGAGGCGCTGCTGAGCCACCCATGGCGTGCGCTGCTGGCTATTGTGGGTGTACTCTGTAGTGCGGCGGGCATGCTGGGTCAGGATCGAACCGAATGCATGGGCGGGCTGAGCAGGCAGGGCTGCGTGCCCAGGCAGCAGTTGAGGGCGCTATAACAACAGCGGAAAGGCGCATGCGGCGAGGGACCACAGTTCCAAGAAGGCAAACGCCACGATCAAGACGCCGATGACGCCCTTGACTACGGCGACCGCGAACTGCGAGCTCGCCACGACCGGCATCTGCTCAAACAGCCGGAGTCCGACAACGCGGTAGTGAGATTCCGGGGCCGCATACATCCAGTAGCGCGTAAAGCGCCCGTCCGCATCGGCGACCTGGGCCGGTTGGCCAAAACGGTAAGTGCGCTCGACGTACGGCGGGATGACCGCAGGCGGATGCCGGACTGCCCGAAGCTTCTCGATGACATCGTACACCAGGGTCTCGGCCAGCGAGCGCCGGTGATAGCCGCTGGCGGCTTTCCATTCGTGTCGACTGCTCTCACTTGCGTGCCGGCGGGGCGTTAATGGGATGGACGCCCCCTCCCCGTAACGGGATATGCATGCCAAAGTTGGGGGCACTGCAACCCCTCGAACAGGAGCATCCATCATGACGATCACGACGGTAGGTATCGACTTGGCGAAAAATATCTTCCAGGTTCACGGCGTGGATGAACGCGGCAAGGCGACGTTGAAGAAGCAACTGAAGCGTGCCCAGGTGGCCGAATTCTTTGCGACTCTGCCGCCAAGCGTCGTTGGGATGGAAGCCTGTGGCAGTGCTCACCACTGGGCCCGTAAGCTGCAAAGCTTTGGGTACACCGTGCGGCTGATGGCGCCGCAATTCGTCAAGCCGTACGTTAAGACCAACAAGAACGATGCGGCCGATGCCGAGGCGATCTGCGAAGCGGTGGCGCGGCCGAACATGAGATTTGTGCCGATCAAGAACCTTGAGCAGCAGGCGGTGCTGGCGCTGCATCGAGCGCGACAAGGCTTCGTAAAGGCGCGGACATCGCAGGCCAACCAGATTGGCGTGGTTCAAAAGCCGGCTTTTTTGCGTTACACGGACGAGCTGAACCGTCCTGCATAAAAATGCAGAATTGGTAAGGAATGCGATGCAAACTGGAGGCCTGCAACGACCTCCCCGGCATCAGATCTGCCGGGGTTGAAGCGGGCCGAGTCCGAGCAGCGTCAGCCAGTGCGAATGTGCTTTCCCGGTCATCGCTTCGCGCGGACTTTTGCCGACCCTCGCGCTGCAACGGCTGCGTGTGAAGCGACGATGATTGACGAAGAATTTCAGCAGCTCCAGCCAGGCGCGACCGCCGTCCAGATGGTGCCGCAGCGTCAGGCAGTTGCGCAGGCGCGAGTTCAGGTTCTCCACCAGGGAACTGCTACGCGGAGTGTCGTGCAGCGCCTGCGAAACCGCAGTCCAGACTTCGTGGAACCGGCGGCCGATGGCCGCATGCAGCCGGTTCCATGCCTGCCAGAATACGACGGAGGTTTCCGGCTTGCGGTGCAACAGGCACGTTGCCCGTACGAGATGCCCGGCGACGGCAGTATCGCTTGCGATGGCGTCGAGCTTCTGGTCCAGCACGCCGGCGAAGGCGAGCAGATCGTTGCGCTGGTTTTGCAGGGCCACGCGCATCGTGCCGATGCGTGAGGGATCTTCAGGTTCACGCTGACGAAGTTGCTCGACGATAAAGTCGAACAGCTCCTGGCGGGTCGGCAGATCGGGCCCGGCCAGCGACAGGACATCGCGCTCCAGCCACAGGGCAAGTGTGCGAAGGTCGTCCGCGCGCTGATGTGCCCGCGCCTCGAGCGGGCGAAGTTCGTCAAGCCGGTCAATCAGGAGGCTGTCCTGGCAGCGCCGGCGGGGATTGGCCAGTCGCGCTTCGAGGGCTTTGCGTTCAGTGCGTACGCCGCTGGCCAGACGTGTCCAGATGTTGGCCAGGGTTCCGAACTGCTGGCAGATATGGCAAACATCGCCGTGACAGGGGGTATCGGGCCATGCGAGCTTCTGGCCTGCGCGCAGACCCGTGCCGGCGTCGGCAACAGTAAAGTCGGGATGCAGTCCCTGCCTCTGCAGGTCCAGCAGATGGATGGCCCAGGTATCGCCATCACGGTGGTCTTCGTCAGCCAGCAGATAGCAGTAGGTGGAAGCCGCATCGATGCCGGTAAGAACCGGCCGGGTCCCCTGAAAGATCTCGTCGTGCAGTCCCACCCGGATGGCCGACAGGTCGATGCTGTTGTTGATGGCCATCGCCCGCTGCGCGGCACGCTGGTGAACATTGTGCACGGTGCCCAGGCTGATGGACACGCCCAGCAGGTCGCTCATGAATTCGATGACGCCGCGCATCGAGGCGTGGCCGATCATCGTCAGTGCGAGGATGACCTGCTCCAGCCATCGTCGGGTCACCGGCAGCGAGAACAGGACCTTGTCGGCGTCTTCGTCGATTTGCGTTGTCGAAAAGGCTTCATCCAGCGCGGCGCTCGCCTTGCGCATCTGGCGATAGACGAGTGGACGGCTGACACCGTGGCGGGCGGCCACGGCGCTGACGGGTTCAGCGCCCGCCAGGGCGCGAACGGCCATCATCTTGCGGTCGCAGCCAGCCGGTTTTACGGAAACAGGGCAGACGGATGAAGTCATGGGGACGCCGAAATCAAAGTGGGCCACATTATCCCGCACTTTCATTTCTGCCCTGCCTGTGTAACGCCGGGATGAACCACGCCCGATAGGGCACTCTCTCCCGTCCAGCAATTCTATTCGCTTTTTTCATACGCAATCCTCTATATTTGAGCGATCTTGCCGCTCAGCTTCCTTATTGCGACATTACCCGTGCCGGAATGAGGCGCGTCAGGCGACGCGAAGGCGCCCTCGACGAATGTGCGCAATTGCGAGAGATCGGTTTTCGCGAGCCGACCGACCGCGGCGATGAAGATCGCCTTGACCTCATCATAGAGCCTCGAGCCTTGCAGCGAACCGCCCTGGAGCCCATGGATCAGCGCCGCATGTTCGTAGGATTCCTACGGGATGTCCCTCGAATCCAGATAGGCGCGTAGCGCGATCGGGCTGTCGGTGGTTATGAACTTAAAACCCTGCTTGATCAAATAGTCCCAGTCGCCCCGATTGTCGGCCGTGTCCTTGCCACCGCCGTAACTGAAAAAGAGATCGGACAACCGGTAGCAGCAATGCCCGTCTTTGTCATAGAACTGACCGTCGCCTGGTCCATCAGGGATAGCGTTGAAAACGCCAGCGCCAAAGCTGGCGCTTTTGATAGCATCGAGCTGGTCTTGAAGCAACCCGCCAAGCTGCTTTACGTTGACCTCGAGCACTGAGCTCCCGTCTTTCTGCCAGTTCTCGCGAGAAGCTGTTACATCAATTTTGGTCAGCATATTGGTTGTATAGACGGGAATGGCACGAATAACGAGTGCATCCTCTCTGAATGACGCATAGGTCGGATAGAGAGTCGCGTTGACCTTCACGGCGACAATGTCGCGTGCTCGCTCCTCGAAATGTTCTCGTGCGAGGAGGTCAATAGCACGCACCGCTTCTTTGGTTTTGGCGTCGAATATCATCGGCGTCGTCAGATGATGATCCGCCCAGTAGCTGAGCACTGCAGTGACATCAGGCACCGTATATGTTGTGGCGCTGTCACGCGAGGGCGTTAACAGATGCAGTTGCTGGACCGTTTCCCAACTCACTGTATTGACGGCCGGATTTGGGCCGGTATTAAGCATCGGATCATATTGCGTCTTATTGCCGATGAAGTTATAGACGTCGGTCGTACGCCCCAGGTTGAGATCGTGCATGAGGACCGGTATGCCTTCGCTCGTTAGCTTCACGTCGAGCTCCACAGCGTCAGTGCATGCATCATCTGCTGCCTGCAGCGACGCGAGCGAATTCTCGGGCGTGCGCGGGTTCGGCGCCTCTTTGCCCCAGAGTCCGCGATGCGCGAGCACTGTGACGGTAGGCTCCGGTATTGGATTAAACAAGCTGGCCATCCTTTCCTCAACTGGCGGACAGGCCGCCGACGGTTGAGGCGTAAGCATGACGGCGGTCAGAACGACAAAGCTTGAGAACCGTGTTCGTAGATGTGGCAACGCGAGCACTGGGTACATAGACAACACTCCGATTGGGTATTGAAATGGGGCGTCGGACGCGACGCGTGCTTTGATGAAGACCAATAACACGTGAGGCATAGGTCTACAGAAGGTGAGTGACAGCAGCCATCCTTCGCATCATTGAATCACGACGGAGAGTGAGGAGTTGGGCGGGATCTTGACCGTCTCGCTATACATACCTGTCACATTCTGCCGAACTACTGGCACGTAGGCATACGGCTGGAGCGCGGCGGGCACTGCTGATAACTGATTAGAGTTCGTTAGAAAAGCGTGCGCGTCAATTACAGGCAGCACGAATCTACCTTCCTCCCGCAAGGGGAAGCCAAAGCCAACTGGGGCGGGTTCCTTCATCAGGGCGTTGTTGCATAAATCCGGGGTCGGATGGGCTGACGTTTACGCACAACGACTGGAGCGCTGGCTCTGTTAACTTCTGACGAAGCGGCGTAGTGTCTTGGACTTTTTCCGGGACGATGCGCAAGGACAACCGACAGCAAGCCGAGCCCAAGGGGGTCTACCGCGTCAAGAACTGGGCGCAGTACAACAAGGGGCTGATAGCCCGAGGAGACGTGACGATGTGGGTCGAAGAGAGCTTGCTCGTGCCACCGGCTAAAGCCCAGTCGCCCAAGCGTGGCCACCCGCTCGTCTATACGGATGCGCTGATCCAGGGTCTGCTCAGTCTCAAGCAGGTGTTCCACCTGCCGCTGCGCGCGCTGCAAGGCTTCGCGCAGAGCTTGCGCACCCTGGCTTTCCCAACGTTGCCAGTGCCGAACTACACGACATTGAGCCGCCGCGCGCAGAATCTGAACGTCGTGCTGCCCGCCTCGCGTAGCGGCGAGCCGCTGCATCTGGTGATCGACAGCACTGGGCTGAAGCTTTACGGCGAAGGCGAGTGGAAGGTTCGCAAGCACGGTTGGTCCAAGCGCCGGACTTGGCGCAAGGTCCATCTCGCCATGGACGCGAACACCGGCCAAATCTGTGCTGCACTGATGACCCACCAGGACGTTGGCGATGGCGAAGTGTTGGCCGACCTGCTCGATCAGATCCCGGTTGATACACCGATCGATACCATCGGAGGTGATGGCGCTTACGACAGCAAGCCGTGCCACGCGGAGATTGCTGCGCGAGGTGCACAGCCCTCGATTCCACCACGCGATGGAGCGAAGCCTTGGTCCGAAAGTACGCCGGGCGCAGCCTGGCGTAACGAGGCCATCGATGTCATCGAGAAGAGCAGTCGACGCGATTGGAAAGCCGCCAGCGGCTATCACCGGCGCTCGCTGGCCGAGACCCTGATGTACCGCCTCAAGACGCTGACGGGACACAGTCTGTGGGCACGCGAAATCGGGTCGCAGGCCACCGAAGTGGCTATCCGTGCGGGCGTGCTCAACCGCATGGTCGCGCTCGCTCGCCCGCAATCCGTCCGTATCGCCTGAGTTCAGCGTCACCGAGGAGCCCCCTGTTTTCAATCTCGATTTATGCAACAACGCCCTTCATCAGTGCGCCTGATGTCGCGGCAAAGCCGCGCAGCTGCTGTTGAAAGCTGGAGGTCGCTGCCGTGGCCCGAATTGAAGAGTCGAGAACCGTCATCGAATCTGTGCTGCTAAAGTTGTAAAGAAGATGTTTGTAGAAGCTCAGTCCGAGTTGGCGATTGAGAAATCCACCGAGCGAGCCCCAGATCGAATATCCGTTGCATGTACCGGTTGGGTTCCACTCAAGCAGGCTGCAATTGTGAATTCTGTCGCCCGAACGTACGTAGCTGGAGAAGCGGGCGTCCCTGATCGCATTGAAGTTCTCCACGGTGGAGTGGCTCGCAAAGTCCTCAAACATCATGGCTGTAGCTTCCTCCAGCCATAAGTCGTAGGACGCATCAGAACCCTGGGAAACGCCGCGGCGGTAGAAATTCTGCATATGCATAGCTTCATGGGCCATCGCAGAGCGCATGTAGTTCAAGGTGTAAGTGCCATCATGGGGATACAGTTCCTCAGAGTTCAGGTAAAGGGACACCGATTCGTTTGAGTATGGGTTCAGGTTCAGATCACGCTTGAGTGCGTTGCGCGCATGGAAGTATCCGGCCATCCCCCAACTGAACTTAGCGATTACGATGTCAATCGGCTGATCACTACCGATAATGCTACTGCTATAGCTTTGGGGACCCCAGAGCGGGCCACCAATTGACTTCAGCATATCGTAGATCTTGCCAGGCGAGACAAACTCGCCAGCTAGCGTGTCGACAACCGCTTGACTCACCTTTGTCGGGTCGAGTTCAGTTGTCTCGACCCAGAAATTGATAGTGGTTCCGTCAGTTGTCTTGAGTTTCCGAACCAAGGTTGTGGTGTGAGACGTATCGTCCGCGAGATACCAGGTTTTTACCCCATCCATATCCAATTTACTAGGAAAATAGCTTGGAGAATATCTTCGATCTTTAGCGAGCGTTTTCCAGCCGTCTCGATTGAAACTTGATATTCGGCGTTTAAGCGCTTCCGTGCCGTCGTCCCATCGTAGTTGGTCGGCGACGAGGGGATCGTACGACGTCGTTAGCGCGATTTTCGGCATAACTTGTGCAGTGCCGGTTTGATTAGTGAAAACGAGCGTTACATCATGGCCGTTCAGCCCTGAGATGCTGATGGGAGTCTCCACAGCCGAGGATGTGGTATTAACGCTTTCCCAGACGCCTATGCCGCTACCAGCATAGGTGTGCGCGTCCAACGCTCCGCAATTCGAACAGACCTTCTCGACGAGGACCGACGCGGTGGCAGTGGACGTCGCCGCAGGATCGCCGCCGTCACCTCCCCCTCCACCGCAAGAGGCCAGCACTACAGATATCAGCGCTGCCTGAGCAAGCGTCCAAAAAGAATGCAACGTGCGCTGTTTGTACTTCATAGATCTTCGTCCTAGTTATACTTCAATACGCGGCATCCCGACACAGGTCCTTTTGCGATACGTTTTCTTGTAGCGTTGGCCTATACTTTTTTACACCATGCCACCGCAAGTCAACATGGCAATCCTGCCAAATTCCTGAAGCGACTGTCATTCAAGTCTCTAACTTGCGTAACGAAATCGTCATCCAACTTTAGTCAGCTACCACACGATTGAAGGGAGGGCAAAATCTATGCCAATTCATTGTAGAGGTGCACATATTGTTGTACCTTAGTATTGAAGGATTTTTTTGAAATGCGGTGAGATGGGAATTCAAAACCCACAATGGCGCCAATACTTTGTCGATGTTGCGACAGGCAATAACGGGGTTTTCTTGCGGCATCGATTCGACTCTTTCGCACGGACGACTCAGTCAAAATGGGGACTTTTGACATAGGTCAATCTACGCTGTCGTTTTCAATGCCAGGATATTTTTTGGTACCAGCAAAAGGAGCGCTTCCGGTGACCGCGCGAATTCCGTGTTCACCCCTACAACTCAGGGGTTCCAGTGAGAGATATTACGCATCTGAAATGGATTTCTGATTTTTGCGATATAAGTGTTTTGAGTAAACCAATTTCACGAATGAAAGTCAGATGCCAGTCACATGAAGAACGAGCTGGCATCGCCGATGAAGTGCACCATCGAACTGAACGACGTGGAGAAACGAACCTTGGAAGAGCTTGCGCTGCGGCATCCGTATGAAGACTTCGGGGTTAGAGGACAAGGCTTGTTGCTGCTCGGTGCAGGTCAACGAGTGCACGAGATCGCGACGCAGTTGGATGTGAGCAAGAAGACTGTGTACAACTGGACGAACGCCTGGCGCGAGAAAGGGCTGTGCGGCTTGCTCAATGGTCATAAGGGAGGCCGCCCCCATTCGCTCTGCGAAGACATGGTTGCCACGGCTGTAGCCGCGGCGCGAGCGCAGTCCATGACGCTCAGACAGATTGCGCAGTGCATCGAGGCCGCCAATGGCATGCCGTTGCCCTGCCGCCTTGAAACGTTGGCCGGGGAACTGAAACGGGGAGGCTTTTCGTACAAGCGTGGCCGATACTCGCTCAAAAAAAACGCGACGAACAGGAGTTTGCCGTGAAGGCTGCCACGCTCGAGAAATTGCAGCAAGCTGCTCGTGATGGTGCATGTCGTCTCGTCTATCTTGATGAGGCCGGATTTTCGGCCTCGCCGCCGGTGCAGCGTGGCTGGTCGCCAATTGGCCGACCTCACTGCACGGTTCCCCAACCGCACTGCAGGCGTTCAGTCTTGGGGGCATTGGATTACGGAGCCAACCGGCTTGTCCACCAGACCAGCAAAGGCAGCATCAAGCGTCCCTTCGTTATTGAGTTCCTGGAAGAGATTGCTCAAAGTGCCACGCCCGGTCAGCTCACGGTCGTCGTGCTCGACAACGCGAAGATCCATCACGCCATCGAGCAGGATATCCTGGACCGCTGGCTCTTCGAGCACCGTATGGTTCTCTTTTATCTGCCGCCTTACAGCCCCGAACTCAACCTGATTGAAATCGTCTGGAAACATGCCAAGTACCACTGGCGACGCTTCGTCACATGGACCAAAGAAACCATCGATACCGAGATCGAAAATCTCCTCTCCGGCTACGGCTCAAAGTTTGAAATCCGTTTCTCGTGAATACTTAGTCCTATTTCACAGCACGGACTTATCGAAGATGCCGGTGTCGAGATCTTTCCTGAAATGCTGAACCCAATCGGTTTCATAGCCGATGGGGTATTCCCTTGTAACTTGTGTCGATCGTCTGGTTACCGTGACGTAGCCCTGTAAGCCGAAGTTCTCGTCGCCTTTTGGGTCAGTCGTATCCGTTTCCAGGAGTTCGAAATCATCTGCTGCCAGACCATTACGCTGCAAGGTCGCAAGAAAGTCCTGTTGTTCATCCAGTTCGATCAGTCGCATTGTCGGCCCTCACCTGTTCAAAGGGGCGAAAACCGGGACTTTCTTTCAACGATTCCGGTTTGCCCTCTTACGTGTGGCCAGCCATGGGTGAGCCCACGACCCGCTCGGCTTAGATCACGCCACCTTGACCTCAATGCGGCTCGGTTGCGCGGATTCGGCTTTCGGGATGCGCAGCTTGAGCACGCCGTGGTTGAACTCGGCGACGACCTTTTCGGGATCTAGTTCCTTGGATAGCGTGAACACGCGCCGGTAATGGGGCAGGGAGACCTCCGCGTAACTGGCTTCCATGCCTTCCGGCAGATCCAGGACAACTTCGCCCTTGATGGTCAGGGTATCGCCTTGCACCTGCACGACCAGCTTGTCCTTGGGCACACCCGGCACGTCGGCGTACAGGGTGATGCCTGCAGCGTCCTCGTACACATTCACTGGGGGCATCAGGGCCGCTTCAGTGCTGCCAGTGTCGGCTTGCTTGGTGACAGCAGTATTTTCGCTCATGGCCAGATCCTCCTCGCTCACTGGATGTTGATTTGGCGCGGCTGCGCGGCTTCGAGGCGCTGTATGCTGATGTGCAGCACGCCGTCGCGGTACTTGGCCTGCACCGCATTGGGATTCACGTCGTTTGGTAGGCTCACCACACGGCGGAAGCGGCCGGCGAAGCGTTCATCGATATGCACGGAGGTTTGCTCGTCCTCATCGGGGAGATCGGACTTGCGCTCGCCGACAATGGTCAGCACGCTCTTCACCAGCTGCACGTCGATGCTGGCCGGATCGACGCCAGGGGCAAAAGGGTAGATTTCCACCGAGTGGGGTGTGCCGCCTACATTCATGGCCGGAAAACTGACCCGACCGCGAATGCTGGGAGACAGCTCGAATGGCTGCTGCCACTCGCGCTGTAGGCGTTCCAGCTCTGAGAATATGTCACGGGGAAACAACGATCGATACATCATGTTTGCCTCCATTCGCTTTCGCGCGGGCGCCACATACTCTGACGCCCCCGGTTGCAATGGTAAGGCTTCGCTTGGGGATTTCAAGATCTTGATTTGACTGATATTCGGCATCACTCTTCGGGGGGAGGAGAGCAGCCCTCGAGACCGAAAAAGGGGACCACGCATGGAGTTCCACGACTACTACAAGACGCTGGGGGTGGCACGCGATGCCACGGCGGAGGACATCAAGAAGGCGTTCCGCAAGCTCGCGCGCAAGTTCCATCCGGACGTTTCCAAGGAGTCGGATGCCGAACCGCGCATGAGGCAGCTCAACGAGGCCTACGCCGTGCTCTCCGACCCAGACAAACGCGCCGCGTACGATCAATTGGGGCGAGGCTATCAGCCCGGCCAGGAGTTCCGTCCGCCGCCGGACTGGGACACCGGCTTCGAGTTCTCCAGTCGGGGCTTCTCGCCCCAGGAAGAGGCCGATTTCAGCGACTTCTTCGCCGAGCTGTTTGGCCATGTCAGGAGCAGACACCGCGGCTTCGATGCACACGGTGGCAGCTTCCAGTCACGCGGCGTGGATCACCACGCCAAGGTGCTGCTGGACCTGGAAGACGCCTTTACCGGCGCCACCCGTCAACTTTCGCTGCGCTTGCCAAGCATGGACTCCCAAGGCGTGGTGCAGCTCAGGAGCCGGACCCTCAGTGTGAAAATTCCCAAAGGCGTGCGCGAAGGTCAGCTCATCCGTCTGGCCGGGCAGGGGGCGCCGGGGATGGGCGGCGCGCCGGCGGGGGATCTTTTTCTGGAGGTGCATTTCAATCCGCACGACCGACTGAAAGTGAAGGGGCACAATCTACACCTCACCCTGCCGGTGGCGCCATGGGAGGCGGCGCTGGGGGCGGTGGTGCCCATCGATTTACCAGGGGGCGAACTGAAGGTGCGCATTCCCCCTGGCGCCCAGAGCGGCAGCGAACTACGTGTGCGTGGCAAGGGCATTCCCGCTAATCCACCGGGCGATCTGCTGCTGGACATCGAGGTGGTGTTGCCGCCGGCAAACACCCCAAAGGCGCGAGAGCTTTATGAAACCATGGCGCGGGAATTGGCCTTTAATCCGCGCCCGGATAGGAGAGCCTGACCCATGTCTGATGACGACGTTCTCATCGCCTACCTGATGGACGATGCTTGGCTGACTCTGGAGCAGGTGGCGGCAGCCTGCATGGTAGAACCCGAGTGGCTCATGCGGCATGTAGATGAGGGCTTGTTCCCCCATGCCGTAAGTGTCGCTGGCGTCTGGCGGTTTTCCAGCGCCAGCCTGCTACGGGCGCGGCGCATGCGGCAGTTGGAGCGTGACTTTGACGCCATACCGGAACTTGCCGCTTTGGTGGCCGACCTGCTGGAAGAAATGGATGCTCTGCAAGCGCGGATGCGTTGATGATGCTCGCGTCAACAGCAAAGTCCTCGCCTTGAATTAGCTCACGCCGGATGTTCGTGCGGCTAGGAGAGTGCGCGGCAGAAATCTGATGTCATCCGGCCGGGCCGGGTAAACGTTGTCAGGAGATGCCAACAAGTTATCTCCCATACGAGCCGCAGCAGCAGCAGATGTTGCTGCCCCACGCGCTGCAAGACTGGCTGCCCGAAGGGCACCTCGCCTACTACATCAGCGACACGGTGGATTCGCTCGACCTGTCAGCCTTCCATGCGCGGTATGCAGGCGGCGGCTCGCGCAATCAACCGTTTCATCCGGCGATGATGGTGAAGGTGCTCGTGTACGGCTATGCGACCGGCGTGTTCTCGTCGCGCAAGCTGGCCAGGAAGCTGCATGAAGATGTCGCGTTCCGGGTCCTCGCGGCGGGCAACTATCCGGCACATCGCACGCTTTGTGACTTTCGCGCCTTTCACTTGAAGGAACTGTCGGACCTGTTTGTGCAGGTGGTGAAGCTGGCGAAGGAATGCGGACTGGTCAAGATCGGGACGATTGCCGTTGACGGCACGAAGATCAAGGCCAATGCGTCGCGCCACAAGGCGATGAGCTACGAGCGGATGAAGAAGGCCGAGCTGGAACTCAAAGAGCAGATCGATGCGCTGCTGGCAAAAGCGAAGCTGGCCGATGACGCCGGGAAGAAAGAGCCGGAGCTCGATATTCCAGCTGGGATCACGCGGCGCGAGGACCGGCTTGCGGTCATCCGTGCTGCGCGCGCGCGTCTGGAAGAGCGTCAGCGCCAGGCCGATATTGCGCGTGGTCGTAGCGACGACGACACGCCGCCGGATGGCGGCGACAAGCCGAAAAAGAAGTCGCGCTTCAAGTACAAATTCGGCGAGCCCAAGCCCGACGCCCAGGAGAGCTTTACCGACCCGGAAAGCCGGATCATGAAGCATGCCGGCGGCGGCTTCGACTACTCCTACAATGCCCAGGCTGCTGTCGACGACACGGCCCACATCATCGTCGCGGCCGAACTGGGTAACTGTGCTGCCGACAGCGGACAATTGCCGATCGTTCTGGCGGCGGTAGCGCGCGACGCCGGGGCCGCCCCCGGGCAAGTCCTTGCCGATGCGGGCTACCGCTCGGAGGCGACGTTCGAACAGTTGCGCGAGCATCCTGCCGAGCTGATCGTGGCGCCCGGACGCGAGGGCAAGAAAGATGTGAAGGTCGATGCCCGGAAGCGCCCGCTATGCGCCGCGATGGCAGAAAAGTTTACTTCTACGCAAACTCGGGCGGCCTATCGAAAACGCAAATGGCTGTCCGAACCGCCGAATGCCTGGGTAAAGAGCGTTCTCGGATTTCGACAATTCAGCATGCGCGGACTGGCCAAGGCCCAGGCCGAGTGGAAACTCGTCTGCGCGGCGCTGAACCTGCGCAGAATGTCGAAAATGACGCCCGCGTAAGCCCGCAAGGGGGCAACTTTGCCTGATTTCGCCACCGGGTAAGCGCTATTTACGCACGCATTGGCGAGCAAAACTGCAATCGGCGTTGACGCCGCCCGATGTGGCGCCAACGCCGACGGCTCAATCCTGTCTGCCGCTCAGACTCCTAGGAGACCGCGCTCGACTTGGCTTGGCGCTGACCGCTTGGCGCCGAAGACGTAAGAACTGGCGAGTCTTGCCCAGCAAGGGCCGGCGATAGGACCACAGGCGACTCGTGCGGCGTCAGCCACGCCTTGCTTGCCTCGTAGTCGTTCGTTGCACCAAGCGTGCAAGTTTGCCGCGAAACCCGACGCGAAATTGGGATGTCGACCGCTATCAGGCAGTACTGACAGGCCTGCGGTATTTGCCTACGGGAACAGAGGGCTGGCCCGGACAAACCGCGCGCCAGGGCACCGACAGCATAATCAGCACCCCCTGATGGCAATAGGGGGGCGCCCTTACGATACTGGACTTAGAAACACTCTGGGAAGGACATTGCCATGAACAGCTATTGCACACTGTGCGGGCGCCTCGGGCATTCTGTGTCGGGCTGCCCATGGGCTTCGTACGTCCGTCTTGCAAGAATTCCTCAATGCGTGCCGGACGTATATGGGGCGCAAATGGGACAGCTGGCAATTGCGAGCCTCGGCAGGCTGGCGCCGGCATGCAGCCGACCATTGCCGTGATCGTGCAGGGGGCGAACCCACTACGCGAAGATTGAAGTGGCCACATCTGCTCTATCGCTCCCTTTGCTCCTCGTAAATCGCCTCAATCTACCCACAGATTTCCCCGACGAGCCGGAACTTAAGCGGCGGTTGGCGCAAATGACCTTCTGTAGGATGTCGCGAGCGCTCTTGGTCCAGATGAACGGCTTGGGGTTGGTGTTGTGGTAAGCGATGTACTCGTTGATGGCGTCGACCAGTTCCGGCACGCTGGTGAATACGCCGCGGCAAAGTCGCTCGGTTGTGATGTCGCGAAAGAACCGCTCGACCATGTTCAGCCATGATGCCGAGGTGGGCGTGAAGTGCATGTTGAATCGCGGATGCTTGGCCAGCCAGTCCTGCACCGCAGGATGTTTGTGGGTGGCGTAGTTGTCGGCGATCAGATGCAGCGTTTTGTCCTTGGGCGTCTCGCGGTCGATCTTGCGCAGGAACTTCAACCACTCGGTATGGCGGTGGCGCTGCTGGCACTGGGCAATGATCTGGCCATCGAGCACGTTGAGCGCGGCAAACAGCGTGGTCGTGCCATTGCGCTTGTAATCGTGGGCATGGTGGCGGCGCGCCCCTTCTTCATCGGCAGCCCAGGCTGTGTGCGATCCAGCGCCTGCACCTGGCTCTTCTCATCGCAGCACAGCACCAGCGCGTGCTCGGGTGGCGACATGTAGAGGCCAACGATGTCTTCAAGCTTCTCGACGAACTTCGGATCGCGCGACACTTTGAAGCCGCGCACGATGTGCGGCTTCAACCCGTGGGCGTGCCAATGGCGCATGACGGTGCTGGCGCTCACGCCCAACTCGGCGCCCATCTTGCGCGTGCTCCAGTGCGTGGCTGCTTCGGGCTTGCTCTGTGTGGTCAGTTCCACCAGCAGTATCCACCTTCAATGGCGGCGCACCGCGCGGCAAGTCGCGCTCGATACCGGCCAGTCCCGATTGCGCATACCGCTCACGCCAACGCGAGACCTGCACGCGTCCGACTCCCAACTGCTCGGCGATGTCTTTGTTCTGCATTCCGTCGGCGGCCAGTAGCACGATGCGTGCGCGCTGCGCTAGCCTCACGCTCGTGAGCTTCAATCGAACCAGCCTCGTCAACTTGGTTCGCTCCTCGTCGGTCAACATGATCTCGGGGGCAACTCGCACTCGCTCTCTCCACGCTGTATCGCAGTAGGGCATTGGAGACGCCGAATTTATATACGTTCCATCAAGAACAGAACGCTACACTAGTGAACCTGCGTCGATCATCACCAGCACGAACATAATTTTGGCTGGGACGACAGCGAGCCGCACAGCCATCGTCACCGGCATGAGCCGATCGTCCACAAACACCCACACTACCCGGATATCCATCACCGCCATTCGCACTAGAACGGCTGCTGCAAGACTGACCTTACTTGAAGGGGATGCCCGCCAAAGTGAGCTCGATGTCTTCGGCGCCGTTTAGCAGCGCCAGTTTCTGGGCCTGCTTAGTTGGCGTGAAGGCACCTCGAGACCCGCACGTAGCGTTCGTGCGGCCCGATCACGAATGGACATCGGTCATTCTGTCGTAGTAGCAAAGCACGGCCTCACTCGGTAGTGCTCGGGCTCCAGAACGCCTGACTGACGGCGTCGGACTCGGTCAGTTGCGCGACGACGCGATCGAGTTCGTCGCCATCGACGGATGTCGCCATGAGCACCGCCTCGATTTCCACATCGTCGGTGCCAAAGGCATGGACCACAAGGTCACGGGTGGGATGATTGCTACCCTCCAGTGCATCCTCCAGCAAACGCATCGCCTCCTTCTGGCGTTGCCGCGGCGCAATGAGATAAACCGTGTTGGTGACCTCCACGGCAGGGGTATCGATCGGCTGCTGGTTGATGCGGTTGACCACCGGGCGCAACAGCGTGTTCGCTGCCAGCACGAACAGGCAGCCGAGCGCTGCTTCGAGGATCAGGTCCGCGCCGGCGCTGGCACCCACCGCCGCCGAGCCCCAGAGCGTGGCCGCGGTATTGAGGCCGCGGACATTGCCCCCCTCGCGCATGATCACGCCGGCGCCAAGAAAGCCTATGCCCGACACTACATAGGCCACCACGCGCACGGCGCCGTCATGCCCCGCCAGCCGGTTGGCCATGTCGACGAAGATCGCGGCGCCGACCGCCACCAGCACATTGGTCCGCAATCCAGCGGTTCGCTGCCGGTATTGCCGCTCGTAGCCGATCACCGCGCCGAGCACGAACGCCGCCGTGAGGCTGATGCCGGTGTCGAACAGCGAATCCAGATTGATGTTGTGGATAGCTTCGAGGGACATATTTGCAAGTGAGCCGGTTCAAGATCGTACGGTTTTATCTTCTCAAAATGTCATCCTCATGTCACAGCACCGTCACACCGCATGCTGGTGTGTCGGCGCCGGCGAGGTCAGCGGCAGTCGCTACTGCCAGCCGAAGCGGCGGATATAGAAGCGCTTCATGAGAGTAGTCAACAGCGCATACCCGAGCACGATGCCAACCATCCATGGGAAATAGCTCAGCGGCAGCGCTTGCAGCTTGAAGTATCCGGCCAGCGGTCCCATCGGCAGGAAGACACCGAGTGCCATGATCAGCCCGGTCATCACAATCAGCGGCCATGCCGCGCGGCTTTCGACAAAAGGCAGCTTGGGCGTGCGGATCATATGCACGATTAGGGTCTGGGTGAGCAGCCCCACCACAAACCAGCCAGACTGGAACAGCGACTGCTTGCCAACCGTGTTGGCGGCGAAGGCAAACCACATCACCAGGTACGTGGTGATGTCAAAGATCGAACTGATCGGGCCGAAGAACAGCATGAAACGGCCGATATCGCCGGGGTTCCATTGCAGAGGCTTGGCCACCAACTCGTCGTCCACCTTGTCGAATGGGATTGCGATCTGCGAGATGTCGTAGAGCAGGTTCTGCACCAGCAGTTGCAGGGGCAGCATCGGCAGGAACGGCAGGAAGGCGCTCGCGACCAGGACGGAGAAGACGTTTCCGAAATTGGAACTGGCCGTCATGCGGATGTACTTGAGCATGTTGCAGAAGGTGCGACGCCCCTCAATCACGCCTTCTTCCAGCACCATCAGGCTCTTCTCCAGCAGAATGAGGTCAGCCGCTTCCTTGGCGATGTCCACTGCACTGTCGACGGAGATGCCGATGTCAGCCGCACGCAAGGCCGGAGCGTCATTGATGCCATCGCCCATGAAGCCGACGACATGGCCATTGGCGCGCAGCGCGCGTACGAGACGCTCCTTGTGCAGCGGTGACAGGCGCGCGAATACGTTGTGCGTTTCCACGGCACGTCCAAGCGCAGGACTGTCCATCTTTTCAATGTCGTCGCCCAGTAACACTCCCGCGATGGCCAGGCCGACCTCCTTGCAGATCTTGGCGGTCACCAGTTCATTGTCCCCGGTGAGGACTTTTACCGTGACACCATGCGCGGCCAGGGCCCTCAGGGCCGGCGCGGTCGATTCCTTGGGCGGGTCGAGAAAGGCGATATAGCCAACAAGCGTCAGGTCGGATTCGTCGGCCACGCTGTACGTGGTCAGGCCCGGCGGCGTTTCCTTCATGGCCACGGCGACCACGCGCAGGCCCTCCGCATTGAGGTCATGCGTGACCTGGCGTACCTGCGCCAGCAGCACGTCATCGAGGGCGTGCATCGCCCCGTTGACCTGAACCCGGGTGCACACGCTCAGGATCTCCTCGACCGCACCCTTGCAGATCAACTCGTTGTGGTCCTCACGCTCGGACACAACCACCGACATGCGTCGGCGCTGGAAATCGAACGGGATTTCATCCACCTTGCGATAGTCCCGTACCGGCCGCAGTTCGTGTTGCAATTCGACGTGCTCCAGCACGGCACGGTCCAGCAGGTTCTTCAGGCCCGTCTGGAAATAACTGTTCAGATAGGCGTGCTTGAGCACCTCATCCGACACATGTCCAAGCACGTCGGTATGGCGCTCCAGCACGATCTTGTCTTGCGTCAGGGTTCCGGTCTTGTCGGTGCACAGCACATTCATGGCGCCGAAGTTCTGGATGGCATCAAGCCGCTTGACGATGACCTTGCGGCGCGACAGCAGCACCGCGCCCTTGGCCAGTGTCGAGGTGACGATCATCGGCAGCATTTCCGGTGTCAGACCGACGGCCACCGACAGAGCGAAAAGGAAGGCCTCCATCCAGTCGCTCTTGGTGAAGCCGTTGACGAGCAACACGATGGGCACCATCACTAGGGCAAAGCGGATCAGCAGCCAGCTCACCTGGTTCACACCGGCCTGGAAGGCCGTCACGGTACGGTCAGTGGCCGTGACACGCGCAGCCAGCGTGCCGAAATAAGTGCGATTGCCGGTTTCCAGCACCACCGCAGTGGCGGCGCCCGAAACGACGTTGGTGCCCATGAAGACGATATTACTCAGTTCCAGCGGGCTCACCGCATGATGGCGCCGCTCGGCGAACTTCTCCACCGGCAGCGATTCCCCGGTCATCGCCGCCTGGCTGACGAACAGATCCTTGGCGACGAGGATGCGACAGTCGGCAGGAATCATGTCACCGGCCGACAGCGCAACGATCTCGCCGGGCACCAGTTCGCGCAGCGGCACCTCGATCTTGGCGGGCGGCTTCGAATGCAGTTGCACGTTGAAGAACTGGGCACTGGTGGTGGCAATCTGGGCAGCCAGGTCTCTCCGCACCACCGTCGCGGTGGTGCTGACCATGGCTTTGAGCCCTTCCGCGGCCTGGTTCGAGCGGCGCTCCTGGACGAAGCGGATCAGCGTGGACAAGAGCACCATCGTGCCGATCACGATCGTGGCCTTGATGTCCTCGGTCACGTAGGAAATCGCGGCCAGCACCGTCAGCAGCAGATTGAACGGGTTCCGATATGAGTGCCACAGATGCAGCCAGGCTGGCAGGGGCTTTTCATGATCGACCTCGTTAGGGCCGACTCGCTTGAGGCGGTCTTCCGCCTCCGCACCGGTCAAGCCGTCTTCGTGCGATCGCAGGTGAACCAGCACGGCAGCGACATCATCCTTGGCCGCGCGCTGCAGGTCGCGTGTCAGGTGCTCAGGCATGGCCCGCGACGGACCTGGCTCGCCCAGCGACTCGAATAGGGCCAGTCGGCGGAAATGGTGTGTGACCCGGCGCGTGCGCAGGAAAGCGCCGTAGAGTGTTTTCAGGAAACCAAAGTTCATGACGAACTCCCTGATTGGCCGGTCATTGCCGACAGACAAAGTTTGACCGGTGATGAAATAAAAGGGGGAATTGTCAGGGCCGGCCGCCACACCGCGCGTTCAACGCGACGCGGAAGGACTCATGCCAATCGACGTGTGCAGCGCCGGCGTTGCCGCGAGCCAGGGTCGGGATCCATGGCGCCTCCTGAGAAAGGGTTAGGGCAACAGGCGTTGCTCAGAATTCCGCATGGAAGCGCACGCCAAAGAATTTGGCGGGGCCACGATCCCGGTTGTAGCCAGGATTGCGGATGTACTGGAAATCCGGGCTGATACTGAAGGCCTTCAGCAATTGCAGGCTGTAGTAGATTTCCAGCACCTGCTCGGACCCATAGCGCAACGCGCCGTCGCCCAGGAAGGCGCCCAGGCCGCCGGCCGCCAGATAGTCCCGATGCGGGGACCGCAACATGTTCACGGCCACAGCCACCCCAAGCTCGTCATTGGGACGTCCCCACGCCTTGCCTTTGAGCGTACCACCGCCGGCGACCTGCTTGCCGATTTCGGTAAAGGCATAGGTTTCGGTCTCGTCATCTGACATATTCGCGCGGAAGAACACCCCGAGCGAGTCATTAACCTCCTGCAGCAACGTCACGCCGATGCCCATCTTGGCATGCTCGGCTCGCACGTCTGCCACATCCGGTGTCACGCCGTTGGCGCGCCCGAACGCCAGCGCGTCGCTGAACTTGCCCATCTTGGCCTTGTTGCGCCAAAGCAGCAGGCGCGCCTGCCCGGGCCGGCCAGCCAGGCTGTACCGTTTCTCCAACTCGAGCATGTCCCCGTAGTGCTCAAACATCCGGGTATCGAGCTCAAGCCCGTTGGATTCCAGCGGCTGCAGGAAGCGGCCGATCCGTGCAGACCAGCCATCGCCGATGTACTCCAGCGACAGGCCCCAGTCGTAGCCGCGCGCGTCGGCGGGATAGTCGAACGAGCCATGCGTCAGCGATGACCAGTTCATGAACTGCGTGCGCGGGTCCGAGCCATAGGGGTTCACATCGAAGACATCCAGCACGCTGAAATTGCCGGCGGTCAGCACGACGCGCTGCTTATCGACAGTCCGTGCGAACCGGTTGAAGTCGGCCTCGAGCTTTTCCTCCCCGCCACCGAGCCCCCACGTCTGGCGGACGAACGCGCGGGCGCGATAGAAAGTGGGATTCGGACCCGACGATTTGGCCAACTCCCCGTTGGTCAGGCCGCCCAGGCCATGCAGGCCAGAGAACGGCACGCCCTGCGAGACCTCGGGATTGAAGTGGAATTCCGCGCCTTGCCAAAGACGCAGCCCGAGATCGAGCGTACTGGTGAACGAATAGCTCTTGGCGCGTTCCGTGCCAAGGCTGTGTTCCCCGGAATACGCGGCACCAAAGGAAGGCTTGCGCTGCCAGACATACGTAGCCTGCCCATGAAAAGCAAAAAGATCTTCCGCCGGGGTGGCTGCTTGAGCGATATCGACGGTGCGACCCGCCTCCTGAGCGCGCAACGGCGTAATACCCAGGACAAAAAGCGGCAAAAAGATCACCGCGCGCAGACGGCGTGGCCAACAGCTTCCCCTAAAAATGGTCAGGGCAGCCAAGGCAAGCTGAAGATAGGTAACAAACGACATGAACCCTCCCTCACGCGCTTCTGTAGGCGCGCGTAGGCTCGGCGCGACGGTGCACGAACACCAAGGCGGGGGCGGACTTCGCCCAGCACTGTCCTTGCAGGTGCAGGTCGCAAACGAAAAATCGGGAGATGGCCGTGCAGAGAACCCGCTCGGATGCCACTACCCGCCGCTATCGGCTAGGCAGTGGCGAGATGTCGCCTTGACTGACTAGCCGCTCAGAGTTCGGCTTTGGGCCGACTAGAACAACAGTCCATGGGGAAAACCCTGTGATGAAGACGGGGCGAAGGATACCAAACCGGCGCGTTGCCGCGCAATCGGTTTCTCGAGCGCGGTTGGTGGGTGTGAGGTTTTCGCGCGACATCCTCTGGTCGCCAAATTCTGGCACTTGGACAAACCTAGCTGACGCGGGCGATATCAGTCTGTCTTGCGCTCTGGTTTGCCGGCTTCCTGACTTTCCCGCTGGCGCTGCTCTTCCCTCTCCTTTCTTCGCTCGCGCTTCCTGCCTTCAAACTTCTCAGCGGGGCGGGTGTTTGCTGTCGGGGAGGTTTCGGTACCCACGGCGGATGCCGGCGGTTGCGCTTCTGCGGCTGAAAGCAGCGCAACGGCACATGCCGCAGCAAGATGGATCCTCGGCAGCTTACAGGTGCCGCGCAGCTTATGGCCGGGCGCTTGCGCCCCCGCTGTGGCAAGCAAATTCAGCTTAGGCTTTCTTGGCATCGAAACGCAGCATGTGTAGGGGACGGGGGTGGACGGAGCGCTGGGGACAAACATAATCTCACCAGATGGTCATATGCGGGTGCCCGGGATCGCAAGCATTACTGGCTGCGTTCGTCGTCGAGATGAGTGGCGGCTCGATCTTCCCGCTAGCGCCCATCAAGGCGATGCTCCGCACCCTCGTTTTCCCTGAATTGGCCGACGCCAGCAGTGAATCACCCCGGGAATCGAGGAGGCTGTTTTGTTTACTGTAATGTACAACCGCGATGACGCGTACAGTTGCGCCAGCGCGTTCCTGGCATCGACACCGCTCAGCCGGCCATACCCGACCAGCCTCCGCACGACGGCGCCGTTCTTCTGCTCCACCCAGGCCTGATCGTTCTTCTTGTAGGCTCGCGAACGCGTCTGAACAAGGCCGCGTCCCTTGCAGTAGTCGAAGACGCTCTGGTTCATGAACGCACTGTCGTTGTCCGAGTCCACTCCAAGCATCGCGAATGGCAGATCAGCCGCCGCTTTCTCAAATCCTTCAATCACCAGCATCTGGTTACGCACTCGCATTGCCACACATTCGGTCCAGCCGCTGGCGATGTCGGTCAACGTGAGGGTGTGGACGAACTCACCGTCAGTCTTCGAGCCGCCGCAGTGTTCGACCATGTCGATCTCGAAGAAGCCCGGTGGTGGATCGCGCCACTCGGCGAAGGTACGCACCGGCACGCTGCGCCGGATGGCCGAGCCCACCCCCGTGCGTCGTTTGCGCTGCCCATCGATGTGCGCACGGGCGTTGGCCAGCAGGCGATCGATAGTCGCTGCGCTGACCTGAAGGAGTTTGGCCTTGACGACCGGATCCAGGTCGAGATGGCCGTGCCGCTCCATGGCATCAACCAGTTTCGGGACCAACGCCTTCAGTCGCTTGCCACAGACCCGGTCGGCCGCTTCCCACAACACCGTCAGCGCCTGGCGAACCGCCTCGTCATACAGCCGGCTGCGCTCGCGCGTCGCCTTGTCCGCGCCGGACTCTTTCCGCAACAGCCGGATGGCGTGTTTGCGGTGATAACCGGTCAGAGCCACGAACTCATCGAGAATCCTGCCCCGCTCACCGAACGTCGCGCTGCCATACCGCAAATGCAATGCTGCCACCAACTCCTTGCGTGTCGTCATGCTGATTTGCCTCGTCACCTCGAGCCGCTCCCGCCGGACAATCCGACGGGTAGCAAACTACGTGAGGCAACAAGTCAGCGCGAGTTGCAATTCTGATGAGTCAATGCGCCGGCCAAGATGGTTGTCGCTGGACAGGCCGTCCTGCTTGACGCTATCTAGATATGCGCGCAAAACGCTGAACCGGCACCGCGATCACCTATGGATGCTCGGTGGACATCTCATTGAAGTGCGTTACGAAGATCCTGAGGCTGCTGCCTTGGACGCTCGCACACTTGTGCTTCAGCAGGTCCATGAATACGGCGGTCCATTGATCTCCCGTCACCTCGACGAGCAAGCGCAAAGCGCTTTCGATGCCACCTGCAAAAAGCTGTCTCGCTTCCTGTGCCCTCTGTGAACCACCTCAAACTACCCACAGATACTCCCGACGATCCCAAAAACGAAAACGCGCAACCAGTTGGTCCATAGCACGGGAACTCGTACCCATCCGGACAAAGCCATGCACATGGCCTCGCCGCGCTGGATCCGGGCTTTCACGATCATCGCCGCGACTACCGCCAGACGCCGATTACTCTCCGATGTGGTTCGGAAACGCGAACAGGGTCACTCGGTCGCCCAGCCGCCGCCGAGCGCGAGATACAGCTTCACCGTCGCCAGCGCGGCGTCTGTCTGCGCCTGGGTAAGCGCATCTTCCCGCTGCAACGCGTCGATCCGCGCATCAAGGACCTCCTGCAACGTGCGTTGTCCGCCTTCGTACAACCGCCGCACGCTCTGCGCATTGCGCCGGGCGAGATCGAGCGACGCGTTCAGGCGGAGGCTGCGAGCGTCGAATCCGTGGCGCACTCCATATGCGTTGGCCACTTCTTCGAGCGTTCGAAGCACCGTTTTGTCATGCTGCGCGAGCGCGGCCTGCAAACGCGCATCGTTCGCGGCGACGTTGGCGCGCAGGCGCCCAGCATTGAAGATTGGCAGATCGGCACCAATGCCGATGAGCCCACCGGTGCCGGACAAGCCCGGTAGCCCGTCGAGATGCACATGCCCGTAGAGGCCAATGAACGTCAGATAGAAGCGCGGCAGGAGATCGGCTTTGGCGCTGCCAAGTCGCGCCGCCTGCGCACGCACGAGTGCCGCGCTCGCCCGCACGTCAGGACGGCGTTCGAGGACAGACGATGGGACTTCGCCCGACGGCACAGCCGGAATCGTCAACGGACCGGGCGGCCCGAGCGGCGAGGCCTCCTGCGCTGCACGGCCTGTGAGCACGGCGAGACGCCTTTCGCGCACGGAGATCGCGCTCGTCAGGGGTGGCCGCTGGGCCTCGCGCTGTGCAATCTGGTCATCGATCCGATCAACGTCATAACGCGTTGCCTGACCGGCTGTGAAACGTGCATCAACATAGCGCCGCAACGCCCGCAACGTGATAATGCTGCGGTCGAGCACACCCAGCCGGCGTTGTAACCCGCGCGCTTCAATATAGTTTTGCGTGACTTCCCCGGCGATCGCGATACGCGTGCCGCGTAGCCGCTCCAGCGCCGAGTCAGCCATCGCCGTAGCTGCCTCGGCGTCAATCGTGCGGCGCCCGAACAGGTCGACTTCCCAGATCGCGGTCACGCCGCCCGCCCAGGCGTCGAGGTCGGGCGAATCGTCGGGTGCAATCTGCAGATTGCGCAGGTTGCCAAACGCGTGCGCGGCGCCGGCCTGCGCGGACAGCGACGGGTAGCGCGCCGAATCGGCCACCGCCGCGATCGCGCGCGCCTCGAGCACGCGCGCCTGCGCAGTAAGCAAATCGTCGTTCGCGCGCAAGGAGGCATCAACATAGGCAGTCAGTGCGGGGGCCTGCCACGCCTGCCACCAGTTCTCGAGGTCGGCGGAAGCGGTGTCCGCCGGGGGCGCTTCCGCGAACGCAGCGGGCGCGGCGCGCGACGGCGGCACCTCTACCTTCACTAGCGAGCTGCAGCCGATGAGCGTGGCCGCAAAACACAGCGCCCAGAAGAGCACTGGCGCGGAATGAGTCGACGGGTAGCGTGGACGGATCATCGAGGTTCAGCCTTGTTGCGCGAGCATGGAGCGAAAGCGCGTGAGCGCGAGCAGCAGAAAGAGAGCGCCTGCGGTGCTGACGCCGGCAATCTGCGGCCAGACGATATCGAAGCCCGCGCCACGAAACAGAATGGCCTGGGTCAGCGATACGAACTGCGTGGTCGGCAGCAGCTTCACCAATGGCTGCATTGCGATCGGCATGCTTTGCACCGGCGTCGCGGCGCCCGATAGAAGATACGCGACGGCATAAGTCGGCACCGTGAGCAGGCCGAACTGTGGCATGGCGGGCGCGAGCGTCGCCAGCCACATGCCGAGCGCCGTTACGGAAAACAGATATAGCGCAGTACTGAGCGCGAAGAGCCCGAACGAGCCCTGCAGCGGTACGCGCAGCCACAGATTGACCACAAGCACGAGCGACAGCAGCGAAACCGCGAAGATGACGAGGCCATTGGCGAGGATCTTTGCGACGGCGATCTCGCTCGCACGCACGGGCATCACGAGCAGGTGCTCGATCGTGCCGTGCTCGCGCTCGCGGATCACGGCCGCGCCTACGAGAATGATCGACAGGACAGTGACGTTGACGACGATCTGCATGGTCGAAGTGAACCAGTACGATTCGGTGTTCGGATTGAACAGAACATGCACGACAGCGCGTGCGGGCAATTGCGCCTCGGCGTTGCGTGCACGCAGGAATGCGAGCGTTTCAGTAACAAAGATCTGCTGCAGATACGTGGTGCCAAGTCCCGCCTGGGTCATCGCAGTCGCGTCGACGAGCACCTGCACACTCGGTTCATGGCCGGCGAGCACGTCGGCCTCGAAGCGAGGAGGAATCTCGATGGCGAAAATATACGTGCCGCGATCGAGCGCCGAGTTGATGTCGCGCCGGTCCACATTGACAGGTGGCTTGAAGTACGGAGGCTGGACGGCAACGCGTAGCCGCCGCGAAAGCTCCGAGTGATCGGCGTCGACGATGGCGACCGACGCGTTCGAGACTTCCGCCTTGATGCCTTTCGCCACCGAATACACGGCGAAGGTGAACGCGAACACTATCAACGCCATGAGTGTGGGGTCGCCGAACAGGCTGAAGATTTCCTTTCGTGCGAGCCGGGCGACGTTGCGAAACCATTGCAGCATCGCCTATGTCTCCTGCTTCGAGAGCAGGCACCACGCGCCGATCAGATAGGCGAGCGCGAAGCCGAGCAACGCGATGTACATCGTGCCGAAACTGTCCGCGCCGAGTCCCTTCGTAAAGCTGCCGAGGCTCACGAGCTGGAACCATGACGACGGAAAGCCCACGCCGACCCAATAGCTGCTGCCTGTGAGTGTCGAGACGGGATAGAGCAGCCCCGAAAAATTCACGGATGGAATCAGGCAGAGGATCGCCGTGCCGAAGATCGCCGCGACCTGCGAGCGAACGAACGCCGATACGAGCAAGCCGAGTCCCGTGGCCGCTAGCACGAACAATAGCGCGCCGATGGTAAGCGCGACGAACGAGCCTTTCAGCGGAACGTGCAGCACCGACACAGTCAGCACGACGAGCAACAGGTAGCTCAGCATCGCAAGCGCCGCATACGGCATCTGCTTGCCGAGCAGATATTCGCCGACGCGAGCGGGCGACGCATAAAGGTTCGTGATCGAACCCATTTCCTTTTCCCGCACGACGCCGAGCGCGGTCAGCATCGTGGGAATCAGGATCAGGGCGAGCATGATGATGCCAGGGGTGATCGCGTAGATGCTGCGGAACGTCTCGTTGTAGACGAAGCGCGTCTCGGTGCTCATCGGCAGTGCGGATTGCACAACCGGCGCGCGTGCCATCTGAACGCAGACGTAGCGAAGCAACACGGCGTTCACGTAGGTGTCGATCGTAGCGCCGGGAAATGGACTCGATCCATCCACGTAGAAAGCGACCTCGGGACGCCGTCCGGCCAGCAGGTCGCGACCGAAGCCGGGCGGGATGTCCACGACGAGTTGCACGTCGGCACTGCGCAAGAGACGCAGCGCGTCCTCGGCACTGCGCGTCTCGCCCGAAGGCACGAAATAGTGCGAGCCGGCGAACTGCTCGATCAGCTCTCGGCTCGCGACAGTGCGATCGCGGTCGAGTGTGGCGAAGCGCACGTTGTCGACGTCGAATGAGACACTCCATGCAGCGGCCAGCAGCAGGACGATCGGGCCGAGCAACGCGAACGCGAGTCGTAGCCGGTCGCGCGCGAGTTCGAGCGTTTCGCGGCGCGCGAATGCCCAGATACGAGCGAGCGCGGGCATCGCCGACAGTGCTCGGGATATCGTGCTGGCTATTGCCCCCGCGTGGCGCGTGTGGCGGGGCGAATCGCCAGCGTCGAGCGCTGGTGTGGTGGCTGCCTTCGTCAGTTCAGCTGATTGTGCCTCGCCGCGCTGCGCGTCCTCGAGCCACGCGACGAACGCGTCTTCGAGCGTTGCCGCATGGCGCGCTTCCCGCAGCGCCTGTGGCGTTCCGACCGCGAGGACACGCCCCCGATGCATGAACGAGATGCGGTCACAGCGCGCGGCCTCGTTCATGAAATGTGTCGAGATGAAGATAGTTACATGTGCTTCGCGCGAAAGCCGGGTCAAGTGCCTCCAGAACATGTCGCGTGCACCGGGATCGACGCCCGAAGTTGGCTCATCGAGGATCAACACTTCCGGCCCGTGGAGACAGGCGGCGGCCAGTTGTAGCCGCTGGCGGATGCCGAGTGAGAGGCTAGCCGGGCGCGCGTCGGCACACGGACCGAGGTCGAAGTCCAAGAGCGCACCAGCGACGGCGCGCGTCGCATGATTGCCCTCCATGCGATAGAGTCTGGCATGCAGGTCGAGATTCTGACGCACGCTCAACTCTTCGTAGAGCGAGAACGACTGCGACATGTAGCCCACCTTCATACGGGTGACCATGTCGCTCGCCCGGACAGGTTTGCCGAGCAGCATTGCCGTGCCTTCTGTCGCGTCCAGCAGGCCCGTCAGCATTTTCATCGTGGTCGTCTTGCCGCAACCGTTCGAGCCGAGAAAGCCAAAAATTTCGCTGCGTTCGATGCGAAAGCTCACATGATCAACCGCGACGAACGAGCCGAAGTGACGTGTGAGGCCGTCGGCCTCGATTGCAGGCGGCCCTTCGGCTGGCTGGAGCGGCGGAATGGCCTGTGCACCGGTACCAGCCCGCTTGTACGCCGGCAGGAGCGAGACATAGGCAGATTCGAGGTCCTGTGTGCCGGCGCGCCGCAGCACGGCGGCGGTGCTGTCACTGACCACAACACGGCCATCGTCCATGCCTACCAGATGCTCGAACCGTTGTGCCTCTTCCATATAAGCCGTCGCCACGATGACGCTCATGCGTTGATGCTCGCGGCGCAAGTCGTCGACTAGTGTCCAGAATCGCCGCCGCGAGAGCGGATCAACGCCAGTGGTGGGCTCATCGAGAATCAGCAGATCGGGGTTGTGCACGAGGGCGCAGCACAAGCCCAGCTTTTGCTTCATGCCGCCGGACAACTTGCGGGCAGGCCGGTCGAGAAAGGGAGCAAGACCCGTCGCGTCGAGCAACCGCGCGATGCGTCGCGCGCGCTCGCGGTCTGCGAGTCCGAACAGCCGCGCGAAGAAGTCGACGTTTTCGTGGACCGACAGCGTTGGATAGAGATTGCGCCCCAGCCCCTGCGGCATGAACGCAATGCGCGGCAGGATGCGGTCTCGCGCCGCGCGCACTCGCAAATCCGCGCCGAGCACCTTGATTTCGCCACGTTGCACGCGCTTGACCCCGGAGATAAGGCCAAGCAACGTAGACTTGCCGACGCCGTCCGGACCAATCACGCCAATTGTGGTGCCCGCTGGCAATACCAGTGAGACATCATCGAGCGAGCGCGTCGCGCCGTATTCGTGCGACACACCGGTGATGCGAATCGCCTCGGCATCATAGCCAGGCCCTGCGCCTTCGCCTCCCAGCGCCATCGTCTAACTCCCGCGCACGGCGAGCGCCCGGGGCCAGGGCTGCGAAGGATCGATTCGCACATAGCCTTCGCCTGTCATGCCGCCTTTCAGGCGCGACGCGAGCTTGCGCGCGACGTCGAGCGGTAGCTGGAGTTTGACGCGGTACATCAGCTTTGCTCGCTCACTAGCGGTTTCGACGTACTTGGGCGTAAACTGCGCGTCGTCCGAGACATACTCGATGCGCGCCGCGATAGGCTCGTGAGGGAATGCGTCGAGCACGATGCGCGCGTCAGCGCCGACTGCTAGCTCGCCCGCCTGCGGACCCGGCAGAAAAATCGCGAAATAGATGTCGTCGGGGTTGAGCATCGACACCACGCGGCCGCCGGCGGGCAGGACCGTGCCGACTTCGACCACGCGATACTCGACGCGGCCCGCGAGCGGCGCGCGTAGCGTCGTGTCGGCAAGTACGGCCTGAAACCGCGCGATCTGGGCGTCGGCTTCCTCAACGGCGGCTTGGGCTTCCGTGCGCGCTGCGCGCGTCGCGCCTTCGCCCGCGTGCGCGCCTTCCAGCGCGAGCCGGCGGCGATCGCGCTCTACGGCCGAAATCTGCGAAGCGTCGAATAGTTTCTCCGCCTGCGAGACTTCGAGCCGCGCGAGCCGTACTTGGGCGACGCTTGCATCGAGCTGGGCGGCCGCGCGGATGGCAGCACCAACCGCGCGTTCACGGGCCGCCTTTGCCGCGTCGAGCTGGGCGCGCAGTTCGTCGTTGTCCTCGCGTGCAACGACGGCGTCAGCTACGAGCACGTCGCCTTCATGTACGGGCAGATCGACGATGCGGCCGCCATACTTGACGGCGACGTCGACCCGCGCGAGTTCGAGCCGTCCGTTTGCGTGGACCACGTAGTCCGGCAGGGCGCGCCCCCGGTCGCGCTCCCAGACGATTCCCGTGCCGATCACGGCAATGAGCGCGATTGCTGCGAGCGCCCATCCAATACTCTTCTTCATCGGCTACCTTTGAATGTGCTGAATGTTTTCCGCGACATCTGAGACACGAATATATGCTTGCCCATAATTTCTAGAGCTGCAGATAGTCGATGCCTTTCGCGATGGGCATCCGAACGGATCTGTCGCCATAAGGCGGTCTGCTATGCTGACGGGCCTTAATGCGTGACTTGGTCGATGACCGAGAAGCTGAGTCCGGGTGTGGCAAAAGTACTCAAACGGTTGCATTACCCGCTGGACATGATGTTGCTGTGCGTTCGGTGGTACGTGGCCTATCCGCTGAGCCTGCGTCATCTCGAACAGATGATGGCCGAGCGCGGGATTGCGGTCGATCATTCGACCGTTCATCGTTGGGCACTCAAACTGTTGCCCGTCCTGGAGAAGGCGTTTCGGCGGTGCAAACGGAGGGTCGGCAGGAGCTGGAGGATGGAAGAGTGAAATACAAAGCAAACTGCTGGCACGGTGGAACGGTGTCGCCTTTGTTCGAAACGACACTTCAGCGGAGAGCCGGATGCGCTGAGAGGCGCACGTCCGGTTCGGGGAGGAGAGGCAGGGAAATAGTTCGACTACGCCCTGTCTCTTACTCCACTTCGAATCAGGGGTGAGTGGCGGTATCTCTACCGGGCTGTCGACAAGGCAGGCAGCACCGTTGATTTTCTGCTGCGAGCCCGACGGGACAAGGCTGCGGCCTGGGCCTATTTCGAAAAGGCAATCGACCAGAATGGCGAACCCGAGACCGTGACGATCGATAAGAGCGGATCGAATCTGGCTGCCTTGCAAGCGATCAACGCCAGGCGGGAGGCGCCGATCAGGGTCCGTCAGAAAAAATATCTGAACAAGGATGGAGAGAGTGCCCTATCGCCATCGTTCATCTGGCCTTTGCGAATCATATGCATGGTCTCGATTCCACCCAGAATGATGCGTGCGCAATGAAAATTCTTGAATCCCATCATTGGGCGGATGCGACGCTTGATGGCCCGGTGATCCTGTTCGACAATGTTGTCCTCTATAGTTCGGCGCTCTCGCCGCTCAGCTTCCTTATTGCGACAGTACCCTTAGTCACACCCCCAGTGTCTCGTCAAGCCAGTCGAACATACGGGCATTTGCGAGGCGACCTGCCCCCAACTCACAATGAGCGCCCGCACCCTCTGCATTGGTAAACGTCATCAGCACCTTTGAGCAGGTGAGATGGTCGTATAGCTGCTGAGGTTGCCCGTTGTAGAACAGGTCATCCTCGGCGTCGCACACGAGCGTTGGGCAGCGAATTTGCTCGGCGATGCCGCCCGCCAGCGAATAGTCGAGTGTCTTGCGAATGTATTCACTGGGCGTATCGGCGCCGAAGCACCACATCCCGTGGCTAATCGCCCAGCGCGTTACGGGCGATGCCATCATGGCCGCTTCCATCGCCCGGTCTATGCGCGGCGCTGGACCGGCCCGCAACTCTGTCAAGAACGCGTCACGCACGCCTTCTGGCCAGCGGCCCACATGGACAGCGCCATAGTCGTAAACGCCGTCGTTGGCGATTACCGCTGCAATCCGATGTTCAAAGGCGGCCGCGCGGGGCGCAAGATAGCCACCCAGGCTTATACCGCAAAGGGCGATGCAGGACGGGGCAATACCGGGTAACGTCAGCGCGAAATCGACCACCGGCGTGATGACCTTTTCCCAATCGTGCCGGAAGACAAGTCCCTCGTTGTGCAAAGGCCCGAACTGACCTGGACCGTCAAAACACAGCACATGGTATCCGCGCTCCACTGCGGCCCGTGCTTGGCCCCAGTGCAGTTCTTCGGCGGAGCCGTCGAAGCCGCTATGCAGGATCAGCAGCGGCCGCACCCCTTCGCCGGCGCGGTGGAAATAGCCAGGCAACGAGGTGCCTTCATAAGGAATTGCTATCGGCTTGATCTCAGGATCGTGCAGCGCTGCCGCCGCCCAATAGCAGGCGACCGAGCGATCATAGGCACGGCCGATACGAGGGTCCTGCGCATTGGCATGCAGGAAGAACTCCGACGAGCGATAGTAGTTGCAGGCACGGAGGTAGCTGTCGCGAGCACTGATTCGATGGCTGCGGGCAAACTGCCTATCGCCCTCAGCCGCAATTCTGTCCGCCATGGCGTTCCAGGCTTCGAACCAGCTGTCGTAGTCGCCCGCCGCGATGCGGGCGCTAACCGCCATGACCTCGCCAAAAGAGCCGCCGCCGTACTCGTCGGCGCCGAACATGCGTACCGTCTCGAACCAGAATTGTTCGTCACCCGGGAAAAGCAAGGTGGATGGTCTTGCGGCCGGATTCACAACTGTTTGCGTGGTCATGGCGATTTCCGTTAAAAGTGTTTCGCCGCCTATTGTTGCGCTTCGAACGCCTCAGCCCTCTTCAGTACCCGTTCAGGACACTCGCCTGCACGATGACCAACCCCGCCTCCATCGCTGACCAAATGCCGTCGCTGACGTTTTCGGGCGCAGTGCGTCGCGATCCCCCTCACGCGTACCTGCCCCATTCACCCCCTATTACCTCGTCCGGCCTTCAATCGATCTAGCCGAAACTGTTTCTTGAGCCTGCTCTGGATGCATTTTCTGCGACACGATCAGAACTATGATCCCAATCAAGGTGCTAACCGCCACTATTACGAGCGAGCGCGCAAACGAGTGTTGAGGCGTTTTCGCAGATACACCGTTCTCTTCCTTCGTTGCCGTACGCGACTTGAACAGCTTGGCGCGGCGCAATGCAGCGACAGCATTGTCTGTTGCACCCGCGTTTTGACCGGTACAAAACGCATGTTCGGTCGTTGTATCCCCTCGCAGATTGCGTGGGCGTCAGCCGCATCGTTACGTAAGGCCGCACGAACTGCGGGGCAACCAGTCGAACAGCGTGTCCGAGCTTCGCGAGCTCGCGGCTCCAGCAATGCGACGAGTCGCACGCTCTCATGCCGATCACACACGGTCGAGCGCTGCGAAATACCGGAGTACATCCGCGCGTCGTAACTGCTTCGCACAACCCATGTGGCCTGGCCGTCACGACTTCTCCACATCGGCGTAAATCCTTTCGCCGCTTAGCGGGAGTCGTTCATCACATGAGCCATTGCGACAAAGCCCCTCGGTGCGATGGCCGGCGCGCACGCGAGAGCCCAATTTCATGGCTGCGCGTGGCATCCGTCGGGCTAGAGCGGCTGGATGTTGGCAGCCTGTTTTCCCTTGGGACCCTGCTTCACCTCGAAGCCGACTTTCTGACCCTCCTGCAGGGACTTGAATTCCTTCCCCTGTACCTGGGAGAAGTGCGCGAAGAGGTCCTCGCTGCCGTCATCGGGCGTGATGAAGCCGAAGCCCTTTTCATCGTTGAACCATTTCACCGTACCGGTTGCCATTTTGCTGCATGCCCCGAAAGCATTGCGTGAAGACGTCGCAGCTTCGTGCGGCTTACTATGCTGCCGCACCCTGCCGACATGGTTTCATGTTAAACCGCCGCAGAAGTCGATTTGTTGATTTGCCTCAAAAACTGACCGTGAGGCGGTGCGGACAAAAACCTGCAACTGGTTGCGGGTTTCTCAAGGCTGCCAAATTTGCCTGAAGTCCTTTGTGGGTATGACTTTCGCCGATTTCCGCCGTGATCCGCTAGAATTCCCGATCTTTGGCGGTCGATAATGGCGCACAGCCAGCAATGGCAACGGATTCCAACGGAATTGAGCCGCGGGCAGTTCGAACAATTTGTCTTGCCGCACCTCACGGCAGGAAGCCGGGGACCGGCATCCAAACTGACCGCGCACGCGATCTTCAACTACATCCTGAAACTGCTTTACCTCGGTTGCCAATGGAAGGCGCTGCCGATTGCAATGGATCGGCACGGCAGGCCGGAGATCCACTACACGAGTATCTATCGGGCCTTTCGCCGCTGGCAGGCATGCGAATGTTTCGACGCCGTCTTCCTCGCGTCGGTGGTGCGGCTTAGCCACGACCAGTTGTTGGACACCAGCGTCATCCATGGCGACGGCACCACGACGGCGGCAAAAAAAGGCGGCGACAACATTGGCTTCAGCGGCCACAAGAACATGAAGGGTGACAAGGTCGCTGCCTTCTGTGACCGGAACTGCAATGTGATCGCCCCGTTCGTGTCGGCACCAGGCAATCGCAACGAATCGCCGCTGCTGCGTGACGCGCTGCCGCAGGTGATACGGATTGCCGGTGAAGCAAGGCTGGATCTGCGCGACACCGTGGTCAGCCTGGACGGCGTCTACGATTGTCGCTCCAACCGCAAGGCGATCTTCAACCGCGGGATGGTGCCCAACATCAACCCGAACCCGCGCGGCAGGAAACGCACTAAGCGAGGTCGCAAGGCGCTCTTCGATCTGGCCATTTTTAAAGAGCGGTTTCGTACCATCGAGCGCGTGTTCGCATGGGAAGATAAGTTTCGTCGCTTGCTACTTCGCTTCGATCGCATCAGTCAGTTGCACTACGCATTCAAGACCATGGCCTACACCATGATAAATCTACGGCACTATTGCGGTAGTTGAGCTGGCAGTTAAGGTCCATGCTTCAGTTCGGCGCAGCGCGCCGTGGTCCCGTTCGTCCTCCCCCTGCGGAAATGCATCCGTGACAACGCAAAACTGCCTCGTCGCCCATCTCGACGCGGCTGGTCTCGCCTGCTTGCCAATTCCGTTGACCGCCGCCAGATCGCTTCAACCGAAACTCGCAACCAGTTGCGTCTGACAATTTGTCAGTCGGCCATACGGTATCTGAACCCACTATTGCAAAGCATCAACGCCCCACGGCCCGCTCCGGCGCCCTCCCCGCTGACCTGGCCCACCTCACGGGCCAAGGCCTGTCGAAGGCGGGGCTTTTCAAACTGATGGGACTGGCCAAAACCCGCGGCAAGCAGCTGTCCGACATCGTCACCGCCATGGACCACCGCCTTGGCGAGGTCAAGGGCGGACACCTCTACGCCTACCTCGCCGCCCTCGCCGCCGGCCCAACCGACTTCTCTGTTGCCGCGGCACAGGCCCGCGCCGCGCGCCGCCAGGCCGAGGAAGCCGCCCACCTGCAGCACCGCATCGTTCGCTTCAAGGCACGCTTCGGTGGCGTCACGCTGGCCAGCCGCAGCGGCGATGCGCTGTACCGCATCGATCGCGATGCAGCGTTCGTGCACACGGTTTCGCTGGCTCACTCGGGCACCGCGCCGCTGCAGGACCTGCTGCCCTGGATGCAGGCGATCGAGCGCGGCGATCTGGTACTCGCCACTGCTGCGACCGAGCAGCGCATGCACCAGGCCCAGAGCGCACAGACGACCCTTACCCGGCGCGAACGCGTCGGCCGTGCGATGCACCAGGGCCCGCATCGACATCGCTGCGGCTGAAGCTTGGGGTGCTGCCGCGGTAGCCCGCGACCGTCATCCCGCATCGCAGACCAAGCGTGGCGCGATCCGCGACTGAGCAACCTGGCCGGGCACCGTCCCGAGGGGGGATCGGGGCTTGACCCCGGCGAGGGTCGTGAGTCGGTCGTCACCAGCCAGGGACCCGCTAGCCTGCGACACCCCGACACTCAGGCAGACCGCTGAGCAGGTCTGCCTGGTCGGGCAGGGGATGGGGCGGTTTGGGGGGACGCCGAGGCTTGCGCCCTTGGGCATGATGCAGGGCACGCGCAAGGGCCTCGAGCTCCCGCCCGATGGCAGACGCGGCATCAGCGCCGAGATGCTCGGCCACCGTATCAATCGCCGCGACAAGTTCGGTGAGGCGCCGATGCGCGTCATCCAGCACGGACCTGTGGCTGGACGATTCCGGCGGGCGCCAAGCGTCGAGCCAGCAACGCAGGGAGGCCTGTTCTGCGGGATCGAGCGTGGCCAGCAGCCGCGGCGAGGGGCCCTCGCTGGCCCGGAAGGTGCCGGCCACGATCGATTTGCGGCGCCCCGTGTGGGGATCACGGCGGGTGCGCAGCAGCGTGACCAGAGGGCCTTCTTCGCGGATCTGCATACTTGGGCGTCGGTGGCGATCGGGGACCCAGCATAGCGAGCGCAGGGCCGGTCCCGACAGCCCGGAAAACTCCCCCTTGGCAACGCCAGATGTCTGCAGGGCGGCATCTGCCGCGGCGGGCACCGGGCGCACGTCGCGTGCGGGGCCTCAGGTCAGGGCATGCCTCATGCGGAACGTCCCGACGGGACTTTCGGGCATCGTAGCTGTGTAGGCGAGGGCAGGGCGCCGACCGGGCGAAGCCCGAAGCGACCGCCTTCCTCCGCACTTGGCCGCATTGACACCGGAACCAAAGCCGTCACAATGGCCTTCGCAGGGCGCCGGTCCGTCGCCGTGGCTTCGGACTCGCTTCGGGGCCAGCCGCCGGCCGGGCCCTCACGTTCCTCGACACATCAAGGCTGAAAGAAAAATGGAAACTGGTACGGTCAAGTGGTTCAACGACGCGAAGGGCTTCGGCTTCATTACCCCGGACGCCGGCGGGAATGATCTGTTCGCGCACTTCTCGGCGATTGAAGGCAACGGCTTCAAGTCGCTGCCGGAGGGCCAGAAGGTCCGCTACGTCAAGGCGATGGGGCCCAAGGGCGAGCAAGCCACCAAGATCCAGCCGCTCTAACCGAACCGACTAACGCGTTCCCGAAGGCCCCGCAGAACGCGGGGCTTTTTTTCCCCCATGACGAGATATCACTACGACATCGAGCCGCGCCCGCTCGCGCTGGGCGGTGGCTGGCGCCTGCGCCTGCTTCGGGACGACCAGGAGGTCGGCGGCGGCGCGTATCCGGCCGATCCCGACCTCGACCCGCTGCGCGGCATGGCCTGGTTCAATGCGCTGACTGCGCCCGAGCGCGCGCTCTGGCTGGCCCGCGCGGACAGCGCAAAGCCGTCCCAGGCCTGGGCGGCGTACTTGCGCGACCAGGCGTATGGCGCGGCCAAGGTCGAGGGGGAGGCCTGGCTCGCCTCGCGGTGATGATGCCAGGACGCTCTGGGGGACGTGCGCGATGAACACGCCGGAAGGGGTGCCTTGCGTGCTGTGTACCGAGTCGGCGCGCCGCTGGCGCGACCGCGACGATCGGCTGCGCGAGAGCCGTATCTACCGCTGCGCGGCCTGTGGTGGACGATTTGCAGTCACCGGCGCCGCGCTCGCCCAGCTCGAGGCCGGCGTATGGGATGTGGCCGATCTCCAGGCGCAGGTCCGCCAGCGCATTGCGGCCGGCCGGCTGCCGCGCATCGAGGCCGGGCAGGGTGGTCCCCTGGTGGCGGACGTCGGTGGCCAACGCGACCGGTGACACGCAGGCGGCACAAGATTGATGGTTGATCCTGCTGCTCAGCAGCGTACGGGATGTTATATTCCCTTGAAGGAATATGTTTTTGGAGGAATAATGGGGAATGCTTGGGAGGTCGAATACACCGACGAGCTGGGAGCATGGTGGCAGGATTTGACCGAGGCGGAGCAGGAATCCATTGATGCTTCGGTGCGCTTGCTTGAGCAACTGGGTCCGAACTTGGGATTTCCCCACTCTTCTGGCATTGGTGGTTCGAAACATGACCACATGCGCGAACTGCGGGTGCAGCACGCTGGTCGGCCGTACCGGATCCTCTATGCGTTTGACCCGCGGCGCTGCGCGATCCTGCTGATTGGTGGGGACAAGACCGGCAACAACCGCTGGTATGAGGCGCACGTGCCGATTGCCGATCGGCTCTATGACGCGCATCTCGAGACATTGCGAAAGGAAGGGCAGATCGATGGCTAAGAAATTTGTGGAATTGCGCGCGAAGATGTCGCCCGAGGCGCAGGCGCGCGCCGCTGCGCGGGCCGAAGCCATGCTGGTGGAAATGCAACTTCAGGACTTGCGTCGGGCCCGACACGTCACGCAAGTGGAGGTGGCCAAGGCCATGAACATCGAGCAGGCGGCGGTGTCGAAGCTGGAGCGCCGTGACGACATGTACCTGAGCACGCTGCGCGAGTATGTGAAGGCGCTGGGCGGCGAGCTCAAGCTCGTGGCGTCGTTTCCCGATGGTGACATTCCGGTCCATCCGTTCGAACCGGCTCACTGAATGCAGCAATTCGGGAAAACGCCCCACGGGGCACGGAGGCAAGCATGACGTTTCAACGTGAGGGGCGCATGGCCTTGCGCACGCCGGCAGAAGTCGACGCCGAACGGGCCGAAGCGGCCCGGCGTGAGCCCCATTTTTCCTATGCGGACTTGACGGCCGCTACCGAGCAGCAGATCGCGGTCTATCAGAAACTGGCGGTGCAGGAGCCAAAACAGGCGACCAAGGCCGAGTACTACCGCGCCGCGCACGGGGCGCTCAGCCTGTGGCGCCGACTGAGCGCCGTGCACGGCCAGGCCGACGCCGACCGGCTGCAGGCACTGGTCGATGCGATCCTGCCCAGCGCCCGCTGACGACGAGAGGGCCGGAAGCCAATCAGGAAATCGGCGTGGTTCAAAAGCCGGCTTTTTTGCGTTACACGGACGAGCTGAACCGTCCTGCATAAAAATGCAGAATTGGTAAGGAATGCGATGCAAACTGGAGGCCTGCAACGACCTCCCCGGCATCAGATCTGCCGGGGTTGAAGCGGGCCGAGTCCGAGCAGCGTCAGCCAGTGCGAATGTGCTTTCCCGGTCATCGCTTCGCGCGGACTTTTGCCGACCCTCGCGCTGCAACGGCTGCGTGTGAAGCGACGATGATTGACGAAGAATTTCAGCAGCTCCAGCCAGGCGCGACCGCCGTCCAGATGGTGCCGCAGCGTCAGGCAGTTGCGCAGGCGCGAGTTCAGGTTCTCCACCAGGGAACTGCTACGCGGAGTGTCGTGCAGCGCCTGCGAAACCGCAGTCCAGACTTCGTGGAACCGGCGGCCGATGGCCGCATGCAGCCGGTTCCATGCCTGCCAGAATACGACGGAGGTTTCCGGCTTGCGGTGCAACAGGCACGTTGCCCGTACGAGATGCCCGGCGACGGCAGTATCGCTTGCGATGGCGTCGAGCTTCTGGTCCAGCACGCCGGCGAAGGCGAGCAGATCGTTGCGCTGGTTTTGCAGGGCCACGCGCATCGTGCCGATGCGTGAGGGATCTTCAGGTTCACGCTGACGAAGTTGCTCGACGATAAAGTCGAACAGCTCCTGGCGGGTCGGCAGATCGGGCCCGGCCAGCGACAGGACATCGCGCTCCAGCCACAGGGCAAGTGTGCGAAGGTCGTCCGCGCGCTGATGTGCCCGCGCCTCGAGCGGGCGAAGTTCGTCAAGCCGGTCAATCAGGAGGCTGTCCTGGCAGCGCCGGCGGGGATTGGCCAGTCGCGCTTCGAGGGCTTTGCGTTCAGTGCGTACGCCGCTGGCCAGACGTGTCCAGATGTTGGCCAGGGTTCCGAACTGCTGGCAGATATGGCAAACATCGCCGTGACAGGGGGTATCGGGCCATGCGAGCTTCTGGCCTGCGCGCAGACCCGTGCCGGCGTCGGCAACAGTAAAGTCGGGATGCAGTCCCTGCCTCTGCAGGTCCAGCAGATGGATGGCCCAGGTATCGCCATCACGGTGGTCTTCGTCAGCCAGCAGATAGCAGTAGGTGGAAGCCGCATCGATGCCGGTAAGAACCGGCCGGGTCCCCTGAAAGATCTCGTCGTGCAGTCCCACCCGGATGGCCGACAGGTCGATGCTGTTGTTGATGGCCATCGCCCGCTGCGCGGCACGCTGGTGAACATTGTGCACGGTGCCCAGGCTGATGGACACGCCCAGCAGGTCGCTCATGAATTCGATGACGCCGCGCATCGAGGCGTGGCCGATCATCGTCAGTGCGAGGATGACCTGCTCCAGCCATCGTCGGGTCACCGGCAGCGAGAACAGGACCTTGTCGGCGTCTTCGTCGATTTGCGTTGTCGAAAAGGCTTCATCCAGCGCGGCGCTCGCCTTGCGCATCTGGCGATAGACGAGTGGACGGCTGACACCGTGGCGGGCGGCCACGGCGCTGACGGGTTCAGCGCCCGCCAGGGCGCGAACGGCCATCATCTTGCGGTCGCAGCCAGCCGGTTTTACGGAAACAGGGCAGACGGATGAAGTCATGGGGACGCCGAAATCAAAGTGGGCCACATTATCCCGCACTTTCATTTCTGCCCTGCCTGTGTAACGCCGGGATGAACCACGCCGAAAAACTTCAGCAGCGTGGTCGCATCCGGCACCGCTTCGACCACCAAGTCGATGCCCGGCAAACGCGCGCATTGCCATGCTGTCATACAGCGCGTCTTCCAGCGCCTCGTCCGACAGCCCGCACCGCTATGCGCAGCATCCGCTCAAGTCCGATAGGCGGCCGTCCGCGCTTGCCCTTGGGTAATACGGCTCGACTGCCGCAATCAGGCGCGACCACGGCACCAAACTCTCCATCTCCTTCAGGAAGCGCTCGCGTCGCGTCCCCCGCTTCTTGCCGTGGCTTTCCGCTTCCGCAAAGTTGATCTGTCGCTTCATCAATGGACCTAAATCATGGACACGCCTATGACAACATACTTCTTCAATGCCGCGATGACTGCTGCACTGATTTAATCAGTGATTCCTTAGCGACTCTTAAGGCAACACGTGCCTACAAAGGAAGTGGGCTAAATTTGATTCAAGTCAAAAATTATGTGTTTTTTTGGTCGCGTATTCCGAGATTTTGAATAAACTTAATTTTGTCTCATAGACGCAGAGAGGAGTTGAGAATGACAAGTCCAATTAATGCTCTTACGACACAAGCCGGAAGTACCCCGGGCCCACAGTACCAGCCGCCTTGGGATTTCATCACGATTGACACAAACACCGGTGTGGGTGGCGAGTATATCTATATCGGTTATCAACTCGGCGACAGCAATCCAGTTACATCACTCAATTTCGTTGCTTACGACCAAGCTCAATCCAATCCCCCATCGGGTTGGAACTGGAACCCGCAAGATCTGAACGCAGGTGCGGGCGGGAAATACATCTACATGATTTGGAAGATGGGAGAAGCGAACAAAAAGCCTATTACCGCAATCACGCTGCTTGCGGTTAGTAATTCTTCACCGCCTGCGATTGAAGGTTATACCTCGATTAATCAGGACTTGAATCAAGGGGCTGGCGGCCCCTATATCTGGCCATATTTTAGTACAGTTGTACCGATGGAAATGAAGAAAGAAGCGGTGACCCGCAAGGGCGTTGTTGCATAAATCGAGATTGAAAACAGGGGCTCCTCGGTGATGCTGAACTCAGGCGATACGGACGGATTGCGGGCGAGCGAGCGCCAAGGCTTCGCTCCATCGCGTGGCGGAATCGAGGGCTGTGCACCTCGCGCGGCAATCTCCGCGTGGCACGGCTTGCTGTCGTAAGCGCCGTCGCCTCCGATGGTATCGATCGGTGTATCAGCCGGGATCTGGTCGAGCAGGTCGGCCAACACTTCGCCATCGCCAACGTCCTGGTGGGTCATCAGTGCAGCACAGATTTGGCCGGTGTTCGCGTCCATGGCGAGATGGACCTTGCGCCAAGTCCGGCGCTTGGACCAACCGTGCTTGCGGACCTTCCACTCGCCTTCGCCGTAAAGCTTCAGCCCAGTGCTGTCGATCACCAGATGCAGCGGCTCGCCGGTACGCGCGGCGGGCAGCACGACGTTCAGATTCTGCGCGCGGCGACTCAATGTCGTGTACGTTGGGAAGGCCAGGGTGCGCAAGCTCTGCGCGAAGCCTTGCAGCGCGCGCAGCGGCAGGTGGAACACCTGCTTGAGACCGAGCAGCCCTTGGATCAGCGCATCCGTATAGACGAGCGGATGGCCACGCTTTGGCGACCGGGCTTTAGCCGGTGGCACGAGCAAGCTCTCTTCGACCCACATTGAATCGCCATTCACACGATAAGCATGCCCAGACCCAAGTCCGATCCAGATCGTGAAGAGCGAATCACGATGGAAATCGTCGTCGACGCTTACGGTTCAGAAGAGCGGTCGATGGCGTGGTACTACTACCTCGAGGAGCAACTCACCGTTCCGTTTGAAGCTGAGGTTTGCAAGAGATCGCCTACCTCGCCGCTCAGCCCCGGCGACCGGGTTCAAGTGATCGCAATGGCTCCCGAGGACGTGTGCGAATCTGAAGCCTTCGTGTGGATACGATGGAACAAGCGCAAGCTTGCTGTCCCACTAGCGCAACTCGTGCCACTGGCGAGCGACGAGATGACGCGGCAGGCCATTGCCGATTGGCAGTACTGGCGGGACCGAGGCTATCAGTTCTGACATCAGACCGTCCCGGTCAACACGGGTTCCGCTGACGGTTACCCAGGTCATCGCGAAATTCGAACGGCGCCATCCTCCGCAATTCGACGAAGTAGTAGGCGTGGAACACCGGACGGTTGTGTCTATGCAGATGCCACCGACGCCCGACCAGAGCCGCTTCTATACATCGCTCCTGTTTGAGCTTGGCGCGCCGTTCAATGCAGCAGCGAGGCTCAATGTGCTCGAGAATCTGAGTCGCGAGGTGCTACGGGAAGTTGCACCGCGCATGCTGGTGGTAGATGAAGTTCATCACCTCTTGGCAGGAAGTTACCGCGAGCAGCGCGCCTCACTGAACCTACTCAAATTTCTTGCGAACGATCTCAAGATGACGATTGTCCTTGTGGGAACGCGCGATGCTGAGTTTGCACTTCAGACCGATTCGCAGATGAGCAGTCGCTTCTCGCGCTTTGAGATGCCGCGATGGCAGGAGTCGGAAGCCTTTCGAGGCCTCTTGGCAGCATTCGAACGCATTCTTCCTTTGCGACGGCCATCAAATCTGTCGAGGCGAGAAGTTGTCTCGGCGGTTTTGGAGGCGAGTGGAGGTTTGACCGGTGAGGTTTCGCGCCTCTTGAATGCAGCCACCGAGCTGGCGATCCGCGATGGAAGGGAAATGATAGATGTCTCCCACATTGAAAACGCCCAGAGCTGCGTGCTCTAACCGGCTGAGGCCGTGGCCAGTTGCACTGCGTCCCTTTGATGGAGAGGCATTTGGAGGCTGGCTTGGACGACTCGCTGCAAAGTACTCCATGACGGTCGAGCAGCTTTGGACGCATGCCGATCTCGGTCCGATGCCCACCCTGACGCAAAGGAAATGGCTACTGTTTCCGCCAGTGCCGATCGAGACCTTGGAGCGTCTCTCGCAGCTAACCCACGTGGGGGTGGATCGCCTGCGAACTATGCAGACTCCAGTCGGTTGGATCTACGAAAGACGTCGCCTACGGTATTGCTATCACTGCTTGATCCTGACTCGCGGCGATGTCTGCTCGCCATTCTGGCGTAAGCGCGAAATTAAGCGCACCTAGCTTTTGCGGCTGAGAGTGGGCAGGCTTGCGTCCGCAACCACTATTTGCGGACGCAAGCATGATGGACAACGAATGTGAGGTTCCGCCGCTGAGAGTGATCCGTGTTCGCTCCAACGGGAAGCGAGACTTTGACCCCCGGGACAAGCTCCAACTGGTCGAGGCGTGTCTGCGGCCAGGGGCATCGGTAGCTGGGATGGCGCTCAAGGCCGGCATCAATGCGAACCAGTTGCACAAGTGGATTCGGCTGCACCAAGTCGCAACTGAAGCCGCCGCGGCCGATAGTGCGGAGCCTGCCTTGCCAGCGTTCGTACGGGTCGTCGAGGTTAGCGGCGTAACGCGCGTCCCGGAATCGCCGGTGGCGCTGGAATGTCTGCCGACCCAGGCGCCTGCCTCCACCCAACCATCGCCGCGTCCGCCACTGACGGCGGCGCTGCTGACGGCGCGGTTGCCCAACGGCGTGACGGTCGAACTCCAGTGCGGCGGGAAGGACGTCGCGCTTGTGAAGGCGATGATCGAAGCGTTGGGAGCGCGTTGATGTTCCGGCTCGACGCTGACCTGCGGGTCTACCTGCACCGCAATGCGGTGGATTTCCGCCTCGGGATCAATGGGTTGGTTGCCCTGGTCGAGCAGTCGATGCAGCTCGATCCGTTTGCCTGCGCCGTCTACGCATTTCATAACCGTCGGCGCAACCGTATCAAGCTGTTGCTGTGGGACCGCAACGGGTTCTGGATGCTTTTGAAGCGCTTGGAGGAAGACCGCTTTGTGTGGCCACGGCGTCAGCAGGCGGTGATCGAGCTGACAACCGAGCAGTTGCACTGGCTGCTGGACGGTATCGACGTGGACGCCGTGCAGCGGCATCCGTCGCGCAAGTATCAGCACACCGCTTGATGGTCGTTCGGTGTGACGTATTGAATCACCCCGGGAATCGAGGAGGCTGTTTTGTTTAAGTTGATGCCGGGGCCGCAGCGGTATCGCTGAGTTGCCGATAGTAGTTTGCCTCAGCTTCAGCCGGCGGGATATAGCCGAGGTATTCCATCAGGCGGTGGTTGTTGAACCAGGCCACCCATTCCAAGGTTGCAAGCTCCACGGCCTCGCGGGATTTCCAGGGGCCACGCCTGTGGATCAGTTCGGCCTTGTACAGGCCATTGATGGTCTCAGCCAGTGCGTTGTCGTAGGAGTCACCGCGGCTGCCCACCGACGGCTCAATGCCGGCTTCAGAAAGCCTCTCGGTATAGCGAATGCTGACGTATTGCGATCCCTGTCAGAATGGTGAATGAGCGTCCCGTCGTTGTCGGGATGGCGCGCGTAGAGCGCCTGCTCCAAGGCATCCAGAACGAAGTCCGTGGTCATCGAAGTGCTGACGCGCCAGCCAACAATACAGCGGGCGAACACGTCGATCACGAAGGCCACGTACAGCCAGCCCTGCCAAGTCGAAACGTAGGTGAAATCACTCACCCACAGTTGGTTGGGCCGTGTGGCGTGGAACTGGCGCTTGACGCGATCCAGAGGGCACGGCACCGAGTCGTCGGCCACTGTGGTGCGCTTCTTCTTGCCCCGGCGCACCCCCGCCAGGCCAAGCTGCTTCATCAGCCGTTCGACCGTGCAGCGCGCCACCGCCATGCCTTCCCGATTCATCTGTTTCCAGACTTTGTCCGCACCATAGACCTGCATATTGTCCTCCCAGACCCGCTTGATCGCAGGCCGCAGACGCTCATCGCGAATTGCACGGGCGCTACGTCGCGACGGATCACGAAGCCGTGCGGCATGGCGTCGGTAACACGACGGGGCAATCTGCAAGACTTGGCAGATCGGCTCGACCCCGAAGGCATCTCGATGCTCATCGACGAAGGCCTTCAGGACTTGAGCCGGCGGTCGAGCTCCGCCTGGGCGAAAAACGCACTGGCCAGCTTCAAAATCTCATTGGCCCGGCGCAATTCCTTGACTTCACGCTCCAGCGCCTTGATGCGCTCTCGCTCTGCCGTCGTGACGCCGTCGCGTTCGCCGCTATCCACCTGGTCACGCTTGACCCATTTCAACAATGTATGGGCCGAGCACCCAATCTTTGGGGCGATGGCCTGGACCGCCGCCCATAGCGAAGGATGCTCGCCGAGTTGCTCTCGCACCAGGCGAACAGCCCGATCTTGGACTTCGGGGGAATGCTTGATCTGCTTGTTCATGGCTCCATTCTCGCAAGAGTTGGAGCCTCCTCAAAACCCGGGGCGATTCAGTATACCCGATTGGGCGGCGGCTGCACTATCGTGTTCAGCATGAACGAACACGACCTCTCCCAATTGCCGCCGGCCGCCCAGGCCTATATCCGCGAACTCGAAGCGCAGGCTGCTGCCAACGCTCAGCACATCGTCGAACTGAACGAGCGCATCAAGCTCCTTGAGGAACAGTTCCGCCTCGCGCAGTCCAAACGCTTTGCACCAAGCAGCGAGAAGCTCAAGGACCGTGTGTTCGATGAAGCCGAACAAATGGCCGCTGCGGAGCCGGCCGATGACGATGAGGATGACGCGCTCGCGCTGCCGGACACGGGACTGCCGGAGCCTGATAAGCCCGCAGGCCGCAAACGTGGCCGCAAGCCGCTGCCAGCGGAGTTGCCGCGCCAACGTATCGAGTACGACCTGACTGCAGACCAGAAGATCTGCCCGTGCTGCCAGGGCGCAATGCACCGCTTGGGCGAGGAAGTCAGCGAGCAGTTGCATATCGAGGTGAAGGTCTCGGTGCTGCAACACGTCCGCTTCAAATACGCGTGTCGGCACTGCGAGCGCAACGCCGAACGCACGCCGGTGGTGACCGCGCCGATGCCGGCGCAACCACTTCCTGGCAGCAACGCAAGCCCAGCGATGCTGGCGACGGTGACCACCGGCAAGTACGTGGATGGCACGCCGCTCTATCGGATGGAAGACGCGCTGGGTCGCGCCGGCATTGAAGTTGGCCGCGGCACACTGGCGAACTGGATCATCCGGCCCGCGCAATTGCACTACAGCCGGCTGTACGAGGCGCTGCGCCGCACGCTGCTGTCGCAGCCACTGATCCATGCCGACGAGACGACGGTGCAGGTGCTCAAGGAGGAAGGCAAGGCCGCGCAGAGCAAATCTTACATGTGGGTATATCGCAGCGCGGAGGACTGCGAGCATCCGGTGGTGCTGTTCGACTACCAGCCGGGGCGCGGAAAGGAGTATCCGCAGGCGTTTCTCGCCGGCTACGAAGGCATGCTAATGACCGATGGCTACAGCGCCTGGCGCACGCTCGAAGGCGTTACGCACTTTGGTTGTGTTGCGCATGCGAGGAGGCTGTTCGTTGATGCCCAAAAGGGGCAGAAAAAGCTCAGCGCTCGAGTGCAAAAGGCGCTCGAGTACTTCCAGGCGCTGTACCAGGTCGAGACCCTTGCCCGGCGAGAACTGCCAGAAGGTGAAACGCGCGTCGACTACACGTACCGGATGCGTCAACAGCACAGCGTGCCGCTGCTGGAAGCCCTCAAGGCATGGCTGGTTGAACAGGCGCCGCAGGTACTGCCGGAAAGCCTGCTGGGCAAGGCCATCGCCTACACGCGCAACCAGTGGGAATACCTGAGCCGATATGTTATCGATGGGCGTGCGGCCATCGATAACAATCCGGTCGAGCGTGACATCCGCCCATTCTGCACAGGGCGCAAGGCATGGCTCTTCGCAGACACCGTCGCTGGGGCGAAGGCGAGCGCCATGCTCTACAGCCTGATGCTTACGTGTCGCGCCTGTGACGTCGAGCCGTATGCTTATCTGCTCCACGTGCTCACAGAGCTGCCACAGCGCGAGCCGGACGCTGACATCAGCGACCTGTTGCCGTTCAACTTCGCCCGGCGGCAAACCGCACAAACCGCGCCGCCGCACCCTGCCTGAGCGGCGGGTCGATCGTTGCCCCAAAGTCGGGGACTCCATCACACTGAGAGAAGCCCATCGTTACCCGGTAACGGCGACGCGCTAGCGGGGGACGTTGAAGTAGCGATCCCAGTGCTCCGAATCCGGATCGAGCCTGCGCACGATCGCGTCGTCCGCTCGCGCGATCAGCCGCTCCAGCATCTGACGCTTCGTTACCGTGTAACGGTGCGCCAGCCGTGCAAGAGCAAGGTCGGCCTCCGTACTGACCCATGTGTCCAGCCGCCGCTCTCCGTTTCCGTCCGTGCCCGCCGTCGCGCGCCTTGCCCGATAGGCGGCTTGCCGCTGTGCTGTCGTCTGCGCCATCCTGCACTCCTTCATCTGCGTTACCCGGTAACATACCGTTCTCTGCAACGTTACCGGGTAACAACCGATTCCTCAAGGTGTGCTGAATCTAGCGCTTACATTCTGGCGACTCGATTGGCTGAATCCGGCCTTTTCAATGTGCGAGCAACATCCCGGCAAGCTTGAAACGACCTGGTTCTGGAATCTCTATTACCTTGGGAATTTTAGTCAGCTTCTTCGAAGGGCCCACGCAACGCCTCACCGGCAGCTTGCATCGCATTGACAAGACACAGTCGCATGAATGTTGACCAAAAAAAGGAACGATCGCAGGAAAGTTGAGCGTGGGTCGCATCAACCTCGATCTTCAACAACAGGTACAACGTTCGGCCCGGACGGTTGCTTCAGAATGCAATTAATCGCTAAGAGAGTTCTCCAACCAAAAGTCGCCTGGCGCGTTGAGGACGGCTAGCCCGCAAAATCAGATAGGTCAGCAGAAAACCTGTAATGTTGCCTAAATCGGGGGATCAATGGGACCGCCGCGATCCGCGGCGGCGATCAACGCAGGGGCATGCTTAGCCGATCCCGCCAGTTGCGCAATTCGGCTGCGCGGAAGGACTGGAACTTCCCGGCAAGCGCCAGCAGCAGATCCGATTGCGGCGTATCAAGCAGCGTGGCGGCTTCCGACAACCTCAGCCCGCTGACTCGGATGCGGGCGGTGATGTCTTTCACGATGTTCGCTTTCAGCGGGATCTCTTCGGCGTCTGCGAAGCCAAGCTGCGCGTAGACATTACCTTTTCCGTACTCGAAGCAAAACATGTGAACTCCTTTCATTCGCTAGACAACAACCCCTTTCTGCATCGTGCGTGATGGTGGCTGAAGGCGCGATTATTCAGCGTATTGAATGTCAATACAATCTCGGGGAAACACTGAGAGGGGCGTTCTCCTGACCTTTATCCTGTCGTTGCTGCGACGGCCGGCGACGACAGAATTGCCGACACAGCGTTAGCGGAAGGGCACTGGTTGCCCTTGGAGCGGGGAGGCAGGTGTGAGCACCCTCAATCCCTCAACTACGTGCAGGCATTGCTGGCCTGCCGGCAGGCGGGAGCTATGTCTTGTGGGTCCAGCCAATGCGGTGCTTGTCTTGCGTCGCCTCATGCCGCGCATCGTCTTCGGTATGCAGGTAGATGCTGGTCGTGGCGATCGACGCGTGGCCAAAGTTGTCGCGGACGTGGCGCAGGTCGACCTGGCGATCGCTCATGTGCGAGCCTGCTGTGTGCCGCAGCCAGTGCGCCGACGCGCTGGTCAGCACCTCGGCCTGCGCCGCCCATTCCGGCCCGCGTGCCCGCAGGCGCTCGGCTGCCATGCCGAACACTTCCTTGATGATCAAATGCAGTGCGCCGCGCGACAAGGCCTTCTCGCGGTTCGCGCGGCCGATGACCGGCAGCACTAGTGGGCGGGCTTCCCCCGGCTGGGGCGTCGGCGGCAGCCCATGCGCGCGCCGGTAGCGGGCGAGTTCGGCAACCAGTTCGTCGGTCGCCGGTACAAGGCGTGGCTTGCTGCCCTTGCCGATGACCTCCAGCCACCAGCGCTCGATCCCTTGCGCATCGCGCCGGCAGAAGAATGCGCCCATCGCCGTGCCCGCGACTTCCGCTGCGCGCAGGCCACCCAGATAGAGCACCGTGCACAGCCAGCGGCAGCGCGCCGCGTGCAGGCGTTCACGCTCGGTGCCCATGGGCATGGCCTCCACCGCTTCCTTGACGACGTCCCACAGTGCATGGCTCAGGTAGCGCGTGATCCGTGCCTTGGTGGGGCCACGCCGGCGGCGCGCCAGCGAGAGGGGATTGCCGGCGAGGTAGCCGGCCTCGGTCAACCAGGCAAAGCAGGCGTTCAGGATCACCATGGCCTGGCGCGTGCTGGCCGCCGACAGTGGCCCCGCGAAGGGACGCCAGTCGGGGTGACTGCGCGCCAGCTTCTTGCCCGCGGCCAGCACCCAGCGCGCGGCCGGCTGCGGATCGGCCAGGAAGTACTCGTACGCCAGCAGGTCCTCGTGGGTCAGTGACGACAGTGGCTTGCCGCGCTGCAGCGTCGCCCACAGCACCAGCCGCTCGACCTCGCGGCGATAGGCCTGCAGCGTGGCCGGGCTGTTGGCGTAGCGGGCGAGCCAGGCGGCGACGGCGGCCAGGTCGTCCGACGCGGCAATTTGCGCGCCGCGCGCCGGCGCGCGATTCCTGCCCTGGGCGCCGGAAAGTTCCTCGGTCAGGTGCAGGCGCTCGAGCGGCGTCGGAAGCGTAGCGGGCAGGGCGTGGACGGCAGATTGACCGATATCCGAAGGGGAGTCCATGTGAGGTATGAGTTCAGGCCGAGATCCAGACATGATTATAGACATAATCAAACTTATGTCTAAAGTAATCGCCTGAGTGATTTGATATGGAACGTATTACGTAGTAATATTTATTGAATCAAAACCACTTTTACACCCGATGGCCACCGCCGACCTGGAGTTGACCGATGCTGCATTGCAGGCCGCCATGGCCGACGACATTGCCGAGCTGCGCAGCCGCTTCCCCGAAACCCGTGCGCTGTACCGCGAGGTCTGCGGCCTGCTGTTCTTCCGCTACGGCGTGACGCCCACCGCCAACAAGCTCTACAGCCTGGTGCGCAAGGGCAGCATGGGCACGCCCGCCGAGGTGCTGCAGTCGTTCTGGCAGGAACTGCGCGGGCGCACCCGCGTGACCATCGACCACCCGGACCTGCCGGAGGCGTTGAAGGACATCGCCGCCGAGGCCATCAAGACGATCTGGCAGGCCGCCAACGTAGCCGCCAGCCGCGAACTGGCTGCGCTACGGGCGGAAGCCCGCGACGCGGCGAATGCGGCCGAGGCCGAGCGCGATGCCGCGCGCGCCGAGACCGCGGCCGCGCGCGAAGACGCGCTGGCGCTCTCGGCCCAGCTGGGCGAGGCGCGCCAGGCGCAGGAGGCCGTGCAGGCCGAACTGGCGGGCGAGCGCCAGGCGCACGCCGCGACGCGGGCGCGATGGGAAGCGGGGCGGGTGGAGCTGGAGGCGGCGGGCCGCCAGCTGGCGGAACTGCGGTCCCAGTTCTCGACCGAGCTCGAGCTCGCGCGCGAGCAGGTGGCCATCGCGCAGGAGCGGGCCGAGGCCAGCGAGCGGCGCGCGCTGCGCGAACTCGACCAGGAGCGCACCGCGCGCCAGAAGAGCGAGCGCGCCACCGAAGAGCTACGTGCGGAGCTGGGGGCGGCGCGCGGCGAGGCCCGCGACGCGGCGGTGGCGCAGGCCGAGGCCCGGGCCCGGCTCGAAGCCCAGGTCGCGGCGCTCACTGAGCGGCTCACCGAGCGGCTCGCGGCCGCCGAGGCGGCGCAAGGCCGACAGACACTCGAGCTGGAGCGGCGGGGCACCGAGCTGGCGGCGGCCCAGCGCCGGGCCGAGCGCGCCGAGGCGGAAGCCGTGCTGGCGCGACAGTTGCTGGCAGAATTGCGCCTGCCGCGCGAGCGGGAACGGCGGCGAAAAACTGGCGGCCCGGCACCGATCGATAGCGAAGCACCCAATGAAAAGCCGGTCGACGAGCACGGGGCGCCTAGCGGCTCGAACCCGGAAGATGGCAGCGACAGCAGCGACAGCAACGACAACCCAAACGATGACAGTAAAAACTGAGCGGGCGGCGGCGATTCGCTGGATCCAGGACCAGATGGCCGACTATGACCTGACCATGGACGAACTGCGGGCGGCAGGGTGCTTTGATCCGCCGCCCCCACCGCCACCCCCGCCAGCGCCGCCGCCGGTGGTCTGCTACCGCAACGCCGCGGGGCAGAACTGGGACGGGACCGGCGAGATGCCGGACTGGCTGCGGCGGGCGGTCAATGCGGGGCAGAGCGTGGAGTTTTACCGGGTCGGATAGGCCCGCAGATTCGGCCCTCTGTCCAACGGCGATGTGACGAGGGCTAACCGACACAACCAACGACGACCCATCCATGAAAGTACGCGTTTCCACCCTGTTGTGGTTTGCCGCCATTGCTAGCGGCGGCATGCTGCCACCCACGCAGGCGCATGCCGGAGTGTTCGACGATGACCAGGCGCGCAGAACGGTCATCAACCTGCGCGACCAGTTCAACAGTTTCCAGGCGACTGCGACCCAGCGCATTGAGCAGAACAGCCGCACCACGCTCGACATGCAGAACCAGCTCGAAGGCTTACGCCAGGAACTGGCGCGGCTACGTGGCCAGAACGAAGTACTGCAGAACACGGTGGGGACGCTGCAGAAGCAGCAGAAGGACTACTACGCCGACCTGGATGCGCGCGTGAAGAAGCTCGAGCCGCAGCAGGCTTCAGTCGAAGACCGCCAAGGCACGTCGCAGCCGGGCGAGAAGCCCGAGTACGACGCCGCGCTCAAGCATTTCCAGGCGGGCAATTTCAAGAGCGCCGGGAATTCGTTCTCGTCGTTTATCAAGAAGTATCCGCGGAGCCCGTACCTGCCGCTGGCGCAGTACTGGCTCGGCAACTCGCTCTACGCGCAGCGCGACTATAAAGGGTCCACCTGGGTGCTGCACAAAATGATCGATGCCAACCCGACGCATCCCAAGGTGCCGGACGCCATGATCGCGGTCGCCAATAATCAGCTCGAGTCCGGCCAGAAGGATGCCGCGCGCAAAACGCTGGAACAGGTGGTGGCCAAGTATCCCGGTACCGAAGGCGCGCGTGCGGCGAACAACCGGTTGAAGGCGCTGAAGTAAGTGCGGGCGGCTTCCAGCCAGCCGCAGCACACGCCGAAGCCTGCCGGGATCTTCAGATTTTGACGAACCCTACATTTTTCGGAGTGTGGGGGTCAGCGATGACCCCGGTCCTACCGCTGGAATCCCGGTCAGGGGTCTGGCCATTCCCACTACCGGTACACCAGCACAGGGATCGCGCAATGCGTCAGCACCTTCTGCGTTTCGCTGCCCACCAGCAGTCCCTCAAGGCCGCGACGTCCATGCGATGCCATGAAAATCACATCGCATCCATGCCGGTTGGCGGCCTCGATAATCTCCTTGTACGGCGTCGTCGTGATCGCCGTATCAGTACTGCAGGCAACGCCAGCCGCCTGCGCGGCCGTCACGACCAGGTCGAGCCTCGCCCTTGCCTCGATCGCTGCATGCTCCTCGAATGCCTTGCGGGTCTGGTGGCCCGAGTCGGACGATGTGAGGAAGGGGTACTCATTCATGCAAGTGAACGCCGTGATCTTTGCGCCCATTGCCTTGGCAAACTCGATCGCAGCGGCAGCGGCCTTCCCAGAAAGGTCAGAACCGTCGGTGGGTACCAGTACGTGCTTGAACATGGCTTCGCCCTTATGTTGTCGGAACAGAATCCCGTGATTTTAGGATTCTTTCGCTGCTTTTGGAGCGTCGCATAGGCCTGCGAAGCGACTGTCGCGAACACAGACGAATCGTCCTGCAGAGGTCCTGCCGGTGCCAAACCGGAGAAAAACACCCCGTCGACATGTGTGCCGCCGGCGGGGTGAAACGCGCGGTGCGCTTGGGGTAGGGCGCGCCGCACCTTTTCAGCCTAAAAACTTCTCATCTCACAATCTGCGGTGTTGACCGGCGGACCAGGGACTGGCTCGGTGTGAGCTGACAAGACCAAACAGCCTCCACGAAATCCCGGCGCGATTCGGCTTGGCCATGAGCCACGCGCATTTGCCGTTCATTGTGCGCCGCAATATACTGTTGCCGGTAGGGGGACGCGTCGCTCCCCTCGAAATTTGGGGGAGAGCCGCGGGGGTTGGCGCCTCACATGATCGTTGTATGGCTTTACCGGCCGCGCGGTCGATATAGTTCTCTTCGCGATGGCAAACGACCACATCTCCATGGCGACCATGCTGAAGGATTGTGTTCAAGGTTGGTTCAGCATGCTCTGAACAAGCACTGCAGCGCGTGGCGATCCCAGTCCAGTGACATAATCATAGCCGCCCGAAGCATAGCAAATGGTGCCGCAGCTGCCGTTGCTGCCAGTCGCGACATCATTGTAGGCGCTGCCATAGGCGTTCTTGCCAATGGCGTATAGGGTGTTGTAGCCGGCAGAAAGCGTGGGTTTTCCGGCGGCAACGCGCACGGAATTGGCAATTGCGAACAGGCCCGCCCATTGTGGTGCACCTGCGCTGGTACCGGCGACCTGGAACCAGCCTGACCTCCCCTGGTAATTGACAGAGTCATAGACGGCGAACCCTGTAGTGGGGTTACCGTTGTATGCGACATCCGGAATGCCGCGCTTTGCCGCATAAGGCAACGGCCACACCATCTGGCCATCCGGCTCGGGCTCATAGGCGCTAAGGCCGCCGCCACTTCCGCTCCACGCGGACTCGCCGATGTAGTTGCCGGCCAGATCCGCGTTAAGGGTAGTGCCTCCCACGGCGACGACGAATGCCGACGCAGCCGGGTATTCAGAACCGTAGCCACTATCCCCTGAGGAAGCCAGGAAAGTCACGCCACTGCTCTTGAAATGGCTGTCATAATTGGACTCGAGACTGAATTCTGTTGCGCCGAAACTCATGGAAACCGCCGATGCGCCGTTCTGCACCGCCATATCAACAGCATTCATCAGGTCGCCAAAGCTGCTGCTGGCTGCTTCAACCAGCAGGATCTGCGCTTTGGGGGCGATGGCGTGTGCCCACTCGACATCCATGGAAATTTCGAGGGACCAGCCGGCATCAGACCTCGGTTTGCTACCGCTTGCGTAGATTTTGCGGAAACAGCCGTTCGAAGTCGTGCACGGTGGCAGGCCGAAGGTGGAGCTGAATACCCCAAGATCCGACTCGATCCTCGGATGATCATAGGCATCGACAATGCCAATCACCATGCCTTCGCCCTGATTGGATATGTTGTCAAAACCATACGCACGCCGCACCCTAGCTGGTGTCAGACCGGTTGGCGCGGCAGTACTGATAGACGGCTTCACGTGAAAAGGCGGGCGTGCATGGCCCTGCAGAGGGCGCATGCCTTCGATATACGAAGCTGAATGGCCATCGGGCTCAGCCATCGCTGGAATTGCGAAGGCGCCGGACACGGCAAGCAGGATTGCCCACCCGATTTTTGGAACATTTGTCATTGTTTCCCCCCAGTTTTAGCGAAAGCGGTGCGGTCCTATGGGCAGTCTGAAGCTGCATGAGATTGCTAATCCAGACTGAAGTATTTCGCCACACAGCCAGTTTCTTCTGCGCGCTAGCAAACACTTCCCTGGAGAAATGGCGGGCGAACCGATCCGCCGAAGCGGGGGATAAGCTTCACGCCCACCAGGCTCTCCCGTAGCCGGTCGGCCATCTCGCGCAGCACGGTGTCGCTTGCGTTGTGCTCGAAGGTGTCGTTCACGACCTCGCATTCGTCCAGAAAGGTCAACGAAAATGACATGCAGTGTCCGGCCGGCGGCGCGGGCACGGGTCAGCGTCTTCTCGAACTCAGACTTGAACATGAGGCGGTTGTGCCGGCCGGCTCAGATCCGGCGTCTCCAACTCGTGTTGCAATGCGCGCTCGCGCAAAATTTCTGAGCGTTGGTTTGCTCAGCCATTTCGAGGGTGTCGTCTACCTCGATGCCGAGGTATCGGCCTGCGCTCTTACGTGAAAGGCTTTCAACCGCGTCGCACTACACGGGAAGGGGCAAGAGACGTAAGTTTCAAAGGAATCAATGCCATTCGCGGCGTGCGTAATGCTGATTGCCCCCAAGGCGAACATGCATGCGCTGTCCATACCAAGCGCCCAATTCGTGTGCCTGTCAATTTTTTAGCGTCTATTGTCAGATGCGGATTCAATCCTTTAACGACGCGCCCCGTCTAAAACTACGATTACCCGCCGGGTAACCCGTGTGTTGCCCGGGCGCGCTGACCTTCAAGCCTTGTCGTCGATTGGGACGTCTGCCGCTCAGGTCGCCATGGCGTGGCTGCCGGATGGCTTGAGTGTTGCTCCGAGCGGAATCTCGCCATGTTGCAGATAGCGCCACAAGGCGATCGCGAGACGGCGCGCGAGCGCGACGATGCCCATACGCCGCAAGCGCTTGCCAGCGCCTGCAAAGCGTTGGTTAAACCATAGGCTCAATTGGCTGGCCGGCTGGAAGCGCAACCAGCTCCACGCGAGTTCCACCATCAGCCACCGGGCTCGTTTGTTGCCAGCCTTGCTGATGCCTTGCTCGACTTCACGTGCCGCTTGAGTACGGCGTCGGCGCCAGGCCAAGGCAGCCAGCGACGTCCCGGCGGTTGTGAAACTGCCGCCAACCGAAGAGTTCTTTGACCAAGGACCACGCACGCAACTGTTTGCCAAGCTCAACGCCATCGCCAGGCGACTCAATGAACGTCCGCGCAAAACGCTAAACTTCGATACACCGGCTGAACGATTCCATCAAGCTGTTGCATCGACCGGTTGAATCCGCAAGGTTCAAGCGACGCTCTAGCGTCCGAATGGACCAGCAGGCCGACGACCGTAACTGGCCGGCAAGGGACCTCGACCCGCTAGTCTACTTGGTCGTATATTCCGGACCGTCCTCGGACATCCGGGACCTTTAGAACGCCCAGCTCCGGCGTAGCGACAGTGCCTTGGTTAATCTCGAATACTTCGGGACTGGCGGCGCCACCAAACCTTACAACCAGCAGGCCACCGCCAGCGGGGAGTACTTAACCGGCGCGGTATCTGCCAGCGTCACCTTGGCTATTCCAGGAAGACATAGTCCGCCCGATACGGCATGCGATTCTCCTGTCCCTCCTGTGTGCAGACCTGAGGGAGGGCTTGTCCGCCTAGCGTATTCAGCCGTTGCACGTAACGCGTCCTCGCAAGCAGGCCAGCTCCGCCGGTGCTCGTTGCCTGCAACAGCAAGAGTGGAATGCTGTCCGGCTCCTGAGCATTGGGCGTCTGTCGCAATACCTTGCCGGTCACCTTGCTGCCGTCAGGCGCTTCCCAGGTCGGCCCAGCGTAGTGTTTGACGACGAGTTGTCCGGCGTCATCCTTCAGGGTTGCTTCCGGGGCCGAAAAGCTCCATAACAACCGGCCGTCGTTCGCACGCTTGCACTGATAAATCTGTACACCGGATGCGTGCAGCACCGCGATCGTTCCACGCGCGTCGGTGGGTTGGAGTTCGGGCGGAGTCGATATCCTCGGTGTGGTACACGAAACGAGCACGCCTGCCATGCAGAGTACAGTGAGATTCGCTTTGCGAAAATGCCGAGAACCTTGCGACATTTGGCCTCCTTACCTTAGCACATGGGAGGATAGTACTTCCCGAGCCACGCTGCCAGTTGCGTCCGCGCGGGTCCGGACGGTGCCGGCCCGTGGGTGGAGCCCATCGGCGAACGAGTTCCGGCGCCCACATGCAAGAATCCGGCGGCTTGCTCTTCGGTAGCGGCGGTGGTGAGAGCGCTGGCACGGGCGCTTCTGGCCCAAGAAGGGGTCTTGGCCTGGGCTATAGGGGCGTCTCTCGTTTCGACCCATCTCTGCCGTCCAGCGACTCAACTCTGAGCGGCCGGAGTGGCCGGAGTGGCCGGAGTGGCCGAATTGCTGCCTTCGCCCAGCACCAAGCTACGGCGGCCTTCCACCCAACTACGGTTGGCCGATCAAACGCGACAGCAGTTTGTTATGCCGCGAAAGTAATCACGGGCGCCAGACGGTTGATGAGCCAATCCCCACCGTCATTGCATACCAACTCGCATTCCGCGTCGGCTAGCATGGCCGGTATCGCCGGACCCACGGGCAGCGTTGGCGGTGCATTCTTGTCGGAACGATAGACGCTCAAACTGAATGCTGCCTTAGCCATGGGTCCACTATGTTCAAAGACAACAAAATTGGTGACATAGTGTCGCGTAAACAATGTCGCGGACCGCTGGTTGAGGGAAGCAAGGATCTGTTGTTGCCCATGGAGTGCATTACCGGCCCGTTCCCAGACGCCGTCGGGCGTGAAGTACTTGGAGGCACCTGAATAATCGCTGCGGTCCAAAGCGTGGTACATCCGCATTACGGTTTGCCCGGCGGCAATGACAAGGGACAAGCTCTCTGTATCGTTCATGGTTTCCATTACCTTGAAATGTGTCGCCGGTAGCGCACCTCCACTCGGAAATGCGCCCGGCTGGTACGGACGAGTATGTGGCGCGAAACCATAGCATTGCGCAAACGAACACACTCCCTGAAGTGAGTGCTCTTGTGGCCCGAGGTTTCTAGTGGTTCCTCGCAGAAGTCGGCATGACCATCGCGTCTCCCTCGATGACGGGGTCGTAGGTGAACTTACCGGTTTGTCCGTACAGCTTGCGAATGTCGATCACGTCCGGGCCCACAGTGCCCTTGTAGATCGGCAGATCAGCGCTGGGGGAACCATCGGAGAACGATAGCGTGGCTTTCACTTCGGACGGGGTCATCTCTATTCCTCTACAGAAAACTGGTCATTGCAGGAAGACCATACCGGACACAGCGGACGTGACCAATGGTCCGGGAGAAACTTCGGGGATATGGCCGCTAGGACAGCCTTCGGCCAAGCGTCTCCGGCACCATCTTCAGCCCGAGCAGCGAAACCAGACCGCAGCCCATCAGGTAGAACGCCGGTGCATTGGGGCTGCCGGTCAGGTGGATCAGTACGGTCGAGAACAGCTGGGCGAAGCCGCCGAACACCGCGATGGCCATGTAGTACGTCACGGCCATGCCGGTGGCGCGCAGGCGCTGTGGCAGCACCTCGCTGACGAGCACCAGCGTGGCGGGCGAGGTCATCGCCATCGGGATCGCCAGGCAGCCGACCACCACCAGCAGGCAGGTCAGGGACGGGAAGGCATTGATCACGACGAAGGCCGGGTATGCCATGACCAGCAGTGCCAGGCGCGACCACCACACGATGGTGCGGCGCCCGAACCGGTCGCTCATCCGGCCGGCGATGGGGCCGAAGATCACCATCATGCCCGCCGCGACAAAGCCGGCCCAGACCGCGTCGCCGCGCGGGATGTTGAGCTGGAAGGTGGCGTAGTTGGGCAGGTAGTAGGCGATCAGGTGCACGGCGGCGGCCAGGCCGGTCATCAGCAGCACGCTGGCCACCAGTTCGCGCCAGTGCTGGCGCATCAGTTGCCAGCCGCCGGCAGCGGCCTTCTTGCGCGCGGGCGGCTCCAGCGTTTCTTCCAGGCGGCGGCGAATGACCTGGCCGACCGGGATCACCAGGATCCCGATCAGGAAGGCCACGCGCCAGCCCCAGTGCTCCAGGGCAGCCGGGCTCAGGGAATGGCTGAGCGTAAGGGCCACCAGTGCGGCAAAGACGGCGGCGATGCCCTGGCTGGCGGTCTGCCAGCTCGTGTAGAAGCCACGCGAACGTTCGTCCGCGTACTCCATCAGCATGGCGGTGGCCGAACCCATCTCGCCGCCGATCGCGAAGCCCTGCACCAGCCGGGCCAGGATCATCAGGACCGGGGCGAGAATGCCGATCTGCGCATAAGGCGGCGTCACCACCAGGATCAGCGCGCTGAACGCCATCAGCCACATCGACAGCAGCACCGCCGGCTTGCGGCCGCGGCGGTCGGCATAGGCGCCGATCACCAGCCCGCCGAGCGGGCGCATCAGGTAGCCCGCGCCGAACGTGCCGAAGGACAGCAGCAGCTGGCCAAACGGATTGCCCACGGGAAAGTAGAGCGGAATGATCAGCGTGGCGAAGAAGTTGTAGACGCCGGAGTCATACAGCTCCAGCGCGCCGCCGATGGTGATGGCCGTAATGGCCGACGCCTTCGACATGGGTTTCTTCTGGTCCGCGTCCTGGCTGGATACCGGCAGGTTCGTCGGTGCGGCCATGGTGGTGGGGTCGAGGGGCATTGCGAGTCTCCTGGCGCGGCAGTCCGGTGAGCCATGTGTGGCTGCCGCTTTTCTACATCTGAAATCTGAATTCGACGGGGCCTCATGCGGCACCGTGCACGTGTCCGTGTTCCAGCTCGCCTATTCGGCCTGGAGTCCCGCGCGCGTGACGGCGAGCGGCCATACTTTCTGTTCAGCCTCGATAAGGCTGGCGAATGCCTGCGGCGTACTGCCAACCGGCTCGAAGCCCTGGCTTGTCAGCCGCTGGCGTACCGCCGGCTTGCCTACCGCGCTCGTCAGCGCCTGGCTCAGCCTGGCAATGACCTGCGGCGGCGTGCCCGCGGGCGCGACCAGGCCGTACCATTCAGTGGTATCGATGCCCGCCACGCCGGCTTCGGCAAGCGTCGGTACGTCCGGCAACTGCGGCAGCCGGTGCTTGCTGACCACCGCGAGCGCCTTGATCTGCCCGGAACGGAGCAGCGGCTCCGCCACCGGCAGGCCCGGGAACATGAGTTGCACATGGCCGCCGACCACGTCGGCCAGCGCCGGTGGGGCGCCTTTGTAGGGCGCGTGCACGATGTCCACGCCGGCCTGCCGCTTGAACGATTCGCCAATCAGGTGAAGCTGCGTGCCCGGACCCGAAGAGGCGTAGCTGTAGTGCCCTGGCCGGGCTTTGGCCTTCGCCACCAGATCCTGTACCGAACTGGCCACGGCCGGATTGACCACCATGACGTAGTTCAGGCTGACGAGCTGGCCGATCGGCGTGAACTCGCGCGACAGGTCCACTGTGGCACCGCCGGACAGGCTGCGGTTGATGATCATCGGAGTGGTCGCCACCAGCAGGGTGTATCCGTCCGGAGCCGCCTTCGCTGCCGCGGCCGCGCCAATGTTGCCGGCCGCGCCGGGGCGGTTTTCCACCACTACGGGCTGGCCCAGGCCGACGGTGAGCTGCTCGGCCACCACGCGCGTGGCCATGTCTACGCTTCCACCTGCGGGCCAGGGCACAATGAGCCGCACAGCGTGATTCGGGTAGGTACCCTGTGCCCAGGCCCCCGTCATCATGGCCGCCAGCCCGATCGCGCCAAGCATCTTCTGCTTGCTTTGCGTCTGGGATTTCACAACCTGTCTCCTTTGCTGCTTGATTGCGCCCCGCCGGGCTGGCGGGGCGGCCATGCGTCATTCCAGCCGGAATCCCGTCTGCTTGATGGCCAGCGCCCATTTCTTCTGCTCGGCTGCCATGAAGGTCGCGAACCGGTCGGGCGAGCTGCTGCTGGCCGGCTCATACCCCTTGCTGGCCAGCTGCTGGCGCACGCCGGGCGCATTGAGCGCCTTCTCGATCTCCTTGCCCAGCAGCGCAACGATGTCCTTCGGCGTGCCGGCCGGGGCTACCAGTCCGTACCATTCGCTCGCCTCGATGCCGGGGAAGCCGGCCTCAGCCATGGTCGGAATCTCCGGGAACAAGGGCAGGCGCTCCTTGCTTGCCACCGCAATGCCCTTGAGCTGGCCGCCCTTCACGAACGGCATCACCGCCGGCACGCCGTGGAACATCATGTGGATATGGCCGCCGACCATGTCGGTGAGCGCCTGCGGGCCGCCCTTGTAAGGGGCATGGACGATATCGACGCGGGCCATGTCCTTGAAGACCTCGCTGACCACGTTCTGCTGCGTACCCGGGCCTACCGATGCGTAGCTGAGCTTGCCGGGCTCGGCCTTGGCACGAGCGACGAGTTCTTTGACCGTGCCGGCGACGGAGGGATTGACCACCAGCATGTAAGGTGAGCTCGCCATCAACCCGAGCGGCGCGAAGTCCTTGCCCAGGTCAAACGGCAGGTTTTTCTGCAGGCTCGCATTGATGGCCATCGGCGCGCTGGCGACCAGAAGCGTGTAGCCATCGGGAGTGGCCTTGGACGCCGCGCCGGCGCCGATATTGCCGGTCGCGCCGGGACGGTTGTCGACCACGAACTGCTGGCCCAGGCTGGCGGTCAGCTTCTCGGCCACGGTCCGGGTGACGGTGTCGACACCACCGCCTGCCGGCCAGGGCACGATGATGCGGACCGGGTGGTTCGGGTAGCCGCCCTGGGCCAGGGCGCTAGCGGCACAGGCGGCAAGCGCAATCGCGCCCAGGGTACGGCCGGCACGGTGCAGTCCGGATTTCATGACTTGTCTCCTCATTGTTGTCTGGTGGTCCCCGCGCCGCCGTGCAACGGGCCCTCTCTTACGCCAGTCTGGTTCAGGCGGCCACGGTCGGCTGGATCTTCTCGTTGCGGGCGTCGTTGCTTTTCCACTGCACAATCAGGCGTTCCCAGCGCGCGCCGGTGGCGGCGAGGTTGCGTGCCTTGACGTGCCCGTAGCCACGGATGTCCATCGGCAGCCGCGCGATCTCCAGCGCCAGGTCCAGGGTCTGCGCGGACAACTTCGGCAGCAGCGCTTCGACGCAGTCGCGGTACTTCGCGATCAGCGCGCGCTCTTCGCGGCGCTCGGCGGTGTAGCCGAACGGATCGAGCGCGGTGCCGCGCAGGCCCTTGAAGCGGGCCAGCACCGCGAACGCCTTGCGCACCCAGGGACCATAGGCAGCCTTGACCGGTACGCCGTCCTGATTCTTCTTGGCGAACAGCGGCGGCGCCAGGTGGTGCACCAGGCGGAAGTCGCCTTCGAACATCGACTCGATCTGCTTGCGGAACGCGGCGTCGGTGTGCAAGCGCGCCACCTCGTACTCGTCCTTGTAGGCCATCAGCTTGAACAGCGAGCGCGCCACGGCTTCGGTGAGGCGCGTGCTGCCCGTGACCGACTCGGCGACTCTGACGCGCTCGACGAAGCTCGCGTACTGCGCGGCGTAGGCGCGGTTCTGGTAGCCGGTCAGGAACTCGACATGCCGGGCGTGCAGGTCGTCCAGCGACGGCTTGCGCACGAACTGGACCACCTGTGCATTGGCGGCGCTCACCGGCACGCGCGACATGTCGTGCGCGCACATCCGGCCCCATTCAAACGCGGCCTTATTGCTATCGATCTGGACGCCGTTGAGCTCGATGGCGCGCATGATCGCGGCATGCGACAGCGGCACGCGGCCCTTTTGCCACGCGTAGCCGAGCATCATCAGGTTCGCGTAGATCGACTGGCCCATCACCTGCTTCGCCACCTGCTCGGCATTGAAGCTGCCGAGCTGGCCGTTGCCGACGGCCTGCGCGATACGGCCCACGGCTTCCTCGGTCTGCGGGTTCCAGTCCGGGTTGCGGACAAAGGCGGCGGTCGGGGTCACATGGCTGTTGAGCACGACATAAGTACGCTGCGGCGACATGGCGGCAATCGTTGCCTTGCTGGCTGCCACCACCGTGTCGCACGCGATCACGAGATCCGCCATGGCCATGTCGACGCGGCTGGCATGCAGCGCATCTGGGCTCGCGGCGATCTGGATGTGGCTCCAGGTGGAACCGCCCATTTGCGCCATGCCGGTGGCGTCCTGCGTGATGACGCCCTTGCCTTCGAGATGCGCGGCCATGCCCAGCACGCCGCCGATGGTCACGATGCCGGTGCCGCCGATGCCGGCCACGACAATGCGGGCCGCTTCCGGCAGCGCGGGCAGCGGGATGTCGGTCGGCACCGGCTGGGTCTTGCCGCCCGTCGACGGCTTCCTGAGCGCGCCGCCCTCAACGGTGACGAAGCTCGGGCAGAAGCCCTTGGTGCACGAGAAATCCTTGTTGCAGGTGTCCTGGTTCACCTTGCGCTTGCGGCCGAATTCGGTCTCCACCGGTTGCACGGCCAGGCAGTTGCTCTCCACCGAGCAGTCGCCGCAGCCTTCGCACACCAGCTCGTTGATGACCACGCGCTTGTCAGGATCGGCCATGGTGCCGCGCTTGCGCTCGCGGCGCTTCTTGGTGGCGCAGGCCTGGTCGTAGATGATCACGGTCACGCCGGACACCTCGCGCAGCTCGCGCTGCACGGTATCGAGCTCGTCGCGATGGCGCACGGTGACGCCCGCCGCCAGGTTGGCGACGCCCTTGTACTTTTCCGGCTCGTCGGTGACCACCACGATCTGCCTGGCGCCTTCGGCGGCCAGTTCGCGCGACATGGCCGGGACGTCGAGCTGCCCGTCAACCGGCTGGCCGCCGGTCATGGCCACGGCGCTGTTGAACAGGATCTTGTAGGTCATGTTCACGCCGGCGTGGATCGACTGGCGCACCGCAAGCAGGCCGGAATGGTTGTACGTGCCGTCGCCCAGGTTGGCGAACATGTGCGTGCGCTTGCTGAACGCCGACTGGCCCATCCAGTGCACGCCTTCACCGCCCATCTGCGACCACGACGTGGTCGAGCGGTCCATCCACACCACCATGCCGTGGCAGCCGATGCCGGCCGTCGCGACGGAACCTTCCGGCACTTTTGTGCTGGTGTTGTGCGGGCAGCCCGGGCAGAACCAGGGCAGGCGGTCGGTGCCGCGCGAATCGCCCTGCGCGGTGGCGCGTTCCTTGGCCTCGATCTCCTTCAGGCGCACGTCCATGCGCGCGGCCACGTCCGCGGGCACGCCCAGTGCCTTGAGACGCTGCGCGATGGCCTTGGCCACCAGTGCCGGCGACAGGTCGGCCTTGGCGCGCAGCAGCCAGTCTTCGGCCGGCCGCGCGTGGCTCCATTCGCCGCCCACGCCTTCGGTGTGGTGGTACTTGCCGAACACGGCCGGGCGGGCCTGCTCGGGATAGTGGTACAGCTCGTCCTTAAGCTGCTGCTCGATGAGCGGGCGCTTTTCCTCCACCACCAGCACTTCGCGCAGGCCATGCGCGAACTCGCGCACGCTGAGCGATTCCAGCGGCCACACCACGCTGACCTTGTGGACCCGGATGCCGAGCGCGCGGCAGGCGGCGTCATCGAGCCCGAGGTCGAGCAGCGCCTGGCGCGTATCGCTGTAGGCCTTGCCGCTGGCGATGATGCCGAACCGGTCGTTCGGGCCTTCGACCACGTTGCGGTTCAGGCGGTTGGCGCGCACATAGGCGAGTGCCGCGGGCCACTTGAACTCCATCATGCGCGCCTCGGCCGCCAGCGGGTCGTCCGGCCAGCGGATATGCAGGCCGCCCTCGGGCATGCCGAAGTCTTCCGGCAGCAGGATACTGACGCGGTCCGAATCTGTGATGACCGATGAGCCCGATTCCACCACCTCCTGCACGGTCTTCATGCCGGCCCACAGGCCACTGAAGCGGCTCATGGCGAAGGCGTGCACGCCCAGGTCCAGGATGTCCTGCACATTCGACGGGAAGAACACCGGCAGGCCGCAGGCGATGAAGGTGTGGTCGCTCTGGTGCGCCAGCGTGCTGCTCTTGGACACGTGGTCGTCGCCGGCCAGCGCGATCACGCCGCCAAGGCTCGACGTACCCGCCAGGTTGGCGTGCTTGAGTGCATCGCCGCTGCGGTCGACGCCGGGGCCCTTGCCATACCAGATGCCGAACACGCCGTCGTACTTCTTGCTGTCCGCATCGAAGTCCAGTTGCTGCGATCCCCACACCGCCGTGACGCCAAGCTCTTCGTTGACGCCGGGCTTGAACACGACGTGGTTGTCGGCGAGGTATTTCTTCGCCTGCCACATGGCCTGGTCATAGTTGCCGAGCGGCGAGCCGCGGTAGCCGGAAATGAATGCCGCGGTGTTGTGGCCAGCCATGGCGTCGCGCCGGCGTTGCAGCAGCGGCAGGCGCACCAGCGCCTGCACGCCGCTCATGTAGGCACGTCCGGATTCGAGCGCGTACTTGTCGTCGATCGAAACGGCTTCCATGGCCTGCCGGGCCGCGTCGGGGAGAATTGGAGCGTTCATGGGGCGGATTCAGCCTGTGTGTTTGTGGGGTAGGGGGACGGCCAGCGTCTGCCGGTAGCCCGGATATCTGCAATGTCTGTGCGGTGGGGTCAGGCCGAAAGCGGGATTGGAAGCGGGATGCCCAGTTGCTGGCCCAGTGCGCCCAGTTCACGGGTGATGGCATCGGGCAGCGCGATGCCGTGTTCGCGCCCTTCGCGTTCCAGCGTGTCGCCGCGGTGGCCGGGAAGCCTTGCATCCCCGCCGCCGGCAGCCAGGTAGTTGCCAGTCCACTGCACCATGTAGTCGGCGAAGACGCCCTGGCCGGAAAAGGCCTCGGGCTTGACCAGCCAGACAAAGCCTCCCTGGCGGCCGACTGCGCCGCCGCTGCCGACGTGGTTGCGCTCCGGCGTGAGCGACTGGGCCGTGGCGGCCAGCGCACCTGCCAGGCACTCCACCATCATGGCGATGCCAATGCCCTTGTGGCCGCCCGTGGGCAGCAGCGAGCCGGCAAGCGCGCGTTGCGCATCGGTGGTCGGATGGCCGTCGGCGTCGAGTGCCCAGCCTTCGGGAATGGATTTGCCCTCACGAGCGGAAAGCAGAATGTGACCGCGTGCGGCCACGCTGCAGGCCACGTCGAACACGATCGGTGCATGGCCCGGCAGAGGGCAGCCGAAGGCGATGGGATTGTGGCCGATGGCAGGGCCGGAGAAGCCTTCCATGCCGAGCACCGGCGGCGTGCGCTGTCCGACCATGCAGAACGCGCCTGCCTCCGCCGCCAGCAGGGCATGGATGCCGAGCGCGCCGAGGTGGCCGCACGACCGCACCGCGACCAGCACCGATGCGCTCGATCCCAGCGCCTCCAGGCCAAGCCGCACTGCATGCGGCCCGGCGACCTGGCCCATGGCGCCGTCGGCGTCCAGCACGATGCCGCCGGCGAAGGCGCGGTGCGACATCGTCGCGCGCGGATTGAAGTCACCGGCGCGCAGGCGGTCGACGTAGGACGGCACGCGCGTCATGCCATGCGTCTTGTAGCCGCGCAACTCGCTGCGCACGAGCGCTGTGGCAGCCTCGACGGCATGCTCGGGCGCCACGCCGCACGATTCGAATACGGCCGACGTCCATTGCTCCAGGCTGTGCACATTGCATCGGGTCGTCATGAAGATTTCTCCCGCACGATCATCAGCCGCTCGGAGAACGGCGCGGCGTAGACCGACTGGTAGTAGAGCGGCTGGTCGCGCAGCGTGTAGCCGCGCATTTCCATGATGAAGGCCGGCGCCTCGGGATCGAGTGCGAGTTCGCGCGCGGCCGTTGCCGGCGGCGGGCCGAAGCGGATCCACTGGTCCACGCGCAGCGTCGGCAGCGACAGGCGCTGGCCGATCAGTTCGCGCAGATTCTTCTCCAGCGCCTCGCGGTCCAGGCCGCCCAGTTGCGCAAAATCTTCCTCACGCAGCCAGAATTCGCTGTAAAGGTCGAAGCGCCCGCCGACGTTGATCACGCGCTCGATGCGCACGTAGCCGTCACCGGCAAGGAACTCCGACCAGGGGCCCTTGCGCTTGATGCGCTTGACCGAGCGCGCGTGCACATACGATGGCAGTTCGTTGCCGCCTTCGTCGCGAAAGCGCAGGTAACGGACATCGGCCGGCGCCACGCGCGTGCCGGATACGAACGTGCCGCGGCCTTGTTCGCGTGTGATCAGTCCCGAGTGCGTCAGCCGGATCAGCGCTTTCTGAATGGTGCCGACGCTTACGCCATGCATGGCGGCCAGCTCGCCTTCCGACGGCAGGCGGTCGCCCTCGCGCAGGTCACCAGATTCGATGGAGCGGATGATCGCGTCGGAGACGCTGTTCAGTTTGGTCATGGTTGCTCAGAGGCTCTGTGCGAATCGACTGATGGCGGTCTCCCGGACATCGAGCACCTCGCTGGTCAGCTGCGTGCCCGATGCGATATCCATCGCATAGGCATACAACTGCTCGCCGAGGTCGGAGATCTTTTCTCCGTGCTGCAGGACGCCGCTGACGTCGAAATCAATGTTGTCGGCCATAGTCTGCAGAGTATTGACGTTGCCGCACACCTTGACGGTCGGTGCCACCATGCTGCCGATCGGGTTGCCTACCCCCGTGCCGAAGAAGGTGAGTTGGCATCCGCCAGCAGCAAGCGCTGTCAGATTTTCCACTGCCGCGGCCGGTGCGTCCATGAAATGCAGGCCCGGCTTGCACGGTGCCTCGCCGTAGCGCAACACGCCAACCAGCGGCGTGCTGCCAGCCTTGGCCATGGCGCCCAGCGCCTTTTCCTCGACTGTAGTGAGACCGCCACGCTTGTTGTCGGGGGAAGGCTGGTCTTCGCGCATGTCGACGCCGCGCGAGATCGCCAGGTTTTCCATGTTGCGCACTGCGGTGACAAAGGCCTCGCGCACCCGACCGTCGGCGGCGCGTTCGGCGAACAGATGATCGGCGCCGATGAACTCCGAGGTCTCCGAGATGATGACGGTGCCACCTTCGGCGATGACCATGTCCGCCATGCGACCGATGACCGGATTGCAGCTCAGGCCCGAGGTGGTATCCGATCCGCCGCATTCCACACCGATCACCAGCGACGACACGGGGCAGGGCACGCGGCGCGCACGCGACGCGGCCAGCGACAGCCGAGCCGCCTTGCGCGTGCCTTCGGCGATGCAGTCGACGGTGCCGTTGGGCTGCAAGTGGACCCGCTCGACCGGCTTGCCGGTGGCCTGGATGCGGCGCGCCACCTCTTCCGTGGACGACGGCTCCAGCCCTACCAGCAGTACTGCGGCGATATTGGGATTGCGGCCCAGGCCGGCCAGCGATTCGAACGCGAAATCGAGGTCGGCGCCGAACTGCCCGCGCACGAACAGCGTGGTGACCGGGATGCAGCCGCCCACGGTGCGCGCAATGGTGCGCGTGACCGGGTTGCAGTTGTCCATGACCGAGACCACGGCGACCCAGTTGCGCACGCCGACCGCGCCGTTTTCGCGCGGGTATCCGAGAAAGGTGGTTGGCATCTGTCTTAGCCCTTGTGCAGGTCGCCGCGCGCACGCGCCGACTCGATGTTGTGAACGTGCATGTGTTCGCCGGCACGGATCGCTTGGCTGGCGCGGCCGATGATCTGGCCGTACTTGCGGATTTCCTGGCCCGGCGAGGTGTCGGCGACACACACCTTGTGGCCAAACGGAACCTCCTGCAGCAGGACCAGCTTTCCCGTCCGCTCGCCTTCCAGGGCGCAGGCGTCACCGGCATGGCCGGCATCCAGCAGGGTGGCCACATTGTCGGCTGGGTTCAGAACGATGGCTCGAGGCATTGATCAATTCCTGTATAGGTGTTGAGATGCAATGTAGAGAATGGCGCCGCGCCTAGTCAAGAAAAAACAAGCTTCCCCCGAGAAAACCACTACTCTTACGTATAAGTCCTATATAGAAGTGGTTGACATGGGCACTGCGCGTGTCTATCGTCATGACAACGGCGCCGCTGTTAGCGGCACCGGATCAACAGGAGGAGGCAGGCATGAAGGTGGCATCACACCTGGGGAAGATTGCGAAGCTGCAGGCACTGCGCGAACGCCTCGATCCGCTACAGGATTTCGAACTGTGGTTCTGGGCCGGCATGACGGCGGGAACCCATGCGGTCAATGCAGCACTGCACCAGGCAGGGATCACGCTCGACGACGACATGTTCCCGACGCAGCCCGGGGTTTATCTGGTGCCGCAGCCCGACGGCAACCTGAAGTCGGCATTCCGGCCGCTCGGCGACGTGCTGCATGTCGGCCGTCCCAAAGTGGAAGCGCCGGTGCCCGCGGACATTGCTGCGATGATGGAAGACATGGAGCGGATCGAGCACTACCGCGATCCGTGCCTGCGCGAAGGCCTGGTGCCGACGCAGGTCATTGTGCAGCACTGCGACGCGGCGCTGCAGCGTTGCCTGGGCCTGCTGTCAGAGCGCATGGAAGGAGGCGCACATGGACATTGAAGGACACGTGGCGCTTGCGCGCCGCATCGAGTCGTCCCTGCAGAAATGCGGGGAGGCCGACTACGAGATGACCATCGAGGCCGCGATGCTGGCCGGCACGCACTGGCTGAACGCGCTGCTGCACAAGCTTGATGCCACGCCGCCGCAGCAGGACGTATTTCACAGCTACCTGCTGACCGTCAATGAATTCCGGCGGCTCGCGGTGGCGGCGGAAAAGCCGCTTGCAGCGCTCGCGGCGATCGAGGACAGCCGCGCGCCGTTCGTGCGGGGCTGTCACGCTGGCGGCGAGGCCGCGGCCGAACGCGCGCTGGCGCTGCTTTCGCAGATCCGGGCGGCGGCGCTTGGCGCCATGTGAACCGGCAGCGCGTGAGTCACAGACCGATCAACGCAGACCGATCAAGAGACAACGACAGAGTCAGACAAGGAGCCAACAGTGAAGGCAGTCCGTGTAGTACCAGGCCCCGAGGGCGGCAAGGTTGAGGTGCAGGATATTCCCGTTCCCGTCGCGGGACCGGGCCAGGTGCTGGTCAGGGTGCGTGCGTCAGGCCTGAACCGCGGGGAAATCAACCAGGCGAAGGAGCTGCGTACCGGCAACACCATCACCACCGGCGTCGAGTTCGCCGGAGAGGTCGCCGACATCGGCGAAGGCGTGAACGGCTGGCGCAAGGGCGACCGCGTCATGGGCCACGGCCGCGGCTGCCAGGCCGAATTTGTGGTCGCCGATCCGATGGCGCTGATCGCGGTGCCGGACGGCATGTCGTGGATCGACGCGGCGGCGTTCCCCAATGTATTCATCACCGCGCACGACGCGCTGGTGGTCAATGGGCAGCTCAAGGCTGGCGAGTCGGTGCTGGTCAACGGCGCCTCGGGCGGGGTGGCGATGGCCGCGATCCAGATCGCTTCGCTGATGGGCGCAAAGCCTGTCATGGCGTCTTCGCGTTCGGCGGCCAAGCTGGACAAGATCAGCCAGTTCGGCGTGGACGTCGGCATCGATTCATCGAAGGACGACCAGGTCGACGCGGTCATGGCGGCGACCGGCAATAAGGGCGTCGACATCATCATCGACACGGTCGGGGGCCCGGTCTTCGAAGCCAATATGAAGAGCCTCGCCGTCAAGGGGCGCCTGGTGAACATCGCGCGCCTCGGTTCTGCCACGGCCCAGATCGACCTGTCGACGCTGTGGCTCAAGCGCCTGCAGCTGATCGGCGTGACCTTCCGCACCCGTACCGAGCAGGAGCGGCTGGAGTGCATCCAGTCCTGCGCGCGCGACATGCTGCCCTTCCTGCGCGCCGGCCGCGTACGGTTGCCGATCGACCGCACCTTTGCCATGACCGATATCCACGCGGCACATGAGTACATGAAGCAAGACCAGCACGTCGGCAAGATCGTGCTGCTGGTCGACTGAACCATCCAAAAAAACGAGGAGACATGATGACGATTCAGATCAAGCCGCTGACCGGATCCGTCGGCGCGGCCGTGACCGGCGTAGACCTGAACCAGCCGTTCGATGACGCGGCGTTCGCGATCCTGCATGACGCCTTCCTGAAGCACGGCGTGCTGGTGTTCCGCGGCCAGCACCTGCAGCCCGCCGCGCAGGTAGCGTTCGCCCGGCGCTGGGGCAAGCCCGTGCAGGGCAATCCGCTGCTCAAGGGCCTGACCGAGTTTCCGGAGCTGGCCCAGGTCACCAAGATCCCGAAGGAGACCGCTTCAACCGAAGCCTGGCATTCCGACTCGATCTATACCGAGGTGCCGCCGAAGATCTCCATCCTGTCGGCGGTAACGATCCCGGTTGGCGGCGACACGATGTGGTGCAATCAGTACGCCTCGTACGAGCGGCTGTCGCCCGCGATGCAACGCATGATCGAAGGGCTGCGCGCGCGCTTCACGGGCGCCCGCCTGGCAAAGATGACGGGCTCGGACAAAGTGCCTTCGGCCGTGCACCCGATCGTGCGCACGCACCCCGAGACCGGACGCAAGGCGCTCTATGTTGGCCACCCGGACACGGCGCAGTGCATTGAAGGCATGACCGAGGCGGAAAGCCGTCCGCTGCTCGACTTCCTGTACGAGCACTCGGTCACCCCGGACAACGTCTACCGCCACATGTGGCAGGAGGGCGATGTGCTGATGTGGGACAACCGCTGCACCATGCACTACGCCGTCCATGACTACGGCAATGCCGAGCGCGTGCTCAACCGCGTGACGCTCGAAGGCGAAGTGCCCCGCTGAGCGGCACCACCTTACCGGTACCGCCTCGGCCGCTGTTGGCCGGTGGCGCTGCCCCGCGCATCGCGACCCGCACGGCACGGCGCGGTTCACAGGAGAGTGAAGCATGCAGATAGGAATCCCGACTGAGATCCGGGCGGGGAGGCGCGCGTCGCCGCCACGCCAGAGACGGTCAAGAAGTACGTCGCACAAGGCCATCAGGTCGTGGTGCAGGCGGGTGCCGGCGTACGGGCCAGCCAGCCGGATGCGGCCTATGAGGCCGCCGGCGCACGGATTGGCAGCGCCGCCGATGCGCTCGGCGCGCCACTGGTGCTGAAGGTGCGCGCGCCCGAGATCACCGAGCTGGCGCACATGAAGCCGGGCGCGGTGCTAGTGGGCATGCTCAACCCGTTCGATACCGAGAACAACGCGCGTATGATCGCCGCCGGCATCACCGCGTTTGCGCTTGAAGCTGCGCCGCGCACCACACGTGCACAGAGCATGGACGTGCTGTCCTCGCAGGCCAACATCGCCGGCTACAAGGCCGTGCTGGTCGCTGCTCATCACTACCAGCGCTTCATGCCGATGCTGATGACGGCCGCCGGCACCGTCAAGGCAGCACGCGTGCTGATCCTCGGCGCCGGCGTGGCGGGCCTGCAGGCCATCGCCACGGCCAAGCGCCTCGGCGCGGTGATCGAGGCCTCGGACGTGCGCCCCGCCGTGAAGGAGCAGATCGAATCGCTGGGCGGCAAGTTCCTCGACGTACCGTTCGTCACCGATGAAGAGCGCGAGATTGCGCAGGGCGTGGGCGGCTATGCCCGTCCGATGCCGCCAGACTGGATGAAGCGCCAGGCCGAGCTGGTGCATCAGCGCGCTATCCAGGCCGACATCGTCATCACCACCGCGCTGATCCCGGGCCGCAAGGCGCCGGTGCTGCTGCACGAGGCGACCGTGCAGCAGATGAAGCCCGGTTCGGTGGTGGTCGACCTGGCCGCTGCGCAGGGCGGGAACTGCCCGCTGACGGTGGCCGATGAGGTGGTCGAGCGCCACGGCGTGACCTTCGTGGGCCATACGAATCTCGCCGGCATGGTCGCGGCCGATGCTTCGGCCCTATACGCGCGCAACGTGCTGGACTTCCTTAAGCTGGTCATCGACAAGGAAGGCCAGTTCATGCTGAACCTCGAAGACGACATCGTCGCCGCCTGCCTGATGACGCGGCGCGAAGAAGAGGCCCTGGCCTGTTAAGGAGAGATCGATGGAAATGGTGAACCACACGGTGATCAACCTGATCATCTTCGTCCTGGCCATCTACGTGGGCTACCACGTAGTCTGGACCGTCACGCCCGCCTTGCATACGCCACTGATGGCCGTGACCAATGCGATCTCGGCCATCATCATCGTCGGCGCCATGCTGGCGGCCGGCCTGACCGAAGGCGGCGTCGGCCGCGCGATGGGTACGCTGGCCGTGGCCCTGGCTGCGGTCAATGTGTTCGGCGGCTTCCTGGTCACGCAGCGCATGCTCGAGATGTTCCGCAAGAAGGCGCCCAAGGCGCGGGCCGAGGCGAAGGCGCCGGCGCATGCCGGTGGCGAACTCGTGGAGATGCCGCGATGAATGCCCTGTCCATGAATACGGTGACGCTGTTTTACCTGGGTGCGTCGGCCTGCTTCATCCAGGCCTTGAAGGGCCTCTCGCATCCCGCTTCGGCCCGCAAGGGCAATGCCTTCGGCATGATCGGCATGGCAGTGGCGGCGCTCACCACGGTGGCGCTGATTGCCAAGCTCAAGAACGAGTTCCTCGCGTCCGGCGGCGCCGGCACGGAGATCGGCTTCGGCCTGGCGCTGGTTCTCGCCGGGCTGGTGGTGGGCGGCGGCATTGGTGCCTACGTGGCGAAGAAGGTCGAGATGACCAAGATGCCCGAGCTGGTCGCGGCGATGCACTCGCTGATCGGCCTGGCCGCGGTGTGCATCGCGGTGGCCGCCGTGGCGGAGCCGGCGGCGTTCGGCATTGCACCGGCCGGTTCTCATGAGATTCCGCTGGGCAATCGCGTCGAGCTGTTCATCGGCTGCTTCGTCGGCGCCATCACCTTCTCCGGTTCGGTGATCGCCTTCGGGAAGCTGGCCGGGCGCTACAAGTTCCGCCTGTTCCAGGGCGCACCGGTGGTGTTCGCGGGCCAGCACATGCTGAACCTGGCGCTGGCCATTGCGATGATCGGCTTCGGCGTCGCGTTCTTCATGATGCAGGACTGGCTGCCGTTCCTGGTGATGCTCGCCATTGCCTTTGTGCTGGGCGTGCTGATCATCATCCCGATCGGCGGTGCCGATATGCCGGTGGTGGTGTCGATGCTGAACTCGTACTCGGGCTGGGCCGCGGCGGGCATCGGCTTCTCGCTGAACAACCCGATGCTGATCATTGCCGGCTCGCTGGTGGGTTCCAGCGGTGCGATCCTCTCGTACATCATGTGCAAGGCGATGAACCGTTCGTTCTTCAACGTGATCCTGGGCGGCTTCGGCAGCGAAGCCGCCACCGCTGGCGCAAGCGGCACGCAGGTCCAGCGCAACGTGAAGTCGGGTTCGGCCGATGACGCCTCCTTCCTGATGGGCAATGCCGAGACGGTCATCATCGTGCCGGGCTATGGCCTGGCGGTGGCCCGTGCCCAGCATGCGCTGAAGGAGCTGACCGAGAAGCTGACCGAAAAGGGCGTGACCGTGAAGTACGCGATCCATCCGGTGGCGGGCCGCATGCCGGGCCATATGAATGTGCTGCTGGCCGAGGCCGAGGTGCCATACGACCAGGTCTTCGAGATGGAAGACATCAACAGCGAGTTTGGGCAGGCCGACGTGGTGCTGGTGCTGGGCGCCAACGACGTGGTGAACCCGTCGGCCAAGACCGACCCGAAGTCGCCGATCGCCGGCATGCCGATCCTGGAGGCCTACAAGGCCAAGACCATCATCGTCAACAAGCGCTCGATGGCGGCCGGCTACGCCGGTCTCGACAACGAGTTGTTCTACATGGACAAGACCATGATGGTGTTCGGCGACGCCAAGAAGGTGGTCGAGGACATGGTCAAGGCCGCGTAAGCAGAGCCTCCACGCAGAAAACACAGCACACAGGAGACATGCAATGAAGCAGCACGATGGTCGCGGTCTTGAGCCGTTTGCCGACCTCGAGGACAAGGTGGCGCTGGTGACCGGCGCCTTTGGCGGGCTCGGCCTGCATTTCGCGCAGACCCTGTCGCGCGCGGGCTGCAAGGTGGCATTGGCCGGGCGGCGCGTGGCCGAAGGCGAGGCGCTGCTGGCCGAACTGCGCAGGCAGGGCGGCCAGGGTTGCGTGGTGGCGCTGGACGTGAGGGATCCTGCCTCGGTCGACGCCGCGTTCGAAGCCGTGCAGCGCGAGCTTGGACCGGTGCAGATCGTCGTCAACAGCGCCGGCATCGCCACCACGGGACCGGCCATGGAGGTGGATGAGGCCCAGTGGCAAAGCGTCATCGACACCAACCTGAACGGCGCCTGGCGCGTGGCGCAGCGTGCCGCGCGCATGATGCGTGACGCCGGCACGGGCGGCAGCATCATCAACATCGCGTCGATCCTCGGGCTGCGCGTGGCCCAGCAGGTGCCGGCGTACACGGCCGCCAAGGCCGGCCTGATCCACCTCACGCGCTCGCTTGCGCTGGAATGGGCGCGCCACGGCATCCGTGTCAATGCGCTCGCGCCGGGCTACTTCGAGACCGAGATCAACCGCAGCTTCTTCGAGACCGAAAGCGGACAGGCGCTGGTCCAGCGCATCCCGCAGCGCCGGCTCGGCAAGCCGCGCCAGCTCGACGGCGCGCTGCTGCTGCTGGCCTCCGACGCCTCCGAGTTCATGACCGGCACGGTGCTGCCCGTCGACGGCGGCCATTCCATCAATTCGCTTTGAGGCAAGCCTCCATGTTCACTCCCTGTCCCACCGAGCGCAGCAAGGCCATCGCCGACCGCGTCGAGGCCTTCGTGCGCGCCGTTGTCGCGCCTTATGAGCGCGATTCTCGCAACGCCGGTCACGGCCCGACTGAGGACCTGGTCGGCGAACTGCGTGCCAAGGCCCGCGAAGCCGGCGTCATGACGCCCCACATCCTGCCCGACGGCAGCCACCTGACGCAGCTCGAGACGGCGGCGGTGCTCAAGCGCTCCGCGCTGTCGCCGCTAGGCCCCGTTGCCGTCAATACGATGGCGCCGGACGAAGGGAATATGTATCTGCTCGGCAAGGTCGCCACGCTGGAACAGAAGCAGCGCTTCCTCGACAAGCTCGTGAGCGGCGAGGCGCGCTCGGCCTTCTTCATGACCGAGCCGGCCGAGGAGGGCGGCGCGGGGTCCGATCCGTCGATGCTGCAGACCATTGCGGTGCAGCAGGGCGACCACTGGGTCATCAACGGCCGCAAGATGTTCATCACCGGCGCGGAAGGCGCTTCGGTCGGCATCGTGATGGCGCGCACGGGCGGCGACGACAAGGTCCAGTCGACGATGTTCCTGGTGGACTTGCCGGACCCTGCCATCCGCATCGAACGCGTGCTCGACACCATCGACAATTCGATGCCGGGCGGCCATGCGCTGATCGTCATCGACAATCTGCGCGTACCAGCCAGCCAGGTGCTTGGCGAAGTCAACGAAGGCTTCCGCTATGCGCAGGTGCGACTGTCCCCGGCCCGCCTGTCGCATTGCATGCGCTGGCACGGCTGCGCGACGCGCGCGCACGAGATCGCCACGGCTTACGCGACCCGGCGCAAGGCCTTCGGCAAGCTGCTGATCGACCACGAAGGCGTGGGCTTCATGCTGGCCGAGAACCTGATCGACCTGCAACAGGCCGCGCTGATGATCGACTGGTGCGCCGGCGTGCTCGATGGTGGCGTGCTCGGCACCAACGAAAGCTCCATGGCCAAGGTGGCGGTCTCCGAGGCCGTATACCGCGTCGCGGACCGCTGCGTGCAGGTCATGGGCGGATCGGGCGTATCGCGCGATACGATCGTCGAGCAGGTGTTCCGCGAAGTGCGCGCCTTCCGCATCTATGACGGCCCGACCGAGGTCCACAAGTGGTCGCTGGCGAAGATGATCAAGCGCAAGGCCCTGAGCGGCGAGGCGAGCCATGGCTGAGGCCCATGATTTCGCCGGCACGGTGCCGGTACGCGATCAGCACCGATTCGACCAGGCGGCCCTGGAGCGCTGGATGGCGCAGCACGTCGAGGGCTATGCCGGGCCGCTGACGATCGACCAGTTCAAGGGTGGGCAATCCAACCCCACCTACCGCCTGCGCACGCCGGGGCACAGCTATGTGCTACGGCGCAAGCCGCCCGGCGAACTGCTCAAGGGCGCCCATGCGGTGGAACGGGAAGCCCGCGTGATGGCGGCGCTGGGGCAGGCGGGTTTTCCGGTGCCCCGCATCCACGGGCTCTGTACCGACGATTCGGTGATCGGCAGCTGGTTCTTCGTCATGGACATGGTCGAAGGGCGGATCTTCTGGGATGCCGGCTTTGCGGACGTGCCGCGCGACGACCGCGCTGCGTACATGGATGCGATGAACGCGACACTGGCCAGCCTGCATACGATCAACCCGCAGGCAGTCGGGCTCGGTGACTACGGCAAGGCGGGCGGCTATGTCGCGCGACAAGTGGCGCGCTGGTCCGGTCAGTACCTGAACGACGAGCTGGCGGGCCGGCATCCGGCGATGGACCGGTTGGTCGAGTGGCTGCCGAAGCATCTGCCCGCCACCGACGACGTGGCCATCATCCACGGCGACTTCCGGGCCGACAATCTGATCTTCCATCCCACCGAGCCGCGCGTGCTGACTGTGCTGGACTGGGAGCTGTCAACGCTGGGCGATCCGCTGGCCGACTTTGCCTACCACGGCATGATGTTCCGCATGCCGCCCGATATCCTGGGCGGCATCGCGGGGCGTGACCTGGCGACTGCGGGCTTGCCGGACGAGGCGGCGTACGTCGAGGCCTATTGCCGCCGCACCGGGCGCGACGGCATCGGCAACCTGGACTTCTACATCGCCTTCAACATGTTCCGCTTCGCGGCGATCCTGCACGGCGTCAAGGGCCGTGCTGCACGTGGCACCGCGTCCAGTGCCGAGGCACATGCGATGGGCGAACGCTTCGCGCGCGTGGCGGACCTGGCCTGGGCACAGTCGCAGCGGGTGGGCTGACATTGTCGTAGTCATACTCGACCATCAGGTCCAGCGCGGGGGCATGCCATCCCTGCATCCCGCCGGGCGCGTTGACAGGCCCGGGCAATAAGGTCCGATAACGAACCCTTGTCGCAGCCCCTCGCGCGTGCGAAGGGCATGACGAATCTGCAGATGCTAAGAGTTTGCTGCGGCGCCTTCCAGGCTACAGCGGTCGTCCGAGCCTTCCTGCCGGCCGGCAAGTGCTCGGCCGTTGCGGAAGTTCGCAGAGACTCGACCGCCGGCTGCGTGCGATCGTCGGCGAACCCACTTGGTGACGTCGCCAATGTGGCAAGACAAGGTGTCAGTCAGCAGGCCAGCCCCTTCACTTTCAGGCCTGCAAAGGCCCTCTGCCAGAGTACGAGCGCTGGCGCGTGCCTGCTCCCCAGACGTGGGAGCGAGGCAGGCAGAGGCAGAAGGAAGGAACTACCTGCGGACTTCAAAAGATGTGCCGCACCCCTACGACGGCTCCTAGGTGATTCTGGCCGGGATTGGCATTTCCGAACGACTTGCCGGAGTCGAAGAAGCCGAGATTCGCGACGCCCTTGTTCTTTGTATAGCCGAGAGAGGTATACGCGTGTGTCCGCTTCGAGAAGGCATAGTCGGCATTGAATGCGAACAGCCAGGGATCACTGCCCGTAGTTCTGAAATCCTGGAAATAGGCGGCACCAGCCAGCGTGATAGCAGGCGTGAGTTGCCAGTTGGCGCCCAGCCAGTACAGGTTGGAGCCCTGGTTGGTGCTGCGCCCGCGACGGACCCGGGTATGACGCCGCCGAGAGCGCCACGCAGCAGGTGATACCGCTTCTTGCCGTCAAGTCTTGCATCTTGGATCCTCCAGTTGGTCTTGAAGCGTGTTCGTTCGGGTTTTGTAAAAAAAGGGGCTTTCCTCGACGCGCCGAACGGCCCGTCGTCTGGTGAATCGGCAAGTGGAAGCCAGCGGCGATCAGCGTCGTGAGCGCTTCAGGGCAAACTGGTTCGATGGCTGGCAGGTGGCAGGCATCTATGGCAGCGATCCGTGACGGTGACGGGGACCGTCTGCGCGGAGCCGTCCTCCGAATGCCATGCCGAGAAGGGGAAGAGTCACGGCGGCGGCGGCAAACAGCCATCGCTCGCCGAGGGTGCCGGCGACGGCCGCAGCGCCGCTCATGCCGAGCGCCTGCCCAAGAAACAGGCTCGCGGCAAACAGCCCGACCGCCGTACCGCGCGATGGCGGGAACACCTCGGTCGCCTGGGTCTGCAAGGTGTTGTGAAGCATGTAGAAGCCGAGTCCGCCGAGAAAGCATCCGGGCACGCTCCATTCCCACCGTGGTCCGACCGCCACGATGGCGAAGGCGGAGCCCAGGAGCGCGCCTCCGAGGGCGGCCAGCGCATCAGAACCCAGACGCCTGATCAGCACGCCGGACAGCGCCACATATGCCAGGCCACCGACGCCATACATCGCCATCACCGCGCCGGCCGTACCGAGGCCGAGCCCGAAGCGGCCGTGCAGATAGGTCGGCACAAAGGCAAATCCCGTCAGGGTGAACAGGCCTTCGATCGCCGTCACTGCGAACACCAGTCTGGCGCGTGGCTGACCCAGCACGCTGCGGAACTGCTCCCCGATTGAACGCCTGGCAATCAGGTCGGAGACCATGCCCGATTCCCGCATCCGCACGGCGAGCGCCGCGACGCCGGAGCCCGCCGCTAGCACCCAGAAGACGCTGCGCCAGTGCAGCCAGTCGGCGATCAGCCCGGACATCCACTGGCCACCGATCATCCCGCCGATGGTCGCGAGGAAGAAGCGGGCAAGCACCTGCTGGCGGTCCCTGACCGGAACCGTATCGCCGATCATCGCCATGCTCATGGGGATGACACCCGCCGCGGCTGCGCCCGAGAGTCCCCGGGCCAGCGCGAGGGCGGGCATGGTCGGGGCCACGGCGGCCATGACATTCGCAACGGCGCAGCCTGCCAGCGCAAGGGTGACGATGTGGAGTTTGCCGAAGCGGTCGCCGAGCGGTCCATATACGAGCTGCATCAGGCCATAGGCCAGCGCGAACGCGGAGATGGACCACGCCGCCATGCCAATGGGTACATTGAAGTCCGACGACAGTGCCGGAAGCAAGGCGTCACAGGCGCGCATGGACGCCATGCTCATGACCGCCGCAATGGCGAGCGTTCCGAACCGCCTCACTCTGCCACCCTTGCCATCGGATAGGCGTGCCGGGGCTTTGCGATGATGAAGACTGACCCTGCCGCGAGCAGCGCCGGCACGGCGAGCAGGCCGAATACATGGCCGAAGCCCCAGCCAAGACCGAGAAGGCCTGCGCCGATGAAGGCGCCGGCCATGCCACCGATCCGCCCGATGCCCTGCATCCACGCCACGCCCGTCGTACGCGCCTCGGTCGGATAGAGGCCTGCGGCATAGGTGGACATCGAGGTCGCCGCGCTCGTGACCAGGGTGCCACAAAGGAAAAGCGAGATGCCGAGGAACTCCGGATGATCGACACCGCGTCCCACCACGATGACGAGCACAGCGGCCAGCAGGTACGCTACGACGATGGTACGGTTGGCATTGAAGCGGTCCATGAGCCAGCCCGCAACAAGGTTGCCGAGCAAGCCGCCAAGGGGAAACAGGGAGGCCAGCAACGCGCCACGCTCCCCGCTGAACCCTGCCTCACGGAACAGCGTCGGCATCCAGTTCGTCATCAGGTAATAGATCACCAGCCCCATGAAGCACGACAGCCAGAGCAGGAACGTGCGCCGCCGGTATCCGGCCGACAGAATGAGTGCAAGAGCAGAAGCCTTTCCCGCCTTGCCTGCCGAAGCCATCGGCGCGACGAACACGCAGTGTTCGAGCGATTGCCGAGGTGCAATGCGCTTCAGGATGCGCGCGATCCGCTCGGGCGCCCCGGCGCGTACCGCCAGGAACTGGGCCGACTCCGGAAGCAGCGCAAGGAGCAGCACGGCGAGTATCAGCGGCGCGATGCCGCCAGCCGTCAACACGCTTCGCCAGCCGAAATGAGGAATCAGCCAGGCCGATGCCGCGCCGCCCGCCACCAGCCCGCCGGAGAAGCCGCAGTACATGGCATTCACCGCAAGGGAACGCAGACGCGACGGCGCGTATTCCGACATCATCGTGATGGTCGTCGGCATGGCCGCACCGAGCCCGAGTCCGGTCAGGAAGCGCAGGACGGTCAATGTGCCGACGGTCTGTGCATGGGCGGCAACGAGTGTCCATCCTCCGAAGCACGTGACAGCTGCCACCAGTACCGTCTTGCGGCCAATGCGATCCGCCACGGGTCCCGCGAAGATCGCGCCCAGGCTCAGGCCAGCCAGTGCTGCGCTCATGACGACACCGAGTTCGCCGCGGCCGATGCCCCACTCGCGCGCCAGCGACGGTGCGATAAAGCCGATTGCCGCCGTGTCATAGCCGTCGGCCGCCACGACGAGGAAGCAGAGGGCGAGGACCAGCCACTGGCAAGGGGAAAAGCGTTCAGCGTCGATGAAGGACTGCACGTCGATCGTGCGGGATGCCTGTTTCATCGTTGTCTCCTGGATGGGCGGGCAAGCGCGCTGTGCGCGCTTGCCTCGTTTGTGAGGGTCAGGCGGCGAGGTACCCGCCGTCCACGGGCAGGGTCACGCCGGTCACATAGGTGGACATCGACGAGGCGAGAAACAGCACTGCGCCCACCAGCTCTTCGGGTTGCCCAACCCGGTTCATCGGGACGCGGGACATGAAGCGGTCGAGCTTCGCCGGGTCCGTGCGCGTGGAAATGGTCATGGGCGTTTCGATGACGCCCGGTGCAATGGCATTGACGCGCACACCGTCGCGTGCGAGGTCGGCTGCCAGCGACTGGGTCAGCATCTTCACCGCGCCCTTCGAGGGCGAGTAGCCGAGCGTGTTCGGCTGGCCCGAAAGCGACGCGATGGACGCGACGTTGACAATAGCGCCCCGGGTCTGCCGCAGGGCCGGCAGCCACGCGTGGCAGACGTTGAAGGTTCCTTCGTGGTTGACCTTCATCACCCGCTGCAGGTTGGCCAGCGCATTCTCGCTGTCGATGCCCTCGCGAATGAGGATGCCGGCGTTGTTCACCAGCACGTCGACGGGGCCGACGCAGGCGGTGATCTCTTCGGCGACGGCGCGGCATTGCGCGGCATCGGTCACGTCCAGCGTGCAGGCGCGTGCCGCATGTCCACGGGCATCGATCATCGCCGCCGTCTCGTCGGCATTGGCTTGGTTCATGTCGGTCACGATGACCGTCGCGCCGGCTTCTGCGAGGCCGATGGCGATGGCCCGGCCGTTGCCCTGGCCCGCGCCGGTTATGAAAGCGACCTTCCCGGTCAGGAGTTGAGGAATCATCATGATTGCAATCGAGGGAAATTCAGGGTGAACGCCGCCACGCGGCCGCCGCAATGCGGCCGCGTGGGTGACAAAAATCGGGTAGGGAATTCAGTGCATGGCCAGAGGCTCGCGCGCGGCGGCGCTCGCTTTCGGGGGCGTGGCCTGAACGTGATCGGCGATGTGGTTGCCCGCGACATAGCCAAAGGTCAGACCCGGGCCGAGCGTGATGCCCGCACCGTTGTACTCGCCGCCCATGATGCTTGCCGCATCGTTGCCCGCTGCGTAGAGGCCGGGGATCGGATCGCCGTCCCGGGAGACGACTTGGGCATGCTCGTTCGTACGGATGCCCATGAATGAGCCAAGGTCGCCCGGTACGAGCTTGAGCGCATAGAACGGACCGTTGGCCAGCGGCGCGACGCAGGGATTGGGCGTGTGCAGCGCGTCGCCCTGATAGCGGTTGTAGGCTTTGCTGCCGCGCCCAAACTCGGGATCGCGGCCGTACTGCGCCGTTTCGTTGTACTGGCGAACGGTGGCGGCGAGTGTCGCCGGATCGACACCGATCTGCTTCGCAAGGTCCTCGATCATCTTGCCGCGCTTGAGGTATCCGTTGCGCAGATGCGGCCCGAGCGGCATCGGGAACGGCTTCACGAAGCCGAGGCCGTAGTGCCGGATCGCCGCATGGTCGGCGATCAGCCAGCAAGCCGTCTCCGGCTTGCCCTTCGAGGCGGCGATCATCGCCTGGACGAGATCGTGATACGAGTTCGCCTCGTTGGCGAAGCGCTTGCCATCCAGGCTGACGGCAATCACGCCTGGTTTCGCCCGGTCGATGAAGTGGGGCATGATGCCGGTCGTGCCGTCCTTGCGCGGCACGAGCGACATGGGCGTCCACGCGGCGGCATTCGACAGGGTCTTGTCGAACACACCGCCCACCTCTTCGGCCATGCGCGTGCCGTCGCCCACATTGGTCTGGGGCGTTGGCGAGAAGTGACCGTGCCCGGCCTTCACGTGCGGGTAAGTCTCCTTGCGCCGCTCGAGGTTGTGCGGGAATCCGCCGCTGGCCAGCACCACACCGTGACGCGCCTTCACGCTGACCCGCTGGCCGTCGCGCTCAAGCACCGCGCCGGTGACGCGCCCCCCTCCTGCAACAACTGCACGGCAGGCGACGACAGCCATACCGGAATCGACAGGTCGGCTGCCGACTTCGCGAGCCGCGCGGCCAGCGCGTTGCCGTTGGTCAGCGTCATGCCCCGCCCGTACTTCATCACCTCCAGGAAATGTTTGGTCAGACGTTTGGTGACATACCACGCAGACTCCAGCGATCGAGTCACCCGCATGAAGTGGACGATCTCCTTGCCGGAACCGATCGTCACGCCGAAGACCGTCAGTTCCGGCAGCACGGGGCCGAGGGTTTTGAGCAGCGGGCCGAGCTCGCGCGCGTCGTATGGACGCGTCACCATCGAGCGGCCGCCCTGTGCGGCGCCGGGCGCCTCGGCATGGTAGTCCGGGAACGTGAGCGGCATGTCGAACTGGACGGCGGTCTTCGTCATGAAGAACTCGATCGCTTTCGGGCCGTTCGCCAAAAAGGCGCGAACACGCGCCTCATCGAACCCGGCGCCGGCCTGGTTCCGGATATAGGTCAGCGCCTGGTCCGGTAGTTCGTGATGGCCGTATGCCTTGCCCAGATGGGTGTTCGGCACCCAGAGCCAGCCTCCCGAGCGGGCCGTCGTGCCGCCGTAGTAGCTCGCCTTCTCGGCCACGATGACCTTCAGCCCCCGGCTGGCGGCAGTAATGGCCGCGGACATGCCGGCGACGCCTGATCCGATGACCAGAACATCACATTTTTCCTGTTGCAGTGTAGACATCGACTTCTCCATTCAAGTGCGGGCGGTACGGTCGCCAAAAGCCGGCGCCTCCATGTTTGCTAGATTAATACTAGCGCGCTTGAAATTATCTACACGTTAACCCTACGCTTGTTAACTAGATAATGTCTAGTGCTATACTGCGCGCACTATCCATCTCATGGCAGAGACATATCGTGGACCAGACCGACCAGGCACCCGAGCGAGAGCGCCGCGGCATCCAGTCGATTGAAGTTGGGGGAGAAATCCTGAAGGTGCTGGCCTCCGAGGCCAGGCCGATGGCGCTACGCGATCTCGTGAAGGCGGCGAACATGCCCTCCGGCAAGATCCATCCGTATCTGGTGAGCTTTGGCAAGATCGGGCTAGTCGCCCAGGACCCGGTCACGGGTCACTACCTGCTCGGCCCGATGGCCATCCAGCTCGGGCTGACCAGCCTGCAGACGCTGAACCCGATCCGCGAGGCCACGCCGTTCGCCGAAGCGCTTTCGGAAGAAACGTCGCACGCGGTCGCGCTCGCCGTTTGGGGAAACCTTGGGCCGGTCATTGTGCGGTTGATCGATGCGTCCTATCCCATCCACACGAACATCCGCACCGGCACGGTCATGTCGCTGGCCAATACGGCGACCGGCAGGATTTTCTCGGCATTCCTGCCACGTCAGTTCACCGAAAAGCTGTTGCTGGACGATCGCATTCGGCTCGGCCCCGATATTGCACATCCGCTGGACGCCGCCGTGGTCGAGGAAATGATCAAGGAAGCGCGGGCGCGCCACATGTCCCGCAGCATCAACCATCCCACGCCAGGGATCATCGCCTTTTCTGCGCCCGTATTCGATTATTCGGGAAACATTGCGCTGACGATCACCATCATGGGACCAACCGGCACTGTTGATACCGATTGGGAGGGGCCGGTGGCCAAAGCATTGGATGCTTGTGCGCATGCGGTTTCGAAGCGCCTCGGCTACAGGGGCTTGTAGAAGTGCTTACAGGCGTCTAGCTTCAGAGGGCTGAAATGGTCCGTGTCGACATTGAACGAGCCGAGTGGATCCTGACGCACTCAGTGCAGTCTTTGCATATTGCGGGACAGTATTGCTATGGTGTTAGGTTTTAGTCTCCCAAACGCCTTGCCGCCATGCAACTTCACGAGGTTTGATTCAAAATACGGAGGAACATCCACACCTCGACACACCCACAGTTCCCGTTTGGGGGCGAAGCCATGAAACCACTAGGCTTGCTTCTCGCCACAGCGATGGCGGTCGTCCCGCTGCATGCCAGTGCAGTTGGTTGCGAACATGACATGCAGTGCAAAGGCGAGCGAATTTGCCAGAAGGGACAATGTGTAGATCCGGCAACAGAAGATCAGGGTATTCCGCCCCCCGCGGCGACGAAGAACATACCGGCGCCTCAGCGACCCACCACGACTCCCACAGCGACGAGAAACGTCTCGAGGCCTCAGCGCTTCCCCATGGCTCCCTCTGTGACGAAAAATGTCCCGGCGCCAGTGCAGCCCGCCATGGCTCCGCGAGAGGCGAAGAGTGTCTCAACGCCGGAGCAACCCGCCATGACTCCTTCGGCAGTGAAAAGTGTCCCAGCCGGATCGACTGAGTTTCGTTATTGTTGCACTAAGGTGGGAAAATTTCCCCTCGACCGAGATTCACCCTCGGATGACGATTCCGTCAGAGATACCTGTCATGGGCTAACAAGCTATGGGGCGTCTCTTCCGGGCATGCCATGCAATTGAACCATTCCTATCTGTCGGAAAGCCGCTCTCACGGGCGGGTTCAAAGCTACCTCAGGCATGACTCGCCACGAGCAGCACGGCCCAGGCCATTAATGCCACGCCGAGCGGCGAGCTAAGCCGCCGTCCCCAGGATATGTTCTTCTCGATCGCCATCACTGCGGCAAGCGTCAGCATCCAGCCGAGGCTGCCGGCACCGACGACAAACATCAGTAACATCAGCGCCCAGCAGCAGCCAACGCAGAACAGCCCATGGTGCAGGCCCAGCGTGAAGGCGTGCCGCTCGGGTGCGCGGCCACGCCAATGGCTGATCACGAAGCTCAGCGGCGTGCGGCATTTGTCGAGGCACCGGTACTTGAGTTCGCTGAACTGAAACGCGCCGGCACCCGCTCGATGCCCGCGAGGAGCAGCGCGTGCAGTCCGTGCACCAGCAGTCCGAATGCGCTCCACGCTGCCACGTAGCCGAGGCCGAGTAGGAACAGCAGGCGTGTGCGGTCCGTTCGGACCGCGACGACACGGTCGAACGTATTGAACAGCAACACTGTGGTGGGGAGCATCATCGCGAGGATCATCAACGTCCACGACAGTGCGTAGAGTACGGCCGGCACAATCAGCGAGCCACCGGGGATAGCACCGCACAGCGCTGCTACCGGCCCCGATGTGGTCCAGTCGCCGTGTTCAAGGTAGCGCCCGTAAGGGCTGCGTGTCCAAAGCCACAGCGCGAGCCAAGCTAGCGTAACAAGGGTGGCAAGCACCGGCCGGAAGACGCGTCGATGACGCGATAGGGCGTGCATGACCGGCGCGGGCGCTGGGCAGGGCGAGGGTGTGGAGCGGTGGCCGGACACCTCGATCAGGCATCGAACAGGAAGGTACTCTGCAGTGCGTTATGGTCCTTGAGGTTGAGATCGATGCCGAGCGCAGCATTCTTCGAGCGGTAGACGGGCGCCTTGCTGACGAACACCGGCGCGCCGGGAACCGTCGAGAAGACGGTGTCCGACAATGTGGTATTTGCGCCGCTGGGGCCCAAGTAGGGCTCGAGTTCTGCGTGGTAATCCGCGCCGATCTTGAGGGTTCCCTTGCCACCGACGACATCGAAGGTAATGGGCGCGCGCTCCACGGACACGACGGTGCCGAACAACTGCGCGAGGTCGGCGACGGGGCCGCCGGCCCGGCCGGAGTAGACCTTCAGCAGCGCCTCCTCCTGCGCCTTCGAGGCGTGGTCGCTGATGTAGATGGCCACGGACCAATTGCCCTGCAGCACGTTGCCCGGGATGCGGCACACCGTCGCAATGGTATTGCCGGCGACGTCGACGCCTTCAACCGTGCCTTGGTCGATGTGCCAGGCATTGATCGATTGGCAGGTTTCGAAATCCGGGTCTTCGCCGATCCAGCAAGGACACAGGACGCGGCAGTTGCAGACCTCGAGCAGACGACCTTCAAGGTGATAGCTCATCGCTTCCTCCGATGGATTCTTTCGATGAAAGTTGTGCGGCCCCGGGTGCAACCGGTTGGCACTGCGCCAGGGCCGGAACGGGCGGCGGTATGCGGCGGAAAACGCATGCGGACAGCCGGCCGTATCGATTACAGGCGGCGTCCGCAACCCCGCAATCTGTCGACGAACTTGTCACCTCACAATTGTAGGAAGCCGAAATTGCCATGCAAAGCCATTGCCGGCCCAATGGGCCGCGAAACTCGAACTCAATGTGAACGCTGTGATTGGCGCCGTCGTGTTCGTCGCAGCCGTCGGCAAGCTCTAACATTGCTTCGCCACTTGTTGATCCCGCTAAGCGGAGCCGCGGGCCGGAATCGTCCTGCAGAGGTTCTGCCGGGGCAAAACCGGAGAAAAACACCCCGTCGACATGGTGCCGCCGGCGGGGTGAAACGCGCGGTGCGCCGGGGGGTAGGGCGCCGCACGTTTTGAGCCTAAAAGGTTCTGATCTCACAATCTGCGGTGTTGGGTTCGCCATCGCACAGAACTGATGTCGTGAAATGTAATAGCAGGCCGGGATTGACTGAGCGGCCTGGACCTATAGGGGAATTTCCTGTTCGAATACATTGCCATGACCAGAGTCCTGCAGATCTTTCCAGGCGAGGGCGGCCACATCTCGATCATCTGCGCCCGGGGCAGCAAGAGGAAAATGTGCTCCGCCTGGCTGCCTAGCAGCAAAAGGGCTCGGTCTCCTGTCGTAGAATCGCTCACGTCCCTTGTTGCGTCTCGACTTGTCATGCGTGTTGGCCGACCGATACCCGCTCCCCCTCAGCCCGTCTGCGACTACTGTGGTGCAAAGGTGATCCTTGCACGCGCGGGCGAAGACGGCTATCCCTACCTCGAAGGCCATGGCCCGGTTTGGATTTGCGTTCCGTGCCAGGCCTGGATCGGCGTGCGGGCACGCAGCAAGCACAACACGCCACTGGGTCGGCTGGCCAACGCGGCGCTGCGTGAGCGAAAAAGTCAGCTGCACGATGCGCTGGAGCCTTTGGTCGCGGCAAAGATGCGACGCGACGGTGTCAATGCCTTCGAGGCCCGGGGCAAAGCCATGAAATGGCTCATTGCATCGCTTGGCATGGACGTCGCGACGCCGAGCATTCATGCCTTGTCGCTTGACCAATGCGACGAGGCGATCCGATACATCGCGGAGTTTCAGGCTTCCCGGCGACCCGATCCATCCGCTTGAACGCCATCCGGTCAGTGCAGCACCGCCACGGTCGCGCAATGGCTGTGATGCGGTTCGTTGCACGGTCCCGCGGTTAGCAGAAGTTTCGGCTCCTCGTGTCGAGCTGGCCAAGCATCCACGACAAGTCCACGACGCGCTGCGCGATCAAATGGCGTACCTCGCCCTCGCACTGCCATTGCCCATAGATTCCAACCAACGACGCGCTCAGGATTTCCTTGCGGAATCGCTACAGCACGGTGGGCCAGATAATCACGTTGATAACACCGGTCTCATCCTCCAGCGTCATGAAGACAACGCTATTCGAAATGCCCGGCGTCGCAAGCGGTCTGGCGAGCCTGGGCTCCGCGGCGATCGAATGATTTCAAGCGAGTCCGACTGCTTTCCTCAGGCTTGCATCGACGGGGCCAGCAGGCATGAAACGACGCAATTTACTCAAGAGGGATGCCTGTCCGGCTGGAGTGCGACGCATACGCCAGGCGCCAAGCGCCGCTTCGACGATGGTGTTGGCCACACCATCGGGTTCAGGAGCGCCGTTAACACTGTCAGCGACAGAGCGCGATACGAGGTCACGTTCGCGGTCATAGTCCGCGATCTTCGCTTTTGCCTGAGGCGAATTGGCTTCCAGATTGGTCCTGGTGTAAGCCGGTTCGACCAGTGTTACGCGAATGCCGAACTGACGCACCTCATGATCCAGGGTTTCTGACAGCCCTTCTACGGCATGCTTGGAGGCCGAATAAAGTCCCATGTACGGAGCCGGGAGAAAGCCGAGCACAGAACTGACATTGACGATCCTTCCGTGATGCTGTGTTCGCATGTGCGGGAGCACTGCCCGTGTCGTGCGCAGAATGCCGAATACGTTAGTGTCAAAGAGAGATGCGGCCTCGCTGGTCGCAGTTTCCTCCACCGCGCCGATCATGTTCATTCCAGCGTTATTGACCAGTACATCGATGCGGCCGGCCTGGTCGATGATGGATTGAATTCCAAGTTGAACGGAAGCTTCGTCGCGAACATCCATCTCGACAAGCTCGACACCGGGGAATGGGGCCGTTTTGGTGATGCTGCGTACGGTGCCGAATACCCGGCATCCCCGTTTGGCAAACTTCTCTGCGGCGACACGTCCGATACCCGATGACACGCCGGTAACAACGACTACTGTGGGCTTCGACATGGCAGTTCCTTTCGATACAGGTGAATTGGGACAAAAAGCTGAGTGGCGTCCTTTACCCCGGGCGGCGGGCGAGTCCTGCAGCATCTGTTCCGCAGGCTGTGCCTGTTCGTGCGCGCTTCTCCACAGATCGGCTGTATTGCCCGGCGTGATCTTGAACCAGATGGAATACATGGCCGGGAGGAACACCAGGGTCAAAATCGTCCCTGCAAAAGTACCGCCGATCAGCGTGTAGGCGAGCGTCCCCAGAACACCGAATGGGTCAGCGGGATAAAGGCCAGGATCGCTGCCAACGCGGTCAAGATCACCGGTCGGGCACGCTGCACGGTTGCCTCGACGACCGCCTTGAACGGATCCAATCCCGCCAACTCGTTGTGGCGGATCTGCCCGATCAGAATCAGCGTGTTGCGCATCAGGATTCCCGATAGCGCAATCAGGCCGACCAGCGCATTGATGCCGAATGGCTGCCGGAAAAGAATCAGGGTCGGCACCACACCGATCAGGCCCAACGGACTGGTCAGGAACACCATGACCATCGCGGAAATCGAGCGCACTTGAAAGATGATGATAAGCAGGGTGATTGCCAGCATGATGGGGAATAGCGGCAGCATGGCTTTCGTCGCTTTGCCTGATTCTTCGATCGAGCCAGCCTGCTCGATGCGATAACCGCCCGGGAGCCTGGCCATGACGGGCTGAAGCTGCCGGGTGATGGCTGCCGACACGTCTGGCGGCTGCAGGCCATCGGCGATGTCGCCGCGGACAGTGATCGTCGGCATCCGGTCGCGACGGCGCATGACCGGTTCCTCCATGCGCACATCGACCTTGCCCACCTGCGACAGCGGGACGCGTTGTCCGTTGGCGCCAGCCAGCGTGAAGTCGCCGATCCTGGCTGGGTCCAGCCGGACGTCGCCGGCCGAACGCGCCATGACCTGCACTGTTCGAATGTCCTCACGCACGGCGGTGACAGGCACGCCGCTTAGCAAAAATTGCAGTTGCTGCGCCACGGCGCTGGAGGTCAGTCCTACCGCCTGCAACCGGTCTTGCTGCAAGGTGAAGTGCAGCGTGGGTGAGCGCGTGCCCCAGTCAGGGTTGACCGTCCGCATCATTGGGCTGGCATCCATGACCTGCTGCACTTCAGCCGCGATACCGCGGAGCTTATCCGGGTCCGGGCCAGTGACCCGGTAGGCCACCGGGAACGGCGAATACGGACCGAACACGAGTTGGGTGACACGCACGCGCGCCTCAGAAGCAAGACCGCCGGCAATCGCCTGGCGCAGTCGCAGTTTCAACGCATCGCGCTCATTCTGGCTGTCCGTGCGGATCACGATCTTGGCAAACGATGGATCAGGCAGTTCCGGCCCCATTGCCAGATAGAAGCGTGGCGCGCCCTGGCCGACGTAGGCTGTGACGATCTTTGCTTCCTCTTGTCTGGCCAGCCAGGCCTCCACCTTCGCCGTGGCGGCACTGGTCTGCGCGATCGATGTGCCATAGGGCATCTGCACCTCGACCAGCACTTCCGGGCGGTCAGAGATCGGGAAGAACTGCTTTTTGACCACCGCCATGCCGAGCACAGCCACGACGAAGAGCGCCACCACCGAACTGGCGACCAGCCACTTGCGTGTGATGACGCGCTCCAGCACCTGACGGAAGCGGTTGTAGCGCGGTGTGTCGTAGAGCGCGTCGTGGCCGCCTTTGACCGTCTTGAAGTCGGGCAGCAGCTTGACGCCCAGGTAAGGTGTGAAAACCACTGCGACTACCCACGACGCGATCAGTGCGATGCCGACGATCCAGAACATGTTGCTGGTGTATTCGCCAGCGGTAGATCGTGCGAAGCCATTGGGCATGAAGCCGACGGCCGTGACCAGCGTGCCCGAAAGCATCGGCGCTGCGGTATGGCTCCAGGCATAAGCGGAGGCGGCGATGCGGCTGTAACCTTCTTCCATCTTCACCACCATCATCTCGATGGCGATGATGGCGTCGTCTACGAGCAGGCCCAGCGCCAGGATCAGTGATCCCAGGGTGATGCGGTCGAAGTTTTTGCCGGACGCGGCCATCACCACGAAGACCATGGCCAAGGTCAGCGGCACTGCTGCGGCAACCACCAGGCCCACACGCCAGCCCATGCTCACGAAGCACACCAGCATGACCACCAGCAAAGCGGCGAAGAACTTGACCATGAATTCATCGACCGCCGAGCTGATGTTGACGGCCTGGTCGGTGACCTTGGTCAGGCCCATGCCCAGCGGCAGCTCTGCGTTGATCGCACCAACCTCTCTGTCCAGCGCCTTGCCCAGGTCGAGTCCGTTCCAACCGTCGCGCATGACGATGCCCAGCAGCAGCGCGGGTTCGCCACCGTTGCGGATCATGAAAGTAGAAGGATCTTCATAACCACGCTTGACCGTGGCAATGTCCGACAGCTTCAGCGAGCGGCCTTGCGCCACCACCGGCGTGTCGCGGACCTTCTGCATTTCGTCGAAAGCGCCGTCCAGGCGAATGAACACCTGCGGCCCCTTGGTTTCAACGGAGCCAGCCGGCGTCAGGGCATTCTGGCTATGGAGGGCGGCGAATACGTCCTGCGGGCTGACGCCCAGCGTTGCCAGGCGCTCATGCGAAAACTCGACATAGATGCGCTCCGACTGCTCGCCGACGATGTTGACCTTCTTCACGCCCGGCACGTGCAGCAGCCGCTGGCGCAATGTCTCTGCGTCGCGTACCAGCAAGCGCTGCGGTTCGCCCTTGGCCTTGAGCGCGAACAGTGCAAAGGTGACATCCGCGTATTCGTCGTTGACCATCGGTCCGATCACGCCAGGCGGAAGGTTGTTGGCCTCATCGCCGGCTTTCTTGCGAGCCTGATAGAACTCCTCCTGCACTTCCGAAGGTGGCGTACTGTCGAGCAAGGTCAAGGTCGTGAACGCCAGGCCAGGTCTTGTGTAGGTCTCGGTCCGGTCATACCAGCGCAGCTCCTGCATGCGCTTTTCAATCTTCTCGGCGACCTGGTCCTGCATTTCCTGCGCGGTGGCGCCAGGCCAGGCGGTGACGATGGTCATCACCTTGACCGTGAAGGCCGGGTCTTCCGCCCGGCCCAACCTGAAGAATGAAATGAGCCCGGCCAGTGAGATCAGGCAGATCAGGAACAAGGTGATGGAGCGCTCACGCACGGCGAGCGCCGACAGGTTGAAACGACCTTCGCTCACGGACGGACTCCTTCGGTCGCGGTGGCGGCGGCTTGAGCTGCCACCCGGACCTGCTCACCTTCGCGCAGCAGGTGCGCGCCGAGCGCGACGATCCGGTCGCCTTGCTTGAGTTGACCGGCGATGCGTGCGCCGTCGTCATTCAGGCGCTGGACTGCGACCGGCCGCCAGGAAACCTTTGCCGGCACACCATGGATGACCCACACCCCTGGTCCCTTGCCCGCATCGAACAGGGCGCCAATCGGCACCTGTAAGCCGCCTTGCACGGAGGGTTGGCCGTCCGGGACCTGGACTGTGACCGTGGTGCCCAATGGCGCATTGGCTAGCTCTCCCTCCAGTACGTAGCGGGCCTCGAAGGTGCGGGTGAGTCGATCTGCAGCATCCGAGAGTTGCCGGAGCTTGGCCGGAACGCCCACGCCTTCTTTGCCGAAGAGCGTGGCTTGTCCGGTGGAACCGATCGCGGGGCGCAGGGTTTCCGGCAACTGGACAACGGCCTCGCGACGCCCGGCATGGGCCAGGCGCACCACGGTCTGTCCAGCGTTGACGACTTGGCCGGGTTCGGCCAGCGTTTCCATGACGACACCATCGCCATCCGCCACCAACTCTGTATAGCGGCTTGCATTACGGGCAACGTCGGCCTGGGCTTCGGCCGCACTGAGCTGGGCTTTGGCAGCATCCGCTGCAGCCTTGATCTGGTCGTAGGCCGACGCCGAGATTGCGCCGGTTCCGCGCAGGTCGCGATAGCGGGCTTCATCCTCCGCTGTCTGCCGCGCCCGCGCTCGCGCGGCGGCGACGGCTTCCTGCTGTGCATGCGCGGCAAGCTTCAGATCGACGGGGTCGATGCGCATGAGCGGCTGGCCGCGCCTGGCGGTTTGCCCGGCATCCACCAGCCGCTCCAGCACCTTGCCGGAGACCCGGAAACCCAAGTCGCTCTGCACCCGGGCGGCTACGGTGCCGGTGAACGAACGTGACGCAGGGGGCGCACCCTGGACGATTGCAGCACGCACCAGCGGTGCCTCGGTGCGCGGATCGGATTGTGCTTTTCCGCCGCAAGCGACCAATGCAAACGGCAATACACAGATGGCTGTAGCGGTAACGATGCGAGGCCGGAGCATGAAAGTCCCCATTGACCGAAGTGATCAGGACCTTCATTGTTGTTCATGTGACCAATTTAGTCAATGGTCACAAATGCGTCAGGGCGAGAGGCTGCGCAGAACCAGGCCAGACAGTTGCGCCGGCGCTTCGTCGGTGTAGTCGAAGCTGTGCTGCAAGAGCAGCGGGTTGAGGTAAGGGCGCATCACCAGGTAGATCGCCATTGCGGTTTCATCGAGGGGTGTTTTGCGCTCGAAGTCTCCGCTCTGACGGCCCTCCTGCAAGATGTCCTGAAGTAACTTCTGGATGCGCCCTTCATAGGCAAGCACCGATTGCCAGCGCTCTGTGGCCGCCGATGCGGCAATCTCGTAAAGCTTGCGATCCTGGAAGAACAGGCGAAGGCTGGCCTCGATGAAGACTTTGAACATCCGCCGCAGCTTCTCCGGCGGCAGATCGGTCTCCGCAACAGCCGCTCTGACCTCGGTTTCGATCTCGCGCAGGCAGTTCGCGCAGATCATTTCGCCGATGGCTTGCTTGGACTCGAAGAACTTGTAGATGTATGCCTTGGAAAAACCGATGGCCTTGGCGAGATCCGAGACAGTCGTTTTTTCATAGCCGTAGCGGCTGAAGTGCTCGGTGGCCGCGGCCACGATCTGATCTCGCACCTCGTGGTCGGCCGGGCCCCGGGCTGGGGTGGGATAAGTACTGGTTTTAGTCATGGGCTCCAGCTTACGCCAGCCGCAAGCATTGGACAACTCGTGACCATTTGGTATTATGGTCACTAGCGTGTTGCCTATGAAGAAGCCCTATGCTGCCTAAACATACCCTTGCTGCACTCATTGTTGCCACCCTCTCGGCAGGCTGCGCGGTCGGCCCTGATTACGTCCGGCCAGACGCACCAATGTCGGAACGGTTCCTGGGCCAGGCAGCGGTCGACCATCGGCACGCGACTGGCAGTGCCGACCTCGCCACATGGTGGATGGGTTTCGGAGATCCGCAACTGACACGATTTGTGACCCTTGCGTTGGAACAGAATCTTGACCTCGCGCAGGCATCCGCTCGTATCGTTCAAGCACGTGCAGGACTTGGGATGGCAAATGCCGCGTTGCTGCCTTCCGGCAATGTCGGCGGCCAGGCAGCCAGGGTCTACCAATCCGTTGAAACGCCCTTGGGGCGAGTCTTGAACTCGACGCCCGGTTTCGACCGCTATGGCAATGCTTACGAGGCCAATGTCAGCGCGAGCTGGGAACTGGACCTGTTCGGCGGCCTGCGTCGCGGACGGGAAGCGGCGCTGGCCGAGTACCAGGCTTCGGAAGCTGGCGCAGCGGCCACGCGCCTGGCTGTGGCGGCACAGACCGCCGACATCTACATCAGTGTCCGTGGATTGCAAGCCCGTCTGAACGTTGCCCGGCGGCAGGTACAGACGCAGCAGGAACTGCTCTCAACCATCAACCTGCTGTATGGCAAGGGGTTGGCGGCCGAACTTCAGGTGAGGCAGGCCGAAGGAGCGCTCGCCCAGGTTCGGGCAACCGTTCCGCTCCTCGAGGCGGCCCTGGACGCGGCCATGAACGCACTGGATGTGATGCTGGGCTCGCCGCCCGGCACGCACAGGGCGGAGCTGGTTGAAGCTGGCGACATCCCGGTCGCGCCGCAACTCGGAGCGACGGGATCACCGGGTGACCTGCTCAGGCGCCGGCCTGACCTGATCGTGGCCGAGCGCCGCCTGGCCGCATCGAACGCGCGGATTGGTGTCGCCATTGCCGAGTACTACCCAAGCTCTCCCTGAGTGGACTGATCGGCAGCGCGACCTCGTTGGCCGCTGGCAATTTGTTCACAGGCGGCGCCAGTCAGGCTGCCGGCGTGCTGGGTCTGCGCTGGCGTCTGTTCGACTTCGGCCGCATCAACGCGCAGATCAATCAGGCCAAGGGCCAGGAGGCCGAGATGCTGGCGGCCTATCGACTGGCCGTGCTGCATGCAACTGAGGACGTGGAAAACGCCTTTTCGGCCCTGGTCAAGCGCGAGGAGCAGGCTGCTGTGCTCGCTCAGGGAGTGGATTCGCTCGGCCGCGCGCGACGGGCTTCGTTTGCGGCATATCAAAAAGGTGTCGTCAGCCTCATCGAAGTCCTGCAAGCCGACGAAAACTTGCTACGCGCCTCCGATACGCGAGCACAGGCGCAAACGGAATCAGCACGCGCAGCGGTCGCTGCCTTCAAGGCGCTCGGTGGTGGTTGGCAACCCCGCGAATCCGAGGCGGTGGCAATCAGATAGCAACGGCACGCCAAGAGGGTGGGCGATGCCACGTGGCATGGATGGCGCGACAACTCGCGGCCTGGTCCTGCCCGGGGTGGCAGGGAAGTCAGTGCGAACTGAGGCGTCAGGGGGCAATATTTATTTCGGGCGGGTGTAGATTGGTACGAGACAGCGAAGCATATAACCTCCGCATTTTCAGAAGTGCACGGCCGATGTGCAGATGTGACCTAAAAGACCAAAGGTTGAAGGAACTGGGGGCTCACGCTGCCGGGAGGCGGGGAAAAATTGGTAGGAGCGTTGACCAGATTCATCTCGGCTCGGAGTGCGGCCCAGACAGCAGAAGGGCAGGAGATGACCAAGAATCGCAGTGGTAGATATCTTGATAGCCATCGCCAAGTGGTATATCTTTTGATATAAGTATTCACGAGAAACGGATTTCAAACTTTGAGCCGTAGCCGGAGAGGAGAATTTCGATCTCGGTATCGATGGTTTCTTTGGTCCATGTGACGAAGCGTCGCCAGTGGTACTTGGCATGTTTCCAGACGATTTCAATCAGGTTGAGTTCGGGGCTGTAAGGCGGCAGATGAAAGAGAACCATACGGTGCTCGAAGAGCCAGCGGTCCAGGATATCCTGCTCGATGGCGTGATGGATCTTCGCGTTGTCGAGCACGACGACCGTGAGCTGACCGGGCGTGGCACTTTGAGCAATCTCTTCCAGGAACTCAATAACGAAGGGACGCTTGATGCTGCCTTTGCTGGTCTGGTGGACAAGCCGGTTGGCTCCGTAATCCAATGCCCCCAAGACTGAACGCCTGCAGTGCGGTTGGGGAACCGTGCAGTGAGGTCGGCCAATTGGCGACCAGCCACGCTGCACCGGCGGCGAGGCCGAAAATCCGGCCTCATCAAGATAGACGAGACGACATGCACCATCACGAGCAGCTTGCTGCAATTTCTCGAGCGTGGCAGCCTTCACGGCAAACTCCTGCTCGTCGCGTTTTTTTTGAGCGAGTATCGGCCGCGCTTGTACGAAAAGCCTGCCCGTTTCAGTTCCCCGGCCAACGTTTCAAGGCGGCAGGGCAACGGCATGCCATTGGCGGCCTCGATGCACTGCGCAATCTGTCTGAGCGTCATGGACTGCGCTCGCGCCGCGGCTACAGCCGTGGCAACCATGTCTTCGCAGAGCGAATGGGGGCGGCCTCCCTTATGACCATTGAGCAAGCCGCACAGCCCTTTCTCGCGCCAGGCGTTCGTCCAGTTGTACACAGTCTTCTTGCTCACATCCAACTGCGTCGCGATCTCGTGCACTCGTTGACCTGCACCGAGCAGCAACAAGCCTTGTCCTCTAACCCTGAAGTCTTCATACGGATGCCGCAGCGCAAGCTCTTCCAAGGTTCGTTTCTCCACGTCGTTCAGTTCGATGGTGCACTTCATCGGCGATGCCAGCTCGTTCTTCATGTGACTGGCATCTGACTTTCATTCGTGAAATTGGTTTACTCAAGACACTTATACCAACGGAAACACTCATGAGCACCACTGCCAAGATCTTTACCACTGGCCGCAGCCAGGCGGTGCGGCTGCCGCAGGAATTCCGCTTCGCTGAGCGTGAGGTTTATATACGCCGTGACCCGTCCACAGGGGACGTGATTCTGTCGCGCCGTCCGGAGAGTTGGGACAGCTTTCTGGCTGAGATCGAGGGTAGTGCCGTGCCCCCAGACTTCCTGGCAGACCGCACGCAGGGCGAACAAGCCCGGGATCCGCTGGCTGGCCTCGAATGACGCGCTACATGCTCGACACCAATATCGTGAGCCATCTGCTGCGGGGACATCCAGCAGTCGTGGCGCGCGTAACGGCCGCGCCAATGGTTTCGCTGTGCCTGTCAGCCATCACCGGCGCGGAACTGATGTACGGATTGGCCAAGCGCCCCGGCGCAGCGCGCCTCGCGCGCGCCGTCGACGAGCTGCTGCGCCGGGTTGAGGTGTTGCCCTGGGCGTCTTCGGTGATGGCCAGCTATGGCGAGACCCGCGCTGTGCTGGAATCCCAAGGGCAGCCGATGGGCGCACTGGATTTGCTGATTGCCGCGCATGCGCGGGAGGCGGGTGCAGTGCTGGTGACCAATGATCAGGCGTTCTGGCGCGTCCCTGGCCTAGTGGTGGAGGACTGGTCGGTGCCGACAGGAAACTGACCGGCTGGCGGGCAAACGAGAGCGTCACAGGGATCGGACCGGTGGCTCCAGGCCCCATGTGGCCGAGTACAGGCAGGTGTAGGGGCGCGCCAGGCTGCGGGTGATTTCACCGCCGCCGATCCCACGTCCTGTCTGTTACCGCAACACTGAGGGGCTCAGTCGGGCGGGGCAGGGCAGATGCCGGTGTGGATGCGACGCGCGGTCAATGTTGTGGCGCCCTCTGAAAGCAGACCTAGGCGTCATCGGCGGGGACCGCATGACCTTGGTCCCGCAATGCTTTCGTCCAGCGCTTAATGCGTGCACGCAGTCGTCCCTGTGCAGCTTTTTCTATCGGCATGTCGTCGACGAGGCCGATCGCTGCGCGCGGCGAAACATAGCCGTACTGAATTAGGGCCATACAGAAGACGCGGTCCTTGTCGCGATCCGCTACCGCCTTCGCCATAAAGAGGTCAACGACGCCCAAGCAATAGCCAACCCGCCCGTTCGTGCCCGCGGTCTGGATGCGCTGCAGGCGGCTTTGCCAGCCGGCTGGGAGGCACGCAGTCTCAGGCCCGACGCCCTGCGCGTAGTAACCATACGTCTCGTGAAAGCGCGAACCCTCTCCGATGGCTGCGTCAATCGCATCCGCCTTGTCGGTAGCATTGAGCGGGTAGATGTCGGCCTCCGCGGACATCGTGAAAACCGCCGGGGGATTGGGGATCGGCCCCAGGATCGATTGGCTGCCAACGACAACGAACTCGTACTCGTTCGTAATGTCGGCCGCAGCTCGAATGATGTGTTCCAGATCTTCCCGGTTCATTCCTGGTCCCCGAGGACAACGCCCTTCTTCAACGCCTGGATCTGTGCAAGCACGTCCTGTCGAACGGCATCGGGTAGAAGCGTCGGCAGGGGAGAGGCCTGCCGAAGCTCTTGAGCACGCCGAGTCCGGCCCAGCGCTTTGCGCCACGACCGGTTCGCAAGAATCGTTTCCCACTCGGACCAGAGTGAATCAGACCGTGAGTCTCCCTGCGAGCGCCATCGTCTGAGGATCTCTTGGGCGCGGTCCAGAAGCGCAGGATCGTCATGAATCATGCGGATCGCCTCCTTGTGGAGCGCCATGCTCTGCAAGTCCTGAGCTTCATGGCGGCTGCGATCAGTCCTGACCATAACCTGCACTTGTGGTCTGGCACGCTTGGACGAGCCGGCCGCCGAATTGGCTAACGGCGGCTGGAACGTGTCACTGACTAAGAGGGCGAGGTCACCGGCCACGCCCAGGACGGACATCACGCGCAAGTATGTGCCCATCGTCGGCGCGGGGTCGCCTGCCTCAACGGCAGCGAGGGTCGTCCGGGAGATGCCGACGCGCTTGGCCATTTCGACCGTGCTAACGTTCCGCGCCTTCCGCAGGCGTTTGATACGGTCGCCGAGTTGCAGCAGCAAGTGACGCTCTAGGACAGAGGTGGTATCGGTAAAGGCAGGCATATGTCCAGTATTCTAGGCAAAACAACTGCCTTTGACCAGCTTGCTGAACATATGCATCAGATCTAGAAGACACGCCTCAGCGGGATACCGGGAACGAGTCCCTCAGGCTGAGATATATTCGATTTAACATAATATACATTATGCGTAACTTGAGCATGAGGACCAATTAGTATTGCCGTACTTGGCCCAAATAGAAAAGACATACCCCCGACCAAAACTGGCTTGCTGTCGGCATCTGTGGCCACGCCCGTGACACCATAGCCTGGCTGTTATATGCTCCAATCCACACTTGCCTCCCGGTCCGGCCACACAAGAACAAGGCACCAGCCAAACCTGCATGTTCAAATTCATCGGGCGTTTTCGACAGCGGCTGCGCTACCTGGACCTGAGCCTGAGGGCCAGCCGGTCCGTCCGGATCCGGGTCGTCGAGCGGCCCGGCTTGTGGATGGACGCTCAGCAGCTTGAAGCCATGCTGGCTGAGATGCGCGGCATCGTGCAACGGGGAATCGGCAAGGATCTCGATTACGGGGTGCTTTCCGGCGACCCTGAAAGGCTGCGGCGGGCCGTGATCACGCTGCTTTATGACCGGGACAGCGGCCGGCCGATTGCGTTCAACGCGCTGTCGGTCATGCCGGTCGAAATCAAGGGACGGCCGGCCGAGGCCATTCACCTTGGGCTGGTGATGGTCGATCCGGGCTATCGCACGCAAGGACTGTCCTGGGTGCTGTACGGGCTGACCTGCATCCTGCTTTTCTTTCGCCGCGGCCTGCGCCCGATCTGGATCAGCAATGTGACCCAGGTGCCGGCCATCATCGGCAAGGTCGCCGAGGTCTTTGTCACGGCCTATCCCAATCCCTTTGAGCCGTCGCGGCGCAGCTTTGAACACCTGAGCGTGGCCCGCGAGATCATGAAATCGCATCGGCATGTCTTTGGTGTTGACCAGGCGGCGGGATTTGACGAGGCGCGGTTCGTGATTACCGATGCCTATACGGGCGGCTCGGACAATCTCAAGAAAACCTTCGACCAGGCGCCGAAGCATCGGGACGAGCGCGCCAACGAACTCTGCCAGCGGGAGCTGGATTACCAGCGCGGCGACGATTTCCTGCAGATCGCCTGCCTGGACCTGGCCAGCGCACGGAAATACCTGTTGCGGGAAGTGCCTCGGGACTCGCTGCCCGCCATCCTCTATCAGATTGCGTTCCTGGCTGTCGGCCGGATCGTCCTGCCATTGTTCCACTGGCTGAATCCGCGTGAGCCGCTGGGAGTCCTGCGCGCAAGGAAAAGCCAATGATTCCACCCTTTTCATACGAGGAATTCACCACCCGCAACATCGGTTTCGTGACCGACGCGGAACAGCAGCAATTGCGTAATGCACGGGTGCTGATCTGCGGTGTCGGCGGCATGGGCGGCGCCTGCCTGCAGGCGCTGGCACGGGTCGGCATCGGCGGCTTTGCGCTGGCGGACTTCGATGCATTCGACGTGTCGAACCTGAACCGCCAGGTGTTTGCCAGCCTGGATACCGTTGGCGTGAACAAGGTCGAGGCCACCGTGGCGCAGATCCGGCGCATCAACCCGGAGCTTGCCATCGAGACCTTCGGCGCGGAGTGGACCGACAAGCTCGATGACTTGCTGAGCCGTTACAAGATCGTGGTCAACGGCATGGATGACATGGCCGCGGGCATCGCGCTCTATCGCAAGGCGCGGGAGCATGGTGCGACCGTCATCGACGCCTATACCGCTCCCCTGCCCTCGGTCACGGTCGTCCGACCGCAAGATCCCCGGCCCGAGGAGCGTCTGTCCTACCCCACGGCCGGCATGGACTGGAAGTCCCTGACGCCGGAGGTCAGGCAGGCATGCCTGGGCAAGGAACTGGAATATGTGATGGTCAACTCGAGCTCCGTCCGGCATGTTGAGCTTGGCATCGCCAGGGACCTGCTGACCGGCAAGCGCAAGCGCATGTCGTTTGCGCCGATGGTGATCACCACGGGCAACCTGATGGCGTTCGAAGCCATCAAGCTGGTGCTCGGCCGGCCGCGGCTGGCCGGCGTGCGCGGCTATTTCTTCAATCCCTGGAGCATGCGTGTCGAGACACCGCGCAATGTGCTGACGGCATGGGCCGTACGCGCGCTGGTACGGCGCTTCATGACAAGGCTGATGCGAGATGAGGGTTGACGCGTGATTGACGCCCTGGCAAGCGATGTGGCCGTTACCTGGCTCGGCGCGGTGGGCTGCGGGCTCTACCTGCATTTCCTTTGGTCCCGGCGCGAGGCCGGGGCCGGCACGGGCCTGTTCCTGTTCGGGGTGCTGACGGCGCTGCTGGCGGTCCGGGGCTTTTCCTGGCTGTTTGGCGGCACGCTGCTTGCGCAACTGGTGTTTGCAGCGGCAACCCTGCTGCCCATTGCCATGACCCTGTTTGCCGAGCACCTGGTGCGGCGCCACCACCCGTTGTGGCTGAAGCTGCTGGCGCTGGGCGTGTCGGTGGTGTTCTTCGTCGTCAATCTCTTTACCGATCTGTCGGGCAATACGCCGCTGCTGCTGACGTTCCTTGGCTGCTTTGCCGTGGTGACGGCAAGCAATGGCTGGTTCCTGCTGTGGCTGCGCGATGCCGAGCTGTCCGACAACGAGGAACGCCTGGCCCGGGCGGTAGTGGTGGTCGTGGCCCTGGCCGTGCCGCTCGCGGCCACTGACTTCCGCGAGGAACTCGGCCATGTGCCGGTTCGCCTCGGGGCGCTGGGGGCGCTGGCATTCGTCTATGTCTTCCTGAACCTGTCGGAATCGCAGCGGGTCGTGCGCGGGCTGCTGGTGCATATTGCAGCCGCCCTGCTCTTCGCCGTCGTGCTGGCCAGCGTGATGGCGCTGGCTTCGCGCGGGCCCGGCCCGGGCTTTGCCGAGGCTGGCCTGCGCGGCATGCCCGTTGCCATTGCATGGGTGCTGCTGACGGCCATTTTTGTCCGCATTCGCGCCGTTTCGCTGGCCGGTGATGGCAACGCGTTCCTGCGCTGGCTGCTCCACGCCCGGCTGGATACGCCAGAGGGTTTCCTGCATTCGCTCAGGCGCCTGCCGCAGACCGCAGACCATGTGGTGCTCGGCAACGCGGAGCTTGGTGGCTACGCCCTGGACGCACTGTTCGAGCTGGCAGGAAGGCGGCGTGAGCCCGTGTCGATCGGCGACGCCAGGGCGTGGGCCAGGATCCGGCAAGGCGATCGGGTCGAGGCCGCGGAGCAGCTGGTGGACCTGCTCGAGCGCCACGAAATGACGCATGCCCTGCTGATCGCGCGCCAGCCCGCGCAAGTGGTGCTGCTGAACCTGCCGCAAGGCGCCAACGCGGCCATCGGCGAGTTGCGCGCCGCGGTGATCCTGCGGCTGGCGCGCCATCTCGGACAGCGGGAGGCCGCATGACAACAGTGCTGCGTGAAGGCGATTTCGACGCGTTCTTCGAGGCGCCCTTCGCCTGCTATGGACGCGATACCCATTTTGTGTCGCCGATGAAGGGGGATCTTGCGCGCGCGCTGGACCCGGCGAAGAACCCGCTGTTCCGGCAGTTTGCGCGCCGCACCTGGTTCACCGCCCATCGGGACGGACAGATCGTGGGCCGTATCCTGGCCCATATCCACGATGCGTCCAATCAGCAATACGGCCAGCAGCGCGGCTACTTCGGCATGTTCGACTGCGTCGATGACGTGGAGGTCGCGCAAGCGCTGCTCGGCGCGGCGGCGGGCTGGGTGAAGCACAACGGCTGTGAGGAACTGGCTGGCAGTTTCAACCTGACGATCACGCAGATGATCGGCATCGTCACCGAGGGCTTCGAGCATCCGCCATACACCTACCAGGAATACACGCCGCCGCATATTGCCAGGCTGCTCCGGGCATGCGGCTTCGAGCCGTTCTTTCCGATGCGCACGTTCGAGCTCGACGTGCGCAGCTACGATCCGGTGCAGTTGATCGGAAGCAAGCAACGCGCACTGCTGCAGGATCCCGCCTGGCAATTCGAGCCCATCCGGCGGCGCGGCTTTGACCGGCGCCTGCTGGAGGCATGCGCGGTCCTGAACGATGGCTTCGCCAACAACCCGATGTTCGTGCCGCTGACGGAGGAGGAATTCCTGTTTCCCTGCGCCGGCATGATGTGGATCATCGACGAGCGCCTGTCCTATACCGCTTATTTCAAGGGCGAACCGATCGGGGTGCTGCTGTGCGTGCCGGATCTCAACCCGTTTCTGCGCGCCACCGGCTTCCGCCTGAAATTGTCAACGCTCTGGCATCTCATCAGGTTCCGCGCCAGCCGCAAGCGTGCGGCGATCATCTTTTTTTCCGTGCGCAGGGACTACCACAGCCGCGGCGTCAACGGCGTCATGCTGCACCATCTGCTCAAGGCGATGCGCGGTGCCGGGTACTCGCACCTGGGCATCAGCTGGGTGTCGGATTCGAATGGCGCCAGCCAGAAGCAGATGGAGAAGATGGGCGCCAGGCCACTGCATCGGCTGCATCTCTTCAGGAAGGCCATCTAGTGATGCTCACGCGCGATCAGCAACTCACCCTCGTTGCCCAGGCTGGCCGCGCCCCCAGCGCGCACAATATCCAGCCCGCTCGCTGGCGCTTTGCCGGCGACAAGGTTGAACTGTTTGAAGACCCTGCGCGATGGCTGTCCGTGGGCGACCCCACCGGGCGGGACAACCAGATCGCCCTGGGCATGGCCTGGGAAGGCATGACCATGGCGTTGTCGACGCTCGGGTTGAGGCTCACCCAGCCTGAGGTCTCCAGCCTGCCCTACCCTCCCGCTACCCAGGACTTTCGCCGGGCCGCATCTGCCCTGATCACATCAGGTGCGGGCCCGGATCCCCTTGCCGCCTTCGTGGACGCGCGCCGCGCCTATCGAGGCAAGTTTCTCCGTGCGACCCCGCCGCAGATCAATTCGTTGGGCGAATGCGCTGCGGACCACGCCGAATTCGTCACGCTGGCGAGCAAGAACAGCACGGCGCAAATCGCCCAATGGTATGACGACGCTGCTGCTGCGGGATTGGATGACCCACGGTTTGCCGAGGAGCTCTATCACTGGCTGCGCTTGTCACCGCACGATCCGGGCTGGCCGCGCGACGGGCTTTCGGCCGACTGCATGGCACTGTCGCGGTGGGAAGCCTGGGGTGCGTCGATTGCGCTGAGACCCCGTGTGATCCGGCTGCTCTCTGCGCTTTCGCTGACCCGCCTGCTGGCATCGGAAAGCGCAAAAGTGAAAAGCGCGGCCCGGATCGTCCTGATTCATGCCGCACCGGACGTCACGAGCTTTGACATCGGGCGCCGCTGGTACCGGTTCTGGCTGGCCATGACTGCCAGGGGCTTTGCCGGCGTGCCGATGTCGGCGCTGGCCGATTCACCTGGCCATGCCGCCCTGCTTGCCGAAAGCCAGCGGTTGCCGCGCAGAAACCGGCTCGTGAACATCATGCGCTTTGGGCCTGTGCCGGTCCGCGGCATCCCCCGGAGCGCAAGACTTCCCACCGCAGAGCTGATGCAGGCATCCTGAGCCAACGACGCTTGCGGGTTGCGGCCCTTACCCCGGGCGCGGTCCTGGCTATGCGTGTTCGCGCACCTCGGCGAAGGCGCGGACGGGGAAAGCCGCCGCGTCCCGCGCCTTCAGCGGGATGGAAAAGAAGCGAAACGGCACGCCATGCAAGCGCGACAGTCCGGTGAGGTTCTCGACGATCAGGATGCCTCGTCCCAGAAACCGGGTGTGCGCCGGGCGTTCCGGATCCTGGGTCGAGTCGACGTTGGCGCAGTCCACCCCGAACAAGGCAATGCCCGCGTCGCAGAGCCGGCTGATCACGTCGCGTGAGATAAACGGGTGCGATCGATAGATCTCCGTCCCCCAATGGCGATCCCAGTCGAAATTCACCAGCACGGCCTGGCCTGCGAGCTGCTCGGGAAACTGCAGGTCATGCCACGCAAGTTGTTGCCCGGGGGTCGCGTGGCGGGCATCGATGACCACGCCGTCAAGCACCAGCCGGCTGAGATCGAGCGCAGCAATGTCTTCCGCGCCTTCGAAGCGGTGACGGGGCGCATCCAGCTTGGTGCCGACGGATGTCTGGAACGCCACCTCGGAAATCTCGAACGAGGCTTTGCCCTCGTAGTGCCAGCCTGATTGCGCATGCGTCATGAACGGCCGGATACGCGCGGTCAACTCGACCGCTTCGCCGGTTTCGCGCTTGAAGAGGACGCCAGGCATCCCGTCGTGGAACACATGAGAGAGATCGACAATCATCGTCTGCGCTCCATCCTGGTTGCGCTGAACCGATGCTACTGCCGTGCCTTCAGCCGGGTCAAGCTGCCAACGGGCGGCATCGTGAGTCCTTTCAGTCATGAACCGGGACAACCCACAAGGCTAAAGCAGCTTCAGGAATTCCAGCAGCGCATCCTTGTCGCTTTCGGCAAGGGTCAAGAACGCCTTTTCATGGCCGCGGTTGTCGCGCCCCGCTGTCGCCGTGTCGTAGAGCACGGGTTTCGACCACGGCTGGTAGCTGGCCGGATAGGCCCAGGTGCCGTCCGCATCGAGCTTGCCGGCGATGCCCAGCTTGCCGTAGTCCAGTGCATGACCGCCGACCCAGAAGCGCCTGGGCCGCGCCTGCGGATGCATGAGATGCCAGAGCGTGGGCACGGAGCCGTTGTGAAGGTACGGTGCCGTCGCCCACACGCCGGAGAGGATGGGCGCGACATAGCCCCCGGTGCTTGCCGCGTCGATATGCTTGCCCAGCTCGGAGCGCGAGATGGCTTGCAGCAGGCCGGGATCGATCGCTTGCCAACGCGTCGGGTCAGTACCGATATCCGCTTGTGCCACCAACCGGTTGGGGAAGCTGACAAGCCGCGGGCGCTCAGTGTCCTGGCTGTAGCTGCCGTGGCACTGGGCGCAGTGGGCATCAAAGATGGCGCGGCCGCGCGCGGCGCGGGGACGGTCAACCGGGCCCGGAAACGGCGGCGGCGTGTAGCCCGCCATGAAGCGCATGACGTCTTCCACTCGCGGAATGGCGCGGCCGGCGCGATCCGGCGGCATGCCCATGGTCGGCACGGTGAAGAAGGCCACGATATGCGCCAGCCGCCCGGCATCATTGGCGGCACCGGGCGCTACCGGCACGAAGCGCGGCGCGCCCTTGCTGGTATAGACGCCGTCATAGAGCAGCGATGAGCGCAGGCTTCGGTAGCCCAGTTCCGGAATCGAGGTGGAACCACTGGCGGCGATGCCCGCTGGGAGAAGATGAAACTGGAACTTGAGTGCCGCGACACCATTGGTGCTGCCGGCCGCCCCGTTGCTGAACGGCAGTGGCTCGTCACCGCTGGCTTCAAGTTCCGCCACCCGTTTCACCAGCCGCGGCCAGACGAATTTCCGGATGGTATCCAGTTCCTCCTTGCTAGTGTCGGGGTAAAGCTGGTGGATGGCTGACAGGAGCTTCTCCGGATCGGATTTCACCCGCTTCACCGCCTGATAGACCGCGGCGACGAAGGCGTCGAGGTTGAGGGAGGTATTCGGCAGCCCCAGCCAGACATCGTTGGTGGGACGCCCGTCCTTGCCGTAGGTGATGCCCGCATGGCACGATGCGCATCCCAGGTTGGACACCTCCAGGCGGATTTTCGGGATGTCCCGGCCGATTATTCCGCTGACCACGCCCAGGGGCTTGTCGAACCTGGGCTGTTGCTGGCGCGGCCAGTTGCGGACCGCATCGGGATAGATGAATCCGAACTCGCGCAGCGCCCGGCGCAAGGCGTCATGGGTGACCGGAACGCCGGGGCCGCCGGCCAGCAGCAGCGCCGTCGTTGCCAGCTTCCACGGCAGCGCATTGGTTTCCAGGGTATCGGTGCTCAGGCCGCCGAAGTCATCGAAGACAAAGCGCGCCGCCCCGAGCTCATCGGCACGAGCCCCGGCCCTGAAGTCCCGCATGACCGCGGATTCGCCTTCAGCATAGCCACGCAGGAAATCGCATCCCGACAGCGAACCTAACAGCAGACCGATCGCGAGCACGCGAACAAGGGCATCGTAGTCATCGTCCGACAGCGCGCGCCAGGGGAATCCGGACCGCGCCGCGCTGATGGTAGCCGACGATCCGTGCTGTCTCAAGCCGAGCCTGGCTACAGTATCGGTGCAAGCGGCGATTTGCGCACGCCCCGGCGATGGCCTGGCGGCGACCTGCCGGGGCTGCTTTACCCCGCGGGCGCGGTTACCATCGCCACGTGCGCCTGCATCGGACCGGCCAATGGACCCGCGCCGTAAGTCTGCAGGAACGCCTGTTCGCAATGGTCGGTTGCCTGGCCGAGCGCATCCGGCCCGCGCCGCTCCAGGTCGGCCCGCAATGGCGTGCCCTGGCAGAATGCCACCGCCGGGATGCGGGCGGCGCTGGCGCGGCTGGTTGCCGCGACGGTTTCAAAGACCGGCGATGACTGGAATCCGCCCAGGCGCAGATCCTGCTCGATGGTGGCCTGGCTGTGGTAGCCGTGCGGGACGCGGGCCATGAACTCGGGCGGCGCGTCGGGAAACAGCGTGGCGAGTGCCCCGGTGACATCGCGGGCAAAGGCGTTGAATTCCAGCCGGTCCCAGACATTGAAGATCAGCGTGCCGCCCGGCGCCAGCACGCGGCGGGCTTCGGCGAAGGCGCGGCCCTTGTCCGGGAAGAACATCACGCCAAACTGGCAGGCGACCATGTCGAAGCTGGCATCGGCAAACGGCAGCGCCATGGCGTCGGCCTCACGCCATTGCACCGGGCGGCTGGTGCCGGCCTGCTCGGCCCGCGCCAGCATCGGCGCGTTGAGGTCGGTGGCAACGATCATGGTATCGGCCGACAGCCGCCCGGCGATTTCCCGGGTCAGCACGCCGGTGCCGGCGGCCAGTTCCAGCACCCGCCGCGGCTGCAGCGCTGCGATGCGGGCAGCCATGTCGGCAGCGTATGGCGCAAAGATCATCGGCACCATCAAGGCCTCATAGACGTCAGGAATCGCGCCCGCGAAGACCTTGTCCGAGTGTTGCAAGTCCATGAAACCCCCTGCCCTGGCGTGAAAGGTGCCGGCATCGCCTGACTGGGTGTAGGACACATTGCAGCGAAAGTAAACCGTTGCAGCAGGCACCAAGGCGCGGTTGGCATGCTTCGTTTCCTGTGGCTGTCGGGTTTGCGCGTTGCTGCCCTAATCGCGGATGCGCGGCATCCAGCCGCTGCCGCGCGTGCACGGATCCACCGGCAGCTGGCGCTGCAGCGCGGCCTTGGCCAGCATGTGGGCACTGATCGGCGCGGTCAGGAACAGGAAGGCGGTCACCAGCAGTTCATGCAGGCTGGCATCGCCCCGGAAGCTGAAATACGCCACGGAGGCCAGCACCACCCCGCCCACGCCCAGCGTGGTCGACTTGGTCGGCCCATGCAGCCGCATGAAGAAGTCCGGCAGCCGGAACAGCCCCATCGCCCCGACCAGCATGAAAACGCTGCCCACCAGCAGCAGCGCGCACACGATGAATTCCGCAACAGGATGCAGCATCTGGCGCTCCCTAGTATTCGATGATGTCGCCGCGCTGCAGGTACTTGGACAGCGCCACGGTGCCGACAAAGCCCATCACCGCGATCAGCAGCGCGGCCTCGAAGAACAGTGCCGAATCCAGGCTGATGCCTAGCACCACGATCAGCGCGATGGCGTTGATATTCAGTGTGTCCAGCGCCACGATGCGGTCCGGCAGGCTGGGTCCGCGCAGCAGCCGCGCCAGGGTCAGCAGGAAGGCGAGGCCCAGGATCACCAGGCAGACCGGTATCACGATGGCAAGCATTGGAAGATCTCCTTGAGCGGGGTTTCATAGCGCGACTTGATGAGCCCGACCAGCGCGGCCTCTTCCTCCAGGTCCAGCACGTGCACGAGCAAGGCGCGGCGGTCGTCGCTCAGTTCGGCACACAGCGTGCCGGGGCTGAGCGAGACGATGCTGATCAGTGCGGTGGTGGCAAGCTCGTGCTCGACATCGAGCGGCACCACGATAAAGGCTGGGCGCAGGCGCGCGGTGGGGCCCAGCACCATGATGGCCACTTCCACATTGGCTTTCACGATATCGAACAGCACATGGATGCTGAGCCGCAGGATCAGGTCGGGCCGCGACAAGCGGAACGCGCCCAGCACCAGCCAGCGGTCGGCCAGCCGGCCGATGGCCCAGCCGAGCAGTGCCCCCAGCAGCCAGTGCCCGGGTGCCAGGCTATTGGTCAGCAGCAGCCACATGATCATCAGGATCAGGCTCAGCCAGGGATGGGGAAGCAGACGCTGCAGCATGGCTTACGCCGGCTTTCCGGGCAGCACTGCCCGCAGATAGGCGGCGCGGTCCAGCAGTTGCGCGGCCGCGTCAGCCACATAGTCGCTGACCGGCCGCGCGCATACCGTCAGCGCGACATTGCCCGCCAGCAGCAGTGCGCAGCAGGCCAGCTTGCGCGCGTCGGGCCGCACGCGCAGGCGTGCCGCGCCGGGATGGTCGTCGTCGAGGTATTCATCCCCTTCCGGCACGCGCGCCGCCGCATGCGGCAGCCGCCACAGCAGCCGCGTGCCGGTGCGGGACACGGCAATCAGCAGCAGCAGGCTCGACACCAGCACCGCGGGCCACAGCGCCGGCACCCACGGCGGCGGGGTCGCGCGCAGGACCATGGCCTTGCCGAGGAAGCCCGACAGCGGTGGCAGGCCCACCGCTGCCACCACGCCCACCAGGTACAGCAGGCCCGCCAGCCGCGAGGCACTGACCGGGGTCCCGTCCTCGCGCGCCGGCTCCGGTTCCAGCGCGTCGGCCAGCAGGAACAGCGCGGCGGTGCACAGCGTGGTGCTGAGCAGGTAGAACATCGCCGCGGCCCAGCCGGCTTGCGTCTGCATCGATACGCAGGCGGCCAGCAACCCGACTGATGCCACCACCAGGTAGCTGGTCATCGCGCGCAGCGTGCCGGCGGCGACCGCGCCCAGCGCGCCTACCGCCAGCGTGAACAGCGCCAGCACGAACACCCAGTCATGCAGGAATGGCCCCAGCAGCCCCCGCGGGCCGCCGAAGATCAGCGCATCGCAACGCAGCATCGCGTAGATGCCGACCTTGGTCATGATGGCAAACAGCGCTGCGACCGGGCCGGTGGCGCTGGCGTAGGCGCGCGGCAGCCAGAAATACAGCGGAAACAGCGCCGCCTTCAGCGCAAAGACCAGCATCAGCATGGCGCCGGCGGCCACCGCCAGCGGCAGGTCCTGGGCCGGCAGGCCGGCCAGGCGCAGGCCGAGGTGCGCCATGTTCAGCGTGCCCGACAGCCCATACAGCACGCCGACAGCCACCAGGAAGAATGACGACGCCACCAGGTTCAGGATCACATAGTGCAGCCCGGCGCCGACACGCGCCCGCCCTGCCCCATGCACCAGCAGTGCGTAGGACGCGATCAGCAGGATCTCGAAGAAGACGAACAGGTTGAACAGGTCGCCCGCCAGGAACGCGCCGTTCAGGCCCATCAGCTGGAACTGGAACAGCGCATGGAAATGCCGGCCCTGCCGGGCCGTGCCCTCCCCCGCCGCCGCCAGCGCAGCGACGGCCAGCACCACGGTCAGGGCCAGCATCATCGCACCGGTGCGGTCCAGCTGCAGCACGATGCCGAACGGGGCGGACCAGTTGCCCATCGCATAGACCGCAATCTCGCCGGCAGCCGCCTGGCGCAGCAGGTGCACCGCCACTGGCGCCAGCAAGAGCGTGGCCACGGCGCAGACGATGCGCTGCGCGCGCAGCCGCTGGGCCGGCATCGCGCTCAGCAGCGCACCGGCAAGCATGGGGATCAGGATGGGCAGCAGCACGGCGTGGTTCATGGCCGGGGCTCCTGACCGGCGCCATCGGCAGCGTGCCCCTCGGGCTGGCCGGCGGCGTCGACATGGTCGCTGCCGGTAAGCCCCAGCGAGCGCAGCGCCAGCACCACCGCGAACGCCGTCATGCCGAACGCGATCACGATGGCGGTCAGCACCAGCGCCTGGGGCAGCGGGTCGGCATAGCTGGCGCCCGCCACGATCACCGGCGGCCGGCCGATCGACAGGCGCCCCATGCCCAGCAGGAACAGGCTGACCGCATACGACAGCAGCGTCAGCCCCAGCACCACGGTGAAGACGCGCTCGCGCAGCAGCAGGTAGATGCCGCCCGCGGCCAGGATGCCGATTGTCATGGCGTAGAGCGCGGCCATCAGGCGTCCTCCGCGGCCTGTGCCGGCGGCAGGTTGCGCACGCCCAGGTGCGATACGATCACCAGCGTGGTTCCCGTCACGGTGCAGAAGACTCCCAGGTCAAAGATCATCGCCGTGGCTAGCTCCACCTCGCCGATGCCCGGTATGTGGAAATGCCCGAAGGCGGTGGTCAGGAACGGATAGCCGAAGGCCAGGCTGCCCAGCCCGGTCAGGCCCGCCAGCAGGATGCCCGCGCCGGCAATGGCGCGATAGTCCGGCGCAATGCGCGCTTCGGTCCAGCGCACGCCGCTGGCAACGTACTGCAGCAGCAGCGCCACTGATGTGATCAGCGCCGCGACAAAGCCGCCGCCCGGCAGGTTGTGCCCGCGCAGCAGGATATAGACCGCCACCAGCAGCGTCAGCGGCAGCATCAGCCGCGCCAGCATGGCCAGCAGCAGCGGATGCGCCTGGCTGCTCCACGGCAGGCCATCGGGCGCTGCCGACGGCGTGTCCAGCCGCATGCCCTTGAGCAGCGCCTGCACCGCCAGCCCTGCGATCAGCAGCACGCAGATCTCGCCCATGGTGTCGAAGCCCCGGAAATCCACCAGCAGCACGTTGACCACGTTGTGCCCGCCGCCGCCCGGCACGGACTGGTCGATGTAGAAGGCAGACACCGGATCATAGGGCCGCGTCATCACGGCGTAGGCCGCCACCGCCAGCAAGGTGCCGCCGCCAAGGGCCAGCACCACATCCCGCCCGGAGCGCGCCGTTCCGGCGCGCTCCGGCGTCTCGCGCGGCAGGTAGAACAGCGCCAGCACCAGCAGCAGGATCGTCACCACCTCCACCGAGATCTGCGTCAGCGCCAGGTCCGGCGCGGAGAACCGCAGGAATGCCATCGACACCATCAACCCGCAGCCGCCCAGCAGCACCAGCGCGAGCAGCCGCTGGCGGTGCGTCACCACCACACCCGCCGCGCACAGCCCGAGCAGCGCCAGCGTAGCGGCGCCGATCAGGTCGATGGCGCCCGCCGGCACGCCGCCGCTGATCAATTCCAGGTCGGCCAGGAAGTATGCCGGCCCGCCCAGCAGCGCCAGCAGCATCCAGGCGACATAGGTCTGCAGCGAGCCGTTCTCCAGCCAGCGCGTGACGGCCGCGGCAAAGCGTTCCAGCGCATGCATGCCATGCTCGAACGACTCGCGCGCGCTCAGGTGGTCGATCGCCTGCTGCAGGCGCCGCAGCGCGTCGCGGCGCAGGAAGAACAGCGCCGAGCCCCCGGCCATCGACACCAGGCTCATCAGCAGCGGCAGGTTGACCCCGTGCCACAGGTTCAGGCTGTAATCTGGCAGGGGCGCGCGCAGCGTGGCCAGCGAAGCCGCCGCCAGCAGGTCGCCCACCGTATAGGCCGGCACCAGCCCGACCACCAGGCAGATCACCACCAGGAACTCCACCGGCACCTTCATGAAGCGCGGCGGCTCGTGCGGCGGGTAGTTGGGCAGGTCGGGCTGCCGGGCGCCGAAGAACACGCCGTAGATAAAGCGCAGCGAATAGGCCATCGTCAGCGCCCCCGCCAGCGTCGCCGCCGTCGGGATCACCCAGTTGAAGTCGCGCAGCAGGCCCTGCGCCAGGGTCTCGCCGAAGAACATTTCCTTGCTGAGGAAGCCGTTGAACAACGGCACCCCGCCATCGACAGCGATGCCACGATGGCCAGCACCGCGGTGTGCGGCATGTAGCGCGCCAGCCCGTGCAGGCGGTTCAGGTCGCGCGTGCCGGTTTCATGGTCGATGATGCCGGCCGCCATGAACAGCGACGCCTTGAACACCGCGTGGTTGATGATATGGAAGATGGCCGCCACCGTGCTGAGCTGGGTATCGAGCCCGAACAGCAGCGTGATCAGGCCCAGGTGGCTGATGGTGGAATAAGCCAGCAGCCCTTTCAGGTCCCGCTGCAGCAGCGCCAGGCCGGCGCCCACAATCAGCGTGGCCAGCCCCGTCATGCTGACCAGGTAGAACCAGCTGTTGGTGCCGTCCAGCACCGGATAGAGCCGCGCCAGCAGGAACACGCCGGCCTTGACCATGGTGGCCGAGTGCAGGTAGGCGGAGACCGGCGTGGGCGCGGCCATGGCATGCGGCAGCCAGAAGCTGAACGGGAACTGCGCTGACTTGGTGAAGGCCGCCAGCAGGACCAGCACCAGCATCGGCAGGTACAGCGGGTGGTGCTGCACCTTGCCGGCCCGCGCCAGCACCTCGGACAGCTCGAAGCTGCCGCAGATATGGCCCAGCAGCAGCACCCCTGCCAGCAGCGCCAGCCCGCCGCCGCCCGTGACCGCCAGCGCCATGCGCGCGCCCTGGCGCGCATCGGTGCGCCATGACCAGAAGCCGATCAGCAGGAACGACAGGATGCTGGTCAGCTCCCAGAACACCACCAGCAACAGCAGGTTGCCGGCCAGCACCACGCCCAGCATGGCCGCCATGAACAGCAGCAGGCAGAAGAATCGCACCGCGGATTCATTGCGCGCGAGGTAGTAGCGCGCGTACAGGATTACCAGCAGGCCTACGCCGAGCACCAGCAGCGCAAACAGGAACGCCAGGCCATCCAGCCGCAGCGACAGGTCCAGCCCGAGCTGCGGCAGCCATGCCACGCGCCAGCCCAGCGCATGCCCCGGCTGCTCGAAGACCGCGCCGCGCAGGCTCAGCAGCAGCGCCAGCGCGGCCAGAGGCAGCCCGATCACGACAGGCGCCAGCAAGCGCGCGGCCCGCATGCCGATCAACCATGTCAGCGCCGCGGCCAGCAGGGGCAGCGCGATCAGCAGCACCAGCGCCATGCGCCCCCCTCAGCCGTTGCCCGGGGTCACGGCCGGCGTGTGCCGGCCGTCGACGCGCCGGGCGGCAAGCCGGGCCGATGGTGCTTGTCTTGCAAATGGGGCAGTGGTCATGGGCCAGGTCCTCTATGCGGGCAAGCGTCCCCCCCTACTGTCCGGATTCTGCCGGCATTGCGCAAATCATGCTTGCCTTATGCGCGGCGCACGAAAAAATTCATCGCTTTACAAGAAGAAGCTGAATACGTACGGCGATAGCACGTGCTGCGCGGCAGCGTCCGCGCGAGTACCCTTCGACAACCGAACACAGCTTCCTGCACGCCGAGACCGCGCTCGAAGTCATCCAGGCCTTCCGCGATGCCGGGCATCCGATCTACATCGACAGTTGCCCAGCCGCCGGCACAGGGGATTGGTGAGCGGGTCATGGCCGGCGCCCTGCTGCTGCGCTTGCTCAGGCGTGTGCGTCATCATGCGGCTCCGAACTGGTCGGGTTCCAGGTCCAGGCACGGGTGGCGCGGAATCGCCGCCGCAGTCTTCATCAGGTGGCGCCCGATCAGGTTCTTGTGCACCTCACTGGTCCCCTCGCCGATCTGGTTCATCTTGGCGTCGCGCATGAAACGCTCCAGCGGACAGGCCTTCAGGTAGCCGTTGCCGCCGAGCAATTGCAGGCAGTCCACCACCACCTTCATGCACAGGTCAGTGCTTGCATCTTGGCGATCGAGGCATGGATCGAGGTATCGGAATCCTGGCGGTCGTAGCGCTGCGCGCAGGCATAGACCAGGCAGCGGGCGGCCTCGATGCGTGCGCCCATGTCCGCCAGCATCCACTGGATGCCCTGGTGCTGGCCCTCCGCGCGCCCGCAGCGATAGTCCCCGCGTGCGCGGGCCGGTTGTAAGATGCCTGTTCCAGCTTATCGCCATCACGCCTGCGCGCGCCGGAGCCGGCATGCGCGGCCATCTTCAGGAGACGCCCGTCCAATGAGCGAAGCACTTTGTCTTGCCAGCGCCGCCGCACTGCAGCAGCGCATCCGGCGCAAGGAAATCTCGCCGGTGGAACTGACGGCTGCGGTGCTGGCGCGCGCCGAACGGCTGCAGCCGGTGCTGAACTGCTTCATCACGCTGTGCGCGGACGAGGCCATGGCCGCGGCGCGCGCGGCGGAAGCGGAAATGATGTCCGGCCGGCCGCTGCCCCCGCTGCACGGCATTCCTTTCACCGCCAAGGACATCGTCAACACCCGCGGCGTGCGCACCACCTTTGGCGCCGTGCCGATGCGCGACAACGTGCCGGCCGAAGACGCCGTGGCGGTGGCGCGGTTGCGCATGCAGGGGGCGATCCTGGTCGGCAAGACCACCACGCCGGAATTCGGCTCCAAATGCCTGACTGATTCGCCGCTGTTCGGGCGCACCCGCAATGCCTGGCATGCCGACCGCACCAGTGGCGGCTCCAGCGGCGGCGCCGCGGTGGCGGTGGCCAGCGGCATCGCGCCGCTGGCGGTGGCAACCGATGGCGGCGGCTCAACGCGCATTCCTGCCGCCTGCAATGGCGTGGTGGGCATCAAGCAGAGCCAGGGGTGATTCCGCACAGCCAGGCGCAGGACCTGTTCGGCAACCAGACTTACGTGACGCCGACCACGCGCACGGTGGCCGACACCGGCCTGATGCTGCAGGCCATGGCCGGCGAGCACCCGTGCGACCCGTGGTCGATCGGCGTGGCCGCCGCCGACTACGTGGCCGCAGCGCAGCCGCAGGGCGACCTGCGTGGCCGGCGCATCCTGTATTGCCTGGCGCCGCCGGGCCGCCCGGTGTCAGCAGACGTGGCGCGCGCGTTCGAGGCCAGCCTGGACAAGCTGCGCGCGCTAGGCGCCGAACTGGAGCCCTTCGGCGGAGACGGGTTCGACGTCGAGCCCGTCTGGCGTGCCATCAACCACACGGTATGGCGCACGCGCTTTGCGGCGGTCGTGGCGCAGCACCGCGAGGCACTGAGCCCGACCTTCGTGCGCCAGGTGGAATCCGCCGCCGCATTCACCGCCGTGGCATACCAGCAAGCGATGTTCGAGCGCTCGCAGCTGTTCCTGCGCGTGCAGGCGCTGCTGGGGCGCGCCGACCTGCTCGCCATGCCCACCATCACACGCACCGCACTGCCGCTGGAGCAAGACCTGTTCGGCCAGATCGAAATCGACGGCCAGGACTATCCCGATGTGCGCGCGAACTGGTTCCCCTGGACCATGCCGTTCAACATGACCGGGCATCCGGCCATCAGCCTGCCCTGCGGCTTTGGCTGCGACGGGCTGCCGATCGGGCTGCAGCTGGTCGGGCAGTTCCGCGGCGACGCGCAGCTGCTGCGTGCGGCGGCCTTGTACGAATCGGTCCATGATTTCACCGGCCGATGGCCCGCGCTGCCTTGACCGGTGCCGAGGTCCTTATGACATCCCAACCCAAGATGCCCAGACTGCCATGACTCCTGAATCCCGACTGACGCGCCGGCTGCTGGCCATGACCGCTGTCGCTGCCGCCGCCTTCGCCATGACCGCGCCGGCCAGCGCGGCCGATGCCGAGCCGATGCATATCATCGTCGGCTACGCCCCCGGCGGCGCCGCCGACAGCCTGGCGCGCCTGTATGCCGAGCAACTGCGCCAGGACGGCCACGGCACCGTGGTGGTCGAAAACCGCCCCGGCGCCTCGGCGCGCCTGGCGCTCGACTACGTGAAGCGCGCCAGGCCCGATGGCAAGACCGTGTTCATCGGCCCCTCGCCCCTGTTCACCATCTTTCCACTGACCTACAAAAAGCTGTCATACGATGCCGACAAGGACCTGGTGCCCGCGGCGGTGCTGACCGATGTGCCGACCGCGGTCGCGACCGGCGTGCAGCAGCCTTACCAGAACATGAAGGAATACGTGGGCTGGGCCAGGCGCAACCCGGGCGGCGCCAGCCTTGGCCTGGCCACCATCGGCAGCGCCGGCCACCTGGGCACGGTGGCGCTTGGCAAGGCCGAAGGCATCGCCATCACGCCCGCACCGTATCGCGGCGCGTCGCCGATGCTGGTGGATGTGGTCAGCGGCAATGTGTCGATCGGCTGGGATGCCGTGGCCAGCATGATGCCGCTGTACAAGGGCGGCAAGTTGCGCTTCCTTGGGGTGAGCGGCACGCGCCGCGCCAAGGCGCTGCCCGAAGTGCCCACCATGAAGGAACAGGGCTTCAGCCAGTATGACCACGCCACCAGCTGGTACGGCGTGTTCGTGCCCGCTGGCACGCAGCCTGACGTGGTGGCGCACGTGGAAAAGATGTTCCTGGCCGCCTCGGCCAACGCCGCCACTGCGGCCAAGCTGGAAGCGCTGGGCCTGGAAGTGGTGGCGCGCTCCGGCCAGGAAGGCCGCCGCCGCATCCTGCTGGAGCGCGCCGCGTGGAAGCCGATCGTGGAGGCGACCGGCTTCCAGGCCGAGGACTGACGTTCTCGCTCCCGCTTGCGCTGGCCCGGCCCTGCCCTCAGGGCTTGGGCCGCACCGCGTCAGCGGTCCCCTGGATAAAGGCCTTGATCTTCTCGACGTCGTCCGGCGTCAGCTTGCCGGTGAAGTCAGGCATGCCGCGCGCCATCGCCGGCCCCTTGAAGACCACCTTGTCCAGGTTCTCGATATAGGCGGCATCGATATAGCCCAAGTTGGGGATATTGCCGCCGCGGTCCACGCCGGGCACGCCGTGGCACAGGGCGCAGTTGCTGACGTACAGACCGGTGCCCGCCTTGACCTGCGCCGGGTCATATTTCACGCCCTGCAGCAGCCTGGCGGCGCGGTACTCGGCAAAGGCCGGCAGCGGCGCCTTGCCGCCGAGGGCGAAGGTGTAGACCGTGCCCGGCCCCTGCCGGTTGGTGGCGCGCTGGGCCTGCCCGTAGACCCCGCCCCAACCCACTGCCACCGACACATACTGCTTGCCGTTCAACTCGAAGCTGACCGGCGCCGCCACCACGCCGGTGCCGGTGGGCGACTCCCACAGCTTGTCGCCGCTGCGCGCGTCATAGGCGACAAAGCGGCCATCGGCGGTGCCCTGGAACACCAGGTTGCCGGCGGTGGTCAGCGTGCCGCCGTTCCATGGCGACACATGCTCCTGCGTCCACGCCGCCTTCTGCTGCACCGGATCCCAGGCAATCAGCCGGCCAAAGGGCTTGCTCTTGGGCGGCTCGGCGTTCAGGAACTTGGCGGTGTTCCAGCCCACGTTGCCATGCGGGGTGCCGGGCTTGCCTTCATTGAAGTTCCAGGTCTTGTCGTCCATCAGGTTGATCGGGACGTTCTGCGCCGGCAGGTAGACCAGCCCGGTCTGCGGGTTGAACGACATCGGGTGCCAGTTGTGCGCGCCGTACGGCCCGGGGACCGAGTCATAGGGCTTGTCGGTGGCGCGCGCCTCGGGCCGCTCGATGGGGCGGCCATTGGCGTCATAGCCGGTGGCCCAGTTCACGTCGACAAAGTTCTTGGCCGAGATGAACTTGCCGTTGGTGCGGTCGATGACGAAGAAGAAGCCGTTCTTGGGCGCGTGCAGGATGACCTTGCGCATCTGGCCATCGAGCTTCAGGTCGGCCAGGATGATCGGCTGGGTCGACGTGTAATCCCAGTTGTCGCCCGGGTCTCCTGGTAGTGCCAGACGTATTTGCCGGTGTCGGGATCGAGCGCGACGACCGATGCCAGGTAAAGGTTGTCGCCGCCGGCCGGGCTGCGCTTGCTGTGTGACCACGGCGCGCCGTTGCCGGTGCCCACGTACATCAGGTTCAGCTCTGGGTCGAAGGCCAGCGTGTCCCAGGCCGTGCCGCCGCCGCCCGCCTTCCAGTACTTGCCGCTGGGGTCCCAGGTCTTGGCCGCCGCGGCCATTGACGCATCCTCGAACGGCCTGGAGGGGTCGCCCGGCACCGTGAACCAGCGCCACTTCTGCTCGCCGGTGCCGGCGTCATAGGCGGTGATGTAGCCGCGCACGCCATATTCGGCGCCGCCGTTGCCGATGATGACCTTGCCCTTGAACACGCGCGGCGCGCCGGTGATGGTGTACGAGTACTTGCGGTCGATGATGGTGTCCTGCTCCCACAGCTTGCGGCCGCTGGCGGCATCCAGCGCGATCAGCCGGCCATCGTACGCGGCCACGAACACCTTGCCCTGGTACAGCGCCACGCCGCGGTTGACCACGTCGCAGCAGCCGCGATAGCCGAGCGAGCGGTCCACCTTGGGATCGAAGGTCCAGAGCCGCTTGCCGGTGCGCGCATCGACCGCATGCACCACGCTCCATGACGCAGTGACGTACATCACGCCGTCCACCACCAGCGGGGTTGCTTCCACGCCGCGGGTCGACTCCAGATTGTAGGTCCACACCAGGCCCAGGTCGCGCACGTTGGCGGCATCGATCTGCCTGAGCCGGCTGAAGCGGGTCTCGGCATAGTCCAGGCCATGGCTGGGCCAGTCGCGGGCCGTGCTGGCGTTGGCACTGATGAAGGCGCCGTCGACCTTGGCTGCCGCATTGCGCGGCGCCGCGGCGCCGGCGGGCAAGACCTGCATTACCAGCGCCAGGGCGGCTGCCAGCAGGCCTGTGGCGCGCCTCATGGGGCGGCGGGTGTGCATCATCGCAACATCGGGGGCAACGGGGTCCGTCGCCTGCTTCAACGCATGGCTCATGTCGTCTCCTGTAGGGCATTCTTGTTGGAATTCGGGACTGCAGGATTACGGAACTGCGCGATGCCGGGCGGTGGCCGGGGCCTATAGATAATCGGTGAGCGATCCGATTATGGATACAGGGATTACCCGCAGAAAATCGTGCAGCCGGCGCAAGGCGGCTGACGTCCAGAGCCCGCCGAGCGATATGTGGCGGATATTACTGACGAAGAAATGAATATTGGACGGTGTGGGCACGCGTCGCTTAGCCTTGGCGCCAAGGCAGGCAACCGCAGCCCGCAATCCCCGCATCCCCGTATCCGGAGACACCAGCATGAGCAACTTCCTTCTCTACGAGCAGCAAGACCATATCGTCACGCTGACAATGAACGAGCCCGAGCGCCGCAACCCGCTGACCGGCAATACCGCGGTGGCAGAGTTCCTGGCCGCGATCGACCGCATCCACGGCGACCGCAGCGTGCGCGCCGTGGTTATTACCGGCGCGGGCACGGCGTTCTCGTCGGGCGGCAACATCAAGGACATGGAACGCCAGGCCTCCGGCGAAGTGCCGGGCATGGAAATCCGGCAGGACTACCGCTGTGGCATCCAGCGGCTGCCGCTGTCGCTGTTCAACCTGGAAGTGCCGGTCATCGCCGCGGTCAATGGCGCGGCCATGGGCGCGGGGCTGGACCTGGCCTGCATGTGCGACATCCGCATTGCCTCTGAGCGGGCGCAGTTTGCCGAGTCCTTCGTCAAGCTTGGCATCATTCCCGGCGACGGCGGCGCGTGGCTGCTGCCGCGCGTGATCGGCCTGTCGCGGGCGGCCGAGATGACTTTCACTGGCCAGCCGATCGATGCCAGGCTGGCGCTGGAATGGAACCTGGTGTCGCGCGTGGTCGCGCCCGAGGCGCTGCTGCCCACGGCCTATGAGCTGGCCGGGCGCATCGCCGCCAACCCGCCGCACGCGGTGCGCCTGGCCAAGCGCCTGATGCGCGAGGCCATGCATACCCGCCTGGATACGCTGCTGGAACTGTCCGCCGGCTTCCAGGCGCTGTCGCACCAGACTGCCGATCACCGCGAGGCGGTGCAAGCGTTCCTGAATAAGCGCACGCCGGTGTTTACCGGCAACTGAGGGTCAACCGAGGGCCAGGCTGGCTGCGTCTGCGCCGACTGGTTGACCATCGCCACGTGGTCGGCATGGCGCTGCTCGCGCGCTGCCAGTGCGATCTCGTCCGGGAACCAGCGCGCCCTCCAGCAGCCGTGGCGATTATGCGGCCACGCCCAGCGCCCCCTCTACATTGCGCACGAGGCTCACCAGCCGCGGGCCGATGTCCTCCTCCATCTGCTTGCTCTGCTGGCTGAACACCGGCACCGAGGCGGCAAAGATCCACGCCTCGCCGTCGCGGCGGGTGCGCATCGGCACGGCAACCGATTCCACCTCGCGGTGCAAGTCGCGGTGGCCGCGGCAGAAGCCGTGGTCTTGGAGGTCGCGGGCGGCATCGGTCAGGCGCTCCTGCAGCCAGTCGGCGCGCTGCGGATCGGCGGCGCGAAGCTGGGCCAGGTATGCCCCGCGCTCGGCCTCGGTCAACAGCATCAGGTAGCCGCGTCCGGAACCTGTGCGCGAGACCGACACGCGCGTGCCGACCTCGGGCCGGAACACATGGCTGCCCACGCCCTGGGCGATTTCGACGTAGGTCAGCGCATTGCCGCTGCCGACGATCAGTTCGACCTGCCCGGCGATATGGTCGGCCAGCTCTTGCATGGCCGGCCGCGCCAGCTGGCGGATCGTCATGCGTGCCAGCGCGGGCGCTGCCAGGTTGATCAGCCTGACCCCGGGCACGTAGCGCGACAGGCGCTCTGAATAATGCAGCAGGCCCAGCTCGCACAAAGTATCGAGCAGGCGGAACAGGGTCGGCTTGGCCAGGCCGGTGCGCTCCATCAGTTCGCGGCTGCTGAGCTCCTGCACCGTCGGCGAAAAGCAGTTGAGGATCGAAATGCCCCGCGCCAGCGCGCTGACAAGGCGCGCCTCGCCGTCGGCATCGGCGGGCGGCGGAGCCAGGGACGCATGTGATGCATTTGTCATGTCATTGCCTGGATTCAAGGTTTTTTGATACACGGGTCTCAAAACCCGGATGTTGCCCTTCGTTTTTTCCAAAGTCAAACCTGGCCTTTTGTGTTTACACGACGCTTTTCCGAAGCCAGAATCCCAATTCATCGTATTGGACGAGCACATTTCGGTACGGATGTCTCAATATCCCAGCCACGACTCGCAACGCTCAGCCTTTTCAGGAGACACCGCATGCAACAAGCCGTCATCGTCGACGCCATCCGCAGCCCGATGGGCCGCTCCAAGCCAGGCTCGGCCTTTACCGAACTCCATGCCACCGAGTTGCTGGCCCAGGTCCTCAAGGGCCTGGTCGAGCGCAACCAGCTGGACCCGGGTCTGGTCGACGACGTCATCACCGGCTGCGTGACCCAGGCGGGCGAGCAATCCGCCGGCCCGGGCCGCGTGGCATGGCTGGCGGCCGGATTTCCTGACCACGTGCCGGCCACCACCATCGACCGCAAGTGCGGCTCCAGCCAGCAGGCGGTGCATTTCGCCGCGCAGGGCATCATGGCGGGCGCCTATGACATCGTCATCGCCTGCGGCATCGAGTCGATGAGCCGGGTGCCGATGGGATCGGCCCGCATCGGCCAGAACCCGTACGGCCCGTCGATGGAAGCGCGCTATGCACCGGGCCTGGTGTCACAGGGTGTTGCGGCCGAGCTGGTTGCCGCCAGGTACGAACTGTCGCGCCACGACATGGACAGCTATTCGGCCCGCTCTCACGCGCTGGCCGCCGCCGCGCGCGAAAGCGGCGCCTTCCGCCGCGAGATCCTGGGCATCAGCACGCCCAACGGCGTGGTCGAGCACGACGAGACCATCCGCCCCGGCACGTCGGTGGAGAAGCTGGGCACGCTGCAGGCTTCGTTCCGCAACGACGAGCTCAGCGCGCGCTTCCCGCAGATCGGCTGGAACGTGACCGCTGGCAATGCCTCGCAGATCAGTGACGGCGCCTGCGCCATGCTGCTGATGAGCGAATCGATGGCGCAGCGCCTGGGGCTGAAGCCGCGTGCCCGCTTTGTCGCATTCGACGTGTGCGGCGACGATCCGGTCATGATGCTGACCGCCCCGATCCCCGCCAGCCAGCGCGCGATCAAGAAGAGCGGCCTGAAGCTGGACCAGATCGACCACTACGAGATCAATGAAGCCTTTGCCTGCGTGCCGCTGGCCTGGCAGCGCGCGCTCGGCGCCGACGCGGCACGCCTGAACCCGCGCGGCGGTGCGATTGCGCTGGGCCATCCGCTGGGCGCCTCCGGCGTGCGGCTGATGACCACCATGCTGCATGCACTGGAAGACAGCGGCCAGCGCTATGGCCTGCAGTCGATGTGTGAAGCCGGCGGCATGGCCAACGCCACCATCATCGAGCGCCTGTAAGCGGCGCCTTCTACCGAACAACGTATCCAATCAAGGAGACACAGCATGAAACTGACCAATATGTCCGCCGTCGTGACCGGCGGTGCGTCCGGCCTGGGCCTGGCCTGCGTGCGGCGCCTGGTGGAACGCGGCGTCGATGTCGTGATCGCCGACCTGTCGGAAGAGCGCGGCAATGCCGCGGTCGACGAGTTCGGCGGCAAGGTCCGCTTCCTCAAGGCGGACGTGACCGACACCGACCAGATGAACGCTGTCTACGACGCCGCCGAAGCCATTGCCCCGCTGCGCGCGCTGATCCATTGCGCCGGCCTGGGCGGGCCTGTGCGCGTGGTCGAGAAGGACGGTTCGCCGGGCTCGCTGGAAAAATACGAGTCGATCGTGCGCATCAACCTGATCGGCACCTTCAACGCGCTGCGCCTGGGGCAGCGCGCATGGCGAAGAACGAACTGATCGACGGTGAGCGCGGCGCGTGCGTGCTGACCGCGTCGGTGGCCGCGTACGAAGGCCAGATCGGCCAGATTCCTTATGCATCGGCCAAGGCCGGCATCGTCGGCATGACCCTGGTGGCCGCGCGCGACCTGGCACAGCGCGCGATCCGCGTCTGCACCATCGCCCCGGGGCTGTTCGACACCCCGCTGCTGGCCAAGCTGCCGGAGAACGTGCGCGCCTCGCTCGGCGCCATGGTGCCGCACCCGCCCCGCCTGGGCGCACCGGATGAATATGCGTCCACCGCGCTGCACATCCTGGAGAACCCCATGCTCAACGGCGAAACCATCCGCCTGGATGGCGCCATCCGCATGGCACCGCGCTGACCCGCGCTGCGCCGATACCGCCTTCTGAACAGGGAAACTCGCATGAGCGACACGCTGCAACTGGAAACCCGCGGCAATACGCTGCTGATCACCATGAACCGGCCCCAGGCGAAAAACGCCATGGACTTCGAGACCGCGACGGCACTGGCCGCCGCCATCGACCAGCTGGAAAGCCGCGACGACCTGAGCGTGGCCATCCTGACCGGCGCGGGCGGCACCTTCTGCTCGGGCATGGACCTGAAAGGCTTTCTGGAAGGCAAGCGCCCGAGCCTGCCCGGCCGCGGCTTTGGCGGGCTGACCGAGAAGCCGCCGCGCAAGGTGCTGATCGCCGCCGTGGAAGGCTATGCGCTGGCCGGCGGCTTCGAGCTGGCGCTGGCGTGCGACCTGGTCGTCTCGTCGAAAGCGGCCAAGTTCGGCCTGCCGGAAGTCAAGCGCGGCCTGGTGGCGGGCGCCGGCGGCCTGATGCGCCTGCCGCGCCGGGTGCCGTACCACATCGCCATGGAATACGCGCTGACCGGCAATATGCTGGGCGCCGAACAGGCCCACGCCTATGGCCTGATCAACCGCCTGACCGAACCGGGCCAGGCGCTGGAAGGCGCGCTCGCACTGGCCGACGAGATCGGTGCCAACGGCCCGCTGGCGGTTGCCGTCACCAAGCAGATCGTGGCCGAGTCCGCCGACTGGAGCGCCGAAGAGATGTTCGAGCGCCAGCGCCCGCTGCTGGCGCCGGTGTTCACCTCGGCCGACGCCCGCGAGGGGGCCGCCGCGTTCGCCGAGAAGCGCAAGCCGGTGTGGACCGGCAAGTGATGGCCCACGCCAGGCGGACGGCATTGATGCCATCCGCGCTGCACTAGAGAACGGCCGGCCGCAAGCCGGCCGTTCTTGCATTGCCAAGCAGCACACAGACCAGAACATGGAGGAGACCCATGAAACACAAGCTGCCCGAATCGTTGTTCAACACGTCCGCTGCCCTGCTGCTGGCGACCGCCGCCGCCACGCTGCCGGTGGCGGCCAGCGCCGCGGCCTGGCCTGAGCGCCCCATCACCATCATCGTGCCCGGCGCGCCGGGCGGCACCACCGACATCCCGACGCGGCTGGTGGCACAGAAGCTGTCGGCCATCCTGGGCCAGCCGGTGGTGGTCGACAACAAGCCCGGCAGCGGCGGCGTCATCGGCACGCAGGCCTTCATGCGCGCGGCGCCGGACGGCTACACGCTGCTGGTCGGCAACACCGGCTCGCACGCGATCAACTACAGCGCCTACAAGCAGTTGTCCTACCAGCCGCAGGACTTCATGCCGCTGACGGACCTGATCTCGTTTGCCAACGTGCTGGTGGTCGGCGCGCAGGCGCCGGTGCGCAGCGTGGCCGAGCTGGTGGCGCAGCTCAAGCAGTCCCCGGGCAAGTATTCCTACGCCTCGGCCGGCATCGGGCAGACCACGCACCTGACGGCAGAGCTGTTCCGGCTGCGCACGGGCACCGAAGTGATTCACGTGCCGTACAAGGGGTCGACACCAGCCACGACCTCGGTGCTGGCGGGCGGAACCACCTTCATGTTCGACAACCTGACGCAGGCGCTGCCGCAGATCCGCGCCGGCAAGCTGCGCGCGCTTGCGGTGACCAGCGCCGAGCGCCTGCCCGCCCTGCCGGACGTGCCGACGATGGCGCAGGCCGGCGTGAAGGATTTCGTGGTGATGGGCTGGCTGGGCTTCTTTGCGGCGGCCAAGACCCCGCCGGCCATTGCCGCCACGCTGCAGGAAGCGCTGTGCAAGGCCATGCGCGACCCCGAGGTGGTGGCCAGGTTCCGCGACATGGGCGGCATCCCGGGCGGCGAACCGCAGCCGAAGTTCGCCGCGCTGGTCAGCGGCGACATCAAGCGCTGGGGCGAGACCATCCGTGCATCCAAGGTCAGCCTGGACTAGCTGTACCAGGTGCCGGGCCGCCTTTGGCAAAGCGGAAGGCGGCCCGGCCCAAAGCCAAATTGACACGGTGGGGCCTGCGACATACCCTCGCCCTACCCTGCGGTATATTCAGCGCTTACTTAAATACCAGTACATTCAATACATAGAAAGCGCCGCGGGACCCACAACGATAACGACAGCGACGAGACCACACCGTGCCCACCCCCACCGCGCCTTCCCGCTACGAAGCCCTGCGCCCGGCCTTGCCGATCCTGATCGGCGCCTCCGTGATGCTCAGCCTGGCCATGGGCCTGCGCCAGAGCCTTGGCATCTTCATGCCGCCGCTGACGCGGGACATCGGTATCTCGGTATCGGATTTCACCATCGCCATCGCGGTACAGAACCTGGCGTGGGGCCTGCTGCAGCCGCTGGCCGGGGCCTGGGCCACGCGGATCGGCTTCCGGCCGCTGATGCTGGCCGGCTCGCTGCTTTATGTGACCGGACTGGTGCTGCTGGCGACCGCGCACAGCATGGTCGGCATCACACTGGGCGCGGGCGTGGCCATTGGCGCATCGATGGCCTGCACCGGCAGCGCCCTGGCGATGGCGGTAGCGGCGCGGCCGGTGTCGGCGGCGCTGCGCAGCACGGTGCTGGGGCTGGTGTCTGGCGCGGGCTCGCTGGGCGCGCTGCTGGCGGCGCCGATCGGGCAGATGGTGACGCAGGCCTACGGCTGGCGCACCGGGCTGGCAGCGTTCGTGCTGCTGGCGCTGGTGATGCTGCCCGCGGCGTGGTTTGCCGGGCGCGTGGACCGGTTGCCGCTGGTGTCGCCCGCGGGGCGCGGCCAGGACAGCGCGCGTGAAGCGCTGGGCACCGCGCTGCGGCACGCGCCGTTCGTGGTGATGGCACTGGCGTATTTCGTCTGCGGCATGCAGCTGGTCTTCCTGACCACGCACCTGCCGTCATATCTGGACGTGTGCGGCATGGACCCGATGCTCAGCGCGCAGGCGCTGGGCGTGATCGGCGGCTTCAACGTGCTGGGCAGCATCTTCTTCGGCTGGGCCGGAGGCCGCTTCAACAAGCTGATGCTGCTGGGCGGCATCTATACGATTCGGTCGCTGGCGCTGACCTGGTACTTCTCGTCGGCGCCCACGCCGCAGAGCACGCTGGTGTTCGCCGCGGTGATGGGCTTCCTGTGGCTGGGCGTGGCGCCACTGGTATCGGGCTGGATCGCCGAGACCTTCGGGCTGCGCTGGCAGGCCATGCTGGGCGGCGTGGCGTTCTTCAGCCACCAGATCGGCAGCTTTCTCGGCGCCTTCGGCGGTGGGCTGGTCTACGACGCGCTGGGTTCCTACACCGTGGCGTGGCAGGTCGGCGTGACGTTGGGGCTGGCCGCGGGTCTGGCGCAAATTGCATTTGCCGCGGCCACGCGGCGGCAGCCGCCGCTGATGGCCACTTCCTGAAGCGCCGGCGCCGGCCCGCCCCGAACGGGGGATGCGGAGGGCGCGCTTAGCACCTAGCATGGATCCTGAGCGGTCCGGTCTTGGATCCTCAGGCCTTTTCAAGCCCGCCCCCGCGCGGGTTTTTTTATGCTTCTTCGCTGAATTGGGTGGCACGCCCGCCAGGCGCCCTTCCCTGGCCCATGCCAATATGCGCCCCCGCCGGCGCCACAGACAGCCCCCAACACGTACAATCTCGGCTTTCCTTCCCGTCCCACCCGCTGCCATGACCACCCTCGGAACGCCTCTCTCCCCCTCCGCCACCAAAGTGATGCTGCTCGGCTCCGGCGAGCTGGGCAAGGAAGTGCTGATTGCACTGCAGCGCCTGGGTGTGGAAACCATCGCCGTCGACCGCTATGACAATGCACCCGGCCAGCAGGTAGCCCACCACGCGCGCACCATCGCCATGAGCGACCCGGACCAGCTCAAGGCGCTGATCGAGGCGGAAAAGCCGCACCTGGTCGTGCCCGAGATCGAGGCCATCGCCACGCCCATGCTGGAAACGCTGGAAGCCGCCGGCACCGTGCGCGTGATCCCCACCGCCCGCGCCGCGCGCCTGACCATGGACCGCGAGGGCATCCGCCGCCTGGCCGCCGAATCGCTCGGCCTGCCGACCAGCCCGTACAAGTTCTGCGATTCGCTGGATGAACTGCAGGCTGCCATCGACGGCGGCATCGGCTACCCGTGCGTGGTCAAGCCGGTGATGAGCAGCTCCGGCAAGGGCCAGAGCAAGATCGACGGGCCCGAGGGCGTCAAGGCAGCCTGGGACTACGCCATGGCCGGCGGCCGCGTCAGCCACGGCCGCGTGATCGTGGAAGGCTTTATCGATTTCGACTACGAGATCACGCTGCTGACGGTGCGCGCCGTGGGCGCCAGCGGGCAGGTGGAGACGCAGTTCTGCGCCCCGATCGGCCACGTCCAGGTCAGCGGCGATTACGTCGAGAGCTGGCAGCCGCAGCCGATGCACCCCGCTGCGCTGGAAACCGCCCAGCGCATCGCGCAGGCGGTCACGGCAGACCTGGGCGGCATGGGCCTGTTCGGCGTGGAGCTGTTCATCAAGGGCGAGCAGGTCTGGTTCAGCGAAGTCAGCCCGCGCCCGCACGACACTGGCATGGTCACCATGGCCACGCAATGGCAGAGCGAGTTCGAGCTGCATGCGCGCGCCATCCTGGGCCTGCCGGTCGACACCACGCTGCGCAGCCCCGGCGCCAGCGCCGTGATCTACGGCGGCGTGGATGCCCAGGGCGTGGTCTTCGATGGCGTGGACCAGGCACTTAGCGTACCGCAGACCGAGGTGCGCCTGTTCGGCAAGCCCGAGAGCTTCGTCAAGCGCCGCATGGGTGTGGCACTGGCCTACGCGGACGATGTCGACACCGCCCGCACCCGGGCCAAGGAAGCTGCCAGCCGCGTGCGTCCGCGCGCGGTCGGCTGAGCATCAGGCGCAGGTCAGATCGGATGGCTGCCCGCGGCGGCGGCGTGGGCAGGTGCATGATGGACGGTGGCCTGTGCTGCCGCCACCTGCGCAGCGGCCAGCACCGGCGAGATGCGCACGCCGCTCAGGTCCGCGCCTGACGGCGCCTGGTACAGGCGCAGGCCCAGCTCAGGCAGGATCGCCAGCAGGTGGTCGAAGACATCGCCCTGGATGCGCTCATAGTCCATCCACGCAGTCAGCGCGGTAAAGCAGTAGATCTCCACCGGGATGCCCTGCGAATCGGGCTCCATCATGCGCACGTTCAGCAGCAGATCGTGGTGGATCTCCGGGTGCGCCTTCAGGTAGGCAATGCCATAGGCGCGGAAGGTGCCGACATTGGTCAGCCGGCGCCGGTTGACCGGGTCATTGCCGGCCGCAGTCAGCAGGCGGTTGGCCTCGTCGACCTCGGCCTGCTTCTCTTCCAGGTAGTCGTGCAGCAGCCGGAAGCGCATCAGCGCCTGCACTTCCCGGTCCTCCAGGAAGCGCACGCTGCCCGCATCCAGCCGCAACGTACGCTTGATGCGCCGCGCGCCGGATTCGAACATCTGCCGGTAGTTGCGGTAGCTCTCGGAGAACAGCTTGTAGGTCGGCACCGTGGTCACGGTGTTGTCCCAGTTCTGCACCTTGACCGTATGCAGGGCGATGTCCTTGACGTAGCCGTCGGCATTGCACTGGGGCATCTCGATCCAGTCGCCGATGCGCAGCATATCGTTGGAGGTCAGCTGGGTACTGGCCACCAGCGACAGCAGCGTGTCCTTGAACACCAGCAGCAGTACCGCCGACAATGCGCCCAGGCCAGACAGCATCCACAGCGGCGAGCGGTTGATCAGGATCGACAGCACCAGCACCGAACACACCAGCCCCAGCCCGAGCCGCCCCACCTGGATATAGCCCTTGATCGAGCGCGTCTGCGCCCTGCGGCTGCTGGCGTATACGTCCTGCCAGGCACTCAGCACGCCGCCAAGCATCAGGAAAAAGCAGATCCACAGGCCGGCATGCGCCAGGCGCTCGACGGCCAGCGCATAGCGGCCCATGTGCGGCACTTCGCCAATGCCGACGGTGATCACCCCGAAACCGACCGCATAGCCAAAGCGCCGATAGGCACGATAACGCGTCAGCGCCTTGCTCCAGGGCCCCTTGCCCCATACCGTCAGCAAGCGATGGGCGATGCGCGACATGACATGGCCGAACAGCCACTGCGCCACCACGGCGATCAGCACCAGCACCAGCAGGTACAAGGCAATCTGGGCCCACGGATGGGCAGGAATACGTTGCTGGAACAGTTCCAGCAGGGCATCGAAACTCATGGAGGGGCAACTTTATAGCCAGTGACTTGGCGAGATAGTGTACAGAACCTGCCCGCCCCCCCGCCACAGGCCCAAAGGCACCGCGAGCCGTCCCTGTCCGCGGCGCACCGTGAGTCTCGCCACCCCGGCCGTCAGTTCGGCTCCAAGCGGGCGCGCCTCATGACGTCCAGCCACTTCGCGCTCTCGGCAAGATTGAAGCGCGCGAATTCCTCCGCTGTCAGCTTGCTCGGCTCGACGCCGTAGGCCTGCATCCGCTGCTGCACGGCCGGCAGGGCAGAGGCGTCATGCGAACGAGGGGCCAACCGCCAAAAGCCGGGTACGACCGGCTGGGCTAACAGAGCGAGCTGGCCGAAGTCGACTATCAAACCGGGCATAGTACCAATACACATATGGTGCGGAACTTGCGTTAATGCCGGATGCCTGTTGAGCGATGGATCTAGCCACATCTCCACCGAGGGATCCATTGACGCCCAAAGTCCAGGGAGGGGCGGGCTCCGACCGGGAAAGCGCTGAAGCCACGTCGGTTCGAAATGGCGGAACGGTTGAACGTCATAACTAGCTGAAGAGGGCACACCCCCCAAAATTATGAAGGCATTAGATGCTCAGATAAGGCTATTCCTGGCAATAGCGCAGGCCCGCTCCATTTCAGGCGCTGCAATGACGCTTGGTCTAACCCAATCCGGCTTGAGCCGTCAGCTGGCCCACCTCGAGGCAGCAGTAGGTCAAAAATTGTGCGACCGCCACGGGCGCGGGGTCTCCCTTACTGACGCAGGCCACAAACTGCAGGCTGCCGCCCAGGCCGCATATGACGTTATCGACAATACGATTCTCCAGTTGTGCGAGGAGCAAGGAGTCAGCCAAGGCAGTCTCCGAGTGGCTGTTATTCATACCCTCAGCTACTACTTCATGCCAGACGTTGTCTCCCGATTCATGAGCCAGCGCCCAAATGCCAATGTCTCGCTCATGGGGCGGAGTTCACCTGAAGTTGTTGAGCTGGTGGAGACGGGCAAAGCGGATATAGGCTTTGTTTACGACGTTGCGGTAGCCTCAGATGCCGTAGAAATCGTGCCGCTATTCGACGATGTCATGACGTTGATCGTCAGCCAAAACTCGCCCTCGGTCGCACTCGAAGGGGTCGACCTAGAGGCACAAAGACTACCGCTTGTCGCTTTTCCTGCGCACTATGCGCTAAGACGAATGCTGCACAGGAAGGGACTTGACACAAATGTCGTGGCGGAAGTGGACACGGTTGATGCGATGCTCAGGCTCGTCGCATCAACCGGCGGTCAGTGCGTTTTACCAGACCGAGTACCGACACAACTGCTCGAGAACTATGGGCTGTCACGAGTGCGAATAACAAATCCTCGTCTCAGTCGGCGCGTTGTCGCCATTACCAAGCGAGAAAAAGCTCAAACAGCGCTGGTGAAACACATACTGAAGATCGCTCAAACGGTCTGAGGTAGTACGCGCAGTCATAGGAAGTATGAGCGCTCCGCGCTATCACAGTCCCTTCTGACTTCCCATAATCCAGTTGTACCGACATCCCACCGGCCAAGTCGGGATGGTGCCGAAGTGTGCCCCCCCACGAGGGGCAACAGAGGCGTTCTGGAGTCGCCGGGCCCAGTCTATGCCCGGCAACCAATACGACTGGAAACAAAATGGAACTTCGCTCTAAGGAATACTTCGACGAACGCGCAACGCAGGAGATGCGTGCCCATCTCAAGCCTCGCGAGCGCACGCTGCAGCAAACGCTGGCCTATGCTTGCCGCATCCTGGCCATGACCGGGCAGGATGCTGGCTTGGCTGGCCAGATCAGTGCACGCTCGGAGCGCCCAGGCGCCTACTGGACCCTGCGCTTCGGCCTGGGTTTTGACGAGGCCACCGAAGCCGACTTTATTGAAGTCGACCAAGACCTGAATACCCTCAGCGGCATTGGGATGGCGAATCCGGCAACGCGGTTCCATCTGTGGGTTTATGCCGATCGCCCCAACACCCATAGCATCATCCATACGCATTCTCCGTATGTGTCGGCACTTGCCGCGGCCAAGCAACCGCTAATCGTATCGCAAATGGACATGACGCCGTTTCACAACGATTGCGCGTTCCTTGCGGAATGGCCTGGCGTTCCATCGCTGACCAGGAGGGCGTGATCATATCCGGCGCTCTGGGCACCAACCGCTCGATCCTGCTGGCCAGCCACGGTCAGCTAACCACCGGATGTAGCGTGCAAGAAGCGACCTATCTTTCTGTCTACATGGAGCGCGCTGCCCGCATGCAGGTGCGCGCCCGCACCTTCGGGCCGCTTACCCCACTACCCGACGATCTCGCCCGTGAAGCTCACGACTATCTGCTCAAGCCTTCGATCGTCAACGGTACCTTTGATTACTGGTGCCGCCAGACGGAGCGTTGAGTCGCACCACCTTCGGCCTTCGGCCCCAAAAGACGAACCACGACCTCCAGCATGATTTTACCCCGTTAGCAAAGGTGGCGAGTGTTCCCATGGCCATCTTGGCCCGCGAGACTGGCACTACCAGCCAACCCGCTTTTCGGTAGCGAGCGGCTGGTCCTTCGGAAGGGGACAGGGTCATACCGAGATTGGCACGCACAGATGCCACTAGTCAGCACTGGAGACGCAATGAATAGCCCCGTAAAGCAAACATCGACCACCACCGGCACCGTACATATCCCCAAAGCAAAGAAGCGTGCATTTGAGTGACCACGCTCGAGCACATCGCCCCATCAAGCAAGTCACAGAGGCATTCTATGTATCCCGCCAATTCACAAGCAGGCATCGCCAGCGCAAATGCCGGGACGGCCAAGCAGCACACCGTCGCAGGCATTTGCCAGCATGCTCGGCACGACTATCGAGTGGTACGACTTCTTCATTTATGGAACTGCCGCCGCGTTAATTTTCAACAAGATCTTCTTTCCCAGCTTCGATCCGATCAGTGGGACCCTCGCCGCGTTCGCGACCTACTCCGTCGGCTTCTTCGCCCGGCCTCTTGGAGGCATTGTCTTCGGCCACTTTGGTGACAAGGTTGGGCGAAAATCCATGCTGCTGATCACGTTGATGATGATGGGTATCCCGACCATCATCATCGGCCTCATTCCAACCTACGAGCAAATTGGTTACTGGGCCGCCGTGATCCTCGTATTGATGCGCCTTCTCCAGGGGCTCGCCGTCGGCGGCGAATGGGGCGGCGCCGTGCTCATGGCTGTGGAACATGCCCCCGAAGGCAAAAAAGGCTTCTTCGGTAGTCTTCCTCAAACTGGCGTCGCTCCTGGCCTCATCCTCTCATCGTTGGCAATGGCAAGCGTTGCGAGACTGCCTGAGGCGGATATGTTGAATTGGGGCTGGCGCATTCCGTTCCTGGCCAGTGCGTTGCTTCTGGCTGTCGGATGGTTCATCCGCATCCGCGTCGCCGAGTCCCCTGACTTTGAAAAGGTTAAGCAAAGAGGCCATGAGGTCGAGGTGCCGGTGGTCCATGTCGTCAAACACCACTGGTTGTCGTTGCTCAAGGTATCCGGCGCGCGGATGGCGGAAGTCACGTGGTTCTACACGGTCGCTACCTTTGCCCTGACCTACGGTACGGTAACACTTGGTTTACCCAAGACGATGATGCTGAATGCCGTGATCGCGGGCGCTGCCGTCGCACTGTTCACAATGCCTCTCACTGGCTTGCTCGGGGATAAGATCGGGCATAGGAAGATCTTTGTGGTCGGATCGGTCGGAATCTGCCTCTTCGGGTTCGCGTTTTTTAAGCTTCTTGGCTCGGGAAGCGTCGGCGCTGTATATCTCGCCATGGTGATCGCAATCGGCCTTATCTATGCCATGCTGTACGGCCCCGAAGGTAGCCTATTTTCTGTGCAATTCCCCCGGAAGTTCGCTACAGTGGTATTTCCCTTGCCGTGCAAGTCTCTGGTGCTATCGGTGGCGGACTGGCCCCACTGGTGGCGACCTGGCTGCTTAAGCTCGGCCAAGGTAGTCCGCTGTATCTCGCCGGCTACCTCACTGCCCTGGGGTGCTTGTCGATCTTCTGTGTATCTCGCATGAAGGCAACTGAGCAATGACCAAGGCAATTGACTATTACTTTTGGATCAATTCGGACTGGGCCTATCTCGGACACAGCCGTCTTGTGGAACTTGCCAAACGCCAAGGCGTCGCGATCAACTATATGCCTGTGGACCTGCCGTACGTTTACTCGCAGACGGGGGGCATTTTGCTCGGGCAGCGCTCTCAGGAAAGGCAGGCTTACCGGATCACCGAACTCGCCCGTTGGTGCAAGCGGCTAGGGATTCCGGTCAATCCGCAGCCCAGATACATGTGCCCAAACGGTGATCTTGCTTCGTGCATGGTCATTTCTGCGAAGCACGCGGGGCTTTGCGAAGGCACCTTGGCCCAAGCGATTCTTCATGCCGAATGGTTGGAGGACCAGGACATCTCCTCACCAGAGACGCTGCAAACTATCGCCCGCTCGCTGGACCTGGATGGCGAGGCGCTTCTCAGCCAAGCCGCATCTCCAGTAATCAAAGCGGAGTACAGACAATACACCGACAACGCTATCTCAGCCGGTGTCTTTGGCTCGCCTGCATACGTCTACCGTGGAGAAGTGTTCTGGGGCCAGGATCGCCTCGATTTCCTTGAGGATACCCTGGCCTGCACCTAAAAATGGGGCGGCTTAAGAGCAAGGCAGGCGATGGGCTCCAGGCTCTGGAGGGGTGCCTATAAGAAGCTGACGGCCCGGTGTGCCGCGTCGCGACCATCCAGGGGAAAGGGGTACTCAGACGAAGGTTCGTGTGGCGACGTCGACCACGGGAACGCTCAACCACAACGGGCCGGCGCCCCTCGCCATTGATGCCCGTCAGCCCGGTGGCAGCCTGGATGGCCGAGTCGTAGCCAGGCTCTCGGTATCGAGGTTCAGTTCCATCACGCGGCGATAGACCGCCACGAACGGTGGTCGATGCCGCGGTGCAGTAGTTCGGCGCGCGCGGCGTGCAGGTCGGCGGCATCATGGAAAGCCTCTATCGCGAGATCCGCGCCTTGCGCATCTACGAAGGCGCCACCGAAGTGCAACAGCTGATCATCGGCCGCGACGTCCTCAGGCCGGGCGCCAACCTTGGGGCGCGACACGCCTGAGCGCGCTACGGCCAAGGCCTGGGGCTCAGGCCGGCAGCAGCTTCAACCCCCCGATCCCCACAAAGATCAGCCCGATCAGCACCAGCCGCATCGGCGCCGCGCTTTCGCCCAGGAACAGGATGCCGATCACCGTCACCCCGATCGCCCCGATCCCGGTCCAGATTGCGTACGCCGTCCCGACCGGCAGGTGCCGCAGCGCCGCGCTGAGCAGGAAGATACTGGCCAGCGCCGCCCCGATGCCCAATGCCGTCGGCCCGGGCCGCGTCCAGCCGTCGGTATGCTTGAGCGCCAGCGCCATCACGATCTCGATCAGGCCCGCCAGCACCAGCAGCATCCACGCCATTGCCATATCTTTCATCCAGGTCTGCCGCCCGACACCGATTGCCGGGCACGCCACGCCACTGTAGGCTGTGCAGATCAGCACGAAAACTGGCGAATTCTGCAAAGGGGCTATGCAAACATGCAGGAAGCAGACTGGGACGACCTGAAGTACTTCCTTGCCGTGGGCCAGTCCGGCTCGCTCGCCGGCGCCGCGCGCGCCCTGCACGTCAACCACTCCACGGTCCTGCGCCGGCTGGCGCGGCTGGAAGAGACCCTGGGCACCCTGCTGTTCGAACGCCATGCCACCGGCTATGCCATGACCGCCGCCGGCGAGGCCCTGGCGCACCGGCTGGCCGGCGTCGGCGAGCAGATCGATGCGGCCCAGCGCCAGCTGTCCGGCCTTGACAGCCAATTGAGCGGCCCGTTGCGCGTGACCACCACCGATACCCTGCTGGGCGGGCTGCTGATGCCGCTGTTCGCAGCATTCCGGGCCATGCATCCGCGCATCCAGCTACAGATCGTCATCAACAACAGCTTCCTGAGCCTGAGCCGGCGCGAGGCCGATGTGGCAATCCGGCCGGCGAATGCGCCGCCGGAATACCTGGTTGGCCGCCGAATCGGGCGGCTGCAGACGGCGCCGTACGCGGCGCGGCGCTACCTGGCGCAACTCGGGCTGCCAACGGAAGCCGACCATCCGCGGCTGTCGGACTGGTCTGCCTATGACTGGGTCGTGCCGGACGATGCGCTATCCCACCTCGCCCAGGCGCGCTGGATACGCGACCACGTGCCGGAACCCCGCCGCGCTGTCAGTGCCGACAGCCTGGTGGCCATGGCGGATGCCGTGCGGCACGGCATGGGCGCCGGCATGCTGTTGTGCCTGCTGGCCGGGGCCGACCCCGGCCTGGTGCGGCTGGCGCCAGTCGATGAAGCCATGGATACCGATTTGTGGGTGCTGACACATCCGGATCTCAGGCACAGCGCGCGCGTGCGGGTGTTGGGCGATTTCCTGTATGAGCGGCTGAGGCAAGGGGAATGGGTGGCGGGCTGAAGACTTGCCTCTGGTTCAGGCCACCGTGGCATACATCTCCATCAGCTGCTCATCCGTATACCCCCAGTCAGCGGCATTCTCGAACGCCACCACGGTTTCGTCGCTGTGGCGCAGGTCGATCAGTTCGGTGGGTGTCGGTCTTGACTGCGACACGGAATAGAACGCCATCACCTTCGGCCGCAGCGGATCGGCCTCGTTCTGCGCGCAGACCACTGCCAGCCGGTTCGAACGCAGCCGCAGCACGGTGCCGAGCGGATAGATGCCGACGGTGCGGGTGAAGGCCTTGAACACGCGCCGGTCGAACAGCGTGTCGACACGCACGGCCATGTATTCCATGGCGCGGGCCGGCGACCACGGCTGGTGGCCCGGGCGGCTGGACGTGAGCGAGTCATAGGCATCGCAGATCGCGCCGATCTTGGCGTGCACGCTCAGTTCGCTCCCCGCCAGGCCGTACGGGAAGCCGCGCCCGTCCACCCGTTCGTGATGATGGACGCAGACATCGAGCGGGATGTTCGAATAGAGCCGGGCCTCATTCAGGAGGCGGTAGCCAGCCGACGGATGCCGGCGGTAGATCTCCTCTTCCTCGGGCGTGCGTTCGCTGGCCTTGTGCGCCGGGGCCGCGGGCAGCGTCAGCTTGCCGATGTCGTGGAGCAGGCCGGCCAGGCCGAGCTCGCGCACCTCGTCGTCGGGCAGGCCCAGCGTGCGGCCGACGGCGATCATCAGCGCGCAGACGGCAAAGGCGTGCAGGTAGTTGTCGTCGCCACGCGCCTTGAGCCGCGCCAGCGCCAGCAACGCCTGCCCATGGCGCGACAGCGAGCGTGAGGCCGAGTCGACCAGCAGCAGCGCGCCGTTGACCTCCAGCGCCCGGCCCATGCGGATGTCGGCGAACATTGAGCCGATCACGGCCTTGCCGGATTGCAGCAGCTCGCGCGCGCGGACAATCTCGGCATCAAGCGTGGCGGCGAGTTGCGGCGCGGTGGCCGGGTCCATGGGGTCGGGTGTCAACGCCGAGGCGGGGACGGGGTCGGGTATTTCCGCCGTGTCCGGCGTGCCCGGCGTGTCCGGCGCCGCTAAGTTGCGGCCCTTCAGGATGTCGATCCAGACCTCCTGCACCCCTGCCGACAGGATCTGCCGAACCTGCTCCTCATTGGCGATCAGGAACCTTGCGCGCCAGAACGGATGGTTGATCCACGGGCCGCCAAGCCTGGCGACAAACATCCCGACCTGCAGTTGTTCCGACCGTATGCGTCTCAACATGCGTTACCCCCTCGGATGATGGTTTTCTTGTTTTCGATCGGGATATCGGCAGCCGCCGGCAGGACTTTAGCCCTATTGCGGGAAAGAACCGTGCCGCCCGCCCTTGTCAAGCGCCACCCGAATGCCCGGACGGCGTCCTCGGGCATTGCCGGGGGCGGTACCGCCAGCGCTACAATGGCCTGCCCAGTGCTCACAGACGCCAGCCAGTCGCCCCCGTTCACCCATGTCCGGAACGTACACGCTAGTCGGCATCGCCCGTGCCAAGACCCACCGCCGCGAGGCGCTGGTATCCCAGCTCACCACGCTGCGCTCGCGCGGGCTGACCGAGCCCGGCTGCCTGGACTACCACGTCGGGCAAGACGCCGAGGATGCGCGGGTCTTTGTGATCTACATGGTCTGGGACTCCAAGCGCGCGCTCGAATCGCACCTGAACCGGCCCTATATGCGCGATTTCCATGCCTCGCGCGCGGACTTCGTCGAAGGCGATTTCAGTTTCCGCTGGCTCAACGCCGCCTGACCCCGCCTGGCCACGGGCAATCCCGGTCACTTCGGCCCGTCCCCCTGCTTGTCATTCCCGCCGCACCGATCTATCACTCAATGTGACGCCCGGAGCGGGCACGGCAGGAGTGCACTATGGAAGTCAGGGATGGATTTGCCGGCACTATCGGCCACACCCCGCTGATCAGGCTGGCCGGCCTGAGCGCCGAGACCGGCTGCGATATCTACGGCAAGGCGGAATTCCTCAATCCAGGCGGCTCGGTCAAGGACCGCGCGGCACTCTACATTATCCGTGATGCCGAACGGCGCGGGCTGCTGACGCCCGGCGGCACGGTCATCGAAGGCACCGCCGGCAATACCGGCATCGGCCTGGCCCACCTGTGCGCGGCGCGTGGCTACCGCTGCATTGTCGTGATCCCCGACACGCAGTCGCCCGAGAAAATGGAGCGGCTGCGCATGCTCGGCGCCGAGGTCCGCGCGGTGCCCGCCAAGCCTTATGCCGATCCGGACAACTACCAGAAAATTGCCGGCCGGCTGGCCGACGAGACCGACAACGCGATCTGGGCCAACCAGTTCGACAACCTGGCCAACCGCCAGGCCCACTACGAGACCACCGGCCCCGAGATCTGGCACGCCACCGGCGGGCACATCGATGCCTTCACCTGCTCGACCGGCACCGGCGGCTCGCTGGCCGGCATCGCGCGCTGCCTGAAAGAGCACAAGCCCAGCGTGCGCATCGTGCTGGCCGACCCGCACGGCAGCGGCCTGTACCACTTCGTCAAGCACCGCGAGGTCAAGGCCGAAGGCAGCTCGATCACCGAAGGGATCGGCTCCAGCCGCGTCACCGCCAACCTGCAGGACACGCCCATCGACGATGCCGTGCGCATCGACGACCAGACCTGCGTGGACATGGTCTACCGCCTGCTGCGCGAGGAGGGGCTGTTCGTGGGCGGGTCGTCGGGCATCAACGTCGGCGCCGCGGTGGCGCTGGCGCGCGAGATGGGGCCGGGGCATACCATCGTCACGCTGCTATGCGACCGCGGCGACCTGTACATGGGACGGCTGTTCAATCAAGCCTGGCTGGAGGGCAAGGGACTGCAGCCAATTCCGTTCCGGCGCGCCGGCCCCGCAGGGTAAATGCTTGCGCGGCTCACGCTGCCTTGAGCCGCCGCCACAGCGTGGTCGGGCTGATGCCAAGGATATGGCAGGCCGTGGCGCGGTCGCCGCCGCACTCGGCCAGCACGCGCCGGATATGCTCGACTTCGCTGGACTGCTTCACCCCGGCCAGTGAACGGCGCGGGCGTGTTGCCGGCGCGGCGGGCTCAGCGCCGGCCTCGGCCGGCGCCAGCATGCCATCGCCGAACAGCTCCGGCACCGCCGCCTGCAGCTCACGCTGCAGCGCGTCGCTGTCCAGCCGGCGTCCGGCCACCAGCACGGCGATCCGTTCGGTCACGTTTTCCAGCTCGCGGATATTGCCCGGCCAGCGGTAGCGCGCCAGCCGCGCGCGGGCCGCGGCCGGCAGGCGCTGCGGGCGGTCCATGCCCAGGCGCTCCTGTGCGCGCCGGTACAGCAGCTCGGCCAGCTCCTGCAGGTCTTCGGAGCGCTCGCGCAGCGGCGGCATCTCGATGCGCAGGATATTGAGGCGGTAGTACAGGTCCTGCCGGAAGGAACCATCGCGCACCATCGCGGCCAGGTCGCGGTGGGTGGCGCCGATCACGCGCACGTTGACCGGCACGGCGTCGAGCCCGCCGATCGGCAGCACCTGCTTTTCCTGCAGCACGCGCAGCAGGCGCGTCTGCAGCGCGGACGGCATGTCGCCCACCTCGTCGAGGAACAGCGTGCCGTTGTGGGCCGATTCAAACAGGCCGGCCTTGCCGCCGCGGCGCGCGCCAGTGAAGGCGCCCTCTTCATAGCCGAACAGTTCGCTCTCCAGCAGCGCCTCGGGGAAGGCCGCGCAATTGACTGCCACGAACGGGAAGGCGCGGCGCGGGCTGGCGTCATGCATGCCCTGCGCCAGCACCTCCTTGCCGGTGCCGCTCTCGCCGCCGATCAGCACGGTGGAATCCACCGCCGCGTAGCGCCGCGCCAGCTCGCGCAGCTCAGTCATGGCCGCGGAGGTGCCGGCCAGGTCGTCCAGGCTGTAGCGCACCCCGGCCGGCCGCGTGCGGGCGCGCGAGCGCAGGTTGCGGTCCACGCGCTGGATCGCGCTGGCGTCCTGGATGGTCAGCACCGCGCCGGTGGTGCCGGCCTCGCCGATGATGGGGATGCGGTTGACCACCACCATCTTGTCGCCGAGCTTGTGGATCGCTTCTAGTTCCTTGTCGCCGCTCTGCATCACGCCTTCGAGCGCCAGGTTTGGCGCCAGCGTCTGCAGCTTGCGCCCGACCGCGGCAGCAACGGAAGTGCCGAGAAAGCGCTCCATCGCGGGGTTGAACGACTGGATGCGCCCTTCGGCATCCACTGCCGCCACCCCCTCGTTCAGGTGCGCCAGGATGGTATTGACATAGTCGCGCCGGGTGGCCTCGATGCGGCGCAGGCGCGCAGCCTCGATCGCGTCTTCCAGCGCCATGCGCACCGAGTTGCCGGAGTACAGGAACACGCCGGTCAGGCCATAGCGGTCGGCCAGGTCGGTCACCAGGCCGGGGCCGACCACGACCTGGATGCCCTCCTGCTTCAGCGCCTTCACGCGCGCCACGGCATCGTCCTCGGTCAGGTAGGTATAGGCCGGGACCGACAGCGAGAACGCGCGCACGAATTCATCCACCTCGGCATACGTCGACGCATGCGTGACCAGTGCCACCCGCGGCGAAATGCGCCGCGCGGTGGCCAGCGCGCTCATCACGTCAAAGCCCGTGACCTTGACCAGTACCACCGGCACATCCACGTGCTGGCGCAGGTAGGCGCCGTTGGAGCCGCCCGCCACCACCACGTCGAGCCGGCCCTCGCGCGCCTCGCGCGCCACGGCGCTGGCAGCGGCCTCGAAACCTTTGCCGACGATGCGGAATTCGGCCCGGTCGGCATAGGCCGGAATCAGGTCGGCGAAGGCGCGTGCCAGGCGGCTGATGCCGATGGCCCAGATGCGCGGACGGGCTTGTGTGGAAACGGGAGGAGCCATGGTGCAATGCAGAAAGAATGCGTGATGAAACCCGGGACGAACAGGCGTACAGTGCTGGCACATTGTCCGCCACGCAGCCCAGGATTTCAACTTTGCATTCCAAACTTGTGATTTTGAAATTCAATTGTGCTGAAAAGATGACATGAAATCGGCCGCGAGCCAGCCGCCCTGCCCGCCAGCCCAGCACTGACAAGGGCTGGCGGATTTTTCGAGTGCCCGCCAATGGGCTTGGCACACCCCTTGCAGTATTGGGTCCGTCCTTGTTCACCAACGCAAACGCCATGACCTACTCCGCTTCCGACCTTGCGCGCTCCGCTGGCGCCCGTTTCCGCCAGGCGCTTGCCGACGAGCATCCGCTCCAGGTGGTGGGCACCATCAACGCCAACCACGCCCTGCTGGCCAAGCGCGCCGGCTACCGGGCCATCTACCTGTCGGGCGGCGGCGTCGCGGCCGGCTCGCTGGGCCTGCCGGACCTGGGTATCTCTAACCTGGACGACGTGCTGACCGACATCCGCCGCATCACCGACGTGTGCGACACGCCGCTGCTGGTGGACGTCGACACCGGCTTCGGCGCCTCGGCCTTCAACGTGGCCCGCACCACCAAGTCGCTGATCAAGTTCGGCGCCGCGGCCATGCATATCGAGGACCAGGTCGGCGCCAAGCGCTGCGGCCACCGCCCCAACAAGGAAATCGTCACGCAGGCTGAAATGGTCGACCGCATCAGGGCCGCCGTCGACGCCCGCACCGATGAGAACTTCGTCATCATGGCCCGCACCGACGCGCTCGCCGTCGAAGGCCTGGACCAGGCCATCGAGCGCGCCGTGGCGTGCGTGGAAGCCGGCGCCGACGCCATCTTCCCGGAAGCCATGACCGACCTCGCCATGTACCGCAAGTTTGTCGATGCGGTGAAGGTGCCGGTGCTGGCCAATATCACCGAATTCGGCGCCACGCCGCTGTTCACCACCGACGAACTCGGCGGCGCCGGCGTGTCGATGGTGCTGTACCCGCTGTCGGCCTTCCGCGCCATGAACAAGGCCGCGGAAAATGTCTACGCGGCCATCCGCCGCGACGGCACGCAGAAGAACGTGGTCGATACCATGCAGACCCGCGCCGAGCTCTACGAGAGCATCGGCTACCATGACTTCGAGCAGAAGCTTGACGCGCTCTTTGCGCAAGGCAAGGGCAAGTAAGCAAGACTCAGGCGCGGCCGGGCTATGTCCCGGCCGCTTGCACGATCTCGTGCACGATACAGACAGGCAATACCAGGTATCACACAAAGGAGACCCAGATGTCCGAAGCGCAACCGCTCGTCACTCCCAAGCCCAAGAAATCCGTCGCCTTGTCGGGCGTGACCGCCGGCAACACCGCGCTGTGCACCGTCGGCCGCACCGGCAATGACCTGCACTACCGCGGCTACGACATCCTCGACATCGCCGAGACCTGCGAGTTCGAGGAAATCGCCCACCTGCTGGTGCACGGCAAGCTGCCGACCAAATCCGAACTGGCCGCCTACAAGGCCAAGCTCAAGAGCCTGCGCGGCCTGCCCGCCAATGTGAAGGCCGCGCTCGAATGGGTGCCCGCCAGCGCCCACCCGATGGACGTGATGCGCACTGGCGTGTCGGTGCTGGGCACCGTGCTGCCGGAGAAGGAAGACCACAACACCCCGGGCGCGCGCGACATCGCCGACCGCCTGATGGCCAGCCTGGGCTCGATGCTGCTGTACTGGTACCACTACAGCCACAATGGCCGCCGCATCGAAGTCGAAACCGATGATGAGTCCATCGGTGGCCACTTCCTGCACCTGCTGCACGGCGAGAAGCCGTCGGCGCTGTGGGAGCGCGCCATGAACACCTCGCTCAACCTGTACGCCGAGCACGAGTTCAACGCCTCGACCTTCACCGCCCGCGTGATCGCCGGCACGGGCTCGGACATGTACTCGTCGATCGCGGGCGCCATCGGCGCGCTGCGCGGCCCCAAGCACGGCGGCGCCAACGAAGTCGCGTTCGAGATCCAGAAGCGCTACGACAACCCCGATGAGGCCCAGGCCGATATCACCCGGCGCGTCGAGAACAAGGAAGTCGTGATCGGCTTCGGCCACCCGGTGTACACCATCAGCGACCCGCGCAACCAGGTGATCAAGGAAGTGGCGAAGAAGCTGTCGAAGGAGGCCGGCTCGATGAAGATGTTCGACATTGCCGAGCGCCTGGAAACGGTGATGGGGGACATCAAGAAGATGTTCCCGAACCTGGACTGGTTCAGCGCGGTGAGCTATCACATGATGGGCGTGCCGACCGCGATGTTCACGCCGCTGTTCGTGATCGCGCGTACGTCCGGCTGGGCCGCGCACATTATCGAGCAGCGCATCGACAACAAGATCATCCGCCCGAGTGCCAACTACACCGGCCCGGAGAACCTGAAGTTCGTGCCGATCAAGGATCGCAAGTAAGACCGGCTGCCGGTTTGCTCCGCGTCGGGTTGCATTGATCCGGGCCTGCGGGCAAGGGGGTAGTTGGTCGCCGACACGGGGCCACTACCCCTTTTTCATACCTATATTGATTTCCCTACACCATGAATTCTGCAAACCGCAAACCGCTACCGGGCACCAAGCTGGATTACTTCGACGCGCGCGCCGCGGTCGAGGCCATCCAGCCGGGTGCCTACGACAAGCTGCCGTACACGTCGCGCGTGCTGGCAGAAAACCTGGTGCGCCGCTGCGATCCCGCCACGCTGAGCGATTCGCTCAAGCAGCTGATCGAGCGCAAGCGCGAGCTGGACTTCCCGTGGTTCCCGGCGCGCGTGGTGTGTCATGACATCCTGGGCCAGACCGCGCTGGTGGACCTGGCCGGCCTGCGCGATGCCATTGCCGACCAGGGCGGCGACCCCGCCAAGGTCAATCCGGTGGTGCCGGTGCAGCTGATCGTCGACCACTCGCTGGCGGTGGAGTGCGGCGGCTTCGATCCCGATGCCTTCGCCAAGAACCGCGCCATCGAAGACCGCCGCAACGAAGACCGCTTCCATTTCATCGACTGGACCAAGCAGGCGTTCAAGAACGTCGACGTGATCCCGCCGGGCAACGGCATCATGCACCAGATCAACCTGGAAAAGATGTCGCCCGTGATCCACGCCGACCAGGGCGTGGCCTACCCCGATACCTGTGTCGGCACCGACAGCCACACCCCGCACGTGGATGCGCTGGGCGTGATCGCCATCGGCGTGGGCGGCCTGGAAGCCGAGAACGTCATGCTCGGCCGCGCCTCATGGATGCGCCTGCCGGATATCGTCGGCGTGGAGCTGACCGGCAAGCGCCAGCCCGGCATCACCGCCACCGACATCGTGCTGGCCCTGACCGAGTTCCTGCGCAAGGAGAAGGTCGTTGGCGCCTACCTGGAGTTCCGCGGCGAAGGCGCCTCGAGCCTGACGCTCGGCGACCGCGCCACCATCTCCAACATGGCCCCTGAGTACGGCGCCACCGCGGCGATGTTCTTTATCGACGAGCAGACCATCGACTACCTGCGCCTGACCGGCCGCGACGACGCACAACTCAAGCTGGTCGAGACGTATGCGAAGACCGCCGGCCTGTGGGCGGATTCCCTGAAGCATGCCGAGTATGAGCGCGTACTGACGTTCGACCTGTCGAGCGTGGTGCGCAACATGGCCGGCCCGTCCAACCCGCACAAGCGCCTGCCGACCTCCGCGCTGGCCGAGCGCGGCATCGCCGTCGACCTGGACAAGGCCCGCGCGCAGGAAGCCGAAGGCCTGATGCCGGACGGCGCGGTGATCATCGCCGCCATCACCAGCTGCACCAACACCAGCAACCCACGCAACGTGATCGCCGCCGCCCTGCTGGCGCGCAACGCCAATGCGCGCGGCCTGGCCCGCAAGCCGTGGGTCAAGTCGTCGCTGGCGCCGGGCTCCAAGGCCGTGGAGCTGTACCTGGAAGAAGCCAAGCTGCTGCCGGACCTGGAAAAGCTGGGCTTCGGCATCGTGGCCTTTGCCTGCACCACCTGCAACGGCATGTCCGGCGCGCTGGACCCGAAGATCCAGCAGGAAATCATCGACCGCGACCTGTACGCCACGGCGGTGCTGTCCGGCAACCGCAACTTCGACGGCCGCATCCACCCGTACGCCAAGCAGGCCTTCCTGGCCTCGCCGCCGCTGGTGGTGGCCTACGCCATTGCCGGCACCATCCGCTTCGATATCGAAAAGGACGTGCTGGGCACGGACCAGGACGGCAAGCCGGTCTACCTCAAGGACATCTGGCCGAGCGACGAAGAGATCGACGCGATCGTGGCGCAGAGCGTCAAGCCCGAGCAGTTCCGCAAGGTCTACGAGCCGATGTTCGCCATCACCGCGGCCAGCGGCGAGTCCGCCAGCCCGCTGTACGACTGGCGCCCGCAGAGCACCTATATCCGCCGCCCGCCCTACTGGGAAGGCGCGCTGGCCGGCGAGCGCACGCTCAAGGCGCTGCGCCCGCTGGCGGTGCTGGGCGACAACATCACCACCGACCACCTGTCGCCGTCCAACGCGATCATGCTCAACAGCGCCGCCGGGGAATATCTGGCCAAGATGGGCCTGCCGGAAGAGGACTTCAACTCGTACGCCACCCACCGCGGCGACCACCTGACCGCGCAGCGCGCCACCTTTGCCAACCCGACCCTGGTCAATGAAATGGCCGTGGTCGACGGCCAGGTCAAGAAGGGTTCGCTGGCGCGCATCGAGCCGGAAGGCAAGGTCGTGCGCATGTGGGAAGCGATCGAGACCTATATGGACCGCAAGCAGCCGCTGATCATCATCGCCGGCGCGGACTATGGCCAGGGCTCGTCGCGCGACTGGGCCGCCAAGGGCGTGCGCCTGGCCGGCGTTGAGGTCATCGTCGCCGAAGGCTTCGAGCGCATCCACCGCACCAACCTGATCGGCATGGGCGTGCTGCCGCTGGAGTTCAAGCCGGGCGTGAACCGCCTGACGCTGGGCCTGGATGGCACCGAGACCTATGACGTCGTCGGCGAGCGCCAGCCGCGCGCCACGCTGACGCTGGTAGTGAACCGCAAGAACGGCGAGCGCGTCGAGGTGCCGGTGACCTGCCGCCTCGACAGCGACGAGGAAGTGTCGATCTACGAAGCCGGCGGCGTGCTGCAGCGCTTCGCGCAGGACTTCCTTGAGTCGACCCGTGCGGCTGCATAAGCTGTGACATGGGCCCGGGCGGCATGCGTGCCGCCCGGGCCAACCAGGACAAAGATTTCCATGGCCCACGTACCCCAGATCAAAATCCCCGCCACCTATATCCGTGGCGGCACCAGCAAGGGCGTGTTCTTCCGCCTGCAGGACTTGCCGGAAACGGCACAAGTGCCCGGCCCGGCCCGCGACGCGCTGCTGATGCGCGTGATCGGCAGCCCAGATCCCTATGGCAAGCAGATCGACGGCATGGGCGCCGCCACCTCCAGCACCAGCAAGACCGTCATCCTGTCCAAAAGCAGCCGGCCCGACCACGATGTCGACTACCTGTTCGGCCAGGTCTCGATCGACCAGCCCTTTGTCGACTGGAGCGGCAACTGCGGCAACCTGTCGGCGGCGGTCGGTCCCTTCGCCATCAGCGCCGGCCTGGTCGATGCCAGCCGCATCCCGCAGAACGGCGTGGCCGTGGTGCGCATCTGGCAGGCCAATATCGGCAAGACCATCATCGGCCATGTGCCCGTCACCAACGGTGAAGTGCAGGAAACCGGCGATTTCGAGCTGGACGGCGTGACCTTCCCGGCCGCCGAGGTGCAGCTTGAGTTCATGGACCCGGCCGCCGAGGAAGAAGGCGCCGGCGGCGCGATGTTCCCCACCGGCAACGTGGTCGACGACCTTGAAGTGCCGGGCGTGGGCACGCTCAGGGCCACCATGATCAACGCCGGCATCCCGACCATCTTCGTCAACGCCGAGAGCATCGGCTACACCGGCACCGAGCTGCAGGACGCTATCAACAGCGACACCAAGGCGCTGGCGATGTTCGAGACCATCCGCGCCTACGGCGCGCTGCGCATGGGCCTGATCAAGAACGTGGACGAGGCCGCCAAGCGCCAGCATACACCCAAGGTGGCTTTTGTTGCCAAGCCGGTCGACTACGTCGCCTCCAGCGGCAAGAAGGTGGCCGCGGCCGATGTGGACCTGCTGGTGCGCGCGCTGTCGATGGGCAAGCTGCACCACGCCATGATGGGCACGGCAGCGGTGGCGATCGGCACCGCCGCGGCCATTCCCGGCACGCTGGTCAACCTGGCCGCCGGCGGCGGCGAGCGCAACGCGGTGCGTTTCGGGCATCCGTCCGGCACGCTGCGCGTCGGCGCGGAGGCACAGCAGGTGAACGGCGAATGGGTAGTCAAGAAGGCCATTATGAGCCGCAGCGCGCGCGTGCTGATGGAAGGCTGGGTGCGCGTGCCCGGCGACGCGTTCTGACCTGAGCCGCACCCGCGAGGCCGTTCATGTCCACCGGCACGCCGTCCGCGCAACGCCCCGCTCCGGACCAGGTGCTGGCCGACATCGTCGACTATGTCACCCGCTACGAGATCAAGAGCGGCCTCGCCTACGATATCGCCCGCAACTGCCTGATCGACACGCTCGGTTGCGGGCTCGAAGCCCTGTCCTACCCGGCCTGCACCAAGCTGCTGGGTCCCATCGTCCCGGGCACGGTCGTGCCCAACGGCGCGCGCGTGCCGGGCACCCAGTTCCAGCTCGATCCGGTCCAGGCCGCGTTCAATATCGGCACGATGATCCGCTGGCTGGACTTCAACGACACCTGGCTCGCGGCCGAATGGGGTCATCCCTCGGACAATCTGGGCGGCATCCTGGCCACCGCTGACTGGATCTCGCGCAACAACGTCGCCGCCGGGCGCAAGCCGCTGACAATGAAGACGGTGCTGGCGGCGATGATCAAGGCGCACGAGATCCAGGGCTGCATCGCGCTGGAGAATTCGTTCAACCAGGTCGGGCTGGATCACGTGGTGCTGGTCAAGGTGGCCTCCACTGCCGTGGTCGCGCAGATGCTCGGCCTCACGCGCGACGAGATCCTCAATGCCGTGTCGCTGGCCTGGGTCGACGGCCAGAGCCTGCGCACCTACCGCCACGCCCCCAACACCGGCAGCCGCAAGAGCTGGGCCGCCGGCGACGCCACCAGCCGCGCGGTGCGGCTGGCGCTGATCGCCCGCACCGGCGAGATGGGCTATCCATCGGTGCTGACGGCAAAGACCTGGGGCTTCTACGACGTGCTGTTCAAGGGGCAGCCGTTCCGCTTCCAGCGGCCGTACGGGTCGTACGTGATGGAGAACATCCTGTTCAAGATCTCGTTTCCGGCTGAATTCCACGCACAGACCGCGGTGGAGGCAGCCTTGCAGCTGCACGGCGCGCTGGCGCTCGCGGGGCGCAGCGTGGCCGACATCGCCGCCATCACCATCCGCACCCACGAGGCCTGCCTGCGCATCATCGACAAGCAGGGTCCGCTCAGCAATCCGGCGGATCGCGACCACTGCATCCAGTACATGGTGGCCGTGCCGCTGCTGTTCGGCCGCCTGACCGCCGCCGACTACGAAGACAATGTTGCCGCCGACCCGCGCATCGACGCGCTGCGCGGCAAGATCACCTGCGTGGAAGACCCCGCACTGACGCGCGACTACCACGACCCCGGCAAGCGCTCGATCGCCAATGCGCTGACCGTGACGCTGGCAGACGGCACCGTGCTGGACGAGGTGCTGGTCGAATACCCGCTCGGCCACAAGCGCCGCCGTACCGAGGGCATCCCGCTGCTGGTAGAGAAATTCCGCACCAACCTCGCCCGCCGCTTTCCGCCGAAACAGCAGCAGGCCATCCTGGCCGCGTCGCTGGGCCAGGCGCGGCTGGAGGCCATCCCGGTCAATGAGTACCTCGATATGTATGCGATCTGAGTTATCGCCCTGGCACTTTCATGCCGAATCGGCATAACCCTTGCGCGCATCTCCCGCACAAATTTCTCCTGACGTATAGTCTCTGCCGCTGCCTGAACCGGGCCCTGCAACACAGGCCCCGTTGCCGCAGCCACTGACTGAACACGGACGGCACCATTCCACCCATAAGGTATGTCGGGCCGAATCCAGTACGGGCCACACGTTCGTATAAATACCGAGGAGAACCATGAAGCAAATCACCCGCATCACCACGCTGGCCGCCGCCCTGCTGTCGGCGAGCCTGATCACCGGCGCTGCCCACGCGCAGCTCGCACCCGCCGCACAACCTGTTGCCGCACCCGCCACGGCCCAGGCCGAAGCCCGCAAGGCCAATATCGTCATCATCGGCACCGGCGGCACCATTGCCGGCGCCGGCGCATCGGCGACCAACACCGCGGCCTACCAGTCCGCCGTGGTGCCGGTCGACAAGATCATCGCCTCGGTGCCCGAGATCTCCAAGGTCGCCAACGTCAAGGGTGAGCAGATCTTCCAGATCGGTTCGGAAAGCTTCAATAACGAGCGCCTGCTGAAGCTGGCCAAGCGCGTATCGGAACTGCTCAAGCAGCCGGACGTGGACGGCATCGTCATTACGCACGGCACCGATACCATCGAGGAAACCGCTTACTTCCTGAACCTGACGCTCAAGAGCGACAAGCCGGTGGTGGTAGTGGGCTCGATGCGCCCGGGCACCGCGCTGGGCGCCGATGGCGCGCTCAACCTGTACGACGCCGTGCTGGTCGCGTCCAACCCTGCCTCCAAGGGCAAGGGCACGCTGGCCGTGCTGAACGACGAGATCCACACCGGCCGCGACGTCACCAAGAGCAACACCTTCAAGACCGAGACCTTCCGCTCGCCGTTCGGCCCGCTGGGCTACGTGGTCGAAGGCCGCACGCTGTTCTACCGCCTGCCGGCGCGTCCGCATACGCTGCAGACGCAGTGGGACATCGACAAGATCGACAAGCTGCCTGAAGTGGCAGTGGTCTACGCTTACGGCAACGTCAATCCGGCCGCGGTCGACGCCGCGGTGAAGAGCGGTGCCAAGGCCATCATCTATGCCGCCACCGGCAACGGCAGCGTCGGCGACTACATGGTCGAGTCGCTCAAGGCCGCGCGCGCCAAGGGCGTGCAGATCGTGCGCGCCTCGCGCACCGGCAGCGGCGTGGTGGTTCGCAATGCAGAGCAGCCGGACGACAAGTACGACTGGATCGTCACCGACGACCAGCTGCCGCAGAAGGCACGCATCCTGATGGCGCTGGCACTGACGCAGAGCAACGACACCAAGGCGCTGCAGCAGGTCTTCTGGAAGTACTGACGGGTTCGTGGAGCAAGCGGTATCGCCGCTACCAGACGCTCCTGCCCTCTCCCCGGCCCCTCTCCCGCACGCGGGAGAGGGGGGCAAACCGGCGGCTACATCGCGTTCCTCCACGAAGCTGCCCCCTTTGCATTGGGAGCAGATCGCGCCAGTGTACTGGCGCGCCTGGGTGTGACCGTGAATTTCCGGCGGTTAATTGCATTTAATGGGTTTGAAAACGGACGCACGATGCGTCCGCTCCGGATTCAGAACATGGCACTGCTCATCAATGCCTTGGCCACCAGTACGCCCTCGTCCGGCGCTTGCGCATAGACCGACACGTCGGTGACCACCTGCCGGCGCCCACGCCGCACCACCATGGCCACCGCGCGCAGCGCCGCGCCCTGTGCCGGGGCCAGGTACTGGATGGACAGCGAACTGGTCGCCCCGCCCTTCACTTCGTCGGCACTGGCGCCGGAAGCTGCCGCCGCGGCGCCGGCAATATCGATCAGCGTGGCAATGACGCCGCCATGGACGATGCTGCCATGGGTCACGTTGGTCGGCAGGAACGGCATCTCCAGCTCGACATGTTCGGGCGCCAGGCTGGCCAGCCGCACGCCGAGTGCGCGCGCCACGGGGGAGCCGATCAGCACGTTGTCGACCATGGCGCGCATGCGGGGGTCAACGGTGACTTGGCGATCGTGCTGGAGGGGCAAGTTGGCGATGGCTTGAGGCATGGGCGGCTCCGGTCAGCATTGTGCAAGGTCGTGCATGAAGCGTATCCGGCTGGCAGGGCATGCTCAATTACCCGTCGCGTAGTTGTGACGTGCCCAAGCATTTAGGGGACGTGCCATTCACATCCATGGCTAGATGACGCATCTTTGCACACACGAATACACATCGGATTGACAACCCATGAAAAGCGCCATGAGACACGGAGCGGGTTCCTTGCCCGCGCAGCCCTGGCAGCGCTTGCGCAAGAACGCTAGGCGCAGGCGCGCGGCCCTGTCGCAACAAAGGTTGGGGCCGGGTATCACCGCCCAACCCTTATAATGTCCCCCCGTTTCACCCCCAATCCCTCCCGTCACCATGCCGTCGCCTTCAGAATCCGCCCCGCTCCGCCCTGAACCGGACCACGGCACCACGGATTCCACGCTGTCCGAGCGCCCGGACAGCCCCTGCATCGGCATCTGCTCGACGCTGTTCGACGAGATCTGCCAGGGCTGCGGCCGCACCGCTTCCGAGGTCAGCAACTGGGTATTCTTCAGCGAAGAGGAAAAGCAGGTGGTCTGGGAGCGCATTACGCGCGAAGGCACGGGGAAGCGGTTCCGCCAGGGCTGAGGCGGCGGCGCTCAGCCGCCCGCCAGCCGCCGCTCCATATCTTCGATTTCGCGCCGTTCCATGCGCTGCCTGGCAAGCTTGCGCCAGTTCTCGGCCAGCGGTGCCAGCTCTGACATTTCCGCGAGCGCGGCATAGTCCAGCCGGTCGACATACAGCACCTGCAGCAGGCGCTGCAGCGACCATCTGGGACAGGGGCGCCCCACCAGTTCCAGCGTATCGCCCGCCGCCACGTCGCCAGTCTCCAGTACACGGTAGTACCAGCCGGTGCGCAGGCTTTGCTGCACGGCGCGCGACATGCCTGCATAGCCGAATCGATGATTGAGCTTCCAGCACGGCTGGCGTGCCTGCGATACCTCCACCAGCGCCGTGCCCAGACGGAAGCGGTCGCCGATGCAGACCGCGGCCTCGGTCAGCCCGGTGGTGCTCAGGTTCTCGCCGAAGGCGCCCGGAACGCCGAGCACGCCGTTGCCTTGCGCACCCTGCGCGGCCAGTTCCTCGCGCCACGCCGGGTAATGATCGAAGGCGTAGTGGTGCAGCGCCTTTTCCGGGCCACCGTGATGGCGCGGATCGCCCTGCCCGTCGCCTTCAAGTCCAAGCGCAGTCACGCGAATCCGCCCGTCAGCTGCGGCCTTGGCGATGCCGCTGGGCACGCCCCTGGGCCCGAACGGGCGCACCTGTCCCGTCAACACGGCGCCGATCACCGCGCGCACAGGCGATGCCGGCTGGCTCATAGCCCGGCTTCCTCCAGCCAGCGCGCGAACATGCGCTCGCCCGCGGCCGCCACCGTGGCACCGGCTTCGGCAGTACGCGCGCGGATGGTGCGCGGATCGATGCCGGCCTTGGCCAGCTCGACGGTGTGGCCGATCAGCCAGGCCTCGATATCGCGCGGCATGACCTCGGGGTGGAACTGCAGCGCCAGCACCTGGTTGCCGATGGCGTAGGCCTGGTTCTGTACCGCGGCGGTGGATGCCAGCCGTTGCGCGCCGGGTGGCAGGTCGAAGGTATCGCCATGCCAGTGCAGCACCTCCCAGTGGGCGGCGGCCAGTTCGGCCAGCGCGGAATCCTGTCCCGCCGGTGTAGGCGAAATCGGCGCCCAGCCGATCTCGCGCGTGCCCGCGTAGACGCGCGCGCCGGCAGCACGCGCGATCAGCTGCGCGCCCAGGCAAACCCCGATCATCTTGCCGCCAGCCGCCAGGCGTTGGCGGATCAAGGCGATCTCGGCCTCCAGCCAGGGATAGGCATCGGTTTCATAGACACCGATGGGGCCGCCGAGGATCAGCAGCAGGTCGGCCGGATTGTCCGCGATGGGTGCCAGGTCATCGACCCCGGCCTGGAACACCTGCAACGCGTGCCCGCGCGCGCGCAACGCATTGCCGATCACGCCCGCATGTTCGAATGCGACGTGCTGGATCACATGGGTGGTACGCGTTGCCATCGGGGACTCCTGCCGGTCGAAAGGGTCCCCATGGTAGCGTCAATTGCTGCACCCCGCGAAGACCATGGCAGGATGGCGCCTATTTGCGAGCATTCTCAGCACGGCATGTCATGCCATGCGCTATTTGGTCGCAGCCGGCACCAGGATCAGCGTATCTGGCGCAAGCTGCTGCGGCGGCGCAGGCATGGGCGGAATGGTCACATACTCGACCGCCGCCCATTTGCCGGCCCAGTCGCGGTAGCGCGGCAACAGCGCGTTGCCTGACTGCCCGGTGGAGTCCATGAACCGCGACGCCCCCAGGTCCGCCAGATCATAGAGCGCACGCACGCTGGCCGCGTGGGTGTTCTCGAACGGCGCCTTGTCGTCGCGCAGGTTGTGCCGGCCGACATTGACCGTATAGGTGTCGCCGCCGGTCGGCACGCGCAGGTTGAACAGCGGCGACAGGTACGCGACCTTGCCGAAGGGCTTGTGCTCGGAGCGGGCCGTGTGCGCCTCGCCCCAGCGCCAGCGGGCGGAGTCGTCGCCATAGCGGCGCGACAGGTCCGCCATGGCCTGGGTCCAGGCGTCCGCGATGGCGTCGTCGCAGGTCTCGGCCGGGCGCGTATGCTGCCGGTCGCACCAGAACGCGCCCAGCGTGCGCGGATCGCGCAGGATGTTGAGCATGGGCTGCTGCACGTTGCGCTGCTCCCACATGCGGGTAAAGATCGCCTCGCCCGCCTTCTCCTCGAACAGCCGCCGCGACAGCTCGCGCAGCCAGGCGGTGACCACCAGCGGCTCGGCGCGCGCGGGGTCCATGGTGCCGTCCCACTTGCGCAGCGCTTCGAGCAAGGCGCGTTCGCGCTCGGGCCGCGCTGCATCGCGGCTGACGGGCGCGGCCAGCAGCAGCGGCAAGGCATCGCGCACGGCCAGCGAGACCACGTCTTTCTGGATTGCCGCAAAGCTGTCGAAGCTGTGCCTGGGCGTGGCCGCCAGCAGCGCGTTGATCCGGTCAAAGCGATACGGCACGGTCCATTCGCTGGTGATGAAGTACGGGTAGTCCGGCGCAACGATGCGCTGGTTGGCCGTCACGATCACGCCGTCCGCCGGGTTGTAGCGGTGCGGCAGTGCTTCGAACGGAATAAAGCCGGTCCAGTCGTAGCGCGCGTCCCAGCCGGGCGCCGGAGCCAGCCCTTTGAGGTCGTTGTCGGCCCGGCGCAGCGGCACGCGTCCGGGCGCATAGAAGCCGATATTGCCGTCGACATCGGCATAGACAATGTTCTGCTGCGGCGCATGGAAGTCGCGCAGCGCCGCAGTGAAGCCGGCCCAGTCGCGCGCCTCATTCATCCGCAGTCCCGCCTGGAAGGTGCGGTCGTCCGGGCGCAGCGCGGTCCACTGGAAGGCCACCACATACTGGGCGCCAAGCGGTCCTGCGGCAGCTGAAAGCGGCTCGGCCACATCGGAAATCACCGGGCCGTGGCGCGTGGCGCGGACCTTCAGCACCACGTCCGGGGCCCCCTTGACGTGGATGGTCTCGGTGCGGGTCTCGAGTGCGGCCCAGCCGTCCGGGGTCTGGTACTGGGTGTCGTTGCCGGGGCGCAGCCGCTCGATATACAGGTCCTGCACGTCGGGCGCGGTATTGGTCAGCCCCCAGGCGATGCGGTCGTTGTGCCCCAGCACCACCAGCGGCATGCCGGGCAGCGTGGCGCCGGTCACGTCCAGTCCTGGCGCCGTCATCCTGGCGAAATACCACAGCGCGGGCGCCTGCAGCCCCAGGTGCGGGTCATTGGCCAGCATCGGCTTGCCCGATTGCGTGTGCGCGCCCGACACCACCCAGTTGTTCGAGCCCATGCCCTCGACATATCCCGGCGGCGCTCTGTCGCCGACGCTGGCCATGGCATTCGCCAGCGGTGCCAGTTGCCTGTACAGATGGCCGTAATCCATGGTGCGCAGCGGCTGCTCGCCCGGATACGGCGCCAGCAACTCGCTGATGCGGGCCACCGGCAGCACTTGCGCCAGCCGCATGCGCAGGGTTTCCTGGGTCCAGTTGCCGCCCAGGTCCCAGGCCATCATGGTCTGCCAGCCCAGCGTATCGGCCGGCTCCCAGTGCTCGGGCTGCGCGCGCAGCAGCAGGAATTCGGGCGGCAGCGGGCCCTTGCGATGGTCGATCCAGGCATTGACGCCGTCGGCATAGGCCTGCAGCGCGGCACGGGTCTCGGGCGAGGCCTGCGCCAGGATGGCTTCGGCATTGCGCCGCACGCCCAGCGTGCGCAAGAACTTGTCGGTATCGAGCGCGGATGGCCCCAGGATCTCCGCGAGCCGGCCTGCCACGACGCGCTTGTTCATCTGCATCTGCCACAGCCGGTCCTGTGCATGGACGTAGCCCAGCGCAAACCAGGCGTCCGCCTTGCTGGCGGCGCGGATATGCGGCACGCCATGACCGTCGCGCACGACCGTGACCTGTTCGCGCAAACCCGCCAGCGCTTCCTGGCCGGAAGCAGGCGGCTGCGCCGCATGGCGATACCAGACCAGGGCCCCGGCAGCGCCGGCCACCGCCAGCACCAGCAGCCCCACCACAAACCTGGCCAGCCGACCAAACCAGCGCATCGTTGCTCCCCCAATGACTCTTGTCGTTATGTTGTGCGTGTTTCGCGCGCATTATCCGCACGAAAAAATGCCCGGACCAGCCGGGCATTTCCCATATTGCATCAACGCCCTCAGCCCCGCATCAGGCCGCCGGCTTCTTCAGCTGCAGCGACTTGTACTCCAGGAATTCCTCCAGGCCGTACTTGCCCGCTTCGCGCCCGTTGCCGGACTGCTTGTAGCCGCCAAACGGCGCCTGCATATTGAACGGGCCGCCGTTGATATCGACCTGGCCGGTGCGGATGCGGCGCGCCACGCGGATCGCGCGTGCCTCGTCACCGGACCAGACCCCGCCGCCCAGGCCATAGATGCTGTCATTGGCGATGCGCACCGCGTCTTCCTCGGTGTCATAGCAGATGATTGACAGCACCGGCCCGAAGATCTCTTCCTGCGCCACGGTGGCACGCGGCTCCACCTTGCCGAGCACGGTCGGCTTGACGAAGAAGCCCTTGTCCAGCCCTTCCGGGGTGTCCGGACCGCCAGCCACCAGCTCCGCACCCTCTTCCAGGCCGCGGCGGATGTAGCCGGTCACACGGTCCTTCTGCACCGCGGAAATCAGCGGTCCCAGCTTGCTGGTTTCCTGCAGCGGATCGCCCACGGTAAAGCCCTCGACCACCTTCTGCGCGATCGCCTTCACTTCATCGTAACGGGCCCGCGGCACCAGCATGCGGGTGTGCGCCGAGCAGGTCTGGCCGGAATTCAGGAAGCAGGCATTGATGGTGCCCTTCACCGCCGACGGCAGGTCGGCGTCGTCCAGGATCACCGAAGCGGACTTGCCGCCCAGCTCCAGCGCCACGCGCTTGACGGTCTGCGAGCCCAGTTCCGACACGCGCTTGCCGGCGCGGGTCGATCCGTGAACGACACCATGTCGACTTCCGGGTGGCTGGCCAGCACCTCGCCCACCACCGGGCCATAGCCGGTTACCAGGTTGAACACACCCGGCGGCAGGCCGGCGGCCTCGATCACCTCGGCCAGCACGAAGGCACTGAGCGGCGCCACCTCCGAAGGCTTGAGCACCACGGTGCAGCCGGCGGCCAGTGCCGGCGCCACTTTAAGCGTGATCTGGTTGAGCGGGTAGTTCCACGGCGTGATGGCACCCACCACGCCCACGGGCTCGCGCACCACCAGGGAGTTGCCGACCTCTTCCTCGAAGCGGAATCCGTCCAGCAGCTTGGCGGCCTGGCCCCAGTTGTAGACCGGTCCGCCCACCTGGATCGCGCGCGCCAGCTTGATCGGCATGCCGACTTCGCCGGCGATCAGCTGGGCCAGCTCTTCGCTGCGTGCCTTCAGGCCTTCGGCGATCTTGGCGATATAGCCGGCACGCACCGCCGGCGGCGTGGCCGACCAGCTGTCGAAGGCCGCGCGGGCCGCCTGGATGGCATCCTCGGCGTCGCGCGCCGAGCCTTCGGGATGGTGCCCATCACCGCCTCGGTGGCGGAATGGATAACGTCGATCTTGCCGTTGCCGTGGGGAGCGACCCACTTGCCGTTAATAAAGAGTTTGTCTCGTTGTTGCATGGCCACAGTTCTCGGTTTGGTGAATTGGCGATTGCAATTTTTTGTTACTTTTATGGTGCATGCACATTGTAGAGCGGATTCGGGACTATGTTTTTGCGCCGCGGAAAGCCGCGCATACCGCTCTGGACAAGAAGATGGCGATAATCGGCCGACGGGACTCTCGCCTTTAGGCGGCCGGACATAACAAGGGGTGAGACATGGTCGATCCGATCTACCGCAAGACGGATGCGGGACTGGACGAGATCCGGACGCGTGCACGCAAGCTTGACCACAAGCTGCGCGCGCTGCTGCTGATGGTCAACGGCGAGCGCCGCGGGCAGGAATTGCTGGCGCAGGTAGCCGGCTTGGGGGTGGGCCCCGAGGCAATGGATGCGCTGGTGGCACAAGGGCTGGTCGCAGCCATTCCGGAGCCGGCACAGCCGCCCGCCGCCGCAGCACTGGCACCGGTGCGCGCCGCCACGCCTGTTGCCGACACCAACCTGTTCTCCGTGTATGCGATGCGGCATGCAGCGGTTGCCGAGATACCGGAGGCGCCGCACCCAGCCGCTGCCGAAGGCCATTCGCCCGCGGATATCGAGGCGTTCCAGCGCCTCTACCACTTCTATACCGAGGTGATCGGGCAGCACCTCGGACTGCGCGGCTACATGCTGCAGGTGAAGGTGGAAAAGGCCACTGACCTGCCCGCACTGAAGGCGCTGCGCGAGCCCCTGCACGCTGCACTGCTCAAGGCCCGGGGGGAGATCACTGCGCGGGCCATCATCGCGCAACTAGACCAACTCTGCCACGGCATCGTCGCCGGCTCCGCCTGACGCGCTTTGTGGTGAATGGCGGCTTCTCGGTGGGTCGGCTGAACGCATTATCTTGAGCAGAGCCAACTCAGCTGGTCAGCGTATCAATCAAGGCCCGCGCCGCCACCGACTGATGCCGATGTGGCGAGTACACCAGCGAGAACGGCCTGGTCCGCCCACCTAGTTCGGGCATCAGTTCGACCAACCGACCACTGGCCAGTCGCTCCCGCACGATGAAATCGTAGGTCTGGCAGATGCCGATGCCCTGCTCGGCCAGAGACACCGTGGCAAGCACATCGTCGGACACCTCCAGCACGGAGGTCGGCAGCCATTCCAAATCTTCGCCGTTGACCCGGAACGACCACGGTCCATACCGGCCCGTGCGCGGCATGACGAATGGCAGGCAGGTATGCCGCTGCAGATCGTCGAGCGCAGCAGGCGTGCCGGCCCGAGACAGATAGTCCGGCGTCGCCACCAACCTCAGTCGCGCGTCTTCCAGCTTGCGGGCCACCAGGCCGCTATCGGGCAGATGCCCTAAGCGAATCGCCATGTCAAAGCCCTCGGCCACCAGATCCACGTTGCGGTTGGTGATGTTGAGCTCCAACCTGACTTGCGGATGCCGCGCCACGAACGGCTTGAGCAGCGCCGGCAGACGATAGTGTCCGTAGGTGGTCGGTGCGCTGATGCGCACGCGCCCGCTGAGCGCGCCGTTGTCTTGTGACCGTACCGCCCGTTCGGCACCTTCGAGCAAATCGAAAGCGCTGCGGGCTTGTTCCAGATAGCTGCGGCCCGCGTCGGTCAGCCCGATTCGACGGGTCGTGCGGCGCATCAGCTGTTGCCCCAGCCGCGCTTCCAGGCGGCTGACGGCCCGGCTGAGCACCGAGGCGGTTGTCGAGAGTGCTATCGCCGCTGCGGTGAATGAACCGCGATCCACCACGGCCAGCAAGATCTCGACGTCGGCCAGGTACTCAAACTTGCGGCTCATCTTGCTCCCAAGAGAACAAATAATTTTCTCCAATGATAGTTTATTGCCTTCAATGACATCAATAGAGTGGCGAGACTGTTTCCCACGCTGGAGTTTTCACATGGACATGCAATTACAAGGCAAGACCGCCTTGATTACCGGCGCAACCGCCGGCATCGGGCTCGCCATCGCCCGCACCCTCGCCCGCGAAGGCGCATCCGTCACCATCACCGGCCGCTCGCCGGACAAGCTCGACGAGGCCGTGGCCACGATTCGCTCGGCGGTCCCCCAGGCTCGCGTACGCGCCTTGGTCGCCGACCTCGGCAATGCAGAGGGCGCGGCCCAGCTGATCGCGGCTCAGCCGGAGGCCGACATCCTGATCAACAACCTCGGCTTCTACGAAGCCAAGCCCTTTGCGGAAATTACCGACGCGGACTGGGGGCAGATGCTGGAGGTCAACGTGATGTCGGGCGTACGGCTGTCGCGACACTATTTCCCGCAGATGCTGGCGCGGAACTGGGGCCGTGTGATCTTTATCTCGAGCGAGGTCGGTGCGTTCACGCCGCCGGACATGGTGCATTACGGCGTCAGCAAATCGGCGCAACTGGCGGTCGCACGCGGTCTTGCGGAGCTCACGAAGGGGACCCGGGTGACCGTCAACAGTGTGCTGCCGGCAGCTACGCGCTCGGACGGCATCGTTGAGTACCTGCGTCAGACCGCGCCTCGGCCCGGCATGACCGATGCGGAGATCGAAGCGCACTTCTTCCGTACCTTCCGCCCCAGTTCCTTGATCGCCCGCATGATCGAAGCCGACGAGATTGCGGCGATGGTGGCCCTGCTGGCCAGTCCTCTGGGCGCCGCATCGAATGGCGCAGCCGTTCGAGTGGAAGGCGGCAGCTATCGCTCCATCCTGTAAGGGCGCAGCCATGAACTCATCTTTTTCCAGGTCTATATCGCTCAGTCTGCTGGCCATTTTGAGCGCCGCGCTCCCCGCCTTCGCTGCCGGGCCGGTGAACTTGGAACGCTGGCGCAGCTATACCGGCGTGACTTGGGCATCGCCGGCCACCGGGGAGTCGCCGGCGCCGTTCCCGGAGTCTGTGAATGCGCCCATTGCCGGTCTGCACTTCGATCGCGACGGGCGTGCATTCGTGAGCACTCCCCGTCTGATCTCGGCAGGATCGCCGGCCACGCTGAGCATGCTGGACACCCGTGAAGACGGCGGGCCCGCACGGCTTCAGGCCTTCCCTTCCGCGGACGGCAATGCGGTGACAGGCCCGCCGGCCGAGCAGCTTCGCAATGTTCTCGGATTCCACGTGGACCGCCTGCACGGCTGGGTGTGGGCGCTGGACATGGGATTCGTGGCCGGCGAAGGCGATGCGCCCGAGGGCGCTCAGAAGCTCATCGTGTACGAGATCGCCAGCGGCCGCGTTATCAAGCGCATTGCGCTGGATGGGGTAGCCGATCGCAAAGGCAGTTTCCTCAATGACGTTGTCGTCGATGAACAGCGCAAGATGGCTTACATCTCGGACAGTGGCCTGCGAAGTGCGCCGAACAATCAAGCAGGCATTATCGTGGTTGAATTTGACAGCGCCACTGTGCGGCGTGTCCTGCATCAGCACGCGTCGGTGATGCCCGAGCCGAAGGTGAAGGTCCGGTCTCATGGCGCCGAGGTGTGGCCAGGCAATCCGCTCAAGCTGGGTATCAACGGCATCGCCTTGTCGCCGAACGGGGACACCCTGTACTGGACAGTGACCACCGGCACGCATGCGTATAGCCTGAAGACAAGCTTGTTGCGCGACGGAGGCCGGAGCGACAAGGAACTTGGCTCCGCAGTGAAGAACCTTGGCAATGTGGGCGGCAACACCGACGGCATCGTCACGGACTCCCAGGGTCGCCTCTACATCACCGATGTGACCCGCAACGGCATTGTTCGCTACGAGCCGACATCCCATGCAATGCGCCTGATGGCCGCTGACGACGGTGTGTGGTGGCCCGATACCCCGGCCATCGCGCCAGATGGCTATCTCGTCTTCACGGCAAGCCGCCTCAACGAGCATTTCGCTGGTTCGGTAAAGCCTGGAGCTGAGCGCTATGAACTGTGGCGCTTAAAGGCCGGAGTCTTGGGAAAGCAGCGCGCCGGTGCCCGCTAGTCCTGTGTAGTGTCGGCTTTCGGCCTGTGCCGAGGTTGCCACAACCCCAGGACAGGCATCCAGTGCCTCAGCCAGATACTGCCGGCAAAAGCAAGAAAGGCCGCCCGGAGGCGGCCTTCAGCATCGGTCAGGCGCGGCGGCGCTCAGCCGTCGATGCCCTGCGACTGCAGATACTCGTCATACGTACCCAGATAGTCAGTCAGCGTGCCGTCCGTGCGCACTTCAATCACGCGCGTCGCCAGCCCGCTGATCAGCTCGCGGTCGTGCGAAACGAAGACCAGCGTGCCCGGGAACTTGTCCAGCGCGATCTGCAGGGATTCGATCGACTCCATGTCCATGTGGTTGGTCGGCTCGTCCATGGCCAGCACGTTGTGGCGGCCCAGCATCAGCTTGCCCCAGATCATGCGGCCCTTCTCGCCGCCGGACAGCACCTTGACCGACTTCCTGATGTCGTCGGCCGAGAACAGCAGGCGGCCCAGCGTGCCGCGCAGCGAGGTCTCGTCGTCGCCGGCCTGCGTCCACTGGCTCATCCAGTCCATCACGTCGCGGTTGTCCGGGAATTCCTCGTAGGTATCCTGCGGCATGTAGCCGACGTTGGCGTTCTCGGCCCACTTGACCGTGCCGCGGTCCACTTCCACGCCGCGCTGCACGCCGGTCTGCACCGCGCCGTTGAGCAGGCTGCGCAGCAGCGTAGTCTTGCCGGCGCCGTTTTCGCCGATGATCGCCACGCGCTCGCCGGCCTGGATCGCCAGCGACAGGCCGTCGATGATCTTGCGGTCGTAGGTCTTGGTGATGTTCTCCACTTCCACGGCCAGGTTGTGCAGCTTCTTCTCGAACTCGAAGCGGATGAACGGATTCTGGCGCGACGACGGCTTGATGTCGTCGACCTTGATCTTCTCGATCTGCTTGGCGCGCGAGGTGGCCTGGCGGGCCTTGGACTTGTTGGCCGAGAAGCGGCGCACGAAGTCCTGCAGCTCGCTGATGCGCTCCTTGGCGCGCGCGTTGGCGGCCACCTGGCGCTCGCGGGCCTGCATCGACGCTTCCATGTAGTCGTCGTAGTTGCCCGGGTAGACCTTGAGCGTGCCGTAGTCCATGTCGGCCATGTGGGTGCAGACCGAGTTCAGGAAGTGGCGATCGTGGGAGATGATGATCATGGTGGAGTTGCGCTCGTTGAGCACGGTCTCCAGCCAGCGGATCGTGTTGATGTCCAGGTTGTTGGTCGGTTCGTCCAGCAGCAGCACGTCCGGGTTCGAGAACAGAGCCTGTGCCAGCAGCACGCGCAGCTTCCAGCCCGGGCCACGTCGCTCATGTTGCCCTGGTGCTGGCTGGTGGGGATGCCCACGCCCAGCAGCAGCTCGCCGGCGCGGGCCTCGGCGGTGTAGCCGTCGTATTCGGCGTACTTGGCCTCCAGCTCGGCGGCCTTCATGTAGTCTTCGTCGGTCGCTTCGGGGTTGGCGTAGATGGCGTCGCGCTCCTGCGCGGCGCCCCACATCTCGGTGTGGCCCATCATCACCACGTCCAGCACGCGCATGTCTTCATAGGCGAACTGGTCCTGGCGCAGCTTGCCCAGGCGCACGCCCGGCTCCAGCATGACGTTGCCCGACGACGGCTCGAGGTCGCTGCCCAGGATCTTCATGAAGGTGGACTTGCCGCAACCGTTCGCGCCGATCAGGCCGTAGCGGTTGCCCTCGCCGAACTTGACCGAGATATTCTCGAACAACGGCTTGGGCCGAACTGCATGGTGATGTTTGCGGTAGAAAGCACGTCTGGAACCTTGTCTGGAGATTGTGGCGCCGCGGCGCTGGCCGCGGCTTGCCGGTTTTGCACACGAGGCGCACCCCCATGCCGCTCAAGGGGCGGGCCTTGCCGGAGATGCATCGCGCTGGCCGGAAGTATTCAGACGGCCATGGCTTGCGATGCGGCACGGGCCGCGCCCGGTTCATGTGAGAACCCGGCAGGAAGTCAGGAAACAACCGCACATTCTATCATCCGGACGCATTCCTTGCGACCCGGACGCGCGGCATCGGACGATGCGGCCGGTCAGGCCGGTGGCGCCAGCACCGGATAGCCAGAAAACGCCATGCTGAAACCATCCGCACGTGCGGCCAGCCGCACCTGGGCACCGACCGGCAGCGTCAGCTTGCGCGCGCAGTGCCCGAACGGCAGCCCGGTCAGCACCGGAGCCGGCAGCTGGTCGCGCAGGTAGGCCACCACCGCGTCCATGTCGTAGCCGTTGTCGTAGTCGGTGACGCGGTAATTGGAGAAGTCGCCCAGCACAATGGCGCGCTGCGCGCCCAGCACCCCGGCCTGCTGCAACTGGATCAGCATGCGCTCCACCCGATACGGCGGCTCGTTGATGTCTTCCAGGAACAGCACCCCGCCCTCCACCTGCGGCATGAAAGGCGTACCCAGCAGGCTGCACAGCATGGCCAGGTTGCCGCCCCAGAGCGTGCCTTGCACGCTGCCGGAAAACGGTTGGCCGCCCGACTGCGGCGCTGCCACGTCGACACTGTACGCAGGGTTGCGCAAGATGCCTTCGAAATGCTCCCACATGAAGGGATCCACCACCTCGGCACCAAAATCCGCCAGCAGCATCGGCCCGGCAAAGGTGACGCCACCCGTCGCCGCCAGGTAGGCCAGCTGGAACGCGGTGAAGTCGCTGTGGCCGACGATGGGCGTGCCGCTGGCGCTGGCCTGCGCGGCGATGCGGGCAAAGTCGACTTGCGTCAGCAGCCGCGCGATGCCATAGCCGCCGCGCACCGCCAGCGTCAGCGCGTGCGGCGCGCCGGTGCCGATGGCGTGCAGGTCGGCCAGCCGCTCCGCATCCGTGCCGCCAAAGCGCAGGTAGCGCCGCGCCAGCACGTCGGGGTTGGTCATGTGGTAGCCATGATGCCTGAGCCAGGCACACCCGCGCGCGGCGATGGCGACGTCGTGCGGATACCCGGACGACGCGATCAGTCGGACTTCGGTATGCGGCGGCCTGCTGTTCGGCATGCTCATGCTTCAGTGTCGTGGTTCTTGCCGGGATCGGTGACGGGCGCGGCGGCGTCCGGCGGTGCCGCCTTCTGCGCGGCCTTCTGGGCCCGGCGGCGCGCGCCGAAGAAATCCTTCAGCATCTGGCCGCAGCTGTCGGCCAGCACCCCGCCGGCAATGGTGGTCTGGTGGTTGAGCTGCGCCTGCTCGAACAGGTTGAGCACGCTGCCGGCCGCGCCGGTCTTGGGGTCGGTCGCACCGAACACCACGTGGCGCAGCCGCGCGTGCAGGATCGCGCCGCTGCACATGACGCACGGTTCCAGCGTCACGTACAGCTCGCACTCCGGCATGCGATAGTTGCCGATCACCTGGGCGGCGGCGCGCAGCGCCTGCATCTCGGCATGCGCGGACGGGTCCACCGAGCGGATCGGCAGGTTGTGGCCGCGCGCGATGATGGTGTCGTTCCAGACCACCACCGCGCCCACCGGCACTTCGCCGGCGGCTTCGGCCAGGCGGGCTTCTTCCAGCGCGGCGCGCATGTAGCGCGCGTCACGCTCGGCAGCCTCGGCCGGGTCTTCAGGCAGCGCGCGCAGCGCGCGCAACGGCAGCGGTGGCGTCTCTGGCATCGTCCCCGCTCAGTCCTGCGCCGGCTGCACGGCGGGCGCGCTCACTTCCGCCCAGCAGTTGGGCGTTTCGAACAGCACCAGCCTGGTCAGCTGCAGGTGGTGGCCGAAGCAGTCCTTGAACACCGGCGCCAGGATGTCGAACGCGACCTGGGCCAGGTTCTCGACCGTCGGGATCGCGTCCAGCACCACGGTCTTGTGCCCTTCCATCGATTGCAGGAAGTCCAGGAGCGCGGTGTCGCCACGATAGATCAGGAAGGCATGGTCCCACTTGCTGACCAGGTGCTCGTTGGCCAGCGCCTTGATGTCGCCGAAGTCCAGGATCATGCCGTCATCCGACGCGCCCTCGCGGTGCAGGACCTCGCCCGAGAGCGTCAGGTCCAGCCGGTAGCGGTGGCCGTGGATATTGCGGCACTGGCCGCAATGGTTCGGGATGCGGTGGCCGGAGTCGAACTCCAGCCGGCGGGTAATGGAAACTTGTTTGCTCATGTCTACCGGCGCCGGTGCCGGCCGCCTGCGTTGGAACAGACGCTGCGCGCGCGTCCGAAGCCTGTATTGTGTACGTTTTGCCGCCCGTTGGGCGACCTGTCGATACCGTGGATGCCGCGCCGCTCAGCGGATGCCCAGCAGCTTGTGGGTCTGCAGCGACAGCCGCCAGCGCGGATGGCGCTGGCAGAACGCCACCGCGGCGGCGGTATTTTCCCTCGCCAGCGGGCCATCCATGGCCTGCACCAGGAAATGGCGGAAATCAAGCTGCTCGTATGCGGCAAAGTCCTGGCCCTCCTGCGGGATCACGACTTTGAGCTCGTCACCACGCGTGACCACCAGTTCCGAGCCCATCTTGGGGCTGACGCAGACCCAGTCGATCCCCGCCGGCACGGCGATGGTGCCGTTGGTTTCGATCGCGATCTCGAAGCCCTGCGCATGCAGCGCGCCGATCAGCGGCGCATCCAGCTGCAGCAGCGGCTCGCCCCCGGTGCAGACCACCAGCGGCTGGCCGCCCGCGCCCTGCGGCCATTCCGACGCGACCACCGCGGCCAGCTCTTCGGCCGTGCGGTACTTGCCGCCGCGCGTGCCATCGGTGCCGACGAAATCCGTATCGCAGAACTGGCACACCGCGCTGGCGCGGTCGTCTTCGCGGCCGCTCCACAGGTTGCAGCCGGCAAAGCGGCAGAACACCGCGGCGCGGCCGGCATTGGCGCCTTCGCCCTGCAGCGTATAGAAGATTTCCTTGACGGCGTAAGTCATGCGTGGGGGTCTCTCTGGGACCGTTCTGGACCGTTCCGGGACCGTTAACGGGCCTTCGGCCGCCGTTGGGCTGGCCGGGGTTTCAATAGGTATTGGGCAAAGGCCGGATTACAAGTATCACGGATCTGGGCTCGGGCTCCCGGATCGGCGCCGCATTGCTGGCAGCGCGGGCGGTGTGCACCGGGTTTCCCGTGCAGGGCTCCGGGCACTGCCGGAGGACCGCCTGTGGCCTGTCGCAGGCTGCGTCCGGCCGGTCCGGACGTATTGCAAGTATACCAGAGGGGTCAGGGTTTTCGCTTAGATACTGGCGGGATGCGGTCCCCGCCGCCGGCCAGGTGAGCGGCCAGGAAATCGAGGAAACAGGCAATCCGCGCCGACAGCTGCGTATTCAGGTAGTACACGGCGTGGATCGATTGCCGCACCTCCTCGGTCTGGTCCACCAGCACCTGCACCAGATCGCCCGCGCGCCGGTCGGCCTCGGTCATGAAATCCGCCAGGCACACCAGCCCCTGGCCGGCCAGGGCCAGGTGGCGCAGGGTTTCGCCGCTGGATGCCGCCAGATGTGGCCGGATCGGCAACTCCAGGCCGTCGTCGGTCCGCACGGGCCAGCGGTTGAGCCCTTCCGGCTGGGTAAAGCCCAGCAGCGCATGCCCGGCCAGGTCGGCCACGCTGCGCGGCCGCCCGCGTGCCTTCAGGTAGGCGGGGCTGGCCAGCACGCGCAGCCGCGAGGTGCCCAGCGAGCGCGCATGCAGCGTTGAATCGCGCAGCGTGCCGATGCGGATGGCGACATCGGTGCGGTGCTCGATCAGGTCGATGATCTGGTCGTTGGTGTTCAGTTCCAGCTCGATGTCCGGATACAGGCGCCGGAACTCGCCCACCAGCGGCACCACCGCGTGCAGCATGAACGGCGCGGCCGCATTGACGCGCAGCTTGCCCGCCGGGCGCTGGCGGCGCAGCGCCATCTGCTCCTCGGCCAGGTCTGCCGCGGACAGGATGCCGCGCGCATGCGCCAGCATGGCGCCGCCCTCCTCCGTCAGCTCCAGCCGGCGCGTGGTCCGGCGCAGCAGCGTGGTTTCCAGCTTGTCCTCCAGGCGGCTCAGCGCGCGGCTGATGCCAGACACGGTCTGGCCCAACTGCTCGGCAGCGGCCGTGATCGAGCCGGCATCGACCACGGCGACAAAGGCGGCGAGTTCTTCCAGGGTCAGCTTCATTCTTGAATTTTAATCAAATATCTTCTGCAGATCACCGGGTTTTTCTGCAAAAGCATGTCAGGCACACTCGGCCCTGTTCCTGGCTCCTTTCGCCCTTGTTGCCCTTACCGGAGGCTGCATCATGCCCATTGCCCTGTTCGCGCTGACCATCAGCGCCTTTGCCATCGGCACGACCGAGTTCGTGATCGTTGGCCTGATCCCTACCATTGCCGCCGACCTGCATGTCTCGCTGCCGTCGGCGGGGCTGCTGGTCAGCCTGTACGCGCTGGGCGTCGCCATCGGCGCGCCCGTGCTGACCGCGCTGACCGGGCGGCTGCCGCGCAAGCTGCTGCTGTTGTCGCTGATGGCACTGTTTACGCTCGGCAACCTGCTGGCGTGGAAGGCGCCCGGCTATGAATCGCTGGTGCTGGCGCGCGTGCTGACCGGCCTGGCCCACGGCGTGTTCTTCTCGATCGGCTCGACCATCGCCACCGGGCTGGTGCCGCGCGAGAAAGCCGCCAGTGCCATCGCCATCATGTTCACCGGCCTGACCGTGGCGCTGGTGACCGGCGTGCCGCTTGGCACCTTCATTGGCCAGCACTTCGGCTGGCGTGAGACCTTCCTGGCCGTCTCGGCGCTGGGCGCAGTGGCCTTTGTCGGCAGCCTGCTGTTCGTGCCGCGCAACATCGCGCATACGCCGCCGGCGTCGCTGCTGCAGCAGGCTCGTGTGCTGGCCGAGCCGCGGCTGCTGCTGGTGTACGCCAAGACCGCGATCGGCTACGGCGGTTCGTTCATCCCCTTCACCTTCCTCGCCCCGATCCTGCAGGACGTGTCCGGCTTTGACGCCGGCGCGGTCGGCCTGGTGATGCTGGTGTATGGTGTCTCGGTCGCCGCGGGCAACATCTGGGGCGGCCGCCTGGCCGACCGCCACGGGCCGATCCCGGCGTTGAAGCTGGTGTTCCTGCTGCTGGCCCTGGTGCTGTTCGTGCTGACCTTCACCGCGCCGCATCGCTGGCTGGTGGTGGCGACCGTGCTGGCCTGGGGCGCCGTGGCCTTCGGCAACGTGCCCGGCCTGCAGGTCTACGTAGTCAAGCAGGCCGAACGCTTCACGCCTGACGCCGTGGACGTGGCCTCCGGCCTGAATATCGCCGCCTTCAATCTCGGCATTGCCGGCGCGGCCTGGGCCGGCGGGCTGATCGTGACCCACCTGGGGCTGATGCAGACTCCATGGATCGGCGCGCTGGTCGTGCTGGTGGCACTGGCCCTGACCGAGCTGAGCGGGCGCCTGGACCGCGCCGCTGGCTTCGATGCCCGCAGCGGCGGCATGCCGGCCGGTGCCATGACGCACTGATCCGCCCCCCCTGTACCGACGCTTCGCGAACACCCTGAAAGCTATAAGGAGAACATCATGCAGATTCCCGCCATCGGCCTCGGCACGTTCCGACTCAAGGGCCGGCAGGTCATCGACTCGGTGCGCACCGGGCTGGAACTGGGCTACCGCCATGTCGACACCGCGCAGATCTACGACAACGAGGCCGAAGTCGGCCAGGCCATCGCCGCCAGCGGCGTGCCGCGCCAGGACCTGTTTGTCACCACCAAGATCTGGACCGGAGCGCTGGGCCGCGACCGCCTGCGCGCCAGCCTGGAGCAGAGCCTGGAAAAGCTGCAACTGGACCAGGTCGACCTGACGCTGATCCACTGGCCCGCGCCCGGCGACACAATCCCCGTGCAGGAATACATGGCGGCACTGGCCGAGGCGCGCGCCGCGGGCCTCACCCGCGCGACCGGCGTATCGAACTTCACCATCGCCCACCTGCAGCAGGCCATCGATGCGGTCGGCGCCGACCAGATCGCCACGCAGCAGATCGAAATGCACCCGTTCCTGCAGAACCGCAAGCTGGCCGACTTCACCCGCGCGCAAGGCATCCACCTCACCGCATACATGCCGCTGGCCTACGGCAAGGTGGTGCACGACCCGGTCCTGCAGCGGATTGCACAGGCGCACGGCGCATCTCCCGCGCAGGTCGCGCTGGCATGGCTGCTGCAGCAGGGCTATGCGGTGATCCCGTCGTCGACCCGGCGCGCCAACCTGGAGAGCAACCTGGCGGCAGCATCGCTGCGGTTGTCGGAGCAGGAGATGGCGGCCATCGCCGGCCTGGACCGCGGCGAGCGGCTGGCCAACCCGGACTTTGCGCCGAAGTGGGATTGATCGCCGCCTGAGCGCGCCATGATGAACACGGCCGGGCCTTTGCGCCCGGCCTTTTTCTTACTTGAGCCCGAGATAGTCGCGCTTGCCGATCTGCACGCCCTTGTGGCGCAGGATGTCGTAGGCAGTGGTCACGTGGAAGTAGAAATTGGGCAACGCAAAGCCCAGCAGGTAGGACTTGCCGTCGAATGTCATCGGCCCCTGGCGCAGCTTCAGCTCGATCGCGCGCCGCTCGCTGCCTTCCAGCTGCTCAGGCGTGATCTGCTCCAGGAAGACGACGGTGCGGGCGATGCGGTCCTGCAGTTCGGCAAAGGTGGTTTCCGTATCGGCGAACGACGGCACCTCGATGCCTGCCAGCCGCGCGGCGCAGCCCTTGGCGGCGTCGCTGGCGCGCTGCACCTGTGCCGCCAGCGCATCCATGTCGGCGATCAGGCGGGACTGGATCAGGTCGGCCGGATCCATGCCCTGCGCCTGGGCGTGGGCCGCGCCCTTGTCCAGGATCGCGGCCAGGTTGCCGAGCGCGCGGATGAACAAGGGAATCGAAACTTCGTACATCGAGAGTGCCATGGGGATCTCCTGTGCAGGCCCTGGTTGGAAATTTCTTGTTGTCGGGGGCCGTCGGGCCGCACCGCTGCCGCGAGCATAGACCGGATCGGCATTTGCTGCCGGACACCGAGCCGCGCAACCGGCAGGGCGCGGCCAGGCCAGGTGCCGCGGCCTGAGACCTGAGGGGTGGCGGGAAAGATGGCGCGCCCGCAGCGGGCAACCGGCGACCGGCAACCTGTTAACATATGCGGTCATCGCCCCCGCTATCTTGCGGCCTTGTGGCCGCGCCCCACATGAACGCGCCGTTCCCTCTTCGCACGGAATGCCCGCCCGGCGCCTGCATCTGCGGGCGCGAAGCCTTGCTGAGTGACCCCAACGCTGACTTGCGCGTGCTGCGGCTCACCCGCCCCGAGGAAAAGCGGCTGGTCGAACGGCTTGAGAGCCTGACCAGCCTGGCTGAACTGCAGCGCATGGAAAGCCTGATGCAGACCCAGCTGGGCATCGTGCTGACCATCACCCCCAGCGCCCGCGGCGTGCGCACGGTGCGCGGCATCAGCATCCAGGTGCAGGAGCAGCCCGGCCTGTGCCGCAAGATCCGCCAGTCGATCCCCGCCGCCATCCGCCGCAGCATGGAAGAGCATCCCGAGATCGCCTATGCGATCGTGGATGCGCATGACCTGCTGGGCGGCATCTGAGCGGGACCGCCCAGCCGTTCAGGCGTTGCTGTTGGCAAGGCGCATCGCGTGCTCGCGGACATCCACCGGCCATGCCTCGATCCGCTGCGCAAAGCCCGCCACATCGCCCGCGAACAAGGCCCGCGTGGCTTCCTCGAAGCCGGGCAAATCTCCCGCCATCGCCACCATGAAGTGGTAGGTCCGTTCGCTGGCGCGGCGGCCGCGGTCCTTGTCCGCGCTGTCCCGGCGCGCCTGCTCGACCAGCTTGCGCAGGGCCACGGATGCCCCGCCTGGCTGGGCGGCCAGCCATTCCCAATGGCGCGGCAGCAGCGTCACCTCGCGCGATACCACGCCAAGCTTCGGGCGCCCTCGGCCCGGGGCTCGGCCACATCCGCTGCGTCGTCGTTCTCGCCGGCTGGCTGCCGCAGGGATTCTAGCTGCGCGGCGCGCTTGGCAGTCCGCTCAAGTGCGGCGGCCTCCGTCCCGCTTGTATCCAGGTCGACGGAGCGCCCGGTGCTGTCGTCGAAAACCAGCACGGGTCCGCCCGCGCCAGCTTCCAGCGCACGCTTGAGCGCCAGCGCATTGGCTTGCAGCGGGCCCGTGGCGATACGCCGGTGGCCGTCGAAGGTGGTGTAGTTGTGAAGCGTTACGTTGCTCATGGGGATGCCCCTGGGAGACGACCTCCGAATATTACCCGGATAAAATAAGATGCCAATATCACCCGGGTATAAATAAGACCACCTCGCTTTCGGGTCACCAGGGTTCCAGCTTCCACCCATCCGACGTTGCCGCCAGTCGATGGGTCAGCCCCAGGCTGGCCATGAACACATCATCGTGGGACACCACCACCAGTGCGCCCTGATAGCCGCGCAGCATCGTCTCCACCGCCTGCACGGACGGCAGGTCCAGGTGGTTGCTGGGTTCATCGAACAACAGCAGCTGTGCCGGCGGATCGGCATACAAGGTACAAGCCAGCGCGGCCTTCAGGCGCTCGCCGCCGCTGAGCAGGCCGCTGGGTACGGTGACCTTCTGCGCATCGAGATCCAGCAGCGCCAGCCGCGTGCGCAATGCCGCCTCCCCCGCGGTGTGGTTGGCGGCCAGCATCTGTTCAATGGTTGAGCGCTGCGGCAACAGGCCGGCCAGTTGCTGGTCGAGGTAGGCGCTTTCGACATGCACCGCGCAGCGGCCAGCCAGCGGCTGCAACTGGCCGGCCAGCAGCTTGAGCAAGGTGGACTTGCCGCAGCCGTTGGGGCCGACCACGCCCACGCGCTGCTGGCCCGTCAGGGTCAGGCTGACGCGTCGCGTAGCGGCCGGCACGAACGGCAGATCGACCTCCTCCAGTTCAGCTACGCGGCGTTGGGCCGCCTGACTGACAGGCAACGCGAGCAATATGATCGCTGCATCGTCTTCCACCTGTCGCGCTGCGTCGCTCACGCGCGCATCGAGCGCTTCGCGCGCCGCCGCTTGCTGCAGGCGCAGCCTGCCCGCCGATGCCTGGCTGCGCTCCTTCTGCCGGCCCAGCAGGATCCTGGCCTGATTGGCGTCGCGCGCCTGCCGGTGGCCACGGGCCTGCCGACGCTCCTGGCGTTCACGTTGCGCACGCAGCGACTGTTCTTCCCGCTTGCGTTCGAGCTTGCGCTGATCCAGCTGCTGCAAGGCATTCTCTCGCTCCTGCGCCTTGCATTGCGCATAGAACGAATAGCCGCCGCCATAGCTGCGCAGTCCGAGCGACGACAGCTCGACGATGCGCGCCATGCCCGCCAGCAATTGCCGGTCATGGCTGACCACCAGCAGGCCGCGTTGCCAGCGTTGCAGTTGTGCGATCAGCGCCAGCCGGTTCGGCCGGTCCAGGTGGTTGCTGGGTTCGTCGAGAATCAGGAAATCGGCATCCGACAACAGCGCGCCGATCAGTGCCACACGCATGGCTTCGCCGCCGCTCAGGGTGCGCGCCGGGGTGTCCGCGTGCAGGTAGCCCAGGCCATTGCGCTCCAGCTCCTGCTGCAGCCGTTGCGGCATGTTCCAGTGCTCGCCGACGTCATCGAAGTCTTGTGCCACCGTGCTGCCGGCCTCAAGGCGTTGCAGCGCATCCAGCACCGACTGCACGCCAGCCAGCCCGGCCACCGACGTCTGCACGGCATGCGCAGCCTGCTGGGACAGGTAATGCACGCTGCCCGAGCGCACGCAACGCCCCGCGGAGGGCTCCAGCTCCCCGCCCAGGATGCGTGCCAGCACGGACTTGCCGATACCGTTGCGCCCGACCAGGCCAGTGGGACGGCCATCGAATTGTTCGGACAGTTCAGAGAAGAGCGTCCGGCCGTCGGGCAGGACGCAGGCAACGCTTTCCAGCGTCAGCTTGGGATTTGACATGCAAGATTCCAGGGATGCCAGGAACTCCCCCTGCTTGGGGGCGGTGGAGACTGGCCGTCATGCAGACGGCGGCATCAATGGCGCATGGTATGAATCCTCCTCGGATGGGGTTTGAATCGGCGAGGCATGGGGGACGCATGCCTGAGCACGTCGCCCCGCCCTACTCTCTGACTCGGCCCAACCTATAAGTTCACCGGGTCGGTAGCCAGCAGGTGAATTGGTGAATGCTGCCTTGGTCTCGCACCGCCACGTCGCCCACAGCTTGCAGCCGTTCGGGTTGTCCGTGCCCCGGTAGACAGCACGGGTCCGAGCAGCAGCTTGCTCATTGTGATGGTCTCCCTTTGGTCACCTATTGTTGTTCGCTCGCGGGCTGCGCTGGCGCGATCGCCGCGAAAAGCCTGGCGCCGGCCATCGGACGCCCGGCCAGCCATGCCGGCGACATAAGGTGAACCAAAAGAAAATGCGCGTCAAGCGCCACCTGCTGATTGCGCCGGGGGCCGGCGCTTCAGACCGCTGTCAGCCCTGATCCCCGCCGCCAACTGGCAAGACCGTGCCGGTAATGTACGAAGCCTCGTCCGATGCGAGAAACAGGATGGCATGCACCTGCTCGTCGATCGTGCCATAGCGGTGCATCAGGCTCGAGGCCCTGGTCTGGTCGACGATGGCCTGGTACCAGATGGCCTCCTGCTCGCTCTGAGCAGCCATGTTGCGTGGAATCCGGCGCGGCGGTGCCTCGGTGCCACCGGTGGCCACTGCGTTGACGCGCACGCCTTCGTGCGCATGCTCGAAGGCGAGGCTGGCCGTCAGTGCGTTGACGCCGCCCTTGGCCGCCGCGTAGGGCACACGGTGGATGCTGCGCGTGGCAATCGACGACACGTTGACGATGACGCCCTGCCGGCGCGCGACCATGCCGGGCAGCACCGCCCGGCAGCACCACAGCGTGGGGAACAGCGAGCGCCGGATCTCGGCTTCGATCTCGTCCTCTTCATAGGCCTGGAAGGGCTTGGCCCAGATTGTGCCGCCCACGTTGTTGACGAGGATGTCGATGCGGCCGAAGGCTGCTTCGGCCGCCTGCGCCATGTGCGTGGCGCCGGCATAGCGCTCCAGGTCGGCGTGCACTGCGATGGCCTGCCCGCCTGCAGCAACGATCTGCGCCGCGACTTCATCGACCAGCGTCGAGCGGTCGACCAGCGCCACCGAGGCGCCCTCGGCGGCGGCGGCCAGTGCGACGCCGCGGCCGATGCCTTGCGCGGCCCCGGTCACGATCATGGCTTTGCCGGCAAAGCGTGTAGCAGTTCTCATGTTGTCGTGCTCCTTGCTCATGCCGCGTTGCTGGCCGAGAACTTCTCGTAGTAAAAGCCGGCGGGCGTGATACCGCTCTGCTGCAGCCAGCCGCGCACGGCCTCCACCATCGCCACGGGGCCACAGAGGTAGATGTCGACATCGCCGCCGTTGAGCCATTCTGGTTCCACATGGGCTGTGACATAGCCCTTGCGGGCGTGGTTGCTGGCAGCGTCAGCAACGCAGGTACGGTATTCGAAGCCGGGCAAGGCACCCTGGGCCGCATGGATGCGCGACAGCGCCACCAGGTCTATGTCGTTGGTGACTCCATAGACCATGCGCACCGGCTGCGCACAGCCGCTGGCGGCCAGCACATCGAGCATCGACAGGAAAGGGGCGATGCCGGTGCCGCCGGCCAGGAACAGCACCGGCCGCGCCACCTCGCGCAGGTAGAAGCTGCCGTAGGGGCCCGAGAACGCCACGCGCTCGCCGGCCTTCGCCTGGCTGGTCAGCCACGTACTCATCCGCCCTTCCGGCACGTTGCGCACCACGAAGCCGGTGCGCGCGCTGCCGGGCGCGGAGCAGAAGGAATATGAGCGCGTCTGGCTGGTGCCCGGGATCTCGACATTGACATACTGGCCGGGCAGAAAATCCAGGCCGGCGGCCTCGTCCAGGTCGATGGCGAAGCCGATGGTCGAATCGGAGAGCTGTTCCAGCTCGGCCAGCGTCCCCTGGTAGGTGGTGACGCCGGTCTTGCAGGCGGCCGACGAGGCGGGCACCCGGATCACGCAGTCCGAACGCGGGCGGGTCTGGCAGGCCAGCACGTAGCCCTCGGCCGCTTCCTCGGCGGTCAGTGCATCCTCGATATAGCTAGACGCCGGCAGGTCATAGCTGCCCGACTCGCACAGCCCGCGGCAGGTGCCGCAGGCGCCGTCGCGGCAGTCCAGCGGGATATTGATCTGCTGCCGATAGGCGGCATCGGACAGGGTCTCGTGCTCGCCGCAGGTGATGAAGCGGGTGACGCCGTCCTCGAATTGCAGTGCGATGGTGTGTTCCATGGCGCGTTCCTCCAGCCTGGATCAGATGTGATAGATGTCGATGACCTGGTTGATGTAGTCGTTCTTGAGCACGACATACTTGTCCAGGATGCGTGGCTGCCCGCCGCAGAGGTCGAGCGTGTAGCGCGACATGCCGAAGTAGCTGTAGGTAGTCTGGTAGCGATGGCTCAGCGTGTGCCAGTTGAAGCGCACGGTGCAGGTGTCGCCCTCCACCCCGAGCACTTCCACGTTGCTCAGGTTGTGGCTGGTGCGCGTGTCCGGGATGGTGGCGCTGGAGCGCTCGGTCTTGATGCGGAACACGCGATCCTCCAGGCCCTGGCGGGTCGGGTAATAGATCAGCGAGATCTCGCGCTGTGGGTCGGTAACCAGCTTGCCGTCGTCATCCCAGCAGGGCATCCAGAACTTTGCGTCGGGGTGGTAGCACTCAAGCCATGCGTCCCACTCTTCGTCATCCAGCAGCCGTGCCTCGCGGTACAGGAAGGACTGGATGGCGGCAAGGTCGACCGGTTGGTCGAGGGTGATGTCGGCGGTGCTCATGCTGCGCTCCCTGCGGCGGCGTCGGTGGCTTCATTCGCAGCTTCGGCGGATTGCTCTGCCACGGCCTTCTTCATCACGTCCAGCCAGTAGCGGTGCTGCACCGTGTAGAGGCCCTCGTCCTCGGTACGCACCCCGCTCATCACGGGCTTGAGTCCGATGCGCTGCGCGGCCTCGTCGGCACCGTCGATCCAGTGCTTCGCGCCGCGGCACATGTCGTTCCAGGCCAGCGCCTGCCCGGCGTAGCCCTGCTGGCAAGCGCGGAACTCTTCGAGGTCGTCGGGGGTGGCCATGCCGCTGACGTTGAAGAAGTCCTCGTACTGGCGGATGCGGCGCGCGCGCGCCTCGTCGGCTTCGCCCTTCGGCGCGATGCAGTAGATGGTGACCTCGGTCTTGTCGACGGCCAGCGGACGCAGCAGGCGGATCTGCGAGCCGAACTGGTCCATCAGGTAGACGTTGGGGTAGAGGCACAGGTTGCGCGAGTTCTGGATCATCCAGTCCGCGGTCTCCGCGCCGCAGCGCTCGGCGAATTCCTCGCGGCGGCTGAAGTTGGGGCGGTCCTCCGGGTTGGCCCAGCGCGACCACAGCAGCATGTGGCCATGCTCGAAGGCGTAGAAGCCGCCGCCCTGCTGCCCCCACTTGCCGGCGTCCATGGCGCGGATCTTGTCGTCCTGCGCGTTCTTCTGCTTGCGCTGGCTGGTGGTCGCGGCGTAGTTCCAGTGCACCGCCGACACATGGTAGCCATCGGCGCCGTTCTCGGCCTGCAGCTTCCAGTTGCCCTCGAATGTGTATGTGGACGAGCCGCGCAGCACCTCAAGCCCGTCGGCCGACTGGTCGACGATCATGTCGATGACGCGCGCCGCTTCGCCGAGGAAGTCCTTCAGCGGCGGCACGTCCGCGTTCAGGCTGCCGAACAGGAAGCCGCGGTAGTTCTCGAAGCGCGCCACCTTCTTCAGGTCGTGCGAGCCTTCCTTGTTGAAGCAGTCGGGATAGCCGGCGTTCTCGGGATCCTTCACCTTCAGCAGCTTGCCGCTGTTGTTGAAGGTCCAGCCGTGGAACGGGCAGGTATAGGTAGCCTTGTTGCCGCGCTTGTGGCGGCACAGCATGGCGCCGCGGTGGCTACAGGCATTGATGAAAGCGTTCAGTTCGCCCTGGCGATTGCGCGCGATCACCACCGGCTGGCGGCCGATATGGGTGGTGTAGTAATCGTTGTTGTTCGGGATCTGGCTTTCGTGCGCCAGGTAGATCCAGTTACCCTCGAAGATGTGCTTCATCTCGAGTTCGAACAGGTCTTCGTCGGTGAAGGCCGCGCGGTGCAGCCGGTAGTCGCCGCTTGCCTTGTCTTCCACCAGGAAGGCATCGAGGTCGAGGCGCCCGGCGCCGGGGCGAACGGGGGCCTTGCCCTCCGGATAGATGGGGATCATGGAGTTGTCTCCTGCCGATGTCTTGTCTGCGGGACGGCGCTGCGCATGGCGCTGCCGCCCGGACTGGATCTGCCGGCCCGCACGGCGGGCGGCACTACGGAAAATCAGGCGGCGGCGCGCTGGCGCTCCACCTCGGCGGCGGGAGCGCCGGCCTGCTCCGGCAGCAGCCGGAAGTCGAAGTCGATCGAGGCGAACGGCTTGTCCACGCCGTGTTTGTCGAGCGCGGCGGCGTCGGTGACGCGGGTCACCGCCGGCACCAGCCCCTCGCGGCTGGCAAAGGCGAAGTCGTCCCACAGGTATTCGTCGCCGTCGATGTTGATCTGCGTGGTCAGCTTGCGGTGGCCGTCCGCCGACACGAAGAAGTGGATGTGGGCCGGGCGCCGGCCGTGGCGCGCGAGCTGGTCCAGCAGGCGCTGGGTGGTACCTTCCGGCGGGCAGCCATAGCCGTTGGGCACGTTGCTGCGGAACTGGTAGCGGCCGTTGGCGTCGGTGACGATGGTGCGGCGCAGGTTGAAGTGCGACTGGGTCTTGTCGAAGAACGAGTAGTTGCCCATCAGGTTGGCGTGCCACACCTCGACCCTGGCGCCGGGCAGCGGCTTGCCGTCGGCGCCGTACACCGTGCCCTGCATGAACAGGACCTCGCCCTTGCCGTCGTCGCTACCGTCGTCGAGCCGGGCAAAGCCGGTGCTTTCCGGGGCGCCGGCCACGTAGAGCGGGCCTTCGATGGTGCGCGGCGTGCCGCCGGTCAGGCCGGCGCGGGCTTCAGCCTCGTCGGCGCGGACATCGAGGAAGCGTTCCAGCCCCAGGCCGGCGGCGAGCAGGCCCAACTCCTGGGTGGCGCCCGCCTCGGCGAAGTATTCAATGCCCTTCCAGACCTCGCTGGCGCTCAGGTCGAGGTCCTCTATCGCCTTGAACAGGTCCGCCGTCAGGCGGACTACCACCTGCTGCACGCGCGGGTCGGGGTGCCTTGCGTGCCGGTGGCGACGATAAAGCTGTTGACCAGGGCGTCGATTTCCGAGTGAGTCATGGGGGTCTCCATAGTTGTGGTTGGGTCCCGGTTCATGCTTTGCAGGTATCGAGCTTGTCTTCCGGGCACGGATGGAGCATAGTCAACGGCAGTTTTAGCAGTCCAACACTGATTTAGTATCTGCTCGATACTCAGGAGGTATAGTCTTGGAATTGCGGCACCTGCGTTACTTCGTGGCCGTGGCAGAGGAACGCAACTTCACCCGGGCGGCCGAGCGGCTGCATATCGCACAGCCGCCGCTGTCGCGCCAGATCCAGCAACTGGAGGAAGACCTGGGTGTGCAACTCTTCGAGCGGCATTCGCGCCCGCTGAAGCTGACCGACACCGGGCGCTTCTTCTATACCCACGCGCTGCAACTGCTGGCCCAGACCGCAGAACTGCAGGCGATGACCAAGCGGGTCGGCAAGATCGAGCACAAGATGTCGGTGGGCTTTGTCGGCTCCACGCTGTATGGGATGCTGCCGCGCATCATCCGGCGCTTCCGGCAGATGCACGCCGATCTGGAACTGAGCCTGCATGAGATGTCGACCATGGACCAGATCAAGGCGCTCAAGGAGGGGCGCATCGACGTGGGCTTCGGGCGTATTCGCCACGAAGACCCGTCGGTGCGGCGCGTGGTGCTGCGCGAGGAGCGCATGATCGTGGCGCTGCCGGTCGGCCATCCGCTGGCTGACACCAAACCCGAGCTCGCGCTGCACGACCTGGTCGGTGAGCCGCTCATCATCTTCCCCAAGGCGCCGCGCCCGAGCTTTGCCGACCAGGTGCTGGCCGCCTTCCACGACCGCGCCCTGAAGCCCCGCCGCCTGCACGAAGTGCGCGAGCTGCAGATCGCGCTCGGGCTGGTGGCGATGGGCGAAGGCATCTCGGTGGTCCCGAGCAGCGTCTACGGGCTCAAGCGGGGCGACGTGACCTACAAGGAACTGGACGATCCCAAGCTGGTATCGCCCATTATCATGAGCACGCGCATGCTGGACGAGTCGGCCGACCTGCGCTCGCTGCGGGACATGATCTACCAGCTCTACGAGGATGAGGGCATGGCCTACCTGCCGCCGCCGAAGGAATAAGGAGCAGCGGGCGGTCCATACTCTGGAGGTATGAAATCAGACGCCAACGGTCTTGGACACCCAAAAAATCGCCCTCCATACTCCGGTGCAACGTTCAACTGCATCAGAAAGGTATGAAAGTGGCGACGCAGCAAAGCATCACGGCCATCGAGTCCATCGAGGCCATCCTGGTCGATCTTCCGACCATCCGGCCGCACCAGCTCGCCATGGCGACCATGCAGCGGCAGACGCTGGTGATCGTCCGGCTGCGCTGCGCCGACGGCGTCGAAGGCCTCGGCGAGGCGACCACCATCGGTGGCCTTTCCTACGGCGACGAGAGCCCCGAGGGCATCAAGCTGACCATCGACAGCTACCTTGCACCGGCGCTGCTGGGCCAGGATGCGGCCAACGTGCATGGCGCCATGGCGCGCCTCGCCAAGGTCGCACGCGGTAACCGCTTCGCCAAGTCGGCGCTAGAAACCGCGCTGCTGGACGCGCAGGGCAAGCGTCTCGGCGTGCCGCTGGCGACACTGCTAGGCGGCCCCGTGCGCGACACCCTGCCGGTGCTGTGGACGCTGGCCAGCGGCGACACCGCGCGGGACATCGACGAGGCGGAGCGCCTGCTTGACGAGCGCCGCCACGACACTTTCAAGCTCAAGATCGGCCGACGCAGCGTGCGCGAGGACGTCGCACATGTATCCGCGATCAAGCGCGCGCTGGGCGAGCGGGCGCGCGTCACGGTGGATGTCAACCAGGCCTGGAACGAAGCGGATGCCGCCACCGGCATTGCCATGCTGGAGGCCGCCGGCATCGACCTGATCGAGCAGCCCACACCTCGCGAACAACGCGCCGCGCTGGCGCGTCTGGCGGCGCGCTTCGTCGTGCCCATCATGGCCGACGAAGCCGTGTGCGGGCCCGAGGACGCGATGGAACTGGCCCGCATCGGCGGCGCCGACGTGTTCGCCCTGAAGATCGCCAAGTCGGGCGGCATCTTCGGCATGCTGCGCACGGCCGCGGTGGGCGATGCGGCCGGCATTGCACTGTATGGCGGCACCATGCTCGAAGGCAGCATCGGCACCATAGCCGCCGCCCACGGCTTTGCGACCCTGCCGCAACTGGCATGGGGCACCGAACTGTTCGGCCCGCTGCTGCTGAAGGACGACATCGTGGCCGAGCGCCCCATCTACCGCGACTTCGCGTTGCACCTGCCGCAGGGCCCCGGCCTCGGCATGGCACTGGACGAGGACAAGCTCGCCCACTACCGGCGCGACCGCGCCTGAATCCCTGCAATCAGACCCCATCAGAATCGAGGCGAGGAGACACCAATGCTGTATCTGGTACGAATGGACGTAAACCTGCCGCACGACATGCCCCCGCGCAGGCGGAGGACATCAAGGCGCGCGAGAAAGCCTATGCGCAGGACCTGCAGCGCCAGGGCAAGTGGCAGCAGCTCTACCGCGTGGTCGGCGAGTATGCCAACTACAGCATGTTCGACGTCGAGTCCAACGAGGCGCTGCACACGCTGCTGTCGGGGCTGCCGCTGTTCCCGTACATGAAGATCGCCGTCACCCCGCTGGCGCCGCATCCTTCATCGATCCGCTGAGGGAGCCCACGTCATGCGCTTTGCCACCCACGACGGGCTTCGCCTGCACTATGAACTCCACGGTCCGGCCGGCGCGCCGGTGCTGGTCCTGTCCAACTCGCTGGGCACCACCCTGTCGATGTGGGACCCGCAGATGCCGGCGCTGCTGGAGCGCTTCCGCGTGCTGCGCTACGACACGCGCGGCCATGGCGCCTCCGGTGTTCCGACAGCGCCGTTCGGCATGGCCGAGCTCGGTGCCGACGTGCTGGCGGTGATGGACCACGCCGGCGTTGAGCAGGCCCATTTCTGCGGCCTGTCGATGGGCGGCATGACCGGCATCTGGCTGGCACGCCATCATCCCGAACGCTTTGGCCGCTTCGTGCTGGCGAATACCGCGGCGCTGATCGGCCCGGCGTCCGGCTGGAACACGCGCATCGAGCGCGTGCGCAACGAGGGCATGGCGGAGATTGCCGAGGGCGTGCTGGCCCGCTGGTTCACGCCGGCTGCGCTGGCAGGCGATCCGGCGCACATCGCGCCCGTGCTCGCCATGCTCGCCTCCACGGATCCCGCCGGCTATATCGCCAACTGCGCCGCCGTGCGCGACGCCGACCTGCGCGGCCTGCTGCCAGGCATCCGGTCGCGCGTGCTGGTGATCGCGGGCGTGCAGGATGCCGCCACCACGCCGCAACACGGCCGCGAGCTGGCGCAAGGCATTGCCGACGCCGAATACCTCGCGCTCAATGCCGCGCATTTGTCCAACTGGGAGTTGCCCAAGCCGTTTTCGCACGCGGTGATCCGCTTCCTGTCCCAGGCGTGATGCACTACACCACCCGAAGCCTCGATATGACCCAGCCCTGCATTATCTCCGTCGCCATCACCGGCTCGCTGCCGCGCAAGAAGGACAACCCGGCCGTGCCGATCACCGTCAGCGAGCAGGTCGAGTCCACCCAAGCCGCGTTCGAGGCGGGGGCCACGCTCGTCCACCTGCACGTGCGCAATGACGACGAGACGCCGTCCTCCGAGCCGGACCGCTTTGCCCGCGTGCTGGAGGGCATCCGCAAGCATGCGCCGGGCATCATCACGCAGGTCTCCACCGGCGGCCGCTCCGGCGCGGGAAAGGAGCGAGGCGGGATGCTGGCGCTGCGGCCGGACATGGCCTCGCTTGCCACCGGCTCGGTCAATTTCCCGACACGCGTCTATGACAATCCGCCAGACCTGGTGGACTGGCTCGCCGCGGAAATGAAGGCCTGCGCCGTCAAACCCGAGATAGAGGCCTTCGACCTGTCGATGATCTTCCAGGCGGTGGCCATGCAACAGGCCGGCAAGATCGACGGCGCGCTGCATATCCAGTTCGTGATGGGGATCAAGAATGCGATGCCGGTCGATCGCGAGGTGCTCGCCTTCTATGTGCATACCCTGCGGCGCCTGGCACCCGATGCCACCTGGACCGGCGCTGGCATCGGCCGCGACCAGTTGACGATGGCGCGCTGGTCGCTCGAACTGGGCGGCCATTGCCGCACCGGCCTGGAAGACAATGTACGGCTTGACAAGCATACACTGGCGCCCTCCAACGCCGCGCTGGTCAGCCAGGTGCGGCCTTGTGCGAGGAATATGGGCGCCCCGTGGCGACAGTGGCCCAGGCGCGCGCGCTCCTGGGGCTGCCATCAAAGGAAATCGACGGTCGTTCGCCCTTGTAGATTAAGTCCTAATCGAAGACGCGCGGCACCGCAGCCTGAAAATCTGCATCGCTTTCAACATGAACCCGGTAGCCACCACCGACATCGTGGCGTCGACCGGAGGAACGAGCGTTGAATTCGCCGGCGGCCTAACCTTGGCCCTGAACCGGAGACTGCGAAGTGAGGGCTGCGTAGTAGAGGTTGTCCTAGGTGCGGCGCCCCGAGCATGACGGCCGCGCCCAACACTTATGGACATCGTGAAGGCAGGTCGCAAAGATGCAGTGTGGATTAGCGCATATAGGGCCGGGCAGCAGAGTATCCGATGCAGGAAAGCCGAAGGTAGAGCGGTAACCCACCTCCGGGCAACACTGTCTTACAGCGCAAGGGTCACCACGCGCAGCGTGGCATCGTCGGGGCACGGTATGTCGGAAAATCCCAAACGTCTAGCCAGTCGCCGCATCGCGGTATTCGATGACAAGACATAACCTTCCATGCATCGATAACCGCGGCGGCGAGCGATGTCAATCAAAGCGCTCAGCAGTCGGCTGGCAAGGCCAATCCCATGCCAGTCATCGACTACCGTCACGGCAAACTCGCAAGCATCGTTGCCCGGCGCCGCGGCGTAGCGCGCGCCACCCACAATAGAGGAGCCCTTCTCTTTCGTGGCAAGCGCCACCAAGGCAAACTCGCGTTCCGCGGACGGGTGCGTCGCCTGCTCAAGCATCGTTTCCGGCAACTGTTGCATGGCGGCCATGAATCTGGCATAACGCGCATCGGCGGAAAGTTTGCTGAATGCCGCCATTAGGCCGGCCTTGTCGTCTTCGGCAATCTCCCGAACCAGGACTTCCCGTCCATCGCGCAGGACCACGGTGAACGGCACGAATATTGTCGCATTGGGCTTGTTTTGCATGGCAACGGTGTCGCAAGAGAAGAAGGCGAGTTCGACGCGTTGAGCCCGCGGCCTTTCATATTAGGCGGTCTAGCGGAATCCGCCGGTACCAGAGGCAGGCCGTTGCACTCAACATCGCCGAACAACACCGCGTGATGTCGCACCCAAGCCAAGTGGCACCTTGGGTATCGAAATGGAGAGCCAGGCGGCTCATTTCGCTCTTCGCGTCGAATATCATCGACGCGAAGTTTGGCGCGCAGTCTCCGGTCCGGGCGCCTAGAATGCTGAGTGAGTCAAGGCTCAGGAAGCTCGGCCAGCAGATCTTCCAGTGCCGAAGATTCAAACAACATCATGACTTGAGGAGAGCGACATGACCGTACGCAAATTGCCCGCAGTTGGTTTCGCAGTCCTGATGGCACTCACTTCTCTAGGTGCGACGGCCCAGTCAGCGCCGGGATCCCAACCGGGGGCGGCGCCAGCCGAGATTCCGAAAGCCCCCCCGACTACGGCGCAGGCCAAGGCCCTGATTGCCGAGCGGTTCAAGGCGGCCGATACCAATCATGACGGCAAGCTGGCCCGTGACGAAGCGCAGACGGGCATGCCGCATGTCTACGAGAATTTCGACAAGATCGACGTCAAAAAGCAGGGTTTCGTCACGGAACGCCAGATCGGTTCCTATTGGATGAAGAAGACCAAGGATCAGATGCAGAAGGAAGATCCAATCTGGAACTGAAGGAACTGAAGCGCTTAGCTCGTGACCTCGCCACCGCTACCGCCAACCTGTTCCGCTGGCCGGCGATAGCCAACCGATAGCAACCGTGACGTATGTCTTTTTAAATCAATACGTTACGGCAGCTATTCGATCGTGGCCGATAGTCCCCGACGAACCCGATCTCACTCCCACTCCATCATCAACAGGCCACCTAAACCCGCGTGGTTAAAGGGATTGGCTGCGATCGACTTGCGGCCTTACCGTCGCTTATACCGTCAAGCACGCTGAGCATTTGCTGGCGCGGAAGATGGAGCGATTTGCGGGGCGACGACTCTGGCGACACTATTTTCAATCCGCCCAAACGATACAGAAAGTCCAGCGTCCTGTCCGCATTCCGGATCCGCTGATCACCATCTCAATCTAACCAAGGGTTGGCAAGGATGACGCCGACACCGTCGAAGTCCTTGGTGTTACGTGTGGCCAGTGCGGCAGCGTGGTGCCGGCATATGGCTGCAATCTGCGCATCCGCCATGCTAATCGGACGACCCGTGCGTTCGCGCTGGGAGACGAGCGCGGCGTAATGGACGGCGGCATCCTCGTCGAACGCAAGCACCCGGCCCGCGAATTCCTCATCAAGCATCTGCAGCGCGGCATCCCGCAGGCCAGTCTTGCGGCGCCCTTCCGGCAAGCGCGCAATGCCATACAAGAGTTCGGCAACGGTCACGGCGGTTACAGCCAGTGAGTCTTGTTCCTGCCGATCCAGCCAATCAACCACGGCCGGCTCGGCCTGACCTCTCATAAGCTCTGATAAGACATTGGTGTCGAGGACGATCATTCAGGCAATTCCGCCGACCGCGGCTGCTCCACGCGTAAGGGCAGATCCAGCCCCGGGTCAGACAGCGCGGCAAATCTCTGGTGCAGCCGGCTACCCAGGCCGCCCGCGCCTGACCGTTTGCCAAGCGTGCGTCGAAGTATGTCGCGCACCTCCTCCTCCATGGAGCGGCCGTTCTGCGCAGCCTCAATGCGAAGCCGTGCCTTCAGTTCGTCGTCAATGTTTCGAATAGTTAGCGTCGCCATGATCGAGTCTCCATGCCTGCACTGACTGCAATGCTAGCATAAGAGGAAGCATGCCGGGCGGTCATTTCAAAGCGCCTAATGATTCATTTAACTTCTCTCGGGGACGACCCACGACTCGAAGAGTTTCGCCGCACTCTTGAGACGCGCCAGCTCAGCAGCAACGTCACGCTTTCCCGCGATCCACCACTGCTTGAACGACTCGAACACGTGATTCAGCTTCACCTCGTCCCATCGTTGCATCAGCGCGGGTCGCTTCGAGGAAGACAAAATTGCGAATCAGGTCTGCGGGAGTCAAGCGTTCGCCGCGTCCATTCAGCGATTCGAAGATGACTTGGGCGTCATCGTCCGGGTCGAGGCGCAGTTCGATCCTCCTTGCGGTAATCCGTTCCGCGTTCGCGGCGGCCTCACGAGGCGTGAAAGCTAGGGGTGAGTTGCTGAACCTCCGGCACCGCTCTGGAATGTGACGGCGAGTCGCCATTCGCCCCCTTTCTCCCCTCCTAATCTCACCCCCTCGTTTTCCCGGACTGTCCCAAAATGCAAACAAGTTGTCCCCTCTAGTCAACCTACAGGTAGCCAATCCGGGATACTCCGCGGATCGCGACAGGCCGGCGTTGGAACGGAGGGGTTCCTCCCCTTGCATGCACGCAGTCAAACGCATCCACGAAGAAAAAGGCTTTCATGTTTGGGCAAACCTCCACAAATTCCCCCATCGCAGCCGGCGTGGCCGGTGCGAGTTCGTCTCGATCTTATGCCTGGCTCGTGTTCGCGTTGAGCTTTGGCTTGCTGCTGTCGGACTACATGTCCCGGCAGGTGCTCAATGCCGTCTTTCCACTGCTTAAGGTGGAATGGTCGCTGAGCGACACTGAACTGGGTGCGCTGGGCGGGGTCGTGGCCCTGATGGTTGGCCTGCTGACGTTTCCACTGTCGATCCTGGCCGACCGCTGGGGCCGGGTCAGGAGCCTGATCCTGATGGCGGCGCTGTGGAGCGTCGCCACGCTGGGCTGTGCACTGGCCAACAATTTCGGGCAGATGTTCGTGGCGCGGCTGTGCGTGGGGATTGGCGAGGCGGCCTATGGCAGCGTCGGCATTGCCGTGGTGCTTTCGGTGTTTCCGCGCCATCTGCGTGCCAGCCTGAGTTCGGCGTTCATCGCTGGCGGGGCGTTCGGCTCCGTGCTGGGGATGGCGGCGGGCGGTGCCCTGTCCGCTCAGTTTGGCTGGCGCTGGGCCTTTGCCGGCATGGCGATTTTCGGCCTGGTGCTGGTGGGATTCTTTCGTCTCTGCATTACCGAGGCGCGACTGCAGGCGCAGCGCCGTACGCTGGGCGAGGAAGCGCAAAACGCCCCTCGGCGCGAGAGGTTGTCGCTCCGCCCTCTGATGTCTGCCCTCTTTTCGGCGCGTTCGCTCCTCTGTGCATATGTGGGCTGTGCGCTGCAGTTGCTGGTCATGGGCTCGCTGATCACCTGGATGCCGAGCTACCTGTCCCGTTACTACGGCATGGCGACCGACCGGGCCGGCGTGACCGCCGCGGCGTTCGTGCTGGCGGCTGGCGCAGGGATGGTCCTGTGCGGCGCGCTGACTGACTGGGCGGCTCGCCGCGCGCCCGGACGCAAGTGGCTGATGGCCGTGGCCTACAGCGTGACCTGCTGCGCGCTGCTGCTGACGGCGTTCCGCCTGCCCGCTGGCATGGCACAACTGGTGCTGATCGGTGCCGGCATGCTGCTTGTCGGCGGCACGGCCGGCCCGGCCAGTGCCGCGGTGGCGAACCTGACCAATCCGGCCATCCATGCCACCGCCTTTGCCACGCTCACGCTGGCAAACAACCTGCTGGGACTGGCGCCCGGACCCTTTGTCACTGGCCTGATCGCCGACCGCATCGGCCTGCTCGGCGCCCTTCAACTGATCCCGCTGGCGGGCGTCCTTGCCGCGCTGTGCTTCCTGGTCGGGCGCCGCACCTATGCGGCTGACCTGCTTCGCCTGGAAATCCAGCGCGAGGCACACGCGACCAAGCCCCAATCTTCTGACTGACTACCTGGATGACTGATGGACCTTGCCGCTGAGACCACCTTCCTGATGGTTCCGGGCCTGCGCGACCACGTGGCCGAACACTGGCAGACCCTGCTCCAGGCTGAGCTGCCGAACGCCCGTTCCGTGGCGCCGCTGGAACACGACAAGCTCAGCCGTGACGCCCGCGTGGCCGCCCTGGACGCTGCGCTGGCCGACATCGACGGCCCGGTGGTGCTGGTAGCGCATAGCGCCGGGGTGATGATCACCGTGCACTGGGCTGCGCAGCACCGCCGCAAGATCCGCGGCGCGCTGCTGGCCACGCCTGCCGATCTCGAAACGCCGATGCCGGCTGGCTATCCGGACAACGCCACGCTGGCCGAGAACGGCTGGCTGCCCGTGCCCCGTGCACAACTGCCCTTTCCCAGCATCCTCGCTGCCAGCCGCAACGATCCGCTGGCCAGCTATGAACGCGCCGCGCAGATGGCCAGCGACTGGGGCGGGCGGCTGTTCGACCTCGGCGAGGTTGGCCACCTGAACCCGGCGGCCGGATATGGCCCGTGGCCGCGCGCGACCGAGTTGCTGGAAAAACTGCTGCGCGCAAACTGAACGTGCGCAACGGCCTTCGCATAACGCAACGCCGCCAGACAGATTGCATTACCCGTAGTACTCACTGAGACGGATTTATCCGCATCACAACCAAACGAAAAAGAGGAGAAACACCAATGAAGCTCAGGAGCTTGGCCGCGGCCGCGCTGCTCGCCTGTTCGGGGGCGCCTTCGCCCAGTCGAACGTCACGCTCTACGGCGTGGCGGACATCAACGTGGAGTACGCCAATCACGTCGGCGCGGTACCGACTGCCGCCAACCAGTTCAACCGCGGGCCGGCCAACGACGTCTACCGCATGAACTCCGGCGGCATCTCCGGCTCGCGCTGGGGCCTTCGCGGCAGCGAGGACCTTGGCGGCGGACTGCAGGCGCTGTTCGTGCTGGAAAGCGGCTTCAATGTCGACACCGGCACCTCGCAGCAAAGCGGCCGGCTGTTCGGACGCCAGGCGTTCGTGGGCGTGCAGACACCCGGCATCGGGATGGTCAGCCTGGGCCGCCAGTACACGTCGATGTTCGAGGCGCTGGCGAACTTCTCGCCCGCGGCCTATGCCACGCAATACGAACCGGTGGTGCTGCAGTCCGGCCCGAACTTCCGTGAGGACAACACGGTCAAGTACACCGGCAAGTTCGGCCCGGTCACGGCGCTGGCGCACTGGTCGTTCGGCACGGGCCTGGCCTTGCCGGCAACCGTGGGCATCGCCACGCCGATCGGTGGCAATGGTGAAGTCCCCGGCCAGTTCCGGCGCGATACGGCCTATGGCGCCGCCGTAGCGTACCAGGGCGGGCCCTTTGGCGTGACCGTTGGCTACGACCAGTGGAACCCGACCATCGGCACCAGCAACGGCACCAACAAGAAGGCCGTCGTGGGCGCCAGCTACAGCATCGGGCCGGCCAAGGTCATGGGCGGCTACCGTTGGGGGCAGAACAAAAATGCGGCGGATGTGGTGATCCAGCGCGACGATTTCTACTGGATCGGTGCCACCTACCAGGTCACGCCGGCCGTTGGCCTGACGCTGGAGTACAACTATGATGACGTCAAGAGCCTGTTCGGCAATACCAACGTCGCCAATCCCTGGCAGATCGCCTTCGTGGCGAACTATGCGTTCTCCAAGCGCACCGACGTTTACCTGACGGCCGCCTATGCCAAGAACGCCGGCCTGATGATGGAATCGCTGGCAACGGTCTATGCCAACAGCCTTTCGCTGGGCAACAGCTACGCGCTGGGCAATGGCCAGAGCAATATGCTCGGTGCCGCCGTCGGCATCCGCCACAAGTTCTGAGTCCAGGCGATCCGGTCACCAGATCGACACCGAGCGCCATGCTCGTTTGCGGCCGCGCCGGGGGATTCCCCCGCGCGGCCGTTTTTTTTGTTTTCGAGGAGCAAGAATAGAACCGCGGACGCACCGCGGCTTGCGCAAGGGTCTAGCGGCGCAGGAAGTCGCCGACGACACGCGCGGCGTGCTCCGCGCCGGTCACAAGGAAGAGATGCCCGTCGTCGAGCACGTGCAGTTGCGCATCGGGGATGCGCGCGGCGAGGATCCTGGCATTGACCAGCGGCACGATGGGATCGTCGGCGCCATGCATCACCAGCGTGGCCTGTCTGAGCGCCCCCAGCCAGGGCAGGCTGCTCCAGCCCCAGGCGGCCAGCAACTGGTAGAGATAGCCGCGCCCCCGTGGCGGCTGCATGTACCGGCCATGTTCATCAAGCAGTGCAGGATCATCGCGGAAGGCGCCGCCGTAGAGGTCGGCGCCGACGCGTCGCAGGTACGCCGGATCGCTGTAGCGGCGCACGCCGATCATCTTCGACAGCACCGACAGCCTTCCGGGCACCATGATCACGCCGGGCGACGTTGCCGCCAGCACCAGGCGGCGGCAACGCTGCGGATAGAGCCGCGCGAATTCCTGGGCGAGCGCCCCGCCCCACGACACGCCAAGCGTATCGACCTGGCCCACATAGCCAAGGTGCGACAGCAGCCGGTCGGCAAGCACGCAAAGATTGGAGAAGCGGTAAGGCATCAGCGGCGCGGGGGAGCCGCCGGCGCCAGGGACGTCGAAGATGATGACTTCCACGCCCGCCAGCGCATCGACGAAGGGCTCGATCAGTTCGAGGTTGGCGCCGATGCCATTGAAGATGAGCAGCGGCGGACCCGCGTCGCTGCCGGGCCGGATTCCGACCCTGAGTTGCTGCCCGTCCAGATCTACCGTCTGGACGTGCATGTGGCCGGCACTGATGCCGGCATCGCTTATTGTCATCAAGCTATCCTGGAGTCGTTGGCGCGAAGGCACGGCCGCAAAGGCTGGCGGCCGTGCCCCCCGGTGCTTACTGCCTGGGTCGCAGGATGCCCTTCGCTTCCTCGATGTTCTCGGCAATGCGCCGGCCCACTGCAGAAATGCTGTCGGCCTGGGTCTTGTAGACGGTGTCGGTCAGCCCGCGCAGACCGCTCACAGCCTTGTGCAGCGAGCGCGGCAGCACTTCAGAGACCTTGGCCACCTGGCCGTCCGCATCCTTGCCGCCACGGGCGAGCGCCTGCAGGTCGGCAGCGGTCTCGCACAGGTATTCGCTCTGCTGGCGCACCAGGGACTGCAAGCCGGACAGCAGCGCGATATTCACGCCGGCCAGGGCCTCGATGTCCTTGCGGCGCGATTCGAGGATAGCCGCCGGGTCCAGGCGGTTCTGCTTGACGAAGTCAAACAGCTTCTTGTGCGGGGCCGATGCGCCCGAGGTGTTGGTCGTGTTGGTGGTTTCCATTTACATTTCTCCTGACAGGTTGGGTTACAGCAAACGATGGCCCCGGAAGGCCGGTGGGCTACGCTTCCGTCACGTAAAGGCCCGGGGCCTCGCGGCATGGCGCGTATTGCAGGCTGCCCGGGCCGGCTGGCGCGTTGCGCTTTGGTCCGGAGCGTTGCTTCAGCCACTGGCTCCAGTGCTTCCACCAGGAGTCCTGAGTGGCGGTCGCGCCTTCCAGCCAGGTCTCCGGGTTCGCCTCGTTGGCGTCGTTGCGGAAGAACTTCGCCTTGGGGTTGCCGGGCGGGTTGATCAGGCTCTGGACATGCCCGCTGGAACTGAGCACGAACTCCGTGTGTCCGCCAAAGGCGCGCACCGAGCGGTACACGGCCTTCCACGGCGTGATGTGGTCGGTCATGCCGGCCAGCACGTATTTGTCGCACTGGACTTCGGACAGGTTGATGGCACGGCCCAGCACGCGCAGCGTGCCCGGCGTCGCCAGCTGGTTCAGCGTGAGCATGTCCAGGAACTGTCCGTGCAGGCCGGCCGGCAGCCGGGTGGTATCGTTGTTCCAGTAGAGGACATCGAATGCCGGCGGCGCGTTGCCCAGCAGGTAGTTGTTGACCCAGTAGTTCCACACCAGGTCATTGGGGCGTAGCCAGGCAAAGACCCTCCCCAGCTCTTCGCCGTCGAGCACCCCGCGTGCCTGGCTGCCCTGCCGGGCAGCCGTGACGGCTTCGGGCGTGCTGAACAGGCCAAGCTGTGACTGGGCATCCAGCCCGAATACCGACACCATCAGCGTGGCCGCATGCACCAGCTGCTCGCCGCTCGCGGCACAGTAGCCCATCAGCGCCGACATTGTCATCGCGCCCGAGCAGGCGCCGTGCAGGTTCACGTCCGGGCTGCCGGTGATGTCGCGGATGGCGTGGATGGCTTCAATCAGCGCGCCGACATAGGTATCCATATCCCAGTCGCGATGCGCCGCGGTGGGGTTGCGCCAGCTCACGATGAATACCTGCAGCTCCTGGGCCAGCAGGTACTCCACCATGCTCTTGCCCTGCGCCAGGTCGAACACGTAGAACTTGTTGACCTGCGGCGGCACGATGAGCTGCGACCGTGCGTGCACCTTCGCCGTCGACGGCGCGTACTGGATCAGTTCCAGCACATCATTGCAGAACACCACCGTGCCGGGCGTGGTGGCAAGGTTCTTGCCAACGCTGAACGCTTCCTTGTCCACCTGGGCAGGCATGCCCCCGTTGGCAAGGGTGTCGGTGACCAGGTTGGTCAACCCGCTGATCAGGTTCATGCCGCCAGACTCCATGATCTTCCTGAGTGCCGCCGGGTTGCCCAGCAACGTGTTCGTCGGTGCCAGCGCATCGGCCACCAGCGAGGTGAAGTACGCTGCGCGGTGCTTGCTGCGCTCGTCCATCACAGAGCGGCGGACAAAGCCGCTGATTGCATTGCGCCAGGCCTCGTAGCCCTGCAGCGACATCCGATACAGCGGGTTGTCCTGCCATGCAGGGTCGCCAAAGCGCCGGTCGCGCGCCGACGGCAACGGGGCCGAGCCGTCCAGCACGCTGACCAGGTCCTGCGCCAGTTGTGCCTGCTGCTCCAGCACCAGCACCGGTTCCTGCAGACACTGCGCGCCGATCTGCTGCGCGGTGCTGACCAGGTCTTCCGGGCGCAAGCCCACGAAGGGGTTGGGGCCGGCCATCAGGTCCGGTGTACGGTCGATGGACTCCGCCGCCCTGGGCGCGATCACGGCCGCAGCCCGGTCTGCACTAGCGGCCCTGTCGACCTTGACCCTGTCGGCCTTGACCCTATCGACCCTGCCGGCCCTGGCGCCCTTGCCGCCCTGCTCTCTTGCACTGCTGACCCTAGTCATCCTGCGTCTCCTGCCCTATTCCTGGCTTTTATTACCTTGCTCGTGTTTCAGACGACCAGCAGCGCCAGGGCTTCCGCCACCAGCGCGGGCCTGGGCTCGCCTTCGATCTCGACCGTGTTCTCCGTGCGCAGCAGCACGCGGCCACCGCCCTTGTTGTCTGCTGCCAGCAGGCTGACGCGATTGCGCACGCGCGAGCCCGCCTTCACCGGCGCCAGGAAGCGCGTCTTTTCCAGTCCGTAGTTGACCGCGGCGCTGGCATCCGGGGGGATCACGCCCATCTCCAGCAATTGGCCCGCGACCAGTGACAGCGTCAGGTAGCCGTGGGAGATGGTGCCGCCAAAGGGGCTTTCCTTGCTGGCGCGCTCCACGTCGACGTGGATCCACTGGTTATCGTTGGTGCATTGCGCGAACGCGTCGATGCGCGCCTGGTCCACTTCCACCCATTCGGACACGCCGAGTTCCTTGCCGACGAACGCGTCGAGCGTCGCCATGCGGTAGTTTTCGATTGCCATATGGCCTCCTCGATTGTTGATCTGTTGCACCGTGCCGCGTCACGTCACATCACGCCGCGGATTGGGCGTCAGAACCGGGATTCATCCAGGTTCAGGAAGCCGTCCTGGTCCGACGCACCGGTAATGGCGGCTTCCAGCGCCGTGGCGCGCGGCAGGATTTGCTTGGCGAAGAACTCAGCGGTGGCGATCTTGGCGGTGTAGAACGCTTCATCCTCGCTGCGCTTCTGCGTTGCCACGACCAGAGCGCGCGCCATCTGCCAACCCGTCAGCACGATGCCGGCCAGCTTGAGGTAGGCCACGCTCGCGCCGAAAACGGCGTTGGGCTCCCTGGCGGCGTTCTCCAGCACGAAGTCGACCACCCGCGCCAGCGCCATGCGCGCGTAGCCGAGTTGCACGAGCATGGCGCTGCATGCCGCATCCGCGCCGCTGCCGGCGCAGTCCCTGAGCGCATCGATGGTCTCGTCGACTTCGGCCAGGATGGCCCGCGCGGCGAGGCCGCCATCGCGCACGGTCTTGCGGCCCACCAGGTCGTTGGCCTGGATGGCGGTGGTGCCTTCGTAGATTGGCAGGATGCGCGCGTCGCGCAAGTGCTGCGCGGCACCGGTCTCCTCGATAAAGCCCATTCCCCCATGCACCTGCACGCCCAGGCTGGTCACGTCCAGCGACATCTCGGTGCTCCAGCCCTTGATGACAGGCACCAGGAACTCGTAGGCCGACTTGAATTGCGCCCGCGTATGGGCATCCGGCGCATGGTGGGCAAGATCCGAGTACGCAGCGGCCACCAGCGACAGCGCACGCGCGCCTTCGGTCAGCGCGCGCATCTCGGTCAGCATGCGGCGCACGTCGGGGTGATGGATGATCGTCACCGCTTCGCGGGCCGAGCCATCGACCGGGCGGCTTTGCACGCGGTCCTTCGCATAGGCCACCGCCTGCTGGTAGGCACGGTCGGAGATGGCGATGCCCTGCACGCCCACGCCGAAGCGCGCGGCGTTCATCATCACGAACATGTATTCCAGGCCGCGGTTCTCCTCGCCGACCAGGTAGCCGACGGCACCGCCATGATCGCCAAACTGCAGCACCGCGGTCGGGCTCGCCTTGATACCGAGCTTGTGTTCGATCGACACGCATTGCACGTCGTTGCGCGCACCCAGCGAGCCGTCGTCGTTGACCAGGAATTTCGGCACCACGAACAGCGAGATGCCCTTGATCCCTTCGGGCGCGCCCGGCGTGCGCGCCAGCACCAGGTGGACGATGTTGTCCGCCATGTCGTGCTCGCCGTAGGTGATGAAGATCTTGGTGCCAGAGACCTTGTAGCTGCCGTCAGGCTGCGGCTCGGCGCGGGTGCGCAGCAGCGCCAGGTCGGAACCGGCCTGGGGCTCGGTCAGGTTCATGGTGCCGGTCCACTCGCCGGCGATCAGGCGCGGCAGGAAGCGCTGCTTCAGCTCGTCGGAGCCAGCGGTCAGCAGCGCTTCGATCGCGCCGTCGGTCAGCATCGCACACAGCGCGAACGACAGGTTGGCCGCGTTCATCATTTCCATGCACGGGGTGCCGACCAGCTTGGGCAGTCCCTGGCCGCCAAACTCGACCGGGTGCACGATGCCCTGCCAGGCGCCTTCGCCGAACTGGCGGAAGGCTTCCGGGAAGCCGGGGGTGGTTCTGACTTCGCCGTCGTGCCAGCTGCTGGGTTGCTTGTCGCCGGCGACGTTGAGGGGAGCGATCACCTCGCCGTGGAACTTCGCGGCTTCGCCGATCACGGCTTCGACGGTGTCGGGGGTGGCGTCTTCATAGCCCGGCAGGCTGGCAATCTTTGTCAGTCCGGCCAGCTCGCGGATGACGAACAGGATGTCTTTGGTAGGTGCGGTATAGCTCATCATCGGCCTCTGTGCGATGTTCACAGCGCCGGCGTCCGATCCACTGACCGGCGGCACTGCAACGTTATGTGCCGATCGTAGGGGCGGCGGGCGCAAAGGCGGATACCCAAACTTGCCCATTCGCTGACAAATCCTGCCGCTTTGCGCGCAAACCGCCCTGCGCGCGCGCCGCGCGTCGCAAGAGGCTTTTAGCTTGGCAGGATTTGTCAGCCGACGGCGGGCTTTGCCAGCCGTGCCGGCGGCCTACAGCGACCGGCGATAGGCGTTAGGCGTGCTTCCGGTCCAGTGGCGGAAGGCGCGATGGAAGGCGGTGGGATTGTCGAAGCCCACGTCGAAGGCGATGGCCGCGATGGGATCCTCGGACCGCGTCAGGCGCTGGATGGCGATATCGCGCCGGACGTCGTCCTTGATCGCCTGGAAGGCGGTGCCCTCGGCGGCCAGGCGGCGACACAGCGTGCGCACCGAGCAATGCAGCGCCTGTGCCACGGCTTCGATGGTGGGCGACACCGGCAGGCAGTCGGCCACGTATTGCCTGACCCGGTGGCAGGTCATCTGCTCGGCAAAGGAGACGAAGATCCAGTCCTCCGGCGCGCGCGACAGGAACTTCTCCAGGTCGGGCTTGCGCTGGCGCACCGGCATGTCCAGGTAGGCCGCATCGAAGCCAATGCGGGTGTGGCCGCAGCTGAAGTGCACGGGGCCTGGAAACAGGTAGAGATGGTCGCTGGCCAGCGGCGGCCGCGGAAACGGGAACTCGACAGCCTGCAGGGGATCTTCTGGCGGATCAGCCACGATGCCACGCCATGCACGAGCTTGAGCATCAGTTCCCGCCCCAGCACGCTGGCGCAGGGACCGGCCGGGTTGTCGGCCAACTCCACAAAGCCTGAGGCACCGTCGCGCCGGGACACGATCCGGAAGTCGTCGAGGATCAGGTGGAAGAACTGTCCAAAGCGGTGAAGTGCCACCTCCAGCCTTGGCGCATCTAGCAAGCTCAGGCAAAGGTACTTGAGCGTGCCGTTGCGCAGAGGCCGGCTGAAGATGCCCGGCATTTCATCGTCGGCCTCCCTGGCGAGCAGCCGGTACAGCGTAGCGAACTGTTCCTGCGTCACGCGCGCCGCGGGCTCGGACAACAGCTCGCTGGCAATGCCCGAGCACTCGGCCAGCCGTGCGATCGCCATGGGGTCTGCGCCGGACAGGAAGCCGTTGACGACAGAGATGGGGACGGTAGGGGGCAGGCCGATCACGCGGGGCGCACGCTATGCATGCCGGAGAAACGATGACGCCACATTCTGTCACAGCATGTGCGGGTTGAACATGCGGGGCGATGCCTAGAGCAGGCCCCGGAGCCTGCGCCGGTGCATCCGTCAGCGCTCCACTCAAGGACGACAAACCCACCTGCATGGCCCTTCAGACCGCGCAAGGCCGGGGTTTCGACATGGCCGGTCACCAGGGCTTCACACGCCTCGTTGAGGTACGACATTGGGCTAATTCGGTGGTTTCCCTGAGTGTCCCGAAATGTCAATCGATCGTCCCGGATCGTTAAATCGCTGTGGGCGGATACACGATACTTCAGGCACTGAACTTGATACCGAAAACGCGACCGTCCGGCAACGCCATGCCGGCGTACCCAGGCGGTCCGCTCACAACATACCAGGAGCAAAATGCAATTCCTCGACGATTCCCTGCACCCCGAGAACATGGACAAAGTGGTGATCACCGTTGCGCCCTATGGCCCGGAATGGATGCCGCAGGACTTCCCCGAGGACATCCCCGTCACCATGGAAGAGCAGGTCCAGAAAGCGGTGGACTGCTATAACGCTGGCGCCACGGTGTTGCACCTGCATGTGCGCGAGCTGGACGGCAAGGGTTCCAAGCGGCTGTCCAAGTTCAACGAGCTGATCGCCGGCGTGCGCGCCGCGGTGCCGGACATGATCATCCAGGTTGGTGGCTCGATCTCGTTTGCGCCGGAAGACGACGGCCAGGAGGCCAAGTGGCTGTCCGACGACACCCGCCACATGCTGGCGGAGCTGGAGCCCAAGCCCGACCAGGTGACCGTGGCGATCAACACCACGCAGATGAACATCATGGAGTTGCTCTATCCGGAATACCTGAAGGGCACCTCGCTGGAACACCCGGCCTACCAGGCCGCCTATCGCGAGATGACCGTGCCGGCCGGCCCGGGCTGGGTTGAGGAGCACCTGCGCCGGCTGCAGGCCTCGGGCATCCAGCCGCATTTCCAGCTGACCGGCATCCATGCGCTGGAAACGCTGGAGCGCATGGTCCGCGCCGGCATCTACACCGGCCCGCTGAACCTGACCTGGATCGGCATTGGCGGCGGCTTCGACGGCCCCAACCCGTTCAACTTCTTCAACTTCGTGCACCGCGCGCCGGACGGCTGCACGCTGACCGCCGAGTCGCTGCTGAAGAACGTGCTGCCGTTCAACATGATGGCCATGGCGATGGGCCTGCATCCGCGCTGCGGCATCGAGGACACCATCATCGACCAGCACGGCAACCGCATGACCTCGGTCCAGCAGATCGAACAGTGCGTGCGCGTGGCGAAGGAACTGGGCCGCGAGATCGCCTCGGGCAAGGAAGCGCGCGAGATCTACCGCATCGGCACCTGGTACGACAGCGCCGACGAGACGCTGGCCGCGCACGGCATGGCGCCGAACCGCAAGGCCGGCCAAAAGAACCTGCCCCTGCGCGCGGCCTGACGCGCGCGCCGGTGCGCTCGCGGGCGAAAGAGCTCGCGGCCGCACCGTCATCCAAACTGTCTCCATGCCATGAACCCGTCCCTCAGCGTCATCAATGCGTGCCTGAACATCTGCCGCATGGACCACGCTGGCAAGTATTGCCAGGGGTGCGGCAGGACCCCGGTCGAGATCGGCCGCTGGGCGCAGATGACCGACGCCGGGCGCGCCGAGGTCATGGCTTCGCTGCCGGCGCGCCAGTCGTGGCGAAGCCGCGCGCTGTCGGCGCCCACCTCCTGAATTTCCACAGCCTGCTGCGGCCTGCGCTGAGCTCGCCGGCTGGCGCTTTGAAGCTGCTGCCATGAACTATCCTTCTACGCTTTCGGTCGACGCCTATTTCGACCTGATCTGTCCCTGGTGCCTGATCGGCAAGAAGCACCTGGAAACCGCCATTGCCTTGCTGGCGCGGGAGCGCCCGGACGTTGCCGTGCAGGTGGAATGGCGCTCGTATCCGCTGATCCCCGCCACGCCTCCCGCCGGCTTGCCCTACCGGGATTTCTACGTGGCGCGCCTGGGCAGTCCCGAGGCGGTGGCGGTTCGACAGGCGCAGGTCTGTGCCGCGGCGCGGGAAGCCGGCCTGACGCTCGCTCTGGATCGCATCGAAACCTTTCCGAATACCCTGCTGGCGCATCGGCTGGTACGCCTGGCGCGGCAGCAGGCAGGCCCCGATGCGGCCGCTGCGCTGATCGACGACCTGTTCACGCGCTACTTCCTGCGCGCCGAGAACATCGGTGAGCCGCGCGTGCTGCGGCAGGCCGCCGCGAATTGCGGGATCGCGATCCCGGATCCGGGCGATGCTGGCGGGCACCGGGACCTGGACTGGCTGCCGTCACTGGGCGGCCCCGAGGAAGCGTCCTTGCGGACCGGACTCGGCGTGCCGCATTTTGTCTTCAACGGCACCCACAGCGTGTCTGGCTCGCGGCCTCCGGCTGCGCTGCTGGAAGCCATGCTGCGCGCGCTGGCGCGTGCGAAACAGCGCGCCACCCGCGCAGCCGCCTGAACGAACACCCTGGCGACGGCGCTTTGCGCCTCGGATGCAGGCCCTGAGCTATGAGCCGATGCAGGAACTGAACCAGTCCCTGAACGCGGAGTTTGAGCGCAATGCAGGAATTGTGAAGACCTTCAATATCCAGCCGTGAAAGGGAGCGCCAACAGCTTGTGCGCCTCCGTCAGGAGGCATTTTTTTTGCGCGTGGCGCGCAAGAAGGAAGTTCTTCGCTGATTAGCGGGGGATGCTTGGCTAGCGGTTGTGGTACTGGGTGGGCTTTGGGACGGTGCCGGAGCCCGAAAACCACGACATCAAGAACGATTGCCGCGACAACACCCGCGATTCGGCGAAGACGAATAAAAAGCGGCAGCCCCCGCCCGAGGACTGCCGCAAATTCCCTTTACTACCCTTCAGGCTGCCTTTTCACGCAGCTGCTTCTTGTTGATCTTGCCGACACTGGTCTTCGGGATCGCTTCGATAAAGGTGATGCGCTCGGCCTCAGGCACTGCATACTTGCTGATCCGGCGTTCATCCGCGTGTGCCATCAGTTGATCGCGGATCTGCTCAGCCTTGACTTCGGCGCCCGCCTTGCGCACCACGAAGGCCATCGGCCGCTCCCCCCACTTCGCATCCGGCACGCCTATCACGGCGCATTCCTGCACGCCCGGCACCTCCGTGATCAGGTTCTCCACTTCAATCGAAGACACCCATTCGCCGCCCGTCTTGATGACGTCCTTGATACGGTCCACGATCTGCACGAAGCCGTCCTCGCCCATTACCGCGACATCCTGGGTATGCAAGAAGCCGCCCGACCACAGCTCTTCCGACGCTTGCGGCTTGCCGAAATACCCCTTGGTCAGGAACGGCGCGCGCAGCACGATCTCGCCGCGGCTCTTGCCGTCGCGCGGCAGGTCCTGCATGTCTTCGCTGACGATGCGGTAATCCACCAACGTCACCGGGCGGCCGGTCGAGCAGCGCATGCGGATTTCGTCGGCGCGGTCCGTAGGCGTACAACCCGGCGGAATTTGCGCCAGCGAGACGATCGGGCCGGTCTCCGACATGCCGTAGCCGGCAAAGATATCGATGCCCCGCGCCAGGGCCGCCTCGCACAGCGCGGGCGGCAGCGCCGAGCCGCCGATGATGATCTTCCAGCCCGACAGGTCCTGCGCGCCGTCCTGCGCCGACTGCAGCAGCATCTGCAGGATGGTCGGCACGCAGTGCGAGAAGGTGACTTTCTCGGTCTCGCGCAGCTTCAGCAGCGCATCCGGGCGTAGCGGCCCGGCAGTACGGTACGCAGGCCCAGCATCATGGCAATGTACGGGATGCCCCATGCCAGCACGTGGAACATCGGCGTGATCGGCATATAGACGTCTTCACGATGCATGCGCTGGCCCTCGCGCGGCGAACACAGGCTGGTTGCCGATGCCAGCGTGTGCAGCACGATCTCGCGGTGGCTGTAGCAAACGCCCTTGGGATCGCCGGTGGTGCCGGTGGTGTAGAAGGTCGCGGCCTTGGTGTTCTCGTCGAAGTCCCTGAACTCGAAGTCGGGCGACGCGTCGTCGAGCAGCGCCTCATACTCCCCCGCCAGCGGCAAGGTTAGCGCCGGTGCGTCCTGGCCGTCGGCCATCAGCACGAAGCGCGGGTTGCAGGTCAGCTCGCCGCGGATCTGCTCGAGCACCGGCACGAAATCCGGATGGAACAGCACGACGTCCGCGCCGGCGTCGTTCAGCGTGTACAGGATCTGCTGGGGCGACAGCCGCACGTTCACCGTGAACAGCGTCGCGCCCATCATGGGTACGCCGAAGTAGCATTCCAGGTAGCGGTGGCTGTCCCAGTCCATCACCGCCACAGTGGTCCCGTGCCCGGCGCCGAGCGCAGTGAGCGCCGAGGCGAGCTTGCCGATGCGGCCGCGGAAATCGCGGAAGGTGTAGCGCTTCTGGCCGCGGTAGCTGATTTCCTGGTCGCCATGGAGGCTGACCGAGTTGATCAGGAGTTGCTTGACCAGAAGGGGGTAGGCGTAGGCCGACTGTGCGGCCGTAATCAGGTTGTCTTGCATTGCTTGTCTTGCCTTGTCCATTAGTACGGCTTGCTGCCGATAATGCCCGCGCGCTCCATCTTGCGGTGGCACGGCGGATAGTCCATCACGGCGTAGTGCTGTGTGGCGGTGTTGTCCCAGATCGCCACGCAGTTGGGTTCCCAGCGCCAGCGCACCTGGTATTCGGGGATGTACGCCTGGCTGACCAGATAGCGCAGCAGGTCGCCCGCACCTGGATTGGCGTCCTGGCCGGAGCGCACCCGCCCGGGTGTGTGGAAGTTGGTGAAATGCGTGGTGAAGGCGTTTACATAAAGGATCTTCTCTCCGGTATCCGGATGCGTGCGCACCACCGGGTGTTCCGCGTCGGGATACTGGGCCTTCAGTGCCAGGCGCTTCTCAATCGGCATCGCCGCGCCGAAAGAGGCCTCGATGCTGTGGCGCGCGCGCAGGTCCGCGATCTGTTCCTTGATGTACGCGGGCAGCCGCTCATAGGCAAGTGCCATATTGGCCCACATGGTGTCGCCGCCTACCGGCGGGCATTCCACGCAGCGCAGCACGGCACCGAACTGAGGGGCTTCGCGCCAGGTGGTATCCGAGTGCCATGCGTTCTCGTAGCGGTCGTTTGGCTGGTCCGGGGTCTTGTAGATGCGGACCAGGCCCGGGTGCTCGGGATCGCTGCCGGCGACGGGGTGGTCTTCGAGCTCGCCAAAGCGCCGCGCAAATGCGACGTGCTCGGCTCGGCTGAACTGCTGGTTGCGCAGGAACAGCACGCGGTGCTTCAGCAGCAAGGCGCGGATCTCGGCAAACAGGCCATCGTCGCGAATCGCATCGGCCAGGTCGACACCGCTCAGTTCCGCGCCAAGGGCGCAGGTAATTTCTTTGACTTGCATGGCATTGCCTCAGATGACGAAGATCGACGAGCCCGTGGTCTTGCGTGACTCCAGGTCCTGGTGTGCCTGCACCGCATCCTGCAGCGCATAGCGTTGATTGATCTCGATGCGGATACGGCCCGCGCCCACGTGATCGAACAGTTCGCCGGCCAGCTCGGCCTTCTCGGCCGGGTCGGCGATGTAGTCCGCCAGCGCAGGCCGGGTCAGGAACACCGAGCCCTTCATGGCCAGCAGCACGGGATCGAACGGAGGAATCGGGCCCGAGGCGGTGCCCACGCACACCATAGTGCCGCGCCGCTTAAGCGAATCCAGCGAGGCCATGAAGGTTGACTTGCCCACGCTGTCGAACACTACCGACACGCCAACCCCATCGGTCAGCGCTCGCACCCGCTCCGCCACGTCCTCATGGCTGTAATTGATGACATGGTCGCAGCCGTGCGCCCGCGCCACCTCGGCCTTGGCTTCGGAGGAAACCGTGCCGATCACGGTCAGGCCCAGCAGCTTGGCCCACTGCGACACAATCAGCCCCACCCCGCCGGCTGCGGCATGCAGCAGGATGGTGTCGCCTTCCTTGAAGGCGTGGATGCGGCGCATCAGGTAAGCGGAAGTCAGCCCGCGCATGGTCATCGCCGCTGCCGTCTCGAAGCTGATGGTCTCTGGCAAGCGGATCAGCGGTGCCGCGGGCACCAGGCGGGAAGTGCTGTACGCGCCCAGCGTATTGACGAAGCCGGTGTAGGTGACACGATCGCCCACGGCAACGTTGGTGACATCCGGCCCGATCGCATGCACCACGCCAGCGCCTTCCACGCCTATGCCCGAAGGCAGCGGCACGCGGTAGGTTCCGTTACGGAAATACGTATCCGCGTAGTTCAGGCCCACCGCCACGTGGCGGATGCGTACCTGGCCGGGGCCGGGGTCGCCCACTTCATTGCTTTCATAGCGCAGCACTTCCGGCCCGCCGATCCCGTACATCCGGACAATTTTTTCCACAGCTTTGGTCTCCCGATCAAGGGCGGCGCGAGGTGCGCCGCATATGGAGACCAATGTAGAACCCGGCGCGCGCCGCGGCTTTGCAACAGATTCCATCGACTTTGCATTTCATGCCAAGGGCATGGGACCCGTTGATATACCCGGACTGGAATGCCCAAATAGGCTACCGATGTGAAGAAGTCACATGAGCGGCCGGGCCATCGGGGTATTGCTCTGCGCGAGTAAGGACGACGAAGTGGTTGAATATGCTCTCAGTCGTAGCCTCGTCTCCTGCCGGCAAAAACATTGCTGGCAGATGTGATCTGCGTCCGCTCATTGACAGAACCGTTTTCCACAAGGCCGTGTGTCGCTACCACGATGGTTGCGATCAACCCTGGCATCACGCTTGGCACGATACGCACGCCCATCGACCAGGCTGGCTGGCCTGGAATGATGCGCGTAGCAGCGCGCGATGTCAGCCCTGCTCCCAGGCGCTGCACCACCCCTTCGCCGCGACATCCTTGCCGCCGAACAGTGCGCAACCGCCGGCGGCGCTGCCCTCGTCACCCTGGTAAAGCTGGCAGTTGGCGCAGGTCTGCGATGGCTTGTGGGCCGGGTATTTCCGCGGATCGACCCTGGACGAGTCGGCCATGTAGCCGACCTTGAGCGCCTGCGGCTCCTGCTCGCCCAGCATGGCGGCGGCGCGGGCCGGCCGGTTGCCGAGGGCCGCTGCGGCAGCGATGCTGCCAGTCAGCGCAAGCGGGAGATAGCCAAGGAACTGTCGTCTGCAGGGCATGGCTGGGGCTCCTCTGTTGGGGGGACGGTGCGCGGCTTATGCCTGCCGCAGGAGACAGAGCTTACTGCGGGTCGTCCGCAAGAGGCAATGACGGCGCCGGCTCGAGGACGGCGCGCAAGCATTGGTGGCCGCGCGCTGGTGCGCGGGCCACAACTGTTGCTCAGGCGAGCGCGGGGTAATCGATATAACCTGCGGCGCCGGGATGGTAGAAGGTTTCCGGCTGCGGCGCGTTGAGCGGCGCATCCAGTTGCAGGCGGCGCGGCAGGTCCGGGTTGGCGATGAAGAGCTGGCCGAAGGCCACTGCGTCGGCTTCGCCGGCCTGCAAGACGTGCTCGGCAGTGGCCTTGGTCATTTTTTCGTTGGCGATATAGGTACCACCGAAGGCCCGCTTCAGTTCCGGCCCCAGGCGGTTATCGCCGAGCGCTTCGCGCGAGCAGATGAAGGCAATGCCGCGCTTGCCCAGTTCGCGTGCCACATAGCCAAAGGTGGCGGCCGGGTTGGAGTCGCCCATGGTGTGGGCATCGCCGCGCGGGGCCAGGTGCACGCCCACGCGCGCCGGGCCCCAAACCGCGATGCAGGCATCCGTGACTTCCAGCAGCAGCCGGGCGCGATTTTCGATCGAGTCGCCGTAGGCATCGTTGCGCTGGTTGGTGCTGTCCTGCAGGAATTGATCGAGCAGGTAGCCATTGGCGCCGTGCACTTCAACGCCGTCGAAGCCGGCGGCCTTGGCGTTCTCCGCGCCGTGCCGGTAGGCCGCGACAATGCCCGGGATTTCATCGGTTTCAAGCGCGCGCGGGGTGACAAAGGCGCGCTTGGGGCGCACCAGGCTGACATGGCCGCCGGCCGCGATCGCGCTGGGTGCCACCGGCAGTTCGCCGTCGAGGAAGACCGGGTCGGAGATGCGGCCCACGTGCCACAGTTGCAGGAAGATGCGGCCGCCGGCGGCGTGCACGGCGTCGGTAACGTGCTTCCAGCCAGCCACTTGTTCTTCCGACCAGATGCCCGGGGTGTCGGCATAACCCACGCCTTGCGGAGTCACGGCCGTGGCTTCGCTCAGGATCAGGCCCGCTGAAGCGCGCTGTACATAGTATTCGGCCATCAACGCGTTGGGCACGCGGCCGCCGCCCACTGCGCGCGAACGCGTCAGAGGCGCCATGATGACGCGGTTGGGAAGGTCGAGGTCGCCGATACGGATCGGGTCAAAGAGTGTGGGCATGGTTTTTGGTATCGAGGAGGGTGAATGCACCATCGGTGCGGAATTTGGCGCTTGCGCGCCGCTGACTATGCGCAGTGCAGGTCTTCAAAGATCGCTATGCATGTGATCGAGGAAGGCGCGGATGGTCTCTTCATCGCGCTTGAAAAAAACCCATTGGCCAACCCGCTTCGACGTCACCAGCCCGGCTCGCTGCAAGGTCGCGAGGTGGGCCGAGACGGTGGATTGCGACAGCCCGGTGCGCGCGTCGATCAGGCCCGCGCATACGCCGAGGTCGAGCGGATATTCCTGCTCACCGAAACACTGCTGTGGCGTCTTGAGCCAGGCCAGGATATTGCGCCGGACCGGATTGGCCAGCGCCTTGTGGATGGCATCGATGTCCATGGAGGGGTTCGCCTTGGGTGAAGGAACGCTGTTTCGCCAATCTGCGAAACATAGATCGTCGCCTCGCAAACTTAATATCGAAATCATACGATATAACTTCTGGCTTTGCTGGAGTGCTCCAAGCGGCACTAGCATGCCCCAAGTTAGGATTGTCTTATCGTTTTGCCGCGCTATTGCCCATTCATCTTGCTGCGGAATTCCTCGGCAGTGCCAATCTGCCGGAACAGCGGCCCGCCCGGCGCGAAATTGTCCGCGCTGGCCAGCGGCCCCACCACCACCGGCTCAAACCCCGCATCGCGCACCAGTTGCGCCGCCACCTGCAGCGCCGCCTGGTCGTCGCCGGCAATCGGCACGGCAATCAGACCGCCCGGCCGGTGATGCTGACTGGCGAAGTTGGTCGCCCCCATGAAGTTGAACGCCCGCACCACGCGCGCGCCGGCCAGATATTTCGCCGTAGTGATGCCAATGCCGTTGCGCTGGGCTTCATCGGCAATCGCGCCGTCGCGCTGGGCAATGGCATTGGTGGCATCCAGCACGATCTTGCCTGCCCACGCCCCGGCATTCTCCTGGCTGAGTTGCGGCAATGCGCCGTAAGGGGTGGCGAGGAACAGTACATCGGCAAAGGCGATTGCCTCCGCGACGGTGCCAGCCTGCGCCAGCGGGCCGAGGCCGTCGACCAGCGGCTTGAGCGCTTCAGGATGCCGCGACGAGAACAGGACCGGGTGCCCGGCCTTGACCCAGAGCCCGCCGACGGTCCCGCCAATGCGTCCGGAGCCGATCACGCCAATGCGCGCTGGGGCCGCTTTCACGCCAGCGGCCGTTCCCTGAGCGCAGGCGGTCAACGGCGGAAGGCTCAGCGTCAGGATGGCCAGTGCCCCTGCCCGCAGCATGCGGCGGCGTTCGGGATCAATGACGACTGCCGGCTCTTGCATCGCGCGCTCCCAGGATGACTGCTTGGCCCCGCGGCCGGTGCGCAAGGACGCCTGCCGCTCACCGGCCGCCCAAGAAACTCTAGGCGAAAAAATGGCTTGCCGGGCAATCGCGCTTGGCACCGCCTGCGCGCTGGATTAGATTAGGTAGCATTGGCGCCACTCCAGGAAGTCTCCATCACAGCCGCCCGCGCGATGCGGCGCCAGAGGGGAAGCCATGGCCGACGCCCGACGCCGCACCTGCCCGTCCTGGTCTGCGCCGGGCATGGTCGCCGTTGCGCTGACAGCGGCCACGCCCGTCGCAGCGCAGCAGGCGAGCCCGGATCCGGGCAGCCAGTCCGACCAAGTCCACAACCTCCAAGAGGTCACCGTCGTGGCTCCGACACCCTTGCCCGGCTTCACCATCGAGCGCCAGGCTTTCCCTGCCAATGTCCAGACTGCCACCGATGGCGACCTGGAACGGGCGAAGTCCACCAACCTCCCGTCCTTCCTGGCGGAGCACATGAACGGGATCGTGGTCAATGACGCGCAGGGCAATCCGTTCGCGCAGGACATCCTTTACCGCGGCTACCGGCTCTCACCCACGCTCGGTTCCACACAGGGGCTGTCGCTGTACCTTGACGGCGTGCGCCAGAACGCGGCGCTGGGCGATGTCATCAACTGGCCCGGCATCCCTGAGGCCGCCCTCAGCACGGTGACGCTGGTGCCCGGCAGCAACCCGCTCTATGGGCTCAACACGCTGGGCGGCGCAGTAGCGCTGGTCACCAAGTCCGGCGAAACGCATCCGGGCGTGGAGGCCGACCTCAACACCGGCAGCTACGGCCGCGCGCGGCTCGATGTCAGCGCGGGCAAGTCGCTCGGCGACGGCTGGCACGCCTACTTTGCCGGCACCGGCTGGCGCGAGGACGGCTGGCGCGACCGCTCCGCCAGCGATCTCGGCAACCTGTTCTTCAAGCTGGGCCGCTCGACCAGCGCCACCCAATGGAGCGTGAGCCTGCTCGGCAGCAACAGCCGGCTGTCGGGCAACGGCCTGACGCCGGACAGCATCTACGGCCAAGACCGCCGCGCGATTTACACCGCCCCCGATGTCACGCGCGTGAAATCGCTGCAGCTGACGCTCAACGGTGCGCATCAGTTCAATGCGCAGGACCAGCTGCAGCTCACCGCCTACGTGCGCCGCACGCGCTTGCACGCCAACAGCGGCGATATCAACGATGACTACCTCGACACCCTGCTCGGCTGCCAGGGCGCCGAAGGCTGCCAGGGTGACGAAGTGCCCCCCAGTGCCATACTCAATACTTCCACGGTAAGCGAGACCAGCTACGGGCTTTCGGCGCAGTGGTCGCACGATGGCGAGACCCACCACTTCGCACTCGGTGCCGCGCTGGACCTGAACCGGTCGCGCTACACGCAGGCCACGCAGCTGGCCAGCTTCGACGCTGCGCGCACGGCGCAGGGTGATCCCAATGCGCCGGTGGTCACCAATGCCTTGCTGGACGGCCACGACAGCACTGTGGGGCTGTACGCCACCGACACCATCCGCCTGCTGCCGCACAGCTTCCTGACGCTGGCCGCCCGCTGGAACGACGGCCGCCGGCATACAGTGCTGGGCGCGCCCACGCCGTCGGACGAGCGCTTCACCTTCTCGCGCCTCAATCCCTCGGTGGGGGTATCGCACCTGCTGTCCGACAGCGTGACGGTCTTCGGCTCCGTCTCGCAGGGCACGCGCATGCCCACGGCGATCGAGCTGGGCTGCGCGGACCCGGCCAACGCCTGCCAGCTGCCGACCGGCCTGCAGGCCGACCCCTTCCTGCGCCAGGTGGTCACGCGCACCGTCGAGCTGGGCGGACGCTGGCAGCCGGCTGACACCACTGAAATGACCCTGGCGCTATACCGCAGCCACAATACCGACGACATCATCTTCCAGCGCTCGCCGTTCAGTCCGCTGGGGTATTTCTCGAACTTCCCGAAGACACGCAACCAGGGCCTCGAGTTCGGCTTGCGCCAGCGGCTGGGCCGGCTCACGCTGCGCGCCGGCTACAGCTATACGCAAGTGACCTACCGGGCGGACGGCCAGTTGCAGACCCCCTTCGCCGCGCCGGTGATGGTGCATCCGGGCACACGCATGGCAGGGATCCCGCTGCACAGTTTCAGGCTCGGGGCAGACTGGCGCGCGACCGCCTCCGTCAGCGTCGGCGGCGACGCGATCGTGTCGTCCTCGCGTCCGGTCGCGGGCAACGAGGATGGCGCGCTCAGCGCGCAAGACCCGGGCCTCGCCCGCACCGCTGGCTTCCTGCTGCTGAACCTGCGCGCCAGCTGGCAGTTCTCGCCGCGCTGGCAACTCTATGGGCGCATCGACAACCTGTTCGACCGCCGCTACCAGACCTACGGACAGGTGGGCTACAACCTGTTCCCGGGCGGCACGCTGCTGCTGCCGGGCGCGGCCGTACCCGTCGGGCGTTTTGTGGCCCCGGGCGCGGCCCGGCTGTTCCTGGTCGGCGTGCGCTATGAATGGGACGGGCGCTGAGCGGGCAACAATATTCTGCCTGACAACGAGGAGACACCATGCCTTCACATCCGTGCCGTACCTGGCACCTGCTCGCCTCTGCCGTGCTCGCGCTGGCCTGTCCCGCTGCGGCCAACGCGGCGCAGGCCTACGTGTCCACCGAAGGCGGTGGTATCGCCGTCATCGACCTGGACCGGCTCGAAGCCGTGGCCAGCCTCCCGACCGGGGGCAAGGGGCCGCGCGGACTGAGCGTGACCGCCGATGGCAAATACCTGCTGACGGCCAACAAGGACACGGGCGACCTGGCGGTGATCGACATTGCCACGGGCCAGCTGGTCCGGCGTGTGCCGATCGGACAGAACCCGGAGTTCATACGCGTGGCGGGGGACCAGGCCTTCGTCACTTACGAACCGGGCGAGCGCTCCGGCTCGCCCGGCGCCGCGCCGCCACCCTCCGCCAAGGGCAATGGCCATGATCACAAGCCCCTGCCGGCGGAAATTGCCGTGATCGACCTGAAGGACTGGCGCGTGAGCCGGACCATCCGCAGCGGGCTGGAAACCGAAGGCATCGAGTTCTCGCGCGATGGCAAGCTGATGCTGGTCACCAACGAAGGCGACGACACCGTCACGGTCTATGAGAAAGCCAGCGGCAGGCAAGTGAAGCTGCTGCCGATGCCGGCTGGCTCGCGCCCGCGCGGGATCAAGGGAAGTCCGGACGGTAGCCGTTATGTGGTGACGCTGGAATCGGCCAATGCCTTCGTCGTGCTAGACGCCGCGGACTTCCGCGTGCAGCGCACCGTGCCGACGCGTACCGGTCCCTACGGGGTGGCGTTCGATCGCGCCGGCACGCGGCTGTTCGTCGCCGCATCGCGCGCCGATACATTGCAGGTATTCGATGCGCAGACCTTCGCCTCGCTGGCCGAGATCGCGGTAGGCAAGCGCTGCTGGCATTTCAGCTTCACGCCGGACGATGCGCGACTGCTGGTGGCCTGCGGGCGCTCCAATGCGGTCTATGTCTTCGACGCGCGCACCTACCAGCCGGTGCGGCAGTTCGACGGGCTGCCGCTAAGCTGGGGCATCGTGACCTATCCGAGGAGCGTGGGTTCGATCGATTCGCCGTGACCGCAGCGGCACTACTTCACCGGCCCCGCCGCGGTCTGGCTGCCCGACAGGTTGGTCAACGCGTTCTTCGCGCCGGCATGCTCGGCAATCTCGCGCGCAGTCAGCCCGCGGTCATCTCGCAACGCGGCATCCGCGCCACGCGAGAGCAGCAGTTGCACGACCTCGCTCCGATCGTAGCCGGCCGCCCACATCAGCGCGGTCAGGCCATGTGCATAGCGCGCGTTGATATCGACGCCGGCATCGAGCAACTGCTTCACCACCACCGTGTGTCCCTCCCCCGCTGCGTAGATCATGGCGGTCTTGCTGACGCGGTCGGTGGCGTTCAGCTCGGCATGACGCGCCAGCAGCAGCGCGGTGATCTCCTGGTAGCCACCAAACGCAGCCGCCATCAGCGGCGTCACGCCTTGCACGTTCGCCTGGCTGACATTGGCCCCGTGTTCGACCAGCGCGCGCGCCATGCCGGTCAGGCCGCGCTTGGCGGCAGTCAGCAGCGGCGTGTCGCCGATACGGTTGCGCGAGTTCACCGCAGCGCCCTGTTCCAGCGCACCGCGCACGCCGGCCTCGTCCCCGGCGCGCGCCGAAGCAAGCAACCGCGCGTTCACGCTGATGTCGCCTTCCGCAAGTGCCTTGCCTGCGAGCAGGCCTAGCGCGCACAGGCACGCCACTGAAACCTTTCGCGGACCACGCTTCATTTCCGGCTCCTCGGATGACAACCGGTGCGACGCGTTGCGCAAGACCGGTACCGCAGTTCAAGGCCATTCCCGGGCTCATTCGCTCACCCGCCCGCTAAGTCTGGTGCGTGCGAAGCACAAATTCAAGTCGCCTTCGGGTGCTGCAATGCACCGAATCAGCGGGTCCCTTGCGGCGTATCAGCCGCGTCTTGTGTGCCGATTGTTTTGCGGGGGTTCTTGCCTATACTGCACTTTACCTCGGGCCACTTCGACGCATGGCAAGTCCTGCTTTGCGTCGCACGGTACGCAGCGACTTATGCGTTTCCCACACCCAAGCGGCCAGGTCGACAAGAATCGAATAAGGAGCACCCCATGCTCTCATTCCCTCGCCTCTCCGGGCATTTCCTCCCCTTGCTGTTGGTTGCCTTCCATGCGTCCGCCGCGCTTGCCGCCGAGGAAATCCAGGGCAGCGCGACCACGCCAGGCGCGCCAATGTCCAGTGCGCTGCGCCCGGTCACCCAGGCTCAACTCGATGCCGCGGGCACCAACAGCAACGACTGGCTGCACTCGAACGGCTCGTACGTGCAGACGCGCTACTACCCGGCGGCGCAGATCAACACCAAGAACGTCGCCAGGCTGCGGCCCGCCTTCATCTTCCAGACGGCCGTGATGGAGTCAATGGAGACTGCGCCGATCGTCGTCAACGGAGTCATGTTCCTCACGACTTCCTACAACCACGTCTATGCCATCGATGCGGTGACGGGCAAGGAGTTCTGGCACTACAAGCACAAGATGGGACCGATTACCACGTTCTGCTGCGGGCCTAACAACCGTGGCGTGGCAATCAGCGGCGATCGTCTCTACATGGGCACGCTTGACGCCAAGCTGGTCGCGCTCGATGCCAAGACCGGCAAGCTGCTGTGGGAAACACAGATCGCGGATCCGGAGCTTGGATACTCCGAAACCATGGCGCCGGTGGTCATCGAAGACAAGATCCTGATCGGCACCAATGGCGGCGAGTACGGCATCCGCGGCTTCGTCAAGGCGTTCAGCGCCACCGATGGCAAGCTGCTGTGGACCTTCTACACCATCCCCGAGAAGGGCCACGAGGGTGTCTGGGCCACCAAGGACGCTACCGGGCGCGACATGAAGCGCGACATCGCCGCAGAGAAGAAGATGCTGGCCGACAAGGGCGGCGACTTCTACAAGACACTTGGTGGCGGCGTATGGATGGCCCCGGCAGTGGACCGCGCCAACAAGCTGGCGATCTTCGTGGTGGGCAATCCGTCGCCGGACCTGTATGGCGCGATCCGTCCCGGAGACAACCTGTACACCGATTCGCTGGTCGCGGTCGACCTGAACACCGGCGCCTACAAATGGCACTCGCAATATATCGCCCATGACGTGTGGGACCTGGATGCAGCCAGCCCGCCGATCCTGGTCGATGTGCGCGATGAAAAAGGCCAGATGATTCCGGGCGTCATCCACGGCGGCAAGTCCGGGCACGTCTATGTGCACGACCGCCGCGACGGCCGCCTGATCCGCTATTCCCAGGCAATGATCCCGCAGGAGAACATGTGGACCTTGCCCACCGCGCAAGGCGCGCGCATGCTACCGGGCGCAAACGGCGGCGTGGAATGGTCGCCGATGGCGTTCAACCCCAAAACGCGGCTTGCCTATGCCGCCAACCTGCATCAGCCGATGACCTACCAGGTGGAAGACGTGCCTTATCCGGGCGGCAAGCTGTGGCTGGGTGGAGCATTCAAGGTCATCCCGAGCGAACAGCAGTGGGGCAAGCTCTCGGCGGTCAATATCGATAGTGGCAAGGTGGCGTGGGACTACAAGACCGAGCAGCCGCTGATCGGCGGCGTGCTGGCTACCGCCGGCGGACTCGTCTTCACTGGCGAGGGCAACGGCCTGTTCAAGGCGTTTGATGCGGCCAACGGCAAGATGCTGTGGCAGTTCCAGTGCGGGGCCGGCGTCAATTCACCGCCGGTGTCCTATACCGTCGGCGGCAAGCAGTACATTGCCGTGGCAGCCGGCGGCAACACCCAGCTGGACTTTAAGCGCGGCAACAGCATCTTGGTGTTCGCGGTGCAATAGGTCCGTGGCAAACGATCCGGAAATCCGGACTCCCCCGATCCGTCCGCGCCGCCATCCCGCGGCGCGGCGCGTCGTGGTGTCTGCGCTGCTGGCACTGTTCGCAGCAAGCGGCAATGCCCGTGCCGATGCGGCGGCCGGGCAGGCCAAGGCACAGATATGCGTTGCGTGTCACGGTCCCCAGGGCAATTCCGCCAATCCCGCCTATCCGCAACTGGCGGGACAGACTGCGCGCTACCTCTACCTGCAGTTGCGTGATTTCAAGGAAGGACGGCGGAGCGACCCTGCCATGTCGCCGATGGCCACGCCGTTGTCAAAGGAGGACATGCTGGACCTGTCCGACTACTTTGCCGCGCAGAAGCCGATGGCATCGACCTACAAGGTCGATGCAGCGCGGGTCGCGGCCGGACGCAGCAAGTCGGAGGAAGTGCCGTGCACGATGTGCCACCTCGGCGGCTTCGCCGGGCAGAACGAAATACCGCGGGTAGCCGGGCAGCAGTATGCGTATATCGTCAAGCAGCTGGAGGATTTCCGGGCCAGGCGGCGCACGAATGACGCGGGGAATATGACGAGCATATCGCGCAACCTGAGTGATGACGATATCAAGAATCTCGCCAACTACATTACCGGCCTGAATTGACCTGGCCTCGGACGAAATCTAGGAATTGTGCCGCTTAAAAGATGAATGTGGAGCGCGTGTTTCTATTCGCATCGTGACCGTCCGCCAGCGGCCGGGCACGTCGAATGGCGTCGTCTTCATGACGCATGAGGATGAGACCGGTGTTATCAACGTGATTATCCGGCCCACCGTGCTGGAGCGATTCCGCAAGGAAATCCTGAGCGCGTCGTTGGTTACGCCATCAATTCTTGATACGTTGCCATCCTTGGCTCCTATTTTTTAGCTACGCCTGATTTATACGCGTTTCAAAGCGCCCTACTCGCCTAGCGAAGCAAGGAACGTCGGAACCTTAGCGCGGCTGGTGGCCTGAAGACGGGCGATGAGCGCGTAATCGACTTGGCTCACTCCGTACGTCTGAGCGATATCGTGTTGCAGTCGATGCCACAGATGAGCGGTCATTTCAGCGTCGGCCATCGCTCTGTGTGCTCGCCCGGCCTTAGGCAATTGCAGCATATCGACGAGTGTCGATAACCTGTGATTTTGAGCGTGTGGGTAGATACGTCTGGAAGTGAGCATCGTACACGCGAAGTGCTGATTGGCTGCGATGTCCAGAAGCCCAAGCTCGGCTTGCCAAAACCTTCTGTCAAAACCAGCATTGTGGGCTACCACCGGATGTCTGCCGACAAACCGGGCAGCTTCACTCATGACCTTCGATGCAGCAGGCGCATCTGCAATCATGTCATTGGTGATTCCGGTCAGGCTTACAACCTGCGAGGGGATGCGCCTTCCGGCGTTCATCAAGCTTTGATAACGGTCGACGATCTCGCCGTTACGCAGCAAGATGACAGCAATTTCCGTGGCTCGGTCACCTAGACTTGGCGACAATCCCGTCGTTTCGAAATCCAGAACCGCAACCGTCTGCATCCTGCTTCTAAGTTGTTTGGTGCCGACGGCGAGACTCGAACTCGCACAGCTTTCGCCACTACCCCCTCAAGATAGCGTGTCTACCAATTTCACCACGTCGGCTGGGGAGAAACAATATTGCCTGACGTCGGGTTTTCAGGCTTCAACACTCTCGCTGAGGCATTTGCCTTCGCTTAAGCCCCATCGCGGGGAAATCGTTTCAAGGCTCGCATTCTATCCTAAAATTCTTGCTTTGGTCACGCCGACGACCCCGAGCGTCTACTTGCTCATCGATGATGAGCCAAGAGCTCGGCCATTGAGCCGGAGAAGCGCTGCCGTACCGGTTGAAGCGCTTTTCGCTCGCTAGCCGAACGCACGAGTTAATAGCTGCCACGCACTTGCGAAAGGCGGGATAACCCGCAGCTCCTTGCTGGGCGGAACTTTCAGTCAGTACGAATACCCGTTGGCGCTGATCTCGAAAAGCGACCCCCTGCGCTGTACAGGAGTCGAAATCCATTCAGAGACCGAAACTTAAGCTTCTTCTGCGATCAAAAACCGGTTCGGGTTCTTACCCAGCCAGGAGGGTGCGCGGCCGCGACCGGACCAGGTTTTTCCAGTCTTGGGGTCACGATACTTCGGAGGCAGCTCTGACTTCGGCTTGCTTGCACCGCTGCCCGCCGGGCGTCCGCGCCGGCGCTTGGTAAGGTCCTCTACTGTCAGGTCATACTCTGCCATCAAAGTCTGGATTTTCTCGATGACACCTGCTACTTCATTGGCACGTACTTCTTCCAGGTGGGCTTCGAGCGCCCGCTTCTGTGCCATCAATTCCTTGTATGTAGCCATACGATTCTTCCTTTCTAGTCGAGGTCTGAGAGAAGATAGTTTAAAACCAAACTGGAATGCGCAACGGCGCTCACCTTATCACATGAGTGCGTAGTCTATCCAAAAGCTTTCCTGTAAAGCTACCAATACTTGTCGCAGTTCGCAGCAGCAATATGGGTCAACGCAGGACAACAACTAAAAGAACGAGCGACGTCACTGGCGAGACGCTCAAACCGCTTAAATGGAAGGGACGGAGCGATCTGCGTGCAACGAACCCCCGGGACGTCCAAGGTAAGACGCTGCGCTGGCGAGCAGTTGCCCTCTCTTGATCGTTATCAGATAAAGAGAAACTTTGGCGTGTCGCCCGACACTGCGGGAACGCGGCAGCGGTGCAAGGTGACCGAATCGCTATGCTTCGTGATCCAGAAGCCCCATCAATTGAGGGCTTAATGAAGCACCTGCTGCCCGCAACAGACGCCTGCGGCGCGCGCCGCAGCACGCTCAGAGCACTGCCTTCCGCCGCGTCGCAACACGTGAGTTGCTTGATCTTTGCGGCAAGACCGTTTAGCTTAGGTCTTGGTGAGCGCCCTCAGCGCGCTTTAGCACCGACCTAACCCCCCGCCTTTTCTCTTTTTCTCCGTGGAACACAATCCACGGATAGCAGTCGTAGTTCCCTTTTGAATCACACAAAGGAGGCCGACATGCTTAGTCCTCATGAAATTGCCGCGCTGCTTTTGCTTGGCGACACGCAAGAGATCGATGACCTCGAACCCGAGCAGTTGGATGGCTTGCTGGTGAACAAGCTGGTCACGATGGAGCACGGTGCCTGCCCTCGCCTGACGAATCAGGGACATTCGATGCTTGAGGTGGTGCGCCGCATCCGGTGAGCGTTGGTGCTGCGATAGCCCACGCAATCGCAGCACTGCGATCCCTGCAACCGCTTCGCGGTTAGGCCGCCAGGGACGGAGAGTGTTGGACTCCAAGCATCACCCTCTCCTGCATCGGGCACCAAGGACATCCGCCGACCTTAACTCGGCGCCCCGGCCATGCTCTGAGCCCATTCGAGTATCGGCTCGAACCGAGATGGCAGCAGCTGCTGGGCCTCCGCAAATGTAACCCAGCGAAATTCGTGGTGCTCTGGGCGTCCCAGCTCAGCGCTAATCGGCAAGCTCACGTCACCGCTTGATGACACCGCAAGATAGAAACGCGCGATCTTGCCGTTCGCATAGGGTTCCGTTTCGCGATAGCTTCCCCCCAACGAAGCTCGAGCGTTGACAAGCCGGTTTCCTCCCTGGTTTCACGCATTGCGGCCGGTAATGACTCTTCGTTAGGCTCTGGCATGCCTTTGGGCATGTCCCAATTCCGATATGCGCGTAGGATCAGGCAGTGCCATTGACCAGCAATGGGTCGGAGCACAACCAAACCCGCAGAAAGCATAATGGGCGTCATTGTCAGTTTCACTCACACCCAGCATAGGTTATGCGTACTCGACAACACTGGAACCGCACCTTTTAGATCAGAATTAGGCGCCATTTCACCACCCAATTCTCAAAGCGCTGATGCGTCGTTGAAGTGGGGAAAAGTGCACGTTCGACATTGCGGCTTGCACTCTTAGCAGCGCCCTACGGTTGAGCGTCGCCGATGACAGCCCACGCATGGTGAGCGTCAATCAGGGAGCGGACGGAGTGCCTGGCCACGGCCCCCGTATGGCTTCTGTTAATTGCAGAACGGCTTCGCCTCTTTATCCAACAATTTCTTCATACCCGGCCGAATAGGCGGCTCCTGCCCGCTGGAATGCAGTAGGCTGGAGTTGCGGGTAGGCGATTGTGCGGGCGTGTGGAATCGGCAACCGCGTTGCTATCTCAAGACGCAATGTCGCGGTGAGTTATCGCTCAACCGAAAGTGTGTGCGTCGAAAGCCGGTTGCGACATCCGCAGCATCTCTTCTGTCCCCAAGCTTTCCTACGAATATCTTCTCCGCCGGTTCGCTTGTACGGAGTCTGTATGCTCTATCAGATTTTTGAATATCAACGGGCAATGATGCTGGCGTGGGCGGATCAATCAGCCCAAGCCTTTGCCAGCCCGCTCAGTCCCTTTGCATATATTCCGGGCGCGGAGCACCTTGCTGCGGGCTGGGAAAGATTCCATTGTCTCGGCGCGGCCTGCGACGAACCCGCGTTTGGCATCACGGCCATTCTTCGTGATGGATGTGTCGTTCCAGTGGTCGAGCAAGTCGTCTTGGAAAGCCCGTTTTGCCGCCTGCGGCGTTTTGAAGCTGCTGCAGCGGTTGGGCACGAAGACGTTCAGCAAGCGATCCTCGTCTGTGCTCCCCTTGCTGGCCATCATGCCGTCATGCTTCGTGAGGTGGTGCAATCGCTGCTGCAAGAGCACATTGTCTATGTCACGGACTGGACCAATGCGCGCCATGTTCCGGTGGCAGACGGCACGTTTCATTTGGACGACTATGTCATTCATGTTCAGCGTTTTATCCGTCAGATCGACGTAGTGCCGCTGCATGTGCTTGCCATTTGCCAGGCCACTGTACCAGCATTGGCCGCCATCGCGCTGCTGGCAAGCCGCGATGAGACGACACCATGCAGCCTGACTCTCATCGGCGGTCCGATCGACGCACGTCGCAGCCCCACTGCGATTGGGCGCCTCGCCTCAAGCCAGTCTATCCAATGGTTTCGACGCAATCTGGTCTACGCAGTGCCGCAGCCGTATGCAGGTGCTGGACGTCAGGTCTGTCCGAGTTTCGTGCAGTTCTCCGGACTCGCCGCCGCGCAGCCATTCCCGCTGTGGGATCTTTGGGGGACTATTGTGTGAATCTTGCTCGTGGCGATGTCGAGTGTGCGAATTCCCACTGGCAAGCGTTGCTGGACTATAGTGCTGTGCTTGACATGGCCGCCGAGTTCTATCTCGACACTGTTCGGACCGTCTTTCAGGAGTTTCAGATCGCCTTCGGCACCTGGCAAGTGCGGGGTAAGGCCGTGCGTCCGCAGGACATCCGCTCCACAGCATTGCTTACCATCGAAGGCGAGCTTGACGACATATCCGGCCGCGGACAAACGCACGCCGCTCATGACCTGTGCCGAGGCCTATCCTCACGCGACAAGCGACTCGTCACGATTCCCGGATGCAATCACTACGACTTATTCCGTGGACCAACCTGGCGAAGCGAAGTCTTCCCCAGCATTTGCGATATGACACGACACCACATGTAACCGCTTGGCATCTTGCCGAATCAGCGCGTGAGTCCGATTCACGAGTAGCCCTGCCTTTGCCGTTCATGTCCACCCAACGGCGCGTCCATCGTCACATCTATTTTGCCGGCACAGAAGGAGCTACTGATGTACCTGCATCGCAAGTCAGTGACGAAATGCGTGATATGGGCTGGCAGCGTGATTTTTGGCACTTTGGCTTCGGCCGCGCCGGCTCAACTTCCGCCGGAATACGTAAAGCCGGATCAGATCACCACGTCCGGCATCTCCTCCGGCGGCTACATGGCAGTACAAATGCATGTGGCCTACTCCGCCCTCGTCAATGGCACCGGGATCATTGCAGGTGGGCCGTATGCCTGCGCGCAAACGGGAAAAGGAGAGCAGGCGAATCTGCAGCGCGCGCTTGGCCCGTGCATGGCGGGAGACTATTCTATCTTGCAGCGCACGTGGTGCTTTCTGGGGCTTGCAATCTGTGCCGGAACGGATGCACCCGACGTAGCCCGTTCGGTGGAGGCAACCCGCAAGCGAGCGATGGCAGGCGAAATCGATCCCGTAACCAACCTGAGAACTCAACGCGTTCTCTTGGTCTTGGGAATGCGCGATCACACCATCAAGCCGGCGGTCATGAATGCGTTGGCGGCCTATTACCGGAGCTTTGTGCGGGCGGAAAACCTGCGCTATGAAACGATCCCCGACGCAGATCATACCTTTCCGACTGACTCCTACCGCGACGGCAACCCCTGCTCGACTTCTGCCGCACCTTTCATTAGCGATTGCAGCTTCGACGCTGCCGGGCGGATCCTGAAGCATCTCTATGGGAATCTTCAGCCTCGTAACGAAGGCCTGCCACGCGGGCACCTGATCGAATTCGACCAGGCTGAGTTCCTTCGCGCCCCGGAGAGCCAGAGCATGGCGCGCACGGGATGGGTCTACGTACCAGTGAGCTGCGCGTCAAAGCGCTGCCGTCTGCACGTGGTATTTCATGGCTGCAGTCAAAGTTTCTCCGAAATCCAGCGAAGATTCATCGAGCATGCAGGCTACAACCCATGGGCCGATACCAACGACATCGTGGTCCTCTATCCCCAAACCATTGCATCAGCCGTTACACCTTACAACCCAAAGGGTTGCTGGGACTGGTGGGGCTACACAGATTCGGAAAAATGGGATACGAAAGACGCGGTCCAGCTTAAAGCGATCAAGGGCATGATTGACCGCCTGAAATCTACCCGATAACGCGCCTCATACTCTGCTAGAGAGCGACATTGCTGCGAACATACGGTGTCGCGGTAGATCGCGGCGTCGGCTCCCGCTGCTGCGCCGGTTTCGCCCCCGGCAACAAGAAGGGTGAAATAGATTTCCTTGCGCTTAGCGCCTGAGTCGCAACGGCGGGCACGGTGTCGCTAACGAACCATGCTCCGCCCCCCAGTCATTGCATGTGCTGCCCGCCGTAGTTGGTTTGCCCAAACGCACCCTTCGAGCCGTTGATGGAAGAGATATTGATGATGCGCCCCCACCCCCGCTCCACCATAGCAGCTACTGGGCACCCGAAGCTAGCGCGCCATCTTCCCATCCGCATCATCGGTGAAGTGGTAAAGGTGCGTGTTGTCCGGCTCCTCGCCGATTCTTTCGCCGCTCGGGCGGAACTCGATATGGCGCTTGTAATTTTCGCTGTCGACCCAGGCATCGCGTGTGGCGAACTTCATCGCCTCGGGGTAAGGCATGGGGTCCTTTGATTTCTCGATCTCAAGCAGCATCGTCTGTTCGTTGACACGCACGCTGTACTTACCGAGATTGAAAAGGAGGTACATCGCCAGAAGGTTGTCATAGTCTTGGTAGGCTCCGGCGTCGCGGCGGAAGTCTAGCGATAGCACCGAGGGAAAGCGATCAGGCAGGTCCTTGAATGCCACCTTCTCTTCCTCTTGCGGGTCGACATAGCTCGAGCCACGGTACTTCTTGTACAGCACCACGTCCATGCCATAGTTGCGCCGGCCCCACTCCTTGATCAGCTTCATCGCCATCTCGGTGGGGACGTTGGCGGTGGCGGCCGCGACCACGCGCCGTCCTGACAGAACTCTGGCGCTGGTCACCTCCAGGTCACGATAGGCAGCGCCAAACTTGAAGGCGGCACCGATCGTCTTGGCGCAGTTCAGGCGCAGGTAGTCGTACTTGATCTGGCCTCGGTGATACTCGGTGTTACTGCGCTGCCGGTGATAGTCGTCGTTGATGCGGCGGAAATATGCTGCCAAGGCGGCCCTGTCTGCCGCTGGCACGCCATAGACACGCACACCGATGACCGACCGTTTGTAGATTTCGCCGAAGTCCAACCCAAACGATGCCGTCTCGGCGACCGTGGAGACCGTCCTGAACAGGTATTCCTGCTTGGGTATGGCAATCATCAAATCCGTGGTGTAGTAGCCGCTCACGTGCTTGCGGTCTCGGTCCGCATAAAAGTTGGCCGAATACACCAGTTCATCGCCAAGCACATCGTCGCGGAGCGCCAGTGCGATATGGCCGGCCGATCCGCGCTTGGACGTGCCGAAGCTGATCAGCAACTCCAGATCATAGGGATCCTCGCGAAGCCGTGCTGCGACCTGGTCGATGTTGCTGGGCTCGAGGCCGCCCTTGCTGCCAAATTCGGCAGCAAGGGACGACTGTGGCAACAGAATTGCTACAGCGACGAACCAGAGCACTAGCCTAGCTCTCATTATGACCCCCGGCTCTCGGCCAGCGCGTGCCGCAGGCAACCTGCACGTCCCATGACCGCTTCTCAATGCCCCGGTGGCTGACCTGCCCACCAGGATCACTGAGCACTATAGTCAACAAAGGCGCTCAGGGAAAAACCGCCGGCCCCTGCTCTGCCGGACGATCAGGCAATGAATCCGCCATCGACCTTCAGGCAAAACCAGCTGCAAGTGGACCGTATCAGCGGATCGATCTGCAGGAATGTGAGGATCGATTCCGAAGTCGTGCAGACGCGACTGAGTGTCAGACTGCCGCGGCCGCGCGCAGTCGAGGTGGAACTCAACTTTGACAAATGCAGCACAGCGCATAGTATGAGTCTGTTTGCACACCAGACAGCAGATGGACCATGCGCCCCACTCGGATGGCATTGCTGCGCGATTGGCTGTTGGCGTCGCTTCTCGTCGGGCTGGGTAGCTTGCCGCTCCACGGTCTTGCGCAATCCCTGCCAGTCCCGGCGCCGCCGCAGGAGGCGATCCCCGCCTTCAAGACAGTCGACTCAATGGAAGCCCGCGTGCAGGGCTGCGTTACCTGCCACGGACAGAGCGGCCAGGGCACTGGCAATGGCTACTACCCGCGCATTGCTGGCAAACCAGCCGGCTATCTCTATAACCAACTGATCGCTTTTCGAGATGGCACCCGGCGTTATCCGCCGATGAACTACCTGGTCGCCTACCTGCCCGACCCCTATCTGAAGGAAATCGCCGAGTATTTCGCCAAGCTGCGCCCCGCTTTCGCGCCAAGTGCCCCTACCGCCGTCCCGCAGGCCGCCATGGCGCGCGGACAGGCACTGGTCGCAAGCGGCGATCCCAAGCAGGGCATTCCCGCGTGCGCCGCCTGCCACGGCGCCGGTCTGACCGGCATGGAGCCGGGCATTCCGGGCCTGGTCGGCCTGCGGCACGCCTACATCGTCGGCCAGCTCACGCGCTGGAAGGTGGGGGATCGGCACGCGACGGAGCCGGACTGCATGAAGCGCGTCGCCTCGCGGCTGTCGGATGCCGACATCTCGGCGGTAGCCGCCTGGCTGTCGCAGCAACAGCCTCCCAAGGACCCGTCGCCCGAGTCGTCCAACCTCGTACGCATGCCGCTCGCATGCGGCAGCCAGCGATGAGGGGCAGGCCATGAAAGCGCGTGGGTTGCTCATTCCCGTCATCGGCATCGTCGTTGTGGCGGGGCTGGGCGCTCTGGCCGTGCGGCTCGCGCATCGCGAACCGGCGAAAGCGCCCCCACCCGTCACCTCGGCAAACGGCGCGAAGGCGGCCGGCGTGCTGAACCCCGCCAGCCAGATCATCGCCAAGGGCGAGTACCTCGCCCGCGCCGGCGATTGCGTCGCCTGCCATACCGAGCCAAACAATCCCGCCTTTGCCGGCGGACGCGCCATGCCGACGCCCTTCGGCAACCTGTATGTTCCCAACATTACGCCCGACGACGAGACCGGCATCGGCCAATGGACCGACGACGACTTCTACCGGATGATGCACACCGGCGTCTCGCGCGACGGCTCCCTGCTCTACCCGGCCATGCCATTCGCCTCGTACACCAAGGTCACGCGCGAGGATTCGGACGCGATCTACGCGTATCTGATGTCGGTGCCACCGGTAAAGCGCGAGAACCATCCACACGAGCTGCGTTTCCCGTTCAACAAGCGCGAATTGCTGATCGGGTGGCGCACCCTCTACTTCACGGAAGGCGAGTTCAAGCCCGACCCGAGCCAGTCGGTCCAATGGAACCGTGGCGCCTATCTCGTGCAGGGGCTCGGCCACTGCGCCATGTGCCATACCGCGATCAATGCGCTGGGCGGCTCCAGCGAGTCGAAGGAATTCGAAGGCGGCATGATTCCGAACCAGAACTGGTACGCGCCGTCACTCACCTCGAACCGCGAGGCCGGGCTTGGCAACTGGCCAATCCAGGATATCGTCGACCTGCTGCAGGTCGGCGTCTCGCACCGTGCCACGGTGTACGGACCGATGGCGGAGGTCGTCTATAACAGCCTGCAATACATGAGCGACGAGGATGTGCAGGCGATGGCCGTCTACCTGAAGGCCCTGCCGCAGCGCGACACCGAGGCGCCGCCGCCCAGCCAGGAGCGGCTGGTACAGCCGGCCGTGATGGAGGCAGGCCGCCAGATCTACCAGCAGCAATGCGCGAAGTGCCACGCCGAAGACGGCAAGGGCCATCCGCCGTCCTACCCGCCGCTGGCCGCAAATCAGTCGATCACGATGTCGTCTCCGGTCAATGCCATCCGCATGGTGCTCAACGGCGGCTATGCGCCCGGCACGCAGAAGAACCCGCGCCCGCATGGCATGCCGCCCTTCTCTCACATCCTCAACGACGACCAGGCCGCCGCCGTGGTGACTTATATCCGCGTAGCCTGGGGCAATACCGGCACCCCGGTGGCGACGCAGCAGGTCAACGAGTTGCGCAAGCTGCTGCCGGAATAACCGATCACAACCAGACGAGGCCAGACATGCCAGAACCTCTCGATCACAACGAACCGCGCCCGGCCGATGCCGAGGTGCATCGCGTGGTCAGCGCAGGCCCGTCCGGTACCTTCGCCGTGGCCGGTGTGGCGACGGCGATCGTCGTTCTCATCTACCTCGTCTTCTTTTTCTTCGTACACGTGCCGCGGGGGCTGGTCCAGTGACGGCCGCGCCGCAAACCCCCGCTGCGCCGGATGGCCACCGCGCCGAGTCAGTCGCCGTGGCGGCCGAGCGCCGCTGGGCCATGGTGGTCGGGCTGATCATCGCGGTCATCATCCTGCTCATGATCTTCGCCAGCGTCCACTGGGCGTCCATGCCGCCGTCACGCGTGGAGACGGTCAACGTCAAGACGCTGCACCTCGAAGGCGAGTTCGTCGAAGGCAACCTCGGCACGGCGGTCGACCCCGATGGCAAGGTCACGGTGCGGCTAGTTGCCCAGCAGTATTCGTTCGAGCCGCAGTGCATCGTGGTGCCGCAGGGCATGCCGGTGACGTTCCGCGGTACCAGCGCCGACGCGGTGCACGGGTTCATCGTCGGCACGACCAACGCCAACACCATGCTGATCCCCGGCTTCGTGGCGACGTTCACCACCACCTTCAACCAGACGGGCGAGCACCTGATGCCCTGTCACGAGTACTGCGGCATTGGCCACGAGGCCATGTGGGCGAAGGTGCAGGTCCTCCCGCGCGAGGACTTCATGGCCCGTGCGCGCAACACGGAAAGGATGACCTGTGTTCCTCGCTAGAAAGCTCGTTCTCGCCCATTTCTGGGTGGCATTCATCGCCTTTCTGGGCGCGATCCTGCTCGGCGAATGGCAGATGTTCATCCGCAGCCCGCTGGCGCAGTGGGTCAACAATCCCGAGCATTACTACCGCTCCGTCACCGCGCACGGCACGGTCATGGCGTACGTGATGCCCACGCTGGTAGCGATGGGGTTCGGCTACGCGGTCAGCGAACTCTCGCTCAAGCGGGCGCTGCTGGGCGTGCGCTGGGCGTGGATCGGCTACTGGCTGGTCATCGCCGGCACGGTGCTGGCGGCGGCGACCATGGGGCTTGGCAGGGCGTCGGTCCTGTATACCTTCTACCCGCCGATGATCGGCAGCCCGTTCTACTACTTCGGCGTAGTGCTGGTGGTGGTCGGCTCGTGGATATGGGTGGCGCTGATGTCGGTCAACCTGGCCGCCTGGAAGCGCGATAATCCGGGCGCGACCGTGCCGCTGGCCATGTACGGCATCGTGGCGGGCGCCTACCTTTGGGCATGGACCTCGCTGGGCGCGGCCATCGAAGTGCTGGTACTGATCCTGCCGGCATCGCTGGGGCTGACCGACACCATCAATGCCGGACTGGCACGGGTCTTTTTCTCCTGGACACTCCATGCCATCGTTTATTTCTGGCTGATTCCCGCCTATGTCGCCTTCTACAGCATCGTGCCGCGGGCCATCGGCGGACGGCTCTACAGCGACACCATGGGCCGCGTGGCGTTCGCGCTGTTCCTGGTCTTCTCGATGCCGATTGGCATCCACCACCTGTTCGCCGATCCGCAAGTCGGCTCAGGCTTCAAGTTCGTCCATGCGGCGATGACGGCAATGGTGTCGGTCCCGACGCTGCTGACTGTCTTCACCATCGTCGCCTCGGTCGAGATCGCTGCCCGGTTGCGCGGCGGCCGCGGCGCGTTCGGCTGGTTGGCCGCGCTGCCGTGGCACAACCCGATGATGCTGGCTGTGACGTTCTCGTTCATCATGCTGGGCCTCGGTGGCGCGGGGGGCATCATCAACATGAGCTACCAGCTCAACGAGACGATCCACAACACCCAATGGGTGACCGGCCACTTCCACCTGATCTTTGGCGGCGCCATCGTCATCATGTACATGGCGCTGGCCTACGACCTCTGGCCGCAGCTGACCGGCCGCGGGCCCCTGCCGGCCGGGCTGATGCGCCTGCAGCTGTGGCTTTGGTTCCTTGGCATGCTGGTGCTGTCGCTACCGTGGCACTGGGTAGGGCTGCTCGGCATGCCACGCCGCATGGCGTACTACGACTACAGCCACCCCGCGCTGCAGCCGCAGGCGTGGACGGTCATCGCCTCTACGCTCGGCGGGCTGGTGATGGTGCTGTCGGCGCTCCTCTTCGTCATCCTCCTCGCCGCCGGCCACCGCCGCCCGGCCGGCACGCCCGCGCCCTACACCTTCAGCGAGACGCTGCACCCGGAGGCGCGTCCTCCGGCAGCGCTGAACGGCCTGGGGCTGTGGGTGGCGATGATGATCGCGCTCACGCTGGTCAACTACGGTTATCCGATCGTCCAGCTGGCAGTGCTTGACAACGCGTCGGTGCCAGTGGTGCCGATTGGTAGCCGCTGACTCGGCTGCTCACAGGCCAAACAGGAGACCCGGTCAATGTCCGCGCACCACAACCCCATCGGCAGCAAGAGCGTATTGGCGCTGGTCGTGCTGACGGTGGTGCTGGCGCTGGTCGGCTTCATCTGGCTTCCCTCCGTACAAAACGATTTCTCCGCACGCGGCGTGTGGGACGCCATCTGCCGCGCCGCCGGCGCCCCTGCCAGCTGGAATAGCCAGCGCACCTCGCGCAACGGCCACATCGCCACCAATGTCGTGCTTGACCGGAGCATGGCCCACGCCGCTCCCGCCGACGTCATCGGCCGCGGCGCCACGCTGGCCCTGAACAATTGCACGATGTGCCACGGCGCGCGCGGCATGAGCGCGTCCAATGCGCCCAACCTTGCCGGCCAGTACCCGGAAGTCGTCATCAAGCAGTTGCAGGATTACCGGTCCGGCAAGCGCGGCAGCGCAATCATGGAATCGCTGGCCCGCAACCTGTCCGAACGCGACATCACCGACCTCGCCGCCTACTACGCCTCGCTCCCCAAGGCCCGTACCGCACCGACCACCTACGACGAATCCCTGCCCCCACTCGTCCGCGTGGGCGACCCGCTGCGCAACGTCGCGCCGTGCATCTCGTGCCACGGCGGCGTAGACCAGAAGTTCGGCGCACCATGGCTGGAAGGCATGCCGCATGACTACCTCACCACTGAACTGCGCGCCTTTCGCAACGGGCAGCGGCGCAACGACGCCGAAGGCCAGATGCGCAACATGGCCAGGGCAATGACGGACAAGGAGATTGAAGAGGTGGCGGGTTTTTACGCACGAAAAGCGGCGGCCGAAGGGCAGTAGTCAAAGCACGAGTGCCCCACTTCACCCTCGCATCACCGCCCATGTGCGCCCGATAGGATCGGTAAATGACTCCTTGGTAGAGACCCGTGGCATGCGTCGACTGATCTAGCTTCATGACTAAGCAGGCGTGCAGCTGCCAATGGCCCTGAAAACCTGCTGGTCGCTAACGTTTCACGCCATGATATTGACGCCGCCATCCACATACAGCGTTTCGCCCGACAGCCGCCGGGCGTAGGGCGTGGCCAGGAAGGCGCAGGTGTACCCCACATCCATAATGTCGACCAACTCGCCAAGTGGCGCGCGTTCCACAGCGTCAGCAAGCATCAGATCGAATCCCTTTAGCCCGGACGCAGCACGGGTCTGCAGCGGCCCAGGCGAGATCGCATGCACGCGGATGCCGCGCGGGCCCAATTCGTACGCGAGGTAGCGTGACACTGCTTCCAGGGCGGCCTTCACCGGACCCATGACGTTGTAGTTCGGCACCACCTTGTTGGCGCCGTGGTAGCTCATGGTGAACATGGTGCCACCATCGCTCATCAGAGGCGCCGCCAGCCGGGCCATGCGCACGAAGGAGTGGCAGGACACATCCATGGCCTTGGCAAAGCCTTCGGCCGAACAATCGAGCAGGCCGCCCTGCAGATCGTCTTTCGGTGCCCAGGCGACCGAATGCACCAGAATATCGAGCTTTCCCCACTGCTCCCCGATTCGCGCGAACAACTGGTCCATTTCCGCCTGGCTCGTGACATCCAGGGGCAGAAAGATGGAAGCATCAAGCTCCTGCGCCACCGGCTCGACAAACTGGCGGGCCTTTTCGCTGGCATAAGTCATCGCGACCTCCGCTCCCAGTTCGCGGAAGGCTTTGGCGCACCCATAAGCAATGGAGTGTTCGTTCGCAATCCCGCAGACAAGTGCGCGGGCGTTGGCAAGAATCGGATGTTGCTGTGCTGCAGTCATGTCACTCTCTCCCGGATTCATCATTGCCAGTGAACTGTGGATGACCATGCCGCTCCCTTGATCGGCTATGACGGCGGTCATCGTGCGGGCACTGCGAGGGCCTCCCTGGTATGCCTGGCAATCATCAGTTCCTCGTTGGTCGGGATGACCCAGACTGGGACATGGCCCGAGGCCAAGCTGATGCGCGGTCCGTCGCCGGCGTTCGCCGCAGAATCGACGCTCACGCCGAGCCATGCCGCCAGTTGGCATACGCGCTCGCGGATCGGCGCGGCATGCTCGCCAATGCCTGCGGTGAACACCAGCGCGTCCAGCCCCTGCGCGGCCGCGGCCAGCGAGCCAAGCTCCCGGGCGATGCGGTACGTGTACAACTCCACGGCAAAGCGGGCTTGCGCATCGTCGCTGGCGAGCAGCGCGCGCATATCGCTCGACAGGCCGGAGACGCCAAGCAGGCCGGACTTGCGGTAGATCAGGTCCTCGATGGCGTGGGCATCCATGCCGAGTTCGCGGATCAGGTACAGGATCACGCCTGGATCGAGACTGCCGCAGCGGGTTCCCATCGGCAGGCCGTCCACCGCGGTAAAGCCCATGGTGCTGGCCACGCTGCGTCCCGCCACCAGCGCGCACATGCTGCTGCCGTTGCCAAGGTGGGCGACGACGGTGCGGCCAGCCGCCGCGCCGGCATCAACGCTCGGGAGCACACTGGCGATGTACTCGTAGGACAGTCCGTGGAAGCCGTAGCGCCTGACGCCTCGCGCGGTCACCTCCGCTGGCAATGCGAATGCCTGTGCCACTTCCGGCTGCGCCCGGTGGAAGGCGGTATCGAAGCAGGCGACTTGCGGGAGTTCCGGACGCCGCTCGGCGAGGATGCGGATCGGCTTGAGGTTGTGGGGCTGGTGCAAGGGGGCGAGGGGGCAAAGCGTGTCCAGTTCCGCCAGCACCGCATCGGTCACCCTTGCTGGCTGGGTATAGCGTACCCCGCCATGCACCACCCGGTGCCCCACCGCGCTGAGCGCATGCCCTTCTCCGTGGCCGCGCAGGAAGTCCGCCAGGAAGGCGATGGCTCCCTCGTGCCCAAGCTCGGTGCCGGCATCCCACCGCCTGGTCTCGATCTCTGCCCCGCCGCGTCTGTCGCGCGGAACGCCGGCGTCGTGTAAAGCCCATCGATGCTGCCGCGCAGCACCAGCCTCAGTGTGTCGTCATGGGTATCGTAGGCACAGTACTTGATGCTCGATGAACCCGCATTCAGGACCAGGATCAATTCGGCCATGACATCACCCCGCCACCTGGCCGGATTGCCGGCGAGCGCTGGCCACCAGCGCGGCCACCGCGCAGGACGCCAGCCGGGTCGTGACGGAGTCAGCGCGGCTTGTCAGGATGATCGGCACCCGCGCGCCCAGCACGATGCCGGCGGCATCGGCGCCGGCCAGGAAGGTCAGGCTTTTGGCTAACATGTTGCCGGCGTCCAGGTCCGGCACCAGCAAGACATTGGCGCGCCCGGCCACCGGTGAATCAATCTTCTTGATCCGCGCCGCATCCAGGTTGATGGCATTGTCCAGGGCAAGCGGTCCGTCGACGACCGCACCGGTGATCTGGTGGCGGTCAACCATCTTGCACAGCGCGGCGGCATCGAGCGTGGACGGCACCTTGGGGTTGACCGTCTCCATCGCCGAAAGAATCGCCACGCGCACCTCCTTGACCCGCAAGGCATGGGCCAGGTCGATCGCGTTCTGCAGGATGTCGGCCTTCTCGGCCAGCGTCGGGGCAATATTGACGGCGGCGTCGGTGACGATCAAAGCGTCCTCGTGGCCAGGCACGTCCATCACGAAGCAGTGGCTGATGCGCCGGGCGGTACGCAAGCCGCTATCGCCCTTGACCACGGCTCCCATTAGCTCGTCGGTATGGAGACTGCCTTTCATCAAGGCCTCGGCCTTGCTTTCGCGCACCAGTTGCACGGCGGCAGCCGCTGCCGCGTGACTGTGCTCGGCATCGACAATCGGGTACTCGCGGATGTCAAGGCCGGCTGCGCGCGCGGCGTCCTCGATGCGGGAACGTGGCCCGACCAGGATCGGCGCGATCAGGCCCAGCCGTGCGGCCTCCACCGCGCCCTCCAGCGACGACTGGTCGCACGGATGCGCCACCGCGGTCGGCGTGGGCGGCATGGTCTTGCAGTAGTCAATCAGACGCTGGTACTTCTCATGCTTGGCGTTCACGGTTTGCTCCTGCGTCAGGTTCATCGGTGTCGGCTTGCAGCGAGGCATGCGCCCGCCGACAGCCCGCTACGATGCGCGGGTAAGCGGCACGGCCGCGCCGCGCACGCGTTCCGGCCTGGTGCCGAGCACCGTGCGGATCCGCTCCAGCATTGCCGCCTGCTCGACGGTGGGCGTGGCGCCAAGCACGCGCTCATCGGTACGCAGCTTCTCCGCCAGCGCCTGCAGCCGCTGGCGGTCGGCCTGATGCCTGAGCAAGGCCGGCAGCGTCGCGAGCGCCTCCTCGGGCGCGTAGCGCGTGATCAGTTCCTGCCGGCCGCGGATCTTGCGCCAGGCGTCCGGCTCCAGTTCGGGCAGCAGATCCGCATAGTCCGTGACCAACTCCTTGCGCAACTCCAGCCTGGACAGCGGCAGGGGCTCACCCTTACGGCTCAGCAGGCAGGCCAGCCGGGCAATGGCCTCGGCATATCCGCCTTGCCCGGCCGCGGCCAGCGCCGCTTTGACTTCCGGCAGGTCCCGCGGGGCGGTCGCCGCCGATGTACCCGCACGGGCGGAAGGCTCGCTCCTTGGCAGGAACGGGAACAGGTTGGCATACACGTTGAAAAAGGTGTACTCGGTCATCGCATCGCGTACGGCCCGAAATGCATCCAATCCAGCGCTGAGCACTTCCGCCCCCGCCTGTTCCTGCTGCCGCAGCGGATGGTCCGGTTCCAGCGCTTGCCGGTTTGCCTTGACCGCGTCGGCGGCAGGCTTCAACCATGCCATCCACGGATTCAGGTCCGAGAACAACCAGTTCTGCATGCGTAGCGGATGGAATTCGCGCAGCACCCGCGCTGTCATCTCATTGGACACCGCCTGGACGTAAGGCTGCGCAAACAGCTCGTAGGCGCGCTGCGTGAAGTCCGACAGGTTGGCGACCGTCTGGAACGGCTTCTCGTCGACGCGCTCAAAGCGGTTAAGTCTGCTGGCAATCTCTTCGAGCGAGTGCTCCTCGAACTCGACCTCATACTCTACGCCATCGCTGCCCTTGCGCTCATGGATGACCATGCCGTAGAGCCCCGGCGGCAGCAGCTCGATGCTCTTGAGCACCGAGACGATCTGCGCGTGCTCCTTCTGCGCGACCTTGCCGGAGACGAAGATGCCGAGATGGCCGACGCTCCGGTGCATCATGCCGACGATCACCTGGCCGCGGGCCTTGATCTCCTCGGTACTGCCGTAGATGTCCACCACCCAATTGAATGCCTGCTGCGGCGGGGTGATATTGTCGCCCATCGAGGCAAACAGCACGATGGGCGAGCGGATCTCGCGTAAGTCGAACGCCTTGCCGCCGGCGTTTTTGACGTCACCCCCCCAGAGCTTGTTGCCGACGAACAGATTGCGCGTGATCCATTCGATCTCCTCGCGGTTCATCAGGTAGTAGCCGCCCCACCAGCGTTCGAATTCCAGAAAGCGCGGCGGCTCGGTATCGGCTTTCTCGTACAGGTTGTAGTACTTGTCCCAGAGACTGTTGGCCGGATTCAGGTTCTCGAAATTCTGGACCAACCAGGCGCCGTCAAACTTGCCGTTGCCCAGATCCGCCGTGTACGAGGCCAGCCAGGTTCCGCCCAGGAGCCCGCCGGAATAGCGCATCGGGTTGTCGCCTTCGCCCTCGCTCCAGGCGCCGCTCCAGTACGACATCGGGGCGCCGTTGATCACGATCGGCCCGGTGTCGTCCGGGTCCGAGGCGCCGAGCATCATCGCGGCCCAGCCTCCCTGGCAGTTGCCGATGATCGCTGGCTTGGCGCTATGCGGATGCAGCGCACGCACTTTCTTGATGAACTGTTGCTCGGCTTCGCATACGTCCAGCAGGGTCTGCCCCGGCTCGGGATCTCGGAAGAAGATGACGAAATACACGGGATGGCCCGCACGCATTGCAACGCCGACCTGCGAGTCGTCCTTGAAACCACCGATCCCCGGGCCATGGCCGGCGCGGGGATCGATGATGACATACGGGCGGCGGCTATCGTCGATCGTCACGCCATCGGGCGGGGTAATCTTCAACATGGCATAGTTGACGGGCCGCTCGAACTGGCGCCCATCCAGGACGGTCTCGTAGCCAAAATGCAGGACCGGCTTGAGCCCCTGCATGGTATTTTCGACAAAGTTGTTACCCCGTTGCCTGAGCGTGTCCCAGAACAGGACGGCACGCTGCATGCTGTCGATGGCATACGCATAGCCGCTCATCGGATCCATGCCGGCCACCGGCGTGGACGGACCGGCGCCCGGATCCCCAACGGCCTGCTGAACGCGGCCACTATAGGCCTCCTGCGCATGCTTCAGGCGCCTTTGCAGCACCATGCCGGTCTTAAGGCCAACTTCACGCGCGTGAACCAGTTGCTTTGCTGCATCCATGCCGTACTCCACTAGACATTCTGTGACAGGGACGCCACGGAGGCGGGGTGGGTCCACCGTGGCGATACCGCATTGACCGCCTTCGACCGCGGACGCCAGGAACCGGACCGCATGACCGGCGGGCCTGTCCTGGAACAATTCGGTGCTGCTACCTGGCTGCGGCCGGTTGCACGGACACAGCAACGGCCTCGGTATAAACTGCTTCGACCCGGTCGCCCTTCTTGATCTCCTTAAGACGTTCCGGATCCTCGACCATCAGATCCACGGTGCGTCCCTTCGGACCCTTCAGGGTGACGGTCTTGGCGCTGGTGTTGACCGCGACAACGTCGGCGGTGACGGTCACTTCCCTGCCGACTGTGCCGCCTGGCTTTGCTCCCGGCGCCGCACGGTCGGAGATCTCGCGCTCGTTCATGGCAAGCGGCCCCTTGCTCTTCTTGAGGCTCATGGTCAGGGCTTCCTTGTACTCGATCGTGACGGTATCGCCGACCTTGAGCTGTTCGAAGTTCCTCGCCTCCGGCCCCACGACGAGGTCCGTGGTCTTGCCGTCAGCGGCTTTCAGCGAGACCGTTCGCGTCGGCGCATCGATCTTGACGATCTTGGCGGTGAGCTTCGCCGTGCCGGTCGCGGTCGCCTGTCCGGGCGACTGCGTGACATCCACGCGGGTTTCGGGTTGCGCCCACACAGAAGCGGTAGCCGCGGTCATCACCGCCGCAGCCAGTAGTGTCGTTCGTTTCATGCTGTATCCCCTCTGATCAGACTTGCATTGCGCCCATTTCGCGATGTCCTGTGCCGTCCTCGCTTCAGCTAAAGCGCTCTCTCAATACGAGGGCGGTGATCGTGTGACTATTCCAAAACATGTTGTGAATACGCCCCCGCAGCTTGTCCAGGGTGTCGTCGTCGAGCGTATCGAAGGTCAGCCGCACGGCAGGCCTGGTGCCGTCGCCTTCGATGTGCTCGATGCTGGTGTATTCCGGGAACCCGTACTTCACCAGGAAGGCGCCGATTTCCTCATCCGTGGTTTTGGCGTCGAGGTTTCCAAGTAGGAGAATAGACATGACTCACCTTCGGAGTTAGGCCAGGAATCTGAAAATGCCGTCGACAGCATCGGTAGACGGCAGGCAAGCAGCGAGCCCTTGGACGTCTTCACAAGCGGGATGGGCAGGGTCCAGCCGTCTTTGCCCGCGGCGATGCGGGTGCGGTCGGCGCCATCGGGGCGGACCATGTGCGACTGGCTCCAGGCTTCCAGGAACTTGTAGCGCACCTCAGCACCGACAGGAGGAATCAGCAAGGTGTGCCGGCTGGGCTGGCGCATTCTGCGCATGGGCAGCGAGCGATAGCAAGGCCAAGCCTGCGAACATCCAAGCGCAGACGCAGCGGAGCAGACCCATTCTTCCCTCCATGCCAAATCCCCTCGCCCGACTGCCGGGCATCGCCTCCGTTCCACGTTATGACCATTTAGTCGGTCAATGACGCAGGCGAAAGCGTGGCAGCCGGGCCCCCGATATGCGTCTTGCTCCGAACTCTAACGTCAGCGTTGGTCACAACAGAACTGAATCTTTTCGGAGAATGGGATAAGAATTTCTTTTCCGGAGGGCCGGATGAATGGGACTGGCCTCGACACCCAAATCCCAGTCCAGGCTTTCAAGCCGGCGCAACGCTGAGGGGCAGCCGCCGTGCCATAGCTTGACTTTCCCGTAGCAGAAAATTCATTGCGATCGGCCGGGCGGTGCTCCAGCGGTAACACCTCCTGCAGGACGTTGACGGTCAAGCCATAGGACATCAGCGCTGCAATGGGGTGCGTGACGGCAGGTCAAGGTTTCGCCGGTTGTCGCGCAGGGGCGGCGCCGGCGCAACACTGGCACTTCTACCGAAAAAGTCTATAAACCATAGCATACGGACAGTTACTCACCCGGCTAGCGCTTCTCACAACACATCTGCCTCGCGCCCATGACTGGCGCCTGGTTCAAGTACTCGTCGACCGAGGCAAAACCGGAGGCATGCCAATGCATCAACCGAAGATCGTCGTGGTCGGCGCAGGACTGGTTGGCGGCTCGGCGGCCCTGTTTGCGGCCGTGGCCATCCCGAGCGCAGAGGTGGTCATCATCGATGTTGCCCGAATCCGGGCCGAAGGGCAGGCGCTGGATCTCGCCCACTCCGCCGCATTCTGGGGAAACAATCGTTTCTATGCGGGCGACTACGAGAACGCGCGCAACGCGGATGTCGTCGTCATCACCGCCGGCGTCGGCGTGAAGCCAGGGCAGACTCGCCTGGACCTGGCCAAGACCAATGCAGGCATCGCGGCGGAAATCGTGGATCGCATTGCGCCCCTGGCCCCGGATGCCATCTACGTCATCGCGACCAACCCCTGCGATGTGTTGGCCGGCACCGTTTTTGACCGCCTGCGCTGCGCGCGGGAGCGCGTCATCAGCACCGGCACCTCTCTCGACACCGGACGACTGCGATCGCTTCTCTCCGAGCGGCTGGGCGTCGTGGCGCCGGGGATTCACGCCTATGTTGTCGGCGAACACGGCGAATCCGCAGTCATCGTATGGTCCGGTGCAACGGTCTCCGGCATGCCCCTCGAAACCTTTCTGTCCAGGACCGGCAAGGAGTTGGGGCCCGCCAGCCGCGATCTGGTCCTGCGCTCCGTGCATGAGGCGGCCAAGCTCATCAAGGAAGGCAAGGGCGCCACTCACTATGGGATCGCCAGTGCGATCGGGCGAATTTGTCAGGCCATCGTGCATAACTCCGATCTCGTTCTCACTGTTGGCATCGTGCATCCCGAAGTCGAAGGCGTGCCAGAGGTGTGTCTGTCGCTGCCGATGGTCGTCAATGGCGGCGGAGCGCAGTTGCTGGCTTACCCGGAACTCAACCCCACCGAGCGCGAGGGCCTGCGGCGCAGCGCGCGCATCGTCAAGGAGGCAACCGACAGCGTGCTGCTGGACCGGTAGGGACATCACGCACACTCCGGCGTACCGAACCACGCCGCCGCCAGGAGGTTGATCATGGATGCATCGCCCGCTAAGGCTCCACCGCCTGCAAGCTCCCCGGCCAGAAAACCAGCGGCCCCCGCAGGGCATCTCAGAGATCTCTGGAGATTTCTTGTCCCGGTGGGAATCGGCATCGTCCTCTGGTTCCTGCCGGCGCCGGACGGCCTGGAGGTGAAGGCGTGGCACATGTTCGCGGTATTTGTCGCCACCATCGCCGGCATCATGACCGCCCCCTGCCCATGGCAGCGGTCGCCATCATCGGCGCCACGTCAGGCGTGCTTGTTGGTGTCGTGTCCTTTGCCGACGTCACACCACGGGCACGGATCTGGTCTGGCTGGTGATGCTCGCCTTCTTCATTTCCCGGGGCGTGATCAAGACCGGCGGTCGCCCTCGGCGTCCTGAGCAATGTCAACGGTTGCCTGACCCAGTATGGCATCGGCTCCGGACCGGTCATGTTCGGTGCCGGCTACGTCACCCAGGGGGAATGGTGGAAAGCAGGCTTTCTGATGAGCCTTGTCTACATGTTTGTCTGGCTGGTGGTCGGCCCGCTTTGGTGGCAGTTCCTTGGGCATGTTTGAGACGGCCTGGCTCCGGTTCATTCTCCAGCCGGGGATCCGGGGTGGCGGTTTTTGGCGGCGGGCGGGCCGGCGCTAAGGCCGTCCCGCGGGCGCATGCATTGGGCGATGGAGATTGGGGAAGAGGCCATGAAAGCAGTCCAAACCGCAGGTCGGCTCAGCGCAGCGGAAGGCAGGTGTCAACGCTTTACGACCGGCGCTACCAAGTATCTGATCGCCTTTTTCTTCACGGCGGCAGCCGGATTGGCGCAAGCCGCCTTACCCGATTCGCCTGATCCGTCCGATAGCAATGGCTGGCAATTTGCCATTGCGCCGTACCTTTGGCTGCCTAACGTCAGCGGAGACTTTCGTTTTTCCGGATCGTCATCGACCGGCGGCGGCAATCTCGACATCGGCACGGGGCCGGACAGCTATCTTCAGAACCTACAGTTCCTGCTAATGCTGCAGGCTGAGGCCAGAAAGGGCAACTGGTCGATCTTCGGCGATGCGATCTACCTCGACTTCAATCGCCAGGACACCACGCTCAAGTCGGTGACGGCGGGCAATGGCGCCCGAATCGTCGTGCCCCGCGACGTAGCGACCGATGTGGGCAGCAATATGACAGGTGGGATGCTCCAGCTTGCCGCGGGCTACAGGGCGTTACGCGCGCCGTGGGGCAATCTCGAGCCGTTCGGGGGCTGCGCTATCTGAACCTGAGCGCTAGCGCGCATTGGACGCTATCCGCAACGTTCACGCAGCAAGGCGCGACGCTGGCGCAGCAAGCCAGCGTCTCGCAAACGGAAAACCTCGTGGACGCGATCATCGGTGTGCGCGGGCGTTTCAACCTGAGCAGGAATGGCAGGTGGTACGTGCCTTATTACATCGACGTCGGAAGCGGATCCTCCAGCTACACGCTACAAGTGTCCGCGGGGGCGGCGTATGCGGCAAAATGGGGAGATATCCAGTTATCGTACCGCTACCTGAGCTATAAAGTGAATGGAGGCGAGCTGATACAACGGCTCACCTTTAAGGGGCCCATGCTCGGGATGATGTTTCGATTCTGAGCCTCTCGCGCATAGACTGGATGACAGATTCACGCCCGCTCGCGTAACTGGCGCGGACGCAATATAGCCGTATCAGAAGTAAGATAATCGCGTAGCTGAATCCACTCCATCATCAACAGGCCACCTAACCTCGCGTGGTTAAAGGGATTGGCTGCGATCGACTTGCGGCCTTACCATCGCTTATACCGTCAAGCACGCTGAACATTTGCTGGCGCGGAAGATGGAGCGATTTGCGGGGCGACGACTCTGGCGACACTATTGTCAATCCACCCAAACGGTACAGAAAGTCCAGCGTCCTGTCCGCATTCCGGATCCGCTGATCACCATCTCAATCCAACCAAGGGTTGGCAAGGATGATGCCGACACCGTCGAAGTCCTTGGTGTTACGTGTGGCCAGTGCGGCAGCGTGGTGCCGGCATATCCTTCTGTATCAACGTTTAGGAAAGCTACTATCCCTTGCATATTCACCTATGGGTGCCTGCCGACACCCGCGCGCGCTAGGAAGGTAGCGAAGGAAGATTCGCTCCGCTCTCGGCGCGCAATACCGCCTTGTGGATCTTGCCAGCGGGTGTCAGCGGTAGCGCGTCCCGCAGTACCACCTGCCGCGGCACCTTGTAGTCAGCCAGGCGGGTCGCGCAATAGGCGCGGATTTCCTCCTGCGTGACCTGGCAACCGGGTTTTGGCACGACGTAGTAGCGCCCGATCTCACCCATCACCGGGTCGGGCACGCCAATGCCGGCAACCATCAACACGGCGGGGTGCCGCGCGATTACCCCCTCGATCTCGGCCGGATAGACGTTGAACCCGCCCTGGATATACATGTCCTTCTTACGGCCCTTTAGGTAGATAAAGCCGCGCTCATCCACATAGCCTAGGTCGCCCGAGTGCAGCCATCCTTGTGCATCAAAGCCATCGGCCCCGGCCGCACTGCCCACATAACCCGCGCAGACACCCGCTCCGCGGAACCATAGCTCGCCAATCTCGCCCGCGACTGCGTTCTCGCCGTCGGGCGTGACCACGCGCATTGCGGCGGTATCAAGGATACGGCCGATCGATTGCATCAGATCCTCCCGCTCGGCACCCCAAGGTGTCATGACAATCGCGCCCGACGTTTCCGACATGCCATATAGGTTCATGATCGAAGCCTGCGGCATGTGCGCCTGCAGTTGCTCGAGCAATACGCCATCGGCAGTGGCCCCCCCACGATCACTAGCCGGATCGAAGAGAAGTCCACCTCGGCTGCATCCGGGTGCATCAACAGTAGCGTGGCCATGGTCGGCACGCCCGAGAGAATCGTGGGCGGATGCTGACGCATCATGGCGAGCATCCGGTCCGCCTTGAAGGTCGGCACAAGTTCGCAGGCGCCGCCGCTCAGCAAGAAGGTCAACACCCCGCAGGTGATGCCGCCCACGTGGTTGAACGGCAGCGCCAATTGGATATGGTCGGCCTCGGTCATGCGCACATGGCGTGCCTGGGCCAATGCGGCTGCCAGCATGCTGTGATGCGACAGACCGGCCCCCTTTGGCCGTCCGGTGGTGCCAGATGTGTAGATCACCATAGCCAGGTCCGCAGACTCGACCTGTGCCTCGGCGCCAGCCAACGCGGCGCTATCCGTCGCAGTGGCAGCCAGTACCGAAAGCCGCAATGGGCCTCCTTCGGACGATGGCGGTGCGTCGATCAGCCCCACGTGCTGCAGGCTGGGCATGCGCGGTGCCAGCCGCTCGAGCATGGCAAGGAAGTCGAAGCCCTCGCACTCCTGCATCGTGAAGACTGCCTTGACCGCGCTGTCATTCACCATGTGCTCGATCTCGTTCTCACGATAGCGCACGCTCAGGCCCACCACCGCGATCCCGATGCGTGTCGCGGCGAAAAACAACTGCAGCCACTCGATCTGGTTCAGGGCGATCACGCCAATGCGATCGCCGCGCTTAAGTCCGAGACCAAGCAGGCCGCAGGCTAGCCGTGCGGAGGTGGCCTCGGCCTCGCCAAAACTGTGCGCCTGCTGCTCGCACAGATAGGCTGTGCGGTGGCCCCATTCCTGGCTGGCCCGGCGCAGGGCGGCACCAATTGTGGCCGGAGGTGGGTTGATGATCATGCGGTCCTCCTGGTGATGATAGATACGCAAAAGTATGGAGCCCGACGCGGCCAGGGCTGACATGGCTGAACGGCAAGCGTAGCCAAGCAGCAGGGGGGTAAAACTTGCGCAAACGTAGCGTTGCATTTCGCCCCTCAATGGCTCGCCCAAGGGCCTACACATTGAGCCTTCAGCTCTTGTCAACACAGCGTCCGTTTGGGACGGGCACCGACTGGGCCGGCCGCCTCACATGCGCGGCATAGCCTAGAATCCTTCGTCAGGCTGATTTCAGCACTGGCTCCTGCCAGCCTTGTTGCCAGCGGTGCCCCACTGCCCCGGTCGCATCGCTTCTCGCTGAACCACCTCGCTTGCCACGGCACCGAAGGCGGCGCCCGGTGTAGCTTCGGATGACTGCCCGCCGCGGCGCAGGGTCCAGCCGACAAAGGGATCGGCGGAGTGGCTGCTCATCATCCATTGCGCTTCGCAGGCGCGGCAACGATGTTCGCACAGCATCAGCACGATATGCGGGGTGTAGTGCCGGCGCGAAACCGGGGACACCGGGTAAAGCCCGGGATGACCGGAAGCACGCCGCGGATCCCGCGTCAGCTCGAAACATTCGCCGCATATTGACGGCTGTACCGCCGGCACGGCAATCGCGGGGGCGACCGGCTTCGGCACCTGAACCTCCCCGGCACGGACACGCTGTGCAGTGCTCCAGCGCTGCATGACTGTCCAGTACAGCACGCGCAGCAGCTCCCGGCCCGACTGCATGGCGGTGGCGCAACAGCGGTCCACGTGCTGCTCGAGCAGCAGGCCCATTTCGGCCGCCGACGCAAAGAACAGCAGTTGCTGCTGCCCGCCGCTGCCGGCGATCCAGCCGTCGAACACCTTCACTAACGCTGACTTGTAGGCATCACTGCCCCAGCGGCCCGCGCACGCGGCCTGCCGGTTTGCCTGCCGGCAGGTGCGGCGGATTTCCGTGCGCAGCGCTCTCAGTTCCGCGCGCGCTACGCCATCGGGACAGCCCAGATCTTTGCTACTGATCACAATGCACCTCGACTGGATAGCACCCGGGCCGCCTACCTGCAAACCCGTGTACCGGTCATTGCCCGGCTGCTTCAAAACAGTCCGCATACTGCTTGCGCAGCATGTGCTTCTGGATCTTGCCGGTGGCGGTAGAGGGCAGCGCATCGATGAACTTGACTGCCTTCGGCACCTCGAACTTGCCGAGGCCGGCACGGCAGAACTCTGTCAGCTCAGCTTCGCTGCAGGCCGCGCCGGGCTTGAGCACCACAAAGGCACAGATGGCCTCACTCCAGTGGCGGTGGGGCAGACCGACCACTGCTGCCGCCGCCACGGCCGGGTGCGCCAGGATGACAGACTCAACCTTGATGCTGGCGACGTTCTCGCCGCCGGTCTTGATCATGTCCTTTTTACGGTCGAGGAACAGTAATTGCCCGCCCTCATCGATCGTGCCAAGATCGCCCGTATGGTGCCACCCGTACCGCTGCGCCGCTACGGTCGCCGCGGGATCCTTGAAGTAGCCAAGCATGACGTTCGGTCCGCGGTGCACGATCTCGCCCACTTCGCCGGGCGCGAGGAGCCTGCCGTCGTCATCCATGATGGCGGCCTCGGAAACCACCGTGGAGACGCCCCAGTAGTTCGCATCGCGCGCCGGATGCTCTACCGGCCGAAAGCTCATCGTGACCGGGTAGATCTCGGTCTGTCCCGTGACCAGCATGATGTTGGGACTCAACATCGATGCGATCCGGTCCACCAGCGGCCGCGGCATCGGCGCCATGGCATAGATGCAAAGCCGCAGCGATGAGAAGTCCGCCGTGGCGGCCTTGGGATCGGACAGGATGGCCGCATACATCATCGGCAGCGCCACCAGCACGGAAATCCGCTCCTTGACGACGCTGTCGACCAAGAGCCCCGGCTGGAAGTCCCGGCCAATCACCAGGCAGGCGCCGGCCGCGCAGGTGGAGGCAGCCACCACATGCTGGCCGCAGTGGAACAGGGGCAGGACGCCTGTGACCACGTCTTGCTCAGTAAAGCCGAAGGTCGAGAGGTTGCCGATCACTGCGCTGTAGACCGAGGCATGCGAATGCACCACGCCCTTCGGGTTGCCGGTGGTACCGCTGGTGTACATGATCAGCGCGGGCTGGTCTCCATCAATGTCCACCTCCGGCAGCGTGGCAGGGCGACCCTGTGTCAGTGCTGGCAACTTCAAGCCGGCCGTGCTCGACGCACTGTTCATGGTAACTACGACAGGCAGCCCCACATCCTGCAGCAATGCCGCCATCTGCGGCTGCTGGCAAATGGCCTCGTCCGCAACGATGCAGGAGACTTCGGCATGGCGCAGGATGTAGCCGATCTGCGCCGTGTCGAGCTGGATATTGACCGGCACCCAGACATTGGCTGATTTATGAATGCCATTGAGCGCGACCAGCATGTCGATGGAATTGGCGCACAGCGTGGCAACCTGGATCCCGCTGCCATGCGCCTCAAGCAGGTAGTGGGCGAACTGCGAGCTGAGTGCGTCCAGCTCGCAGTAGCTCAGGCGTTGCTCGCCATTGACCACGGCAGTGCGGTCTCCGTGCTTGACGGCAGTGCGATGCACGATGTCGCCCAGTGCTACGCGGCGAATGCGACGGCTTACTGCCGAAGCTTCTGGTACCTGCATGTCTGTCTCCTTATTTGATGTTGTGGTGTCCCGCTCTTCCGGCGGAATCAGCCGGCCGGTCGCGCCGCCTGCTCGCTGGCCGCGGCCTCGATCATCGGCTTGACGCTGTCTATGGCGCCGCCGCCGTCGCACGGGATGATCGCGCCCGAGATGAATGATGCTGCCGGCGAACCGAGGAACATGGCGAGGTTGGCGATGTCTTCGCTGGTGCCCAGCCGCCCCAGCGGCACCATTGCCCGAACCCGCGCATCGCCTTCCGCGCCCTGCGGCGAGAGCCGGCGCATGCCTTCGGTGTCGGCGATGGGCCCGGCGAGATGGCATTGACCCGGACGCCGGCAGCGCCCCACTCCATTGCGAGCACGCGAGTGAGCTGGTCCACCCGGCCTTTGCCGCGCAGACGTGGGCCTGGTAGCGGATCGGGATCGCGCCCTGAGGCGCGGTGATATTGATGACTGAAGCGCCTGGGCTGGCCAGGTGAGGGAAGGCCTGCCGCATCACGTGGAAGGTGCCGTTGAGGTCAATATCGACCACCACCTTGAAGCCGTTGGACGAGAGCTGGTTGAGCTCGGCCAGGAAGTTGCCGGCGGCACCGGAGACCAGTACATCGATCTTGCCGAAGCGGTCGTGCGCAGCGGTGAAGGCGCGGCCTACTGCATCGAAGTCGCGCACGTCGGCGGTTACGCCCAGCACCCCGGCGCCGTGCGCGGCCAGAGCGGCGACTGCAGCGTCCACGTTTTCCTGCTTGCGGCTGGCCACGGTCACATTGGCGCCGTGGCGGGCGAAGGCATGGGCAATGCCGAGGTTGATGCCGGTGGTACCGCCGAACACGAAGGCGTGGCGGCCGGCGAAGTCAAAGGATACGGTCATGGCAATGTCCTGTCGAAAGCGGCTGGTTGCGGGTGCCAGGTCAGCAGGCGGCACGCAGTAATTCCTCGGCGATGATCATGCGGCGAACCTCGCTGGTGCCGCCGCCGATGGTGGCGAGCTTGGCATTGCGGTAGTGGCGGTTGACCTCGGTCTCCCAGATAAAGCCGGTGCCGCCGTGGATCTGCACCGCCTTGTCGGTCACGTGCAGCAGCATCTCCCCGACGCGCAGGATCGAGGCAGCGCACAGCTTGTGCAGATCGCCCCGTCCGCCACCGCCCTGCTCCAGCGCATTGCACGCCATCAGCGCGCGATAGGCCAGCGAACGCGCCGCTTCCAGCTCCGTGTACATGTCGGCCAGCATCGCCTGCACCATCTGGAACGAACCGATCGGCTTGCCGAACTGCTGCCGCGTCTTGGCATAGTCAAGCGACAGGTCGAGGCAGCGCTGCGCCTCGCCGATGCACGGCAGCGCCAGGAAGGCACGCTCGATATCGAGCCCGCTCATCACCACCGCCACGCCGCGGTTCTCGCCGCCGATCAGGTTGCGGGCCGGCACCCGGCACTCGTCGAACACCAGTTCGCCGGTCGGGGCGCCCCGCCAGCCCATCTTGGTGAGCTTCTGCGCGACGCTGAAGCCAGCGAAATCCCTTTCCACGATGAACGCCGAGATGCCCTTTGCACCTTGCGCCGGATCGGTCTTGGCATAGACCAGGATCACGTCGGCCACCGGCCCGTTCGAGATGAACATCTTGCGGCCGTTGAGCACGTAGTCGTCGCCGTCCCTACGCGCCGTGGTGCGCATGCTGCCGAGCGCATCCGAGCCGGCCCCGGGTTCGGTCAGCGCCAGCGCCCCCACCCACTCGCCCGAACATAGCCGCGGCAGGTAGCGCTGCCTCTGCTCCTCGTTGCCATTGCGCAGGATGTTGTTCAGGCAGAGGTTCTCGTGCGGCCCCCAGATGAAGCCGGCGTTGGCGTTCCAGTAACCGAACGCCTCCGCCACCATGCCGGCGGAGAACAGGTCCATGCCGGATCCGCCGTATTCGGGCGGTGCGGTAATCCCGAGGTAGCCGGCGGCGCCAAGCATCGGCATCAAGTGCTCGGGGTACCAGTCTTCGCCGTCCATGCGCGGCAGCAGCGGCGCCAGTTCGGCCTTGGCGAAGCGGAATGCCTGGTCGTAGACTTCACGCTGCTCTGGAGAGCGCTCGAACTGCGCAGTCGAAATCGTCATAGTGTCTCCTCGCTTGGTGATTCCGCTTCAGATGCGCAGAATGCCTTGCTGGCGCTCGCCGAATGGCGCGTTGAGCGAAGCTGACAGCGCCACCCCTAGCGCGTTGCGCGTATCGACCATATCGAGCACGCCGTCGTCGCGCAGCTCGGAGGTCTGGTAGTACACGCTGTTGCTGCGGGTATAGTCCTGCTGAATCTGGTCATGGATGGCCTGGATCTCGGCAGGATCGGGCTGCTTGCCTTCCCGCGCCAGCGCGGCGATCTTGATCTGCGATAGCGTCCTGGCGGCCTGCTCCGCACCCATGGTCGCGCACTGCGAATGCGGCCAGGCGAACAGGAAACGCGGATCGTAGCCCCGTCCGGCCATGCCGTAGTTGCCGGCGCCGAAAGAGGCATGGCACAGGACGCTGAACTTGGGCACCCGCACATTGCTCTGGACCATGATCATCTTGGCGCCGTCCTTGGTGATGCCGCGATGCTCGTAGTCCCGCCCGATCATGAAGCCGGTGATGTTGTGCAGGAACAGCAGCGGCACGCCGTCGCGGTCGCACAGTTCCATGAAGTTGGTGGCTTTCTCTGCCGCCTCGCTGAACAGCACGCCGTTATTGGCGAGGATGCCGATCTTGTAGCCCCACAGGTAGGCATAGCCGCACACCAGCGTGGTGCCGTAGTCGGGCTTGTATTCGTGGAACAGGCTCCCGTCGACCAGGCGCGCGATGACCTCGCGCATGTCGAACTGCTTCTTGATGTCGTCCGGGATGATGCCGTAGAGCTCTTCCGGATCGTAGTACGGCGCTTCCGGCTCACGCATGTCCACCGCCTGCTTGGGGCGGCGGCGCAGGGTGCCGACGATCTCGCGCGCCAGCGCGATGCCCTGAGTTTCCGAGTCCACCGCGTAGTCGGCCGTGCCCGAGATGCGCGTGTGCACATCCGCGCCGCCCAGTTCGGCCGCGCTGATGTCTTCGCCGGTGGCGGCCTTGACCAGTGGCGGGCCGCCCAGGAATACGCCGCTGGAGCCGCGCACCATGATCGAGTAGTCGGACAGCGTGGGCACGTAGGCGCCGCCAGCAGTGCAATGGCCCATGGCCACGGCGACCTGTTCCACGCCGGCAGCCGATAGGCGGCACTGGCTGTAGAACATATGGCCGCCCTCGTGGAAGATATCCATCTGCATGGGCAGATAAGCGCCTGCGCTGTCGACCAGGTGCACGATCGGCAGACTGTTCTCCAGTGCGATCTTGAGCGCGCGGATGGATTTTCTTGCGCCGAGCGGATAGACCGCGCCACCCTTGATGGTGCTGTCATTGGCCAGCACCATCACTTCGCGGCCGTTGACCACCCCGATGCCCGAGACCACGCCGGCGCCCTTGATATGCGCGTCGTACTTGGCGTGATTGGCGGCCAGCGGTGAAAGCTCCAGGAACGGGGTGCCGGGATCGAGTAGCAGCTCCAGGCGCTCGCGCACCAGCAGCTTGCCCTGATCACGCACACGCTTGATGTCGCGCTCAGCCCGGTGGTGGCGGACGTCCTGCATCATTGCCAGGAATTCCTCGCGCACGCGCAGGTTGTGCGCACGGTTGGCCTGGAAAGACTCGGAGCGCGTGTTGATACGGGATTCGATGCGGCGCATGTTTACTCCTTCGCCGCTTCGAGCCGCACGAGCAAGGCGTCCCGGTCGAACAGATCACCCTTTGCACAGGGAATTTCCGCGACTACGCCATCGCGGGCCGCTTCCAGGTTGAGTTGCATCTTCATACTCTCGATCACGATCATGGTTTGCCCCGCGCTCACGCGATCGCCCACGGCGACCGCGACCTCGATCACGGTGCCCGGCATTGGCGCCACGCAGACATCGCCCTCCTCGGCATCCGCCCCGGCGCCGCGGACCGGATCGCGCAGCGTAACGGTCCAGGCACGCCCGAAAGCATGCACATAGGCGGTCTCGCCATGCTGGGCGACCCACACGGCATGGGTGTGGCCGCCCATCGTCAGCCCCAGCGCGCCGTCCGGCTTGCTCTCCATCGTTACGTCAGACACTGCGCCGTCGACCTCGACCCGGCCGCCACGTGCATCGCGCACCAGCGCGACGTGGTGGCGCGCACCGGCTCCAACTTCCGCTGTCAGCTTCATCAGTTTCTCCAGGCATGCATGGCGCCATGCACCGCAGGCGGCGCAAAGCGTGAATCGGTCAGCGTGCGGTTGGTCAGCAAGGCCGCAGCAAGAACCACGGCAACCTGCTCCCGCGTAGGCGCCGGCACCTGCAGCGCCGGCCTGTGCTCTTCCAGAAAGCTGGTGTAGGTATTGCCGGCCACGAACTCAGGGTGGGCCAGTACGCGTTCGAGATAGGCGGCGTTGGTGGTGACACCCAGCGCAACGGTCTGCTCCAGCACGGCGCGCATGCGTTCGATCGCCTCGGCACGCGTGGCGCCGCGCACGATCAGCTTGGCCAGCATCGGGTCGAACGCCGAGGTCACGGTGTCGCCCTCCTGCACGCCGGCATCCAGGCGGAACCCGTCTGCTTCCGGCGGGCGGAATAACCGCAGCTTGCCGGTGGCCGGCATGAAATCGCGCTCGGCGTCTTCGGCGCACAGGCGGCACTCAATGGCATGCCCGGTCAACCGGATCTCGTCCTGGCCAAAGCCCAGCGGATCGTCTTCGGCAATGCGGATCTGCTCGGCAACGATATCCAGGCCGGTGATCATCTCGGTGACGGGATGCTCGACCTGGATGCGGGTGTTCATTTCCAGGAAGTAGAACGCACCCGAGGGGTCAACCACGAACTCCACGGTTCCCGCCGACGCATAGCCGACGGCCTTGGCGAGCGCCACCGCCTGGGCGCCCATGGCCTGCCGCAGCGGCGCGTCAACAAACGGCGATGGCGCTTCCTCTATGACCTTCTGGTGTCGGCGCTGGATCGAGCACTCGCGCTCGCCGAGATAAACAATATTGCCATGGCGGTCGCCCAGTACCTGGATCTCGATATGGCGCGGGCGCTCGATGTATTTTTCGAGGAACACCCGGGCATCGCCGAACGCGGCCTGCGCCTCGCTCGTGGTGCGTTCGAAGGCGGCGCGGCAGGCTGCCGGATCCGCGTCGTGGATTACGCGCATGCCTTTGCCGCCGCCGCCGGCGCTTGCCTTGAGGATGACCGGGAAGCCGATCTCGGTTGCCACGTCGAGCGCATGGCCGGCATCGCGGATTTCGCCGTCATAACCGGGAATGGTGTTGACTCCGGCCTGCGTGGCAAGTCGCTTGGAGCGGATCTTGTCGCCCATGGCTTCGATGGCATCGGCGCCCGGGCCAATGAAGCGTATGCCCGCGGCGTCGAGCGCGCGGGCGAAGTCCGCATTCTCGGAAAGGAAGCCGAAGCCGGGATGCACTGCATCCGCGCCGGTGGCACGGCATGCGGCAAGGATATTGTCGATCGACAGATACGCGGCCACGGGCGTCGGCCCGTCGATGCAGTAGGCCTCGTCAGCCAGCCGCACCGCGAGCGAGTCCTGGTCCGCCTCGTGATAGACGATTACCGCACGCTTACCCAGGCGCCGGCAAGTGCGGATGATACGCGCCGCGATCTCGCCGCGGTTGGCGATCAGCACCGTGTTGATGGCAGGCATGGCTGTCAGGCTCCGTTTTTCTTGACGTTCTTTACTTTGTCGCCCGCGGCGTACAGCGCGAGCGGCCCCTGCGCCGTGAGCCAGGCGGCCGGCACGCGGACCGGCAGGTCCATCAGCATCTGCGCGTAGCTCTTGCCTTGCGGGTCATAGCGCAGCGACGCGATACCGCCGCCACCCAACGCCCCGGTCAGCAGGAAATTCAGTGCGTGGAAGCCGGGCAGTTCCCAGCGGCGCACTGCGCCGGTGATGTAGTGCCCGAAGAAGGTACCGACCCGTTCCGTGGTCAGTTCGCGGCGCAGCACCGGCAGGAACTCCGGGCGGCGTGCGATGACCCCGATATTGGCGTCATTGCCCTTGTCGCCGCTGCGGCCCCAGGCCAGGGCGATCAGCGGCACTTCCACGGCATCCCCGGGGGCAGGTTCATCGGCCCCTGCCACCGGTTCGCGCCGTTCCAGCGGCTGGCCGGCCGCGACCGTCACGGAGGTCACGATGCCGTCCAGTTCGACCTGCACCGGCACCCGGCCCTTGTCTAGCAGGAAGGAGAACAGCCGCACCACCGGCGACGGTGACGGCCGTCCGCCGAACAGCCCGGTAGTGCCTTGCGCCATGGCTACGCCGGCCTGCGTCATCTCGCGGCCGAAGACCTCCAGCGCGGTCTTGTCATCGTGGCGCAAGCCGATCTTCAGGACCACTTCGCGGGCGGACGCGGCAAAGCGGCCGGCTTCCCCATAGGTATCTTCGGCGCCGATCACCTCGACCGAAGTCTCGCGATAGTCCCCACGCCCGGCAGCCAGGTTCAGGCCGCGCGTGCGCTCGATGATGGCCTGCCCCATGCGGCGCGCCTTGGCTGCCGCATCGCGCCCCGCCACCATCATGGTGGCGATCACGCGCCAGCCGTCGGCGTAGGTGGCACTGACCTTGTAGGTCGGCGTCGGGGCGCGGCCGCGGGCGCCGCTCACGTGCACGCGGTCAGTGCCGTCCTGCGCCAGCTTCACATCTGTGAAATCGCAGACCACGTCCGGCAGGATGTAGGCGGCAGGGTCGCCGATCTCATAGACAATCTGTTCCGCCACGGTGGCGGGCGTGACCAGGCCGCCGGTGCCAGCCGGCTTGGTCACGGTAAAGGCGCCGTCGGCCGAGCACTCGACGATGGGATAGCCCATGTCTTCCCAGCCCGGCACCTCGGCCCAGTCGGTAAAGAGGCCGCCCGTGCATTGGGGACCGCATTCGATGACATGGCCGGCCAGGCTGCCGGCGGCCAGCAGGTCATAGTCAGTATCGCGCCAGCCGAATTCATGCATCAGGATGCCAAGCGTTACCGCCGAATCCACGCAACGGCCGGTCAGCACGATGTCGGCACCCGCATCCAACGCCGTGGCAATGGAGCGCGCGCCGAGGTAGGCGTTGCAGCTCTGCACACGCCGGGGAAAAGGCGCTCCCGTGAACATCTCGGTGGGCGCAAGCGCGTCGATTTCCTCGATGCGCGGCATCAGGTCATCGCCTTCGACGACGGCAATACGCAGCGGCACCCCAGCGGCCTTAGCAGCCACGGCCAGCGCGTCGCGACACGCCCGCGGATTGATGCCTCCGGCGTTCGACACTACCCGAATGCCACGCTTGGCAATGTCCGGCAGGAACGGCGCGAGGGTCTCGACGAAGTCGGGCGGATAACCAAATTCCGGGGATTTAGCCCGCGCGCGCGCGAGCAGCGACATGGTGATCTCGGCCAGGTAGTCCGACACCAGGTAGTCGATCCGGCCGCTGCCAACCAGTTGCGCCGCGGCTTGCGCGCTGTCGCCCCAGAAGCCGGAGGAACAGCCAATGGCAATCTTGCGCTCAGCCATGACTGCTCTCCTCTGCGCGCACCCAGTGCGGCTTGCGCTTCTCCGCGAAAGCAGCCATGCCTTCGCGAGCCTCGTCGCTGCTGGCAAGCCGCTCGATCATCACCTCCGCGTAGGTGAGGGTCTGGTCGATTGACATGTCCTGCATCAGGTCGAGCGCCTGCTTGCCCACCCGCAGCGCGTTGGGCGAATTGGCCTCGAGTCGCTCGAGGACATCGACCACCTGGCGATCCAGCTCGGCGGCCGGTACCGCGCGGTTGATCAGGTGGTAGCGCTCGGCCTCCGCGGCACTGAGCGGCTCGCCGAGGAAGGCCATCTCCCAATAGCGCCGGCGTGGCAACTGACGGATCAGGTAGGTGGTGATCATCATTGGGAACAGCCCTACCCTGACTTCCGGCGTGCCGAAGCGGGCGTGATCCGCGGCCAGCGCCAGGTCACAAGCCGAGACCAGCCCAAGGCCGCCGCCCAGCGCAGCGCCGTTGATACGCCCGACGATGGGCTTGTGGCAGGCGCGCATGGCCCGGTACACCTGTACCAGCGGATTCTCCGCGCGCCCCGTGTCAAAGCTGCCGGCATCGCCTTTCAGGTCGGCCCCCGCGCAGAAGGTGCGATCGCCCGCCGCGGTCAGCACCACCGCGCGAATGGCGTCGTCGCCGGCCGCGTCACGGAACGCGTCGACTAGTTGACCGGTCATGACGCTATTCAGCGCATTGTGGGCGTGCGGCCGGTTCAGGGTGAGCCAAAGGGCGTTGTCCCGGCGCTCGACAACAATGGAATCAGACATCGACTTTCTCCAATCAGGAAAAACGCGAAAAATCGGGCTGGCGCCGCGCGAAGAAGGCGGCAATGGCTTCCTGCATTTCCTCGGAGGCAAAGCAGATCTCGAGCGCTTTTCCTTCGGCCGCTATGGCTGCGGCCAGGCCCGCGCGGTGGCCCATCCTGAGCAGGCGCTTGCTGGCCCGCATGGAGGCCGGCGGGAGCGCCGCTAGTGCTGCCGCTGTCGCATTGGCGCGTGTCATCAATGCATCCGGAGCCAGCACTTCATTGACAATGCCGGCGCGCAAGGCCTTCTCGGCATCAAAGGGCTGGGCCAGTAGGACCAGTTCGTTCGCCAGCCGCATGCCGGCATGCAGCGGCAGCAGGTAGCTGGAGCCGAATTCGGGCACCAGGCCGAGTTTTGTGAATGGCAATTGGAACGTTGTCCCGGCGGCCGCGAAAACGAAGTCGCAATGCAACAGAAGCGTCGTGCCGCCGCCGATCGCACTGCCGTGCACGGCGGCAACGATGGGCTTATCGAAGTCGTCCAGGCGCATCAGTAGCCGAGCGAAGGCCGAGCGGACATAGCCCTCGGGCAACGGCCCGGCCTGAAAGCCGTGCAGGTCGCCGCCTGCGCAAAATGCTTCGCCCTGCGCGCGCAGCAGAACCACGCGAGTCTGCTCGTCCTGCTGCGCCTCAAAAAGGCGCTGCTCAAGCTGGCAAAACCACGCCTCGTTCATCACGTTGCGTGCTTCAGGCGACCCGAACGTCACCGTAAGCACATGCTCACTGCGTTCAGCGCGGAAATTTTCGTTCACGTGTCTCCTCCTTGGGGCCCGGCTCTGGCGAGTGACGCGCCACAGGCTGCGGTTTGAGGGAGTCTAGAAGTGCGGAGATAAAAAAGCAAGCGCTTGGTTTATTTGTGACGTACACTTTCAGCCGTGGTATCCGAGGGGTTGGATCAATAACTTGTCCAGACGCTGGCGTCAGGCACCCGTCTAAAATGACGCCCGCCCCCAACTAAGTGACATCGAGCAAGAGATATGGCGCGACCGAAACGCGAAGACATTAATGACGTCAATCGCCGCAATGACCTCGTCATCGCGGCGGCATTGCTGTTCAAGGAGAAGGGCTACCATGGCACGACCATGCGCGACATCGCGCGGGCCATCAACATGCAGGCGGGCAGCCCTTTCTATCATTTCGCCAGCAAGCAGGACCTGCTATTCGCCGGCGTGGAAGAAGGACTGCTGGGATGCCTGGCCGACCTTGAGGCGATCGATCCTCAGGGAATGCCGGCACTGAATTACTTCCGCGAGCTGGCGCGCGCCCATCTTCGACGTTTGCTCGAAACGCAGGGCGGGATGGTTCCGATGGTGGTGGATGAATGGCGCTACCTGGAAGGCCCGCATCTCGAAGCCGTGCTAGCGATACGCCATCGCTTCGAGGCATTGTGGCAAGCCGCGTTAGCCCGACTCAAAGATGCCGGTCACGTCAGACGTGCCGACGCGATGGCCTGCCGCTTCTTCCTCAGCGCTTTGCATGGCACGGTGCGTTGGTACAGGCCGGACGGTCCTTTGTCGCCTGATGAGATTGCCGACGAACTCGTGGATTGCACGCTCTGTGGCGACACGGATCGCCATGGCGGATCTCGAACACCCTGAGCCGGGACGCGATCTCAGCTTCCACTGTACAAAGGTGTCAAGGCCAGCGCCGAGGATGACATACTGACTGAGCCCGCGGCCGGTCTGTTCCACGACCAAGTCCTCAATCAAAGGCAATCGAGACGCGGAAGGGATGCGTGAACTGCGGGTCCATTCGCCCGCGACGTCAACAGCCCAGCAACTCCAAGCCGATTTCGTCTTCCAGCACGTGCGGCGCGGCGTCGGCCTCGACATGCAGAGCGCGCCATAAGGCGACTCGAGCTGCGGTGCTGTCTGGCGCTATTTCGCCATTCATGGCTTTCGATCCTATTGTTCGTCTTGCACCTAAAGTTGACCTGCTCGTCCCGCGCCACGCTATGCAAGAAAGGGGTTTTGCTTCGGTCCCATGGCGATCCATTCGCGGACATAACTGCGCGTGCGCTTTCCGACTGAAGTGCCCCCCACGTACGACCGTTTGACCTTGGAAGCAGCCGTAGAGGTCGCCCTGGGTCGAAAGGCAGTTCAGGGTCGGGAAGCGACCGTCGAGTCGACTGATAGCAGTCATACGTTGGCCCGCGTGCCCGTTGGAGAGAATAGCTTTCACTCGGCTGGGAAGGATAGGAAGACCGCCGTAATGCGACTGAGCCTCGGCAGAGGCTCAGTCGATCTCGAAGACGTCTTGTACTTCCTGACGGCCGAGGAAGGCCCTGCCCGCTAAAGTGTCACCGCTGGGTGACGCGCCCGGGAGTGGCCAGTGGCTCATTGCGTCTTCGGATACCCTACGTAGTAAATGCCGATGACACCCCCACTGTTGTCGTGGATAGGCTCATATCCAGTGGTATATGGCTTGCCAAGGATGTCAGCATCACCGTAGTAGGCACCACCACCGCGTATTGCCCCCATGGCCTTGCCCTTCGGATCGAGGACAGTCCCAATCGCCCTCGATCCATCGTCCTTCTGTACATTCGTCGCCACGCGCACGAAATCATCGCCGCTCTTGACGAACAATGTTGCCGTGCCGCCATGCTCCTTTTTGACTTCATCAACTACGGCAAAGTTGTTGTTCATCTTGGTCGCGCCAAAGTACAAAGCTGGCGCGGGTTTTCCTGCAACAGCATCTTCTCCTTTAATCCCCGGTGCGCCCAATTTGGCCGTCTTAGCCTTCAGTGACGCCATGGCCTGCTTCACGTTCTCCGGTGATTGCGCATAGCTCATGGCGGGAGTGAAGACCGGCAATGCGAGTGCAAAGATCACAGGGGCGACCCATCGCCCTATAGCACCTACGGGACATGCTTTTGCCATTTTGTCCCCCTTTAGGCAGCGTCGCCGACGAGGCGAGGCGGCAACTTCCCCGGGACCGGGCAGCGTGCCCCTTTGTCCGATTGGAGTATAGGCAGCGGTCGAGACGCTGCTTCTCCGGAAGCGAGGCACTACAAAACTTTCCCCGCACCGCGCTCAATATGCTCGCGCATGATCTTGATTTGCCCCCGCGACAGCGCAATGACTCCCCTTGCCTCGAGCCGATTCAACTCGAGACCCACACGATAGCGGGAACCACCGACAGATCTGGCCAGATCCGCCTGGGTCACCTCGATGCAGACATCGGAGGTGCTACCTTGCGGTGACCGCCTTGCCAATTGCACAAGGCGCGCCCATACCTTGTCCGTCAGTGACTCGAAGGACTGCGTGCCATACATTTCCAGCACATTGTTCAACCTGCTCGCGAGCATCAGGGTGATTGCCAATGCTACTGTCGAATCGTGCAGAAGATGCTCCAGGAGCTCTCGCCGGATATGCAATACCTCGGATTGACGATCGGCAAGGCGTTGTTGCATAAATCGAGATTGAAAACAGGGGCTCCTCGGTGACGCTGAACTCAGGCGATACGGACGGATTGCGGGCGAGCGAGCGCGACCATGCGGTTGAGCACGCCCGCACGGATAGCCACTTCGGTGGCCTGCGACCCGATTTCGCGTGCCCACAGACTGTGTCCCGTCAGCGTCTTGAGGCGGTACATCAGGGTCTCGGCCAGCGAGCGCCGGTGATAGCCGCTGGCGGCTTTCCAATCGCGTCGACTGCTCTTCTCGATGACATCGATGGCCTCGTTACGCCAGGCTGCGCCCGGCGTACTTTCGGACCAAGGCTTCGCTCCATCGCGTGGTGGAATCGAGGGCTGTGCACCTCGCGCAGCAATCTCCGCGTGGCACGGCTTGCTGTCGTAAGCGCCATCACCTCCGATGGTATCGATCGGTGTATCAACCGGGATCTGATCGAGCAGGTCGGCCAACACTTCGCCATCGCCAACGTCCTGGTGGGTCATCAGTGCAGCACAGATTTGGCCGGTGTTCGCGTCCATGGCGAGATGGACCTTGCGCCAAGTCCGGCGCTTGGACCAACCGTGCTTGCGAACCTTCCACTCGCCTTCGCCGTAAAGCTTCAGCCCAGTGCTGTCGATCACCAGATGCAGCGGCTCGCCGCTACGCGAGGCGGGCAGCACGACGTTCAGATTCTGCGCGCGGCGGCTCAATGTCGTGTAGTTCGGCACTGGCAACGTTGGGAAAGCCAGGGTGCGCAAGCTCTGCGCGAAGCCTTGCAGCGCGCGCAGCGGCAGGTGGAACACCTGCTTGAGACTGAGCAGACCCTGGATCAGCGCATCCGTATAGACGAGCGGGTGGCCACGCTTGGGCGACTGGGCTTTAGCCGGTGGCACGAGCAAGCTCTCTTCGACCCACATCGTCACGTCTCCTCGGGCTATCAGCCCCTTGTTGTACTGCGCCCAGTTCTTGACGCGGTAGACCCCCTTGGGCTCGGCTTGCTGTCGGTTGTCCTTGCGCATCGTCCCGGAAAAAGTCCAAGACACTACGCCGCTTCGTCAGAAGTTAACAGAGCCAGCGCTCCAGTCGTTGTGCGTAAACGTCAGCCCATCCGACCCCGGATTTATGCAACAACGCCGATCGGCAACGATGTTGAAATTGAAAGGCTGGCGAGCAATCACTGGTGCCAGTGCACCGATCATGCCGGGTTCAATCCAGGCCAGGATGTTTTCCTTGCCGGCGGAGTCATGACTGCAGATCCGCAATAGTCCCTTCTGCACGGCGAGGACCGATTCGGCGTGATCGCCTGCCCAATGCAGGACCTGCCCTCGCCTCCACTGCCGCAGAACGCCGACTTGGCGCAAGGCGCGAAGGGACTCCTCCGGCAAGACCTCCAGGCTGTTGATATCTGGCGACGACCGCATGGAAAGCGGCTTGGCAGATACTTTCATGTCCAGTTTTCCCCAAGGGTAAGTACCAGTGCGATTTGTCACGCAGGTGGCATTTCTCGCATGGTACCTCGGCTAGATTTCGCCTCATCCCCTTTGCCAGGAAGCGCACTGATGACGCAAGCCTGTACGAGGACCCAAGCCACCGGACTAGCCTGGACACGCAAGATGACCGAGACTGATTTCCTTTCCCTCGCGGAGCAATACTGGCACGGCCAAGTTGATCTGCTCGAGACAGACCATCCTGTTACCGGGACGTATCCTGGTGCACAGGAGCTCGCACCCGGTCTTCTCTATTTCAAGGGCGTGGCGGCGATTACCGTGATCGATACCGGTGCGGGACTCATGATGCTGGATGCCGGTACCCGCAGCGACATGGATCGTGTTTACGAAACCGTCCGCAAGTGGCGCCCGCATACCCCGCTGGTTGCCGCCGTATTCTCACAGCACCATCTCGACCACATCTGGGCCACGCGCCGCTTCGACGAGGAAGCGGCACAGCAGGGCTGGGCCGCGCCCGTCGTATACGCCCACACGCTGCTGCCCGAGCACCTGGATCGATACCGGAAGACGGCAGGCTGGATCGACGCCGTCAAGGCGCGGCAGTTCAGCCGTCAGCTCGGCCCGGCAAAGGGTCCCACTGACTTTCGCTATCCGGACGTGACGTTCGACCGGGCGCTCACGTTGAAAATGGGAGACCTGACGTTTGAACTGCGGCACGCCCGGGGCGAAACGGACGATCATGTCTGGGCGTGGGTGCCGGAACGCCGTTGGCTTTTCCCTGGAGACCTGTTCATCTGGGCTGTTCCCAATGCGGGCAATCCCCAGAAGGTCCAGCGCTATTGCGAGGAGTGGGCAACTGCATTGCGCGAGATGTCGGGATGCCAGCCCGAGGTGATGATTTGCGGTCACGGCATGCCGATCTTCGGCGCGGCGCGGGTCAAGGAGGCGCTGCTCGACACGGCCGAGTACCTGGAGTCGATCGAACGGCAGACGCTCGCCCTGATGAACCGGGGCCTGCCGCTGGATGACATCATCCATCGCGTCTCGCCGCCGGCACACCTGGCTGGCAAGCCTTACCTACAGCCCATCTACGACCACCCCCAGTTCCTGGTGCGGAATGTCTGGCGCCGCTATGGCGGATGGTGGGATGGCGAGCCCGATAACCTGCTCCCCGCGCCCCGGGTCCAGCAAGCCTGTGAATGGATTGCGTTGTCTGGCGGAGTGACCAGGGTGCTTGAGCGCGTTGCTGAACTCGAAGCGGAGGGCGATCTCCGGATGGCTTGTCATCTGGTGGAGCTGACCATTCTGGCGGAGCCCGGATCGGAGGCAGCCCACCGGGTTCGAGCAAGGATCTACGCCGCGCGTGCGGGCAATGAGGCCGCTACCATGACGCAGGGCATCTTCAACCATGTCGCCAGGTCCAGCCACGAATGGCGTCGCGATCTCCTGATCGGGGAACATCCGAACGCCGCGTCCGCCAAGGAGATGTCGTGAAGCACGATCTCGACGCCGCGATTTCCGACGCTCTCGTCTACGGTTTTCCCCTTTACGAGGTGGCAAAAACACGCCATAGGGACATGACCGGCTGGATGGGGCAGCCCGCGCTCGCACCAAACACCATTTGCCATGACCGCAGGCTGGCCGACAATGCGTGCCGCTGGATCACGACGCCGAGCAACGACACGTTGTACTCCCGGGCCTGGCTCGACTTGTCAGGCGGGCCGGTCACGGTCGCCGTGACTGCACTGCCACCTGATCAATATTGGTCGATCGCCTTCATGGATGCGTTCACCAACAACTTCGCGGTGCTCGGCCAGCACCTGGACGCACCGGGACCCGTCGTGATCACGCTGGCGGGTCCCGCCGATCATGTGAGGCCTATTGCCGGGCGCGTCATCCGTGCACCTGGCAATGATGTCTGGCTGCTTGCGAGATGGATCGTCAATGGTGAAGACGACCTTCCGGCAGCCCATGCGATGCAGGAATGCCTGTCGGTGACCCCGTGCTCCCCTGTCAAATGCCCGGTGGTTGAACCCACGGATTCGATGGACCCGGCCAACTTCCTGGCTGTCGTTGCCGAGCAGCTTGAACGCAATCCACCCCCTCACGAAGATGCGTCCATGTTATCGAGGATCGCAGTGGCGGGATTGATACCGGGTGCCCGCGATCCATGGGCCAGTTTGCCGATCGTGGCCCGGCATGCGTGGCAATCGGGCATGGCGCCGGCTCACAGCCGGATCAGAAACGCGTTCATCGGCCTGCGGCGCAAGGTCGATGGCTGGTGGGTCCTCGATGAACTCGAGGATCCCGACGCACGATACGAGTGGCGGGCCGCGCTCGCACTTGCAGGCCTCGGGGCCCTGCCCGCCAGCGAGGCTACCTACATCGGCCGGACGACCGACGACGACGGACAATTGCTGCATGGCTCGCGCAACTACTGCCTCACCATTTCCCGCGAGGGCATTCCGGTGGATGCATTCTGGTCGCTATCCCTGTATGAGCCCACCGAGGATGGTCGACGGTTCTTCGTGGAGAACCCAATCGACCGTTACTCGATCGGAGATCGAACTGCGCAGCTTCACTATGAGCCAGACCACTCGCTCCGCATCTACATCCAGCACCAGAGCCCGCACGAACCGACCCGCAGGGCCAACTGGCTGCCGGCACCGGCCGGTCCTTTCCAATTGAGCCTTCGAGCCTATCGGCCACGTCGGGAGTTCCAGGCATTCGAGATGCCGTTGCCCATGCTCAGCCTTGAGTAGCCTCGGCGACGTACGTGTTAATGGTTTACGGCGGAAACCTACATATGAATCACACAGCCATCACCAGATCCTGCAAGTATCTGACTTGCGCCCTCTTCATGGCGCTCTGTGCAAAGGGCGCATTCGCCTGGACCGACAAGCCGGTGCGCATGATCGTTCCCGCCCCGCCTGGTGGCACCATGGACACCGTTGCCAGAATCGTGGCGGATGAACTGTCCGCCCAGATCGGCCAGCCCGTGGTGGTGGACAACAAGCCGGGCGCGAGCGGCTCCATCGCCGTCAGGTCGATGCTGTCGTCCCCGCCGGACGGGCGGACAATCCTTCTGACAGCCAGCAACGTATTGACGGAAGTGCCACACGTGCTTAACGTCGGCTTCGATCCGCTGAAGGACGTGAAGCCGGTTGTTGCACTGGCGCGCGGCGTCATGGTGTTCGTGGGTTCGCCCGGCGTACCCGCCAGGGACGTGAAGGGCGTTGTCGCCTGGGCAAAAGCGAATCCCGGGAAACTGGGCTATGCCTCGTATAGCTCCGGAACGGCTTCGCACTACGCCGGCGCCATGTTCAACAAGCAGGCAGGGCTGGATCTGACCCATGTGCCGTTCCCTGGGTCGGTTCCGGCGCTGACGCAGGTCATGGGAGGTCAGGTTCCGCTCATGTTCGATGGCGTCGTGACATCCAAGCCGCTAATTGCCGCGGGCAAGATCAAGGTGTTCGGCGTGGCGTCGAAGACACGGTGGCCGCAATTGCCGAATGTGCCGACACTCGCGGAGCAGGGCTATCCGGATATCGACTTCAAGAACTGGACCGGGGTCGTGGTCCCTGCCAAGGTTTCTCCCGAACTGACAGAGAAGATCCACGTGGCGGTGAGCAAGGCCGCGGCAACACCGAAAGTCCACGACCGGTTGGTTTCCGTTGGCTTCGAACCCATGCCGGACCAGCCCGCAGCCCAACTGGCGAACGACGTGCGCGTCGAGTTCGAACGCAACGCAAGGATCGTCAAATCGCTCGATATCAAGGCGGACTGATATGCATACGCCGTATCGGCTCGCCCTGCGCTTCGGCGCCATATGACATCTTCGCATTTTCCATGAAAGCAGTCAGATATATCGAGGCGGGACGTCCCCGGAGATCGTTGACTTGCCCAAGCCGGTTGCCGGCCCCGGGCAGGTGCTGGTGAAGATCGGGGGCGCAGGCGTCTGTCATTCCGATCTTCACGTCCTGGACCACGGCATCGGCAAGACGGGTCCATTCACACTGGGCCACGAGAACGCGGGATGGGTGGGAGCCGTCGGCGATGGCGTAACAGGATGGAAGGAAGGTGATCCGGTCGCTGTCTATGTTCCATGGGGCTGCGGCATTTGCCGCACTTGCCAGACCTCCGCCGAGAACTATTGCGAAGGCCATGCAAGGAGTCCGGCAGTGGGTGGCGGCCTTGGCCTGGACGGCGGCATGGCTGAATTCATGATCGTGCCGTCCCCGCGCCTGGCGCATAAAAGCGGTACCCAGCTTCTGCCTTCGCTTTCGCGTGTAACGCCATCTGCAGCTTCTGAACACCAAACGGAGTTGATAGGTTGCTCAATCTCCAGGTCCCTCACTACTTATTGCGTTTGTCTTGAACTGAGGCCCCTTCCCTCCACCGGCATTACCCGGCTTCATCGGTACTACGGGCCTCTCCGTCGCCCCAAGGAGCCCGGCCTGTCCCTCGCGGGAGTCCGGTTGGCCATCCCTGACCACGTCAAGGGGCTTCCCGTGTTGCTGCGCTTTCCTTGTGCACATGCTGTCGCCACTACCCCGGCGCAGCGGCTGGGCGTCCTGCCTGCTCATCCACCCAGCCGTATCAGCCTTCCCCGCACTGGCGGTCGGGTCGGCCTGCGCATCGACTTTTTCGAGGTTTGCTCGGCGTTCACTCGCGTTACGGCCTGCACACTCGCGCGGTCACCGAAATTTGTGACACGCTACACCGAAGGCTTCAGCCATTTCGTTACCTCCATAGCTGCTCCGGTTGCTTCCGGCTGGAGCGGTTGCCGGGCGGGACTTGCACCCGCTGGAAAAGCGCCGCCTTTGCACGGCGCACGCCAGTTTGAGTCAGTTAGCTCCTGATTTTTGATGGCCGGAACCGGGCCGACTCCCGCCGTTCAAGCGAGGATCAGGTCCAAGGGCGCGGGCACTCCGGTTCGGGAGAATCCAAACCGGAGCGATGTAAAAGCGCCGGAGGGACCGGCCGAGCTATGCGATCTTCTTCAGCGAAGCCTTGTAGGTACCACCGCGCTTGACATAGTCGGCTGCATTGGCGCGCAGGTTTGCGACCTCATCGTCGGAAAGCTCCCGCACTGCTTTTGCGGGTGAGCCCAGAATGAGAGACCGCGGCGGGAAGCTCTTGCCTTCCGTCACGAGCGCTCCCGCTGCGACCAGCGAGTCTTCGCCAATCACCGCCTTGTTGAGAATCACCGCCTGAATGCCGATCAAAGACCCGCTTCCCACGGTACATCCATGCAGCATGGCCTGATGACCAACACTTACGTCAGCGCCAATCGTGAGAGGAATGCCGAGATCGGTGTGCAAGACGGCGCCTTCCTGGATGTTGCTCCCCTGCCCGACCTTGATGGGCTCGTTGTCAGCTCGAATGACGGCACCGGGCCAAACGGTGACGTGTTCCGCGAGGTGTGCGCGACCGATGACCGTGGCCTCGGTAGCGACGAACGCCGAGTCGGAGACGGAAGGCGAGTGATCGCCGAGCTGATATAGGGACATGCTATTTTCCTGGTTCTAGTAATGAGACGACAACAGCGCTACTCGATGGTCACGTTGGCTTTCTTGACGAGCGCGGCATAGCGTTCGGCTTCGGACTTGAAGTACTTGGCCGCAGCTTCCGGAGTGCTTGGATTGACGCTGGTTGCCTGCTTCTCCATAGCTTCCATGACTTCGGGGCTCCTGAATGCTGATGCGAAGGCGTCATGGACACGCTTCACCTCGACCGGCTTCATTCCGGCAGGCCCGATTACAGCAATCCAGCCCTCAACGTTGAAGTTGCGAAGGCCTTGTTCCGCGAGAGTGGGAATGTCCGGCGCGGCGGCAGATCTCTTATCGCTCAGCAGCCCAATCGCGCGAAGACTGCCTGCCTTGAGGAACGGCTGCACCGCGTTAAGTGCGACAACGGCCATCTCGACCTGGCCACCCAGGACGTCGGTAACCATTGGGCCGGTGCCCTTGTAAGGAATGTGACGAGCCTTGACACCGGCCTCGACCAGGAACATTTCACCAGCGAGGTGGAGAATCGTTCCGTTTCCAGACGAACCCATGTTGAATCCGTCGGACTTGGCCTTCATGAGAGCTACGAGCTCTTTCATGTTCTTCGCAGGCACCTTCGGATTCACAACCAGGACAAACGGGACGGCACCAATGATGCTGATCGGGGTGATGTCCTTCAATGCGTCAAAGGGCATCGATTTGTAGACGCTTGGGTTAATGACGTGATTGTTCGACACCAGACCCAGCGTGCTGCCATCCGGAGAAGCCTTGGTAACCTGCGCTGTTCCTGTTACGCCGCCGGCCCCTGGCAAGTTCTCAATCACGACTGGCTGACCCATGGCTTTGGTAAGCGCGGGGCCTGCAGCTCTTGCAATGGTGTCGGCTCCGGATCCAGCGCTCAAGGGCAAGATGAGCCGCACTGGCTTGCCGTTCTGCGCAATGGCAGGAAAGCTGGTAATGCCTGCCAACACGGCCGTAAGGGATGACGCGGTAATGACTGAGAGCAATCTGCGGCGGCCGAGCGACAGCCACCGCGTCGAACGAGAAAGCATCGGTTGTCTCCTGTTTATTTATGTAGGGGTTCTCTACCCTGCCTAGACTGTCGAACGTAGTCGCGACAGGATCTCGGCGTTGTGCTCACCGGCACTCGGGAGCGGCCTGAGCACCCCGGGGCGTCGACCATTCATGGTAAAGGGCAGTAAGACGACCGGCGCCGTAGACCCGTCTTCCACTTGCATCGGGACAAGGCCGCCGCTCGCCTTCAGGTGCGGATCCTCGATCAGTTGATCAGGGCGGACAATGGGCGCGTATGGGACACCCGCGGCTTCCAGTTTCGGCGACAACTCTGCGACGGACATCCTGCTCAGAATCTGGCCGAGTTCCTGAAGCATCATCGGGCGCGCTGCCACGCGTAGCGAGTTGTCGGCGTATTCCGGCCGACCGATCAGTTCCGGATGACCCAGCACGTTGCACAGTGCGACGAACTGCTTATCGCTCACCGCGCCAATAAAGAGCTGCTCTCCTTCGGCAAGCGTGAAGATGTCGTAGATGCTCCAAGCCTGCGCCCTGGCCGGCATCGGGGGTGGCGCCTCGCCTGTCATCGCATACTGCTGCATGTGCTGTGCCGACAGGAACACGCAGTTCTCAAACAGGGCACTCTGGAGTTCTTGTCCGCGCCCCGTATGGTCCCGCTCGCGCAACGCCGCGAGCACGCCAATCGCACCGAACATTCCCCCATGATGTCGTTCACAGATGTTCCCGCGCGCAGCGGCTGGCCTACCGGCCCCGTCATGTAGGATAAGCCGGCCATCATCTGTACGACTTCATCGAGCGCCAGCCGATGCTCATATGGGCCGGGCAAGAACCCCTTGTGGGTCACATAGATCAGACGCGGATTCTTCTCAGCAAGCGTCTTGTAGTCGAGGCCAAATTGCTGCATCAGACCGGGACGGAAGTTCTCTATCAGCACGTCACTCTGCTCCGCAAGCTCAGCAGCAGCAGCGCGACCCTCTTCGGTCTGGATGTCCAGCACGACGCTCTTCTTGTTGCGATTGAATGTGCGGAAGAAGCCGATGCCGACGCCAAGCAGGTTTCGAGTCTTGTCACCGCCTGGAGGCTCGATCTTGATGACTTCGGCACCGAGGTCGGCAAGGATCATCCCGCATGTCGGGCCCATGACCATGTGCGAAAACTCTAGGACCCGGATGCCGGCCAACGGGAGACCCTGTTCGTCCGACTGGGTTAAGTGATAATCCATGTTGCCTCTCAAGCTGCTGCGGTGACTTGGGTAGTCCCAAAGGTTTTTGGTAGCCCCGCTTTCCACAGAGTTCCATGCATGATTTCGCCTGCCAGCCATGCGGAGATTTTTTCCCGCAGGACCAGCAGTGCAGAGATGTCGACTCCGGTCTCAATGCCCATGCTTTCCAACATATAGGCCAGGTCTTCGCCGGCCACATTGCCGCTGGCACCAGGTGCATGAGGGCAGCCGCCAATACCGGTCAAGCAGGCATCAAAACGCGTGATGCCGGTCTGAAGCGCGGCGAACACATTGGCAAGACCCAAGCCACGGGTATCGTGAAAGTGGCCGCACCAGAGCTTGTCCCCGGCTATTGCGCGGGCCCGCTCGAACAGGTCCATGACCATCAAAGGATCGGCATAACCGACCGTGTCGGCGAGGCAGACACGATCAGCCCCGACATCTAGCAACGCCTCCATCAGCCGAAGCACTTCTGCGGGATTTACTTCGCCCTGGATGGTGCAGCCGAAGGCGGTCCCTACCCCGCCTTCGATAACGGTCTTCGAACTAGAGGCATCCCGTGCGGCGCGAATGCGTCCGACTTCTGTTACTACCTCGTCGGGTGTCTTTCTCAGGTTCGCAAGACTGTGAGCGTGGCTTGCAGACAAAGGCACAATCATCAAGTCGGCGCCACTGGCGATGGCGTCCTCTGCGCCTCGCAGGTTTGGTACGAGAACCGAAACAAAAAGGCCCGGCAAAGTGCGTGCGAAATCTACGATCTCGGCGGTGTCGGCGAGTTGCGGCAGAAGGCGGGCCGGCACAAATGATCCAACTTCCAACTCCCTGAGCCCTGCGTCATAGGCCGCGCGGATCCATTCCTTCTTCCGTTCGGTGGGCAGGATTGTCCGAATGCTTTGAAGGCCATCGCGCAAGCCGACTTCGCGGATCACTGCGCGCTGTGGGATCGTGGTTGCCATGTGTAATTTCCATGAAGTTGCATCATGGCCTGAAATTTATGGCGTTAACAACAGGAGGAACAGCGATCTTTCGTGTAGGCTATCGTGACGAAATGGAATGACTGGTGCCAAAGGAAACCGCCAGCCACCACCCATGGGAATACCTAAGTTACTTCCAAGTCAATTTTTTCGGTATGGCTGATGAGAGACTTCGACTTAACATCACTGCGCCTTTTTGTTGCCGCGTGCGAGAACCAGAACATCGCTCGTGCTGCGGAACAGTCGCACTTGGTTGCGTCTGGTGTCAGTAAGCGCCTCGGGCAGCTAGAGGACTCGGTTGGAGCGAAGCTGTTTGAAAGGGGCCGACGTGGCGTCATTCCGACAGCTGCGGGTGAAGTGCTGTTATCCCATGCGCGTGCCATGATTGCGGCTGCCGACCGTGCCGCTCGGGACCTGGCCGACTTCGGAAGCGGCATACGAGGGCACGTACGGTTGATCGCCACGGTTTCATCAATGGCGGAGTTGCTGCCGCAGGACATTGCATCATTCCTTCGGATCCCAGAGCATCGCGACATTGCAGTCACGATCGATGAGGGATTGAGCAATGACATTGTCGAGGCCCTGCGCGATGGCACCGTTCCCCTCGGCATATGCTGGAACGCGGCCGGCCTAGAGGGCTTTCAGACACGGCCTTATCGCAGCGATCATTTGGCGGCAGTCGTCCCTGCCGACCACCCTCTCGCGGACGCGGATCAATGCACTTTTGAACAAACACTACCGTTCGACCATGTAGGCATGCCCGCGCAATCCGCCATTCATGCGTTGCTCGGTCGGCAGGCGGCCATTCTTGGCAAACGGATGCTCTACCGGGCGGTGGTCTCTACGTTTGACGGTGCTCTTCGATGCGTCGAGGCAAACCTTGGAATCTGCATCATTCCGGCAGAAACGGTGCAGCCGATAGCTGAGGCTTTTGGAGCAAAAGTGGTACCGCTACGGGATGAGTGGGCTCGCCGAGGCTTTTCGATTTGCTTCCGGAATTTCGATGCTTTGTCGCCAGCAGCGCGCCTTCTTGTCGCACATTTGTCCGACAAGAGAAATGATGACCTGCGATAGCGTGGGCAGACAACGCCAGCCGGCTGCTTTACAACCTAGGACAGACGGCCATAGTCGGATGGACGGCCGACTGGAAAGGGTCGGAAGCGGAAATCCGTAGTCGGTGCCGGCCTGGCGACCGACGATCGCCCGCCTTCGGCCAGTCTGAGTCAATCGGACTCAGAATCTCGAGGGCCGGGCTTGGCTCAATTGCAGTCGTTCCAGTATGGGTCCTCGGGAGCCCGACGGCAACGCATGGCCAGCCCTATGGCCCTTGACGGACGGTTCGCTCGCTGCCTGGCCGAAGTTAATGGCGAATCAAGAAGCCCCCGCGTCCCTGCCGGTGCGATCGATCCTGCCTCCCATCGCCTTCAGCCCGATGCCAGCAGCCAGTGCGATCACGGCGACACCCGTCAGATAGAGGCCTGGTGCAGCCAGGGATCCTGTCGCGTGCAGCAATTGCGTCACCAGGAAGGGGGTGGCGCCGGTGAAAACGACAGTGGCAAGGTTAAGCGAAAGTGCAATGCCGCTGAAGCGGACTTCAGTGGGGAAAAGATCGGCCAACAGGAATGCGTAGGACCCATTCACCAGTCCGCCCACGGCCCCGATGATCGTGAAGGCTGCGATCACGTCGAGCCTCTGGGCAGTGAGCAGTGCATAGAACGGGTAGCTCACTGCCAGCATCAGGATGGTCCCGAGCCGATGCCAGTGCCGGGACGCGATACGGTCACCCAGGCAGGCAAAGAGAAGGAGCGACACGCACATCGTGGCAATCCCGATGTTCTGCCCCTCGCTGACCAGACGCAGATCTTCATGCAGTACAAGCGCCATGTACGACGGCAGCACCACGAACAGCAGGCTGTTCGACGCGTTGACGATCCCTGCCACTCCCACGCCGACAACGATCTGCTTCGGATATTCAGCGAGCACGCGGCGGAACGGGTGCTTGACCTTGAGGCTCCTGAGTTGCTGGAACTCGCTGGATTCTTCGAGCGAAGTCCGCAGCCAGTAAGACAGCAGGCCGATGACGCCGCCAAAAAGGAAGGCGACGCGCCATCCGTATGCCAGCACATCGTCTGCCGACAGCGTCGAATGAATGACCAGGCTGACTAGCGTGGCGATCAGGATGCCCGCAGCGGCGCAGAAAATGACAAGCCCACTGACCGTGCTGGCCCGGCCGGGCACTTCCTCCACCACATAGGTGATCGAGCAGGGCAATTCCCCTGCCAGAAAGAAGCCTTGCAAGAGTCGGAGCAGCACGAGCAACACCGGTGCGGCCATGCCGATGGCGGCATAACCGGGGACCAGCCCGATGCCGATGGTCGTGGCCGACATCGCCAGCACTGAGACCAGGAAGACCACGCGCCGGCCAAAGCGGTCGCCCAGGCTGCTCAGGATGACGCCGCCCAGCGGCCGGGATACGTACCCGAGCGCGAAGACGCCGAAGGCGCCAATCAGCGAAGCGACGGGATCTGACGCTGGAAAGAACTGCGTGGCGATCTCCCGCGCGAAGACGCCGTAGATGATGAAGTCGTACAGTTCCAGCGAGCCACCAAGGCTGGCCAGGATAACGGTCTTCCACTTCTGCCTGAGCATGGGGTGGCGCGCTTGCAGCGCGAGGTCGATCGACGTCATGACTTGTCTCCAATCGGTATTGTGTCGCGCTCTGCGTCGCGTCGCTCAGAGTTTGTTGCGCACGCCCGGCATCGAGGTCCGGCCGTTCCCAGCATGCGGCTGTCATCCTGCGACAGGCTGCTGGCGAAGGTCGTCGCCAGCGGATCGATCAGACGAGCGTGCCCCGGGGCAGGCGGATCCGATAGGCGAGCGTCCGCTTCGAGAACGAGCAGGCAATGGATTTGAAGAAGGGCCAATCACAACGCCAGACGGGCTGGCGGGAGCTACGTCCCTTTGATGCCGAAGCGCCTGATGATGTCTCTGTAACGCGTCGATTCGCTGCGCATCCGTTCTGCGAATTGCGCGCCCGGCATGCTGACCAGATCCGTCCCGAGGGCCAAGAACCTCGCCCTCGTGTCCGGGCGCTTGAGCACAGTGAACGCTGCCTTTTCAAGCTGGGCGACGACGTCCGCGGGCGCGCGCGACGGCACGAGCAGTCCATACCACGTCACGAAGTCGTCCTCCCGCATGACGCCCATCGCCTCGCCAAGCGTCGGCACGTTCGGCAGCAGCGGCGAGCGGCGGGGCTGGGTGATCGCCAGCGGCACCAGCTTGCCGGACGCGATATGCGGTAACAGCGGGGGCGCGCCGACGAGCGCGAAGGTCACCTCGCCGCCCAGCGCGGCCACGGTTGCAGGGCCGGCCCCCTTGTAAGGAACGTGGACGATGTCGAGCCCGGTTTGCGCCCGCAGCAACTCCAGTGCAATGTGCTGCGGTGAACCGTTGCCGGGCGTGCCGACCGTGATCCCGCCGGGGCTGCGTTTTGCCGCGTCGAACGCCGCGCGCAAGGTGTTCGCGCCGAGCGTTGCTTTGGCGACGAACACGTTTGGCGACTGCGAGATCAGCACGACCGGCGTGAAGTCGGTGATCGGCGCATACGACGTCTTTGCCTGCAGCCACGGCGTAATGGTCAGTTCCGGATTGCCGGCAACGAGCACCGTATACCCGTCCGGGGAGGACTTAGCGGCCGCCTCGGCGCCCATCATTCCGCCAGCCCCGGGACGGTTGTCAACCACGAAGCTCTGCCTGAGTTCGTTGCCCATTCCCTGCCCGAGCAGGCGGGCGATGGCGTCCGCCCCGCCCCGGCCGCGTAGGGCACGATCATCCTGACCGGCGCGTTGGGATAGCCCTGCGCCCACGCCGGGTCGAGCGTGGCGAGCAGCGACGCGCCCAGCGCACCCATGAAGGTTCTGCGATGCATGTGGATCTCCCGCGCTAGTCGAATATCCGGCCGGGATTCAGTATGCCGGCCGGATCCATCGCCTGCTTGAGGCGACGCATCAGCGCGATCTCCTCAGGCTTGCGCGATACCAGGAGGTATTCCTTCTTCAGCCGGCCAATGCCATGTTCGGCACTGACGGTGCCCCCGCGGCCCTTCAGTGCAGCGTAGGCCAGTTGGTCGACGAGATGCACGCCGGCGTCGTCGACGGGGCCGCTGATCAGGTGGATGTTGTTGTCGCCCAGATGCCCGAGGAACAGGTGTTCCGCATCCGGCAGGCGTTCCCGCAGCGCGGCTTCCAGTTGCCCGATGTAGCTGGCAGTCTCGCTCCACGGCAGGCCGAGGTCGAGCGTCGCAGCCGGCTTGAGATGCGTAAGGACTTCCGGGATTGACTCGCGCAGACGCCAGAACGCTTCCCGATGCGACAGCGATGCGGCAAGGGCGCAGTCGGTGATCTCGCCAGCTTCCAGCGCATCGGACAACGCTGTTTGCAGCGCGTCATCCATCGATTGCCCGACATTGCCGGCCGCCTCGATCAGGACATGCCACGGCGCTGCGGCGACTGGCGCCGGCTGCCCAGTCAGGCGCGACGCAAGGCTGACGAAACGATCGGACATGAATTCGAACGCGCACATCGCCGAACCCAGGCGGCGCTTGAGCGCACGCAGCAGTTGCGGCAGCGCCTCGAAGCGGGCGGCCGACACCCACGCCGCCGCCAGATCGCCCATCGGCGGATGCAGCCGCAGGGTCAGCCGTGTGATGATGCCCAGCGTGCCTTCGGTTCCGATGAACAGGAACCGTGGATCCAGTCCCGTGCTGTTCTTGACCAGGCGGGATAGCGACGAGACAACAGTGCCGTCGGGCAGCACGGCCTCGATGCCGAGCACGGAGTCGCGCATTGTTCCGTAGCGCATCACGCGGATGCCGCCGGCATTGGTCGAGGCATTTCCACCGATCTGGCAACTGCCGCGTGCGCCGAGGTCGACCGCGAACATCCAGCCCTGGTCTGCCGCCGCCTCCTGGACCTGCTGGAGCGTCGCGCCGGCCTGGACCTGCATCACGCCTTCGAGGGCGTCGATCTCTTCGATCCGGTTCATGCGTTCGAGGTTGATCACCACGTCCCCCTCGCCGGGCACCGCACCGCCGGCCACGCCGGTCAGCCCGCCCTGCACCGTGATCCGGCGCCCTTGCTCGTGGCAGCGGCGTACGATGGCCGCGACTTCCCCGGTCGTGGCAGGGCGATATACCTGGGCGGGCCGTCCAACGGCGAGTCCGCTCCAGTCCGTGAGAAAGCGCTCGTCGATCTCGGTCGACGGTGTCAGTTGAAGCTGATCGTCCATGATGTCACCTCCTGTCTTATGCGACGGTCTTCGCCGTCACGGGGGTGGATGTGGACGAGCCGAGCGTATGGGCCACATCGGGGCCGCCGTAGTGCTCGATCAGGGCGGCTTGATCGCACTTGGCCTGCCGATCAACGGCATCGGGGTCACAGATCGCCAGCAGGGCCTCATGCATGCTGGCCAGTACCGGGGAGTAGGCTGGATCGCCAGCCAGATCGGTCAGTTCCTCGGGGTCCGACCGCAGGTCGAACAACTCCGGGCGGAAGCCAACGTAATAGTGGTACTTCCAGCATCCCTTGCGTAGCATGAAGCCACCCGCATTGCTGCCTGCCGCGTGGTACTCGCTGAGGATGACCCGATCCGGTTCCGGCGCGGAACGCGCAAGCTCGAACAGGGAGCGGCCGGGCCGGTCATCGATCTCCGTCGCCGGATCGATGCCGGCGCCTTGCAGGATCGTCGGGAACAAGTCCAGGAGGTCGACCGGGGTGTCGCACACACCGGGCGTGACATTCGGGCCGGCCAGCAGCATCGGTACCTTGACGCTCTCTTCATAGAGGGTCGACTTGCCCCAAACACCACGCGCACCGAGGTTGTCCCCGTGGTCGGAGGTATAGACGATGTGCGTGGTGTCTTCCAATCCGTTGTCGCGCAGCGCCCCGAGGATCTGGCCGACGTTGTGGTCGAGCCAGGTGCAGAGCCCGTAGTACGCGGCGAAGGCGCGCAGGCGTTCGTCGGCATTGGCGAACTGCCTTTCCGACGCCATGAAGTCGCAATACTCCTTGACCCAGGGATGCTGTTCGTAGCCGGTACGCGGGTGCAGCTTCGGCTCCGGCAGGCAGTCGGTCGGGTAGAGGTTGTAAAACGCTTCAGGCACGACGAAGGGGAAATGCGGCGCGACCAAGCCGACGTACAGGACGACGCCGTCTTCCTGGCGCTGTGCCGCCTCCTGCAGCCATTGCACCGCCCGCTGTGTCACCGCCCGGTCGTATTGCGTGTACGACGACTCGCCGGGGCCGATATGCTCGCCCAGCATGCGCGGGCCGTTCTCGCGCGGACGAAACGGATTGCGGATCGACGCCCAGACCATGCCGTGGCCACCGACCACGTGCATCGGCAGGTGCTCCGCATCGAAGCCCGCCGGATCTTCCTCGTTGCGGTAATGCAGCTTGCCAATGCTCTCGACGCGGATGCCCCGGTCCTGCAGCACATGGCCCCAGCCGCGCTGCTCGCCGGTATAGGGCATAGCGTTGTCCCAGAGCCGGACTTGATGCACCCGCCGGCCCGTGGCAAAGGCTGCACGGGCCGGGACGCAGATCGGGCTGGGTGTGTAGGCGTTGGAGAAGCGCACGCCGCGGGCGGCCAGTGCATCCAGGTTGGGGGTTTTCACGAAGGGATGCCCGGAGCAGCCCATCATCCTCGGGTCGTGCTCATCGGACATGATGACCACAACATTCTTGCTTGCCATGCTTGTCTCCATCGAAGGCGTCTCAGCGCGCTATGGAGACAACTCTAATCAAGCCGTTGCGCCGAAACCAATACTGTCTCGGACTAGGGAGGTTTCATTTTTTCTTATAGGTCGCCCCGACCGTCCGGCCGGGCAGCGCGCCGCTCTCCACGAGGTCACCGACAAGGCGGGCGATGAGGTCACGGATTGCCGCTGCAGCAGGAGACAGGGGGCGGTCCTCGGGCCAGACCAGCGCCTGGATACGGGTCAGTTCGGGCTCCATCACCGGGCGTCCGACAATGGATTTGGCCGCGACAGCCTCAAGGCAGGCACTCGGCGGCATCACGACATAGGCGAGTCCATCGCGTGCCAGCGCGATCAGCATCTGCGGGCTGTTGAGCTCGTACCGGACATCGAGCGTGCGGCCAATGGCATTGGCCGCACGCTCGATGATCTTGCGCAGATCATGCGCGCCGTCCGGCGCGGCCAGTGGCAGTTCTGCCACCTCCGCGAATGTCATTGTCTCTGGCTTGCGGCGCATGGCCGCGCGCGTACCGTACAACAAGAAGCGCTCTTCGTAGAGCGGCATGGAGGCCATTCCCTGGATTTCCGAGGGGCTCGGCATCAGGGCCAGATGCGCCTGCCCCGACTCGACGAGCGCACGAGATTCGAAGGACATGCTTTCGTGCACGGTCACTTCGATGCCGGGATACTCGCGTGCCACGGCGCCAAGCAGCGGCGCGATGACGGCGCTGGCAATGGATCCGGCAATCGACAGACGCACACTCCCGGTCGGAAGGCTTGCGCGTCCGTCGATGTCGTCTTTCAAGGCGTCGGTACGAGCGAGAATGTCGATGGCGCTCGTCAGCAGCCGCTCGCCGGCCGGCGAGATTTCGACGCCACGAGCATGGCGCTCGAACAGCTTTGCGCCCAGGGTGTCTTCCAGTGAGGAAATATTCTGGCTGAGAGCGGGCTGGGCTATCCGCAACCGTTCCGCGGCGCGCGAGAAGCTACGGCTCTGCGCGATCTCGACGAAATACCTGAGTTGGCGCAGCGTGATATTCATATGGCCCGTCCCTCGGCGATGTCAGCCGGTACGCTTTCACCGGCCTCTGGCGTGGCATTTTAAGCACTTATTGCGGTGAACTGACGAGAAGAAAGGCAAGTACATTGGAAGGCGCACGCTGGGCCCAAGTCTTCCTCGAGCTCGAGGCTCGGGGCCTTGACCCGAGATCGACCGCGGCGACGTTCACGGACTTACGCCGTCATTCGAATGACACCTTCTCCCACGATACCGGTTAATGGCAATACGAAGCGCGAGTGGCCGAGAAGGGTCGATGAGAGACGATCAGTCATCCAGTGCCTGTGGCGCTTGAGGATGAGCTGACACAGATACTACATTTTCCTTACGGATCAATGTCTTAGTTCTATATTTGGCGAAAATTTCACGAATTCCGGCCGAGCCTCAAACGCGGCCTTCGGTCGAAATATACCTTATGCGGCATATGTGCCGGTGATTCAACTAAAGGTGTGTCTTAGCGATGGCGCCAACGCCATCGCCCGCGACAAGAGAAATGGAGGTCAGAGACGAGAATCTTCCTTGTCCCGCCTGCACGTCCCATGTACCGTGGAAGCGAGCTTTTTAGCAGGTACCACAAGGCGCATCCGCATCCGGTATCCGTGCAGGCGGCCGCGCGCCCGCGAAGGCCCGCAAACAGGAGCTGCCATGATCGAAATCCTGGAAGGCTTCCCCGGCAACGTCGTCGCGGTGCGTGCGTCCGGCGAAGTCACACGAGATGATTACGAGCGGATTCTGATTCCTGCCGTGAACGCCGCGATGAAGGGGCACGACAAGATTCGCGTCTACTATGAGCTCGGTCCCGGTTTCACGCGGATGTCCGCGGGTGCGGCATGGGATGACCTGAAACTTGGGGTTGCCCATTACTGGCATTGGGAAGCCGTAGCTGTGGTGACGGATCATGACTGGATCCGCCGCGCTATCGATGTCTTCCGCTTCGTGGTGCCGGCCCACATCAGAACTTTCCCGGACGACCAGGCGGCCGAGGCGCGGGACTGGATCGTGAGCTCTCTCGACAAGCCCGCGACTCGCCCGAGCTGACCAGGTCGCGACGGCAAATCAGGCCGCACGGGCGCGCCGAGGCGTATGAAGGACTGACACTGGGCGATTATCCTAAGCGATGGGTGTCCACAGGTCTGGATCTAGCAGCAAAGGGGGCAACGTGTCAGAAGATCTCAATCAGGAGAAGCTGCGCCAGCTCGCTGCCACCGTAGCCACCCAGATCGCCGAAGAGGACCGGTACACTGTCCTCGCATTAATGCGTCAGCTCTTAGTGATCCGCGACAGCGAACTGCCCCGGTATGAACAGGCGCGCGCGGCTTACCGAGCGACTGCGCAAAGTGGCGGAGCCTGGGCCCTCGCGAAGATGGCGGCTGGGGCTCTCAAGGAATACGCCTGGGACAGCCGTAGCACGTCCACTCGGCTTGGGCTTTCAGGTCTCGCCATCGTCGCGGCCGCGTTCGCCCGTCGAGGCTTAGGAATTGCGGCGGTGGGGGCGTTATTTGGCGTCCCACTCTGGATGGTGTTCGGCGCCGGCGGCCAGTTCCCTGACCTACTGATTGAGGAACTCTCTAAGAAGGAAAAACCGAACAGCAGGTGAGGTAGGACATTAAAGTGCTTCTAAACAATGCCTTAACCCCTTGATTTTTCGAGCCATCCGGCTGGCGTTGCACCTTAAACTGCCTTCGAGCCGCAACACCTCTCGCATTAAAGTGCTTTCCAGTTGTACCTACCTACTCAAAGCATGATGACTCGGGCATGAATATGCTCTCGAGCGGCCACCAGAGGCGCGACGAACGGCAGGCCGACCAGCTGGCCCCGCAGCACCAGGAAGGCTTCGCTGAAGCATGCCACCGTGAATAGAGCCGCCAGCACCCACTCTTTGCGCGCTTCACCGGCTTCTTTCGCCCCCAATTTCCCCTTAGCTCGTGCAGTAAGGCTTCCTGCAACGGCGTCCTGAGGCACTGTTCTGCGCTCTCTTTCTCGTGCATCATCGTAGGCATCAGATAGTAGTGTGCTTCGGGTCCTCGAGCGTCTCCGACACCCATCCTGGGCTGACAACATTCACGCGAATCTTGCCTTGCAATTCGAGTGCTGCTGCCCGACCGAACGCCTCAATGCCCGCGTTCACGGTGCTCATAGCGGCGCCTGACGATTGCCATTGCTGCAAAGGAGAGCACCTCGCCAGCAGAGAAGAGGATAGCTGGCGAGGCGCAATACGCTGGCACCGGGGGATTCGCCTGCGCAATGGGATACTGCGCCGTGTGCAATATAGGCACGGTGCGCCCCCCACAATAGAAGGTTACAGCGGAGCTACTACGGATGGTGCGGCTGGAAATGCGAAGAACCTCTTTTACCGAATCAACACCTTGCACTCCCCTGGGTCGCTGTTCGGTGACGTTCTGTGCAGCATAGTCTCTGGTGGGGAAGTTGCCATGCAACGGCTTTTAACTGTCGGGTCATACATGAAACCCAATGACGCACACCCATGAGCAGGCTCGTCGCTTTTTCTCGCCACCAGTGTGATAGGAACCGAAAAAGGTGCTGTGCTGTTACCTTCTTCTGCCTTCTTCATCTCTGGGCACGACTCAGTCAAGTGTGCCTGGGCGAGAGCCGGAACCCGGAGAGACTATCTCAGATGTCCCTAGGACAATGAATCTGCCTTTACAAGCGTCCTTCAGTGCGAATTGCCCTGCATGGAGCTTTTCAGCGTACGCGAAGGTGGCCATCGCGCCTGTGAAATACCAACGGCCCCAACACCTTCCGTCACTCCTTCTCCAGCCAATAAATGCCTTCATTTTTGGTCTCAACGAAACCTTTCGAGGGGTCCGCAATGGAAGAGCTGTGGAGTGTGCCGCGAATCCCGCGAAACTTTCCTGAACCACCAGTAAGAGTTGTGTTCCCCAATACCGTTCGCCGACCGGTAGCCTCACCAGACGTCCCTTGTGAGGTGCCCTCATACCTGCCATATATCCGGTCCCCGTTCTCCATGAAGTGGAGGACATAGGCAGAAACGCGGCCATCGGAACCTACATAGTCAGACTGACCGCGCGTAATCGAATTCTTGACCCGCACTCCCAGAAACACCGGTGGGTCCTTTGGGTACGTGCTTTGAATCTCGAAGAGGCGAATTTGGTGCCCGGGGACGTCGCCCACGTCAATCGCAAGCTGCTGCGTGTACTTGGAATTCTCAGCAGGCGCCTGATAAGTAACCATACTCCGTTGCTGCCAAGGTGCCTGTGCCCATCCGGCTGAAGTTCCTATTGCAGTCAAGCCAGCTACTGCTATGGCAATTGGGTAGGTACTTCGGGCGAAAACCGATTTCATGGATTCCTCCAGTTCATTCAATCCCCGATTGCAATGCTATAGAACTGAAACGAATATGCATCCGGCTGTTGGCCGCGACTCCTCCAAATATCCTCGTGAGCACCCGCCGATTCTTGCTACAGCGCACTCGTTTTCGCTGGTGCTCCGAAACTTTTTCTTTGGAGCCTCATCCATGCCACGATCCGGATGAATCAGATTTCATGATAAGTTTGTAGCCAAGGCGAGACGGAATGGAGTCAATCTGTTTCAGGCCTGAAACAGGCACGATGGCTACCTTCGCGTACGCTCGCGCGACTCTGGGGGCCACGTTATGCCAGTAGGCCACGCCTCAAAAAAGAGGGCCCTCTCCCAGATAGGAGAGAGCCTCGTCCATGAAGAAAAGTACAGGCAGCCCTCGCAAGTCGCCCGTCCTTAGTATCCACCGACCAGCGCGTGCCCGCAAGCTGACCTTCGATGAAGAAAGCCGCACGAAAGCCCCCGAGAGAATTAAGAAACCCTTGGCGGGGGGCTGAAAGTACCAGGGCGCTAAGGGGAACTGATGTTCAGCTTGCCCCAAATCCGGGGCGGAAAGACAAACGGCTGCTTCGTCGGGTCCAGATGCGTGTCATCCAGACAGCCCTCAAAGGCCCCGCCACGAGAACGCCCAATGACCGATAGCGCGATGCTGAACTTTGCGACTCCTTGGCCACAGCCAATGTCTTGGTCCAAGCTGTTAGGCCATAATACCCAGCCTCCGGTCACTCTGCCACGGTTCAGGGTCCCGTCGGCTTGGTCCCAGAGCCATTTGCCACCCAGAACTGATACTTGATAGCCGATTCCGGCAGGTCCAGTGCGGTCGATGTTGGCAATCCAACTGCCGCCCAGGCTGTCCTGCGTCCATTGGCACCGTTCAACCAGTGCGTTGTCCGTTCCAGCGAACGTCACGCCCTTAGGAACGAGTGAGAAATAACTTCCCGAAGTGGACCTGGCGTGCGCAAAGCGACGCGGGTAAGATGTGATGCCTCTGGAGGACAAACGATGCAGGCTGGTTACCGGGCTGAGGTTGAAACGCGGATGAAGCGGCTGTACGCGCGCTTGTCGGAGAAGGACCGACGGCGGTATGCGGCTGTGGAGGCGGACAAGCTGGGCCATGGCGGTTTCGAATATATTGCGAAACTGTTTGAAATGGACCCGAAAACAATTAGACAAGGGCTAAAGGACCTGGAAGAAGAGCTGGATCCGGTTGGAGAGCGGATCCGAAAAAAAGGGGCGTAAATCCAGGTTAACGGACCATCCGGAGTGGAACGCGGTATTTCTAGATGTGGTGCGAGAGCATACGGCGGGTAATCCACAACACGGCATCATCTGGACGGATCTGAAGCCACGCGAAATCGCACAGGCGATGACGCAGCAAGTAGGCGAACGGGTGAGCGTGCGAACGGTCCGGCAGCTGCTAAAGCGCAACGGTTTTTCCCGGCGGCAATCACAGAAAAAGAAGTCGTTCAAGTCCCACGCACAACGCGACGTACAATTTCAGCGTATTACGCAACTCAAGGCGGAATATCTCGAAGACGACCAGCCTGTCCTCAGCATCGATACGAAGAAGAAGGAGATGCTGGGCAATTTCTATCGCGACGGCAAGCTCTACACGCGCGAGCAGCTTGAAGTCCTCGACCATGATTTTCCGAGCTACAGCGAAGGCAAGGTCATCCCGCATGGGCTGTACGACATCGGGCTGAACAAGGCACATGTGAACATCGGGGTGAGCCGTGACACGACGCAGTTTGCCTGCGACAGCGTAGCGCACTGGTGGGAAAAACAGGGTCGCGCCGATTATCCCCAAGCCACACGGTTACTGCTACTGTGCGATGGCGGAGGTAGCAACCCAAGTGATTCGTGGCTTTTCAAAGCGGATCTGCAAGATCTGGCAGACCGGCTCGGACTGGAAATCCGGGTGGCCCACTACGCCCCATACTGCTCGAAACATAATCCGATCGAGCACCGCGTGTTTCCACACATTACGCGAGCCTGTGCTGGCGTAGTCTTCAGCAGCGTTAGTCTGGTTCGTGAACTGATCGAAAAAGCCTGCACAAAAACCGGACTGAAAGTTACTGCTGACATTCTTGACGGAGTCTATGAAGCCGGACGGACAGTCACTCGTTGCGTCCGTGCTTCACTGAACATCGAGTACGACTCAACCTTGCCTGCGTGGAACTACAGCATCCGCTCACGGAACGCCGCATAGCGGGAAGTTATTTCGAGCACGTTCCTTAGCGCCGCTACCGGACGTCGTGCCCGGGAATGCCTCGATGCCGGAAAGGCAGACGACCTGCGCCCATGCGACATTCCATGCGCCCAGCCACAGAACCAGAATTGCCGCCACCAACCGGGCCATAGCATACGAGCTTGGTTTCATAGCGCCACCCCCGCGTAAAGGAACAATTCGTCTTCAGCTTAGGAGGCAACAGGCGGCAAACGCAAGTCGGCGGATGCAGGAAAGAATGGCATTGAGTCCTGGCCTGAGCCAGGCTTGCATTGTCATACACTGCCGTGGCAGTCCTGCTAGCGCTCGCCCTACTCCGTGACCCACCCCACTCTTAGTCCCCGGCAGGCTGTTTCAGAACTGAAACAGCGCCATGCCAAGCTATCGAGTATTGATTCTCCTGGCATCGGTTGTTGCTGCCTCGCCGAGTGATGAACTGTGAAAAGCGAAGGGCATGAAGCTGAGCAGCGTTTTTGACGGTGCTCCGGAGCGCAAATGCAGCATCGGCACCGCGTTGGCTTTTTTCACGGCAGACTGCTGAAATGGCGAGACCGGGAGAGGCTTGCGGGACTCAGCCCCATTAGCCATGGGGTGCTCACGCAAGCCAGCCTGACTTAGTTACGTCTACCTGAATCAATTACTTCTGCGCGTGCTTGCCGTTGCGTTGCATGCGATTTGCCTGGGCCTTCTCGTGACTCGAACCTACTGTACTCCTCCGGTCCTCAGCGCGCTGGAGACCCTTGTCGCGGTCGCCGGAAAATGAGCCATTGGAATTTATCGTAGCCTCATTGCTTGCGTGGCCCGACGCTGCTCCCCGGAAATTGCCTCCATTGCCAAAACCACCACCGCCTCCCGCGCCACCGCCGCGCGCAGAGGCTGAAAAACTCAAACTAATCAGCAAGCTTCCAACTGCAATTACCAGCGTCCTTTTAAACATAACGTCTCCCTAGAAATTTCGAGGGCGCCCCTCGTTCGCGCATAATATAGACTGACCAAGATGAAAGCATGAAATAAGTAGTAAGGCTTTGTAAAGCCCATTTCCATTAACTGTTTTCCCTATGTTGCAGTACAGTACAGGCAATTGCAAGCGGCACCCTGATCTGCGTCGCAAAGCGCACATTCGATGCCTTTGCGGTTTTCACGTGCCCGACACACGCTGCACCAAAGCCAATCCTTCGCGGGGAAATCCGCTCGCTGGGGCTGAATCGATTATTGTGAGGTGGCCCAGCGGTGGGAAACCTTCGTCATCGTTCAAATCGCTTCATGAAGAGACTGGCAAGTGAATAGTCTCCTTCGCGCGGTAGTTCTCGCGTTAACGCGATGAAGACACCTCGCTTGCATGCATTTCCCGTTGGCGATGAATGAGACAACCTCAATGCTGCCTAGAATCAATCTGAGAAGGCGCTGGGGTGCAACAGAACCACCAGAAAGGGTGGTGAGCAAGGGTTGGCAAATCGCTACAGCCCTAACGAACCTGGCAATTGCTTCCACCGCGATGTCAGCAGGTGAGACATTGTGACTAGGTCTGAAATGGGACCCGGGCGGGATGACGACGGCGCCCTTGAGCGAGGTTTCAAGATTGAACGGCCCGCACGCCTGGCAATTGGTTTCGCCTTGTACTAAGCTCGAATAGCTTAGTTGGGTCTCGCTGCATCAGCGATAATCTCCTTCAGGGTCGAAAGACCAATTGATAGTGCCCGTTGAGGTTCATGCCTCACGGGCCTTCTTTTTTGCCCGTACATTGCGTCCCGTTCGGCGACGCCTAACAAGCAATATGGCTTCAGGACCGGCTGAAACACGAGCGTGCAATGGTGGCCTCCCGCGTTCGTCTCCGCTCTTGGCGGAGTACGGCGTATCGCGCCTAAGGCGGACCAAGCTGCAAGCACTGGGGAAAGCAGCTATTCATATTCCCGAGCGGAGACGTCCCCAAGTTGCGCGCAAGCCTCTGCACGCAGGGCAATGCTGAAACCTTTGCGCCACCGCACCGCGCCAACAAACCGCAGTACACGGGTGTGCGCCTCCCAGGGCACGGGTATTCGGACACATACGCAGGATTAACACCATACAGACACGCCGCCGCACCTCAGAGCTGAAGGCCCCGTTCCCCTCGCGGCGAATCAGCTGTGAGTGCGCAACCTGCAATGCAGATAAATGACACCGAAAACCAACGCAAGGGCCAGTGCCGTTACTGACAGCATCACGATGGCGTAAGTGAGACCAGGCTCCGGCTCCCTCCTCGAATCAACGCAATATATGCTGAAGGACTGTGATTCTTAACTGCCAGGCTGATTGAGCTCAATGCAAGCTCTGTCAATGAATTCGTCAATCTCGTCAATCGAGTCGCCGGCACATGCAATGCGTTCTCGCGCCGAAGCGTCGAACGAATTCCTTCGATAGCTGCATCTCTTGCGGAATCTCGCCGACAGCGGTGAGTGTGAACCCGAAACGGGCAAAGAATGCGGGATGCTCAGACGTGAGCACCGCAGCCTTTGTGCAGCCATGGGCGCGAGCACGCATCAAGACAGCCCGAACAAGATGGGTGGCAACCTGGTGGCCCCGGTACTCCGCTAGAACCGCAACGGATTGGATGGTGACTGTCTCGCCATATACTTCACCGCAGGCGCATCCGATTACCTTCTCCCCTAGGACCGCCAGACTGAAGAGGCGGGTCGAGCGGTCCATATCGCTGATGGGCAAACCGCAGGAGTGCAGCACCTGCGAGACGGCCTGCATATCTGCAGACTCGGCCGCGCGGATTCGCATATCTTTTATCATTCTTTTGTCCTGCCTCCCGACGTGCGCACAACCTTTTGTGAGCGTATCCCCTGACAAGGTGCGCCGTTCATCCGCGCGTCTTCCCGATTTGCACTATCCACCAGTGTCATACGTCAACGACTGAATAACGTGCTTCACCTTTTCTGCCTCTTCGTCAAAAGGCGGTCCTGCCAACCACAATAAGAGCCACCGAAAGCACGGCGTGCCAAAAGCACGCTCTACTAGACAGTATGTCTTAGTGGAGTTAAATCCTTTCACCCGACTGAGTCGTCAATGTTCTTCAACGCACATTGCAATTTTTAACTCTGGTGTGAGCCAGATTAATTTCACATCATAATATCAATGAAGGCCACATAACAGCTTGCAAGCACTCACTACCGCGATAGAGAAATAGGAATCTACGTTGAGCGCGCTGCAGAGGGCCAATCAAAACTCGCTCAGAAGAGGGCTCCGAGATTCGGAACACCCGTTGGCGCGTCGCCAACATCACTCACCCTCAGTGGCCAGCGATCTTGGCACCAGCTGGCTTGTTCAACTATGCTCATCGCAGGACCACTAGCGCCAGCAGGCGAACAAGCTCGCTGACGGTTCAGTGCTTTGATAACTCGCGAGCTTGATTCTTTTTACTTCGAGGATGAAATGTCGACAGGTATTGTGAAGTGGTTCAACAGCGAAAATGGTTACGGCTTCATCACGGCGGATGACGGCGGCAAGGATTTGTTCGCTCATCACAGCGAAATTCAAGGCACCGGATACAAAGTCCCTCGAGGAAGGCGCCAAAGTCGAGTTCGAAGTCAAAGATAATCCCAAATGACCCCAAGCTTCGCAGATTCGCGTTATTCGATAGTCGTAGGCTTTTCGCCACTGCGAGTGGCACTCTTCCCGAGCACACCTAAGGTTTTCACGCGTTGCAGCCCGAACGGAATGGCGCTGCAGGACACTACTCTGTTTCACTGTCAGTCATGGCGGGGACGACGCTTTCGCGTGACCATGCGCGGCGTCGCAGCCTCTTTGTCGGAGGCATTGTCTTGGGCGGTACGGATTCTGGAGCCCGGCTCACGCACCCGCCCTTGTAATTGAATCGTGGATATCGCGCTCTTGTAAATGGCCTGCGTGCCGCTTAGAGCGCTTAGCACCACTACGAATCCGTCGAACGACACGATTAACCCGCCGAGTCTGACACCGTTGACCAGGTACACGTCGACAGGCTTCCCTTCTTTGCGCGCTGTGTTCAGAAATCCGTTTTGTGCAGAGGATTGTTCAGGCTGCATAAAAGCCTCGACAGACGCGGACGCTTGCGCCACCTGGCCTTCGCTGCTCGACTTCCCTATGGGCCAAAACAGAACGACGTGCAAAGCCAGTTATCGAGCAGAAGAGGCCTTCGCCTCAGCCGCTGCACCTCACTACCGGCGTGTCGACCGCGACGAAAGGCCCCCGAATAGAATCGCTTCCAGATTGCAAAGAACTTTCTTACCCTGAGTACCGTGTCACCTGGCGACTTACAATCGCTTACAAAATGCGGCACCCTGCAATGATAGCCTTGTGGAACTAATCGCTGCGGCGTTCAAGAGCAATAAGCGGCAACAAAGGGGCTAGCCAATTTGAAGCAGGTGTCGAACAACACCGGCTCGCTGGCCCCCTATTGGCTGAGCTCAACGGACTCGACGTAGCAGCTGCAACTTTAGTGACTCGAATTGCTGCGTTCCCGCCTTCAGCTCGCACGTAACATGGGGAGGCGCCGCAATGGTAAAGAGCGTGCAAATTCGAGCAGCAAAAGCAACTGATTGGTCTTCAATCGTTGATATTCTAGAATGCTGCGGCTTGCCGACAGATGTGGTCGGCGATTCATCGCACTTCTTTCAAGTCGCGGTGTTAGGCGGGCAAGTGGTGGGATGTGCTTGCACAGAGAAATACGACGAAACCGTTGTTGTGCGGTCTGTGGCTGTGACACCTGAGCATCACGGCCAACACATTACCATCCACCTTGTTGGCACGGCTCTAACGCGGGCCCGAGCGGAAGGCTGCACAAGGGCCGTGCTTATCACCGCCGGCGACGATGATTTTTCACCCCCTGAGCTGGAGTTGCCCGAAGAGGTAAGTCTGTCTGCCGATTTCGTGCGGAGGTTTGGTATTAGTCGAAAATCGAAGGAGCCCATCGACTAGCCCCGAATGGTCCCTCCGCACGCAGCACTGCGCCGCCTTCTTAGGCTTCTGCAATCAGGAATCTCGCCCTATTTTTTCCGAGCCATGCCGGTGCTCGACCACGTCCAGACCAAGTTGCACCAGTCTTAGGATCCATGTATTTGGGCGGAAGTTCGGACTTTGCCTTCGTTGCAGCCTTACCCTTCTCAGCGCCAGCAGCCGGTCGTCCACGACGACGCTTCGTGGCAATGTCGTCGACGGTGAGCTCATACTCTACCATCAGCCCTTGGATTTTCTCGATAACGCCAGCGATATCGGTCGCGCGGACTTCGGCAAGCTGCGCTTCAAGCGCTTGCTTTTCCGCCAAGGGATAGACAGTCAAAGGAAGGAATCAATGCATCTTGTTTTACGGTTGGCCGCAACCGCTGCCATTTGCCTGGGCGTCACCGCCCCCGTTCAAGCAGCAACGGAATTTTGACCGCTGCCCACAGTTCTTTGCACAAGGCGCTGTTCCGCAGGTCCGGAACGTCCAAAGCCTTAAGCCGCGCGCCCTGTGCTTTGAAGCATTCGCCGTGTTGCACTCTGGCACGACGAAGACGCCAGTCTATGTGGCTGAGCGGCTGAATTCAGAGCGAGTTGCCGATGCACAGGATGAAGAACGGACGAACAAGTTCTTTGCCGATGCTCGGCTGCCTCGCGCGGAACGGGCTGAGCTCGACGATTACAAGGGGTCAGGCTACGACCGAGGGCACATGGCACCAGCGGGGGATATGCCGAATGCCACGGCAATGGCACAAAGCTTCTCCCTGGCCAATATGGTCCCCAAGCTCCACAGAATAATCGAAAGAGCTGGGCAGGCATTGAGAAGGCAACGCGAAAATACGTCTGGCGTGCTAAGGGGGATGTGTATGTAATCACGGGACCAGTGTTTGGGTCCGCCGCACCCGCCACCATCGGCCAAGACCAAGTGTGGGTGCCGCAATATCTCTTCAAACTCGTGTATGACTCGACGACACATCGCGCCTGGATTCACTGGATTGAGAATTCAGATTCAGCACGCGCTGGGCAGCCGACTACATATCGTGAACTTGTCAAGCGAACCGGCGTGGAGTTCTTGCCTGGCGTCCCCATAGCAGAATGATGCTTGACCCGGACATGCCAACGCCTCTGTGTCGTCGGCCAGGCCGTACTCAGCTCACCGCAACAAAATAGGATGCGAGATATATGCAGCGAGGGAGGGAGCACCGTGACGACAGCATGCGCCAAGAGCATAGGCTGGCAGCAAATGAGCTAGCGGCGCTGGAAGCGAAGGCAAGCAGTCTCGGGGACTACATCCTGGCTGGGCACTTGATGAGAGATGTGGATTCAGAGTGGTCAGAATAGGCCAGTGCAGCCTACCTCATCTGCACTGGGCAGTTCACTGCAGGGGCAGGAATAACCTTTTGGCGGCAAGTCGTGGGCTGAGACGACTTCGTCATCCTGCAGGCAGTGCAAATCGTCTTCGCGACTTGAAGCGAATCGCTCTTGAAGTTCAGAATGGGTCGTGGGAAGATGGTCTGGCTTGAGACTAGACTGACATTGTATTAAGCGGGGATTGCAGTGAGGACCGTCAACATGCTGCAAGCCAAGTCTTCGTTATCTCGCATCGTAGAGGACCTCGAGAAAGGGCGGGAGCGCGAAATCGCTATTGCTCGCAATGGTCGCCCGCTAGCTAAGCTGGTATCTTTGAAGAATCGGCGGGTTCACCGCCCCACACTGTTTGGGGGCCACTGCCGAGTCAGGCCAGCCCCACTGCTCAATGAGAAACCTGACAGGAAAACGTACGCCCGGACCGACAGCGGAAAGGGAAAACACTGTGCCGGGCGTCGCGGACACCGGTACGGAAAAGTGCGGAGCAGAACGCCCCGCATCCTTCTTGTTCAGGAGGTCACTACCAACCGCAATTGATGATCAAACAAGCGGGATTGCTCGGACACCTCTGCCGTTATGGCCCATCGGGAGCACCCTCTTCAAGCGCGCGTCAGCCAGCAACCGTGCCCGGCACAGCCCGGTGCGCGCGGAGCATGTCCCCCAGAGAGCGCGGCGCTACGCCAGTTACATTCAGCACGGTGTCGGTGACGCGGTCTTCGCTGCCATTGCGGATCGCCTCATGCTCTAGCGATGCCAGGAATCCCGCGAACAGTTCAGGGACGCCATACTTCGCCATATGCGCCGCGGCAGCAGTCGTCGATACGGCCACGTGGCGCACGGCATTCCCGGTCAGTTGAGTGATGACGCCAGCAACATCGTCGTAACTCAGGGCTTGTGGGCCAGTGATGATGTGCGCAGCGTTATGCGCGTTCCGGTCTGTCAGCGCGTGGAATGCAACGGCGGCAATATCGTTCACCGAAACAAAGCCGATACGGCCGCTTCCGGCCGCGCTAACGATTTCACCGTTTTCTGCGATGGACCGGCCGTGATGGTGCGTCGGATCGACGAAGTTCTCCATGAACCAGGATGGCCGCAATACCGCCCACTCTGGAGCCATGCTGCGCAGGCCGGCGTGCACCGTGCCCAGTCCGGGCATTCCCTCCTCGATTGCCGACGAGCTAAGAAGGATAAAACGCCGGACCCCGGCGTCAAGCGCACGGCGCACAAGTTCCAGCATCTGCTCAGACGGATCCGCCACCAGTAATGGAGCAATCAGGTAGATCGCATCCACGCCCGAGACTGCAGGACCGTGCGTTGCGACGTCGTTCCAGTCGAAGCGAACAACGTTTGCATCGCTACTGGCAGAGCGACTCGCCACACGAGCCTTCACTCCTGCCGCGGTCAGCCGTGCGGTCAGTGCACGTCCAGTTTTTCCGGTCCCGCCAAGAACCAAGACTTGCGAGGGTCGAGATGCATTGTCGTGATGCTGGGTCATGGTTCAGTGCTCCCCCAGGACATTTTTCAGCGCCTCGGCGCCGCCCATGGCACCTAGCACTGCCAACGGGTTCCAGTAGTCGCGGAGTCTGTAGAGCAGCCCATCACGAACTTCAAAAACCCACACATAGGAGATGTTGTAGTCGTTGCCGTTGCTGAGGACCTTGCCGCTACAGCTAACCTCGGCAATCGCCTTGCTGACGTCCTGCAACTCATAAAGCGTCTGCTCGGGGAAGCCCGTGATCGCGACAAGATTGGGAAAGTCCTTGAGATAGGCACGCAGCGCAGCCTTTCCTTCCAGTCGGTTCGGATGCCCGGCAGGTGCATATGGAATCTCGAGCACAGCATCGTCGTGCCAGATAGCAAAGAACCGCTCCATATCCTGTGCCACCAAAGAATCTATGAATTCCCTGAACACCTTGACGCGGTCTGACCCGCTGCCGGTGGAAGTGTCGATTTGCTTGTCCATTGATTAGCCCTCTCACGAAGTTTATACGTCGGAACGGTTCCGTTCCATATCAAGTTAGCACATGGGACGATGGAACTCAAGAGTATCGTCGTAGCTAGGGTTCCGGCGCGAATTGACAGGCGCGAAAAAGCCACGTGTCAGCCCCTCAGGGTGAACACCTGGCAAAAAAAAGGTACGCGTGCGTTTCTTTCGGGCGCGCGGAACGGCCTACCCAGCGGTAGGCCGATGCGCCTCCAGGTATGCGGCTATACCGCGCTCGCCTTCAACGCAGCGAGGGTCGCTGCGACAAGCCGGCGAAGATATTTCGGCGATGCCGGTTTGCGGATGACGGTTAGACGCCAGTAGAGTGACGCCCCGAGCACCTCCAGCGCAAAATCCTCGTCCAAATCTGCCGGCAGTTCACGGCGCTGCTGCGCGCGCCGGAGGATGGCAACGCCATTGGCGCGGCGTGGCTTTTGAATCGAGTCCAGAACCGTCTTCTGCAACTCGGGGTCGCGCGCCATTTCGCAGTGGAGTTCGGGGAGCACGCGCGTGGCGAACGGGTCCGCCAGCGCTTTAGAGGAGGCCTCAAAGAATGCCTTAAGGTCTCCCTCCAAGGAACCGGTATCCGGCGACGCCTCCACACCGATACCGATGTCCTGCACCAGCGATGCGATCAGCGCTTGGCGCGATCGCCAGCGCCGATACAGTGCCGCCTTGCCAACTCCAGCACGCTTGGCGACCACATCCATCGAAAAGCGACCGAAGCCGGCTTCAGCCAGCTCTTCGCGAGCCGCAGCTACGATGGCGTCGGTTACATCGGTCCGCAATACGGCGGCACCTGCTGGAGTCCGTGAACGTGCGGGTTCGAAAGGCTTATCCATGTATCGAAGGCAGATAGGGACGACGTAGCGCCTTGGGCCATCCACACCAAGACGGAATCGTTCCATTCTATCGTGATGTTGAACTGACGGTGCGAAGTTACGTTTCGCACCATCACCGCAGATCCAATTGCCCCACCCACCCTTCCCGCATCGATAACAAGGTACGCGAGCCCCACCCACACACTGCTAGGACTAGTGTGGCGACTTAAGCCCCAGAATCTCCCGCGCTTCCGCCGGGGTCGCAACAGACATCCCAATATGGCTGAGAATCGTGGTCGCACGTTCTACCAGTTGGCCATTTGTGGCAAACACCCTCGACTCAGGTAGAGGTTGTCCTCCAACCCAACGCGCACATTCCCGCCCAGCAGCGCTGCCTGCGCCACCATAGGCATCTCGTCCCGGGCAATGCCGAATGCCGCCCACTGCGCGTTTTTCGGCAACAGGTTTCGCTGGTACAGGATGGTCTCGGGAGTCGCTGGCGCCCCCATAGCACGCCGAGCACCATTTGATATAGCGGCGTGCCATCGATCAGCCCATCCGTCACCAGAGAATTCCCGAAAAGGATGTCGCCCGCGCTGAAGACTTCCAATTCCGGCTTGATGCCAAGCTCTTGGAAACGCTTCGCCATGGCCCGCAGCGTACGGGTGGTATTGAGGTAGACAAACTCCAGATTGCCTTCCTTCTGGTTGCCCGTAGTGATATCCAGCGACGCGATTTCGGGCAGGCACTCCTCGAGATGTCGCACCCGTTCAGCAACAGGAATAACGTCGCTCTCGGGCAGGCCTCTCGACTCATCTTCCGGATCCGGCAAAAAGAACGCCCCCAACCCGCACGTCAGGTTGATGACGATGTCCACGCCGGAAGCACGCACTCGATCGACTACCTCCTTGAACAAGGCCGGATCACGACTTCCCGCGCCTGTCTCGGGGTCACGCACGTGAATATGCGCGATCGACGCGCCAGCATGTGCAGCCTCGACGCATGCCTCTGCGATTTGCTTTGGCGTCACAGGCATGGAGGGATGCTTTGGGTTAAAAGGCGCGTTGCCAGTTACCGCACAAGTAAGAATGACTTTTCGAGACATGGTCAGATTTCCCATTCAACGTTTCCGCTCACGGCAATCAGTTCGCCGGTAATCTTGGATGCCGATGCTGAGGCAAGAAAACAGACGGTTTCGGCCAACTCAGCTGGCGTCACCTTGGCTCGCATCGAGATGTACTTGAGGTATTCAGCCTCCACTTCGTCTACAGACGATTGCCGCTCGCGCGCAGCGTTCTCGACAATGCGCCGCATTCGCTCGTTGTCGATCATTCCGGGGAGGATGGCGTTGCATCGCACATTGAACGGGCCAAGCTCACGGGCAGCGTTGAGCGTCAGCGATTCCACGGCAGCCTTGGAAACGACGTACGGCGTGCGCATCGGCAAGCGCGTGCGCGTCGAGCCGGTGGAAAAATTGACGATGGCGCCATGGCGATTGCGCTTCATCGCCGGTACCACATGCTTCATGAACTGAAACATGGCGCCGAGATTGACATCGATCGTCTGCTGCCAGGCAGCATCCTCAATGTCCTCAAGCGCAGCGCGTGGCCCCGCAATGCCCACGCAGTTAATCAGAATCGACGCGTCGCCAAAGGCGTGTCGGGCATCGGATACGACGCGACGAACTTCCGCCGGATCGCCGACCTGCGCGGCGGTGCCTGTCATTCCCGGTTGGCGGCCAATGTCGCAGCAAGCGCGTCCTCTCTCACATCGCAAATGTGGACACGGGCGCCTCGGGCCAGGAACAACTCGGCGACAGCGCGACCGACACTGTCAGCGCCTCCGGTCACGATAACGGTTTCATTCATGATCTCGCTCGACTGAATATGCTTGCGTTCACATGCCCGCAGACAAGCCTTCATCCATCAGCAGGCAGCTTCCGTTCATGGAGCGCGCAGCATCGGACGCGAGAAATGCCACCGCACCCGCAATGTCGTCTGGCTCCGAAAAAGTGCGCGGACTGGGCGTGCGCGCCGCGATCGCATCCCGAAAAGCCTGCATCGACGCATCGTTGCGGATGTCTTCGTTCATCGGGGTTGCGGTATTGCCTGGAGCAATGCAGTTCACGTTGATGTTGTGCCACCCCAACTCGCAGGCCAGAGCTCGCGTCATCATGACGATGCCCGCCTTCGTAGCGCAGTAGATCGCGTAATTGCCGACACCTAGAAAAGCTGCAACGGAAGCTATGTTGACAATTCGGCCCTGTCCGGCCTGCTTAAAAAGCGGCACGACGGCATCGATGGTTTGCCATGTGCCCTTCAAGTTGATGTCGATCATGGCGTCTACGGCGCCATCGTCGCCGCCCTCACCCGCAGGCGTCGGCTTAAATACACCGGCGCAGTTCACTAGCACGTCGACGCGACCAAATGCGGACTGCACATCGCCGACCAAGGCACGCACTGCGTCCCCACTCCGGACATCGCAGACAAAACCCTGAGCCTTGCCGCCCGCTTCCTTGATGGCCCCGGCAACGGCTTCTGCCTTGGCCACACTCGAGCTCGCCACGACCGCCACTCGGTACCCTTCCCTTGCCAAACGCCGGGCTGTGGCCTCCCCGATGCCTTGGGACCCTCCGGTCACGAGAGCGACTTTGCCTTCATTGCTCATCCTGTTTCTCCTCTGTGCAGAGCAAACTGGCCTGCTGGCCAGCCATTGGATGAAATCGTAGCATCGTGTGATCACATATCCAAGACAATTTTTTTCTTTGTCGATATATGATCAAAAATTCCCATAAATTGGGCATATCAACGACATCTGAACATTGCTCTTGTGATCACAGAATTCAGATCATATACTGCCGTCAGTCGTACGGCGCCAGAACCGCACACAGCGCCGGCCAATGATCATCAGGGAGGAAAGATGCGATTTGCAGTCGATACAGGCGGTACATTCACGGACCTCATCGTGGAAGATGATGACGGGAACCTCCATATGTTCAAGTCGCCAACGGTGCCAGTTGACCCCATCCGCGGCGTACTCAATGCGTTGGCAGTAGCAGCTGAAGGCCTGGGCACGACCCGCGAAGCAATGCTCGCCAAGGGGGACATGTTCATCTATGGAACCACGCACGCCATCAACGCGATCATCACCGGTAATGCGGCAAAGACTGCTCTGCTGGTCACGCGAGGGCATCGCGACATCCTGACCTTGCGCGAAGGTGGTCGGCTGGAGCCATTCAACTTCACGGTGCCCTATCCGGACCCGTATGTGCCTCGCGCGCTGACATGGGAGATCGAGGAACGAATCCTGGCTGACGGGGCCACACTCCGGCAGTTGGACGAAGCCTCCGTGATCGAGGCATGCACGGAGATGCGCGCCGCCGGTGTGCAAGCCGTAGCCGTTTGCCTGCTTTGGTCTGCCGTCAACCCGATCCATGAGTTGCGCATTGGCGAGTTGCTGACCGAGTATCTCCCCGGCGTACCGTTCACGCTATCGCATCAGTTAAACCCGATCCCGCGGGAATTCCGCCGCGCAGCGTCGGCCAGCATCGACGCATCGCTGAAACCGATGATGCGGGCCTACATGCATACGCTGGTAGACCGGCTCGCGGATGCCGGTTTTCCAGGTCGCGTGGTTGTGGTCACATCGCAAGGTGGCGTGATGGACGCGGGCGACGTTGCAGAGGCGCCAATCCATCTGATCAACTCAGGCCCCTCGATGGCGCCGGTTTCGGGCAGATACTTCGCCCGAACCGACGAAGGGACGGACACAGCAATCGTCGCGGATACCGGCGGCACCACTTATGATGTCTCGTTGGTACGTCGCGGCCGGATTCCGTGGTCCCGCGAAACCTGGATCGGCCCGCGATACCGAGGAACGATGACGGGCTTCCCCTCCGTAGACGTCAAGAGCGTTGGCGCCGGCGGCGGTTCCATTGCTTGGGTGGACGACGGCGGGATGCTGCATGTCGGCCCGCAAAGTGCGGGCGCCGTACCCGGCCCTGTCTGCTATGGCCGTGGCGGTGAGCTCCCAACCGTCACCGACGCATCGCTCGCCCTTGGCTATATCGATCCCGACTTCTTCCTGGGCGGCACAATGAAGCTCGACGCTGCCGCGTCGCGCCAGGCCATCGATCACTACGTGGCCAAACCGCTTGGGGTGAGCATCGAGGAAGCTGCCGCTGCCATCATCACCATTGCCACCGAGAACATGGTTCAAGCCATCTCGGATATCACAATCAACCAGGGCATTGATCCACGCCATGCTGTCTTGATCGGCGGCGGCGGGGCTGCCGGGCTGAACTCCGTCCTGATCGCACGCCGACTCGAATCCCCGCGACTTGTTATCCCGCAGGTAGGCGCAACGATGAGCGCAGCGGGGGCCATCATGTCGGACCTGACTTCGCAGTTCCATCAAACGTTCTTCACCCGCAGCGACACATTCGACTTCGAGGGAGTCGCTGATGTGCTCGGCACACTCGTGGAGAAATGTAAGGAGTTCATTGTGGGGCCTGGCAAAGACTCCCTAGAGCAATCGATCTCGCTGTTTGCAGAAGCCCGTTATCCAGAGCAGGTTTGGGAACTGGAGGTGCCGCTACAAACCCTGAGCGTGAGCTCCAAAGCGGATGTCGAGCAATTGGTGGAAGGCTTTCACCGGGCACATGAGGAGGTGTTCGCTATTCGTGATGCCGACTCGCCAATCGAAATCGTCGGCTGGAGCGCTACGGTAGCTTGCCGAATCCGGAAGCAGCAGGGCGCGACGTTAGCTGGGGCACATGCGCGTCCGCTCGGAAAGCCGGTGCGCAAAGCATATTTTGCAGGGCACGGCTATGTCGACAGCGCGGTTTTGCGGTTCGAAGCGCTGGAGCCTGGAATTACCGTGAATGGACCGGCGATCATCGAATCGTCGTTTACGACTGTCGTACTCAATCCCGGAGCAACCGCTGAGCGGCGTGCAAGCGGCAGCCTCTCGATTGTCCCGGGTAACGCGTAATACTGGAGAGACGTCATGCATCGTGACAACAAAATGGCCCCGACGACAGACGGCGTGCAACTGGCGCTGCTGACCAATCGCCTGGAAGGCATCGCTCGCAAGATGGCCAACACGCTTTTGCGAAGCGGCCGCTCCGGCGTTCTGAATATCGCGCGCGACTTTTCCTGCTGCATCGTCACAGCGGATTGCCAATTGCTAGCTGCTGCAGAAAGCCTGCCGATCCATGTGCTTTCTGGCCCCGACCTGATGAGCGCGGCCATGAAGTCGTTCCATCCTGAACTGAAGCGCGGCGACGCCTTCCTACATAACTCGCCATACCACGGCTGCTCGCACCCCGCCGATCACACCATCCTGGTGCCGGTGATCGACAATGACGGCGTGCATCGCTTCACGGTCGTTGCCAAGGCGCACCAGGCCGACTGCGGAAACTCAGAACCCACCACGTATATGGGAGCCGCACGCGATGTTTATCACGAAGGCGCGTTGATCTTCCCTGCCGTCAAGGTGCAACAGGATTACAAGAACATCGATGACATCGTGCGCATGTGCAAAATGCGGATTCGCGTTCCGGAGCAGTGGTGGGGGGATTACCTCGCCATGGTGGGAGCAGCACGCATCGGCGAACGTGAATTGCTGGATCTGGCCGAAGAAATCGGCTGGGCGACACTGGACGCGTATGCGCGGGACTACCTCGACTACTCCGAGCAACGCATGATCGGCGCGATCAAGAAACTGACCAGCGGCCATGTCACTGGCTCCAGCACGCATGACCCGCTGTTCCCGAGCATGCCAGAAACAGGCGTCACCATTCAGGCCGCTGTGACCGTCGATACGGAGTCGGCACGGATCAAGATCGACCTACGCGACAACGTGGACTGCCTGCCGTGCGGCCTGAACTTGAGCGAAGCCTGTGCGCGCACGGCCGCCATGGTCGGCATCTTCAACAGCCTGGACCACACAGTGCCGAAGAACTCCGGGTCGTTCCGCCGCTTCGACATCTTGCTGCGCGAGCGCTGCATCGTTGGCATCCCGCTCCACCCCACGTCATGCTCGGTAGCGACGACCAACATGGCCGATCGTGTCGCGAATGCTGTGCAGACTGCCATGGCAGAACTGGATGATGGCGTCGGTTTGGCAGAATGCGGTGCCGTTATCCCGCCTTCGGTTGGCGTAGTCTCGGGCATCCATCCGGAGTCAGGGCGGCCGTTCGTGAACCAGCTTTTCCTTGGTTTCACCGGCGGTGCCGGCGCTCCCCACGCCGATGCATGGCAAACCATCGGCCATGTCGGCAATGCGGGACTTTGTTTCCAGGATAGCGTCGAGCTCGACGAGCTCCGACAGCCGCTGCTAGTTCACTCCCGCCAGTTCGTTAGCGACAGCGAAGGATCCGGTCGTTTCAACGGCGCGCGCAGCATCGCCGTCGAGTTTGGGCCGCGGGGCTGCGATATTGACGTCGGTTACGTGAGCGACGGCTCAATCAACGCACCGAAAGGCGTACGCGGCGGACATTCAGGCGCTCCGTCGAAACAATACAAGCGACTGACCACAGGCGAAATCGTGGAATTGCCTGGCGGCGGACTGATCAATGTTCGCGACGGCGAGACCATTGTTTCCTACTCATGCGGGGGCGGAGGCTACGGCGAACCTCATACGCGCGATCCTGAACTCGTACGCAAGGATGTCGAGGAAGGCTATATCACCCCGGCTCGGGCAAGGAACGTATTTGGTGTCGCGTTTGATGCTCTCGGACACGTGGACAGTGACGCGACGTCCGCCTTGCGCGCAACAGCTGCGACCGTTCAGGGGCGCTCATGATCGCGCCCTTGGAAGATCTGCAGCCTTCCGTGCCGGCCAGCGCCTTCGTTGCCGCCAACGCAACCGTGGCGGGTAACGTCTTGCTTGGTCGCCATGCTTCGGTGTGGTTCAACGCTGTTCTTCGCGGCGACGTTGAGGCGATTGTTGTTGGCGACGAAAGCAACATCCAGGACGGTGCCATCCTCCACACCGATCCGGGCTTTCCTGTCCGGATCGGGCAAGGCGTAACGATTGGCCACGCAGCCCGACTGCATGGTTGCACTGTGATGGATGGCGCGCTCATCGGCATCGGGGCCACTGTTCTCGATGGCGCAGTGATTGGACGAGACAGTTTGATCGGAGCCAACTCACTGGTCACGCCGGGCAAGCAAATTCCGGAACGTGTGTTAGTCATGGGCGCGCCAGCGCGGGTAATCCGCGAATTGACCGATGCTGAGGTCAAGGAGCTCAGGCGTGCCGCCGCCGAATACGTGAAGCTCGGTGCCACCTACGCCCGTGCCGGCAATTTTGGCTAGACCTCATGGGGGTCGCTTAAGCAGCGGCCCCCAATGTGTACTGGTTATTCCTGCTTTGCCTTATTCCTGCTTTGCCTTAGGTGGCCTACCGCGTCGACGGCGAGGTACTTCCACCGGCTCCTCGACGGCATTGAAAATCCTCTCGCGATACCAGTCAGCAGCCTCCGTGATATCCCCCTGGACGGCATCACTGGCTGCTTGGGAATCACGACGAGCCAGCGCAGCCAGAATGTTGAAGTGGTGCATGACGCCTCGATCGTGCAGCGTCTCGTAATCGATGGCCTGCATCTTTTTCATTACAGACGCGATATATGGGCCGCTTTGTAGCCATAGCATCTTAATGATGGAAAGCAACAATTCGGAATGCGCTGCTTCGTAGATTGCAAAGTGCAGTCGCTCGTTAGCCGCGACTGCTCGCGAGATCTCGCCGGCATCAACAGCATGGCTGTATGCCTCATTGGCAGCCTTGATCGCCTGAAAATCCGCACTCGTCATGCGCTCCGCAGCCAACCACGCCGCCCTACCCTCGACGGTTGCACGCGCATCGATCAATTCTCTAAGCCGCTCCGGCGACACCGACGGGACGCGCAACGTACGGTTGGGCATCAGCTCCAGCGCGCCTTCGGTAACCAATCGACTGACTGCTTCCCGCACTGGCATCGTGCTGGTGCCAAGCGATGCTGCCAGGCCACGAATCGTTACCGTAGTCGCTGCCGAGAAACGGCCGCTGCGTAAAGCATTGGCAAGTTCTTCATAGACTCGCTCGCGCAGCGCAACGTTGTTGAGCTTTGCGACAGCAGGGGCGTCCAGCGCCTCCTCCGACGTGACGTCTTCCATTTCGTCGAGCTCGGAATCACTCATGACCACTCCAACTGATTATTTTTTTGCAAGGGCACTGATCGCACCACGATAATACCGCATAGCGTGATCACATCGGACTTCAATCCACGGTTTCCCCAGCCTGAAACGAAAACATCGGTAGATGGGCTGGCACCGCCTTAGCCAAGTACCTTCAATGTTTCTGTCCATAACGCTCTACCGGCTGCAGCAACAACCCGTCCATCTGAGCGCCCATTGAGAGGCTTTCCATGCCAATCAGTGATCACACCGCCAGCTCCCTCGATTATAGGAACCAAAGGGAGAAAGTCATATGGCTTGAGACCTTCTTCCACAACCAAGTCGCAATCGCCTCTCGCAAGCAGGGCGTAAGGGAATCGCTGAACAAAGCGTCAGCGCGCAGCGTTGCCAGTGTGATGCCGATTTTTTTTGTCAACCAACAGCAGATTTGACGGCTTGCCAGTTGGAAATTTTCATTTTTTGGGGCTTTTGCCCCGGGTTTCACGCCTTATGCCGCCTTGCAGACGGAATTGTCCATTGATTGCAGCAACGCTTTCTTTGCAATCACCAGATTGGCCAGCGCAAACAAGGTGTCGCACTGCGCACCGTTTTTGGCCAATCCCCTGTAGCGAGCCTTCTTGTGCTTGAACAGATTCTTCACCACATGAAACGGATGTTCAACCCGGGCACGAATTTGCGCCTTGACCTTCTCCAAGGCCTGCGTCAATTGCTTCAGCGGCCCTTCGGTCATGCCCTTGAGCCTGGAGCGCTTCATAGCCACCGACCACCGAACATCCGCCTTGATGGCGCCCTCTGCTTGCGCCTTCAAGATCTCGTCGCGCCTGTGCACGCCGGTGTAGCCCGCATCAAGAATGACGTCATCCTCTTGCCCGTGCAGCACCTCATGGGTGTGCGCCACGTCAGACTCGTTGGCCGCGGTGTAGTGAGTGCTGTGCACCAAGCCCGATTCAGCATCGGCACCCACATGCGCCTTCATGCCGTGGTACCACTGATTGCGCTTCTTCGTTTGATGCATTTCAGGGTCACGCGCCTTGTCTCGGTTCTTTGTCGAAGTCGGCGCATTGATGATGGTGGCGTCCACCATCGTGCCCTCGCGCATCATCAGGCCTCGCTCGCGCAGGTGGGCGTTGATCTGCTCAAACAGCACGGCGGTAAGCTTGTGCTTCTCGAGCAGGCGGCGAAACTTGAGCACCGTGGTGGCGTCCGGCGCTTCCTCATGTCCCAAGTCAACACCGACAAAATTGCGGATGGCCGCGCTGTCGCTGACGGCATCTTCAAGGGCCTCGTCGGACAAGCCATACCACTGCTGCACAAAGTACAGCCGCAGCATGCGTTCCAGGCCAATGGGCGGGCGCCCTCGTTTGCCCTTGGGGTAGTACGGCTCCAGTGCCTCCAGCAATCGAGCCCAGGGCACCACCTGCTCCATCTCACCCAGAAATTTCTCGCGCCGCGTAACGCGCTTCTTTCCCAGATACTCGGCACTAGCAAAACTGATTTGTTGCATCGGCGTAGCTCGCTGGTCGTCCTTAGTCTATCAACGCTTCACAGCTGCTCAACGTCGACACTCTCGTCGATTAAATCAGCCTTTCCTAAGCGTAGCAATCGCCGCCAAAGCAGCGTACCGCCGTCCACCGGGCAAGATCCTGAAAGGCTTTGTACCCATCCACAGTGAAAGCCTCAGGGCTAGTGGTGTAAAGGCGCGCCTCGCTTAAAGCGGCCCGCCCGCTCACCGAAAGCCGATATCCATCACACCAGGCACCGCCCGTCGCCCCGATGTACAGCTCGCCTAACATCGGCATCTCGATTGCACTGACCCACGGCCGGCCATCGCGAAGCACGGCGATCAGCGTGCCAAACAGCGGATTGCCGGTCATGAAGCTCTTGGTTCCATCAATCGGGTCAAGCACCCATACGAATCCTCGTTCGTCGAGCGAGCCACCAAATTCCTCTCCCAAGATGCCGTGGTCAGGAAATGCCCGTTGCAGATGAGCCCGCAACGCACCTTCAATGGCGAGGTCCGCATTGGTCACGGGACTTCCATCGCCTTTGGTGTCCGGTGTTGTAGTGAGCGCCCGAAAATGCGTACGAGCGATTGAGCGGGCCTGCCCCGCCATCTGATTGAGACAGGCAAGAACGTTGCCTAGCGATTCGTTTGTCGGCATAGCCGACCTCCCTTTCCGTCCCCGAACGTCGCGCCTGCCCCGCAGGGCCAACGAGGCGCCGCTCAAAAGCACTATTGTGATCACATGTAGCGCCATTTATCTCAGAAATGGCTTGGTATGTCCATATTCTCTTTGCTATATTCCAGTTGCGAATGCAATTTTGTGATCTCATATCATAAAAATTACCGCAAAGCAGAGGCGGGCCGAGGCCCGCACCCTCAACCTCGGCCCGCTGTGGCCATTGGAGAACGCTGTATGGATACGACGCGAAAGGGACAAAAGTGGATTCTGGATGCGCTGATCGCAGTTGCGGGCCTAGACGTCTTGCACCCCGGGGCTGCCCGCGTCATGGAGCAACTCGGCTACGACGCCACCGACCTCAAGCGCGTGTTCGAACCGCTGAAGAGCGGTTCCATGGCGATCTCGTCTTGGAGTAGCGTCGCCAGGGACATTGAGGGCCGCGCGAACCACTGGGCGGCTCGCGGCTTCCAGGCCACGGCAAAACGGATGTTCGAGCGGGCAGGCCTTCTCTACGCGCGCACGCACTACTCCATCCATGACATCGAGCTGCGCAAACGGTATTGGCGGAAGTACGTGGCGTGCTTCGACAAAGTTGCTGAACTCGCCAACCACCATATCGAACGCGTTCGCCTGCCCTTCGAAGATTTTCATGTCCACGGCCTATTTGAAACGCAACGTGGCGCTCGCTCTCAGCCTTGCGTCATCCTTCTGCCCGGCATGGACATGTTCAAGGAAGATTGGCACAAATTCATGGAACAACGCGTGTTGCCCCGTGGCTGGTGCGCATTTGCCATCGATGGCCCCGGGCAAGGCGAAAGCCTGACCCACGGACTCAAGTTGTCCATTGAAAACTTCGACCGCGCAATCAACGCTGTGGTGGACTGGCTGTCCAAGCAAGAGGCGGTGGATCCGAACAAGATCGTCATCATGGGATCGAGCATGGGATCATGGTGGGCAACACGTGCGGCAGCTGCGGAACCCCGGCTAAAGGCGGTCGCTGCCAACATGTCCAGCCTAGGTTCAGACAAGTGGAGCGCCATCAGCGTAGCGCAACCGTCCTACATGACGAACTTGATGTTCATGACCGGCATCAACGACGTGGAAAAGCTTGAGACCTTCATTGGCCAGATGACGCTGGAACACATCGCACCGAAGGTCAAGGTTCCATACCTGATCGTCACTGGTGAAATTGACGAGCTCACAACACTCGACGCGACCTTCGCCACATATGACGCACTGCAGGGCCCGAAGGAAGCGTGGGTATACGAGCACGATTTCCATCCCATCGGACCAACCTCCGATGAATGGCTCACGGCGTCGTTGGACTGGCTCGACGCAGCACTCAGCGGCGCCCTGCCGCCAGCCCTGGAAAGCAAGGTCTTCATTACCAAGGACGGGGAATATATCGAGGGCAACGGCCGCCCTCGCTGGCTAAACCCGTAAGGGACCACCAAGAAAAAAGCACCGGCGACTGCACGGTGCTTTTTATTTCCAGGAACACCACCGCGACGCACATGAAGCGGCCACGGTGCGGTGAAGCAGCTGAACCAGAAATACCTGGCGACAAGAAAGCGCTTCCCACATAGCCGCGCAGGCCGAACGCCACCGCAAAAGCAATACGGCCCGCCATTCGGCGGGCCGGTCATTGTGCGCCCCAGCATCGCTCAGCCAGGGCACGTACGTGCGTTAGAACAACGTCCGTATCCCCGCCGCCGCCGCCATCTGATTCCGCCCGATCGTGACCGGGCTGAATGGCAGCGTGCCGGTCGTCGGGCCACCGCCGAGCACACCTTGACTCTTGTTCACCGAATAACCGACATCGCTATACAAGGTCGTCCGCTTCGACAATGAGTAGGCAACCCCGACCTTGAATAGCTGACCGTTCGACCGCTTGTCGACCTGATCATCCAGGTAAAGCCAGTTGGCAGTGATCCGCACAGGTGCCGAGTATTGCCAGGAGGCACCTAAGAAATACCAGTTCTGATTGGCACCTGTCGTGGGATTGCGAAACTTCGAGAAGTCCACGCCGAGCCGCACGGTACCGAACTGGTAATTGAGGCCCGCCGTCATTGCACGAAGCCAATGATTGGACGTCTGCCCGGTTGGGTCTGTGGCATCAAAATAGGCAACCGTGGCTCCCCAGTTGCCGCTCTTGTACGCGAGATTTGCCGACCAAGCGGACTTGGTACTGAAACTACCCGCCGTGCCCCCGAATGAGTAGAGAACCCCACCGGTAATGGGCCCGATTTCTGGCAGCATGTATTTGATCGAATCGTTCTGCCACGTGTACAAGAGCCCCCCGTTCGCGGGGCTGTTAGCACCGGTTGTCAGGCCGGCCACACCCAGCGCGGGATTGACGTTCGAGTTGTTCTGGAAAACCGCGCTTCCGAGCGATGCGAAGTTCATGTAGCCGGTCACGTCCGCTGCCTGCATGCCATCGAAAAACGGCGTCCAGTTCCGGCCAAGCTTGATGGTGCCCCACGGCGCATCGACACCGACAACAGCACCACGATCAAACAGGGCTCCCGTATCCTGCGGAAATGGCAGTGCCGAATTCCCCACGCCCTTTGTCACGTTGAAGCCGCTCTCAAGCTTGAACCCTACCTGGTATCCGCCGCCGATATCCTCCACACCGACGAGCCCCCATCGGCTAGTCAACTCGGTGGAGCTGGATGTTGAAAACAGGCTGGCAGGTTGACCATTCCTTACACCTGCCACGGTTCTGAACAGCAGGCCCGAGTCCAACACGCCATAAAGCGAGACCGATGCTAACGCGCTGCCGGCTGGAACACAAAGAACCAGCACTACACCTGCGGACTTGAGCAGTCGTATGCGGGACTTAGGCGTTGGCAAAACATTCAGGCGAAGGCCACGCTTCGGCCTTAGCGACATTGTTTTCATGGGATGACTTTTCCTCCGATTTATAATCAACAGACAACGCAACCCAAACAAAGCGCTAGCTCCACCACCCCTATCAGGAACAAGCGCCCCCTGCCGAGGACGTAAAACGTCCTGGCACGTTTGCCAAACAGTGATAGGGAATGATTTGCTAACCGGCCGACTGAACTTGCGTCACGCCGAGATATTCATCGAGTAATGCTGGCCGTTCGCGCAGTTCGACAGCGGTGCCCTGGAACACAGTTCGCCCACTCGCAAGAAGCGCGACATCGTCGGCAAGCTGCATAGCGATCCGAAGGTTTTGCTCGACCAAAACGATCGACATACCTTCGCTTTTCAGCACACGAAGCGACTTGGCCACTTCCTCGATCATCTGTGGCGCCAAGCCTTCGGAAGGCTCGTCCAACAGCAGGACCTTGGGATTCGTTACCAGAGCGCGACCGATTGCGAGCATCTGTTGCTCCCCGCCGGATAGCGTCGCCGCGCAACGACGGCGTCGCTCGTGAAGGCGAGGGAAAAGATCGTAGATCTCCTTGCGCCTCCATGTCGTCTGGCCTTCACCGCCTTGGCCTTGTTCGGCCACCCAAAGGTTCTCTTCAACCGAGAGACTTGGAAACACGCGGCGCCCTTGGGGAACCAGGGCAAGGCCCGTGGCGCTGCGTCGCCCAACAGGCTCCGCCTGCACGGATTTTCCGAACAACCTGATCTCGCCCGTTCGACAAGCATTGAAGCCACATGCGGCGTGCATGCACGTTGTCTTCCCTGCCCCATTACGGCCAAGCAGGGCGAGCAGCGTATGGGGCCTCAACGTGAAAGATACGTTATGCAGCGCGTGTGAGTCACCATAGAAGACATTGACGCGATCGAATTCAAAAGCTGCCGTCGCCAAGATAAACCTCATGCGTTAGTGGATTATCGATAACCTCTTGCTTGGTACCGGTGCAGACCAACCGCCCACGATGCAGCAGCGTGATCTCTCGTGCGTACGAGAGCGCAATGTCCATGTCATGTTCAATCAAGACGATGGCCACGTCTTGTGGAATCGCATCGAGTACCTCACTCACCTGACGACGCTCGATGCCTGACAATCCGGCCAGTGGCTCGTCCAACAACAGCAGGGACGGCCGCTGGGAAAGGGAAATGGCGAGTTCCAGCCTCCGCTTTTCGCCATAGGAACACGCGTTGACGGTTTTACTGGCGGACGTACCCAACCCCACCATCGTCAATGCCTCATGCGCGGCCTGAGTGGCATCATCATCACTGTCGAAGCGACGCCAAGCGTCCCAGCGTTTTCCCCATTTCCCTAGCAGCGCAATGCGCACGTTGTGCAGCAGGCTCTCGCTATCCAACAAGGTCGGAATCTGGAATGTTCGGCCGACGCCAGCTCGCGCTCGTGCACCACTGCCCGCTCGCGTCATGTCGCGGCCAAACAGCCGGATCATTCCGCGCGACACAGGAAGATCGCCAGCAATCAAGTTAAACAACGTCGTCTTGCCAGCACCATTCGGCCCCAGCAGCAGATGGCGCGCACCTGGCATGACGGAGAGCGATACGTCGTCAACCACCGTCAGGCTACCGAAACTCTTGCCTACGCCGGCAATCTCAAGCACTGGCGCCTTCATTTCCCGACCTCCCCTGCTTGCGTTGCCGCGTGCGATTTCGCCGCACCTCCAAATCGCTTCCGCAGCATTTGAGCGCGGACTACCAATCCCTCCGGCGTTACGACAACCACAAAAATGAAGATAAGACCCAGCACGAGCGGCCAACGATCAAAGAACATCCCGATCACACTCTTGGCGCCCACTACGACGATCGCGCCTACGAGTGGCCCCACCAGCGTGGCTGCGCCACCGATGATGACGGCAAGCAAAGCTTCGGCAGACTGATCGAGCGACGCGATGTTCGGACTCACGTACTGCTGGAAGTAGACAAACAGCACTCCGGCCAAACCCGCCCAGAAACCCGACACCACAAAAGCCAGCCATCGGATACCCCAGACGTTGAAACCAAGCGAACTCATCCTGCGCGGCTGGTCACGCGTGCCGCGCAAGGCCGCGCCCAAAGGTGCCCGGATGAACAGCGCGCTCCAGCCAGCATTGATCGCTGCAATCACCACGCAAAGCACGTAGAAGACGTAGGGATCGGTGAGATCAACAAATGGCAATGTTGGGCGCGGTATGCCGGACATCCCATTTTCCCCACCAGTCACGCCAACCATACGCATCGCCAAAGACCAGACAAGCTGTCCCAGCGCCAACGTGATCATGACGAACGGGATTCCGGAGGTGCGTAGCGAAATGATGGCGAATACGGCAGCTGCCAGACATGCTGCAAATAGAGCACCTGCAATGGCCACCAGATGCCCAGTACCAAATACCGTCAATAGAATGGCAAGTACGTAGCCGCCAATCGAAAAGAATGCCGCTTGGCCGAACGCAAACAAACCCGCGTAGCCGAGAAGCAAATTGAGGCTCTGCGCAAAGATCGTGACGATCATGACTTCTGTTGCGACGCTCGCCCAATACGATGACTCGAGCACAAGCGGAATCAAGGCAATGGCCGCTGGCACGATCAGTTTCCAGGCTTTCATTGGAAGCTCCTTCCATACAAACCAGCAGGGCGAAACGCCAGAATTACAACGACGGGCGCAAACAGGGCGAAGGCGGCGAAATCGACAAGGTAGGTTTGACCGAAGGTGTAGATAAAGCCCACAACAAGACTGCCAATGACTGCACCGTAGAGGCTTCCTGCGCCCCCTACGATCACGACCGCAAGAGCGAGCGGCAGCATTTCGATATCAAGCCCGGGATAAGCCGTCAGCATTGGTGCGGCCAAGGCGCCAGCCGCCCCCACCGACGCCGAGCCCATGGCAAAGACGATTCTTGAAACCCGCGCGACCGGAATGCCCACGGCTTCAGCCATTGCCGGATCATCGACGCCGGCGCGAACCATGGCCCCGAATTGCGTGCGCTCTATCAACCCGATTTGCGCACCCGCCACGACTATCGCCACGAGACAGACAAAGACCCGATAGATCGGAAACCAAACCGCGCCAAACTGAATGGATCCACTCAGCCAGTCGGGTACCGGCGCCTGGAGCGGAGTCCCTCCCCAAACGATCAGACAGAGATTGGACAACACCAGGGCCACACCGAGCGTGCCAAGCACCTGTGCCAGTTCCCTGCCCTTGAGCCATCTCAGCAAGGTCCCCTCAAGTACCAACCCGAGCATCGCTACCACGCAGGCGGGTACCAAAATGCTGATAGCAAAGGAGGCGTCAAGACGCGACACCCAGACCTGCAGGTATGCGCCCAACATGAAGAACGCACCGTGCGCCATGTTAGGTATGCGCATCAGCCCAAATATCAGGGAAAAGCCCGACGCCAGCAGATATAGCAAGCTGGAAAATGCCAACCCGCTGAGGCAAAGAATCATGAACTGCGACATCATCGCCCTCGTTCAGTTGCCTGCCTTAACGGGCGGGAAATCGCGTGAGTACACTGGATTCTTCAGAAAGGCGACGGGGTCATAGGTCCAGAACTGACTGACCGACGGATAGGTCTGAATCACTTGATTGGCCAGCCCAGCCGATGTCTTGACCGTCTTGAGTACATACACTGGCGCAACCGGATTGCCGTACTGATCCAATGTCAGAGAACCGCGTGGTGTATCTGTCAGCTTTGCCTGACGCAACGCTTGGGCAAGCGTCTTCGGCGTGAAGTTCGCCCCGACGTGCTGAAGCGCGTCCTCCAACACCGCAGCAGCAAAGTAGCCGCCAACAGACAGAGAACCAGGGCTGCGACCCACAGCCTGCTGGTACCCACTCACGAACTTCTGATTGCTACTGCTCGCGATCGCCGGGCTATACCAAGCCGCGCTGACAATGCCATCGGCCTCATCGCCCATCTGTCTAAGTAGCGATTCATCCGTCATCGAAACGCTGGAGATCACTGGCAACTTCTGCTTGTAGCCGTACTCCTTGTACTGCTTGATAAAGCGGATCGCGTTGCTGCCGTTGAGCGCGGCGAACACTGCGTCCACACCAGGCGGGATCTGCGTCAAATAAGGGGCATAGTCGGTAACGCCCAAAGGCGCCCAGATCTTCTTAACCACAACACCGCCCCCGTCCTCGAACACCCGCTGGAACCCGCCAATCGCCTCATAGCTGTAGGAAACATCATCACCGATGGCGACCACACGTTTGTAGCCTAGTTTCTTCCTCGCGTAGTCGCCGAGCGCATGGGTCGGTTGAGCTGAAGAGCCCGTCGTGCGTGTCATCCATGAGCTCGCCAAGCGTTGCGTCAAGTCCTCCGCGCCTGCAGAAGAAACAATCAGCGGGATCTGTGCCTTCTCCACTGAATCCACAATCGCAATGGCTTCTGCAGAACCGATCGGCCCCACCAGTACGTCCACCTTGTTGAAGTCGATTAATTGCTTGACCTTGGTCTTGGCGATCGCCGGTACTGCACCCGTGTCCACGACGACAAGCTCAACTGGATGGCCGGCCAACACGCCCTTGTGGCTGTCTAGGAAATATCGAAAGCTTGCCTCCATGTCCGCCCCGGCAGCCGCCACCGGACCACTCTTTGCCGTCATCAAGCCGACACGCACCGGGGTCGCCTCCGCGGCCCACCCCGGTGACGCGCCCGATAGGCAAAGGGCCACGACGGCAAGCCCCACTCGAAACTGGTTCCCCCACTTTTGCATGCTGAACTCTCCGTAGATTGATGCCGCCGCGCCGCCCGGAACAAACGCTGGATGGCAGCTCGGTACCGGCCGCCGATGTGGAACTCGGCGATGTCATGACTTTATAACCCACGATATCAGTGATCACAAGAAATATGATTATCGTCTAGCGTTAACCCCTATTTTCACCATACATGGCCAACATTCGTGCACGAAATCATGATTTGTGATCTCTAAGTAGGCATTTTTTCGGTGCGCGCAACGAGGTCGTGTGGGCTCTGTGATCACCGGAATGCAGCGCGGCACCCCGGTGATAGCTCGACGTTCAAGTTGGAAGGCCACGGAACGACCGTGGGAAGGCGTCCTATAGCGGCCTTGATGGAGGGGCAGGAATTCTGATGAAGAGGGCGCGGTGCGTCGCAACTGTCAAACAGCTGCCGCAGCCCTCTACAGATTTGCGACGCACGACTGTGCGGCGTACCGTCATGTCGCCAACGGCGCGATCTTCCGTTGGGAGTTCACCTTGCCGGAACCCTACGGCTAAGCGGTGGTGGCGCAGAACGGCTCGGGGCCGCCCGTGCGCTTGTTCAGTTACGCGTCGGGACGTGGCAACAAACACGCCAGTTCTGCGAATGTAGCGGATGCAAACGAGACAGCCTGGGGGATGGGTATGCAGCATCGGTTCTAGCATGGCGATTCTTTAATCCTGTTCTTCGCCATGTGGGACGGGGATGGAAAGAGTTTGGTCAGAATGAACTCCGGCGGCTTGGCAGGCTCCCGTTTTGGTCTGCGTGGAACGGAAGACCTGGGGAACGAGTTGAGCGCCATTTTTGTTCTGGAAGGCGGGATAGGTATCGACACGGGTAGTTCCCAGCCTTGCGCTCCTTGTAGTTGGCGTAGTCCAGGCTGTTGCGGATCAAATGCACAATGCAGGTCTGCACCGTCGTGCGGGGATAGGCCGTGGCCACGGCTTCGGTCAACCCCTTGAGGCCATCGACCACCGCGATCAGGATGTCCGCTCATCTCGGCGCTCATCGCCCGTTCGATGATGGCCTTGTTGAACGCCAGCATCAGATCCTGGACGTCGCCGGGCGACATCGGCCCTTTAACCTCGCGCCGGCGCAAGGACTACTGCACGCAGCTCCCGATGTGGACGACGGGTTGTGTGCCGCACGTTCGAGCGTATGCTATAAATCCGCAATGCCGCACTGGATCTCCAAAGCCCACGTCGATAAGAAGGAAAGGCCAATGAGAAAGACGATCGTTACCGCTGTTGCGCTGCTGACTGCCGCGCCGGTGATAGCCCAGTTGCCCGCGCCTGTCGCCGGGGTCTCGCCCACATTGTCGCGCGTAGCGCAATCGGGCGTTCTGCGCGTCTGCACGCCGGGTGACTACAAGCCCTTCAGTTTCATGAAGTCAGAAGGCGTGTACGAAGGGCTCGACGTGGATTTGATGACCTCGCTGGCCAATTCTCTCGGCGCTAAACCGCAATTCGTCAAGACCGCGTGGGCTACGCTGATGCCTGACTTCGTCAGCGGCAAGTGCGATATCGGCGCTGGCGGCATCTCGGTGTCGCTGGAACGCCAGAAGCAGGCTTATTTCAGCGCGCCATACATGGTCAACGGCAAGACGCCTATCACCCGCTGCGAAAATGTGGCTCGTTTCCAGACCGTGGAGGCCATCGACCAGCCGAACGTGCGCGTCATTGCCAATCCCGGTGGCAGCAACGAGCGGTTCGCCCGCACGCGCCTGTCCCAGGCGAAGTTGACCATTCACAAGGACAACCTTACGATTTTCGACGAGGTCATCAAAGGCAACGCAGACGTCTTCGTCACCGAGGCCGCCGAGGCCATCGTTCAGAGCAAGGCCCATCCTGAGCTTTGCGCCGTCAATCCCGACAAGCCGCTCCAGTACGCTGAAATGGGGTATCTGCTGCCGAATGGCGACGAGGTGTTCAAACGGTATGTCGACCAGTGGCTGCACCTCGCCAAAGCCGGCGGCGAATTCGACGCCCGCCGTGCGGCGTGGCTGGGAAAGTAGCACCGAGGCGTGGGCTGTCCTGCCTCGGACGACTGACCATCAGATCCGTCTAGCGAGCACTTGGCTTGGGACACCAGATAAGGGCTCGTTATCGGACCTTATTGCCCGGGCCTGTCAACGCGCCCTCAGGCTCTTCCTGTCCCGCACGCTTCAGCTAACCGCTGTGGCCAGGGGAGCGACAGCGCAACGGCTGTAGCCTTCAAGCGCCATTCGCTCGCGCTTTCGCTCAGACGTTCTGGCGTCGGCTGTGCCCCCTCACCGGCCATCCGGTACTCTATGAGCCTTAACCTAGTCGCCCGCCTCTTCAACCGCTAAGGCAGGCTCCTGCACAGTCAACCGTTTGGCAGCTCACTTGATCCTCACGACGACCTTGCCCTTCGCGCGTCCCTGGGCCAAGTATTCAAGCGCTTCCTTCGCTTGCTCGAACGAAAAAACCTTGTCGATCACCGGACGAATGTGTTCCGACTCGAGGAGTCCTCCAATTTCGGCGAGTTGGGCGCCGTCGGGACGCACGAATAGAAACGAGTAAGTGACATCCTGCTTTCTTGCAAGGCGCATGATTTTTCGGCTCATCAAGCCGAACACGAACGTTAAAAAGAAATTCAGACGTCGTGCGCGTGCGAAGGCGGCGTCCAACGGGCCGATGAGCGAGACAACCTTGCTCCCTGGTTTGAGAATCCCGACGGCTTTCTCGATCGCATCGCCCCGCAGTGTACCGAGCACCACGTCGTAGCCGCGCAGCACTTTCTCGAATTCCTCCTTCTTATAATCAACCACCTCGTCTGCACCCAGCGTGGTGACCAGTGGGACATTGCCCGTGCTGGTGGTCGTTCCTACCTTGGCACCAAGGTACTTAGCTAGCTGGATCGCGAACGTGCCGATACCGCCCGAACCCGCAGGGATGAACACCTTCTGGCCAGCTCGAACATTGGCGCGCTCCTTCAATGCTTGCCACGAGGTGAGGCCAACCATCGGAACGGAGGCGGCCTGCACAAAGTCGAGCTTGGCCGGCTTCGGTGCGGCAACGCTTTCCGGCACCGCTGCGAATTCGGCGATCGAGCCTCTGCCAAGATCGAAGAGGCTGGCAAAAACGGCATCGCCCGGCTTGAAACGCGTCACGCGACTACCGACCTCAACCACCACGCCGGCAATATCGCTGCCTAGCGTGGCCGGCATTTCGAACTTCAGGACGGGCTTGAACGTGCCCGCCGGAATCATGTTGTCGATTGGGTTCAACCCCGCCGCGTGGACTTGCACCAGCAGCTCATCAGCCTTTAACGTTGGGCGCGGAACGTCGGCGAACTCGATCCCAGGTGACCTGCCATAGCGTTTGAATGTGAGTGCTTTCATGTTGCTCTAACCAATGTGGGGGGCTGCCAGGAACGCCAGCGCCTTCGACACGAAGTCGGCGTGGTATTGAAAGATGCCGCCGTGCCCGGCGTCTTCGTAGATGACCAACTGCGCATGGGGAATGCGGCGGGCCATGTCGCGACTTAGTGTCGTGGGCACCATGATGTCGTTGTCGCCATTGGCGATCAGGACCGGCATGCGCAGGCCGGCGAGATCCTGCGGCACCTGCTGGCCCCAAGCCTTAATCGCCTTGAGCTGGCGCAAGAACGCGCGAGGTGTCGGTCCCCTGTCGCGATCGGCGTGGCGCTCCTTCAGTCTTTTCAGGAAGGCGCTTGCTGCCTGCCGGCCGTTGGCCGTAGCGGTGAAGAAGAGATAGGTCTTGGGGTCGCGTAGCGTCAGCAGGCCCTTGAGTATCAGCGGCCACGACACCGCACCGACACGATCGATGCCCTGACCGCCCGCAGGACCCGTGCCGGTAAGGATGAGCTTGCGCACCAGGCCCGGCGCCTTCAGGGCCACGTCCTGCGCCACGAAGCCGCCAAGCGAAAAGCCGAGCAGATTGACTTGATCGAAACCCATCGCGCGGATCACCGCGATGGTGTCGCGTGCCATCTCGTCCACGGTCGCCGGCGCGGTGCCGCCGGATAAACCGATTCCGCGATAGTCGATGGCAATAACGTGATGCTCACGAGCCAGGCCATCTACGATGCGCGGATCGAAGTTGTCCAGCACGGCGCCCCAGTGGTTGAGCAGGACCAGCGGGACACCGCCATGCTGTCCCAGTTCGCGGTAAGCGAATGTGGTTCCACCCGCCTTTACGAGGTTAGTCTGAGCGTCGACATAAGACGCCTGCAGCGCTTTGAAGGTCATGGTCGATTCTCGTCGGGGGTGACGCCCCAGTCATTGTGGCGGTCAGGCTTCGGGCCGATAGCGTTCGGCCGCCTGGGCTTGTCGAATGTCCGATATGAGCCCTTGACGCGCGCCATCCAATGCGTCCCAGCGCGCCGCCACGTGGAGCGGCGGGATAGTCACGAGTTCGCGGCGATCGAAGCCGACCAGTGCCGCATCAACCAGTTCGCCGACTTCCATCACCTCGGGAAGCGTATTGACGTCGATGCCGGCGCGCCCCCATATTTCCGTGCGGGTCGCTGCCGGGAGCACCGCCTGCACGTAGACGCCGCTGGGCGACAACTCGAGGTTCAATCCCTGCGACAGGAACAGCACAAACGCCTTGGTGGCGCCGTAAATCGACATGCCGAACTCGGGCGCGAAACCTACCACCGAGCCGATGTTGACGATTGCGCCGGTACCCGACTCCAGGAAGCGCGGAGCCGCGGCGGCTGCAAGCCGCGTAAGCGCCGTGGTGTTGAGCGTGATCAGGCGTTCGATGCCCTCGGCAGTCTGCTGCACGAAGCCGCCCGACTGAGCCATCCCGGCGTTGTTGATCAGGATGCCTATGCGAGCATCCTCGCGCAGACGAGTCTCGACCCCGGCAAGGTCGGCGGGCTGGGTGAGGTCGGCCAGCAGCACTTCCACGGCCACCCCACTTTCTTCACGCAGCCGCGCGGCCAGCGTGTCGAGGCGCGCCTTGTCGCGTGCAACCAGCACGAGGTCGTGGCCGCGGCGCGCGAAGCGCTCTGCGTAGGTGGCGCCGATGCCGGAGGAGGCGCCGGTGATGAGAACAGTCGGAAGCGTGGTCATGAATGATTTCCTTTTCAAGGCGGTTCGGACGCGGACGCAAGCAGGGCGCGCCTCAGGCGGTGATGGACGGGTAATCGGTGTAGCCCGCAGCGCCGCCACCATAGAGCGTGGCGAAGTCGGGCTGGGCCAGCGGGGCGCCGGTCTTCAGGCGTTTGACCAGGTCGGGGTTGCTGATGAAGGCACGGCCGAAGGCGAACAGGTCTGCGTTGCCCTCGTTGAGCCTGGCGGTGGCGAGTTCCAGGTCGTAGCCGTTGTTGGCCAAATAGGTTTGCCTGAAGCGGCGGCGCAGCGCGTCGTAGTCAAACGGTGCGACATCGCGCGGGCCGCCGGTCGCGCCCTCGACCACGTGCAGGTAAACAATGCCCAGCGCGCTGAGCTGCCCGGCGATGTAGTCGTACTGCGGCTGAGGATCGCTGCTCGAAATGCCATTTGCCGGTGACACAGGCGAGATGCGCACACCGGTGCGATCGGCGCCGATTTCTTCCACCACTGCCGCGACGACTTCCAATAGCAGGCGCGCACGTTTCTCGATCGAGCCGCCGTAGGCGTCAGTGCGCTGGTTGGCCCCGTCTTTGACGAACTGCTCCAGCAGGTAGCCGTTGGCACCATGGATCTCCACGCCGTCGAAGCCGGCGGCCATGGCATTGGCCGCGGCTCGACGAAAATCGCCAACGATACCCGGCAGTTCATTGAGTTCGAGGGCGCGCGGCTGCGACACGTCGACAAAACCGTTGTTGACAAAGGTCTTCGTCGCCGCGCGGATGGCCGAAGGCGCGACCGGCGCAGCGCCGTCAGGCTGGACATCGACGTGCGAAACACGGCCGACGTGCCAGAGTTGCGCGAAGATGCGTCCCCCTTGGCATGCACAGCCTCGGTGACCTTGCGCCAGCCGGCGATTTGCTCGGGCGTGTACAGGCCCGGGGTGTCCTGATAGCCCTGAGCCTGGGCCGACACCTGAGTGGCCTCCGTGATGATCAGGCCGGCCGACGCGCGCTGGGCGTAGTAGGTGGCGGCCAGTTCGCTGGGTACCAGCCCCGCGCCTGCGCGATTGCGGGTCAGCGGCGCCATGACAAAACGATTGGCGAGTGTCAGGCGCCCAAGGGTGTAGGGCTCGAAAAGCGTCTTGTCGGTCATATTGCATCAGCCTCTGGTGTTGGAAATACGCTCAATGATGATGGTCGTAATCTTAACTGTCAAGGTTTTGATGACGATTGACATCAATGTACAATGGAGCCTTCGCAGACATGAACCCATCGTGGTCAGGAAATGAAGATCACCAAGGCACAGGCACAGGCCAACCGGGAGCACGTTGTCGCGACGGCGTCGAAGATCTTTCGGGAACGCGGCTACGACGGGGTTGGCGTTGCCGATCTGATGGCCGCCGCCGGCTTCACCCACGGCGGCTTTTACAGACAGTTCCGCTCCAAGGCCGACCTGATGGCGGAATCGGCGGCCTGCGGCATCGCGCAAACGGTGGCACTAAGCGCGGGTGTAAGCGCGACCGAGTTCGTGCGGTATTACCTTTCTCGAGAGCACCGCGACACCCGCGCGACCGGTTGCACGATGGCCGCACTAGGCGGGGATGCCGCGCGTCAGCCAGAAGAGGTTCGGACCGCGTTCGCGGCTGGCATTGAGAGCCTGCTGGCTGCGCTGAGGGCCGAGGACACTGTTTCGGACGGAGCCGATCCGGGTCGGGCGCGAGCCCGGTCCCTCGACACACTGGCGCACGCGGTGGGCGCCATCGTCATGTCGCGGGCCTGTCCGGACGACTCGCCGCTGGCCGACGAAATCCTGGCGGTTTGCCGTGACGCGATGCTCGCGTCACTGAGCGCGTCCACAACAGCAAACACTTCTTCGCATGACCGGCGCACTTCTGGCATTCAGCGACCGGCCGATCGCCAGAACCCCAGCGGGACAGCGCAAGCTGACCGCGAGGACGATAAAGAAGGCCAAATAGGCGGACACGACCTGCGTAGAGATAACTCCATGGCAGCGCTGCGCAGCCCATCTACATGAAGCCGAGCAGGGCCGAGGCTGCGCCTGCCTTCTACGCGAACGGCGGCTGCGGTGCCCAGCGGATGGACCTGCCCGTCCCTACCAGAAACACTGTCAGTACCGCCGAGAAGTAGTAGGCGTTCGCCCAGCCGCTGATGAGCCGCCATAGACTTTAGCCATTTACTCGCGACTAACTTGGCTTGACAAGCGGCGGTTGCTAACTGGAAGCGGCCATTGCAGCGGGGCAATCTGAACGGCAGTTCGGGGTCAGTCAGCGACGCCCGGTAGTTCCCCATCGGGCGCGAGTTCTCGTTGACTAGCCTTTCTGAAGTTGTCGCGAACTTCGTCGCTCAAAGGTCATGTCATGTAGATGAGGATTCTGCGGCCTTGGCCAGCTTCACCATTGCCTTCCTTGCCGAACGAAGTTGTTCATCGCCCATGCGACGGGCGAGTTCTGCCTTGGCCCCATTCCACACCGGGAACGCATCGACCACGAGTTGACGCCCCAATGTCGTCAGAGCTAGCAGCTTTCTAGCGCGACCACGTCCGCCTGTAGCACTAACCAAATCTCGGCTCTCCAGATTCTGAACATTTCGGCTCAGGGTAGTCGGATCGACCCCGGCACTATCGGCAAGATCGACGATCGTCGCCCCCTCGGCCGCACCGATCCCAACCAAGAGGCTGAATTGCTCGGCCGTCAGCCCGAGCGGCTTGAAGCAGGCATTGTAATAACGCGTGAGTGCACGCGCCGTTGCACGAGCCTGGAAGCCCGGACACTCCGCTGCGACGTCCTTCAAAGAGTCTGGATCAAAACCGTTCACGTCTACCTCCTTGACAGCCCTATCCTCGCATAATAATGTATATGCATTATTAGTGGAGGCACGATGCCAGCATACGTACACGTCAACCTACGCGTCATCGATTCCGCCAAGCAGGCCGCGCTCGCTCCACGCTTTCAGGCGGCGCTAATAGAGGCGGGCGGGAAGATCCTACATTTCGGTCCTGTTGCGCAGATTCTAGAGGGGGATGAGGTGCCTCTGCCGATGGCCGGCGTGTTTGAGTTTCCGACTCTCGCCCAAGCGCTAGCTTTCTACAATTCCGAGAGGTATGCGCCGATCAAGGCCGAACGTCGGGAAGCCCAGCAAGCGCGGATGTTCATAGTCGAAACGCGCTCGTGAGTGACCGCTTTCGGAAGGCATGGCGGTCGGGAATGGGTCGCGAAAAGACGATCGAAGGAGCGGCCGAGAATCCTTGTGGTGCAGCAGCAGTCTCCGCCCACCGAAACATGTAGCCGGCAACAACTGGGAAGACGGTACCGTGCGTATTTCGGTGATTGTGACCGCCGATTCCGGCCTCGTGACCAGGGATTCCGGTTTATCGTGATCGCAGTGTCCCCGCGGTTTCCGGTCTTTGATGCAGATCCTAGGGTTACGCGTCGCGCCCTCTATACTTAAATTGGGTTCAGGAGATGCCGCGTCCAGAAGCAAGGGGATGATATGCAAACGCCGGCAGCGAGAAAAGCCGTACTGGTCATCCATAAGGAGCATCAGCAGCTATCGATGGTCATCACTGGTATGCAATGCCTTGTCAAATTGCTCGGTGCCGGCGTAGATGTGCCTAGGCCAGTGATGTTTCGGTCCATGCTGTTTTACATTAGCGAATATCCGGAGAAGCTACATCATCCCAAGGAAGAGCGCTATCTGTTCGCGCGCTTGCGGCACCGTGCTAACGACCTCGATAAAACCATCGACGAGCTAGAGGAACAGCACGCTCAGGGCAAAGCGCGGATGCGAGACATTGAACATGCGTTCACACGATACGAGCTGGCTGGCGAGTCCGCGCTCCCGGTGTTGCGCGAGATGGTCGACGAATACGCTGCGTTCTCCGCAAATCACAGGCGTCTGGAAGAAGAGGTGATTCTGCCTGCCGCGCGTCAATGGCTCGCGGAGGAGGACTGGAAGGAACTGGCTGAGGCGTTTGGCTCAAACCGCGATCCGTTTGGCGGCATCAAGGAGGCAGATTTCGGCCGCCTCTTTGCAATGATCGTCAGGACCATAAGGGAACATTAGGTCAGAGCGCAGCGAGAACGAACCGGCAGGCGGAAGTTGCGAGCCGAGGCAGCAGTTGAAGGGCTATCACAACAACGAAACGGAGCACGCGACAAGGGACATGAAGAGTCAATGGGACGACGCGGCGTTGATGGCCGCCTTACGGCAGCCGGACGCCTATCCGCATCCGGCGCCGGCAATACAGGTCATCGAGACGCATATCTCCCGCGTCTTCCTGGCGGGGGACTTTGCCTACAAAGTGCGTAAGCCAGTGCAGTTTGACTTTGTCGACTTCTCCACCGCGCAGGCACGTCGCGACGACTGCGAGACCGAGCTGCGCCTGAACCGCCGGTTCGCGCCCTCCCTCTACCTAGATGTGGTGCCGGTCGTGGCAGGCCCCGCGCCCGGCTCAATGCACATAGGCGGCAATGGCATGCCGATCGAGTATGCGGTCCGGATGCGGCGCTTCGACCAGCAAGACCTGCTCAGCGCAAGGGTCTCTGCGGGCCGGCTGGAGCCGGGCCATATCGATGCGCTGGCGCGCAGCATGGCGTCATTCCACCAGGCGCAGCCAGCCGCGGCCCCCGCAGATGGATTTGGCACACCAGCCCGCATCGACGTGACCCTTGCGGAGTGCCTGGGCGGCGTCGGGACGCTGGCGCAGGCCCCCCACCTGGCCAGCCGCGTGGCCGGGCGGGCGCGTCGCGAGGCCGCCCGGCTCGCGGGCGCGTTCCGGGCACGCCTGCGCAACGGCCATGTGCGCGAGTGCCATGGCGATCTGCACCTGGGCAACATCGTGCTGCTTGACGACGTACCGACGCCATTTGACTGCCTGGAGTTCGACGCTGCCCTGCGCTGGACCGATACCATCAGCGACCTGGCCTTCCCGGTCATGGACCTGCTGTACCATGGCCAGCAGGCGTTGGCCTACCGGCTGCTCAACGGCTACCTGGAGCATTCGGGCGACTACGGCTCGCTGGCCGTGCTGCGCTTCTATGTCGCCATGCGGGCATTGGTGAGAGCGCGTGTGGTGCTGGAATGCGCGCATCAGAACCACGGCGCGGGGGCATCCATGGCGCCGGCGCAATCCCAGGCGCACAGACTGCTGGCGCTGGCATGGCGTTGCCTCGTGCGCCGTCGCGGGCCAATGGTACTGATGCACGGCCTGTCCGGCAGCGGCAAGTCCACTGTGGCCTCACAGATGAGCGAGGCCGGGGGATGGTACGTGTGCGCTCGGACGCGGTTCGCAAGCGCCTGCATCGCGGCGTGGCACCTCGGAGCGGCTGGTATGCCGCCAGTGAGACAGCGCGGACCTACTGCCGCCTGCTCGCCGTCTGCCGGCTCGGTTGCAGCGCAGGCTTCCCCATGATTGCCGACGCCACCTTCCTCGCCCGTGTCGAGCGCGAGCGCTTTGCGGCCCAGGCCCGTCGCCTTGGCGTGCCCTTCGCCATCGTCGCCTGCGAAGCCAGCCCGGAGACGCTGCGCGCCCGCATCGCCTCCCGCGCCCGGGCGGGTGGGGACCTCTCGGATGCCGACGTCGACGTGGTGGCGAAGCAGATGCGCATCCAGGACCCGCTGACCGAAGCCGAGCGCGCGTGCGTCGCCGCACCGGGCAGCTTCCTGGGCCGCGCTGTGCCCGGCCGCGGCTGACCCCCTGTGCCCGGCCGAATCATCCCGAGCCGTCCTGGGATCGCATCCATCCCACTTTTCGCGAACTCCGTGGCCCAGGCTTGACGGAGCGCAACCCACGCCTAGAAGCTGCACCTACATTCGACCATACTGGTGCCGTACGCAGCGCGCGGGTGCCGCTCTTTGCAACGAATGCGCGCATTCCATGGACGAACTGAAGTGCATTCCCTACCAACCCATCAAGGACCTGCTGCCACGCCCTGCCACCGGCACGAGTGAGCGGGTCATTGCTCTGTCACAGCCGGACCGCACCAATGGCTTGCCGCTAATGGGGCGCTGTGGCAGCGTATGAGCATCCGTGAATTCGACGAGCAGCCGCTGCCGCCGTAGTAGTTGAGCGAGCTGTTGTGGGCCGCGGCTGGTGTCAATCGATCCTACGGCGGTGGCCGTACCACTCCCTCGCCGCACGGCGAGGCGGTGATCGACGTCTACGCGGCGCTGCCCGCCGGCTCTACCGCTACGACCCAATCCACCATTGCCTGGCGCTGAAGCGCGCGGCGCACGTGCGCAGCCTGACCGTCTATCAGGATTTCGTCGGCATAGTGCCGCTGGACCTGGTCTACGTCGCCAGCCACGGCGGAATGCAGTATGTCCCGCCCAAAATGCGCGAGACCTTCGCTGCCGCCGCGGCCGGCGTCATGGTCCAGAACGTCTATTTCTACGGCGCCTCAGCCGGGCTGGGCGCGGTGGTGCACGGCCGGCTCAACTGGCGCCAGCTAGCCGAGCATATGTCGCTGAACGAGGACGAGGTACCCATCTTTTCCCAGACCATCTGGCGTCCGGCCCCGCACAACCGCGCGCCAGTCTAGACTCTGCACCCCCACGCCGGATCGCCACCACAAAACAGGAGACACCGACCTGATCAGGAACCTTGGCAGCGCGGAACAGATCCGCAAGGAAATCCTGCGGCGCCTGCAGGAAAACGCCGATTTGGGCGACGCCTGCCGCGACTGCGCACCCAATCAAGCAGAAGCTTGTCGCTTATTGCTGCATGCAGGGCACGCAAGCGCTTGTGGGAAACGTCATGCCCGGCAATCGGCGCATGCTCGATCTGGCGCAGCGCTTTGGATCCTCCGTGAAGACTGACAGCCATACCGATGGAGGCATCCGGCTGTAGCTGGATGATACGAGCGTTTATGACGGGCATCGGAACGTTTGAGGTGGGTCAATCCGGCAACGCAGAAACAACCTACCCTTGATTGCTGGCGAAACGGATTTGCGCTCCTTGTGGAATGCGGAAGAACAGGCATGTACAAGAGAATTCTGGTTGCGGCGGACGGCTGTCTCGCCTGGCGATACTGCACGCCGTCGAACCCGCCAAGGCCTGCGACGCCGAGGTGAAAGTGATCTATGTCGCAGACGATATTGACGCGCAGCTCGAGGTCGCTTACATCGACCACGACGACCTGCTTCGTAACATGGTCGCCTATGGAAAGTCTGTCCTCGATCCTTCAGGCAGGATGCTCGAGGCCGCAGGCGTGCGGTATTCCCTGGGACTGTTGGACAAGCCTGCGGCGAACGGACGCATTGCCGAAACGATTCTTGCGGAGGCGGTACAGTCGAATGCCGACCTGATCGTCCTTGGCGCGCACGGCCGGCGCGGATTCATGCGCGCTGTCATGGGTGGCGTTGCCCAGCAGATCGTCAGGCAGAGCAATAAACCGGTGCTTCTTATCCGTGGCGGACCGGAGAGCGAGTGACACCCGCAACCGAGGCCTGGCGGCCAGCTATCGAAACCCGATGAAACTAGCGACCTGCTCCGTGGCTGGCTGCGCTTACGCGGCCGGCGCTTTCGCGATCGGCTTCGTCCTGGGTACGGTACGCGTCCTGGTGCTGGGCCCGGCCATCGGCGCCACAGCAGCGGTCCTCCTGGAGGCGCCCTTCATCCTTGCCGCCAGCTGGGTGATTTCACGATGGTGCCTGGGACATTTTGAGCTGCACACGAGTGCCGAGGCGGCCATGATGGGCACCATCGCATTTGCCGTCCTGATGGGCGGGGAGCTGGGTGTCACCGTGCTTGTCTTCGGCAAATCTGCAAGCGAACACTTGGATGGCTACCGATCTTTGCCAGGAATGATCGGGCTGGCGGCACAGCTTGCCTTTGCCTGCTTTCCGCTCCTGCAAGCCAGAACCTGACCGGCCTGTCCATGGCGGCGCGCACGCACGCGGTGGTTGATCCTGCCGAAGTGTGCAAGGCGCTGCGCATGATCGCGCAGAAGTACCCCGAGCAGCCCCCCTTGCCGTTGCCGATGCCGATGCCGGACGATGTCAGGATCTTCCGCGTGACACCGACGGTCATCTCCGTGCTTCACTGCACCAAGGGCTTCGGACACACCGAACTCGTCACCTGCTGAACCCCCTTATGAAAATTGTGATCTACCCTTGGCCGTATCCCCCGCGAAGGCGGGGATCCAGCGTCTTTAGGCCATTGGAACCAGAGGTTTGAGCCCAGCACACGATCTAGCTCAAGCTACCCAATGATCGCCCACTTTGATGCACATCACGCCGTCTCCGCTCCCAACGTCTAGGCTTAAGACAGTACGAACCGAGACCCAATCTATCTGTCCTTCTGCTTGCAGTGAGGCGGAAAAGTGAAGTGATTGAGCTTGGACAAGGAATATCCGCCATTAGGCAGATCGATTTCCTCGACACCAAGCCGGCTTACTGCCCTGCCGGAGCAAGTCTGGAATGCTCTGCGTGGGTCGATGGAAGCCGGCGGCTTACGAAGTCATCGCAAAGGCGCTGAAGGACCACTTTGACGCCCGGTCCTACCTCTATGACGACCTCGTGCCAGCCTTTCCTGGCCATCGGGAAGCGATCGAAGGTGTCGCGTGCGGCGTGTTTGAGATGAAAGGCGCTCGCGATATCGTTCTGCAACAGCGTCCTGTGCATTCGGGCAAGCGAGAGGGGGCACTAAGGAACGTGCTCGAAATAACTTCCCGCTATGCGGCGTTCCGTGAGCGGATGCTGTAGTTCCACGCAGGCAAGGTTGAGTCGTACTCGATGTTCAGTGAAGCACGGACGCAACGAGTGACTGTCCGTCCGGCTTCATAGACTCCGTCAAGAATGTCAGCAGTAACTTTCAGTCCGGTTTTTGTGCAGGCTTTTTCGATCAGTTCACGAACCAGACTAACGCTGCTGAAGACTACGCCAGCACAGGCTCGCGTAATGTGTGGAAACACGCGGTGCTCGATCGGATTATGTTTCGAGCAGTATGGGGCGTAGTGGGCCACCCGGATTTCCAGTCCGAGCCGGTCTGCCAGATCTTGCAGATCCGCTTTGAAAAGCCACGAATCACTTGGGTTGCTACCTCCGCCATCGCACAGTAGCAGTAACCGTGTGGCTTGGGGATAATCGGCGCGACCCTGTTTTTCCCACCAGTGCGCTACGCTGTCGCAGGCAAACTGCGTCGTGTCACGGCTCACCCCGATGTTCACATGTGCCTTGTTCAGCCCGATGTCGTACAGCCCATGCGGGATGACCTTGCCTTCGCTGTAGCTCGGAAAATCATGGTCGAGGACTTCAAGCTGCTCGCGCGTGTAGAGCTTGCCGTCGCGATAGAAATTGCCCAGCATCTCCTTCTTCTTCGTATCGATGCTGAGGACAGGCTGGTCGTCTTCGAGATATTCCGCCTTGAGTTGCGTAATACGCTGAAATTGTACGTCGCGTTGTGCGTGGGACTTGAACGACTTCTTTTTCTGTGATTGCCGCCGGGAAAAACCGTTGCGCTTTAGCAGCTGCCGGACCGTTCGCACGCTCACCCGTTCGCCTACTTGCTGCGTCATCGCCTGTGCGATTTCGCGTGGCTTCAGATCCGTCCAGATGATGCCGTGTTGTGGATTACCCGCCGTATGCTCTCGCACCACATCTAGAAATACCGCGTTCCACTCCGGATGGTCCGTTAACCTGGATTTACGCCCCTTTTTTTCGGATCCGCTCTCCAACCGGATCCAGCTCTTCTTCCAGGTCCTTTAGCCCTTGTCTAATTGTTTTCGGGTCCATTTCAAACAGTTTCGCAATATATTCGAAACCGCCATGGCCCAGCTTGTCCGCCTCCACAGCCGCATACCGCCGTCGGTCCTTCTCCGACAAGCGCGCGTACAGCCGCTTCATCCGCGTTTCAACCTCAGCCCGGTAACCAGCCTGCATCGTTTGTCCTCCAGAGGCATCACATCTTACCCGCGTCGCTTTGCGCACGCCAGGTCCACTTCGGGAAGTTATTTCTCACTCGTTCCTAAGTGGTCGGGTCATCAGAGAAGTTTTCAGAGATTGAAGACAGGGTATTGCTTTGCGTGTACCTGATTTCGGACACGTCAAGGCCGGCGAAGCGCGAGCTGCATGACGACTGGGACACAGCGCACGCCTGGTGCGCACGCTACGTGCACGATGGGGTGACGTTAGGCGACGGCGCGGCGCAAGACCGGTACCCGCCACAGCAGATCTACAAGATCCGCTGCCTGCCGGTGAAGCAGGTCACGCAAGGCCTTGCACCAAGCGACGCCCAGGGGGCGGTGGATGAGCGAATCTCTCATTTTGAAGATGAGGACGGTCACAGAATTGACATCTGGACTATGCCGGTTTAGCCCGCTCGACCTGTCCCGCGTCCTCGGAGGGTGATCGTTCTGCGCCCGCCGGATGAGCTTGCCACGCTCCCTTCCGCGCGAAGCGTGTCATGTCGCGAGGCGAGATACCGTGACCGCGCCTGGGGCAAGCCCAGCGTGTCGGCGACTACATCGCTGTCTTGCCACCATTGACGCCGAGAATCTGGCCCGTTATGTACCTGGACCGCGCGGACGCGAGGAACACGATGGCGTCGGCGACCTCCTCCGGGGTCCCAATGCGGCCCGCCGGGATCGTCGCCGCAACTGCCGCAATGTTGTCGGCGCCTCCTGCAATGCGGTCCAGCATCCCGGTATCGATAGGGCCAGGTGCAACCGCATTCACTCGCACATTCGATCTGCCTGCCTCGAGTGCTGCAGCCTTGGTCAGGCCTTCGATCGCGTGCTTGCTGGCCACATACATTGGATTCTGTGCGTTGCCGCGACTTCCCATGGTGGAGGAGAGGTTGATGACAACACCCTCCTTCTGCTCCAGCATGACGCGCAACTCGTGCTTCATGCTAAGGAACGTCCCAAGTACATTAGCGTCGAAGGTCGCTGCATAGGACTCAACCGTCTGGTCAATGATCGACCCCGGCGTGCCTTCGGTCCCTGCACTGTTCACTGCGACATCGAGCCGTCCAAAGCGGGTGACGGCGTGCTCGACGAGTTGGCGGACCTGCTCCTCATTACCTACGTCAGCGGGTACAAACTCGGCCTCGGCACCGAGTTCCCGGAGTTGAGACACAAGTGCAGCGCCTGCGGTGGCATTGCGGCCCGAGCAAACCAGCTGTGCCCCATCACGGCCGAATGCAAGCGCCGTTGCGCGGCCAATTCCAGACGTGGCTCCCGTAACGAGAACGACGGTATGCGTCATGACACTCCTTATGTGAAACAAGACAAAACAAGGCGATCCAGTTGCAGCAACTCAGCCTGGATTGCGCATCAACCGGATCGATTCTTTATCCGAGCCGTAGCAGGCTCAGGCTACGCGGCGCAGCGGCACGTTCTTGACACCGGGCTTGCGGTTCGGGGTCATGCCGTTGGCTGCCAGGGTTTCATCGACATCGCTGTACCAGGTGCCAATACGGTAGATTTCCCGCGCTTCTTTGCCATCGGCGATCTCGCGGCCCAACTCCTTGGCGATACGCACGGTCTGCTGAATCTGCTGCACTGAGGTGAACCGATTGCCATGCTGATCGATGAGGGTGTCCTCAATGCCGCAGCGCACGTGCATACCCATTGCCAGCGCCATCGTGTTCCACGGAAGTACGTTCTTGAACAACGACTCTGCGGTAATGGTGCAGCCATCCGGTGCACGTTGAATGAAGTCGAACAGGTTGTACGGATGCGGTCCATGGTGGCCGCCACCGATGCCGATGCAGGTCAGGTTCAGCGGGCCCTTGTAGATCCCTCTGCGCACCATGCGGTCCAGCGTTTCGAGTGCATGCATGCCCACCAACTGAAAGTGCGGCTGGATGCCGGCTTCCTGCAGGCGGCGCAAGTGCTCTTCCGCCCAGGCCGGGCCAGCCGGAACAATCATTTCACGGTAGGCATCGTAGACGGCCGGATTGGCCATGTGCGTGCTCTCATAGAACTCCGGGTAGATCAACTCCATGATGTTCATCTGGATGGTGTTGAGTGCTACCGTCACCTGGTCCGGCTTGGGGTCGAGATCCGCCAGCGCGTGACGCGTGTCATCATCCAACCACTTCGCGGCCTGGCCTTCATCTTCCGGTGCGAACGAGATCGAGCCGCCCACCTGAATGATCATGTCTGGCACCGCCTTGCGCACACCGGCGATCAGCTCGTTGAACATGGACAGGCGCTTGGAGCCCTTGCCATCCGGCTCACGCACGTGCAGGTGCAGCACGCTGGCGCCGGCTTCATAGCAATCCACCGCCTTCTGGATTTGTTCTTCCATGGTCACCGGGATGTCTTCCGGGAAATCTTCCGGCATCCACTCCGGGCCGTACGGGGCCACTGTGATTACCACCTTGTCCATATTCTCCGGGTGCAGCGAATCATCCAGGAATTGCATATCGTTCTCCTTGATAAGGACGTCAGTTATCGAAGCCGCAACGAATTGTTGTGGCCGGGTCGAGCATCAATTAACTCGAATGGCTGGTCGCCGATCGACTACTCAGAATGCAACCGCATGCTTGCCCTTCAGCTGAAGCATGTCGCGCGTCTCATCTGGCGTGGCCACCTCCGGCGCAGGTGACTATCACCTTGTTCTGAGGGGCTGCCATGGGGTTCCGTACGTCGTCGATTTGTGGGATTAGTCTAGTAATCCCAGGGCGGCCGTTGTCTCTCATTTCACGACATTCATGTCTCATTTCGTGACAGAATGTCGAGGTATTCGGGTTTCCCCGAAACGAGCGAATCCGGGCTGTCTACCGGGTGAGGAGAGGCAATGGGCACGTTGATTCGCACTGGCGTCATGAAGAACTACTTCAAGGTTGCGCAGCAATTGGGCCTTGAACCGCAGCCGTTGCTGCGCAAGCTGAACTTGAGCAGCGAGATGCTTGCGGATCCGGAACATTGGATTTCCGGAAGTGGCGCCGTTGCCTTGCTGGAAGAGTCGGCGCGACTCACGCAATGCCCAACATTCGGGCTGCGGATGGCCGACCTGTGGCAACTGTCTGATCTCGGCGTCGTAAGCGTGTTGCTCAGCCATCAAAGGACCCTGCGCGACGCGGTTGGCACCCTGGTTCAGTATCGGCACCTGATGAATGAGTTCCTGGTCATCCGGATTGAGGAGACGGGCAAGAAGGTGATCGTGCGGGAAGACGTCGTCGCGGATGACGCCGGGCCATCCACGCAGTCAGTTGAGCTGGCACTGGGCTCACTTTCACGGCTTTGCAGCACGCTGCTCGGCACGTCCTGGCAACCTCTTGGCGTCAATTTCACCCATGACGCTCCCACAGATCTGCGGCTGCACCGCCGCATCTTCGGGGGGAAGCTGGAGTTCGCAAGCGCTTTCAATGGCTTGATTTGCCGCGCTGCCGACCTGGACTTGCCCAACCCTATTGCCGACCCTGTCATGGCACGCCATGCGCAGCGCCTGCTTGAAGGTCTGCCGGGAGCCAACGAGCCGTCAATTGTGCTCGAGGTGCGCAAGGCGATCTACCTGATGCTTCCGGCAGGGCGAGCGACGATTGAGCAGGTTGCTCAGGGCCTGGGGATGAACGTGCGCACACTGCAGCGCCAACTCGAAGCCGCTGGAAGGGTCTTCTCAGACATGGTCAATGGCGTTCGGCGCGATCTCGTTATCCACTATATGGACAACAGAAGCTACTCGCTCGGACGCATTTCCGAATCGCTTGGCTACTCCACTTATGGCTCGTTCGTACGTTGGTTCGCGGCGCAGTTCGGCATGACGCCGACGCGGTGGCGCAGCATCAAGCAGCAGATATAACGTGAGCCGCTTCTCTGTGTGTTCTGCTCGTCACGCTGACGCGGAGCGATCGACGTGATCACCCCAATGACCGTCCTGGTTGCCTCCCTCGGCGTCCTGTCGCCATCGGGAATGTAGCGTCTTGCCTCACGCGTTGCGACGGCACTGTCGCGCAACCCATTTTTCCATCCACCATCAAGAAGATGCGATGAAGACGACCACGCAACTGCTGCTGGCTTTGGGCTTATCACCCATGCTGGCATTTGCCGCAAGAACTGCGTTCAGCCCTTCTTTCTCGCGACGACAAGCAAGGAGCCACCAACGGGGAAGCGCAAACCGGCTCGTATCAGCTGGTATTCAATGGCACAAAATGCCGCCGAACACGGCGTTTAGCACCGTGCCGATGCGGAAGCCATCGTCCATGGCGTCGGTGGGATGATCACCGCGCCTCTCGAGCACCCGCCTCTGGTCGCCTCTCGATTGGCCGCCAGGATCTGCGGCAGATCGTCTCAATCAGAAAGTCCAGTCAGTGTGCCTCGGATGCGCTGAACCGTCGCCTGTAGTAACCCGGGCTGGTTCCAAGCCGAGTCCGGAAATGATTGCGCATTGTGGCTGCAGCGCCAAAACCGACTTGTACCGCGATTTCATCCACGGATAAATCGGTCTCTTCAAGCAACGTCCTGGCCCGGCCCATGCGCTCGGTAAGCAGCCACTCCCCTGGAGGCATCCCCATCGTACTGACAAAGTGCCGCTGAAAGGTTCGGGCACTCATCGCCATTTGCCTTGCCATTCTGACAATCGACCAGCCTTCGTCCAATGTTGCGCGCACCGCGTCCACCAAGGGTGCCAGCGAAGAGCCGCTACGCTTTGAGACCGGCTCGTCGATATACTGGGCCTGCCCGCCTTCGCGGTGGGGTGGCATGACCAGTCGGCGTGCGACCTGATTGGCAGCGCGCGGGCCAAGATCCCGGCGAATCAGGTGGAGGCACAAGTCGATTCCCGCCGCACTGCCGGCAGACGTGAGGACATCGCCGGCATCGACGTAGAGGACGTCCGCTTCCACGTGGACGTCCGGATATCGCGCCGCGAGTGCTGCGGCATGGCGCCAGTGCGTCGTCGCACGCTTTCCATCGAGCAACCCCGCTGCCGCCAGGACAAAGGCGCCCGTGCAGATTGACATGACGCGCGCCCCGCGTTTGTTCGCCTTCCTCAACGCGCGGCAAAGTTCCGGCGGGACGTCCGCTTCGATACCGCGCCACCCCGGAATAATGATGGTCTTCGCTTTGGCCAGGAGTTCGAGGCCACCGTCAGCCTGTACCTGGATGCCCCCCGAACCGTGCACCCTCCCCGATTCGGCGGAACAGGTCGTAAAGCGATACCAGCTGTCACCCATTTCAGGTCTTGGCAGACCGAACACTTCAACGGCGCAGCCATATTCAAAGAGGCTCAGGCCGTCATACACGACGACGGCAACCAGTCCTGCGTTGGCAGACGATTGTGGATTGGTCTTTGGCACGATATGGACGGGAACTGGCATTGATGCCACTAGCGACTGATTTTGCCCCATCCGCTCTACGTCTCGCAAGCCTCTCCCCCATGTCTGTTGCGTGTGCTGCGATCCTGATCGCCGTCACTCTCATCAAGTTGGCACGATCTTTACGCAAATTGTCGTTCGTGCCACTGGTGGGTTCAAATTGCGCTGCTTATCCTGTGGTCGGTGGTTCGCGATACGGCAAGCGACGCGCGTCCGCCAGCAATTTCAACCCGCAGAGAGAGTGAAAGTGAAAGACAAACTATTCATGCTTCGCCCCGGCTTTTTTTCAGGCTCGGAAGGTCCGTTCTATTGTGGAGATTCCGTTGCCGTTGAAGGCTTGCTCGGCTTCTTCCCGCAGTTGCGCAATGAAGTTGATGTCGAATACATCGATGCGCCCCGCCCTCGCATGGCAATTGTCGAACTGATCGGCGAGGCGAACCAGTCCGCCCCCGTCCTGGTGCTCGGCGCGGGGCGCGCGCCGGTCGATGACGGCGTGGAGATTCACGTAAGCGGCCAGACGCGTTTTATCGATTCGCCCGACCATATCCGTCGATACCTGTCGTCGCAGTACGGTGTGGCGCATCCCGCCTCCTGACTACAGGCCCACCGGCTCATGCGTGAAGAGGCCTTCCATGCAGCCCCGCGCGCCGATCGCAACCATTGCGATCGGCGGCATCGTCTACCGCAACTTTGGCGGTGCCCATGCATGGCGGGCCTCGACTTCGAACCTGCTCAGTAATCGCTTCAGGCAATCGCCTGCAGTCTCTTGAATAAGCTATGGATTCTCCAATGTCTTCGCCCAAGCACGCCAAGGTCCTGATTCTCGGTTCCGGCCCTGCCGGCTATACCGCCGCCGTCTATGCAGCGCGCGCCAACTTGTCGCCAGTGCTCGTCACGGGCCTGGCGCAAGGCGGCCAGTTGATGACCACGACCGATGTCGAAAACTGGCCGGCGGATGCAACGGGGGTGCAGGGCCCAGATCTGATGCAGCGCTTTCTCGATCACGCGGAGCGCTTCAACACCGAGATCGTGTTCGACCACATCCACACGGTAAAGCTCGACGGGAAGCCGATTCGCCTGATCGGCGAATCCGGCGAGTACACCTGCGACGCGCTGATCATCGCGACAGGCGCGTCCGCACAGTATCTCGGCCTGCCGTCCGAGGCATCCTTCATGGGCCGCGGCGTGTCCGCTTGCGCGACCTGCGACGGCTTCTTCTACCAGCAGCAGCATGTAGCCGTGGTTGGCGGCGGCAATACGGCGGTCGAGGAAGCGCTGTATCTGGCGGGCATCGCGAAAAAGGTCACGGTGATCCACCGCCGCGACAAGTTCCGCGCCGAGCCGATCCTGGTCGACCGTCTGCTCGAGAAGGCGAAGCAAGGTGTTGTCGAGATCAAATGGAACCACGTGCTCGACGAAGTGAATGGCGACGGGGCCGGCGTGACCGGCCTGCGCATCAGGCATGTGCAAAACGGCGACACCACCGAACTCGCACTGCAAGGCGTTTTCATCGCCATCGGCCACAAGCCGAACACCGATCTCTTCAGAGGCCAGCTCGAGATGACGAATGGCTACATTGTCACCAACGGCGGCCTCTCGGGCAACACCACGGGCACGAGTGTGCCGGGCGTGTTCGCGGCAGGCGACGTGCAGGACCACATCTATCGGCAGGCGATCACCAGCGCCGGCACGGGCTGCATGGCCGCGCTCGACGCGCAGCGATATCTGGAAAGTACGCCGGGGTCTGGATTTCTAAATGGCACTACACCAGTAGAAAATTATTCTAATTAGAAGCGAGATGGTGGGTTCTTTTTGGAAGCCTTTTGCGGAAATCGAACACTATGATTTCTCTCACAACCAGCGCGAAGCCGGCTTTCCAATCCAGGATCTGACGATGCGCAATACCGGATTACGCCCCCACCATGAGAACAATATTCCGGCTCTTCCAAGAGCACCCGGCATCGGTTGGCGAGAGCTATCTGCAGCATATGTTGTCGTCGTTTTCATTTGGCGCGTCGATGCTGTTCGCATCGATGGCGGCGCTCGTGCACGGCATGCTGCCTTTTCTCTTCGTCGCCACAGGCAGCAACACGATCTCTCGGCTGCATGAGCGCATGGTCACCCATCGCAACCGCGTGGCGTCGCGTCACCGATAAACAAGCCCCCCTTCGACAACAACATGACAAGCTCACTAGCGTCTTCCCTGCTACGCCCGGTTCCCTATATGGGCGTGATTCACGTCGTTCACGAAGCCGTCAAGCTCGGTTTCCGCAACGGTCATCCCGACTGGTGCAACCTCGGCCAGGGGCAGCCTGAAATCGGGCCCATGGCAGGCGCGCCGGAACGGCTGGCTTCACTGCAGTTCGACGTGGCCGATTGCGCCTACGGGCCGGTCGGCGGCATCCGCATGGGACTGGAGCGCCTGGGCGACATGGTCAACAGCGCCAGGCGAGGGTAATCCGGATGTCCCCCGATACCTACCTTTCGCACGGCGTGATCGATCCGGACGATTTCGGCGGCGTCGTCAATCCGCCGGTTTTCCATGCGTCAACCGTGACGTTTCGCAATCTCGACGACATGGAAGCGCGCGGGCGTGCCATGTCTGGCGCCGACACGGATGTCATGTGGTACGGCCGCAAAGGCACGCCGACCACCTTCGCGTTGCAGAACGCCCTGGCGCAGCTCGAAGGCGGGCACCGTTCGCTGCTGGTGTCGTCCGGCCTGGCGGCGTGTACGAGCGCCATCATGGCATTCGTCAAAGCCGGCGATCACATCCTGGTGAGCGACAGCGTCTATGGCCCGACGCGTCACTACATCGAAACGGTACTGGCCCGCTGCAACGTGTCAGCGACGTTCTACGACCCCACGCTTGGATCCGACCTCGCGGCCTTGTTCCGTCCAACCACGACGCTCGTGTTCGCCGAGTCACCGGGCTCCCAGACGTTCGAAATGCAGGACATTCCTGCCATTGCGAAGGTCGCACACCGGCATGGCGCGGTCGTCGTCATCGACAACACGTGGGCCACGCCCTTGTTCTTCAAGCCATTCGAGCACGGCGTGGACGTCTCCGTGCATGCGGGGACGAAATACATCGTTGGGCATTCGGACGCATTGATGGGTGTGATCACGACCAACCGTGAGTCATGGAACACCGTGCGCGACTATGTCTTCGCCACTGGCCAGCACGCGGGCCCGGACGACGTTTATCTCGCGCAGCGGGGCTTGCGGACGATGGCCGTGCGCCTTGAGCGGCATCAACGTAGCGGACTGGCCATTGCCGATTGGCTGACGGGCCGCCCCGAGGTGGCCCAGGTATTGCACCCCGGGCTCCCTGGTGCGCCGGGCCACGCCCTTTGGCGTCGGGATTTCACGGGGGCTTCAGGATTGTTCAGCGTCGTACTCAAGCCCGGATATGAGCGTGAGGCGTTCCGTGCCTTCATCGACGACCTGAAGCTGTTCCGCCTGGGCTTTTCCTGGGGCGGATTCGAGAGTCTGGTGATGCCCTTCGATCCCAAGGAGGAGCGCCCCGCAGCCGCCTGGCCGTACGCCGGCCAGGCATTTCGATTGCACGTGGGCCTTGAGGCCAAGGAGGATCTGATCGCCGATCTGGAAGCCGCGTTCCGCAGACTTGCCGTGCAGTAGCATTGCCCTTCAAAAAAATACCTATTCCTACATTGGAGACAAGACATGAAATGCCTGAAGTTGCTGTTGCAAAGCGCGTGCATCGCGACCCTCCTGAATGTCACGGCGCCAGCCGTGCACGCTGAAGATCTGCTGGATTCGGTCAAAGTCAGCGGCGTGCTGAAAGTCGGCATGGAGGGAACTTACCCACCCTTTGGCTATCGCAATGGCGACGGTCAGCTCGACGGCTTTGACGTGGCCGTAGCCAAAGCCGTGGCCGACAAGATGGGGCTCAAGGTCCAGTTCATCACCACCGAGTGGAGTGGCATCATTGCCGGCCTGCAAGCCGGCAAGTTCGACGTCATCGTCAACCAGGTAGGCATCACGCCGGCGCGCCGCCAGGCTCTGGATTTTACCCAGCCATACGTCTATTCCGCGGTCCAGGTACTTCAGCGCGTCAATGACAAGCGCGAGTTCAATTCGCTTGAAGAGCTGAAGGGAAAATCCGTCGGCGTCACGTTGGGCAGCAACTATGCCGAACTGGCGAAATCCGTGCCGGGTATCCTGGTGCAGACCTATCCGGGTACGTCGGAAAACCTGCGTGACCTGGCGGCCGGGCGCATTGATGCGGCCCTCAATGACCGCCTGATGCTGCCATACCTGATCAAAAACTCCAAGATGCCGCTACGCACCGGCGCGCTGCTCGCTGGCACGAAGCTTGAGATGGGCATCCCGTTCCGCAAGGGCAATCCCAAGTTTGCCAAAGCCATTGACGACGCACTGAACGCGTTGCAGCAGGATGGCACGTTGCGCAAGCTATCCATCCAGTGGTTGGGTACCGACGCCAGCAGACCCGTCGCCCAGTAATCGCTGCCACGCCGGCCGGCTCCTTCCATCGCTGCAGGCATCGGCCTGGCCGGCCACGCGGCCATTTCTACGGATCGAATCATGGAATCTCTTGATCTAGTTATTCATGCATCGCCTGTACTCCTGCACGGAGCGGTGATCACTGTGAAATTTGCCCTGGCGTCGATGGTGTTCGGCCTGCTGGTCGGGATCGTGGTCGCCATCATGGGCATCAGCACCAGTCCAATCCTCGGCGGCATTGCCCGCACCTATGTCAGTGTCGTGCGCGGGACGCCGCTGCTGGTGCAGATGTTCGTCGTCTACTATGGCCTGCCAGACCTCGGCATTTCCCTGGACCCCACCAGCGCCGGCATTCTTACCCTCACGGCCAATGCCGGCGCGTACCTGTCGGAAAGCATGCGCGGCGCGATTCTCGGTATCGGCAGAGGGCAGTGGAGCGCCGCGCACAGCCTCGGGCTGAGCCATCTGCAGACGCTGCGTTACATCGTCTGCCCGCAGGCCTTGCGGCTCGCCGTGCCAAGCCTCGGCAACACGCTCATCAGCCTGATCAAGGATACGTCGCTAGTGTCAGTCATCACCGTGACCGAGTTGCTCAGGTCGTCCCAGGAAATCATCGCATCAACGTTCCAACCGCTTCCCTTGTATCTGTCGGTAGCAGCGATCTACTGGCTGTTCAGCACCGGATTGTCATGGGCACAGCGTCGCCTCGAGGCGCGTCTGACACTGCCTGTGACGCGTTGATCTAACGGGTCGGAAACCCGAAGAAAGCAATCTGCAAGTAGGAGACAAAACGATGATCGCGCTCGAAGGCGTATCGAAGTGGTACGGTCAGTTCAAGGTGCTTGATGCGTGCAGCACCCAGGTAGAAAAAGGCGAGGTCGTGGTCATCTGCGGCCCTTCCGGATCAGGAAAATCCACGTTGATCAAAACGGTCAACGGCCTCGAGCCGTTTCAGCAGGGTCGGATCAGTGTGGATGGGGTAATGGTCGGCGATCCGAAGATCAAGCTCGCCCAGTTGCGTGCGCGGGTTGGCATGGTGTTTCAGCATTTTGAGCTGTTCCCGCATCTGTCCATTCTCGACAACCTGTCCCTGGCGCAGGTCAAAGTGTTGAAACGCTGCAAAGAGGAAGCACAGGAGAACGGCATGCGGCTGCTCGAGCGCGTCGGCCTGAAAGCGCATGCGCGGAAATACCCCGGGCAGCTTTCGGGCGGGCAGCAACAGCGCGTTGCCATTGCACGCGCGCTGTCGATGGATCCGATCGCCATGCTGTTCGACGAACCGACATCGGCGCTCGATCCCGAAATGATCAATGAGGTGCTGGACGTCATGGTCGAACTGGCACGCGAGGGCATGACGATGATCTGCGTCACCCATGAAATGGGGTTCGCGAAGAAGGTCGCCAGCCGCGTAGTTTTCATGGATGGCGGCGCCATCGTCGAGGATACCGGCAAGGACGCCTTCTTCGGCGACCCGAAGTCGGCCCGTGCGAAGGAGTTTCTCGCAAAGATCCTGCATTGACTCACACCCCTTGCATGAAGGCGGGGGCGGTCGGGGGCGATCAAGGTTCCCGCTGACAACGCCCGCCGCCGCACCGTCCTGGTCCACCTCCTCCAAAGTCGAAATCATGAAGATCTCGGATCGCCTTGCCGCTTTCTCCCGCCTCGATCTGGTCGGCGCGGTCACGCCCCTGCAAAAGCTTGATCGCCTGTCCGGGATGCTCGGGCGCGATATCTACGTCAAGCGGGATGACACCACACCACTTGCGTTTGGCGGAAACAAACTGCGCAAGCTTGAGTTCCTGGCGGCTGACGCCTTGCGCCAGGGCGCCGATACGCTCGTAACGGCCGGAGCCATACAGTCGAATCATGTCCGCCAGACGGCGGCGCTGGCAGCCCGTCTTGGGCTACGCTGCAACGCGTTGCTGGAAAACCCGACCGGCACGGCAGACGGCGACTACCTGCACAGCGGCAACCGCCTGCTGCTCGATTTGTTCGACGCACAGGCCGAGCCGGTTACTAGCCTCGACAACGCCGACGCACAGTTGCAAGCCCTTGCGGAACGGCTGCGTGGCGAGGGACACAAGCCGTATGTCATCCCAATCGGCGGGTCCAATCCGCTGGGGGCATTGGGCTATGTACGTGCCGGCCTGGAACTGGCGCAGCAAGCCGAGGCGATGGGTCTTGCGTTCTCGGCGGTCGTGCTGGCGTCCGGCAGTGCCGGAACCCATGGCGGGCTTGCGTTGGCTCTCGCACACGCGATGCCGGATACACCGGTCGTCGGCGTTACCGTGTCGCGCAGCGTCGCGGCGCAAGTTCCGAAGGTGGCTGGGCTGATCGAAGGGACTGCCGCGCTGCTCGACGTCGAGGTGCCGGCAGGGCTGAAGGTCGAGCTGTGGGACGAGTACTTCGCACCTCGCTATGGTGAGCCCAACCAGGCGGGGCTGGAGGCCATCCGCATCCTGGCAGCTACCGAAGGTGTGTTGCTCGACCCCGTCTATACGGGGAAGGCGATGGCTGGTTTGCTCGATGGCGTCGCGCGCGGGCGTTTTGCTTCGGATGGCCCGGTGTTGTTCCTGCATACCGGTGGTGCGCCGGCGTTGTTTGCGTATCGCAATGCAATCAACACAGGCCCAGACTAAAACGGGAACGGAGGGGGACTCGACACCACCGCCCAGCCCCGCCGCGGCTACGCGAAGCGCGGAGCCAAAAGACAAGGCGGCTCGAGGGCGCCCCCCACTACCACGATTCTTCTGCTAGTTGACAAACGTGGGTTTTACTTCACTTCAGGCTGTCTGAGTGCTCCGGGCACGCCGACGATGCGCTGGATGAACGGCTCGCCCAGGCAAAACTAGCTCAGTGGAGCGTACGAATCTTATCTAGTTCGACCTTATACAAGTTAATAAGGGAAGCGTCATAGTCACTGGCAATGCGCGCAAGCACCGGGCGAGCCCGCTCGCTCAACTTTTTGAGCTCGGCGGGATCCAGCTCATTTATACGCATTCCTTTGGATTCAAGGTCCGCACGCATCTTTGCATTCTCATCGCGAATCAGGCGCCGCTGGTACTGGCCAGCCTCTTCCGCGGCGTCACGCAACAGTGCCTGGTCAGCCGGCGGCAACGTGTCCCAGAAGCGCTTGCTCGCGATCAATGTCATGGCACCGTAAGAGTGGTGGGTGACACTCAGGTATGTCTGAACCTCATACAGTTTGCCCGTCACTATCTGGGAATAGAAATTATCCTGCGCTGCGACGCTCTTGGATTTCAACGCAGCATGCAGTTCGGAAAAAGGCAAAGGAATGGGATTCGCCCCGATTTCCTTGAAGCTTTCAACGAACAGCGGCGAAGGTATGACACGAATCTTCAAGCCAATGAAGTTGTCCGCATGCAGGATGGGCCCGGTAGAAGTCGTCATCTGTCGGAAGCCGTTCTCCCACCATGCGAGTCCGATCAGATTACGGCTTGCCAGACGATCCAACAGGGTGGCGCCGAAAGGGCCATCGAGCAGCGCACTGGCCTGTTTTTCATTGCTGATCGTGAACGGAAGGTCGATCAGACCGAAGCCCCTTTCAACGTCGGCCAGTCCGATCGTAGCTTGCAGCATCAACTCTGGCGTTCTGCCATCTCCCACCTGCAAAGACGCGATCTGGCTTGATGGAGATCCCGGCATGGATCCTGCGGGGGCTTGCACGCGTATGCGGCCATCACTTCGGGCGGCCACCAGTTCTGAAAACTTGTTCATGCCACGGCGCACTGGGTGGTCTGCTTCGAGATATCCACGGTAATCAGCGATATGGATAATTCTCGACTCCGGCTTCGCTGCGGAGAGAGTATCTCCCACTGCAGCGGTTGCCATTACAGATAATGCGATGTAACAAGCCAGTCTTGCAAGACTTCGCCTATACCTTAACGACGTCAATAAGATAAGAAGACCCAATACGGCTGAATTCTTACGCATTCCTATCTCCTGGCACTACGATGCGCTCTACTGATTTCTTGCAAAGCAGTAACAAGCGTGAACGCCCACAACCTGCTGGCCATTCACGGACGCTCGCTGACGGACAGTCTGCGCCATTCAGGCGTCGGCTGCGCCCAAATAGCTGTCTTTCGCAAGGCGCTTTCGATAGCAGCAATAGAAACTAACATTGGCAGACGCAGGTATTCGACACGCCTTCTTTTCCGTCGCTCGCTGCTCACAGCCACGGCGTCTGGCTCAGGCATTTCTCAGCCCGCCAGCCATGCAGCCATTGCAGCGATTCGTAGAACTGCGACTGCGCGCGGCCGGTCCACAGCGAGTTGCGCACGAGGCGGTCGACGCCCTTGGCGTGATAGATGCGGCCCATGTCGCGGGCGGCGTACAGCACGCGCGCGGTGCGCGGGATGCGGGCCTGCTCGTACAGCCTGAACGCGGCCTCGAAGCCGCCATTGGCTTCCCGCACGGCTGCGCCGAGCGTGACGGCGTCTTCGAGCGCCTGGCAGGCGCCCTGCGCGACGTACTGCGTCATCGGATGCGCGGCGTCGCCGAGAATGGTCGCGCGGCCGAAGCTCCAGCGTTCGACCGGATCGCGGTCGGCCGTGGCCCAGCGCTTCCACGACGTCGGCCGGTCGAGCATCTGGTGCGGGAGTGGATGGATGCCTTCGAAGTACGACAGCACCTCGTCCTTGCTGCCGTCCTTCACTCCCCACTCTTCCTTCTCGCGGCTGTGGAACGTGACGACGAGGTTGTACTGCTGGCCGCCGCGCAGCGGGTAGTGCACGAGATGGCAGTTTGGGCCGGCCCACACCACAGGCGCGTTGACCTGCAAGTCCTTTGGCATGTCTTCTACGTCGACGACGGCGCGGTACACCACGTGGCCGGTCACGCGCGCCTCGTCGCCGATCAGCGTCTGGCGGATAGCGGACTTCACTCCATCGCAGCCCACCACGGCGTCGGCCACGTGGCATTCGCCGCGCTGATCGATCACCGTCACGCCGCGCTCGCCCTGCTCCAGCTTTTCCACCCGGGTGCTGGTGCGGAACGTGATCAGCGGATGGTCCTGCACTGCTTCCAAGATTGACAGGTGGATGTCGGCGCGATGGATGACCGCATACGGATTGCCGAAACGCTCGCGGTACGGTGCGCCCACGTTCACGAGGGCCACATCGCTGGCGTCGAGCGCATCCTTCAAGATCATCTGGTCGGTGAACACGGCGCGCTCACGCGCAGCCTCCCCCACGCCCAGCGCGTCGAGCGCGGCGAAGGCATTGGCGGCGAGTTGGATCCCGGCGCCGATCTCGCCGATCTGGTCGGCCTGCTCCAGCAACTCGATCCGTATGCCCTGCTTCGCCAGCGCGAGCGCCGCGGCAAGTCCGCCGATGCCGCCGCCGATGATCAGGACTTTCCTATCGGATTGTTTCGATTGCATGTGTCGTCTCCTGGACCTGGGCGTTCTTGCGCTCAGGCGGTGTAGTCGGGCTGGCGCGCCGGGGCGGCCTGGGCGAAGGCGGGGTGCGCGCTGGCGTGGGTAAAGACTGCCATCGCCTTCGGGTAACCGGATAGATCGCAGCCCATGCGCAAGGCATTGGCAATCTGCGGCACAAGGCAGAGGTCGGCCAGCGTGGGCTGCGCGCCGAAGCACCACGGCCCTTCCCCATATCGGGAAAGCAGGCGCTCGACGCCGGCCATGCCTTCGTCGATCCAGTGGCGATACCACGCGTCCTTCTGCTCGGGCGACACCTTCAGCTCGCTTTGCAGGTACTTGAGGATGCGCAGGTTGTTCACCGGGTGCATGTCGCAGCTCACCAGATACGCCAGTTCGAGCACCCGCGCGCGGAGTTCGCCGCTCGCCGGCAGCAGGCGCGGCTCTGGATGGTGCGCGTCGAGGTAGTCCAGGATCGCCAGCGACTGCCCTAGCGCGAAGTCGCCATCGATCAGCGCCGGTACCGACGCCGACGGGTTGATGCCGTCCACGTATTCCCCGTCATGATGCTGGCCGAGGCGGATGTTCACCGGCAGGTACTCGTACGACAGCCCCTTGAGCGCGAGGGCGATACGCACGCGGTACGACGTGGAACTGTTGAAAAAACTATAGAGCTGCATGACTACTCCCGTGATTTTCCGTCAGACCACGCGCACGGTCAGTTCGCCGAGCCCGTCCACGCCCGTCACCATCGTCTCGCCGGCGTTCACCGCGCCCACGCCTTCCGGCGTGCCGGTGAAGATCACGTCGCCCGGTTCCAGCCGGAAGAACTGCGACAGGTACGCCACCGTTTCGGCCACCGACCAGATCAGGTGCGTGACATTGCTGCGCTGCTTCGTCTCGCCGTCCACGGTCAGCCAGATCGCGGCGTCGGCCGGGTGGCCGATCTTGCTGGCGGGGTGGATGGGGGCGACGGGCGCCGAGGCGTCGAAGGCCTTGCCGATTTCCCACGGGCGGCCCATCTCGCGCATTCTTATCTGCAGGTCGCGGCGCGTCATGTCCAGGCCGACTGCGTAGCCCCACACGTGTTCGAGCGCCTGGTCGACGGGTATGTCGGAGCCGGCCTTGCCGATCACCGCGACGAGTTCGGCTTCGTAGTGGAAGTTGGTGGTCTGCGCGGGATACGGCAGTTCCAGCATCTGGCCGTCCTGCACCGGCACGATGGCGCCGGCCGGCTTGCAAAAGAAGAACGGCGGCTCGCGGTCGGGATCGAAGCCCATTTCGCGGGCGTGGGCGGCGTAGTTGCGGCCGACGCAGTAGACGCGGCGCACGGCGAACTGGTCGTCGCTGCCGGCGACGGGGATGGAGACGGTTGCGGGGGGCGTGAAGATGTAGGACATGACAGGCTCGGTCAAAAAATTGGGCAAACGCAGGTTGAGCGGGCCCGAGGCAGCCTGTGGCGGCGCGCCCCGGTGGCTTTTATCGAAGGGAAATCGGATCAGGTGCGCGATTCGCGCAGCAGGTTGAGCGCGGACAGCACGGGACGGTCGGAGTAGCTGAACAGCACGGCGTCGTCCAGCGCGGCGAGTTGTACGGGCGCCCACGAGGGCACCACGAAGGTGTCGCGCGGCTCGAACTGGAACTGCTCGTCGCCGATGCGCGCGGTGCCGCGCCCCTCGACCACGCTGTAGACGGTCGCGTCCGTGCTGCGGTACGTGCGGCCCTGGAAGCCGGCCGGCAGGTATTGCATGAAGGTGGCGATGGTCGGCATCGGCCAGCCGCCGGTGGCGGGGTTGACGTAGCGCAGCTTCACACCGTCCCAGGCATCGAGTTCGCCGTTGCGGTAGAGCTGGTCGAGCGCCTCGCGGGAACGGTCGTACGGATAGCTGAAAATCGGCGAGGTCGGGTCGAAAACCTTGTGGCGCACCGGCACCATGTTGTGACCGAAGCGGGCGAAGCTGTCGCCCTCGGGCCGCGTGACCGGCTGCTGCGCCTCGGGGTAGTTCTCGGCAAAGCCGCCGTCGAAGAACTGCACCAGCGGGATATCGAGCCCGTCGAGCCAGACCACCGGCTCGCCGCCGTCCTCGACGGCCGGGTTGCCGTGGTCGTGCCACGTCCACGACGGCGTGATGATGAAGTCGCCCGGGTGCATGGTGGTACGCTCGCCGTTCACGGCCGTCCAGGCACCCTGCCCCTCCACGATGAAACGCAGCGCCGACTGCGTATGGCGATGGCTCGGCGCCACCTCGCCCGGCAAGATCAGTTGCAGCCCGGCGTAGAGGGAGCCGGTGATGCTCGACTTGCCAGGCAGGCCCGGATTCTCCAGGACCAGCACGCGGCGCACGGCTTCCTCGGCGCTGATGACGTTGCCAGCCTGCATCACCAGCGGTCGGACCTGTCCGTACTTCCAGATAGCCGGCAAAATCTGCGGCTGCGGCTGCGGCGGCACCAGCGAATGCAGCGATTCCCAGAGGGCACTCATGTGGCTGCGGCCGATATCGGCGTAATAAGCGGCACGATCGGTGCCGCGTTGGCGTGCGTACATACTCTGTCTCCGTAGGGATTGCTTGTACATGGCGGCGCGCATCGGCCGCATTAGGGACGCAGGGTTCAGGGCCGCCGTCGCCCATGCCCAAGAGCGACCACGCGCCACGGCAGCAGCGCCCGCTCCAGCAGGTCGAAGCCGAGCGAGAACAGGAAGCCCCGCACCGCGCTCGCGGCCAGCCCCACGTACATCTTCTCGACCTCGAACACCTGCCAGCTATTCCAGATGAGGAAGCCGATGCCCGACTTGGCGCCAACGAACTCCGCGGCGACGATGACCAGCAGCGCCACGCCAAGGCTGATCCGCAAGCCGGCGAGAATCTGAGGTAGCGCGCCACGCGAGGCGCCGCAGCATGCCGCGTCTTGTCATATCCGTCTCCGTTCGGTGGCCTCAAGGGGGAAGCAGCAGGAACTGGCCATCTATTTTGTAGGCTAGATATTATTCAATTATGAATGCCAAATCAAGGATGGTCAGGCCGGATAGGCGTGTAGCACGCCAAAGAGATGCACGCGCATCGCGGCGGCGGCTTCGGCGGGCCGCGCCGGATGGCGTCGATGATCGCGCGATGTGGCGTGTTGTTCTCGACGCTGAAGCCGAGCACCCATGGCGAGTAGCAGCACACCGCGCCGAGTTCGGCCGCATGGACGGTGGCGCTCGTGAACGTGTTGCGCACGGAAGCGTAGAGCCCGTTCAGGCGCCAGTTGTCGATCTGGTAGCGCGCGCCCACGGCCACAACGGCGGCGCGGTCCCGTCCGGCGTTGACGGTGGGAAGCCGGATTCGCGTAAAGCCGGCGCCAGCGGCATGGCGTCTACCGGCTCGGCATCACCACGGTGTTCTGAAGCGGGCTACAGCCCGCGCGCGTCGATTCTCGCCAGCATCGATGTCAGGATCTTCTCGCGCTCGCGTTCAAAGCCGAGGATCAGTTGCCCACGGTCCCGTTTCGACATGGCCGACACCAGCGCGTGCTCCAGGTGCGCGGTCCGTTGCTCGCCCGGCATCCTCACCTCCGAGGCCAGTGCCCGGTACCGATCGGTCAGCCTGATCAGGCGAATCGCCTCGCGCCGCAGGATCTTGTCTGGCGACAGGTCGAACAGCAGCGCGTAAAAGTCCTGGTATTCGTCGATCCACTCAGCGCGCTGGCCCGTGTCGAGGTAGCTGTCGAGCCGTTCCAGCATGGCCTTCAGCGCCTTCATCTGCGCGCTGTCCGGCCACTCGACCGTCTTCAGCAGTTCCCGCTCCAGCAGGAAGCGGTAGCGGTAGAGCTGCCGCGCCTCGTCGGTGGAAAGCGGGGCAACGAAGAAGCCGCGATTGGGATCGTGTTCGATGATGCCTTCGGCCGCCAGCAGCTTGAGCGCCTCGCGCACCGGCACGCGGCTGATACCGAAGCGGTCGGCCAGGTCCGACTGGCGTAATTGCAGCCCAGGCGCGAGGGTGCCGCGATTGATCAGCTTGCGGACCTGCTGAGCGATCTGGGCTGGCAGATCGACGCCCTTGACTTCTACAGTGTTCATGTTCGGCAGCGGATGGACGGACGGGGATGCCTGCGCTCACGACAGGTTCATGCGACTGTACACTGGTTGGAACTGCTCGCGCATCGCCGCGATGTTCGTCATGTACAACGCCGATGCCAGCAGCAGCACCACGCCGCAGGTCGTCAGCGCCGCCGGCGTGCCGACGTGCTCCGCCGTCCAGCCCCAGAACAGGGCGCCCACGGGCGAAACGCCCAGGAACGCCACCACGTACAGCGACGCGACCCTGCCGCGAAAGCCCTCGGGCGCCGCGAGCTGGATCAGGGTATTGACCGAAGCCGCCGCCAGCATGGTGCCCATGCCGACGAAGAACAGCATCGCGAATCCCATCCATACCACCGGCGCCAGGGCGAAACCGATGGTGGCAAGCGCAGCCATGACCGAGGCGAAGCCGATCGTCGCCAGCAGCCAGCCAATGCCGCGGCGCATCGCAAGATAGAGCATCCCTGCCAGCGCACCCAAGCCCGCCGCGCCAAGCAGCATGCCCAGCGTGCGCGAGTCGCCGTGGAATCGTTCGCGCACGAACCACGGCATCATGGCGGCATGCGTCTGGATGGTGAAGCTCATCGTCGCGAGCAGCCACAGGCTGTTGCGGCATGGCGCGAAACCGTGCGCATACCGCAGTCCCCCCGCGAACTGCCGGAGCCACGGCTCGGGTTCGGCCTTGCGCGGCGCCCGTACCAGACGCATGGCGCGCAGCGCGGCGATGATCGCGAAGCGCAGGATCGCGTTCGCCGCGAAGGCCCACACCTGGCCGAAAGCGGCGATGATGGCGCCGGCAATCGTCGGTCCGACGAACCGGGCGGCCGCCATCATGCTGGAATTGAGGGCGATTGCGTTGGGCAGGTCTTCCTTGCGCTCGACCATCTGCGACAGCAGCGACTGGCGCGCCGGCGAATCGAATGCGTTGACGATACCGAGTACCAGATTCGCCAGCACAATATGCCATGGCCGCAGAAGGCCGGTCGCCACGAGCGACAGCATCGTCACCGACTGCGCGCACGCCACGGCATTCGCCGCCATCAGTACGCGGCGGGTATCGACACGGTCGAGCAGCGGCCCCGTCACTGGCGCCATCAGCAGGAAGGGAATCTGCAGCGCGAATGCCGCCAGGCCGAGGACCAGCGTCGAACCGGACAGCGCATAGGCGAGCCAGGACGTGGCGATCAACTGCTGCCAGTTGCCCACTTGCGCGGCACCCTGCCCGCTATGAACAGGCGGAAGCTGCGGGAGGAAAGCGCGCGGAGGCCGTGGGGTAACTGCATGAGGGATACCAAAAGAAAAAAGAGCGACAGCCAGTTTCCAGGCGCCGCCCAACTCTCGAGCACGAGAAGTCGAAAATCAGCGATCAGGCACCGGCGTTGCCACGCTTCGCCACGCCGGAACGGCTCGCGCGACTATCCTTGACGAACACCACGATCACATAGAGCCATGCCGCCGCCAGCGCAAAGCAGTCGCGATAGCGCAGCGGACGATAATCCGCATAGCCCAGTCCGGTCGAGCCGATGCACGCGGCGAGCGTGATGAGCAGACAAATACCGACAGCAATCCACATGGGTTTCTTCATCGCAGTCTCCGGTTCAGGCGTCGGCCTGCTGAACTCGGCCCCGCAGCGCACCTGCGCGTTCGCGCGCTCGCACCAGCGTTTTCCATCCGTCCCACAGCCATACCGGCTCGACCCTGGCCTGCAGGATCGTCGCGTAGTGCCCGCCATACGCCAACAGGAGCGAGACGTTCATCAGCAGTTCCTGCGGGCCGGAAAACAACTGGCGCGGCGTGCCGACGATGAAGGTGTTCATCCAGAAGATATTGAACGTTGTCGGCATCTCCAGCACCAGGGCCAATAGCACGTTCCGGTTGGTCACGAGCAGGATCCCGCAGACGCATTCGAGGAACTTGATGCCCTGGTAGAGGTAGATGGCCTTCGCCGCATCCACATACGCGCCGGCGGCTCCGGGTATCTCCGGAATGAAGCCGGTGGCGAGGTAGCGAACGCTCGAATAAATCAGGTTGGCGCCATAGTAGATCCGCAACCAGGCGACCACGTACTTCCAGGGGGATTGCACATCCCTGTTCATTTGATGTCTCCTCTGTCTATCTATCGTTCACAGCCGGAATACTTCCCGTCCCTTCCCGGGCGCCGCCGGCAACTGCTGGTCCGGCCGGTGCCCAGGTCACACCGGCGTCATGCCGATGCGCCCGCTCACGACTTGTCGCTGCGGCGATCTTTGATGAGCGTCACGATCAGGAAGGTCCACGAGATCCCCAGCGCGAAATAGTCGAAATTCCGCAGCGGGCGATATTCCGCATAGCCCAGCCCCGTCGAGCCGATGCAGGCAGCCACGGACAAGAACACGCACATGGCCACGCCAATCCACATCTCTTTCTTCATTGCAGTCTCCGGTTCAGGCTTTCGTTCAGGCTTCGATCTGTTGGACCGAGGTAGGTGCGGCCTCGCCGCGTTCGCGCGCGCTTGCCACCTTCTTCAGTCCGTCCCACAGCCACATCGGCTCGACCTTCGCCTGCAGGACCGAGACGTAATACCCACCGTAGGCAAGCAGCAGTGCGCCGTTCATGAACAACTCCTGCGGGCCCGTGAAAAGCTGGCGCGGCGTGGCAACGATGAAGGTGTTCAGCCAGAAGATGTTGACCGTGGCCGGCATCTCCAGCAGCAGTGCCAGCAGCACGCCGCGGTTGGTCAGCAGCATGAGGCCGAGCACGCACTCCATGTACTTGATGATCTGGAAGATGTAGATGTCGGACGCCGCCGCCACGTAGGCGCCGCCGATACCGGGAATCTCCGGCACATACGAGGTCAGGATGAAGCGGCTGCCCGAGTAAAACAGGTGGGCGCCGAAATAGATCCGAAGCCAGAGGATGGCGTACTTCCAAGGTGATTGATTGGCCCTGCTCATGTCGTGTCTCCTGCGTCTAGGAATTGAAAGCCTTGCGGGGTCGGGGGCGCCCTACAGGTTGACCACCCGCGCCGGTCGGCCCTCGGTGCGAATCTGCGCGAGGAGTGCCTCGTTCAGTTCCGCGCCGAGGCCCGGACCGTCGCCGGGGATACGTGGCCGCGATGGAAGCGCGCGCCTTGCAGGGCGAGGTCGGCGCCCTGGGGGATGTCTTCACTGTTCCAGACGCCGTGCACGGCCAGCGGGCCGGTGCTCTCGCTGATGAACTGGCACGCCCACTGGTTCGCCACCCACAGGTGCGCGGTCGGGCAGGCTTCCACGCCCGAGCCGATCAGCGTGCTGCACATCACCGGCAGGTCGAGCATCTGCGCCACGGCGAGGAAGCGCTGGGCCTTGAGCAGCCCGCCGACTTTCTGCACCTTCAGGATCACGCCGTCGGCGGCGCGCCGCTCGGCGATCTCCTTCAAGTGGTGCAGTTCCTGCGCGGCCTCGTCGGCGTACAGCGGCGTTTCGATGCGCTGGCGCAGGCGCGCCATGCCTTCGATATCCCAATGCGGCAGGGGCTGCTCGATGAAGTCGAGACGATGCGCGTCGAGCCGGCGGATCGTGCGCAGCGCCTGTTCGTAGTTCCACGAGCCGTTGGCGTCGAGACAGATGCGCGCGCCATCGCCGAGAGCCTCGCGCACGGCGGCGGCCGTCGCCACGTCGTTGTCGAACGTGCCGCGCCCCACCTTCAGCTTGAACGCGACGAACCCGGCTTCCCGCGCCGCCAGCGCGGCCTCGGCGACCTTCGCCGGCTCGCCCGCCGACAGCACCCAGCCGAGCGGCGCAGAGTCGCGCGTGCGCCCGCCGAGCAACTGGTAGACCGGCACGCCGAGCGCCTTGCCCTTCAGGTCGTGCAGGGCGCAGTCCACCAGCGCCTTGGCCTGGTTGTTGTCGCGCGCCAGCGTGTCCATCGCGCCGACGATCTTCTCGATATTGCGCGGGTCCTCGCCGAGCAGGATGCGCGGCGCGAAGATGTCGCAGATCATGGCGACCATCGACGCCTGGCTTTCGCCGCGATACCACGACGACGTATCGCCCGACTCGGCGATGCCCACCAGCCCGCTATCGGTATGCAGCCGCAGCAGCAGCGTATCGAGCTTGGTGATGGTGACGTTCGGCAATCGCAGCGGCTTCTTCAGCGGCATCGATACTGGGATGCATTCGACTTTCGTGATTTTCATGGCGGCATCACTTCCTTCTGGCGTCACGGAGCAGCGCAACCACGGCGACCACGCCCGCGGCCAGCGGCGGGCCGTAGTCGTAGATCCGCAGCGGTCTTGCGCCGAAGCTGGTAGAGGCAGCCATGACGATGAGTATCGTCGCCACGATCACTGCCACAACAAAGACTAGATCCTTGATCACATTTATCTCCTCCCGCCAGACCGGCGCTGCATGGCCAATCGGGCGGCTTTCATGAATCGAAGCGTTGATGGCATGCCTTCCTGCCAGCCGCATTCATCCTCTTGTTTCAGCGCGTGACGGGTGCGACAACCCGTCCCAAAACCAGAACGGCCTTGTCTTGATGCGGCAGAAATTCGCGTAGTACCCCCCGTAGGCGAGCAACAGGGCGCCGTTGAGAAGCAGCTCCTGGAACCCCGTGAACAACTGCCGGGGCGCCGGGGAAATGAAGAGATTCAAGTAGATGATCGTGACGCTTACGCCGGCCATCACGATCAGCGCGAGCGGCACTGCCAGGTTGAAAAGCAACATCGTCCCCAGCACGACCTCGAGGTACTTGATGACCTGGTAAAAGCCGATATCCGCCATGGCATGGAGATACGGTCCCACCCGCCCGGCATGACTGAAATCCGGAACGAAGTTGAAGATGACGAAATTCAGCCCGGAAGCCAGATAGTGAATGGCGAAGTACAACCTGAGCCACAGGACCAGATATTTCCATGGCGATTTTTCAGCGGCATGCATTGGCAGTTTCCTTTATCCGCGGTCAGACAAAAATGGATGCGTGGGCGTGGCGCGGCACGAGGCGGTGGATCAGGAGGCGCGAAGCTGACTTGCTGCCCGGAGCGCTCGCGAGACGCACACCAGCAGGCACACGGCGATGGCGACCGACACCACGTAGCAGGCCACGAACGCATGGCCGAGCGCGTTGGGGCCGTCGAAGAACAGCCGCGCCACCAGCGCGCAGACAGTGGGGCCCAGCGCCAGCCCGAGCAGGTTGGTGATGAGGTAATACAGCGCGGTCAGCTTGCCCATCATGTTGCCCGGCGTGAAATTGGCCATGGTCGCGCCGCCGGCCACCGCGAAGATCACGAAGAAGAATGTCTGCGCGCCATAGGCCATAGCGCCGAGCTGCGCGCTATGGATCAGCGGGAAGCAGGCGGTGATGAGCGCCGCCACGGCGGTCGAGCCGATTGCGACGCGCACCGGTGCGTCGGCCCAGCGCTTCTGCAATTTGTCGGCGACGCTGCCGAAGAACAGCAGGCCGAGCGGCGAAGCCACCACGCTGATCGCGCCGAGCGTCTTGCCGATCTCCGGACGGGCGATGCCCATCGAGCGGTTGATGATCTCGGGCAGCCACGCCAACTGGCTGCCGATGGCGATGCCGTAGAGGCAGATGGCGATCCACAGCGGCGCATAGACGGCACGGTGCTGCCACGCGAAGCGCAGCGCGTCCGGATAGGTGACGCGATCCGCTTGCGCGATCGCGTCGCGTCGCGGCGGCTCGCGCAGCAGCAGCATCAAGGCGGCGAGCGGCACGCCCAGCAGCCCCGGCACGATCAGCACGAATTGCCACGGCTTCAGGCTGCCCAGCAGCGGCACGCCCGCCAGCTTGCCGCTCGCCGCGAACGTCAGCAGGAAGCTGCCAAGCACCAGCGCCAGCCCGCTGCCCAGCAGCGGCCCGATGTTGTAGATGCCGAACGCGAGCCCGCGCCGCTCCGGCGGAAAGGCGTCGCGGATCATCGACGACGCCGCCGGCGGCAGCATCGCCTCGCCGACGCCCAGTCCGATGCGCGCGAGGAACAGGTGCCAGTACGTATTGCTCAGTCCGCACAGCATCTGCACGCCGGACCACATCAGGATGGCGCCGCTCAGCAGGTACTTGCGCCGGTACAGGTCGACCAGATAGCCGGCCGGAATGCCGAGCACGCTGTACAGCAGCATGAACGACAGGCCGAGCAGCCAGCTCACCTCCAGGTCGGTAGCGCCGAGATCCTGCTTGATGGGTCCGACCACCAGTGAAATCGCACCCCGGTCGATGAAGGACACGATATAGACGAGCGTGAGCACGAACAGCACGGCCCAGCCGCCGGGGCCACCGCCGCTTTGGCCGGCGCCGGCGCGACCGCCGCTGACCTGCGGGGCGGCGACTGGATTGTGGTGGGGCTTTCCAACATGATTGTCTCCGGTTTGCGGTTCTCTCGAACTCTCGTTGTTCAGGCGGCAGTGGTGTCAGCGGTCCCAGGCGGCTTCTTCCAGCGCCGCGCGGGCGGCGGTGCGGCCCGACACGATGAACTCGGCGATATCGCCCATCGAGTTGTAGTACGGGCCCCACAGCGAGCCGCATTCGCCGATGGCGTACAGGCGCGGGATGGGGGCGCCGCGCTGGTCAAGCACGCGTTGTTTCGCGTCGTGGCGCGGGCCGCCGTGCGTATTCAGGAACGTCGGCAGCATCGGGCCGATGGCGTAGTACGGGCCCTTGTCGAGCGGCACGAGGAAGTTCTTGCGGCCGAAGTCGGTGTCTTCGCCGGCCTCGCACTGCGCGTTGTAGCGCGCCACGGTGGCTTTCAGCGCGTCGGGGTCGAGGTGACCCGCGGGCCATGCGCCGGGCTCTGCGTCCCAGCGGCACTTCAGCGCGAGTTCCTCCAGCGTGTCGGCCTGGATGATCCAGCCCTTGTCGAGTTCGGCGAGGTTGTCGGCGCTCCACGGCGGGGTGCGCGAGTTCAGCGTCGTCATCGCGGCGCCGCCCGCGCGTACCTTCTCGTCAAAGATGTGGAAGGCGGGCACATTGACGAACTCGGGCACGTCGGGGTCAGTGGCGAGCCACGTGGCGCGATTGCCGAGGCCGTGGCGGACGTCGGCGGTGTCCGTGGTTTCGTTGTGGAAGCGGGCCGCGTGGCGGTTCACCCAGATCAGGCTGCCGCCGTCCTTGAACGCCCCCGAGTTGTAGCCGAAGCCGGCTACCTTGTTGAGGTCGTACGTCACGTACACGCGCCCGCCGTCCACCTTGATGCCCCAGTTCAGCGGCCCGGCCACGGCGTTCATGTGCCAGAGCTGCGCGCCGACTTCCTGCGCCATGCGGATGCCGTCGCCGGTCAGGTTCGGGCTGCCGAGGAAGTGGATCGGGCACGGCGTCAGGTATTGCCGGCACATCTGTTCGTCGAACTCGAAGCCGCCGCTGGCGAGCACCGTCGCCTTGCGCGCCTTGACGGCGATGGTGCGGCCGTCGGCGGTGCGCGCGGTCACGCCGAGAATGGCGCGCGATACCGGGTCCTGCACGAGTTGCGTCACCGTCGTATTGCACTGCACGCGGGCGCCATGCTTCTCGGCCACGGCGGCGATGGCGTTGTACAGCCCCGCGCCGCCGGGCGCGGCCACCACGCTCATGCCGTGGATGCTCGCCGCGCCGGGCGCGCCGGGAAATTCGGGGAAAAACCCGGGCGCGCTGAAGGGCTTCGGGTTGTCCTTCAATGGCAGTTCCAGCTTGTGCTGGAAAGCCGGAATGTCCTTGAGGCCGGCCACGAAGTTGCGCAGCACCGCCTCGTCGGTCTGGCCGGCGCACAGCCAGTTCATGTAGTCGAACGTGGCGGCCTCGTCGGTCGAGGTCATGATGAGTCCGCCCGCGACGCAAACGGAGTTGCCGCCGCCGCGATCGCCTTTCTCCAGCACCAGCACCTCCGCGCCGGCCTCGGCCGCGGCGAAGGCGAACGTCGCGCCCGCGCCGCCGTAGCCGACCACCACCATGTCGGCCTCATCGTCCCATGCGGGCGGCGACCAGTTAACTGTTTGCGTCTTCTGTTCCATCGTCTTGTCTCGGAATCCTGTGGGGCGGGACGATTCAGGCCGTCTCGGCGACCGGCTGCTCCTGGCTCAGCAAGCGCGCGTAAATTTCGTTGTAGCGGACGATCGGCTGGTCCATCGGCAGCAGCACGTACTTGCGGTCCGGCGAGCGATGGATCATGTCCTGCTGGGCCTCGATCATGGCCTTGTCTTCCTGGAAAGCCGCGTCGGCAATGCCGAAGCAGTGCTGCTTCAGGTCGGCGGCGGGCGCCCACGGTCCGAAATTGAAGAAGAAGCGCGACTTGTTCTTGCTGATCGGCGTGATCATCTGGCTCGTGCAGCGCCTGAAGATCGGCGTCTCGCTCACGTCGGCGCCCTCGCTGCGCTGGAGCACGCCCGGCTCGTAGGAGGTGATGGTCAGGATAAACACGCCCGGCACCAGGAACAGGCTGACGACGCGGTCATCGCACGGGCGCGCGCCGAAGTACGGGTTCGACTGCCGGCCGAGTTGCCAGCGGTCGGCGAGCACGCCGCGCTCGAGTTGCGTCACGCCGCGCTTGGTCTCGCTCTCCTTCATCATCTTGAGCGCGACCGGATCGCTGGCGCCGAACGTCGCCTCATGGACGAACGGCGCGTGGGAGAGGTCGAGCAGGTTGTCGGAGATCAGTTCGGCGTTGACGTCCATGTCGAAGGTCGAACACTCCATCGCCCACTCGGCGTTGTCCGGGCCGATAATGGGCGGCACCAGCGACACGTCGGCCTTCTCGGGCTCGCCCATCCACACCCACGCCGCGCCGTGCAGCTCGACGATCGGATAGGCGCGCACGCAGACGCGCGGCGAGATGCGGTCCTGGCCCGGCACTTCGGTGCAGCGGCCGTCCGGCGCGAACTTGAGGCCGTGGTACATACAGCGCAGTTCGTCGCCTTCCTTGCGACCGACGGACAGCGGTGCGAGGCGATGGCAGCAGCGGTCTTCCAGCGCGGCCAGGCTTCCGTCGGTCTTGCGATAGATGGCCAGCGGCTCGTCCATCACGGTAAAGGGCACGATGGCGTCCGCGTTAAAGTCCGTGGACCATCCGACCATGTACCAGCAATTGCGAAGGAACATTTCTTTACTCCAGGTTGTGTTTTGAGGAACGGCTACCGTGGTGCGCGCGGGTCACGCACTTCGTTGTTCTTCGGGGCATGAAGCGAAGACAGCGGCCGGCAGGCGCTTGAAGTCTTCGAGATGCCCCGGCGATGTCCGGCACGCCAGCATCGGCAAGAAATAGCGGAGGTACGCCAGAATCAGGATGACGTTCAGATACAGGCACCACACACTCATGGACGTGCTGAGCAGCATGCCGAACCGCAGGTTAAGGACAATGGCGTTGAAGAAGACCATGAACGAGATCGGCAACGTCATCACCAGCGCAAAGGGGACAAACAGGTCAAGCAGCAGGAGCACGCCTGCGAGCAGTTCGCAGGCCTTGACAATGTCGAACACACCGGTCTCGATCAGGGTGACCAGCATCGCATTCGAAGCTGGCAGGGTGCCAAGTGGTTGGGGGAAGATAGGCGGGAATCCCCAGTTCGTCAGCCAATGGCTCAGGCCGCTGTTGATCATCCACGCGCCGAGGATGAGCCGCATCAGGGTGATGCCCAGACGGCAGGCGACGGCGGCGTCGATCCTCCTCTTCGCAAGGGACGGTGTATTCATTTGGCATCTCCGGAATGAGCAGTTTTCGCGGCCTCGCCGGCCGGCGGAAATTGGACGAAACGCTGCCTTTCGGCGATCCGGCCCGTATAGGCGCCCGTCTTGAACACGTCAAGCACATCGATAGCCGGCTCGCCTCGCGTCGCTTCCACACGGTGGTAAACAGCGACAACCAAGCCTTCGGCGATAACCTGCCGGATCTCGTGGCGGATCGGCGGGCCATCGCGCAACTCGATCGAGCCGGGATTGTGGTCGACCATCTTCGGGGAGAAATATCCCTGCGCCGCCTCCGCGCCCCGACCCTTGTCGTAGGCCTGCTTCATATAGTCCAGCACGATCGTGCGTGGGAGCTTTCCCACGCCGGGGCCGTTGTCGCCATACCATCGCGGGTTGAAATGCAGGCTGTAAGCGAACAATAGTGCGATCGCGATCCCGACCCCGATGGAGGCCGCGCGGGCCGTGCTCGCTTGCATTGCAGTATTCGTTTTCATCGATGAACTCCGGCTGCGTCAGAAACGGTGATAAATGCCCGCGCCAAGCGCGTTCACCTTCTCGTGCAACTGGGTGGGCGCAGTCAGCCCCCCAGGTGGATAAATCGTCTGCTTTGACGAACCGCGGTTCTCGAGGCGCTTGAAAAAGGCGTAGAGCGTGGTGCGCCTGGATACTTCGTAGGTGTAGCCGATGGCCCATGCGGCCACGTCCGCCGTCGCCGAGGTCTCCGGGAGGCCGTTCGTCACTCCGCTGTCGCGCATGCCATAGGCAAGCTTCAGATTGCCGGCGGCGCCAACCGGAATGGTGGTGCCGACTTGCCACGCCGAGTCATGCGCCGCGCCCAACCGGTAGCGCAATTGATAGTTGCCGTAGAGGGTGGCCCAGCGCGTCTCGTAAGAGGCCGCGAAGGCGTGCTCGAGCTGACGGCTGGTGTCTGGCGTCAGATTTGTGGTTCCCGTGGCGCGCGCAAAGCCGTAGCCGGCGTTCAGCTTATTGGCCGTGTAGAGGAACGTGACGATGTCGTAGTTGCGGTTGACCGGCGTGCCGGCATTCTCGCTGAACACATGCGCTGCCGAAACCGTTACGCCGCCGAAGGATGGCGAGTTGTAGCGGATCGCGTTATCCGCGCGGGCCGGATCATTGAGCGGGTTGAACATCCACGGATTACTCGACTCGCCGGTGAGCGACGCTGCCACCGAACCCGGAGCCATCAGGACTGGATCGAAGATCGCGGCGAAGTCGTAGCCCGGCGTGGGCTGCCGGCCCAGCGCGATCTCGCCATAAGTATTGCTTCGCATACCGACAGTTGCGCGGCGGCCGAACAGGCGGCCGCCCTGGGCGTTAGTGCCGGTATCCATGTTGTAGCCGCCCTCAAGCACGAACACGGCCTTGAGGTCCGCCGACAGGTCTTCCGTGCCGCGCATACCCCAGCGCGAGCCAGCCAGGCCACCGCTGTTCAGGCTCGTGACGCTCTTCTCCGAATTGCGGAAATAGCCGACAAAGCTGTCGGCAACCCCATACAGGGTCACGCTGGCGGCAGATGCAGCAAGGGGGAAAAAGCCGGCTACCGCTATTCCGGCGAGTCTTTTGTCCACGTTGTCTCCTTCTAGTCGTTATGTTCTTTGCCAGTGGGCTGGCATCAGGCTGCATACTCTTCCCAACGGCGTCGTTGGCCGCTGCGTCCGAAGGTGCTTTTTGATCCGGGAGGCAGGTTTCCGGTGCCCCCTCAGTCAAAATATTATTCAATTTAGTATTGCGAATCTTATACAGCGCAAAGCGGCACTTCAATCTTTTAGGCTCGTCGGCGGAATCTGTGGGTGAAAGCGGATGTGCGGCTAGCCGAGTGAAGCCCGATTCAGGTACTGATAGAGCTTGCGACAGGTTGCATCAAAGGAATTTTGTGCGGACTCGGAGATAACTGGCCAGATGAGAGGGCCGCCGTCTTCCTCGATGAGCTTGTCCAGGAGGGTTGCCACAGGGAGGGTAAGGAGATCGGGATCTTCATGGCGTCGTCGGATCATTCGCCACCGAGCATCCAGATGTGATCGCGGTGCCGAAGCAATGTCTTGCGTGCGTATCCCAAGGTTGGGAGATGCTCAAGGAAAGGCGTGAGTATTGCTACGATTTCCTCTCCAGTCGAGATATCTTCGTCATCGACTCGCCACGAAGCCGGCCAGTTATGCAGGTCTGGAATGTACTGGGTGAGCGTTTGCTGTTCGGTGACAATGGCAGCTTTGCCCTTGCCGGTTTTGAGCTTGCTAACCATGTTGCTGACTCGTCTGCTTAACGCTTGTCATCATTTTCCCGGCTTTGTCTATGAAGGTGCGCGGCTGTGCGAGGCAACCCAGTCCATCGAGATCGACGTTCGGCCGCGCAAGGGTTCGAAGCCGGTCTGCTCATGCTGCAACCAGCCTGCGCGGGGTTACGACTCACTCACGGAGCGCCGCTTCGAGTTTATTCCCGTCTGGGGTTTTGCAGTATTCCTGCTCTATACCATGCGGCGCGTCGACTGTCGTGACTGTGGCGTGAAGGTCGAAGCCCTGCCGTGGGCCAATGGCAAGCACACGCTCACCCGCGCTTACATGATCTTCCTGGCGCAGTGGGCACGCAAGCTGTCGTGGAAGGAGACGGCACAAAGCTTCCGCACCAGTTGGGAGAAAGTCTTCAACGCAGTGGAGTGGGTGGTGGACTGGGGCCTGGCCCATCGCGAACTCGGTACGATCCGTGCCTTTGGTGTCGACGAGATCCAGTATGGTCGTGGACACAAGTACCTCACACTGGTCTACCAGATCGAGGCTGGCTGCACGCGTCTACTATGGGTGGGGCAGGAGCGCACGAAAGAAAGCTTCGCGAAGTTCTTTGCCATGATCGGAGAACAGGTATGCGAGAAGGTTGAGTTCGTCTGCTCGGATATGTGGAAGCCCTACCTTGAGATGATAGCGCTGCATTGCCCCAATGCGCTGAACATCCTGGACCGCTTCCACATCGTTGCGAAGATGAATAAGGCTATCGATGAGGTTCGCGCTGAAGAGTCCCGCCGCATGGTCCGCGACGGATACGAGCCGGTGCTCAAGAAGTCCCGCTGGTGCCTGCTCAAACGTCCGGAAAACCTGACCGACAAACAGCGACTGCGCATGCGTGACTTGTTGCAGTACAACCTGCGCACCGTACGCGCCTGGCTGCTCAAAGAGGAATTCCAGCAGCTCTGGGATTACATCTCACCGGACTGGGCCGGAAAATTCCTCGACCAGTGGTGTACGCAGGTGATGCGCTCGCGCATCGAGCCGATGAAGAAGTTCGCCCGCACCGTGCGTGCCCACCGTGAGCTGATCCTCAACTACTTCCGTGCCCGCAAGCAGTTCTCCAGCGGCGTCGTCGAGGGCCTGAACAACAAGGCCAAAGTCACCATGAGAAAATCGTACGGATTCCGAACCTTCAGGGCGACGGAAATCGCGCTATATCATGCACTTGGCAATCTTCCTGAGCCTTCGTCAACCCACACTTTTTCCTGACGAACCATCTTTTATTGGGCATTACGGGGTAAACCCCGCTCCTCCCACGCCACGCCAAAACGCGGACGAGCGCCGTCCCCGTCCGCGCGGCGGCGAACGGATGACATCCAGCGCAGAGATGTGACTTCAGAGGCCACGCGCGGTCAGCGAGGCCTGCAGGCGCTCCTCCACCGCGTTGCGGTCGCGTCGGTAGGCTTCCAGTAGCGCCGCGCGGTCTTGCGCGGCGAGCGTCTCGACGAGGTGATGTTCCGGGTCGGCCGGGAAGCGATAGCCGGCAATATCCGGCGCGGCCATCGCCCGATAGCGATCCGTCTGCCGCATCAGTCGCATCACTTCGCGCCTGAGCACCGCGTCGGGCGACAAGGCGAAGATGGCACCATGGAACTCGCGGTGTGCGCGAACCCACGCGGCGCGCGCGCCCTCCGTCAGATGGTGGTCGAGCATCGCGAGCCGCGCGCGCAGATCCGCCAGTTCGGCGGCGTCGGGCCATCGCACCGATGACAGCAATTGCGTCTCGAACAGGTGGCGGATGCGATAGAGTTGCCGCGCCTCGCTACTCGACAGCGGCGCAACGTGGAAGCCGCGATTGGGGTCGTGGCAGACCGCGGCCTCGGCCACCAGCAGACTCAGCGTTTCCCGCACCGGCACGCGACTGATGCCGAAGCGCCGGGCCAGGTCCTGCTGCCGCAACTGCTGTCCGGGCGACAGCTTCCCTTCGTTGATCAGTTCGCGGATATCGGCCGCGAGCCGCGACGGCATGTCGGTATCGGTGGCGCGAGGCGCCAGGCCCGCGGGAGGATCGAACACCTCGCGCCGGCCCATCTCAGCGCGCTCCCCAGTACACCGCGCGCGCGGTGTCGTGCAGCACCTTGCGCTGGTCGGTTTCAGACAGTAGCGACACCGACGCCTTCGCCAGCGCGACCATCTGCGCGTAGCTGCCCTTCGACTGCGCGACGTCGGACCCCCACATCACGCGATCCGCGCCGAACTCGCGCACCACGCGCTCGACCATCGGCGCCGCCGGCATCTGGGCGGCGGCGAGTTTGCCCAGGTTGATCATCGAGTACAGCAGGTAGACGTTGGGATGCTCCACCATCTCCAGCAGAGGCGCATCGACGCCGTGGTCCGGTGCCCCGCTTTCGCCGGCGATATTGGAGAAGTGATCCAGCACCACGGTGGTCTGCGGGAACCGCGCCAGTACCGGCTTGAGCGCCTTCAGGGCAGCCTCGCGGTTCCAGCGATAGAAGTGCAGTCGCACCGATCCGCCCAACTCCGACACGGTCTCCCAAGCTGCCATCGCCTCAGGCGAAGCGAACCAGGACGGGTCCGCGCCCTTGAACGGCTCGGTCAGGCGGATGCCGGCCGCGCCGCGCTCGCCGACCCAGTGCCGCACCTGCCGGCGGATCTCCGGGTCGAGCGCGTCCACCATGCCGAGCGCGCGCAGGCGTTCCGGGTAGCGCGCGGCGGCGTCGCACACATAGGCGTTGTTGAAACCGTAGATATGCGCCCGTTGGACGGCCAGCGCGCGCTCGATGCCCTGCTCGTCCATCAGCGCTAGCAGGCGCTCCGCTGTCACGGGATTGTCCAGCGCGCCGGGCTCCAGCTCGCCGCTCAGTGGCGACGTCGGATAGCGTTCCGCATCGGCGGAAATCAGGTGTGCATGACTGTCGATCATCGGCTATGTCTCCTCTGTATGCTGTTGGTTCTGCCCGCGCCTGTAAGTGCGCGGGACCGTTTCATTTCCATGGGTCCACCGTTACGTGGATGGCGCCCTCCACGCCCTTGCCCGCAGTGGCCAGGATCGCCTCGTGGGTGTGCGCGAGCCCGAAGGTGTGCGAACACACTTCGTCGAGCGGATACCTGCCGGAGCCGATGTAGCGCAACGCCAGTTCCACCGCCGCGTAGCTGCGTCCGCGCGGGGCGCGCACGGTCAGGTAGCGCTTCTTGATCTCCCCGATCGGCACACTCTGCTCCAGGCCGTTGAGGCTCAGGTATGCGCCCTTCGCCGCCAGCCCCACGGCCAGTTGCGCCACCTCGCCGGTCGGATCGCCGGTGGTGTCGACCACCACGTCGACGCCGCGCCCCTTCGTCAGGCGCATGACCTCCGCGTGGAGATCCTGGTTCTGCACGTCGATGGCGTGATCGGCGCCGAGCCGCAGCGACAGGTCGAGCCTGGCGCGGTCGCGCGTCATGCCGGCCAGGATCACGGTCAGCGAGCCCGCAGCCTTCGCCGCGAGTACGCAGCCCAGTCCCTGCTGCCCGGGGCCGAACACCAGCACCGTCTTGCCGGGACCGGCGCCTCCGTCATTGCAGGCCCACTGCACGCCGTTGCCGAACGGCACCGCGAGCGTCGCATGCACGGCGGGCATGTCGGACGGGATCACGTGCATCACGGTGTTCAGCGGCAGGTGCATGTACTGCGCGTAGCCACCCCACAGGTGCGGTGGCTTCGCGCACGTCGACATGCCGAAACGCGGCGTGTTAAGCCGGTCCTTCACATTGAAGAAATCGACCTCCATGCACAGCCGGAAGTCGCCCTTCATGCACCATTCGCAGTGCCAGCACGGCAGGTATTCGTGCAGCGCCACGCGGTCGCCGGCCTTCACGCCCCAGCGTTGCTGCGCGATGGGGCCAAGCTCGACGATGGTGCCGACGTTCTCGTGCCCCATGATGACGGGCGCATGGCCAGGCTTGCGGTAGGTCTCGGGATCGCTGCCACCGACTCCGCTCGCTTCCACCTTGAGGATGCCGGAGTCCGGCTGCACCTGCGGGTAGTCGAACTCCCTCAACTCGGTCGTCTCGACATCGGTCTTGACGGCCGCCAGTACTTTCCTTGTCATGTCAGGTCTCCTTCCAGAACACGCGGCGCGCGGTGCCGCCCAGGATGGTCTCGCGCACCGGGGCGGGATGGTCGAGCAGGCATTCGCGCACGAGCCCCAGTGCGTTGCCATACCCCTCGCGGCTGCTCACTACCGGGAAGTCGCTGCCCCACATCAGGCGCGGGGCGCCGAACGCGGCAATGGCGGCTTCGAGCAACGCCGCGGCAGCGCCGCCGAACGTGGAGCCGTCGCGCAGCGCGGTGGACGCGCGCGGCACCAGTTCGCCAAGACCCGGCACCTTGAGAATCACGTTGTCGAAGCGGCACAGCCGCAGCACGGTGTAGCGCAGTTCGCCGTCCGCTTCGCTCTCCATCGGCTTGCTGGTATCGCCAAGGTGCTCGAGTACCACGGTCAGTCCCGGCACGGCCTGCAGCAGCTCGGCAAAGGCCGGCGCGCAGAACGCCTCGGCATTGCCGACGCAGCTGACCGGCAGGCCGCAAGCTTGCGCCGCCTTCCAGATCGCGAGCGGATCGTCGCCGGGCGAGCGGGCGCCGGGGCGCAGGCGCACGCCGGCTGCCCCTTCGTCCGCCAGCCTGGCAAGCACCTGTGGAGCGTCCGGCGCGGCCGGGTCGATCCAGACCACGCTGGCAAAGCGGCCCGGGTGTGCCCGCACGCAGTCCGCCTGGTAGCGGTTGTCCACCTGCCCGATCATCTGCGTCAGCACCGCGCGCGCCACGCCATGGCGCGCCATCTGGCCGAGCAGCGTCTCCACCGGCTCGTACCAGACCGGCGAGACATGCGCGTGGCTGTCGATCAGCATCGCCGCGTCAGGCCGTCAGGGCCACGTCGGGATTGAGCGGGACTTCCTGCTTCCACGTGCGCTCGTTGCTGAAGATCACCGTGGCCGCGCGGATCTGCGGGAACGGGATCGGCGCGATCAGCACGCTCGGCGCCTCGCCCGCTCGGCCAGCGCGCGCGCGGTGCGGATCATCTGGCGGCGCCATGCCACCACGGCCACGTCGGAGGTGCCGAGGTGCTCCTTGGTGCGGTCCAGAATCCGGCCCTGGGTTTCGCTGACCGCGTGGTCCTGCGTCAGGATGCCCTTGATGCCCGACATCGATCCGGTCTTCATCCACTCACGGTCCTGCTGGTACCAGTTGTCGACGTTCAGCAGCTTGCGGAAATTCTCGTCGACCCAGTGGCCGCCTTCCTCGATCCGGTAGGCCACATCCACCGGCTGGCTGTCGTCGAAGAACCACTGGATGTGCCACGTCGATTCATCGTCGCGCGGGACGAAGGCGTTGGCCATGCGGCGGTTCTTGCGCACGCCGAAGCCGTCGGGCGGGATTAGCGTGAAGAACGGCAGCACCACCTCGGTCACGCGCGCATGTAGCTTGCCTTCCTCGCGGAAGTTGCGCACGCCGGCGTAGCGCAGGCCGTACTTGGTGTATTCGACTTCGATCTTCGGTTGCAGGTCGCGCTCATGGTCGTACTTCGCGGGCGCGCTCCACGGCTGCTCGCGGTGCAGCACGCCGGCGTGCGCCGAGTCGATGGTGCCTTCGACCGCCTGCGCGTAGTTGCAGTCCTCCAGCACCTTGAACGGCACGGCGTTGACGGCGGGATACGACAGCCACTCGAACTCCGGGAATTGTGGCAGCTCGGCGGCGGGGCCCATGTAGGTCCAGATCACGCCGCCGATCTCGCGGGTGGGATAGGCCTGCGCCCGGATGCGCGAGCAGAAGGCGGAGCCGGACGGCTCGGTGGGCGTATCGAGGCAGGTGCCGTCGGTGGCGAACTTCCAGCCGTGGTAGAGGCAGCGCAGGCCGCCGTCGGAGTTGTCGCCCAGCGCCAGCGACGCGCGGCGGTGCGGGCATTGCTCGTCGAGCAGGCCGACCTTGCCATCGGTGTCGCGGAACGCCACGAGATCTTCGCCGAGCAGGCGAACGCGCACCGGCTTGCCGCCGGGCTCGGCAATCTCGGACGCCAGCAGCGCGGGAATCCAGAAGCGCCGGATCAGTTCGCCCATCGGGGTGCCGCGGCCAACCTGGGTCAGCACATTGTTGTCTTCACGGGTGAGCATAGGTCCTCCTATCCTTGAATCTGTGTATCGTCTTTGTGGGGAAATGGCGCCGTGCGCCGGCTTCGGTGGGTTCAGTCCAGAAGCGCGATGGCACGGCCGAGGCGTTCCCGGGCGGCAACGGTGTCTCCGTCGTTGCCGACCAGGTCGTGAGCTTCGATCACCAGGGAGCGCATGGCCTCCAGGCGCTGCAACTGCTGCGCGCTGCGGCGGTCGCGCGCGGCATTGGCGACGTCGGCGTCGAGCAGGCGCCAGACCTCGTCCAGTTCGGATTCCCGGTAGATCATGTGTTCCACCTCGCGGGAAACCGCCATCCGCTCGCAGATCGACGACAGCGTGGCGGCCGAATAGTCGTCGATGGAAGTCAGTTCGTCGGCATGCATGGGACTCTCCTCTGTGCGTGCCGCTTACCGACCCTTCGGGCCGAACTTCGAGGGCTGCAGGCCGATGACCGCGCGGCCGTAGCTGGTCATGGCGCTGTCCCAGGTGAAGGCGAAGTGCTGGGCGGCGGAATTCACGTCGCGCCAGATCCGCTGCAGTTCGGAACTGTTGTAGATGCCGGAGCCGCCGGCGGCTTCGAACAGCGCGTTCACCGCGTAGCGCGCCTTCTGCGCGGCATAGGCCCAGTCGCGCGGAATGCGGGCCCAGTCGAGGTCGCTCAACGCGCGGGGATCTTCCGCGCTGTCCACGCGGCGCGCATCCTCGCGCACTACGGCCAGCGCGGCGTCGATCTCAGCGACCGATTCCGCCACTCGCGCAAACGTGGCCGACTGCTCGGCCGCCTGCTCGCTGCTGAACGTGGCCAGGCGCGCCGCCAGGCCTTCCGAGAAAGAGCGCACCGCGGCGCGCGCCATGCCCAGCGGGGCGCCGACCAGCGAGAACGGCGTCACGTTCTGGAACGGCATCCGGTAGATCGGCGCGCGCACCGAGCCGGTTTCGTCGGCCATGCCCGACATCATGTCCTTCACCGACACCGACCGATGCGCCGGGATGAACGTATCGGCGATGCGGATCGAGCGGCTGCCGGTGCCGCGCATGCCGGCCGTGAACCAGTCGTCGACGATCTCGATATCCTCGCGGGGCACCACGAAGAAGCGCGGCTCGGGCGGCTGGCCCTCGCGCTGCACCGCATTGCCGACGATGACCCACTGCACATGGTCGATGCCGGAGCAGAAGCGGCCGTCGCCATTGACCAGCCGGTAGCCGCCCTCCACTTCGGTGACGGTGCCGCCGAGCCGGAACACGGTGGCGGTCAGCACGCGGTCGGCGCTCATCACTTCGCGCTGCGCCTGCAGCGGGAACAGGTTCAGCATCCAGCTATGGCCGGCCAGCACGCCGTAGACCCAGCCGGTCGAGCCGCACGCGGAGGCGATCTCGGCGGTCACGTCGACCAGCGTGGCGAAGCCCAGCTCCGAGCCGCCGAACATGCGCGGCGTGACGACGCCGAACAGGCCGGCGTCCATCAGCTCGTGGATGGTCTCGGTGGAAACGATGCGCTCGCTTTCGGTGCGGTCGGCGCGAGCGCGGATCTTGTCGTGCAGCGCGCGCGCCGCGGCAATGGCGGCGTCGTGGCTGGCCAGCGCAGGCACGCTGCCGGGGGAAGTTGCCAGGGGGGAGGTGCTCATGTCTTGTCTCCTGTGTGAGGACGTACGCCGCCGCGCCGCGCGCCGGTGACGCCGCGGCGAGGCAAGGCTTGTCGTTTCTGGATGGGTTGGCCGGGGGGCGGCGGTCAGGTGCCTGTGCGCATGCGGTCCTCCACTTTCTCGCGCTCGTCCACCTGCAGGAACCAGCGGTAGTGGCCGCCCTTCGAGATGGGGGGCAGGTCGTCGGCAACCGTGTACCAGTGCTCGCCGCCGTCTTCGCTGGCGTAGGTCTCGCCGGTCGCGGTGCCGGCCAGCAGCATCACCTGGTCGGCCCAGTGATACAAGCCCATGCCTTCGATGTTGCCGATGATTTCTGCCGGCAGGCCGCTGCGGATTTCTTCCCACGTTGCGCCGCCATCGCGGCTGCGCAGCACGGTGGCATCGGCGCTGCGCTTGGCGCCCCACTCGCGCGGGGCGTTGCCGGGGCCGCCGAGGTACAGCACGTTCTCGTCGCGCGGGTCGATGAACATGGCATCGGGATAGCCGATGCGGTCCGCGCGCGTCATCAGGTGGGTCCAGGTCTCGCCGGCGTCGGCGCTGTAGTGCAGGCCTTCGCCGCCGCACATGAAAAGCTGTGCGGGGTTCGACGGACGGATCAGCACGCGGTGGTTGTCGTGATAGAACTTGTCCTGCGCGGACTCATAGCTGCGCGGCTCGGTCCAGGTGGCACCGTCGTCCGTCGTCTTCAGCAGCGCGCCCTGCTCGATGCATACGTACAGCGTGCCCGGTTGCGCCGGATGAAAGGCCACGTTCTTGACGTGTGCCACGTGCGGCGGCGGCGGGAACGTCCACTTGTCCTGGTCCGGCACGGACAGCATGGCCGAGACTTCCATCCAGTTCTCGCCGAGGTCGTCGCTGCGATACAGGGCTGAAGGCTCGGTGCCGAGATAGAGCACCACGCGACCGTCGCGCTGCTGTGCCGCCAGCGTGTAGACGTGCTCGCTCTTCAGGCCGTTGCCGCGCGGCTCCCAGGTGACACCGAGGTCGCGGCTGACCGACATGCCGCCCTTGCCGTGCGCGCCGGCAAACAGCAGCCCCGACTGCGGCTCATACAGCAGCGCGCTCACGTGACGGTCTTCCAACGCCGAGCGGGTCCGCTGCCAAGGCGCGCCCTGCCCTGTCCGCTCGAATACATGCATGCCATGCAAGGTGGCGACGAAGAGCTGGGTGGCGGGGCCGCTGCCGTGCGTGACCGTGCCGCCGTTGCAAGAGAGGACTGCGATCAATTTGTTCTCCATTTCCATGTGACGCGGACGGTGCTGCTGCGCTGCACGATGCCGCCGCCTGTTTCCGCCAGTGATGTGACCCTTCGGGCCAATGCCCGGGAAAGTCCGTGCATCGAGAGTCTTTGACTTTTTTCTTGTTAGTCGAAATAATATGCAAAAAAGAATTTCGCGTCAACGACGAAGCGAGCGGCACGGACCACCCCGCGCGCTTCGGACGCCAGGCGCAAGGCAGGCAAAGGCCTCGCCGCATCACTGAACGTCGCCACTGGAGACACACATGAACGACCTGCCCCCGTCCACGGGCGCCCTCCTTGAGTTGCGCCTGGAGTCGATTCAATTCCTCGCCCGCGACACGCTGCTCTACGCCTTCGCCTCCCCGGCGGGCGCCGCGCTGCCGCCGTGCGAGCCGGGATCCCATATCGGCCTGCACCTGCCCAATGGCCTGGTGCGCCAGTACTCGCTGCTCGAAGGCGGCCGCGAGCCGCGGCGCTACCAGGTAGGGGTGAAGCGCGACCCGAAAAGCCGCGGCGGTTCCAGCTTCATGCACGAGCAGTTGCGCCCAGGCGTGGTGATCCAGGTCGAGCCGCCGCGCAACAATTTCCCGCTGAACGAGGAGGCCGAGCATTCGGTGCTGGTCGGCGGCGGCATCGGCATCACGCCGATCCTGTGCATGGCAAGGCGCCTGAAGGCGCTGGGCCGCTCGATGACGCTGGTGTACTCGTGCCGCGACCGCGTCGACGTCGCCTTCCTCGAGGAACTGCGCAGCTACGAGAACCTGCACCTGCACATCGACGCGGAAGCGGGCGGCGTGCTCGACATCGCCGAGGTAGTGAAGGCACAGCCGGCCAACGCGCACTTCTATTGCTGCGGCCCGGGCCCGATGCTCGCGGCCTTCGAGGCGGCCACGGCCACCTGCCGCCGGCGCAGGTCCACGTCGAGTACTTCACCGCGAAGCAGGAAGCCGCGCTGGACGGCGGCTACACGGTCGAACTGAAGCGCAGCGGCAAGTCGCTGCAGGTACCGGGCGGCAAGACCATCCTGCAGGTGCTCAAGGATGCCGGCGTGGAAGTGGCGCACTCCTGCGAGGAGGGCGTGTGCGGCGCCTGCGAGACGCGCGTGCTGTCCGGTATTCCCGACCACCGCGACGCCATCCTCTCCGAACCGGAGAAGGCGGCCAACAACACCATGATGATCTGCTGCTCGGGCTGCAAGGGCGAGCGGCTGGTCCTCGATCTGTAAGTCATTTCATCCCAACCGGAGACATCCCATGATCATTGACTGCCACGGCCACGTCAGCCCGCCCGCCGAACTCTGGGTCTACAAGGCGCACATCCTGTCGCACCGCGGCGAGCACGGGCGCAAGATGCCCGAGGTGACGGACGAGGAGATCCTGCACTACGCCAACCGCAAGGAGATGGGTCCGGCCGGGCACATCGACCTGCTCGACCACGTGGGCACCACCGTCCAACTGCTGTCGCCGCGTCCGTTCCAGATGATGCACAGCGCGAAGCCGGGCAAGCTGGTGCACTGGTTCACCGAGGAGACCAACAACATCATCGCCCGCACGGTGAAGCTGCTGCCCAAGCGCTTCATCGGCGTGGGTGGCCTGCCGCAGGTGGCCGGCGATTCCATCGAAGTGGTACTGCCGGAACTGGAACGCTGCGTGAAGGAACTGGGCTTCCGCGGCGTGCTGCTCAATCCGGACCCGTTCGAGAACAACGGCTCCGAAGCGCCACCGCTGGGCGACCGCTACTGGTATCCGCTGTACGAGAAGCTGTGCGAGCTCGACATCCCCGCGCACATCCACGCCACCGGCTCGCACTCCGCGCGCTCGCCGTACACGGTCCACTTCATTAATGAAGAGACCATCGCGGTGTTCGGCCTGGTGAACTCCGACGTGTTCAAGGACTTCCCGTCGCTGAAGATCCTGGTGTCGCACGGCGGCGGCTCGATCCCCTACCAGATCGGCCGCTTCCAGTCCGGCGCCGCGCGCGCGGGCCGCGACTTCCTCGCCGGAATGCGCAATCTCTACTACGACACCGTGCTGTATTCGGAGGAATCGCTGCGCCTGCTGATCAAGACCGTCGGCGCGGACCGCTGCCTGTTCGGCGCCGAGTGCCCCGGCGTGGGCTCGCAGACCAATCCGGCTACCGGCCGCACCTTCGACGACATCAAGCCGTTCATCCAGGGCTTCGACTGGTTGTCGCCGGAAGAGAAGAACCAGATCTTCTTCGGCAACGCGCAGAAGCTGTTCAACCTTGACCTGGCGGCGTACCGCTAAACGCGCGACGACGCCCGGAGGAGACCAAACCATGGCAGAAATCGTACTCGGCATGGGCACCTCGCATGGTCCCATGCTGGTCACGCCGCCGCACACATGGGGCTCGCGCCTGCCCGACGACCGCCGCAGCCTGCATCACTACCAGGGCCGGACGTGGACGTTCGACGAGCTGGTGCAGCATCGCGCGTCGGAAAACCTGGCCGCGCAGATCAGGCCGGAAGTGTGGGAAGCCCGGCACGCCCGCTGCATGCAGGCCATCGAACGCATGTCGCAGGTGCTGGCCGAAGCCCGCCCCGATGTGGCAGTGATCGTCGGCAACGACCAGATGGAAATCTTCGACGACATGCTCGTGCCCGCGTTCAGCGTGATGTGGGGCGAGACCATCGTCAACAACATGATCAGCGACGAGAAGCTGTCGCGGCTGCCGCCCGGCGTGGCCCACGCCATGCCCGGCTACATGCCGCCGCAAGCGACCTATTCCGGCGTGCCGGCGCTGGGCCGCCACCTGATCGAACGCACCGTGGCCGACGGCTTCGACATCACGGCACTGAAGCATCTTTCCGCTACCGAGACGCCGCACGCCTTCGGCTTCGTGTTCCGGCAATTGATGAAGGACCAGGTGATTCCCACCGTGCCGGTGCTGATCAACACGTTCTATCCGCCCAACCAGCCGACCGCCGGCCGCTGCCATGCGTTCGGACGTTCGCTGGCGCGCGCCATCCGGTCGTGGGACAGCGACGCGCGCGTGGCGATCATCGCCTCGGGCGGCCTGACCCACTTCGTCATCGACGAGAGCGTCGACCAGTTGATCCTTGACAGCATGCGCGCGCATGACTTCTCGCCCGTGGAGGGACTGGGCGAGGCGATCTTCCAGGCCGGGACCTCCGAGGTCAAGAACTGGATTCCCGTGGCCGGCGCGATGGACGAGCTTGGCTTCGGCATGGAAGTGATCGACTACGTGCCTTGCTACCGCAGCGAAGCTGGGACGGGCAATGCCATGGGGTTCGCCTGCTGGCGGCCCGACAACCACAAGGAAACCATCCGATGAGCACTCCCCAGGAATATGTGCGCCGCCTGCGCCGGCTGGATTGTTGCGCAGTGTCCGACACGCTCGACAAGCTCGGCCTGCCGGGCGTTGTGAGCGGCGTGCGTCAGGAAGCCGGTGACGGCCGCATCGCCGGCCGCGTGATTACCGTGAAGCTCGGCACGGGCGCGCCGCCACCGGGCGAGCCCCGCCACTTGGGCACCACCGCCATCGAGGCCGGCGGCGCGGACGACGTGATCGTCGTCGAGCAGCGCACCGGCGTCGAGGCGGGAAGCTGGGGCGGCATGCTGTCGCTCGGCGCGAAGGTGAAGGGTATCGCGGGGGTGGTGGCCGATGGTCCCGTGCGCGACATCGACGAAGCGTGCGCGATGAACTTTCCCGTGTTCGCCTCTTCCCTCACCGCGCGCACCGCGCGCGGCCGTATCGTCGAGAAAGGCACCAACGTGCCGATCCGCGTGTGGGACGTGGATGTCGATGCAGGCGACTACGTTCTCGCCGACCGCAGCGCTGTCATCTTCATCGCCGCGGCGAACATCGACCGCGTGCTGGAGGCCGCGGAAGCCATCGTCGCCCGCGAAGCTCGCATGGCCAAAGCCGTTCTGGCCGGCACGCCGATGAGCCAGGTCATGGGCGGCAACTACGAATTCATGCTGAAGGATTAAGTCATGTCAGAACAGATCGAAGACCGCAACGTCGCCCGCGCCGGCAGGCTCGACACCGCCACGCTCAGCGACGCGATGGACCGCCTCGGCATCGTCGGCCAGTGCCGCGCCATCAAGCCGCGCGATGCCGGCTTCCGCATGGCCGGCCGCGCCTTCACCATTCTCTACGGCCCGGCCGCGAGCCCGCCGGGCACGGTCGGGGACTTCATCGATGACGTGCCGCCCGGCCACGTCATCGTGCTTGACAACGGGGGGCGTACCGATGCCACGGTCTGGGGCGACATCATGACCGAGATTGCGCATCGCCGCGGCATTGCCGGCACCGTAATCGATGGCATTAATCGCGACGTGCACCTGTGCCTGTCGCTCGGCTATCCAGTGTTCTCGCGCGACAACTGGATGCGTACCGGCAAGGACCGCGTGCAGGTGGAGGCTACCAACGTGCCGGTGAACATCGGCGACGTGCGTGTCGCGCCAGGCGACATCCTGCGTGGCGACGCAGACGGGCTGGTATCGATTCCGCGTGGTCACGAAGAGCGCATCCTCGCCGCCGCCGAAGAAATCGAAGCCGCCGAGAACGCCATTCGCAAGGCAGTCGCCAGCGGCATGCGCCTGGACGAGGCCCGCGCCCAGCACCGCTACCACCAACTGCAGACGCGCGCCGAAGGAGCGAAAGCATGAGCCGGCCCATCGACCGCATCGACCCGCGCGACACCACACAACTGAACGTCGTGCGTACCCCACCGGAAATCGTCAACGCCGCCCGTGGCATTCCCACGGCCACGTTGCACGAAGCCGCCGGCAAGATCGGCGCCCTTCCGTCCGCAATCAAGCCGGTCGCACCCGGCTTCCGGCTGTGCGGCCCAGCCGTCACGGTGCACGCGCCGGGCGGCGACAACCTGTGGCTGCACCGCGCCATCTACGCCGCGCAGCCGGGCGACGTGCTGGTGGTGTCGGTCAGCGACGCCTTCGAACACGGCTACTGGGGCGAAGTCATGTCCACCGCCAGCCAGGTGCGCGGCCTCGCCGGCCTGGTGATCGACGGCTGCGTGCGCGACGGCGTGCTGCTGGAGGAGATCGGCTTCCCGGTGTTCGCCCGCGGCCTGTGCATTCGCGGCACCGGCAAGGACTTCGGCGCGCGCGGCTGGATCAATGCACCGACCGTGTTCGGCGACGTCACCGTGCATGCCGGCGACCTGATCGTCGGTGACAGCGACGGCGTAGTCTGCATTCCGCGCGACCGCGCTGGCAAGGTGGTGGACGCAGGCCTCGCGCGAGAGGCAAACGAGGCCGACCAGTGCCGCCGCCTCCGTGCGGGCGAGACCACGCTCGACATTTTCGGCTGGAACTGAGCGGGGAGAGAGAGACGACATGAACGAACGCATCGACGAAGACACGACGATCCGCACGAGCTGGATCGACATCCCGGCAGCCGATGGCCGCGCGTACCAGGGCTATCTCGCGCTGCCGCCTGCGGGAGCGGGCCCCGGGATTGTCCTCTTCCAGGAAATCTTCGGCGTCAACCGCCATATCCGGGCTGTGGCCGAGCAGTACGCGCAACTCGGCTTTGTCGTGCTCGCGCCCGACGTGTTCTGGCGGCAGGCGCCGCGCGAATCGTTCGGCTATGTGGGCGACGAAGCCGCACGCGCGCGAGACATGCTCATGCGCGCCGACATGGCCGAGATCGGGGTCGACCTGGAAGGCACCGTGCGCACGCTGCGCGAGCGTCCCGAGGTGACGGGCGGCGTGGGCGCGCTCGGCTTCTGCATCGGCGGCCGGCTGGCCTATCTGGCGGCCGCTGCGGGACTGGTGGAGGCCGCCGCGTGCTACTACGGCGGCGGCATCCAGGACCAGTTGCAGAAGGCGGCGGCCGTGCGTTGCCCGATGCTGTTCCACTATGGCGAGACGGATCCCATGATCCCGCTCGCGGCGGTCGAGCGCGTCAGGGCAGCCTTCGCCGACCGGGACACGGCGAAGTTCTTCGTCTATCCCGGCGCGAGCCACGGCTTCAACTGCTGGGAGCGTGCCAGCTACCAGCCGCTCGCCGCGATGCAGGCGCACGGTCGCACCGTGCTGCACTTCGCCCGCCATCTCGCTGCCGCCACCACGGTCGCATAGCCTCGGGACGGAGAACTCGCCATGAGCATCGACGCCAACCAGTTCAAGGCAGCGATGCGCTGCCTCGCCGGACACGTCTGCCTGATTACCACGCTGTCGGCGGACGGCTCCCGGGCGGGGCTGACGGCCACGGCCGTCTGCTCAGTCTCGGCCGATCCGCCCACGCTGCTCGCCTGCGTCAACCGCAACAGCGCGTCGTTCCACGCCATCCAGGCGTCGGGCATCTTCGCGGTGAACGTGCTGGCGCTGGAAAGCCGTCGGCTGGCCGACCGCTTCGCCAGTCCCATGCCGGCGGAGGAGAAGTTCGCCGACGGCGTATGGGGACGCGCCAGCACCGGCGCGCCGGTACTCCGGAACGCCCTGGTCAGCTTCGATTGCCGCGTGGCCAGTGCCGTGGATGTCGGCACGCACGGCATCCTCTTCGGCGCCATCGACACCGCAATGCCGCGCGCCGACCGCGCCCGGCCGCTGCTGTACGCGCACGGCAGCTACGGCGAGTTTTCGTCGACCGACGCTGCCGCGGCGCGGGAACTGCTCTGGATTCCGACATGGGACCCGGAACCTGCCGGCTGAGGCGGACGATCGCAAACCCGCCGGCCGACAAAATCCCGCCCGCATCCCTGCCGGGCGAGCACCACAACAATAAATTCCAACAACGGAGACACGAATTGGCTCTTCGGAGAAGAAAGCTGCCAATGGCACTTCGCCATCTGTCATTCTGCATCGCAATGACGGCTGCCACCACAGTGACGCACGCGCAGGGCAGCGTCACCATCGGCGGCCTGCTGGACGAGGGTGTCGCGGTCTATCGCGACAACGGCGGCCATTCGAACGTCCGCATGCAGGATTCCGCCATCTACCCGTCGAAGTTCTACCTGCGCGGCATCGAGGACCTCGGCGGTGGCCTGCAGGCATCGTTCAGCCTGGACTCGATGATTTCCCTCAGCACCGGGGCGCTCGATCCGCAGTCGCGCGGTGCATTGTTCGAGAACTCGGCCTGGGTCGGCATGCGCAAGGTCGGGATTGGCGGCTTGCGCCTCGGGCAGCAGAACGACTTCGCATTCGACTACTTCCTGATCGGCGCCATCGACCCCGCCACCGGCATCGCGGGCGGCATGCTGAACTTCCGCACCGGCAGCTTCGGCGCGGACCTGCTTGGCCTCAAGGGCCCCGCGCAGATCGGCGCCGGCCTTGCCGCCGGTGCGCCATACGCGCCGTACACCAATGCCGCCGGCGCGCCGGTGGGCATGTCGGCCATCAACTGGGACCGCGTGGGCGGCAAGCGGATGTCGAACGCAGTCAAGCTGACGACCGACGAGATCGGCGGCTTTTCGGCCGGGCTGATGTACAGCTTCGGCGAAGTCGCGGGAGACTTCCGGAACGGGTCAGGCAAGAGCGCGGCGATCGGCTATCACCACGGAGAAACGCGCGCCGCCGTGGTCTATACCGAGCAGAACTACGGCGCGGTCAATGGCGGGCAGAGCGGCATCGCCAACTTCCTTGCCGGCGCCCGCACCAAGGTGTCGCGCTTCGATTTCTCGGGCATGTACAGCCAGGCGCGCAACACATTCACCGGAGCGAGGATCTACGCGCTTGCCGGCGGCATCGGCTATGCACTGACGCCGGACCTGATTCTCGGCGGCGCCTATACCTACGAGAACGGCAACGAGCAACTGAAGAACGTGATCATCCACCAGGGCGCGCTCCAGTTGACGTACACCTTCTCCAAGCGGACCGCGGTCTATCTGGTGGGGGTCTACCAGCACACCAACGGCGCCTATGCCGCGGAGATCGGCAACATCCTTGCCAGCGGGAAGATCCAGTCCGTCGCGGCAGTCGGCATGATGCACCGCTTCTGACGGCAGTACGCGGGGCGCTGGAGCACGCCCCGCTTCATACGCCGCGCGCCGCGAGAATCTGCATCAGCCCCTCGGCCACCATCTTGCGGCCTTCGGCGTAGGCATCCAGCAACATTTCCCGGTTCTTGGTACTCAACGCCTTCACGAGCTTCTGCTCGATGTTGGCCTTCAGGTGCTGGTCGCGCAGCGTGATGTCGGCGGCCAGCGCACGGTAGCGGTCGGTGAGCCGCATCAGCCGCAGCGCCTCGCGCTTGAGCACCTTGTTCGGCGACAGCTCGAACACCGCGTCGTGGAATGCGCGATGGTGCTCGATCCATTCCGAGCGGTTTCCGGCCGCGAGCAGTTCGTCGAGTTCGGTCAGCATCGCCTTGAGCTGCTTGAGTTGCGCGGGCGTGGGCCACTCGATCGTGGAAAGCAGTTCCGCTTCCAGCAGTTGCCGCATCAGGTAAAGCTGGCGGGCCTCGTCGGTCGACAATGGCGCGACGAAGAAGCCCCGGTTCGGATCGTGCTCGATGATGCTTTCGGCCGCCAGCAGCTTCAGCGCCTCGCGCACGGGGACGCGGCTGATGCCGAAGCGGTCGGCCAGGTCGGATTGCCGTAGCTGCAGCCCGGGCGGCAACTGTCCGCGGTTGATGAGCTTGCGGATTTCCTGGGCGATCTGGGCGGGAATGTCGATGCCTTGTAGTTCTGCGGTGGCCACGATATGACTAGGTCTGAATGAGATATGCAATATTGCATTCAATCATACCTCCAATCGGCCACTCCAAGGCGAGATCCGCGCTTCGGTAGGCGATGAGCGGTCGCGCCCGCCGACACGTTCCTCCCGGAAGCGCTTCAGCACGTCCGACTCGCGCCAGCGCGCCAGCTTCACCGTTTTCTCAGTGGGCAGCCCCGGCATGTCGCGCCGCGCGATCACGAACAGCCGCTCCGTGAACAGCGGCGCCAAGCTGCAGCAATGATGCCCGCTCGCCTGGAAGAGCACGGCTAGGTCCGTCTGCTACCGAATGGGCAGCTTCGCTAGGTCACGGGGTTGCGCCCCTTCATCCGGGCGCCGGCCAGCCATTTCTCGGTCACGTCGCCAAAGGTCTTGGCGGCGGTCAGCCGGCGCTTCTCGCGCTGCTTCTCAAGTGCAGGGGACTTGCCCTAGGCAATGGCCTTCTTGGCGTCGATCAGCTTTTCGCGGGCCAGGGCCAGCGAGATGCCGGCCGTAGCGGCCGATGGTCAGCGTCTCACGGCAGCGGAAGGTGACGGTACCGGTGGGCGATACCGTCACATACATTCCATCGTGGTCAGAAGCCCTTATTAATCTTTGGACTTAGGCTTGAGATTGCGCAATTTCGATAGTCCCCGAAGGACCCAGTTTCACTCCCACTCAATCGTCGCCGGCGGTTTGCCCGACACGTCATACACAACCCGGTTGAGGCCACGTACTTCGTTAATGATCCGGTTCGAGCAACGCCCCAGCAGCGCATACGGCAGGTGCGCCCAGTGCGCGGTCATGAAGTCGGTGGTCTGCACGGCGCGCAGCGCGACGACGTAGTCGTAGGTGCGGCCGTCGCCCATCACGCCCACGGACTTGACCGGCAGGAACACGGCGAAGGCCTGGCTGGTCAGGTCGTACCAGCTCTTGCCGGCCTGGTCCGGCTCGCACAGGCCCGCGGCGGCGTCCTGTTCGGTGGCGATGGTCTTGCGCAGTTCTTCGATGAAGATCGCATCGGCGCGGCGCAGCAGGTCGGCGTAGTCGCGCTTGACCTCGCCCAAAATGCGCACGCCCAGGCCCGGGCCCGGGAACGGGTGGCGGTAGACCATTTCCGGCGGCAGGCCCAGGGCTACGCCCAGCTCGCGCACTTCGTCCTTGAACAGGTCGCGCAGCGGCTCCAGCAGCTTCAGGCCCAGCGTTTCCGGCAGGCCGCCGACGTTGTGGTGGCTCTTGATGGTGGTGGCCTTCTTGGTCTTGGTGCCGCCCGACTCCACCACGTCCGGATAGATCGTGCCCTGCGCCAGCCACTTGGCGTTGGACAGCTTCCTGGCCTCGGCCTGGAACACTTCGACGAACTCGCGGCCGATGATCTTGCGCTTCTGCTCGGGATCGGTCACGCCGGCCAGGTGGCCGAGGAACTGATCGGAGGCGTCGATATGCACGACCTTGGCGTGCAGGCGGCCGGCGAACATGTCCATCACCATCTTGCCTTCGTCCAGGCGCAGCAGGCCGTGGTCGACGAACACGCAGGTGAGCTGATCGCCGATGGCGCGGTGGATCAGCGCCGCGGCCACCGACGAGTCGACGCCGCCGGACAGGCCCAGGATGACTTCTTCATCGCCGACCTGTTCGCGGATCTTGGCGACTGCTTCCTCGATATGGTCGTGCATGACCCAGTCAGGCTTGCAGCCAGCGATGCCGAGCACGAAGCGCTCCAGCATCTGGCGGCCCTTGGCGGTATGCGTGACCTCGGGGTGGAACTGCACCGCGTAGTAGCCCCGCGCCTCGTCGGCCATGCCGGCGATCGGGCAGCTTGGTGTGGAGGCCATCAGCTTGAAGCCCGGCGGCAGGCCGGCAACCTTGTCGCCGTGGCTCATCCAGACCTTGAGCATGCCATGGCCTTCCGGCGTGCGGAAATCCTCGATGTCCTTGAGCAGGTTGGTGTGGCCATGGGCGCGCACCTCGGCGTAGCCGAATTCGCGGTGGTCGCTCCACTCGACCTTGCCGCCCAGCTGCACGGCCATGGTCTGCATGCCGTAGCAGATGCCCAGCACCGGCACGCCCAGGTCCCACACGGCCTGCGGCGCGCGCAGCTGGTGGTCTTCATAGGTGCTGGCGTGGCTGCCCGACAGGATGATGGCCTTGGGGGCGAACTCGCGTACGAAGTCGTCGGAGACGTCGTTCGGGTGGATCTCGCAATAGACGTGCGCCTCGCGGACGCGGCGGGCGATCAGCTGCGTGACCTGCGAGCCGAAATCAAGAATGAGGATTTTGTCGTGCATGATGGGCCGATGGCGTGTCTTCCGGGATGGGCTCGGTCACGACTTCCGTGCCGGGACCATAGCCCGGCGGCGGCGTGATGACCGGCTCGCGCCGGTATTCTGGGGTATTCGTTTGGCGCGCCGCGGGGGCGACGCCGGGTTCCTTGCGGACTTCCTTCTTGTGTTCCTGTTCCTGCAGTGCGCGCTCGGCCTTCAGTTGCCTTTCGCGGTTGCGCACGCGCCTGGAAGCGGGAATCTGCACCAGCGCGAAAAACGCCAGCACCACTGCCATCACCGGCAGCCAGATCTTGCCCGCGCCGACCAGCGGCAGTTCCATGAACACCATCCAGGCAATGATCAGCACTGCGCTGGCCAGGTTCACATAGCCGGCCGTGCGCGCCACCGGTACCGTCAGTTGTCCGTTGAACGCTGCCTGCCACAGCAGCGCAGCCAGGCCGACCAGCGCCACGCCCAGCAACTGCCCGAACAGGGCCGGTTGCGGCTGCGGCAACTGCAGCGCAGCGTACAGCGTGGTGAACGGGGACATCAACAGCAGGATGCCCAGCAGCAAATCCACCAGGGCATCAAAAAACAGCACGGCTCGCAGCAATACCTTCATTGGCGCTCCTCGTCATGGGCCCGGCCAATGTTGCGGCCGGCTGGTGTGGCCCACGTTCAGGCAACACCGGCGTGGCGAGCGGCCGGGCCGGATGGCATTCCGGTCAGGCGAAGGCGCCGCCCGCGGCAATGCGCCCTCGCCCCGACGATCTTGCGGCCGCGCACCGCCGCGAGGCGACGGGCGCAGCCGCTGCGCGTCAGTCGATATGGTAGTTCGGCGCTTCCTTGGTGATCTGCACGTCGTGCACGTGCGATTCACGCATGCCGGCTGCCGTGATCTGGACGAACTGGGCGCTCTCGTGCCAGTCCGCAATCGACTTGCTGCCGCAATAGCCCATCGAGGACCGTACGCCACCGGTCAGCTGGTGGATGATCGCCATCACCGAGCCCTTGTACGGCACGCGCCCTTCAATCCCTTCGGGCACCAGCTTGTCGACGTTGGCGGTGTTGTCTTCCTGGAAGTAGCGGTCTGCCGCGCCATCCTTCATCGCACCCACCGAGCCCATGCCGCGGTAGCTCTTGAACGAACGGCCCTGGAACAGGAAGGTTTCGCCTGGCGCTTCCTCGGTGCCCGAGAACATGCCGCCCATCATCACGGTGTGGGCGCCTGCCGCCAGGGCCTTGGCCACATCGCCAGAGTAGCGCACGCCGCCGTCAGCGATCAGCGGCACGCCGGTGCCCTTGAGGGCTTCGGCCACGTTGGAAACCGCCGTGATCTGGGGCACGCCCACGCCGGCAACGATACGCGTGGTGCAGATCGAGCCCGGGCCGATGCCGACCTTGACGCCGTCGGCGCCATGCTCGACCAGCGCACGCGCGGCATCGCCGGTGGCGATATTGCCGCCAACCACCTGCACCTGCGGGAAGTTCTGCTTGACCCAGCGGACGCGGTCCAGCACGCCCTGGCTATGACCGTGTGCTGTATCCACCACAACCACATCGACGCCGGCCTTGACCAGCAGTTCGACGCGCTCGTCGTTGTCCGGGCCCACGCCGACCGCGGCGCCTACGCGCAGCTGGCCGTGGTCATCCTTGCTGGCCAGCGGATTGTCCACTGCCTTCTGGATATCCTTCACCGTGATCAGGCCGCGCAGCTCGAAAGCCTGGTTGACCACCAGCACGCGCTCAAGGCGGTGGCGGTTCATCAGGCGCTTGGCTTCTTCCAGCGGCGCGCCTTCGGCCACGGTCACCAGCTTTTCACGCGGCGTCATCTTGGCGCGCACCGGGGCGTCGAGCTCTTCCTCGAAGCGCAGGTCGCGGTTGGTGATGATGCCGACCACGGCCTTGCCTTCCAGCACCGGGAAGCCGGAAATGCCGTGATGCTGCGACAGCGCGATCACATCGCGGACCTTCATGTCCGGCGAAATGGTGATCGGATCACGCAATACGCCCGACTCATAGCGCTTCACGCGCGCAACTTCGCGGGCCTGGTCGGCGGGCTTCAGGTTCTTGTGGACGATGCCGATACCGCCGGCCTGCGCCATGGAAATCGCCAGACGCGCTTCCGTCACTGTGTCCATCGCCGCGGATACCAGCGGGATGTTCAGTTCAATGGAGCGGGTCAGGCTGGTGCGGAGGGAGACATCCCGGGGAAGGACGGCCGAATAGGCCGGGACGAGCAGCACGTCATCGAATGTGAGTGCTTTCTGGACAAGACGCATAGCAAATCCTCTAGGCGCAAAACCGAATTATACAGGAATGCGCGCTTTGCTGATGCACTGCAAAAGGGATTCCTCCATGTCGTCTGCTATGCTCGTTGTCCTTTTGTTCGGGCGAAGCGAAGTATGGGAATCGGCGTATTGTGCGGGCTGCTGGCAGGCGCCTTCTGGGGCATGGTCTTTATCGCCCCCAAGCTGCTGCCCGTGTTCTCGCCGTGGGAGCTGGCCATCGGCCGCTACCTGGCCTACGGGCTGGTCGCCTTCATGGCCGCGCTGCCGCTGATGACGCGCATCGCCCGCAAGCTGACCCGGGCGGACTGCGTGGCGCTGCTGCGCCAGGCCTTCACCGGCAACCTGCTCTACTACGTGCTGCTGGCCTTCGGCGTGCAGCTCGCCGGGGTGGGCCCCACCTCCCTGATCATTGGCATCCTGCCGATCTCCGTCACCATCATGGGCCGGCGCGACCACGGCGCCGTGCCGCTGTCGCGGCTGATGTGGCCGCTGCTGGTGGTGGCCGCCGGCATCGCCTGCATCAATATCGACCTGTTCGGCGGCGGCCAGAGCGCCCACGCGGCGGCAGCCGGCGCGGCAGTCCGGCCGGTCTGGCAGAAACTGGCCGGGGTCTGCTGCGCGGCCGGCGCGCTGGTCTGCTGGACGCTCTACGCGGTCGATAACGCACGCTACCTGCAGCGCAACCCGCACTACAGCGGCAATGAATGGTCGGCGTTGTACGGGTTGTCGACCGGCGCGGTGTCGGCGGTGCTGGCCGTGATCGGCTGGCTGCTGGCGGGCGACACGCTGACCGCGGGCGACAGCGGCCGTGACTGGCAGTGGTTCTGGATGGTCAACGCCGCGGTGGCGCTGGGCGCGTCGCTGATCGGCAACAACCTCTGGAACATTGCCAGCCGGCGGCTGCCGCTGACACTCTCGGGCCAGATGATCGTGTTCGAGACACTGTTCGCGCTGGCCTACGGCTTTGTCTTCGACCAGCGCTGGCCGCGGCCGCTGGAAATCGCCGCCATCGTGTTGCTGATGGTCGGCGTGGCCTGGTCGGTGCGCTTGCACGCCACCGACAAGTCTGCGTAGACTAGCGAACGATGGCGCGGGGGTCACACGCACCACGAACAACAGCTTTACCAGGGTCAAACCGGCGCTACGGACCTGATGCCAGGCGGGCGCCAAGCCATCGCCGCGGCTGTCCTGCCGCGGCATCGCCATGCGCGCAGCCGGCGGCCCAGAAGGATTCCAAGCGTTACTTCCGAGTCACTTTAAGACGCCTCGCCATGAAACGATCGTCCGCGCTGTGCCTGCTTGCCGCCGCCACTCTCGCCGTTCCCGTCCAGGCCCTTGCCTACTGGCAATGGCGCGACGCCAACGGCCGCATGGTCTACAGCGACGTGCCGCCGTCGGCGGCGGCAGCCAAGGTGTTGCGCGCCCCGGGCCGCTTTGCCGGCGAGTTCCAGCCGGTGGACGCCGCCAATGCCACGGCGCCCGCCACTGCTGCCCCTGCTGCCCCGCCTCCGGCCAAAGCCTCGGCCAAGCCCGCCGCGGCCCCGGCGCCGACGGCCGAAGAAGCCTTCCAGAAACGCCGCGAGGCCAGCCTGAAAGCCGCCACCGAAGAGGCCCGCAAGGAAACCGAGGCGGCTGAGCGCGAGGCCCGCTGCGCCCAGCTGCGCAGCTACGCCAACGGCCTGCAGCAAGGCATGCGCGCCGCGGTGGCGGGTCCGGACGGCTCGCTGCAGCACCTGAACAGCGACCAGCGCCAGGCCGAGATGCTCAAGACCAACGCCAGCCTCGAGAAAAACTGCAGCTGAAGGCAATGAAAAACGGGGCGCATCGGCCCCGTTTGCATGCCTGGCAAGCTCTGCTCAACTGCTGCCGCGCAACCACTTCTGGCCTTCGCGCGTGCCGCCCGCGCGCTGCTTCTGCACCCGCTTGCGGCGCGCCTGCTTGGGATCGGCGGTCAAAGGCCGGTAAACCTCCACGCGGTCGCCTTCGCGCACCACCGTCTCCGGCGTCTTGAGCTTGCCGAAGATGCCCACCCGCATGGTCGATGGGTCAACCTCCGGACAGGCCTGCTGCAGCCCGGAGCCGACGATGGCCGCGGCAATCGTGGTGCCGGCAGGCACGTCGATCTCCTTCAGGAAGACGGTATCGGGCCGCGCATAGCAGACCGTGATATGCACCGTCCCTGCGCCGGTGTCAGTTGGCGCCATAGACCACCTCGGCCCGCTTGACGAAGGCGTCGACAAAGGTATTGGCAATCATGCTGAAGACCGGGCCGATGATTTTTTCCAGCAGCAGGCTGGAAAACTCATAGTGCAGATGGAATTCGATCTTGCAGGCGTCTTCGCGCAGTGGCGTAAAGCGCCACGCGCCGTTGAAGGTCTTGAACGGCCCGTCGGCAAAGGTCATGTCAATGCGCGTGGGGCGTTCCTGCGTATTGCGGGTGTGGAAGAACTGCTGGATCCCTTTGAAGTGGATATGGATCTTGGCGTCGAGCATGGTATCGGTCTGCTCGAACACCTCCACGCCACCGCACCATGGAAGGAACTTGGGATAGTCCTCCACGCGCGTGACCAGGTCATACATCTGCGCGGCGGAGTGGCCGAGCAGTACGGATTTATGGACGTCTGCCATGAATGGGAAAATCTGGCTTGCGGCCATGCCGCACGCTATGCGCGGCAGGCATGCGCCTGTGCCGGGGCTGGTTTGCTAGAATTCGGATTTTAGCCGACACGCGCGCCCCGCGGCATCCTGCCATGTGGCGCTGCAGCGAAACGGCTGAATTCCACCCTACCGCACCCCACCCGCACGCATGACCATTGCAGATAACAAAAAGGCCTTCTTCGATTACTTCATCGAGGAGCGCTATGAGGCCGGGATCGTGCTGGAAGGCTGGGAGGTCAAGGCAATCCGCGCCGGGCGGGTGCAGATCAAGGAGGGCTACGTGGTGGTGCGCGACGCCGAGATGTTCCTGATCGGCGCCCATATCAGCCCGCTGCAAAGCGCCTCCACCCACGTCAATCCCGACCCGGTGCGAACCCGCAAGCTGCTGCTCAAGGCTGACGAGATCAAGAAGCTGATCGGCAAGGTCGAGCAGCGCGGCTACACGCTGGTCCCGCTGAACCTGCACTACACGCGCGGCCGCGTCAAATGCGAGATCGGGCTGGCCAAGGGCAAGAAGCAGTTCGACAAGCGCGAGACCGAGAAACAGCGCGACTGGCAGCGCGAGAAGGCCCGCATCATGAAGGGCGACACCAAGGACTGAGCCCCGGCACCACGCTGCCGCGGCGCGTCCGTCAGTCCCTTCAGGCAGCCTTCTGCTGCCCCTTCACGATCTGCAGGGCGGACGCGATCATGCTGCTCATCTCGCCCATATTGCCCGGCACGATCAGCGTATTGCCCTGCTTGGCCAGGTTGCCGAACGCGGCCACGTATTCCTCGGCCACCTTCAGGTTGACCGCATCCATGCCGCCTTCGGTGCGGATCGCATTGCCGATCTTCTGGATCGCCTGCGCATTGGCCTCGGCCACCGCCAGGATCGCGCTCGCCTCGCCCTGCGCCCTGTTGATGGCGGCCTGCCGCTCGCCCTCTGACTTCTGGATCGCCGCCTCGCGCGCGCCAGTGGCCAGGTTGATCTGCTCCTGGCGCTTGCCCTCCGACGCGGCGATCAGCGCGCGCTTTTCACGCTCGGCGGTGATCTGCGCCTGCATCGCGTGCAGGATCTCCTTGGGCGGGGTCAGGTCCTTGATCTCGTAGCGCAGCACCTTGACGCCCCAGTTGGCGGCAGCCTCATCCAGCGCGTTGACCACGCTGTGGTTGATGAACTCGCGCTCCTCGAAGGTCTTGTCCAGCTCCAGCTTGCCGATCACCGAGCGCAGCGTCGTCTGCGACAGCTGCGTGATCGCCACCACGAAATTGCTCGACCCATACGATGCCTTCATCGGGTCCGTGACCTGGAAGTACAGCACGCCATCGACCTGCAGCTGCGTGTTGTCCCTGGTGATGCAGACCTGGCTGGGCACGTCCAGCGGGATTTCCTTGAGCACGTGCTTGTAGGCGACGCGATCGACGAACGGCACCACGATCGACAGCCCCGGCGTCAGCGTCGCATGGTAGCGGCCAAGGCGCTCGAGCACCCAGGCATGCTGCTGCGGCACGATCTTGATGCCCTTGGCAATCAGCACGATGACGGCAATGAGGATGATCAGCGGCAACAAACCAAGCTGAAATGCGAGCATGTAACGACCCTCCAGACAGAAGACAGCACAACGGAGCCGCCAGGCGGCGGCAGGCGGATCGCAGCGCAACAACTGCCGCGCTGCGCAATAAGACAGGGCTTCAGCGGGGAGACACGACCAGGGTGCTGCCGCGCACCGCGACGATGCGGTGGCGGCCTGGCGCGGCGGCACAGTCGGGCGCCAGCTCCACCGTCCAGTCAGCGCCGCGGTACGGCACGCGGGCGCGCCCGTTGGCGTCCCAGCCGGGCACGTCGAGCTCCTGGCCGATATCGATATTGACGTTGGGATCGGCGGCGGCATTGCCGCGCTGCAGCTTGCCAAAGCGGGTGCGGCGCAGGCCGGCGATCAGCACCGCCGCGACCAGTGCTGCCACCAGCGTCTGCGCGGCCGGCGACAACCCCAGCAGGGCTCCCACTCCGCCGGCGGCCAGCCCCACCGCTACCATCAGCAGGTAAAAGGTGCCGGTGTTCAGCTCGATGATTACCAGCGCGACCGCTGCCACGAACCAGATGTAGTACGCCATCCAAGCTCCCGTTCGTCCAGATACATCCCGAAAAGTAAAAACCCCGCAGCGCCTTTCAGCGTCTGCGGGGCAGTAGCAACACCTGACGCAGGGCCGGTGCCTGCCGGCTGCCAGAAGGCGCCGGCAATATCGTTATTGTGACGTCAAATGCTTCAGGAAGCCAGCTTTTGCCAGGTCTCGACCACCGAGTCCGGATTCAGCGAGATCGACTTGATGCCTTCCTTGGCCAGCCACTCGGCAAAGTCCGGATGATCCGAAGGACCCTGACCGCAGATGCCGACATACTTGTTCAGGCGGATGCACGCCTCGATGGCGCGCGACAGCATGAACCGCACTGCCGGATCGCGTTCGTCGAAGTCCTTGGCCAGCAGCTCCATGCCGGAGTCGCGGTCCAGGCCCAGCGTCAGCTGGGTCAGGTCGTTCGAGCCGATCGAGAAGCCGTCGAAGTACTGCAGGAACTCTTCGGCCAGGATCGCGTTGGACGGCACTTCGCACATCATGATGATGCGCAGGCCGTTCTCACCGCGCTTCAGGCCGTGCTTGGCCAGCAGCTCGATGACCTTCTCGGCCTGGCCCAGCGTGCGCACGAACGGCACCATGATCTCGACGTTGGTCAGGCCCATCTCGTCGCGCACGCGCTTCATGGCCTTGCATTCCATCTCGAACGCTTCGGCGAAGTCCTCGGCGATGTAGCGCGACGCGCCGCGGAAGCCCAGCATCGGGTTTTCCTCGTCCGGCTCGTAGCGCGAACCGCCGATCAGCTTCTTGTACTCGTTGGACTTGAAGTCCGACAGGCGCACGATCACGGATTTAGGATAGAACGCCGCGCCGATGGTGGCGATGCCCTCGGCCAGCTTGTCGACATAGAACGCGCGCGGGCTGGCATGGCCCCGGGCCACGCTTTCCACGGCCTTCTTCAGGTCGGCATCGACTTGCGGGTAGTCCAGGATGGCCTTCGGGTGGACGCCGATGTTGTTGTTGATGATGAATTCCAGGCGGGCCAGGCCGACGCCGTGGTTCGGGATCTGCGCGAAGTCGAACGCCAGCTGCGGGTTGCCCACGTTCATCATCACCTTGACGTCGATGTCCGGCATCTCGCCGCGCTGGACTTCGGTCACTTCGGTTTCCAGCAGGCCGTCGTAGATGCGGCCTTCGTCGCCTTCCGCGCACGACACGGTCACCAGCGTGCCGTCCTTGAGCATGTCGGTGGCGTCGCCGCAGCCGACCACGGCCGGCACGCCCAGTTCACGCGCGATGATGGCAGCGTGGCAGGTACGGCCGCCACGGTTGGTGACGATGGCCGAGGCGCGCTTCATCACCGGTTCCCAGTTCGGGTCGGTCATATCGGCCACCAGCACGTCGCCGGGCTGCACGCGTTCCATCTCGGACGGGTCGTTGATCACGCGCACCGGGCCGGTGCCGATCTTCTGGCCAATGGCGCGGCCGCTGGTCAGCACGGGAGCGGTACCCTTGAGCTTGAAGCGCTGCTCGGCCTTGCCGGCCGACTGGCTCTTCACCGTTTCCGGGCGCGCCTGCAGGATGTAGATCTTGCCGTCCTTGCCGTCCTTGCCCCACTCGATGTCCATCGGGCGGCCATAGTGCTTCTCGATGATCATCGCGTACCTGGCCAGCTCGGTCACGTCCTCGTCGGTGATCGAGTAGCGGTTGCGCAGCTCACCCGGCACGTCGACGGTCTTCACGCGGCCGGCTTCGCCCGGCTTGGTGAATTCCATCTTGATCAGCTTGGAGCCGATCGAGCGGCGGATGATCGGGTACTGGCCGGCTTGCAGCGTCGGCTTGAAGACGTAGAACTCGTCCGGGTTGACCGCGCCCTGCACCACCGTTTCGCCCAGGCCGTAGCTGGAGGTGATGAAGACCACGTCGGGGAAGCCGGATTCGGTATCGATGGTGAACATCACGCCCGAAGAGGCCAGGTCCGAACGCACCATGCGCTGGATGCCGGCCGACAGCGCCACCACGTCATGGGCAAAGCCCTTGTGCACGCGGTAGGAAATGGCACGGTCGTTGTACAGCGAGGCGAACACGTGCTTGATCTTGTCGAGCACGTCGTCGATGCCGCTGACGTTCAGGTAGGACTCTTGCTGGCCGGCGAACGAGGCGTCGGGCAGGTCTTCGGCTGTGGCCGACGAGCGCACCGCGAACGAGGCCTCGGCGCCTTCGCGCTCGGCCACGCGGGCGTAGGATTCACGGATTTCCTGTTCCAGCCGCGGCTGGAACGGCGCGGAGGCGACCCAGCCGCGGATCTCGGCACCGGCCTCTGCCAGGGCCTTGACGTCGTCGACGTTCAGGGTCTTCAGGCGCTGGGAAATGCGCTCGGTCAGGTTGTTGTGGGCAAGGAAGTCGCGGAAGGCGAGCGCGGTGGTGGCAAAGCCGCCGGGAACCCGGACGCCGGCTTCCGCCAGCTGGGAGATCATCTCGCCCAGCGACGAATTCTTGCCGCCGACGATTTCCACGTCAGCCATGCGCAACTGCTCGAACGGCAGCACATAGGCGCCGTTATCTGCCTGGTTAGTCATGAGAGCCTCAAAACAAAGTAGGAAACTTGTCGCGCATGCCCGGTATGTTCTTGGTGTTCTGTTCCCGGACTGATCGCTTGGCTAAGCAACCCCGAACTGGCGCTGCGGACCTAGGCGCTACGGCTCTCATCGCGCAGCGCACATTGTCGACAATTCCGGACCCGGTTTGTTGCACGGGTGGGCACCTTGCGGAATTGCTTAGCGAAAAGATCGCCGCTATTCTACCGTGCTGCGCCGCACTTTTCTGCGGAAGATTGAATCTATTTATTGCGCAATCCCCATGTCCTTGCCAGAAGTGCCCGGGGCGGCAATGTCCGCACCCCAGCCTGGAACGCAGCCTGAAGCCCCCGCCACCGCCACGACCCAGGCCGGCGAGCGCCCTGCGGTCCGCACCGTGTTTATCGTCTCGGATGGCACCGGCATCACGGCGGAGACGTTCAGCCACTCCATCCTGGCCCAGTTTGAAATGCGTTTCCGCAAGGTGCGCATGCCCTTCGTCGATACCCCGGAAAAAGCACATATCGCCGTCGGCAAGATCAATGAGGCATTCCACAACGAAGGCGTGCCGCCCATTGTTTTCACCACGCTGGTCAACCAGGAAGCGAACAAGGCACTGCGCCGCGCCAAGGCAATGATCCTGGACATGTTCCAGACCTTCATCGAGCCGCTTGAGAAAGAACTGGGCCTGAAGTCCACCCACGCCATCGGCCGCTTCCACCAGAATGCGGACACCGAGGCCTACAAGAACCGGATCGAGGCGATCAACTTCTCGCTGGCGCATGATGACGGCCAGTCACACAAGAACCTGGAAGAAGCCGATGTGATCCTGGTGGGCGTGTCGCGCAGCGGCAAGACCCCTACCAGCCTCTACCTGGCCATGCAATACGGGCTGAAGGCGGCCAATTACCCGCTGATCCCCGACGATTTCGAGCGCGGCCGGCTGCCATCGGCGTTGTATGCGTTCAAGCCGAAGATCTTCGGCCTGTCGATCGATCCGCAGCGCCTGACCGAGATCCGCAACGAGCGCCGCCCCGGCAGCAAGTATGCAGCGCTGGAAAACTGCCGTTATGAGGTCAACGAGGCCGAGGCAATGATGCGGCGCGAAGGCATCAAATGGCTCTCATCGACGCACAAATCCATTGAGGAAATCGCGACCACGATCCTGCAAGAGATCAAGGTCGATCGCGACAACTACTAAGCAAGAAAAGCGGCCGCTCAGGCCGCTTTCTTCTTGCTCCTGCCTGCGCATCCTCAGGCGGCGCGCCGCTGGCGCACTGCCTCGAACAGGCAGATGGCGGTCGCCGCCGCCACATTCAGTGATTCCAGCCCCCCGGCTGCGGGATGCCCACCTTGCGCGTGACGTGCGCCATCCAGGCGTCGCTGACCCCCGCCCCCTCGTTGCCGACCACCCAGGCCACCGGCGCGCGCAGATCGGTATCGAATACCGCGGCATCCGCGTGCGACGAAGTCGCCAGCAGCGGCACCGCGAGGCGCGGCGCCAGCGACTCAAGCGTGCAGTGCTCGACGATATTCAGGTGAAAGTTGGCGCCCATGCCCGCACGCAGCGTCTTGACCGACCAGGCAAAGGCACAGCCGGTGGCAAGGAAGGCATGCTGGATGCCGGCGGCGGCGGCGCTACGCAGGATTGACCCGACATTGCCGGCATCCTGCACCCCGTCCAGGATGATGCAGTCTTGTTCGATCCGCGCCGGCAGGTGCCCGACCGGCGTCTCGATCACCAGCATCAGGTCGATGCCATTGACCACGCCGCTGATCTGCGTGAACAGTGCATCGGCCAGCACAACCACGCGCTCGGCCTCAATCAGCGCCAGCACCGGCGCCACCTCGGCGTGGTCGTAGTGCCGTTCCGACACCACGCAGGTGACGGGCTGGCCGCGCGCGGCCACATAGGCCTGCGCCAGGTGCACGCCGTCGAGCAGCGACTGCCCTGCCTTGCGGCGCTGGTGCGTGGAAGTGGCCAGGGCCTTCAGATGCTTGAAGAGCGCGTTGTCGCGCGAGGTGACGTGCTTCACGATGCGGGAATTGTCGGGATACGCCGGTTGCCCTTCAGGGCGCGACCGTGACCGATACCGAGGCGCTGGCCCCGGTGACTTCGATGACTTCGGTAACTTCGGTAACTTCGGCCACCGCGGTAAACATGGGCCGCTGCTCCAGCGCCTCGCGCACGGGCGCAAACGAACGGCGGTGGTGCGGCGTGGCGCCGAACTCAGCCAGCGCAGCCAGATGCTGCGGCGTGCCATAGCCGACGTGCGAATCGAAGCCGTACTGCGGATAGCGCTCGTGCAGCACCTTCAGCTCGCGGTCGCGCGCCACCTTGGCCAGGATCGACGCCGCCGAAATCGCCTTGACCAGCGCATCGCCCTTGACGATGGCTTCCACCGGGAATGCCACCTGCGGGCAGCGGTTGCCGTCGACCTGCACCAGGTCCGGCACGATGCCGCTGGCGGCCAGCCCCTGCACGGCACGCTGCATCGCCAGCATGCTGGCGTGCAGGATGTTGATCGTATCGATTTCCTCGACCGTGGCAAAGGCGATATGCCAGCCCAGCGCGCGTTCGCAGATCTTTTCGTAGAGCTGCTCGCGCTTGGCGGCAGTCAGGATCTTGGAATCGGCCAACCCGCGAATCGGACGCTTCGGGTCCAGTATCACCGCGGCGGCATAGACCGGGCCGGCCAGCGGGCCGCGGCCCGCTTCGTCAACGCCGCACAGGCGCTGCACGGCGGCAGCGGCTGGGGCGAGATCGAGGCCCATCTGGGGAGAAGCGGCATTGCGGCGCGCCATCAGACGGTCCCCCGGCTGTGCATCAGGTCCACCACCACATCGGCGGCCAGTTGCGCGGTATTGCACTTCAGCGTCTCGTGCATGCGGGTGAAATGCTCGTAGAGGAAGGCGGTGTTGCCCTCGTCGTTGAGCTGCAGCAGCGTTTCGCGGGCCAGCGCCTCGGGCGTGGCATCGTCCTGCAGCAGTTCCGGCACGACGAAGCGCCCTGAAAGGATATTAGGCAATCCCACGTACGGCAGGTAACCCTGCCGCTTCATGATCTGCGCGGTCAGCCAGGGCACCTTGTAGGAGATCACCATGGGCTTCTTGTACAGCGCCGCTTCCAGCGTAGCGGTGCCGCTGGCCAGCAGCACCACGTCGGCCGCTTCCATCGCCTGGTGCGACTTGCCGTCGACGATGGTCAGGCGCAGTTCGGGATACTGCGCATGCAGCGCTTCGATAATGGTGCGCAGCGGCGCGCTCGCCGTCGGCAGCACGAACGCCAGGTTCGGGTCCATGCGCTGCATTTGCGCCATCGCCGCAAAGAAGGTGGCGCCAAGGTTGCGCACCTCGGACTGGCGGCTGCCCGGCAGCACCGCCACCACCCGGTGCCCGGCGGGCAGGCCGAGCTCGGCGCGCGCACCGGCGACGTCAGGCACCATCGGAATCACATCGGCCAGCGGATGGCCCACGTAGGTCGCGGGAATGCCGGCCTTGGCGTAGATCTCCGGCTCGAACGGGAACAGGCACAGGATGTGGTCCACCGCGCGCGCGATGGTGCGAATGCGCCCGCCGCGCCAGGCCCAGATCGACGGGCTGACAAAATGCACCACCGGGATGCCGGCACGGCGCAGCGGCACTTCCAGGCCGAAATTGAAGTCCGGGGCGTCAACCCGATAAAGCACTGCGGCGGATTGGCCAGCAGCCAGTCGCGCACCGCGCGCCGCGTGGCCAGGATCTCGCGCAGCGAGCCCAGGACCTCGACATAGCCGTTGACCGACAGTGTTTCCATCGGCCAGCGCGAGTTGAAGCCCTGCGCCATCATGCGCTTGCCGCCGATGCCGGCGTACTCGACCGTATCGCCCAGGCGGGACTGCAGCCCGCCCATCATCAACGATGCCAGCAGGTCGCCCGAGGCCTCGCCGGCCACCATGGCGATGGTGCCGCGCTTGTCCGCGGCGCTACCGTTGCCCGTGGGCAAGCCACCCCGAATTGCGGCGTCGACCATTGCGGCCCGGTCTCAGCGTACGATGCCGCGCTGGGTGGCGGCAAGGAAGTCGACAAACGCTTGCAGCGGCGCCGCCGTGCCTGCATCAGCCTGGCCCAGCAAGGCCGCGATCTCGTTGCGCGCCTCGTCGAAGCTGAGGTCGGACTTGTAAAGCAGCTTGTAGGCCTGGCGCAGCGCGGCGATCTGGCCCGCGTCGAAGCCGCGGCGGCGCAGCCCCTCGACATTGACGCCGTGCGGCGTGGCCTTGTTGCCACTCTTGTCGCTGGCGGCGATCACGAACGGCGGCACGTCCTGCACCAGCGCCGAGGCGCCGCCCAGCATCGCATGGGCGCCGATGCGCACGTACTGGTGCACGCCGCTCATGCCGCCCAGGATCGCCCAGTCGCCCACTTCCACATGGCCGGCAATCTGCGCGTTGCTGGAAAACACAGTGTGGTTGCCGACCGTGCAGTCATGCGCGATATGCACGTAGGCCATGATCCAGTTGTCGTTGCCGAGGCTGGTCAGGCCGCGGTCCTGTACCGTGCCGGTGTGGATCGTGGTGAATTCGCGAATGGTGTTGCGGTCGCCGATCTCGAGCCGGGTCGGCTCGTTGCGGTACTTCATGTCCTGTGGCACGCCGCCGACCGATGCGTAAGGGCCGATCGTGTTGCCCGCGCCGATCGTGGTGTAACCCTCGACCGTCGTATGCGAGCCGACCCGGGTGCCGCTGCCGATCCGCACGTTGGGGCCGACGATGGAGAATGGGCCGACGGTCACGTCGGATGCCAGCTCTGCTTTCGGGTCGACCAGCGCGGTGGGGTGGATTTGCGTCATACGTCCTGTCCTGTGGTGTGTCTGGTGAAGGATGGGCCAATGCGCGGGGCAAAGGTTCCCGTCCGGGCCGCTTGCCCCGTTGCATGGGGGCACGGCAGTCAGCCGGCGGCGGTGCCGCCGGCCGCGGGCGGCCTCACTCTGCCTGCTTCACGGTGCACATCAGCTCTGCCTCGCAGGCGACCTTGTCGTCCACCGTGGCGAATGCCTTGAACTTCCAGATGCCGCGGATATAGCGTTCGACCGTCACGTTCATGTGCAGCTGGTCACCCGGGTACACCACCTGTTTGAAGCGGGCCCCGTCGATGCCGACAAAGTAGTACAGCGCGTTTTCCTTGCGTTCCATGTCGGCGCCGAAGGTCAGCAGGCCGGCCGACTGCGCCAGCGCTTCCAGGATCATCACGCCAGGCATCACCGGATGGCCCGGGAAGTGGCCCTGGAAGAACGGCTCGTTCATGGTGACGTTCTTCAGCGTCTTGATGCGCTTCTGCGGATCGAACTCCAGCACGCGGTCGACCAGCAGCATCGGATATCGATGCGGCAGCAGCTTGAGGATCTTGCGAATGTCGATGTCGGCTGCGGTCATGATGATTTCTCTTAGTCTTGTGAGGGTTGGGACCCGGCGGCCTGGCCGCGCAGGCGGCGTTCCAGCGCCACCACCCGTTCGCGCAGCCTGGTCAGGCCGCGCACGATGGCTGCATTGCGTTCCCACTCGCCGTGCGGCAGGAACGGGAAGACGCTGGTGAAATGCCCCCGGGCTTGGTAATGGATTTGGTGATCGAGGTGCCGCCCGACACGGTGGTGCGGTCGGCAATATTCAGGTGGCCGGAAAAATTGGCCGCCCCGCCGATCACGCAGAAGCGCCCGATGTGCGTGCTGCCCGATACCGCGGCGCAGCCTGCAATGACCGTATGGGCTCCGACACGCACGTTATGCGCGATCTGGACCTGGTTGTCGATCTTGCAGCCGTCTTCGATCACGGTGTCGGCCATGGCGCCGCGGTCGATTGCCGTATTGGCGCCGACCTCCACGTCATTGCCCAGCACCGCGCGTCCCGTTTGCGGGATCTTTACGTATTCCACGCCGGTTGCGCTGATGTCCGGGGCAAAGCCGAAGCCGTCCGCGCCGATCACCACGCCGCTGTGCAGAATGGCGCGGGCGCCGACCACGCAATGGTGGTAGACCGTAACATTGGCATAGAGCAGCGAATCGTCGCGGATCTCTGCCTGCGCGCCGACATAGCCGTTGGCCAGGATGCGCACGCGCTCGCCCAGGCGCGCGCCGCGCTCGATGACCACGTTGGGGCCGATGTAGCACGAAGCCGGCACCACCGCATCAGGCGCCACGGTCGCGCGCGGATCAATGCCGGTGCGGGTATCGGTATTGGCCGCGCTGTCGAAACGCTGCGCCACGCGGGCAAAGCAGACATAGGGATTGCGCGCCACCAGCCAGTTGCGGCCGTCCGCCCTGCCCTCGGCGCGAACGCGCTCGAGGTCGGCTGCCGAGACAATCACGGCGCCGGCCTGCGAATCCAGCGCCTGCTGCAGGTAGAGCGGATTGGACAGGAACGAGAGCTCGCCCGGTCCGGCCTGGTCCAGGGGAGCCAGGCCGACGATCGCCAGGTCGGGGTCACCCACAACCTGCGCGCCGTTCTCGGTGGCGAGCTGACCCAGTGTGGGTGTCTGCATGGCGGTACTTCCTAAAAAAACGAAAGACGAAAGAACGTGAGAACCGGTGCGGCTTAGCGGGCGCCGGCGTTCAGCGCCTTCATCACGTCGTCGGTGATGTCGATGCGCGGATTCACGTACACCGCTTCCTGCACGATCAGGTCGTACTTGCGCTGCTCGGCCAGCTGGCGGATCACGCGGTTGGCGCGCTCCAGCACCTGTGCCAGTTCTTCATTGCGGCGCTGGTTCAGGTCCTCGCGGAACTCGCGCTGCTTGCGCTGGAACTCGCGGTCCATGTCAGCCACTTCGCGCTGGCGGCGCTGGCGGTCGGAGTCGGCCAGTACCGCCGTGTCCTTGTCGAGCTTGTCGGCCATGCCCTTGATCTTCTGGGCCATGTCCTGCAGCTCGCGGTCGCGCTTGGAGAATTCCTGCTCCAGCTTGACCTGGGCAGCCTTGGCCGGCTGCGAGTCACGCAGGATGCGTTCGGAGTTCACGGCGGCAATGCGCGTCGCCTCCTGGGCCGAGGCCGGCACCGCGGCGCAGATGGCAGCCGTGGCGAGCGCGGCGGCGCCCAGGGATTTGACCAGTTTGGATGTTGTAGTCATATAAAACAGATCCTTTATCAGAATCAGAATGCCGTGCCGATCTGGAACTGGAAGCGCTGGACCTTGTCATTGGTGTCGCGATTGAGCGGGAAGCCCATGCTGATCTTCAGCGGACCAATCGGCGACAACCACGACATGCCAAAGCCAGTCGAGTACTTCAGCTCGCTGAAGCTCAGCGGCTGACCTTCCTGGTAGACATTACCGAAGTCAAAGAACGTGAACAGGCGCAGCGTGCGGTCCACGCCCGAGCCCGGCAGCGGGAAGATGAACTCGACGTTGCCGATCATCTTCGAGGCACCGCCCACAGGGTTGCCGTTCTGGTCCTTCGGGCCCAGCGTGCTGGTCTGGTAGCCGCGCACCGAGCCGATACCGCCGGCGTAGAAGTACTTGAACACCGGGAACGGCGTGTTGCCGTAGCCGTGGCCGTAAGCGACTTCGCCGTTCAGTGCCAGCGTGAAGGACTTCGAGATCGGATAGAAGTACTGCTGCTGCACGCTGGCGCGGTAGTACTGCGTATCGCCGCCCGGCAGGCCGACTTCCAGGTTGGCCTGGGTGTACGGGCCCTTGGTCGGCACCAGCGCGCTGTCGCGACGGTCGCGCGCCCAGCCGATGGTGAACGGGAAGTTGTTGATGCCGTCGCCGCTCTGCTTGCCGATCTTGTTAAGCCAGTCGGTGTACTGGGCCGGCGTGTTGACCGAGGTATAAACCTGGGTCCGTTCATAGCCGATGCCGAAGAACACCGTATCGACTTCCGAGAACGGCACGCCGAACTTGAAGCCACCGCCGGCGGACACGATCTTGTAGTCCTGGTCGCCGGTGTAGTACAGCGGACGCGACGTACGGTAGTAAATGTCGGTCGAGCGGCTGATGCCGTCCACCGTGAAATACGGGTCGTACTGCGTCAGCGCGATGGTACGGAACGACTTGGCCGTGTTCACGTCCAGGCCCAGGCTGGTGCCGGAGCCGAACACGTTGTCCTGGCGCAGGCCGGCCTGCAGCACCAGCTTGTCGGTGGACGAGAAGCCCACACCCAGGCTGATCTGGCCGGTCGGCTTTTCCGTCACGTTGACGTTCACATCGACCTGGTCAGGCGCGCCCGGCACGTCTTCGGTGGTGATGTTGGTGTCGGTGAAGTAGCCGGTACGGTTGATACGGGCTTGCGACTGCGTCAGCTTCTCGCTGTCGAACCACGAGCTTTCCATCTGGCGCATCTCGCGGCGCACCACTTCGTCGCGGGTCTTGCTGTTGCCCACCACGTTGACGCGGCGCACGTAGACGCGGCGGCCGGGGTCGACCATCAGGGTCAGCGCGACTTCACGCTTTTCCTTGTCGATCTGCGGTTGCGGGTTGATGGTGGTGAACGCGTAGCCGTAGGTGCCCAGCAGGTCGGTGATGGCCTTGGTGCTCTGCGTCAGCTTCTCGGACGAGAAAATATCGCCCTTCTTCAGCTGCAGCAGTTTTTCCATTTCCTCCTGCTTGCCGAGCAGCTCGCCCGCCAGGCGCACGTCGGACACCTTGTACTGGTCGCCTTCCTTGATGTTCAGCGTCAGGAAGATGTCCTTCTTGTCCGGCGTGATCGACACCTGGGTCGACTCGATCGCGAACTCCAGGTAGCCGCGGTTCAGGTAGAACGAGCGCAGCGCTTCCAGGTCGGCGGTCAGCTTCTGCTTCGAATACAGGTCGTTCTTGGTGTACCAGGACAGCCAGTTCGGCGTGGACAGCTGCATCTCGTCGCGCAGCGTGCCTTCCTTGAAAGCCTTGTTGCCGACGATATTGATCTGGCGGATCTTGGCGACCGGGCCTTCTTCCACGTTGAACACGACCGAGACGCGGTTGCGGTCCACCGGCGTGATCGTGGTCTGCACGTCGGCCGCATAGTAGCCGCGCGCGACGTACTGGCGCTTGAGCTCCTGCTCGGCCTTGTCGATCAGTGCCTTGTCGTAGTAACGGGCTTCGGCCACGCCAACGGCACGCAGCGAACGGCGCAGCGTGTCCTTGTCGAATTCCTTGATGCCGACGAATTCGAGCTGCGAGATCGCCGGCCGCTCTTCGACCTGGACCACCAGCACGCCTTCCTCGGCGCGGATCTGCACGTCCTTGAAGAAGCCGGTATTGTAGAGGGCACGGATGGCGTCGGCGCCCTTGTCATCGGTGAAGGTTTCACCGACGCGCACCGGCAGGTAGCCAAACACGGTACCCGGCTCGACGCGTTGCAGGCCCTCAACGCGGATGTCCCTGACGACGAACGGATCGGCAGCCCAGCCCGCCGGGCTCCAGGCTGCAATAACGGCACTCGCCAGCAAGCCCAGCGAAATGCGCTTATGTCTGATCAATGTTGATCCCCTCTTTGATTCCATCCAGGATTGCGCTCCGATGCCTTATTGGACTGCGCCTGGCAAATGGCGTCCCTGGCGACGGTGCCCGACGACACCACCGCCCCCTTGCCGACACACGTTTCTAGCCGTTCGCCAGAAACATTCGGCTGACGTCATTGAACAAAGCGAGCGAAGTCAGGAGCAAGATGCAGGCGATGCCAACCTTCTGCAGCATTGCCTGCCAGTGGTCTGGGACGGGCCGGCCAGTCAAAAATTCCACGCAATAATACAGCAAATGCCCCCCATCCAGAACCGGAATGGGTAACAAATTGAGTACACCAAGGCTTACGCTGACCAGTGCGAGGAAGCTGACAAAGGCCTGCAGGCCAAGGTTTGCGGCACGCCCCGCGTAATCCGCCACAGTCAGCGGACCGCTCAGGTTCTGCAGCGAAGCCTGCCCCACCAGCATCTTGCCCAGCAGCTTTAGCGAGAGCGCGCTGGTGTCCCAGACCTGGCCGGCCGCGCGCGCCAGCGCCTGGTCCGGCCGGTAGCGCACGGTTTCCATCTGCACCGCCTGGCTGAGCGCCGCGCCGAGCTTGCCCGCCGGCGCCGGGGTGGCGCCGCTCGCATCCCTGGCGCCATCGCGCGCCACGGCGGTGTCGAGCGTCACCGGCACGTCCAGGCGCTTGCCGTCGCGCTCGATGCCCAGTGTCACGGTCTGGCCGGGCTGGCTGCGCACCGCCTTGATCAGTGCGCTGGCCTGCGTGAGCGGGCTGCCCTGCCAGGCAACGATGCGGTCGTCCCGTTTCAGCCCGGCGCGCTCGGCGGCCGAGTCCGGCAGCACCTCGGTAATCGTCACCGGCCCGCCTTTCAGGTTCAGGCCCAGCGTGGCCAGCGGATCCTGCTCGGGATTGCCGCCGGTATTGGGCAGGCGCGGCAGCGTCACGTCGCGCTCTGCCCCGTCGGCGCCACGCACGCGCAGCACGGCGCGCACATCGCCAAAGCCCTCGGCGAATACGGCCATGCGCAGGTCATTCCAGGAGCGCACCGCTTCGGTATGGCCATTGGCGGTCAGCGACAGCACCCGGTCACCTTCGCGCACGCCGGCCTGCGCCGCCGTGGTGCCGGCCGCGGGCGCGGCCACCACCGGCACGGGCTCGCGCATGCCGCCGGCAAAGAGCGCGAAATACAGCACGATTGCCAGCGCAAAATTGGCCAGCGGGCCAGCTGCCACGATCACGAAGCGCTTGCCGACCGGCTGGCGGTTGAAAGCCCGCGGCAGATCGGCCGGGTCGATCGGCGTATCGCGCTCGGGGTCGACCTCGCGCTCGTCCAGCATCTTGACGTAGCCGCCCAGCGGGATCGCCGCCACCGTCCATTCAGTCCGGTCGCGGCTTTTCGAAATCCAGCGCAACAAGGGTCGCCCGAAGCCGATCGAGAAACGCAGCACCTTCACGCCGCAGGCGCGCGCGGCGAGGTAGTGCCCCATTTCGTGCACATAGATCAGCACGCACAGGGCAACGATGAAAGCGAGTACGGTTTGCATGGCGTCGGGACGTCGGTAACGATGGCTGGACTGGCGCGCCGGTCCCCAGGAAACCCGGGGCCGCCGCAGCCGCTATTGTCGCAGATGCGGAAAGCCGCCCCGCCGGATCAGCGCTTTGCAGCCAGGGCGGCCACGCCAGCGCGTGCCGCCTCGCGCGCCAGCGCGTCGGCTGACAGCACCGCTTCGAGCGAGTCGGCAGGCCCTTGAGGTGCCGCCTCAAGCACCTGTGCCACGATGCCGGCAATGTCCGTGAAGCGCACTTTACCGCCCAGGAATGCCTCGACCGCCACCTCGTTGGCCGCATTGAGGGCCGCCGGCGCCACACCGCCAGCGCGCAGTGCATCGAAGGCCAGGCCCAGGCACGGGAAGCGCACCAGGTCCGGCTTCTCGAAGTGCAGGCCTGCGGCCACCGTCAGATCGAGCGGCTTCACGCCCGCATCGATCCGTTCCGGATAGGCCAGGCCATAGGCAATCGGCGTGCGCATGTCCGGGTTGCCCAGCTGCGCCAGCACCGAACCATCGGTGTAAGCCACCATCGAATGCACGATGCTCTGCGGATGGATCAGTACCTCGATGCGCTCGGCGGGGGCGCCGAACAGCCAGTGCGCCTCGATGACCTCGAGGCCCTTGTTCATCATGGTGGCGGAGTCGACCGAGATCTTGCGGCCCATGACCCAGTTGGGATGGGCGCAGGCCTGGTCGGGGGAAATATCGTGCAGCGTGGCCGGGTCGCGCGTGCGGAACGGCCCGCCCGACGCGGTCAGCAGCACCTTGGCGACACCCCGGCCATAGCGCGGATCGTCGGCCGGCAGGCACTGGAAGATGGCATTGTGCTCGCTGTCGATCGGCAGCAGCGTGGCGCCGTGCTCGCGCACCGCATCCATGAAGATGCGCCCGGACATCACCAGCGCTTCCTTGTTGGCCAGCAGCACGCGCTTGCCGGCACGTGCCGCCGCCAGCGTCGGGCGCAGGCCTGCGGCGCCGACGATGGCGGCCATCACCGCGTCGGTCTGCGCATCGGCGGCCACGGATTCGAGCGCGGCTTCGCCGTGGCTGACCTCGGTCTTCACGCCGGCATCGCGCAGCAGTGTTGCCAGTTCGCCCGCTGCCTCAGCGGTCCCCACCACGGCGTGGGCCGGGCGGAATTCGATGCACTGGTCAGCCAGCTTGCGCACTTGCCGGTGGGCGGTCAGCGCATGCACCGCATAGCGGTCGGCATGGCGCCTGATGACGTCGAGCGTGCTTTCGCCAATGGAGCCGGTGGCGCCCAGGATGGTAATGCGATGCATAGCAGACGGCTTCAGAGAAAAATCAGCATCAGGGCCGCCAGCGGGAACACTGGCAGCAAGGCGTCGATGCGGTCCAGCACGCCGCCATGGCCGGGCAGCAACCGGCTGCTGTCCTTCTTGCCGACCTGGCGCTTGAGCAGCGATTCGAACAGGTCGCCGACCACGCTCGCCGCGACCAGCAGCGTGGTCAGCACGGCCACGTAGGCCAGGCCGCCACGGTCGCCCATCATGGAGAACCACGTCGGTGCAAACGCATGGGTGGCGGCGAGCGCCAGGCCGATCACCAGCGCCAGCAGCCAGCCGCCGATAGCGCCTTCCCAGGACTTGCCCGGGCTGATGCCAGGCGCCAGCTTGCGCCGGCCGATGGCCTTGCCGGTGAAATATGCGCCGATATCGGCCGCCCACACCAGCACGGCCGCGGTCAGCAGCACGCCGATGCCGGCGCCGCGCAGGATCATGGTGGCATGGGCGAATGCGGGCAGCATCACCAGCCCCAGCACCGCGCCCAGGGCGGTAAACGACGGCGTCGCGGTACGCACGCCGCGCGCCAGCAGCACCACCGCGAAGCCCCAGCAGACCACCGCGGCTTCTAGCAGCCAGGTGGTGGCGTGGCGCAGCGGCAGGTCATGCCAGGCAATGACCACGATCAGGCACGCCAGCGCATAGACGTAGGGCCACGGCCCGCCCAGCCCGATCAGGCGGCCGAACTCCCAGCCGGCCAGCAGCACGATCAAGGCCACCAGCCCGGCCAGAGCCGCGGGCGGCGCCAGGAACAGGATTGGCAGGATCAGCAGCAACAGGCACAGGGCGGTGATGACGCGGGTGAGGAGCATGCGCTGCGGTCCCGTGAGAGGTTGGAGTTGCCAGGGTCAGGCCGTACCCGATAGTCCCTGGGCGACCAGCTGTGCGCTGGTGCGGCCGAAACGGCGTTCGCGCTGGCGGTACGAGGCGAAGGCCTTGTCCAGTTCGGCGGCGTCGAAATCCGGCCAGAAAACGTCGGTGAAATACAGCTCGGAATATGCCAGCTGCCACAGCAGGAAGTTGCTGATGCGCTGTTCGCCGCCAGTGCGGATGAAGAGATCCGGCTCCGGCGCATAGGCCATCGCCAGGTGCGGCGCCAGCACCGATTCGTCGATCGAGGCCGGGTCGAGCATGGGCGAGCGCGCCAGCATCTTGCGCATGGCCTGCAGCAGGTCCCAGCGGCCGCCGTAGTTGGCGGCGATGGTCACGGTCAGGCCGGTGTTGCCGGCCGTGCGCGCCTCGGCATCGCTGATCAGCCGCTGGATGCGGGGGCTGAAGCGGTCCAGGTCGCCCACCACCCGCAACCGGATGTTGTTGGCGTGCATCTTCACCACCTCGCGCCGCAGGGCCATCATGAACAGCCGCATCAGGAACGAGACCTCGTCCGCCGGGCGCCGCCAGTTCTCGGAACTGAAGGCAAACAGCGTCAGGAACTGCACGCCGCGGGCGGCGCTGGCTTCCACCACCGCGCGCACCGCGTCCAGCCCCCGGGTATGCCCGGCAACGCGCGGCAGGTGCCGCTGGGTCGCCCAGCGGCCATTGCCGTCCATGATGATGGCAACGTGGCGGGGGACGTAGGAAGTATCGGGTACGTCGAGCGTTGAACTGATGTGCTGCATGATGGCAGACGGTCGTTGACTGCCCCGGCCATGCCGGGACGGGGTCAGACCGTCATGATCTCCTTCTCTTTCTCGGCGACCATCTTGTCGATCTCGGCCACGAATTTGTCGGTCAGCTTCTGCACTTCGTCCTGGCCGCGGCGCTCGTCGTCCTCGGAGATGGTCTTGTCCTTGACCAGCTTCTTGAACTGCTCGTTGGCATCGCGGCGCAGGTTGCGCACGGCAATCTTGGCGCCCTCGGCCTCGCCCTTGACGACCTTGGTCAGCTCCTTGCGGCGCTCCTCGGTCAGTGCGGGCATCGGCACGCGGATCACTTCACCCATGGTGGCCGGGTTCAGGCCCAGGTCGCAGTCGCGGATGGCCTTCTCGACCGCGCCTACCATCTTCTTTTCCCAGGGCTGCACCGTGATGGTACGCGCATCGGCCAGGCCGATCGCCGCGACCTGGCTGATCGGCACCATCGAGCCGTAGTAATCCACCTGAACGTGGTCGAGCAGGCCGGTGTGGGCACGGCCGGTGCGGATCTTCGCCAGATCGGCCTTGAAGGCTTCGATCGACTTCTGCATTTTTTGCTCGACGCTCTTCTTTGTGTCGGCGACGCTCATTTTTACCTCCGGAAATCAGCCAACCATGATCCCCTGGCGGGGATCGGAAATGAATCATTCTACTCTTAGCCCGGCCGGACACCAGCGTTGCAGCGCGGCATCCGGCGCCGGATTCACACGTGCACCAGGGTACCCTCGTCCTCGCCCAAGATCACCCGCTTGAGCGCGCCCGGCTTGACGATCGAGAACACCTTGATCGGCAGCTTCTGGTCACGGCACAGCGCGAAGGCGGTGGCGTCCATCACCTGCAGGTTGCGGGAGATGGCCTCGTCGAAGGTGATGGTGGTGTAGCGCGTGGCGCTGGGGTCCTTCTTCGGGTCGGCGGTATACACGCCATCGACCTTGGTGGCCTTCAGCACGATTTCAGCCCCGATCTCCGCGCCGCGCAGCGCGGCCGCGGTGTCGGTGGTAAAGAAGGGGTTGCCGGTGCCGGCGGCGAAGATCACCACCTTGCCCTCTTCCAGCTGGCGGATTGCGCGCGGGCGGATATAGGGCTCAACCACCTGGTCCATGCGCAGCGCGGATTGCACGCGGCCTTCGATATTGGCGTGGCGCATTGCGTCCTGCAGCGCCAGGGCGTTCATCATGGTGGCCAGCATGCCCATGTAGTCAGCCGTGGCGCGGTCCATGCCGGCGGCACCGCCGGCGACGCCGCGGAAGATGTTGCCGCCGCCGATGACCACCGCGACCTGCACGCCGAGCTTCACGATCTCGGCAATGTCGTTCACCATCGCCTCGATGGTGGAGCGGTTGATGCCGAAGGCATCGTCACCCATCAGGGCCTCACCGGACAGTTTCAGAAGGACGCGCTTGTAGGCTGGCATGTTCACCCTCGGACAGGAGCAAATCGCTCGGTTGAGACGATCTTGAGATGTATTGTTTTTGGCACCGTCGGCGCGGGTCGTCGCGCCGACGGCGGAAGAAAGCCGGTTTTCGGGGTGCCCCGGCCAGTACGGACGGACCACCACGAAAACTGACTGCTGCAGTGCAACGCGACATGGGCCGCGCGGCACTACTTATGCAGAGGGGCACCTTGCGGCGCCCCTGCGGCATTATAGGCGCCCGGACCGGCCCAGCTGGGCCATCCGCGGCGCCCCGGACATCAGCCCTTCTGGGCAGCGGCCACCTGGGCGGCCACTTCAGCGGCGAAGTCGTCCTGCTTCTTCTCGATGCCTTCGCCCACGACATAGAGCGTGAAGCCCTTGACGGTCGTGTTGGCGGCCTTCAGCATCTGCTCAACCGTCTGCTTGTCGTTCTTCACGAACGGCTGGTTGAACAGCGAGACTTCCTTCAGGTACTTCTGCACCGAACCCTCGACCATCTTGGCGACGATTTCGGCCGGCTTGCCCGACTCGGCAGCCTTCTGCTCGGCAATGCTGCGCTCCTTGGCGATCAGGTCGGCGGGGACCTGCTCGGCGGACAGCGACACCGGCTTCATGGCGGCCACGTGCATGGCCACGTCCTTGGCGGCGGCTTCGTCGCCATCGAACTCGACCATCACGCCGATGCGGGTGCCGTGCAGGTACGAAACCAGCTTGCCGCCGTTGGCGTAGCGGGCAAAGCGGCGGACCGTCAGGTTCTCGCCGATCTTGCCGATCAGGGCCGTGCGGGTGGCTTCAACGCTCACGCCGTCGATTTCCAGCGCCGACAGGGCGGCCACGTCGGCCGGGTTCTGCTTGGCGATCAGTTCGGCAACCTTGGCCGAGAAAGCCAGGAAGTCGTCATTCTTGGAGACGAAATCGGTCTCGCAGTTCAGTTCGACCAGCACGCCGGTGGTGCCGTCGATGAACGATGCGACCACGCCTTCAGCGGTCACGCGCGACGCGGCCTTGCTGGCCTTGTTGCCCAGCTTGACGCGCAGCAGCTCTTCGGCCTTGTCCAGGTCGCCGTCGGCCTCGGTCAGGGCCTTCTTGCATTCCATCATCGGCGCGTCGGTCTTCGCGCGCAGTTCTGCAACCATGCTTGCGGTAATTGCCGCCATTTGTCACTCCTTGAATGGTTCACGCCGGCTGCCGGCAGTCGCCTGCGGCACCCGGTCGGTGGGTCTACAGCACACCCGCGGCAGATACTGCCTGCGGCGGATGACAACAATTCAAATTCAAAAAAAGGGGGCGCCAGATGTGCCCCCTTTTTTATTGCCCTTCTTGCCCGGCTGCCGGCGTACCCCGGCTTTCGCCTTGCGCGCAGCCCGTGGTGACGGGCCGCAAGCGTTGCCTGTCTGTCGTGCGGTGACGATGCGCGCTAGCGGGTTCCTTTCCGGCAATCAGGCGGCGGGCAATCAGCCTTCCTGCACTTCGACGAATTCGTCGTCGCCGCCGCGCGCGGCCTCGACCACTTCCTGCACGGCGTTGGCACGGCCTTCCAGGATCGCGTCAGCCACGCCGCGCACGTACAGGGCCACGGCCTTGCTCGAGTCGTCGTTGCCCGGGATCACGTAGTCGATGCCTTCCGGCGAGTGGTTGGTGTCAACCACGCCGATCACCGGCACGCCCAGCTTGTTGGCTTCGGTCACGGCAATCTTGTGGTAGCCGACGTCGACCACGAAGATCGCGTCCGGCACGCCGCCCATGTCCTTGATGCCGCCGATCGACTTTTCCAGCTTCAGCATCTCGCGCTCGAACATCAGCGCTTCCTTCTTGCTCATGGTTTCCAGCGCGCCGGCTTCCTTGGCGGCTTCCATGTCCTTCAGGCGCTTGATCGAGATCTTGACCGTCTTGAAGTTGGTCAGCATGCCGCCGAGCCAGCGGGCGTCGACGTAGGGCATGCCGGCACGGCCAGCTTCTTCAGCCAGGATTTCGCGCGACTGGCGCTTGGTGCCCACGAAAAGGACGGTGCCGCGATTGGCTGCCAGCTGACGCACGTACTTCATTGCGTCCTGGAACATCGGCAACGTCTTTTCGAGGTTGATGATGTGGATCTTGTTGCGATGGCCGAAGATGAAGGGGGCCATCTTCGGGTTCCAGAAGCGGGTCTGGTGGCCGAAGTGGCAACCGGCTTCCAGCATTTCGCGCATGGTAACGGACATGTAAATCTCCAAAGGGTTAGGTCTGAAGCCCGCCCCGACATTCCTGAAAAGGAACACCCCGGATAGGCGGGCCAGCGATTTCAAACAACGGCAGGAATATCCTGCAAAATTCCGAGCCTGGCGCGCGCAATGCTGCGCCGCAACCAAGTCAGCCCGCTATTGTAGCAATAAAAGTGCGGCCCGCTCAAGCCGCCCGGTGCCCTGACGGCCTGTGGACTCAGCCCAGGACGGCCGCACACAGGCTGCGATCTGGTCCCGATGGTGCGATAATCCCACATTGATCTTTCGATTCCGGCGCGGCCAGTGGCCTCGCCATCACTTTCTGGCGACGCAGCATGAGCATTTACCTGAACACCGCCGAAGACATCGCCCAGATGCGCGTGGCTTGCCGCCTTGCCTCCGAAGTCCTCGACTACATCACGCCCTTTGTCCAGCCGGGCGTTACCACCGGCGAGCTGGATCGCCTGTGCCACGCCTATATGCGTGACGTGCAAGGCACCGTGCCGGCGCCACTGAACTACGCCCCGCCCGGCTACCCGCCCTTCCCCGGCGCGATCTGCACCTCGGTCAACGACGTGATCTGCCACGGCATCCCGGGCGACCGGGTGCTCAAGGGCGGCGATGCCATCAACCTGGACATCACCGTCATCACCAAGGAAGGCTACTACGGCGACACCAGCCGCATGTTCATCGCCGGCGAGGGCTCGATCCTGGCCAAGCGCCTGGCGCAAGTGACCTATGAATGCATGTGGAAGGGTATCGCGCAGGTTCGCCACGGCGCCCGCCTAGGCGACATCGGCCACGCCATCCAGGTGCACGCCGAAGCCGCCGGCTACAGCGTGGTGCGCGAGTACTGCGGCCATGGCATCGGCAAGAACTTCCACGAAGACCCGCAGATCCTGCACTACGGCCGCCCGGGCACCGGCGCCGAGATCAAGGCCGGCATGATCTTCACCGTGGAGCCGATGATCAACGCCGGCAAGCGCGATATCCGCACCATGCCCGACCAGTGGACGGTCAAGACCCGCGACCGCAGCCTGTCGGCGCAGTGGGAGCACACCGTGCTGGTCACGGAAACCGGCTACGAGGTCCTGACGGTATCCGCCGGGACCCCGGCCCCGCCGGCCTTTATCACCGATTCCGTCGCGGCCTGAGGCCGCACTGTAGCCAGGGGCGCCTGACCGGGCGCCTTTCTTTTTCCAGCCGTGCCCACCAACCCGCTCCTCGAGCCTGCCATCTCCATGGACACCACGCCGGAACTGCTGCTTGCCGCGCGCGTGCGCGACAAGCTCAAAGCCGACAAGCAGGCGCTGTTTGCCGACTTCAACGCCAGCGCCAATGTCGGCACGCTGATCACGCGGCTGCGCCGCGCCGTCGACGCCGCGCTGGTGGAAGCCTGGCGCGGCCTCGGAATGCCCGCCGGCGCAGCGCTGGTGGCGGTGGGCGGCTATGGCCGCGGCGAGCTGCTGCCATACTCCGACGTCGACGTGCTGCTGTTGCTGCCCGCCGAGCCCGACCAGGACACCACCGGGCGCCTGGAGCGTTTTATCGGCCTGTGCTGGGACCTTGGGCTGGAGATCGGCTCTTCGGTGCGCACGGTGGGCGATTGCATCCGCGAGTCGCGCCAGGACGTCACTATCCAGACCTCGCTACTGGAAGCGCGGCTGTTGACCGGCAGCCGCAAGCTGTTCGAGTCGATGCGTACGCGCTACCTCGCCGACCTGGACCCGGCCGCGTTCTTCCAGGCCAAGCTGCTGGAAATGCGCCAGCGCCACGCCAAATACCAGGACACGCCCTACGCGCTCGAGCCCAACTGCAAGGAAAGCCCGGGCGGCCTGCGCGACCTGCAGGTGATCCTGTGGATGACCAAGGCGGCGGGCCTGGGCGACAGCTGGAAAGAACTGTTCGAGCGCGGCCTGCTGACACAGCGCGAAGCGCAGGAGCTGGCGCGCAACGAGCGCCTGCTCAAGACGATCCGCGCGCGCCTGCACCTGGTGGCTGGCCGGCGCCAGGACGTGCTGGTATTCGACCTGCAGACCGCGCTGGCGGAGTCCTTCGGCTATCGCCAGACCACCAACAAGCGCGCCAGCGAACAACTGATGCGCCGCTACTACTGGGCGGCCAAGGCGGTCACGCAGCTCAACAGCGTGCTGCTGCTGAACATCGAGGCGATGCTGTTCCCGAGCGAGTCTCAGGTGACGCGCGTGCTCAACGAGCGCTTTGTCGAGCGCCAGGGCATGCTGGAGATCACCAGCGACGACGTCTATGAACGCGACCCGCACGCGATCCTGGAAACTTTCCTGCTATACCAGCGCACGCCCGGCGTGAAAGGCCTGTCGCCGCGCACGCTGCGCGGGCTGTACAACGCACGCACCGTGATGAACGCGGGCTGGCGCAACGATCCGGAAAACCGCCGCCTGTTCCTGGCCATCATGCAGGAGCCGCAGGGCATCACCCACGCGCTGCGCCTGATGAACCAGACCAGCGTGCTGGGCCGCTACCTGATCAACTTCCGGCGCATCGTCGGCCAGATGCAGCACGACCTGTTCCACGTCTACACCGTGGACCAGCACATCCTGATGGTGGTGCGCAACATGCGCCGCTTCGCCATCGTCGAGCACACCCACGAGTTCCCGTTCTGCAGCCAGCTGATGGCCAGCTTCGACAAGCCGTGGGTGCTGTGGGTGGCAGCGCTGTTCCACGACATCGCCAAGGGCCGCGGCGGCGACCACTCAACGCTAGGCACCGTAGATGCGCGCCGCTTCTGCAAGCAGCACGGCATTGCGCGCGAAGACGCCGACCTGATCTGCTGGCTGGTCGAGCACCACCTGACCATGAGCCACGTGGCGCAGAAGCAGGACCTGACCGATCCCGACGTGATCCACGCCTTTGCCCGCGTGGTCGGCAGCGAACGCTACCTGACCGCGCTCTACCTGCTGACCGTGGCCGACATCCGCGGCACCAGCCCCAAGGTATGGAACGCGTGGAAGGGCAAGCTGCTGGAAGACCTGTACCACATCACGCTGCGCGTGCTGGGCGGCGCGCGCGTGGACTCACATTCGCTGTGGTCGCAGCGCAAGGAGGACACCATCTCCGAGCTGCGCCTGAAGGCCTTCGACCCGGCGCTGGGCAAGTCCCTGTGGGCGCAGCTCGACGTGGCCTTCTTCCTGCGCCACGATTCGCACGATATCGCCTGGCTCACGCGCCACCTGTACAACAAGGTGGACAGCCCCACGCCGGTGGTCAAGGCACGCGTCTCCCCCGCCGGCGAAGGCCTGCAGGTGGCGGTCTACGTCAAGGACCAGCCCGACCTGTTCGCGCGCATCTGCGGCTACTTCGAGCGCAAGGCGTTCTCGATCCAGGACGCCAAGATCCACACCACGCGCCACGGCTACGCGCTGGACACGTTCCAGGTCACCGACCCCGGCATGGCCGGCGACGGCGGCAGCTACCGCGACATCATCGCGCTGGTCGAGCACGAACTGTGCGAGCGGCTGCGCCTGCAAGGCGCACTGCCCGAACCCGCGCAGGGACGGCTGTCGCGCCAGTCGCGCAGCTTCCCGATCAAGCCGCGCGTCGACCTGCGCCCGGACGAGCGCGGCCAGTATTACCTGCTGTCGCTGTCCGCCAACGACCGCACCGGCCTGCTGTACGCCATCGCCCGCGTACTGGCACGGCATCGCGTATCCGTCCACACGGCACGCATCAACACCCTGGGCGAACGCGTCGAAGACGTGTTCCTGGTCGACGGCAGCCGCCTGGCCGCCGACAACCGATTGCAGATTCAGCTTGAACAGGACTTGCTCGCCGCCCTCGCCATCTGAGGCGGGCGGGCAGCATCAACATATGACCGACAGCAATTCGCCGAAGCGCAAGACGCTAGGTATCAAGGCCGCCAGCGACACCGGCACGGCCGCGCGCAAGACCGGCACCCGCCCCGTGCGCGTGTCCGACCTGAACCGCAAGCGCGTGCAAGCCGTCTCCGAAGGCATCAAGCGCGCCCAGGAGCGCGCCGGCGGCAAGACCGGCGGCCGTCCGGCCCAGGGCGAACCGCAGGCCGGCGCAGCCCAACCGCGCAAGCCCCGCGCGCCGCGTCCCGCTGACGGCGAACGCCAGGCACGCCCGCGCCGCCCGGAAGGTGGCGAGGCGCGTCCGCGCCGCTTCGGCGATGACGAAAGCCGTCCCCGCCGTTATGGCGACGACCGGGGCGAGGCACGTCCGCGCCGTTTCGAAGGCGGCGAAGCGCGCCCGCCGCGCCGTTTTGGCGACGACGACAATCGCCCGCGCCGCACGGGCGATGACCGTGGCGAGGCACGCCCGCGCAGCTTTGAAGGCGCCGAAGCGCGCCCGCCGCGCCGTTTTGGCGACGACGACAACCGCCCCCGCCGCATGGGCGACGATCGCGGCGAGGCACGTCCGCGCCGTTTTGAAGGCGGCGAAGCGCGCCCGCCGCGCCGCTTCGGCGACGACGACAACCGCCCCCGCCGCACAGGCGATGATCGCGGCGAGGCACGTCCGCGCCGTTTCGAAGGCGGCGAAGCGCGTCCGCCGCGCCGTGCTGGCGAGGACAACAACCGTCCGCGCCGGTTCGAAGGCACCGACTCGCGTCCGCGCCGCGTTGGCGATAACGAGAACCGTCCCCGCCGTTTCGAAGCCACCGACTCGCGTCCGCGCCGTTATGGCGATGACGAGAACCGCCCCCGCCGCTTCGAAGGCGCCGACTCGCGTCCGCGCCGCTATGGCGACGACGACAAGCGCCCGCGTCCCGCGCCCTCGGGCGAGCGCCGCCGCGAAGGCACCGCGCCGGCGCGCCGCTTCAGCGACGCCGCCGACCGCATCCGCACCGCCGGCCCGGCACGCCAGCAGGCACCGGCCGCGCGCCAGGAAAAGCCCGCGCCCGCCCGCGCCGAGTCCAGCCACGACGACGGCCTGGTGCGCCTGTCCAAGCGCATGTCCGAACTGGGCCTGTGCTCGCGCCGCGAAGCCGACGAATGGATCCCGCACGGCTGGGTGCTGGTCGACGGCAAGCCCGTGACCGAACTGGGCAGCCGCATCCGCCCCGACGCCGAGATCGAGATCATGCAGGAAGCGCGCTCCGAACAAGGCGAGCGTGTCACGGTGCTGCTGAACAAGCCGGTAGGCTACGTCTCCGGCCAGGCCGAGGACGGCTACGAGCCGGCCGCGGTGCTGTTCGCCCCCGAGAACCAGTGGGAAGGCGACCCCACGCGCAAGCGCTTTGCCCCGTGGCAACGCAAGAGCCTGGCACCCGCCGGCCGACTTGATATCGACTCAACGGGCCTGCTGGTGCTGACGCAGGACGGCCGCGTCGCGCGCGCGCTGATCGGCGAGGATTCGACCGTCGAGAAGGAATACCTGGTGCGTGTGGTCTGGCACTCGCCGCAGGGCGTGGTCGAGCGCAATATCAGCGCGGAATTCCCGGCCGATGATCTCGAGCTGCTGCGCCACGGGCTGTCGCTGGATGGCGTGCCGCTCAAGCCGGCCAAGGTCAGCTGGCAGAACGAGGAGCAGTTGCGCTTCGTGCTGCGCGAGGGCCGCAAGCGCCAGATCCGCCGCATGTGCGAACAGGTCGGGCTGCAGGTGGTCGGCCTCAAGCGCGTGCGCATGGGACGCGTGGTGCTGGGGGATTTGCCGCCGGGCAAGTGGCGGTTCCTGGGGCAGTTTGAGAAGTTCTGATTCCGGAATTTGCCGACACAAAAAACCGGTCCCCAGGACCGGTTTTTTTGCGCCTTGCGCGGTATCGATACCGCGCCGCACAGCTCGTCAATCGTCACTATTCGGCGGCAAATCCGGAAATAACACCTCCGTAAACCCAAACTGCCTGAAATCCTTGATCCGCATCGGATACAGGATCCCCTGCAAGTGGTCGCACTCATGCTGCACCACCCGCGCATGGAAGCCTTCGGCCACGCGTTCGATGCGGTTGCCCATCAGGTCGTAGCCGCTGTACTTCAGCCGCAGGTGGCGCGGCACCACGCCGCGCAGGCCGGGCACTGACAGGCAGCCTTCCCAGCCGTCCTCCATCTCGTCGGACTGCAATTCCAGCCCCGGGTTGATCAGCACCGTCTTGGGCACGGTAGGCGCGTCCGGATAGCGCGGGTTGCGGTCGAAGCCAAAGATCACCACCTGCAGGTCCACGCCGATCTGCGGCGCGGCCAGGCCGGCGCCGTTGGCGTGGTCCATGGTGTCGAACATGTCTTCGATCAGCGTGCGCAGCTCCGGCGTATTGAAGCGTTCGACCGGCCGCGCCACCTGCAGCAGGCGCGGATCGCCCATCTTGAGAATCTCGCGGATCATAGTTGTTTCCCCGGTTATTGCTGTGCCGGCGCGGCGCCGGCCTCTGCCAGCAACGCCAGCATGCCGGCCTCGTCCAGCACCGGCACACCCAGCGCCTCGGCCTTGTCGAGCTTGCTGCCTGCCTCGGCGCCTGCAACCACATAGTCGGTCTTCTTCGATACCGAACCCGCTACCTTGGCGCCAGCGGCTTCCAGCAGGTCCTTGGCGTCCTCGCGCGACATGGTGGGCAGCGTGCCGGTCAGCACGAAAGTCTTGCCCGACAGCGGCGCCGGGGCCTTCGCCGCCGGCTCGCTTTCTGTCCAGTGTACGCCTGCGGCGCGCAGTTGTTCGATGACCTCGACGTTGTGCGGCTCGGCAAAGAAGTGCGCGATCGACTGCGCCACCACCGGGCCGACGTCGTTCACTTCCAGCAGCGCGGCTTCGTCGGCTGCCATCAGCGCATCCAGCTTGCCGAAATGCCTGGCCAGGTCCTTGGCGGTGGCTTCGCCCACATGGCGGATGCCCAGCGCGAAGATAAAGCGGTTCATGGTGGTCTCGCGCGATGTCTCGATCGCCGCCACCAGGTTGGCCGCCGACTTGTCGGCCATGCGTTCCAGCGCGGCCAGCTTGGCCACGCCCAGCTTGAACAGGTCCGCCGGCGTGCGCACGATGCCCTGGTCGACCAGTTGCTCGACCAGCTTGTCGCCCAGGCCTTCAATATCCATGGCGCGCCGCTGTGCGAAATGCAGCAGCGACTGCTTGCGCTGCGCGGCGCAGATCAGGCCGCCGGTGCAGCGCGCGATGGCTTCGTCCTCGAGCTTCTCGATATGCGAGCCGCACACCGGGCAGGCGGTCGGCATCACGAAGGCGCGCGCGTCGGCGGGGCGGCGCTCGGTCACCACGCCGACCACTTCCGGGATCACGTCGCCGGCGCGGCGCACGATCACGGTGTCGCCGATATGCACGTCCTTGCGGCGGATCTCGTCCTCGTTGTGCAGCGTGGCATTGGTCACGGTCACGCCGCCGACGAAGACGGGCTTGAGCCGCGCCACCGGCGTGATCGCGCCGGTGCGGCCGACCTGCACTTCGATGTCTTCGACGATGGTGGTCATTTCCTGCGCCGGGAACTTGTGCGCCAGCGCAAAGCGCGGCGCACGCGAGACAAAGCCCAGGCGCTCCTGCTCGGCCAGTGCGTTGACCTTGTAGACCACACCGTCGATGTCATACGGCAGCGCGTCGCGGCGCTGGCCGATATCGCGGTAGAAATCCAGCAGGCCCTGCGCGCCCTTCACCACCGCGCGGTCCTTGCACACTGGCAGGCCCAACGCGGCAAAGCCGTCGAGCATGGCGCTGTGGGTGGGCGGACGGTCCACGCCCTGCAGCTCGCCCAGGCCATAGGCGAAGAATGACAGCGGCCGCTTGGCGGTGATGCGCGGATCGAGCTGGCGCAGGCTACCCGCGGCGGCGTTGCGCGGGTTGACGAAGGTCTTCTCGCCGGCCTCGGCCTGGCGCTGGTTGAGCTTGTCGAAGTCGCGGCGGAACATGAAGACCTCGCCGCGCACTTCCAGCACCGCGGGCGCCTGGCCGCGCAGCTTCAGCGGGATTGCCTTGATGGTGCGCACGTTGATGGTGACGTCCTCGCCGGTCTCGCCGTCGCCGCGGGTGGCGGCCTGCACCAGGCGGCCATCCTCATAGCGCAGCGACATGGCCAGGCCGTCGAACTTCAGCTCGCAGGCGTACTCGACCGCGTCGGCGGCACTGAACAGGTCCTGCTCGCCGGCGGCGGGCGCGCTGCGGCCCAGGCCCTGCGCGCAGCGGCGGTCGAAGTTCAGCACGTCGTCGTCGGCGAAGCCGTTGTTGAGCGACAGCATCGGCACGCGGTGGCGCACCGAGTCGAAGGCCGACAACGGCTCGCCGCCCACGCGCTGGGTGGGCGAGTCCGGCGTCTGCAGTTCGGGATGCTCAAGCTCCAGCGCCTGCAGTTCGCTGAACAGCGAGTCGTACTCGGCGTCGGGAATGGTAGGCGCGTCCAGCACGTAGTACTGGTAGTTGTGGCGGTCCAGCTCGTCGCGCAGCCAGGCCACGCGCCTGGCGGCAGCTTCGGGCGGCAAGGCGCCGACGGGCGCGGAGGCATCTGCCTGCGCGCCGCGGTGTGTTGCGGTCATGACAGGCTCCGGCTAGATGCTGAACAGGCGCAGCGCCACCAACGACCCGGCCGGCATGCCGCGCGCCTCCAGCTTGTTGTACAGCGTGTCAAGCTGGCTGAAGATCGCGACGAACGAGGCCTCGGTCAGCGGCCGCATATTGTCGTCGACCAGTTGCGCGCCCATGCGCTGGGCCAGCGTGTGGCCGTACTCGCACACGGTCTTGAACGGCCTGGCGGCCTGGTCGGCCACCGGCACGTCGAGCAGCAGCGTGATCTGGCGGCCGGCCTTGACGGTCAGGTCGTCGCGCAAGAAGTTGGTGTCGCCGAACTGCAGCGTGAACAGCGGACGCTGCACGCCCTCGGCGTTGGCCTGGTAGCGGATAAAGCGGGTGCCATCGCGCGACAGCACCAGCCCGTCCTGCGTGGCCACGTTCTGCACGTACGCCGCCGACCACGGCGCGCCATCCGAGATCACGTTGACGCCGAGCTGCACATCGCAGCCGGCGGCAAAGCCATCCAGCTCGCGCGCATTGGCGACGGTCTCGCTCATGTCAGGCAGGTCGGCCGAGGCATCGAGCGACTCGGCCAGCGACTCCACCGCGGTGATGAATTCCGAGAACTCCAGCGCGTTGAGCGGACCGCCGCGGTTGGCCAGCTGCACGCCGACCTGCAGGTCTTCGTACTGGTGGCCGGCGGTGACCGGCTCCCATGCATTGGCTTCGGTGCGCAGGCCTTCGATATGGACCTGCTTGGTGCCGGCGCGGCGCAGCCGGCCGGTCAGCGGCAGGATGCGGTCACCGGAGGCCTTGCGCTCCAGGTGCAGGGGCACGATGCAGTCGATCAGCGGATCGATCAAGGCCGGCGTGGGCTGGCCATCGGGCACGGCGGCCACCGGGGCCGGAGCCGGCGCGGGAACCGGGGCCGGAGTAGCCTCGGCTTCGGCCTCGTCCTCGGCGGCCTCGGCATGCCTCGCGGCGGCCGCGACGGACACTTCCTCGGCGACGACTTCGTCGGCGTCCGCGGTGCTTGCGGCGGCCGCGGCGGCCGCAGCCGCGTGGTTGTTGTCCGTCGCCACCGCGGCACCGGCCATGGCCGGCGCCGGGATAGCGTCGGCTCACGCCGCGGTGCCTGCTCGGCAGCGGCTTCGTGCAGGTGCGCGGCGGTTTCCGGCGCGGTGCTCTGGCCGACCACCGGCTCGCGCATCGGCGGCAGGTCGTCTTCAGGGCTGAGCTCGCGCGGGCGGCGCGCCTTGCGGATCTGCCACTGGTTGTAGCCGAACACCAGTACCACGAAAACCAGGCCCGCGACGATCAGCGCGGTCTGCAGGTCCATGTTCAGTTTCATGCTGCCTCCGCCATCGAAACCGCCGCGTCCATATCCACGGCCACGATACGCGAAACGCCCTGCTCCTGCATGGTCACGCCAATGAGTTGATGAGCCATTTCCATGGCAATCTTGTTATGTGAGATGAAAACGAATTGAGTCTTGTCCGACATGCGCGCCACCATATTGGCGTAGCGTTCGGTGTTGGCGTCGTCCAGCGGCGCGTCCACCTCGTCCAGCAGGCAGAACGGTGCCGGGTTGAGCTGGAACATGGCAAACACCAGCGCGATCGCGGTCAGCGCCTTCTCGCCGCCCGACAGCAGGTGGATGGTCGAGTTCTTCTTGCCCGGGGGTTGCGCCATCACCTGCACGCCGGCGTCGAGGATCTCCTCGCCGGTCATGATCAGGCGCGCCTGGCCGCCGCCGAACAGCGACGGGAACAGCTCGCCGAAATGATGGTTGACCTGATCGAAGGTGCCCTGCAGCAGCGCGCGGGTTTCCTGGTCGATCTTGGCGATCGCGTCTTCCAGCGTATTGATGGCGTCGTTCAGGTCGGCCGACTGCGCATCGAGGAAGGTCTTGCGCTCGCGCGCCGCGGCCAGCTCGTCGAGCGCGGCCATGTTGACCGGACCCAGCGCGTTGATGGCGTTGTTGATGCGCGTGACTTCGCCCTGCAGGTACGACGGCTTCAGGTCGCCGGTCAGCTTGTCGGCCAGCGCGGCCTCGTCCACCTCGGCCGTGGTCAGCTGCTCGCTGAATTGCTCCTGATTCAGGCGCGCGGCCTGTTCCTTGAGCTGCAGTTCAGTGATGCGGTCGCGCAGCGGCTGCAGGCTGCGTTCGGCGGCCAGGCGCTGTTCGTCGAACTGGCGCAGCTGTGCCGACAGCGCATCCAGCTCGGTGCGCGCGATGGTGAGCTTTTCTTCCTTCTCGGCGCGGCGCTCCAGCGCTTCCTGCAAGCCGGTGTGCGCGGTCTGCTCGTTGATGGTCTCCAGCTCGGCGCGGGCGTTTTCCAGGGATTCGGCAATGCGTTCGGCCTGGTCGGCGGCCACCTGGATATTGCGGCGCAGCTCGTCGATGCGGCTGGTCAGGTTGCGCTCGGCAAAGAGGGCTTCCTGTGCGGCGCGCTCGAAGTCGCGCAGCTGGTGGCGCGCGCCCGAAAGCTTGCTGTCCAGCGCCTCGAAGGCCATCTGCTGGTCTTCATGCGTGGCCTGCATCTCGGCCAGCGCGGCGTCGTGCTGCTCGAAGCTGGCTTCGGATTCGGCGCGGATGGCGCGCTGCTCTTCGATCTGCGCGTGGATCTCGTCCAGTTCCTCGCGGATCTGGCCGCTGCGGGCGGAATAGCGTTCCATCGCCTGCGACAGCTTGAGCACATCCATCTGCAACGCGTGCACGCGGCGGGTAGCCTGCTCGGCGCGCGCGCGGGCATCGCCCAGCCCCTGGCTGGCCTGGGTGTAGGCCGCTTCGGCACGCACCGCCTGGGTCTTGGCTTCGTCGGACAGCAGCAGCTGCGCGCGCGCCTGCTTCTGCAGGTTTTCGATTTCCTGCTCGCGTGCCAGCATGCCGGCCTGCTCGGAATCGGCGGCGTAGATCTGGATGGCGTTGCGGCCCACCAGATGGCCCTCGGCCACCACGAACGACGCGCCATCCGGCAGCGTGTTGCGCGCGGCCAGCGCCTGCGCCATGTCGGTGGCGACATAGACATCGGCCAGCCAGTCCTGCATCACGGCGCGGATGCCGGGCTCGGTGATCTGCACCAGCGACATCAGCGGGCGCAGGCCGGCAGGCGTTTCCAGCGGGCGGGCGGCGGCCGGCGGCGAGTAAAACGCCAGCTTGGCCGGCGGCGCGTCGGACAGGAAGGCCTTGACCCAGTCCAGGTTCGACACTTCCAGCGCGGCCAGCTTCTCGCGCAGCACGGATTCGAGCGCGTTTTCCCAGCCCGGCTCGATATGGACCTTCTTCCACAGGCGCGGCAGCTCGGCCAGCTCATGCCGGGCCAGCCACGGCTGCACCTTGCCGTCGGTCTGCACGTTCTCCTGCAGCTGGCGCAGCGCCGACAGGCGCGCTTCCAGCGTGGCAATGGCGGCGGCTTCGCTGTGCACGCGCGCCTGCGCGGCGCGGCGCGCTTCGTCCAGGCGCGGCACGCTCTCTTCGGCGTCGGCCAGCACGGCCTGGGCTTCCTCGACCAGCGCTTCCTGCTCGGCCAGCTCGGCGCGGGCCTGCTCAAGGCGGGTCTCGTCGGGGCGGTCCAGGCCCTTTTCTTCTGCCGACAGGCGTTCGCGGCGCTGTTCCAGCTGCTGCAGCATCTGGTCGGCGCTGCGCTGCTGCGCGGCTTCGAGCTTCAGGGCCTGCTCAGCTTGCATGATGCCGGTGCGCTGCTCGTTGAGCAGTTGCTGGGCGTCGCGCCATTGCGCTTCCAGCGTCGGCAGCTCGTCGTTCTTGTGGGCGACGGCTTCCTGCGCCTCGACCGTGCGGCCTTCGGCCACGGCCAGGTTTTCTTCGGCCTGCGCGAGTTCGTCGGTGGCCTGTTCGGCCTTGCCCTGCCACTGCTCGCGCTGTCCGGTCAGCGCGGCGATCTGGGCCTGCACACGGTTGCGCGATTCGACCACGTAGCGGATCTCGGCTTCCAGCTTGCTGACTTCGGCATTGGCCTCATACAGCTTGCCCTGCGCGGCGTGCATGCCATCGGACGCCGCGTAGTGCGCGGCGCGCATGGTTTCGAGCTCGGCTTCGACATGGCGCAGCTGCGCGGTCTGCGCCTCCAGGTCGATCTGGGCCTGCTCGATGGCACGCTGGTGGCGTTCCTGCTCTTGCTGGGCCTCGCGCTTGCGCAGCAGCCACAGCAGGTGCTGCTTTTCTTCGCCATCTGCGTGCAGCGTCTTGAAGCGCTGCGCCACCTCGGCCTGGCCTTCCAGTTTCTCGAGGTTGCTGCCGAGTTCGCGCAGGATGTCCTCAACGCGGGTCAGGTTCTCGCGCGTATCGGACAGGCGGTTTTCGGTCTCGCGGCGGCGTTCCTTGTACTTGGACACGCCCGCGGCCTCTTCCAGGAAGATGCGCATGTCATCGGGCTTGGCCTCGATGATGCGCGAGATCATGCCCTGCCCGATGATGGCGTAGGCGCGGGGCCCCAGGCCCGTGCCCAGGAAGATGTCCTGGATGTCGCGCCGGCGCACCGGCTGGTTGTTGATGTAGTAGGACGAAGTGCCGTCGCGGGTCAGCACGCGCTTGACCGCGACTTCGGCGTACTGGCTCCACTGGCCGGCAGCGCGGCCCTCGGCATTGTCGAACACCAGTTCGACACTCGCCCGGCCGGCCTGCTTGCGCGCGGTGGAGCCGTTGAAGATGACGTCCTGCATGGATTCGCCACGCAGCTCTGACGCACGTGACTCACCCAGCACCCAGCGCACCGCATCGATGATGTTCGATTTGCCGCAGCCGTTGGGACCTACGATGCCGACCAGCTGGCCGGGCACTTGAAAATTGGTGGGATCGACAAATGACTTGAAGCCCGCCAGCTTGATCGAGGATAGTCGCACGGTTTCTCGTGTGGTATCGGCCACTCCGGTATGGGAACCGGGGTCGGCCTGGTATCGGGCTATTGCACTGTTCAGAAAGCCGGGCTGCGCGGGAGCCGGCGCGGCGTGACGCCAGCACCTCAAAATACCCCTCGGGCCCGAGAATTGGGGCTAATCATACCATCGCAGATGCCTTCGCCGGCCCGTTTGGCAGTCGCCCCGGCGTCATATCCCATGACCGATTTCCCTTGCTGTTCCGCCCCTTACAAGCGATTCCGCATGCACTTTGACAGGTGCCGCGGGCGCTGTCAGCCGTCCGTGGCGGCCAATCGTTCGGGAAACTAATTAGGGTAAATGCTAGTCTTTCATCTGTCGGCGTGACCCCGGATGCCCTCCGGGGGTCGCGCACCCATGAACGCGCCCCTCGCAGCCCGTGACCAACCAGGAGGACAGAGCATGAGTGAACCGTCAGCGGCCGCCCGGCCGTGGTCTGTCAGCGACATCAACTACCAGGCGATCGACGTGAAACGCGTACGCGGCGACCGCGACCTGTTCTACCTGCTGGTGTCAGCCTCGTTCATCGAGAGCGGGTCCGACACCTACGCCGGCAACCTTGCCACCTATTACGCCCGTGTGCCCGACGCCGCCGACTGGCTTTCCGAGCGCTGGGAAGCCGAGGAACTGCAGCACGGGCTGGCGCTGCGGCGCTATGTCGAGCATGTCTGGCCGGAATTCGACTGGGAGCGCGGCTATGCACGCTTCTTCGACGAGTACAGCAAGACCTGCTCGATCGACCAGTTCGAGCCGACCGAGGGCCTGGAAATGGCAGCCCGCTGCGTGGTGGAAACCGGCACCGCCGCCTACTACCGCGCGCTGGAACAGGCCAGCGACGAACCGGTGCTGCGCGACCTGACGCGGCGCATCTCCAACGACGAAGTGCGGCACTACAAGCACTTCTATCACTTCTTCAACCGCTTCGCCGAATCTGAGCGGCTAGGCCGGCTGCGGGTGCTGGGTGCGCTGGCGCGCCGGCTGCTGGAGATCAAGAACGAGGATACCGCAATCGCGCTGCGAAACGTGCTGCGCATGGAGCGCGGCGTGGAAGCGGTGCCGGAAGCCGAGGTGCGCGCGCTCAATACGCGCGTGTCCGGCGTGATCCGGCGCAACATCCCCATCGAAATGACCGTGAAGATGCTGCTGCGGCCGCTGCACTTGCACCGCGGCCTGGAGCGCGCGGTGCGAGCGCCGCTGGTGGCAGTGGTGTCGCGGGTCATGCTGCACTGAGCCGCGCACCGGTTCAGTGACATGCTGCTGCCTCGGCACCTGCGGCGGCCGGCGCCGGCGCGCGGCTGCGGTGCACCAGCCCCGACAAGGCGCCGGCGGCGATAATGCACAGGCCGCCGGCCGCTTCCTTCCAGCTCAGCACCTCGGTCGCCAGCCACCACGACGACAGCGCCGCGATGACGATTTCGAACAGCATCAGCAGCGACACGCGATTGGCCGGCAGCCGCTGCAGCCCGTATTGCACCACCGAGTTGCTGACCACCAGCACCGCCGCCAGGCCGAGCACCAGCATGCCCACGCTCACCTGCGCGCCCTGGACGATGGTCACCGACGGGCCATCCAGCAGCAGCGCGGCCGGCACCCCCACCACCGTGCAGCCCAGGTAGACCACCACCGTGCGCACCCGTGCGTCCATGTCCGGGAAGCGCTGGCCGGCGCGGCGCGACAGCACATTGTTGACGGCAAAGCCCATGCCGCCGATCAGACCGGACCATTCCGCGGCAGAGCCTGGCAGCGGCACGCCGACCTCAGGCGTCCACAGCATCAGCCCGGCGCCGAAGAGGGCCAGCGCCACCAGCGACAGCCCTGCCGCCGACAGCCGCTCGCCCAGGAACAGCCGGGCAAACAGCGCGGTCCAGACCGGGGTCAGATAGAACAGCAACAGCACGCGCATCACATGGCCGTTGACACTGCCCCAGACAAAGCCGGCGTTGGTCACGCCCGCCGCCAGCCCGATGGCGACGAACAGCCAGTGCGGGCGCAGGCCGGCCAGGTGCCGGCGGAAGGCCAGCAGCGACAGCACGGCCGCGACCGAGCTGACCAGCGCCGCGGCGTGCATGCCGCCCAGGCCCCAGCCCGCCAGCACGCGGTACGGGAACCAGGCGATGCCCCAGACCGAGGCGCCGATCAGGATGGAAAGCGATGCCTTGACCGCATTGCGGTCGGCCGGCGCATGCTGCGCTGCAACAGTACTTGTGCTCATAAGGGAATCCGTGCGAGGCGAGCCAGGCCGCCGGCCGGTGACAGGCGGGCGGCGTCCGGACGGCGCCGGCGGCATCACCAGGGCGTGATGCCCGCCATCCGTGCCCATGGCCGGCCGCGCGGGCCGGGCCGGCGCACGGAAACCCGCGCCGTTCCTCTATAATGCGTCGTTTTAACCGGCCCCGACTGACACTGTGAATCCGCGCCTCGACCAGCTTCAGCCCTACCCGTTCGAGAAACTGCGGGCGCTCTTTGCGCAGGTAAAGCCTGCCGACAAGCCAGCCATCAGCTTCGGCATCGGCGAACCCAAGCATCCGACGCCTGAATTCATCAAGCAAGCGCTGGCAGAGTCGCTCGCGGGGCTGGCGAATTATCCCACAACGGCAGGTTCCGATGCACTACGGCAGTGCATCGCCGGTTGGCTGGAACGCCGCTACGGCCTGCCCAAGGTCAACGCCGCCACCGAAGTTCTGCCGGTGACCGGCTCGCGCGAGGCGCTGTTCGCCTTTGCCCAGACCGTGGTCGACGGCACCCGCCCGGGCGCGCTGGTGCTGTGCCCCAACCCGTTCTACCAGATCTATGAAGGCGCGGCGCTGCTGGCCGGCGCCACCCCGGTATTCGCCAACAGTGACCCGGCGCGCAACTTCGCTCCGGCCTTCGACCGCATCGCCGACGATGTCTGGCAGAACGTGCAGTTGCTGTTCGTGTGCACGCCCGGCAACCCGACCGGCGCGGTGCTGTCGCTGGAAGACTGGAAGCAGCTGTTTGCGCTGTCGGACCGCTACGGCTTCGTGATCGCCTCGGACGAGTGCTACTCAGAGATCTATTTCGACGAAGGCCGCGCGCCGCTGGGTGCGCTGGAAGCCGCGCACAAGCTCGGCCGCGGCTTTGAACGGCTGGTGATGTTCTCCAGCCTGTCCAAGCGCTCCAACGTGCCGGGCCTGCGCTCGGGCTTCGTGGCCGGCGATGCCGCGCTGCTGAAGAAATTCCTGCTATACCGTACCTACCACGGCGGCGCCATGAACCCCGCGGTGCAGTCCGCCAGCATCGCGGCCTGGAACGACGAGGCCCATGTGCGCGAAAACCGCGCCGCCTACGTGCGCAAGTTCAGCGAAGTCACGCCGATGCTGGCCGAGGTGCTGGACGTGGCGCTGCCCGATGCCGGCTTCTACCTGTGGGCGGATGTCTCGCGCACCGGCCTCACCGATACCGAATTCGCCGCGCGCCTGCTGGCCGGCCAGAACGTGACCGTGCTGCCCGGCAGCTACCTGGCGCGCGAAGCCGACGGCATCAACCCCGGCGCCAACCGCGTGCGCATGGCGCTGGTGGCGACGCCGGAGGAATGCCTGGAAGGCGCGCGCCGGATCGTTGAGTTCTGCCGCGCGCTCGGCTGAGCGCCAACCCATGACCGTGGCGCAGCCTGACCGCTGCGCCTTTATCCGATAACCACTGAAGAAACGCATATGACGCAAGCTCTGCAAGCCCTGATCGACCAGGCCTGGGAAGACCGCACCAGCCTGTCGCCCAAGTCCGCCCCCAACGACATCCGCGAGGCCGTCGCCAACGTCATCAGCCAGCTGGATTCCGGCGCGCTGCGCGTGGCCGAGAAGCAAGGCCAGGACTGGATCGTCAACCAGTGGGTCAAGAAGGCCGTGCTGCTGTCGTTCCGCCTGGAAGACAACGCGCCGATGAGCGCCGGCGGCTTTGCCCAGTTCTACGACAAGGTGCCGACCAAGTTCGCCAACTGGAGCGCCGACGACTTCGCCCGCGCCGGCTTCCGCGTGGTGCCGCCGGCCGTGGCCCGCCGCGGTTCGTTTATCGCGAAGAATGCCGTGCTGATGCCGTCGTACGTCAATATCGGCGCCTACGTCGACGAAGGCACCATGGTCGACACCTGGGCCACGGTCGGTTCGTGCGCGCAGATCGGCAAGAACGTCCACCTGTCGGGCGGCGTGGGCATCGGCGGCGTGCTGGAGCCGCTGCAGGCCAACCCGGTCATCATCGAAGACAACTGCTTTATCGGCGCGCGCTCGGAAGTGGTCGAAGGCGTGATCGTGGAAGAAAACTCGGTGATCTCGATGGGCGTGTACCTGGGCCAGTCGACCAAGATCTATGACCGCGAGACCGGCGAGATCCACTATGGCCGCGTGCCGGCGGGCTCGGTGGTGGTGGCGGGCAACCTGCCGTCCAAGGATGGCAAGTACAGCCTGTACTGCGCCGTGATCGTGAAGAAGGTCGACGCGCAGACCCGCGCCAAGACCAGCCTGAACGACCTGCTGCGCGGCGACTGACCGCGCCTGGCGCAGCCCGCAACGGCTGCGCCGCCCCGGGCCCGGCCCCGGGGCAGTATTTCCGTTGTCACCCCGCCTGGCCAGGCTGAACATGCCTTCCCTCCGCAAGCGACTCATGGCCCTGGATCCCACCACCGTCAGTACCGTGCTCTCCCTGCTGCCCACCATTCTCGAGCAGGCCAACAAGACCATCGAGAAACTGAAGAAGAACAAGCGCAAGGATGGAACGCCGGAAGGCGCGGTGGCCGACACGCGCGATCCCGCGGCCCGCATTGCCGAGCTGGAAGCCGCTGCCGTGCAGCAGGCCGAGGCCGTCAAGCTGCTGGCCGAGCAACATGCCATCACCATCGACGCGCTGCGCAAGGAAGCCGCACGGCTGGACCGCCGCCTGCGCCTGATGACCGCGGTGGCAATGGGCGGCGTGGCGCTTGGACTGGGCGGCCTCGTGATCGCGCTGAACCTGCTGTTCCGCTGAATCCAATCCATCAAGACTAGCCATGACCGTCCTGCTATACGGCATTCCCAACTGCGATACCGTCAAGAAAGCCCGCACCTGGCTGGATGCCAACGGCGTGGCGTACACCTTCCACGACTTCAAGAAGCAGGGCGTGGATGAAGCCATGCTGCGCGGCTGGCTCAGGCATGTGCCGCTGGCCACGCTGCTCAACCGCAAGGGCACCACCTGGCGCGCGCTGTCGGACGCCGACAAGACCCGCGCCGAGCAGGAAGCCGGCGCGATCGCGCTGATGCAGCAAAGCCCGTCGCTGATCAAGCGCCCGGTGCTGGCCCACGATGGCAAGGTGATGGTCGGTTTCTCCGCCGACCAGTACGCCGGCCAGTTCTGATTTCCACTCACGTAGTCCGATGACCGCCACCCTCGCCCTCACCGAAGACCTGATCCGCCGCCGCTCCGTCACGCCCGCCGACGAAGGCTGCCAGGCCATCCTGGAAACCCGCCTGAAGGCGCTCGGCTTCGACTGCGAAGCGCTCGTCAGCGGCCCCGACGATTTCCGCGTGACCAACCTGTGGGCGGTCAGGCGCGGCACGCAGGGCAAGGACGGCAAGCTGCTGGTCTTTGCCGGCCATACCGACGTGGTGCCGACCGGCCCGCTGGAGCAGTGGCATTCGGACCCGTTTGCGCCGACGCACCGCGACGGCAAGCTGTACGGCCGCGGCGCCGCCGACATGAAGACCTCGATCGCCGGCTTCGTGGTGGCGGTGGAAGAGTTCGTCAAGGCGCACCCCGCGCATGCCGGCTCGATCGGCTTCCTGATCACCAGCGATGAAGAAGGCCCCGCGCATGACGGTACCATCAAGGTAGTCGAGGCGCTGTCCGCGCGCGGCGAACGCCTGGACTACTGCGTGATCGGCGAGCCGACCTCGGTCGACACGCTTGGCGACATGGTCAAGAACGGCCGCCGCGGCTCGCTGTCGGGCAAGCTCACGGTCAAGGGCATCCAGTGCCATATCGCCTACCCGCACCTGGGCCGCAACCCGATCCATGAAGCCGCGCCGGCGCTGGCCGAGCTGGCCGCCGAGGTCTGGGACCAGGGCAACGAGTACTTCCCGCCGACCAGCTGGCAGATGTCAAACATCCACGGCGGCACCGGCGCCACCAACGTGATCCCGGGCCACGTCACCATCGACTTCAACTTCCGCTTCTCGACCGCCAGCACGCCTGAAGGCCTGAAGGCGCGCGTGCATGCAATCCTGGACCGCCACCAGCTGGAATACGCGCTGGACTGGACCCTGGGCGGCGAACCCTTCCTGACCCCGCGCGGCGAGCTGTCCGACGCACTGTCGTCGGCGATCGAGGCCGAGACCGGCGTCAAGACCGAGCTGTCGACCACCGGCGGCACTTCCGACGGACGCTTTATCGCCAGGATCTGCCCGCAGGTGATCGAGTTCGGCCCGCCCAACGCCAGCATCCACAAGATCGACGAGCACGTTGAAGTGCGCTTCATCGAGCCGCTGAAGAACGTTTACCGCGGCGTGCTGGAACGTCTCGTCGCCTGATTTTTTTCGCCGAAAGACACCCATACATGGCAACGCCCTCTCCCCTGCGCACCGTGCGCGACCTGCTGCGTCTCGCAGTCTCGCGCTTTACCGCCGCGCGCCTGTCCTTCGGCCACGGCAGCGCCAATGCCTATGACGAAGCCGCCTACCTGGTGCTGCATACGCTGAGCCTGCCGCTCGACACGCTCGATCCCTTCCTGGACGCGCGCCTGCTGCCCGAGGAAGTCGATGCCGTGCTCAAGGTCATCGACCGCCGCGTCAATGAGCGCGTGCCGGCCGCCTACATCACGCACGAGGCCTTCATGCACGGCCTGCGCTTCTACGTCGATTCACGCGTGATCGTGCCGCGCAGCTTTATCGGCGAACTGCTGCAGGACGGGCTGGAGCCCTGGGTCGGCGAGACCGACAGCATCGGTCAGGTGCTGGAGCTGTGCACCGGTTCCGGCTGCCTGCCGATCGTGGCCGCGCACGTCTGGCCGAACGCGAAGATCGACGCCGTAGACATCTCGCCCGACGCGCTCGCCGTGGCCCGCCGCAACGTGGCCGACTACAAGATGGACGACCGCATCCGGCTGTATGAGGGCGACCTGTACGCGCCGCTGCCGCATGGCGCCACCTACGACGTGATCCTGACCAATCCGCCCTACGTCAACGAAGGCTCGATGCAGGCGCTGCCGCCGGAATACCTGGCCGAGCCGCGCATCGCCCTGGCCGGCGGCGACGACGGCATGGACGTGGTGCGGCGGATCATCGCCGGCGCCAAGGCGCACCTGAACCCGGGCGGCGTGCTGGTGGTGGAGATCGGCAACGAGCACGCCAACGTGGAAGCGGCGTTCCCGGAGCTGGAAATCGTCTGGCTGCCGGTCAGCGCGGGGGATGAGCAGGTGTTTTTGCTGACGTACGACGCGCTGCCGGGGTAATTGATCCGGGCCATTGTTTGCTCCCCTCTCCCACTGAGGTGAGAGGGAGCCGGCCTCTGGTCTGTGATGCCACGCCGCCTTGGACAAACCATTCAACTGCCACCACGCGCAAACTGGGCGAACACCGGCCATCCCCGGCCATGAATACCGCGCCCGCTCTACACTCGCTGCAGATACCCGCCAACCACAGCGCCTTCGCCCCGCAGCCATTGCGGCGGCGAACCCTGAAGCCGTGACCCCCAGCAACACCCGCCTCCCCGCATCGCCCGACGCCCTGCCCGCCCATGCTCCGGCAGCGCACGCCGCGCGCGGCATCGCCCTGCTGACGTTCGCTTTTGCCCTCAGCCAGTTCTTCCGCTCGTGCCTCGCGGTGATGGTGCCCGAGCTGCAGCATGATTTCGGGCTGTCGCCGGCGGGCTTCGGGGCGCTGTCTTCGTCGTTCTTCCTCGCCTTTGCGGTGGCGCAAATCCCGGTGGGTATTGCCTTCGACCGATACGGCGTGGGCCGGCCTACCGCGCTGCTGCTGGCGGTGGGCGCGGTGTCGTCGATCCTGTTCGTGCTGGCGCCCAACGGCGCGGCGGCCACGCTGGCGCAGGTGGGACTGGGGCTGGCGTGCGCGCCGGTGTTCATGGGCCTGCTGCATTTCGCCTCCGAGCAATTGTCCGAGCGCGACTACACCCGCGTGGTCAGCCGCTCCAATGCCATGGGCATGATCGGCGCGCTGTGCGCCACGGCGCCGCTGGGCTGGGCCATCTCGCTGATCGGCTGGCGCCCGTCGATGGCGGTATCGGCGCTGGGCATGGTGGCGGCCTGCTATGGCGTGTGGCGCTTCGTGCGCGACCAGGGCCATGCCGAGGCGCGCAGCGCGTCGTGGCCGTCAATGCTGTCGGAAAGCACGCAACTGCTGAAGCTGGCGCCGCTGTGGACGCTGATCCCGATGTGCGCGGCAATGGCCGCCGGCACCGCCTTCCGCAACGCCTGGAGCGGACCCTATCTGGCCGACGTGTTCGGCCTGGGCTCGGCGCCGCGCGGCGTGGCCCTGACGCTGCTCAGCGTGGCCGGCTTCCTGACCGCCTTCCTGCTGCCGGTACTGGTCCGGCGCAGTACGCTCAAGGGCACCATCGCCGGCTGGTCGTGCTTTGCCATGGCAGGTGCGATCTTGCTGGCGCTGTGGCCGGACAACGGCATCGGCTATGGCGTGGCGATGATGGCGCTGCTGTCGACCATCGGCATGCTGCACCCGCTGGTGATGGCACAGGGCCGCGGGCTGATCCCCCGTCGCAGCGCGGGCGCGGGCTGGGTCTGCTCAATACCTTCGTGTTCCTGGGATCGGCGCTGACGTCATGGGCTTTTGGCTTGATCGCCAATGCCGGCCATATGCGCGGCTGGCCGCTGCCGTCCACCTATGCGGCGATCTTCCTGTCGGCGGCCGTGCTGATCGCCGCCGCGCTGGTGCCCTACTTCTTCAGCCCGCCGCATCCCACCAGCCGATAGCTGGCTTCAGGCACCGGACAGCGCCCGCACCATATCGGCAATGATGGTGAAGCGGATCACGCGCAGGCAAGCCAGTTCGCCGGCAAACCCGCCGGTCAGCGCCGGGCGCTCGCGCGCCATGGCGGCGTTCTGCTGCTCGGCCTGTTCGTAGAGCGCCTGCGCTGCCGGCCCGACGCCGCGCAGCATCGCATCCAGCCGCCGCCCGGCGGTCACGCTGGTCATACCCAGCGCGCGCCCTGACTCGAGCACCAGCGCCCGCGAGAAATCGCCATAGAACTCGACGCCCAGCACCGGCCAGGCAAAGCGGTGCGCCTGCGGCCAGCCGGTCTTGTCGCAGGTGCGGGTGGCGTAGGCGGCCTCGCTGAGCAGGTCATAGAACGGCGCCAGCGCAATGCCGGCATCGGACACCAGGAAGCTCAGGTTCTTCAGGTGCGCGTCGGAGTTGCCAACCAGGATGTTGAACACCAGCCAGTCGAACAGCCGCGCCCGCGCCACCGCGGGGGCACGGCACAGCGTTGCCAGCTCGGCGAGCCGCTCGATGCTGCCCTGGTCGTACTTGAAGGTGCGCGGCAGGTTCAGCAACTGGCAGGCATCGATCGCATGCAGCCTCTGCCACTGCCCTTGCGGCGTGAGGTGGCGGTCGAAGCGGTCGACCAGGTAAACCGGCGACGGCACATAGCGCCGGTGCACCGAAGGCACGACAAGCTTCAGCCGCGCGGCCAGCGACATCACGAACCACTCGTTGATGACCGAATGCGGATAGATCTCCTGCATCTGGTGCGTCGGCTTCAGGATGTGCGTGGATGGCGTATCCGCGCCAGGCTCGAACAGCGCGCCGTCCTGCAGCACCACCGCGAGCTTGTGCTGGGCGCCGGCCAGCGACATGCGCTTGACCGCCCCATGCGTGAGCGGCACGCTGGGCAGGCTGTGGATGCGGGCGTCGAGCGCGGCGTCGCTCAAGGGGCGCAGCGCTGGCGCCGTGGCCGGCTCGCGGCCGCGCGGCAGCAGCGTCAGCGAGCCGGCAGACTCAGCCCCGTAGTGCGCCAGCAAGGCAAAGGCATCGGCCTCGTTGCGGATGCTGGCATCGCGGGCCAGCAGCGCGCGCTGGCCGTCCTCGGGCAACAGGTTGTCGAAGTACCACTGCACCGGCCGCAGCGTGCTGCCATCGACAAGCGCACCTGTCTGCAGCGGCAGCGCCGGGCTCAGGGCGAAGGCGTGCGGATCGCCGAGCCACGCTGCGTCATAGCGGAACGACCAGGCATCGCTGGCCTCGTGCAGTTCGCCCACCGGCGTGCCGTTGATACTGGCCACCAAGACCCGCTCAGCCATGCTCGCCACCTCCCGTGGCGGCGCGCCGGTTGCGGCTGCGCGCCTGGCGCTGGCCGAGCTTGGCGCGTTCGGCCTCCACCAGCGGGGCCGCGGCCTCGGGCATGTCGACCACCACGCGCAGACCAAGCCCGTCCAGCACCTGGAACAGCTTGCCCCACTGAATGCCTTCGGCCCCGTTCTCGACGCGCACCATGAAGTTTTCGCTGACGCCGATGGCGCCTGCGGCATCGTCCTGGCGCAGGCCCTGCGCCTTTCGGGCCGCGCGCACGAAGGCGCCGATTTCGCCGGGTTCGGTGAGGGTCAGTTGCACAGAAATCTCCTTGAATGCAAAGACTTTAGTGTCTGCGGGCTGGAAAATCAATAAATCTCCCTGATTGCAAAGATTTTAGCTTCCAAGCGCGGCCCGGCGCGAAAATCTCCTCGTTCACAACGATTTTGACCATGGTTACGGGTTCGACGCACCGATGCCGCTTTTACCGCTTCGCCGGCAAAAAGCCAGACTTATCGATTTAAGAATTCCGCTGGCGGGCTTACGCCGTTACCGTTTGTGGCACCAACGTCCCAGCCCGCCGGGCGACAAGGGACACCGCCGCGCCTGCGGCCGGCATAACGAGGAGACGACCTGATGGCATTCCTATTGCGCCCCGCCTGGGGCCGCCGCGCATGGCTGGCGGCCATGGTCGCCACGGCCGCCGCACCTGCCTTGCCGTCCGGCGCCCGCGCCGAGAGCTGGCCGGCGCGCCCGATCCAGCTGTTGATCCCCTATCCGCCGGGCGGCAGCGCCGACCTGCTGGCGCGCCCCGCCGCAGCCAGGCTGCAGGAGCGCCTGGGCCAGCCAGTGGTGCTGGACTACCGCCCCGGCGCCGGCGGCACCATTGCCAGCCAGGCGCTGGCGCGGGCCAAGCCCGACGGCTACACGCTGATCATGGTGCTGGCCGCCCATGCCATCAATGCCAGCCTCTACCCCAAGCTGCCCTATGACACGCGCAAGGATTTCGCGCCGGTGTCGCTGGTGGCCAACCTGCCGATGATCCTGGCCGGCAGCCCGTCGCTGCAGGCCACCAATGTGAAGGAGCTGATCGCCGAGGCCAAGGCCGCGCCCGGCAAGCTGACCTTCGCCTCGGCCGGCAACGGCAATACCGGCCACCTGGCGGGCGAGTTGTTCGATTCCGTGGCGGGCATCAAGATGACCCACGTGCCCTACAAGGGCAGCGCGCAGGTGGTGACGGCGATGCTGTCGGGCGAGGTCCAGCTGACCTTCGACAGCATCTCCACGACCCTGCCGCATGTAAAGAGCGGCAAGCTGCGCGCACTGGCCGTGACCGGCAGCCAGCGGGCCGCGGTCGCGCCCGAGGTGCCGACGCTGGCCGAGGCCGGCGTGCCGGGCATCAGCATCACCGGCTGGTACGCGGTGCTGGCACCGGCCGGCACGCCGCAGCCGGTGATCGACCGGCTCAGCACCGAAATTGCCACGGTGCTGCGCCAGCCCGAACTGAAGGCCACGCTGGCCGCCAACGGCTATGAGCCGGTGGGCTCGACGCCCGCCGCGCTGCGCACCCATATCGATGCCGAGATCAACCGCTGGAGCAAGGTGGTGAAGGACTCCGGCGCACAGATCCAGTAAGTCTGCTTCGATCCATCATTGCTTTTCGGGTGCGCCACGCCGGCACCCGCATTCCCTTGCCGAACATGACCCAACCGACCCCGCTCCAACGCCCCTTCACCACCATGTCCGTGCTCGTGCGCGAGCACGCCACGCAGCGCCCCGCGCAGCGCGCCCTGATGCATGGCGAGCGCGTGCTCGACTATGCCGGTCTCGATGCCGCCATGGACCGCATTGCCGCGGCGCTGGCCCGCGACGGCGTGCGCCCCGGCGAAGCCATCGCCATCTGCGCGTCGTCCTCGATCGAATACGCCGCGGTGTACCTGGGCGCGGTGCGCGCAGGCGTGGTGGTGGCGCCGCTGGCGCCGTCATCCACGCCGGACAGCCTGGCCGGCATGGTTGCCGACGCGGGCGCGCGCATCCTGTTCACGGATGCCACCGTGGCCGACGTGCTGCAGCCCGTGCGCGACAGGCTGGCCGCCACGCCCATCGTCACGCTGGACGACAGCGACGCAGGCCAGCCGTACCAGGCCTGGCTGACACCCGCCGGCACGCCGGTGGCGGAGCCCGGTATCCGCCCGGAGATGCCGCTCAACATCATCTATTCCTCCGGCACCACCGGCACCCCCAAGGGCATCGTGCAGTCGCACGGCATGCGTTGGGCCCATGTGTCGCGCGGCGCCGCCACCGGCTACGGCACGCATGCGGTCACGCTGCTGTCGACGCCGCTGTATTCCAACACCACGCTGGCCAGCTTCTTCCCGACCATCGGCCTGGGCGGCACGGCGATCCTGATGTCCAGGTTCGATGCCGGCCAGTATCTGGCACTGGCGCAGCAGCATCGCGTCACGCACACCATGCTGGTGCCGGTGCAGTACCAGCGGCTGCTGGCGCATCCGGAGTTCGACCGCCATGACCTGTCGTCCTTCCGGCAGAAATTCTGCACCAGCGCGCCATTCAGCCCGGCCCTGAAGGCTGAAGTGCTGCGGCGCTGGCCGGGTGCGCTGACGGAGTTGTACGGCATGACCGAAGGCGGCGGCGGCTGCCTGCTGTTCGCCGACCAGTTCCCGGACAAGCTGCATACCGTCGGGCGCCCCGCCACCGGCGCCGACGTTCGCATCATCGACGACGAGGGCCGCGAGCTGCCGCCCGGCAGCACCGGCGAAGTGGTGGGCCGCTCGGCCGCGATGATGAACGGCTACCACAACCAGCCCGGGAAGACGGCCGAGACCGAATGGCACGACGCGCAGGGCCAGCGCTTTATCCGCACCGGCGATATCGGCCGCTTTGACGAAGACGGCTTCCTGGTGCTGATGGACCGCAAGAAGGACATGATCATCTCCGGCGGCTTCAACATCTACCCAAGCGATCTCGAGGCAGTGGTGCGCGAACACCCGGCGGTGGCCGACGTGTCGGTGGTGGGCGTGCCGTCGGAGCGCTGGGGCGAGACCCCGGTGGCCTTTGTCGCGCTGCGCCCCGGCGGCGGCGCCACGGCGCAGGACGTGCTGGCCTGGGCCAACGAGCACCTGGGCAAGACCCAGCGGCTGGCCGCGATCCATGAGGTGGAGAGCCTGCCGCGCAGCGCCATCGGCAAGGTGCTCAAGCGCGAACTGCGCGACCGCATTAGCGGCGCCTGACGCGCTGCGCACGGCACACGCACACAGGCATCCACGCAAAAAGTTCGTGGGGGTGCTTGCGCAATCGAAAACGCGTCTCTATAATTCGCGCCTTCGCTAGGCTCGTAGCTCAGCTGGTTAGAGCACCACCTTGACATGGTGGGGGTCGTTGGTTCGAGTCCAATCGAGCCTACCAACGCACAACGGAACACGGACGGTACGCATCGCGCACCGTCCGTTTTTCTTTGCCGGCGCCGGTTTCAGGTGCCGATACCGAACTCCGCCAGCACCGCTTCGGTATGCTGGCCCAGCACCGGCGCATTCCCTGCCGGCCGCTCCGATCCTGCCATGCCTGGCAGGTTGGCCCACGGCACTTCGCCGATCCCTGCCAGCGGCAGCCGCCCGAACACGCCCGCCTGCGCGCATTGCGCGCTCTCCAGCAGGTCGCGCGCATGGCCCACGCGCGCGAACAGCACATCTTGCTCGGTCAGCAACGCCTCCCAGTGCGCCAGCGGCTGTGCGGCAATGGCCTGCGCCACGCGCCGGCCCAGCTCCGCCGCGCGCGGCAAACGGCCGGCGCTGGTGTGCAGCGCCGGATCGGCCAGCCAGTCGTCGAAGCCCAGCAGCCTTGCCAGGCGCACGAACATGGCGTCGTTGAGCATGCTCAGGTACAGCCGGCCATCGGCCGCCTCGAACAGCCCGGTCGGCGCGTTGGCCACGGCCAGCTCCGCGTCGGGGAACATGGCGTGGTCCACCATCAGGTAAGACTGCAATGCGGCGCTGGTCTCCAGCAGCGACAGCCGCACATGCCGGCCGCGGCCGTGGCGCGCCGCCTTGTACAACGCTGCCGACGCATGCTGGGCTGCATAGAGCCCGGTGCTCAGGTCGACCATGTAGAAGGCAATGCGCCGCGGCTGCCCGGCGGCGTCGCGGTTCAGGTGCATCAGCCCGCTGAAGGCCTGCATGGTGGTGTCCACGGCCGGCATGTTCGCCATCGGACCGGCATGGCCGTAGCCCGAGATCGAGACATAGACCAGCGCCGGGTTGCGCGCGGCCAGGGCCTCATAGCCAACCCCCATGCGTTCGGCCACGCCGGGGCGGAAGTTCTGGATCACCACGTCGGCCTGCTCTGCCAGGCTGGCGATGGCGGCCCGGCCACTGTCGCTGCGCGCGTCAAGCAGCACGCTCTCCTTGCCCGCGTTGCAGGCGACCGCGATCGCGGTCTGGCCCGCCCGGATGCGCCCCATCTGCCGCGACCAGTCGCCGCCCGGCGGCTCCACCTTGATCACGCGCGCGCCCTGCTGGCGCAGGATCAGTCCGCAGTACGGGCCCGCGATGCCCTGGCTCAAGTCCAGCACGGTCAGGCCATCGAGCATGGCATCGTCCATCGCCGCTTGTGCGTGGTGCATTGGTTCGCTCCATTCAGATATCCAGCATGACCTTGCCGATGGCGCGGCGCGACATGGTGGTGTCGACCGCGTTCAGCCAGTCGCTCAACGGGAAGTGCTGCAGCACCGGCGGCGCCAGCCTGCCGCTGGCTGCCGCCTGCATGATCTCGCCCACCATGGCCTGCACCCGAGGTGCAAAGCGCCGGCGTTCGTCGGTCAGGCCCCAGCCGATGTAGTAGCCATAGTTGAAGCCGATCAGCGCCAGGTTTTTCACCAGCAGCAGGTTGGCAGGCACCTCCGGGATGCGCCCGCTGGCATAGCCGATCGACAGCAGCCGCGCACCGGGCGCGGCACAACGCAGCGAAGCGTCAAAGAGATCGCCGCCGACCGGGTCGAACACCACGTCGGCCCCGCCCCCGGACACAGCGCCTTGACCGATGCAGCCAGCGTGGCCGCGTCGGACGGCAACGCATGCGCCGCGCCATTGCGCAGCGCCGCCTCGCGCTTGGCCTCCGTACTGGCCGTGGCGATCACGCGCGCGCCCATGAGGCGGCCGACCTGCACCGCGGCCGTGCCGAGCGCGCCGCTGGCGCCATGGACCAGCATGGTGTCGCCGGGCTGCAGTGCGGCCCGCCAGGCCAGCGCGCCCCAGACCGTGCCGTAGGTGACGGGCAGCGCGGCTGCGTGCGCCAGGTCCAGACCCTCAGGGACCGGGTAGACCGTATCGGCGGCCGCTACCACCTCCTCGGCAAAGCCGCCCCAGTCCAGCGCCGCGGCCACGCGCTGGCCCGGGCGCAGTTGCGTGACGCCGGCCGCCACTTCGATGATTTCGCCCGCGGCCTCGGTGCCGGGCGTGAACGGCAGCGGCGGCTTGCGCTGGTACTTGCCGGACACGAACAGGCTCAGCGCAAACCCCACGCCAGCGTGCCGCACGCGGATGCGCACCTGGCCGGGCGCCAGCGGCCGGCGCGGGATGCGTTGCAGCGCCAGCTCGCTCCAGTGGCACCAGCGGGAACAGACCAGCCCCAGGTAATCGTCTGCTTGCATCGCCAATCCTGTCATTCGAGCGTGATGCCGACATCGCTGATGATGCGGCGCCATTTGTCGCGGTCGTTTTTCATGACCGTGGCGAAGGCCTCCGGCGTGCCGCCGATCGGCACCAGGTTCAGGTCCTGCATCTTCTTCGCGATCTCCGGCAGGCGCACGATGCGCGCCACCTCGCGCGACAAGGCATCGACCCGCGCCTTGGGCACGCCGGCCGGGAACAGCAGGCCCATCCACGCATCCGGCTCGAAGCCCTGGTAGCCAGATTCGCGGAAGGTCGGCACCTTCGGCAGCAAGGCCGAGCGCTCCGTGCCTGCGATCGCCACCGGCACCAGCTTGCCACCCTGCAGCAGCGGCATGGCCGTGCCTACGGCAATAAAGCCCAGCTTCACATGGCCGGCCGCCAGGTCGGTAGCCAGCGGCGCGCCGCCCTTGTAGGCAACGTGCTCCGCCTGCAGGCCGGCATCGCGCTTGAGCAGCTCGCCCAAAATATGGCCGGTCGTGCCGGCGCCATAGGAGCCGTACGGGTACTTGCCGGGATTGGCCTTGAGCAGCGCCACCACCTCCGGCAGCGTGCGCGCCGGGAAGTCCGGCGACACCGCCAGGATGGTCGACGAGACCGCCACCTCGCTCACCGGCGCGAAGTCCGTGATCGGGTCATAGCCGATGCCGCGGTACAGCGACGGGTTCTGCACGTGCGCGGTGAAGGTCAGCAGCACGGTGTAGCCGTCCTTCGCGGCCCTGGCCACGTATTTGGTCCCCGTGGTGGCGCCCGCGCCGGGCTTGTTGTCGACGATGACCGGCTGGCCCCAGCTTTTGGTCAGCTCTTGCCCGATCAGCCGCGCCACGGCGTCGTTCACGTTGCCCGCCACCGATGGCACTACGATGGTCAGCGGCCGCGACGGGTAAGGCTCGGCAGAGGCGGGATCGGCGGCGGCCGCAGGAATGGCCGCCAGCAGCATGGCGGCCACGGCGGCCACGGCGGCGCGCAGCCGTGCGCAACGGTGTTGCATCGTTTGTCTCCTGTGCTGGCTCCCTTCTGTGGTGCCGCAGGTGCGGCGCGCGAGGGATGCAATGCAGTCTAGGCCAGCGCCCGGGCCGGCGTGATTCCCGCGCGGCGCCGGCCAAGTCCTGCCGGGCATGGCGCAGTGCCGCATTGCCCTACCCCGGGAAATCCCTCATCCCCAGCCCGCGCTTCGCTGGCGTCCAAGCTGGTCGGGGCGCTGGTCAAGCGCGACCTGGTGCAGCGCGAGATCAGCACGGAAGACGCGCGCCAGGTGTGCCTGTTCCTGACCGAGGCCGGCGTCGACCTGGTGCGGCGCGCCGAGCCGCTCGGCATCGAGCTGGAAGCGGGGTTCCTGCACTGCCTGACGCCAGCCCGAGCCGCAGTAAGACCCGCGTGACCGGAGCAGGTGGCGCGGCGCTACAATGGCCCGCACCTCCCCAGCGCCGTCACGCCCCCAATGCGATTCGAGGATTTAGAAGCCTTCCTGGTTGTCATCGAACAGGGCAACCTGCACCGCGCCGCCGACACCCTGGCCATGACCCAGTCCGGCCTGTCCAAGACGCTGGCGCGGCTGGAAGGCGAAGCCGGCATGCCTTTGTTCGAGCGTACCCCGCGCGGACTGGTGCCGACCAGCGTGGGCCGCACCCTGGCCGCCCATGCACGCCGGATCTCGCTGGCCGCGGGCGACATGCGCAACGAACTGGCCGAGCAACGCGCGGCGCGCGCCGGCACGGTGCGCCTGGGCGCCATCCCCTACCTGCTGCCGTCGCTGCTGTCGCCGCTGCTGGCCCGCTTCTTCCTGAGCCGGCCGCTGGCCACGTTCTCGATCGAGACCCACCTGAGCGCGCGCCTGATGGCGATGCTGCACAACGGCGAAGCCGACCTGATCCTGGCCGCTCGCCCGTCCACCCTGCCGCCGGACATCGCCTGGCTGCCGCTCGGGCCGCTCAGCATGCAGATCGTGTCCCGCAGCGCGCATCCGCGCCGCGAGAGCTTCCGCACGCTGGCCGACCTGAGCGGCGAGCGCTGGGTGGTGCCGGCCAGCTCGCTCTACCTGCGCCAGTGGCTGGAGGAACGGTTTACCTCGGTCGGGCTGCCGCCGCCGCGCGTGGCGGTGGAAAGCACGGCGTCGCCGGTGGCCTTCGGCGAGCTGCTGCGGCATTCTGACCTGCTTGGCATCATGCCGCCGCGCATGCTGCGCCAGGCCGAGGGCCAGGGGCTGGCCGCGATCGAGGCGCCGGGCATGTCGTGGCAGCATGAGCTGGCCGTGCTGTGGCGCGCCGATGGCTACCTGTCGCCGATCTGCCAGGACTTCCGCGATGCGGTGGTGACGTGGTGCGAAGAAATGGAGTTGTGAGTGCCGGGGTCTCAGGGCACCCACCAGTAGCGCGTGATATGGAAGAACACCGGCGCCGCGAACACCACTGAATCCAGCCGGTCCAGCATGCCGCCGTGGCCCTGGATCATGTGGCCCCAGTCCTTGATGCCGCGGTCGCGCTTGATCGCCGACATCACCAACCCGCCCAGGAAGCCCATCAGCGCAATCACCAGCGCAATCGCGCCGGCCTGCCACGGCGAGAACGGCGTGATCCACCACAGCGCCGCGCCCAGCGCGGTGGCGCTGGCCACGCCGCCGACAAACCCCTCGACGGTCTTGGACGGCGACAGCAGCGGCGCGATCTTGTGCCTGCCGCACAACTTGCCCCACACGTACTGCAGCACGTCGCTGCCCTGCACCACGATCACCAGGAAGGCGATCAGCAGCAGGTTGCGGCCTTCGAAGCCCGGGATCGGCAGCGTCAGCAGTGCCGGCACATGCGAGATGCAGAACACGCAGACCATCACCGCCCACTGCACCCCGGCGCAGCGCTCCAGGAAGCGCGTGGTCTCGGACGACAGCGCCGCCAGGATCGGCAGGATCAGGAAGGCATAGACCGGGATCAGGATCGAGAACATGCCGTACCAGCCGATATAGACCAGCACGTACTGCAGCGGCAGGAACACGAAGAAGGCGGCGACGATGGCGTGATGGTCGCCGCGCCGCGTGGTGATGATGGTAACGAACTCGCGCAGCGCGAAGAACGACAGCAGCCAGAACAGCACGATCACCGCGGTGCGCCCCAGCGCAAAGGCCACGCCCATGATGCCGATCATCCACCACCAGGCCCAGACGCGCTGCGCCAGGTTGTCGATCACCGCGTGCTGGCCGCCGCCGGCCACCCGCCAGCGCAGCAGCGCGGTCACGGTGGAGGCCAGCAGCAGCACGCCGAACAGGCCGCCGAACAACAGCCAGGTCTCGGGGCTCCAGTGCAAAGTGGGCATGGCGGTCATTCCAGCTCCGGGGCAAGCGCGATCAGGCCGTCGCGGCAGCGGGCAAGGAAGGCTTCCTTGCTGTCCTCAGCGGCCAGCAGCACCGGCTGGCCAAAGGTCACGGTGCACAGCAGCGGCACCGGCACGACTTCGCCCTTGGGCATCACGCGATTGAGATTGTCGATCCACACCGGCACGAACTCCAGCCCGGGGCAGGCCCGCGCCAGGTGGTAGATGCCGCTCTTGAACGGCAACAGGCGCGCGTCAGTGGTATTGCGCGTGCCTTCGGGAAACAGGATCAGCGAGTCGCCGGACTCCAGCGCGCCGCGCATCAGCGCCACCGGATCGCTGCCCGGATCGCTGCGGGTGCGGTCGATCAGCAGCGCGTGGAATACGTCGCGGCCGATAAAGCGCCGCAGCGGCGAGCGCTCCCAGTAGTCGGCACCGGCCACCGGGCGCGTGACGGTGCGCAGGTCGGGCGGCAGGCAGCCCCAGATCAGCACGAAATCGCCGTGGCTGCTGTGGTTGGCAAAGTAGACGCGCTGCACCGCGGCGGGGATGCAGCCCTGCCAGTTGGCGCGCATGCCGGTCAGCAGCCGGGCGAAGACGATGATGGCGCGCGCGGTCGCGCGGGCAAGCCACATGGTTGGTTACCTCAGGATCAGGGTCAGCAAGGCCAGGGCCAGCTGGCATAACGTCAGCGCGGCACTGGCGCGCACCAGGCGCAGCGCGCCGCGGGCGCGGTCCGGCAACGGGCGGCCGGCGCGTTGCGCTGGCATCCAGCCCAGTTCGCGCAGCGCGCCATCCAATCCCGCCAGGTCGGGCTGGCCTTGCTGCGCGGCCGCGAGCGCATCGAACAGCCGGCGGTCGATGGCAACGCGCAGCAGCAGCCAGAGCTGGGGCAGCGCCAGCAGCAACGACGCGGCCGCGAGCACGCGCGGGACCGGCGTGGCCACCCCCGCCCATGCCGTGGCTACGGCGAAAGCCAGCCCGGCCCCGCCGATCCACACCGCGCCCGACAGCGCGCCGGCGACGGCGTGCGCGATCCAGGCATCAGTGCGTTGCGTGAACTCAGCGTCCATCATCGGGCTCCGGCATGGCAGAGCGGTCCAGGCAGCGTTGCAGTGCCTCGGCATGTTGGCGCCCGAGCACCACCGCCGGGCGATGCTGGCGCAGTGCCGCCAGCGCAGCGCCGGCGTCGCGCAGTCCCTGCCGGCGCGCCAGCCATGCGGCGGCAACCAACGCGCTGCGCGAATAGCCGAGCGCGCAGCTGACCAGCACGCGGCGGCCCTGCCGGTGCCAGGCGTCGAGTTGAGCCACGGCCTGGTCCAACTGCTGCGGCGTCGGCACGGTCAGGTCCAGCACCGGCACGCAACGATACACAAGCGACGGGTCACAGGCTGCGCGCGGCAGTTCAGCCGTCAGGTCGAGCACTGCGTCCGCCCCGATCATGCGTAGTTCGGCGCGGGTCGGGAAGCGGCCAACCCAGATGCCGTCTGCTATGGCACTGGGCTGCGGCGCGCGCCGCGTCCACCAGCGCGAATTGAGGAAGGCACCCAGCAGGTAAGGCGCCAGCACCCAGCGCGCGCCCGGCGCTATCGACCCGTCGCGGTCCTTCTGGAACCACGCCGGCGCGGCCAGCGCGTAGATCCGGGCGACGCAAGCCAGCGCCAGCGCGGCCCACAGCAGCAGGAACGCCAGCGTCACCGACGCACCTACCGCCAGCACCGCGCACAGCAACGCCACCAGCGCGCCCGCGGTATAGCGGCGTGACAGCCGGCGCGTGCGCGCATCCGGCGCGCCGGCCGCGGCCGCGGGCAGTTGCCTCGGGAACAGGTAAACGCACAGCCAGCCCACCAGCGCGCCGGTGGGCACATCGATCAGGTGGTGCTGCCAGGTGGTCAGCACCGAGACCCCGATCAGCGCAAACCAGCCGTGCAGCAGCCAGCGCCAGCCGCCGCGCAGGTGCGCCGCAAAGGCGACCCACAGGATCACCAGCAGGCTGATATGCAGCGACGGCGCCTGGTTGAACGGCAAGTCGAAACCGCCCAGCAGCGTGAACAGCTGGCCCGGCAGGCCGTCGGCCTCAGGCCGGGCAAAGCTGAAGCGCAACGGGAAGGCGATAAAGCATGCCACCGACACCAGCTGCGCCAGCACCAGCCGCCTGACGTGCGTGAGCAGCGTCGCGCGCGTGCGCCACAGGAAAAAGGAGATGCCGTACAGCAGGTCGATCGACCAGTACGGCAGGATGGTCCACGGCAGGAACGGAATCCCCCGCTCCCATTCGAAATAGACCGCCGGCACGTTGGCGCGCTGGCTCGCCAGCCAGTTGGCAAAGCCGTAGCTGGAGAAAAAGAACGCGCCGGCCAGCGCCAGCAGCAGGCAAGCCAGCCCGCAGGGCCGCTGCCCCGCCGGCGGGTCCGGACGCGCCCCGGCGCCAACCTCCGTCGGCACTGTGCTCATGCGCCGCGCCTGCGCGCCAGGCTGACGGTGAAGATGCCCCACGGGTCGATGCGCTGGGTCACCTTGTCGAAGCCCGCGGCCCGCACCAGTTCGTCCATCTCGGCCTGCGAGCGGCGGCGCATCACCCAGGCGGCGCCGGCGCGGTGGCTGGTGAGCGCGCGCGCAATGAATTCGAGCTGCGGATGCCAGGGCTGGCCGGTGTAGACCAGGTAGCCGCCGGGCGGCACCGCGCGCGCCAGGCCATCGAGCGAGCGCCGCACCATCGCGTTGTCGGGGAACAGTTCGTACAGGCCGGAGACCACCGCCAGTGTCGGCGCCGGTGCCAGCGCCGCCAGGCTGTCGCCGTCGAAGGCATCGCCCTGCTCGAAGCGGGCCACGTCCGCCAGGCCCTTGGCGGCGATCAGGGCGCGGCCCTGCTCGACGTTCAGCGGGCTGTAGTCGCGCAACAGGATCGACTCGACCGCGGCCGCGCCGCCATCCAGCGCGCCCAGGGCCTCAAGCACGTAGCGCCCGTGCCCGGCGGCGATATCGACCATGCGCACCGGCATGCCGGCCGCCCGCAGCCGCCGCACGGCCTCCGCGATCAACGCCTCGGCGTGCACCTTGCGCTGGCGGATGCCGCGCCAGCCGATCGCGTCCAGGTACTGCCGGTCGGCCAGCCGGCCGAGCGTGCCGCGGCCCGACGGCGTGTTGCGGTAAACGTAGTCGAGCGTCGAGCCCGAATCGAAGCCGGTCTGGTGGCCCAGCCGCACCCCGTCCGACAGCATCCCGCCCAGCTTCAGGTTAGCCCGCGCCGCGCGCCAGTACCAGGCGGCCAGCCCGGCCGGCGCCGACGCCAGGCGGTCGGATTCCTCGCGGAACGGGCCGATCTGGTCGGCATCCAGCAGCGAGCGTGGTGCCGACGGCGTGTCGAATTCGCGCAGGATAAAGCGGCGCGCGGCGTCGACCGCCAACTTGCGGTCACGCTCGCCGAGCGTGTCGTGATAGAAGCCGTCCAGCACGATGCGCTCCTTGGTGCGCGAACCCAGGCGCTCATAGAAGCGGTCCTGCGGCCCGCGATGCACGACCCAGTCGGCGCCGGAGATCAGCAGCTGCGTCGGCACCGTGATCGCCGCGGCATCGGCCACGATGCGCTCCGCGGTCTGGTACAGGTCCAGCAGGATATTGACCGCGATCGCGCGCGTGATCAGCGGATCGCTGTCGTAGCTGGCGATCCGCTCTGGATCGTGCGTGAGGAATCTGGCCTTGACGTAGCTGTTGACGAAGAACTTGCCGCGCAGGCGCTGCATCAGCTTCAGCCCCGGCCGCGCAAACGGTACATAGAGCTTGACCTTGAACGCCGGCGAAGCAAGCACCAGCGCGCGGATCGGCGGCGCGTAGTCGTGCACCCAGGTGGCGGCCAGCACCGCGCCCACGCTCTGCGCGATCACTGCAGTGCGTTCCGGCGGGATGCCGTGGACCTCGGCGATATGGGTGGTGAAGGTCTGGATATCGCGCACCGAGTCAGCCAGGCTGGGGCTGTAGCCGCGCTCGCCGGGCGAATTGCCGTGCCCGCGCGCATCCCAGGCAAAGATGTCGTAGCCGGGCAGGTTCAGCTCGTCGGCCAGGTGGGCGACCCGGCCGGAATGCTCATGGCCGCGATGGAACAACACCACGGCGCCGCGCGCCGGGCCCTCCACGGCCGGCCAGTGCCGATAGAACAGCGTCTGGCGGTCGTGGGTCTCGAAGTGCCGCGCTTGCGGCTGGCGGGTCGACGGCCGGTCCATCTCGCTACTCCGCAGTGCGGGACTGGGCCTCGGCGACACCGCGGCGCACCCGGTTGGCAATCGTGAACAGCGACAGCAGCGACAGCACCAGCCACAGCCAGCTGCCGGCCGCGCCAAAGCCCAGGCCAACACCGGCCCACAGCGCGACCGCGCCGACCGCGAAGGCGCGGTCGCTCTTGCCCAGCGGGCCGTCGTAGCGCCGGCTGGCCCCGGCCTGCGGGCCGATCAGCCCGGCGGCCTCGACGATCACCGCCAGCAGCGCGAAGGTGCCGACCTGGCCCAGGCTGAAGCCCGGCAGCGCGGCCAGCGGCAGGATCAGCGCCAGGTCCGAGGCAATGTCGCCAAGCTCGTTCAGGTAGGCACCCAGCACGCTCTGCTGGCCGTGCTCGCGCGCCAGCATGCCGTCGACGGCGTTGAGCGCCATGCGCAGGAACAACCACAGGGGAAACAGCAGGTACAGCGCCGGGGTCTGGGCCACCAGCATGCCCAGCGTGGCCAGCACGCCCACCGCCAGGGAGCCGGCCGTGGCGGCCAGCGTCACCTGGTTGGCAGTCACGCCGCGCTGCGCCAGGTCTAGCACCATGGGGCGCAACCAGGTTTGGAACCTGGGCTTCAGTTCATAGAGGGTCATCGCACCGGCCTCCCTGCCGAGCTGATGCCGGAAGCGACGCCGTGCGCCAGGCCGCGGCGACGCGCAGGATCATGCGCCCCGGCCCGCCCCGACCTCTTCCGTCTTGTTCTTGGTTATTTTCTGACTGCGGCCCGGCTGCTGCACGTGCCGGCCAAGGCATGGCGCCAGTGCCTGGCTCAGCACTCTAGCGCCAACCTCGAGACATTACCAGAAGGCGCTTGCTGCCAGCGCCGGCTAGGCGGAGGCAATGGTGTCCCGCACTGCGTCGGTCACCTGCGCCACCACGCCGTCGCGCCAGTCGTCGGCATCACCGTAGAAGGCACGCCACATCGCCTGGCGGACCAGCGCGCGCTGGTTTTCGTCGGCTTCCGGGTGCTGGTGCAGCCAGTGGTCGCCGCGCAGCGCCTCCAGCACCTCGCCCACCGGCAGCGTGCCGAACTCAAGCGCGATGCCGGCATAGTCCGTCGTGGGCAGGGTCTGCAGCACCGCGTGCCAGGCCAGCCCGGTGAGGTTGGCCGAGGTCGACGAGCCATCGTAGATCGAGGTCACCCGCCCGCCCCAGATCGCGCGCGTGCGCGTGAGCGACTGCGGCGTGTCCGGGCCCATGTGGATGGGCTCGCCATAGCCCCAGGGGCCCAGCCCGGTATGGACGTCGATCCAGCGCAGCGCCTCGCGCCCGGCGCCGAAGCGCGCCAGGATGCGGCACAGCGTGTAGTTGCTCCAGGTGGCCTTGTCGCCGCCGTAGAACATGCCGCCCGGGTCCTGGTACTGGCCGCGGCTGACCGCGGCCTGGTACCACGGCATGCCGCGCTCGGCCACGGCCTTCATCAGCTGCGCCTGGTCGGCGTCGGACGGCGGCCATTGCGCCGGCACCAGCAGCGGCGCGATCTCGGCATAGGCCTCGTTGTGCGGCAGCGGCTGCGTGAAGTCCATGAAATTGCGGTTCAGGTCGACGTTGTCCTCGTTGACCCGGCGCAGGTGGGAAAAACCGTAAGGATTGACCGCATGCACCAGCAGCAGGCTGGTGTCGGCGGCGGCGCAATCGGCAAGCAGCGCGGCGTCGTGCAGCATCGTCACCTGCGCGCCGGAGCCGGCAAAGCCCTCGGCGCCGTGCGTGCCCGAGGTCACCATCAGGCAGCGGCGGGCGTCGGCCGGGCCGGCCAGCGCCACGTCGATCGCCAGGTCCTCGCCGGCACTGCCGCGCTTGGTCGGATGCGGGAACTGCGCCAGCGCGGCCCCCGCCGTGCGCGCGGCGTCAAGGAACTTCTGGCGGGCTTCGGCGTAGCTGCGAGAAAAATGGCTCATGGCGTGACCGGCGGATGCGATGCAGGCATTAGACGCCAAATCCGCAGGTCTTGCCACCCGCCGCTAGAACACCGATCCGGATGAATACCCGGGCGATGCCGGCGCGGGCTCCGTCCCTGGGCCCCAGATGCCGGGCGAGGTGAACGCCTGCGGATGCATCTCGATCCCGGCCGCGGCCAGCTGGCCGGCGGTCAGCACCAGGTGACGGGCCAGCCAGTCGTGCAGGCTGCGCAGGAAGCGGATGTTGTCGACGCTGTTGGACCCCGCGATCAGCCATTCCAGCTTGACATGCGCGGTATAGACGTCCAGCAGGTTGGTGACGCGCAGCCGCGGCGGCGTGGCCGGGCTGCGCTCGATCGCCAGGATGCGGCGCACCTGCGCCATGCCGATGTCGCCGGTGCGCTGGTACTGCTCGTAGACGCCCTCAAGCGCCGGGAAGCGCACTGTCGGCTGCACGCGCGGCACTGCGGCCACCTTCTCCATGCGCAGCACCAGGTAGCGGATCGCGGCGGCACGCTCGGCGGCCAGCGCCTGGGCGGGATCGCGCCGGCGGGCGGGGGGCGCTGCCTCGGGCAAGGCCATGCGCGGCACCACATCGCGCTCGGTGTAGTCCGGCACCTGCAGCAGCAGGCCCGGATGCGGCACCGCGGCGCGCGCGCAGTCGTCGCCAAAGGGATATTCATGCCCTGCGGCGTCGCGCAGGATATAAGCCTGGCCGGCCGGAAAGCCATGGTGGCGGCGGCTCGCGCCCCGCGCATGGCAGCGCGTGGCGGGGTCGACGAAGTCCTTGCGCAAGGGGATCCAGCCCCGTTGTTTGCCTGGGTCATGCGATGCGGGTCATGCCTGTATTGCTAGACCCGCCATTGTCGCCGATCTGCGCGATCGCCCCGGTCAATCTGCCCTGCCCTACTTCAGCATGAACGACATCGCCGACAGGCAGTTCAGCATGCGCACCGCGGCCTGGACCGAGTCGGCCTGGAAGGACAGCGCCACGCCGTCGCGGCGCTCCAGCGTCGGCCACTGGCAGAAGAGGTCTGCGTGCGCGGGCGTCAGGGTCTGCAGGGTGCAAGTCACCGGTGCGGCGATGCGCAGGCATTGCGCCTGCGCGCGTTCGCGCACCGCGGCTGCCGCCGCCGCGGCAATGGCCTCGCGCGCCGCCGCCGGCGACAGCGAGGTGCCGCTGCCGAAACCGCCCGCGGATTTGGTCTCGACATAGCGCACCCACGGCATCAGCGCATGGGTTTCCTGCACGAAGACATCATCGCCGCTGGCCATCAGCACCGGCGCACCAAACTCGCCGGCCAGCGCGGCGTACAGGCCCGCCTCGCCCAGTTCCTTGCCGTTGAGCCAGACCCGCGCAAAGGCGCCGCTGTTGATGGTGTGCGCCAGCACGCCGCGGCTCTGGGCGCGGCCGTGGTAGCCGATCATCAGCACGCCTTCGACACCGGCCTCTACCCCGGCCATCATGCCAAGGTAGCGCGGCTTGCCCAGTACCACCCGCGCGCGCGGATCGAGCTGGTCCGGCAACAGGTTGCGGAAGCCGCCGTGCGAATCGTTGACCAGCACCTCGGTGGCCCCGCCGGCAAAGGCGCCTTCGACCGCAGCATTGGCTTCGCCGGTCATCCAGGCCCGGGCGCGTTCGTATTCGCCGTTGCCGGGGCGCGTCTGTTCGGCGTGGAAGACGCCAGCCACGCCTTCGATATCAGTGGAAACAAGGATCTTCATCAGGCGGTCCGGCCCAGTTCGGGCATCACGTCCAGCAGTGCGCGCCGGCCGTGGCCATCGCGGCCCTGCACCGGTGCGGCATGCCACAGGGCATGCAGGATAGCTTGCTCGACGCTGTCGGCCGCGGCGCGGAACAGCGGGTCGAGTCGGGTTTCATGCAGCATGGCGACGGCGGGCATCGGCCGGGCGGCGTCGTGGGGCACGGTATACGCGGTCGAGAACGCGAGTGCGATATCGCCCGAGCCATGCCCGAACACCGAGCCGGTACGCGCCAGCCCGGCGCCGGCGCGCAGCGACAGCCGGCGCAGCTGGCGCGCGTCCAGCGCAGCGTCAGTGGCGACGATCATGATGATCGATCCTTTTTCCGGTTGCGCCGCCGCGTCGGGCTGCGCCAGGCGCTGCACCAGTTCCGGACCGACCAGCCGGCCAGCCACGGTCAACGATTCCGGCGTGCCAAAATTGGCCAGCACCAGCGCGCTCACGCGATAGCCACCGGCCAGGCGTGAAGCGGCGCCGATACCGCCCTTGACGCCGAATGCCGACATGCCGCGCCCGGCGCCGACCGCGCCCTGCGCAACGTCATGGCCGGCAGCGGCCAGGGCCGCCTCATAGTGGCTGCCCTCCACCGCCATGCGCTGGATATCGTTCAGGTAGCCGTCATTGCACTCGAACACCAGCGGATTGACTGTCGGCAGCGCGCGGCCGATCTCCGGATTGGCCGCCACCGCCGCGCGGATCTGCGCCTGCGCCACCGCGCCGACCGAAAAGGTATTGGTCAGCGCCAGCGGCGTTTCCAGCACGCCCAGTTCGTCCACCTGCACCAGTCCGATGCTCTTGCCAAAGCCGTTGAGCACGGTGGCCGCGGCGGGCACCTTGTCACGGTAGGGATCGCCGCCATGCGCACGGATCACGGTGACGCCGGTCTGCACGGCGCCATCCGCCAGCGTGCAATGGCCGACCGTCACGCCGGCCACGTCGGCAATGCTGTCCAGCGGACCTGCCGGCAGGTTGCCGACACGCGGCACGCCCGTTGTCGATCCGGTCATGTTCAGCGGCGGTCGATCTTGGGGTCGAGCGCGTCGCGCAGGCCGTCGCCCAGGAGGTTGAAGGCCAGCACGGTCAGGAAGATAGCCAGGCTCGGGAAGATCGCCACGTGCGGCGCGGTCACCATGTCGGCGCGGGCTTCGTTGAGCATCGCGCCCCACTCCGGCGTCGGCGGCTGCGCACCCAGCCCCAGGAACGACAGGCTGGCCGCGGTAATGATCGAGGTGCCGATGCGCATCGAGAAATACACCACGATCGACGACACCGTGCCCGGCAGGATATGCCGCATCAGGATGGTCCAGTCCGACGCGCCGATGCTGCGCGCAGCCTCGATGTAGGTCAGCCGCTTGAGCATCAGCGTATTGCCGCGCACCAGCCGCGCGAACGCGGGGATGCTGAAGATGGCCACGGCGAAGATCACGTTGGTCATGCCGTTGCCGAGGATCGCCACGATGCCGATCGCCAGCAGGATGCCCGGGAAGGCGAAGAGCACGTCGGAAATGCGCATCACGATGCGGTCCCACCAGCCTTCGTAGTAGCCCGCCAGCAGGCCCAGCACGGTGCCGATCAGCGCGCCGATGATCACCGACAGGAAGCCCGCTGCCAGCGAGATGCGCGCGCCGGCCAGAATGCGGCTGAAGATATCGCGTCCGAGCGAATCGACTCCCATCCAGTGCGCGGCCGACGGGCCGGCGTTGAGCGCGTCGTAGTCGAAGAAGTTCTCCGGGTCGTACGGCACGATATGCGGCGCCACGATGGCAATCACCACCAGCACCAGCACGAACGCGCCGGCGCCAAGCGCCAGGTGCTGCTTGCGGAATTTGCGCCAGAACTCGGTCCAGGGCGTGCGCACGGCCTCCGGCACGGGGGCGGTGGCGGGTGCCGCTTCACTTGCGGCGGGCGTGGAAAGCTCAGTCATGCCGGCCTCACTTGTAGCGGATGGTTGGGTTGATCACGGTGTAGAGCATGTCCACCACCAGGTTGATCAGGATGAATTCGAGCGAGAACAGCAGCACCTCGGCCTGGATCACCGGGTAGTCGCGCATCTCGACGGCATCGACCAGCAGGCGCCCCAGGCCCGGCCAGTTGAACACCTTCTCGACCACGATCGAGCCGCCCAGCAGGAAGCCGAACTGCAGGCCCATCATCGTCACCACCGGGATCATGGCGTTGCGCAGGCCATGCTTGGTCACCACCAGCGTCTCGCGCACGCCCTTGGCACGGGCGGTGCGGATAAAGTCTTCCTGCAAGACCTCGACGAACGAGGCCCGGGTAAAGCGCGCCATCACCGCGGCCACCGCCGCGCCCAGCGTGATGGACGGCAACACGTAGTGCTTCCAGGTGTCGGCGCCGATCGACGGCAGCCAGCCCAGTTGCACCGAGAACACCTCCATCAGCAGCATGCCCAGCGCGAAGGCGGGGAACGAGATGCCCGACACCGCCAGCGTCATGCCGAGCCGGTCCGGCCAGCGGTTGCGCCACACGGCCGAGCCGATGCCGATCACCATGCCGAACACCACCGCCCAGGCCATCGACGCCACTGTCAGCAGCAGCGTGGGCATGAAGCGGTCGCCGATCTCCTCGCTCACCGGACGCTTGGTTCGCAGCGAATGGCCGAACTCGCCGCGGACCGCATTGGAGAAGAAGTTGACGAACTGCTCGTGCATGGGCCGGTCCAGCCCAAGGTCCTTGCGCACCAGTTCGACCGTGGCCGAGTCGGCCTCCGGGCCCGCCGCCAGCCGCGCGGGATCGCCCGGCAGCAGGTGGACGAACAGGAACACCAGCACTGCCACGATCAGCAGCGTGGGGATCACGCCCAGCACACGTTTGAGGAAGTAATTCAGCATGACACACCAAGAGGAAAGGCCGCGGGCCGCCCGCCTGCGAACCCCGCGTCGCGGGCAGGCGGCCATCTGTCGGCTTACTGCTTTACTGCTTACTGCTCTGGGATGGGATAGCGTGGATCGGGCGCCTGGGTACTGCCGGCGCCCGACCATCTACCCATTACTGCTTGATATCGATCTCGTCGAAATTGAACGAGCCGTCCGGCATCACATAGGCACCGGTCAGCCGCTTGCTGCGCGCGAACAGCACCTTCTCGGTCACCAGGAAGGCCCACGGCGCATCCTTCCAGATGCGTTCCTGGGCGTCCTTGTACAGGCGCGCCTTCTCGCCACGATCGGTGGTGCGCAGCGCGCCGGCGATATCGGCGTCGACCTGGTCGTTCTTGTAGTACGCGGTGTTCAGCAACTTGGGCGGCATCGACTCGGAAGCCAGCAGCGGACGCAGCGCCCAGTCCGATTCACCGGTCGACGACGACCAGCCCACGTAGTAGATGCGCACGCCGGCGTCTTCCGGCTTCTGCACGCTCTCGACCTTCTCCACGCGCTGGCCAGCTTCGAGCGCCTGCACCGAGGCCTTGATACCGACCTGCTGCAGCTGCTGCTGCACGAACTGGATCACCTTCTGCGCGGTGGTGTGGTTGTAGGCCGACCACAGCGTGGTCTCGAAGCCGTTCGGGTAGCCGGCTTCCTTCAGCAGCGCGCGCGCCTTGGCCGGGTCATACGGCCACGGGCCCAGCTTCTCCGCAAAGTCCACGCCCGGCGGCACCACGCCCTCGGACGGCACGGCGTAGCCGGCAAAGGCGACCTTGGCCAGCGCATCCTTGTTGATCGCGTAGTTGATGGCCTGGCGCACCTTGGGATCGTTGAACGGCTTGACCATGGTGTTCATGGACAGGTAGCGCTGGATGATCGACGGCGCCGAGATCAGTTCAACCTTCGGGCTGTTCTTCAGCACCGCGGCCTGCTCGAACGGGATGCTGAAGGCAAAATCAGCCTCGCCGGTCTGCATGATCGCCGCGCGCGTGTTGTTGTCGACCACCGGCTTCCATGTGATGGTGTCGATCTTCGGGTAGCCGGCCTTCCAGTAGCCGGCGAACTTCTTGCCCTTCAGGTGGTCGGGCTGCTTCCATTCAACGAACTCGAACGGGCCGGTCCCCACCGGGTGGAAGGCAATGTCCTTGCCGTACTTCTGCAGCGCGGCCGGCGAGATCATCACCGCCGACGGGTGCGCCAGCACGTTGATGAACGGCGAGAACGGCTCTTTCAGCGTGACCTTGACGGTATTGGCATCGACTACGTCGGTCTTGGCGACGCGATTGAACAGCGTGTAGCGCTTGAGCTTGTTGGCCGGGTTGGTGACGCGGTCCAGGTTGGCCTTGACGGCGGCGGCATCGAACGTGGTGCCGTCGTGGAACTTGATGCCCTTCTTCAGCTTGAAGGTGTAGGTCAGGCCATCCTTGCTGACCTCGTAGCTGTCGGCCAGCATGTTGACCAGCTTCATGTCCTTGTCCAGGCCGAACAGCCCCTGGTAGAAGGACTTGCTGGCCGCCTGCGACAGCGTGTCGTTCGAGTCGTACGGATCGAGCGAGGTGAAGGTGGAATACACCGCCATCACGGCATCCTTGGCCGCGAAGGCCGGGGCCGAAGCCAACATGCCCAGCGCGCCGGCGGCAAAGGCACCGGCCATCCATCGGGGCGAAACCATACGTGCAGACATCGTCGAATCTCCTTGGTAACTTCTTGATTTCGAGGACTTCAATAAGCGCCGCCGACGGCATGCCGGGCGACATAATGGCCGAGCGACCCGCTGCCGGCGACCTGGACCAGCGGCAGCACCACCGGTTCGTCGCCGACCGCGCGGATCGGGCTGGGGATCTCGTCGTTGAGCGGCTCGCGCCGCAGGTGGCGCCGCGCCGGGTCGGCGATCGGCACCGCCGACATCAGCTTCTTCGTGTAGGGGTGCTGGGGGTTTTCGAAGATCGCGCGGCGCGGCCCGATCTCGACGATCTGGCCCAGGTACATCACCGCCACGCGATGGCTCACGCGCTCCACCACCGCCATGTCGTGCGAGATGAACAGGAAGGCGATGCCAAGCTCGCGCTGCAGATCCAGCATCAGGTTGACGATCTGCGCCTGGATCGACACATCCAGCGCGGAGACCGATTCATCGGCCACCACCACCTTGGGATTCAGCGCCAGCGCGCGCGCAATGCAGATGCGCTGGCGCTGGCCGCCGGAGAACTCATGCGGGTAGCGCGCCGCGTGCGCTGCGTCCAGCCCCACCTTGTCGAGCAGCCAGGCCACGCGCTGCTCGGCCTCCTTGCCGCCGGCGACCTTGTGCACCAGCAGCGGCTCCATGATCGAATAGCCCACCGGCACGCGCGGATCGAGCGAGGCGAACGGATCCTGGAAGATGAACTGGATATTGCGGCGCAGGGTCTGCAGCGCCGGCCCTTCCATCTTGCTGATGTTCTGCCCGGCGAACTCGATGGTGCCGCTCTGGCTTTCCACCAGGCGCAGCAGCGAGCGGCCCGTGGTGGACTTGCCGCAGCCGGACTCGCCCACCAGCGCCAGGGTCTCGCCGGGATAGAGGTCGAAGCTGACTTGCTCGACCGCATGCACGCGCCGCGTGACGCGGCCGAACAGGCCGCCGGGCACGTCGAAGCGCGTCACCAGGTCCTGCACGCGCAGGATGGGAGCAACGCCCGGGGTAACGGTGTCCTGCGGCGCGACTGGCTCGGGGTTGGCGCTGTCCAGCTGCAGCAACGGGAACTTGGCCGGCAGGTCGGTGCCGCTCATGGCGCCAAGGCGCGGCACCGCCGACAGCAGCGCGCGCGTGTACGGATGGGCGGGGGCACGGAACACATCGTCCGAGGTGCCCTCTTCCACCTTCTCGCCGCGGTACATCACCAGCACGCGGTCGGCGACCTCGGCCACCACGCCCATGTCGTGGGTGATAAAGACCACGCCCATGTGCATCTCGGCCTGCAGGCCGCGGATCAGCTGCAGGATCTCGGCCTGGATGGTCACGTCCAGCGCCGTGGTGGGCTCGTCGGCAATCAGCAGCGCCGGCTTGCACGACAGCGCCATGGCAATCATCACGCGCTGGCGCATGCCGCCGGAGAGCTGGTGCGGATAGCGCTCCAGCACGCGGCGCGCCTCGGGGATGCGCACCAGCTCCAGCATGCGCAGCGCTTCGGCACGCGCCGCCGCGCGGCTCTTGCCCTGGTGCAGGCGGATCGATTCCGCGATCTGCTCGCCCACCGGGAACACCGGGTTGAGCGAGGTCATCGGCTCCTGGAAGATCATCGCCACGTCGGCGCCGCGCACGCTGCGCAGCGTGGCGTTATCCGCGCGCGCCAGGTCGAGCACCTCGCCGCCGCGCCGGCGCAGCGCCATGCTGCCGGCAACAATCTTGCCGCCGCCATGCTCCACCAGCCGCATCAGCGCGAGCGACGTCACCGACTTGCCCGATCCCGACTCACCCACCACCGCCAGCGTCTCGCCGCGCTCGACATGGAAGGACAGGTTGCGCACGGCCTCGACGGTACGCTCGGACGTAGCAAAGCGCACGGACAGCCCGTTTACCGAGACTACCCGCTGCGGTGGCAGTACGATGCCGGACTGGGAGGCTTGCATAGGGGAAGTGGCCACTGGAACTCCTTGTATTGCCGGGTGATGCAGGGGGATGGCGTCAGCCGTAGATCGACACGTTCACGGCCTCGCCCACCCGGGCGAAACCGCGGTACATGCCGTCGGTGTTGAACGGCAGCGTGACGTTGCCGGCGCGGTCCACCGCGATCAGGCCGCCGCGGCCGTTGATGGCCGGCAGCTTCTCCATCACCACGCGCCGCGCCGATTCCTCGAGCGACAGGCCCGCATAGCGCATCTGTGCGGCCACGTCGTGCGCCGCCACGGTGCGGATAAACATCTCGCCGGTGCCGGTGGCGGACACGGCCGCCACGTCGTCCGCATAGCAGCCCGCGCCGATCACCGGGGTATCGCCCACGCGCCCCACCCGCTTGTTGGTCACGCCGCCGGTGGAGGTGGCCGCAGCCAGGTTGCCGCGCCCGTCGCAGGCCACCGCGCCGACGGTGCCGAACTTGCTGTCCGGATCGATCGGGTCGCCCGCCTGCGGCTTGCCTTGCGCCACCAGCGCAGCGGCATCGTGGTCCAGCAGCGCCATGCCGGCGTTGCCTAGCGCACGCTGCCACTGGTCATGGCGGGCCTGCGTGAAGTAGTAGTCCGGGCTCACCAGTTCCAGCCCTTGCGACTGCGCAAAGGCTTCGGCGCCGGCGCCGGCAAAGAGCACGTGTTCGCTGTGGTCCAGCACGGCGCGCGCGGCCAGCACCGGGTTGCGCAGGCGCGTGACGCAGGCCACGGCGCCGGCTTCCAGCGTGGCGCCGTCCATCACCGCGGCATCGAGCTCATAGGTGCCGGCATGGGTCAGCACGGCGCCCTTGCCGGCGTTGAACAGCGGGCACTCTTCCAGCAGGCGCACGGCCTCGGTGACCGCATCGAGCGCGCTGCCGCCCTCGGCCAGGATGCGCTGGCCGGCTTGCAGCACGTGTTGCAGCGCTTCGATGTATTCGCGTTCGCGGGCGGCGTCCATCGCCGCGCGGGTGATGGTGCCGGCGCCGCCGTGGATGGCAATGACTGCTGGTTGCATGTGGATGCTCAGGACTTCCGGGTGTTGGAGGATCGGCCGCGCCTGGCGCCAGCCGTGGGTTCGGTGGACTGCGGGGTGCCGGGCGCGGCACGGCCGGCGGACTCCGCAGCCGGCGTGCCGTACAGCCACGGCAGCAGGAATTCAGTCATTTCGGCGGCGGCCTTGACCGGGCGCTCGGCCCGGTGCGCCACCGCGCCGCACAGCGCCTCGATCAGCGCCAGCACGGTGGCATCGGAGTTGGCCGACAGCCGGTTACCGGCCTGCGCGTAGAGCGCGATATCGGCCAGCGGCGCCAGCGGCGAGGTCGGCCCGTCAGTCAGCGCCAGCACCTGGCCGCCGTGCGACTTGGCCCGCTCAGCCAGTTCGATGGTGTCTGTGACGTAGCGCGGGAAGGCAATCACGATCAGCAGGTCGCTCGGCTGCTGCTTGAACAGCTGCCGCGCCGCATGCGAGGCGCCGCCGGCGCCTGCCACCGAGGTCACCATGCGACAGTGCATTTCCAGCCCGTGCTGCAGCAGGCCCGCCAGGAAACCGCTGGCGCCGAAGCCGGCCACGTAGACCCGCTGCGCCGCCAGGATCGCCGAGACCGCGCGCTCGCAGGCCTCCGGGTCGATGCCGCGCCGCGTGGCTTCCGCATTGGCCGCGGCATCTTCCAGCGAGGCGGCGAAGACTTCGGCCACGGTCGCGGGCCGCTCCAGCTCGCTGCGCAGCCGCTCCACCGGAGCCAGCGTGGCTTCGAAGCCGCGCACCAGTTCGGCCCGGAACTGCGGATAACCGTCGAACCCCAGCGCCCGCGCAAAGCGGTTCGCCGTGGCCACCGACACCTCCACCGCCGCGGCAAATTCGTCGATGCGCATGGTCGCCGCGCGGAACAGATTGGCCAGCACGTATTCCGCCATGCGGCGGTGTGCCGGCGTCAGCGTCGGCAAGCTGCGCGCAATGCGGTCTGAGATCGAATGGCCTTTGGGCATGATGGAAGCGGTTGGTCTGGACGTCGTCTGATGGACGTCGTTTGCGTGAAAATGAATTTACACGCAACTCACAAACAAGAAAATAGAGTTTTACCAAACCAAGGGTAATCCCTGAATCCACGAGAAATGAAGGCACATTGGCGGTGCACGTAGGCCGGCTGTTTTGCACCGCCAAGGCGTGCGGCGCACCGGAAACGCTACAATGCCGGCCAGCGCACCAGACCCGGCGGTTGCCAGCTTTCTCAGCGCTTTTTCTGTTTTTCACTCAGGCATTTCCCCCTCTCGTGATCCGAATCGACCAGCTAGTCCTCCAGCGCGGCACCAAGGTGCTGTTCGACCACACCAGCGTGACGCTCAACCCGGGCGAGCGCGTGGGCCTTGTCGGCGCCAACGGCAGCGGCAAGTCGACGCTGTTCGCGCTGCTGCGCGGCGAACTGCATCCGGACGGGGGCGATGTCATCGTGCCGGCGCAGTGGCGCGTCGCGCACGTGGCGCAGGAAACGCCTGCGGTCAGCCGCACCGCCGTGGATTACGTGATCGATGGCGACACCCGCCTGCGCGAGATCGAAACCGCCATAGCCGCCGCGCAGGCCAGCGGCGACGGCAGCGCCGAGGGCGAAGCCCACGCCGCCTTTGCCGACGCCGACGGCTACACCGCCCCGGCGCGCGCCGAGGCCCTGCTGCTGGGCCTGGGCTTCACGCTGGCGCAGGTGTCGCAGCCGGTGGCCTCGTTCTCCGGCGGCTGGCGCATGCGCCTGAACCTGGCGCAGGCGCTGATGTGCCCGTCCGACCTGCTGCTGCTCGACGAACCGACCAACCACCTGGACCTGGACGCCATCGTCTGGCTGGAGGACTGGCTGGCGCGCTACCCCGGCACGCTGGTGATGATTTCGCACGACCGCGAATTCCTCGACGCGATCTGCAACGTCACCGTGCATATCGAGAACCAGCAGCTGCGCCGCTATGGCGGCAACTACACGCTGTTCGAGACCCTGCGCCTGCAGCAGATGGCGCAGCAGCAATCCGCCTACGTGCGCCAGCAGAAGGAAATCGCGCACCTGGAATCGTTCATCACGCGCTTCAAGGCCAAGGCGACCAAGGCGCGCCAGGCACAGAGCCGCGTCAAGGCGCTGGAAAAGATGGAACGGCTGGCGCCGGTGCACGTGGCCGCCGGCTTCGCCTTCGAGTTCCGCGAACCCGACGCCGCGCCCAACCCGATGATGGTGCTCGACGGCGTCGACTGCGGTTATGCCGAGGCCGAGCCGCCCGTCACCATCCTGCACAACCTGGCGCTGTCGATCCAGAACGGCCAGCGCATCGGCCTGCTGGGCGCCAACGGCCAGGGCAAGTCCACGCTGGTCAAGACCCTGGCCGGCACGCAAGATCCGCTTACTGGCAAGCTGCGCCTGGGCAAGGGCCTGCAGATCGGCTACTTCGCCCAGCACCAGCTGGAGACGCTGCGCGACCACGACTCGCCGCTGCAGCACCTGGCACGCCTGGCGCCCGACACCCGCGAACAGGAGCTGCGCGACTTCCTCGGCAGCTTCAACTTCCGCGGCGACATGGCCACCGCGCCGATCGAGCCCTTCTCCGGCGGCGAGAAGGCCCGTCTGGCCCTGGCGCTGATCGTCTGGCAGAAGCCCAACCTGCTGCTGCTGGACGAGCCGACCAACCACCTGGACCTCGATACCCGCGAGGCGCTGACCATGGCGCTGGCGCAGTTCGAAGGCACGCTGATCCTGGTCTCGCACGACCGCCACCTGCTGCGCGCCACCGCCGACCAGTTCATGCTGGTGGCCGACGGCACCATCAAGCCCTTCGATGGCGACCTGGACGACTACCGCGACTGGCTGCTGCAACAGGCCGCGGCCAAGCGCAATGCCGCCACCGCCGCGCACCTGGCAGAGAACGCCGGCGATGCCGCGGCGGCGGTCAACCGCAAGGACCAGCGCCGCGCGGAGGCCGACGAGCGCCAGCGGCTGTCAGCACTGCGCAAGCCGTTGACGAAGGAACTGGAAAAGGTGGAAAAGCGCATGGCGGTGCTGCAAACCGCCAAAGAGGAGATCGACCGGTTCATGGCCGATGAAAGCAGCTATGCCGAAGCCAACAAGACCAGGCTGATGGAGATGCTCAAGCGCCAGGGCGAGGTCAACGGCGAGCTGGAGACGCTGGAGGAGAAGTGGCTGGAGTTGCAGGAGCAGATCGAGCAGATTGCGTAGTCTGGTTCGCGTCCCCTCCCTCGCACCACCGCAAACAAGAAACGGCGCCAATGGCGCCGTTTCTTATGTCGATGGCTTGCTCCCGACTCAGCGGAAATTCTTCTCGCGCCGGATCAACCCCACCGCCAGCGTCAGCGTCAGGATAAACAGCCAGATCAGCGACCATGCCGGCACCGACAGCCCCAGCACCGGCGGCAGCGGCGCGGTGCACAGGCCATCCGCGTAGAACACCTGCGGCAGCACCTTGGCAGTCGGCAGCGCGTTGACCCAGTTTTCCAGCGGATCGATGCCGCAACTGGCCTTGGGGTTGAGCAGCAGCGACACGTGGTAGACCGCCACTGCGATGCCCGCAATGCCGGACAGCATGCCCAGGCCCTGCCACAGCGAGCGCGTGTTCTGCGCCACCACGGCCAGCAGTGAGAAAATGCCGATGCCGATAAAGGCAAAGCGCTGCATCACGCAGAGCGGGCACGGCTGGTAGCCCTTTTCAAACTGCAGGTAGAGCGCAACGCCGACCAGGCCAAAGGAAACGAGGGCGATCAGCAGGAAATAGGCGCGTGAGTTGGCTTGCATAGTGGGTGATCAGGTAAACCGGTAAGCGGTGCCGTCAGTGGATGGCGCGGCATTGCTGCGCATTATTACCTATTTTGCAGCGCTTGCAGTTGGCGTCACACGCAGCGCAAGCCACCTGCCCTGTGGCGGATTGACGCAGGGGTGCTATGCGCCGGCTGCCAGCCACGCCGTGCGCGGCAAACGGTACAGGCAATGGGGCCGCAACGGATGCCCTGGCGGCAAGGCGGGATGCTCGAAGCCCACGGCATCCTCGCGCATGCCGAGCCTCTCCATGACCGCCCGCGAGCGGACATTGGCGAGTGTCGTGAAGGACACGATCTCATCCAGCCTCAGCCGCTCAAATCCCCAGGCAAGCGCGCCGCGTGCCGCCTCGGTCGCGTAGCCGCTGCCCCAGGCGTGCTGCGCCAGGCGCCAGGCGATCTCCACGCAAGGCGCGAACGGCAGCGCCGCGGTGGGCTCGTGCAGTCCGACAAACCCCAGGAAAACACCGTCCGCCTTGCGCTCGGCTACCCAGACGCCCCATCCCTTCATTGCGATCAGGCTGCGGCAGTGGTCGGCCATCGCATCGCTTTCAACACGCGTCAGCGGCGCAGGGAAATAGCGTATCACCTGCGCATCGGCATTGAGCGCGGCAAACGGCGCATAGTCCGCCTCGCGCCACTGGCGCAGCCGCAGGCGTTCCGTCTCGAAGGCGATATCGTCAGCTTCCATGCCTCAGTCCAGGTGCCGCACGCGGTCGATCGCCTGCTCGATGCGCTCCACCGCAATCACTTCCAACCCGTCGATCTTCTGCTTGGGCGCGTTGGCCTTGGGGATCACCGCCACCGTGAAGCCCAGCTTGGCGGCTTCCTTCAGGCGCTCCTGCCCGCGCGGGCTGGGCCGGATCTCGCCGGCCAGGCCGACTTCGCCAAACACCACCAGGCCGCGCGGCAGCGGCTTGTTGCGCATCGATGAATGGATCGACAGCAGCACCGCAAGGTCAGCGGCCGGCTCGGTGATCTTGACCCCGCCCACCGCATTCAGGAACACGTCCTGGTCAAAGCAGGCAATGCCCGCGTGCCGGTGCAGCACCGCCAGCAGCAGCGCCAGCCGGTTCTGCTCAAGCCCCACCGCCAGCCGGCGCGGGTTGGGCACATGCGCGGTATCGACCAGCGCCTGGATCTCGACCAGCAGCGGACGCGTGCCCTCCTGCGTCACCAGCACGCATGAGCCCGGCACGGTTTCCTCATGCTGCGACAGGAACAGCGCCGACGGATTGCTGATGCCGCGCAGGCCGCGCTCAGTCATGGCAAACACGCCCAGCTCATTGACCGCGCCGAAGCGGTTCTTGAAGGCGCGGATCAGCCGGTGCGACGAATGGGTATCGCCCTCGAAATACAGCACCGTATCGACGATATGCTCCAGCACGCGCGGACCCGCCAGGCTGCCTTCCTTGGTCACATGGCCGACCAGGATGATGGTGATGCCGCTGCTCTTGGCAATGCGCGTCAGCTGCGCCGCGCATTCGCGCACCTGCGCGACCGAGCCCGGTGCGGAGGTCAACGCCTCGGAGTACAGCGTCTGGATCGAGTCGATCACCGCGACTTCGGGCTTGTCCACTTCCAGCGTGGCCTGGATCTTCTCCAGCTGGATTTCGGCAAGCAGCCCCAGCGACGGGCTTTCCACGCCCAGTCGCTGCGCGCGCAGCGCGATCTGCGCACCGGATTCTTCGCCGCTCACATAGAGCACGCGGCGCTGGCCCGCAAGGTTGGCCAGGGCCTGCAGCAGCAGCGTGGACTTGCCGATGCCGGATCGCCGCCGATCAGCACCACCCCGCCCGACACCAGGCCGCCGCCCAGCACGCGGTCGAATTCATCGATGCCGCTGGAGAAGCGCGGCACGTCGGCGGCATCGATCTCCGACAGCTTGCGCACCGTGGCCGAGGCGGCCAGCGGCTGGAAGCGCTTGTTCGCGGCGGACTCGGCCACCGTCTCCACCAGCGTGTTCCACTGCTGGCAATGCGGGCACTGGCCGGCCCAGCGCGGCGTGGTGCCGCCGCATTCAGTACACGTATAGACAGTCTTGGTCTTGGCCAACGGATGTCCTTGCAGGAAAAAACGAGCCGGGCCCACAAGTGGCCCGGCCGGCAGATGGTTAGTGCGCGGGCCTGCGCCCGCACCAGCGCCCCGGATCAGGCCACGGCAGGCGCGGCGCTGTCCGAAGCCGTGATCGTCGCCACCGAGGCCGGCACGCGCGGCGCCAGCGCGCACATCAGCTCATAGCCCACCGTGCCGCTGGCCTGCGCCACCTCGTCGATCGGCAGGCCCTGGCCCCACAGCGTGACCGGGCTGCCGACCTTGGCCTTCGGGCACGGGGTCAGGTCCACGCACAGCATGTCCATCGACACGCGCCCGACCAGCTCGGTGCGCACGCCATCGACCAGCACCGGCGCGCGCTGCTCGCCCCAGCCCGACGCATGGCGCGGGTAGCCGTCGGCATATCCGCACGCCACCACGCCAATGCGCATCGGCCGCTCGGCGGTGAACAAGGAGCCGTAGCCGACGGTATCGCCCTGCTGCAGGTCCTGCACTGAGATCAGTTCGCTGTGCAGCGACATCGCCGGCTGCAGGCCGGTGCCGGCAATATCGGCATCGCGCCCGGTGGGCGAGGCGCCGTACAGGATGATGCCGGGGCGCACCCAGGCGCGGTGCGCCTGCGGGTGCCACAGCACCGCGGCTGAGTTCGACAGGCTGGCCTCGCCCGGCAGGTTGGCCGTGGCGGCGTCGAAGGCCTCGATCTGGTGGGCGACGCCGCGGGGACTGTCCGCATCCGAAAAATGCGTCATATGGACGATACTGCCCACACAGGGCATGGCGCGGGCCCGCTCCCAGGCGGTACGGTAATCCGCGGGATGGAAGCCCAGCCGGTTCATGCCGGTGTTGAGCTTGAGCTGGATTGCCAGCGGCCCCTTGGCACGTGCGCTTTCCAGCATGCGCAGCTGCTCGTCGCAATGGATCGCGGTCGTCAGGCGGTATTGTTCGATGACGGCAACATCCTGCGGCTGGAAGAAGCCCTCCAGCAGCAGGATCGGGCCCTGCCAGCCAAGGTCACGCAGCAGCACGGCCTCATTGAGGTCCAGCAGGCCGAAGCCGTCGGCCACCCGCAGCGCGGCAAAGACGCGGCGGATGCCGTGGCCGTAGGCATTGGCCTTGACCACCGCCCAGATGCGCGAATTCGGCGCTTTGCGGCGGATGATGTCGAGATTGTTGGCCAGGGCGGGTTGATGGATGACTGCGTGGATGGGTCTTGGCATGGGAGTCACATCTCAGAAAGCGGACGAGCAGGCAGGCGGCGCTGGCGGCATGGGCGGCCGGCGCGGGTGCTGGAAGGACGGCTCTGTCTCAGTATCGATGGCGCAAACGTCACCTGTCGGTGTGCAGCTGCATGTTGCGGCGACTGGCATGCGGGAATGTGCGGAATTGGCACGCCCATGTATCCCAGTCACCATATCGGTTCGACCACGCACCAGATCAGGGAAGACCCGGTCGGCTGGTCGCGATCGCAGTCGTTATTTGAACACATTCAGATGCCATTACCGGGGTCATTAGGGAATCGGCACGGCAATCTGCTTTCAAAAAGAGCCCTTGCCGGGGTTCGGGAATGTCATGTTTTCGTGATATAAAGCCGGACGCTCCGGCTATGTTCTAAAAGCGAAGCATTATGTCAATGACTGTCAGGCAAGCCTCAAGGCGCCGCAGCGCAGCACCACAGACACAATTCGACACGGCCGCGGCACAAGGTTCCCTGCAAACCATGGCCTCCCCGGTGGGCGCTAGCCTGGCCAGCCTGAGCGGAGTTCGCGATGGACTGAGCGGAGTTCGCGATGGAGAAAAAGTCGACAGCATGAAGAAGGGTTTTTACACCATCATGGCCGCGCAGTTTTTTTCTTCGCTGGCCGACAACGCCTTACTGATCGCCGCGATCGCCCTTCTCACCGAATTGCATTCCCCGCAGTGGATGACCCCGCTGCTCAAGCTGTTCTTCGTACTTTCCTACGTCGTCCTCGCCGCCTTCGTCGGCGCCTTTGCCGACTCCATGCCCAAGGGGCGGGTGATGCTCATCACCAACGCCATCAAGGTGGTCGGCTGCGCCATCATGATGTTCGGGCTGCACCCGTTGCTGGCGTATGGCATAGTGGGATTCGGCGCGGCGGCCTACTCGCCGGCCAAGTACGGCATCCTGACCGAACTGCTGCCGCCCGAGAAACTGGTGATGGCCAACGGCTGGATCGAGGGGCTGACGGTGGGCTCGATCATCCTGGGTACCGTGGTGGGGGGCGCACTGATTTCCGTGCACGTGTCGCAGATCCTGCTGCGGTTCGACCTCCCCTACGTGAACACCGGCATCGATACCCCGGCCGAAGCCGCGATGGTGGTGATCATGCTGTTCTACGTGATCGCCTCGGTCTTCAACCTGTTCATCCCCGAAACCGGCGCGCGCTACCCGCAGCAGGAAAAGAACCCGATCAAGCTGATCGCAGAGTTCGGCGACTGCTTCGTGGCGCTGTGGCGCGACAAGCTGGGCCAGATCTCGCTGGCGGTGACCACGCTGTTCTGGGGCGTGGGCGCCACGCTGCAGTTCATCGTGCTGAAGTGGGCCGAGAAATCGCTGGGCCTGAACCTGTCGCAGGGCGCGCTGCTGCAAGCCGTGGTGGCCGTGGGCGTGGCCGTGGGCGCGATCCTGGCCGCGGCGCGTATCCCGCTGCGCAAGTCGCTGTCGGTACTGCCCTTTGGCGTGGCGATGGGCGCCACCGTGATGATCATGGCGTTCTACACCAAGGATGCGATGCCCCATGTCGCGCTTGACGTGCTGGGCATGCATATGCCGCTGTACATGGCCATCGCCTATGTCTTCCTGATGGTGGTGGGCGCCATGTCGGGCTACTTCGTAGTGCCCATGAATGCGCTGCTGCAGCACCGCGGGCACGTGCTGCTGTCGGCCGGCCACTCCATCGCGGTGCAGAACTTCAATGAGAACGTCTCGGTGCTGCTGATGCTGTGCCTGTATGCGCTGCTGATCAAGCTGAACGTGCCGATCGGCGTGGTCATCGTCGCGCTGGGCCTGTTTATCTGCGTGACCATGGCGCTGGTGCTCAAGCTGCACAAGTACAACGCGCGCACCTTCAACTCGCTGGCGATGATCGGCGAGGACAAGCACCACTAGTCCTGCCCCCTGTCCCGCGCCCTGGTGCAGCCGGCGCGGGATGCTCAGGCCGTGTCGCCCGGCGCCGCCTGCTGCCCTGGCCTGGACGGCTCGGCTGCCCGCGCCAGCGCCCGTTCCTCCCACCCCGGCGGCACCACGAACCCGCGCGAGCATTCGCGCCACCAGCCCGGCGCCTCTGGCCCGGCCGGTTCCAGTTCGCACAGCATCACCGGCGATTCGCGCCGCCAGCCGTGATCATGGCGCGGGTCGGCAAAGCGCTGCGTCAGCATCGCGTGCAGCGCGCCGACATCCTCCGTGCCGGATTCGGGCACCAGCGCGCCCGACAACCACCCGGTACGCGGCAGGCGGCACCAGCGCAAGCCGGGCCGCGCGGCAGCGCGGGCAGCCCAGCCGTCGAGCGTGGACCACCAGCCGTGCAGATGGTCTGGCGCGATGCCAAGCGCATCCAGCCCCGGCGGCACCCGGCCATCGCGATAGAACAGCCAGCCCAGCAGGTAGACCTCGCTGCGATCCACCGTATGTCCCAGCAAGGCCTGTGCCTCCGCGGTGCAGCCCAGGGGGAGCTGGCGGTGCACGATGTGGCCCAGCTTGTCGCCAAGTCGATCGACCAGGTTCGGGCCGACGAAATCCTGCGCCCGCGGCACCTGGCTATCGCCAGGCGCCATCAGGTAGAACTTGGCCGCCATCTCCCAGTGGACCACTGCGCCCGACGCCTGCTCGCGCCAGACAAAATCCAGCTCGCCCAGCGTGCGGATACCCTGCCGCCCTGCGCGCCGCACCGGAACGTTGGCAGCCAGCAGCGACAGCCCCTGCATATGGCGCAGCGCAAAATGCAGCAACCGCTCGGCATGGCGGCCCAGGCGCAGGCTGCGGCTGGCGGGGTCCTGGTCGGGATCGCCAGCGGAGGGGGCGGCGTTGCCGTCGGCCAGTTCGTCGATGGTGGCGGGCAGCGTGGCGGGATCCGCGGCTTCCAGCCAGCGCTGCCAGGCGGCCAGCGTGCCGGCGGGCCAGCGCGCCGGGGCCGCGCCCGGCACCGCCGCCAGCAGCGGCGGCGAGAGCGTGGCCCAGGCCAGGTCGCGCGTGCGCGCCGACGCGGCGCGGCGCCACAGCGGCAGGCCCGACGGCCTGTTGCCGTCGCCGCCGCGGGTCAGTGAGAGATCAGGCCCCAGCTCCCGCACGGTCATGGACCTCCCTGGCCAGGCACAGGTCTTCCCAGGCGCGCGCCTTGTCGGTCAGGGTGCGCAGCAGGTAAGCCGGATGGTAGGTCACCACCACGGGGATGCCTTCATAGCTATGTACGGTGCCGCGCAGCTTGCCGATCGGCGTGGTGGTGCGCAGCAGCGACTGCGCCGCAAAGCGGCCCAGCACCACGATCACCCTGGGCTTCACCAGCGCGATCTGGCGGCGCAGGAACGGCTCGCACTGCGCCACCTCCTCGGGCTCCGGGTTGCGGTTGCCGGGCGGGCGGCACTTGAGCACGTTGGCGATAAACACATTGCGCCCGCGCGCCAGCCCGAGCGAGCCGAGCATATTGTCGAGCAGCTTGCCGGCCTGGCCCACGAAGGGCTCGCCCTGCTGGTCTTCATTCTCGCCGGGGGCTTCGCCCACCAGCATCCATTCGGCCTGGCGGTCGCCCACGGCGAATACGGTATTGGTGCGGCCCTGGCACAAGCCGCAGGCGGTGCAGCTTGCCACGGCGGCGTCCAGCGCCGGCCATTCCATGCTGGCGATGGCAGCTTCGCGCCCCGCTTGCGCCAGGCCGGGTTCCGGGCCGGCGGGGACCAGCGGCGGTGCAACCGGTGCCCTGGAGACAGGCGGCGCCACTGGCGCCGGCACCGGCACGGCGGGTTCCGCGACCACTGCGGCAACCTCCGCCACAGTCACCTCGGCGACAGGCATCGCTGCCTGCGCCACGGCCGCCTCCGGCGCGGCTTCTGCCTGCGCATCCGCGCGCTCGCGCGGCACCCATTCGGTCGGAATGCCCAGGACTTCCAGGAACTGTGCGCGGCGGTTCATGCCCTGCCCTCCGTGCCTTCATTGGCGGCGGACTCCGCCGGCCAGCTGCGGCGCAGCACCAGCGCGTCCTCGCGCTTGCTGCCCAGGGCCGGGTAATAGCCCTTGCGGCGCCCGATCTCGGCAAACCCCGCCGCCTGGTACAGCGCGATCGCGCCGGTATTGGACGGCCGCACTTCCAGCAGCATGGTATGGATGCGGTGCGCGTGCGAGGTCGCCAGCACCACCGCCAGCATCAGCCGCCCCAGCCCTGGCGCTGGCGTTGCGGCTCGACGGTGATATTGAGCAGGTGCATTTCATCCACCACCGGCATCAGCACGGCGTAGGCCACCAGCGTGCCGGCCGGGTCGCGCAGCGTCAGGCCGAGATGGCCGGACTTGACCGAGTTCTCGAAATTGCCGCGGGTCCACGGATGGCTATAGGCACGTGCCTCGATGCCCGCCACGGCCTGCAGGTCGAGCGCGCTCATGCGGCCCAGTGCCCAGCCGTCCGGCAGCGCCGGCATGGCCGGCACGGCCGGCCAGTGGTTGCGGTCATCGAGCGGATAGGCTGCGCTCACGATGTGCTCCCGGCCTGGGCCGCGGCACGGGCGGCAGCGGCGGCTTCGCGTTCGGCGATGGTCTGCGCGACCTTGTCGCGCAGGTAGATCGGCATGGCCTGGTCGGCGTCGATGGCCTCGCCACGCGCCAGTGCGCGCAGTGCAATGGCGACCATCGGCTGCGCATGGGGCATCGCCTCCGGCAGCACGCGCGCGGCGCGCGCCAGGCCCGCCAGCCGCTCGCCGAAGACGGTGGCTGCGTTGCCGGCCAGCCAGAAATCGCCGTCGGGCAGCGGCACGGTTTCCGGCGCGCTGACCTGCATCGGGGTGATTTCTGCCCATTCCTGCACGCTGGCATGCCAGCGGAAAGCCGCGCAATAGGATTCATCCATGCGCGCATCCAGCGCCACCAGCACCGCGGTGTCGTCCGGCAGCGCCGGGGTGGCGGCACGCGCGCGCTCGGCGCAGGTCATCAGGGTATTGACCGGAACGACCGGCAACCCGGCGCCGAAGGCCAGCCCCTGTGCCACGCCGCAGGCGGTGCGCAGGCCGGTGAACGAGCCCGGGCCGGCGCCAAAGGCAATGGCAGCACAGTCCGCCAGCGCGATGCCGGCTTCGGCCAGCAGCTCGCCGGCAGCCGGCAGCACGCGTGCCGACGAGCGTGCACCAGTGTGCTCATGGCGCACCAGGCACTCGACTCCGGCACCCGGCACGGCACGTCCGAGCGCGACCGAGCACCACTCTGTAGAAGTTTCAACAGCAAGAATCCAGGACATGGCGCGATTGTATCCGGTGGCGCCCGGAATCGAGGGCTTCTTCGGTTTTATACGGACGGCGCGGCGCCGCCGGGCGGCTATCATCGGCCTGCACTTTCGCAATCCAGACTGCACACACGGAGGAACCCCATGAGCGACCTGCAGGCACGCTTCGAACAGGCCCAGATCGACGTCAAGCAACTGAGCGAGCGCCCCAGCAACATGTCCCTGCTGCGCCTGTACGCCCTGTTCAAGCAAGGCAGCGAAGGCGATGCCCACGGCGACAAGCCCGGCATGACCGACTTTGTCGGCCGCTACAAGTTTGAAGCCTGGGAAGCCCTGCGCGGCACCGCGCAAGAACAGGCGATGGAGCAGTACATCGCGCTGGTGGAAGAACTGCGCAGCGGCGCAGCCAGCTAAGCCAGCGCAGCCAGGCCTGGCGGCTTCAGGCCGCCGGCACCGGCCGCGGCCGGATCCGCCACGCCGCGAACATCGCACTGGCGATCACCATGCCGACCGCCAGGAAGGTTTCATCGAAGGCACGGATACGCGCCGCCTGCACGGCGGCGTCGCCGGCCTGGCCCAGCACCGCGCCGTGCTCCGCCAGACGCCATTGCAGCCCCACGCCCGCCAGGCTCACACCGATGGCGCCGCCCAGCTGGCGCAGGAAGTTGATGCAGCTTGAGCCCTGCGCGATCAGCGTGAAGTCCACCCCCCGCATTGCCCCCAGCGTCAGCGACGGCAGGATGCAGCCCAGCCCGATCCGCCCCAGCACCGCCAGCGCCACCAGCGCCAGATAAGGCGTGGAGCGCGAGCCCAGGGCCATCAGCAGGAACGACAGCGACAGCAGCGACAGCCCGAACGACACCTGGATATGCGGCGCGATCCGGTGCGTGAAGCGCCCCGATACGGCAATCGTCAGCGCCAGCACCACGCCCGCCGGGAACAGCACCAGGCCCGCGCGCGACGGCGTGTATTCCAGCGCCATCTGCATATAGACCGGCAGCAGGTAGGTCGAGCCGAACAGCCCGGCACCGTAGATAAAGGCCACCACTGCCCCGGCCGCGAACTGCCGGTAGCTGTAGAGCCGCAGATTCATCAGCGGATGCGCCGCGCGCAGCTGCCACAGCACGAACGCCGCCAGCATCAGCACGCCGAAGCCCGACAGCGCCAGGCCCGCGGGCACGCTGTTGCGCATCTCGACCACGCCGTTGAGCAGGCTTACCGTGGCAATGCCGGCCAGGCCCAGCCCGCGCCAGTCCAGCGGCTGGCGCTCGCCCATCATGATCGAGTCCACCGCCATGAAGCGCCGCGCCATCAGCACGCCGATCAGCGTCAGCGGCACCACCACGAAAAAGATCGAGCGCCAGCCGAAGGCCTCGACCAGGAAGCCGCCCAGGCTGGGCCCCAGCGCGGGCGCCAGCACCACGCCAAAGCCGAACATGCTGATCGCCTTGCCCTGCTCACGCTCTTCGAAGACGCGCAGGATCAGGATATTGGGCAGCGGCTGCATGATGCCCGCGGCGATGCCTTCGGCCACGCGCATCGCGATCATCACGCCATAGGTCGGTGAAAAGCCGCCAAAGAGCCCGCCCGCGCCCAGCAGCAGCGAGGCCCCCAGGAAGGTGCGGCGCAGCCCGTAGCGATTCAGCAGCCAGGGCGTCAGCAGCATCGACAGCGTCATCGCAACCATGAAGCTGGCCGCCACCCATTGCGCGCGCTCCTGCCCCAGCACGAAGTGCCGGCTCAGGTCCGGAATCGCTACGTTGATGATGGTGGACGAGACGATCGACGAGATCGTGCCCAGCATCAGCGTCACCAGCACCAGCCAGCGCAGCCGTTCGCCGTAGCGTGCGCGCAGCGCCAGCCGGGTCGGCAGACCCGGCCGCTGGCCGGAACCCTCCGGCGTGACGGGGCCCTCGCTCACCCCAGCCGTCCGGTGTCAGCGATCTCGCGGATCTTGCGGACGGTGTCGATATCGGCCTCGTGATAGGCGGATTTGACGATCTCGGCGTAGCGGTCATCGCCGCTGGCGTCGACCGCCGGCATGGTGGTGTCGTAGACAAAGCGCAGCAGCAGCGCGCCCGGGGCCGGGGTCTCGATCGCCATGGTCAGCGTGCCGCCGGCATGCTCGGCCGTGGCCGCGGTTTCATAGCGCACCTGCCGGCGCGGCTCGAACACCACATGATCCTGGATCGATGCCTTGCCAAAATGCAGCACGCGATCAATCCAGTAGTCGCCGCGGCCGACTACCTCGGCGCGGTCCAGGCCCAGCACGAAGAGTTCGGGCGACTCGGCGCGCAGCACCAGCCCTTGCCACAGCTGGTCAGGCGTCAGCGGATCCAGTTGAGGATTGCCCGGATCGTTGATCTCAACCAAGTGCTCGAAACGCAACTTCATTCTCCCTGTCTGCAGTAAGTCGATATTATGAAGTCTCCGCGTGTCCGGGAGGCCTTTTTGTCTGCGCGGTGCAACATGGCTTGACACGGGCCATTGCCCTTTATCGACCAATATCCACGCCAACTGGAGCCCCGCATGACCGCCGCGCCGCTCGCCGAAGCCGATCCCCTGCAGATCCTTGTCTACGCCGACTCGCTGTCATGGGGCATCGTGCCCGGCACGCGCCGGCGCCTGCCGTTCCCGGTGCGCTGGCCCGGCCGCCTGGAGCTGGGCCTGAACGCCGACGGCGGCACCCCGGCGCGCATCATCGAAGACTGCCTGAACGGCCGCCGCACGGTCTGGGACGATCCCTTCAAACCCGGCCGCAACGGCCTGCACGGGCTGGCGCAGCGCATTGAGATCCACTCGCCGCTGGCACTGGTGGTCCTGATGCTGGGCAACAACGATTTCCAGTCGATGCACCCGCACAACGCCTGGCACGCCGCCCAGGGCATCGCCACGCTGGTGCAGGCCATCCGTAGCGCGCCGATCGAGCCGGGCATGCCGGTGCCGCCGGTGCTGGTCGTGACCCCACCCCCGATCCGCACCCCGTGCGGGCCGCTGGCGCCCAAGTTTGCTGGCGGCGAACATAAGTGGACGGGCCTGCCTCAAGCTGTGGCCGAGGTCTGCACGCAACTGGGCTGTCCACTGTTCGACGCCGGCGCCGTGATCCAGAGCAGCGAGGTCGACGGCGTGCACCTGGATGCCGACGCGCACCTGGCACTCGGCGACGCGCTGCGCCCGGTCGTGCGGCAGCTGTTGCGCGGCTAGCGCGCCGTTCCTGACACCTGCCTGCGGCCGGCTGAAACATCACTCCTGACAGCAGGTGTCAGGAGACCCGGCGCACAATGCGGCCGCTCTCACACGGAACGCCGCCAGGAGGCTGTCATGGAGTTGCTGATCAATATCGATGTCGACGATCTGCCGCGCGGCATCGACTTCTACGCGCAGGGGCTTGGGCTGAGGCTGAACCGCAAGCTGTTCGACGGCACCGTCGCCGAAATGCTGGGCGGCAATACCCCGATCTACCTGCTCGCCAAGCCCGCCGGCACCCGCCCCACCACCCGCGCCGGCACCCGGCGCGACTACCGCCGCCACTGGACCCCGGTCCACCTCGACTTTGTCGTCGCCAACCTGGAACAGGCCATCGAACGCGCGCTGGAAGCCGGCGCAGAGATCGAAGACTGGCCGCAGGACTTTGACTGGGGGCGGCAGGCAACGCTGTCGGACCCGTTCGGGCATGGGTTGTGTTTTGTCGAGTGGAAGAGTCAGGGGTATGGGGCGGTGGCCGGCTGAGCCAGTGGCGCCGGCAGTGCGTCTCTTTGCAGACTGAGCCGGGACACAAAAGCATTTAAATGCCGTTATTCTGGTCTCGCCTGGATTCATAAGCATATGAAAAAGAAATAGACGCCAGATTCATTCCCGCTGCGCCATCTGGACGCAATTGCGTTAATCTGTGGCCCTCGCCCCGGTCAGGCGATCCCTGCCCAGGCGACTGTCTCACTCGCCACATAACCAGAATATCTCCAGAACTCCTATGCGCAGCACGTCTCTCATCAAGCGTCTGGCGGTCGCAGTGTCCGCCCTTGGTTTAATCGCCGCCAGCAGCGCCTCGGCCCAGGAACAGACTATCCGCGTCGGCACCGTCAGCGGCCCTGATGCCGAGGTCTGGCAAGTCGTCCAGAAGGTGGCCAAGCGCAATGGCCTGAACGTGAAGGTCGTGGAGTTCAACGACTACGTGCAGCCCAACGCCGCACTGGATGCTGGCGACCTGGACGCCAACAGCTTCCAGCACCAGCCCTACCTGGACAGCCAGGTGAAGCAGCGCGGCTACAAGATGCAGAGCGTGGGCTACACCTATATTTCGCCGCTGGGTATCTATGCGAAGAACCTGAAGTCGCCGAAGGACCTGCCGCAAGGCGCCAAGGTGGCCGTGCCCAACGATCCGTCCAATGAGAACCGCGCCCTGCTGCTGCTCCAGTCGCAAGGCGTGATCAAGCTGAAGGCAGGCGCCGGCACCAACGGTGTCAACGCCACCCCGCTGGACGTGGCCGAGAACCCCAGGAAGCTGAAGCTCGTGGAACTGGATGCAGCCCAGTTGGCCCGCGCCCTGCCCGATGTCAGCGCCGCCGTGATCAACACCAACTACGCGCTCGCCGCCGGCCTGCAGCCGACCAAGGACGCCATCGCGCTGGAAGACATCCACAGCCCGTACGCCAACATCATCGTCGTGCGCACGCAGGACAAGGACAAGCCGTGGATCAAGAAGCTGGTGGCAGCGTACCAGTCTGAAGACGTGCGCCAGTTCATGAAGGCCCAGTACAAGGGCGCGATGGTGCCGTCGTTCTGATTGCCGATGGCGCGGATGACGCGACCGGATCGCTGCTGACATCGGTCCGGCAAAATTTTTTGCGTGAGGCCCTCACAGGGGCTTGCAAATTCCGCCGCCTTCGGTAGAATTCGCGGCTCACCACCGGCCCAGGTGGCGGAATTGGTAGACGCACTAGGTTCAGGTCCTAGCGGTGGCAACACTGTGGAGGTTCGAGTCCTCTCCTGGGCACCAGAGTTTCAGGCAAAAAGCCCGCACGAAAGTGCGGGCTTTTTGTTTTGCCGAGACGGACTCCTCATTCATCCGGACACAGCCTTGCTGCCGTCTGGTCCAGTTGCGCCTTTGCCATTGCCAGCAGCGAATACACGTTGCGGCAACCTTCCGCACGCTCGCTCTCGATTTCAGCCAACAACAGGATGGCACTGAGCCCGGCTTCCCGCTCCCGCCATCGGGCGGCGATAAGACGTTTCGCATTCACCACTCCGCCACTGATCGCCTACAGTATCCCTATCCAAGGGCGCGGAGGCGCCGTCTGACGCCTGACTAAAGAACTGCGGAGAACCACCGTGGGCAAACTGCAAGACCGTCGCCGTTTCCTGGGAGCCGCGCTGGGCGGCCTGCTCGCCCCCGCTCTGCCCGCCTGCGGTGGCGATGACGACAATCCAAACCCACCGCCCGATCCCGTTCCCGAAGCCCAGATCACCCTGGCCATCGCCCAGGTCGACAAGCTGGCCGCCGGCCTGATGGCCAGCTCCGGCGTGCCGGGCATGGCCGTTGCCGTGGTGCGCGGCAATCAAACCGTTTTCGCCAAAGGCTTCGGCCGCCGGCTGGTGACCGACCCCGCGCCTGTCGATGCCGACACTGTGTTCCAGCTTGCGTCGGTGTCAAAACCCATCGGCGCGACCGTGGTGGCGCGCCAGGTCGGCCGCGGCGGCATCAGTTGGGATACGCCCGTGCGCAGGCACCTGCCCTGGTTCACGCTCTCGGATGCGGAGGTCACGGAAGCCATCACCATTGGCGACCTCTACGCGCATCGCTCCGGCCTGCCCGACCATGCCGGCGACCGCCTGGAAGACATGGGCTACAACCGCCAGCAAGTGCTGACGCGCCTGCGCTACCTGCCGCTGCATCCGTTCCGGGCGGCCTATGCCTACACCAACTTCGGCATGACCGCCGCCGCCGAGGCCGTGGCCACCGCCGCCGGCATCGACTGGGCCACGCTGTCCGACCGGGCCATCTACCAGCCGCTGGGCATGACGCGCACCAGTTCGCGCTACGCCGATTTTGCCGCGCGCGACAACCGCGCGGTGGGTCATGTCAAGCTCAACGGCAGCTGGGTGCAAGGCCTGGGCACGATGCCGGATGCGCAATCGCCCGCCGGCGGCGTCAGCTCGTCCGTCAACGACATGGCGAATTGGCTGGCGATGCTGCTCGCCAAAGGCGAGTTCGCCGGCCAACACATCGTCGACGCCGCCGCGCTGGCGCCCGCGCTGAGCCAGCAGATGCAGAGCAGTCCGCCCGCCAACGGCCGCCCGGCCGGCTACTACGGCTATGGCTTCAATGTCGGCACCACCGAACTGGGCCTGACCTCCTACAACCACTCAGGGGCCTTCGTGGCAGGCGCGGCCACCAGCTTCACAGCGGTGCCGTCGCTGAACCTGGCCATCGTGACGCTGACCAATGGCTATCCCATCGGCGTCCCGGAAACCCTGAACGCACAGTTCTTCGACCTGGCGCAGTACGGCGCCATCCAGCGCGACTGGGGCAAGATCTACGGCGACGCATTCGCGCCGCTGCTGGCGCCGGAAGGCCGGCTGGTCGGGCAACCGCGCCCCGCCAATCCGCTGCCGGCCCGTGCGCTCTCAACTTACACCGGCACCTACCAGAACGACTACTACGGTTCGCTGCAGGTGGCCGATCAGGGCGGCACGCTGGTGATGACGCTGGGCGCCACGCCGCTGACCTTGCCGCTGAGCCACTGGGACGGCGATGTCTTCACCTTCGTGCTCAACAACGAGAATGCAACGCCGGGCACGATCTCGCAGGCGGCGTTCTCCAGCGACCGCGTGTGGCTGGAGTATTACGACCACGAAGGGTTGGGCATGTTTGTGCGGTAGCCCTGCAAGTGCCAGGCGAATTCATCCAGGAGAACGGCCCATGAGTAGCTGGCTGGCAAAGGCCATGGGCGCGCTTGGCTGCGCTTTGCCGTTGCTGGCAGCCCGACCTGAACGTGCCGTACAACCCGGTGGAGTACCTGGGCGACGACAAGCTGGCCAAGCTGATCCGTGACCTGCAGTCTTTGCTGCTGGTCACTTATTCGATCGTTACCTTCCCGTCCTTCACCAGCTTGGCGAACTTGACCGTCTCATCCTCGATCCGCCTGGCAAACTCCTGCGGCGTGCTCGCCATCGGCTCGGCCCCGACCGCCACCATGCGCTGCTGGAAGTCCGGCGATTTCACGATCCTGACGATCTCGGCGTTCAGCCGCGTCACGATGGGCGCTGGCGTGGCGGCCGGCGCCAGCACGCCGAACCAGGTGCCGATATCAAAGCCCTTCAGCCCCGCCTCTTCCAGAGTGGGGACATCAGGCAGGACACTGGAGCGCCGCGCGGTGGTGACGGCAAGGGCGCGCAGCTTGCCCGACTTGATGTGCTGCAGCACCGGCGTCAGGGTATCGAACGACATCGTCACCTGCCCGCCGAGCAGATCGGTCGTCAGCGGGCCGCTGCCCTTGTAAGGCACGTGCAGCAGCGGCGCACCCGTCGCGGCCTGGAACTGGGTGCCGATCAGGTGCTGCGCGGTGCCGTTGCCATTGGAGCCATAGGCAAACTCCGGCGATGCCTTCTTCGCCAGGGCCACCAGTTCCGTAACGTTCTTCGCCGGCGTCTTGGCAGCATTGATGACCAGCACATTGGGCACCATGGCGACCGTGGCGATGGGCGCCAGGTCCTTCTGGAAGCTGTAGGGCAGCTTCTTGTAGACGCTGCTGGCAATGGTATGGTGCACCGCGCCCATCAGCAGCGTGTAGCCGTCCGGCTTGCCCTTGGCGACGTAGTCCGCGCCCACGGTGGCGCCGGCGCCGGGCCGGTTTTCCACGATCACGGGCTGGCCCAGGCTCTTCGACAACTGGTCGCCCAGCGCGCGCGCCAGCACGTCGGTAGTCCCGCCCGACGGGAACGGTACCACCAGGGTGATCGGCTTGGCCGGCCATTCCTGTGCCAGGCAAGTGCCGCTGAGGATAAAGCCGGCTGCCAGCACGGCCACACCGGAAATACGACGCACGAGTTCAGTACCACGCATGATTTGTCTCCTGAATGTTCTATGTTTCCCGCCAGCTTCGGCGGGTTGACGCTCTAATTCACCTGCGAAATTGCCTGCCTCCCCGCAAAGGTCGCCGCGCACCCCAGCTCGGCCTCGATAAACAGCAGCCGGTTGTATTTGGCCACGCGGTCGGAGCGGCTCAGCGAGCCGGTCTTGATCTGCGTGGCCGCGGTGCATACGCTCAGATCGGCGATGGTGGTGTCTTCCGTCTCGCCGGAGCAGGCGGGTCTCTGTCTTGCCGGCGCCAACCGACCGGTACAGCGGCACGCCGGCCGAAGCCGCAGCCGCCTTGGCGCTCGCCAGCGAAACGGCCAGCAGCGCATTGGCGCCAAGGCGCGACTTCTCTGGCGTGCCATCGAGGCGGATCAGGCAGGCATCCACCTCGGCCTGGTCCGCGGCGTCCAGGCCATTGAGCGCTCGCGCGATATCGACGTTGATGTGCTGCACCGCCTTCTGCACCCCCTTGCCGAAATAGCGTCGCTTGTCGCCGTCCCGCAATTCCAGCGCTTCACGCGATCCCGTGGACGCGCCGGACGGCGCGGCAGCGAAGCCCTCCGCGCCATCGGCCAGCACCACCTGGGCCGCCACCGTCGGGTTGCCCCGGGAATCGAGCAGCTCGTAGCCGCGGATTTCGCCGATTGCAGTCATGTGGATCCCCTTACTGGACCTGCGCGATGCGCAGCAGGTTGGTGGTGCCGGCCACGGTGAACGGCAGGCCGGCCGAGATGACGATCTGCTGCCCGGCCACGCCGAACTGCTCCTTCAGCACGGTGCGGCTGGCCAGCTCGGTCATCTCCAGCACATCGACCACTTCATGGCAGAGCACCGCATGCACGCCCCAAGCCAGCGCCAGCCGGCGCGCGGTGGCCACGCGCGGCGTCATGCCCAGGATCGGCACTTCGGGCCGTTCGCGCGCCATGCGCAGCGCGGAGTAGCCTGAGCTGGTGTAGGTGACCGCGGCAGGCACGCGCAGCAGGTTCGCCACGTGCCGGACGGCATAGCCGATGGCGTCGGCGGCTTGCGCGCGCGGCTCCGAATGCGAGGCCTGGATGGCTTCGTGGTAGTGCGGGTCCGCTTCGGTGCGCGTGATGATGCTGTCCATCATCTGCACGGCTTCGACCGGATAGCTGCCCGAGGCCGATTCGGCGGACAGCATCACGGCGTCGGCGCCGTCGTAGATGGCGGTCGCCACATCGGAGGCCTCCGCGCGCGTCGGTGCCGGCGCGCTGACCATCGACTCCAGCATCTGGGTGGCAACGATCACCGGCTTGCCGGCCTTGCGGCAGGCGCGCACGATGCGCTTCTGCAGCGACGGCACCTGTTCCGCCGGCATTTCAACGCCCAGGTCGCCGCGTGCGACCATGACCGCATCCGACGCCGCCACGATCGCTTCCAGGCTCTGGATGGCAGCGGGCTTCTCCAGCTTGGCGATAATGCCGGCGCGGCCGTCCGCGATCTGCCTGATCTCTTCGATATCCTCGGCGCGCTGCACGAACGACAGCGCAATCCAGTCCACGCCCAGCGACAGGCCAAAGTCCAGGTCGCTCCGGTCCTTCTCGGTCATCGCCGACAGGGGCAGCACCACGCCCGGCACATTGACGCCCTTGCGGTCGGACAGCGTGCCGCCGTTGATCACGGTGGTTTCGGCGTACTCCGGACCGCACCGCTCCACGCGCAGGCGCACGCGCCCATCGTCGACCAGCAGTTCCGCGCCCGGCTGCAGCGCGGCGAAGATCTCCGGATGCGGCAGGCTGACCCGCTCGACCGAGCCCGGCACGCTGGCATCCAGGTCCAGCCGAAATGCCGCCTGTGCGGCCAGTTCCACCGGGCCATCGGCAAAGGTGCCGATGCGCAGCTTGGGTCCTTGCAGGTCCAGCAGCACGCCGATGGGGCGGCCGCGCTCCTTCTCGATGGCGCGGATGCTGTGCAGCCGCTGCTGGTGGTCGGCATGCGTGCCGTGGCTGAAGTTGAGCCGGAACACATCGGCACCGGCGTCAAACAGGCGCTCAATGGTGGCCGGATCTGTACTGGCGGGACCGAGCGTGGCCACGATCTTGGCGTTGCGAAGGCGTCTCATGCGGATGTTCCAGATGCGCGCGTCAGCAAGATCGCGCGAAAGTCGTTGACATTGGTCAGCGTGGGACCGGTGATGACGGCATCCCCCAGCGCCTCGAAAAATCCATGGCCGTCGTTGGCGGCCAGCGCATCCTGCGGGCGCAGGCCGGCGCGCCAGGCACGTTCCAGCGTGTCGGGGCCGATCACGGCCCCTGCGATCTCTTCCCGGCCGTCGACACCATCGGTGTCGCCCGCGATCGCATGAATGTCCGGTTCGCCGCGCAGCGTCAGCGCCAGCGACAACAGGAACTCCACGTTCCTGCCGCCCCTGCCCGCGCCCCGCACGGTGACCGTGGTCTCGCCACCGGACAGCAGCACGCACGGCGCGGCAAACGGCTGGCCATGCCTGGCGGCTTCCAGCGCGATCCCGCCCAGAACCTTGCCGACATCGCGGGCTTCGCCTTCAATGGCGTCGCCCAACATGTGCACGGCATAACCGGCCTCGCGGCCCACCTGCGCAGCCGCTTCCAGCGCCAGCCGGGGCGTGGCGATGAACTCGGTGCGGATGCGCGGCAAGCGCGGGTCGCCGGGCTTGAGCGTCTCTGCAGCGTCGGACGCCAGCATTGTCATCACCTTGGGCGGCAGGTCGATCGCATACCGTTTGACGATGGCCAGCGCATCGGCGCACGTGGTCGGGTCGGGCACGGTCGGTCCCGAGGCGATATCGATCGGGTCATCGCCCGGTACATCGGAAATCAGCAGGTTCAGCACCCGCGCCGGATAGCAGGCTGCAGCCAGCCGGCCGCCCTTGATGGCGGACAGGTGCCGGCGTAAGCAATTCATCTCCGAAATCGTGGCGCCGGATTTGAGCAGCGCGCGATTGACGCGTTGCTTGTCGTCAAGCGTGATGCCGGCAAGCGGCAGTGGCAGCAGCGACGACCCGCCGCCCGAGACCAGGCAGATCACCAGGTCGTCCTCGCCCAGGCCCGCCACCAGCTCCAGCATGCGCTGCGAAGCGGCCAGCCCGGCGTCGTCCGGCACGGGGTGCGCGGCCTCCACGATCTCAATGCGCGAACACGGCACCGCATAGCCGTAGCGGGTGACAACCAGGCCTTCAAGCGGCCCGGGCCATGCTGCCTCCAGCGTGCTCGCCATGGCCGCCGACGCTTTGCCGGCCCCAATGACGACGGTGCGTCCGCGCGGCGGCGGCGGCAGGTGCCGCGCCAGGGTCCTGGCAGGTTGCGCGGCGGCGACCGCCGCTTCGAACATGCGCTGCAGCAGCACGGCGAGCTCGGAATATGGCTTGGTCACGTCGGCCCCTTAGTGCATCAGATTGGCGTGGGCATCCGCCGCGGCGGCGATGCGTGCGCGTACCGGGGTTTCGTCCTGGCCCGGCGGCACAGCATCGGCTTCGTAATCGAGCTTGCCGTCCAGTGCATCGGCCAGTTGCCGGCGGTCCACCGCCCCAACCCATCGTGCAATGGCCAGCGTGCCCACGGCATTGCCGATCGTGTTGGTGATGGCGCGCGCCTCGGACATGAAGCGGTCGACACCGAGCAGCAGCACCATGCCGGCAACAGGGATCTTGCCCAGCGACGCCAGCGTTGCCGCCAGCGTGATAAAGCCGGAGCCGGTCACGCCCGCCGAACCCTTGGAGGTCAGCAGCAGCACGCCAAGCACCACCAGCTGGTCCGTCATGGTCAGCGGCGTATTGGTCGCCTGGGCCACGAAGATCGCGGCCATGGCGTAGTAGATGCACTGCCCGTCCGGGTTAAAGGTCAGGCCGGAAGGCACCACCAGCCCCACCACCGGCTTGCTGACGCCGGCGTTTTCCAGCTTGCGCATCAGCTGCGGCACCACCGACTCCGACGAGCTGGTGCCGAGCACGGTGAACAGCTCATCTCGGATGTACTTCAGGAACTTCCCCAGGCTAAATCCAGACAGCCGGGCCACGCCGCCCAGCACGATCACCACGAACAGGAAGCAAGTGATGTACATCGTGCCCATCAGCTTGCCCAGCGAGACCACCGAGCCCAGGCCGTATTTGCCCACGGTAAAGGCCATGGCGCCGAACGCCGCGATCGGCGCCAGCCGCATGATCATCCCCACGACAGTGAAGATGCCGTGCGTAAAGGAGTCCAGGAAATCCACCACCGGCTTGGCACGCGCCCCGATATGCGACAACGCAATGCCGAACAACGTGGCAAAAACCAGGATCTGCAGGATGTCGTTCTTGGCCAGCGCGTCGACGATGCTGGTCGGCACCAGGTTCATCATAAAGTCGATGAACGTGTGCGGTTTCTCCGCGGCATGCGTGTAGCTGGCGATGGCCTTGGTGTCCAGGTGCGCCGGATCGATATTCATGCCATGGCCCGGCTGGACCACGTTGACGACGAGCAGGCCCAGGGCCAGCGCAAACGTCGACAACACCTCAAAGTAGATCAGGGCCCGCACGCCGACGCGGCCGAGCTCCTTCATGTTCTCCATGCGCGCGATGCCGAGCACCACCGTCGCAAAGATGATGGGCGCGAACACCATCTTGATCAGCTTGATGAACACGTCGCCAAGCGGCTTCAGGTCACTCGCGATATCGGGCGCCCACACGCCCAGGGCAACGCCGGCGCTGACGCCTAGCAATACCTGGACATAGAGCTTGCCAAGCAGCCTATGAATCATTGCTGTCTCCTGCTGTGTCTTTAAGGCAAAGCGCTCCCGGCGCAGCTCTCAGCGGCTGCTCTTCATGCCCGGAAGGCTGTACGGGCCGTGCAGGCCCGCAGGATGCGCCCCGGCCGTGGCCGGGACGCGCGGCTGGCGTGGCCTGGCGCTCAGGCCGCCTTCGCCTGCTTGCCGGCGGCGAGGAGGTCGCACACGGCCTTGGTCACTTCAGCGGTGGTTGCCTTGCCGCCCAGGTCACCGGTATGCAGCGCCGGGTTGGCGGTGACGGTTTCAACGGCCTGCATCACGCGCTGCGCCGCCTCGTTCTCGCCCAGGTGTTCCAGCAGCATGACCACCGACCAGAAGGTGCCGACCGGGTTGGCCAGGCCTTTGCCCATGATGTCGAAGGCCGAGCCGTGGATGGGCTCGAACATCGACGGATACCGGCGCTCCGGATCGATATTGCCGGTCGGGGCAATGCCCAGGCTGCCGGCAAGTGCTGCTGCCAGGTCGCTCAGGATGTCGGCATGCAGGTTGGTGGCGACGATGGTGTCAAGCGAGGCCGGACGGTTCACCATGCGCGCGGTCGCGGCATCGACCAGTTCCTTGTCCCAGGTGACGTCCGGGAATTCCTTGGCCACCTGCACGGCGACCTCGTCCCACATCACCATGGCGTGGCGCTGCGCATTGGACTTGGTGATCACGGTCAGCTGCTTGCGGGGGCGCGACTGCGCCAGCTTGAAGGCAAAGCGCAGGATGCGTTCCACGCCAACGCGGGTCATCATGCTGACGTCGGTGGCAGCTTCGATCGGGTGGCCCTGGTGCACGCGACCGCCCACGCCCGAATACTCGCCTTCGGAGTTTTCGCGCACGATCACCCAGTTCAGGTCCTCCGCGGCACAGCGCTTGAGCGGCGCGTCAATGCCGGGCAGGATGCGCGTCGGGCGCACATTGGCGTACTGGTCGAAGCCCTGGCAGATCTTCAGGCGCAGGCCCCACAGGGTGATGTGATCCGGGATATGCGGGTCGCCGGCCGAGCCGAAGAGGATGGCGTCCTTGTCGCGCAGCGCGTCCAGGCCGTCGGCTGGCATCATCACGCCGTGCTGGCGATAGTAGTCGCCGCCCCAGTCGAAGTCTTCGAATTCAAAGCGGAAGTCTGCGCCGGCAGACACCAGGGCCTCCATCACTTCACGGCCGGCCGGCACCACCTCCTTGCCAATGCCGTCCCCGGGGATCGTTGCAATGCGGTACGTCTTCATCTGTGTCTCCTGGTCTGAATCGCGTTGAGTGCGTGGAGCGGATTCTGGGCCGTGGACAAGGTATTGGATCGCTTGTAGAGTTAAACTATTCTTAACCTGAAATTAAAGATGGAATGGCATCATCGTCCGGCATTCAGCCTTCCGAGCTGGGCTTTTTCACCTCAGTCGCCACCGCAGGCAGCCTGAGCGCGGCCGCACGCGACCTCGGTATCACAACAGCCGCGGTCAGCAAGCGGCTGGCGCAGATGGAAGCGCGCATCGGCATGCCGCTGGTGACCCGCACCACGCGGCGCATGAGCCTGACGCCGGAGGGCGAGGTCTACCTGGAGCACGCCCGGCGCATCCTCAGCGAGATCGATGACCTGGACCAGATCCTGACCCGTTCAAAGGGCCGGCCGAGCGGCCTGCTGCGGGTGAATGCCACGCTGGGGTTCGGGCGCATGCATGTGGCGCCGGTGATTTCCGAGTATGTCGCCACCTACCCCGAGGTCGATGTCCAGCTCCAGCTGTCCGCCGACCCGCCGCCGCTGACCGAAGATGCCTTCGACGTCTGCGTCCGCTTCGGCCAGCCGCCCGACGCCCGCATCGTGGCCAGGAAGCTGGCGCCGAACCGACGCCTGCTGTGCGCCTCGCCCAAATACCTGCGCAGGCACGGCACACCACACACGCCCTCTGACCTGCGCCAACACAATTGCATCGGCATCCGGCAGGGCAGCGACGCCTATGGCGTGTGGCGCCTGACCTCAGGAAAAGGGGCAAAGGCGCGGACCGAATCGGTCCATGTGCGCGGCAACCTCACCACCAATGACGGCGAGATCGCGGTCAACTGGGCGCTGGAAGGGCATGGCATCCTGATGCGCGCGGAGTGGGATATCGAGCGGTTCCTGCACAGTGGCCGCCTGGTCCAGGTACTGCCGCAATACGCGACGCCGGAGGCGGACATCTATGCCGTCTACCAGCAGCGGCATCAGTTGTCGTCCCGGATCCGGCTGTTCGTGGAGTTCCTGGCGGCGAAATTCAGTGAGTTTGGCAAGTAGCGGCGGCAAGCAGCCGGGCGTTCACGCAGGCGAATGAAGCTCAATGGCTATCGGCTCTCGATCCACTGAATCGCGAAGCGCATCAGCTCCTTGCCGTTAGGAATATCCAGCTTTTCCTTGATGTTGGCCTGATGTGCCTCGATGGTCTTGACGCTGCGATTCAGTTTCTCGGCGATCTGGCGGGTGCTGAAGCCGAGTCCGATCAGGTGCAGGACTTCGAACTCCCGTTCCGACAGGCTCGCGATCGAGCCCGCCGGGATTCTTTGAGGAGCCGTCACGGCCCGCGCCAGCTTTTCATGCATGGCGGCGCTCAGGTAGACATTGCCTGCCAGCACCTCGCGGATGGCATTCACAATATGCTCGGTGGCCTCGAGTTTCATCAGATACCCGTTTGCTCCTGCCCGCAGTGCGCGTTCGGCAAACAGCATTTCATCATGCATGCTGAGGACAAGGATTGCCAGCTTTGGATAGTGTTGCCGGAGCGTCCTGACAAGATCCAGGCCGGAGTTCGAGTGCAGACTGAGGTCGACAATGGCCATGTCAGGCTGGCAGGTCATCAACGCCAGAGCATCTTCGGCACTGCCGGCCGCACAGCAGACGTGCAGGTCCTCATGCAGATTCAGCATTTGGCTTAACCCCTCCCGGATGATGGGGTGGTCATCCACGATCAGGATCTGCGTTGCGCGGCCCGGACTAGATGGCTTCTGTTGCATGGCCCGGACTCTCTGGTATCGGATAACTGATGGCAACCGTGGTGCCACCCAGAGCATTGCGGGTGATCGTGCAGAAGCCGCCCATGAGGCGCGCGCGGTGACGCAGGTTGTGAAGTCCCAGTCCGGAGGCACGCTCCACTTGTCCCGGGTCGACCCCCACCCCATCGTCACTGATGGAAAGCCGCTGCATCCCGCCTTCGCGCTCCAGGTCGATCCCAATGTGGTGTCCCTGGCTATATTTCAGCGCGTTATTGACGGCTTCCTGTGCCGCACGGTAAAGGTTGATCTGCATCGGCGGGTCCAGCAAGTCCACGTCTGCCCCGATGCGCAGCGTGCAGTCTATGCCATCCAGCGCGCAGGTCGTCTGCGCCAGCCCCTGCAGTGCGACCGCAAGGCCACCAGATTCCATGGCGACCGGGTCCAGGCCATGGGCAATCTTGCGAGTCATCAAGGATGCCTGCTTCACCAGTCCGACGATGGCAGCCGCGTCCGCGGCGGCTGGATGGCCATGCTTCTGCAGTGTTCGATTCAAGGTGGTGCAGTAGAAGCCCAGGCTGGTGAGGTGCTGCCCGAGGCCGTCATGCAGTTCCCGGCCGATGAGTCTCTGCTGCTGATCGCCGATTCGGATCAGTTCCGCCTCCAGCAGACGACGCCGTGCCATCTCCTGCTTCAGTTCATGGTTTGCTCGTTCCAGGTCCTGGGTTCGCGCTTGCACGCGCCGTTCCAGTTCGATGTGGGATGCCTGCAGCAGGCTATGGACGCGCTTCTCCTGAGCACGTGCCGCCACCAGCAGCAGCCCGGTTACTGCCACGACGTTCGCGAAGGCGCACCATCTCACAAGGCTATCGACTGGAGACTCTGCGGCAAAGGGACCGGTGCCGTTCGTGGTGCCCCAGATGGCCACGATTGAGACCATCAAGGTTGAAAAGGTGGTGCCCAGGTGATCGAAGCGCAGAGCCGCCCAGATAATGAACGGAAGAATTGCCAGGGCTGAAGGATAGTAGCCATGCCCGGCAAGCTCGGGGGCGCCGAAAATGAGGTAACTTGCCCAGAGGATTGCAACGGTCAGCCCGCACCCTTCCACTGCCTGCTTTGCGGTGCGCACAGGCCTGGGATTCGCAAGCAAGCTGAGCAGGGGCGGGGCCACCACCAGCACCCCCAACATGTCACCGAGCCACCATTCCAGAACGGCTGAGCCGTACTCGGTGACTGATACCAGGCCCGCTCCAAGGAGGGCGGTCGCGCCAACCAGGGCACTCACCGCTGTGCTGGCCGTCGCAGCCAGGATGATAAAGGCCAGCACGTCCCTGACGCGGTCGAGGGTGATCTGGAATCGGGCCACGTGCTTCAACAACAACGTGGCCGTCAAGGCTGCAGCCGTCGCGCCGAGGCCAATCAACGCGGCCATTGGCAATGGCACGCCGACCGACATATTGGCCAGAAGCGAGCCAATGGCAATTCCGGGGGCAGCTGCGAAACCCGTGACAAGGAGCGCAACGAGGGCCACGCCGCTGGAAGGCCACACCAGAGACACGGCACCGCCCACTACTGCATAAGCAAGCCCCAGCTTTGCACTTGCGTAATACGCCAAAGCGACAAATCCGGCATGGACGAAAAGGCCGAGTCTTGAGTTGCGCGGGATAATGAACATTGTTCGCTTCAAATCTCGGGAACAGACATTGTCACATCCAGTCATTTCTATCGTTAAGCGGAATGACGACACTCTTGCGAAAGAGTATGTTCCATGCACCTGCGGCAAATCACGAGCCTGCACCGAATCGATGCCAGGCGCAGTGCTGCAAAACCCTGGTGCCGCAACACTACTATGAATCTACGTCAGAACTCCCGGCGCGGTAAGCATCGCCGGATGGATTCGATCGGCACCGTGCAGTAATGCAGGGGCTGAGTCAGCCCTGCCCACCGGCTAGGGCAATCCCCTAGCCTCTTTTCGGAATAAAGCCTTATTTATATGCTTCCCGCCAAGGCCTACATTTCATTGCACTTGTGCGAAGTTGCGACCCTCAAACCGAAGCGAAAGAAGAATCGTTCCGGTGTTCTTGCAACGACCTGAAATGGAGGTAAAAAAATGGTAAAAACTGTCTTACTGCTCGCTGCGGCGGGTGCGGCGCTTAGTGCCGGAGTTGCCTATGCCGGCATTGGGGCGCGAGATGTCTACACTGACGGGGCCAGCGTGATGGGGCCGCGAGACCCATATTCCGATGGAGGCAAGACCACCAAGTTTGACGTCTATTCAGATGGGGCCAAAGTCTCGGATCGACGCGACGTATTCACCGATGGCGCGAGAATCACCAACCGCGATGGCCTCGTTGACGGCAGCATGTAAGGAACTACAGAATAAAGTGTGCCCCTCAAAAAATGCGTGGCCGGCACTCAGCTTCTCCGGCCACAAACCAGCACCTCCCCCGAGTCACAGCGTCGGGGGATTTTTTTGTAGCGCTGTGGTCCGCGCGTGAGCCATCAGAAGGATCGCGGTGGCGTCGTCCGCATAGCCTACGTAGAGCGACTGCAGCGCAGGTGCGTTCTCCAGTGCATCGCGCACCAGGCCAAGTCGCACCGTGCGGGCCTGAAGGGTCCGTGCCTCCGCACCCGCAAGAGAACCATCCGCGCTTTCACAGCAGGCGCTCCGCCTCTTCGATCAGGGCGGTGGGCGACAGCATGTCGCCACGCGCGAAACGCACCAGTGCGATGGATCGCACCAGCGGCGGATCGCCCGGGACGTGGGCAGTGAGCAGGTCGATGTCGTGTGCCGGCCCCGCGCTGTCCGCCGCGAGCAGCACGTTCATGGCACTAAGCCGCATGTGTCTTTGCTCAATGAAAAAGCAGGAGCGTGCGTCCGCCAGGACCTCGGCCAGGCATTCCAGTTGACGGTCAAGCGCCCCGGTTTCGGGGCCGAGTTGCGCAAGTTCCTGCTCGTTCGCGGCAATCTGCTCGCTCAGGCCGGCCTGCTCGCCGGGACTTGCGCCGGCATCGCCGCCGAGCACCGAGCGCATGCCGGTGCCTTGCCGTTGGAGCAGGAGCAGGCGCGCCACCAGCAGCGCCTGCTCGCGCGCGAGTACGTCGCGGCGCGACTTGCCGGCAGCGAAACGGGCGAGGCCCTCCATGCTGAACTGATCGAACATGCGCCGGACAATTTCCTCGCGCAGCGCTTGCTCGCTGCGAGCGATGATCCTGACCTTGTGATCGCCGAAACTGACGGTGGTTTGCGGCACTTCCGTGCGCATGACATCCCCTTCCAGCGCAACCCCGAGCGTGCGCCGCTCGGTCATCGCCATCCCCAGCACCGCAAACGCCTGCGGCGTATCGGGCGACTGGTCGAAGAACTCTCGCAGTTCAGGAGAGCGGCTGAAGGCAAGCTGCACGTCGCGCGGCGTGCCGAAGAAGGCGTGAATGCAGGGGTCGTCCCCCCATGCCTGCACGCTGGCCTCCCGAGGCGCGGGAAGACCCTGGACGAGTTCGCGCACGTAGTCCTGCGCTTGCTCGAGCGCAGGCCGAAGCCGCTGCTGGTAGCGCGACACCAGCCGCAAGCGCGGATAAATCCGGGTCACGCGCTCGGCCAGCTCGGCAATCTCTTGCTTGCCGTGCGCATGGACTCGCGCATTGCGCCGGCGCAACCACCTCAGAAAACCCATCGGCATGCTCCCACCAGGCGCCTGCCCGGCCGCTGCGCTGTTTAGTCAGGCTCCCGGCGCCGCCTTATTTACTCAGCGGGCATTCCTGGGCGTGACAGAAATGGCAAGGGCTTCGGTGTAGACGGCCTGCACCTGGTCACCGCGTCGAACCGCCTTCAGTTGCTTCGGATCCTCGACATGCACGTCCACCGTCTTGCCTCTTGGCCCCTTGAGCGTCACCATGCCGGTCTTGGCGTTGACGGCCACCACATCGGCAGTCACCGTCACCTCGCGCCCGACCATGCCGCCGGGCTTGGCGCCAGGAACAGCCCGGTCGGCGGTCTCGCGTTCGGTGCTGGAGCGCATGCCACTCTGCCTGGCGAGGGTCACTGACAAGGCCTGCGTGTACTCGACGGTGACCATGTCGCCCACGCGGATCTGCTCGAAGTTGCGCACGTCCTCGCCGACCTGTACGTCCGTGACCTTGCCCTGCTTGTTCTTGAGCGAAATGGTGCGCGTGGCGGCATCGATGGCCACCACCGTGGCGGTAGCCTTGACCGTGCCGGTGGTCTTGGTAGCCCCCACGCCCGACACCGTGTCCACGCGCGTCTCGGGCTGTGCCAGCACCGGAAAAGTTGCCGCGGCAAGTACCGCCGCCACGATTAGCTTGCTGGGATTCATGACGTACTCCTTGAGCTCCGTCTGGTGGCGTGCCGCCGTTCGGCGGCGCCGGCACAATGCTGGCGCTTCTACCGAACAGGGTGATAAACGTAGGGTGCGTGCGCCAATAAGCACTTCCCCCCATTTTTTGATTGTGGGAACAACTCGCGCCAATCACGCATCCCTACCCAACTGGCGACGCTATTAACAATAGCTTACATACACGGACATCCGCTTGAATTACCCTCCGCTGCCTGAACCTTGCCCGCCCGGGCCCACCACACGAAAAACAGCCAAACATGAAGAAGATCCACGCGTACCCGCTGATGGCAATGGCCATGCTGACTACGGCCTCGGGGGCCGCTTTGGCGCAGCATGTTGTCGGGGGAATGGGCGAGGAAGTCAGGATCGGCACGTTCGCCGGTCCGACGCACGGCACCGACAGCAATCGCGGCATACCCACCGCGCGCAGGTTCAATACGGCTAAGCCAGGCAGGCAAGCCGCCGACCCGCGCAGCGCACGTCCGATCAGCACGCGCGGAGCTGCACCCACGCTCCCCGGCAAGCATTTGCCATAGCCGCGCGCATAGGTTCGCGATCATCCTTGATCGCCGACGCAACAACCCGTGCGCCAACGCTGCCCGCGCCTTGGACAAGCGAGAATCCGCGCTGTTATATTGCGTGGATCGATCCTGGTCCGACCTTTATGGCACGCACGCTTTTGCCCGCCGCGCTGGCGGCATTGCTCTACGGCTGCGCCGGCGCCCCGTCCTTCAGCCTGTTCGGTGCCTATTTCCCGCTCTGGCTCCTGAGCGCCGTGCTTGGCATTGCCGGCGCGGCCGTGTCCTATCGGATCTTTATCATGACGGGCTGGGCGGAAACGGTCCGCTACCAGCTTCTGGTTAATACGGCGATCGGCGTCATGATTGCTGAAATCGTCTGGCTACTGGGTACGGGACACGTACTATGAAAATGGCCGGCCTCCGCAAAAGCCCGCTGCGCGGCAAACTGATTGCCCTGGTCATCGTCGTGCTGGCCGCCCTGCTGTCCTTCTACGCCTACCATCGCACGCTTCGCTTCCCGGCATCGGACGATGCCTCGCTCGATGCCGACCTGGTCCACGTAGCGTCGCCGGTCGGCGGCCGGATTGCGCGCATCCACGTGGCGGAGAACCAGCTGGTGGCCAAGGGCGAGGTCCTGTTCGAGATCGATCCGGTGCCGTATCAGCTGGCCGTGGCCCAGGCCCGTGCCGACCTGGAGCTGGCGCAGGCAACCCTTGGCACGCGGCGGCGCACGATTGCCACCGAGCAGGCCACGGCGGCGGTGGCGTCGGACCAGATCGCCCGGGCCGAGCAGAACTACGCGCTCACGGCGCGCACGGTGGAACGGTTGCGCCCGCTGGCTGCTGACGGCTACGTGCCCAGGCAGCAGCTGGACCAGGCGCAGGTGGCGCAGCGCGACGCCGCGGTGACGCTGAAGCAGGCCAACGTGCAGCGCGCCGCCACGGCGCAGGCGGTCGGCAATGAAGAGGGTGCCATCGCCACCGTGCATGCGCGCGAGGCGGCGCTGGCGATTGCGCGGCGCGCGCTGGACGACACCGTGGTGCGCGCCCCGCATGCCGGCCGCGTGAGCGGGCTGACGGTGCTGTCCGGCGAGGTCGTGCTCCCCAACCAGTCGCTGTTCCTGCTGGTGCATACCGGGGAATGGTTCGCGGTGGCGAACTTCCGCGAGACTTCGCTGGCTGACATCCATGTCGGCGACTGTGCCACGGTCTACTCGATGATCGACCGGCGCCAGGCCATCCGCGGGAAGGTGGAAGGCATCGGTGTCGGCATCGCCGATACGGAGCGCCTGAACCTGCCGCGCTCCCTGCCCTATGTCCAGCCGTCCGTGAACTGGGTACGCGTGGCCAAACGCTTCCCGGTGCGCATCAAGCTGGCAGATCCGCCGGAAGCCCTGGCCAGGGTGGGCGCGAGCGCAACCGTCGAGATCCGGCATGGCGCAGCCTGCAGCTGACAAGTTGCGCCTGGGGCTGGCGGATATCCGGGCACTGCTGGCACCGCTGCCGGGCCGCGCGGCGGCCACCACGCGGATTGCGGTGGCCTGCACGCTGACGGTACTGGTGACCAGCATCTACGGCACACCTGAGGCCGCCATCTCCGCGTATGTGATCTTCTTCATCAACCGTGCGGACCGTACCTCCAGCATCGTCATGAGCGTGGCGGCGCTGGTGCTGGTCAGCCTGGTCATCGGCATGGTGCTCTGGCTGGCGGATTTCAGCATCGACGACCCGTTGCGCCGCGTCGCGTGCATGGCGGTGGTGTCGGCAGCCGTGCTGTTCCTGACCTCCGCCAGCAAGCTGCGCCCGATCGGCGGCATCGTGGCGATGATCATCGGCTTTGCGCTCGATGAACTCGGGCTGGTGCCGGCCGGTGAAATCGCCACGCGTGCCCTGCTCTATGCCTGGCTGATGGTGGCGATTCCCCTCGGCGTAAATGTGGTGGTCAATCTTGTGCTGGGCCCGGCGCCGCGCCGGCTGGCGACCGACCGGCTGGCCCATTGCCTGCGGCTTGCTGCACGCGGCCTGCAGGCTCCCGACAGCGATCCCGAGGCACTGCACGAAGCATTGCGCGATGGCGTCCAGCCCATTGCCGGCTGGCTCAAGCTGGCGAAGATCGAAGGCAGCATCGACGCGCAGGACCTGGTGGCACTGCGGCAGGCCGCGTCGTCGACCATGGCGATCCTGCTGGCGGCAGATGTCGCACGCCGGCAACCCGGGGCGCAACTGCCGGCAGCCGTTGCCGTGCCGATCGCCGCCACGCTCGACGACATGGCGCGCATGCTCGATGCCGGAGGCTATCCGGTGGAAACCGGACTGAGCGTGCCCGGTCTTGCAGGGCTGTCGCCCGCGCAGGCAGCGGTTGCCGCGGAACTGGCCGGCGCCATCAACCGCTACGCGGAACCGGGCGACCCGGCGCCGCAGGAGCAAGCCGGCAAGGCGCATGGCGGCTTCCTCGATGCCGACGCGTTCTCGAATCCGGACCATGTCCGCTACGCGCTCAAGACCACCGGCGCGGCAATGTTCTGCTACGTGCTGTATCAGCAGCTGAACTGGCCCGGCATTCATACCTGCTTTATCACCTGCTACCTGGTTTCGCTTGGCACCGCGGCGGAAACCGTGGAAAAGCTGACGCTGCGCCTCGCCGGCTGCCTGGTCGGCGCGGTGATCGGCACGGCAGCCATTGTCTACGTGGTGCCTTCACTCGCCTCGGTGGGCGGGCTGATGCTGCTGGTGTTTGCCGGCACGTGGATATCGGCATGGGTCGCGCAGGGCTCGCCGCGCATTGCCTACGCAGGCTTCCAGGTGGCCTTTGCGTTCTACCTGTGCATCATCCAGGGTTCCGGACCGGGCTTTGACCTGACCATTGCGCGCGACCGGGTGATTGGGGTGGTGCTGGGCAATCTCGTTGTGTACCTGGTCTTCACGCGGATCTGGCCAGTCAGTATTGCCAGCCGCATCGAGGCCGCACTGGCGGCACTGGTCACGCAATGGCAGCAACTGACGCGGGCGCGCCGGTCCGACGCACGGCGCGGCCATGCCGCGGCCGCCATGGCACTGCATGGCGAGATCACGCAGGACCTGATCCTGGCCAACTATGAACCCGTATCGGTCGGCCCGGGGCGGGACTGGATCGAACACCGGCGCCGGCGCCTGGCCGTGCTCGATGCAATGGCGGGGCCCATGTTCCTGCTCGCGGAACGCTTTCCCGGCGACCCGGAAATTGCACGACGATTGCACACGCTGCAGGCAACCGACGCCGTACCGCCAACCGCGCAAGCTGCCAGCGGCACCCACGATGCACAAGCCGACAAGGTCCGTCACGCCCTGCTGGCCATGGTCGACCGGCACCTGGCGGATTCGCCCGCCGAGGCACCGGCTGCGACCGCTCCGACTTCCGTTCATGCGCAAACCTGATTCGCTGGCGATCCCGCTGACACTGGCCGCCTTGACCATGACCACGGTCATGCTGGCCGGCTGTGCCACCGCGTCGCTCGACCTGGCACCGCCGGCCTCCGACCGGCCATGGCAGCCCGTGACCACCTCGGCCGGCGAGATCGTGCCGGGTGCGGCCAGCAAGCCGGCGCCGGCTAGCCGGCCGTCCGACTACACGCTGCCGGCCAACACCGCGCTGGCGTCCGTGCCCCCGCCTGCCGCACTCGATACCACGCACGCGTACACGCTGCCCGAGCTGATCGACGTGGCCGAATCCACCAACCCGCTGACCCGGATTGCCTGGAACGACGCGCGCAATGCCGCACTGGCCGCCGGCATCGCCAGGAGCAGCTACCTGCCATACATCTCCGCGGCAGCGATGGGCGGCTACCAGAACGGGCACAGCGCCTCGCCCACGGCGCTGGGCACGCTGGGCGCGAACGCGTCGACGCATGGCGCGATCTCAGTGCTGTCGCTGCAGTGGCTGCTGTTCGATTTCGGCGAGCGCGCGGGCATTGTCGATGCCGCTGAACAGGCATCGATTGCCGCGAACATCGGCTTTACCGCGGCACACCAGAAGATCATTCACGACGTCAGCACGGCGTTCTATCGCTACCAGGCTGCGCGCTCGCGCGCGACCACCGTGCAGCAGGCGATGCGCAACGCCGATGCCGTGCTTGCCGCCGCCAAGGCACGCTACCAGCGCGGCATCGGCACCGTGGTGGAGGTCGCCCAGGCCACGCAGAATCGTGCGCAGACCAACCTCGCCACGGTGCAGGCGCAAGGGGCCGAGACCGATGCCTACCTGGCACTGGTCACGGCCATCGGCATCTCCCCGCTTTCCCGGCCCAGCATTGCCGAGATGCCGGTGCGGCCCCTGTCGCCGGCCATGCGCAGCACGATCGGGCAGATCGTTGAACTTGCCATTGCAAGCCGGCCAGACGTGCTGGCGGCCTATGCCATCGAACGCGCCAGCCAGGCCAGGGTCAGGGCGGCCGAGGCCGGCTTCATGCCGAAGGTTTTCATGTCGGCATTCACGTCGTACGCGTCCGGCGGCTCGGCAATCACCGCGATTCCACCGATTGGGCAGCAGCCACCCACGGTCAACCTGAACGGCTACCGCTACGGCGCCAGCGTGTTCCTGGGCGTGACGGTACCGATCTACGACGGCGGGGTGCGCTCCGCGGTGCTGGCGCAGGCGCGCAACGACGCCGACAGCGCGTCGGCCAGGCTGACGCGCGCCAAGGAAGAGTCCGTGCGTCAGGTCGTGGTCAGCCAGAGCGCACTCGAATCGAGCCTGGCCGCCTACGATGCGGCCAGGGCCTTGGCCGAGGCCGCGCAGACCACCTATGACGCGGCCTTCGCCGCATATAGCAAGGGCGTGGGGTCCGTCACCGAAGCCAATCTGGCGCAGAACCAGTTGCTGCTGGCGCGAAATGCGTCCGCCGACGCCTATAACGGCGCGCTCGCCGCTGCGGCGACATTGGCGCTGGCGACAGGGTCGGCCGGTGCGGTGCGCAACGGGGATGGATGGCCGGCGCGGTGAAGCAGCCTGGGTGTACGCGAGCGCTGGCACAGCCGCACCAGCAGCACCTGCCCGTCAGGCAGCGGCGCGGCCCGGACGGGCCAGCCCGGGTCAGCCCTGCCGCGGCTGCACCGTCGCCACAAGGCCGGGCTTGCGCAGCATTTTCTCGACCTCTCCCGCATGCAGTTCCTCCAGCTGGATCAACTGCCGCGCATACTCCTCCAGGGCGACGGAGCGGCCCTCGACCAGGCTTAACAGCTCACGGTACAGATCCAGGGCCTGCATCTCCGTCGCGAGCGATTCACGCAGGATCGCGCCGATATCGGTAGTGTGGCTGTCCAGAAGCTCGCCGATGCCGAGCGAGGGATAGGCGCCGAGGGTCGTGATCCATTCGCCGGCCTGGTGCGCATGCAGCAGCGACTCATTCGCCTGCTCACGCAGCCATGACACGATGGGAATGCGGCCGAAGCCGAATATCAGGAATGAATAGTGCGTGTAGCGCACAACACCGGCAAGCTCAGCTTCGAGTATTCGATCCAGCACGCCGACGACCTTCTCCTGTTCGATGTCCGTCATGGCAGATTCCTCCCTGAGGTGGGTTCGGCAGCACGCCGGCACCGCGGCCGAAGCGCCACGTAGTGTAACTAGCGGTAGACGAGGACCGGAACCCGACAGTGGGTAAGAACCTTTTGGGTTTCACTGCCCACCAGCAGCCCTTCCAGACCCCTGCGGCCGTGCGACGCCATGAAGATCACGTCACACCCGTGCCTCGCGGCGGCATCGATGATGCCCTTGTAGGGTATCGAGGTCGTCATATCCGTTTCGCATGTGACCCCGGCGGCCGTGGCTGCAGCGACAACCTCTTCCAGCCTGGCGGTTGCATGTGCGGCCTCCTGCTCTTCGAACGCCTTGCGCCTGGGATGGCCGGAATCGCCTGACGCCACGTAGGGATACTCTTCCATGCACGTATAGGCCGTCAGCCTGGCGCCGCCGGCTTTGACAAAGCCAATGGCCGCCTCCATTGCCATTCTTGAAAGTTCCGAGCCATCGGTGGCCAGCAAAATATGCTTGAACACGATTCTTCTCCTTGGGCGATTGATCCCGGCGGGCAGCGACAGCCCACTAGTCAATGTTCAGTATGGACAAGAATCCGCCTCCCGGCACCCACGCGGATGCACCTGCGCGCACGCCGACGCGGCCGCGGCGCCCTTACCCATCGAGCTTGAAGCCGATATCCTTGATGAACTGGCCCCAGCGCGCATGATCGGCCGCGGCAGGTGCGGGCGCGGATTGGGCTCAGGCCGCCCCCCGGAGCGGCCCGAACCGCTCCACGTACAACCCCGCCACCCAATCGACAAACACCCGCACCCGCGGCGCCAGTTGCCGGTGGAACGGATACAGCGCTGACACCGGCAGGTCCGGGCAGGGCCAGGCCTCAAGCACCGGAACCAGCCGTCCCGCGCGCAGGTGCCCTTCCACGCGGAAGCGCGGCACCTGGATCAGGCCGCAGCCGGCCAGGGCCGCGCTGGCATAGCACTCGGCATCGCTCACCGAGATCCAGCCGCGCGCCTTGAACTCCTGCACCTCGCCATCGACGGTCAGCGTGAAGGGATAACGGTTGTCATGGTTGCGCGAGAAGAACCCCACGCCGATGTGTTGCGCCAGTTCCGACGGGTGTTGCGGCCTGCCGTGCGCGGCCAGGTATCCGGGGCTGGCGCACAGCACCTCCGGCATATCCGCCAGCCGCCGGGCCACCAGCGAAGAATCGCGCGGCCGGCCCGCACGCACCACGCAATCGATGCCCTCTCCGACCAGGTCGACCAGCCGGTCGCCGCTGCTGACAATCAGGTCGATATGCGGATAGCGCTCCCGGAACTCGCCAATGCGCGGCAGGATGATCATGGTGGCGTGGGTGCCATGCAAGTCCAGTCGCAGCGTGCCGCGCGGGTTGGCCACCTGCGTGCTGAGCGAGGTCTCGGCGTCTTCCAGGTCCTGCAGCACGCGCTTGCTGCGCTCATAGAACGCCTGGCCATCCAGCGTGGGGCGCACCTGGCGCGTGGTGCGCTCCAGCAGGCGCGCGCCGACGCGGGCCTCAAGTTCCTTGATGGCGTGCGTGGCGGTGGCCCGTGGCATGTCCAACGCGCTGGCGGCGCCGGTGAACGAGCCCAGTTCCACGATCCGGGTAAAAAGTTGCAGCGCGTCGAAGCGGTCCATGCGGGAGGGGCAGTCATAGCGGAAGGGTCACTTCCGGATTGAAATCAGGTTCCGGGCCTGCGTCAAGCCGGATCTCCGCACGCCGCCCAGGGTCAGTCCCTGACCCCGGCCAGGGGCCACGAATCAGTCAGGCATTGATTCTGCTAGCCTATATTTCATTCATAGTCTTCTGCCGTTCTCCTGCGTGTCCCGTGGCAGGGCCATGTGGCGAGTAGGTAATCCGGTTAGTGCTGGGAGATGGGATATGAGCGCCGTTCCTGAGTCGCGGGTCACCGGCACCACTTCGGCCCCAGGGAAACGCCCCGTCACTTCCACCCGGCACGTGTGGACCCGATACTGGGCCATTGCAAAACCTTACTGGTTCTCGCGGGAAAAATGGAAAGCCTCGGGCTTGCTGGTCCTGCTGATCCTGCTGCTGTTGGGCCAGACCCAGACCGAGGTACTGATCGTCAAGCAGACCGGTGAATTCACCTCGGCCCTGGCGGCGCAAGACGCGGATCGCTTCTGGGCCGCGATCAGGAAGTGTCTTTATATCCTGATGGTCGCAGTTCCCATCTACGCGGTTTATTACTACCTGAGGAATAAGCTGGGCCTGCTCTGGAGGCGCTGGCTGACCAGTCACTATCTGGACCGGTATTTCAAAAGCCGGGTCTACTACAAGCTCAATTCAAATGCCGCGATCGACAACCCGGACCAGCGCATCGCCGAGGACGTCAATACCTTCACGCGGCAATCCCTGTTTTTCCTTTCGATCGGCATCGGCGCGCTGCTGCAGCTCGTTGCATTCAGCGCCGTCTTGTGGTCTATCTCCAGGGAGCTGGTCTACTTTCTTGTCATCTATGCCATCGCTGGCACATTCATCTCCATCTTCTTCTTCGGCCGCGTCCTGATCGGCCTGAACTTCTTCCAGCTAAGGCGGGAGGCGGATTTCCGCTTCAGCCTGATCCGGGTGCGTGAGAACGCCGAGTCCATCGCGTTCTATCGCGGGGAAGCGCTGGAGTCATCCCATGTGAACGGTCGCTTTGGCAAGGCCTTCCAGAACTTCGACCGGCTCATCAAGTGGCAGCTGAGCCTGAACATGTTCCAGTATGCCTATGGCTTCCTGACCATCCTGCTGCCCAGCGCCATTGTCGCTTCACGCGTGCTTTCCGGCGAGCTTGAAGTCGGCAGCGCCATCCAGGCGGCCGGCGCGTTCGCCGCGATACTGAACGCGCTGACCGTGATCGTTGACAACTTTGAAGACCTGAGCCGGTTCGTGGCGGGGCTGGATCGACTGGACACATTCTCGATCTCGCTGACCGGGACGGCAGCAGCCTCCATGAAGCCGGCCACCACGATCGAGTCCATCCATGACTCCCGCCTGGCGCTGGAACATGTCACCTTGCACACGCCGAATAAAGAGCGAACGCTGGTCACTGACCTGACGCTGTCGGTCAATCCGGGAGAGGGCCTTCTTATCGTCGGCGCCAGCGGCGGCGGCAAGAGTTCCCTGATGCGCGCGATTGCCGGTTTGTGGAACAACGGCACGGGATGCATCGTGCGGCCAGTGCCGCAGGAAATGCTGTTCCTGCCGCAGCATCCTTACATGGTGGTCGGCAGCCTTCGCAGCCAGTTGCTGTACCCGAACCACATTGGCCAGCGGATCCCTGACGAGGCGCTTCTGCAATTGCTGGAAACGGTCAACCTGAAGGACATCGCTGACCGGTTTGGGGGCCTCGGCACGGAAGTGGACTGGGGGAAAGTCCTGTCCCTTGGCGAGCAACAGCGGCTGACCATCGCCCGCGTACTGCTGTCGAAACCGCGCTATGTCATGCTGGACGAAGCGACCAGTGCCCTGGATATCAGCAATGAGGAACGCATGTACCGGTTGCTGGCGGACATGCAGACGACGCTTGTCAGCGTCAGCCACCGGCCCACGCTGCTGAAATTCCACCACCAGGTCCTGGAACTGCCCGGGAACGGAAAGTGGTGGCTGCATCCGACCAGGGACTATCGCTTTGGCTGGTAGCCGTCCGGCCGCGTGGTAGCGACCCAAACTATCATCGTGCTGTGCTAACGTCGCACAAGGCACATTTGATGCGGAGGGCGTTTGCATGCAAGCGGGCATTGTCGAGGCCGGCTATGGGTCGGACCCGGTCGGTCTGGTCAGCGGTTTCCTGTTCGAACCCGGCGGGCCGGTGCGCGAGATTGATTCCCGTGCCGCAGCGCAATGGCTGCAGCAGATGCCGTCAGTAGCGCCGGACGCCGCGCACCATCGCCCCTTTCTGTGGCTGCACTTCAACCTGTCGCACAGCGCATGCGAACGCTGGATGAAAGGCCAGCTGGCCCTGCCGGACGAATTCTTCGAGGCCCTGCGGCAGGGTTCGCGCTCGACGCGAATCGAGCGCCTGGACGCCGCCCTGCTGGCCGTGGTCAACGACGTGATCTACAACTTCGGCGTCGCGTCGACGGATATCTCCACGCTCTGGGCCCACGCCGACCACCGCTTGCTGGTGACGGCCCGCGCCAGGCCCCTGCGCTCCGTGGACCGGCTGCGCGAAGCGGTGCGGCGCGGCGAGGCCTTCCGCTCGCCACTGGATCTTGTGGTGCACCTGTTGCGTGACCAGGCCGACGTGCTGGTGCAGATCGTGCGCGAGACCGGTGTGAGTGTCGACCAGATCGAGGACCAGTTGCTGTCGCAGCGCCTGCAAGGCAACCGCGCCGACCTGGGTTCGATGCGGCGCGGGCTGGTGCGGCTGCAACGGCTGCTGGCGCCAGAGCCCGGCGCCCTGTTCCGGCTGCTGAACCGGCCGCCGGCCTGGCTGCAGGAATCGGACTTGCAAGAGTTGCGTGAATCGACCGAGGAATTCTCGCTGGTACTCAACGATCTGGCCGCGCTGGTCGAACGCATCAAGCTGTTGCAGGAAGAAATTGCCGCCAAGCTCAACGAGCAAACGAACCGCACCTTGTTCACGCTGACGCTGGTGACTGTGCTGGCGCTCCCGATCAATATCGTGGCCGGCTTTTTCGGCATGAATGTGGGTGGCATTCCGCTGGCCGGACACCCGCACGGCTTTTGGGTACTGGTGGCGCTGGTGGCCAGCTTCACGGTGCTGGCCGGGCGCTGGGCCTTCCGCAAGCAGGCCGGGTAGGTAACGCTTGCGGGATGTACCATACTTCTGGCAGTGTCCCCTGGCTCGCTTTACCTACACCTATCACTGGGATGGCAAGCAATGGCTGATTACAAGCCATCACTCGTCGGCCATGCCGGAGAAGAGGTAACTGAGGCATGAGCCTCAGTTACCGGGGGCCGGGGCCCGCGGCCGCGCATTCACCTGGCGGCGCCTGGCCCAGCGCCCTTACTGCATGTGCTGCCCGCCGTTGATGGCAATATTGGACCCGGTCACGTAGGCAGCTTCCTCCGAGCACAGGTAGGCAACCAGCGCCGCGACTTCTTCCGGCTTGCCGAGGCGGCCGACCGGAATCTGCGGCAGGATCTTGGTGTCCATGATTTCCTTGGGCACGGCGTTGACCATCTTGGTGGCAAGGTAGCCCGGAGAGACGGTGTTGACCGTCACGCCCTTTCTTGCCACTTCCAGCGCCAGCGACTTGGTGAAGCCGTGCATCCCGGCCTTGGCCGCGGCATAGTTGGTCTGGCCGAAGGCGCCCTTGGACGCGTTGACCGACGAGATGTTGATGATGCGTCCCCAGCCGCGTTCGACCATGCCTTCGCAAAGCGGCTTGGTGAGATTGAATACCGAGTCGAGATTGGTCCGCATCACGGCATCCCAGTTCGGCTTGTCCATCTTCTTGAAGGCCATGTCGCGGGTAATGCCGGCGTTGTTCACCAGGATATCCACGCGACCTACGTCAGCCAGGATCCGTGCCGCGCAAGCCTGGCAGGCCTCGTAGTCGGAGACATCCACCTCGTAGGCACGCATCTCGCGGCCGCTGGCGGCCATCGCGGCCAGCCAGTCCTGGGCGGTCGCATTGCCCGGCGAGTGCGTCACCACTACGTCATAGCCTGCGTCATGCAACTTGATGCTGATGGCTTCTCCCAGCCCACCCATACCGCCTGTTACCAGTGCAATTCTCTTCGTCATCCTGCCTGCTTCATAAAGTTGAAAGACCCCTGCCTTTGCGGGACGGGCTTTTGCCCTGACTATCCCGAGCCAATCCCACTGCCCTGGCGCGAAAAACAGCGAAGGCGAGCCGGGCCGGATGATTCCGGTCCCAGCTTGTATGCTGATGCGGGACGATTGGCGTCGCAGTGCTGCAAGCCAGGGGAGCTGATGCCCCTGGCCTGCAAGCCTGCGATCTCTGTTCAGCGCGCTGGCCTGGCCTGCATGGCCAGCCGCACGCCGTTACTGCTTGGAAGCGCGGGGCGCCGCCTGCTGTGCCGCGCCTGAGGCAGCTGCGGCAGTCTTGGCAAAGTTGGCCCTGGCGACTTCAGCCGTCTGCTTTGCGGCGTCCTGGAAGGATTGAAAGGTGCTGCTGGCGGCTGCAACGCTCGATTGCAGCAGCGCGGTGATCGCTTCAGACCCGGCCGGCGCGTTCTTCACGAAGGTGTCCACGAAGGCTTGCACATTGCGGTTGTGCTGTTCGTACTGGCCCTCGACTGCCTTGGTCAGTTCCACCTGCGTGTTCGATGCGATTTCGTACACATGGCGTGCATACGCAACCGCCTTCTCCGCGGCGGGCTGGGCCAGGTTGCCCTGCACGGCAAACACTTCACGCAGGTCCTTGCCGGCCAGCACCGCTTCGACATTGCCCTGGCCTTCGGCAAGCGTCGTCCTGACTGCCTGCAGGTTCAACTCGGTCAACTTCTGGAAGCCGTCGAAAGCCATGTTCGTCAGCGCGAACAGCTGGTTCAGACTGGATTTTTGCACTGCAGCAAACTGATCGGGCATAAAAGGGGACATGAGAAATCTCCTGTGGATTGATCGAACGGATTCGCGCAAGAGTGCTGCAAAGTGAATCCGCCACGTGTGGCCTCCGGACTGGCAGCGCCGCCAATCCTGCAGCGCACCATCCGAGTGCGAATCCTAGAATGTTTCCTCTAATTCAATCCCTAGGTACATACCCAAAAAGTCTTTAAAACAGGACAATATAAGTGCTATATAAGGCACTTAAATTACATGTACTTACGTAGAAATGTTGCGGTGCACGGGTGGGCGCACGTCACCCATGCTCCGGGCTCGCCTCAGCGCGGCTTGTTCGCCAGCCCTTCCACTTCAGCGCGCAGCCGCTCTTCCTGCTCCCGCAGTTCTGGCGTGAGTTCAGCGCCGAAGTCCTCGACCTCAAACAGCGGGCGAATTTCGATTTCGGACTCGCTTTCCATGGGATTGGGGCACCGCCTGACCCATTCGACAGCCTCATCCATTGACTCGACCTGCCACAACCAGAATCCGGCGACGAGTTCGTTGATTTGTGGAAACGGCCCATCCGTCACAGTCCGCTGAGTGCCCGAAAAACGTACCCGCTTTCCCCTTGCGCTCGGGTGCAAACCCTCGCCAGCGAGCATGACGCCTGCCTTGACGAGCTCTTCATTGAACTTGCCCATTGCCGCCAGCAACTCCGTGCCTGGCATCTTGCCGCTTTCTGATTCGCTCGTGGCCTTCACCATCACCATGACACGCATTGTGGTCCTCCTTGAAGGGATCGTTGGCGCCACAAAACCCCGAAGCGGAAGCCGCGGCGGCGGTGGGCGCTGGAACCAGGACCCAATCAGAATAGTTTATATGAACGCCCCCGATGCGCCAGGTTTTCTTGTGTTCTGATTCGACAGGATAGGTTGCAGCTTTATATGCGGCCTTTCTGCAGCATACGCTGCGGGCCCCGATGAAATCCGCTGACTCGCTCCTAATTTGTCGCGCGAGCTGAACGCTCTAACTATTCTTCAGGTTTAGCGAATCCCGGTCCGACCTGTCTTGTCATCACACTCGATTGCCAACGCAACCTTTCGACGTCACCCTGTAATCTTCGCGGATACCCGCGGCACTATTTTCTATCTTTGAGTCAAGTCGGTCGTGTGCTCACGTGATCCTGCTTGTATGGCCTGTCATGCGCGAGGACGGCCCAGATAGTTCGAGCCATCTTGTTGGCAAGTGCTACGGTGACCACGTTCGCAGGTCGTCGTTTCTGCATTTGCTCCGCCCACGTTCCGGCATGCTTCGCGTGGAAGAGCACGCTGCGCGCGCCATGGATCAGGAGCGTGCGCACATACGTGTCGCCGCGCCGGCTAATTCCCAGTAGCTGGACCTTCCCGCCGGTACCAGTCTGCTTGGGTACGAGACCGAGCCAGGCGGCAAACTCGCGCCCGGACTTGAACGCCTTCGCGTGACCCATGCTCGCAACAGTGGCCGTCGCTGTTAGCAAGCCAACGCCCGGAATCGCGGCAATTGCCTTGCATGCCTTGTCTTCTTTCATCCACGTTTGCAAATGCCGCTCAATCTCGGCGATTTGCTTGTCAAGGCGCTCAAGGTCATTCCATTGCTCGCGTAACGATTCGATCAGCATCGCTGGCAGACGCTCCGCGAGCCTTGCCAGCACCCCGGGGATCGCCTTGTCCAGTGCGGCGCGGCTCTTGGCCATCACCTCGCCGTATTCGGATAGCAACCCCCGCAGACTGTTCATCTGCATCGTTCGGAACTTGACCTTCTGTTGCCGCAAGCGATGCAGCGCCAGTACGGCCTGCTGCGCTTCGGTCTTCACTGCGACGGCCTTGCTCGGCATCTGTGTGGCCATCCAGATCGCACGCGCATCCGCCGGGTCATTCTTGTTGCCGATCACGAAAGCCTTGACGAACTTCGCCGGCATCAGCTTGACCTGATGGCCCATCTCGATCAATCGCCGTGCCCAGTGCTGGGCACCGCCACAGGCCTCCATACCAATCAAACAGGGTTCGCGATTCGCAAAATGTTCGAGGAACACGGCGCGCTTCAGTTGCTTGTTTATGATTTCACCTGTGTCAGCATCCACCCAGTGAAGCTGGTCGGGTAGCAGCGACGCATTACTGCGCCGCCGCCCCCTCAGAACCGGACGTGCAGGTCGCCCCGCATCCGGCTCAAGCCATTCCTTCAGCGCCACTGGGTGGCACCGGACAGCCCGGCGGAACGTTTCGCGGTTCGACGGCGGGCAAGGTAGATGTCCCATGCCGGATCAAACGGATTAGCCAGTCCCCGGATTTTGACGTGGCGCTGGATGGCGGCCGTCGCTGCGCGGAAGAGTTGCAGGCCGCAGGTGTCATCCTCGGTCGAACCCTTCGTTGCAAAATCCCAGGACCGATGTCCGTCACACCGGAAGTAACGTTTCCTGACCCACCGGGCTCCTTTCGTGGGGTGCCTACGTCTTGCCCACTTCCAGAGCAGGTGCCAGATGTGCGAGTCGATCGTTGAGAAGGTCGCTTTTGCCACGACGTGGCGATGATACATAGTCCAACCCCGAATGATCGGGTTCAGCCTACGGATCAACGCCTCTTGGGTGACACTCGCGTTGCCCTTGATGACTTCCCTGACCTTGTCGAGCAGCGATTTGATACTTTTCTTCGCTGGCTTGATCAGCAGTTTGCCGCCGTACTTGCGCACGTTTTGGCCAAGGAAATCGAAACCCTCCGCTATGTTGGTGATCCTGGTCTTCTCTTCCGAGAGTTCCAGACCTCGGGCGGCCATAAACTGCCTGACCGCGGGAAGCACCCGGGATTCCAGCACATCTCTCGACACGCCAGTCACCACAAAGTCATCGGCATAACGGACGACGTTGAGCTGAGCCTTGCTGCGAGCAAGTTTGGATGTTCCCACACTTGCATGGACTGCCGCTTCAAGCCCATCCAGCGCCATATTCGCGATGACGGGCGAGATAACTCCCCCTTGGGGTGTACCCGCCCGCGACTCGAACAGAGTTCCCTCATCGATATATCCGGCCTGAAGCCACTTTCGCAGAACCCCCTTATCCATCGGTACGTTCTCCAGGAACCAGGAATGACTGAAGTTGTCGAAACAGCCTCGAATGTCACCCTCCAGAACCCATTCTGGCGAGGCACGCTTAGCCAGAACGTTGAAGCACTGCTCGATGGCATCGGCGGTCGAGCGTCCGGACCGAAAGCCGTAGGAATTGGCATCCGCCAGAGTCTCCGCGACGGGTTCCAGAGCGAGCTTCCATAAAGCCTGCATCGCCCGGCACCGCATACAAGGAATTCCTAACGGACGCTTCTTGCCGTTACTCTTGGGAATGTAAACCCGCCGCAGCGGCATCGCCCGATAGCCGCGATGACGTAGCGACACCATTCCGTTCCATCTGGCCGCCGGGGACGGCCATATCCTGCCATCCACCCCCGGCGTCCTCTTACCGCGATTTTCCGTCACACGCTTCACGGCCAACATCTTGCCGCTATGCGAGCGGGTCAGCAGACGTTGCAAGGCTTTCACCTTGCCCCATCGGCCTTCCCGGACCACCTTGGCGATACGCACCTGAAGCCGTTTCACCTCTGCCTCAATGTGCGGCCAGTTCGCCTGATCCCACATCTGTGCAGCGTGCGAGGACGCACCAGCTCCCGACACTTTCGCATCGTACGCCGTCATCTGCTTTCCCTCGTATAACGGTTGGTCAAAGTTCTCTCGCCATGAATGACCCTGCGGAAGTCTGCCCACTTTCGTGTCGGGCAATGTTGCAGCCCGTATCCCGGCCATTACAGCCGGGCGTTCGCTTTCTCCGCATTCCTTTACCCACCGTGCCAACAGCGTTCCTTACGGTTCGCCTGCCGTCACCGGCAGCATGATGGGCTTACCCTGTTCCGCATGAATCTCCGAGCGGGGCGGACCCTTCCTCTTCGCCGGCGGCTGGTTGTCCATGGTGGTCCAGTCTTCGAAGACCACTCCTCACCGCATACCGTTTTGGTTCAAGCCTGTCAGCACGTTTGGCTTGTCAAAGATCACGACGTTTATCAGAAGTTCACATATGTTGGTCGTACCCACTCATCCCTTGCTCCTCTCCGCCTTCGTGCTGGCAGATTCCGCTTCGCCTCGCGGCTGGGCGTACCGGTTATCCGGCGGCTACGTTGTCCCCAGAGCTTCACACCGAGCTGTTACCGGCTCCGCATGTCTGGGTAGGGAACGGTTGATGGAACAACCGGTTTCGTCAGGCCATACGTTCTCCTGTGAAACAGAAATTCAGGCGACTTGCAGGTCGCACGAAGACATTCTTCGCGATGTCCACCCCGACCGTCGTACGCTTCATTTCGAACCCTCCGGTGAAGAACTCAATGAACTTCCTCATTTTGGCCACTTTGATGGCGTCGGACTGTGAGGAACCGCTCATTTAGCGTCCCGCATCCTGGTAGGTGGGGGCGTTCATTCCATTTGAATTCGACAGCACAGCAGCAGCTTGAAGAGCCACCGACGTCAGCAGCGTATCCCACGGCACCGTGATCGATGACAGGCCAAGCAGCAGGGCCACGACCGGCGCGAACGCCACCACCATGATGGCGTCGTTCGGCGCCACCTGCGACAGCGTGAAATAGGGGTCACCCTTGCAGAGCTGGAACCGCAATGAAATCCATCAAGCCGCTCGCCCTCGCCCTTGCCTTGACCACCACATCGGCCGCATTCGCAGCGGGCTCGATGGACGGCATGGACATGAAGCCGTCCGCACCCTCGCAGCAGGCGCCACAACCGGTGGCGGCCGAGATCAGAAAGATCGATGCGCAGGCCGGCAAGGTCACGCTCAGGCACGGACCGATCGCCAACCTGGCATGGGGCCGGTGACCATGGCGTTCCCCGTCAGGGATCGCGCAGCGCTGAAGGATTTCAAGGAGGGCGAGGCGGTATCCGTGACATTCGACAACGTCGATGGCAAGGCTACGGTCGTGGAAATGCGGCGCAAGTGAGAGTTGCCGTCGCTGGAGGCGGTTGCGCGTTCGATGCGCAATCACTGCGTGTTCCCCAAGCCCCGCGAGAGCGCACATTTGCCGTGCTCACGCTTTGGTGTCCAGCCGCTCCTTCAAGAACTCGATAAAGCGCTGGGTCTTTGCCGGCAGCAAACGTGTCTCGGTCAGCGCATAGACCGGCGTCGGCCTGGTCTGCCAGTCGGGCAATATGCGGCGCAGGCGGCCGGCCGCCACATCCTCTGCCGCCACCTCCTCGGCCAGCAAGATCACGCCCAGGTCCAGCGTTGCCAGGCGTCGGAACATGCCAATGCTGTTGACATGGAACCTCCCCCGACTTCCACCTCAACGGTCTCCTCACCGCGATGCAGTGCCCACTTCCCTGACTTGCGAAAACCTATGCACTGATGCCGCGCCAGGTCAGTTGGATGGGTTGGCTCGCCGGCGCGTTCCAGGTAGCCCGGTGAGGCATAGACCTGCACCGACAAGCGGGCTAGCAGCCGCGCGATCAGGTTCGAATCCGTCAGCTCGCCCATGCGAATGGCCACATCGAAGGGTTCGGCCACCAGGTCGACGCGCCGGGGCGTGAGGTCGAAATCAAAGCTGATGCCCGGGTAGCGGGCCGCGAACTCTGCAATCAGGGGCGCCATGTAGATCATGGCGAAATCGACCGGCAGCGATGCCCGCAACACGCCGCTCGGCTGTGCCAGCATCTCCCCTAGTTGCTCGTGAGCGATCCGTGCTTCGTCGACGATGCGCTTGCAGCGCTCGTAGTAAAGCTGCCCCGCCTCGGTCAGCTCGACCTTGCGCGTCGTGCGATGCAGCAGCCGCAGGCCAATAGCCTTCTCCAGGGCGCTGATCCGCCTGGATAGCGTGGAGTTCGGCACTCCAGTGGCAGCCGCCGCGCCGCGAAAGCTCCGCGTCTGCGCGACCTCCACGAACAGGGCCATGTCATTGAGCAGTTCCATTCGGATTGCGCCATTTTTGGATCAATGATTGCCAATCTACCACCTTTATCTCGCCAATGAATTAATCGATGATACGCACATGGGCTTTCCCCTTCGCCCCCGACACACACAGGAATTGACCATGAGCCAACTGTTCACCCCCGTCCGCATCGGCCGCCACATCGCGCCGAACCGCCTCGTCATGGCCCCGATGACCCGCTCCCGCGCTGACGCCAAGGGCGTTCCCGGCGACATGACTGTCACCTACTACACGCAGCGCGCCAGCGCCGGCCTGATCATCACCGAAGGCGTGTTTCCGTCCGCCTTGGGCAAGGGCTATGTGAATACGCCCGGCATGGAAACCGAGGCCCAGGTTGCTGGCTGGAAAAGGGTGACTGAAGCCGTGCACGCGCGTGGCGGCCGTATCTTCATGCAGCTGATGCATTGCGGTCGGATCTCGCACCCGTCGCTGCTTGATGGCGCAACGCCCGTGGCACCGTCGGCGATCAAGCCAGAGGGACAGGCGTGGACGCCTGCCGGCCAGGCCGACTTCGTCACGCCCCGTGAGCTGACGCTGGCCGAGATCGCCGGCGTCATAGACGACTACCGCCAGGCCACCCGCCGCGCCATCGACGCAGGCTTTGACGGCGTGGAGTTGCACGCCGCATCCGGCTACCTGCCCGAACAGTTCCTCTCGTCAGCCAGCAACCACCGCCAGGACCAATACGGCGGCTCGGTCAAAGGCCGCGCCCGCTTTGTGCTGGAAGCGCTGGCCGCGATGGCGGCCGAGGCCGGCGCCGACCGGGTCGGCATCAAGATCTCGCCGGAGATGAACTACAACAGCATCACCGACGCAGCGCCCCAGGAGACCTACACCTACCTCGTCGACCAGCTGCGCGGCCAGGGCCTGGCCTATCTGCATGTCGCGCTGTTCGGCACCACGGTCGACTACCACGCCATGCTGCGCCCGCGCTTCGATGGCACCTACCTGATCGGCGGCGGGCTGACGCAGGACAGCGCCGCAGCCCTGCTGGCCGATGGCAAGGCCGACGCCACCGTCTTCGGCAGCGCCTTCCTCGCGAATCCCGACCTGCCGGAGCGCTTCCGTCAGGGCGCCGCGCTCAACGCGCCGGACCGCAACACGTTCTTTGCGCCGCCGACGGCCAAGGGATACATCGACTATCCGGCGCTGGCTGAGGCCTAAGCGGCTTGAGGCAGGGGTCGTTTGCCCCATTCACTATCAAGGAAATGCATCATGAAGTTCGAACGATTCACTGCAGACACCGCCGCCCTGCTCCTGATCGACCATCAGGTAGGCACCATGAGCTGGGTGAAGTCCATTCCCTTCGACGAAATGAAGCGCAACGCGCTGATGGTGGCCAAGACCGCGGCCATCCTGAAGGTCCCTGTCGTGATGACCTCCAGCATGGAGGAGTACGCGCAGGGGCCGCTGATCAGCGAGCTGGCGGATATCTTTCCGGCTGAGTTCGCTGCGCGCATCAAGCGCATTGGGGTTGTGAATGCGATGGACGATGAGAACTTCGCGGCGGCGGTGAAGGCTACCGGACGCAGGAAACTGATCATCGCTGGCGTGACCAATGACGTGTGCACGGTGTATCCGGCGTTGAGCCTGGTGTCGCAAGGTTATGAAGTGCAAGTCGTCGCGGATGCTGGCGGATCACCGAGCAAGATGGCTGACGATATTGCCTTGCGGCGCATGGAGAAGAATGGCGTCACGCTGACCAGCACCAACCAGTTGATTGCGGAACTGGCTGGGAGTTGGGCTACACAGGAAGGCAGCCGCATTGTGCAGGAGGTGATTATGGGTGCGCTGCAGGGCTGAGGGGCCGCCCATGTGGGCTGGGTGCGGGTGCAACCTGGCCTTGCCTGCGGCCTGAGATCGTGCGCGCCTTGACCGCGGTGCATGCAATCAGCCCCGGCGGGTTAGACCGGGGCTGTCAGATTTGTTAGTGCAGTTGGCGCTTCAGGTCAGCAAGTTCCGAATGCATCGAACTGACTGCATCCTTAACCTTTGCATCGAGACCGCCGGCCTGCTGGCAAGCGCGGTCCGCACGATCACCAATCCGTTCGAGATCATCGACCCACTGCCGGATCCGATCCTGATCCTTGGAGGAAGCGAACTTCGATGCCGATTTGCACTCCTTGTCGAGCTCATCCACCCAGTTCATCAGGTCTGGTGGAATCGTCGCATCGGCATGACAAGTTCGTGATGTCTCGCTGATGGTTTGCTGCAGATGACTAAATCGTTGCTGCATTTCCCTGGCTTGCAACATGATGCCCGGGCCTGTCAGTTTTTTTGTGTGCAGGGCAGGTAAAGGCTCACCGGCGATTGGACCGGTGAGCCAGCATTATCTCAGCGATGGGGGTGGGTGAAGCGTTCTTCGTACAGGATCGCAAACTGGTTCATGGCTGCCTTCCAGTCATGGGTTGAGCTGCCCCACCTTCCCGTAATATTGCGCAGCGCCAGCCACAGCAGCTTGGTCGCCGCCTCATCGCTGGGGAAGTGACCTCGGGTCTTAATGATCTTGCGCAGTTGCGCGTTGATGCTCTCGATCGCGTTGGTCGTGTAGAGGATCTTGCGGATCGCCGGCGGGAACGTAAAGAACGGAATCACCTGATCCCAGGCGCGACGCCAGGAGGCGGCGATCGGCGTGTACTGCCGGCCCCATTCCCCTTGCTCGAAGGCCTCCAGCTCGGCCAGCGCAGCCTCGACCGTGGGGGCCGTGTACACGGGCTTGAGCGCGGCCGCCACGGCCCGGCGCTCCTTCCAGCTGACGTACCCCAGGCTGTTGCGGATCAGATGCACGATGCAGGTCTGCAGGGTCGTCTCCGGGAACACCGCATTCAGGGCCTGCTCCATCCCTTTGAGGCCATCGGTCACCGCAATCAGGATGTCCTGCGTGCCGCGCGTCTTCAGGTCGTTGAACACCTTCATCCAGAACTTGGCGCCTTCGGTGTTCTCGATCCACAGGCCCAGAATGTCGCGCGTGCCGTCAGGCAACACACCCAGGGCCAGGTAGACCGCCTTGTTGCGCACCACCCCGTCTTCGCGCATCTTGACGCGCAGCGCGTCGAAGAACACCACCGGGTACATCGCCTCAAGCGGGCGCGCCTGCCAGGCGATGACTTCGTCCATGACCGCATCGGTCACCGAGCTGATGAACTCAGGCGAGACCTCGGTGCCGTACTGTTCGGCCAGAAACGCCTGGATCTCGCGCACGGTCATGCCACGGGCGTACATGGCGATGATCTTGTCATCGAAGCCGGTGAAGCGCCGCTCGTGCTTGGGGATCAGGATCGGCTCGAAGCTGCCGTCGCGGTCGCGTGGGATGTCCACTCGCAGCGGCCCGTCCTTGGTCAACACCGTCTTGGCGCTCTTGCCATTGCGCTGATTGGCCGTGCCAGCCGGGCGCTCGGCGCCCGGTGCATAGCCCAGATGATGGCCAAGCTCAGCTCCCAGGGCCCGCTCGATCAGGGCCTTCTTGAACGCCATCGAGGCCTCCTCGACGGCTTCCGCGGTCATGGGACCCTTTACCAAATGGGCGATCAGGTCCTCGGGAATGCTCGGCAGCGCGCGGTCGGCGGCTTGGCTGGTCTTCGTCTTGCGTGGCATACATGCTCCTTGGTGACATGTTATGCCCTAAACACAAAATTTCTGACAGGTCCTGATGCCCCTTCGTGAACATCAATCCACATGAATTCAGGCAGCAGAAAATTGTGTGTTGCCTGTGCCATTGTCATTCGCCCGCATCAATCAGCTGCCAGTGAAGTTCCATTGCGCAGCCCTCGAAGCGCGCGAAGGGCACTTTTTCAGTCTAGGTCAAAATCGACCGCACGCTCCGATGTGATCCCCGGCGTTCCTGTTGCTGAAACCCGGCACTGGTCAGGGCACTGGCCGCGGCATTACTAGGCATTAGCCACGCCTCGCTATATCTTGAACTCAAGATAGTCCGGCGCTCGGGCCGAGCCACGGACCTGCGTAAATTGCCGGAGGCTGAAATGCTGGAAACAAAGCGGTCTTACAAGGGATTCCACATTACCCTGTTCGTGCCGGAGGTGATTGAGCCAGGCAAGCCAGGCGGGCGAGTCCAGATATCCACGCGCAATGAGGACATGGGCATACGCTTTACGCCGGACTGGCCCCACCCGCCCGCAACACTGCAGGAGGCAGAGGACTGGCTTTTTGCCTACGCCGCAGGGATCATCGATTGTGAACTCGCTGGCGGCTTCGGTATTGACCTCAGGAACGAGTAAGTCAGCTCGGCTGCGGAAGCCAGTCGGCGCGGCGCTGGAGTCATGACTTTCGCGTCCCTCGCCTTACCCGCTCCAGATATTTTCCTGAAGCGACCTCGATTCGCACTGTGTCCCCTTCCTTGACGAACTGAGGAACGAGAACTTCCATGCCGTTCTCCAGCGTGGCACTCTTGAAGGTAGAGGTTTCGTGCTCGTGCAGGCCCGGCGGCGTGGACATAATGGTTACCTCAACCGCAGCGGGGAATGCGATGGTGACTGGCTCGCCCTCATAAAGCTGCACCGGGATTCGCATATTGGGGTGAAGAAATTTCTGGTATGCGCCCATGGTTTCCGCAGGAAAACTGATCTGCTCGAAGGTGTCGGGATTCATGAAGAAAAAGGCGACGCCATCGGTGTACAGATATTCCATCTCCTGGTGATCCAGCGTGACCTCTTCGAGCTTGTTGCCCGGGTGTAACCGCAACTCCTTGATGTGACCAGTCTTAAGGTTCTTGAACTTGGCGAAAACTGCGCTCCCCTGTTGGCCGCCGCCGGCGTGGTACCCGGCGCTGGTAACGCTATGAAGTTCACCCTCAAGCATGATGACCATGCCCGACTTCAGTTCGGAAGCTTCGACCATTGGTGTCTCCGCCTGGGCGGCAAGATTTCGCCTTCAGCCTAGCACCGCAGCGCCGCTTCAACAACGGGGCGGCGGCGACAGCGGTACGCTGAACGAGAAACTCCACGGCGCTGACCGCATTGGGAGGAGCCTGCGACAGCGGGATGTTGCAGCGCCGCACGCACAAGGCTGACAAGGGCTCGACCGCCACGGTTGCCCTGTCCCCTGATCAGGGAATCGAGCAGCGCGTCACGCCAGAGCAGGACGTCTGACGCATTACTAGCTTAAGCAGGAATTCGCCGTCCGGCAGCACGGTGAATGATTCCGGAGGGCGGTCAGAGGGCATTGTTGCGCTCCAGATGGCCTGCTCTTCTTTCCGCTTGTTCGAGAAGTGGGCGTGTAGGGAAGCGCGTCCGGATCAGCGGGGACTACCGAAAGATGAACGCCACCACCGCGTCGCAATGAGCCTCGATTGCCTTGTCGCGCATAGCGTTGATCCCATGCGCGTATTGCATTTCCGAGGTAAGAAGATACGGAACCTGGGCGATGGCGGTGATCATGTACAGCAGCATCACGGGATCGATCTCTTTCAGTCCTTCCGTCAACGCGCTCACATGCCTGATCAGCGTGACGGTTTGGTCATGCCGCGGACGAATGAACTTCTGCGCCATCCACTTGAGGCGCTCCGAGTCACGGTTGGCCTCCTGCATCATCAGGCGCGCGTGTTCAGGATGGCGCGCGCAGTACCGGACGTAGTTGCGGATGTATTCCTTGACCGCGTCCAGTGAAAACCCTTCCGAACCCGGCTCGGGGGGTACGTATTCTTCAGCAAAGCGTTCAAACAGGTAGGTCACGCTTTCGCGCCACAGGTTTTCCTTGCTCCCGAAGTAGTACCGGATCATGGCGTGATTGACGCCGGCCACTTCCGCAATATCACGTAGGCTCACCGCATCGAAGCCGTGGGTCGAGAACTGTTCCAGTGCAATGCCGAGTATTTCGGCACGTGTCTGTTCGCTGCGTTCCTGTTGTGCCTGCCTGGCAGTGCCCATATTTTCTTTCCTCTGAAGTCTCCGGCGCAAGGCTGCCGCTGCGGACAAAGTTCGGCTTCGGCGTCGGTGACTTCGCGTTCAACCTGTACTGGCAGGCGACCACGCTTTACTTGTTGTACTACTACACCGATGTCGTCGGGCTGTCGCCAGTCGCGGCCGGCTGGATATTCGGCGGCGCGATGCTATGGGACGCGCTTTGCGATCCTGTGGCGGGCTACATCGCCAATCGCACGCGCTCACGCTGGGGCCGCTATCGGCCTTACCTGCTGTTCGGGTGCGTTCCGCTTGCGCTCAGCTTTGTCGCGATGTTTATTCCCACCGCTGCACAAGGCGCCGGCTTGTTGGCGTTCGTCCTGAGCACGCATGTGGTGTTCAGGACCACCTATACCGTGTTGTCGATGCCCTACAACTCGCTGATGGCGACGCTGACAGACGACAGCCAGGAACGTGGCAGCCTTGCCGCATACCGGATGATCTGTGCCAGTTCGGCGGGCATGCTTGTTGCGCTGTCGACGCTCAAGCTCGTGCACGTCTTTGGGCAGACGGACCAGCGGCTGGGCTTCCTGTTAGTGATGGGCCTGTATGCGGCCGTCTCCCTCCCCGTGTTTCTCTTCACGTTCTTCTCGACGGAAGAACGGATCCAGCCGCCCGTGCATAGCATCACGATCCGGGAAGCATTGGCCGTGGTCGTGCGCAATCGCGCATTCCTGCTGGTCTGTGGAATGACGGTAGCCATGGCTGCAGCGGGCACCTTCTTGTCAAAGACGCTGCCCTACGTCCTGAAGTACGGGCTGCACAGGGAAGACCTGATCGGACCCGCGCTGGGGACTGTCGCGGTACAGGTGTTCATCGCCATCCCCTTCTGGGCATGGGTCATGCGGCGCACGTCCAAGCGGCTGGTCGCGCTGTCCGGCGGCTGCATCGGCATGCTCGGCTATGCCGCGCTGGGCGGAACAGGCGCGTCAGGCATCGGCGCCTTCTTCTGTCTGCTTGGCCTGATCGGTTTCGCGAGCGCCGCCTGGCTGCTGGCGACATGGGCCATGGTTCCCGATACCGTGGAGTTCGGGGAGTGGCGCACCGGGGTGCGCGGCGAGGGAACGATCTTCGGTGTGTTTTCGTTCGCACACAAGGGCGCGCTTGCCATTGCCGTCGGCGGCGTCGGGCACCTGCTTGGCGCCGTCGGCTTCGTCGCAAATCAGCCCCAGTCACAAGCCGCAACCGACGGTATCTGGGCGATGCTATGGCTGGGCCCGATGGCCTTGTTGGGCATCGGCGTGTTGCTGGCCTTCTTCTATCCGATATCGCCCGGCGCACACCAGCGCATGCTCGGCGATCTGCGCCAGCGCCGGGCAGCGTCGGGAATACCCGACTGATTCAACCGTTGCCGGCCGTTCCAGGCCCCAACGCCACGGCGGTCACCAATGCCGCACCCACAAAGCATGGAATCTCCTGATGCCTAACGATCTCTGCCTGCGTACGGGCCCCGTACCGCCTCTGCCACCGGCGTCGCCGTTCTGTGTCCCGTGCGCGGATCCCGATGCGCGCGCCCGCAAAACCGAGGCGCGCATGACCGACGACGAACGGTTCTCGATGCTGTACAGCCTGATGGTGAGGGTATTCGGCAAGACGGCACGCGAAACGCGTGTGCCGGAGGATCTGCCGGTCATCGCCGGCTACGTGTCGGGCGTGGCACGTCTGGGCATTCCGGCACTGAAACTGGCCGACGCGAGTCTTGGCCTGCGCCATACCGATGGACCGGACGATTGCGCGACGGCACTTCCCTGCGGCCTGGCAATGGGTGCGACCTTCAACCCGGCGCTGGCGCGTACGGTTGGCAATCTGATCGGCAAGGAAGGGCGCGCACGTGGCTTCAATGTGATGCTCGGCGGTGGCATCAATCTCGTGCGGGAAGTGCGAAACGGAAGAAATTTCGAGTACATCTCGGAAGACCCGCTGCTCTCCGGCATGATGGGCGCCGGCATGGTCTCGGGCACCCAGGAGGAAGGTGTCATCGGGGTGCTCAAGCATGTGTCGCTCAACGCAAGCGAGACCAACAAGTTCTTCCTTGACGCCATCATTGATCCCGCCGCACACCGCGAGAGCGACCTGCTTGCCTTCCAGATCGCGATTGAGCGCAGCGAGCCCGGGGCCCTGATGGGTGCCTACAACCTTGTCAATGGCGCCTATGCCTGCGGCAATCGCGTCATCCTGCAGGAGACGATCAAGGACGCCATGGGCTTCAAGGGCTGGGTGATGTCGGACTGGCGAGCCGTCTACAGTTGGGACTTCGCCTTGCACGGCCTGGACCAGCACTCGGGCGCGCAACTCGACGAGCAGGAGTGGTTCAATGAACCGCTGCGACAAGCCTGTGAGGCGGGCAAGGTGTCCAGGGCGCGCATCAGCGAGATGGTCCGGCGCATGCTGCGCTCGTATTACGCGATCGGCATCGACCAGGAGCGGCCGGCGGTGACGATAGATTTCGACACGCACCACGCCGTTGCGCTGCAGGTCGCCCGCGAAGGCATCGTGTTGCTGAAAAATGAAGGCGAGGCGCTGCCCCTGGCGTCAGGCAAGCAGCGCATTGCGATCATTGGCGGATTTGCGCAGACCGGCGTGCTGTCCGGCGACGGATCGAGCCAGGTCATGCCTCCTGGTGGATATGCAGCACAGGTGCCTTTGCACAGCCATCCCTTGCTGGGGCCCACCACCATGCGCTTTTCCGGTTCGTCTCCGCTGGCGGAGCTTCGCAGGCAGTTGGCGGAGGCCCGCATTGATTTTGACAGCGGCGCCAACCTTGCCGACGCCGTTGCCCTGGCAAAACGCGCCGACGTGGTAATCGTGTTTGCTGTCCGGCATGAGGGGGAACGCTTCGATAGCCCGGACATGGCGCTGCCTTTCGGACAGGATGCCCTGATCGAAGCGGTCGCGGACGCAAACCGGAACGTCATCGTGGTACTGGAAACGGGCAATCCGGTGGCGATGCCGTGGCACGAAAAGGTACGCGCCATTGTCCAGGCGTGGTTCCCGGGGCAAGCTGGCGCGCAGGCCATTGCCGAAGTGCTGGCGGGTCATATCAGCCCGTCCGGCCGCTTGCCCATCACCTTTCCCGTCGATGTCGAGCAGACGCCGCACCCTGCATTGCCCGGGGCCGATGTCGAGCTCGGCACGCCGATTCAGGTGCATTACCACGAGGGCGCGGAAGTGGGCTACCGCTGGTTCGCCAGGAGCGGCCGACAGCCGCTTTTCAATTTCGGTCATGGCCTCAGCTATACCAATTTCGCTTATGGCGATCTCCACGTCAGCGGGGCGAGACCGTGTCGGTGACATTCACCGTAACGAATACCGGCTCGCGCGAGGGCGATGATGTCCCGCAGGTGTACCTGACCGAAGCAGCAGGCGAGCGGCGCATGCGCCTGCTCGGCTTCGAGCGTGTTTCCCTGCGGCCGGGAGAGTCGGCGCGGATCAGCCTGACTGCCGATCCGCGCTTGCTGGCGCGCTTTCAATCCTCGTCGGGACACTGGCGAATTGAGGCAGGTGCGTACTGTGTTGCGCTGGGGCGCTCGGCATCCGAGCTTGCCCTGTGTGCCGAGACCACTCTCGTGGCGCGCGAGCTTGGCCGCTGAATGGTCCCTGCCGTGCCGGTGACGAGTGGCACGGACCGTCAAGGCGTGCGCTTCTGCACCGGCTACTACCTGAACTAACACATGGTATCCCTCCGGCGGGAGGGATGACCTCGGCCGCTTGCGCGAATCGAGCGTTCCCGACACATAAAACTGCCCAACAGGAGACAACTCATGACCGCTACCCCTTCAGCCTCCATGCAGGAACGCGTCAGCCCCGAGGAATGGCGATTGCGCCTCGACCTTGCCGCCTGCTATCGGCTCGTTGCGCTGCATGGCTGGTCCGATCTGGTTTTCACACATATCAGCGCACGCGTACCCGGGAGGACCACCATTTCCTGATCAATCCCTATGGTTTGATGTTCGAGGAGATCACGGCCTCCAACCTGCTGAAGATCGACGCCAACTGCAACAAGGTCTTGGATTCGCCATACCCGGTGAACCCCGCGGGCTTTGTCATTCACAGCGCCGTGCATCAGGTACGCGCTGATGCGCAATGCGTGCTGCATACCCACACGCGCTGCGGCATTGCCGTGAGTGCGCAGAAGGCAGGCCTGTTGCCACTCAGCCAGCAGGCCACTTTCATTCTGGGGTCGCTGGCGTACCACGACTACGAAGGCGTCGCCATGCACGAGGCGGAGAAGCCTCGCCTGCAGGCGGATCTGGGGCATGCCAACCACCTGATCCTGCGCAATCACGGACTGCTGACGGTCGGCAGGACCGTAGCCGATGCATTCCTGAGCATGTATGTCCTGGAGGCGGCCTGCCAGATCCAGATTGCCGCGCAGGCAGGCGGGGAGCTTACGCGTGTGCCCGCGGAAATCGTGCGAGATGTTGCGGAGTCGGTGCGTGTGCAGACGGGTGGCCTCGGTGGGGCCTTTGTCTGGCCGGCGTTGCTTCGCAAGCTCGATCGGATTGACCCCGGTTATCGCAACTAAAAGAACCGTCGACCGAAAAAAGGCGCGCATGTTCGTGCCGACACAAGAAAACGAGGAGGAGCATGAAGGGGAACACTAGACATTTGCGCGCTGCCATATTGGTGTCGGCTACGGGTTGTGGAGGTCTGGCCCATGGACAGTCAGGCGTGACCATCTATGGCGTCGTTGACTTGCCGATTGCATATATCAACCATCAAGCGGCAAGCGCGCCGACCATCAATCCCGTCACCGGGGCAGTGACGAGGCAGCCGGGCGCAAACAGTTTCTCGATGGTATCTGCAGGGGGCATGTCGGGTTCGCGCTGGGGCCTACGGGGCGTGGAGGAACTGGGCGGCGGTCTGAAAGCGCTCTTCGTATTGGAAAGCGGCTTTGCTGCGGATACCGGTCAGGCGACCCGGGTCGGGGCCATTTTCAGCAGGACGGCATACGTCGGCCTGCAAAGCAATCGCTTGGGGCAAATTTCGCTTGGCAGGCAAAACACGAGCATGTATGAGAGCCTGGGAAACTTTCTGCCGGCCAAATTCGCCCCGCTGTTCGAACCATCCGTGGCCCTGCTTGGCGGCACCGCCGGTGGAGGCGGTCTCGATAATGCGGTGAAGTACACGGCGGCCGCCGGCCCGGTGACAGTCAGGGTCCACTACAGTTTCGGGGCCGGTCTGAGCCGTTTCGGACTTACGCCGGTCGCGGTGCAAGGCGGGGGCGAGACGCCGGGACACGCCAGGGACAATACAGCCTATGGTGCTGGAGTGACGTACCTCGGCACGGGTCTTGGCCTGACGGCAACCTACGATCAGTGGAATCCGGCTGTGGTCACTGGAAGCACGGGCACATCCAAGAAGGCGGCGCTCGCCGCGAGCTATGCGTTCGGACGAACCAAACTGATGGCGGGCTATCGTTGGGGGCAGAACAAGGACGCCGGCGGCAGCACCCTGGTTCGTGACAACTTCTGGTGGGCCGGCGCCAACTACGATGCCACCGCCGCACTGACGTTGACGCTGGGCTACTACTTCGATGATCGCCGGACGCTGAAGACCACTGCAGTACAGCCCGACAGCAATCCAGTGAATCCGTGGCAAGTGAACTTCATTGCGGATTACTCGCTCTCCAAGCGCACGGACCGTGGCATACGCGCGAAACTCCGGCCTGAATCTCGATTCGCCGGCGATCGGATTCGCCAACGGAGCCTTTCTCGGCGAAGGAAAGAACAGCCAGACCGGGGCGGCCATCGGCATTCGTCACAAGTTCTAGCAGAGCCGCCATGGGCACCGCTGCGGCGCTGACGGTCAAGAGAGACCGGGGCGCGCGCATATTGCATTGCTGATCGAGATCACATCATGCGACTACTCTATATCGACATTGATACCTTGCGCGCCGACCATCTCGGGTGCTATGGGTACCACCGCAATACAAGTCCGAACATTGACCGGCTGGCTGCCGAGAGCATCCTGTTTCGCAATGTGCACGCATCCGACACGCCTTGCCTGCCCAGTCGTACTGCGCTGCTGACCGGGCGTTTCGGCATTCACAATGGCGTGGTCAATCATGGCGGCGTGGATGCCGACCCCCTGCTTGACGGCGCTGGCCGGGAGTTCCTGTCAAGGCTGCATTTCGAGAGCTTCCCGTTTCGTCTGCAGCAGGCCGGGCTGAGGACCGTCAGTGTCAGTTCCTTCGCCCAGCGCCACTCAGCCTTTCATTGGTACGCCGGATTCGACGAGGCCTATAACGTGGGCAAGTATGGCGGAGAGACAGCGGACGAGGTGTTCGCCATTGCGTCCGATTGGCTGGCGCGGCACGGCAAGGAGGACAACTGGTTCCTGCATGTCCATATGTGGGATCCGCACACCCCCTATCGCGCGGGAATGGAGTATGGCGAGCCATTCTCGAACGAGCCCTTGCCGGCATGGCTGACGGAGGACGTCCGTGCGCGCCACTGGCAGGGCTGCGGTCCGCACAGCGCGCAAGAGTGCACGGGCTTCGCGCCGAACGCCGGGGCAAAGGCAAGATTTCCGAGGCAGCCGCAAAGCATTCCTGACATGGCGGCAGTGCGCGCCATGTTCGACGGCTATGACACGGGTGTCCTCGTTGCCGACGAGCACGTCGGCAAGCTGATGGCCCAACTGTCCAGTCTGGGGATCAAGGACGAAACAGCGATCATGCTGTCGTCCGATCATGGCGAAACGCTGGGGGAGCTCAACGTCTACTGTGATCACCAGACGGCAGACCAGTTCACCACGAACGTCCCGCTGCTGCTCAAATGGCCTGGCCTTCCAGGGGGAGAGGAGCATCGCGCCTTTCACTACCAGATTGACGTCACCGCAACGGTACTCGAGCTTTTGGGGCAGCCCGTACCGGAGAACTGGGACGGCGTGTCGTTTGCCCAATGCCTGAAGTCGAACGTGGATGAAGGGCGAGACCACCTGGTGGTTTCGCAAGGCGCGTGGACATGCCAACGCGGTGTTCGCTTCGAGAACTGGATCCTGATCTGCACGCTGCATGACGGCTACCACTTGTTCGACGAGATGATGCTCTTCGATCTGGACACCGACCCGCATGAGCAGAATAACCTGGTTGCCGCCCGACCTGACGTGGTGAAGAAAGGTCTGGATCTGTTGGAAACCTGGGAGGCGGAAATGATGCCCAATGCCGCTCGGGGCCGAGACCCGCTGGCCAACGTCCGCGACGAGGGCGGGCCCTATCACGTCCGCGGGAAATTGCCCGCCTATCTGACCCGACTAGTGGAAACGGGCAGAGCCGATAAGGCACAAGCGCTGGCTACAAAGTACGCCGAAGAGTTGCAGCGGCCGGCTCGGCAAAGCCGGCCACCGGTCACCATTCGCAACCTGGGCACCGTCTGATTTCCCTGGTCATACCGTGCGTGGCCGCCATGACACACGAGATTGGCCGGCCCAATACCGCGCAACGATCAAAATTTGTGCCATGAAGAGTTCCATGAAGGACAGGAAGCATAGCGGGCCGCGAGCGGTCAGGCAGATGCCTGCGCCCTCCGTGCGCCAGGAGACGCGGGCTGGCCAGCGCGCAGTGCCGTGGCGCCAGCGCACCGGTGCGTGGATCGCCACGGCGATTGCCATACCGGCGGCAATTGGCCTCGCAGTGGCCTGGGCGGGTGGTATGCAGGGCGAGGCAGCGTCGCCGAGCGGTGGAAAAGCTGCGCCGGTGATCATCGGTGACGGTGTCAACGGTCCGCGCAACATGGCATGGATCCCGGGTGGCACATTCATGATGGGCAGCGACCACAAGCTCGCTCAGACCAATGAGCGCCCTGCGCACAAAACGCGGGTGCATGGCCTCTGGATGGACCAGCATCACGTGACCAATGCGGAGTTTCGCACGTTCGTATCGGAAACCGGCTACGTCACCACTGCGGAACAGAAGCCCGATTGGGAAACCATCAGGGTCCAGGTTCCGCCGGGCACGCCGCGCCCGTCCGACAGCGTACTGGTGCCCGGCGGCATGGTGTTCGCTGGCACCGACCGCCCAGTGCCTTTGCACGACTACTCCCGCTGGTGGCGCTTTGTGCCGGGCGCAGACTGGCGTCATCCGAACGGCCCGGGCAGCTCCATTGAAGGCAAGGACAATCATCCGGTCGTGCAGGTGTCCTACGAGGATGCGCAAGCCTATGCCAGATGGGCCGGCAAGCGCTTGCCGACCGAAGCCGAATGGGAGTTCGCAGCGCGCGGAGGCATGGAGCAGGCCACCTACGCCTGGGGAGACCAGTTCTCGCCAGGCGGCACCCAGATGGCCAATGTCTGGCAGGGCCAGCAGTCCCAACCGTTCCCGGTGGTCAGCGCCAAGGCTGGCGGTGCGCTCGGCACAAGTGCCGCCGGCACCTTTCCTGCCAACGGCTATGGACTCTACGACATGACCGGGAACGCGTGGCAATGGGTAGCGGACTGGTATCGCGCTGACCAGTTCAGGCGCGTTGCCGCGGCTGGCCACAAGGAAGTCGATCCGCAGGGCCCTGCCGACAGTTGGGACCCTTCGGAGCCGGGCGTTCCCGTGCAAGCGCCCAGACGCGTGATTCGCGGAGGCTCCTTCCTTTGCAATCAGGACTATTGCCTGAGTTACCGCCCGAGCGCGAGGCGCGGGACGGATCCCTACACCAGCATGTCGCACCTTGGCTTCCGGCTGGTGATGGACCAGGACGCCTGGCATGCAAGGGCGCGACAGCAGCAAGGACAAGTGCGGCAATTGACCAGGGCAACAGTGCCTGGCGGATAGGCCTGTGACTCAGGAGAAGACGCAATCGCTTGTTTGAGGGCGAGTACCACGGCAGGGTGAGGAGCCCAAGCGGCTCGTACATGAGGCAGAGGAGAAACGAAGAATGGAACGTAGGTCAAACGGAACGGGGCTCGCGATGGGGATTCAGGCACAGTTACCAGAACTTGCAGCGAAAACCGAAGCGCGCAAAGGGCGGGACACGTGCCGGCGCGCGCTGCACGCCATCGCAGCCCTGGCGCTCACCGTACCGTTGTCCCAGGTGCAGGCAGCACCCGATACCGGCCGGGACAGCCGCCCCAACATCATCCTGCTGATTGCCGATGACCTGGGCTGGGGCGATCTCGGCAGCTATGGCCATCCGGTGTTCCGCACGCCGAACCTGGACCGGATGGCGGCGGAGGGCCAGCGCTGGACCAACTTCTACGTCAGTTCTCCGGTCTGCTCACCCAGCCGCGGCGCCATGCTGACCGGGCGGGCCGAAATCCGATCCGGCCTGTACGGCGCACTCAACAGCGTCCAGGTCGAAGGCGATCCCTACGGGTTCCCCGACCGCGAGACGACAGTCGCCAGCCTGCTGCGCGATGCCGGCTACGCCACCGCCCTGTTCGGCAAATGGCACCTGGGCGACGCCCCGCGCGCCTACCCCACGCGGCACGGCTTCGATTCGTGGTGGGGCATGCCGATGTCGAATGATGCGTACTTCGCCGGGTTTCCTGGTGGCGTCAGCATCAAGGAACTGCGCCAACGCTTTGCCAGGGGTGAGTCGCCGAAGACCCTGTACCCCCTGTACTACCGGCAGGCGGTCGCGGCCTTCCGTGATCCGAAGAACAGCTACTGGAACTCGCCGCTGATCGCGAGCGAGCAGGTCGTCGTCAACGGCAAGACCGATTACCGCGATCAGGTGGTCGAGCGGCCGGTGGACCAGCCCAGCTACAACAAGCGGCTGACCGACCAGGTCGTCGACTACATCGGCCGCAAGCGCGACAAGCCTTTCCTGGCCTGGGTGGGATACGAGAAGCCACACCTGCCGCATATGCCGGCCCCCGAGTTCGTCGGCAGCAGCAAGGGCGGCCCGGTGGGGGACGCCATCGCGGAGCTCGACCACAGCGTGGGGCGGGTGCTGGAGGCCGTGCGGCGTAGCCCCGACGCCAAGAACACGCTGGTCGTGTTCGTCAGCGACAACGGTCCCTGGATTCTGTACGAGGAAATGGTGGGATCTGCCGGGATGCTGCGCGATGGCAAGGCGTCGACTTACGAAGGCGGCTCGCGCGTGCCGGCGCTGTTCTGGTGGCCGGGCACCGTCCGCCCCCGGGTGGTGGACGGCATTGGCGCCACCTACGATTTCCTGCCCACCTTCGTGGCGCTGGCAAAGGCCAGGCTGCCCGATGCGGTCATCGACGGCAGCGACTTGAGCAAGACACTGCGTGATCAGTCGCCGAGCCCGCGCCAGGTGCTTCCCTATTTCTACCGCGGTCGCTTGCAGGCCTGGCGCGAAGGCGACTGGAAGGTCAATTTCTACGATGTTAGCGGGCGCAACCCTGAGGGCGGCCTGCAGGCCAGGCTGGCCAAGCCGACGCTGTACAACCTTGGCCGCGATCCCGGTGAGAAGTTTGACAAGGCCGAGATCGAACCCGCAATCCTGCAGCGCCTGCAACATGACGCCGAGGCATTCGAACGCTCGTTCCTGAAGGCCGCGCCGGAGTTCGACCGGGTGACCCTCGAGCATGGTCCGGCAGGGCGACGTGGCGAATGACGCTTTGACTGTGGCGTCTTGCGGCCAAGCCCTGCGCCTGCCGAAACGAAGGAACACCAACGGGAATCGACCCAGCATGAACGTTCTCAACTGCACGAGGAATCCGCTTGCTCGCCTGCCTGGCGCAATGCGCCTGGCCATGCACGCCATCCTGCTGCTCATGGCCGCGCAGTCAGGCCTGCTCCATGCCCAGCCGCAGCCGCAGCCGCAGCCGGACAAGCCGAACATCCTCTGGATTACGGTGGAAGACATCACGACCTTCATCGGCGCGTACGGTGATCGCGAGGTGAAGACCCCCAATATTGACCAGTTGGCCAGTGAAGGGGTGCTCTACACCCACGCCTACCAGACGGCAGGCGTCTGCGCGCCCGCGCGCGCTGCGCTGATCACCGGCATGTATCCGACTTCAGTGGGCGCGCACCACATGCGTACCGGGCCCGGGGAGATGCAGGCCCCCGGCAGCGGCGCTGCGCAGCGGCCGGAAGGGATCCCCCCGACCTACTCCGTCGTGCTGCCGGAGCAAGTCCGGGCCTTCCCGGAGTATCTGCGCAAGGCGGGCTACTACACCACCAACAACCAGAAGCAGGATTACCAGTTCGAGGCGCCCGTCACGGTCTGGGATGAAAACGGGCCATCAGCGTCATTCCGGAACCGCCCCAAGGGAAAGCCGTTTTTTTCGGTCTTCAACTTCTTCCTGACCCACGAATCGATGGTGGCCTTGCGCAAGGATCCCTTGCTCGATGATCCGGCCAGGGTATCCGTACCGCCGATCTTCCCGGATACCACGGCCGTGCGCGGCGACATTGCCCGCATGCATACCAATATCGCGCTGATGGACCGGCAGGTTGGCGAACTGATCCAGATCCTGAAGGACGACGGCCTGTACGACAACACCGTCATTTTTTTCTTCGCCGACAACGGCGGCAACCTGCCATGGATGAAGCGGGAGATCCTCGAGCGCGGCACGCATGTGCCCCTCATCGTGCGATATCCCGGCGGCCAGCACGCGGGTACCCGCCGCGACGAGCTGGTCAGCGGTGTCGACCTGGCACCAACGGTGCTTTCGCTGGCTGGCGTGCCGGTGCCAGGCTATATGCAGGGCCAGGCCTTCCTCGGCGAGCAGCGGGCCAGCATCCCTCGCCGTTACGTCTTTGCGGCGCGCGACCGCATGGATACCGGATACGACAGGGTACGAATGGTGCGGGACCAGCGCTATCGCTATCTGTACAACTACATGCCGGAGCTGCCCTACTATCAGGATCTCAAGTTCCGCACCATGCTGCCCATGATGCGCGACATCCTGAAGCTCAGGGGTGAAGGCAGCCTCCCTCCCGCCACGGCCGCATGGTTCAAGACAAAGCCTGTGGAGGAGCTCTACGATGCGGAGCAGGATCCATGGGAGCTGCACAACCTGGCCGACGATCCGCGCTACCAGGGCAAGCTTGAGGAACTGAGGCAGGCCTTTCACGCGTGGACGGCCAGGTACGGCGATCTGGGGGGCGTGCCCGAGCGGGACATGCTGAGACAGATGTGGCTGGGCGGTAACGCGCCGCCGGCTACCGCGACACCCGTGGTGCACAAGGCGGGCGATGGCGTGCGCATTACCTGCGCGACCGCGGGAGCATCCATCGGGTACTGGATCGAGCGGCCCGCAGCGATTCCGGCCGCGGCTACGCACGTGGTGCAAAGCTGGGACTACGAGCGCCTGGCCGGCGAATTGCTTGGGAAAGGTTATGCAAAGCCGGGCGACAAACGTCCGGTGCCACCCATATGGCGCGTCTACGACGGCGAAGTCATTGCGCTGCGTCGCGGGGAGATCCTGCACGTGAATGCGATGCGCATTGGCTATACCCCGGCCCGGATTGATCATGTCGACGGCAGCACCGTGGTGCCGGATGCGCCTTAGTGCGCCCCATTGGCCAGCCGGGTCCGCAAGTGCGGCACGCGCTCACCTTCTAGCAGCATTGACTCTCAACAAGCGGAAATCCCAAGAATCCCGATGTCTTACGCGATCTACCCCAGCCTGAACGGAAGGCCTGTAGTCATCACCGGTGGCGGCAGCGGAATCGGCGCGGAAATGGTGGGTGCATTCGCCCGGCAAGGTGCCCGGGTCCATTTCATCGATGTGTCCGAATCAGACGCCCGGCAGGTCCAGGGCGCGCTTGCAGCTGAGGGACTGCATACCTGTTTTCGCCAATGCGACTTGCGTGACCTGGATGCCGTCGGGACGGTGTTCGCCGGCATCGCCGACGACGCCGGGCCGATCGAGGTGCTGGTCAACAACGCGGGAAACGATGACCGGCACCAGGTCGATGCCGTGACCCCTTCCTACTGGGATGACCGCATTGCCGTGAACCTGCGGCATCAGTTCTTCTGTGCGCAGCTTGTGGCTGCCAGCATGCGGACCATCGGCCGGGGCGTCATCCTGAACATGGGGTCGGCATCCTGGCATGTGGCCGTGCCGAACCTCTCGGTCTATATGACGGCAAAAGCCGGTATTGAAGGGCTCACGCGCGGACTGGCGCGCGACCTGGGTGGCCATGGCATACGGGTCAACTGCATCGTGCCTGGCGCCGTGCGGACCCCCCGCCAGACGCAGCTCTGGCAGACACCTGAGAGCGAAGCGAAATTGCTCGAGAGCCAATGCTTTCCTGAGCGCATCGAACCGGAGCACGTGGCGCGCATGGCGCTGTTTCTCGCATCGGACGACGCAGCGCGCTGCTCAGGGCGCGAGTATTTTGTCGATGCGGGGTACTTCGGCGCATGAACACGATCCAACCTGTTTGCATATGGCCCCTGAACGCCGAGCTTGGAGAAGGGCCGCTCTGGCATGGCGCCGAGCGCGCGGTCTATTTCGTCGACATCAAGGGAAGAAGGATTCATCGTTACTGCACGGCCACTGGCGCAAAGCAAAGCTGGACCGTTCCAGGCCAGCCGGGATTCATTGCGGCGCTTTCCGATCGATTTTTCCTGTGCGGCCTGCAGGACGGACTCTACCGTTTTGATCCCGTGCAAGGACACTGCCTCAAGCTGGTCGAGGTCGAGCCGGACCTTCCGGGAAACCGGATCAATGACGGGTTCGTTGATCCGCACGGCCGCCTCTGGTTTGGCACGATGGATGACGCCGAGACCGCGGTGAGTGGTTCGCTCTATCAGATGAGCGAGAGCGGACAACTATCGCGCCGCGACGCAGGGTATGCCATCACCAACGGGCCTGCCATGAGCCCGGATGCCCGCACGCTCTACCACGCCGACACGGTGCGGCGTCTGGTCTATGCTTTTGACGTAGGGCATGATGGCGTGCTGTCTGACAAGCGGATCTTTGCCCGTATTTCCGGGTCCGGCTTCCCCGATGGGATGGCCGTCGATGCGGACGGCTTTGTCTGGATTGCCTTGTTCGGCGGCGCGAGAATCGAGCGCTGGTCAGCCGACGGAGTGCTGGCAGGCGTTGTGCAATTTCCATGCGCCAATATCACCAAACTGGCATTTGGAGGAGACGATCTGCGCAGCGTCTACGTTACAACCGCCTGGAAGGGGCTCGTCCCCGAGGAGCGCGACCGGCAACCGTTGGCAGGCGGGCTCTTCCAGTTTCGGGCGCCAGCGAGCGGCTTGTCGCAGCCGGCATGCAGCAAAGCGGTCTAATCGAGATTGCGAGAACCGGAGGTTGGCCATGACACCCGGATCACGCAAGGCAAAAAAAAATGTTCAAGTAGCTGCGGCCGTCTCTGACCGGCCCATTGCCGATATTCCAGCCCCGGGGTCCCGGTGCCCGAAACGGCCTCACATGAAGCCCGGGTTTCGCGGGAGATAGCGCGTCCAGTCGCCGCAGTCATGCGTCGACATCAGCACCATCGGAAGTGCGAATCGCATGCCTTGGCTGGCCGCGATCGCCAGTGCATCGCTCGTCCCCGGAACGAACACGGAGATCTGCTTTGCATTCCCCGCGACGGCCATCGCCAGCGCCGCCCGGAATGCACCAGGCATCGCATGCGCGTGCATGACCGCCAGGGGACCTACATGGCCGGTTGCGGCAACGTACGCGTAGCCGACGCGCTCACCTCCGTCTTCGAGAAAAACGCCTTTCATCCTGGGCGCACCCAGCAGATACCGGTGATGCTTCTCTCGCGAAACACCCACGGTTGCGACGTCGAGCTGCCGCAGCATTTCGAGATCGACGGCAGTCGTCCGGATGGGCGTCGCGCGAAGCGCGGGACCCTGCGCGTGACGCACCAATGACTCGCGCTCTGCGCTGCACAAATGGATGGGCACGCGCGGAAGCAAGCCGTGCCGCACGTACAGACCCTGGGACACGACGTTGAAGGCGAAGGTAATCAGGCTCTTTTCGGTCGCACCGGCCTGGCTCGCATGCTGCATGGTGCGGTCCAGCAGTTCGTTGCCGATGCCCTGTCCCTGCCGGCCAGGTGCAACGAACAGTTCCGCCAGGAACCAGAGCCGGCCGCAAACCCAGCTCAGGGCAAAGCCGACAATCTCGTCATCATCCACGGCCAGCCACACTCCGCGTGGATCGTCTCGAAGGCAGAACGCCTGGAAATCCGGAAGCCGCGACGTGGCGATCGGCCCGAAACCGTGGCGGACGGTCAGGTCGTTGATACTGCGGGCTACCAGTTCTTCGGCGTGTGCCAGTTCGTCGGCGCTTGCAGGTCGGACAACGAGCGGCATGGCTACCTCCTGCGTGACAACGTCTGAATTTATAGCAGAAGGCCACCGCAGGGCCAAGCGCCCAATCAATGGCTGCGCCGCGTCCGCTTTTGGCCGACGGATAGGGGTAGGAAACGGCGAGCGCCGTCCCCTCCCTCCGAACCCGGTGTGCGGTTTTCCCGCGACGGGCTCTCCAGTCAGTTGTTTCCACATCGGGATTGGCGCGCCAATTGATGAGCCTCGTGCATCGTGAACAGCCCAAGATTGGCGAAGAAGGCATTTGGCCATCGAGAATGATCGCGAAAGCATCGACCCTGACCTGGACGATGAAGCTGTCGGCGCAGGATCGCTCGCAGACGGCGGCGCACAAAGCCGTCGACCGACGAGAAGGTGTATCGGTGGGCATGCCGGAAGTAACCGAACCAGCCACGCAGGATCGGGTTGATCGAAGCGATGATGCTCTCGATCGAATCGCCCCGGTGGCGCTTGGTCAGGGCCCGAATTCTATCCCGCAGCCCCATGAAACTCTTCTTGCGCACCCAGCGTTGGCCCGCCTCGAACCGGTAACCCAGAAACTCGAACCCATGACCCTCCAACCGACAGTCCCCAATGTGAGTCTTGTCTGGATGCAGCGTCAATCCGTTCGCGCCCACCCATGCCCGCATGCGAGCAAGGGCGGCTTCCGCTTCCTCACGCGTGCGGCATAACACCACGGCGTCGTCCGCGTAGCGCACCATCACCAACCCTGCCTGGCGCATTTCTACGTCAAGCTCGTGCAGGTAGAGGTTCGCCAACAGAGGGCTAATAACCGCCCCCTGAGGACTCCCAGAAGTGGGCGTCCAGCGCGTCATGTCTTCCATGATGTCTTGCTTGAGAAAGCACTGGATGAGGTCCAGAACTCGGCGGTCTGCAATTCGCCCAGCTAATTTCGCGAGAAGGGGGAGGTGTGGGATCGAGTCAAAATAGCTTTGCAGGTCGGCATCGACCACCCAGCAGTAGCCCGCTTTCACATGCTGATCAACTTCTCGTAGCGCATCCTTGCAACCCAAGCCTGGGCGGAAGCCATAGCTTCGTGGCTCAAACTCGTTTTCAAAGATCGGCTCGATGACCAGCTTCAGCGCAGCTTGAACCACGCGGTCCTTGACAGCGGGTATACCGAGCGGACGACGTCCTTTCCCTTTCGGTATGTAGACGCGCCGCACCGGTTGCGGGCGATAGCTACCGTCCTGCAATGCTTGCGCCAGTTCAGCAAGGTATCGGTCCTGCGCCAGCGCGAATCGCTTCACGCTCATGCGGTCCACTCCCGCCGCTCCGGCGTTCTTCTCGACCTGAGCCCATCCCAATGCGAGGGTGTCCAGGCGAAACACCTTGTCGATCAGACTATGCCACTTACCTCCTCTAACTCCGTTTTGTAGAGCAGCCAACATAGCGGCCGTCCAAATTGAAGCTGACGCGAATTTCCGCTGCACGCAGCTTCCCAGCGCGTTTGCATCTCGTCTAGTCGTTTCCGACACTGGCGATGCTTCGATCTTCATCTCTGCTTCTTTCCGGCCTTTTGCTATCAACTTTCCTGCCCCGCTTCCCTAGTGCGCCTTTTGCTCTGACGCAGGTCTCCACGGCTTTACTCGTCCGTGTGCAGTACTATCGGGACTCTGACTCCTGCCAGCGTTCACCTCGCCGGCAGGTCTCCCCGCTTGCTTCGTGCTACCGTCCTATCGTTCCGTCCTCAACCACGTGGTACGCCACCGCACCGCTTTATCCGCCACGACAGCGTGCTGTGTTGCTTCCAGGCTTCGCCACTTTAGTGCAGGCTCGCCGCCATACCCCGCCGAAACAGGTTCGTTAACCTACGGACCGACAGTTCGCTTCCGGTTACTCCCCACCCCGCCTCGCGACGACGCAGTTACCTTCAGCTACGGAGCTGTGGCCAACTCCGGCAGGGACTTGCACCCCGCAGATCGCACGCTCTCACGGGCGTACACTAAACCGCTCGCGCGGCAAGGCTACGGCCATACTGACGTCCTGGCGAGACTCCCAAAAGAAAAAACCGCAGCCAAAGCTGCGGTTTTCTCATCCTACAAGCGCCCTACCCGCTCAAACTTCCTCATACAGCGGCAGCGTCAGGAACTCGGCAAAATCCTCCGACGTAGACATCTGCTCGAAAATCTCGGCAGCCCGGTCATACGTCTTGGTTTCGCCACCAACCAGTTCCTTCACCTTGGCCAGCTCTTCCGGGATCAGCTTGCGCACCAGCTCAGCCGTCACCTTGGTGCCGTCTTCCAGCTTGCCCTTCGGCGAACGGATCCACTGCCACACCTGCGAGCGCGAGATCTCGGCGGTAGCGGCATCTTCCATCAGATTGTGGATCGGCACGCAGCCGTTACCATCCAGCCAGGCGCCCAGGTAGTGGATGCCGACGTTGATGTTCATGCGCAGGCCGTGCTCGGTGATCGGCGTTTCCGGCTTGAAGTCGAGCAGGTCGGCGCCCTTCACTTGCACATCCGGGCGTTGCTTGCCGAACTGGTTCGGCTTGTCGCCCAGCACTGCCACGAATTCCTTCATGGCCGGCTCAACCAGGCCCGGGTGGGCAACCCAGCCGCCGTCGTAGCCGTCGGTGGCGTCGCGGCGCTTGTCGCTGATGATGCCTTCCATGGCGATGGCGTTCTTCTCCGGATCGTTCTTGATCGGGATCAGCGCGCTCATGCCGCCCATGGCGGGCGCGCCACGGTGGTGGCAGGTCTTGAGCAGCAGCAGCGCGTAGGCGCGCATGAACGGCGCGGTCATGGTGACCTTGGCGCGGTCGGCCAGGCAGAAGTCCTTGTCGTTCTTGAACTTCTTGATGCACGAGAAGATGTAGTCCCAGCGGCCGGCGTTCAGGCCAGCGCTGTGCTCGCGCAGTTCATACAGGATTTCGTCCATCTCGAACGCCGCCAGGATCGTTTCGATCAGCACGGTGGCCTTGATGGTGCCTTGCGGCAGGCCGATTTCGTTCTGCGCCATCACGAAGATGTCGTTCCACAGGCGCGCTTCCAGATGGCTTTCCATCTTGGGCAGGTAGAAGAACGGGCCGGCGCCGCGGGCGATCTGCTCCTTGGCATTGTGGACCAGGAACAGCGCGAAGTCGAAGATGCCGCCCGAGATGCGCTTGCCGTCGATGGTGACGTGCTTCTCGTCCAGGTGCCAGCCGCGCGGACGCACTTGCAGCGTGGCGATCTTGTCGTTCAGCTTGTATTGCTTGCCCTTGGATTCCAGGGTCAGCGTGCGGCGCACGGCGGCCTTCAGGTTGACCTGGCCCTGCAGCTGGTTGTGCCAGTTGGGGGTGTTGGAATCCTCGAAGTCGGTCATGTAGCTGTCAGCGCCCGAGTTGAAGGCGTTGATGACCATCTTGGCCTCGACCGGGCCGGTGATTTCCACGCGGCGGCATTCCAGGGCCTGGGGGATCGGGGCAACTTTCCAGTCGCCCTCACGGATGCTCTTGGTTTCCGGCAGGAAGTCGGGGAGCTCACCGGCGTCCAGGCGCTTGGCGCGTGCCACGCGCGCGGCCAGCAGTTCCTGACGGCGCGGTTCAAAGGCGCGGTGCAGCTTGTCTACCAGGGCCAGGGCTTCCGGCGTGAGGATATCTTCGTAGGCCGGCAGGATCTCGCCGGTAATCTTCATGCCCGCGGGCAGCGTGATAGCCATCAGTGTTCTCCTGTAAACGATAGGCTTGGTTATTTGGGGCTGCTACACCGCCACGCCACGGGCGCGGACGAATTCCAGCAGGTCGCTCATGTCGTGCCCGGTGCCGGAGGGGGCTACGTCGAGCCGCTCCGCCGGATGGCCGGCACGGTTGATCCAGAACGTGGTGTAGCCGTACCAGGTGGCACCGCAGGCGTCCCAGCCGTTGGACGAGACAAAGAGCATCTCTTCCGCGGGCAGGCTGAAGGCTTGCGGCCCCAGCGCGTAGGCGGCCGGCGCGGTCTTGTACTGGCGCACGGCGTCCACCGACAACACGTGGTCGAACAGGCCATGCATGCCGGCGCTCTTGACCGAGATGTCCAGCATCTCGGCATTGCCGTTGGACAGTATGCCCAGCGGCAGCCCGGCGCGGCGCAGGCGCTTGAGCGCACCCAGGTTCTCCGGGAACGCAGACAGGCACGCATATTCCTTGAGCAGCTGCGCTTCGGCGGCTTCGTCCAGCGTCAGGTTCAGGCGCTCGGCGGCGTAACGCAGCGCGTCCACGGTGATCGCCCAGAACGGCTTGTAGCGCGAGCCATCGGGGGCGGCCATGGTGCGTATGCGCGTGTAGTCGATCTGCCGGTCCCGCCACAGCAGCGCCAGCGCCTCGCCGCGGCCCGGGAACAGCTGTTCCGCGCGCGCGGTGACGGAATACACGTCGAACAGCGTGCCATAGGCATCGAAGACGACTGCGCGGATCTTGTTCATGAGGGCCTGGGCAACCTGCAACGGTACGGGCGACTGGGTGGATGGATGAGCAGACCACAGCTGCGTGGCTCTGTACACCATTGAATGCATCGAATTGTAGGGAGACGCTGCAGTGCGGCAAAGTGGTCGCGGGTCACTTGATCTTTTACTTTTACGCAACTAATCTTGGCCGGCTAAAGCAAAACTCCGCACCAAATCCTTCTCACTGCCGGCCATATGGACGCAACGCCACCGATTGCGTGACCATGCCGGCACACCGCAGGCACATCAGGCAAACATTTGTGGATCATTTCAAACAACTGGAGACCTTTGTATCCGTCGCGTCGCGCGGCAGCCTTTCCGCGGCGGCGGCGGCTGAAGGCGTGGCCCCGGCCATCATCGGGCGGCGCATCGACGCGCTGGAGGAGCGCCTGGGTGTCAAGCTGCTGGTACGGACCACGCGCAAGATCAGCCTGACCTTTGAAGGCTCTGCCTTCCTGGAAGACTGCCAGCGCATCCTGAACGACCTGCACAATGCCGAGGCCAGCGTCTCGGCCGGCGGGGTCAAGGCCAGCGGGCACCTGCGCGTGACCGCGCCGGCGGGCTATGGCCGCAAGCACGTGGCGCCGCTGGTGCCGCTGTTCATTGAGTCGCACCCGGACGTTTCGATCACGCTGGACCTGTCTGACCGCGTGGTCGACCTGGTCAATGAAGGCTTCGACTGCGCCATCCGCCTGGGCGACCTGCCCGACTCCAGCCTGGTATCGATCCGGCTGGCCGAGACGCGCCGCGTGGTGGTGGCCTCGCCCGAGTACCTGGCGCGCGCCGGGCGCCCCAGGGCGCCGGAAGACCTGCAGCGCCACAACTGCCTCGCCTTTGGTGCCAGCGCTAATGTGCAGCGCGGCTGGGTGTTCCAGGAGGAAGGCCGCGCGGTCACGGTCAAGGTGGGCGGCACCATGGAATGCAGCGACGGCGCGGTACTGCATGAGTGGTGCCTGCAAGGCAACGGTCTGGCGTGGCGTTCCTGGTGGGAGGTGGGCAGCGAGATCGCCAGCGGGAGGCTGGTGACGGTGCTGGATGAGTTCCAGGCGCCGCCGATCGGCATCCACGCGGTGTTTCCGCAGCGCAAGCACCTGCCGCTGCGGGTGCGGCTGTTTATCGACCACCTCAAGAACACCTACGGCAACCCGTCCTACTGGCGCCGGGCCGAACAGGCCGCGGCCATGCCGGTTGCGGAGGTAGGCTGAAGGACGGGGCCCTGCCGGTGTGCTGAGACCCTTTCATTGCAATTGATTCCGCGCAATGCCCTTCTCGGCACACTGACTACAATGGATTCGTGACAGGTGCCGCCGATGCCAGCTGGCTGCCCTGCCCCGATCCCCTAGTCAGAAAAGGAGCCCCGCATGTTCCAACATATCCTGCTACCCACCGACGGCTCGGAACTCTCCAGGAAGGCCATCAACGGCGGGCTGGAGCTCGCCAAGGCCATCGGCGCGCGCATCACGGCCTATGTCTGCCTGGAGGAGTACCCCTACACGCCGTTCAGCGAAATCGTGGTCGAGGCCCCGCAGGCCTTCAAGGACCGCATCGAGAACCAGGCCAAGCTATATCTGAAAGAGGTCGAGAACCTGGCCACGGCGGCAGGCGTAACCTTTGACGCAGATATGTCGACCTTTGCGGTGCCCTACCTGGGCATCATCGACGCGGCCGAGCGCCATGGCTGCGACGTGATCTTCATGGCATCTCATGGCCGGCGCGGGCTGTCCGGCCTGCTGCTGGGCAGCGAGACGCAGAAGGTGCTGACGCATACCGACATCCCGGTGATCGTCTACCGCTGACCCCGGCGCGCAGCGCCAACAAAGCAAGACCGCCCGCACCGGCATACCGGTGCAGGCGGTCTTTTGCTTGCGCAGGCCGCTTATGAAGCCTTGCTGATGCGCTGCTCGATATGCCTGGCGCGGTCTTCCGAGCCCGGGTGCGACGAGAACATGCTGGACTTGCCGCCGTCGAGCTTGGCCAGTTTCTGGAATGCCGTCACCAGGCCACGCGTGCTGGCCTTGTTCTTGGTCAGCAGGTCAAAGGAATAGTCATCCGCCGCGCTTTCCTGCGACTGCGAGAACTGCGCGTTGATCAGCTTCTCGCCCAGTTCGCCCAGTTGCGACTGCGACAGCGCCGCCACCGCGCCGTTGCCGGCAGCTGCCGCCGCGCCGCGTGCGGCCGTGGCGGTGTACGCAACCTGCATGGCCTTCTTGGTGTGGCCCAGCGCCACGTGGCCCAGTTCATGGCCCAGCACGCCGCGCACTTCGTCGTCGGTCATCATGTCCATCAGGCCGCTGTAGACCCGCACGCAGCCGTTGGCCATGGCCCAGGCGTTGACGTCCTTGGTCATGTAGACCTTGGCGTTGACGTTGGGCACGTCACTGTTCTTCAGGCCGCCCATGATCTTGACCAGGCGCTTGCTATAGGTGGTATTGGCAGCTGCGATCTTGTTGGTCTTGTCCGACTCGGCGCAGGCCTGGTCGGACAAGCTCTTGACGTCGGCGTCGGACAGCGTGGCGGCCTTGGCCAGCGAGGTGCCGGCGCTCAGCATGCCGTCGACATTGGTGGGCATGCCGCCGGAACAGCCGGCCAGCAGTGCCGCCGCGACGGCGCAGGAAGCGAGCGAGAGAGATGCTTTCATGATGTTGTTCTTGGTGAGTGGCTCGGATGTGCCGATAAAGGCCCCGGTACTTTAAGCCATCTCTCTTGCGGCGGGAATCACCCAAATGCTACAAATCGCCAAAAGTGACAATTGATTGCATTCCAGCAGATTCGCGTCCGCCGCCCGGCGCAGCGCTTAGATACCGGCTCACGACAATGTATCTCTTCGACCAGTTCGCCAATACAAAAAGCCCGCGCGGCGCGAACCGGGCGGGCTTTCGGATCTGGTTGCGGGGGCAGGACTTGAACCTGCGACCTTCGGGTTATGAGCCCGACGAGCTGCCAACTGCTCCACCCCGCGGGGCGCAATATACGCGAATTGGCAGCATCTGGATACCCTTGAATGAGAAATGCCCCGCCGGCGTGGACCTGGCCAGGCTTGGGAGCCAACTCTGCAGAGACTTTGAATTTTGAACACCTGCTGAACAGCTACCCACTTAGGAACGTGCTCGAAATAACTTCCCGCTATGCGGCGTTCCGTGAGCGGATGCTGTAGTTCCACGCAGGCAAGGTTGAGTCGTACTCGATGTTCAGTGAAGCACGGACGCAACGAGTGACTGTCCGTCCGGCTTCATAGACTCCGTCAAGAATGTCAGCAGTAACTTTCAGTCCGGTTTTTGTGCAGGCTTTTTCGATCAGTTCACGAACCAGACTAACGCTGCTGAAGACTACGCCAGCACAGGCTCGCGTAATGTGTGGAAACACGCGGTGCTCGATCGGATTATGTTTCGAGCAGTATGGGGCGTAGTGGGCCACCCGGATTTCCAGTCCGAGCCGGTCTGCCAGATCTTGCAGATCCGCTTTGAAAAGCCACGAATCACTTGGGTTGCTACCTCCGCCATCGCACAGTAGCAGTAACCGTGTGGCTTGGGGATAATCGGCGCGACCCTGTTTTTCCCACCAGTGCGCTACGCTGTCGCAGGCAAACTGCGTCGTGTCACGGCTCACCCCGATGTTCACATGTGCCTTGTTCAGCCCGATGTCGTACAGCCCATGCGGGATGACCTTGCCTTCGCTGTAGCTCGGAAAATCATGGTCGAGGACTTCAAGCTGCTCGCGCGTGTAGAGCTTGCCGTCGCGATAGAAATTGCCCAGCATCTCCTTCTTCTTCGTATCGATGCTGAGGACAGGCTGGTCGTCTTCGAGATATTCCGCCTTGAGTTGCGTAATACGCTGAAATTGTACGTCGCGTTGTGCGTGGGACTTGAACGACTTCTTTTTCTGTGATTGCCGCCGGGAAAAACCGTTGCGCTTTAGCAGCTGCCGGACCGTTCGCACGCTCACCCGTTCGCCTACTTGCTGCGTCATCGCCTGTGCGATTTCGCGTGGCTTCAGATCCGTCCAGATGATGCCGTGTTGTGGATTACCCGCCGTATGCTCTCGCACCACATCTAGAAATACCGCGTTCCACTCCGGATGGTCCGTTAACCTGGATTTACGCCCCTTTTTTTCGGATCCGCTCTCCAACCGGATCCAGCTCTTCTTCCAGGTCCTTTAGCCCTTGTCTAATTGTTTTCGGGTCCATTTCAAACAGTTTCGCAATATATTCGAAACCGCCATGGCCCAGCTTGTCCGCCTCCACAGCCGCATACCGCCGTCGGTCCTTCTCCGACAAGCGCGCGTACAGCCGCTTCATCCGCGTTTCAACCTCAGCCCGGTAACCAGCCTGCATCGTTTGTCCTCCAGAGGCATCACATCTTACCCGCGTCGCTTTGCGCACGCCAGGTCCACTTCGGGAAGTTATTTCTCACTCGTTCCTTACCCGCACCAGCGCTGGCAAACAAAAAAAAACGCGCCGTCCCTGAGAGAGAACGGCGCGTCGCCTAAATCAGAAAGCGTGATGGTCGCACGCCTTCCTTAACCGCCGGACCCACGTCCCGGCGGGGTGACCAGGAGAGTCAGGCCACTTTCTTGTCTTCGAAGAACTGCTCGTCTTCGGTCGAACCCTTCAGTGCGGTCGTCGACGACTGGCCGCCTTCGATGGTCTGGGTCACGGCGTCGAAGTAGCCGGTGCCGACTTCGCGCTGGTGCTTGACCGCGGTAAAGCCCTTCTCGGCTGCCTTGAACTCGGCTTCCTGCAGTTCCACGAACGCGCTCATCTGGTTGCGGGCGTAGCCGTAGGCCAGGTTGAACATCGAGTAGTTCAGCGAATGGAAGCCGGCCAGCGTGATGAACTGGAACTTGTAGCCCATCGCGCCCAGTTCCCTCTGGAATTTGGCAATGGTGGCGTCGTCGAGGTTCTTCTTCCAGTTGAACGACGGCGAGCAGTTGTAGGCCAGCATCTTGCCCGGGAACTTGGCGTGCACGGCTTCAGCAAATTTCTTGGCGAACTCGAGGTCCGGCTTGCCGGTTTCGCACCACACCAGGTCAGCCACTTCAGCGTAGGCCAGGGCGCGGGAGATCGACTGTTCCAGGCCGTTCTTGACGCGGTAAAAGCCTTCCACGGTGCGCTCGCCAGTGCAGAACGGCTTGTCGTTGTCGTCCACGTCCGAGGTCAGCAGATCGGCGGCCTCGGCGTCGGTACGGGCGATCACCAGGGTCGGCACGCCCGAGACGTCGGCGGCCAGGCGGGCAGCGGTCAGCTTGGCAACGGCTTCGCGGGTCGGCACCAGCACCTTGCCGCCCATGTGGCCGCACTTCTTCACGGAAGCCAGCTGATCTTCGAAGTGCACGCCGGCGGCGCCCGCTTCGATCATGGACTTCATCAGTTCGAAGGCGTTCAGCACGCCGCCAAAGCCGGCTTCGGCGTCGGCCACGATCGGGGCGAAGAAGTCGGTGTCGCCCTTGCCTTCGCTCCACTGGATCTGGTCGGCGCGCTGGAAGGTGTTGTTGATGCGCTTGACCACTTGCGGCACCGAGTTGGCGGGATACAGCGACTGGTCGGGGTACATTTCACCGGCCAGGTTGGCGTCGCCTGCAACTTGCCAGCCCGACAGGTAGATGGCCTTCAGGCCGGCCTTCACTTGCTGCATGGCCTGGTTGCCGGTGAGCGCGCCCAGCGAGTTGACGAACGGCTCGGTGAGCAGCAGGTTCCACAGCTTTTCGGAGCCGCGGCGTGCCAGAGTGTGCTCGACCTGGACCGAACCACGCAGGCGCACGACATCTTCAGCGGTGAAGTTGCGCTTGATACCCTTCCAGCGGGGATTGGTATCCCAGTCTTTCTGCAGGGCCAGGATCTGTTCTTGGCGGGTCATAGTCACTCTCCTGATGATTGGGGGATGGCAGAGAATCTGTTGATCACCTGGCCTGGGCTGCGTCGCGGTGCTGCTGCGTGGGCCGCTGTTTTTCGCGCCTCATGTCATGCGTCTTATATAAGAGTGTAGGGAACGCTCCCGCATTGCAACAACCTGGATCTGCAGTTGCCGCTTAGTTATTTTATTTCAATAATTCAATAACTTAGTGAGTTTATTTCACGATGCGGGACATGATATTCCATCATGAGAAATGATCTTGTGCTACGCAAACCATGATTTTTGCGGTCCAAAACATCTTTCCACATCGTGAAAAATGCGCAGAATGCGCTGCAGCCGCTAGCGCAGGCGTGCGGCGACCAATCCTGCCGAGGCCGGCGCCCCCTCCACATGCTCGACAAACTCCCGCACCATGGCCGCAAACGCTTGCGCGTCAGCCAGCGGCAGCCAATGGTATGCAGGAACCGTGCGGCGCCAGAGTTGCGTGGTCCAGCGCTGCAGGTCTTCCGTCAGGGCCGGCTTCACATAGCGGTCATGCAGCGGCACGATCACCTGTACCGGTGCGTGGGCGTGCCGCTGGCGCGGGGCGCGCAGTACCGGCAAGAAATTGGCGCGATAAAGGCGCACGCCATGGCAGCCATCCGCGGCTTGTGTCGGACTGGGCCCGGTGCGCAGGCCCTCGGTCAGGCGCAGGTAGCGCGGCCAGGCGCGGCCAAGCCACAGCCGCCAGGTCAGTTCCGGCAGCCACGGCAGGTGGAAGGCACCCACATACCAGGATGCCGCCAGTTGCCTGAGGGACTTGCCCAACCCCGCCAGTGACCGCTGGGCACGTAGTTCGCGCAAGCCGATCGCCGCATGGTCCAGGCAGGGACCGGAGCAGGAGGTGAACGAGGCGATGCGCCCTTGCAGCCGCGCATCGGTAACGAATTCCCAGCTCTGGATCGAGCCCCAGTCATGGCCGACCAGGTGTACCGGCCGCTGCGGCGAGACCGTGTCGATGACGGCGATGAAGTCGTCTGCCAGCTTCCCGAGCCGATAGGCGCCGACGTCTTGCGGCGCCGTGGAGCGACCGGCACCGCGCACGTCGTAGGCGACTACATGGAAACGCTGCGCCAGCCGCGGCGCCACGCCGCGCCAGACCTCGCTGTTGTCGGGATAACCATGCACCAGCACGATGGTGGGCCGCGCCGGTCCGGGCTCGCCCCAGTTGGTGGCGGACAGCCGCACATCGGCGGCATGGATGAAGAACTGGCGGGGAAAGACTTGCGGTGGCAGGGATTGCGGAGCATTCATGGCCGTCGATTCCATTGATCAATGTCATCGCCGGCCATGCTACGCAAAAGTGAACGGCGCCGCGAACGGGCGCCGCCTGTTTGAAACAAGCCATGCGATCTCCCCCGGCGTGCGCAGGAGCCGGACGCCCGCGTTCGCGTCAGATCGCAGACTTGCTTACGGCACCGGTAGCAAAGAACTGCTGCAGGTTCTCGAACACCAGTTCGGCCATTGCCTGGCGCGTCTCGTGGGTGGCGCTGGCGATATGCGGAAGCAGCACGACGTTGTCCAGGCCGAACAGCGCCTCGGGGACGTTCGGTTCATCCTCGAAGACATCCAGTCCGGCTCCCGCGATGCGCTGGTGAACCAGCGCATCGACGAGCGCCGCCTCGTCCACCACCGTGCCGCGCGCGATATTGATCAGGAAGCCTTGCGGGCCCAGCGCGTCGAGGACGGCGGCGCAAACCAGGTGGCGCGTGGACGGCCCGCCCGCGGTGGCGACGATGAGGTAGTCGGCCCAGCGGGCCAGCGCCTCCAGCGAGGGTTCGTAGGCGTAAGGCGCATCGTCGGACGGATTGCGGCTGTGATACCGGACCTCCATGTCGAACCCTGAGGAGCGGTGCGCGATAACGCGTCCGATGCGGCCCATGCCGATGATGCCCAGCCGCTTGCCGCTCACGCGCGTGGCCAGCGCAAACGGTCCCCTGGGCCATTCGCCCCGGCGCACGAAGCGGTCCGCCGCGCTGATCTTGCGCGACACGTCCATCAGCAGCGCGAAGGCGGCATCGGCGACACAGTCGTTCAATACGTCAGGGGTGTAGCCCACGGCGATGCCGCGGCTGCGCGCGGTGTCGAGGTCGAGCTTGTCAAGGCCCACGCCAAAGCTGGAGATCACGCGCAGCGACGGCAATGCGGCCAGCAGCGCGGCGTCGGCCCCGATCGCGGCACGCGTGGTCAGGGCCACGAACTCACCGCCGTGGCGGGCGAGGAAGCCGGCGGGGTCGGTCTCCGTCCAGAACGGGTGGATGTCGTAGTGATCGGCGAGACGCCCTTCGATGGCTTCCGGCAGGCGGCCATGCTGCAGCAGGCGGGGTTTCATGCGATGCATCCTTTGAAGAGAGAGTGGACCCGTCAGTCGGCCCGCAGCTTGTTGTCAACGATGACCTTAGCGTAGCGCTTGCGGTCGGCGGCAATCAGCTCGCCGAACTGCTGCGGGGTGCTGCCTACGGGGATCGCGCCCTGCTCTACCAGTTGCTGGCGGACTTCCGGCAGCGCCACCACCTGCTTCACGCCCGCGGCAATCTTCTCGACGATATCCTTCGACGTGCCGGCCGGCGCGAGCAGGCCTACCCACGAGCCGGATTCCGCTGCGGCGATCCCAGCCTCCGCCAGCGTCGGCACATCAGGCAAGGCGGGCGAGCGCACCTTGCCCGTTACCGCCAGCGCGCGCAGCTTGCCGGCCTTGACGTGTCCCGCGGTTTCCAGCACCGAGGCGAACAGCATGTCGACGTTGCCGGCCATCAGGTCGGTCATGGCGGCGCCGCCGCCCTTATAGGGCACGTGCAGCATGTCGGCGCCGGTGGCAGCCTTGAAGATCTCGCCCGACAGGTGCGGCGAGCCGCCGGTGCCCGAACTGGCGAACGTCAGCTTGCCGGGCTGCGCCTTGGCCAGCGCCACGAGGTCCTTGGCGGTCTTTGCGGCCAGCCTGGGCGTGACCACCAGCACGAACGGCAGCTCGGCCATCTCGGTCACCGGCACCAGGCGGTTTGGGTCATAGGAAAGCTTGGCGTACAGCGTAGGGTTGATCGACTGCGTGCCGACATTGCCGGCCACCAGCGTGTAGCCATCGGGCTTGGCGCGCGCCGCCAGTTCCAGGCCGACATTGCCGGCCGCGCCCGGGCGATTGTCCACCAGCACCGGCTGTCCCCATAGCTGCGACAGGCGCTGGGCGACCAGCCGCGTGGCGATGTCGGTGCCGCCGCCCGGCGTGAACGGCAGGATGATCGTGACCGGCCGTGCCGGCCAGCCACCGGTGCCCTGTGCCTGCGCGGCAGGCGCCAGCAGCGGCGCGGCGGCGAGGCAAAGGGCCAGCAGGACGCTGCGCCGGCCGCCAGTGGTTTGCTTTCGATGTGGCATGACTGTCTCTCCGGGTCGCGTCATTCCGGCTGGATGCCGGCGTTCCTGGCCACCTTGGCCCACTTGACCATCTCGCTCTGGATGAAACCGGCGAACTGCGCGGGGCTGCCGCCCGCGGGCTCGATACCCGCGGCCAGCAGGCGTTCGCGCACGTCCGGCGCGGCCAGGGCCTGGTTGATGCCGGCGTTGAGCTTGTCGATCACGGCCCTGGGCGTGCCGGCGGGCGCCAGGAAGCCGCCCCAGGTACTGGTGTCATAGCCCTGCAGCCCGGCTTCCGCCATGGTGGGCACCTGCGGCGCGATCGCTGCATGCCTGGTGGTGGTGACGGCCAGCGCCCTGACCTTGCCGGCTTTCACCTGCGGGCCGATCGCGGCCACGGTGTCAAACATCAGCGAGACGCGCCCGCTGGTCAGGTCCGGATGCGCCAGCGTGCTGCCCTTGTAGGGCACGTGGACCATGTCGATGCCGGCCATGCTCTTGAACAGTTCGCCCGAGAAATGCGGCGCCCCGCCCGATCCGCTCGACGCGAACGACAGCTCGCCGGGATGGGCCTTGCCATAGGCGATCAGTTCCTTGACCGACTTCACGGGGACCGATGGCGAGACTACCAGCATCAGCGGCACGACATGCGTCAGCACGACCGGCTCGAAGCTCTTCACCGTATCGAACGGCAGCTTGCGCACCATGCTGGGGTTGATGGCGTGGCTGCTTGCCACGAGCGCGAGCGTGTAGCCGTCCGGGGCGGCCTTGGCCACCAGGTCGGTGCCGACGATGCCGGTCGCCCCGCTGCGGTTGTCCACGACCACCGACTGGCCCCAGGCCGCGGTCAGCTTCTGGCCGACAAGCCGCGCGACGAGATCGATGGCCCCTCCCGGCGAAGCCGGCACGACGACGGTGATCGGTTTGCTGGGATAGCTTTGCGCACGGACGCCGGCGGGCGCGAGCGCGAGGAAGAGCGCTGTCGCGGCGAGGGCGGCGGCAAGGCGGGAGAATCCTGGTGCGATGGAATGGAGGGTGGTTTTCATGGTGTCTCCTGCCTGTGAATTCATTTGGCGAACGTCGGCTGCCGGCTGGCGGTTTGCTCCCCTCTCCCGCTTGCGAGAGGGGAGTACCCAATCGCGGGGCGGTCTCATGCCCCTTCCCTACCCGCTTACTCGACGCGCGCCCCGGATTTCTTCACCAGCGCAGCCCAGCGCGGGATCTCCTTGTCCATCAGCGCCGACAACTCGGCGGGCGTGCTGCCCACCACCTCCATGCCCAGCTGCTGCGTCAAGCGTTGCTGCACGGCGGGCTGCTTCAGCGCGCGCACGACTTCGGCGTTAAGCCGTTGCACGACGTCTTTCGGCGTCCCGCGCGGGGCATAGAGCGCTTGCCATGAGACCATTTCAAAACCGCTGACGCCGGCTTCGGCCATGGTCGGCACCTTGGGCAGCAGCGCGGAGCGCATCGGTGAAGTCACCGCCAGCGGGCGCAGCTTGCCGGCCTTGATCATGGCCTCGCCCGCGGTCAGTTGATCGAACAGGAATGGCACGAGCCCCGCGGCCACGTCCTGCACCGCCTGCGGGCTGCCCTTGTACGGCACGTGGGTCATCGGGACCTGGATCAGGTCCGCGAACAGTTCGCCGGCCAGGTGGGTCGACGTGCCCGCCCCGGATGAGGCGAAACTGAGGCCGTTTTTCTTCTTCGCGTAGGCGATCAGTTCCTGCACATTGTTGACCGGCAGGTCCGCATTCACCATCAGCACGTTCGGCACGTAGCCGACCAGGCTGACCGGCTCGAAATCCTTGACCGGGTCATACGACAGGTTCTTGTACAGGCTGGCGTTGATGGCGTGGGTGCTGATGGTGCCGCCGAACAGCGTGTAGCCGTCCGGCCTGGCGCGCGCCACATAGCCCGCGCCCACGGCGCCGGCCGCACCGGGGCGGTTCTCCACAACTACCGGCTGGCCGAGGGCGCGCGAGACTTCCTGGCCGATGGTGCGTGCGACGATGTCGGTCGAACCGCCGGCCGCGAATGGCACGACCCACGTGATCGGGCGCGACGGCCATTTGTCCTGGGCCCGGGCTGGCGCGCAGGCGGCGCCGATGCCAAAGGCGAGGCACGCGGCCAGCATGCGGGCGCCGCGTGTCGCGGCTGAAATGCGTTGCTTCATGTTGTCTCCTGCCATGGCCGGTCGTACCGGCCTCTTTGTTATCGTTGGCGCGCTCAGCGGCCGGTGGCCTTGCGCCAGGCCGCGAAGTCTTCGCGGGCCTGCTCGCTGGTGGGCGGATAGAGTCCGATGATGGAGCGGCCCCGGTTCACTTCCTCGGTGACAAAGTCCTCGAACGCGGTCATTTCCACCGCCTCGGCGGCGATCTCTTCAGCCAGGTGCGCCGGGATCACGATTACGCCCTCGCTGTCGCCGACCACGACATCACCGGGGAATACCGCCACGTCGCCGCAGCCGATCGGCACGTTGAATTCCAGCGCCTGGTGCAGCGTGAGATTGGTCGGCGCCGACGGCCGGTGGTGATAGGCGGGCATGGCCAGCCTGGCGATCTCCGGCGAATCGCGCAAGCCGCCGTCGGTGACGATGCCGGCACCGCCGCGCTGCATCAGCCGCGTGACCAGGATCGAGCCGGCCGAGGCCGCGCGCGCGTCCTTGCGGCTGTCGATCACCAGCACCGCGCCCGGCGGGCATTGCTCGATGGCCTGCCGCTGCGGATGGGCCGGGTCCTGGAACACCGTGATGGGATTGAGGTCCTCGCGCGCCGGGATATAACGCAGCGTGAAGGCCTCGCCCACCATGTTGCCACCCTCCGGATTGAGCGGGCGCACGTCCTGGATGAACTGGTTGCGCAGGCCGCGCTTGAACAGCGCGGTGCACAGCGTGGCGGTGCTGACGGTCTTGAGCCGTTCCCGTATGGCGGGGCTGAGTTGGGTCATGGTGGTCCTTGCCGGGCGTCAGTAAATGTTCGGCTCGCCGGTGGGCGCGCCGAAGTCGGTTTGCAGGAAGTCGAAATCGCAGCCTTCATTGGCCTGGCGGATATGCTGGGAGAACATCCAGCCATAGCCGCGCCCGAAACGCGGCGGCGGCGGCGTCCATTGCGCACGGCGGCGCGCCAGTTCTTCGTCGGACACTTCCAGATGGATGCTGCGCTGCTCGATGTCGACCGAAATCAGGTCGCCGGTGCGCACCAGCGCGAACGGCCCGCCGACATACGATTCCGGCGAGACATGGAGGATGCAGGCGCCGTAGCTGGTGCCGCTCATGCGCGCATCCGACATGCGCAGCATGTCGCGTACGCCCTGCCTTACCAGCTTCTTCGGGATCGGCAGCATGCCCCACTCCGGCATGCCGGGCCCGCCTTGCGGCCCCGCGTTGCGCAGGATCAGCACGTGGTCGGCGGTGACATCGAGGTCGTCGCGCTCCACGGCTTCCTTCATCGACGGATAGTCGTCGAACACAAGCGCCGGCCCCTTATGCTTGTAGAAGCGCTTGTCGCACGCGCTGGGCTTGATCACGCAGCCATCCGGCGCGATATTGCCCTTGAGCACGGCCAGCGCGCCTTCCTGGTAGAGCGCGTTCTCCGGCGTGCGGATCACGTCATCGTTGTAGACCTCGGCGCCCGCGATGGTTTCCCCCAACTTGCGGCCGGTGACAGTCAGCGCGTCGAGATGCAGGCGATCCTTGATACGGGACATCAGCGCGGGCAGGCCACCCGCGTAGAAGAAGTCCTCCATCAGGTATTTGTCGCCGCTGGGGCGGATGTTGGCAACCACCGGCACGCGCCGGCTGGCGGCGTCGAAGTCCTCAAGTCCGATGTCATGGCCGGCGCGCCGCGCCATGGCGATGACATGGATGACCGCGTTGGTGGAACAGCCCATCGCCATGGCCACGGCGATGGCGTTCTCATACGACTGGCGCGTCTGGATACGCTGCGGCGTCAGGTCTTCCCACACCATGTCGACAATGCGGCGGCCGGCGTCGGCACACATGCGGATGTGATTGGCATCGGCGGCCGGGATCGAGGACGCGCCGGGCAGCGTCATGCCGATCGCTTCAGCGATGGCGGTCATGGTGCTGGCCGTGCCCATCGTCATGCAGGTGCCGTGGCTGCGGGCAATGCCGCCTTCGATGCCGGTCCACTCCGCCTCGCTGATATTGCCCGCGCGGCGTTCGTCCCAGTACTTCCACGCGTCCGAGCCGGAGCCCAGCACGTTGCCCTTGTAGTTGCCGCGCAGCATCGGGCCGGCCGGCACGAAGATGGCCGGCACGCCCGCGCTGGTGGCGCCCATCAGCAGGCCCGGCGTGGTCTTGTCGCAGCCGCCCATCAGCACGGCCCCATCGATGGGATGCGAGCGGATCAGCTCTTCAGCCTCCATCGCCAGGAAGTTGCGATAGAGCATGGTGGTCGGCTTGACCGAGCTTTCCGACAGCGAGATCGCCGGCAGCTCGATGGGAAAGCCGCCCGCCTGCAGGATGCCGCGCTTGACGTCGTCGACGCGCTGCTTGAAGTGGGCATGGCACGGGTTGATGTCCGACCACGTGTTGATGATGGCGATGAGCGGCTTGCCCATCCACTCGCCCGGCGAGTACCCCATCTGCATGATGCGGGACCGATGGCCCGAGGAACGCAGGTCATCGGGGGCGAACCAGCGCGCGCTGCGCAGCGCGTCCGGCGTCTTCTTGCGAGCCGTCATTTGTCTCTTCCACTTTGTCATCGGCCCCCGCCGCAAGCGGCCGGGCCTAGCTGAAGAACATTAAAGCACTAATATATTAGTACGTCAATGCAGCTGAAATCCCTTAGAATCTCAGCCGTTAGGACGCCTTAGCATCGTCAATGTGACGGCGCAGCCGCCCGCCATGCTTTTCCTGTCATGCCAGCCGCAGCCTCTACCTCGCCCGCCAAGTTCCAGTTTGACCGCACCCGCCATGCGGCGCCGCAGGTGTTCGAGCACATGCGCGACCAGATCATCTCGATGGCGCTGCCGCCCGGCACGGTCCTGTCGCGTCCAGAACTGGCCGGGCAGTACGGGATCAGCCAGACACCGGTGCGCGACGCGCTGATACGCCTGGGCGAAGAAGGCCTGGTCGACATCTTTCCGCAGCACGCCACGGTAGTCAGCCCGATCGACGTCGCCATGGCCACGCAGGCGCATTTCCTGCGCCGCTCGGTCGAACTCGAGATCGTGCGCACGCTGGCGCTGCGGGCCGATCCGGTGCTGGTCGAACGCCTGCGCGCCACGGTGGCGCGGCAGCGCATGATGCTGGAACTGGAAGACCTCGACGAATTCACCGTCACGGACCAGGCCTTCCATCGCGAACTCTATGACGCCGCCAGGGTGCCGGACCTGTGGAGCCTGGTGCGCCGGCAAAGCGGCCACCTGGACCGGCTGCGGCGCCTGCACCTGCCCATTCCCGGCAAGGCGATGGCGGTGCTGCGCGACCACGACGCCATCGTCGACGCCATCGCGGCCGCCGATCCGGCGCGCGCAGAGGAAGCGCTGCGCGCGCACCTGTCCGGCACGCTGGCCAATATCGACGACATCCGCGCGCGCTTCTCGGACTATTTCCGCTGAGGCACCCGCGGCCGCGGACCGTGTGATGCGCCGCCGAGTCGTGCGTATAGCGCCGGCCGGAGCATTCCCCGCGCGGGCGCCGGGAATGCTCCGGATCAGGCCGCGGCGTGGTCGCGCGCGCGGCGATAGGCCACCCAGTCGCCGCTGTCGATGCGCGGCAGCGTGGCCACGGCCGACTCGGCCACTGGATACAGCAGGCAGGCAACCGGCTGTCCATCCTGCAGCACGGCCCGTTCCTCGCGCACAAACAGCGTGGCCTGGCCGGGATAAACCTCTTCGATCTCGTCGAGCACCGGCAACAGCGCGTCGGCAATCTCATAGATATCGCCCACGACCGGCCCGCCACTGGCGTCCAGCACCAGGCCGGGATAGGTGCCGAAGTCAAAGAGCCTGCCCGCGATCGTCCCCGTGCCCAGCAGCGCGGGCGCGGCAATACCGTGGCGCTGCGCGGCGGCGTTCAGGTCATTGACCTCGCCGGCGCGCAGCGTGCCGTAGACAAAGACACGCGGCATGCTCAGTTCCCCAGCTTTTCGTCCGAGACCAGCACGCCGTCGGCGTCGACGTAGATCCAGTTGCCCGGGCGCACCACGGCGCCGGGCATCTGCACCGCGACCTCGCGTTCGCCGACGTTGCGCTTCTGGCTTTTCTGCGGATGCACGGCCAGCGCGCGGATGCCGATGTCGCACACGTCCAGTTCAGCGGTATCGCGGATGCAGCCGTTGACGACGATGCCGACCCAGCCGTTCTTCTCGGCCAGCAGGCCAAGGTTGCCGCCCACCAGCGCGCAGCGCAACGAGCCGCCGCCGTCGATCACCAGCACGCGGCCCTGCCCCGGCGCTTCCAGCGCGCTGCGCACCAGCGAGTTGTCTTCGAACACCTTGAGCGTGGCGGCGGGGCCGGCAAAGGCGCCCTGCTTGCCGAAGGCGCGGAACACTGGTGCCATCACGCGCAAGGTGCCGTCGGCAAGGCGCTCTTCATGCGCGTCGCACAGGTCGGTGGTGACGGGCTTCATCGATAGTCCCCTGACAGGTAAGAAAGAATCCGGTCCGGCCGCGCGGCCTCACTGTTGCTGGCTGGCCAGCGCCTGGGCGCGGATCGCACTCAGCGTGGTGCGCGGCGTGATCACGTCCGGGTCCACCTGGATCTCGATCAGCGTGGATACCGGCGCGGCCAGGGCCTCGCGCAATGCCGGGGCAAAGCCTTCGGTCGTGGTCACAGTAGCGCCGCGCGCACCATAGGCGCGCGCCAGCGCGGCAAAGTCGGGGTTGAGCAGCTCGGTGCCCGACACGTGGGCCGGGTATTCGCGTTCCTGGTGCATCCTGATCGTGCCGTACATGCCGTTGTTGACCACGATGAAGATCACCGGCGCCTGGTATTGCATCGACGTAGCCAGTTCCTGGCCATTCATCAGGAAGCAGCCATCGCCGGCCAGCGCCACCACGGTGCGTTGCGGGAAGGCGATCTTGGCGCCGACCGCCGCCGGCACGCCATAGCCCATTGCGCCGCTGGTCGGCGCCAGCTGGCCGCGGCCGCCGCTGGTGAACGGGCGATAGTGGAAATAGCGGTGCAGCCAGCCGGCGTAGTTGCCCGCGCCATTGGTCACCACGGCATCGGCCGGCAGCAGCTGGTCCAGCGTGCGGATGACTTCGGCCATGTCGACACCCTGCCCCGTAAATACGGGCGGCTGCAGGTAGCGTTCGTAGTCGGCATGCGCGGCTTCTGTCCACGCCTGCCAGCGCGGCGTTGCAACGGGCTGCAGGCCGGCCAGGCGCGCGGCGATGGCGGGCATGGATGCCTGGATCATCAGGTCGGCCTGGTAGACGCTGCCCAGTTCCTCGGCGCCGGCGTGCACGTGGATCAGCTTTTGCGCGGGCCGCGGCGCGGCGATCAGCGCGTAGCCGCCGGTGGTCATCTCGCCCAGGCGCGGGCCGATGGCCAGCACCAGGTCGGCGTTGCGGACGCGCTCGGCCAGCGCGGGGTTGATGCCGATGCCGACATCGCCCGCGTAGTTGGGATGGCGGTTGTCGAACAGGTCCTGGCCGCGGAAGGCGCATCCCACCGGCAGCGCGAAGCGCTCGGCAAAGGCCTGCAGGTCGGCGCAGGCCTGCGGCGTCCAGCCGCTGCCGCCGGCCAGCACGAACGGGCGCTCGGCCGCGTTGAGCATCTCGGCCAGCCGCGCCAGGTCGGCCTCGCCGGGCCAGCTCATGACGCGCTGGTAGGCCTGCAGCTGCGGCACGGCGGCAGTCTGCGCCAGCATGTCCTCGGGCAACGCCAGAACCACCGGGCCCGGACGGCCCGAGGTGGCGGTCTGGTAGGCGCGCGCAATGTATTCGGGGATGCGTTCGACCCGGTCGATCTGCGCCACCCACTTGGCCATCTGGCCGAACATGCGGCGGTAGTCGATTTCCTGGAAGGCCTCGCGGTCCATGAAGTCGGTGCCGACCTGGCCGATGAACAGGATCATCGGTGTCGAGTCCTGGAAGGCGGTATGCACGCCGATGCTGGCATTGGTGGCGCCCGGCCCGCGCGTGCAGAAGGCCAGCCCGGGGCGGCCGGTCAGCTTGCCGTAGGCCTCGGCCATGACGGCCGCCCCGCCCTCCTGGCGGCAGATGATGAAACGCATCCGGTCGCGGCGGCGGTGGAAGCCGTCCAGCACGGCCAGGTAGCTTTCGCCCGGCACGCCGAAGGCCAGTTCGGCGCCGTGCGCCAGCAGCGCGTCGACCAGGATATGGCCGCCCGGCAGCGGCGTGGCGGGATCGGAATCGTCAGGCTGGGTAGCGTTGGGCGGCGTCATTGACATGAAAGCATCCTCAGGCAATCGAATTCGGAAAGCGGTGGCCAGGCATCCCTGCCAGGACCAGGCGGCTAGGCGGCCTCCGCCTGGCCTGCCGCCGCGCCGCGGCGCGAGCGGTTGCCGTTGCCCACGGTCACCGCGGTGAAGATCGACAGCAGCTGGAAACCGCCGATCATGAAGAACACCCAGGCCGGCAGCTTTGCATCCATCAGCGCGCCGAAGAACAACGGGCCGCACGCCAGGCCGATATCCAGGCCCGAGTAGACCACGCCATAGACGCGCCCGGTGGCACCGGCGGGCGCCGCCGCGCGCACCAGCAGGTCACGCGACGGCCCCGCGGTACCGGCGCCAAAGCCGATCACGCCCATCAGCACCGGCACCAGCAGTGCCGGCACCAGGTTCAACCCCACCAGCACCGCCATCAGCCCCGACACCGTGAAGCTCACCGCGATCAGCCGGTCATGGTTGCTGGTGCGGCTGGCGGCAAAGCCGCCGACGACCATGCCGCCGGCGCTGCATAGCATGTAGATGGTGTAGGACGCGGTCGCCAGCGTGAACGGCATGCCATACAGGTAGGTCAGCGCGGTGGGCGCAAAGCTCTGGATGCCGGCGGCAGAGAACGTGGTCAGCAGGAAGAAGGCCCAGCACACCCATACCTGCGGCAGCCGCAGGAAGCCCAGCACGCTGCCGCCCGCGCCCGCAGCCTTGGCCGCGGGCCGGCCCACGGCGCCCTGCACTTCGCGCGGGTCCAGCACATGGCGCAGCACCACCAGCACGGCCAGCACGATAAAGGCGACCGCCGAGGCCGCCGCCAGCGCCACGCGCCAGCTGGCCAGGTTGGCGATCGCCACCAGGAACAGCGGCGCCGCCGCCCAGCCCAGGTTGCCGGAAATGCCGTGCACTGAGAACGCGTGGCCCAGCCGGGGCTGCGACACATGCTTGTTCAGCAGCGTGAAGTCGGCCGGGTGGAATACGCCGTTGCCCAGCCCCGCCACGGCCGCGCCGAACAGCAGCGCGGCGTAGCCGGAACTGGTCGACAGCAGCAAGGCCGCGGCGCCCAGGAAGGCCAGCCCGGCAAACAGCACCGGCCGCGCGCCGAAGCGGTCGACCACAAAGCCTGACGCGGTCTGCACCATCGCCGAGACCGCAAAGAACACCGTCATCAGCAGGCCCAGCTCGGCGTAGCTCAGGCCGAATTCCGCCTTGATCCACGGGAACAGCGGGGCCAGCAACAGGTGGTAGAAGTGGGAAACCCCGTGGGCCAGGCCTACCAGCCCGATCACCTGGGCGTCATGACGAAGGGGATTGCGCGTGGGATCGAGTGCGGCGGTGGACATGGCGCTGGTGGCAGGGGCTATGCGGCAGGACGGGAGGCGGCAGCCCAGAAAAATATGGGCCGAAGCCCGCATCATAGAGGAAAACCCCTGCTCCCTGCAGCCAGGTGGCGGCCACGCCGCCCGCCGACCGCGCTTACATCTGCTTGAACAGGTGCGCGTACTGGCGCGCCACCGGCAGCAGCTCGGGGCGGTCGCGCAGCCGCAGCGACAGCCGTCCCAGCGACTGGTTGACCGCGCTGGCCACGCAGGCGATGTTGACCACGGTGCCGCGGTGGACCTGCCAGAAGCGCTCCGGGTCCAGCTGCTGCGTCAGCTCGCGCAGGCTGGTGCGGATCAGCGCTTCGCCGGCGCCGGAGACCACGTTGACGTACTTGTCGGTGGCCTCCAGGTAGATGACTTCGTCCACGGGGATGATGCGCACCTCCTGCCCCACCAGTGCCTTGATAAAGCGCAGATACTGCCGCTGCGGCGCACCGCCCGTGCCTGGCGTGGCGTTCTCCAGCGATTCCAGGCGCGCCAGCAACTGGCCAAGGCGGTCGGTATCCGCGATCGATGCTTCGGTCTCGGTGTCTTCATCGTCGGCGGGGCCGGCCAGCCGGTCTTTCAGGCGCTGCACCGTGGCCTCAAGCCGTTCGCGCTGCACCGGCTTGAGTACATAGTCCACCGCGGCGCGCTCGAACGCCTCCAGCGCGAACTGGTCGTAAGCGGTCACGAAGACCACCAGCGGCGGGGTGTCGAATTCGATCAGTTCGCGCGCCACGTCCATGCCGCTCATGCCCGGCATGCGGATATCCAGGAAGGCCACGCGCGGCTGGTGCTCGCGCGCCGCCGCCAGCGCGGCCACGCCGTCGTGGACCACGGAAACGATACGGGCCTCGGGCCACAGCGACTTCAGTTCGGATTCCAGCACGCGCGCCAGCAGCGCTTCGTCATCGGCAATCAGAAGGGTCGGGGTCATGGGGACGTTGGGGTGGTAGATAGGTCCTGGCGTGGTCAGCGGCACCGCCAGCCGTTCTTCTTGTCAGGCGTGGGCAGGTGGTGCGCCTCAGAGCCGTTGCATGGCCGGGGCCGATGCCGGCATGCCCTCCGGCACACTGGTGATTGTCTGGGTCAGGGTGGGCGCTTCAGCCGGGCGCTCCAGCGGCAGCGTCAGCCGCACCACCACGCCGCGCGGGGTGTTCTCTTCCATCTGCATGGAGGCCGCCGCGCCAAAGATGCGCGCCAGCCGCTCGCGCACGTGCGTGATGCCCAGGCCCGAGCCCTTGCCCGAGCCATGGCCGAAGCCCACGCCGGTATCGGCAATGACGACCTGCACCGCATTGTCGCCGGCCGCGCGCGCCGACAGCCGGATATGGCCGCCGATCATGCAGGGCTCAATGCCGTGCGTGACCGCGTTTTCCACCAGCGGCTGGATCAGCATGGGTGGGATCTCCACCTTCGCCAGTTTCCGCGGCAGGTCTATGTCGAACGAGAGCCGCTGGCCGAAGCGCATGCCCTGGATGTCCAGGTAGCTGCGCAGCAGCTCGAACTCCTGCCGCAGCGTGCATTGCTCGGCGCGGGTATGTGCCAGCGACATGCGCAGGAAACCGATCAGGCGCTGCAGCAGCTGGCGCGCGGCGGGCGGGTCGGTGGCAATCAGCCCGTCGAGGTTGGCCAGCGAGTTGAACAGGAAATGCGGCTCGATCTGCGCCTGCAGCGCCATCAGTTGTGCGCGCACCAGCTGTTTTTCGGCTTCCTCGCGCTGCAGGGCGTCCAGCGCGGCCTGGCGCTCGAGCGAGGCCAGCTTCTCGCGCGACCAGTAGAAATAGATCATCGAGGCCGCGGCCAGCATGCCCACCACCAGGCACATGCGCAGCATGCCGCCGGCTTCGTCCGCCGATTTGGGCGGCAGGTCCAGCGCCACGCGCGTGGCCCAGCTGCCGAACACCACGCCCGCGGGCACCGCGGCCGCTGCCAGCAGCAGGAAGGGCCAGCGGCGCGGCCGGTCGTTCCACCAGATCACCACGCGAGGAATGTCGATCAGCACCCAGATCGACAGGCCGATCAGCTGGCTGTAGACAAAGTTGTGCCACAGGCTGCCGCCGGTCTGGAAGCCGTAGTTCAGGCTGATGGCGATCACCGAGTTCATGCACAGCACGAACAGCAGGTCGCGCCCGAGGATATTGAGCCGGGAGGGGATGGCGGTGGCGACGTTGGAGAAGCAGCGGTCCATGGCGTTCATGTTAGCGCGGACTGAGCCTGGCGCAATGCGGGAATGTGATGAGACGGGCAGCGCGGGCCACCTCAGCCGCCCTGCCCGGCACGCCGGCCGGCCAGCGCGCGCCACCATTGCCCGGACAGCACATAGCGCGGGAACGTGACCCACTGCTCGGCCAGGATGCGGCCGGCGATGTCCGCCGGCCCGGCAAAGGGTTCCGGCGCATGGGCTTCCAGCCGGTGTCCGCGGCCCTGCAGGGCCATCGACATGCCCATGCACACCAGCCCCAGCGCCACCGCCGGCAGGCTCAGGCGCAGCAGGCCGTACAGGCCCAGCACGGTACCGGCCATGAACATCGGCACGGCCACGATATGCAGCAGCAGGTTGCGGGGATGCTGGTGGTTGCGGGCATAGCCGCGCCACTGCCAGCGCAGCAGTGATTCGTCGTCGCGCATCATCGTTGTCTCTCTCCCTTGCCCGGCTCTTGCAGACCGGCGGCCGCGCGCAAGCTTTGTTGCGCTGCGGTACACGTGCGGCACTCGCCGGACGGCAAGCCGCGGGCACGTGCAAGGACTGTACCCCTCACCCGGGGACGAAGAAAGTCTCTTGCGACGAACGGCGGGCACGGGGCGCGAACGGCACCGTGCCGGGGCGGATGGCGCGGGCCGGCGGCGCTCGGGTGCCCCCTGCGCCGCCCGGCAGCCGTCCGCGGTCAGGCCGGAATCAGGCCGCCAGGGCCTGGCGCTCCTGCTCGGACAGCGCGCTGCTGACGGTGTCGGGCGACAAGTGTGGCGCGAACATGTTGATAAAAGCGTGCGCATAGCCGCGCAGGTAGGCACCCCGCCGCACCGCCACGCTGGTGGTGTTGGGCGCGAACAGGTGGTCGGCCGAGATCCGCACCAGGCCGGAATCCTTGCGCTCGTCATAGGCCATCGAGGCAATGATGCCCACGCCCAGGTCCAGTTCGGCGTAGGTCTTGATCACATCGGCGTCCAGCGCGGTCAGCACGATCTCCGGCTGCAGGCCGGCTTCGGCAAAGGCGCTGTCGATCTTGCGGCGGCCGGTGAAGCCGGCGTCATAGGTGATGAGCTGGAAGCCGGCCACGTCTTCAAGCGTCGGCTCGGGCAGGCGCGTGAGCGGATGGCCGGGCGAGACCACCAGCACGTGCTGCCAGCTGTAGGCCTCGAACGAGGTCAGCCCGGCCTCGGTGGCCAGGGCCTCGGTGGCGATGCCGATATCGGCCTGCCCCGTCAGCAGCAACTCAACGATATGCGTGGGCGACGCCTCCTGCAGTGCCAGCGTCACATGCGGGTATTCACGGCGGAATGCCTGCACCACGCGCGGCAGTGCATAGCGTGCCTGGGTGTGGGTGGTGGCAACGGTCAGGCGGCCGGTATGGCGGCCGGCGTATTCGTCGCCTGCCTGGCGCAGGTTCTCGGCCTCCAGCAGCAGGCGTTCGACGATGCGCACGATCTCGCGCCCCGGCTCGGTCAGCCCGGTCAGGCGCTTGCCGTAGCGCTCGAAGATCTCCACGCCCAGTTCTTCTTCCAGCTCGCGGATCTGGCGCGACACGCCAGGCTGCGAGGTGTACAGCGCGTTGGCGACCTCGGTCAGGTTGAACTGGCGGCGCACCGCCTCGCGGATGGAACGGAGTTGCTGGAAGTTCATGGCGTGGCCTTTTCTTGTTGGGTGGAGGCGGTGCCATTGGCACCGGTCGCGCGCGGCTGCGTGAACACGCGCAGCTGGCGCGGGCGCACCGCAAGCAGCTCGCCTTCACGGAAGCCCGCATGGCGGAAGCGCTCCAGCGGCAGCGCGACTTCAATCACGTCCTGGTTGTCTTCACGTTCGAGTTCAAGCTGCGCCACCGGGCCCAGCGTCAGCGCGCGGCGCAGCGTCACGGCGATGCCGTCGGCGCCGGGCGAATAGCGTTCCAGGTCGAGGTCATGGGGGCGCACATAGGCCACCGCGTCGCCGGCGGTCTCATGGCCGCTGCCGACCACCGGCAGCACCGCCTCGCCGGTATGCAGCAGGCCGCCGCTCTCGCCCACTTCCAAGCGGCCGTGGAACAGGTTCACGTTGCCGAGGAAGCCGAACACGAACGGCGTGGCCGGATGGTTGTAGACCGCCTCGGGCGAGCCGTACTGCTCCACGTGGCCGCGGTTCATCAGCACCACCTGGTCGGCCACTTCCAGCGCTTCTTCCTGGTCATGGGTGACGAACACGCTGGTGACGTGCAGTTCGTCGTGCAGGCGGCGCAGCCAGCGTCGCAGCTCCTTGCGCACCTTGGCATCGAGCGCGCCGAAGGGCTCGTCGAGCAGCAGCATGCGCGGCTCCACCGCCAGCGCGCGGGCCAGCGCGATACGCTGGCGCTGGCCGCCGGAAAGCTGCGACGGGTAGCGGTCGGCCAGCCAGTCAAGCTGCACCAGCTCCAGCAGCGAGCGCACCTTGTCGCGGATCTGCGCTTCGCTGGGTCGCTCTGCGCGCGACTTGACACGCAGGCCGAAAGCCACGTTCTCGAACACGCTCATATGCTTGAATAGCGCATAGTGCTGGAACACGAAACCCACCTGGCGCTGGCGCACATGCTGATCGGAGGCATCGCGCCCGGCCAGCACGATCTGGCCCGCATCGGCGCGCTCCAGGCCGGCGATGATGCGCAGCAGCGTGGTCTTGCCGCAGCCGGAAGGCCCCAGCAGCGCGGTCAGCTCGCCTTCGTCGAAATCGAGCGAGACGTTGTCCAGCGCGACAAAGTCGCCAAAGCGCTTCTCTATGTTCCTGACCTGGATGCTCATGATGCCTGTCCTTGCACTGATGCTTGCAGTGTTGCCAGCGGCCGCTCTGGCGCAGCCTCTTCGGTTTCCTTGCGGGCGCGGAATTCCACCAGCGTCTTGATGCCGAGGGTGACCAGCGCCAGCAGCGTCAGCAGCGAAGCCACCGCAAAGGCGGCCGCGAAGTTGTATTCGTTGTAGAGGATCTCCACGTGCAGCGGCATGGTGTTGGTCAGCCCGCGGATATGGCCCGACACCACCGACACCGCGCCGAACTCGCCCATCGCGCGCGCATTGCACAGGATCACGCCATACAGCAGGCCCCAGCGGATATTGGGCAGCGTGATATGGCGGAAGGTCTGCCAGCCCGAGGCGCCCAGCACGATCGCGGCCTCCTCCTCTTCACTGCCCTGCGCCTGCATCAGCGGGATCAGCTCGCGCGCCACGAAGGGGAAGGTGACGAAGATGGTGGCCAGCACGATGCCCGGCACCGCGAACATGATCTTGATGTCGTGCGCTTCCAGCCACGGTCCCAGCCAGCCCTGCGCACCGAACAGCAGTACGTAGACCAGGCCGGAGATCACCGGCGACACCGAGAACGGCAGGTCGATCAGCGTGATCAGCAGGTTCTTGCCGCGGAAGTCGAACTTGGCGATGGCCCAGGCCGCCGCCACGCCGAACACCACGTTCAGCGGCACCGCGATCGCCGCCACCGTCAGCGTGAGCTGGATCGCGGCGAGTGCGCCGGGTTCGACCAGCGCTTCCCAGTAGGTCTGCACGCCCTTGCGCAAGGCTTCATAGAAGACCGAGGCCAGCGGCACGAACAGGAACAGGGTGAGGAACAGCACTGCCACCGCGATCAGCGTGTAGCGCACCCACGGCGCTTCGCCAGTGGCGTCAAACCTGTGCTGGGCCGGGGCGTTGCCTTGCCCGCCCAGGCGTCCCGCAACGGCGCCGGCCATGTCAGAACTCCTGGCCCGTGGCGGGCGCTTCAGGTGCCAGCGCGGCGCGCGCACCGGATTGATGGCGGCGCGTCCAGGCCTGCAGCAGGTTGATCAGCAGCAGCAGCGCGAAGGAAATCACCAGCATCACCACCGCCACCGCGGTGGCGCCGGCGTAGTCGTATTGCTCCAGCTTGGAATAGATCATCAGCGGCGCGATCTCCGACACCATCGGCATGTTGCCGGAGATAAAGACCACCGAGCCGTACTCGCCGGTGGCGCGCGCGAACGACAGCGCAAACCCGGTCAGCAGCGCCGGCAGGATGGCGGGCAGGATCACGCGGTGGAAGGTCTGCAGGCGGTTGGCGCCGAGGCTGGCAGCGGCTTCTTCCAGCTCCTGCTCCACGTCTTCCAGCACCGGCTGCACCGTGCGCACCACGAACGGCAGGCCGATAAAGGTCAGCGCCACCACCACGCCCAGCGGTGTGAACGCGACCTTGATGCCAAGCGGCTCAAGATAGCGGCCGATCCAGCCATTGCCGGCAAACAGCGCCGTCAGCGCGATACCGGCCACCGCAGTGGGCAGCGCGAACGGCAGGTCCACCAGCGCGTCGATCAGGCGTTTGCCCGGGAAGCGGTAGCGCACCAGCACCCAGGCCACCGCCAGCCCGAACACCGTATTGACGATGGCCGCCACCAGCGACGCGCCAAAGCTCAGCTGCAGCGATGCCACTACGCGCGGCGCCGTGACCGAGGTCCAGAACGCGTCCCACGTCATGGTGAACGTCTTCAGGAACGTGGCCGACAACGGGATCAGGACGATCAGCGTCAGGTAGAACAGCGTGAAGCCGAGCGACAGGCCGAAGCCGGGCAGCACGGTAAAGCGCTGCCGGGACGGGTTGCGCGGCGCGCGCGTGGCGCCGGAGTCAGGGGCGCGGGGAGCGGCTGGCGGCGGCGTGTCCGCCAGGGAAATGGATGGAGGCATATCGTCTCGTCTGTGAGCGGTGCGCCGCCGGACCCTGATGGCTGGCCCCGGCGGGCCGTTCTTTATGACGCCAGCGCGTATTGCGCCGGCCTGCGAGACAGATTCTGCAGAGTCGCCCTTATAAACAGAACGAATCTTTATGAATTTTCTTAGACGATTTAGATATAAGGGATCGTAGACACCACCTCGATACCCGATTCCCAGGCGGCGGATGATTCACTTACGGACCCAGTATCCCCTGCCTGCGCGATGCGCTGGACCAGGGTATCGAGCAGCGCGAGGCCTTCAGGCCAATCGTCCAGCCCGGAATCGGCATTGATGTGGCCCAGGTTGCCCGCATCGACCAGTTCACTGCCCCACAGCGTGCCCCAGCTGAAAGCGGTGCGCTGCGGCATCCAGGGGTCGTTGCAGCTGGCTACCAGGATGGTCGGGAACGGCAGCCGGTAGGACGGCAGCAGCGCCGCCACGCCAAATTTGTCCGGATCCGCCGGCGCCACCAGCAATGCGCCGGCAATGCCGACCGGATCCAGCGCCACCTGGCGCAACGATGCCAGGCAGCCGAAGCTGTGCGCCACCAGCACCGCGCCGCGCGCGGCCACGCGCTGGGCGCGCATCACGCCTTCAGAGACACGCTCGGCCCACAGCGGCAGGCTGGGGCGCGACCAGTCGTGCTGCTCCACCCGCTGCCAGTCCGGGAAGCGCTGCTCCCAGCGGCTCTGCCAGTGTCCCGGGCCACTGCCATGCAGCCCCGGCACGGTCAGCACCTGCAGGTGCCGCGGGATGTCCAGGCGCGTGCCATGACCGCCGGACAGCCTGTTCGCTTGCGTCATACCGCCTCCTTGTCCCATGCATGCGCGGCGCTCACCAGGCCTGCGCGCAGCCCGGCCGCACTGACCGGCGCGCCGGCGAAGGCGCCCTGCCCCAGGCCGATGCCCGCGGCCTGCAGCCGCTCGATGCTTTCGGCATTCTGCAGGCGCCGCCCGATCAGCGTTACGCCGGCGTTGGCCGCGCTGGCACGCAGGCCCGACAGCTGGCGGTCGGTCCAGGTGCGGCGCATGTCGAGCTTGAGCCAGTCCGGCAACGCGTGCGCCATCAGCGCACCGGCTTCAGCCGGATCAGACGCCTGCAGGCTTACCGCGAAACCGTTGCGCCGATAGTTGCCAACGACATGCAACAGCAATGCCAGGTCGTCATTGGCGCTGGCCGGCACCTGGATCACAAAGCGCTCCAGCGGCAGGCCCAGCGATTGCAATGCGCGCCGGAAGGCAGCGCCATGGTCATCGGTGACCGCAGCCAGCAGCCGGTTATGCACATTCAGCACCAGCTTGTGCTCGCCTTCGGCGGCAAAGTAGTTGATGGCATGCAGCAGCCGCGAAAGCCGGTCCAGCGACACCAGGGTGTTGTCGTCGGCCGCCATCGCAAACAGCTTCCATGCCGCCAGGCCCACGCCGTCCTCTGCGTAGGTGTGGATCGAACCCTCATGCGCCACCACCTGCCGGTCTGCCAGCGTCACCAGCGGCTCGAACGCGCTGGTCAGCGAGCAGTTGAAGAACTGGCCCTGCACCTGCCCGCGCCCGTCGCGCCACAATTGCCGGTCAGCCAGCGGCTGGCGCGGCAGCGATTCCAGATAACGTTGGAGCGCAGGCACTGCGCCCGCGGGTTCATGCACGCCTGGCATGGCATTCCTTGGGTTGACCGGGCCCCTCGGCCTCATGGTCGGATTAGTGATGACGGGCGCTCCATGCGCCCTCTGTGCTGTCGCACCGCATCGGCCTGCCTGCTCATGATAGGAGGTCAGCGGGCGCGGCGAATGAAGATTACGGCCAGTCGATATGCGCGGCGCACATTGCCGCAGGTGGCACGGTCACGCTGCCCAGCTCACGTTTGCCGGCGCGGTCGTGGCGGCCGGACCGGCATGCGCACCGGCATGCGACGGTACCTGCGCCTGCGGCGCTTGCCGCATCACCCGCTGCAGCACCCTGGCCTCCAGTTGCGCAAATCGCGCCGCGCCGCGTTCGCGCGGGCGCGCCAGCGCCACGCGTTCATCCATGGCGATGCGGCCGTCCTCGATCAGCACGATGCGGTCGGCCAGAGCCACCGCCTCGGACACGTCGTGCGTGACCAGCAGCGCCGTGAAGCCAAGGCGGCGCCACAGCGACTCAATCAGCCCCTGCATCTCGATGCGCGTGAGCGCATCCAGCGCGCCCAGCGGCTCGTCCAGCAGCAACAGCTGCGGATGGTGCACCAGCGCGCGCGCCAGCGCCACGCGCTGGCGCTGGCCACCGGATAGCCGCGCGGGCCAGGCCTGCGCGCGGTCGGCCAGGCCTACCTGAGCCAGCACATTGGCGGCTTCGCTGCGGCGTGTGCGCGGCAGGCCCAGCGCCACGTTGTCCAGCACGCGCTTCCACGGCAGCAGCCTTGGGTCCTGGAACATCACGCGCACGTCGGCGTGCCGCGCGCGGCCTTTCGCCGCGGACTCACCATCGACGGTGATGCTGCCGCCATCGGCCGCTTCCAGCCCCGCCACCAGCCGCAGCAGCGTGCTCTTGCCGCAGCCGCTGCGCCCGACGATCGCCAGGAACTCCCCCGGCGCCACGTCCAGCGCCACGTTGTGCAGCACTTCGCGGCCGTCATAGCGCTTGACCACCTGGCTCACGTGCAGCGCCACGCCACCCGCCGCGCGCGGCGCCCCGGCCACCGGACGGGCCGCCTCGCGGCGCGCCAGGCCTGCTTCCAGCTCGGCCAAAGCCGCTTGCTCCACCGGATACATCTGCATCTCGATCTCCTTTGCTTGATTGGGGCGACGGGCCGGTCAGGCCGCGGCGTAGCCGGGATGCCAGCGCAGCCAGTAGCGCTCCAGCCCGCGCGACAGCCAGTCGGCCAGCTTGCCCAGCAACGCATAGAGCAGGATGCCCACCAGCACCACGTCGGTTTGCAGGAACTCACGCGCGTTCATGGTCATGTAGCCGATGCCCGCTTGCGCGGAGATGGTCTCCGCCACGATCAGCACCACCCACATCAACCCCAGCGCGAAACGCACGCCCACCAGGATGCCCGGCAATGCGCCGGGCAGGATGACCTCGCGGTACAGTTGCCAGCCGGACAGGCCGTAGCTGCGTGCCATCTCCACCAGCCCCGTATCGACCGAGCGGATGCCGTGATAGGTGTTCAGGTAGACCGGGAAGAACACGCCCAGCGACACCAGGAACAGCTTGGCGCTCTCGTCGATGCCGAACCACAGGATCACCAGCGGAATCAGCGCCAGCGCCGGGATATTGCGCACCATCTGCAGCGTGCTGTCGAGCAGCGTGGCCGCGGTGCGGAAGGTGCCGGTCAGCAGCCCCAGCAGCAGGCCCAGCCCCCGCCAAGGGCAAACCCCGCCAGCGCGCGCCAGGTGCTGACCCCTACGTGCTTCCACAACTCGCCCGAGCGCGCCAGCTCCCACGCGGCCTGCACCACGGCCAGCGGGGCCGGCAACACGCGGCTGGAGAGCCAGCCGTTCTGCGAGGCCAGCTGCCATGCAACGATCAGCAGCACCGGCATGATCCACGGGGCCAGCGCGCGCGCCAGTGCCTGGGGCGCCTGGCGCGACGGCGGTAACAGAGGAGCGTTCATGCTTGCCCTCCCCTCAGCTCTGCGCGGCGCGCGGCACGATGCCTGTCGCCATGACTTCACCGAACGGGCCCGACAGCACCTTGCCCGGCAGCTTGTCACGCACCGAGCGCGGCAGCAGCGGGAACACCAGTTCGGCAAAGCGATAGGCCTCTTCCAGGTGCGGGTAACCGGACAGCACGAAGCTGTCGATGCCCAGCCCGGCGTATTCGCGCATGCGCTCGGCCACGGTGTGCGGATCGCCCACCAGCGCGGTGCCGGCACCGCCGCGCACCAGGCCAACGCCGGCCCACAGGTTGGGGCTGATCTCCAGCGCCTCGCGCGTGCGGCGTGTGCCGCCCGCGTGCAGCGCGGCCATGCGACGCTGTCCCTCGGAATCCATCTTGGCGAACACGGCTTGCGCACGCGCCACGGTTTCGTCATCGAGCCGGCTGATCAGGTCGTCCGCAGCAGCCCATGCGGCGGCTTCGGTCTCGCGCACGATCACATGCAGGCGGATGCCGAACCTGACCGTGCGGCCATGGCGCGCAGCCTGGCGGCGCACGTCATCGAGCTTCTGCGCCACGTCCGCGGGCGGCTCGCCCCAGGTCAGGTAGGTATCGACCTGTTCGCCGGCCAGCGCATGCGCCGGCGCCGACGAACCGCCGAAGTACACCGGCGGATGCGGCTGCTGCAGCGGCGGATAGAGGACGGTGGCACCCTTCACGCTCAGGTGCTTGCCCTCGTAGTCCACCTTGTCGCCGTCATGGCTGGCGGCCAGCACCTGGCGCCAGATGTGCAGGAACTCGGCCGAGGCCTCGTAGCGCGCGGTGTGGTCCAGGAACAGGCCGTCGCCTTCCAGCTCGGCGGTATCGCCGCCGGTGACCAGGTTGATCAGCAGCCGGCCGTTTGAGATGCGGTCGAAGGTTGCCGCCATCCGCGCGGCCAACGTCGGCGCCATCAGGCCGGGGCGCACCGCGACCAGGAATTTCAGGCGCTGCGTGACGGCGGCCAGCGCCGATGCCGCCACCCATGGGTCCTCGCATGAGCGTCCGGTCGGAATCAGCACGCCTTCGTAGCCCAGCGTATCGGCGGCCACGGCAACCTGCTTCAGGTAATCGAAGCCGACCTCGCGCGCGCCTTCCGAAGTGCCGAGGTAGCGGCTGTCGCCGTGGGTGGGGATGAACCAGAATACTTGCATGTCGTTGTCCTGTTGTGCCTGGCGATGGAGGTGGCTATCGCTTCGCCTGCTGCTGCGGCAGGTCCCAGCGCGCATCGGCCACCTTGACTGGCCTGGGGATCAGCTTGAGCGAGTGGAAGGCGTCGGCGATGCGTTGCTGCTCGGCCAGCACCCCGGCGCTGACCGGGCGTGCGCCGTAAGAGAAGCGCGAGACGGCAAGTTCAAGCACATCGGCAGGCAGCCCGGTTTCGCTAGTCAGCACCGTGGTGGCCTCCTTGGGGTTCTTTTGCGCCCAGGCACCCAGCGTGGCCAGTTCGTCCAGGATCAGGCTGACGATCTCCGGCTTTGCTTGTGCATAGGGGCGCGAGGCCAGGTAGAACTGGTGGTTGCTGACCACGTTCTTGCCGTCCGCGCCGCGGCCATCGGCGAGCGCGCGCGCGCCCAGTTGCTTCTCGGCTGCCGCGAGGAACGGGTCCCAGATCACCCAGGCATCGACCGCGCCGCGCTCGAAGGCGGCACGCGCATCCGCCGGCGGCAGGTAGACCGGCTGGATCTCGCTGTAAGGGATGCCGGCCTTCTCCAGCTGGCGCACCAGCAGGTAATGCACGTTCGAGCCCTTGTTCAGCGCCACGCGCTTGCCGCGCAGTTCTGCCACCGAGCGGATCGCCGAGCCCTTGGGCACGACGATGGCCTCGGCCACCGGCGCCGGCGGCTCATTGCCGACGTAGACCAGTTGCGCCCCCGCGGCCTGCGCAAAGATCGGCGGCGCCTCGCCGACGGTGCCGAAATCGACGGCACCGACGTTCAGCCCCTCAAGCAGCTGCGGCCCGGCGGGGAACTCCGTCCATTTGACGGTGATGCCTTGCGGCGCCAGGCGTTTTTCCAGCGTGCCACGCGCCTTCAGCAGCGTCAGCGTGCCGTACTTCTGGTAGCCGATGCGCAGCACCTTGGGGTCAATGTTCTTTGACTGCGCTTCGGCGCGGCCGGGCAGTAGTCCGTAGGCCAGGCCGGTGGCAAGCACCAGCGCGGCGGTAATCAGGCGGCGGCGCTGGCTGGCCGTGCGCAACGGGTTGGTCGGTGTCATGCGATGTCCTCCATGGCCCGGGCAATGCCCTGCTGGCCGGATTGATGTCCAGGATGGTTGCGGCGGCACGCAGCCCTGCCGACCCCGCGTGGCGGGTGGCATGGCGTCGCTGCCGTTGCGCCGGGCGGGCCGGCGCCACTTCAGTCAATCAGTCAGTTCAGGCGGAACATCGTTCGGCCACCGCGATCGCGGCGGCGCGCTGGACCAAGGCGCCGGGCACCACATCGAGCGGCAACTCGATGCGGGAATGCGCCAGCGCATCACGCACGCGCAGCACGCCCTCGTCCAGGCGTGCCGACAGCGCGGCATCGAAGCGCGCCTGGCGCACGCCGGCGGCTTCAAAGGATTCGATCTGCTGGTCCACGGCAAAGATGCCGGGGAGGATCTGGCGCGAGCCCAGCGCGGACAGCACCGGGCGCAGCGCGTAGTCGATCGCCAGCGCATGGGCCAGGCTGCCGCCGGTGGCGATCGGCAGCACGATCTTGTCGCGCAAGCCGGCCTGCGGCAGCAGGTCCAGGAAGGCCTTGAGCAGGCCGCTGTAGGCGGCCTTGTAGACCGGCGTGGCCAGTACCACCACCTGCGCCTCCGACACGGCATGCGTGGCGGCGGCGATGACGGGGTCGTCCACGCGTGCCGCCAGCAGCGGGCCTGCGGGCAGTTCGCGCAGGTCGAGGTGGCGGGTGCGTTCGCCGGCAGCCTCGAGCGTGGCACGCAGGTGCGCCAGCACAAGGCCGGAGCGGGACTGGACCGACGGGCTGCCGGAGAGCGTCAGGATGGACATCGGGCTTCCTTCTTCTGATGGACCGGTCGGCGCCGCGGCCGCCCCACGCGGCCCGGCGCGCCGGCCTCGTGGTTTACTTCTTGCCGGGCTGGTAGATCTGGTCGAACGTGCCGCCGTCGGCAAAGTGGGTCTTCTGGGCCTTCTGCCAGCCGCCGAAGGCTTCATCGATGGTGAACAGCTTTACCTTCGGAAAGTTGGCCGCGTACCTGGCAGCCACCTTCTCCGAGATCGGGCGGTAGTAGTTCTTCGCCGCGATCTCCTGGCCTTCTTCGGTGTACAGGAACTGCAGGTAGGCCTCGGCTGCCTTGCGCGTGCCTTTCTTGTCGACCACCTTGTCGACCACGGCCACCGGCGGCTCGGCCAGGATCGACACCGACGGCGCGACGATATCGAACTTGTCCGGCCCAGCTCCTTGATGGCCAGGATGGCTTCGTTCTCCCACGCGATCAGCACATCGCCCAGGCCGCGCTCGACAAAGGTGGTGGTGGCGCCGCGCGCGCCGGAATCGAGCACCGGCACATGCTTGAGCAACTCGCCGACAAACTCGCGTGCCCGGACGTCATTGCCGCCCGGCTGGCGCAGCGCATAGCCCCATGCCGCCAGGTAGTTCCAGCGCGCGCCGCCGCTGGTCTTGGGGTTGGGCGTGATCACCTGCACACCCGGCTTGACCAGGTCGCCCCAGTCCTTGATGCCCTTGGGGTTGCCCTTGCGCACCAGGAACACGATGGTCGAGGTGTACGGCGAGGCGTTGTGCGGCAGGCGCTTCTGCCAATCCGGCTTGATCAGGCCCTTGTCCGCGATGGCGTCGATGTCATAGCCCAGCGCCAGCGTGACCACGTCGGCGTCCAGCCCGTCGATCACCGAGCGCGCCTGCTTGCCCGAGCCGCCGTGCGACTGGCGCACAGTCACGGCGTCGCCGCCCTGCGCCTTCCAGGCCTTGGCAAAGGCGGCATTGACGTCGACATACAGCTCGCGCGTCGGGTCGTAGGAAACGTTCAGCAGGTTGGCGGCCGTCACCGTCTGCGCCGCGGTCAGGGCGCCAAGTACGGTCAGGCTGATAGCCAGTTTGCGGATCATCTTGTGTTGCTCCCGTCAGTGTCGTGAATGGGCGCCAGGCGCCTGTTTGCTGGTCCGCCTTGAGCAGCGGACTCGTGTCAGGAGCAAGACTACCGACGGGGCTATCTGAACGGAACGAATGGTTTCGCCGATCCTTCGCTGTTTTTTGCATAAGATCGGACAGAAATATGGGCATGCCCGCGGGCGCGGGCGCAACGGGCCGGGGTGACGCCAGGGTGGCGCATGCGGCACGCATAAAAGAAAACGCCCGCATCGGGCGAACCGGTGCGGGCGAAGTTTCCATTCTGGAAACGGGTAGACAAGTCATGAAGAGCGCCCCCGCATCTCCATGACAGGACGAATCTTATCGGCCCGGCCGCCGGCGCGGCTTGACCAAAATCAAGTGCGCGGCGATCGGGTCAGCCGCGTCGGTCCGCCCGCTTACTTGCCGGATTGCCGGCTCAGCAGGTCTGCCATCTCGTCGGCATGCTCCTCTTCCACGGCGAGGATGCCTTCCATCATGCGGCGCGAGGTCGGGTCGCGCTCACCCAGGAACCGGATGATCTCGCGATAGCTGTCAATGGCAATGCGCTCGGCCACCAGGTCTTCCTTGATCATTTCCGTCAGCGAAGTGCCCGCCACATATTCCGCATGCGAACGGCTGGTCAGCCCGTCGGGCGCAAAGTCGGGTTCGCCGCCAAGCTGGACAATGCGCTCGGCAATCTGGTCGGCATGGCCTTGTTCTTCGTTGGAATGGGCCAGGAATTCATCTGCCACGCTTTTCGAGTTCGGCCCCTTGGCCATGTAGTAGTGGCGGCGATAGCGCAGCACGCAAACGATCTCGGTGGCCAGCGCGTCGTTGAGCAGCTTCAGCACGGTCTCGCGGTCGGCGCCGTAGCCCGCGGTCACCGCGCCGTCGTCGATGTGCTGGCGGGCGCGCTCACGCAAGGTCTTGACGTCTGTGAGGAAAGGCTTGTCGGTCATAGAGGGCTCCTGAGGGGGCTGCGTCAGCGCAGCGCCTTGTAGGGAAATACAGCCCTTTTGCAACGCGAGAAGTGTGCCACTGGCTATCTGGCGTGGATTCGCCTCTGGCGGCGGTCGGCCAGCACCGCGGCGTGAAAAATTTGCACGGACGCAGACTGCCTTACACGCGCGCGCGAATGTCCGGGCGAAAAAAATCCCTGCGGCGCATGCACAGGGACTGACTCCGGCCGACCGAATGGTTGCGCCCTCTCCTGCAAGCGGGAGAGGGCGCAACCCGGCAGCATGCGGGAACGCCGGACCTTAATGCAGATTCCGCCCGAACGTGAACTCGTCATCGACATAGTCCACCGGCACCACATCCTTGGCGGCAAACTTGCCCTCCAGGATGGCCCGTGCCACCGGGTTCTCGATCTGCTGCTGGATCGCACGCTTGAGCGGACGCGCGCCAAACACCGGGTCGTAGCCCGCGCTGGCGATCTTCTCCAGCGCCGTGTCGCTGACGGTCAGCGTCATGTCCATGCGGGCCAGGCGGCTCTGCAGGCGTTGCAGCTGGATGCGCGCGATCGACTCGATATGCTTCTGGTCCAGCGCGTGGAACACCACCACTTCATCGATCCGGTTCAGGAACTCCGGCCGGAAATGCGTGCGCACTTCCTGCCAGACCGCGCCCTTGATCGCTTCCTGCGGCTCGCCGGACATCGACTGGATGATCTGCGAACCCAGGTTGGACGTCATCACGATCACGGTGTTCTTGAAATCCACGGTGCGCCCCTGGCCATCGGTCAGGCGGCCGTCGTCCAGCACCTGCAGCAGCACGTTGAAGACGTCAGGGTGGGCCTTCTCGACTTCATCGAGCAGCACCACGCTGTACGGCTTGCGGCGCACGGCTTCGGTCAGGTAGCCGCCTTCCTCGTAGCCCACATATCCCGGCGGCGCGCCGATCAGGCGGCTGACGCTGTGCTTCTCCATGAACTCGCTCATGTCGATGCGGATCAGGTGCTCTTCCGAATCGAACATGAACTCGGCCAGGGCCTTGCACAGCTCAGTCTTGCCGACACCGGTCGGGCCCAGGAACAGGAACGAGCCATAGGGTCTGTTCTCGTCCGCCAGGCCGGCACGCGAACGGCGGATGGCGTCGGACACCAGCCGCACGGCTTCGTCCTGGCCCACCACGCGCGCATGCAGGCGGTCTTCCATCTTCAGCAGCTTCTCGCGCTCGCCCTGCATCATCTTCGATACCGGGATGCCGGTGGCGCGGCTCACCACTTCGGCGATTTCCTCGGCGCCCACCTGGGTGCGCAGCAGCTTGTTGGGCTGCTTCTGCTCGCTGGCTTCGGCGTCGGTCGCGGCCTTGAGCTTGCCTTCCAGGCCCGGCAGCTTGCCGTATTGCAGCTCGGCCACCTTGTCCAGCTTGCCTTCGCGCTGCAACTTGGCGATTTCCAGCTTGATCTTCTCGATCTCTTCCTTGAGCGCGGCCGTGCCCTGCGCGGCGCCCTTCTCGGCCTTCCAGATTTCGTCCAGGTCGGCGTATTCCTTCTCCAGGCGCGCGATTTCCTGCTCGATCAGCTCCAGGCGCTTCATCGACGCCTCGTCGGTCTCTTTCTTGACCGCCTCGCGCTCGATCTTCAGCTGGATGGTGCGGCGTTCGAGCTTGTCCATCGACTCGGGCTTGGAATCGATCTCCATCTTGATGCGCGCGCCGGCCTCGTCGATCAGGTCGATCGCCTTGTCGGGCAGGAAGCGGTCGGTGATATAGCGATGCGACAGTTCCGCCGCGGCGACGATGGCCGGGTCGGTAATCTCCACGCCGTGGTGCAGCTCATACTTTTCCTGCAAGCCGCGCAGGATGGCAATGGTGGCCTCCACGCTGGGCTCGTCCACCAGCACCTTCTGGAAGCGGCGCTCCAGCGCTGCGTCCTTCTCGATGTACTTGCGGTATTCGTCCAGCGTCGTGGCGCCGATGCAGTGCAGCTCACCGCGCGCCAGCGCCGGCTTGAGCATGTTGCCCGCGTCGATCGCGCCCTCGGCCTTGCCGGCGCCGACCATGGTGTGGATCTCGTCGATGAAGACGATGGTCTGGCCCTCGTCCTTGGCGACGTCATTGAGCACCGCCTTCAGGCGTTCCTCGAACTCGCCGCGGTACTTCGCGCCGGCAAGCAGGCCGGCCATGTCCAGCACCAGCACGCGCTTGTTCTTCAGGCTCTCGGGCACTTCGCCGTTGACGATGCGCTGCGCCAGGCCTTCGACGATGGCAGTCTTGCCCACGCCGGGCTCGCCGATCAGCACCGGGTTGTTCTTGGTGCGGCGCTGCAGGATCTGGATCGCGCGGCGGATCTCGTCGTCGCGGCCGATCACGGGTCGAGCTTGCCGATGCGGGCGCGCTCGGTCAGGTCGATGGTGTATTTCTTGAGGGCCTCGCGCTGGCCCTCGGCCTCGGCGCTGTTGACCGAATCGCCGCCGCGCACGGCCTGGATGGCCGACTCGAGCGACTTGCGGTTCAGGCCGTTTTCACGCGAGATGCGGCCGGCGTCGCCCTTGTCGTCGGCGACGGCCAGCAGGAACAGCTCGCTGGCGATGAACTGGTCGCCACGCTTGATGGCTTCCTTCTCGGTGGCGTTAAGCAGGTTCACCAGGTCGCGGCCAATCTGGACCTCGCTGGTGCCCTGCACTTGCGGCAGGCGCTTGATGGCGGCGTCCAGCGCGGTCTGCAGGCCCGGCACGTTGACGCCGGCGCGCGCCAGCAGCGCGCGGGCGGCGCCGTCGTCCTGCGCCAGCAGCGCGCGCAGCAAGTGCTGCGGTTCGATGTATTGGTTGTCGTTGCCCAGTGCCAGGCTTTGCGCATCAGCCAGCGCTTCCTGGAATCGGGTGGTCAGCTTGTCAAGACGCATAAGGAATCCCTCTCTCAATAAGGTCGTGTCCCGATGCGGGGGCGTCCGCGCCGGTCTTTGCTGCCGGAGCGCCCGTATGCCCTGCCGGACACTGGATTGTCTTTTCGAAAGATAAGGCTTTGTCGCGACATTTCAAGGCCGCGCCGGTACGGCAGCCGCTATCTCGACAACCCGGGCTCCCACGCTCGCAAGTGCTGCAAGCGATACGCGGCTAGGCGGCGCGGCAGCCGCCCTTGTCCGCAAGGTTGCGCACCAGCACGAGTGATTCGCCCTGCACCACCACGCGCCCGTCCGCGCCCGTGACCACGCTGGCCAGGTTGACCAGGTCCTTGCCGGCGCGCAACCGCACAATGCGCACGCATGCCGTCAGCGGCTCATCCAGCCGCGCGGCTGAAGCGAGGCGCAGCGACTGCTTCATCCACCCCGTACCCCGTCCGGGCAGCCGCGTGCCGAGCAGGTCCGAGAACATGCCGGCCAGCAGCGGCAGCGGCACCACCGGCCCGCCAAACCCGCGCGCGCGGGCAAAGGCCGGGTCGGCGTGGTAGGGGTTGGCGTCGCCGGTCAGGGTGATGTACTCGTCCAGGTCGGCCTGCGCGAAGGCGCGTGCCGCACGGGCTTCCTGACCTGGGCGCAGGCCGTACAGGATGGCGTCGCCCGCCTCTGGCGCCTGCGCCGCCTCGCCGGGCAGCAGGGCCAGTGGGTCCGGCCCGGCGTCCGGCAGCCACAGCGATGCACCCACGGCCGTGACGCGCGGCGCCTCGCCCGGCCCGCCCGCGCTGCCCACGGTGGTGCCGTAGCCCGCCAGTCCGGCCGGCGCGGGCTGCGGCGCCAGCGCGATCTGCACCGTATCGCCAACGAAGGCCGGCGTCGGGAACATCAGCGTCTGCCCGACCGGCAACGCCGGCCCGGGCAGCTGCCGCCAGGTGTGGGCGCACAACAGCGAAAACAGGAACATGCCGTGCGCCACGGTGGCACCGAAATGCGTGCCACGGGCAAAGGCCGGATCGCAGTGGATCGGGTTGTCGTCGTGCGACAAGGCGGCGAAGCGGTCGAAGTCGCGCTGCGACAGCACGCGCGGCAGGGCATCGTTCATCAGTCAGGCACCTGTACGGTGTTAGCGTTGACGGTAATCGCGTTGCCGGCCGCAGGCGAGGCGGCGAACGGCGGCACGTTGGACGGCAGCAGCGCCGGCGCCGGCGTGTTGAGGGTGCCGCCGCGCGGCGTGGTGCGCAGCACCTGCGACGGCGGCAGCGCCTTGCCCGCGGTGAGGTTGTCGTAGACCGCATCCAGGGCCCGGTTCAGGTAGACGTGCAGCGGCACATAGCGGTTGCTGTAGCCTGGCACCAGACCGATGAAGGCATCGAAGTGCTGGGCGTTCTCGACCTCCACGTATGACAGCTTGCTGGTCACCCCCTCCTGCTGCCGGTTCAGCCCGAGATACGGGCGCGAGGTATGGTTGACCGGCAGCAGCCCGTCGCTGCGCCCGTGCACGATCACCGCCGGCTTGCCGCGCAGGTTGCCGTTGCGCAGCGTCAGCGCCTGGCCGGCCTGCAATGCGCGCGCCGCGGCGTCCGTGCCGGCCAGCAGGCTGCGCAGGCAGTTGGCGCCGTCGTAGTTCAGGTCTTGCCGCAGCGTCAAGGGTGAAACAGACGCCAGGTTCAGGTACGGGCCATGCTGCGGATCGAGGTCATTGATCAACTGGACCGGCGGCAGTGGCGGCACGCCGTTGCCAGTGGCGAACATCGACGCCAGCGCCGCGGGCGCGATTGCCGCGGGCTTCAGGTCGGTCAGCGTGCTGGCAAAGCTGTAGCCGCACAGCCGGTCGGTGACGCTGGCCTGCGCATAGGCGTTGGCATAGTTGACCGAGATCGCGGCGGCCACGTCAAACACGGCCAGCGACGGGTGCAGATCGTCCGATTCCGCTTCCCAGCCGGCGGCACGCAGCGCCTGCAGGGCGCTGGCGCTCTGTTCGTCCGTGTTCGCGCCGCTCACCAGGCCCTTTTCCGCCAGCGTCTGGCAGCGGTTGGCAAAGAACGTCGCCGTGGAGGGGTTGGTGTAGAACGGCGCCTGGGTCAGCGCGGTGGCCCGCGCGGCGCAGTGCTGCAGCAGATTGGCGGTGGTGGTGTAGTCGTACAGCGTGCGGCCCGAAGCCGCCACCGGCGTCGCGCCGCGTTGCACCACGATGCCGGTATTGGGCGGCATGTTCAGGTTGGGCTCGCCCACCGCCACGCCGTCGATCAGCCCGCCGGCATCCTGCTCGGCCGCCGCCACTGCGGCACCGCCGCCATTGGACACACTGGACGCGATCACCACGATCTTGTCCTGGTCCAGGGTGCGCTGGCGGGTGCCGTTGGCCGACACGGCGCCGAAGCGGTCATTGATCGCCCAGATCGCAAATTCCACCGCCTGCAGCGTGAACTTGCCCCAGTCTTTCTCCGGGTTGCGCTGCGAATGCGCGTGCTTGAACGCCAGCCGGTGCGGGTTGGCTGCGGTGAAGTCCGCCAGCGAGGTGGCCCCCGCCGGCGCGGCAAACTGCGCGTTCTTGCCGGCTGCTGTGCGCGTGGCGCGGGTGCCGTCGATCAGCGGCACGGTGTCGGTATCCAGGTCATGCGGCGCGGCGCCGGTGCCCTTGTCGGTATAGGCCACCGCGCAGCCGCGCTTCAGGCCCCACTCGCCGGTGGAAATGCCGCCATAGACGCCGCGTGAACCGGACGAAGTGGCCGTGATCACGCACGGCTTCGACGTGTTGAAGGTGGCGGGGATCTGCACCAGCATGGTCACGTTCTGCTGGCCCGAGCCGTCGTCCGAATAAGCCAGGTATTCCACGCCGGCCACCTTGCCTTCCGAGCCGGTGACATTGCCCTGCGCATCGACATTGGGGCCGTAGAGCGAGCCGTAGCCGCCGCTGGCGGTGGTGTCGACGATGGCACGATAGTTGGTATGAATCGCATAGCGCCGCAACTCCGCCGCGGTCGGCGCGGTGGGGTTGGCCGGTAGTGGCGCGGTGGCGCTGGCCAGGCCGTCCTTGCCCAGGCCCGCGGTCAGCAGGTCGTCGGTGGTGCCGTTGTAGCTGTTGATGGTGACCGTGCCGATATACGCCGGCTTGGTATTGGGGTTGCTGCCGTTGCCGTTGTTGTCATCGCCCGAACCGCAGGCGGCGGCCAGCATCGATGCGGCGGCCGCCAGCACCGTGAGCCTGAGGCGGCGTTTCTGTTGCGGCGGGATCTGCGTGGAATGCATGTCAACCTCCTCCTGTCGCACCCGGATGGCCGGGGCTGTCGAGTTGTCTTCAGATCGAGGACTGCGGAGACTGCGAACTGCGAAAATCAAAAACAGAGAACTTTGCGCGCAGCTTGTGCTTTTCCACCTTGCCGGACGGCGTGCGCGGCAGCGCATCAAGAAAGCGCACATGGCGCGGCACCTTGTAGCGGGCCAGCTGCGCCTTGCAGTGGGCGATCACGGCATCAGCCTCCAGGGCGGCGCCCGGGCGCAGCACCACCAGCGCCATGCCGACCTCGCCCCAGCGTGCATCCGGCGTGCCGATCACCGCGGCCTCGGCCACGCCCGGCAGCTGGAACAGCACGTTCTCGACCTCGGCAGGATAGACGTTCTCGCCGCCCGAGATAAACATGTCCTTGGCCCGGTCGACGATGTAGTAGTCGCCGTCCTCGTCCCGGTAGGCGATATCGCCGGAATGCAGCCAGCCGCCGCGGATCGAGGCCGCGCTGGCCTCGGGCAGGTTCCAGTAGCCCGGCGTCACGCCCGGGCCCTTGATCAGCAGTTCGCCACGCTCGCCCGGACCCACGTCCGCTCCCAGCGCATCGACGATGCGCGTCAGCATCGACCCCACCGGCTTGCCGATGGTGCCGATCTTGCGGCGCGCGGTGTCCTCGTCGCAGACAAAGACCGTGGGGCCGGTCTCGGTCATGCCGAAGCCGAAGCAGAGGGTCACGCCCTTGGCCAGGTAGGCCTCAAGCAGCGGCCTGGGCACCGGCGAGCCCCCCGCCGACATATTGCGCACGCCGGCGAAGTCCGCCTGCGCGAAGCGCGGGTGCTGGCTCAGGAACAGGTACACCGCCGGCACCGCGAAGAACATGGTGATGCCCTCGCCGCTGGCGCGGTCGAGCTTGCGCAGCACCACCTGCGGCTCGAACTGCCGCATGATGTGCACCGTGCCGCCCGCGTGCAGCACCGGATTGGCATACAGGTTCAGGCCGCCGGTGTGGAAGAACGGCAGCACGCTGAGAAACACGTCGTCGCGCGTGATCTTGTTTGCCAGCATCGCGTTGACGGCATTGAAGAAGACCATGCCATAGGTCTGGATCACGCCCTTGGGCTTGCCGGTGGTGCCGGAGGTATAGAGCAGGTGCCAGACCTCGGACTCATCGCGGCACGGCATCTCGATGATGCGGCCGGAGGCAGCGTCGAGCACCGCCTCGTACTCGGTCCAGCCGCCGGGCACGTCGGCCGCCTCGTCGTCGGCCAGGTGCAGCACCGCGCGCAGCGGGATGGCGCGCGCCAGATCCGCGGCCACGGCCAGGAAGCCGTCGCCGGCCACCAGCACCTCGGGCGTGCAGTCCTGCAGGATCGGCAGCAGCTCCGCCGCCGGCAGGCGCCAGTTCAGGCACACCATCACCATGCCGGCCTTGGCGCAGCCAAACAGCATCTCGAAATAGTCCGAGCTGTTGTGCGCCAGCACCGCCACGCGCGTGCCCGGCGCCAGTTGCAGATGGTCGCGCAGGTATTCCGCGAAGCGGCTGGCGCGTTCGTCGAAGCGGCGATAGGTCACCTGGTGGCCGCTCTCCACGTCCACCAGCGCGACCTTGTCGGGGAAATGCTGCGCGTTCTTGTGCAGCCAGTCGATGACATACATGCGCCAGCCTCCGCTCAGCTTGCCACGTCCTGCACGGGCCGGTGCCGCGCAGCCGCCCCACCACGCCCTGCGGGAAATAATAGACGCTCAGGATAAACAGCAAACCCAGCCACAGCAGCCAGCGGTCCGGGTGCAGCAGCGACGACAGCAGCGGCAGTGCGGCGGTGGCGTCGCTGGCCAGTTTCATCACGTCCTGCAGGTAGGTCTGCGCCACCAGGAACAGCACCGTGCCAATCACCGCGCCATAGAGCGTGCCCATGCCGCCAATCACCACGATCAGCAGGATGTCGACCATGATCTCGAACGACAGCGAGGTATCGGGCCCGTTGTAGCGCAGCCAGATCGCCATCAGCACGCCTGCCAGCGTGGCGAACATCGCCGACAGCACCGTCGACACGGTGCGATACACCACGGTGCGGTAGCCGATCGCCTCGGCGCGGAAGTCGTTCTCGCGGATCGCCTGCAGCACCCGGCCAAAGGGCGAGTTGACGATGCGCAGCAGCACCAGGAACAGTACCACCGCGCCGGCGAACACCAGGTAGTAGCTCAGCAGCTTGCCGCTCAGCGGCACGCCCAGCCATTCGGTGTCGCCCAGCGTAAAGCCGGGGCGCAGCACCTCCGGCACCTTGAAGGTCAGCCCGTCCTCGCCGCCGGTCCATTCCGACAACTGCGACACCAGCGTGGCAAAGGCGGTTGCCACCGCCAGCGTGATCATGGCAAAGAAGATCGCGCGCACCCGCAACGAGAACAGCCCGATCAGGAAGGCCAGCAGCGCCGACACCGCCAGCGCGCCGACGGTGCCCGCCAGCAGCGCACCCCAGCCCGGCTCCATGCGCGACATGGCGATGGCCACGCCATAGCCGCCGATGCCGAAGAACATGGTGTGGGCAAAGGAAACGATGCCGGTATAGCCCAGCAGCAGGTCATAGCTGGCCACCAGCACCACGAAGATGCAGATCTTGGCCGCCATGTTGAGCGCACGCGCGCCGGGGAAGGCAAAGGGCGCGCACGCCAGGGCCACCAGGATCACCAGCAGGATCACGGTCAGCGCGCGGCTGCGCGGCAGGTCGCCGGAGAGAAGTCGGATCATGGTCGTTGCCCTCAGCGCCGCGCCACCGGGAACAGCCCCTGCGGGCGCCACAGCAGCACCAGCATCATCAGCAGGATGTTGGAGAACAGGGCAACCTTCGGAACAGGAAGCCGGTGTAGTTGGCCATCAGCCCCACCAGCAGCGCGCCGACAAAGCAGCCCGTGGTCGAACCCAGCCCGCCGATGATGATGACGATGAAAATCAAAACATTCACCTGCGCACCGATCGCCGCAGTGATGTTCTGCTGGTACAGCCCCCACAGCACCCCGCCCAGCCCCGCCAGCGCCGCGCCCGCGACGAACACGCCGATAAACAGGCGCCGCACGCGGTAGCCAAGGGCCTCGACCATCTCGCGGTTCTCCACGCCGGCGCGGATCAGCAGGCCGATGCGGGTGCGGTTGAGCAGCAACAGCATGGCGACAAAGATCACCAGCCCCAGCGCCATCGCAATCAGCCGGTACTTCTCGATGGCGGCATCGCCCAGAAGCACCGCGCCGCGGAAAGTGGTGGGCACCTGCAGCGCGATGGTCTCAGGGCCCCAGATCGCCTTGATCAGCTGCTCGGCCACGATCATGCCGCCCATGGTGATCAGGATCTGCTTCAGGTGCTGGCCGTAGACCGGGCGCACCACCACGCGCTCGAAGAACAGCCCGACCGCGCCCGCGGCCACCATGGCCGCCGCGATCGCCAGCGCAAACACGGCCAGGTTCTGCGCCAGGCTGTCGGCCTCGACCCAGCCCGCCATCGGCAGCAGCACCGAGGCCGCCACGTAGGCGCCCAACGCGATAAAGGCGCCGTGGCCGAAGTTGAGCACGTCCATCAGGCCGAACACCAGCGTCAGGCCGGAAGAGACGACGAAGATGATCATCCCCATCGCGAGCCCGGCAATGGTCAGCGTCAGCCAGGTCGACGGGCTGCCAACCAGCGGATAGGCCAGCAGCATCAGCAGCGGCGCCAGCGCCAGCGGGGTCCAGTCGAGCCGGACCTTGGGCAGGTCCGACGGTGCGGCGGCCGGCAAAGTTGTTGAAGTGGTCATGTTTGTTGTCCCGCGTTACTGGTGCGCCGCCAGCGACAGCCCCAGCAGCTTCTGCTGCAGCCCGTCGTCTTCAGCCAGCGCCGCCATCGTGCCCGTGTGCACCGTGCGGCCGTCGTCCATCACCGCCACCGTATCCCCCACCGACTTCGCCATATGGAAGTTCTGTTCCACCAGCAGGATCGACACCTCGGTCTGCTTCAGTTCGCGGAACACATGGATCATGTTCTGGATGATGGCCGGCGCCAGGCCCTTGGTGGGCTCGTCTACGATCAGCAGCTGGCGCGGCTCGATGATGGCGCGCGCCACCGACAGCATCTGCTTCTGCCCGCCCGACAGCACGCCGGCACGCTGCTGCCAGAAGGTCTTCAGCGCCGGGAACATGCGGAACACCCAGTCCAGCCGGCGCTCATCGATGGCGCCGGTGCGCGCTGCCAGGCGCATGTTCTCAGCCACGGTCAGGTCGGAGAACACGCTCATGTTTTCCGGCACGTAGGCAATGCCGGCCTGCGCGATCGCGGGCGTGCTGTGGCACGTGATGTCGGTGCCGTCAAGGGTCACCGTGCCGGCGCTGGCCCGCCACAGGCCCATGATGGTGCGCAGCGTGGTGGTCTTGCCGGCGCCGTTGCGCCCCAGCAGCATGGTCACGCCGCCGCGCGGCACCTCGAAGCTCACGCCGTGCAGGATGTGGTACGGGCCGATATGGGTCTGCACACCCTGCAGCCGCAGGATTGGCGCGGTTGCTTGTGCGTCAGCCATGGCTGCCCTCCTCTTGCGGCAGGCCCAGGTAGGCCTGCTGCACCACCGGCGAGGCGATCACCCCGGCCGGGTCGCCGTCGGCCACCAGGGTGCCGTTGTGCAGCACGATGATGCGGTCGGCCAGCGAGCGCACCACGTCCATCTTGTGTTCGACCAGCAGCACGGTCTTGCTGCGGTCCTGGCGGATCTCGCGGATAAGGTCAAGGATCACCGGCACTTCATCCACGCTCATACCCGCGGTGGGCTCGTCGAACATGAACACGCGCGGCTGCAGCGCCAGCAGGATGCCCACCTCCAGCTTGCGCTGGTCGCCATGCGGGAGCGATGCCACCGTCAGCTGGCGCTTGCCGGCCAGCGCCACGCGCTCCAGGATGGCCATGGCCTGCGCCTGCACGTCGCGGTGGCTGGTCCACATCGAGAACAGATCGATGCCGCGCTGCTGGCGCGCCTGCACCGCCAGCCGCACGTTCTCCAGCACCGACAGCTGCGGGAACAGGCTGGTCAGCTGGAAGGCGCGGCCAATGCCGCGGCGCGTCTTCTGCGACACCGGCAGGTGCGTCACGTCCTCGCCATCCAGCAGGATCTGCCCGGCCGTGGGCGGCAACTGGCCCGAGACCAGGTTGAAGTACGTGGTCTTGCCGGCGCCATTGGGGCGACGATGCAGGTCAGCTCGCCGGGCCGGAACGCGCACGACACCGCATTGACGGCCACATGGCCGCCAAAGCGGATGGTCAGGCCGCGCGTTTCCAGCAGCGGCTGCGCCCCGGCGGCGGTCGCGCCGGCGTGCCCGGCGGCCGGCTGCGACGGCGCCGGCGCGGGCCGGGCGAAAGAGGCTGGCGCGTTCATCAGCGGTGGTTGCGCACGGGCACGGCCATCTCTTCGGGCTTGATCTCGCGCACGAGCTCAGGCACGCCCCAGGCGAAGGCAGGATCCACCTTGATCCGGAAGTGGTACATCGACTGCATGGCCTGGTGGTCTTCCTTGCGGAACGTCATCTTGCCCTTGGGCGTGTCGAACGACATGCCTTCCATCGCCGTGATCAGCTTCTCAGTGCCGGTCTCGCCGCTGGTCTTCTTCAGCGCCTCCACCAGCGCGATGCCCGCGGTCATGCCGCCGGCCGTGAAGAAGTCGGGCGGCGACTTGAACTTGCTGTAGTGGTTGGACACCAGCCACTCATTGGCCTTGTTCTTGGGGATGCCGAAGTAGTAGTAGGTGGCCCCTTCCATGCCCGGGAAGTTCTTGTAGCTGGCCATCGCCGGCAGGATGTTGCCGCCGGTGGCAATCTCGATGCCGTAGCGCTTGGGATCGAGATCGGCGATCTTGAACGGGTTGCCGGCACCGGCCCAGATAATGAAGATCACCTTGCGGCCCGGCTTGTCCTTGAGCGAATCAAACAGCCGCTGCGCGCCGGCGGTGAAGTCCGTGGTGCTGGTCGGCAGGTATTCCTCATGCACGATCTTCGCGTTCTTCAGCGCACCCTTGAACGCCTTGACGCCGTCGCGGCCAAAGGCGTAGTCCTGCGCCAGCGTGGCGATCTGCACGCCTGGCTTATCAAGCGCCACGGCGTTGGAGATCGCATCCTGCGACGAGTTGCGCCCGGTGCGGAAGATAAAGCGGTTCCATTTGTCGCCGGTGATGGAGTCGGCCACCGCCGGTTCGACCAGCAGCACCTTCTTGTATTCCTCCGCCACCGGCAGCATGGCCAGCGCGGTGCCGGAAGAGGTGGGGCCGACGGCGATATCGGCGCGGTCGTCGCTGTAGGCGGCGGCCAGCTGCGCCTTGGCCACGTCCGGCTTGCCCTGGGTGTCTTTCTCGATCACCACCAGCTTGTTGCCATTGACGGTCATGGTGCCGTTGGTGGCGTACTCCAGGCCCATCATCAGGCCGGTCTGGGTCTGCTTGGCGTAGGCCTCGAGCGCGCCGGTCTTGTCATAGACGTGCGCGATGCGGATGTCCTTGGCCAGCGCGGTGCCGGCGGCAAGCAGGCCGGCGGCCATGACCAGGGCACGTACGGCGAGTGGATTGCGTTGCATTGCTGTCTCCTGTGTTCGGTCTCGTTTGTGTTTATCTGGATGAAACCTGCTGCAACTGCCTGGGAATGCTATACGGACTATTCGCGCGCGCGCCCCGCCAGGAAGCACCGCATGCCGTCGGCGGCCTCGGCGCTGGCGATCTGTGCGACAAAGGCCGCGCGCTCTCGCTCAAGGCCGGCCGCCAGGGTGTCGGCGTCCCAGCGCAACAGCGCGCGCGTGCGGGCCACGCTGCCCGGCACCTTGCGCGCAATGCCGCGCGCCAGCGTCACGGCTTCGGCCTCGGCCGAACCCGGCGCGGCCAGCGCGGTCGCCAGCCCGAGCGCCGCCGCCTCCGGCGCGGCGACGATCGTATTGTTCAGCTGCCAGGCGCGCGCCCGCGGCGTGCCGACCCGCTGCGGCAACATCGCGGTCCAGCCGCCGTCCGGGCTGAAGCCAACCACGGTGTAGTACGGCGCGATGCGCGCATCCCGCGCCAGCACCGCCATGTCGCACGCCAGCACCAGGCCCAGCGAGCCGCCCGTCAGCCAGCCCTCCACCGCCGCCACCGCCGGGCAACGCAGCGCGGCCAGGCGCAGGATCGAACGGTTCAGCAGTGCCAGCAGCCGGTCGGCGTAGCTGGCAATCGCATCGCCCTGCGCAGCGAACGCCGCGACGTCGCCGCCAGTGGAGAAATTTTTTCCGGCATGCGTCAGCACCACAGCATGGATCGCCGGGTCGGCTTCAATCTCGTCCAGCGCGGCCAGCAGCGCTTCGAGCAGCTCGGGCACCAGGCTGTTGTGCCGCTGCGGCCGGTTCAGGCGCAGTAGTGCCACGCCCTCGGCGCGCTCCCACTGCACCATGGGTTCTGCGTGGGCGTTCATCGCGGCTGCAGGCCGTGCGAGATCAGGTCGAAGGCGGTATCGACCACCTTCTCCATCGAAGGCGGGCGCTTCCAGCGCGCATAGCGCATGCCCAGGAAGTTGCTGATGCCGATCAGGCACCAGGCGCGCACTTCGGCATCGCCGGGCACGATCTCGCCCTGCTCTTCGGCGCGCGTCAGGCGCCGGCTGTAGAGCTCGGCAAACACCTGGAAATAGCTGCTGTAGATGGTCTCGTCCACCGAGTACGAATCCAGCACGATCCGGTACAGGTTCTTGTGGCGCGACACGAACGAGAGGAAGGCCTTCAGGCCCAGGCGCTCGGCTTCCATCTGGGTGGCCGCGGCGGCAACGTGCTTGCGCAGGTGGGCGCGCACCAGTTCCAGCATGTGCGCGACCAGCGCGCGGAAGATGTCTTCCTTGTCCTTGAAATACAGGTAGAAGGTGCCCATCGCGACCTTGGCTTCCTGCGTGATCTCGGAGATCGACGCGGCGTAATAGCCTTTCTCACCGAACACCTTCTCGGCCGCGCGCAGCAGCGCCTCGCGCGTCTTCTGCCCGCGCGCGGTCTTGGGCGGGCAGATGCCGCCGGCGTGGCCGGGTGCGCGGGTTGCGCCGGTTTCGGGCGGTGCGCCCGTGTCGGTCTGGGACATCTTGTCTCCGGTGGCGCTGCGCGCCTTGTCATTGGAATGACCGCTACATGTCATGCCGGCGCAGGCAGGCGCCTCCTCCGCGCCTGCCTGCGCCGTGAATCGCCACTCAGGCAAAACCTGATAGCTGATTCATGTTTCATCGTATAAATTGCCCCCCATGGATGTCAATAGAGAGGCACCCTCACCCGGTGGCATCCAGGCCGCTTCCCCTTACCCTCCTGCCAGGAGAGAACCGTCGTTGGACGCTCCCGATTCGGCACCCGCCGGCCCCGCGCCGCCCTTTGCCAGCCACCCGGCGCGCGGCGCCTTGCCAGGCTGGCGCGAAACCGGCCAGGGACGGCCGCTGCTGTTGCTGCACGGCTGGTCGGTCACCGGCGAGGCCTTCGACGGCCAGCGGGCGCTCGCACTGGCTGGATTCCGCGTGATCGCGCCCGACCATGCCGGCCACGGCCTGTCGCGCGAGCGCGACGGCATCACGATCACGGCGCTGGCGCGCGACGTCGCCGGACTGGTTGCGCACCTCGGGCTGACAGACGTGGTGGTGGCTGGCTGGTCGATGGGGGCGATGGTGGCATGGGCGCTGCTGCGCGACCATCCGGGTCTTCCGCTGGGAGCGGTCGGCAGCATTGACATGACGCCCAGGCTGGTGACCGATCCGGCCTGGCCGCATGGCCTGCACGGCCACTATGAGATAGCGCACGCCGCGCAGATGGCGGCCCGCTTCCGGGCCGACTGGCCCCGGCTGGCGCCGTCGGTTGCGCTGGGAATGTGGTCGGCGGGAAGGCGCCCGGAAGGCGCCGCGCTGCAGCGCATCGCGCACATGGCGGGCCAGTGCGATGCGGCGGCGCTTGCCGCCCTATGGGAAGACATGGCGCGCCAGGATTTCCGGGAGACACTGCGCGGCACCGGGCGGCCGCTGTTCCATTTGTACGGGGAAGCCAGCCGGCTCTATGCGCCCGCCGTGGGTGCCGCCACGCTCGCACTGCGGCCCGAGGCGGGATTCGGCGTAGTGGCCGGCGCCGGCCACAGCCCGCACATGGAGCAGCCGCAGGCGTTCAATGCCGCGCTGCTGGACCTGATCGCGCGGGCCGCGTCAGGCCAGCATGCGGTAAGTCCAGAGGCCGAAGCCGGTCAGCAGCAGTGAGCCGCCCAGGTGCAGCAGCAGGTGCAGCGCCGCCCAGCCGTAGTCGCCGGCAATCAGGTTCGCCACCACCTCGCTGGAAAAAGTAGAGAACGTGGTCAGCCCGCCAAGGAAGCCGGTGATGGCCAGCAGGCGCCATTCCGGCGGCAGGCCCGCGTGCAGATCGAAGAATCCGACCGCGAGCCCGATCAGGTAGCCACCCAGCAGGTTGGCCGCCAGCGTGCCATAGGGCAGCGCGGGATTGATCGCGTTCCACAGCACCGCGAAGCCCCAGCGCAGCCACGCACCCGCCGCGGCGCCCACGCCCACGGCGACAAAGCCGAGCGGCCCCATCAGGGCTGGCTCCCGCCCTGCTTCTCCGGTGGCGCGCCGGCATCGTCGCCGCTGGCATTTAACGATGCGATCCCCCAGCGCTGGAGGGCGGCTTCGTCGGTCACGCGGGCGTCGACCCAGCGCGCCCCTTCCGGGGTGTCTTCCTTCTTCCAGAACGGCGCTTCGGACTTGAGGTAGTCCATGATGAACTCGCACGCGGCAAAGGCATTGCCGCGATGCGCCGACGCCACCGCGACCATCACGATCTGGTCCAGCGGCTGCATCGGCCCCACACGGTGGATGATGGTCACGCCCAGCAGCGCCCAGCGCGCGCACGCAGCCGCCTCGATCTGCGCCAGCGCCTTCTCGGTCATGCCCGGATAGTGCTCCAGCTCCATCGCGCTGACGGCGCTGCCGTCGCTGACATCGCGCACGGTGCCGATAAAGCTGGCCACCGCGCCGACCGCCGGATTGCCGGCACGCAGCGCCGCGACTTCCGCGCCAAGATCGAAATCCTCACGCTGCACCCTGACGCTCATCTCAGCCTCCGGTCACTGGTGGGAAAAAGGCGACTTCGCAGCCATCGGCAATCGCCGTTTCGGGGCGCGCCACCGCATGGTCGACGGCCATGCGCAGCGCGCGGCCTTCAGCCAGGGTCTCGGCCCAGGCGCCGCCGCGCTGGCGCAGCCACTGGCGCAGCTCGCCCACGGTGCGCACGTCGGCCGGCACCTCGGCGCGCTCTTCGGCCACGCCCAGCTGCTCGCGCACGCTGGCAAAGAATCGGAGTTCGATGTTCATCACGGCTTCTGTCCTGGTCATGCTGGCCGGCTACGCGAGCAGGCCGTCAAACGGAATGAACTGCACGGTATCGCCGCGCGCGATCGCCTGGTTGGGCGGATTGTCGATCAGGCCGTCGCCCCAGACGGTAGAGGTCAGCACCCCGAACTCTGGTTGGGGAACAGGTCCAGGCCGCCCTCGGCATTGATGCGCGCGCGCAGGAACTCATTGCGGCGGTCGCCCTTGTTCAGCGCGAAATCCGCGCGCAGCGGCAGGCGCCGCGGGGTCACGCCGGCCACGCCCTGCAGGCGCAGGATGAACGGGCGCACGAACAGCAGGAAGGTCACGAAGCTGGACACCGGGTTGCCAGGCAAACCCAGGAAGAACGCCGGCTCAGCATCGTTGTTGACCTGCCCGAACGCCAGCGGCTTGCCCGGCTTGATCGCGATCTGCCACATGTCGAGCCGCCCTTCGGCCTCGACCGCGGGCTTGATATGGTCTTCCTCGCCAACCGAGACACCGCCCGACGTGATGATCAGGTCGTGTCCCTGCGCCGCGCGGCGCAGGGTCTCGCGCGTGGCGGCCAGCGTGTCGGGCACGATGCCGAAGTCGCTGACCTCGCAGCCCAGGTTTTCCAGCAGGCCGCGCAGCGTGAAGCGGTTGGAGTTGTAGATGGCGCCCGGCTTGAGCGGCTCGCCCGGCATCGCCAGTTCGTCGCCGGTGAAGAACACGGCGACGCGCACGCGCCGCACCACGTCCAGCTTTGCCTGGCCGACCGATGCGGCCAGCCCCAGCGCCTGCGGCGTCAGCCGCGTGCCGGCCGGCAGGATCACGCTGCCGGCTTCGATATCCTCGCCCGCGCGCCGCACCCATTCACCGGATTGCGGCACGTGGTTGACGATCACATCCTCACCCTCGGCGGCGCATTGTTCCTGCATCACCACGGCGTCGGCGCCCGGCGGGATCAGCCCGCCGGTGAAGATGCGCGCGGCGGTGCCGGGTTCCAGCGCGCTGCCGACATGGCCGGCAGGGATCCGTTGCGACACGCGCAGCCGCGTGCCGGCAACGGGCACATCGGCCGCGCGCATGGCGTAGCCGTCCATCGAGGTATTGTCGGCCGGCGGCACGCGCAGCGTGCTGGTCACGGGCGCGGCCAGCACGCGGCCATTGGCGTCGAGCGTGTCGACGGATTCAACCTGCGCCAGCGGACGGGCGGCGCCGAGCAGCGCGTCGAGCGCCTGGGCCATGGTCAGCATCGGGGGGCGGGAAGGTGCTGCGGCTTGGGTCATGGTGCGATGTGGGAAAGAGTTGGCCACGAAAAACGGCCCGCGCATTGCCTGCACCCACTTGTTGGGGCAGGCAACGCGGGGGCCGGGGATCGGGCCCGCAGCCTGATTGTAGCGAGTTGGCGCGGGCCCGGCATGCGGCAGCGCCGCAGCGGGCTACACGCACCCGCGCGCTTACAGGCCGGTGTGGCCGGCGATGTAGGCCTTGACCTGCGCGGCGTCCGCGGGCATCACTTCAAAGCGCTGCGGCAGGCTCTCGATGCCCTCGAACCTGGCCGGGCGCTCCGGCTCGTGGCCGAGCGCTTCGCGGATGGTGTCGGCAAACTTGGCGGGCAGCGCGGTTTCCAGCACCACCATCGGCACGCCGGCGCTGAGATGCTCGCGCGCCACCTTGACGCCATCGGCGGTATGGGTATCGATAGTGATGCCGTAGCGCGATGACAGGTCGCGGATGGTGGCCAGCCGGTCCTGGTGCGTGCTGCGGCCCGAGACAAAGCCGAACTGGCGGATGCGGTCGAATTCCGGCGTGCCCGACAGGTCGAAGCCGCCCTTCTCTTCCACGTCGCGGAACAGCGCCGCCAGCTTGCCGCCGTCCTGGCCCAGCAGGTCGAACACGAAGCGCTCGAAGTTCGAGGCCTTGGAGATGTCCATGCTGGGGCTGGAGGTATGGTAGGTCTCGGCCGACTTGCGCACGCGGTAGGCGCCGGTGCGGAAGAACTCGTCGAGCACGTCGTTCTCGTTGGTGGCCACCACCAGCTTGTCGATCGGCAGGCCCATCATGCGCGCGATATGGCCGGCGCAGACATTGCCGAAGTTGCCCGACGGCACGCAGAACGACACCTTCTGGCCCGGGCCGCTGGTAGCCAGCAGCCAGCCCTTGAAGTAGTACACCGCCTGGGCCACCACGCGCGCCAGTTGATCGAGTTGACCGTGCCGATCTTCTGGCGCGCCTTGTAGCCGAGGTCGTTGGAGACCGCCTTGACGATGTCCTGGCAGTCGTCGAACACGCCTTCGACCGCCAGGTTGAAGATGTTGGCATCCTGCAGGCTGAACATCTGCGCGGTCTGGAACGCGCTCATCTTGCGGTGCGGGCTCAGCATGAACACGCGGATGCCGCGCTTGCCGCGCATCGCGTATTCGGCGGCGCTGCCGGTATCGCCCGAGGTCGCGCCCAGGATGTTCAGCTCCTGGCCGGCACGGCCCAGCGCGTACTCGAACAGGTTGCCGAGCAGCTGCATCGCCATGTCCTTGAAGGCCAGCGTCGGGCCGTTGGACAGGCCCAGCAGTTGCAGCCTGGTGCCGCCTTCTTCGCCCAGCGTGCGCAGCGGCGTAATGTCGGCGGTGTTGTCGCCTTCGCGCGCGTTGCAATACACCTCGGGCGTATAGGTCTTGCGCGTCAGCGCGCGCAGGTCCTCGGCGGGAATATCGTCGCAGAACTTGCGCAGGATCTCGTAGGCCAGGTCGGCATACGACAGCTTGCGCCAGGCTTCGAGCTCATCGGCCGTGACCTGCGGGTACTGGGTGGGCAGGTACAGCCCGCCGTCCGGCGCCAGGCCGCCCAGCAGGATCTCGGAAAACGATTGCGGCATCTCATGGCCGCGGGTCGACTGGTATTTCATGTGAATCGGCAGGTATCCGGCCCTTAGTTCAGTTCTTCCATGCGCAGGCGCGTCACGGCGGACAGCACGGTCGGCAGCGCCTCGATCCTGGCTATCGCCGCGTTGACGTGCTTCTCGCGCGTGATGTGGGTCAGGATGATGATGTCGGTCTGCGGCTCGCCTTCGCGCGATTCCTTCTGCAGCATGGCATCGATCGAGATGCTGCCTTCGGCCAGAATGCGGGTGATCTCGGCCAGCACGCCGGTCTCGTCCGACACGCGCATGCGCAGGTAGTACGAGCTGTTGATCTCTTCGATCGGCAGCACCGGCACGCTCGACAGCTCATCCGGCTGGAACGCCAGGTGCGGCACGCGGTGGTTCGGGTCGGCGGTGTGCAGGCGGGTCACGTCAACCAGGTCGGCGATCACGGCCGAGGCGGTCGGCTCGGCGCCGGCGCCCTTGCCGTAGTAGAGCGTCGCGCCCACGGCGTCGCCCTGCACCAGCACGGCGTTCATTGCGCCTTCGACGTTCGCGATCAGGCGCGAGGCCGGCACCAGCGTCGGATGCACGCGCAGCTCGACGCCGTCGTCACGGCGGCGGGTGATGCCCAGCAGCTTGATGCGGTAGCCCAGTTCCTCGGCGTATTTGATGTCGATGGCCGACAGCCTGGTGATGCCTTCCACGTGCGCCTTTTCGAACTGCACCGGCATGCCGAAGGCGATCGCGCTCATCAGCGTGACCTTGTGCGCGGCATCGACGCCTTCGATGTCGAAGGTCGGGTCGGCCTCGGCGTAGCCCAGCTGCTGCGCTTCCTTCAGGACCACGTCGAAATCGAGGCCCTTGTCGCGCATCTCGGACAGGATGAAGTTGGTGGTGCCGTTGATGATGCCGGCGATCCACTGGATGCGGTTGGCGGTCAGGCCTTCGCGCAGCGCCTTGATGATGGGGATGCCGCCAGCCACCGCGGCCTCGAAGGCGACGATCACGCCCTTGCGGCGCGCGGCTTCGAAGATCTCGTTGCCGTGCACGGCCAGCAGCGCCTTGTTGGCGGTGACCACGTGCTTGCCGTTCTCGATCGCCTTGAGCACCAGTTCGCGCGCGATGCCGTAGCCGCCGATCAGCTCGATGACGATATCGATGTCGGGGCGGTTGACCACCTCGTTGGCGTCGCTGACGATCTCCACTTCCCCATTGGTCAGTTCGCGCGCGCGTTCGGTGTTGAGATCGGCCACCACGGCAATCTCGATGCCGCGGCCGGCGCGGCGACGAATTTCTTCCTGGTTGCGCTTGAGCACGTTGAACGTGCCGCTACCGACGGTACCGATGCCGAGCAGGCCAACTTTGATGGGGTTCATGGACAATCTTCTGAGTTGCTAAGGATGAATTGCGGCGCGGCCCGCGGAATCAGGCCGCCGCCTTGCCGTGGCGTTTTCGGTACGCATCGAGGAAGCGCGCGATGCGGCTGATGGCCTCGCGCAGGTCTTCCTCGTGCGGCAGGAACACGATGCGGAAATGGTCGGGACTGGCCCAGTTGAAGCCCGAGCCCTGCACCAGCAGCACCTTGGACTCCTGCAGCAGTTCATAGATGAACTCCTGGTCGTCCTGCACCGGGTACATCGACAGGTCGAGCTTGGGAAACAGGTACAGCGCCGCCTTGGGCTTGACGCAGGTCACGCCCGGGATCGCGGTGATCAGCTCGTAGGCCAGGTCGCGCTGGCGGCGCAGGCGCCCGCCTTCGGCGACCAGGTCGTTGATGCTCTGGTAGCCGCCCAGCGCGGTCTGGATCGCCCACTGGCCCGGCACGTTGGCGCACAGGCGCATCGACGACAGCATGTTCAGGCCTTCGATGTAGTCAATGGCCGGGCGCTTGTCGCCCGACACTACCATCCAGCCGGCGCGGTAGCCGCACGAGCGGTAGTTCTTCGACAGGCCGTTGAAGGTCACCGTGAAGACATCGGTCGACAGCGAGGCGATCGAGGTGTGGGTGTGGCCGTCGTACAGGACCTTGTCGTAGATCTCGTCGGCAAAGACGATCAGGCCGTGCTCGCGTGCGATGGCGACGATCTCGAGCAGCAGTTCGTCCGAATACAGCGCCCCGGTGGGGTTGTTCGGGTTGATGATGACGATGGCCTTGGTATGCGGCGTGATGCGGGCGCGGATATCGGCCGGATCGGGCATCCAGTCATTGGACTCGTCGCAGATATAGTGCACCGGCGTGCCGCCCGAGAGGCTCACCGCGGCGGTCCACAGCGGGTAGTCCGGCGCCGGCACCAGCACTTCGTCGCCGGCATTGAGCAGCGCGTTGACGGCCATCACGATCAGTTCGGAGGCACCGTTGCCCACATAAATATCGTCCAGGCCAACGCCTTCGATATTTTTTTGCTGGGTATAGTGCATGATCGCCTTGCGTGCGGCGAAAATACCCTTGGAATCAGAATAACCTGCCGAATTCGGCAGGTTTCGCATCATGTCCTGCTGAATCTCTTCCGGCGCGTCGAACCCGAACACCGCCAGGTTGCCGATATTCAGCTTGATGATCTTGTGCCCTTCTTCCTCCATCTGCTTGGCCTTTTCCAGCACCGGTCCGCGGATGTCGTAGCAAACGTTATTGAGTTTGTTGGATTTCTGGATGGGTTTCACGGCGATGTCGGGCAAGCGTAGCGTGCCGCGTCGGCGGCACCGGACAGGGAATCTGGGCGAATCTGAATTAATGCCGAAGCCCCGTGCGGAAGCCCGGCGCCGAGGCGCCGTCCGCTGCAATGCAACGCGAACGTGGCAGACAGGGAGGCAAAAGCTATAATTTATCGGATTATGACAGACTTCGGCAGGGATTCTTGCATTGCAGCGTGCGCTTGCCGCGCGCACGCCAGGCGCCTGCGCACTGTCGTCGATCCTGTCGTCCACACCGTACCCGCCCGGGGTGCCGGCCATCCGCCCCACGGGCCGGCCCGCCAGCCCGCGGCGGCCGCCGCAGAGGCCTCCAAGTGAAACTCCACGCCGACCAGCCCCAGTCGCTAAATACCGTCACGGCCTACGGGCCGGGCTACATCGAGATCAACCTCGTCCGTCACACCAACTCGGTCCTGGTCATGCCCGAGGGCGAAGTCCGGCCCTGGCCGGTCAGCCGCTTCGAAGACCTCGAGCCCGCGCATTTCGAGCAACTGGTGGAACTCGGCCCCGAAGTGGTGCTGCTCGGCACCGGCTCGCGGTTGCGCTTCCCGCACCCGCGCCTGACCGCGTCGCTGTCGCGCCGCCATGTCGGGGTGGACGCCATGGACCTGCAGGCCGCCTGCCGCACCTACAACATCCTGATGGCAGAAGGCCGCAAGGTGGCGGCGGTGCTGCTGCTCGAACCCGAAGCCGCCTGACCTCTGCAAAAGTTGAGCCGGCGCCACGCTTGAAGTCCGGCGGGCCGCCCCAATCTGCCCCGCCAAGGTGGCAGCCCCCTCACCAGATTCTCCCGATCCCCTGCCCCTCCCCCAGGAGCCACAAGCATGACCGTCAGTCTGAACAAGGCCGTACCCGACTTCAGCGCGCCGATGACCGGCGACGCCACCTTCCGCCTTGCCGATTATCGCGGCAAGACAGTGGTGCTGTACTTCTACCCGAAGGACAACACGCCGGGTTGCACCACGGAGGCCATGAACTTCCGCGACCAGTACGAGGATTTCCAGAAGGCCGGCGTGCAGGTGTTCGGCATCTCGCGCGACAGCATCCGCTCGCACGAGAACTTCAAGGCCAAGCTTGAACTGCCCTTTGAGCTGATCTCCGACGCCGACGAAGCCGTGTGCACGTTGTTCGATGTCATCAAGATGAAAAAGCTCTATGGCAAGGAGCACCGGGGCATCGAGCGCAGCACCTTCATCATCGACGGCAAGGGCATCCTGCGCCACGAGCTGCGCGGCATCAAGGTGCCGAACCATGTTGACGAAGTCCTGGAAATCGTGCGCGGGCTCTGAGGTATCGCGTCGGTATTGGCCTTGCCCCGACACGGACGCCAACCCGGACGTGCTGTGTCGCAACAAGCCGTTGGCAAACCCAATTGCCAAACCCAAAACCTTCGGATACATTGGCCCGTAATGAGTTCAGATTCCGGATGCCACGCTGTTTCGACTCCCCGGCCCAGGCGGTTCGCGCCACAGGCCGGTAGCGGACCTGCCGTGTCGGCAGTCCGCCAAAGAAGCCGCCGGATCCTAGCCGCCAACCCTGTTCAGCAGGCATGGCGGCTTTTTTGTTTGCAGCCGCGTCTGTCCTCATGCCTGTCCGCGCCGGGAGCCTCGCACAGGCATGCCCCGGCCATTGGCCGCCACGCCGTATCCGACGTATCGCGGCGTCGCGGCACGGACACCCTCGCCCCCTTCTTGTCCCCCTGAAAGGAAAGCCAAGCATGCCGCTGCCTACCATGCCCGCCAAGCCTGCCCAATTGCTGGATCCGAGCGAGTTTGCTCCGGTCTCCGCGGTGCCCAAGGCCAAAGCCGCCACACAGGGCAAGAAACCTGTGCCGGCGCTCGAGCGCGTGGCATTGCTGGAAACCGGCGACACCGAGATGCCTGAGGTCCAGGCCCGCGCCGCCGCCGGTGGCACCCGCGCCCGCAGCACCGAGACCCCGGCCGTATCGACGCCTGCCGTATCTGCCGCACCGGTCAGCCTGGTCAAGCCGTCCACCGGCCCCACGCGCCGCGCCCGCAAGTCCGAGGGCCCGAGCAAGCTGTTCGTGCTCGACACCAACGTGCTGATGCACGACCCGGCCTCGCTCTTCCGCTTCGAGGAACACGACATCTATCTGCCGATGATGACGCTCGAAGAACTGGACAACCACAAGAAGGGCATGAGCGAAGTCGCGCGCAACGCGCGCATGGTCAGCCGCACGCTCGATTCGCTGGTGGGCGGCACCGACGGCGTACTCGATGAGGGCCTGCCGCTGGCCAAGCTGGGCAACCGCGACGCGCAGGGCAAGCTGTTCTTCCAGACGCGCCTGAACGACATCAAGCTGCCTGAAGGCCTGCCGCAGGGCAAGGCCGACAACCAGATCCTGGGCGTGGTCAGCGCGCTGCAGCAGCAGTACCCCGAGCGCCAGGTCGTGCTGGTGTCGAAAGACATCAACATGCGCATCAAGGCGCGCGCACTGGGCCTGCCGGCCGAAGACTACTTCAACGACCAGGTCCTGGAAGACAAGGACCTGCTCTACGCCGGCGTGTTGCAGCTGCCCGGCGACTTCTGGACCAGGCACGGCAAGGGCGTGGAAAGCTGGCAGGACCCGAAGTCCGGCGCCATGTTCTACCGGCTCACCGGCCCGCTGGTGCCGTCGTTCCTGGTCAACCAGTTCGTCTACCTGGAACCGGTCGACGGCAGCCTGCCGCTGTACGCGCAGGTCAAGGAGATCAACGGCAAGACCGCGCTGCTGCAGACGCTCAAGGACTACACGCACCACAAGAACAATGTGTGGAGCGTGACCGCCCGCAACCGCGAGCAGAACTTCGCGCTCAACCTGCTGATGAACCCGGACATCGACTTCGTCACGCTGCTTGGGCAGGCCGGCACCGGCAAGACCCTGCTGGCGCTGGCGGCCGGCCTGGAACAGGTGCTGGACCAGAAGCAGTACAACGAGATCATCGTCACGCGCGCCACGGTGCCGGTGGGCGAAGACATCGGCTTCCTGCCCGGCACCGAGGAAGAGAAGATGCAGCCCTGGATGGGCGCGTTCGACGACAACCTCGAGGTGCTGCAGAAGAGCGACGACAGCGCCGGCGACTGGGGCCGTGCCGCCACGCAGGAGCTGATCCGGTCGCGCATCAAGGTCAAGAGCATGAACTTCATGCGCGGGCGCACCTTCGTCAACAAGTTCGTCATCATCGACGAGGCGCAGAACCTGACGCCCAAGCAGATGAAGACGCTCGTGACCCGCGCCGGCCCCGGCACCAAGATCATCTGCCTGGGCAATATCGCGCAGATCGACACGCCGTACCTGACCGAAGGTTCGTCGGGCCTGACCTACGTGGTCGACCGCTTCAAGGGCTGGAGCCACAGCGGCCATATCACGCTGGCGCGCGGCGAACGCTCGCGCCTGGCCGATCACGCCGGCGACGTGCTCTGACACTGGCAGCCTGCGGCGCGCCCTGCCGGTGGCGGGGCGCGCCCGCAGTGCCTGAGCGCCGTCGTCAACGGCAAGCACTTTGGGGCTATGATGGCCCCATGTTTGCCGTTGCCCCGCATCCCCACTGGAGGCGTCGATGAATACCCAGCATCTGCCCGGCAGGCAGTCGCCTGCCGCCGCCCGCAGCCGGCACAGGCAGCGCCTTGCGCTGGCCATGCTGGCCGCCGCCGGCATCGCGCTGGCCGCCAGCTGGCGCCCGGCCCATGCCGCCGCCGAAGAAATGGTGATTCGCACCATGGGCCCGGTCAGCTACGTCTGCGGCGGCGTCGCCGAGGACGAACGCCAGGCGCTGGCGGCCAAGGAGAAAGACTTCAATATCGGCATCCTGTTCACGCAGGGCGCCAACGGTGAATTCCTGTCCGACGTGGACGTCAAGCTGGTGCGGGACGAACAGGAAGTCGCCACCTTCCGCGCCGCCGGCCCGCGCTGCCTGATACGTGCGCCCGAAGGCAGCTACAATATCGAGGCCAGTTACAAGGGCCAGGCCAAGTCCGTCAAGGTCAGCACCGGTACCCGCAACGCCCAGCTACGCTGGTAGCGGCAAGGCTTCCGGTGCGCCGGCAGGCCGGCGACCGGAAACCCAGGATGCCATTGCGCCGTACCCGTCTTTCTTCCCATCCGCTGCGCCTGCAGCGCCTGCTTGCCCAGGCGCGGCTGCCGCTGCTCTGCGCCACCGCCGCGCTGCTGGCGGCCTGCGCCAGCTCCCCGCCTTCCCGCCACGCCGGCCTGCCGCGCACGCCGGGCAAGCCCATGATCGATCCCAGCGCCGGACTGGAAGAGATTTCCATCCAGGCGATGTCGCTGGTGGGCACACCCTATCGCTACGGCGGCAATACGCCGGACTCCGGCTTCGACTGCAGCGGGCTGGTGCGCTACGTGGTGTCGCGCGCGGCCAATGTAAGCCTGCCGCGCACGACCGAGGCAATGGGCGCCCGCGGCAGCTCGCTGGACCGCAGCGAGGTGGCGTCCGGCGACCTGGTGTTCTTCAACACCACCGGCCGCGCCAATTCGCACGTGGGCATCTACGTCGGCCAGAACCGCTTTGTCCATGCACCGTCGTCCGGCGGCACGGTCCGGCTCGAAGACATGGGCAAGCCTTACTGGGCCTCGCGCTACGACGGCGCGCGCCGCGTGGTCGCGGCGGTCAACCAGCCGACTGCGCCGCCAGCATCGGTGGCACCCCCGGCCGCGCCACCGCTGCCTGAGCCCACGCCGGCCCCGGCACCGCTTCCGGTCGACGACGATCCCATCGCGGCCTTCGCCAACCAGTGAAGCACCCCAACAAAAAGCCAGGCATCAGCCTGGCTTTTTGTTGGTACGGCGGCCCCTGCCTTACAGGATATGCCGCCCGATCCACCACGCGATCGCCGCCATGAAGGCCGACGCCGGGATCGTCAGCACCCAGGCCCAGACGATATTGCCGGCCACGCCCCAACGCACTGCCGACATCTTCTGCGCCGAGCCGACGCCGACGATGGCCCCCGTGATCGTATGCGTGGTCGATACCGGCACGCCCAGCGCCGAAGCGAAGAACAGCGTCATGGCCCCGCCCGTCTCGGCGCAGAAACCGCCGACCGGCTTGAGCTTGGTGATCTTCTGGCCCATGGTGCGCACGATGCGCCAGCCGCCAAACATTGTACCCATGCCGATCGCCACGTAGCAGCTGACGATGACCCAGGCCGGCGGCTCGCCGCCGGCCGCCACATGGCCGCTGGCAATCAGTAGCATCCAGATGATGCCGATGGTCTTCTGCGCGTCATTGCCGCCATGGCCCAGGCTGTACATCGAGGCCGAGACCAGTTGCAGCCGGCGGAACCAGCGGTCCACGCGCGACGGCGGCGTACGGAAGAAGGTCCAGCCCACGATCACCATCATCATCGAGCCGAGGATGAACCCCAGCAGCGGCGAAATCAGGATGAAGGCCACGGTCTTCAGCAGGCCGCTGCCCACCAGCGCGCCGGTGCCGGCCTTGGCCACCGCGGCACCCACCAGCCCGCCGATCAGCGCGTGCGAGGACGACGACGGGATGCCGTAGTACCAGGTGATGATGTTCCAGGCAATCGCCCCGACCAGGGCGCCGAATATCACGTAGTGATCGACGATCGCGACATCGATGGTGCCGGTCCCGACCGTGGCAGCCACCTTCAGGTGGAAGATAAAGATGGCAACGACGTTGCACATGGCGGCCATGGCCACCGCGTGGTGCGGCTTGAGCACGCCGGTGGACACCACCGTGGCGATCGAGTTGGCCGCGTCGTGGAAGCCGTTCATGAAGTCGAACAGCAGCGCGAGCGCCACCAGCAAGGCGATCACCCACAGGCTCATTTGTATGGTCTGCATGCCGATTGCCGCCTCAGGCGTTTTCCAGGACGATGCCTTCGATGATGTTGGCGACGTCCTCGCACTTGTCGGTGATCGTCTCGAGCTGTTCGTAGATGGCCTTCAGCTTGATCAGGCGCTTGACGTCGGTCTCGTCGCGGAACAGCTTGGACATCGCCGAGCGCATCACGCGGTCGGCTTCAGACTCAAGCTGGTCGATCTGCTGCGCGGTCTTCAGGATGGCGCTGGCGTTGCCCATGTCCTCGAGCAGGCCCACCGCGATCTTGACCTGGTCGCAGCACTGCACGCAGATGGCCGCCAGGCGCAGCGCCTCGTCGGTGAGGTTGGTGACGTCGTACAGCGAGATGGTCTCGGCCACGTCTTCCATCAGGTCCAGGATGTCGTCCATGGTCGTGATGAGCTTGTGGATCTCGTCGCGGTCCAGCGGCGTGATGAAGGTCTTGTGCAGCAGGTCGATGGTGTCGTGCGTGATCCGGTCGGCCTTCTTTTCGGTGGCCTGGACGCGGCGGGCATGTGCCTCGGCGTTGGGCAAATCGTTGACCAGTGCCTGGAGCTCATGGGCGGCGGTCACCGCGCAGTCGGCGTGCTGGTTGAAATATTCGAAGAACTTGCCCTCCGTGGGCATGAATCGGCCGAACATGGAATGTTCCTTGTGGCAGCGTGGTGACGCTGCTGATTGTGTTGCAGGATTGAGCGGGCGCGTTGCATGACAGTCGCGGGCAGCGGCTGTCATCAAAGCGCAATATTTTACAGGGTTACAGGGACATTGCCCGCGAATTTGGCGCAAAAGACGGCGCCGCACAGCCTATTGCAGGCTGGCTTGACTTCGTCAGGTGTCGTTGTCGAAGAAAGCCGGGCCGCCGCTGAAGTTGTCGAACTTCGTGAACTGCCCCAGGAAGGTCAGGCGCACCGTGCCGATCGGGCCGTTACGCTGCTTGCCGATAATGATTTCGGCCGTGCCCTTGTCCTGGGAGTCCGCGTTATAGACTTCATCGCGGTAGATGAACAGGATCACGTCGGCATCCTGTTCAATAGCGCCGGATTCGCGCAGGTCGGACATGACCGGGCGCTTGTTGGGGCGCTGTTCCAGGCTTCGGTTCAGCTGCGACAGCGCGATCACCGGGCAGTTGAGTTCCTTGGCCAGGCCCTTGAGCGAACGGGAAATTTCGGAAATTTCCGTGGCGCGGTTCTCGCCGCCGCCGGAACCCGACATCAGCTGCAGGTAATCGATGATGATCAGGCCAAGTTGCCCGCACTGGCGCGCCAGGCGCCGCGAACGGGCACGCAGCTCCATCGGGTTCAGCGCCGGCGTTTCATCGATGAACAACTGCGTGTCGTTCATGCGCTGGATCGCATGCGTCAGCCGCGGCCAGTCCTCATCCAGCAGGCGGCCAGTGCGCAGCCGGTGCTGGTCGAGGCGGCCTACCGAGCCGAGCATACGCATGGCCAGCTGGGTGCCCGCCATTTCCATCGAGAACACTGCCACCGGCAAGCCCTGCTCCACCGCCACGTGCTCGCCGATGTTCAGCGAGAACGCTGTCTTACCCATCGACGGGCGGCCGGCCACGATGACCAGGTCGCCCGGCTGCATGCCGCTGGTCATCTTGTCCAGGTCGATGAAGCCGGTCGGAACGCCGGTGACGTCGGTGGTGGAATCGCGGTGATACAGCTCGTCGATGCGCTCGACCACCTGGGTCAGCAGCGGCTGGATTTCCTGGAAACCCTTCTGGCCGCGCGAGCCTTCTTCGGCAATCGCAAAGACCTTGGACTCGGCCTCATCCAGCAGCTCGCGCACCTCTCGGCCCTTGGGCGCGAATGCGGCCGAGGCGATATCGTCGGCCGCCGTCACCAGCTTGCGCAGCACCGAGCGCTCGCGCACGATCTCCGCGTAGCGGCGGATGTTGGCCGCGCTGGGCGTGTTCTGCGCCAGCGAATTCAGGTAGGCCAGCCCGCCCACCTCCTCGGCCTTGCCGGCCACCTGCAGCATCTCATAGACCGTGATCACGTCGGCCGGCTTGGTCGCCGAGATCAGCCGGGCGATGCTCTGGAAGATCATCCGGTGGTCAAAACGGTAGAAATCCGCCTCGGAAATGAAGTCCGCAATGCGGTCCCAGGCGGCGTTGTCCAGCAGCAGGCCACCCAGCACCGATTGCTCGGCTTCGATGGAATGCGGCGGGACCTTGAGGTTCTCGAGTTGGGGGTCGGCGACGGGCGCGTTCATGGGGAGGGATTATAACGGCGGGCGGACGCACTTCGCCGGACATTTAGCGACGGCGCCTGCAAAGACAAGCAGGCAACAAAAAAGGCAGGAGCCAGGGCTCCTGCCTTTCTTGCTTGCGGTGCTTGCGGTGCTTCAGCCGGCGCAGCGCGCCGGCGAGGCGGCACGTCCTTAGACGCTTTCGCCCACGACCGACACGGTCACGTCGACCACGACGTCCGTGTGCAGCGCAACGCTGACCGGGTGGTCGCCCACCATCTTCAGCGGGCCGTTCGGCATGCGAACCTGGGCCTTTTCCAGCTTGAAGCCTTGGCCAGCCAGGGCTTCAGCGATGTCGGCGTTGGTCACGGAACCGAACAGGCGGCCGTCCACACCCGACTTCTGGCTGATCTGGACGGTCAGGCCGTTCAGCTTCTCGCCTTCGGCTTGCGCGGCAGCCAGCTTCTCGGCAGCGGCCTTTTCCAGCTCGGCGCGCTTGACTTCGAATTCGGCGATCGCGGTTTGCGTAGCGCGGCGGGCCTTCTTGCCCGGGATCAGGAAGTTACGGGCGTAACCGTCCTTCACCTTGACGATGTCACCCAGGTTGCCCAGGTTGACGACTTTTTCCAGCAGAATAATTTGCATCGTATTCTCTCCTTAACGGACCTAGGGCCTGATCAGTTCTTGTGCAGGTCGGTGTACGGCATCAGCGCGAGGAAACGCGCACGCTTGATGGCCGTATCCAGCTGACGCTGATAGTGAGCCTTGGTACCGGTCAGGCGGGCCGGCGTGATCTTGCCGTTGTCGCCGATGAAGTCCTTCAGGGTGTCCAGATCCTTGTAGTCGATCTGTTCCACGCCAGCCACGGTGAAGCGGCAGAAGCGCTTGCGCTTGAACAGCGGGTTCTGTTGCTGGAAGCGCTTCTTGTTCTTGTTGTCACGTTTGACGAATGCCATGATTCAATCCTTTTCGAATGCTTTACATCCAGTGATGTGAAAGACGAGAGCCTTGCTGTTGCGGTGCCTGCGGGCCAGGAATCCTTCGCAGTCGAGCAGCGTGCCGAGCGGTAACCGCTCCAGACGCTGGCCAACCTGTCCGATGCCCATCGCTGCGATTGCAAACTCGACCTGCCGCGGCGTTTGCGCCTCGACGGCCTCGCCGCTGTACTGCAGAATGCAGTTCACGACGGGGACCCCGGCCGGGGTATAGCGCAGGGCATCGCGTTCCGCCAGGGTGGCGGCAAGCCGAAGCTGGTTCAACGCGGGGCCTCTTGCTGGTTGCAATCCGTGCTGCCGTGGCCGACGCTGTCAGCCATGGCGCGCACCGCAGTCCGCACTCAGGCGGCCTGGCCTTCGGTGGTCGTTTGCGCGGCCTTGCGGGCTTCTTCGCGCTGCACTTCCTTCATCATCGGCGAAGGTGCGGTCTCGGCCTTCTTGGTCTGCACGATCAGGTGGCGCAGGACGGCATCGTTGAACTTGAACGCGTGTTCCAGTTCAGCCAGCGTTTCCTTGCCGCATTCGATGTTCAGACAAACGTAGTGAGCCTTGGCCAGCTTCTGGATCATGTAGGCCATCTGGCGACGGCCCCAGTCTTCCACGCGATGAACGTTGCCGTTCTGCGAGGTCACGAGCTGCTTGTAGCGCTCGATCATGGCCGGCACTTGTTCGCTCTGGTCCGGGTGGACGATGAAGACGATTTCGTAATGACGCATTGACGCTCCTTTTGGATTAGCCACCCGGGCGTCACGAGTCCGGTGTGGCAAGGTTGAATAGCCTTAAATTATAGCGCGCATGGCAGCAAGTGCGCAAGCCGCTGTTTACACAGGCAAATCAGGCGTTGGCAAACAAGGCCTGCAGCCTTGCCGGATCCTGCGCCAGCCCTGCATCGGCTGCCAGCGCCAGGACCAGCAGCACGCGCGCCTTATAGGGATTGAGGTCCGTTGCCGAGACAAAAGCCCCATCCGCCGGGCTTAGTTGGGGCGGAATCGCCACATGGCCGGCCCCGGTGCGGGAACTGCGCACCACGGCCACGCCCGCGGCAGCAGCATCGGCCAGCGCCTCGGCCAGCACCTCATGCACCGAGCCATTGCCGGCGGCAGCCACCACCAGTCCGGCAACGCCCGCACGGACCAGCGCATCCACAGCCACCCTGCCCGGCTGGGCGTAGCTCGGCACAATCTCCACCATCGGCCACGCCGCCGGCATCGGCCCGATCACCCACGCCGCGCGCGGCGCGCGGGCGAAGCGCACGTAGTCATCCTGCACGAAACCCAGCGGCCCGCAGGCCGAGACAAAGGCATCAACCGCCGATGTGTGGGCCTTGGCCACATCCCGCGCAGCGTGGATCTGCTGATTCAGCACCACCAGCACACCCTTGCCGCGCGCATCGGGGTGGGCGGCCACGCGCACCGCATCCAGCAGATTCAGCGGACCATCGGCCGACAGCGACGTCGACGGGCGCATTGCCGCCGTCATCACCACGGGCACCGGACACGATTGCGTCACGTGCAGCGCCATCGCGGTTTCCTCCAGCGTATCGGTGCCGTGCGTGATCACGATGCCGGCCACGTCGGGCTGCGCGGACCAGTGCTCAACCCGTGCCGCCAGCGTTTGCCAGAGCATGAAGGTCATGTCCTTGCTGTCGACCTGGGCCACCTGCTCGGCCTCGATGCGGGCCGCCGACTGCAGCGCGGGCACCGCTGCCAGCAACGACGACACCGGCACGGTCGCCGCCTGGTAGCGTGCGCTGCTGGCGGAGTTGCCGGCCGCGCCAGCGATGGTGCCGCCGGTGGCCAGTACGACGATGCGAGGCAATTGGGTCATGGGGCGTGCAAAGAATGTGGGAAGACGGGAATGCCGATTGTAACGGGCGCGCCCCGCCTCGCCGCCGGCCCGCGCTGGCGATCCATATTCCGTCGATGCGGCACGCCCCAAAAATTCTGCTTGCGCTCAGGCCGATACTGTATAAAATCACAGCATACTGTTTAAACATACAGTGCCTGGCCAGCCGGATACAGGATAAAGGATCGACCGATCCTTACCCGGAATCCCCGCGGCCCCGCACGGAACGGCGATCCCATGGCGACCCTGACACCCCGGCAGCAGCAGATTTTCGATCTGATCCGCAACACGATCCGCCGCACCGGCTTTCCGCCCACGCGCGCCGAAATCGCCGCTGAATTCGGCTTCTCCTCGCCCAATGCCGCAGAAGAACACCTGAGGGCGCTGGCACGCAAGGGCGTGATCGAACTGACCCCGGGCGCCTCACGTGGCATCCGCCTGAAAGTAGCACGCAGCGATTCGGAAATGCCCGACCAGTTTTCGTTGCCGATGGCCGGCGTGATGCAGCTGACGCTGCCGCTGGTGGGCCGCGTTGCTGCCGGCAGCCCGATACTCGCCGCCGAGCATATTGACCGCCAGTACCAGGTCGACGCCTCGGTCTTCGACGAACGCCCAGATTACCTGCTGCGCGTGCGCGGCCTGAGCATGCGCGATGCCGGCATCCTCGATGGCGACCTGCTGGCCGTGCGCCGCGCCAGCGAAGCCGCTAACGGCAAGATCGTGGTGGCGCGCCTGGGTGATGACGTGACCGTCAAGCGCCTGCAGCGGCGCGGTGGCCATATCGAACTGATCGCAGAAAACCCGGACTTCACCAACATCATCGTGGAGCCTGGCGAGGAGTTCTCGCTGGAAGGCATCGCCGTCGGGCTGATCCGATCTTCCGGCTTCTAGCCGGGCACCACAGGCCAACCGCCTGCGCGGGCCCACCCGCTTCCATTGCTTTGCAGACGCCGCCCGGCTTGCCGGGTGTTGACCCCGCTTTGCCTAAAAGAGGTGCCACCATGCCGCAAATCCACCAAGTCGCCGCCCGTCGCCCGGTCAAGCCCGTGCCGTTCCGCCAGAGCAAGGGCGTACGCGTCTACCAGGGTACGCAGCGCCGCACCATGGTCGGCAGCATGGCGGCGATCTGCCGCATGCTTGAACTCGAAACCGCCGAAAAACTGGCCGCCTGACCTGACCTCTCGGGCGCAGCCGGCGTAGCCCCGGGGCTGCCCTCAGCTACGCGCGCACGCCTTGGTTTCGGCTTCCAGCTCTTGCGGCGTCAGCTGCGGGAACCAGGTATCGCTCTTGCGCAGCTCCAGCGCCGTACCATCCGGCTTTGCCGTCAGCGAAATCAGATAGGCGTATTGGTATTCACCGCCAGACGTGGTCTGGCCGATGCGGATCTCAGTCTGGTTCCTCGCCGGATAGTTGACGACCGCGGCATCATCGCCCAGATTGTTGCGAAGGCATTTCGCAACATCACCCATCTTGGCGGGCGTGAACAAGCGCATAGGCGCACGCGCGCGAATGTCTTTTTCAGAAGTACCGGTGGCACACCCTGCCACCATGGCTGCCATCGCTACGCCAAGCACTGCTGCTCGAACAGACATACCACCCCCGGGAATGCAAAACGGCGCCCTCGCGAGGCGCCGTTCTGGAAAATGCTTTGGGGTGGCTGATGGGACTCGAACCCACGACGACAGGAATCACAATCCTGGACTCTACCAACTGAGCTACAGCCACCGTAGAGGTCATCAGCGCGTTTCATTGCTGATCGACGAAAACCAAGATTATACAAACAGTTTTCCGGGATGGCTAGTATCCCGCACAATTTTTTTTGAGAGGAAAGCTCAGGTCCGGGACGGGCTCCACTTTGCCTCAAGCAGCACTGCCTGCTTGATGGCTTCGACAGTCTCGGCTTCGGTATCGAACTGCCCCAACAGGCGGCGCGACTTGCCGTTCAGCACAGCTTCCTGCAAGGCCTTGCCAGCGGCTTCCGAAGTGCCGGGGTGCCAGCAGTAGCGTGCCGTCCATTTGCCGTCCTGCAGTTGCTCGGCAACCCAGACCACCCTGAAATCTTCATAGACAACGCCGAACGGCGGTTCGTTTTCCACGTTTGCTTTTTCCACGCTGCTCCCCTGCCGGCATCGGTCCGCACACCATGCCTTGTCTCGCCTGGGGCAATGCGAGGGATCGTATCACGGCCGCCGGCCAGGGCGCCCAGCCCGGCTGACACCTTAGCGCATGCCGTCGATCGCTCGCGGAAATATGCTGTGCACAGCCCCTACCTCTGCAGGGTTCATGCCGCAAATGCGCGAAGCGATACTTGTGCCTGAGGGACATTGACCCCCCTCGACCTTCCCGTCAGGCGGCCCGCCCCATCGGGCCGCCTGCCTCTTTTTGGCCACCCTGCCCTCTCATTGCCGTGGCGCCAGCACCTGGCGATGGAACCTCACGAGCATATGCGAGCCAAAACGACGTCATCGACAAAATCGACACGACAACGAGCGCAGGGAACGGGAATGCAAATTAAGTGTAGATGGCCTGCGCGAATTCTTGCGCTGACAGCATTGGCAGCCTTGCTCGGCGGATGCGCCGGCGGCGGGGTCGACGGCAGGGAATCCAGCATCACGACATATGGCACGCTGGACGTAGGCATCAGCCATACGCGCTAGTCTGCTGGCGTGACCGATGGAACTCTTTACGAGGGCAACCGTCTAATTTCCTCGTCTGGCGCATGCAAAGCGAGCGCGCAAAAAAAGAGTCCGCAGCGCGGACTCTTAAATTTAGCGATCTCAAATGCCCTGAAGGCGGTTGCACTGTAACTGTCATCCCGGGAATGCACCATTCGGGTAAACGAAGAGCAACAAGCCTGGCGTAGCAGCAGAAAGCGCCGACAAAAAAAAGCCCGCCGAAGCGGGCTAATAATCAGTTGAAGAAAGCCCTGTATTCGAGGGCAGGCACAGTGTATGAAAGTGCCCTGCCTCAGCGAATTAGGGGAATCCCTTTCCTGGCGCCAGTTTCCGGGCGATCAGGCATTTCAAGTGAGGCGCGCGGTACCCCCGCGCAGCCATGCACATTTACACGATTCGGAGTTAGAACGCGGCCTCGGCAGCGCGCGCACGGCCCACGCTCGCTTACGCGGCCAATGGCACTTGCGCCTGCGGCCGCAAGTGCGCGCGTGCCTCTTCGAACAGTGCATCGACATCGGCACGCGTGCGTACCGCATTCATGCGCTTGGCATCCGACAACACGCGGCGCCAGCCGCGCCCGCCCGCAATGCCACGATGCAGGCCAAGCATGTGGCGCGTGACCGCGCCCATATAGCCACCCCGCTCCACCAGATCGCCGATATAGCGCTGCATCGCCAGCTCGACATCGAGCCGCGACGGTGCCGGCGCACTCGCATCGCCATAGAAACGCGCATCCATTTCGGCCAATACATAGGGCTGATGGTATGCCTCGCGGCCGATCATCACGCCATCGACGTGCTCGAGATGGGCCGCCATCTCGTCATAGCTGACGATGCCGCCATTGATCAGGATCTCCAGGTCCGGAAACTCCCGCTTCAGCTGGTACGCCACCTCATAGCGCAGCGGCGGAATCTCACGGTTTTCTTTCGGGCTCAGGCCCTTCAGGATCGCATTGCGCGCGTGGACGATAAACGTGCCGCAACCCGCCTCGGCCACCCGGCCGACGAAATCCCGAACGAAATCATAGTGCTCGATCTTGTCGATGCCGATCCGATGCTTGACGGTGACCGGGATATCCACCGCATCGCGCATCGCCTTCACGCAGTCGGCCACCAGTTGCGGCTCGGCCATCAGGCAGGCGCCGAAGGCCCCGCGCTGCACGCGCTCGGACGGGCAGCCGCAGTTCAGGTTGATTTCCGCATAGCCCCATTGCTGGCCCAGCTTGGCCGCCATGGCAAGGTCGGCCGGCTCACTGCCGCCCAGCTGCAGCGCGACCGGGTGCTCCGCCGCATCGAAATCCAGATGGCGCGGGACGTCACCATGCAGCAGCGCGCCGGTGGTCACCATCTCGGTATACAGCCAGGTGTGGCGGCTGAGCTGGCGGTGGAACATGCGGCAATGGCGGTCGGTCCAGTCCATCATGGGAGCGACCGAAATGCGGCGGGGATTTACGTTCATGGAAATACGGCTGTTGGCGTGGCGGCGCGACCAGGAAGGGCCACTGGAAACCGGGGCACACGGCGTCGGCATATGGCGATCGCGGCACCCGGTAGCCGGGGACTGCACCTCTGGCGAAGCGGCCGGCCCACGGAAAAACGAGAGTATAGGCTACCGCGTCAAGGATCGCTGCGCCCCGCCCTGGCAGCCTCAGCGCGGCGCAGTCCGCTCGATCCAGCTGGCAAAAGCCGTCAGGTATTTGCCGAGAAAACCCTTGGTCGATTCATTGGTAATACCGCCCTCCCCGTCGACCAGCTTGTCGACGCCGCTGATATAGGCCTCAGGCTGCTGCAGCATGGGAACATTGAGGAACACCATCGACTGGCGCAAGTGTTGGTTGGCACCGAACCCGCCAACGGCGCCGGGCGATGCACTGACGATCCCACCGGGCTTGCCGTCCCAGACGCTGCTGCCATAGGGGCGCGAGCCCACGTCGATGGCGTTCTTCAGCGGTGCGGGCACGGACCGGTTGTATTCCGGCGTCACGAACAGCACCGCGTCGGCACGGCGGACGCGGTCGCGGAACGTGGTCCAGGGCTGAGGCGGCTTGTCTTCCAGGTCCTGGTTGTACAGCTGCAGTTCGCCGATCTCGACGATTTCCAGCCTGAGCTGCGGCGGCGCCAGTGCAATCAACGCCTTGGCCAGCTTCCGGCTGTATGCCTCCTTGCGCAGGCTCCCCACCAGTACAACGACATCACGAGGATTACTCATTGCGGCTCCTTTGACTGCGTGGACGGAATGACGCGGACGGCGCACGCGGCCAGGGTTGGCCTGGCCATGTGTGCCGGTCCAACCGTCACTCTACCCGAGTCGGTGCCGGCATGTCCTGCGCAGGGAACGTCAGACAGCCTTGCCCAGCGCCGCCAGCGGATGCTCCTCGGCGCGCCACGGACTATCGAAGAACGACAGCACCTTCTCGTGGCTGACATCATCAAGCCGCGCATGCTGCCAGCGCGGCTTGTGGTCCTTGTCGACAGCCAGTGCGCGGATGCCCTCCACACCGTCGCCCTTGCGGAACACGTAGTACATCATGTCCAGTTCCATGCGCAGTTCATCTTCCAGCGACATGCTGCGCGCGCGGCGGATCTGCTCCAGCGTCACGCACAGCATCAGCGGCGAGCGGCTGCGCAGCATGGCGGCGGTCTGCGCGGCCCAGTCACCCGGGGCGTCGCTGACAGCGGCAATGATGTCCGGCATGGTGTTGCCCGCGAACAGGCTGTCGATCTGCGCCGACAGCCCGCCCAGCGTGCTTTGCGCCGGCACGCAGTCATCGCGGTGCGCCGCAGTAAAACCATCGATGTGCGCCAGCACGGCGTCGCCGCTGGCAAACTGCTGCGTGCGCAGCGAATCGACCAGCTCGGCCAGCCGGTTGCCCGGCAGATAGGCGTCGGCCAGCCCGGCGTAGAGCGCGTCGGCGGCATGGATCACGGCGCCGGTCAGCCCCAGGTACTCGCCGATGTGGCCCGGCGTGCGCGCCAGGAACCAGCCGCCGCCCACATCCGGGAACAGGCCGATATTGGTTTCCGGCATCGCCATCTTGGTGCGATCGGTGACCAGGCGCAGCCGCGCACCTTGCGAGATACCCATGCCGCCGCCCATCACCACGCCGTCCATCAGTGCGATATAGGGCTTGGCGTAGCGATGGATCAGGAAGTTCAGCGCGTATTCCTCGACAAAGAACTGGTCGAGCAGCGGATCGCCTTCGTGCGCGGCCTTGTGGAAATAACGGATATCGCCACCAGCGCAGAATGCCTTGCCGCCGGCGCCGGCGGCGACCACCGCCACCACCTCGGGCGCGGCGGCCCAGGTCTGCAGCGCCTGGGTGATGGCGCGGATCATGTCGAGCGACAGGGCGTTGAGCGCCTGCGGGCGGTTCAGCGTCAGGTATCCGATGCCACCGCGGACCTCTGTCGTGACGAATTCAGTCATGTCGTACTCCTCCAATGCAACTCGCGATTTTACGCCAGTCGCATTGGCAAGCGCACCCCTGCGGGCAGCTTGCGGCGCATGCGCTGGCCCTGCGCATGCGCCCTGCACCGTCAGGCCAGCCGGAACGTCGCCACCAGCGAGGTCAGGCGCTGCGCCTGGTCTTCGAGCGCCACCGCCGCTGCTGCCGCCTGCTCCACCAGCGCCGCATTCTGCTGCGTCATGCTGTCCATCTGCGACACCGCCACGTTGACCTGCTCGATGCCATTTGACTGCTCGTCCGAGGCCGCGCTGATATCGCCGATGATGGCGCTGACGCGCTGCACCGCATCGACGATGTCCTGCATCGCCCGGCCGGCGTCATCGACCAGCCCCGAGCCTTCACGCACATTGGCCACTGAGGCGCCGATCAGCGCGCGGATCTCCTTCGATGCGCCGGCGCAGCGCTGCGCCAGGTCGCGCACATCGCCGGCCACCACGGCAAACCCCCGGCCGTGCTCGCCGGCACGCGCGGCTTCCACGGCCGCGTTCAGCGCCAGGATATTGGTCTGGAACGCCACCTTCTCGATCACGTCGATGATGTCGACGATCTTGCCCGAGCTGGCATCGATCGATTGCATGGTATTGACCACGCGCAGCACGGCCTCGCTGCCGCGCTCGGCCAGGATCGCGGCATCCGTTGCCAGCCCGCGGGCCTCGCGCGCGCTGTCGGCATTCTGGCGCACGGTACTGGTCAGTTCCTCCATGCTGGAGGCGGTTTCTTCCAGCGAGGCCGCCTGCTGCTCGGTACGCTGCGACAGGTCGGCGTTGCCGCTGGCGATCTGCTTGCTGGCCGAGGCGATCGCGTCCGCGCCGCCACGCACGTCGCCCACCATGGCCACCAGGCTGGCCTGCATCCGGCCCAGCATGCCGAGCATGCGCGCGGTCTCGTTGCGCGCTGACTCATCGGCCAGCACCTCGCCGCCGGCAGCCGCGACGCTCAGGTCGCCACCCGCGATTTTCTCGAAATGCCCGATCGCCGTCTCCAGCGGCTGGACGATCGAACGGCGCAGGCGCCATGCCACCACGGTGCTGAAGGCCAGGCCCACTGCCAGCACGCATGCCGACAGCGTGAACAGGTTGCGATAGCGTTGCTGCGACGCCTCGTAGACCTGCTTCGCGCTGGCCACCTGCAGCTTGTTCAGTTCGGTATTGACGGCGGTGAAGGCGATGTCGAACTGTGGGATGGTTTCAAGCACGGCCTTCATCACGCCATCGCGGTCGCCGGCATGCAGCGCGGCGATCATTGGCGCGACGCCCTGCTTGAAGAGCGCATCGCGCTTGGCGGTGACATCCTCCACCGCCCTGGCTTCATCAGCCGAGCGCGGCACGGCGAGATAGGCCTTCCAGGCTTTCTCGGAATCGCGCGCAAAGCCTTCCGCGGTCGCGGCGCGCGCCCTGGCATCGGCGGGGTCCGTGGCGAAGGTCGCCTGGTCCAGCAGTACACGCACGAGCAACTGGTTCGAACGCGCTTCGGCCAGGTTGACCGCGGCCGACAGCTGCTGCTCATAGATCTGGTGCGTCGCCTCGTTGCTGCGCGACATGCCGAGCCAGCCCACTGCGCCGACAACCAACAACAACAAGTTTGTGACGATAGTGAGGAACCACAATCTGGCTCCAATGGTAGTGTTTTTGAACATGAAGGCTCCGGGGGAAGAGGAATCAGGGAAATCGGGGGCGCACGCCGCGCCGCCACCCTGTTCAACTACGGCGCCCTGGCCGCGTCCTTTACCGGTATTGACCGCCTTCCCACGCGTGACAGAATTGCGTGGCAGTACAGCAATCCACCATGTGGCGGATGCGCCGCGATACCCCGCGCGGCGCCGTTTGGAGGAACCCCTCGTGGCAATTCCATGCGGAATATGCAAACTGGCGGGATGAACACTGAATCGGTCGATCCCGGACTCGTGCTGCTGGCCTTTGCGCCAGTGTTCCTGCTGACCATCGGCGCCGAGGCCTGGTACTGGGCCCGCCGCGACCCGACCGTCTACAGCCTGCGCGACACCGTATCCAACGCAGCGCTGGCGCTGATGCACCAGGCGTCGGATGCGTTCTTCCTCTGGCTGATGATCCGCACGGTCTACACGTGGTGCTACCAGCACGGCCTGCACGCCATGCCTGAGACCCTGTGGTCATTCGCGCTGTTATTGCTGCTGCAGGACTTTCTCTATTACTGGTTCCACCGCGCCAGCCACCGCGTGCGCTGGCTGTGGGCTTCGCACGTGACGCACCATTCATCGGAAGGCATGAATTTCTCGACGGCGTTCCGTCAGAGCCTGACGTATCCGCTCTCAGGCATGTGGCTGTTCTGGATTCCGCTGGCGTGGATCGGCTTCACGCCGGACTGGGTGATCCTGGCCGTAGGCGTGAACCTGGCCTTTCAGTTCTTTGTGCATACACGGCTGGGGCAACGCTGGCCGCTGATCGAGTCGCTACTGAATACGCCATCGGTTCATCGCGTCCACCATGCGAAGAACCCGCAGTACCTCGACCGCAACTACGCCGGGGTGCTGACGATCTGGGACCGCCTGTTTGGCACCTTCATCCCCGAGCACGAGGCACCGGTGTACGGCATCACGCGTCAGGTGTGTACCCATAACCCGCTGACGCTAACCTTTCACGAATGGCGCGACATGTTCGCCGATGCCTGGCGCGACCGCGACCCGCGCTATCTCTGGAAACCGCCCGAATGGCGCAGCCCGCGCGCGCCGGCGCTGGCGCCGCTGCCTGGCACGCAAGAAAAAAACCGCGCCCGGTAGGCGCGGTTTTTTTGGCTGGCGTCAGCGCTTATGCGCCTTCGCGCGAAGCACGCTTGCGCTCGTGCTCCTTCAGGTGACGCTTGCGCAGGCGGATGCTCTTGGGCGTGAGCTCGACCAGTTCGTCGTCGGCGATGAATTCCACCGCATACTCGAGCGACATCTGGATCGGCGGCACCAGGCGCACGGCTTCATCGGTACCCGAAGCGCGCACGTTGGTCAGCTGCTTGCCCTTGATCGGGTTGACCACCAGGTCATTGTCGCGGCTGTGGATGCCGATGATCATGCCTTCGTACAGCGCATCGCCCGGCTTGACGAACATGCGGCCGCGGTCCTGCAGCTTCCACAGGGCGTAGGCCACGGCGTCGCCGTCGTCCTGCGAGATCAGCACGCCGTTGTGGCGCTCGCCCAGGCCGCCTTCGCGCACCGGCGCGTAGTCGTCGAAGATATGGCTGATCAGGCCGGTGCCGCGCGTCAGCGTCAGGAACTCGCCCTGGAAGCCGATCAGGCCGCGGGCCGGGATGCGGTATTCCAGGCGGGTACGGCCCTTGCCGTCCGACGCCATGTCGAGCAGTTCACCCTTGCGGCGGCCCAGCTCTTCCATCACGCCGCCCTGGTGGCTGTCTTCGACGTCCACGGTCAGCAGTTCGTACGGCTCGTTCTTGACGCCGTCGATTTCCTTGAACACCACGCGCGGACGCGACACGGCCAGCTCGTAGCCTTCGCGGCGCATGTTTTCCAGCAGGATGGTCAGATGCAGTTCGCCGCGGCCCGACACTTCGAAGATGGTGTCGTCGCCGGTATCGGCCACGCGCAGCGCCACGTTCGACTTCAGTTCGCGGTCCAGGCGCTCGCGCAGCTGGCGGCTGGTCACGAACTTGCCTTCACGGCCGGCCAGCGGCGAGGTGTTGACGCAGAAGTTCATGGTCAGCGTCGGCTCGTCCACCTTCAGCATCGGCAGCGCGTCCTGGGCGTCCGGCGCGCACACGGTGCAGCCGATACCCAGTTCTTCGATGCCGTTGATCAGCACGATGTCGCCGGCTTCGGCCTCGGACACGATCTCGCGCTCCAGGCCCTGGAACTTCAGCACCTGGTTGATGCGGCCCTTGATCGGGTTGCCTTCCGGACCGAACTTGACCACCACGTCCTGCAGCGGACGGGCGCGGCCACGCGAGATGCGGCCCACGCCGATCTTGCCGACGTAGCTGGAGTAGTCCAGCGAGATGATCTGCAGCTGCAGCGGGCCGTCCCGATCGTCGTCACGCACCGGCACCTTGTCCAGCACGGTCTCGAACAGCGGCTTCATGTCGCCGTCGCGCACGTCTTCGGTCAGGCCGGCAAAGCCGTTCAGGCCCGAAGCATAGATCACCGGGAAGTCGAGCTGCTCGTCGGTGGCGCCCAGCTTGTCGAACAGGTCGAAGGTCTGGTTGATGACCCAGTCCGGACGCGCGCCCGGACGGTCGATCTTGTTGACCACCACGATCGGCTTCAGGCCCAGCGCCAGCGCCTTGCGCGTGACGAAGCGGGTCTGGGGCATCGGGCCTTCGACTGCGTCGACCAGCAGCAGCACGCCGTCGACCATCGACAGCACGCGCTCCACTTCACCGCCGAAGTCGGCGTGGCCCGGGGTGTCGACGATATTGATATGGGTGCCGTTGTATTCGACGGCACAGTTCTTCGCGAGAATCGTGATCCCGCGTTCCTTTTCCAGGTCGTTCGAGTCCATCACCCGTTCGGCGACTTGCTGGTTGTCGCGGAAGGTGCCTGCCTGGCGCAGGAGCTGGTCGACCAGGGTGGTCTTGCCATGATCGACGTGGGCGATGATGGCGATATTTCGGATGGCGCGGGTCATTGCTGCGTCTCGCTTTGGAGAATCTGAGGTAACCCAATATTCTAGCATGTTGCAGCGCAAGACGCGTTGATCGGAACCGTCACTTACCAAGGGAATATCATTGCAAAAAATGGAATAACCAATTTCCGTTCTTGCGCATCGTTAAACGTGAACATATATTTGCCTCAGCAAAGATTGCAAAGGCAAAGATGTCACGGCTCCCTTCCTCCGATCCGCCAGCCGAATCCACGGCCGGCCAGTTCGATCCCGCCCAGTACCAGATGTGCGACAGCGTCGGCTACCTGATGCAGCGCGCCAAGAACATGCTGGCGCACGGCGTCGAGCAGGAAGTCAGCAACCTGGACATCACGCAGGCGCAAGCCAGTTGCCTGATGATGCTGGCCACCGGCCGCGCCGCGACCGTCACCGATCTGGGCCGCGAACTGAATACCGACATGGGTTCGGTCACGCGCCTGCTCAGCCGCATGGAAAAGCGCGGCCTGATCGAGCGCCGGCGCCGTGACGCTGACCGCCGCGTGGTCGACCTGTCGGTGACGCCGCAAGGCCAGGAACTGGTTGAACAGCTGCCCGCCATCTTCTGCAAGGTACTTTCACACCACTTCCGCGGTTTTTCCGAGGACGAAATCCAACTGCTGCGCAGCATGCTGCGCCGGCTCATTGATAACAACAGCGGGTAGCGGGCTGTGCGCCGGCCTCCGGCACGCCAGATCGTCCGGTCAGTCCGGCCTCAACCTGACACCGTATCAGCCCGTAGAAACCGTAAGGCTCCGGCAACGGAGCAACACCATGACACAAGCCCTCCCCCCCCAATCCCCCAGCGCGCCACCCCACGCGAGCTGGCGCGCCGTGCCAGCTCGCTTGCGCTGACTGCCATGGCCGCGGCGGTGCTGGCTGGTTGCGCGGCCCTTGGCAATTCGCACAGCACGCAGACCGTGGCCGACCCGGCTGCGATGGCCACCTCGCAGATCTTGCCCGACGAGCACGGCCAGTGGCCCTCGCAGGACTGGGTCGGGCAGTTCAAGGACCCCCAGCTGAGCGCCCTGGTCGATGAGGCGGTCAAGGACAACCCGAGCCTGCAGGCCGCGTTCGCCCGCGTGGAAGCCTCGCGCGCCATGGCCGATGCCACCCGCAGCGCGCTCTATCCGCACCTGGAGTTCGAAGGCAGCCTGATCCGCCAGCGCTTCTCCGAGAAGGACCTGTTCGAAGGCACCCCGCTGGCGGGATCGTGGCAGAACCAGTCGCGCCTGCAGGTGGGCCTCTCCTATGACTTCGATTTCTGGGGCAAGAACCGCGATGCGCTTGAAGCCGCGCTCTCCGACGACCGTGCCGCCGAGGCTGAAAGCCAGGCCTCGCGCCTGATCCTGGCCACCTCGATCGCCCGCAACTACGCCCGCCTGGCGGCGCTGTACGCCCAGCGCGACGTGGCCGAGCGTGCCATCGCCCAGCGCAGCGACCTCACCGAGCTGTCGCGCCAGCGCCTGGCCGCCGGCCTCGACACCCAGGTCGAGACCACGCAGGCGCGTGGCACGGTGGCTGCTTCGCGCACCGATCTGCAGCGCGTGGACGAGGAAATCGCCCTGGCGCGCAACCAGCTTGCAGCGCTGCTGGGCAAGGGCCCGGACCGCGGGCTGCAGATCCAGCGCCCGGTGCTGCTGGCGCAGGCCACGCCGACGCTTCCCGACAACCTGACCATCGGCCTGCTGGGCCGCCGGCCGGACCTGGTGGCGGCACGCTGGCGCGTGGAGGCGGCGTCCAAGGACATCAATGTCGCCAAAAAGGAGTTCCTGCCTGACGTCAGTCTGACCGCCTTCGCCGGCCTGGCGGCGCTGGATCCGTCCCACCTGCTGATGGGCATCAGCCGTACCTTTGGCATCGGCCCGACCATCCGCCTGCCGATCTTCGAAGGCGGCAAGCTGCGCGCCAACCTGAAGGGCAAGTACGCCGGCTACGACATTGCCGTGGCCAACTACAACCAGGCCCTGGTCGATGCGCTGCGCGAGACCGCCGACACCATGACCAGCATCCGCAGCGTCGACAAGCAGATCCAGACCCAGCGCGAAGCCCTGGACCTGGCCGAGCACGCCTATGCCCTGGCCACCACCCGCTACAAGGCCGGCCTGGGCACGCAGCTGACCGTACTGAATGCCGAAAGCAATGTGCTGCAGCAGCGCCGCCTGGCAACCGACCTGCAGGCGCGGCGGCTGGACCTGCAGATGGGCCTGATGAAGGCGCTCGGCGGCGGCTACCAGGAGCCTGCGGAAGGCCACGAGAGCGCCAGCCACGATCCTGCGCAGCAACAGCACAACACCCAGGCGGGCGCCCGCGGCTGATCCGCGCACCCAGTAATTGCAGACAAGATTCACCAGAGAACATCATGAGCAACAACCAGCAAGCGGCCGGCACCACCACCACCCAGCACCCTGCCCAGCAAGCGCCGGCCACCACCAACAACAACGGCAAGCGCAAGCGCATGCTGCTGTCGCTGACCGCGGCAATCGTGGTCGCCGGCATCGGCTATGGCGTTTACTGGGGCATGTACGCCCGCCACTTTGAAAACACCGACGACGCCTATGTCGCCGGCAACGTGGTCCAGGTCACGCCGCTGGTGGGCGGCACCGTGGTGTCGATCGCCGCCGACGACACGCAACTGGTCACCGCCGGCCAGCCGCTGATCCAGCTTGACCGCGCCGATTCGCAAGTGGCGCTCGAACAGGCCGAAGCCCAGCTGGCACAGGCCGTGCGCGAAGTGCGCACGCTGTACGTCAACAACGGCTCGCTCTCCGCCAACGTGGCGCTGCGCGAAGCCGACGTGGCCAAGGCCCGCGACGACCTGCGCCGCCGCCAGGCCATCGCCGGCTCGGGCGCGGTCTCCAATGAAGAGATCTCGCACGCGCAGTCCGCGCTGAAGGGCGCGGAATCGGCGCTGCTGGCCGCGCGCGAACAGCTGGCGTCGAACAAGGTGCTGACCGACCAGACCACGGTCGAGAAGCACCCCAATGTGCAGCGCGCTGCCGCCAACCTGCGCTCGGCGTACCTGTCGTTCGCGCGCTCGGCCATGCCTGCGCCGGTGACCGGTTACGTCGCCAAGCGCTCGGTGCAGGTCGGCCAGCGCGTGGCCGCCGGCGCACCCCTGATGGCCGTGGTGCCGCTGGACCAGGTTTGGGTCGACGCCAACTTCAAGGAAGTGCAGATCACGCATATGCGCATCGGCCAGCCCGTGACGCTGGAAGCGGACGTGTACGGCTCCAAGGTGGAATACCAGGGCAAGGTCGCCGGCTTCTCGGCCGGCACTGGCTCGGCCTTCTCGCTGCTGCCGGCGCAGAACGCCACCGGCAACTGGATCAAGGTGGTGCAGCGCCTGCCGGTGCGCATCGCGCTTGACCCGCAGCAGCTCAAGGACCACCCGCTGCGCGTGGGCCTGTCGATGACCGTCAAGGTCGATGTGCGCCGCGAGGAAGGCGCCGCCATGGCCGCCGCCGCGCCCGCCAGGCCGATGCAGACCGATGTCTATGACAAGGTTGCGCAGGACGCCGACCAGCTGATCGCGCGCATCATCGCCGCCAACAACGGCGGCCGCAGCACCGGCCTGCCCTCGGCCAGCGCCGCCAACGCCAAGCCTGCCAACACCTGATCATGGCGAACTCCCCATCCGCCGCACAGGCCGCACAGGCCGCGCACGGCGTGCAGCCCGGCGCCAGCCACGCGCCGGCGCGGGCCATGCCGCAGCAGCCGCAGCCGCTGAGCGGCGGCAAGCTGGTGGTCGGCACCATCGCGCTGTCGCTGGCCACGTTCATGAACGTGCTGGACTCGTCAATCGCCAACGTGTCGATCCCGGCGATTTCAGGCGACCTGGGCGTGGCACCCAACCAGGGCACATGGGTCATCACCTCGTTCGCGGTGGCCAATGCGATCTCGGTGCCGCTGACCGGCTGGCTGACCACGCGCTTCGGCGCGGTGCGGCTGTTCATCACCTCGATCCTGCTGTTCGTGCTGGCATCGTGGCTGTGCGGGGTCGCGCCCAACCTGGAAACGCTGCTGGCCGCGCGGGTCCTGCAGGGCGCGGTGGCCGGGCCGATGATCCCGCTGTCGCAGTCGCTGCTGCTGTCGAGCTATCCGCCGCAGAAGAGCACCATGGCGCTGGCACTCTGGGGCATGACCACGCTGGTGGCGCCGATCATGGGCCCGCTGCTGGGCGGCTGGATCTCCGACAACATGACCTGGCCGTGGATCTTCTACATCAACGTGCCGGTGGGCATCATCACTGCCTATGTCACCTGGGCCATCTACAAGGACCGCGAAACCCCGACCAAGGTACTGCCGATCGACCGCATCGGCCTGGCGCTGCTGGTGATCTGGGTGGGCTCGATGCAGCTGATGCTCGACAAGGGCAAGGAGCTGGACTGGTTCCATTCGACCGAGATCGTGGTGCTGACGCTGGTGGCGATTGTCGGCTTCCTGTTCTTCCTGGCGTGGGAAACCTATGAGAAGCATCCCATCGTCGACATCAGCCTGTTCAAGGGCCGCAACTTCAGCTCCGGTGTGGTGGCGATCTCGGTGGCTTACGGGCTGTTCTTCGGCAACCTGGTGATCCTGCCGCTGTGGCTGCAGACTATCGTCGGCTATACCGCGACGGATGCGGGCATCGTGATGGCGCCGGTCGGGATCTTCGCGATCCTGCTGTCGCCGGTGATCGGGCGCAACCTGCCGAAGATGGACGCGCGCTGGGTCGCCACCGCAGCCTTTATCACCTTCGGCATCGTCAGCCTGATGCGCTCGGGCTTCACCACGCAGGTGGATACCTGGACGCTGATGGTGCCCACGCTGATCCAGGGCGCGGCCATGGCGATGTTCTTTATCCCGCTCACCTCGATCATCCTGTCGGGCCAGCCGCCAGAGAAGATCCCCGCCGCCTCGGGCCTGTCGAACTTCGTGCGGATCACCTTCGGCGGCATCGGCGCCTCGATCTCGACCACCGTGTGGGAAAACCGCTCCGCCCTGCACCACGCGCAACTGGTGGAACAGGTCAACCCGTACAACCCCGCCTACCACGACCAGCTCAGCCACCTGATGCAGATGGGCATGAGCCAGGCCCAGGCAATGGGCGTAATCGAGCGCAACATCTCCCAGCAGGCGGCCATGCTCGGCGCCAACGATATCTTCTGGATCTCGGGGATGCTGTTCTTCGTGCTGATCGGCTTTGTCTGGCTGACGCGGCCGGCCAAGGGCGGCGGCGGGTCGGCGGATGCGATGGCGGCGCACTGACCCGACCTCTCCGGTTTTCAAGACTTGGCCCCTGATCGGGGCCATTTTTTTTGCTTCGCCGCCGGGTTGCTGCGCCGGGGATGCCCCCTTGTGTTCCTGTCTTCGTCCCTCTATTATTTGAAAACCGAATTACGGAACCGTGGTTCCTAAAAACGGAACCCAACGAGTAAAAGAGACGAGCGTGGAGTGGCTGAGTGAGCATTCTTGAAGGCGTGGAAAGCGTGCTGGACATGTTCGGGCATCACCGGCACGAGATCACTTTTAACGATGTTCTGGACGAACTGGGCCTTGCCAAGAGTTCGGCCTCGCGCCTGCTCGCCCAGATGGTGCGCTACCGCCTGCTGGAACTGCAGCCATCCACGCGGCGCTACCGCCCTGGGGCGCTGCTGATCCGCGCAGCGCAGGCTGCTGCGCAGGCGCATCCCTTCGACGAGCAATGCCGCGAGATCCTGGCCACGCTGTCCGATGCCACCGGCTTCACCGCCTATCTGTCGATGCTGGACGGCACCGACACGGTCGTGCTGCAACGCCTGAACGGCAGCAACCCGGTGCAGGTGCTGTCGCCGCCCGGCGCACGCCGGCCGGCATTCACGACGGCAATGGGCCGGGTGCTGCTGTCGCGCCTGCCCAAGCCTGAATTCAGCGCGCGCTACGGCGCCGCCGGCGCCCGCAAGCTGCCGGATGCACCCGCCGGCTGTCCCGCCACGGTTGCCGAGCTGCGCGAACGCGTGGCCACGGCCCGCGCCGAGCGCAGCGCCATCGCCGTGAATGAAGGCATGCCGGGCATCGGCGCGGTGGCCACCACACTGGCAGACCCGCTTTCAGGCGACGTGCGCGGACTGTGCCTGTCTTTCACCGCGATGCAGGTCAGCCAGGCCCAGGCCCAGGCGCTGCGCGCGACGCTGATGCAGGCCGTGGCACCCGTGGGACAGCGCGTCGGCGACCCCCTGTGGCTCGACGCCGCCCCACTTACCTAGACTTCGCCGCAACGACCCATGGAACTCCTGTTACTCAGCAACTCCAGCAGCGACGCCGGCTACCTGGTCCACGCCCAGGCGGCAATCCGCGACTTGGCCGCCGGCCGCAAGACTGCCTGCTTCATCCCGTTCGCCGGCGTCACGCGCGACTGGGACACCTACGAGACGCTGGTCCGCGACGCCTTCGCACCGGTCGGCATCGCGGTGCAATCACTGCACCGGCTGGCCGAGCCGGCTGCAGCCGTGCGCGCCATCGAGGTGGCCGAACTGATCGTCGTCGGCGGCGGCAACACGTTCCGCTTGCTGCAGTGCCTGCGCGAGCGCGGCTTGCTGGCGGCGATCTCAGCGCGGGTGCGGTCCGGTTCGGCGCGCTATATCGGCTGGAGCGCCGGCGCCAACCTGGCCTGCCCGACCATCCGCACCACCAACGACATGCCGGTGGCCGACCCGGGCGGCCTCGACGCCCTGGCGCTAGTCCCCTTCCAGATCAACCCACACTACTTCAACCTGGTCGTGCCCGGCTTCCGCGGCGAAACGCGCGACCAGCGCCTGGCCGAATTCACCGTGCTGCAGCCCGACATGCCGGTGCTCGGCCTGCCCGAAGGCAACTGGGTGCGGGTCTCGGACGATCGCCTTGAAATGGGCGGCGCCCATGCGGCGCGATGGTTCAGGGGCGCGGACATTGCCGACGTGCAGCCCGGCGCGCTGTCGCTGCCGCGCTAATTTGCTGGCCTGAGCCCAGCGTACGGCCCCCCAACCCAGGAATTGGAGCAAGATGTCTATCAAGCAGGTTATTGAATCGATCGAGCTGCTGTCGGCAGCGAATGTCGACGGCGAAGCTGTCGCCTCACTGCTGCGCTCGCGCGGCCTGGACGATGTCACCGTCACGCGCGTGGAAGAGAGCGGCCTCTACACCGATTTCCTCGCCTGCACGATCCCCGGACAAAACCCGGATGCGCCAGCACTTGGCGTGGTGGGCCGGCTGGGCGGCGTCGGCGCGCGCCCGGCCGTGACGGGCCTGGTGTCCGATGCCGACGGCGCCATCGTGGCCGTCGCCAGCGCGCTGAAGCTGGCCGACATGGCCGCCACCGGCGACGTGCTGGCCGGGCCGGTGCGCATCCACACCCATATCTGCCCGCATGCCGCCACGCGGCCGCACCAGCCGGTGCCGATGATGAAATCGCCCTTTGCGATGCGCAAGATGATGTCGCATGAAGTGCACCCGCGGATGGCGGCGATCCTTTCGGTCGACACCACGCGCGGCAACCGCTTCGTCAACCGCCGCGGCGTGGCGCTGACGCCGGTGGCCAAGGAAGGCTGGCTGCTGCGCCTGCCGGAGCGGATGCTGGACCTGATGGGATGGGTCAGCGGCGAACTGCCGATGGTGTTGCCGTTGACCACCCAGGACATCACGCCGTATGAGAACGGCCTGTGGCATGTCAACTCGATCATGCAGCCGGCCATCGTGACCTCTGCCCCGGTCGTGGGCGTGGCGCTGACCGCGCAGACCACGGTGCCAGGCTGCGCAACCGGCGTCACCAACGCCTTCGACATCGACGTGGCGACGCGCTTCTGCATCGAGGTGGCAAAGCAGTTCGGCCAGGGCCAGTGCGACTTCTACGACGCTGCCGAGTGGGCCGAGCTGCAGCGCCGCTATGGCTCGCTGGCCCATCTGCAGACCGTGGGAACCGAGGCATGAACACGCCCGCCGCACGCCAGCCACGCTTGGCCTTCGTCACCATCGGGCAGGCGCCCAGGACAGATGTGGTCCCGCAGATGATTGCCGACCTGGGCCTGCCGGCCACTGTGGAAGAGTTCGGCATCCTGGACGCGCTGGGCCCGCAAGACATTGCCGCGCTGGCGCCGGCGCCCGGCGAATACCGCTTTGCCAGCCGGCTGCGTGACGGCACGCAGGCGGTGATGGGCAAGCCGGTGGCCGAGGCGATGCTGGCCCGGTTGATGACCTCGCTGGACGACGGCCGCTTCGACGCCCTGGTGCCACTGTGCACCGGCACCGCCGTGCCGCCGATGCAGACCCTGGTCATCGAACCGCAGCAGGTGGTGGACCACCTGACCGTGGCGTTGGCGCAGGGCTGCCAGCGGCTCGGCATCGTGTTGCCGCTGGAGGCGCAGGTGAGCGGCTTCCATCTGATCCAGCCGGTGCCCTGCGAACTGCGCGTCACGCATGCCTCGCCTTATACCGACACCAGCACCGCCCGCTTCGCGCAGGCGGGCGAGACACTGCGCGGCTGCGACCTGGTGGTGATGCACTGCATGGGCTACACCGAGGCCATGCGGGCCGAGGTGGCGCGCCATGCCGGCGCCCCGGTGCTGCTCTCCAACCGCATGGTGGCAAGGCTGCTGGGGCAGGTGCTGGCCGGTGCCGCGGCCTGAATCAGGGCGCTAAGCGAACGCATTTCCGGGTAAGGGCAAGCCCGCTTACAGATTGCCCATGACACTGCTGGAGTGGAAGTAACAATGGAAAAGGTGGCGAAGTGGATGGGGCCGCTGGTGCGCGGCATGATGTGGATGAGCGTGGGCGCGGCGGTGATCCCGGGTGCGCAGGCGCAGGAGTGGAAGCCGGCCAGGCCGGTGCGCCTGCTGGTGGGCTTTGCGCCCGGCGGCTCGGCCGATCTGCTGGCGCGCCTGGTGCAGGCGCCGCTGTCGGAAAGCCTGGGGGTGCCGGTGGTGGTGGAAAACGTGCCCGGTGCGGGTGGCAATATCGCCGCCGACAAGCTGGCCAAGGCCCCGGCCGACGGCTACACCATCGGCATGGGCGCCGCCGGCGCGATGGCGGTGACTCACCTGCTCAACCCCAAGGGCACACCATACAAGGCGGATGATTTCACGCCCATCGCCATGCTGGCCACTCAGCCGAATGTCGTGATCATCAATCCGGCCCTGCCGGTCAAGACCATGGCCGACTTCGTCGCCTACGTCAAAAAGACGCCGCAGGTCACCTACGGCACCGCAGGCGTCGGCACGTCGAATCACCTGATTGCCGAAACCATGCTGCACCGCCTTGGCATCGACATGGTCCATGCGCCGTACAAGGGTGCCACCCCGGTGATCACCGACCTGATGGGCGGGCATATCGCCATGACAGTCGACAACATCACCACCGCGGCGACGCTGGCCAAGACCGGCAAGGTCAAGGCGCTGGCGGTCACCAGCAGCAAGCGCTCGCCCTTGTTGCCGGAGGTGCCGACGCTCGCCGAGAGCGGCCTGAAGGATTTCAACATGCCGACCTGGCAAGGCATCTTCGGTCCGAAGGACCTGCCGAAGGCGATCGTGGTCCGCTACAACCAGGCGCTGGTCAAGGCCTTGGCGAACCCGGAAGTCAGGAAGAAAATGGCTGAATTCGGCTCCGAGCCCGTGGGCGATACACCGGAGCATTTCGCCGGGTTCGTCGCCCAGGATCGCAAGATGTGGGCCGATGTCATCAAGACGGCCAACATCACGCTGGAGTAATTGCTGACGGGGCGGCCGCTTACGCCCCTCACGCAAATTACAGCTTGACCAGCCGCTCCGGCCGCAACGCGCCTTCGCGCATACGCGCCACGCCCAGCAGCCGGGCCGGCTCGCCGGCATAGACGCGCGCCAGCGCATCCTCGGCCAGCCCGGTGCCGGCCGGCAGGTCGCGCTGGGCGATGCGCTGGCCCTGCAGGAAGCGCGCTGCCGCGGCCTCATCCAGATGCACCGGCGCACACTTGTGCAGCAAGGCGTCCACGGGTGCCAGCATGGCCGGGCGTTGCGCGTCGTCCTGCTGTTCGATCTGTTCCAGCGTCACCGCGCCGTCCAGCGTCAGGTCGCCCACGGCGATGCGGCGCAATCCGGTCAGGTGCGCGCCGCAGCCCAGCGCTTCACCGATGTCCTCGGCCAGCGTGCGGATATAGGTGCCCTTGCTGCACATCACCCGCATCGTGAACGACGGGGTATCGGGCAAGGCGCAGTCCAGCAGCGCGATCGAACGGATGGTGACGCGGCGCGCCGCACGCTCCACGGTCTGGCCGGCGCGCGCGTATTCATACAGCGGGCGGCCGTCCTTCTTCAGCGCCGAATGCATCGGCGGCACCTGTTCGATCTCGCCGAGGAAGCTTGCCAGCGCCTGCTCCACCGCGGCGCGGTCGCAGGTGACCTCGCGCACGTCGAGCAGCTCGCCTTCGGCGTCGCCCGTGCTCGAGCGTGCGCCCAGCCGCACTACGGCGTCATAGGTCTTGTCCGCTTCCAGCAAGTCTTGCGAAAACTTGGTGGCTTCGCCGAAGCACAGCGGCAGCAGCCCGGTGGCAAGCGGATCCAGCGTGCCGGTATGGCCGGCCTTGGCCGCGCGCAAGAGGCGCTTGGCGCGCACCAGCGCGTCGTTGGACGAGAGGCCCAGCGGCTTGTCGAGCAGCAGCACACCATGGACCTCGCGGCGCGGCAGGCGCGGCGGACGGTTGGCGTTGGAATCGGTCATCGGAAAATAAAGCGGGAGGCGACGGCGCGGCGCGGATGGCTGCAACAATCAGGTCGCGGTCAGGCCGCGAAGCCCATGCCTGGCGGCATGGGCACCGGCTCAGTCGTCTTTCGAACGCGTGGCGTTCGCTTCGTTGATCAGCCTGGACATCTCGATCGCGTGTTCGACCGAGGTGTCATGATGGAAATGCAGCGTCGGCACGGTATGGATGTGCAGGCGCTTGAACAGCAGCGAGTGCAGGTAGCCAGCCTTCTCCTTGAGAATGGCGGCGGCCACTTCGGGCTCCGCACCCAGCACGGTGAAATACACCTTGGCGTGCGCGTAGTCCGGCGTCAGCGCCACAGACTGGAGCGTCACCAGCCCCAGACGCGGATCACGGATTTCGCGCTGGATCATTTCGGCCAGTTCTTTCTGGATCTGGTCGGAGATGCGCAGATTGCGGGAGGAGATATTGCCTTTCTTGGCCATTCAATGCTGTCTAGTTCCAAAGTGAAAACGGCAGGCCGGAGCCTGCCGTTTTGCGTATCGCCTTACAGCGTACGCGCCACCTCGGTGATTTCGTACACTTCGAGCTGGTCGCCTTCCTGAACATCATTGAAGTTCTTGATCGACAGACCGCACTCGAAGCCTTGCTTGACTTCCTTGACGTCATCCTTGAAGCGCTTGAGCGAATCCAGCTCGCCGTCGTGGATGACCACGTTGTTGCGCAGCACGCGCACCAGCGAGTTGCGCTTGACCATGCCGTCGGTGACCATACAGCCGGCCACCGCACCGATCTTCGGTACGCGGAACACCTGGCGTACCTCGACCGTGCCGATGGTGGTTTCGCGCTTCTCCGGCGCCAGCATGCCCGACATCGCCGCCTTGATCTCGTCTACCGCATCGTAAATGATGTTGTAGTAGCGGATATCGATGCCGTTGTGCTCGGCCAGCTTGCGCGCACCCGCATCGGCACGCACGTTGAAGCCGATGATGACTGCCTTCGAAGCCGTCGCCAGGTTGACGTCGGACTCCGAGATGCCGCCCACGCCGCCGTGCACGATCTGCACGCGCACTTCGGCGGTCGACAGCTTCTGCAGCGACTGCACCAGCGCTTCCTGCGAACCCTGCACATCGGCCTTGACGATCAGCGGCAGCGTCTGGACTTCGCCTTCGGCCATCTGCTCGAGCATGTTCTCGAGCTTGGCGGCCTGTTGCTTGGCCAGCTTCACGTCGCGGAACTTGCCCTGGCGGAACAGCGCGATTTCACGTGCCTTGCGCTCGTCCGGCAGCACCAGCACTTCTTCACCGGCGGCAGGCACTTCCGACAGACCCTGGATTTCCACCGGGATCGACGGGCCGGCTTCCTTGGTCGGCTTGCCGTTCTCGTCCAGCATGGCACGCACGCGGCCGTAGGCGCTGCCAGCCAGGACCACATCGCCACGCTTGAGCGTGCCGCTGCTGACCAGGATGGTTGCGATCGGGCCCTTGCCCTTGTCGAGCTGGGCTTCCACCACCAGGCCCTTGGCCGGGGCATCCACCGGTGCCGTCAGTTCCAGCACTTCGGCTTGCAGGAGCACTTGCTCGAGCAGGTCTTCCACACCGGTACCCATCTTGGCGGACACCGGCACGAACGGCGAATCGCCGCCGTATTCTTCCGGCACCACCTGCTCCGCCACCAGTTCCTGCTTGACACGGTCCGGGTTGGCATCGGGCTTGTCGATCTTGTTGATCGCCACCACGATGGGCACGCCGGCAGCCTTGGCATGCGCAATCGCTTCCTTGGTCTGCGGCATCACGCCGTCGTCGGCGGCCACCACCAGGATCACGATGTCGGTTGCCTTGGCACCGCGGGCACGCATGGCCGTGAAGGCCTCGTGACCGGGGGTATCCAGGAACGTAATCACGCCGCGGTCGGTTTCCACATGGTAGGCACCGATGTGCTGCGTAATCCCGCCGGCTTCGCCCGCGGCCACCTTGGTGCGGCGGATGTAGTCCAGCAGCGAGGTCTTGCCGTGGTCGACGTGACCCATCACGGTCACCACCGGCGGACGCGGCAGCAGCTCGGCGTCGGTGTGTTCCTCACCGCCCACCACCAGCAGCGCTTCCGGATCGTCCAGCTTGGCGGCATACGCCTTGTGGCCCATTTCTTCCACCACGATCATGGCGGTTTCCTGGTCCAGCACCTGGTTGATCGTCACCATCTGGCCGAGCTTCATCATCTGCTTGATGACCTCGGACGCCTTGACGGCCATCTTGTGAGCCAGGTCGGCCACCGAGACGGTTTCCGGCACGTGCACTTCACGCACGACCGGCTCGGTCGGCGCCTGGAAGCTGCTGCGGCTGTCGTCATGCTGCTGCTGCCTGCCGCCGCGGCCACGCGGACCACCGCGCCAGCCGCCTACGCCGCCCGACGAATCGCCGCGCGTCTTCAGGCCGCTGCCCTTCTTGCGGCTGCTGTCGTCCTGCCAGCCCGCCTTCACGACCTTGCCCTTCTTGTCGGCGGTCGCCGTAGTCGTGGTCGTGGTGGCCGGCTTCTTGTCGTCCTTCTTCGCTTCCGTGGTCGCACCAGCCGGCTTCACCGGCTTGTGCAGCGTACCGGTCTGCTCGGCCTTCTTCTCTTCAGCCTTGCGCTCGGACGGCGCCTTCAGCACGCGGGCGGGGCGTTCAGCATCTGCTGGATCGCACGGGCCTCGGCTTCGGCAGCCTCGCGGCGCTTGCGCGCAGCGACTTCCTGCTCGGCGCGGGCCTTGTCGGCCGCAGCCTTGGCCTCGTCGGCAGCCTTCTGCGCCTCGGCGCGTTCGGCGGTGACGCGTGCCTTCTCGTCCTCTGCCTTCTTGCGCGAGGAATCCTCGTTGGCCTCGGTCACGGCGCGCGATGCGGCAGCCTCTTCCTCCGCCTTGCGGGCGGCGAGTTCGGCCTGGCGGCGCTGTTCAGCCTCCAGGGCTTCCTGGCGGGTGCGGCGCTCGGCTTCCTCACGCTCGGCTGCCTCGCGGGCGGCCTTGGCTTCAGCTTCCTGGCGCGCCAGCAGTTCGGCCTGTTGGCGTTCTTCCTCGTCGCGGCGCGCCTCATCGGCAGCATCGACGACAGGCGCGTGGGCTTCGGCCGCGTCGGCCTGGGCATCGGGCGCAGCTTCGTCGCGCTTGATCAGCACGCGCTTCTTGCGCACTTCCACCTGGACCGTACGGGTCTTGCCGGTACCATCCGACTGGCGGATCTCGGAGGTTTCGCGCTTGGTCAGTGTGATCTTCTTGCGGGAGCTGTCGTCGGACTGGCCGTGCGAACGCTTCAGATAGTCCAGCAGCCTGGTCTTATCCGATTCCGTGATGATGTCTTCTGGCGTCGCTTTGCCCACCCCAGCCGCCTGCAATTGTTCCAGCAGGGCAGCTGCGCTGCGACTCAGTTCTGCGGCCAGTTGGGCAACTGTTGTGCTTGCCATTCAAACCCTTTCAATGCTTGGTTTCTACGTCGGGACAAATCGTTGCGGAAAGCGCGCCCGGGCCAGGTGTAGGCCGGCCCGGCCGTGTCCCTCAGTTGAACCAATGTTCCCGTGCTTTCATGATCAGCGACTTGGCTTCATCCTCGCTGACACCGGTCATCTCGACCAGCTCGTCCACGGCCAGTTCGGCCAGGTCGTCACGCGTATGGATATCGCCTTCGGCCAGCTTGCCGATCAGTTCCGGGTTGAGGCCGTCGAGCGAGCGCAGATCCTGCGACACCTCTTCCACCTTTTCTTCCCGGGCCAGTTCCATCGTCAGGAGCGCATCACGCGCGCGATTGCGCAGCTCGTTGACGGTGTCTTCGTCAAAGGCCTCGATCTCCATCATTTCACTGATGGGGACATAAGCCACTTCTTCCAGCGTGGAGAAGCCTTCCTCGATCAGGATGTCGGCAACTTCCTCATCCACGTCCAGCTTGGACATGAACAGCTTGCGCACGACATCGCTCTCTTCGGCCTGCTTCTGCGCCGACTCTTCCTGCGTCATGATGTTGATCTGCCAGCCGGTCAGCTCGGACGCCAGGCGCACGTTCTGACCACTGCGGCCGATGGAGACCGCGAGGTTTTCCTCGTCGACCACCACGTCCATGCTGTGCTTCTCTTCATCCACAACGATCGACTGCACCTGCGCCGGCGCCAGCGCGCCGATCACAAATTGCGCCGGGTCTTCCGACCACAGCACGATGTCCACGGCCTCGCCGCCGATCTCGTTACGCACCGCGGTGACGCGCGTGCCACGCACGCCCACGCAGGTGCCGATCGGGTCGATGCGCTTGTCATGCGCCACCACGGCAATCTTGGCACGCACGCCCGGATCACGGGCAGCCGCCTTGATCTCCAGCAGGCCCTGCTCCATTTCCGGCACTTCGTTCTCGAAGAGCTTGATCAGGAACTCAGGCGCGGTGCGCGACAGTTCAATCTGCGGGCCGCGCGCGGCGCGGTCCACATTCAGGATATACGCACGCACGCGGTCACCGGTGCGCAGGTTTTCCTTGGGATGATCTGGTCGCGGGCCAGCAGCGCTTCCACGCGGCCGGACTCGACGATCAGGCCCTTCTTGTCGGCGCGCTTGACCGTGCCGGTCATGATCTTCTCGCCGCGATCCAGGTAGTCGTTCAGGATCTGCTCGCGCTCGGCGTCGCGGATGCGCTGCAGGATCACCTGCTTGGCAGCCTGCGCACCGATGCGGCCGAACTCGACCGACTCGATCTGCTGCTCGATAAAATCACCCAGCTCGATGCTGGGGTTTTCATCGCGGGCCTCGAACAGCAGGATCTGCTTGTCCGGCTCTTGCAGGCCCAGCTCGTCGGGAACGACCAGCCAGCGGCGGAAGGTTTCATGCTCGCCCGACTCGCGATCGATCGCGACACGGATATCCACGTCTTCCTCGAAACGCTTCTTGGTGGCCGAGGCGAGCGCCGCCTCCAGGGCACCGAATACCACATCCTTGTCGACGTTCTTCTCACGCGCAAGCGCATCGACGAGCAACAGAACTTCGCGGCTCATTGCTTGTTCCCTTTTCTTTGATTTCCTTTGAAGTCGATCACCGGCACCAGGCGTGCCTTGTCGACATCGGATACGGCAAATTCCAGCAGCGCCGGGCCATCTTTGCCCTCGAACTCCAGGCCAATCTTCTCCTCGCCCGCCGCGCCGGTGGGCTCGCGCAGGATGCCTGTGAAGTTCTTCTGTCCATTGACGGGCAGGCGCAGCGTCACGCGCACCTCCACGCCGGCAAAGCGAACGTAGTCGGCCAGCTTCTTCAGCGGCCGGTCCAGTCCGGGTGACGAGACCTCGAGGCGTTCGTAATCCACGTTCTCGACCGTGAACACGTGGGTGAGCTGGCGGCTCACCTTTTCACAATCCTCGATGGCAATGCCGGTTTCAGGCTGATCGATATAGACACGCAGCAATCCGGCCGGGGCACGCTCGAGCTCGACCAGCTCATATCCCATGCCGCTTAGGGTGGTTTCGATCAAATCTGCCAGATGCACTGTTATCCCGAGTAATGGCCATCAACACCGTGGCAGGCAAACCCGCCGGTGCCGTCCGGGACGACCCTGCTGCAGCCCTGCCTGTCCGCCATCCCCCCGCCCCAGCGGAGAGAACCGAAAAACGGGCGAACCAAAAAAAAATGGGCGCAATGCCCATCATTCGCCCATCCTCGACGAGGATGGCTTTTTGAATAGACTTGAATTATACGCGGATTATGTCGAAAACGCAAAAGCCAGACATTTCCGCGCCCTGAACCCGGCGCCGGCAGGCATTCAGCCCGCCGTACGCCGCAAGCAGCGCTTATCGGTTGCCGCCGCGGCTGCCACCACGGTTGCCGCCGCCACCGCCACTACCGCCGCGCGGGGAACGGTTACCACCCGGTTTCGACGCCTTCGGCATCACATTGCCGTTGGCTTCGCCACCGCCGCGACGCGGCTTGCCCTGACCCTGGCCACCCAGACCACCCTGGCCACCCTGACCGCGCATGCCACCCATGCCGCCCATGCCGGCGCCACCGCGCCCCTGGCGCGCGCCAGTGCCGCGCCGCCGCCCAGGTTGGCCGCGTGCGAGGTCAGCAACGTGGGACCGTGGCTGATATAGCCCATCGAGGTCTTCATCGGATCCGGCTGGCTGCTGCGGCCACCGCCACCACCCGGGCACCGCCCTGGTCGAAGCGCGGCAGGCCGTCCATGCCCGTGGGCATCGGCATGCCGGCAATCGCGGCTTCGGTGCGCTGCTTGCGCCCGCCCACCTTGGTGGCACCCTTGGGGCCTGCTCGCCCTTGCCGGGCACCTTCAGGCCGACACCGGCCATCAGCGCCTTGACGTCATTCGGCTCGACTTCCTGCCAGCGGCCGCGCTTGAGGCCGCGCGGCAGCAGGAACTGGCCGTAGCGGGTGCGGATCAGGCGCGACACGGTCAGCCCGACCGCCTCAAACATGCGGCGCACTTCACGGTTGCGGCCTTCGGTCAGGGCCACGTGGTACCACTGGTTGACGCCTTCGCCGCCGCCGTCGGCAATGCGCAGGAAGTTGGCTTCGCCGTCATCGAGCTTGATGCCGTGCAGCAGGCGCTGGCGGTCGGCCTCGGCCAGCTCGCCCAGCGTGCGCACCGCGTACTCGCGCTCCACGCCATAGCGCGGGTGCATGAAGCGGTTGGCAATGTCACCCGAGGTGGTGAAGATCAGCAGGCCTTCGGTATTGAAGTCCAGGCGGCCCACCGCGACCCACTTGCCGGACTTGATGCGCGGCAGGCTGTCGAACACGGTCGGACGGCCTTCCGGATCGGACTGGCTGACAATCTCGCCGGCGGGCTTGTGGTACAGCAGCACGCGCGGCGGCTTGGTCGACACCTTGCGGTGGATCAGCTTGCCGTTCACGCGGACCTGGTCCGCCGGCAGGATGCGCTGGCCGATATGGGCCGGCAGGCCGTTGACCGAAACGCGACCCTGCAGGATCAGTTCTTCCATCTCGCGGCGCGAGCCCAGCCCGCCTTCGGCCAGCACCTTGTGCAGCTTGGGCGCGTCGTCGTCGGCCGACAGCTCGCGCACCGGCTTGGCCTTGGTGCGCGGGATGACGGTGTCTTCGCTGTCGTACTGCTCGGAGATCACAAAGCGGAACAGGTCTTCACTGCTCGCCGCGGTCTTGTCCCCGCCGCCCTGGCCCTTGCGGGGCGCCTGCGGCTTGCCGCCGTCCTTGCGGCGGCCCTGCTGCCGCGCGCCGGCGCCCTGCGCCTCGCCCGGCACTGCCGCCTTGCCTGAACGCTGGACCGGCTTGCGCTTGCGGCCGGGCTGCTCGGGCTTGTCGGTGCCTTCGGCCCTGGCCGCGCGGTCCACCTTGTCCGCCTTGCTGGCGCCCTGGCCGCCCTGGCTACTCTGGCCGCCCTCGCCCGGCCCCGTCTTGCGCTTGCCGCGGCCGCGCTGGCCACCGCGCGCACCGCCCGCCGCCTGTGCGGCGCCCGGTTCACCGGCATCGGCCTGGCCGCCGGCGCTGGCGCCTTCGGCGCCCTCGCCACGGTCCTGCGCCGCCTGGCGGCGCGATGCCACCAGGTTCCTCAGCCCGCGGCGCAGCCCCTTGCGGCGCGGCGCAGCTTCGCTGCCCGATCCGGGTTCTGCGGCGCCGGTATCGGCGGGTGCGCCCGCATTGCGGGTGTCTTGCTCAACGGAATCAGACAAGATATTCACTATCGGATGTTGCATGTTGTTCAGTTCGGCACGCGCTCGTCGTGCTCGCTCGGGTGCGGCGGGGTGCCGTTGTCCGGCAAATCGCCCCGCGCCCCGTCCGGATTGGGTGCGGCTGGTTCGGTGGAAGCGGCCTCGGCGGCATCGTCGGCTGCAGCTTGCAGCGGCTGCACGTCAGAGCCATTGGCGCCTTCGTCGGCCGGGTCGGTCGTCTCGGCTTCGTTTGCGACGGATGCTTCGGCCGCATCCGCCGCCTGCACTGCGGGCGGCCCGCCCTGCGCGGCGGAGTCGGCAAATGCCTCTTCGTCGGCGCTGGCCGCCTTGTTTGCCGCCAGGTCTTCAAAATTGATGGCCTGCTGTTCCAGCAGGGTTGCCTGCGCCTGCGCCTGGGCATCTTCCAGCGGCGGCAGCTCATCCAGCGTGCGCAGGCCAAGATCGTCCAGGAATGCCTTGGTGGTTGCATACAGCGCCGGCCTGCCCGGCACGTCGCGGTGTCCGATCACCTCGATCCAGCTGCGGTCCTCAAGCTTCTTGACGACTTCCGTGCCGACCGTCACGCCGCGGATTTCCTCGATATCGCCGCGGGTCACCGGCTGCCGGTAGGCAATGATTGCCAGCGTTTCCATCACGGCGCGCGAATATTTTGGCGGCTTTTCAGGATTCAGACGATCGAGGTATTCACGCATTTCCGGGCGGCTCTGGAAGCGCCAGCCGCTGGCCAGGGCCACCAGTTCCACGCCGCGCGGCCGCCAGTCCTGGCGCAGTTCCTCAAGCAGCACGCGGATGGTGTCTGCGCCGACGTCGTCGTCAAACAGCCGCCGCAGATCGTTGACGCGCAACGGTTCCTGCGCGCAGATCAGCGCCGTCTCGAGGACGATCTTCGCCTCTTGGGTATTCATGTTGATGGTGTGCAGCCTGTCTTTGCACCTGCTCCCGGACGAATCCGGGGCACCGGAGATTTTGGATACAGCGGTGCGAAAGCCACCGCCATCTCATTGCGCAGCTAGCCGGATACCTGCTGCATCCAAGCCGTGCACTTCCCTATCTTTGCATCGAGTTGCCGTTCCGGCAGAAGATCGTTCGCATGCCGTTATGGGCCGGCCAGCGAACCTCTTGCGTAGCGCGTCCGCACATCGGACGTCGCTGTCAGCGAACTGAAGGCCTCGGACGCAAGAAAAACGGGTATCGGGAGCAAGGCCGGCATCGCCAACACCGCAGTGCCAGCCGGACTTTTGAACCAGATCTTTTGAACCGGATGGACTGTGGGGACGGGACGGGCATCGAAAACCTTCCGCTTCCCCTGCCCTGAACGCGCCTTCTGGTATGAAGGCCGCCTGGCGCTGCTCGCCCGCTGCTTACCGCGGCTCATATTACACCGCGCGATACCGCAATGTTGGCGATTGTATGGCATTCCCGCCTCCGCCTGCAACCATCATCCGTTGCCCGGGTGTCGCCGGCGCCTCAGAACACCAGGCAGAACCCATGCTCGGCCAGCGAATGTGGCAGCAGCACCGCTCGGGCAATGCCAAGGGCGCCGAATGCCATCACCGCCAGGCCGGCCCCCAGGCGCATGCCGCGACGTCGCGACAGCGTACGCAAGTAGCCCGACAGGCCGGAAAGCACCAGCAGGTTGGGCAGTGTGCCGAGCCCGAACACGCCCATCACGAGTGCCCCAGACGCCGCGTTGCCCGCCAGCAGCGCCAGTGTAAGCGCCCCATAGACCATGCCGCAGGGCACCAGGCCCCATGCCAGGCCCACGCCATAGCGCCGCGCCAGGCCGCCGCGCGCCCGCATGAAGGCTGGCATGCCACCTGCCAGGCCGTCCAGCCGCCGCGCCACCGCGGCGCCGGCATGCGCCGCCAGCCGCTCCAGCCAGTTGACGGTAAAGGTGTTGCCGCGCAGCAACCGCCAGCCCGACCACAGCAGCATGACACTGCCCGCGCCAAACAGCCAGCGCTGCACCGGCAGGTAGTCCTGCTTCCACGCCGAGGCGCCGACCGCGCCGAGCGCGGCACCAAGCAGCATGTAGGTCGAAATCCGGCCCACGTGCATTGTCAGCAGCTCGCCCAGCCAGGCGGCGCGGCTGGGCACCAAGCTGATCGTCGCCGTCGCGCCGCGGCGTTGCTCCACGGCCAGCGCCACGCCGCCGCACATGGCGGCGCAGTGGACCCCGCCCAGCAAAGCCAGCAGAAAAACGCTGATCAGCACGCCAAATGTCAATTCTCACTCCCTACCACATCACATCGCACGGTAAAATGTCCCAATCGCGCCCTCGCTGCCATTTCTAGCAGGTTCCAATTGCTTACCTCCATTCCCATTACCGAGATGTCACCCCGCTGCTCCACCTGTGCGATGGGGCAGTTGTGCCTTCCGGTTGGCATGTCGCAGCAAGACCTCGCCAAGATGGACACGCTGGTGCAGGAACGCATCCGCGTGCACAAGGGTGAAACCCTGTATCGCATGGGCGATCCGCTCACCGCGGTCTATGCCGTGCGCTTTGGCACGCTCAAGACCCACGTCACCACTGAAGACGGCCGCTCGCAGATTACCGGCTTCCATCTGCCTGGCGAAATCGTCGGTCTCGACGGGCTGGGCGAGATGCAGCACGCCTCCGATGCCGTCGCGCTGGAAGATACCGAAGTCTGCGTGGTCCGGATGAGCGAACTGCAGACGCTGTCGTCAGACCTGCCGTCGCTGCAGCAGCAGTTCCTGCGCCTGATGGGCAAGGAAATCACGCACGACCAGCTGATGCTCGTGACCTTGGGCTCAATGCGTGCCGAGGAACGCCTTGCTGCCTTCCTGATCAATCTCTCTGAGCGCCTGTCGGCGCGCGGCTATTCGGCGTCCGAGTTCGTGATGCGCATGAGCCGGGAAGAGATCGGCAGCTACCTGGGCCTGAAGCTCGAAACCGTCAGCCGCCTGTTCTCTCGCTTTGCCGAAGCCGGCCTGATCCAGATTCGCCAGCGCCACGTCAAGCTGGTGGACATCGACGGCATCAAGCAACTCTACACCCGCTCCTGCTAAGCGGCCAAGCGCTGCCAGTGCCGCATCCGGCCATGGCAGCGCAGACCTCACGCCAGTCCGCTCATTCCAGTTCGTCGGTATCGCTGAGCCGCGTTGGCATGGTGTAGAGCGTCAGTCCGCTGGACAACGCGCAGAACGCCCAGGCCATCAGGAAGCCGACGGTGTAGACCGATTCGCGGGACGCTTCGATCGGCTGGCCGAAGAAATTCAGGTCACCGGGATCCACCACCGAAAACACCGTTGCGGTCGCAAACCCAGCCATCAGGAACGCCGGCCAGAGTACCCACATCAGCCAGCGCAACCTCATGGCTGCCTCGCTGCAGCAGCCCTGGGCGGCGCGGCATCGGCCTTCTCCACGACCAGGCCATGGCGCGTTGCACCCTGCACCGGCATGTCCGGATGCGTGGATGCCAGCCAGATCGTCACGCCGCATGCCACCATCGCAACCAGCGGGCCGCTCATCAACAGCCACGGCCACGGCTCCTTCCACCACGGATTGCCTTGCTGACTCATCTTGCCCCCTTCATCTTGACGACTACGTCTACGCCTGCCTAGCTTCACAAATCGCGCGGAACGATGAAACTGGTGGATTGCCGGATTTCGGCATGCCCCCGCTCCGTGCCCTCGCTCGTCACGGTCACGTCGATCCTGTGCGTGCCCTGCGCCGCGGCCTCGATCGGCACGCGGATCCGGATCGGCAGCAACCGGTTGGACGTCGGCGCCAGCGATTCGGCCTGCTTGTCGTACTCCACCTTCAGGTTCTTCAGCTCGTCGCTGTCGGCGCGCACGGTGATCTTCATCGGCGCTTCGGTGGTGTTGATCAGCTGCAGGCGATAGACGTTCTCGATCCAGCGGCCTTCCACTTCACGGCCGAGCGCACCACGGTCGCGGATGATGTCGACCTTCAGCGGCGTGCGCAGCGCGATCGACGCCATGAAGCCGGCCAGCAGCACCACCCAGATCACGGAATAGATGATGACGCGCGGACGCAGCAGGCGCTTGCGCGATGCCGCCGCGGACAAGGCCTTGCGCATCGCGTTTTCCGAGGTGTACCGGATCAGGCCGCGCGGGTAGTCCATCTTGTCCATGACCTGGTTGCAGGCGTCGATGCAGGCGCCGCAGCCAATGCACTCGTACTGGAGGCCGTCGCGGATATCGATGCCCGTCGGGCACACCTGCACGCAGATGCTGCAGTTGACGCAGTCACCAAGCCCCGTCTTGTGGTGGTCGGTCTTGCGCGATCGGCTGCCGCGCGGCTCGCCGCGGCCGACGTCGTAGGTCACGACATAGGTATCGCGATCCACCATCACGCTCTGGAAGCGCGCATACGGACACATGTACTTGCACACCTGTTCGCGCATGAAGCCCGCATTGCCCCAGGTGGCGAACGCGTAGAACAGCATCCAGAACGACTGCCACGGCCCCAGCGACAGGCTGAGCACCTCGCCGCCCAGCCCGCGGATCGGCGCGAAATAGCCGATGAAGGTAAAGCCGGTCCAGAGCGCAATCAGCACCCACAGGAAATGCTTGGTCGCCTTGAGACGGAGCTTGCGCAGGCTCCACGGATCGCCATCGAGCCGGATGCGGGCGATGCGATCGCCTTCGACCCGTCGCTCGATCCACATGAAGATCTCGGTGTAGACCGTCTGCGGACAGGCATAGCCGCAGAACAGCCGTCCCGCGATCGCCGTGAACAGGAACAGCGCCAGCGCCGAGATCACCAGCAGCACCGCCAGGTAGATGACGTCCTGCGGCCACAGCACCAGCCCGAAAATGTAGAACTTGCGCGCGCCAAGGTCAAACAGCACGGCCTGGCGGCCATTCCATTGGAGCCAGGGCGTGCCGTAGTAGATCAGCTGGGTCAGGATCACCAGCCAGACCCGCCAGCTGGAGAAGGCACCCGTCACCGAGCGCGGGTAGATCTTGCGGCGGACCTCGTAGAGCGTTTCGTCAGAGGTCTCGCCCGGCGCAGCGGCCGACCGTTGCAGGTCGGCCGCCCGGGCCATTTCTTCGGTCCCGGGTGCATTCATGGACATGCTCTCCCGCGAGCCACCAGCGCCCGCTCACATGAGTCGTCGATCATTGCCCGGCTCCGCCCCCGGTGTTCGACAAACCCCAGACATAGGCCGTCAGCATGCGGATGCGTTCAGGCGTCAGGATCTCCTCATGCGCGGGCATGTGGTTGTTGTGACCCTTCAGGATGGCGTCGACGATGCTGCCTTCCGAGCTGCCATACAGCCACACGTTGTCCGACAGGTTGGGCGCACCGAGCGCCTGGTTGCCCTTGCCGCCGGCGCCGTGGCATGCCACGCAGGTCGTCTTGAAGGTGCCCTCGCCACGCGACGCACGGATCGGGTCCGACGACAGCCCCGACAGCGAGCGCACGTATTGCGCCACGTCGCCCGCCTGCTTGGCGTCGATGGTCGCGGCAAACGGCGGCATCACGCCATTGCGGCCCTTGGTGATGGTCTGCCGGATGGTGTCGGGTTCGCCGCCATAGAGCCAGTCGCTGTCCGTCAGGTTCGGGAAGCCGCGGCTGCCACGTGCGTCCGAGCCATGGCACTGTGCGCAGTAGTTCAGGAACAGGCGCTGGCCGATCTCGCGCGCCTGCGGATCCGCCGCCACCTGCTTGACGTCCATCTTCAGGTATTTGGCGTAGATTTCGTTCTGCATCTTCTCCTGCGCTGCGCGATGCGCGGCGAGTTCGCCCTGCGTGGAGACCTTCAGCAAACCGGCATACGAACCCAGCCCCGGGTACAGCACCAGGTAGGCCAGGCTGAAGATGCAGGCCAGCAGGAACATCCACATCCACCAGCGCGGCAGCGGGTTGTTCAGCTCACGCAGGTCACCGTCCCAGACATGGCCGGTGTCTTCAGTGCCGCCGGCGGTCTTGGTGACCTTGCGTTGCGAGAACAACAGCCACACGCACCAGACGATGCCGATGAGCGCGATGGCGGCAATGTAATAACTCCAGAATTCGGAAATGAAATCGCTCATGGCTAGGTGTTCCGGCTCGATGTTGTCGTAGTTTCGTCAGGCAGCGCGAACGGCAGCATGGCGGATTCCCGGTTGGCGGCCTGCCGGCCGGCGGACCAGGCCCACCAGCAGATTCCCAGGAAGACAACCATCGACACGACGGTCGCAATGGCAGTGATCATGGCCATGGTTTACTCCTTGGGTGCCGCGGCGGCGGCGGAATCCACGCGGACGTTGCGGCGGTTGGTGCCCAGGCCTTGCAGGTAGGCAACCAGCGCATCCTCTTCGGTCTTGCCCTTGAGCTCGTCCGGTGCCTTGGCGATCTCGGCATCCGTGTACGGCACGCCCAGGCGCACCAGCGCGCGCATGCGGGCCTGGATATCGTTGGTGGGCAGCTCGGCCTTTTCCAGCCAGGGGTACGATGGCATCACCGATTCCGGCACCACGTCGCGCGGATTGCGCAGGTGGATGCGCTGCCAGTCCTCCGAGTAGCGTCCGCCCACGCGCGCCAGGTCGGGACCGGTGCGCTTGGAGCCCCACAGGAACGGGTGGTCGTAGACCGACTCGCCCGCCGTGGAGAAGTGGCCGTAGCGCTCGGTCTCGGCCTGCAGCGTGCGGACCTGCTGCGAGTGGCAGCCGACGCAGCCTTCACGGATATAGATATCGCGCCCCATCAGCCGCAGCGGCGAATACGGCGTGATGCCCGGATCCGGCTCGGTGGTGGAGTGCTGGAAGAACAGCGGCACGATCTGGACCAGACCCGCGATGCTGACCACGAGGATCGTGCAGATGATCAGCCAGCCGATGTTCTTCTCCAGCGTTTCGTGGGAAAAGAAGCGTTGTTTGTCGGACATCTTTCTATCCTGGAATGATCAGTGGGCAGCGGCAGGGATGCTGGCCGGGATCGGCGCATCCACGGCGGGCTTGCCGACGATGGTCTTGAGCACGTTGTAGGCCATCAGCAGCATGCCGGACAGGAAGCACAGGCCACCCAGCAAGCGAATCAGGTAGAACGGGTACTTGGCCTTGACCGCTTCGACGAAGGCATAGGTCAGCGTGCCGTCAGGCTGCGTGGCGCGCCACATCAGGCCTTCCATCACCCCGGCGATCCACATCGAGGCGATATACAGCACCACGCCGATGGTCGCGATCCAGAAGTGCCACTCGATCAGGCGGACGCTGTACATCTGCTTCTCGCCGAACAGACGCGGGATCAGGTAGTAGAGCGAGCCGATCGAGATCATCGCGACCCAGCCCAGCGCGCCCGAGTGCACATGCCCGATGGTCCAGTCCGTGTAGTGCGAGAGCGCGTTGACGGTCTTGATCGACATCATCGAGCCTTCGAACGTGGCCATGCCGTAGAACGACAGCGCCACCACCAGGAACTTCAGGATCGGGTCGGTGCGCAGCTTGTGCCAGGCCCCGACAGGGTCATGATGCCGTTGATCATGCCGCCCCACGAGGGCGCCAGCAGGATCAGCGAGAACACCATGCCCAGCGACTGCGCCCAGTCCGGCAGCGCGGTGTACTGCAGATGGTGCGGGCCGGCCCACATGTAGGTGAAGTTCAGCGCCCAGAAGTGGACGATGGACAGGCGGTAGGAGTAGATCGGGCGCTCGGCCTGCTTGGGAATGAAGTAGTACATCATCCCCAGGAAGCTGGTGGTCAGGAAGAAGCCTACGGCGTTATGGCCATACCACCACTGGATCATTGCGTCCTGCACGCCGGCATAGGCCGAGTAGGACTTCCACAACGACACCGGCATCTCGATGTTGTTGACGATATGCAGCAGCGCGATGGTCAGGATGTAGGCGCCGAAGAACCAGTTTGCGACGTAGATATGCCGGGTCTTGCGCTTGACAATGGTGCCGAAAAACACGACCGCGTAGGCCACCCAGACCGCGGTGATCAGCAGGTCGATCGGCCATTCCAGTTCAGCGTACTCCTTTGAGCTGGTGATCCCCAGCGGCAGCGTGATGGCGGCGGCGACGATGACCAGTTGCCAGCCCCAGAACGTGAACGCGGCCAGCGGGCCGCAGAACAGGCGGGCCTGGCAGGTGCGCTGGACCACGTAGTACGAGGTCGCGAACAGCGCGCTGCCGCCGAAGGCAAAGATCACCGCATTGGTATGCAGCGGTCGCAGCCGGCCAAACGACAGCCAGGGTGTGTTGAAGTTGAGTTCGGGCCAGATCAGCTGTGCTGCCAGCAGCACGCCGACGGCCATGCCGACGATCCCCCATACTACCGTCATGACAGCGAACTGTCTTACGACGCCGTAATTGAAGGTGTCGACGCGTGAAGACGCGGCAGTGACATCCATTCAGACCCCCAAAGCTTAGAGAAGAGAAAAACCTACTGACAGTGTGACTTTAGAAAAACCATGCTGCGCGTGCGTTGATCTTTATCAAGTCGCTCAGAGCATGCATGGAACCTGCGTGCGGGGCCCCGGTCGGAGGGCACATCGCCCGGCGGGTTCAGGGCTTGTCGTTGTCCAGCAGGATCGATTCGGCGGGCCGGTCCAGGTCGTCGTACTGCCCGGCATGGAGGGCCCACCACAGCGCGCCCGCGATGACCACGACCAGCACCAGGCTCATCGGCACCAGCAGGAAAAGCGTTTCCATCAGTCAGACTCCCTTGCGCCGCGGCTTGCCGGCGCGCAGCAGGCGCCAGGCATTGGCCACTACCAGCAACGACGACAACGACATGCCGATGCCGGCCATCCAGGCCGTGACCAGCCCCGTCGCTGCGAGCGGGATGGCAACCACGTTGTAGAAGAAGGCCCAGCCGAGGTTCTGGCGCACCACCCGGCGCGTCTGGCGCGACACCGCCAGCGCGGTGGCGATCTCGGCCACGCCGCCGTGCGTCAGCACCGCGTCCGCGCCGGCCTGGGCCAGCGGCGCGCCGCTGCCGATGGCGATCGACACCTGGGCCTGCGCCAGCACCGGCGCATCGTTGATGCCATCGCCCACGGCCAGCACCACCGCCCCGCCCTGCTGCAGCCGCGCGACGTAGTCGCGCTTGCCTTCCGGGGTGACCGCGCCGGCCACGCAATCGATGCCGAAGTGCGATGCCCACCAGTGGACCGCATCGGCGTGATCGCCCGACACCAGGTGGCAGCGCACGCCCAGTTCGCTCAGCCGCGCGAGCAGCTGCGGCGTCTGCGTTCGCTCGGCATCGGCCAGGACGAAGCGCGCCAGCGTGCCCGCTGGCGCGCCCAGCCACACCACGGTGGCGCCAGGATGGTCTGCGTCGCTGCGCCCGGGGTCCGGCGCGTGACCGTTGTCGGGCCTCAGCGCTGCGACAAAGTCGGCGCGGCCAAGCCGCAGGCGTCGGCCATCGACGATCGCCTCCAGGCCCTGGCCCGGGACGTTGCGCATGTCGGACACCTGGAGCGGCATGCCGGCGTTGCCCTGCGCCGCGGCCACCAGGGCGCGCGCGATCGGATGTTCGCCACCGCGCTCCATCGCGGCGGCCAGTGCCAGACATTGCACCCGATCGGCGTCAGCCAGCGGCTCGACCGCGGCCACGGCAAAGCGGCCTTCGGTCAGCGTGCCGGTCTTGTCGAGCACCACGTCGGTGACACGCGCCAGCGTCTCCAGCGCGTGGCCGCGTGTCAGCAGCACGCCGCGGCGCGACAGCGCCGCACCAGCCGCGGCCAGTGCGGCCGGCGTGGCGAGCGACAAGGCGCACGGGCAACTGACCACCAGCACCGCAATCGTCACCAGCAAGGCGCGCGACGGATCGATCCAGAGGCCCCAGACCAGCCCGGTCAGCGCCGCCAGCACCAGCAGCGTCGCCACGAACCAGCCCGCGACGCGATCGGCCAGCGTGGCCAGGCGCGGCTTTTCAGCCAGCGCGCGGTCCAGCACGGCGACGATCTCGGCCAGACGGGTGCCGGCGCCGACGCGCGTGATCCGCAGCTCAAGCGGGCTTGCCGTATTGAAGCTGCCGGCCAGCACGGTCTCGCCGGCGGCGCGGCGCACCGGGCGGCTCTCGCCGGTCAGCATGGATTCATCCAGTTCGCTGGCGCCCGCCACCACGGCGCCATCGGCGGGGACGATCTCGCCGGCCTTGACGCGGATGAGATCGCCCGCACGCAGGCGCGCGACCGGGACACGCTCGCCGGCGGCACCGGTGGCGGCCAGCCGTTCGCAGGTGGCCGGCAGCTGGCGCGCGAGCATCTCTGCGCCGCTGCGCGAAGCCTGGCGCACACGCAGTTCCAGGTAGCGTGCCAGCAGCAGGAAGGCGACGAACATCGTCACCGAATCGAAATACACCTCGCCCACGGCGCGCACCGTGGCCAGCGCGCTGGCGGCAAAGCCGGCGCCGATGCCGATCGCCACCGGCACGTCCATGCCCATATGGCGATGGCGCAGGCTGCGCCAGGCACCGGCAAAGATCGGCGAGGCGGCATAGAACACGACCGGCAGCGTCAGGGCAAAGCTGGCCCAGCGCATCAGCTGGAGCTGGCCAGGGTCGATGGTGGCCTCATGGGTGTAGATCGGCCACGCGTACATCATGACCTGCATCATGCCGAGCATGGCCACCGCCATGCGCATCAACAGCCCGCGGCGCGCGCGGCGGTCCTGCTGGTCAGTGCGCGAGACTTCGAACGGCCAGGCCATGTAGCCGATCCCGGCCAGCGCGGCCAGCAGCCCCGCCACGGTCTGGGCGCCATCGCGCCAGCGCACCACCACGCGCCGCGTGGCGACATTGGCGACCGCGGACTCCACGCCCGGCTGGCGGCTCAGGTGCTGTTCGATCAGCCACGCGCAGGCGGCGCAGCGGATGTTCTCGGGCGCCAGCGTGATCTCGGCGCGGCCGCCGTCAAGCGGGCGGACAAACTGGGAGCGCAGCTCAGGGGTGTCGTAGGCGGCCCAGATCGGCTCGGCCTCGCGCCGGGCATCGTCGTCGATGGGGCGGGCGAAGCGGGCTTCATCCCCGTACAGGTGGGCAAAGCCCGCCGCATGGAGGGTCTGCGCCAGTGCCTGGCAACCGCCGCAGCAGAACACCCGGCGGCTGCCGTCCAGCTCGGCGGCAAGCGGTTCGGTGTCCATGACGGGCAGGCCGCAATGGAAGCAGGCCAGCCGCGCACCGGCACCGGACGCAGCCGGGCCCACGGCGTCACGGAGCGCGGCCGGCGGGTACGGTGCCAGCAAGCTGGCTGAAGGACTGGTGACTGGGGGCGACGACATGGGGACCTTTTTCTACCCGATGGAGGGTATATGCGGCTCCCCGAATCGACCTTGATATAGGTCAATGCGGCCCGGCTATCGTCGCGCCGGGCCGGAAAACAACGCTCAGGTGAGCGTGGTATCCATGGTGCGGCGCTCGGATTCCAGGTATTCGCGCGATTGCATCTCGATGATGCGCGATACGGTCCGATGGAACTCGTTGGCCATCTGGCCTTCGGTGTAGAGCTCGTCCGCGGGCACTTCCGCCGACATCAGCAGCTTGACCTTGTGGTCGTAGAAGACATCGATCAGCCAGGTGAAGCGGCGTGCCTCGGACGACATGCGCGGCGTCATGCGCGGCACGTCGGACAGGATCACGGTATGGAACTGGGACGCCAGTTCCAGGTAGTCGTTCTGCGAGCGCGGGCCGCCGCAGAGCGTGGCAAAGTCGAACCACACCACGCCGTTGGCCTTGCGCAGCGCACGCAGCTCGCGGTGCTCAATATGCAGCAGCGGCGACTCGTCGGCCACACCGGCGATCGAGGTGAAGGCGTCGCGCAGCGCGGAACTCGCCTTGGCGCCGAGGGGCGTGTGGTACGCCTGCACCTGCTCCAGCGCGCGCTTGCGATAGTCGATGCCCGCGTCGACGTTGAGCACGTCGAGCTTCTGCTGCAGCAGCGCGATAGCCGGCAGCACGCGGTCGCGGTGCAGGCCATCCGGATACAGCAGGTCCGGGCGGTAGTTGGAAGTCATCACGAACTGCACGCCGTTCTCGAACATCTGCTGCAGCAGGCGATGCAGGATCATCGCGTCGGCGACGTCGCTGACGTGGAATTCATCGAAACAGATCAGCCGGAAGCGGCGCGCGATACGCTTGGCCAGCTCATCCAGCGGATCGGGACGGCCGCGCAGCTCTTCGAGCTGGCGATGGACCTCGCGCATGAACTCGTGGAAATGCAGCCGCGTCTTGCGCACCACCGGCACGCAGGTATAGAAGCTGTCCATCAGGAAGGACTTGCCGCGCCCCACCCCACCCCACAAGTAGACGCCCTTGGGCACGTCGGGACGGACCAGCAGCTTCTTCAGGGCATTGTTGCGGCGGCTCTTGTAGGCCACCCATTCGTCGTAGCACTGCTGCAGCCGGGCCACGGCGCGCAGCTGCGCCTCGTCAGACTGGTAGCCGCGCTCCTTCAGTTCCTTCTCGTAGTACTCAGTGACGTTCATGCTGGCTGGGTCGTGCGGCCGGGCCGCAAGTGAAAACGGCGCGCCACTGGTGCGGCGCGCCGGTACTCAGGCTATGTGAGCCATCGGGCTTACATATTGAGCTGACGCTTGTCGACGGCCAGCGCGGCTTCGCGCATGACTTCCGACATCGACGGGTGCGGATGGCAGACGCGGCCGATATCCTCGCTGGCGGCCTTGAACTCCATCGCCACCACGGCTTCGGCGATCAGGTCAGAGGCATTGGCGGCAACGATGTGCACGCCCAGGATCTCGTCGGTCTTGGCGTCGGCCAGCATCTTGACGAAGCCGTCGGCATGGCCCATGCCCAGCGCACGGCCGTTGGCCATGAACGGGAACTGGCCGGCCTTGTACTCGCGGCCTTCGGCCTTGAGCTGGGCTTCAGTCTTGCCTACCCATGCGATTTCCGGGAAGGTGTAGATCACCCACGGAACGCAGTTGTAGTCGATGTGCGGCTTCTGGCCGGCGATGCGCTCGGCCACGGCCACGCCTTCGTCCTCGGCCTTGTGCGCCAGCATCGGGCCGCGCACCACGTCGCCGATGGCCCACAGGCCCGGCACCTTGGTGGCGCAGTGGTCGTCCACCTCGATGAAGCCGCGCTGGTCCGCGGCCAGGCCGACGGCATCCAGGCCCAGGTTGTCGGTGTTGGGCACGCGGCCGACCGACACGATCAGGCGATCGACTTCCAGGGTCTGGGCTGCGCCGTCCTTGTCGGTGTACTTGACGGTCACGCCCTTCTTGCCGGTCGTCACTTCGTCAACCTTCACGCCGAGGCTGAACTTCAGGCCCTGCTTGGTCAGCTGCTTCTGCGCTTCCTTGGCCACGCCTTCGTCACAGGCGCCCAGGAACGCCGGCAGCGCTTCCAGCACGGTCACGTCGGCACCCAGGCGGCGCCACACCGAGCCCAGCTCCAGGCCGATCACGCCGGCGCCGATCACGCCCAGCTTCTTCGGCACGGTCGGGAACTTGAGCGCGCCCTCGTTATCGCTGACGAGGTCGTTGTCCACGGCGATGCCCGGCAGGTGGCGAGCCTTCGAACCGGTGGCGATGATGACCTGCTTGGCGGTCACCACTTCACCGGCGATGTCGACCTGGAAGCCGTCGGCGGTCTTGCCGACGAACTTGCCGTAGCCCTTGAGCAGCGTCACCTTGTTCTTGCGGAACAGGAACTCGATGCCCTTGGTCATCTTGCCGACGATGTCGTCCTTGCGCTTGAGCATCTTGGCCACGTCGACCTTGACGTCGCCCACGGTGATGCCGTGGTCGCCGAGGTGGTGCTGGACGTTCTCGAACTCTTCCGAGGAAGCCAGCAGCGCCTTGGAGGGGATGCAGCCCACGTTCAGGCAGGTGCCGCCCAGGCGGGCTTCGCCCTTGGGATCGTCATACGGATTGCCTTCGCAGCAGGCCACGTTCAGGCCCAGCTGGCCGGCGCGGATGGCGGCGATATAGCCGCCGGGGCCGGCGCCGATCACCAGCACGTCGAATTGTTTGCTCATGGGAATTCCTTATTGGGCGCCGGCGGCAGCTCGTGCCGGCGCGCCGTCATCACGGGGAGTGCGCTCCCGCGCACGGCAGCGCGTGCGCGGGGGGACCGTTTATTACAGGTCCAGCAGCAGGCGGGCCGGATCTTCCAGCGCGTCCTTCATGGCGACCAGGCCCAGCACGGCTTCACGGCCGTCGATGATGCGGTGGTCGTAGGACATCGCCAGGTAGTTCATCGGGCGGATCACGATCTGGCCGTCTTCCACCACCGGGCGGTCCTTGGTGGCGTGCACGCCCAGGATGGCCGATTGCGGCGGGTTGATGATCGGGGTCGACAGCATCGAGCCGAACACGCCGCCGTTGGAGATCGAGAACGTACCGCCGCTCAGTTCTTCCAGCGACAGCTTGCCGTCACGGGCCTTGACGCCGAACTCGGCAATCTTCTTCTCGATGTCGGCCAGGCTCATCTGGTCGGCGTTGCGCAGGATCGGCACCACCAGGCCGCGCGGCGAGCCCACGGCGATGCCGATGTCGAAGTAGCCGTGGTAGACGATGTCGTTGCCGTCGATCGAAGCATTGATCAGCGGGAACTTCTTCAGCGCGTGCACCGCGGCCTTGACGAAGAACGACATGAAGCCCAGCTTCACGCCGTGTTCCTTCTCGAAGCGGTCCTTGTACTTGTTGCGCAGGTCCATCACCGGCTTCATGTTCACTTCATTGAAGGTGGTGAGGATGGCGTTGGTCGATTGCGATTGCAGCAGGCGCTCGGCGATACGGGCGCGCAGGCGGCTCATCGGCACGCGCTCTTCCGGACGGTCGCCCAGCGCGGCGAAGTCGACCGGAGCGGAAACCTGCTGCAGCGCCGGCTTGGCCGCGGCCGGGGCCGGGGCAGCCTTGGCGACCGGAGCAGCGGCGGCGGCAATCGCGTCGCCCTTGGTGATGCGGCCGTCCTTGCCGGTGCCGGCAACCTGGCCAGCCGACAGGCCGGCTTCGGCCATCAGCTTGGCAGCCGACGGCATCGCCACGGCGCCAGCGGCGGCCGGAGCAGCTGCGGCGGCCGGTGCCGGAGCAGCGGCGGCGGGAGCCGGTGCGGCAGCGGCCGGTGCGGCGGCGCCAGCGGTGGCTTCGGTGTCGATCTTGGCGATGATTTCATCGGCCACGACGGTGTCACCATCGTTCTTGACGATGATCGACAGCACGCCAGCCGACGGGGCCGGCACTTCCAGCACGACCTTGTCGGTTTCGATCTCGATCAGGATTTCGTCCTGGGCAACAGCCTCACCCGGCTTCTTCTTCCAGTTGAGCATGGTCGCTTCGGCGACCGATTCGGAGAGTTGCGGAACCTTGACGTCAACGATAGCCATGGTTGTGAATTCCTCGTGTTATGCGTGTTGTCTTTATGCTGGCTATGCCACGGCGGCCATCTGCGCGCGCCGCCGCGGCTGCCGCTTGATTACTTGGTCAGAACAAAGCCCTTGAGCTTGGCGAAGGCAGCATCCAGCAGTGCCTTCTGTTGCTCGTTGTGCTTTGCGTAGTAGCCCACTGCCGGCGAAGCCGAAGCGGGACGACCGGCATAACCGAGCTTCTGGCCATCCGTCATGTTTTCCATGATGTAGTGCTGCACGAAGAACCAGGCGCCCTGGTTCTGCGGCTCGTCCTGGCACCACACGATTTCGGTGGCGTTCGGATACTTCTTGAGTTCTGCTGCCACGGCCTTGTGCGGGAACGGATACAGCTGTTCCAGGCGGATGACCGCCGTATCGTTGGCCTCGCGTTCCTTGCGCGTATTGACCAGGTCGTAGTAGACCTTGCCCGAGCACATGATGACGCGCTTGACCTTGCCGGCGTTCAGTTCCTCGTGGTCACCGATCACCGTCTCGAAGTGGCCCTTGGCCAGATCGGACAGCGGCGACACAGCGTCCTTGTTACGCAGCAGCGACTTCGGCGTCATGATCACCAGCGGCTTGCGGAACAGACGGATCATCTGGCGGCGCAGCAGGTGGAAGATCTGAGCCGGCGTGGTCGGCTGGCAGACCTGCATGTTGTGGTCCGCGCAAAGCTGCAGGAAGCGCTCGATACGGGCCGAGCTGTGTTCCGGGCCCTGGCCTTCATAGCCGTGCGGCAGCATCAGCGTCAGGCCGGAGGCACGGCCCCACTTCACTTCGCCGGACGAGATGAACTGGTCGATCACCACCTGGGCGCCGTTGACGAAGTCGCCGAACTGGGCTTCCCAGATCACCAGCGCGTTCGGTTCGGCGGCCGAGTAGCCGTATTCGAAACCGAGCACGGCTTCTTCGGACAGCACCGAGTCGATCACCGTGAACGGTGCCTGGTTTTCCGACACGTTCTGCAGCGGCACATAGCTGCCGGCATCCCAGCGCTCGCGGTTCTGGTCGTGCAGCACCGAGTGGCGGTGGGTGAAGGTGCCGCGGCCGGCATCCTGGCCGGTGATGCGCACCGGGTAGCCCGAGGACACCAGCGAGGCGAAGGCCAGGTGCTCGCCCATGCCCCAGTCCAGCGGCTGGTCGCCGCGGCCCATGTTGGCGCGGTCCTTGACGACTTTTTCCACCAGCGGGTGCAGCTTCAGCGTCTCAGGCGTGGTGGTGATGCGTTCGGCCAGGCGCTTGAGCTCGGTCACCGGCACGGCAGTGTCGGCGGCGTCGGTCCACTTGCGGTTCAGGAACGGCATCCAGTCCACGGCGAACTTGTTCTTGAAGTTCGACAGGACGGGGTCGGCGGTGTGCTTGCCGGCGTCCATCGCGGCGCGGTATTCCTTGACCTTCTCGTCGCCGAACTCGGCCGGGACCAGGTTCTGCGCGGCCAGCTTGTCGGCGTACAGCTTGCGCGTGCCGGGGTGCTGGGCGATCTTCTTGTACATCAGCGGCTGCGTGACTGCCGGGGTGTCCTGCTCGTTATGGCCCAGCTTGCGGAAGCAGATGATGTCGACCACGACATCCTTCTTGAACTCCATGCGGAAGTCCACGGCCAGCTGCATGGCGTACACCACGGCTTCGGGATCGTCGCCGTTCACGTGCAGCACCGGGGCCTCGATCATCTTGACCACGTCCGTGCAGTACAGCGTCGAACGCGCGTCGCGCGGGTCGGAGGTGGTGAAGCCGATCTGGTTGTTGATGACGATGTGCATCGAGCCGCCCGTGCCGTAGCCGCGGGTCTGCGCGAGGTTCAGCGTCTCCATCACCACGCCCTGGCCGGCAAAGGCCGCGTCGCCGTGCACCTGCACCGGCAGCACTTCCTTGTGGCCGACTTCGCCGCGGCGTTCCTGGCGGGCCTTGGCCGAGCCTTCGACCACCGGGTTGACGATTTCCAGGTGCGACGGGTTGAACGCCAGCGACAGGTGGACCGGGCCGCCCTCGGTCGAGACATCGCTCGAGAAGCCCTTGTGGTACTTGACGTCACCGGCCGGCAGGTCGTCGACGTGCTTGCCTTCGAATTCGGCGAACAGATCGGCGGGCATCTTGCCCAGGGTGTTGACCAGCACGTTCAGGCGGCCGCGGTGGGCCATGCCGATCACAATTTCCTGCACGCCCTTGCTGCCGGCGTGCTGGACCAGTTCGTCCATGGCGGCGATAAAGCTTTCGCCGCCTTCCAGCGAGAAGCGCTTCTGGCCGACGTACTTGGTGTGCAGGAAGCGCTCCAGGCCTTCAGCCGCGGTCAGGCGGTCCAGGATGTGCTTCTTCTTTTCCAGCGTGAACACCGGCTTGGAACGCGTGGTTTCCAGGCGCTCCTGCCACCAGCGCTTCTGCGCCTGGTCGCTCACGTACATGAATTCGAAACCGATGGTGCCGCAGTAGGTTTCGCGCAGGTTGTTGAGCAGCTCGCGCAGGCTCATCGACTCCTTGCCAAAGTACGTATTGCTGGCATTGAAGACGATGTCGAGGTCTGCTTCGGAGAAGCCGTAGAACGCCGGGTCCAGGTCCGGCAGGGGCGGACGCTCCTGGCGCTTGAGCGGGTCCAGGTCGGCCCAGTGCGAACCGATGTTGCGGTAGGCAGCGATCAGCTGGGTGGCAGCGACACGCTTGCGGCCCATGTCGGAATCGGCCGAGGCAACGATGGTCTTGATGGGGCCTTGCTTGGCGCGCTCGGCGAACGAGGCAACGATGGGCGCGTGGGCGATGTCCCGGGCGCTGGTGCCGTCGACCGCAGGAACGTTCTGCATGGCGTCGAAATACGCGCGCCAATTGTCGGGAACCGAGGCGGGGTTCTGGAGGTAGGCTTCGTACAGTTCTTCGACATACGGGGCGTTACCGCCGAAGAGGTACGAGTTGCTCTGATACTGCTGCATCATGGGACGCTCACTATTCTCCGGGAATGCCGGAGTTCAGCGGGTTATTCAACCTTCCGCGACACGGCTTGACCGGTTAGCGGATCGCAAACAACTCTTGGGAGCCCGACTGAGGCGCCTACGCAAACGGCACCGCTCGGGTGCCGCATGTGATGGCTTCCTCACGAAGGCCCGAAAGGGCAAGTTGTGCGGGGAAGGACCTAAAGTCTTCACGGCGCTAAGAATAGCATGAATTGCCTTGGATCAATGTGGACTTTTCGCGATACGAAACAGTCTCCCACCACAATTCAGCGCGCAATCAGCAAGTTAGCAACATCCGCACAACAATTTGCATCAAGGCGCTATCTGGTCGACGGCGTCGGTGATCAGCCCGTCCAGGCCCCAGGCCAGCAACTGCTCAGCACGCTCCGGGTCATTGACCGTGTAGCTGAGGACCCTGAAGCCGGCAGCATGCGCGTCGGCAATCACCTTGGCATTGAGCACACGGTGGTTGGCATCCAGCGCCACCCAATCGAGCTCGCGCAGCCGGTCCAGCCAGTCCATGGGCAGCTTGTCGAGCAGCAGCGCCCGCGGCAGGTCCGGCGCAACCCGGCGCGCCGCCGCCAGTGCGTCTTCGGAAAAGGATGACAGCAACGGGGGCACCGGCGCGCCGCGCCACAGGCTCTGTGCGTCCAGCGCCACGGCTGCGCCGGTCAGGGTCTCCCGGCCCGGGACAGGCTTGATCTCAATATTGATGCAATACCCGTTGGCGCAGGTGTAGCGCGCGATCGCCCTGAGTGTTGGCACGGGTTCGCCCGCAAAGGTGGCGCTGTGCCAGCTGCCGGCGTCCAGCTGCGCCACTTCGCCCAGCGTCAGGCTGTCCACCCGTCCGTTGCCGGAGGTGGTGCGGTCCAGCGTGGCGTCATGCATCAGCACCGGCTTGCCGTCAGCCGTCAGCTTCACGTCGAACTCGAACATCCGGTAACCGAAGGACGCACCGTGGCGGAAGGCCGCAAGCGTATTCTCCGGCGCCAGCTTGCCCGCGCCACGGTGCGCGATATGGCGCGGATACGGCCAGTTGTCGGTGGTCACCGCGCCTGGCCAGTTGGTCTGTTCGTCTGCCATGATCAGGCCTCGATGCGCTTGCCCGTATCGGGCGCAAAGAAATGCAGGTGCTCCGCCGACGACGTCACCGGCAGCCGGTCGCCGGCGCGCACGTGCGCATGGCTGTCCAGCCGCACCACCACTGGCTGCCCGCCGAGCGCGCCATAGGCGAAGGAATCCGCGCCCAGCGCCTCGACCACGCGCACATCGACTTCGGCGATGGCCTCATGCGCGGCACACGGCTCGATATGTTCCGGGCGCAGCCCCAGCAGTGCCTGCTCCGGCAGGTGCAGCCCCATCGGCAGGTGCCCCAGCGTGGCGTTGGCGGCCTCGCCCTCCTTCGCCACCACGCGCATCTGCGCGCCAGTGTCGCCGCCGGCGTTGCGCGCCACCGGGATCAGGTTCATCGGCGGTGAGCCGATAAAGCCAGCCACGAAGGTACTGGCCGGCCGCGAATAGACTTCCAGCGGCGTGCCGATCTGCTCCACGCGTCCGGCATTGAGCACCATCATGCGGTCGGCCAGCGTCATTGCCTCGACCTGGTCGTGCGTGACGTACAGGCTGGTGGTGCCCAGACGCCGGTGCAGCTCCTTCAGTTCCAGCCGCATCTGCACGCGCAGCTTGGCGTCCAGGTTGGACAGCGGCTCGTCAAACAGGAACACCGCCGGCTCGCGCACGATGGCGCGGCCCATGGCCACGCGCTGGCGCTGCCCGCCGGAGAGCTGGCGCGGCTTGCGGTCCAGCAGCGGCGCCAGCTCCAGGATGCCGGCGGCATGGTTCACCCGCTGCGCGATCTCGGCCTTGGCCATGCCGCGGATCTTCAGGCCGTAGGCCATATTGTCGTACACGCTCATATGCGGATAGAGCGCGTAGTTCTGGAACACCATGGCGATGTCCCGCTCGGCCGGCTCCAGGTCGTTGACCACCTTGTCGCCGATATCGATCTCGCCGCCGGTGATGGTTTCGAGCCCCGCCACCATGCGCAGCAGCGTGGACTTGCCGCAGCCCGAGGGGCCGACGATGACGATGAACTCGCCGTCGGCGATCTCCATGTCGATGCCGTGCACCACCTTGACGTTGCCGGCGTAGGTTTTCTGTACGTTGCGTAGCGACAGTTTTGCCATTGCTGTTGTCCTGCGTTGCGCGCGGTGGCGCGCAATGCCTTATTTTTCCGTTTCGACCAGGCCCTTGACGAACCACTTCTGCATCAGCACCACCACTACCGCGGGCGGGATCATCGCCAGCATCACCGTGGCCATCACCAGGTTCCAGTCAGTGGCGGCATCGCCCGAGCGCGAGATCATCTGCGTCACGCCCACCACCACCGGCGTCATCGACTTCTGCGTGGTGATCAGCAACGGCCACAGGTACTGGTTCCAGCCGTAGATGAACTGGATCACGAAGAGTGCCGCGATACTGGTGCGCGACAACGGCAGCACCACATCCCAGAAGAAGCGCAGCGGCCCGGCGCCGTCAATGCGCGCGGCCTCGGCCAACTCGTCCGGGATGGTCAGGAAGAACTGGCGGAACAGGAAGGTGGCAGTAGCCGACGCGATGATCGGGACGGTCAGGCCAAAGTAGCTGTCGAGCATGCCCAGGTCGGACACCACCTTGTAGGTCGGCAGGATGCGCACCTCCACCGGCAGCATCAGCGTGATGAAGATCAGCCAGAAGAAGGTCTTGCGCAGCGGGAACTTGAAATAGACGATGGCAAAGGCCGAGATGATCGAGATGGCGATCTTCCCCAGCGCAATGCCCAGCGCCATGATCAGGCTGTTCTTCATCATGGTCGAGACCGGCGATGCGGCCTCGCCCACGCCCTGGAACAGCACGGTGCGATAGTTCTCAATCAGGTGGCTGCCGGGGATCAGCGTCATCGGCGCGTCCAGCACCTCTTCGGCGGTCAGCGTGGACGCTACGAAGGTCAGGTACACCGGAAACACCACGATCACGATGCCGAGGATCAGCACCGCGTGGCTCAGGAAATCCAGGAAGGGGCGACGTTCTACCATGTGTTGTCTCCGTCAGTACTGGACCTTGCGTTCCACGTAGCGGAACTGCACCACAGTCAGGCCGATCACGATCACCATCAGCACCACCGACTGCGCGGCCGAGCCCCCGATGTCCATGCCGCGGAAGCCGTCATGGAAGACCTTGTAGACCAGCGTGTTGGTCGAATTGAACGGGCCGCCGTGGGTGACCGCGTCGATGATCGCGAAGGTATCGAAGAACGCGTAGACCACGTTGATCACCATCAGGAAGAAGGTGGTCGGCGACAGCAGCGGGAACACGATCGACCAGAAGCGGCGCCACGGGCCGGCGCCGTCAATGGCGGCGGCCTCGATCAGCGAGCGCGGGATGCTCTGCAGCCCCGCCAGGAAAAACAGGAAGTTATAGCTGATCTGCTTCCAGGCGGCGGCCAGCACCACCAGCAGCAATGCCTGGTCGCCGTTGAGCAGGAAGTTCCATTCGACGCCGAGCTTGCGCAGCGCGTAGGAGACCACGCCCAGCGTCGGGTTGAACATGAACATCCACAGCACGCCGGCCACGGCCGGCGCCACCGCATACGGCCAGATCAGCAACGTCTTGTAGCCGACGGCGCCGCGGATGATGCGGTCGGCAAAATAGGCCAGCGCCAGCGCGGTGGTCAGTCCCACCACCGTGACGCCCACCGCAAAGATGGCAGTGGTCTGGAACGACTCCACATACAGCGGGTCGTTCCACAGCATGCGGAAGTTGTCCAGGCCGACGAACTCCAGGTTGATGCCGAAGGCATCCTGCTGCAGCATCGACTGGTACAACGCCTGCCCGGCGGGCAGGAAGAAGAAGATCAGCGTGATCGCGATCTGCGGCAAGACCAGCAGATACGGCAGCCACGGCGAACGGAAAACGACGCGTTTTTCCATAAACGGATTCCGGCGGATGCCGCGGGTCTCGGCATCAGACTAGGTACGGAGTTGCAGGCAGCCCCGATCGGTGCGACAGGGCCCTCCACAATGCAAGCGGGCGGAGGTTTCGCCACCGCCCGCTTGTCACATCAGCTTGCTGGCAATGCCGGGTTACTCGCGGGCAGTCTTCTGGAAGCGCTCCAGCAGATCATTGCCGCGGGCCACGGCCGAGTCCAGCGCCGCCTTGGGCTCCTTCTTGCCGGCCCAGACGGCTTCCAGCTCTTCGTCCACCACGGTGCGGATCTGCACCATGTTGCCCAGGCGCACGCCGCGCGACTTGTCGGTGGTCTTGACCACCATCTGCTGCACCGACACATCGGCACCCGGGTTCTTGTCGTAGTAGCCCGATTTCTTTGTCATCTCGTAGGCGGCCATCGTCACCGGCAGGTAGCCGGTGGCCTGGTGCCAGTCAGACTGGATCTCGGGGCGCGACAGGAAATTGAAGAACTTGGCCACACCCTTGTACTCGTCGGGCTTCTTGCCGCCCATCACCCACAGCGACGCGCCGCCGATGATGGTGTTCTGCGGGGCGCCCTGCACCTCCGGATAATACGGCAGCTGCGCCACCGCGAACGCGAACTTGGCGTTCTTGCGGATATTGGCCAGCGATGCCGACGACCCGGTGAACATCGCGCACTCGCCGTTGTAGAACTTGGCCTGCGACTCGGCCTTGCGCCCGCCGTAGCTGAAGTAGCCCTTCTTCACCATGTCCTGCAGGTTGGTGATGTGCTTGACGTGCAGCGGGCTATTGAAGAGCAGGCGCGTATCGGTGCCGCCGAAGCCGTTGTTCTTGGTCGCGTACAGGGTGTTGTGCCAGGCCGAGAAGCTCTCCAGGTGGACCCAGCCCTGCCAGTCGGTGGTGTACGCGCAGTTGGTGCCCGAGGCCTTGAGCTTGGCCGAGTACTGCATCACCTCGGGCCAGGTCTTGGGCGGCTTTTCCGGATCCAGGCCGGCCTTCTTGAAGGCGTCCTTGTTGTAGTAGAACACCGTGGTCGAGCTGTTGAACGGGAACGACAGCATCTCGCCCTTGGACGAGGTGTAGTAGCCCGCCACCGCCGGGATATAGGCCTTCTGGTCGAACTTCTCGCCGGCGTCCTTCATCACGGCCGACACCGGCTTGATCGCGCCCTTGGCGCTCATCATGGTGGCGGTGCCCACTTCAAACACCTGCAGAATGGCGGGCGAGCCGCCGGCGCGGAAGGCCGCAATGCCCGCGGCCATGGTTTCGTCGTAATTGCCCTTGTTGACCGGCACCACCTTGTATTCGGACTGGCTGGCGTTGAACTTGTTGGCGATCTCGTTCACCTTGTCGTTCAGGGCGCCCTGCATGGCGTGCCACCACTGGATTTCAACGGCGGCGTGGGCGCTGCCGGCCCCGGTCAGGGCTGTCAGCGCTGCGAGTTTGAGCACGGTACGGGAAAAGGACATCGGTGGCTCTCCTTTGGTCTGTCTGTTCCGGTCGGTCGAAAATCCGACAGCATGTGATTCTTTTATGACAGCGGCATGTTACGCCTGTCGCACCTGGGCTAGCAAATCAGCAGATTCACCAGTATGGCCAGTACGGTGAGTTTTGCAGTGCAATAAGAGAAATTGCCGCCAGATCCACGGTTACAATGGCCCGCCATGCAATCTCTGAACAAGCTCTCTAATACGGCGTTGCGCAGCGTGCGCGGCGTGCTGACCGACATCGACGGCACCCTGACCACCGAAGGGCGGCTGCCGGCCTCGACCTACCTCGCGCTCGACGGCCTGCGCCGCGCGGGCCTGCACGTGATCCCGGTCACCGGGCGCTGCATCGCCTGGGCCGAGATCCTGACCCGGCTGTGGCCGGTCGACGCCATCATCGGCGAGAACGGTGCGTTCTATTCGCACCTGCACAACGGCCGCCTGCAGACCCGCTTCCTGGACGATGCCCCCACGCGCGCGCGCAACCTGGAGCGCATCCACGCGCTGGGCCAGCGCATCGTGCGCGAAGTGCCGGGCTGCGCGCTGGCCTCGGACCAGGCCTGGCATGCCGCCGACCTGGCCATCGACCATGCCGAGGACGTCGCGCCGTTGCCTGAAGACGCCGTGGCCCGCATCGCCGCCATCATGCTCGAGGCCGGCATGACCGCCACGGTCAGCTCAATCCATGTCAACGGCTGGTTTGGCCTTCACGACAAGCTGTCGATGAGCAAGCTGTGCGTGGCCGAACTGCTGGGCGAAGACCTGGACGCGTGCCGCGACGAATGGCTGTTTATTGGCGATTCGGCCAACGATGCCAGCATGTTCGCCCACTTTCCGCTGTCGGTTGGCGTGGCCAATGTGCGCGACATCCTGCCTCGGCTGCCGGTGCCGCCGGCCTATATCACCGCAGCAGCCGGTGGCGAGGGCTTTGCCGAGATGGCGCAGCGGCTGGTCGAAGCGCGCGGCTGAATACGCCGCGCAAAAAAAACCGGCCAGGAAAGTCCCGGCCGGTTTCTTTGCCGCGTGCCTGCGCTGGCTCAGTCGAACCCCAATTCCTGCAGCTTGCGCGTGATGGTATTGCGCCCGATCCCGAGCCGGGTCGCCGCCTCGACGCGGCGCCCGCGCGTGACACCCAGCGCGGCCTCCAGCACCGCCTTCTCGAACCGGCGCGTCAGCACATCCATGACCTCCGGCTGGCCGGCTTCGAGCATCGCCCGTGCCTCGCCGGCAAGCAGGCTTTCCCAGCCGGCCGAGGCCGGGACCGGGACCACCGTCGCCACGGACGCGGGCCGGACTGCGGTGGCCGTATCGGCCTCTGCCACCGTCGTCGCGTACCCGCCGTAGTCGGCCAGGTCAGGTGCGCTTTCATACTCGGGCGCGCGCACTTCAGCAACGCGCTCGGGCCGCGGCGCATTGACCGGCTCGCTGGTGCCGGCCTCCAGCATCTCGCGCGGCAGGTCCTTGACCTCGATGGTCTGCGCCGGCGCCATCACGGTCAGCCAGTTGCACAGGTTTTCCAGCTGGCGCACGTTGCCTGGGAACGGCAGCGTGCTGACATAGGCCAGCGCTTCGTCCGACATGCGCTTGGGCTCGACGCCCAGTTCCTTGGCGCTCTTCTGCAGGAAATGACGCGCCAGCAGCGTGATGTCCTCCGGGCGTTCGCGCAGCGGCGGCAGGCGCAGCCGGATCACGTTCAGGCGGTGGAACAAGTCCTCGCGGAACAGCCCCTCCTTGACGCGCAGCTCCAGGTTCTGGTGGGTGGCGGCAATCACGCGCACATTGGCGCGCAAGGGGTTGTGGCCGCCGACACGATAGAAATTGCCATCGGACAGCACGCGCAGCAGGCGTGTCTGCAGGTCGAACGGCATGTCGCCGATTTCATCGAGGAACAGCGTGCCGCCCTCGGCCTGCTCGAAGCGGCCGCGCCGCATGGTCTGCGCACCGGTGAAGGCGCCGCGCTCATGGCCGAACAGTTCGGATTCGAGCAGGTCCTTGGGGATGGCTGCGGTATTGAGCGCGATGAAGGGCCCGTTGGCGCGCGGGCTGTGCTTGTGCAGCGCGCGTGCGACCAGTTCCTTGCCGGTGCCGGACTCGCCGGTGATCATCACCGTCACGTTGGACTGCGAGAGCCGGCCGATGGCGCGGAACACGTCCTGCATCGCCGGCGCCTGGCCGAGGATCTCGGGCGCGTCGACCAGGCGGTCTTCCAGCTCTTCCTCGCGCAGGCTTTCTTCCAGCGCGCGGCGGATCAGCTCGACCGCCTTGTCGACATCGAAGGGCTTGGCCAGGTATTCGAAGGCGCCGCCCTGGAACGCGGCCACGGCGCTGTCCAGGTCCGAGTATGCCGTCATCACGATGACGGGCAGGCCCGGATGCCGCGCCTTGATGGCTTGCAGCAGGTCCAGGCCCGATCCGCCGGGCATGCGGATATCCGATATCAGCACCTGCGGCTGGTCGTCTTCCAGCGCGGCCAGCGCATCCCGCACATTGGTGAAGCTGCGCGAGAGCAGGCTTTCACGGGCAAGGGCCTTTTCCAGGACCCAGCGGATTGATTGATCGTCGTCGACTATCCAGATCGGCTTCATGTGCGTCGCTTGTCTGCTCGGTGTCATTTGGTCTTCCGCATGCCCGGCCACGGCGGGTGCACCATCGCTCGCGGACGCCAGCAAAAGCTAGTGCAGCGGCAACAGGATGCGAAAGTCGGTACAGCCCGGCCTGCTCTCGCATTCGATCAAGCCCTCGTGCTGCTGCACGAAGGTTTGAGCGAGTGTGAGACCGAGTCCGCTGCCGCCATCCCTGCCCGATACCAGCGGATAGAAGATGCGTTCGCGGATGTCTTCGGGAATTCCCGGGCCGTTGTCAATGACATGCAAGTCCAATGCCAGCTTGAACAAGCGCTTGGCAATCGTGACCTGGCGCGCCACGCGCGTGCGCAGCACGATCTGCGCATCGCCGCGCGCCATGCGGTCGGCCAGCGCCTGCGCGGCGTTGTGCACGATGTTGAGCACGGCCTGGATCAGTTGCTCCATGTCGCCCTGCAGCTCGGGCAGGCTGGCGTCGTAGTCGCGCACGATCTCCAGCCCGTTGGGAAACTCCGCCAGCACCACCGAGCGCACGCGCTCCAGCACTTCGTGGATATTCAGGCTCGATACGATATGCGGATGCCGGTGTGGCTCCAGCAACCGGTCCACCAGCGTCTGCAGTCGATCCGATTCCTTGATGATGACCTGCGTGTACTCGCGCAGCGAGCGCTCCGGCAGCTCGAACTCCAGCAGCTGCGCCGCGCCGCGGATGCCGCCCAGCGGGTTCTTGATCTCGTGGGCCAGGTTGCGGATCAGTTCCTTGTTGGCCGAGGTCAGGTCCAGGATGCGCTCTTCGCGTTCGCTGCGCACCTTCTGTTCATTGGGCAGGATCTCCACCACCACGGTGTCGCCCACTGCTTCCAGCGCGGCGATCACCACGTGCACATGGGCCGGCTCCTGCAGCGGCGGGTGCAGGATCAGGTCCTGCCGGCGCACGTCGAACTGCCGTGTGACCACGGTGTCGATCATGCTGTGCAGCTCATCGGAACGCCCGAACAGGTCAGGCAGCGTCAGCTCCACCATGCCCTTGCGCGACACGCCGAAGGTGGCTTCAGCCGCCGGGTTCGCAAAGACGACGCGCAGCCCCGGCTGCTGCACCAGCAGCACCGGGTTGGCCACCACGTCCAGGCCGGCATGAAACGCCACGGCGCCCATGGTCAGCACCTGGGCGCTGCCTTCGGCCAGTGCCGCGTCAGCCGCCGGCGATTCGCCACGGACGCCGTCGGCACCGCTGACCTTGCGCGACACTCCGCGAATCAGGCGACGCATAAGACTAGTCCTTCAAATTGCCAAGCTCGCGCCGCAGCGACGCCGCGTTGGCTTCGCTGCGGGCGATGTCATCGCGCAGCGCTGCCGTGCGATCGAGGTATTTCTGATAGTTGCGCTCATTGCCCTGGCGCTCCGGCTGGCCGTTGTTGTACTCGGCACGCAGCGCCTGCAGCTTGGCCTCTTCGGCCTGCAGCTCCTGCGCGAGCACCGCGCGGCGCTCGCCGTCGCGACTCTTCTGCGTGGCACTGTCCACGCGCGGGAAGCTGGTGCCGCCAGCAGCCGCGCCGGCCGTGCTGCCAGCGCCCTTGGCCGGCGCAGCAATGCGCCCGCCCGGGACCGTCACCACCTCCGGCAGGTTCAGCTTCTTGCAGCCCTTGCCGGCGTTGCCATTGCGATACTCGGGCACGCCATTGGGCCCGGTGCAGACATAGACGTCCGAGGACTGCGCGGAAGACTGCCCGGCCCATGCGCCCAGCGTCAGCGCCACGGCACTCACCAGAACAGGGAATCCGAGACGAAATTGGTGCAGAGATTGGTGCAAGGTCAGGGTCCGGCGGGCCGTGCGAGAAGAGGCGTCCATGAACATGGCGTTAGGTTTGAACGGGGTGGAACAGGATTCCCCATTCTAGCGAGCAAAGCAAAAAGGGACAGCCGAAGCCGCCCCTTTCTGGTGCAACTGTTGCCCGGTCGCAACCTGCGTCATTCCCGGGCAAGGGCCGCTTACAGCGAGTAGTACATTTCGAACTCGACCGGGTGCGTGGTCATGCGGAAACGCGTGACTTCTTCCATCTTCAGTTCGATGTAGGCATCGATCATCGAGTTCGAGAACACGCCGCCGCGGGTCAGGAACTCGCGGTCATTGTCCAGGTACTCCAGCGACTGGTCGAGGCTCGAGCAGACGGTCGGGATCTTTGCATCCTCTTCCGGCGGCAGGTCGTACAGGTTCTTGTCTGCGGCTTCGCCCGGGTGGATCTTGTTCATCACGCCGTCCAGACCGGCCATCAGCAGCGCCGAGAAGCCCAGGTACGGGTTCATCAGCGGATCCGGGAAGCGGGTCTCGATGCGGCGGCCCTTCGGGTTGGCGACGTACGGGATGCGGATCGAAGCCGAACGGTTGCGGGCCGAGTAAGCCAGCTTGACCGGAGCCTCGAAGCCCGGCACCAGGCGCTTGTACGAGTTCGTGCCCGGGTTGGTGATAGCGTTCAGCGCGCGGGCGTGCTTGATGATGCCGCCGATGTAGTACAGCGCGAATTCCGACAGGCCGGCGTAGCCGTTGCCCGCGAACAGGTTCTGGCCGTCCTTCCACACGGACTGGTGCACGTGCATGCCCGAACCGTTGTCGCCAACCACCGGCTTCGGCATGAAGGTGGCGGTCTTGCCGTAGGTGTGGGCGACGTTCTGGATCACGTACTTCTGCAGCTGGGTCCAGTCGGCGCGCTGCACCAGCGTGCTGAACTTGGTGCCGATTTCGTTCTGGCCCTGGCCAGCCACTTCGTGGTGGTGGACTTCAACGGGGATGCCCAGCGATTCCAGGATCAGGCACATTTCCGAACGCATGTCCTGGAAGGTGTCGATCGGGGCGACCGGGAAGTAGCCGCCCTTCTTGCCCGGACGGTGGCCGCTGTTGCCGTGCTCGAATTCCTTGCCCGACGACCACGGGGCTTCTTCGGAGTGGATCTTCACGAAGCAGCCTTGCATGTCGACGTTCCACGTCACGCCGTCGAAGATGAAGAATTCGGGTTCCGGGCCGAAGTAGGCGGTGTCGCCCAGGCCAGTGCTCTTCAGGTAGGCTTCGGCGCGCTTGGCGATCGAGCGCGGATCGCGGTCATAGCCCTTGCCGTCCGACGGCTCGACTACGTCGCAAGTCAGCACCAGCGTGGGTTCTTCGTAGAACGGATCGACGTTGGCGGTATTCGGATCCGGCATCAGCAGCATGTCCGAAGCTTCGATACCCTTCCAGCCGGCGATCGACGAACCGTCGAAGGCGTGGCCGCTTTCGAACTTGTCTTCATCGAAGTGCGACACGGGCACGGACACGTGTTGCTCCTTGCCTTTGGTATCGGTGAAACGGAAATCGACGAATTTGACGTCGTTTTCCTTCACAAGCTTCATCACGTCTGCAACGCTGTGGGCCATGCCAATCTCCTGGATATTCGGCGGAAGTCTGAGAAAGCCAATTCTTGGGCCTGTCGTCACCGGCGCCGATGCATGCTCTGCCGCGCCGTCCCGACCAGCCACGAAAGGACGAGGAATGTTAGCAGAAAGCGTGCCATGCAAACGCCCCACTGCCGCCGATAGCCCGAAAAATGTGCAACGTCGGCGAACCGCGCACCGCGGCGGCGTCAGTGTCCGTCACGCAAGTAGCTGCTTCGGTGGCGAGTGGCGCAGCGGTTACACGCATCCCGCCATAGCGCCTCCTAATAAAACACCACAATGGTGCATTCAGCAAGGAGGCGCACTGTAACAGTGCAGCCGCACCAAAAAGAGTCATGCAGCGCTCCGGCAGCCGGCAATCAGGCTTCGAACCGGCCCGGCGCTATAGAATACTGTGTTGCGGTCTTGCCGCACCCATTCCATTCCTCAAATTTGTCACGCAGATGACCACCCGAGACGATCTCCTCCAGGCCGCCCGCCAGCGCCAGCAACAGAACCAGCTCCCGTATTTCGGCGCGCTGTCGCCGCAGGAAGCCTTTGCGCTGCTGCAGAACGACCCTTCCGCCGTGCTGGTCGACGTACGCACCCAGGCCGAGCTGGACTGGGTCGGCGGCGTTGACGTGCCGGACGCGCAATTCGCCCATGTCGAATGGATGTCCTATCCGGGAGGTGCGCAGAATGCCCGCTTCGTCGAAGAGCTGAAGGCGCGCGTGCCGGCCGACGTGCCGGTGCTGTTCCTGTGCCGCAGCGCGGCGCGCTCAAAGCACGCCGCGCGCGTGGCCACCGAAGCCGGCTACCACTTCGCCATGGACGTGCTGGAAGGCTTCGAGGGCAACCGCGACGACCACCACCACCGCAAGACTGTTGAAGGCTGGTGCGTGCGCGGACTGCCGTGGCACGGCGCCTGATCGCTGTCGGGCATGAATAGAAGAAGGGGCAGCCTTGGCTGCCCCTTCTTCTTTCTTGCGACCAGTCCTGCTGAAGAACCTTTTCTTTGTGAAACGGGTTCTAAGCCTGCGCCGCTTCGCGCGGCGGCTGCTCCACGGTCTCGAATCCCATCGCCTGCACGCCTTCGAGCAGCATCGCATAGGCCGGCGCCAGCAGATCGGCCGGGCCCTTGACCCCGAGGTCGATGTGGCGGCGCGCGAAGCGGTCGCCGCGCTGCACGTCGCCGACCGACGGCAGGCTGAACACGCGGATGCCCGGATGCGCCGCTTCGACCGTCTCCATCAGCGGCGTCAGCGTGGACTCCGGCGCCTCGAACACGTAGAAGGCCCGCTCCTGCTGCTGCACCTGATGGAACAGGTGCGCATAGTCGTGGTCCAGCACCCATTCCATCATCGGCCATGCCATCACCGGGAAGCCCGGCATGAAGTGGTGGTGACCGACCGAAAAGCCCGGGATGCGGTTGTAGCTGTTGGGGATGATGCGCGCGCCTTCGGGGAACTCGCCCATCTTGAAACGGTGCTGGTTTTCCGGCTGGTTCAAGTCGGCCTTGACCGGGTCGCCGCCGGCAGTCTCGGCAATGCGCAGCGCAATCAGCTCGCGCGCCTCGGGATGCAGCAGCAGCGGCACGCCCAGCGCGGCGGCCGCGCACTGGCGGGTGTGATCGTCCGGCGTGGCGCCGATGCCGCCGGTGCAGAACACCACGTCCGGGCCGGCCAGCGTGCGCCGCAGCGTGGCAGTGATGCGGGCGCGGTCGTCGCCGACGTATTCGGCCCAGTCCAGCGCCAGGCCGCGCGCGCCCAGCAGTTCGATGGTGCGGCGCAGATGCTTGTCTTCACGCCGCCCCGACAGGATCTCGTCGCCAATGACGATCAGGCCAAAACCCATATTGCCCTCGCTTCAGGAATTTTCGATGCGGCGCACGTCGGTCGGCGCCAGGTCAATGACGTCACCGTCAAGCGCCGGCTTGCCCGGCTGATGCGCCGGCGGCTGGGCCGGCACCGCCGCGCGCTCGGCCCGCAACTGCGCCAGCGCGCGCAGGCAGAAGTGGCCGAACCACAGCGCCGAGAAGATAAAGATCAGCACATAGAGCCACAGCGTGCCGGCCAGCACGAACGGGAACAGGAAGATCACCGCCGCCGACGACACCCACAGCAGCGTCGGCGCCGAACCTAGCAGCCCCACCGCCACTCCGATCACCAGCAGCGGCGTGCGGTGGCGGCGCACCAGCGTCTTGCGCTCTTCGGCGCTGGCGTGGTCGGCGAGCGCGTCATACGTCATCACGCGGTAGGTCAGCCAGCCCCACAGCACCGGCGGGATCAGCGCAAAGAACGGCGGGATCAGCCACAGCGGCAGCGTCACCAGCACCAGCACCAGGAACACCAGCGTGCTGCCCAGCGACTGGAACACGCTGCCCAGGATGCTGCCGCCATGGGCCTTGGCCAGGTCCGGGTAGCTGCGCTCCAGGTGGCGCACCACCGCCGGCACCGAGAACACGCCGATAAACATCAGCATCGAGGCGATCACCAGCGGGATCGCCAGCGCCGCCACGAACAGCGGCGCCACGATAGTGCGCATCGACTGCAGGCCGAACCAGTCAAGCGCGCTGTAGATCCAGCTGGTCAGGATGGAGGTTTCCAGGAAACTGCGCGTGGCGCCCATGATGGGTCCCAGCCCCACCAGAGCAGGCCGCCCCACAGCAGCGTGACCAGGACGAAAGGCAGCACGGTCAGCATCAGCATGCGGGGATGCAGCTGGCTGACCAGCGCGCGGCCAAACGAGCGGAAGATATCGTTCATGCAGTCGAAGGCAAACAGGAGGAAAGGCGCCGGGCGCGGCAGTAGTCCGACTGGGCCGGACCGGCGGCAATCCGAAACACTAGCATACGCCGCTTGCCGCCGCGGCGCGCCGTGCTGCGCCGCGGGTAGAGGGCTGCCTCCAGACCTGTCGTTTCAGCGCAGCCTCAGCAGCCGCTTGATGCCGTACCACTGGTGCGCCAGGAAGCCCGCGCCGTAGTCGTGGCCCTTGCCCAGCGGCGGGGGCAGCTGGTCGCGGATGCCGGTCGGGTGGTAGGTCTCGGTGAAGACCGCGGTGCCGAGCAGCATGTCCCACCACGGGAAGATCACGCCGTAGTTGCAGCCGCCCAGGCTGGCCGGTGCGCCGTCGGCCTCATGGCCGATGCCCACGGCGTGATGGGTGCGGTGAAAGCGCGGCGAGATCAGCAGCCGCTCGCCGATGGCGCCGAAGTGCAACCGCACGTTGGCATGCTGCAGGCTCTGCAGCAGCTGCGACAACGCCACCAGCAGCACGTACTGCGACGGCTCCACGCCCACGCCCAGCGCCACCAGCGCGAACACCAGGTCGCGCAGCATGTCGTCCAGCAGGTGGTTGCGGTTATCGCTCCACAGCGTCATCTGGCGCTGGCTGTGGTGCACCGCATGCAGTTGCCACCACCAGCGGAACGTATGCGACAGCCGGTGGTACCAGTAGTCGAGCAGGTCGAACAGCAGCAGGTAGACAAAGAAGCTGACCAGCGGCACCGAGGTCACGCCCGGCCACCAGTCTTCCACATTGATGCGGTGCCAGCCCATCAGCCGCAGCTCGCCTTCCAGGGCGTCGGTCAGCGGCGCCAGCAGGAAGAACATGGCCAGCCGGAACAGCCCGAGCCGGTGGATCACCGTGTAGAAGATATCGGTGCGGATGGCGGCACGGTCGGATACCGGCTCGACCGGGCGCCATTTCTCCAGCGGTCCCAGGATCAATGCCATCACCACGATCTGCACCAGGCCCACCAGCAGCCATTCGGTGCCGGTGAAGGCTTCCTCGGCATAGCGGCCAAACCCGAGGTCATAGACCACGGGCAGCACCACGTCCTGGAACAGCGTGCCCTCAACCTGGCCGATCCAGCCGTTCAGCGTCTCCCACATTACCGCCTGCCCTCCTTTTGCCCCACTGCCTGCGGCCTGGCGATCCAGTCGCGGTAGGCCGGGTGCTCGCGCAGCGTCGCGAAACAGAATCCCTTGCGCTCAAGACCGGCGAGCAGCGGCTCCAGCACGCCAGGCGCCCACGGATCCTTGCGCGACCAGATGCCCAGGTGCGCCATGGTGATATCGCCGTCGCGCAGGCTGGCCAGCGCGCGCTCCAGCAGCACCGCGTTGGGATAGCGGTCGGACGACAGCTCATCGCCCAGGAACCCCGCCGGCGCCCAGCCGACGTGGCGGAAGCCGCACCGTTCGGCCCATTGCACAGTCTGCGGCGCGGTGCGCCCGCCGGGGGCGCGCCACAGCGGCACCATGTCGGCGCCGGTCATACCGTGGAAAGCGTCGGCGCTGCGCCGCAGCTCCTGGCAGAATCCAGCGGCGTCCATGGCCATGTCCTTGCCCGCCTGCGTGCCGAACTGCGGCCGCATGGTCACATGCCCGGCGCGCACGCTGCGCAGGTAGACATGGTCGAAGGTGTGCGTGCCGAAGGCGTGGCCGTCGGCCACCAGCGCCTTCCAGTACGGCGCCCAGGATGGGTCCAGCGAACTGTCCTGGCGCACGGTCGGCTCATTGGCCAGGAAGAAGGTGGCGCGGATATGGTGGCGGCGCAGCGTGTCGGCGATCAGCTGCGCCTGGCTCATGCTGCCGGTGTCGAAGGTCAGGTAGAGCGTGCCGGCCAGGCACGCTTTGGCGGCGGGCTTGGGGACATCAGCCGCCTGCAGCGCGGCCGGCAGGCCGCAGGCAAGCGCCAGCGCAGCCAGCAGCTTGCCCAGCCATGCGGATCGCGATGCCCTGGTGTGGTCCATGGTCCCTGCCCTGCCCGGTCAATACAGCGGCGCGCGCGTGCGGAAATAGATGCCGTGCGGCGAGCGCCCGACGCGCACGGTCTTGACCAGCTTGCGGCTGGCCACGTCGACCAGGCCGACCGAGCGCGCCCAGCGGAAGGTGACCCACAGCGTCTTGCCGTCGGCGGTCAGCTCCATGTCGTCCGGGCCCGGCGGCAGGCCGGTGATGTCGCCGACCTTGGCCAGCGTCTGCTGGTCGATGATGCTGATGCTGCCCGTGACCCGGTTGCTGAGGAACAGATGGCGCTTGTCGCCGACGGCGCGGAAGTTGTGCGCGCCCTTGCCGGTCTGGATCTGCTTGACCACCGTGCGCGTGCGCCAGTCGATCACGGCCACGTAATCAGCCCCGGTCATGCCGACCAGCAGGTATTTCTGGTCCGGCGTGACCCAGATGCCCGCCGGCGCCGAGCCGGTTTCCATGCGCCACATCACGTTCTGCGTGACCAGGTCGATGGCTACCACCTCATTGGAGTCCTGCAGCGTGATGAAGGCGATGCGGCTGTCGGCGGTAAAGGCGATATGGCTGGGGGTCTTGGCCAGCGGGAACTGCTTGGCCAGCTTCAGCGCCTTGCCGTCCCAGCGGTAGAGGTCGACACGGTCGAGCCGGTTGCCGGTGGCGACAAACCACTTCTGGTCCGGCGAGAAGCCGATCTGGTACGGGTCGTCGACATTGGGCACGCGCTGCTGGACCTTGCCCGAGACCGGGTCCAGGAACACCAGGTCGTTGCCGACCGCGTTGGCAATGATCAGCGACTTGTCGTCCGGCGTGGCGATCAGGTGGTGCGGTTCCTTGCCGATCGGGAAGGTCTCCAGCACCTTCTGGGTATCCTTGTCGATCAGAGTGACAGTTGCATCACCCGAATTCAGGATCACCACCACTTCCGCCGATGCCGGTGCGGCCAGCAGGCCCAGCGCCAGGGCGCCCACCGTGAAACCACCAGCTACAACACGACGCAATGCGAACTGCAGCGCAAACATAAGACCCGCCAGAAGAAGACTGAACCGGCGATTCTAACGGTTGAGCATGAGAATCCGCTGACGTCCAGACTGATCACCATCAAGATTTTGGCAGATTGTTGCGCCGGAGCGACCAATTGTGGTTCGCCCCGGCATTCCGACGTTCAGCGCTGCATCGATTCCCACACCTTCTGCAGCCGCTTGACCGACATCGGCACCGGTGTGCGCAGCTCCTGGGCGAACAGCGCGATGCGCAGTTCCTCCAGCATCCAGCGGAATTCCTCCAGCCGCGCGTCCTCGCCGCCGCGGCCCTGGGTGCGCAGCTGCTTTTCGGACCGCTGCCACTGCTGTACCAGCGGCGCCATCTCCTGCGTGCGCTGCGTGTCGCGCGCCGGGTCGCCCTTGAGCTTGTCGACCCGCATGGCGATGCCCTTCAGGTAGCGCGGGAAATGGACCAGCTGCGTGTACGGGGTCTCGTCGACAAAGCGCTTGCCCATCAGCCGCCCGAGCTGCGCTTCCATGTCCGCATGGGGCCCGGCGAACGGCTTGGCCTGCAGCAGCTTGCGCGGCAGTCCGGCGTACTCGGCCAGGATCGTCCCCACCAGCCGCGCGATCTCCTGCGCCAGCAGCGACAGCCGGGTGCGGCCCTCGTCCTTGCGCGCATTGAACTCGGCCTCGTTGCGCGGCAGCGGCGCCTGCATGCAGGCACGCTCCAGCGCCAGCATCACGATCTGCTCGCGCAGCATCTCCTGCGTGCCCAGCGTCATGTACTGCATCGCCATCTGCTGCAGGCCCGGGATGTTCTTCTCGATGAACTTGACCTGCTCGCGCAGCTGCAGCGCAAACAGCCGGCGCAGCCCCAGGTGGTGGACGCGGGCGGCTTCCTGCGGGTCGTCAAAGACTTCCACGTCGCAGTGCGTGCCGCGGTCGACCAGCGCAGGGTAGCCGAACAGGGTCTGGCTGCCCTTGCGGATCTCCAGCAGCTCGGGCAGCTCACCGAAGGTCCACCCGGTCAGGCCCTCGTACTTGCCGGGCTCGGCCGCGGCCAGCGGCACCGCCTGCTCCGGCGCCTGGGTTGCCGCCTGTGCCGCGGCTTGCGCGGCCACCCGCTGGAACGACTGCTGCGCCTGCCCGCCCAGCTCGGCGCGCAACTGGGCCAGGTTGCGGCCCATCTCAAGCTGGCGGCCGTGCTCGTCGACCACCTTGAAGTTCATCGTATGGTGCGCGGGCAGCGTTTCCAGCTTGAAGTCGGCCCGCTTTACCATGGTGCCGGTCTGCTCGCGGATATCGGCGATCAGCACATCCAGCAGTTCGCCCTCGCCAAGCGGCTGGCGTGCGACAAAGCCCGCCGCATATTCCGGCAGCGGCACGCAGTGGCGGCGCAGCTTCTGCGGCAGCGACTTGAGCAGCAGGTGCACCTTCTCCCTGATCATGCCCGGCACCAGCCAGTCGGCGCGCTCCTGGCGCACCTGGTTGAGTGCGTACAGCGGCACGGTCAGGGTCACGCCGTCGCGGTGGCTGCCTGGCTCGAAGTGGTAAGTCAGCCCCATGTCCACCCCGGCCACGTTCATGGCCTTGGGGAACAGGTCGGTGGTGATGCCGGCCGCCTCGTGCCGCATCAGCTCGTCGCGGTTCAGGTACAGCAGCTTGCGGTCCTTGGCGCTGTCGGCCTGGTACCACTGCTCGAAGGTGGCCTGCTGGCAGATGTCGGCGGGAATCGCGCGATCGTAGAAGGCGTAGATCAGTTCGTCGTCGACCAGCACGTCCTGGCGGCGCGACTTGTGCTCCAGGTTCTCGATTTCGCGCACCAGGCGCTGGTTGTGCGCATAGAACGGCAGGCGCGTATCGAACTCGCCCTCGACCAGCGCGCGGCGGATAAAGATCTCGCGCGCTTCCTGCGGGTTCATCGGGCCGTAGTGCACGCGGCGGTGCTGGTAGACCACCAGCCCGTACAGCGTGGCGCGCTCCAGCGCCAGCACCTGGCCCGCCTTCTTTTCCCAGTGCGGATCGCTCCAGCTGACCCTGAGCAGGTGGCGGCCCACCTGTTCCAGCCATTCCGGCTCGATGCGCGCCAGCGTGCGCGCGAACAGCCGGCTGGTCTCGACCAGCTCGGCGGCCACGATCCAGCGCCCGACCTTGCGCGCGATCAGCGAGCCCGGCCAGAGGTGGAACTTGATGCCGCGCGCGCCCAGGTATTCGCGGCCCTTGCCGTCGCCGTCCTCGATGCGGCAGCCGACATTGCCCAGCAGGCCGGTCAGCAGCGCCTTGTGCACCTGCTCATAGGTGGGCTCGCTGTCGTTCAGGCGCCAGCCCTGCTCGGTCACCGTGGTCATGAGCTGCGAATGCACGTCACGCCACTCGCGCAGCCGCAGGTGCGAAAGGAAGTGGGCGCGGCACTGGTCCTGCAACTGGCGGTTGGACTTCTTGTGCGCGACCGCGTCCTCGAACCACTTCCACAGTTTGACCCAGCCCAGGAACTCGGACTTCTCGTCCATGAACTTGCGATGCGCCTGGTCGGCGGCTTCCTGCGCTTCCTGCGGGCGGTCGCGCGGGTCCTGCACCGACAGCGCGCTGGCGATGACCAGCACCTCGCGCAGGCACTGGTGCTCGCGCGCGGCCAGGATCATGCGCGCCACGCGCGGGTCCAGCGGCAGCTTGGCCAGCTGGCGCCCGGTGGCGGTAAGCTGGTTGGCGTCGTCGACCGCACCCAGTTCCTGCAGCAGCTGGTAGCCGTCGGCAACGGCGCGGCCCAGCGGCGGCTCGATAAACGGGAACGACTCGATCTCGGTCAGCCGCAGCGCCTTCATGCGCAGGATCACCGCGGCCAGCGACGAGCGCAGGATCTCGGGGTCGGTAAAGCGCGGACGGCCGGTGAAATCGGACTCTTCATACAGGCGGATGCACACGCCGTTGGCAACCCGGCCGCAACGGCCGGCGCGCTGGTTGGCGGCGGCCTGCGAGATCGACTCTACCTGCAGTTGCTCGACCTTGTTGCGATACGAGTAGCGCTTGACCCGCGCCAGCCCGGTATCGACCACATAACGGATGCCCGGCACCGTCAGCGAGGTTTCGGCGACGTTGGTCGCCAGCACGATGCGCCGTGCGTTGGACGGCTTGAACACCCGCTCCTGCTCCTGCACCGACAGCCGCGCAAACAGCGGCAGGATCTCGGTATGCGGCGGGTGGTGCTTGCGCAGCGCCTCGGCGGCCTCGCGGATCTCGCGCTCGCCAGGCAGGAAGACCAGCACATCGCCCGGGCCGACGCGGCACAGCTCGTCGACCGCCTCGACAATGCCGTCGTACAGGTCGCGCTCGCGTGCCTGCGGGCTGCGCGGCGCGCCCGCGGGCACGTCCTCGGTGATCGGACGGTAACGCACTTCCACCGGGTACAAGCGGCCGCTGACCTCGATCACCGGCGCCGGCTTGTCGCCCGAAGCGAAATGCTGGGCAAAGCGCTGGGCATCGATGGTGGCAGAGGTGATGATCACCTTCAGGTCCGGGCGCTTTGGCAGGATCTGGCGCAGGTAGCCGATCAGGAAGTCGATGTTCAGGCTGCGCTCGTGCGCCTCATCGATGATCAGCGTGTCGTAGGCGCGCAGCAGCGGATCGTTCTGGGTCTCGGCCAGCAGGATGCCGTCGGTCATCAGCTTGACCGACGCCCCCGACGACATGGTGTCGTTGAAACGCACCTGGTAGCCCACATGCTCGCCCAGCGGCGTGCCGATTTCCTGCGCGATGCGCTTGGCGGTCGAGGTGGCGGCGATGCGCCGCGGCTGGGTGTGGCCGATCAGCCCCCCACCCTCGCGCCCCGGGCCGCGCCCGATCGACAGGCAGATCTTGGGCAGCTGGGTGGTCTTGCCCGAGCCGGTCTCGCCCGAGACGATCACCACCTGGTTGGCCAGCAGCGCCGCGGCGATCTCGTCGCGGCGGCCGGAGACCGGCAGGGCCTCCGGGAAGGTGATTGGCGGCAGCGGGTTGACCGGCCTTGGCGCACGCGGCGCACGCGGCTCGCGGGGCCCGCGTGGCGGGCGCTGCCCGGCGTCACCGGCCGGCCGGGCAGCGGCTGGCTGCGCACGGACGTCCGGCTTCCTGACCGGGCCTGGGGCCGGCCGGGACTGGGTTGGGGAGGCGGACTGGCCGGCACCGGCGCGCTGGCTCGGCGCGGCGGGTGGTTTAGGCTTGACGGGGCGTTGTTCTGACATTGGCCGGGATTATAATCCGCGGGATGAACGCCAGAACCGACGCGCCGCAGACGGCGCCTGCCTCCTCACCCGCCGCCCCCGTGCCGGCGGAGCCGCCCGCGGCTGAACTCCCCGCGCCTGCCCCGACCTCTCCCGTGCCCGCCACCGCGGCGCCCACGGCGGCCGAGCCCGAGCGCAGCGGCCCCGACCACCAGCAGTTCGTCGACTGGCTGCGCATGGTGGCGCCGTATATCCATGCCTTCCGCGGCAAGACCTTTGTGATCGCCTTCGCCGGCGAGCTGGTCAAGTCGGGCGTGCTCAATGCGCTGGTCAACGACGTCGCGCTGCTGCACGCCATGGGCATGCAGATCGTGCTGGTGCACGGCTCGCGCCCGCAGGTGGAAGAACAGCTGGCGCTGCGCCATGTCGAGTCACAGTTCGTCGATGGCGTGCGCGTCACCGACAACGCCGCGCTCGAATGCGCCAAGGAGGCTGCCGGCGAGCTGCGCCTGGACATCGAGGCCGCCTTCAGCCAGGGCCTGCCCAATACGCCGATGGCCGGCGCCCAGCTGTCGGTGATCTCCGGCAACTTCGTCACCGCGCGCCCGGTCGGCATCGTCAACGGCACTGACTACCAGCACACCGGCCTGGTTCGCAAGATCGACGCCGAGTCCGTGCGCATGTCGCTGTCGCACGGCAAGGTGGTGCTGCTGTCGCCGCTGGGCTTCTCGCCCACCGGCCAGGCCTTCAACCTGTCGATGGAAGACGTGGCCAGCGCCACCGCCACGGCGCTCAAGGCCGACAAGCTGATCTTCATCACCGAGGTGCCGGGCGTGCCCGACCCGGTCGGCAAGATGATGCAGGAAATGTCGCTGCGCACCGCGGTGGAGCGCCTGCAGAACAAGCACCTGCCGCCGGACGTGGCCAATTACCTGCAGCACCTGGTCAAGGCGCTCAAGGGCGGCGTGCCGCGTGCGCACCTGATCCCCTATTCGCTCGACGGCGCGGTGCTGCTGGAACTGTTCCTGCACGACGGCGTCGGCACCATGCTGTCCGACACCGACCTGGAAAGCCTGCGCGAAGCCACGCTCGACGACGTCGGCGGCATCGTCCAGCTGATCGCCCCGCTGGAGCAGGACGGCACGCTGGTGCCGCGCGGACGTCACCTGATCGAGCGCGATATCGCCAACTTCTCGGTGATCGAGCACGACGGCGTGCTGTTCGGCTGCGCGGCGCTCTACGACTACCCGCGCGAGAACATGGGCGAGATGGCCTGCCTGACGGTATCGCAGGAAGCCCAGGGCACCGGCGACGGCGAGCGCCTGCTCAAGCGCATCGAGCGCCGCGCCCGCGCGCTCGGCCTGGAAAAGCTGTTCGTGCTCACCACCCGGACCGAACACTGGTTCCTGAAGCGCGGTTTCGTCCACGCCAACGTCGACGACCTGCCCGAAGACAAGCGCAAGCTCTACAACTGGCAGCGCAAGTCCATGGTGCTGATGAAAAAGCTGTGATGCCGTAGGGGCAATCGCCGCCGCGCCGCGGCCCCGGTGCCCCGCTTGGCTACAATAGCGCCAGCGCCGAAGCTCTAACGAACATACCAAGGAGTCCCCATGGCCCGCATGGTCCAATGCATCAAGCTGAACAAGGAAGCCGAAGGCCTCGACTTCCCGCCGCTGCCCGGCGAACTGGGCAAGAAGATCTGGCAAAGCGTGTCGAAGGAAGCCTGGGCTGGCTGGCTCAAGCACCAGACCATGCTGATCAACGAAAACCGCCTGAACATGGCCGATGCGCGCGCGCGCCAGTACCTGCTCAAGCAGACCGAAAAGTACTTCTTCGGTGAAGGCGCCGACCAGGCCCAGGGCTACGTGCCGCCGCAGTCCTGAACCGGACCGGCCAATGACAAAAGGGGTGCCTCAGGCACCCCTTTTTGCTTGGCAGCGGACGATTTTGCTCAGTAGTCCGTGCGCTGCACGCCGTCGCCGGTGCCCAGCAGCAGCACATCCGCGCCGCGCAGCGCGAACAGGCCCACCGTGACCACGCCCGGCACCTGGTTGACGGCGTGCTCCAGGCCGCGCGGATCGTCGATCTTCAGGCCGACCACGTCCAGGATCACATTGCCGTTGTCGGTCTTGTAGATGCCGCCTTCCTTGGTCATGCGCAGGCGCGGCTGGCCACCCAGGGCCTGCAGCTTGCGCGCCACCGCGGCGCGTGCCATCGGGATCACCTCGACCGGCAGCGGGAAGGTGCCCATGGTCTGGACCAGCTTGCTGCCGTCGGCGATGCAGACAAAGCGCTTTGCGACCGAGGCCACGATCTTCTCGCGCGTGAGCGCCCCGCCGCCGCCCTTGATCATGGCGCCGCTGGCATCGATCTCGTCGGCGCCGTCGACATACACCGGGATCTCGTCGACCTCGTTCAGGTCCAGCACCTTGAAGCCGTGCTGCTGCAGGCGGCGCGTGGACGCCTCGGAACTCGACACCGCACCGGCGAAGCGCTCCTTGAATGCCGCCACGGCGTCAATGAAGAGATTGGCGGTGGAGCCTGTGCCCACGCCGAGCACCGCCCCTTCGGGCACTTCCTGCTTCACGTAGTCGGCGGCGGCTTGCGCGACCAGCGCCTTGAGTTCATCCTGAGTCATGACAACAGCCAGATTGCGTTGGGGGAAACGCGTAGTGTAGCGGATTGCGGCGGCAGGTCACGCGGGCGACGGTACAATGGATCAGGCTAGGGTGCCGGGTGCGCGCCCCGTATGCGACCTGCGCGCCCCCTGATGCCCGCGAACGATTTTGCAGACGCTCAAGCAGACCAACTAGCGACCATGAACCAGCTCGAACAACTCAGGCAGTTCACCACGGTGGTGGCCGATACCGGCGACTTCCAGCTGATGAAGCAATACACCCCGCAGGATGCGACCACCAATCCGTCGCTGATCCTGAAGGCGGTACAGAAACCCGAATACCGCCACCTGCTGGAGCGGGCCGTGCGCGACCACCACGGCAACGGCGGCGTCGATGCGGTGATGGACGAAGTGCTGATCGCCTTTGGCTGCGAGATCCTGGCGATCGTGCCGGGCCGCGTTTCGACCGAGGTCGATGCGCGCCTGTCCTTCGACACCGAGGCCAGCGTGGCCAAGGCGCGCCACCTGATCCAGCTGTACGAGCAGCGCGGCATCGCGCGCGAGCGCGTGCTGATCAAGGTCGCCTCCACCTGGGAAGGCATCCGCGCGGCCGAGATCCTGCAGCGCGACGGCATCCGCTGCAACATGACACTGCTGTTCTCGCTGGTGCAGGCGGTGGCGTGCGCCGAGGCCGGCGCGCAGCTGATCTCGCCATTCGTCGGCCGCATCTTCGACTGGTACAAGAAGCAGGCCGGCGACCAATGGGACGCGGCCGCCAACGGCGGCGACAACGACCCCGGTGTGCGCTCGGTGCGCCAGATCTACGACTACTACAAGAAGTTCGGCTACCCGACCGAGGTGATGGGCGCCAGCTTCCGCAGCACCGCGCAGATCCTGTCGCTGGCCGGCTGCGACCTGCTGACCATCAGCCCCGAGCTGCTCGAGCAACTGGCCGCCGGCCAGGGCCCGGTGGCGCACAATCTTTCGGTGGACCAGGCCCAGGCCGCCAATATCGCCCGCATCGCGGCCGACGAGGCGTCCTTCCGCTGGCAGTTGAACGAGGATGCGATGGCGACCGAGAAGCTGGCCGAAGGCATCCGCCTGTTTGCGGCGGATGCGGTCAAGCTGGAGAAGCTGATCGGCGAGATTGCGAAATAAGCGCCAGTTCAGCGCAAGACAGGCCCGGGCGGCAAAGCCCGGACCCGAGGCTCAGCCGGCCGATGGCGCCAGCTGCGGCCACAGCCGCGGCAGGCACGCGCCCGCCGCGGCGGACAGCACGATATCCGCGGTCTGGTCCAGCGCCGACGGCTGCGGATTGACCACGATCACCGGCGCGCCATGCTCGCGCGCCAGGCCCGGCAGCCCCGCCGCCGGATAGACCAGCCCCGAAGTGCCGACCACCAGGCACAGGTCACAGTTCTGCGCCGCATGCTCGGCGCGGTAGCGCGCCACGCGCGGCAGGTCCTCACCGAACCACACCACGCCCGGACGCATCAGCGCGCCGCATAGGTCGCAGCGCGGCGGCATGCCGGGCAGCGCGGTTGCCTCGTTGCAGCGTCCGCACCCGTCCAGCCATTTGTTGGCGAACAGGTTCCCATGCAGCTCGACCACGCCCGCGCAGCCGGCGCGCTGGTGCAGGCCGTCCACGTTCTGCGTGACCAGCGTGAAAGGTTTCTGCGCAGCCAGAGCGACCAGCGCATAGTGCGCCGGGTTGGGATGCACGGCTGCGACCAGCTCGCGCCGGTGCAGGTACCACTCCCAGACCAGCGCCGGCTGGCGGCGGTAGGCCTCCTCGCTGGCCAGCTCTTCCGGGTCGAACTGCTGCCACAGCCCGGTCATCGCGTCGCGGAAGGTCGGCACGCCGGATTCGGCGGAAATGCCGGCGCCGGTCAGCACGAAGATATTGCCGGCGGCCGCGATCAGCCGGCGTGCTTCCTCAAGCCCCGGCATTTCAAAGAGACCGGAATCAGCGGCCATGGACTTATCGCGGCAGGCGCCGCTGGCGCACGGCTTCGTACAGGCATACGCCGCTGGCGACCGAGACGTTCAGGCTTTCCACGCCACCCGCCATCGGGATGCCGACCAGCTCATCGCAGGTCTCGCGCGTCAGGCGGCGCATGCCCTCGCCTTCGGCGCCCATCACGATCGCGGTCGGGCCCTTGAAGTCGATGTCATACAGCGACTTTTCGGTACCGTCGGCGGTGCCGATGACCCAGATGCCGCGTTCCTGCAGTTCACGCAGGGTGCGGGCCAGGTTGGTGACGGTGATATAGGGCACGGTCTCGGCGGCGCCGCTGGCGACCTTCGCCACGGTGGCATTGAGGCCGACGCTGCGGTCCTTGGGGGCGATCACGGCATGCGCGCCGGCGCCGTCGGCCACGCGCAGGCAGGCGCCCAGGTTGTGGGGGTCGGTGACGCCGTCCAGCACTAGCAGCAGCGGCGTGCCCTCGATGCCGTCGAGCAGTTCATCCAGGTTCAGCGCCAGTGCCACGTCTTCGGCACGCGCCACCACGCCCTGGTGGCGGTCGGTGCCGGCCATGCCGCGCAGGCGCTCGGCATCGACCGGATGCAGGCGCACGCCCAGGCTCTCGGCCAGGCGCACGAAGTCCTGCATGCGCCGGTCGCGGCGGGCGGATTCGATATAGACATCGGTCACGCCCTTGGCATCTTGGCGCAGGCGTGCGGTGACGGCGTGAAAGCCGATCAGGAGTTTGTTTTTAGCCATGGCGCGATTGTACCCGCCCCCGGCAGCCGGCCGGGGGCGAGAGGCGGCGGCATGGCGGCCGCCGCAGGCTTCAGCGCTTGCGCGGGGTGCGCGGGCCCTTGGCCGGCGTCTTGCCCGCCGGCTTGGCCTGGTGCGACTTGGAGGCCGGCTTGCGCGGTTTCTCCAGGTGCGGCGGCTTGGGCTTGGCCGCGCGCTTGGCCGGCTTGCCGCCGGTCTTCACATGCGGCCTGAGCGGCGTGATCACCGCCTCGAACACCGGCTGCTCCTCGATCACGCGGTCCAGCGTCTCGTCGAACGACTCTTCCGGCTTGGACGAGCCGCCCAGCAGCGCCGCCAGCTGGCGGCCCTTCTTGCGCGCCGGCACCGCATGGGCGGCGGGCACGCGCGGCTGGGTCTCGGTGCCGCCCGCGCGAGCACGCAGGGTTTTCGCCGACGGCTCCTGCACCAGGCGGAAGTCGATCTTGCGCGCATCCAGGTCCACGCGCGACACCTGCACGCGCACGCGGTCGGTCAGGCGGTAGCGGATGCCGGTGCGCTCGCCGCGCAGTTCGTTGCGGGCCTCGTCGTACTGGAAGTAGTCGCTGCCCAGCTCGGTCACGTGGACCAGGCCTTCCACATACAGCTCGTCGAGCTGCACGAAGATGCCGAACGAGGTCACGGCGCTGATGGTGCCGGCGTAGTCGCTGCCCAGCTTGTCGCGCATGAAGTAGCACTTGAGCCAGGCCTCGACATCGCGCGAAGCCTCGTCCGCGCGGCGCTCATTGGCCGAGCAGTGCAGGCCGAGCTCGTCCCAGATGGCCTCATTGCGCCTGGCGCGCGCCGCGGTCAGTTCTGCCTTCTGCTCGGCATCCTTGGCCTGCAGCCGGCGCGCCTTGGGCGAGATCGCGGTATTCAGCTCGGTCCCGTGCGCAAACGCCGGCTGGTACTTGGTATGTGCCAGCACCGCCTTGATCGCGCGGTGCACCAGCAGGTCAGGGTAGCGGCGGATCGGGCTGGTGAAGTGCGCATAGGCCTCGTACGCCAGGCCGAAGTGGCCGATATTGTCGGGGCTGTAGACCGCCTGCTGCATCGAGCGCAGCAGCATGGTCTGCAGCATCGGCGCATCCGGGCGGGACTTGATCTTGTCCATCACCTCGGCGTAATCCGATGCCTGCGGCTTGTCGCCGCCGCCCAGCGACAGGCCGGCGGTGCGCAGGAAATCGCGCAGGTTCTTCAGCTTCTCTTCGCTGGGGCCCGCGTGGATGCGGTACAGCGCCGGGTGCTTGAAGCGTTCGAGGAAGTCGGCCGCGCATACGTTGGCGGTCAGCATGCACTCCTCGATCAGCCGGTGCGCGTCGTTGCGCGTGCGCGGCAGGATCTGCTCGATCTTGCCCTGCGCGTTGCAGACGATATAGGTCTCGGTGGTGTCGAAGTCGATCGCGCCGCGCGCGCGCCGTGCCTTGAGCAGGACCTGGAACAGCTCATACAGGTTCTGCAGGTGCGGCACCAGCTCGCCGCGCTTGTGCGCCTCGGGGCCCTTGGTGTTGGACAGCACCGACCAGACCTCGTTGTAGGTCAGGCGCGCGGTCGAATGCATCACGGCCGGGTAGAACTGGTAGCCCTTGAGCTCGCCCTTGGCGGTGATCACGGCATCGCACACCATGCACAGCCGGTCCACATGCGGATTGAGCGAGCACAGCCCGTTGGACAGCTTCTCCGGCAGCATCGGGATCACGCGGCGCGGGAAATAGACCGAGGTGGCCCGATCCAGCGCATCCGCATCCAGCGGCGTGCCGGGGCGCACATAGTGCGACACGTCGGCGATCGCCACGATCAGGCGCCAGCCCTTGGCGCGGCCGATCTTCACCGGCTCGCAATAGACTGCATCGTCGAAGTCGCGTGCGTCTTCGCCGTCGATGGTCACCAGCGGGATGTCGCGCAGGTCGATGCGGTGGTCCAGGTCGGCCTGGCGCACCTCGTCGGGCAGCGCGGTGGCTTCCTGGGCAGCGGCCGGCGAGAATGCATGCGGCACGCCGTACTTGCGCACGGCGATCTCGATCTCCATGCCGGGATCGTCGATGTCGCCCAGCACTTCCACCACGCGGCCCACCGGCTGCACATAGCGGTCGGGGAATTCGATCAGCTCGACGCTGACCACCTGCCCCACCCGTGCCTTACCCTGCGCCTTGGGCGGGATCAGGATGTCCTGGCTGATGCGCTTGTCCTCAGGCGCAACCACCAGCACGCCGCCTTCACTGAGCAGGCGGCCGATGACAAAACGGTTGGCGCGCTCGATGATCTCGACGATCTGCCCTTCGGGGCGTCCGCGCCGGTCGTAGCCCACCACGCGCACCTGCGCGCGGTCGTTGTGCATGGCCTTCTGCAGCTCGCGCTCGGGCAGGAAGATGTCGTCTTCGCCGTCGTCGCGGATCAGGAAGCCGAAGCCGTCGCGGTGGCCCTGCACCCGCCCAGTGACGAAGTTCGGCTGATGGGCCAGCTCATAGCGGCCCTTGCGGTTCAGCTCGATCTGGCCGTCGCGCTCCATGGCCGCCAGGCGCTTCTGGAAACCGTCATGCTCTTTGCGCGTGACGGAGAGGGCCTTGGCAATATCGCCGGCGGACTGGGGGGATCCCGACGTTCTCAACACGCCCAGGATTTCTTCCCGGCTGGGGATCGGATAATTGTTCTGATTCAATTTTTTCTGGAAACTAATTGACAAAATTCTCGCGCTCTCTATAATGAGCGCTTCGGTTGTTTCGACACCTGCCCAGGTGGCGGAATTGGTAGACGCACTAGGTTCAGGTCCTAGCGGTGGCAACACTGTGGAGGTTCGAGTCCTCTCCTGGGCACCAGATCACCGGAAAACCCGCAGCGCTTTCAAGCCCTGCGGGTTTTTTGTTTTTGACGCCATTTTCGCGCATCAGATCCGGCAACTTGCACTCCTTGCTTGGCGGCCATTGCCGCGATGTCATACCTGCGAGCGTACGGGTTTTTTCCCGTCCGTGAAACCGCGCACCGTACCCCGCGCGGCAGCCGAACCACAACGGTACGGCAATGTCGGGGAGTGTAACAGCTTCAGTGGCGATTCCGGCATTCCACCGGCCATTGGCTGCCACATCGGCGTATCACCTCCTTCCCGCCCGGTACTCCGGACACTTTGCACCCTGCGCGCGCTTGACATGCCCGACCATGTGTAACTATCATGGTTTCACATTGCACCCGACATCCCGAGCACAAGCATTGAGCACAAGCAGCCGGTTCGCCGTGGCGGTCCACATCCTTACCCTGCTCGCCAGTTCGGCCGAACCGGTGCCCTCGTCGCTGATCGCCGGCAGCGTGGGCACCAACCCGGCGCTGATCCGGCGGCTGGTCGGCCAACTGGCTGAAGCGGGGCTGGTGGCGACCACCATGGGCAGCACCGGCGGCGCCACGCTGGCGCGCCCGGCCGCGTCAATCACGCTGCTCGACGTGTTCCGCGTGGTGGAAACCACCGCGCTGATCACGCTGCACCAGAGCGCGCCCAACCCGGCCTGCCCGGTCGGGCGCGAGATCACCGGTGCGCTGCGCAAGGTCGCGGACCGTGCTCAGGCGGCCATGGACGATACCCTTGCGGGCATCACCATCGCCAGCATGCTCGCCGATGTCGAAGGCAGCAACCAGCGCCGCAAGCGCTGAATTTTTTTGCCCCGATATGTAACCACGCTGGTTTCATATCAACCTGACCAAAAGAAGGAGTGACCATGAAGATCGCAATCATCGGCGCCACCGGCCGCGTTGGCACGCGCCTGACCGACGAAGCCCTGCGCCGCGGCCACCAGGTCGCCGCCATCGCGCGCCAGGCCAGCCAACTGCCCGCACGCGCAGGCGTGACAACCACGGATGCGGATGCGACCGACAGCGCCGCACTGGCCGCGGCCCTCGCCGGCCACGATGTCGTCATCAGCAGCGCGCGCTTTGCGCAACTGAACGCGCAGCAGGTGACTTCGGCTGTGCGCAAGGCGGGCGTGCCGCGCCTGCTGGTGGTGGGCGGTGCCGGCAGCCTCCATGTCGCGCCGGGCGCGCACCTGGTCGACACCCCGAATTTCCCCGAAGCCTACAAGGCCGAGGCGCTGGCCGGCCGGGACTTCCTGAACGCGCTGCGTAGCGAGCAGCAGATCGACTGGACCTTCCTGTCGCCGTCTGCGCTGTTCGAGCCGGGCGAGCGCACCGGCAAATTCCGCATCGGCGGGGACAACCTGCTGAGCGACGCGGCAGGCAAGAGCTGGATCTCGATGGAAGACTACGCCATCGCGATGCTCGACGAAATCGAAACGCCGGCGCATTCGCGCCAGCGTTTCACGGTCGGCTACTGAGCCGCAGCGTGGCGGCCGGCGGGGGCGCTCAGTCGCGCCCGCCGTCGTCCAGCAGGCTGGCGCGCTTGCCGCGCTTGAGCCATGCGGCGAGGTTGTGCGGGCGCAGCGTGTCGTACTCTTCGAACGGCTGGTGGATCCAGGGGTTGGACTCCAGGAAGGTCACGTGGTAGTCCGGCTCGATCTTGGAGCACGCCTTGTACCACAGTACCGCCGAGCGCACCTCGGTCACCGCCGGGTAGCGTTCCTTGAGGTGGCGGCCCACGCGCTCCAGCGTGATGCCCGAGTCCACCAGATCGTCCACCAGCAGGATCTTGCCGCTCAGCTCGCCGCGGGTCATGGTGATGTACTGCGCGATGTCCAGGTCGCCCTGCTGCGTGCCGGCGGCCTCGCGATAGCTGCTGGTGGCCAGGATCGCCAGCGGCACGTCGAAGATGCGCGACATCTGGTCGCCCACGCGCAGCCCGCCGCGCGCGAGACAAAGGATCTTGTCGAACTTCCAGCCCGACTCATGCACGTTCAGCGACAGGCGTGCGATCAGGCGATGGTATTCGTCCCAGGAGACCCACAGGTTCTCGTCATCGTTGGTAGGCAGGTTCATCGTTCTACTCTTTGTATCTTCGGGTCGGTTGACCGATATGGCTCGGCCCGCTTGCGCGGGCCGATTTTTTTCTGGCGGGCCGCTGCGCTCGTGGCGTGGCGGCTTGCAGCCGTACTGCTGGCGGGTCAGGCCGTGTACGGGTGGCGCAGCAGGATGGTCTCGTCGCGGTCCGGGCCGGTCGAGATCATGTCGATCGGAATGCCGACCACTTCTTCCACGCGCTTCAGGTAGACACGGGCCTGCTCGGGCAGCGCGTCCCACGTCTTCACGCCGAAGGTCGACTCGTTCCAGCCGGGGAATTCCTCGTAGACCGGTACGCAACGGGCCACGGCGTCAGAGCCGCGCGGCAGGATGTCGACGGTCTTGCCGTCGAGTTCGTAGCCCACGCACAGCTTGATGGTTTCCAGGCCATCGAGCACGTCCAGCTTGGTCATGCACAGGCCGGACACGCCGTTGATCTGCACCGAGCGCTTGAGCGCGGCGGCGTCCAGCCAGCCGGTGCGGCGCGGACGGCCGGTGACCGAACCGAATTCCTTGCCGACGTTGGCCAGGCGCACGCCGACCGGGTCCTGGCGCGACGGGTTGTCGTTGTCGTACAGCTCGCTCGGGAACGGGCCCGCGCCCACGCGCGTGCAGTAGGCCTTGGTGATGCCCAGGATGTAGTTCAGGCGGCCCGGGCCGACGCCGGCGCCCGCTGCGGCCGCACCGGCCACGCAGTTGCTCGAGGTCACGAACGGATAGGTGCCGTGGTCCACGTCCAGCAGCGTGCCTTGCGCGCCTTCGAACATCAGGTTGCCGCCGGCGGCGTTGACCGCGTACAGCTCGGCCGACACGTCGGCCACCATCGGCGCCAGGCGCGGCGCATAGGCCAGCGCTTCGTCCAGGGTCTGCTGGAAGTCCACGGCTTCGGCGCCGAGGTACTGGGTCAGCATGAAGTTGTGGTAGTCTAGGTTCTCGCGCAGGCGTTCGGCGAACTGCTGCGGATCGAACAGGTCCTGCACGCGCAGCGCGCGGCGGGCCACCTTGTCTTCATAGGCCGGGCCGATGCCGCGGCCGGTGGTGCCGATCTTGGCGGCACCGCGGCGGGCTTCGCGCGCCTTGTCGATGGCAACGTGGTACGGCAGGATCAGCGTGGCTGCCTCGGAAATGCGCAGGCGGCTCTGCACCTGCAGGCCGGCGCCTTCGAGTTCTTCGATTTCACGGAACAAAGCTTCGGGCGACAGCACCACACCGTTGCCGATGTAGCAGACCGTGCCGTCACGCATGATCCCGGACGGGATCAGGCGGAGAATGGTCTTCTTGCCGCCGATGATCAGCGTGTGGCCAGCGTTGTGGCCGCCCTGGAACCGCACCACGCCCTTTGCCTGGTCGGTAAGCCAATCGACGATTTTTCCTTTGCCTTCGTCACCCCATTGGGTGCCGATCACGACGACATTGCGCCCCTGGCCTACTGCGGATGCGGACATATTGCTTTGGTCAATAGGTTAAAAACGTATTCTACTCTTGTTGCCGGGCGATTCTCGATTTTTGGGCACGCCCGGCGCCCAAGCGTCAGCGCGGCACCACGGCCCAGCCGGCGTCCTGGCGCACCAGCTGCCGGTCGCAGTTGAATTCATCGAGCTCGTGGGTATGGCCGGGCAGCGACTGGATCACGATCTCGCCGGCCGCACGCAGGGCGGAAATGGCGGCGCGGAGTGCGGGATCCGCATCCCAGGGCGCAAAAATCGCCTGAGCGCGCACTTCCACGGGCGACAGCGCCGCCACTTCGCGCAGGTCCAGCGAGAAACCCGTGGCCGGGCGGGCACGGCCGAAGGCCTCGCCCACCTTGTCGTAACGGCCGCCACGCGCCACATAGTTGGGCAGCCCGGCAACATAGGCCGCGAACATCACGCCACTGTGATAGTGGTAACCGCGCAAATCCGACAGGTCGATATTCACGCTGGCACCGCGCACCTGCACCGCCAGTGCCGCCAGCTCATCCAGCGCGCGGCCGATGGCCGGGCTGGCCGGCAGCGTCGCGCGGGCGCGCTCGATCACGTCCACGCCGCCGTACAGCGTCGGCAGCGCCAGCAGCGCATCGCGCTCGGTCTGCGGCATGCCTGCGGTCAGTTCGCGCAGGGCCGGCACATCCTTGGTTTCCAGCGCGGCAAAGAGCGCGTCCTCGATCTTGCGGATCGACGGCAGGCCCGCCAGCAGCGCTTCCAGGATGCCGGCATGGCACAGGTCGATGCGGACATCCGACAGCCCCGCCGCCTGCAGCGCGGCCAGCATCAGGTCCTGGATCTCGACGTCGGCTTCCAGGCCGGCATGGCCATAGATCTCGGCGCCGATCTGGATCGGCTCGCGCGTGGCATGGAAACCCGCCGGGCGCGCATGCAGCACGTTGCCCGCGTAGCACAGGCGGGTCACGCCCGGACGGTTCAGCAGGTGCGCGTCGATGCGCGCCACCTGCGGCGTGATATCGGCACGCAGGCCCATGGTGCGGCCCGACAGCTGGTCCACCAGCTTGAGCGTGCGCAGGTCCAGGTCATGGCCGGTGCCGGTCAGCAGTGACTCCAGGTATTCCAGCATCGGCGGCATCACCATCTCATAGCCGTAGGTGCGGAACAGGTCCAGCATGCGGCGGCGCAATTCTTCGATCTTGCGCGCTTCCGACGGCAGCACGTCGGCAATGTTTTCTGGCAGCAGCCAATGGTTGGACATAGTGAATCTCTTCTCAGTCAGTCTCGTCTCTGTCATTCGGCTTGCCTCGAGGCAATGCCCCCAAGGCACCCGTCCTTGACCAGGAACTTCATTGCAGGCGCCGCGCGCCCGCGCCATCACTCAGCGAGGATGGCTCCAGCCGGACAAAACCCCGGCAAGCCGGGGTTTCGTCAATCCGCCACACGGACAAGCGACGGTGCTAACGCTTGCCCCCGGATCCGCCCGGGGCGGCCGCGGCGGCACCGCCGCTGGAACGCATGTAGCGGAAGAACTCCGAGTTGGGCTCAAGCACCAGTACGTCGCGCTTGTCGCGGAAGGTGTTGCGGTAAGCCTCCATGCTGCGCCAGAACTGCGCGAACTGCGGATCGCGGCCAAACGCATCGGCATAGATCTGCGAGGCCTTGGCATCGCCCTGGCCCTTGATCACCTGGGCGTCGCGATAGGCCTCGGCCAGCACCACTTCGCGCTGGCGGTCGGCATCGGCGCGGATCTTCTCGCCCTCGGCGGCGCCGGTGGAGCGCAGTTCGTTGGCCACGCGCTTGCGCTCGGCCTCCATGCGCCGATACACCGATTCGCTGATCGCGGGCAGCAGATCAACGCGCTTGAGGCGCACGTCCAGGATCTCCACGCCTACCGACTTGGCGTATTCGCTCATGGCGCTGCGGATGGCCTGCATCACCTGCTCGCGCTCGCCGGCGACTACATCGGCCACGGTGCGTTTGCCGAACTCCTCGCGCGCCACCGAGTCGATCCGCTGGGTCATGCGGTCCTGCGCGCCGCGCACGTTGCCGCCGAAGGCGACAAAGAACTTGCGCGGATCGGTGATGCGCCATTTGACGAACCAGTCCACCACCATGCTCTTCTTCTCGGCGGTCAGGAAACGCTCGCTGGCGGCGCCATCGATGGTCTGCAGGCGGCGGTCCATGAACACCACGTTCTGGAACGGCGGCGGCAGCTTGAAGTGCAGGCCGGGCTCGCGCACCACCTGCTTGATCTCGCCAAAGGCGAACACCACGGCGTACTGGCGCTGGTCGACCACGAACAGCATGGACGAGACCACGGCCAGCAGGATGAAAAAGCCAATCGCGAAGGAAATCAGTCGGTTCATGACGGTCTCCTCAGCGCGAGTCGCGGTCGCGGTTGCGCAGCGATTCGCGCGAACGGATGTCCGTCGATGCATCCGGCGCGGGTGCCGGCGTGCTCGCGGCGCCCGGCTGGCCCGGTTGCGGCGCGGCGCGGCCGTCGGCCTGCGCCATCAGCTTGTCCAGCGGCAGATAGAGGAGATTGTTGCCCTGGCGCGCGTCCACCAGCACCTTGGTCGAGTTGGTGTAGATCTGCTGCATGGTTTCCAGATAGATGCGGTCGCGCGTCACCTGCGGCGCCTTGGCATATTCGGTCTGCACCGAACGGAAGCGCGAGGCATCGCCCTCGGCCTGCGCCACCACGCGGGAGCGGTAGGCTTCGGACTCCTCCTTCAGGCGCGCCGCGGTACCCTTGGCGCGCGGGAGGATGTCATTGGCATAGGCCTGGCCTTCGCTGATCGCGCGCTCGCGGTCCTGGCTGGCCTTGTTGACGTCATCGAATGCGGCCTGCACCTGCTCGGGCGGCTGCACGCTCTGGACGTTCACGGACAGCACGCGGATACCGGTCTTGTACGCGGTCAGGATGGCCTGGATCGACTTGGCCAGTTGCTGCGCGATCTGTTCGCGGCTCTCGTACAGCACCGCGTCCATCTTGTTGCGGCCGACGATCTCGCGCACCGAGGTCTCGGCGGCCTGCGTCACCAGTTCTTCATCGCCGCCGCGGTCGGTCTTGTTGAAGAACAGGAATTCGCTGGCGTCCTGGATCACGTACTGCACGGTAAAGCGCACGTCGATGATGTTCTCGTCCTGCGTCAGCATCGACGAGTCCTTCAGGTTGCTGTCCTTGATCGAGGTGGAGCGCCCCACCTCGACCGAACGCACGGCCGACAGGTTGACGACCTCGGCCGACTGGACCGGCCAGGGCATGCGCCAGTTGATGCCGGGGCCAGTAGCGTACTTGAACTTGCCGAACTGCAGGATCACCGCGGTCTGGCCTTCCTGCACCATGAAGAAGCCGCTGGCCAGCCAGATGCCGACCACGGCCGCCACGATCACGCCAGCGCCCATGCCCGAGCCCTTGCCCGGCGTGCGCGGGCCGCCAAAGCCCTGGTTGCCGCCGCCGTTGTCCTTGCGGCCGAGCAGGCCATTCAGGCGGCGGTTGAAGTCGCGCCACAGCTCGTCCAGGTCGGGAGGGCCGCCGTCCTGCTGCGGGCGCTGATTCTGCTGGCGGTTGTCGTCGCGACCATCCTTCTTGTTGTCGTCGTCGTCCTGACCGTTGCGACCCCAGCGCGGATCGTTCAGCGAGAAGATGGCGCGCAGGCGCTGCCAGCCCGCGCGCAGCGCGAAGCGGCCGCCTGGTGTCAGGCTCGAATCAGCATTCCGGGGAAACTGGGGCATGAAGTGCACGGGTCCGGGGAAGTTTGTAACAGGGGGATTCTAGCAGTCATCCGAGCCACTTTTGGCCAATTCGCGCAATCCCGGCAGCAATCGCACCGGAATTGGGCAGAAGCTCCGGAGGACTGGCGGCGAACTGACTGGCTAAAGCCTGCCCGGATTCCCCGCATCGGGGGCGTCGCTGCCGTCAGCCACGCCGCCATCATCGGCGCTGTCATCATCGCCGGCACCGTCGTAATGCGGCACCTCGGCCAGGCGCGGATCATAGGGTTGCGGCTCGGGCGGGCGGCTGGCCAGCCATTGCGCCACCTCGACCACGGCCTCGCGCAGCGCATCCAGGCCGATCCCCTCGCGCGCGCTCAGGAACACGCGGGTGGGGATACCGTCCTCATCGCGCTCCAGGCGCGGGCCCTGCTCCAACAACTCGGGCGCCGCATCGATCTTGTTCATCACCACGATCTGAGGGATGTCCAGCGCGTTGATTTCCGCCAGCACGCGGTTGACCTGCTCGATCTGCTCGTGGCGCACCGGGCTCGATGCATCCACCACATGCAGCAGCACGTCGGCATGCACGGTCTCGTCCAGCGTGGCGCGAAATGCCGCCACCAGCTGCGTCGGCAAGTCGCGGATAAAGCCGACCGTGTCGGACAGCACCACGTTGCCCAGGCCGTCCAGGAACAACCGGCGCGAGGTGGTATCCAACGTGGCAAAGAGTTGGTCGGCCGCATAGGCGCCCGCCTTGGTCAGCGCGTTGAACAGCGTCGACTTGCCCGCGTTGGTATAGCCCACCAGCGAAATGCTGAGCGTGTCGTTGCGCGCGCGGGCGCGCCGCTGCGTGCTGTGCTGGCGCTGCAGCCGCGACAGATCGGACTTGAGCCGCTTGGCGCGCTCGTCCAGCATGCGCCGGTCCAGTTCGAGCTGGCGCTCGCCGGGGCCGCCGCGCATGCCGATGCCGCCCTTCTGCCGCTCCAGGTGGCTCCACGCGCGAACCAGCCGCGACGCGCGGTACTGGACCTGCGCCAGCTCCACCTGCACCTTGCCGACGTGGCTCTGTGCGCGCTGCCCGAAGATATCCAGGATCAGGCCGGTGCGGTCGATCACGTGGCGGTTCAGGAAGCGCTCCAGGTTGCGCTGCTGTGCCGGGCTCAGGGCGTGGTTGAACACCACCACGTCGGCATCCAGGGCGTCGGCGGCCTCCTTCAGTTCCTCGGCCTTGCCCGAGCCGATAAACAGCGCCGGATCCGGCCGCGAGCGGCGGCCCGTCAGCGTATGCACTGGCAGCGAGCCGGCGGTAGACGTCAGCAGCGCGAGTTCGCTGAGGCTTTCCTGGAAATCATGCTTGCCGAAGTCGACGCCGACGAGAATGGCGCGCGAAGGGGCGGTATTGGAAGTGGCTCTGGGGTCCAAGGGAGGGCGCGAAAGCGCAGGGAAAAACGGGTTCAGGGGGAAGGCGGGCGGATGTCGGACACTGTCCTGGCCCCTGCCGGGACAGGCCGCCGCATGATGCGGAACGTGGCGGCAGCGGCGGCTGCATTGGCAACCGCCGGGCCGCGCGGCACCGGGCGCGATGGCGCACCGGCGCCGGGCATCGATGCGGCGCCGCGGGGCGCCCGCACGATGCCCGCAAGCAGATCAGGCCTCGGCGGCGTCATCCACGCGGAAATTGACCGCGCGCGCAGGAACGACAGTGGAAATCGCATGCTTGTAGACCATCTGCGTTACGGTGTTGCGCAGCAGGACGACATACTGGTCGAACGATTCGATATTGCCTTGCAGCTTGATGCCATTGACGAGGTAGATGGAAACCGGCACGTGCTCTTTGCGCAGCGCGTTCAGAAACGGGTCTTGTAGCAGTTGCCCTTTGTTGCTCATGGCACACTCCAAATTTATAGGTTTAGTGATGAATGATGGGGATGGAAATCCCCGGTTCAAGTCAGTCGGCGCAAAAACGCGCCAGAAAAAAGATCAAAAACGGTACCAAGTCGGCGTCAATGCACAGGGGAACCCCCCTGCTACCGCAAATTTAGCCGCAGTTCCAAACGAACGCAAACGAAAACTTGCCCCGCCAGGGATCCGATTCCGGACTCAATCCTTCGAGTCCGCATACGGATTTTTGTTCGTACGGAATTCGATGCGAAGAGGGGTGCCCTTGAGCTTGAATGCCGTACGGAAACGATTTTCCAGGTAGCGCCGGTAGGTTTCCGCAACGCCCGACAGCGCATTGCCGTGGATCACGATAATGGGCGGATTCGAGCCGCCCTGGTGCGCGTAGCGCAGCTTGGGCCGCGATGCGCCGACCCGCTTGGGCTGCTGGAATTCCACCGCTTCCTGCAGCACACGCGTGAGCTGCGGCGTCGGCAGCTTGACCATCGCCGCGGCGAACGCGTCATCGACCGAACGCATCAGCGCGCCAATGCCGGTACGCTCGCGCGCCGAGACAAAATGGAAATTCGCGAAGCTCAGGAATTGCAGCTTGCGTTCCAGGTCGTGCTTGATGCGGTCGCGGGCATGGCCGTCCAGCCCATCCCATTTATTGACGCCCACCACCAGCGCGCGGCCCGACTCCACGATAAAGCCGGCGATATGCGCATCCTGCTCGGAAATATCCTGTTGCGCATCGAGCAGCAGGATCACCACATTGGCATCGGCGATCGACTGCAGCGTCTTGACCACCGAGAACTTCTCGATCGCCTCGAACACCTTGCCGCGCCTGCGCAAGCCCGCCGTGTCGATCAGCGTGTAGGGCTTGCCGCCGCGCTCGAACTCCACGTAAATGGCATCCCGGGTGGTGCCGGGCATGTCGAACGCGATCACGCGCTCTTCACCGATCAGCGTGTTGACCAGCGTGGATTTCCCCACATTGGGGCGCCCGACGATGGCAATCTTGACGCCCTTGCCTTCGTCCGAAATCTCTTCGGCCAGCTCGGGGCGCTCCTGGACCGCGAGCTCGATGGCCTCGTCGACCAGTTCGCTCACGCCGTCGCCGTGGGCCGCGGAGATCGCGTACGGATCGCCCATGCCCAGCTCATAGAAATCGGCCGCCACCGAGGTGTACTTCATGCCCTCGGCCTTGTTGACCGCCAGCATGATGCGCCGGCCGGTCTTGCGCAGGTAGTCGGCAATGGCACGGTCCTGCGGCGCCAGGCCCAGGCGGCCGTCGACGATGAAGATCACCACGTCGGCCTCGACCACGGCCTGCTTGGTCTGCTTGGCCATCTCGGCGACGATGCCTTCCTTGACCACCGGCTCAAAGCCGCCGGTATCGATGGCAATGAACGGACGTTCGCCGATGCGCCCTTCCCCGTAATGGCGGTCGCGCGTCAGGCCCGGCAGGTCGGCGACAAGGGCGTCGCGCGATCGGGTCATGCGGTTGAATAGCGTCGACTTGCCCACATTGGGGCGGCCGACAAGTGCGATAACTGGTTTCATGCAATAAACGGAAACGGGGGCCGGCACGCCGCCCCCGGTAACTCCGGAGTCAATGGATCCGACGGCAGGCCGCGCCACCTGGGCGCGGCCTGCCGCTTGTCCTGTCGGGCGCGGCGCCGGGTCAACGGACCCGCTGCAATTGCCGCGCTAAGGATCATGCTACCGGATTCGGCGCTGACCGTACCGACAGGTGTACGGCAGCGCGCATTGGATGCCTGTCAGCCAGGCTGGAAACCGTAGACGTCGCCGTCGCGGGTCTGGATTACCATGGTCTGCCCCGCCACCACGGGCGCGGCGGTGATGGCACTGCCATCGGTCTTCATGCGTGCGATGACCTGGCCATCTTCGCGCGACAGGAAGTGTACATAACCTTCAAAGTCGCCCATTACCACCGAGCGGCCCAGGGCCAGCGGCGCGCCCAGGCGGCGGTTGCGCAGGTCGTTGTTCTTCCAGCGCTCGTTGCCGTTCTGGCGGTCGAAGGCATGCACGACCGACTGCTCGTCGCTGGCGTAAATCGCATTGTCATCCTGCGCCGGGCCGCTCGGCGACGAGAAATCCTTGCCCCACTGCGGCTGGCCGCTGGCCAGTTCCAGGCAGGCCACCCGGCCCTGGAAGGTAGTGGCGCAGACCTGGCGCCCGCTCACCATCGGCAGGCCGGTGACATCGTTCAGGCGCTCGATCTCCGACACGCCCTTCGGGTACGAGACCGCGCTCTCCCAGCGCAGCACGCCGTTGCCCGGCGTCAGCACGCCCAGCTTGCCGCCGGGGAAGCCCATCACGATGCCGTCGCCGGCAAACACCATCCCCATCGACGCACGCAGGTTCAGCGGCGTCTGCGAACGCTGGTAGATCCAGCGGCGCTCGCCGGTCCCGGCGTCCAGACCGAATACGCGCGTGTCGGTGGTGCGCACCACCACCAGTCCGTTGCCGACCAGCGGCGCCGACAGCACCTCGCCGTTGACCTGCTTCTTCCAGATCTGCTTGCCGCTGGCGTCAAAGGCATAGATGGCGCCCTTCTCGCCGGCGACCGCCGTCACCGAGCCATCGCTGCCCGGGCCCGAGGTCAGGTCCAGGTCGGCCTTGGCCTTCCACAGCACGCGCCCGCTGGCGCCTTCCAGCGCCATCACGTTGCCGTTGTTGGACGACACGTAGACGTTATTGCCCGCCGCGGCAGGCTGCATCGAATAGGGGCCGCTCTTGCCCACGTCGGCCTTCCAGGCCTGGCGCACCGACAGCGTGCCCGAGACTGGCTTGAGTTCGGCGGGCGGGTGCTTGTTTTCCTTGCTGAACAGCGAGCAGCCGCCCAGTGTGGCCAGGCAGGCAACCGCCACCAGCGCACGGGTCATGGTGCGGGCGGGCTGGCGATGTACGGCACGGGAAAGCACTGACGTCATAGGGTTACGGTCCTGTTTATACGATCCGCTGGATATGCGGTGTTTGCACGCGCTCGGGAGCGGCCGGATCAGGCCGTGCCCAGCGCATCGAGCTTGAACTGGATGATCTGGCGCATCGCCGGCTCGCCCTGGCCCAGCTTGTCCAGCGCCTTGCGATAGGCCGTGCGCGCATCGTCGCGCTTGTCCTGCGCGGCGAGCAGGTCGCCGCGTCGGTCGGCATACAGCGCGGCAAACGCGGCCGGCGGCTCGTCCTTGAGCAGCGCCAGGCCCTGGTCATAGGCCTTCTCGTCCAGCAGCACGCCGGCCAGGCGCACGCGCGCCAGGTGCGAATACTCCTGGTCGCCATGGTCGATGGCCCACTGCAACTGGCTCTTGGCCGCGGCGAGGTCGCCCGCATCGTACAGCACGCGGCCCGCGACCAGCGCGCTCATCTGCCCATAGGCAGTGCGGCCGAACTTGGCTTCCAGGTCGGTCGCGGCGCGCTTGATGCGCTCGATATCGCGCGCTTCGGCGGCTTTGAGCACCTGCTCATACAGCACGGCGGCTTCGCCCGCCTGCTTGCGTTCCCAATACTTCCAGCCATTCCAGCCGGCAAACGCCAGCAGCGCGATGATCAGCACCCAGGTCAGCGCATTGCCGTACTGGCGCCACCAGGCCTTCAGATTCTCAAGCTGTTCCTGTTCTTCTAGATCGTAAGCCATGTCGAGGCAATCACCTGCGTGGGTTGGATACTTGTGTAATCGGGTTGCGGCGAGCCGCCGCGCGCATGGCGGCGGCGCACCGTTATTCGCTGGCGCCGACCATGGCGTCGATCAGGTAGTCGACCAGGCCTTCGGCCGGCACGGTGGCCTGCTGCCCACCGCCTTCGGCCTGCTCGCGCTGGCGAAGTTCCTTGACCTGGGCCACGCCGGCAGCCACTTCGTCGTCGCCAATGATAACGGCATAGGCCGCGCCGCTTGCGTCCGCGCGCTTCATCTGCGACTTGAAGCTGCCGCCCTTGCCGTCGGGGCTGGCGTGCAGCACCACGTCCAGGCCCGCGTCGCGCAGCCGTTCCGCGGCGATCATCGCCTGCTGTGCGGCGGCTTCGCCCTGGTGCACCAGATAGACGTCGCAGCCCACCGCTTCGGGCACCACGCCTTCTTCGCGGATCAGCTCGATGATGCGCTCGATGCCCATGGCCCAGCCGCAGGCCGGTGCCGGCTTGCCGCCCATCTGCGCGATCAGCGGGTCATAGCGCCCGCCGCCGGCGATGGTGCCCTGCGCGCCCAGCTTGTCGGTGATCCACTCGAACACCGTCAGGTTGTAGTAGTCCAGGCCGCGCACCAGGCGCGGGTTGATCTTGAACGGGATGTTGTTGGCCTTGAGCAGGCGCTGCACGCCCTCGAAGTGCGCCAGCGACTCTTCGCCCAGGAAGTCGATCAGTTTGGGCGCGTTGGCCGCCATCTCCTGCAGCGCCGGGTTCTTGGTGTCCAGCACGCGCAGCGGGTTGGTGTACAGGCGGCGCTTGCTGTCGTCGTCCAGGATGTCCTGGAAGCCTTCCAGGTACTTGATCAGCTGTTCGCGGTGCGCGGCGCGTTCATCGGCCTGCCCCAGCGAATTGAGCTCCAGGCGCACGCCAATCAGGCCCAGGTCGTCCCACAGTCGCTGGCACATCAGGATGATTTCCGCATCCACGTCCGGGCCGGCAAAGCCCAGTGCCTCGGCGCCGAGCTGGTGGAACTGGCGATAGCGGCCGCGCTGCGGGCGCTCGTGGCGGAACATCGGGCCGGTGTACCACAGGCGCTTGGGGCCGTCGTACAGCAGGTTGTGCTCGATGGTGGCGCGCACGGCTGCGGCAGTGCCTTCCGGGCGCAGCGTCAGCTGCTCGCCGTTGAGCGAATCGGTGAAGGAGTACATCTCCTTCTCGACGATGTCGGTGACCTCGCCGATGCCGCGCACGAACAGCTGCGTAGGCTCGACAATGGGCGTGCGGATCTGCTGGTAGCCGTAGGCGCGCAGCATGGCGCGCGCGGCATTCTCGAAATGCTCCCACAGCGGCGCGTCCGCCGGCAGCATGTCGTTCATGCCCTTCACGCCCTGCAGGGCCTTGGCGGGGCGCACCTTCGGTTCGGTCTTCGGTTCGGTCTTGGCGCCTGCGGCGGCCACGTTCTCGGATTGCGTCATTCTGTTCTTGTCAGGCTGCTGGCACCCGGCCGGTCCGGCTCAGGCTGCCACTTCTTTGTCGGCCCGCGCAGCGCCCGGGCCGTAATGCGTGCGAACGTATTCGTCTACGATCGCCTGGAACTCTTCTGCAATGCGCTCGCCGCGCAGCGTCTTCACCTTGACGCCATCGACGAACACCGGTGCCGCCGGCGATTCACCCGAGCCCGGCAGCGAGATGCCGATGTTGGCGTGCTTGCTCTCGCCCGGGCCGTTGACGATGCAGCCCATCACGGCCACATCCATTTCCTCGACGCCCGGGTAGGCGGTCTTCCAGTGCGGCATCTGCTCGCGCAGGTAGGCCTGGATGCTGGCCGCCAGCTCCTGGAACACGGTGCTGGTCGTCCGTCCGCAGCCGGGGCACGCAATCACCATCGGGGTGAAGTTGCGCATGCCCATGGTCTGCAGGATCTCCTGCCCCACGTATACCTCCTTCTCGCGCGGCGCGCCGGGTTCGGGCGTCAGCGAGATGCGGATGGTGTCGCCGATGCCTTCCTGCAGCAGCACCGACAGTGCCGCGGTCGAGGCCACGATGCCCTTGCTGCCCATGCCGGCCTCGGTCAGCCCGAGGTGCAGCGCGTAGTCGCAGCGGCGTGCCAGCTCGCGGTAGACCGCGACCAGTTCCTGCACCTGCGACACCTTGCACGACAGGATGATCTGGTCGCCCGGCAGGCCGATCTCCTCGGCCTTCTTCGCCGAATCGATGGCCGAGGTGATCAGCGCCTCGATCATCACGCTCTGCGCCGGCCACGGCTCGGCGCGCCCGGCGTTCTCGTCCATGATCCGTGCCAGCAGGTCCTGGTCCAGGCTGCCCCAGTTCACGCCGATGCGCACCGGCTTGTTGTAGCGGCACGCCATCTCGATCATCTGCGCGAACTGCGTGTCGCGCTTGGCACCCTGGCCGACATTGCCGGGGTTGATCCGGTACTTGGAGAGCGCCTCGGCACAGGCCGGATAGTCCTGCAGCAGCTTGTGGCCGTTGTAGTGGAAGTCGCCCACCAGCGGCACATCCACGCCCATGCGGTCGAGCTGCTCACGGACCGACGGCACCGCGGCGGCGGCCTCGGGCGTGTTCACCGTGATGCGCACGATCTCCGAGCCCGCACGCGCCAGTTCCTTGACCTGGATTGCGGTGCCGATGGCGTCCACCGTGTCGGTATTGGTCATCGACTGCACGCGCACCGGCGCGCCGCCGCCAATAGTCACCACATTGTCGCCCCACGCGACGCGCGCCTGGCGCGTCTGGCGGCGCGGCAGCGGACCGGGCAGGACCGGGAGACAGAGCTGTTGGTTCATAGCGTTACCACCTTGCAAAGACGCACCTTGCCGCACCTTGCGCCCGCGTCAGGGCAGCGTCAGGCGCGCCACGTTGTTGCGGTTGGCTGCCTTCAGGTCGACCGGCGTGCCATTGCGCGTCAGCGACTCGACGCCCTTGACGTTGCCGATCACCACCTTGTACGGGGCGGTGCCGCCACCGGCCATGGTCTGGCCAGCCTTGGCGGTACCGCCCATGACGATCTTGCCGCTATTGTCCCGGATCTCATACCAGGTATCGGCGGCAAAACGGATCTGCAGTTCACCCGCGCCTGCTGCCGCAACCGGCGCCGTGGCAGCAGCAGGCGCGGAAGCGGCTGCAGGCGCCATCGCGGCCGCGGGGGCTGCCGCGGCACTGGCCGGAGCGGTTTCGGCAGACGGCGCCGGCGAATCGCTGGCGGCCATGACCGGCGGCAGCGCCGCCGTCACGGTGCCGGCTTCCGTGCTCCGGATCACGGCAGGCGCTTCAGCCGTTACGGTCTCGGCAGCGCTGCTGCGCGCGTCGATCCATGCGCGGATATGGTCAAGCCCGAACCAGCCGCCCGCGGCCACCAACACGGCCACCAGCGCCAGCCAGACCCAGCGACCGCCGTTGCCGCCCGAGCGGAAGCGGTTGCGGTCGTCGAAGGCCGCGTTGATGCCACCCTCGCGCTGCCTGGCAATTTCCGCCACCTGCGCCACCGGGCGCGGCTGGAATCGTGCCAGCAACGGGTCGATGTCGACGTGCAGCATGCGCGCATAGGCACGCATCACGCCCTTGGCGAAGGTCACGTCGGGCAGTGCCTGCAGGCTGCCGGCCTCGATCGCGCGCAGCTTGCCTGCAGCCACCTTCAGCCGCGCGCTGACGTCTTCCACCGACATCCGCTGCGCCTCGCGCTCGCGCGCCAGCGCTGCGCCGATCTCGCGTGCGGCAGCTTCGCGTTCTCCTTCGTGCGCGCCCCCGCCGACTTGTTGCGTCGGTACGGCCTGGCCTGCGGCGCGGTCGTGCTCACTCATCCCATGCTCCTTGTTCGTAGGCGGTCAACTCACGCGAGTCGGGGAAGCGGCTGCGCAGTTGCGCCCCAAGCGCATCCTGCGTGCGGCTGTCGCCCTGACGGTGGGCAATGCGTGCTCCCAGCCAGAGGGATTGCGCATTGACAAATTGGCTGTTGTTGACGCGCTGGACATACTGCCCGGCCTGCGCGAAGTCGCCGCGCCGGTAGAAGACCAGCGCGAGGTTGGTGTTGGCCACCGGGTTGTTGCGGTCGTAGCCGAGCGCGGCCTTCAGGTTCTTTTCCGCTTCGGCGCTGTGGCCCTGGCGCAGCTCGCACGCGCCCAGGCTGATCAGCGGCTTGGCGGGGCCGCCTGCGGACGGCGCCGACATCGCCCGCTGCAGCATCGGCGCGGCCTCGCCGTAGCGCCCTTCCTGGCACAGGAACCAGCCGTAGTTATTGAGCAGGTCGCCGTCGTTGGCACGCATCGACACCGCCGTGCGGAAGCTGTCGTCGGCCAGCGTCCGCTCATTCATGTTCATGTAGATCAGCGCGCGCACATGGTAGGCGTCGGCGAGCGTCGGATCGATGGCAATGGCCTGCTTGATCTCGTCAAGGGCGACCGCGTTCTGGCCGGCCTCAAGGTAGTTGGTGGCCAGCTGCAGCCGGATGCCGGCGCGGCGCCTTGCATCGGTCTGGTCAGAAGCGGTCTGGGGATCCTGCGCTGGCGCATGCGGCAGCTGGCAGCCGGACAACATCAGCAGCCCCAGCAGGGCCGCAGCGATCAGACGGATCATGCAGGGCGAACCTCCCGAGGCTGGCCGGAAGCAGTGACCGGCACCAGTGGCGTGATCTTGCCGAACTTGCCGCGCTCGGCCAGGCGCGTGCGGTCCTTCACTTCCCCGGCCAGCTGGCCGCAGGCGGCGTCGATATCGTCGCCGCGGGTCTTGCGGATGGTGGTCACGATGCCTGCATCCATCAGCACCTGCGCAAAGCGCCGGATCTGATCGTTGTTGGAACGCTTCAGGCCCGATTCGGGGAACGGATTGAACGGGATCAGGTTGAACTTGCATGGCACCTCGGCCACAAGCTTCAGCAGTTCCCGTGCATGCTCGACGCCGTCGTTGACGCCGTCAAGCATGCAGTATTCGAAAGTAATGAAATCGCGCGGCGCGAATTCCAGGTAGCGGCGGCATGCCGCCATCAGTTCGGCCAGCGGGTACTTCTTGTTCAGCGGCACCAGCACGTCGCGCAGGGCGTCGTTGGACGCGTGCAGCGACACGGCAAGCGCCACCGGCAGGTCCTTGGACAGCCGGTCCATCATTGGCACCACGCCGGAGGTCGACAGCGTCACGCGGCGGCGCGACAGGCCGTAGGCGTTGTCGTCGAGCATCAGGCGCATGGCCGGCACGACAGCGTCGTAGTTCAGCAGCGGCTCGCCCATGCCCATCATCACCACGTTGGAGATGACGCGGTCATCCTTGGGGCCGCGGCCCAGTTGCTCGCGCATGGCGAACTCCGCCATCCACAGCTGGCCGATGATTTCACCGGTGCTGAGGTTGCGCGAAAAGCCTTGCTTGCCGGTGGAACAGAACCGGCAGTTGACGGCGCATCCCGCCTGCGAGGAAACGCACAGCGTGCCGCGCGTTTCCTCTGGGATGTAGACCGTTTCCACCGCGTTGCCCTGGCCCACGTCGAGCAGCCACTTGCGCGTGCCGTCGGCCGACAGGTTGTCGGTGATGGCGGCAGGCGCGCGGATCTCGGCCCGCGTCGCGAGCTTTTCGCGCAGCGACTTGGCGAGATCCGACATGGCGTCGAAGCGGCTGGCACCGTAGTGGTGGATCCAGCGTTGCAGTTGCCGCGCACGGAACGGCTTCTCGCCGAGCTCGCCGCAATAAGCGGTGAGCGCGTCCGCGTCGAGGTCGAGCAGGTTGACGAGAGCGTTCATGACGGCAAACTCAGCTTCGGTGTCAGTCTAGTCCTGGCAGCAGCGCCGGACAATCAGCGGCTGTAGACGTTCATGCCCGGGAAGAAGAACGACACTTCCGCGGCAGCCGTTTCAGCAGCGTCCGAGCCGTGCACGGCATTGGCGTCGATGCTGTCGGCGAAATCGGCGCGGATGGTGCCCTTCTCGGCCTTCTTCGGGTCGGTGGCGCCCATCAGGTCGCGGTGCTTGGCGATGGCGTTCTCGCCTTCCAGGGTCTGGATAATGACCGGGCCGGAAATCATGAAGTCCACCAGGTCCTTGAAGAACGGACGCTCCTTGTGGACAGCGTAGAACTGCTCGGCTTCGCCGCGCGACAGGTGCACCATCTTGGCAGCAACGATCTTCAGGCCGGCGGCCTCGAAACGGGCGTAGATCTGGCCAATGACGTTCTTGGCCACGGCATCCGGCTTGATAATCGACAGGGTGCGTTCGATCGCCATGAAAAACTCCGAAAAATGAAGGGGTTACAAATGGATTAAACGTGCGATTCTAGCACGAAGACCATGACCCTTTCGAGGGTCTTCCCTGCTCTGGCGTGTGTCGGGCCGCCCTTGCCGCACAAGCCGGCAACAAGTAGATCAAAGGCCACATTACAACCTTGTCATGCCAGGAACACGCCGCCCCGGCTAACATCCAATGTGAGCGGCACCGTACGGGCGCAAAGCATGGGCGAGGTGACTCCTGGGTTACCCCGCCCTTGCAATTCGACCTCCCAGGTGCCACATTGACGATGGTTCCGTCCGGGTTCCATACGAATCTTCGCATCCGAAGCCTCGCAGCCCCGGCGCCTCACCGTTTTGAGACAGGAGTCACCATGGATAACAAGCTGAACACCTACGGTTTCGGCAATAGTGCGTCGACCGTCACTGACGTCGTCGTTCGCAACCGGGTCTTGCGCAACACTTACTGGCTGCTTGCCATCTCGATGATCCCCACCGTGCTCGGCGCGTGGATCGGCGTGGCAAGCGGCTTCAGCTTCATGAAGGGCAGCCCCGGCCTGTCGCTGATCCTGTTCCTGGGCATCGCCTTCGCCTTCTTCTACGGCATCGAGAAGACCAAGAACAGCAGCATGGGCGTGGTGCTGTTGCTGGCGTTCACGTTCTTCATGGGCCTGATGCTGTCGCGCCTGATCGGCGCGGTGCTGCAGTTCTCGAACGGCCCGGCGCTGATCATGTATGCGTTCGGCGGCACGGCGGCGGTGTTCGGCGCCATGGCCACCATCGCCACGGTCAGCAAGCGCGATTTCTCCGGCCTCAGCAAATTCCTGTTCGTCGGCGTGATCCTGCTGATCCTGGCCAGCGTCGCCAATATCTGGCTGCAGCTGCCCTCGCTGATGATCACGGTGTCGGTGATCGCGATCGGCATCTTCTCGGCGTACATCCTGTTCGATGTGCAGCGCGTGGTGAACGGCGGCGAAACCAACTACATCACCGCCACGCTGGCGATCTACCTGGACGTGTACAACGTCTTCACCAACCTGCTGGCGCTGCTGGGCATCTTCGGCGGCAGCCGCGACTGACGGCAACCTCCGCAGCAGCATGCAAAAACCGGCCTGATGGCCGGTTTTTCTTTTGGTGCGCCCTGCGCGCTCAGCCGCGATCGAACACCGCGATCGACTCCACGTGCGAGGTATGCGGGAACATGTTGACCACGCCCGCGCCGCTCAGCCGGTAGCCCGCCTCGTGCACCAGCAGGCCGGCGTCGCGCGCCAGCGTGGCGGGGCTGCACGAGACGTAGACGATGCGCTGCGGCAGCACGTCGCTGCCCTGCTGCGCCAGTTCGCCCAGCGCCTTGCACACGGCCAGCGCGCCTTCGCGCGGCGGGTCGACCAGCCAGCGGTCGAAGCGGCCCAGCGCGGCAATGTCCTCGGCGGTGACTTCAAACAGGTTGCGGCATGCAAACTCGGTCCTCGCCGCCAGCCCGTTGTATTCGGCGTTGGCCAGCGCCCGCGTGGTCAGCGCCTCGCTGCCTTCGATGCCCATCACCGACTTGCCTTGCGTGGCCAGCGGCAGCGTGAAGTTGCCGATGCCGCAGAACAGGTCGAGCAGGCGGTCCTGCGGCTGCGCGTCGAGCAGGCGCAGCGCGCGGCCGATCAGCACCCGGTTGATCTGGTGGTTCACCTGGGTGAAGTCGGTCGGCTTGAACGGCATGCGGATGCCGAATTCCGGCAGCGTATAGGCCAGTTCGGCATCGGCCGGGTAGAACGGGTAGACCGTATCCGGGCCCTTGGGCTGCAGCCAGAACTGCACCTGGTGCTGGTCGGCGAAGGCGCGCAGCAGGTTCTTGTCGGCATCGGTCAGCGGCTCCAGGATGCGCAGCACCAGCGCGGTGACTTCCTGCCCCACGGCCAGCTCGATCTGCGGCATGCGGTCGCGGATCGACAGCCCCATCACCAGCTCGCGCAGCGGCACCAGCAGGGCCGACACATGCGGCGGGAGGATCTCGCAACGGGTCATGTCGGCCACATAGCTGCTCTTGCGCTCGTGGAAGCCGACCAGCACCCCGCCCTTCTTGGCGACGTGGCGCACCGTCAGGCGCGCGCGGTAGCGATAGCCCCAGTCCGGGCCGGCGATCGGGCGGAACACCACATCTGGCTTCACCTTGGACAGGTGCCACAGGTTGTCTTCCAGCACGCGCTGCTTGATCGCCAGCTGCGCGCGGGAATCCAGATGCTGCATCGAGCACCCGCCGCAGACCCCAAAATGCTGGCAGCCGGGCTTCACGCGCATCACCGATTCCTGCCGGACCTCGACCAGGTGGGCCTGCTCGTAGCTGGGCTTGCGGCGAAAGCTGCGGTAGCTGACGGTCTCGCCGGGCAGCGCGCCCTCGACGAAGATGACCTTGCCGGGCGTGCCGTCCTCGTTCACCAGGCGGCCAACGCCGCGGGCCTCCATGTCGAGGCTGTCGATCGACACCACGGGATCGGCCGCGGGGCACCAGCGTCGGCGCGGACACGGGACTCTTTTGCAACGGGAGCTGCACCTTGGTCGGCAACAGCGGCCGGGGCTGCCGGCGTTTCTTGTGGGGAGGACACGGCTTGGGACACCAGACGAAACCTGACGTATTGTTTTGCGAAAGCGGGATTGTATGCCAGACCGGGCCCGCACCGGTGGCAGCAGCCTGATGATGCAACGGAGACGGCAAATGGAACTGATTTCCTGGAATATCCAGTGGGGGCGAGGCGCCGACGGACATGTCGACCTGGGCCGCCAGGTCGACACCCTGCGCGGCATTGCCGACCCCGACGTAATCTGCCTGCAGGAGGTCACCCGCGGGTTCGGCGAACTGCGCGGCAGCCCCGGTGACGACCAGGTGGCGGAGTTGACCGCCCTGTTGCCCGGCTACCACCTGCTCTACGCGCCGGGTGTCGACCGGCGCACTGCCGCCGGTGGGCGCAAGCAGTTCGGCAACCTGATAGCCACGCGCCTGCCGGTGCGAGAAGTCTTCCGCCACGCCCTGCCCTGGCCGGCGGACCCTCAGGTCGCCTCGATGCCGCGCGTGGCGCTGGAAGCCACGGTCGAGCTCGGCACCCGGCGGCTGCGCGTGATCTGCACGCACCTGGAGTATTACTCATCACACCAGCGCGCCGCGCAGGCCGAAGCCTTGCGCACCTGGCACGCCGAAGCCTGTGACCATGCGCGCCGACCCGGCCGCAGCGAGAAATGGCCGGGCCCGTTCACGCCGGAGCCGCGCCCCGCCGAGGCCGTCCTGTGCGGCGACTTCAACAGCAAACCCGACGATATCGCCTACCGCCGTGTACTCGAGCCCTTTGTCGACGCCACGCCGCCCTGGCGCGATGCCTGGCTGCTCACACACCCAGGCCTGCCGCATGCGCCAACCTGCGCCCTGTACGACAAGGAGCAATGGCCGGAGCCGCCGTTCGCCTGCGATTTCATGCTCGTGACGGAGAATCTCGCCGGGCGTGTCCGGCGCTGCGAGGTCGATGCGGACACGGCCGACTCGGACCACCAGCCGATCCTGCTGTCGCTGGATCTGTGAGTCCGTGTCGGCGCGTCGCGGCGTCCTCAGTCTTCGAGGTCTTCGGCCTCGGGCGTGAGACGCTGCAGCCGGAATGCCTGCAGGTATTCCATCCACTGCTCGCCGGGCAGCTCGGCCAATGACTCCTGGACGAACTCCATCTCGACGTCGAACTCGCGCGGCGACATGCCGCCGCGCATCAGCTGGAAGCGGCAGTACATCAGGTAGGTGTTGACGACGTCGGTCTCGCAGTAGGCGCGGATCTCGTCGAGCTGGCCTGCCTGGAAAGCCTGCCAGACCTTGCTGCCGTCCATCCCCATCTTGCCCGGGAAGCCGCACAGCTTGGCCAGGTCATCCAGCGGCGCGCTGGCGCGGGGCTGGTACATGGCCAGCAGGTCCATCAGGTCCAGGTGCCGCATGTGGTAGCGGCTGATGTAGTTGTTCCACTTGAAGTCACGGCTGTCGTCGTCGCGGCCCTCGCCCATCTCCCAGTAGCGCGGCGCGGTGACGCCGTTGACCAGGCCGCGATAGTGCAGCACCGGCAGGTCGAAGCCGCCGCCGTTCCATGAAACCAGTTGCGGACTGTAGCGCGCGATCAGTTCATAGAACTTCTGGATCAGCGTGGCCTCGTTGTCTGCCGGCGTGCCCAGCGAGCCGACGTGGAATACCGCCGAGCCGTCGCGGTGCGTGCGGCGCAGCACGCAGGAAATCGCCGCGATGCGCTGCAGGTAGTGCGGGAGAAAATCGCTGCCGCTCTTTTCGCGGCGGGCGGCAAACGCATGCTCGGCGACTTCAGCGTCGCTCATCGCATCGGGATGGTCATGCAAACGGCGCAGGCCGGCAACATCGGGAATAGTCTCGATGTCGAATACCAGCACAGGAGTCATAGAACAGCGTCCTTCCTGACACCTTGCGAAGCGAAATGCCGCTTGAGCTTGACCAGCGCCTCCTGCTGGATCTGGCGCACGCGCTCGCGCGTAAGGCCCATTTCCTCGGCGAGCTCTTCCAGCGTGGCGGGCTCGATATGGTTGAGGCCGAAGCGGCGCTCCACCACATAGCGATGTTTTTCCGACAGGCGCGCCAGCCAGAGCTTCATCAGCCCTTCCAGCTCGCGGTGCGCCACCTCCTGGTCGGGGGCGGCGTTGTGCTCGTCGGAGAGGAAATCCAGGAGGCTCGAGCCGGGATCGAGATCGAACGGCGTATCGAGCGAGGTGGTATGTTCGTTGAGTGCCAGGACGTCCTGCACTTCGTCCGGCGTCTTGCCCAGCAGGTGGGCGATGTCTTCCAGGCTGGCGTCGCGCCCGTCGGTGCCGCCCTTTTCCAGATGGCGCTTGGCACGCAGCACCTGGTTGAGCTCGCGGATCACGTGGACCGGCAGGCGGACCGTGCGCGCCTGGTTCATGATGGCGCGCTCGATGCTCTGGCGGATCCACCAGGTCGCGTACGTCGAGAAGCGGAAACCGCGCGACGGATCGAATTTTTCGATCGCATGCATCAGGCCCAGGTTGCCTTCCTCGATCAGGTCGAGCAGCGGCACGCCGCGATTGAGGTAGCCCTTGGCGATGCTGACCACCAGCCGCAGGTTGCGCTCGATCATGACCTGGCGCGCGGCAAAGTCGCCGTCCTTGGCCAGCGTGGAGAAATGCAGTTCTTCCGGGCCGACAAGAGCGGCTTGATGCTGATGCGGTTCAGGTAGTGCTGGACGGTATCCGCGGCCAGCTCGGTATGCAGCACGGTGCGGAAATCATCATGCTCGGCGGCGGCGCTGTCGGTGCCATTTTCCGCGCTCTCTTCTTCCTCGTCTTCCGACTCGTCCTCTTCGTCGTCGCGCGCGATGCGCTCATTGTCATCGGCGAGCAGGTCGGCCTCGCGCAGGCCCACCGAAGTGGACGTGGCGATGGGCTCGTCGGTCACGGGAATCAGTTCGGCGGCGAGATCAGGCTCGAAGCCTTCGGCATCGGCGCGCGCGTCGGGATGTGCCACACCAGCCTTCACTTCCGGCTGCTTGGGACGGCGAGCCCTGCTGACGGTTCCGGAGGAGACAGTTTTCTGGCGTGGCATGAACCCTCACTGTGGCGGCAGGTACCGCATCGGATCAACCGGTTTTCCGTTCTTGCGAACTTCGAAGTGAAGCTTTACCCGGTCGGTATCACTGTTGCCCATCTCCGCAATCTTCTGGCCTTTTCGGACCGCGGATTGCTCAGCCACGAGCACCTTGTCGTTGTGCCCGTAAGCAGTAAGAAATGTCTCGTTGTGTTTGATGATGACAAGATTCCCGTAGCCGCGCAAGGGGCCAACGTGAATCACCCGACCATCGTCCGCGGCCAGCACCGCATCGCCCTTCTTGCCCGCAATATCGATACCTTTATTGCCCTTGTCGTCGAATTTCCCGACCGTCTGGCCGGTTGCCGGCCAGGCCAGCTTCATCGCGCCATCGGCGACCGGCGCGGCGGGCGCGGCGGGCGTTGCCGCTGGCGCCGAAGCAGCCGCAGCCGGCGCCACCGGCGTGGCGGCCGGGCGGGCCTGGTCGATCGGCTGCGCCTGCACCGTGCCCGGCGCCACCGGCATGGTGGCCACGCCGGGCGCAGTGTTGACGTCGGCACCCGGCGGCACGATCCGCAGCAGCTGGCCGACCTCGATCTGGTTCACATTGGTCAGGTTATTCCAGGTTGCCACATCGCGATATGACTGACCATTCTCCAGCGCGATACGGTAAAGGGTATCGCCTCGCTTGACCCGATAGTATCCGGGGGGCGCCGGTTCCAGCGTCGCGGCCGCGGTACCGGAAGTGGAGGTACGGTCAACCACAGGTGCCGGCATCGGCGAATTGGCGCAGGCGGCCAGCAGGGCCGTCAGCGCCGAGGCCGCAAAAAGTTGTCCGGCGCGTGCGAAATATTGCGATTTCACGATGTTGTGCATAGTTCGACTCAGATGGTGCCCGATTTTAAGGGCACAAAGAAAACGGCTTCAAGCGCGGTTCTGTGAAAGCGATGACGGTTGCGCCGCTCGATCAGCAACAGCTGCTGCGTGACGGTCTGGCCCGGCACGCCCGCCGGCGGCATCACCGCCACCGGGGCGATCAGGCGCCCGCCGATGGCCAGCTGCTCCAGCAGCGCCTCGGGCACCTCCATGCCGGCGGCGGCCAGGATGATGGCCGAAAACGGCGCCGCCTGGGGCAGCCCCAGCATGCCGTCACCGTAGTGCAGGCGCAGGTTGGGCACGCGCAGCGGCCGCAGGTTCGCCTTGGCCTGCTCGTGCAGCGGGCGGATGCGCTCGATCGAGAAGACTTCGCGCGCCACCTGGGCCAGCACCGCGGCCTGGTAGCCACAGCCGGTGCCGATCTCGAGCACGCGCTCCAGCGGCGCGTCGGCGGCCAGGCCCTCGCGCAGCAGCTCGATCATGCGCGCCACCACCGACGGCTTGGAAATGGTCTGCTGGTGGCCGATCGGCAGCGCGGCGTCCTCATACGCCTGAGATGCCAGCCCCGGCTCGACGAACAGGTGGCGTGGCACGGTGGCGATGGCCGACAGCACGCGCTCGTCGCGGATTCCCGCGGCACGCAGCCGCGCCGCCAGCGCCACGCGCGCGCGCGCCGAGGCCATGCCCCCGCCGCCCGCGGTGGCCGCCGAGGCGCGTTGCTCGACCGCGCTTGCAGGCAACGGCGCGGGCGCCGGTGCGGCGGTGCGCGGCAGGCGCGGCTTGGCCGGCTTGGCTGGCGCGGGGGTGGGCGCCGCCGGCCGCGGCGTGCCCACGGCGGGCATGCCGGCAGTGCGGGCCGGCGCGGGCTTGCGCTCGACTACCGCATCGAGCGGCAGCGGAAACTTGTTGCGACGGGGCGTGGAGCTCATCGGGGGCGCGACACTGCGGATCGGTGGCCTACTTCAACCACTGGTCGAGCGCGTCGAGCTGCCCGCGGTGCGTCAGGTCGAGCTGCAACGGCGTGAGCGAGACATAGCCCGACGCGGCTGCATGGAAATCGGTGCCCTCGCTGGCATCGCGCGCATCGCCCGCCGGGCCGATCCAGTAGTTGGTATCGCCGCGCGGATTGACTTGCGTGATCACCGGCTGCGACGGATGGCGCTTGCCCAGGCGCGTGGCACGGAAGCCCTTGATATGTTCGAACGGCAGGTTCGGGATATTGACGTTGAGCAGGAACGGCTCGGCCGGCGGCGTGCCGATGATGCGCTCCACCACGGTGCGCGCCACGCGTGCCGCGGCGTCCAGGTGCTCCCAGCCCTTGTCCACCTGCGAGAAGGCGACCGCCGGAATGCCCAGCAGGTAGCCCTCGATGGCGGCGGCGACGGTGCCGGAGTACAGCACGTCTTCGCCCATGTTCTGTCCCTGGTTGATGCCGGACACCACCAGGTCGGGTTTCTCTTCCAGCAGGCCCGTCAGCGCGATATGCACGCAGTCGGTCGGCGTTCCGTTGACGAAGCGAAAACCCTTCTGCACGCCTTCGCGCGCTTCATAGATCGACAGCGGGCGCTGCAGGGTCAGGGAATTGGAGGCACCGCTATGGTTCTGCTCCGGTGCGATGACCGTGATCCGGCCCAGCGGCGCGAGCGCGGCATGCAAAACGGCCAGTCCCGGCGCGAGATAACCGTCGTCGTTGGCGAGAAGGATATGCATGGCGCGATTGTACCTGAGCGCGCGCGCGCAAGCGGCCCGTGCGCCGCCATGAAAGCACGTTTCTGGCGCTGTATGCAGGCCGCAAATGACCACCTCCATCGCTTAGGCATGGAACAGAACGACCGTGCTATTTCTGCGCTACACTTGCCCTGCCCGCCCGCATAAGCTTGACTGGCGTGAAATGCCACCAACATCACCGGAGACAAGATGAAAGCCGTACTGTGCAAAGCCTGGGGCCCGCCCGATTCGCTGACCATCGAAACCCTGCCCGACCTGGTGCCGGCCAAGGGCGAAGTGGTCATCGACGTCAAGGCGGCCGCCGTCAACTTCCCGGATGTGCTCATCATCCAGAACAAATACCAGGCCAAGCCTGCCCTGCCGTTCAGCCCGGGCTCGGAGCTGGCCGGCGTGGTCAATGCGGTCGGCGAAGGGGTCACCCATGTCAAGCCCGGCGACAAGGTGATCGCCTACCTGGGCAACGGCGCGTTCGCCAGCCAGGCCAAGGCGCCGGCGGCGTCGGTGGTGCCGATGCCGCCCGGCATCGACTTCGAGACCGCGGCGGCCTTCACGCTGACCTACGGCACCTCGCACCACGCGGTCATCGACCGGGGCGAGCTGAAGGCGGGCCAGACCATGCTGGTGCTGGGCGCGGCCGGCGGCGTGGGCCTGGCGGCAATCGAGATCGGCAAGGCCATCGGCGCGCGCGTGATCGCCGCCGCCTCGACCGACGAGAAGCTCGCGGTGTGCAAGGAGCACGGCGCCGACGCACTGATCAACTACAGCACCGAAGACCTGCGCGAGCGCATCAAGGCGCTGACCGACGGCAAGGGCCCGGACGTGATCTACGACCCGGTGGGCGGCATCTATGCCGAACCGGCCTTCCGTTCGATCGGCTGGCGCGGCCGCTACCTGGTGGTGGGTTTTGCCAATGGCGAGATCCCCAAGCTGCCGCTGAACCTGGCGCTGCTCAAGGGCGCCTCGCTGGTGGGCGTGTTCTGGGGCGACTTTGTGCGGCGCGAGCCCAAGGCCAACCAGGCCAATATGGCGCAGATGCTGGGCTGGATGAAGGAAGGCAAGATCCGCCCGCATATCTCTGCGCGCTATCCGCTGGAGCAGGCCCCGCAGGCGCTCAAGGACATGGAAGCGCGCAAGGTCACCGGCAAGATCGTGATCGTGCCCTGAGCGGCACGCACGCCGGCGGCGCGCTCTGCCCGCCGGTAAAAGAAGCGCGCAAGGCGTGCGGCTACGCCCTGCGCCCGGCTGAGGCAACGCGCCTCAAGCTGCCAGCCGCCCTGGATGGTGCACACCCATGCGCCAGGCGGCGGGCAGTTCCCAACGACGCGTGGCCCTGGACGGCGGCGCGCCGCGGCTGCAGGTGATCGACAACGGCCCCGGCATAGCGCCGGCAGAGCGCGATGCGGTGTTCCGGCGCTGCTATCGCGGCGAGAGCGGACAGGCCGTGGAAGGCACCGGCCTGGGGCTGTCGTGCGCGAGATCGCGCGGCTGCATGGTGCCACCGTCGCGCTGTCCGATACCCCGGGCGGCGGGCTGACGGTGTCGGTGTGTTTTGGGACGTCGGAGGATAAGGACGCGCAGGCATCAGGCCAGCTGACGACGCCTTCATGACCGATTGCTTGCTCCCCTCTCCCGCTTGCGGGAGAGGGGAGCAAGCCAGCGAAACCTTGCCTTGAGGGACAAGGACGTCAAAGCTTCTCCGTCTCCCCGCTCTTCGGCTGCCACTTCATCAGCCGCTTCTCGCCCGTGCCGACCATCCAGTCCAGCAGCAGCGCAAACGCCGTCAGCACCACGATGCCGGCGAACACGGTGTTGATGTCGAAGGTGCCTTCGGCCTGCAGGATCAGGTAGCCCACGCCGCGCGCCGAGCCCAGGTACTCGCCCACCACCGCGCCCACGAAGGCCAGGCCCACCGAGGTATGCAGCGACGAGAACACCCAGCTGGTGGCGCTGGGCAGGTAGACATGGCGCAGCAGCTGCTTCTGGTTGGCACCCAGCATGCGCGCGTTGGCCAGCACCACCGGGCTCACTTCCTTGACGCCCTGGTAGACGTTGAAGAAGACGATGAAGAACACCAGCGTCACCGCCAGCGCCACCTTGGACCAGATGCCCAGGCCGAACCAGACCGCAAAAATCGGTGCCAGGATCACGCGCGGCATCGAGTTCATGGCCTTGACGTAGGGGTCGAGGATGGCCGAGGTCAGCGGACTCAGCGCCAGCCACAGGCCCACGCCCAGCCCCGCCACCGTGCCGATGCCGAAGGCCAGCACGGTTTCGACCAGCGTCACGCCCAGGTGCAGGTAGATATCGCGCTCGACGATAAACCAGCTCCAGATGCGCTGCGCCACCATCAGCGGCTCACCAAAGAAAAAGGCAACCTGCTGCGAGCGCGTGGCCATATGCCACACGCCGAGGATCACCACCAGGACGAGCAGTTGCCAGACGCGCAGCATGCCCTTGGAATCAGTACGAAATGCCATCGGGATTCAGGTCTCGTTAGGTTGGAGGGCTCAGGCCACCTTGCGCTGCTGGGCGTAGCCCTTGAGCACTTCCTCGCGCAGCACGTCCCAGATCGCGGCGTGCAGTTCGACAAAACGGGGATGGTTGCAGATCTCGGCCACGTCGCGCGGGCGCGGCAGGTCGATCTCGAACTCGCCGATCGGGTGCGTGCCGGGGCCGGCCGAGAGCACCACCACGCGGTCGCTCATGGCGATGGCCTCGTCCAGGTCGTGGGTGATGAAGAGCACGGCCTTGCGCTTGGCGGCCCACAGCTCCAGCACCTCGTTCTCCATCAGCTGGCGGGTCTGGATATCCAGCGCCGAGAATGGCTCGTCCATCAGGATGATGTCCGGGTCCAGCACCAGCGTCTGCGCCAGCGCGACACGCTTGCGCATGCCGCCCGAGAGCTGGTGCGGGTAGCGGTCGCCAAAGCCGCCCAGGCCCACGCGGCGCAGCCATTCTTCGCCCTGCCGCACGGCCTCGGCACGCGCCACGCCGCGGAACTCCAGGCCGGCAACGACGTTGTCCAGCGCGCTGCGCCAGGGCATCAGCGCCTCGGTCTGGAACATATAGCCGGCGCGGCGGTTGATGCCGCGCAGGGGCTCGCCAAACACGCGCACCTCGCCGCTGGAGGGTTCCAGCAGGCCGGCGCCGACGTTCAGCAGCGTGGACTTGCCGCAGCCGGTGGGGCCGACCACGGAGACGAATTCGCCGGGCTGGATCGACAGCGTGACGTCCTGGACCGCGGTATAGCGCTGGCTGCGGTCATCGCGCGAGACAAAGGTGCAGGTGACCTGGTCGAGGGAAAGTGCGGGAGTGCTCATGGTGAACCGTCTCGATCCCGCCGTGGCGCCGCCGGGGAGCATGGCGCGGGCGGGTGATGATGGATTGGCCGTCAAGGCTTCAAAGCAAAGGCCCGCTGTGGACAGCGGGCCGATGGCATCGACGGCAAGGGTCTTACTTGTACTTGGCGTTGGCCTTCTGCACGAAGGCGTTGGTGTAGGTCTCTTCCAGCTTGACCGGCTTGCCCTTGAGCTCGGCGTCGAACTGGCTCAGCGCGTTGAACGCGGTGCGCGGACCGTCGGCCGGCATGGTGCCGTCCGGCGAGATCGCTTCCTTGACCTTGTCCCACGCAGCCAGGTACAGCGCGCGGTCACCCAGCAGGTAGCTTTCCGGCACGGTCTTGACGATATCGGACGGCCCCGCCTTCTGCAGCCACTTGAGCGCGCGTACCATGGCATTGGTCAGCGCCTGCGTGGTGTTGGGGTTCTGCTGGATAAACGCCTGCGACGCATACAGGCAGCCCGACGGCATGTTGCCGCCGAACACCGCCTGCGTATCCTTGAGCGTGCGGGTGTCCGAGGCGATGCGCACTTCATTCTTCTGCGTCAGCATCGACACCACCGGGTCCAGGTTGGCCATGGCGTCGATCTGGCCCGAACGCATCGCCGCCACCGCGCCGGCGCTGGCGCCCACGCCGATGAACGACACGTCGGACGGCTTCAGGCCGGCCTTGGCCAGCACGAAGTTGGCCATCATGTTGGTCGACGAGCCCGGCGCGGTCACGCCGATCTTCTTGCCCTTCAGGTCGGCGATCGACTTGAAGTTGGGCATGGTCTTGTTCGACACCACCAGCACGATCTGCGGGGCGCGGCCCTGCAGCACGAATCCTGGTAGCGCTGGCCCTTGGCCTGCAGGTTGATGGTGTGCTCGTAGGCGCCCGAGACCACGTCGGCGCTGCCGCCCACCACGGCCTGCAGCGCCTTGGCGCCGCCGGCGAAGTCGACGATCTCGACGTCCAGCCCTTCTTCCTTGAAGTAGCCGAGGCGCTCGGCAATGGTCAGCGGCAGGTAATAGAACAGGTTCTTGCCGCCCACCGCGATGGTGACCTTGGTCTTCTCCGGCTTGCCCTGTGCCTGCGCCTGGCCGAAGGTGAACCAGCCGGCCAGGAACAGCGCCAGCGCGATCAGGAATTGCTTCCAGAATTTCTTGTTATACATCCGAGATCTCCTACCCGTGTGGACTGGCGCTGCGGCAACGTGCGCTCGAAGGGGGCGCGCCGCGGTGCGGCAAATTGCGATGCTACCGGACGGTGCGATGCACCGCATCGGTATCAACACCTAGCGAACCCGCGAGCTTAGCGCCCTTACCTTTCGATCACCTTGCCTCAGCCCTGCGGTCATTCCGCCTGGATGTTGGCGGACTTGATCACCTTGGCCCAGCGCGCCAGCTCCGCCTTCTGGTATTGCGCCAGCTGCTGCGGGCTCATGTACTTGGCCTCGGCGCCCAGTTCCTCGGCCTTCTTGCGGAAGGCTTCGGTGCGCATGATCTTCTCGATCTCGCCGGTGAGCTTGTCGATCACCGGCTTGGGGGTGCCTGCCGGCGCGTACATCGCGAACCACGACGACACGTCCAGGTCGGGGTAGCCGGCCTCGGGCGCCGACGGCACGTCCTTCAGGCTGGGCAGGCGGGTCTTGCTGGTCACCACCAGCGGGCGCAGCTTGCCGGCGGCGATATGGGCCATCAGCGGCGGCGGCGTGGTGATGGTCAGGTCCACCGAGCCGCCCAGCAGGTCGGTCATGGCCGGGCCCGTGCCCTTGTACGGCACGTGCGTGATATGCGTGCCGGCCATCTGGTTCAGCAGCTCGGTCGAGACATGTTGCAGCGAGCCGTTGCCCGACGAGGCGTAGTTCAGCTTGTCGGGATTGGCCTTGGCGTAGGCCACCAGCTCCTTCAGCGACTTGACCGGCAGGCTCGGGCGCACCACCAGCACCTGCGGCGCCGACAGGATGTTGGCCACCGGCGCAAAGTCCTTGACCGGGTCCCACGACAGGCTCTTCACCAGCAGCGGCGTGATCACGTGGAAGCCGGAGTACTGCAGCATCAGCGTGTAGCCGTCTGGCTTGGCCCGCGCCACCAGCTGCGCGGCGATGCTGCCGTTGCCGCCGGGACGGTTGTCCACCACCACCGGCTGGCCGAGCGCCTTGGACAGCGGTTCCGCAATCATGCGCGCCGCGATATCGGTGGTGCCACCGGCCGCGGCCGATACCACCAGCGTCACTGGACGGGTGGGATAGGTGCCGTCCTGCGCCAGTGCGGCGGGGCGAACCACGCTGCGCCGAGTACCGCGAGCGCGGCGGCTACGGCCTTGCGCCGTGCGGGCATCGTGGACAAGACTGGCTTGGGTTGAAGGTCTCGCTTCATGAAGGTCTCCGTTATCTTGTGGAAGTGTTGTTCTTGTCTGGGTGCCGGGCTATGCCTGCCCGGCGAAATGCTCCGCCATCCAGGCCGGCGGCTGGTGCGTGCGCAGGCGCGGGCCGGCGCTCAGCAACTGGCTGTGGATGTCGCGGCCGACCAGCGCCGGCATGCCGGCCACCACGTCGAGCAGCGCGCCCAGGTCGACGCCGGTCTCGACGCCCATGCAGTCGAACATGTGGACCAGGTCTTCGGTGCTGACGTTGCCGCTGGCACCGGGGGCGTAGGGGCAGCCGCCCAGGCCGCCGGCGGCCGCGTCGAAGCGCGTCACGCCGGTCTGCCAGGCAGCCAGGGCATTGGCCAGGCCCATGCCGCGGGTGTTGTGCAGGTGGATGGTCAGGCCGGTAGCGGGCAGCGCCGCCTGGAAGGCTTCACACAGGGCCGCGACCTGGTTCGGGTAGGCCATGCCGGTGGTGTCGCACAGCGTGATGCCGGCCGCGCCGGCCTCGGCGAAGCGGGTGGCCAGTGCCATCACCGCGGCGCCATCGACCTCGCCCTCGAAGGGACAGCCGAACACGGTCGACAGCGAAATATTGACCGGCACCCCGGCGCCGCGCGCCGCCTCGATCATCGCCAGCAATTGCTCTTGCGACTGCTGGCGCGTCATGCGCAGGTTGGCGCGGTTGTGCGTCTCGCTGGCCGACATCACCAGGTTGACCTCATCCGGCTGGCACGACAGCGCGCGCTCCAGCCCCCGCAGGTTGGGCACCAGCGCGGTATAGCGCACGCCCGGGTGGCGCCGCATGCGGTGCATCAGTGCCTCGGCGTCGGCCAGCGCCGGGATGGCGCGGGCCGAGGTGAAAGAGGTGGCTTCGATGCGGGCGAAGCCGCAGGCCGACAGCGCGTCGAGGAAGGCGACCTTGGCGTCGGTCGGCACCACCGCCGGCTCGATCTGCAGGCCGTCGCGCGGCGCGACTTCGTTGATCTCGACGCGGGCTGGGCCGCGCAGGTTGGTGGCGGCGCTCATGCGATCACCTTGCGCGCGCGCAGGTCGGCAATGGCGGCGTCATCGAAGCCTGCCTGCCGGAGCACCGCATCGGTATGCTCGCCCAACGCCGGCGCGCGGTCATGGATGGCGCCGGGGCTCGCCGACAGCTTGGGCACCACGCCAGGCACTTCCACCGTCAGGCCGCCGGCCGAGGTCACCGACTCGATCACACCGCGCGCGCGGTAGTGCGGGTCTTCGGCGATGTCCTTGACGGTATAGATGCGGCCCGATGGCACCTGCGCGTCGCGCAGCACCGCCAGCACCGACTCCACGGTCTGCGTGCGGGTCCAGGCGGCGATGGCGGCATCGATCTCGTCGACCCGCTGCACGCGGCCGTCGTTCTGCGCCAGCGCCGGATCGTCAGCCAGGTCGGCGCGGCCGATGGCCAGCATCATGCGCTTGAAGATGGCATCGCCATTGGCCGCGACCAGCACGTACTCGCCACTGGCGCAGGGATAGGCGTTGGACGGCGCGATCCCCGGCAGCGCGCCGCCGGCGGGCTGGCGCACCGCGCCGAAGGCCGAGTATTCCGGCAGCAGGCTTTCGCTCAGGTTGAACAGCGACTCGTACAGCGCCACGTCGATGACCTGGCCTTCGCCGCCGCGCGCGTCGCGCTGGTACAGCGCCAGCAGCACGCCCATGGCGCCGTGCAGGCCGGCGATGGTGTCGCCCAGCGACAGCCCGGCGCGCACCGGCGCGCGGCCGGGCTCGCCGGTCAGGTGGCGCAGGCCCGCCATGGCCTCGGCCACCGCGGCAAAGCCCGGCTCGTCCTTCTTCGGGCCGGTCTGGCCGTAGCCCGACACGCGCAGCATGATCAGGCGCGGGTTGTCGGCATGCAGCACATCCCAGCCCAGGCCCCACTTCTCCATGGTGCCGGGGCGGAAGTTCTCGATCAGCACGTCGGCCTCGGCGGCCAGCTTGCGCACCAGTGCCTGGCCTTCCGGCTGGCGCAGGTCGATGCAGATCGATTCCTTGTTGCGCGACTGCGCTTCCCACCAGACCGAGGTGCCTTCATGCAGCATGCGCCATTTGCGCAGCGGGTCGCCCTGCCCCGGCGGCTCCACCTTGATGATGTGGGCGCCAAAGTCGGCCAGGGTCTTGGCGGCGAAGGGGCCGGCGATGAGTTGTCCGAGTTCGAGGACGCGAATGCCCTCGAGGATCTGTTGCGCCATGGGGTGTCTCCGTGCGATGCGGCTGTCTTGTTGCGGTGCGGCAAGACCAATGACTGGCGTGCCATACATTGCGTTCGGACGGAGTGTGCCCCAGCAGGGTGCCTGCCAGGAATCGGCAATCGGTGAAGCGGGCTTTCTCGGAACGCGAAAGGCCCTGGGAAACCCCTAGGAAGCGCGCGTCAGAACGGCGCCCGGTCCCCGCACAGGTGGGTGATCAGCAGACGGGCCGAGACCGTCAGCCCGGCCGGGTCGCGCAGCCCGATCAGCAGCGAGCGGCGCGCCCAGGCGTCCTGCAGCGACACCAGCGACAGCCCCATCGACTTGACGTGCGGCTCGGCCGCGATGCGCGGCAGCACGCCCACGCCCAGGCCGGCCATCACCATGCGGCACATGGCGTCGAAGCTGCGCACCTGGATGCGCAACCGGAACGGCCGGTCCAGCCGGCTGCTCTCCTCCAGCAGGCGCGCGGCCAGCGAGGTTTCCTGCGGCAGGCTGACAAAATCGAATTCCAGCGTATCGGCATAGCGCACCGGGCCGCGCGCGGCCAGCGGATGGTTGGGCGGCGTGATGATGACCAGCTCGTCCTGCCGGTACTCGATCGTCATCAGCCCGGCCGCGGGGGTGCGGTCGGCAAAGATGCCCACGTCGGCGCGGTTCTCGATCAGCGCGGCGACGATGTCGCGGCTGTTCTGCTCTTCCAGCTCGATGCGGATGGTGGGGTGGCGCTGCATGAACGACGCCAGGTCGTCGGGCAGGAACTGCGTGATCGCCGAGGTGTTGGCGCACACCCGCACCTGCCCGCGCACGCCCGAGGCGTAGTCCGACATCACGCCGGCCATGCGTTCAACGTCCTGCAGGATGGTCAGCGCGTGGTGGAAGCAGGCCTGGCCGGCCTCGGTCAGCTGCACGCCGGCGGCATGGCGGAAGAACAGCGGCGCGCCGACCGCGGTTTCCAGATCGGAGATGCGCTTGCTGGCGGCGGCCACGGCCAGGTGCGACTGGCGCGCGCCGGCCGAGATGCTGCCCTGCCGGGCCACGGCGACGAACAAGCCAAGCGTGACGAGATCGAAGCGGGCCAGGTTCATGGGGCAGGCAGGTAGGCGGGGGAATCCGGTGATCGGCGCGCGGGCACGTGGGCGTTCCAGCCCCGCGCGATCGGGCTCAGAGGTTGCGGCGGTCCATCACCGCGCGGGCGATGGTGCCGGCATCGACGTATTCCAGCTCGCCGCCCACCGGCACGCCGCGCGCCAGGCGCGACACCTTGAGGCCGCGCGCCTTGAGCATTTCGCCGATGTAGTGCGCGGTGGCCTCGCCTTCGCTGGTGAAGTTGGTGGCGACGATGACTTCGCCGACCGGGCCGCCCAGCTCAGGCTCGGTAGCGCGCGCGAGCAGCCGGTCAAGATGGATCTCGCGCGGGCCGATGCCGTCCAGCGGCGAGAGCCGGCCCATCAGCACGAAGTACTTGCCGCGGTAGGTCAGGGTCTGCTCGATCATGACCTGGTCGGCCGGGGTTTCCACCACGCACAGCACCGAGGCGTCGCGGCGGTCGTCCAGGCAGGTCTCGCAGATTTCCTGCTCGGTGAAGGTATTGCAACGCTGGCAGTGGCGGATATGGTCCGCCGCGCCGCGCAGCGCGTCGCCCAGCTTGCGCGCGCCCTCGCGATCGTGCTGCAGCAGGTGGTAGGCCATGCGCTGGGCGGACTTGGGCCCGACGCCGGGCAGCACCCGCAGCGCCTCGACCAGCGCCTGCAGCGAAGTCGGCGACGACGCTTTCACGATGGCCTTAGAACGGCAGCTTGAAGCCCGGGGGCAGCGGCAGGCCCGAGGTCATCGAGCCCATCTTTTCCTGCGAGGTGGCTTCGGCCTTGCGCACGGCGTCATTGAAGGCGGCGGCGACCAGGTCTTCCAGCAGGTCCTTGTCTTCGCCCTCGGCCAGCAGGCTGGGGTCGATGGTGACGCGCTTGACGTCGTTCTTGCAGGTCATGACCACCTTGACGAGACCGGCGCCGGACTGGCCCTCGACCTCGATCAGGGCCAGCTGCTCCTGCATCTTCTTCATGTTTTCCTGCATCTGCTGAGCTTGCTTCATCAGCCCGGCGAGTTGACCTTTCATCATGATGGAATGCTCCTGGATTCGGTAAGAAATTCGGTGAAGTAACTTCGGTAAAGCAAACGCAGGCCGCGGATCAGGCAGCGCGCGGCTGGATCGAACCCGGCACGATCTGGCCGCCAAAGTCGCGCAGCAGCCCCTGTACAAAGGGATCGGCCTCGATTACGGCCTCGGCCTGGCGCTGGCGCTCGGCGCGCGCCTCGGCATCGGCGGCCGCCGCGGTGACCGAAACCCCGCCCACTTCGCAGACCACGCGCACCGGCTCGCCGAAGTGGTCGCACAGCGCCTGCTGCAGCCGCTCGGACACGCCGTTCTCGCCCAGGGCCGCGACCGGGATGCGCAGGTGGAAGGTGCGCCCGACCACCTGGGTCAGTTCGCTCTGGTAGGCCAGCTGCTGTGCCAGGCCCTTCAAGGGCAGGCCGGCGGCCAGCACCGGCCATTCGCCGGTAAAGGCCGGCGGGGTGCCATCCTCGCCCGCTGCTGGCGCGCGCGGGGCGACGAATCTGGCGGACTCTGCCGGCGCCATGGCTGGCGGCACGGGAGCGGCCTCGCGAGCCGGCTCGGCCTCGCGCGCGGGCGCCCGGCCGGGCCGGGCCGGGCCGTTGCGCGGCCCGGCGGCACGCGCTGCCGGTTCGCTGAAACCGTTGTCGCCGTAGCCAGGATCGCTGTCATAGGGGCCGATGACCGGCAGGTCAGGCGGCAGCTCTTCCCATGGCGGCACGTCGCTGCCACCCGCCAACTCCCAGGGCGGCACGGATTCCGGCTCCGCCTGGCGCGCCGCGGGCTGCGCGGCGGGTCGTGCCGGCGCTGCCGGCGACTGGACTGGCGGCCGCATCGGCGGCTGCATGGGCGCCTTCGCAACCGGTGCCGGCGGGCGGCTCACGGCTGCCGCGCCGGGCGCGCGCAAGGTTGGGCCGGCGGGCGCTGCGCGGCAGCCGGTGCTGGCGGCATGGCCGGCGGCGGCGCCTTGCGGCCGCCACCTCGGGCAGCGGAACCCTGGCGGGCAGCGGCCAGCGCTGCGGCAGCAGGTGACATGGCCCCGTTGCCGGCGCCAGCGGCCGGGCGTGCCGGCGGAGCGTCAGGGGATGCAGGGACTGCGGCAGGTGCCGCCGCGGGTTCGGCCACGAGCGCGGGCTGTACCGCCCGTGCGGGCATCGCGGCAGGGACCGGTGCCGCCGCAGTACTGGCCTTGGCCTGCCCGGCGGCATTGGCCACAGCCGTCGCAGGGCGGGTATCAACGGGTTGCGCGGCTTCAGGCGCGGCGGGACCGCGCTGGCGCGCAGGCGCGGCACCACCGCCCTGCCCTTGCGTCGCGGCCGGTTCAGACGACGGCCGGAACGCCAGCATGCGCAGCAGTGTCATGGTGAAGCCGGCGTACTCGTCCGGCGCGAGCGCCAGCTCGCTGCGGCCGAGGTTGGCGATCTGGTAGAACAGCTGCACTTCCTGCGCGTCGAACACGCCGGCCAGGCGCCGCACCTCACCGGCTTCGGGCCATTCGTCCTGCACCGAGGCCGGCACGGCCTGCGCCAGCGCCACCTTGTGCAGCAGCGAGCCCAGGTCCTGCAGCGCGCCGGCAAACGACAGGCTGCGGTCGCCCATGGCATCGGCAATCGCCAGCATGGCGGCGCCGTCCTCGGCGGCCAGCGCATCGAGCAGCTGCACCAGGTAGCCCTGGTCGATCGCGCCCAGCATGCCGCGCACCGCGTCTTCCGACACCTGGCCCGCGCTGTAGGCGATGGCCTGGTCGGTCAGCGACAGCGCGTCGCGCATCGAGCCGTGCGCAGCCTGGGCCAGCAGCCGCAGCGCATTGCCGTCATGGGCAATGCCTTCCTGCGCCAGGATATGGTCCAGGTGCGAGACGATATGTCCCGGCGGCATCTGCTTGAGGTTGAACTGCAGGCAGCGCGACAGCACCGTGACCGGGATCTTCTGCGGGTCGGTGGTGGCGAGGATGAACTTGACGTGCCCGGGCGGCTCTTCCAGCGTCTTCAGCATGGCGTTGAAGGCGTGGTTGGTCAGCATGTGCACTTCGTCGATCATGTAGACCTTGAAGCGCCCGGAGGTCGGGGCGTAGACCGCCTTGTCCAGCAGCTGCGCCATCTCGTCGACGCCGCGGTTGGAGGCGGCGTCCATCTCGATGTAGTCGACGAAGCGGCCGCTGTCGATCTCCTGGCAGGCCTTGCACTGCCCGCACGGCTGGGCGGTGATGCCGCCGTTGCCGTCAGGGCCGATGCAGTTCAGGGCCTTGGCCAGGATCCGCGACAGCGTGGTCTTGCCGACCCCGCGCGTGCCGGTGAACAGGTAGGCATGGTGCAGCCGCTGCTGTTCCAGCGCGTGCGTGAGCGCGCGGACCACGTGCTCCTGGCCGACCAGCGTGGTGAAATCCCTGGGGCGCCATTTGCGCGCTAGAACTTGATAACTCATGGCGGCGATTGTAGCAAAAGGCGGCCCGCCTCCGGCCGCCGCCGCCCCGGCCTTGCGGTCTTTATCTGCCCGCGCGGTGCGGGCCGGCCCTGGCGGCCGCAACCCGCCCGCGGCGGGACTCAGCCGCATTCGCCTACGTAGCCGCAATTGGCGCATTTGGCGCAGCCGTCGACCTTGTGCAGGGCGTGCGCGCCACACTCCGGGCACGGCTTGCCGGTGCCGACACCGGGGGTGCCGGGGGCTCGGGCCTGGCTGGCAAGATCCGCCCCGGCGTCCAGCGCCTGCCCCCCGCCCTCGCGCTGGGCCAGCCTGGCGGCCAGCGCCGCTACCGGCACCTGGCCGCCCTCGGCATCCAGGAAGCCGCGCTTGATCAGGATGCACTGCAACGCGTAGCTGAGAGCAGCCACTTCGGAGTCATGGAAGCGCGGCACCTCGGTGCCGTCCTGGCGCACCAGCGTGCCGTAGCGCACCGTGCCCTTGTCCCACACCACGTTGCGCATGTCCGCCAGCGCCTTGGCGACCGAGCCGCCCGAGCGCGCCACCATCGACAACAGCCGCATGGTGGAGGTGATCCACTGCTGGCCCTCGCTGCGCTGCCCCGCGGGCATGAAGAACTCCACCGGACGCTCGATCTCAACCGGCTTGCCATCGGCCACACCAGCGACGCGCATGAAGTTGACGGTCAGGTAGACGGTCTTGTGGCCTTCGTAGGTCAGATATTCCACCTTGGACGTCACCCCCTCCAGGTCGCCCACCGGCCGGCTGCCGAAGGGGCGCACCAGCGGATTGTCGTCGGCCACGGCAGCGGGCGCCGCCGCCGGCGCCTCTACTGACAGCACGGCCCCAGCACCGAATTGGGGCGATAGGTCGCCAACCCCTTCAGGCCGGCCTTCCACGCCTCCAGGTACAGGTTGCGGAAGGCTTCGTACGGATAATCCTCTGGCACGTTGACGGTCTTGCTGATACTGGTGTCGATATACGGCTGCACCGCTTCCAGCATTCGCATATGGTCCAGCGCCGACATCTGCAGCGCGGTGACGAAGGCATCCGGCAACTGGGCCATGTCGGCCCCATGTGACGGTAAAGCCGCCAGGCGTGGTCCGCCACCTCGAAGCTGCGGTAGCCGTTGTCCGGCATCCGCTTCTTGCGGTTGTAGGTCCACGAGAAGGCCGGCTCGATGCCGTTGGAGGCATTGTCGGCAAAGGCCAGGGTGATGGTGCCGGTGGGTGCGATCGACAGCAGGTGCGAATTGCGCAGCCCATGGCGCGCAATCGCCTCGCGCAAGCGTTCGGGCAGCCGGCCGGCAAACCCGCTTTGCAGGTAGGCCTTGGCATCGAACAAGGGGAAGGCACCTTTCTCCACCGCCAGTTCGGTCGACGCCAGGTAGGCATCGTCGCGCATGCGTTCCGAGATCCGCGCCGCCAGTTGCCGCGCCGGCTCGGTGTCATAGCGCAGGCCCAGCATCACCAGCGCGCTGCCCAGCCCCAGGAAGCCCAGCCCGACGCGGCGCTTGGCGTGGGCCTCGGCCTGCTGTTCGGGCAACGGCCAGAAGGTCACGTCGAGCACGTTGTCGAGCATGCGCGTGGCCACGCGCACCACCTCGGCAAAGGCATCGAAATCGAACGCGGCCTGCGGCGAGAACGGCTGGCGCACGAAGCGCGTCAGGTTGACCGAGCCCAGGCAGCAGCAGCCATAGGGCGGCAGCGGCTGCTCGGCACAGGGGTTGGTGGCCTCGATGCGCTCGCAGTAATAAAGGTTGTTGTCGGCGTTGATCTGCGACAGGAACAGGATGCCCGGCTCGGCATGGTCGTAGGTGGCCTGCATGACCTGGTCCCACAGGTTGCGCGCCGGCACGCGCCGGTACACCCACTGGCCGTCGTCGCGGCGATAGGCGCCCGCGGCGATCATGTCGGCGCCCGGCTCGGCCTCATGCACCAGTTCGACCTCGCCGTCGGCCTGCACGGCCTGCATGAAGGCGTCGGTCACGCCGATGGAGATATTGAAGTTGCTGAGGTCGCCCTTGTCCTTGGCGTGGATAAAGCTCTCGATATCCGGATGGTCGCAGCGCAGCACGCCCATCTGCGCGCCGCGGCGCGCGCCGGCGGATTCCACCGTGGCGCACGACGCGTCGAACACCTTCATGAACGACACCGGCCCCGAGGCGCGCGAATGCGTGGCCCGCACCAGCGCGCCGGCGGGGCGGATCGCCGAGAAGTCATAGCCCACGCCGCCGCCGCGGCGCATGGTTTCGGCGGCCTGCGCCACCGCCGTGTAGATGCTGGGGCGGCCCTCGCGCGGCTCCGACACCGAATCGCCCACCGGCTGCGCGAAGCAGTTGATCAGCGTGGCCTGGATGCCGGTGCCCGCCGCCGAATTGATGCGCCCGGCCGGCACGAAGCCGTTCTCCTGCGCCCACAGGAAGCGCGCGCTCCAGGCCTCGCGCTGGTCCTCGGGTTCGGCCTGCGCCAGCGCACGCGCCACGCGTTGCCTGACATCGGCAATGCTGCGCTCTTCGCCCTTGGCGTATTTCTCGATCAGGACTTCGGTGGAGATTTCCTGCGGCGCCAGGGCGCCGCGAATGATCTGGTCGTTTGCGTTCATGTATTGGCTCACCACGGTCTGGGTCGGTGAATGGTCGGGCCGCCGCGGCCCGCGTTGCCTGCGCCAGATCAAGCCGACGCACTTGCCGCGGGCAATGACCCACCACTGCAAAGGGCATTCAACGCAATTTCTCCGCGGTATCGCGGTCTGGGGTACAATGCCGCTCGGACGGGCCTCCTCGCATGGTGGCGCGGTCAACCTGGTCAGGTCGGGAACGAAGCAGCCACAGCCGTTTTCCGCCAGTGCCGAGGGTCAGGCTCGTCCACCTCACACCCCCTCCTGCTGTACCCCTCCCGCCATATCCGCCCGCACGCACAAGTTGCTTGCAGCGCAGTCCCTGTCACTCTAGTACAGCCGGGCCGCGACCGCGCGCGCCGCACACCCCATTTTGCGCCGATTCTGGCACCCTGTCCGGGTGCCACGCCAGCCGTCAGAACAGCGAGCCCTGCTGTGGCATTGGCGGCATTGGCGGCACCGGCGGCGCCAGGCGCTCGGCGGGAATCCATTCGCCGTCGGCAGTGGCCACCCCGGCCTCGATACGCTTGCCCGGGAACATCGGTGCAATCGCGGCCGCATAGCGGCCCAGCTGCGCGCGGTAGGCGGCATGCTCCTGCGGCAAGAGCCGCAGCTTGTAGTCGACGATCACCACGCGCTCATCGAATTCCACCAGCCGGTCGATACGCAGCAGCCTGCCGCGCGCGTCATAGAGTTCGACTTCATTGCGCGCGCTGCGGGCATCACCTGCCCCCAGCAACGGCGCCAGCGCCGGCGCGCGCAGCATCGCAGCTACCGCCTCCAGCGCCTCTGCCACCTGTTGCCGCCACGCCTGCCGTGCCGGCTCGGTGTGCGCGCCCGTCAGCGGGAACCAGCGCAAGACAGCGTCGATCCCCGGCACGCCGGCAAAGGCTTCGGGATAGCGCGTCAGGCGTTCCAGCAAGGCATGCACCAGCTCGCCGTGGCGGGCGGCCGCGGCGTTGAAGACGATGCCGTCGGACGGGTCTTCAGCTTCCGCCTCTCCCTCATCTTCTTCAAACGCGATCCCCTGCCGCACATCCGCTGCATCGCGATAGCGCAGCCGGAAGTCGGTAAAGCGCACCGGCTCGCTCAGGCGCGCGAGCATCGGGGCCTGGCCCTGCGCATCGGCCGCATCGACCAGTGCGCCCGGATAGGCCGGCACCATCTCGCCGACGCCCGCGGCCTGCAGCCGCACATACCAGCTGCCGGCGATCTCGGCATTGCCCTCGCCCGAACCGCTGCGGCTGGCACGGCCCTTGACCCCGCTGACCAGCAGACCCTGCTGCGCGCGCGTCATGGCCACGTACAGCAGGTTCCAGTTCTCGCGCTCGCCCAGCGCCGCCTCCGCCTCGAACAACGGCGCACGCGCCAGCCCGCGTTCGCTGCGCTTGCCGTAGGCCGAGAAATGCCGGGGCACCGGCGACGACGGCGGCCAGTCGACCAGGATGCCGCCCCGGTCCGCGGCCGGCTCACTGTGGTTGGCATCGAGCAGCACCACGAACGGCGCCTCCAGGCCCTTGGCCGCATGCACGGTCAGGATATGGACCGCGTCGAGGCCGGCAAACGCCGGATCGTCCTCGGCCGGCTCCACGTCTTCGGCGCTCTCGCCCATGCCGCCTTCGTCGGGGCTTTCGCCTTCGTCCCCGCGGCGGATTTCCTGCAGCTCGTCGATAAACTTCGGCAGGCTCGGATAGCGCCCGCCGTCGAGGTCCAGCGACAGCTTCAGGAAAGCATCGAGGTTGGCCAGCACCTGTTCGCGGATATCCGGCGGCGCGGCTTCGGCATAGCGGCGCCGCACTTCGCCGCCGTGGAAGATCTGGTCGATCAGGTCATGCACCGGCTGATGCGGCGCGGCGCGCAGCCACTGGCGCAACCGTTGCACGCCTTCGCGCAGCGCATCGGATACGTGCCCGGGCAGGCCGGCTGACTCGATGCGTGCCCACCAGCTGCCCTCGCCTTCGATCCGGGCCAGCGCCAGCAGGTCGTCGTCAGTCGCCCCCACCAGCGGGCTCTTCAGCACGTGCGCGAGATCCAGGTCCGATTCCGGCGTCATCAGGAACGCCAGCAACGCCGACAGGTCGAGCGCCTCGAGCGTGGCCAGCAGGCCGCCGCGGCGCGGGCTCAGGCACGGGATGCCGGCCTCGCGCAGCGCGCGCTCATAGTCAGCCAGATGGGTCTTGCGGCGCACCAGCAGATGCATGTCGCTCCAGCGCGCGGGGCGCTGCTCGCCGCCTTCATGGACCGGCACGGTGTCGCGCACCAGGCGCAGCCACGCGGCCACGCGCCGGCCTTCTTCCAGGCGCAGCGAATCGCCGGCCTGCCGGCGCGGCTGCAGCAGCGTGTCGCGATGGGCGCAGGCGGCTTGCGCCGGTTGGTCCTCAGCGGCACCATCCACGGCTTCATCGGCCTTGTCCTCGGGTTCCACCAGCGGCAGCAGCCAGACCGGTCCGTTGCCTCCGGCCAGTGCCGTGGTCTGGGTCGCGTACAGCGGATAGCGGCCCTCGGCGCGCGCGCTGTCGAACACCGCGTTGACCCAGTCCAGCACTTCGGCACGGTTGCGCCGGGTGCGGTTGGTACGCAGCACGGTGGCGCCGAACGCCTCGCGCAGCATCTCGCCGGCCGCGCCGAACAGCCGTGCATCGGCGCGCCGGAAACGGTAGATCGACTGTTTGGGATCGCCCACCAGGAATACCGTCGGGCGCTCGCCCAGGCCCGCATAGCCGGCCAGCCAGCCCTGCAGGATGCGCCACTGCAGCGGGTTGGTGTCCTGGAACTCGTCAAGCAGTAGATGGCGGTAACGCGCGTCGAGCCGCACCTGCAGGTAGGTGGCGGTCTCTTCGTCCGACATCAGGCGCGCGGCCTGCCATTCCAGGTCGGCGAAGTCCATCGCGCGCTGCTCGTCCTTGTGCCGCTGGTAGCGCGTCAGCAAGGCATCGCCGATGCAGAACAGCGCGCGGTTGATCGCCAGCACCGCGGCTTCGCAACAACGCGCGCTGATGTCGTCAAGCATGGCGCAGATCGATGCATGCTCGCCCAGCAACGCATCGACCATGCCTTCGCCGCCGGCGGCCTTGACCAGCGCCGCGGTGCGCCGCAGCGAACGCGGGCCGCCGGTGGTGGTGAAGAACGCGGCGCGCAACTGCGCGAACACCCGTTCGGCGGGCTTGCCGGGCGCCGCGCCCGCTTCGCGCCACGCGGTGATCGCCATCAGCGCATCGGTGATGCGGGCGGCGTGGGTCTGCTCGGTCTTGCCGGCCGCGCCCAGGCGCAGCGCCAGCGACTCGCAGGCATCGCGCCAGCCTTCGTCGGCGAGCGCCTGCAGCAGCACGTCACCCTGGGCGTCTTCGCCCAGGCAGGCGGACAGGGCCTGCAGCGGGTCGCCGCCCTCCTGCATCGCCGACCATTCGCTGCGGGCATGGAACATCGCGTCGAGCAGCGCACGTGCCTGGAAGTCGCCCACGGTATCCACCAGCGTTTCCCACGCGGCACGCAGCTCGGTGTATGGCTCCGTGGCCAGTGCGCGCCAGACCGGAGCCCACGCTTCGCGCTTCATGCGCAGCGCGTCTTCGCGCAGCGCCGCGCCCGGCACGATGCCCGAGGCCAGCGGTGCGCCGCGCAGCAGCGTGCCGAACCAGCCGTGGAAGGTATCGATGGCCATGCGCCCGGGCGCGGCCAGCACCTGCGCATGCAGACGCCGCGCACGCGGCAGCGCCTCGCGCGCGGCGTCGGGCGTCAGGCCACGCTGCACCAGCGCGGCGATCACGTCGTCGTCACTGTCACGCGACAGCTGTGCCAGCACCTCCAGCAGGCGGTCGCGCATTTCTTCGGCGGCCTTGCGCGTGAAGGTGATGGCCAGGATCTCGTGCGGCGCGGCGCCGGCCAGCAGCAGGCGCACCAGCCGCGCCACCAGCAGCCAGGTCTTGCCACTCCCGGCGCAGGCTTCCACCACGACCGAGCGTGCCGGATCGCAGGCGGCGCGCGTGAACTCGGCCTCGGAAACGGGCTGGCCGTCGCGCTGATAAGGCTGGACGTGGTGCAAATCGTGGGGCGTCATGATGTCAGCGCCGGCACGGCGGTGGATTCCCAGAAGCCCTTGCGGCACAGGCCGCGGGCGGTGCAATACAGGCAGGCGGAGGCATCGCCGAAGGCCGGCAGCCGGGCACCGTGGCGCAGGCGCATGACGTCGTCACGCATCTGCCGTTCCAGCCAGATGACGGCGGCTTCAAAATCGGGCAGGCCGACTTCGCGCTGCGCCGCAGGCGCGCCCTCGCGCGCGCCTTCTAGCGATACCCAACTGCCGGCTGCCGCATCGGCGCGCAGCAGGCCGTAGAACGGCAACTGGCAGTCTTCCTCGACCTCGGCCAGCTTGAGCTTGAGGCGGGTGGCGCTCTGCGTCTTGTAGTCGAGCACGGCATGCGCCCCGCCCGGGCCCTGGTCAAGCCGGTCGATGCGCCCGGTCAGGCGCAGCGGCTGGCCGTCGGGCATCGGCAGGTCGATACCCGCGTCGAGCTCGCCGCCGCGCCAGAACCAGCCCTCGGCCTCGCGCGCGGATTGCCAGGCGACGTACGACGGCATCACCTCGCGCCAGCGCCGGTAGTAGGCAATGGCATTACCGTCCTCGGCCATCAGCGCGCCGAACACGTCGTCGGAAATCTCGGCCAGGCGGGCCAGGCGCTGGTCTTCCGCCAGCGCCTGGCCGCGCTCGCGCCGCGCCTGCAGGTCCTTGTGGTAGCGCAGCAGCACGTGGTGCAGGTGTTCGCCGATCTCGCGTTTTTCCAGTTCGTCGCTGACTGTCTCCAGCCCGGCCAGGCCCAGCATGCGGCCGGCGAAGAACTGGTAGGGGCAGCGGCGCAGCATGTTGTAGGCCTGCGCGCTCCAGCGCACCGGCACCAGCGCGGGCTCTGCCGCCGGCGCCGGCATGCCCTGCGGATCGGCAAAGGTCTCGTGCGCCTGCGGTGCGGCGGCGGCTTCGATGCTGACGCCCGCGCGCGCGCAGCACGCCGCCAGCCGCTCGATCCAGCCCGACACATGATGCGGCTCGCCGCGGCTGCCGTAGCGTTGCCAGGTCAGCACCACGTCGTCGTTGTTCAGCAGCACTTCGGCCAGGTCGCGCGCCTGTTGCGCAAAGCGGGCCTCCCGGTCTTCCAGGTCCAGCTCGCGCCGCATCTGGTTGGAGAAGAACATCAGCTCGGCGGCGCTGGACGGCAGTTGCGCGTCATCGCAGCCGACAATCACCACGCCCTCGAAGCGGCGCATGCGCGCGCCGTTCAGCGGCAGGATGGTGATGCGCGCCGGGCCGCTGGCCGAGGGCTCCTTGTAGGCGACCGATTCCAGCAGCGCCGACAGCATCGCGCGGAACTCGCCCTGCGACAGCGTGGCATGGCCGCCGGTCTCGTCCAGCGGCAACTCCTGCAGCCGCGCCAGCGCATCAAGCAGCTGGCTGCCGGCATCGTCCGCGGCCAGCGCCACGCGCATGCCGATGCCGTCGAGCATGCCGTCGAGCCGTTCCAGCCAGGTCGCCAGCGGATGCTGCGCCAGGCCGCGCGGCCAGCGCGCGGCTTCGTCGGCGAGCACGGCGATGAGCGCGTGCGCGGCACGGCGCGGTGCTTCGGCGGCATCCTCACCTTCCGCGGCAGCTTGCTGCGCGGCGCCCGGTGCGCTACCGAACAGCTGGCGCAGGCGCGCCCAGCCGCCGGTGATGCCCTCGCGCCGCACCTGGCGCTCCAGCAACGCGATGGCCGCGCCGCGCCCGGCAACCTCCGGCAGGCAGAACGGGCTCTTGAGCAGGTCCAGCAGCGCGGCGGTGTCGCCGTCGCGCACCAGCAGGTCGAACCAGCGCATCAGCGCGGCGGCGGCGCGCGTGGTGGACAGCTTCCAGCCGGTCTCGTCGCGCACTGGTGCGCCGGCCCGCGCCAGCAAGGCGCGGGCGCGCCGCGCCACCACGCGGTCGTGCGCGACCAGCGCCACCTGGCGGCGGCCTTCATTGAGCCACTGCACCAGCTGCGCGGCTGCCGCGGCGGCTTCATCCTCAAAGCGCGCGCTGCCGATCACGCGGATCACCGGACGCTGCGGCGGCAGCGCAGGCATGGCCAGTGGGGGGGCGACGGCTTCGGCATCGTCGGCGATCCTTGCTTCCGGCCACAGTGCCAGCAGGGTCTGGTACCAGCCTGCATCGGTCTCGCCCTGCCCGGTCCAGTCATAGCCGACCTGCAGCACCGGCACCAGCTCGGCGGCATCGCGCAGGAATGCGGCTTCAAGCGGCGTTGGCGGGGTCGGGGCAATCCAGATCACCGGGCCGCGCAGCTGCTGCGACAGCTCGCGCAAGGCGCGGCGCCGCGCCGGCTGCGGATCGTCCGGCCCGGACAGCGCTTGCCAGAAAGCCAGCACGATGCGCGCCTCTTCGCCGAGGAAGCGCTCAGACAGATGCGAATAGGTCCGCTCCAGCGCGCCCTGCAGCAGGCCCGCGCGATCGTCGCCGTCGATCTCGTCGTCGTCGCGGATGGCCGCGTCTTCGAGCCAGCGCGCGTTGAGCTCGTCGCAGATCGACAGCAGCGTCTGCGACAGGCCCCATGCGGCGGTCTCGTTCTGGGCGCCGAACGCACGGCGCAGCCAGTCCTGCCCGCGCACCGCCTGCTGCACGGCCAGCAGGCGCGCGGCCGGGCTGCGCACCGGGGCGCCCTCGGGCGGCAGGTCTAGCAGCCAGTGTCCCAGCGTCAGCACGCGCGGCAGCAGCCGCGGGCGGCCCGCCGCGCGGGCGGCGGCGTCCAGTGCCTGGCGCACGCCCGGGATCTGCGCGGCGGTGGGAACGACCACGTGCGCGCCCGCCTCCGGCGCGCCGCAGCGGTCGAGGAAATACCAGGCAGCGGTGGCCGCCTGGTCGAGGAAATCAGGGCCAGGGCGGAAACGGAGCGACGTCATGGGCGCGTGGGGCGCAGCCCGGAATGGCTGCGCGAACTGCGTCGGTTGGCGAAAGCGTCAGGGTGCAACGGAAGCAATGCGGGCGCCACCGGCCTGAGCGGCTGGTGGCAAGTTTGATGCGGGACAGTCGGCGCCGGCTCAGTCCGAACCGCTTTCCAGCCGGGCGCGGATCTCGCGCGCGGTCTCGAGCAGGCCCTCATAGCCGGAGCGCGCATGCTCGGGCAGGTCCGGGTCGCCCACCAGGGTACCGAGGGTCTCGATGATGCTGTAGACCAGGCCGCGTGCGGCGCCGCTGGCAATGCTGTTGGTCTCCACGGCGCTGCTGATATGGTCCAGCGCATCGCTCAGGTGGTCCACGTCCGGCGCCTGGCCGGGCTCGGGCTGCGAAGGCTTGCGGGGATCGGTGTTCATGTCGATGACCTAGTCAGTGGCGCAGGATGCAAGATTGGCCCGCTGGCGCCGCCCGCGAACCACTTTCTATTCTACGCGCACGCCACGCGCAACCGGCACCGCGCGACGTGCACAAGTGCATTCTATGACACACCCTCCCGCACGCCGCAAGCGATTGCCCGAATCTCTCGGCGCCATAGAAAATAAGCATTTCAATGAATCCCCCGATTGCAGCAGAATCATTTGCGTGCCGGCGCTCTTTCGAGTGTTTGCCAGGCCGGTCTTGAAAATCGGCAAACTGGTAACATATCGGCAGCACCGGGCGCGGCAGCGGCCCCACAGCCTGTTTGCGAGCTGCGGAGGCCGCCCGACGGGTCCGCGCAATCTCGTGTAAGGTAACGGTTCGGCCCTCCGAAGTCTCCAGCCTTCAACATAAACAGAGCGAAACCAGAGGTTTTCCGCCATGAGCGAACAAATCAAGTATGTGAGCGACGCCTCCTTCGACGCTGACGTCCTCCAGTCCGACAAACCCGTCCTGCTCGATTTCTGGGCGGAATGGTGCGGCCCCTGCAAGATGATCGCGCCGATCCTGGACGAAGTCGCCAAGGACTACGGCGACAAGCTGCAGATCGCCAAGATCAATGTCGATGAGAACCAGCAGGTGCCGGCCAAGTTCGGCATCCGCGGCATCCCGACGCTGATCCTGTTCAAGAACGGCGCAGTCGCGGCCCAGAAGGTCGGCGCGCTGTCCAAGTCGCAACTGACCGCCTTCCTCGACGGCAACCTGTAAGCTGCGCGCCGGGACCTGACCCACGGTCCCGGTTTTGTCACGATCCGACGTGCGCGCGCCACATCCTGGCGCGCCGGTCGGATTGTGCTAAGATGCCACCAACAACTCCCCGAGCGTTCGCTCATTTCCTCCCCCTTCCCTTTAGGTCTCGCCCGTCCGGGCCATCTGTACCCCTCGTCTATGCACCTGACAGAACTCAAATCGCTTCACGTGTCTGCGCTTCTCGAAATGGCGGCTACGCTCGAGATCGACAACGCACAACGGATGCGCAAACAAGAACTGATGTTTGCGATCCTGAAGAAGCGCGCCAAGATGGGCGAAACCATCTTTGGAGACGGCACGCTGGAGGTGCTGCCCGACGGCTTCGGCTTCCTGCGCTCGCCCGAAACCTCGTATCTGGCCAGCACGGATGACATCTACATCAGCCCGTCCCAGATCCGCCGCTTCAACCTGCACACCGGCGATTCGATCGAGGGTGAAGTGCGTACGCCCAAGGACGGCGAACGCTACTTTGCACTGGTCAAGGTGGACAAGGTCAACGGGCAGCCGCCCGAAGCGGTCAAGAACCGCATCATGTTCGAGAACCTGACGCCGCTGCACCCGAACCGGCCGCTCACGCTCGAACGCGATATCAAGGCTGAAGAAAACATCACCGGCCGCATCATCGACATGATCGCGCCGATCGGCCGCGGCCAGCGTGCGCTGCTGGTGGCATCGCCCAAGTCCGGCAAGACCGTGATGCTGCAGCACATCGCCCACGCGATTGCCAACAACCATCCGGAAGCGGACCTGTTCGTGCTGCTGATCGACGAGCGCCCGGAAGAAGTGACCGAGATGATGCGCTCGGTGCGCGGCGAAGTGGTTGCGTCGACCTTCGACGAACCGGCCATCCGTCACGTCCAGGTTGCCGAAATGGTGATCGAGAAAGCCAAGCGCCTGGTCGAACTGAAGCGCGACGTGGTGATCCTGCTGGACTCCATCACCCGCCTGGCGCGTGCCTACAACACCGTGGTGCCGGCCTCGGGCAAGGTGCTGACCGGTGGTGTGGACGCCAACGCGCTGCAGCGCCCGAAGCGCTTCTTCGGTGCCGCGCGCAACCTGGAAGAAGGCGGTTCGCTGACCATCATCGCCACCGCGCTGATCGAAACCGGCAGCCGCATGGACGACGTGATCTATGAAGAGTTCAAGGGCACCGGCAATATGGAAGTGCACCTGGAACGCCGCCTGGCCGAGAAGCGCGTCTACCCGTCGATCAACCTGAACAAGTCGGGCACGCGCCGCGAAGAGCTGCTGATCAAGCCGGAAATCCTGCAGAAGATCTGGATCCTGCGCAAGTTCATCTCCGACATGGATGAAGTGCAGGCGATGGAATTCATTATGGACAAGATGAAGGCCACGAAGAACAACGCCGAGTTTTTCGATATGATGCGCAGAGGTGGCTGAGCCTGGTGACCTCCCCTAAATGGCTTGGCGACAAGCTGTTTGCGGGGCAGGCCACTTACTGCAGCATCGCCGCAAGGCGGACAGGAAGGCGTGCCATGGCACGCCTTTTTTTGTTGCCCGACCTTTTGTTGCCGGACCATTTCACAGCGCACGGCGCTACGCCCATGCTCGGCAAACTGACCTCATTCCTTCGCACCCGCTCGCGGGCCCGCAAGCTGGAGCACTACGCCATCCCCGACGCGCTGTGGACGCGCACGGTCGCCACGCTGCCGTTCGTGCAGCGCTACGGCAGCGAAGACCTGGCGGCGCTGCGCGAGCTGGCCACCCTGTTCATCGCCGAGAAGGAATACTCCACCGCGCACGACCTGCCGCTGGCCGACGACATGGTGGCGAGCGTTGCCGTGCAGGCCTGCGTGCCGATCCTGAAGCTGGGGCTGCCGTGGTACCGGGGCTGGCATGGCATCGTGCTCTACCCGGGCGAGTTCATCATCCGCCGGACCGTGCAGGACGAGATCGGCCTGGTGCACGGCGTGGTCGAGGAAGCCAGCGGCGAGGCCTGGGAGCACGGGCCGGTGATCCTGTCCTGGCCCGACGTGCACACCCCGGGGCCGGCATCGACAGCGGCCACGAACTGCCGGCCGATACCTACAACGTGGTCATCCACGAGTTTGCCCACAAGCTGGACATGCTCGACGGCGAGCCCGACGGCGTGCCGCCCTTCTCGCGCGTGCTGCACCCGGACATCGACGCGGAAGCCTGGGCCGAGACCTTCCTGACCGAGTACGACCGCTTTGCCGAGGCCTGGGAGGCGCGCGACGAGGCCGACTGGGAGCACCCGGAGCGGCTGCCTCCGGCGCTACGCATCATCGACCCATACGGGACCGAGGCGCCGAGCGAGTTCTTTGCCGTGACGTCAGAGGCATTTTTTGTCGAACCGACCGGGCTTGCGCGGCATTGGCCGGTTGTATACCAGTCGCTGGCCGCCTTCTATCGCCAGGACCCGGCCTCAATGTGATGTTTTTGCCGCATTTTTACCCAACACTTTCTGTGCCGCGCGTGGCGCAGTCTCTTCCCCAAGTCTTTGTTTTTCTGCCATAATCCCGGTTTGCCCGTTACCGGCAAGTGGTTCGTTCGTCGCCGCGCTATGCACGCTCTCGCCCTTGGCAGAGAACAGCGGATTGCAACGGACTGGCTACCCAACCAGAAAGGACTCATCATGAAAGAAGGCATTCACCCGAATTACCGCGAAGTCGTGTTCCAGGACATGTCCAGCGACTTCAGCTTCATCACCCGCTCGACCATCCAGACCAAGGACAAGATCGTGAAGGACGGCAAGGAATACCCGCTGGCCAAGATCGAAGTCTCGTCGGAATCGCACCCGTTCTACACCGGCACCCAGAAGATCATGGACACGGCCGCCGCGTGGAAAAATTCCGCCAGAAGTTCGGCAACAAGCTGGGCAAGGCTGCGAAGTAATCGCTTTCAGCGAACCCCGCTTCGCAAGGCCTGCGGACAGATGCTCCGGGGCCTGTGCGAAACAGCAAAGAGGCAGCATCGGCTGCCTCTTTGCTTTTGTGCCGGACCATGACCGGCACCGCTGCATTCATTGGATTTACCCCACACCCCGTGAGGCTTGCACGCCATGCCGCGGCCCGCGTGGCCGCCGCATGCGCGATACTGTGGCCTTCGCGCCATTGCGCCACGGCCCGACCTGAGCATCGATGCGTCAAGCCAATACATCACCCGTCCAGTTGACCGCTGCCGCGACCGGCGCCCTGCCGCGCGCGCTGTTGCTGGCGATCTGCATCATCTATGGCCTGGTCGGCCTGTTCGGCCGCGACCCGTGGAAGAACGAGGACGCAGCCGGCTTTGGCGTGATGTGGCAGCTGGCCACCGGCAACCTGCACGACTGGCTGATGCCGAATATCGTCGGCCGCCCGTACAACGAGGACGGCCCGCTGGTGTTCTGGATCGGCGCGCTGATGATTCGCGGCTTTGGCAGCTGGCTGGGCGCGGCCGACGCCGCGCGGCTGGCCACGGCGCTGTTCTTCTTCGCGACCTGCGCCTGCATCTGGTACACCACCTACCTGCTGGGCCGGCGCGACGAGGTCCAGCCATTTGCCTATGCCTTCGGCGGCCAGCCCAACGCGCGCGATTACGGCCGCACGCTGGCCGACGGCGCGCTGCTGATCTTCCTGGCCTGCGTGGGCCTGGCCATGCGCGGGCACGAGACCACGCCGCAGGTCGGCCAGGTCGCCTTTATCGCACTGGCCCTGTACGGCATGGTGCGCAGCCTCGACAAGCCGATCCAGGGCAGCCTGGTCTATGGGGCCGCGCTGGGCGGACTGGCGCTGGCCAGCGGGCCCATGCTGCCGCTGGCGCTGCTGGGCGCAGCGCGGTCTGCGCGCTGGCGTGCAAGCCGCTGCCGTGGCGGCGCCTGGCCGCCATCGGCATTCCGCTGGCGCTGCTGATGGTGTCCGCGTGGCTGGCGGCCGCCTACTTCGGCGCAGCCGACCGCGACGAGGCGGTGGCCTTCATCCGCGAATGGTCGCGCTATGACCGCCGCAGCTACGGCTCGCCCAATATGGCGACCTTCGGCTTCAACATGCGCAACCTGTTCCTGTACACGTGGCCGGTCTGGCCGATCGCGGGCTGGGCCTGGATCGCCTGGGCCGGCATGCGCCGCGCCCCGCATGTGGCGGCGCCGCTGGCACTGCTGCTGCCGGTGCTGGTGCTGCTGTTCCTGCAACGCAGCGCCGGCGACGTACAGTTCATCCTGCTGCTGCCGCCGATGGCCGTGCTGGCCGCATTTGCGCTGCCCACGCTGGCGCGCGGCGTGATCAATGCGATCGACTGGTTCGCGCTGCTGTTCTTCACCATCTTCGGCGGCACGATCTGGTTCATGTGGGTCGCCAAGACCACCGGCTGGCCGCCGCGCATCGCACGCAATGTCTTCCGCCAGCTGCCCGGCTACCAGCATGAGTTCACCATCGCCGCGGTGGTGCTCGCGCTGGCGGCCACGGTCGCGTGGGTGCTGATCGTGCGCTGGCGGCTGTCGCGCGCGCCCAAGCAGATCTGGCGCCCGGTGGTGATTTCCGCCGCCGGCACCACCCTGATGTGGGTCATGGCAATGACGCTGTGGCTGCCCTCGATCAACTACGGCAAGACCTACCGCGACGTGGCCCAGGCCGCGGCGATGGCGCTGCCGCCTGCCTACCAGTGCGTTCAGCCGATCCGCATGGGCGATGCGCAGCTGGCGTCGTTTGCCTATTTCGGCCATATCCGCTTTGGCGGCCCCAACGACGGCTGCGACGTGCTGCTGCGCCATGACTCGGTCGACTATGGCGAGCCGGGCAATATCTCGCATTTCGCGTGGCGGCTGATCTGGGAAGGCCGCCGCCCCGCGGACCGCGACGAGCGCTTCCGCATGTATCGGCTGGTCGATACCGCACGCGCCGTCCATCCGCGCCCGGACCTGCCGCGGCGCCGCCTGCCGCGCCAGCCCTGAGCCCTTTCCGGCGTCACCACCACCGCAGCGCCTGTCGCGCCATCGAACCATTCCGGCCGCAGGCGGCTGCGGGGCTGGCCATCCAGCCCTGATCAAGCCCGCCAGGCCCCGAATGACCCTGTTCCAAGACCTTCGCCGTATCGCCAGCCTGGCCGGCCCAGTGCTGGCCGGCCAGCTTGCCGTTATCGCCTTTGGCGTCATCGATACCGTGATGGCCGGGCGCGCCTCGGCTACCGACCTGGCCGCCGTGGGCCTGGGCGGCTCGATCTACGTCACCATCTATATCAGTCTGATGGGCGTATTGCAGGCGCTGTCGCCCATCGCCGGGCAGCTCTATGGCGCCGGCCGCATCGAGGCGATCGGCGCCGAGGTCCGGCAGGCCGCATGGCTGGGCGCCGCGCTGGCGATTCCGGGCGTGCTGCTGCTGGCCTTCCCGGCCCCGCTGCTCGCTTTCGCGAAGGCGCCGCCCGAACTGGTCGAGAAAGCCACCGCCTACCTGCATTTCGGCGCCTTCGGGCTGCCAGCGGCGCTGGGTTTTCGCATCTACTCGGCGCTGAACAATGCGCTGTCGCGCCCGATCATGGTGACGGTGCTGCAGATCGGTGGGCTGGCGCTGAAGGTGCCGCTCAATGCCTGGTTCATCCATGGCGGCCTGGGCGTGCCGGCAATGGGCGGACCCGGCTGCGGCCTGGCCTCCACGCTGATCAGCTGGGCCTGGTGCATCGCCGGGCTGCTGATCCTGCGCTACGGCACCGCCTATCACCCGCTGCGGATCTTCAGTACGTGGAGCTGGCCGGCTGCCGCCCCGCTGCGCGCGCTGCTGCGGCTGGGCGTGCCGATGGGCCTGACCTACCTGATCGAGATCACCTCATTCACGCTGATGTCGATCTTCATCACGCGCCTGGGCACGGTGACGCTGGCCGGGCACCAGATCATCGCCAACCTGGGCGCGGTGGCCTACATGCTGCCGCTGTCGCTGGGGATTGCCACTTCGACGCTGGTGGCACAGCATCTCGGCGCGCGCGACCTGGCCGGCGCCAGCCGCCTTGCCTGGCGCGGGATCCGCATGGCGGTAACGCTGGCGGTGCTGACCGGCGCCCTGCTGTGGCTGCTGCGCAAGCCGGTGCTGCATGCCTACGCGAGCGATCCCGCGGTGGTCGCGGCAGCGCTGCCGCTGGTGCTGTTCGTGGCGTTCTACCAGGCCTTCGACGCGGTGCAGGTGATGACGGCGTTTATCCTGCGCGCGTACAAGATCGCACTGATTCCGACGCTGATCTACGCCGGCTCGCTGTGGGGCATCGGACTTGGCGGGGGTTATGTGCTGGGCTTCGGGCTGATTGAGGGCATGCCCGCCTTCACGCGCGGCGCCAGCGGCTTCTGGCTGGCCAACAGCATCAGCCTGGCGATTGCAGGCGTGCTGCTGGTGCGGTATTTCGGCCGGGTCAGCAAGGATCCGGAAAACTGAATCTGGCACTGGCCGCCCGCAAGGGCGGCGGCCCGCAACTTCAGTAGCCGGAAAAGAAAAACGCCCGCTTGCGCGGGCGTTTTAATTTGGCGGAGTGGACGGGACTCGAACCCGCGACCCCCGGCGTGACAGGCCGGTATTCTAACCGACTGAACTACCACTCCATAGTCGGCGCCGACTGGAGCCTTGGCTCCGGACGACTGGCTGGGCGTTTGATTACGCCCTGCTGTTTTGGCGTCCCCTAGGGGATTCGAACCCCTGTACTCACCGTGAAAGGGTGATGTCCTAGGCCTCTAGACGAAGGGGACAGAAACTTGTTTTACAACGCATTTTCTGTCTTGCGCTGGAAAGTCCGCCATCATAGCAGGCTTTTTCGCGCCTGGGAAGCTTCTTTTCAGACGCTTCCCAAATTCTGGTGGAGCTAAGCGGGATCGAACCGCTGACCTCTTGCATGCCATGCAAGCGCTCTCCCAGCTGAGCTATAGCCCCGTATCCGGTACGGCTGGACGGTTACTGCTGGAACCACCTTCGCTGCCTGCCGCTTACCGCAGCATTTGCAGCGAAGACAGGATTATATAGCGAATTTCGCAACGAATGCAACATTTTTTATTGCGTTTGCAGCGATTAACGACATAATCCCTCACCCAAAGAAAAACCCGCATGGCGCAAACCATGCGGGTTTAGTTTTGGCGGAGTGGACGGGACTCGAACCCGCGACCCCCGGCGTGACAGGCCGGTATTCTAACCGACTGAACTACCACTCCTTAGTCGGCTGCCGCTTCAAGCTGATGCTTGAGACGACATGCTGGACGTCTGATTACGCCCTGCTGTTATGGCGTCCCCTAGGGGATTCGAACCCCTGTACTCACCGTGAAAGGGTGATGTCCTAGGCCTCTAGACGAAGGGGACAGAAACTTGTCTTTCAACACGTTCCGTCTGGCGGCACCCGAAAACAACCTGGATGACACCTAAATCTTGGTGGAGCTAAGCGGGATCGAACCGCTGACCTCTTGCATGCCATGCAAGCGCTCTCCCAGCTGAGCTATAGCCCCATGGTACTGCCATTTACTGCAACTTGCTGCGTTTTCGCCTGATTTAACTGCCGTTTCAAGCGAAGCCAAGATTATATATCAACTACCAATCTTTGCAAGCTCCCGTTTCAGCTTTTTTCGCTTTCCCGTCACTTCAATATTCAGCTCGGAGATCGCGAAAATCCTTGCGGATCCGCCAGCCCGCTTGGTCAGGGACCGCGCTGCAGGGAGAAAAAGATTATGCGCAAATCCGGCCCGGAGCGCAAGCCCCCGGCGCGGACTTTTTCACGACTTTTTATGCAGCTGCCGCCAGGCGCCGCAGCACCGTGTCGCGGCCGAACAGTTCCAGCACCGCATCGATACCCGGCGTCTGCAGCTGGCCGGCCACCAGCAGGCGAACCGGCATGGCCAGCCGGGGCATCTTCAGGCCGAACTCGGCCAGCACCGCCTTGAAGGTGACGCTGATGGCTTCGCGCTTCCATTCCGGCAGCGCGGCCAGCTGGGTGGCCAGCGCTGCCAGCGCGGGCTGGATCTCCGGGGTCAGATGCTCGGCCTTGAGCGCGGCATCCGCCTGCGGCTCGCCGCGATAGAACAGCAGTGCCGCCTGCGCAACTTCCTTCAGCGTATTGGCGCGGTCCTTCACCAGCGCCACCACGCCAGCCAGGTCCGCCCCTTCCACCTTGCCGCCGAGCGCCTCGATGAACGGCTGCGTCAGCGTGGCCAGGCGCTGGTTGTCCCCGGCCTTGATGTAGTGGTTGTTCAGCCAGGCCAGCTTCTCGGGGTTGTACTGGGCCGGCGACTTGCCCAGGTGCTCCAGGTCGAACCATTCAACGAACTGCTCGCGCGAGAAGATCTCGGCATCGCCGTGGGCCCAGCCCAGGCGCGCCAGGTAGTTCAGCACGGCTTCGGGCAGGTAGCCTTCGTCGCGGTAGCCGGTCACGGCCATGGCACCATGGCGCTTGCTCATCTTCTCGCCCTGCTCGTTGAGCACGGTCGGCAGGTGGGCATAGACCGGCGGCGTGCCGCCCAGCGCGCGGATGATGTTGATCTGGCGCGGGGTGTTGTTGACATGGTCGTCGCCGCGGATCACGTGCGTGATCTTCATATCGAGGTCGTCCACCACCACGCAGAAGTTATAGGTGGGAGTGCCGTCCGGGCGCGCGATCACCAGGTCGTCGAGCTCGTCGTTGGAGATCTCGATGCGGCCCTTGACCGCGTCATCCCACACTACACTGCCGCCGATCGGGTTCTTGAAGCGGATCACCGGATCGACGCCCGCCGGCGGCTCGGGCAGGACCTTGCCCGGCTCGGGACGCCAGAAGCCGTTGTAGCGCGGCTTCTCGCCGCGCTCGCGCTGGGCTTCGCGCAGGGCGTCCAGCTCTTCGGTGCTCATGTAGCAGCGGTAGGCCAGGCCGGACTCGACCATCTGCGCGACCACCTCGCGGTAGCGGTCCATGCGCTGCATCTGGTAGAACGGGCCTTCGTCGATATCCATCTCGAGCCAAGCCATGCTTTCCAGGATCACGTCGACCGCTTCCTGCGACGAACGCTCGACGTCAGTGTCTTCGATGCGCAGGATGAAATCGCCCTGCATACGGCGGGCGAAGGCCCAGGGATAGAGCGCGGAGCGGATATTGCCGAGGTGAATGAAACCGGTCGGGCTCGGCGCAAAGCGGGTGCGGACGCGTTGGGTCATGGTCAGGGGCAGAAACAAGAAAGCCCGCGCGCAGCGGCGCGCAGGCTGGTGTATGTGCAGGCCTTGCATTATACCAACGCGCATCCCTCGCCCCGCCCGGCGTGCCGGCGCCGCGCGGAATCATTTATGCTTGCGCCGGTCTGAGGTGATGCCGGTGATTCAGGCAGTGCGACGCCAGCCCCATGGAGGAGCGCCCGCATCACATCCCTGTATCCGCCGGTCCCACCTGGTTACTGATCCCGCTTCATGCAACGACGTCATTTCCTCGGCATCTCCGCGGCCGCCCTGCTGGCGGGCTGCTCGCTCGGCCCGCGTCCCGCGCCGCCGGTCGCCACCACCCCGCCCGCGCCGCGGCCCGTCAAGATCGGCCTGGCGCTGGGCGGCGGCGCGGCGCGCGGCTTTGCCCATATCGGCGTGATCAAGGCGCTCGAAGCGCAAGGCATCCATGCCGACCTGGTCACCGGCACCAGCGCCGGTGCAGTCGTGGCGGCGCTTTACGCCAGCGGACTGAATGGCTTCCAGCTGAACAAGCTGGCGCTGACCATGGACGAGGCCGCCATCGCCGACTGGGCCCTGCCCTTTGGCACCCGCTTTGGCGGCTGGCTCAAGGGCGAGGCGCTGCAGAACTACATCAACCGGCTGGTGCAGAACCGGACGATCGAGGCCATGAAGCTGCCGCTGGGCATCGTCGCCACGGACCTCAAGAGCGGCGAGAAAGTCCTGTTCCGCCGCGGCAACACGGGCCAGGCCGTGCGCGCGTCGAGCAGCGTGCCCGGCGTGTTCCAGCCGGTGTCGATCCAGGGGCATGACTATGTCGACGGCGGCCTGGTCGAGCCGGTGCCGGTGGATTCCGCGCGCAGCATGGGCGCGGACTTCGTCATCGCGGTCAATATCTCGGCAGAACCGTCGGCGCAGAAGAACGCCGGCCAGAGCGGCGTGCTGCTGCAGACCACCGCGATCATGGGCCAGTCGATCAACAAGATGGCACTCGCGCGCGCCGACGTGGTGATCCGCCCCGAGCTGCCCGATATGGGCGGCAGCGACTTCAACGCCCGCAACCGGGCCATACTGGCCGGCGAACAGGCCACCATGGCGGTGATGGCAACGCTGCGGCAGCGACTGGAGCAGGCCCGCCTGGCACCGGCCGGAACGGTCGCAGCGCAATAGCCCTGGAGAGCACGCCTCGCCAACGCAAAAAGGACTGCCGCAGCAGTCCTTTTTGCTTGAAGCGTGCCGGAACCTCAGCCGCCGTACATCGATGCGCGGGCGACCTTGGGGTCGTAGCGCTTGAGCGTCTCGACCATGTCGCCGAGACCATCGGCACCGCCCTCCTTGCCATCCTCGATACGGCGGGCGCCGTTGTAGCGGGTCACCCAGTAAGCCGCACGCATGTCGTCGACACGGATCTTGCTGCCCGTGGACGGGGCATGCACGAACTTGTTGTCGCCGATATAGATGCCGACGTGCGAGAAGGTCTGGCGCATGGTGTTGAAGAACACCAGGTCGCCCGGACGCAGGTCGCTGGCCGCCACGGTGGCGCCGACGCGGCTGATTTCGACTGAGCGGCGCGGCAGCATGAAGCCGAAGGTGTCATTGAACACGTAGCGGACGAAGCCGCTGCAGTCCAGGCCGGATTCGGGGCTGTTGCCGCCAAAGCGGTAACGCACGCCAATCAGGCCCAGCGCATTCATGACCAGGTCGCCAGCCTTGCTGGCAACGTTGCTGGTGGAATTCACCACCGACGACAGCAAGCCGCGCTTGCCTTCCGCATGCGAGTCCGCGGCCTGGGCCGTGGCATCGATACGGGCGTCGGCATCCTTGAATACCGTATCCGCCAGCACTCCATTCGACACAGTCGCACCGCAGGCAATGGCAATTCCGACAGCGGCGCGCGCCAGGGAATGAAGTACCGATCGCTGCATTGGTTCTCCCGTTGATCGTTCCAAAGCAAGCCCCGGCACAAGTCCGGGGCGGGCTGGGTATCTGTGAAATTCGCGTGAACTTCGCGAGAAATTCTTGTGAACTGCGGGGAGAACCCTATGCAACATCCGCACCAGGCTTACAGGCCTGTCTTGCACCGCAAACGTGCCGTGCACGATCCAATGCGTCGGACGGACCACCCCAAAACTAGTTCTCGCGGGATGGTAAAGGGTTGTCATTCACATGTCAAAGTTCGTTACAAATTCGCCGGATTTGACTGGCGAATCAACGATATAGGCGGGATTTCGCATCTTGTTTATCGGATTACTCCGATCAACCGGATGCTAGTCAGGCGGGGCCGCGGCGTTGCTGCGCCGCACACTTCCGGCTCAGGCCGCGCCGACCTGTGCCGCCGCCATCAGCTTGCGCGTATAGGGGTGCTGGGGTGCGCCCAGCACTGCTTCGGTATCGCCGGCCTCGACCACCTCCCCCGCCTTCATCACGAGGACCCGATGCGCCATGGCACGGATCACCGCCAGGTCATGGCTGATGAACAGGTAGGTGAGGTTGTACTTGTGCTGCAGCTGGGACAGCAGCGCCAGCACCTGCTGCTGGATCGACACGTCCAGCGCCGAAGTGGGCTCGTCCAGCACCAGGATCTGCGGCTTGAGGATCAGCACCCGGGCAATGGCGATGCGCTGCCGCTGCCCGCCCGAGAATTCATGTGGATAGCGGCCCAGCGCGGTGCGGTCCAGGCCGACCTCGCGCAGGGCTTCGATCACGCGCTGGCGCGTGCCCTCGCGCGACAGCCCGGGCTGGTGCAGCGCCAGGCCTTCGCCGACGATCTGCTCGATGGTCATGCGCGGCGCCAGCGAGCCGAACGGGTCCTGGAACACCACCTGCATGCGCGCGCGCAACTGGCGGCGATCGTCGCGCGTGGCGGTGTCGAAGCTGCGGCCCAGGAAATGGATGGTGCCGCCGCTTTTGCGCTGCAGCGCCAGCACGGTATGCGCCAGCGTGGTCTTGCCCGAACCGGACTCGCCGACGATGCCGACGGTCTCGCCCTCGCGCAGCTGGAAGTCCACGTCCTTGACCGCCGCGAACTGGTCCTTGCCGAACCAGCCGGCCAGCCCGCGGCGCTTGCGCGCGTAGTTGACGCTCAGCTTGCGCGCTTCCAGCAGCACCGGCGCCAGCGGCACCAGCGGCAGCACCTCGCGCCTGGGGCGGCTGTCGATCAGCTTGCGGGTGTAGGGGTGCTGGGGGGCGGCAAACACCTGCGCGGTCTCGCCGGTCTCGACCAGCACGCCCTTCTCCATCACGCCCACGCGCTGGGCAAAGGCGCGCACCAGGTTCAGGTCGTGGGTGATCAGCATCACCGCCATGCCGAACTCGGCCTGCAGGTCGCGCAGCAGGTCCAGGATCTGGGCGCGGATGGTCACGTCCAGCGCCGTGGTCGGCTCGTCGGCCAGCAGCAGCTTGGGGCGGCAAGCCAGCGCCATGGCGATCATGGCGCGCTGGCGCTGGCCGCCCGAGAGCTGGTGCGGAAAGCTGTCGAAGCGGTGCGCGGCGTCGCTGATGCCAGTGCGCTCCAGCAGCGCGATGGCGCGCTCGCGCGCGGCGCGGCGGTCCAGGCCCTCGTGCAGCGCCAGTGTCTCGACGATCTGGTTGCCGATGGTGTACAGCGGGTTGAGCGCCGTCATCGGCTCCTGGAAGATCATCGCGATCTCCGCGCCGCGGATGCCGCGCATCTCGCGGTCCGACACCTCCAGCAGGTTCTTGCCCTCGAAGCGGATCGCGCCGTCGTAGTAGGCGTCTTCCACCAGCCGCAGCATCGCCAGCGCGGTCACGGTCTTGCCCGAGCCCGATTCGCCCACCAGCGCGTAGCGCTCGCCCGCGCGCAGGTCGAAGCTGACTTCGCGCACGGCACGGGTGGCATGCTCGCCGTGGCCAAAAGTGACGGAAAGCTTGTCGACGCACATCAGCGTGGAACCGGGCGCCGGCGCCGCGGCCGGCGCCACGGCCGGCTGGATCACGGGAGACACCGCGGTCATGGCGTGGCCTCCGGTGCTGCCCCGGCCGGCGCGCCGGCCGGGATCTTGGGCTCGACCCGGCCGCGCAGCGCCGCCAGGCCCAGGCGGGTATCGAAGGCATCGCGCAGCGCGTCGCCCATGAAGGTCAGCAGCAGCAGCGTGACCACCAGCACCGCGAAGGTCGACAGCGAAATCCACCACGCATCCAGGTTGGCCTTGCCCTGCGCCAGCAGTTCGCCCAGGCTGGGCGTGGTGGGCGGCACCCCCATGCCGAGGAAGTCCAGGCTGGTCAGCGCCAGGATGGCGGCGCTCATGCGGAACGGCAGGAAGGTGATCACCGGGGTCAGGCTGTTGGGCAGGATATGGCGCCACATGATCTGCACGTTGGACAGGCCCAGCGCGCGCGCGGCCTTGACGTAGTCGAGCGAGCGGTTGCGGTAGAACTCGGCGCGCACGTAGTCGGACAGGCCCATCCAGCCGAACAGCGACAGCAGGATGATAAGCAGCGCCAGGCTGGGCTCGAAGATCGAGGCAAAGATGATCAGCAGGTACAGCTCCGGCATCGAGCTCCAGATCTCGATGGCGCGCTGCGAGAACAGGTCGAAGCGCCCGCCGAAGAAGCCCATCAGCGCCCCCGTCAGCGTTCCCACCAGCACCCCGATCACGGTCAGCGCCATGCCGAACAGCACCGACACCCGGAAGCCGTACAGCAGCCGGGCCAGGATGTCGCGGCCGCGGTCGTCGGTGCCCAGCCAGTTCTCTGCCGACGGCGGCGCCGGGTTCGGCTCCTTGGCAAAGTAGTTGAGCGAGTCGTACGAATAATGGTTCAGCGGGAACACCGCGAAGTTGCCGTTGGTGGTGATGCGGTCGCGGATATACGGATCGAGGTAGTCCGCGGGCGTGGCGAAATCGCCGTCGAAGGTGGTTTCCGGGTAGACCTTGACGATGGGGAAATACCATTCGCCCTTGTAGTGCACCACCAGGGGCCGGTTGCTGGACAGCAGCTCGGCGCCCAGGCTCAGCATGAAGATGACCACGAAGATCACCAGGCTCCAGTAGCCGCGCCGGTTGCGGCGAAAGCGCTGCCAGGCGCGCTGGCGCGGCGAGGGCGAATGCGGCAGGCCGTTGGGGGCCGCGTGCGTGAACAGTTTCATCGGTGCAAGCCCTCGAAATGGATGCGCGGGTCCACCAGCACGTAGCAGACATCGGAGATCAGGCGCGTGACCAGCCCGATCAGCGTGAACAGGTAGAGCGTGCCCAGCACCACCGGATAGTCGCGCCGCAGCACCGCTTCATAGGACAGCAGGCCCAGCCCGTCCAGCGAGAACAACGTTTCGATCAGCAGCGAGCCGGTGAAGAAGGCGCCGATGAACGCGGCCGGGAAGCCCGTCACCAGCGGGATCAGCGCGTTGCGGAACACATGCTTCCACAGCACGCGGCGCTCCCCTAGGCCCTTGGCGCGCGCGGTCAGCACGTATTGCTTGCGGATTTCCTCGAGGAAGGCATTCTTGGTCAGCATGGTGACCACCGCGAAGCTGCCCACCACCGATGCCGTGATCGGCAGCACCAGGTGCCACAGGTAGTCCATCACCTTGCCCATCAGCGAAAGCTGATCCCAGTTGTCGGAGGTCAGCCCGCGCAGCGGGAACCACTGCACGAAAGTGCCGCCGCCGAACAGCACCAGCAGCAGCACGCCCAGCACGAAGCCAGGGATGGCATAGCCCACCAGCACGATGATGCTGGTCACCACGTCAAAGCGGCTGCCCGCGCGGATGGCCTTGGAGATGCCCAGCGGCACCGATATCAGGTAAGTCAGGAAGAAGGTCCACAATCCCAGGCTGACCGACACCGGCAGCTTGGACTTGACCAGCTCCCACACGCTGCGGTGCTGGAAATAGCTCTGGCCCAGGTCGAACTGCGCAAAGCGCTTGAGCATCAGGAAGTAGCGCTCCAGCGGCGGCTTGTCGAAGCCGTACAGGGCCTGGATCTCCTTGATCTTCTCGGGGTCGACGCCGCGCCGCCCACGGTATTCGGCGCCGCCGCCGCTGGCTTCGCCAGCGCCGCCCCGCCCTTTCAGTTCCATCATCATCTGTTCGACCGGACCGCCCGGCACGAACTGGATCACCACGAAGGTCAGCGTGATGACCCCGATCAGCGTCGGGATCATCAGCAGGATGCGCTTGAGCAGGTAGGCAAGCATCGGCCGGTCCTCTTCCTTGTCTTGGTCGCGGCGGGGCGCGTCAGCGCGCCTGCGGCTGCAGGTCCGTGCGCCACCAGTGGCTCAGGACCCAGCCTTCGGCCGTGTAGTAATACGGAAGGCGCTCCGGGTAGGCCAGCGTCTTGCGGTATGACACCCGGTGCGAGGCGCTGTACCAGTTCGGCACGATGTAGTAGCCATGCATCAGCACCCGGTCCAGCGCCCGCCCGGCGGTGACCAGCTCCTGCCGGGTATGGGCGTGCAGCACGTTGTCCACCAGCTTGTCGACCACGGGCGACTTCAGCCCGAACAGGTTGTCCGAGCCCGGCGTGCCGGCCGCCTCGCTGGAAAAGCGGTCGCGCAGCTCGTTGCCGGGGCTTTGCGAGTCGGGGAAGCGGATCGACACCATGTCGAAGTCGAAATCCTCCAGCCGCTTCTGGTACAACGCAAAGTCCGTGGTGCGCTGGTTCACCTGGATGCCGAGCTTCTCCAGGTTGCGCACATAGGTGGTGATGACGCGGCTCATGGCGCCGCCGTCGTCGAGGAACTCGAACACCAGCGTCTCGCCCTTGGCGTTGCGCAGCGCGCCATCCGTATAGGTCCAGCCGGCCTGGGCCAGCAGGCGCCGTGCCTCGCGCAGGTTGTCGCGCAGCGAACGCGGCGCCGCAGTGCTGGGCTGGACCACGTCCGGGCCGAACACCTCTGGCGGCAATTCCGCGCGCAGCGGCTCAAGCAGCGCCAGCTCGCCCGTGCCGGGCCTGCCGTCGAAGGTGGCGCTGGCGGCCAGCTCGCTGTTGGAAAACCAGCTGTCCAGCCGCTTGTAGGCACCGTAGAACAACTGCCGGTTCAGCCACTCGAAGTCAAGCGCAAGGATCAGGGCCTGGCGCACGCGCACGTCCTGGAACATCGGCTTGCGCATATTCATCACGAAGCCCTGCATGCCGGCACCGTTGCGGTGCGGGAACTCGGTCTTCAGCAGCTCGCCGTTGCGAAAGCGGGTGCCCTGGTAGCTCTTGGCCCAGTTCTTGGCCTTGTATTCGACGATGGCGTCGAACTCCCCTGCCTTGAAAGCCTCGAGCTTGGCGGTCTCGTCCTTGTACAGGCGGTAGGCCACGCGCGCGAAATTGAAGGTGCCGCGGCGCACCGCGAGATCCTTGCCCCAGTACTTCGGGTCGCGCTGGAAGATGATGCCGCGGCCGGCGTCATAGCGCTCGATCAGGTAGGGGCCGCTGGTGACCGGCGGCTCGAAGGTCAGCTTCTCGAACGGGACCTTGGCCGTCCATTTCTTCGAGAACACCGGCAGCGAGCCGACGATCAGCGGCAGCTCGCGGTTGCGCTGCTTGAATTCGAAGCGCACCGTGCGCTCGCCGGCAACGATCACCGCCTTCACATCGGCACACATGCTGCGGTAGCCCGGGCTCGAGGCCTTGCTCATCAGCATGTCATAAGAATATTTGACATCCGATGCCAGCACCGGGTCGCCATTGGTGAAGCGCGCCTGTGGCCGGATCGTGAACGTGACCGACAGCTCGTCCGGCGCCACCGTGACGTCCTCGGCGAGCAAGCCATAGGCGCTTGCGCTCTCATCGGCGCTGCTGATCAGCAGCGACTCGAACATCAGCGCGTTCAGGCCGGGCGCCGACGTGCCCTTCAGCGTGAACGGATTGAACTTGTCGAAACTGGTGCGTCGGTCCGGATTGGCGAGTGTCAGCGTGCCGCCGGTGGGTGCATTGGCATTGGCATAGTCGAATTGCCTGAAATCTGCCTGGTACTTCAGGTCCCCGTGCAGCGCGAAGCCATGCGCCGCCAGCGCCGGATCGGAAAAGAGAGAGACCCCCGCCGCCAGCGCCATTGCCAGCCCGCTTGCGACCCAACCGCGCAGTACCGCATCCCGCCGGAAGCACTGCCATGCCGCCTGAAGCGGCCAACGTGCTTGAATAGGCATCCCGTTGGATTCCTCCACTATGACCTGTGGGGGCCCGGCATTCTGCGGCCGGGCCAAGTATGAGACAATTTTACATGCGTCCGGGGTGGCGCCAGCCATCCGGACATTCCCTCTGCGCGGCGCAATAAAAACCGCCGCAGGACAGCAAAAGCACGCGCACGGCCGCACGGCGGACGCACGAAGCGTGCCTGATACACCACCTTGGAGAACTTATGGGATTTCTGGCAGGTAAGCGGATCCTGATCACCGGCTTGCTCTCTAACCGGTCGATCGCCTATGGCATCGCATCGGCGTGCAAACGCGAAGGCGCCGAACTGGCCTTCACCTATGTCGGCGAACGGTTCAAGGACCGGATCAGCGACTTTGCCAAGGAATTCGGCACCGACCTGGTGTTCGAGTGCGATGTCGGCAGCGACGAGCAGATCGCCGCGACCTTCGCCGCGCTGGGCCAGCGCTGGGAAAAATTCGACGGCCTGGTGCACTCGATCGGCTTCGCGCCGCGCGACGCCATCGCCGGCGATTTCCTGGAAGGCCTGTCGCGCGAAGGTTTCCGCATCGCCCATGACATTTCCGCCTACAGCTTCCCGGCACTGGCCAAGGCCGCGCTGCCACTGCTGTCGGACAAGGCCTCGCTGCTGACGCTGACCTACCTGGGCGCCGAGCGCGTGGTCCCCAACTACAACACCATGGGCCTGGCCAAGGCCTCGCTGGAAGCCAGCGTGCGCTACCTGGCCTCGTCGGTCGGCCCGCGCGGCATCCGCGCCAACGGCATCTCCGCCGGCCCGATCAAGACCCTGGCCGCCTCGGGCATCAAGGGCTTCGGCAAGCTGCTCGGCCACTTCGAAGACGTTGCGCCGCTGCGCCGCAACGTCACCATCGAAGAAGTCGGCAACGTGGCCGCCTTCCTGCTGTCCGACCTGGCCAGCGGCGTGACCGGTGAGATCACCTATGTCGACGGCGGCTTCAACGTGGTCGGCGCAAGCGTCGCGGACGCAGAGTAAGCCCGGCCCGCCAGCGGGCCGCGGATGAAAAAGGGGTGCCCGATGAGGCACCCCTTTTTTTTTCCTTGCGGACCTGTGACGCACCAGGTCCGCCTGCATCACGCCTGCGCCGCAGCGGGCGCGCCCTGCCGGCGCATGCTCAGCATCGACCACGCATAGACCACCAGGCCGCCCAGCGCCAGCAGCAGGCCCACCCAGCCGGTGGACTCCCAACCGTAGCCGGCGGCAATGGTCACCCCGCCCAGCCACGCACCGAGCGCATTGGCCATGTTGAAGGCCGAGTGGTTGAGGGCCGCGGCCAGCGTCTGCGCGTCGCCGGCGACATCCATCAGCCGGATCTGCAAGGCCGGGCCCAGTGCCACCGTTCAGGTGGCCGGCTTGCGGGATGGAGATGGCGAGGTCGCCGGCGGCATCGGGCAGCAAACCCATGATGACGAATTCGCCGGCGCCGATGCCGAAGCTGCCGACACCGAGCGCCAGCAGCGGCAGGCGGCCGGATGAATTGTGATTGCGGGAAGAAAGGGAACCGTCAGCGCCGCGGACGGGCTCCGCGGCGGAATGTGCATGTGGGGCGGCCATGTACAGGATTGCAGGATGTTCAACAAAATGCCGCCCGCTGACGGGCGAGGTCAGTGCCCTCGCCTCTGACCGATCCAGCGTGCTCCTGTGCGGCTGCGGCAAAACCGCAAAGCTTGCCCGCGCCGGCCTGGCTGGCCGGCGTTGCGTTTGCCTACCTGGTCACATGGACCAGCCGGTGCCACCAGTACCGAAGCGAGTGCTTCGCTTTGCTGAACACCGGCTTGTGGTGGATGCCCACCCGGATGATGTAGCCGTAGAGCCCGACCAACACTGCCAGGAACACAAGGGACCAGATGATCCCTGCGCTGTGGGCCTCAGTCATTTCTTCTTCTTGGCGACCTCTTCATGCCCGCGCAACTGGACCGTGCTGAAGGGTGAGGCCGGCACGGATGGTTTCTTCGGTTGCTTGGGTTTCTTGGCTTCGCGGCTGCTGCGTAGTTGACTCTTGGCCATGATGGGCTCCTGAATGGCTTGCCTGGAGAAAATGGCAACCCCAGCATACGCGCTAATTCGCCGGCAAAAGAAATATCTTTCGCGAAGAACGCGGCCATGCGCTGCAGCAGGCCGCGGAGACAGATGTCCGGCTAGCGGGAAACGGGTGCATACTAGGGCCGGCAGCACCGCCTGGCGCCAGCAAGCCCGACATGCACGGCGTACCGTGACCGGACAGGAGTCTGCAATGGCACTGAACTTTCCCAATCCCAGCCGCAGCTACGATGCGGCGCGGCACTGCGTTTGCTTCTGGGGCTACGACAACGCGCGCGAAGTGGCATTCCAGGTCACTGACGACATTCTTCTGCGCCTGAGCCACCAGGGCGCCGCGGAAGAATCCGCCTTCTCGCCACCTTCGACCATCATCGGGACCAGATCCTGCAACTGGCCAGGGACCTCTACAACCCCGGGAACGTACCACCTACACGATTTCCTGAGCGGAGCCGGAAACGCAGCTTGGCGGTGGGGCCAGGCACAATACTCGCCCCACCGCCGCGCTGCCTGGTTCTGCCCGCTATGCTTGCGCCCGGTCAGTTCAACCCGCCCGGATTCTGCGCCGCGCTGCGTTGCTTCGCCTTGGCCGCCCAGAACGCGCCAATCTGCCTCTCAGTCACCTCGCCCTTCTTCTTGGCGTCGATCTGGTCAAACTGTTTGTAGACTTCCGGCATACCCGCCTGCGCTTCCTCACGGGTCAGCTTGCCATCGTGATTGGCGTCCGCCGTCTTGAACTTCTCCGAGAACTTCGCCTTGGCTTCCTTGGCATTCATCGGCGGTTGCTGTTGCTGCGCACCAATGGCTCCGGAGGCGAGGCATGCCGCCAGCGCCAGGCTGGCAATCGAAAGTTGTCGCGCAATCATCTGAGTCTCCCTGGATAGTTGGATGGCGAGTGCAGCCGGCCTGATGGTCGTCCGCGACGGGCCAGTTCTCGCAGAGGTCGGGATACATCCATTGCCCGGACCCTGCCCGAGATCATCGTCGGCTTTCAGGGAATAGGGAATTTAGTATTTTCGGCATCCGATATTAGAACCCTCCCAGGAGCGTGGCCGGTGCCGCGGCCGGGACATCTCACGGGGGCGTGGTGGACCTCAGCGACGCCGGGGCCGGCCTTTGAGCAAGGCGCCCCTCCATTCCTATCGCCCTTCGTCCTGCCGCAGCCTTGCCAGGTTGTGCTTGATCACGTCCAGCACCGCCGCGGTCATCACCGAGGTGGAGACACCAAACATCAGGATGCCGTTGGCCGCCTCGAGCGGCCCCAGCAGGCGCCGGGTTTCGGACATGACGATGTCGCCGTAGCCCAGCGTGGCGAAGTTCACGCCCGAGTGATAGAGCGCGGTAGCAAAATCGCCGAACTCGCCCAGCAGCATGAATAAGGCGGCCCAGATCGCCATCTGCACGAAATTGCCGAGCAACATCAGCACCATCACGACCGACAACAGCAGGATGTCCTGCCCCAGCGATTCGCGGCCTTGCCGGGCATGCTTGAAGCGCACGTAGTAGCGCAGGCAGATGGCCACTAAGACCGCCTGCAGCAGCATGCAGAGCAACATCACGGGAAGGCCGGTCAGCAGATTGCGCAGCATGGTCGCCCTGTTCAGCCAGTGAGCCGGCGTGTGCGGCGGGGCTGGCCGAGCAGCTCGATCATCAGCCAGGCATATAGCGTGACGCCGATAAACAGGCCCATGCGCACGGCGAAGGCGGTATAGACATCCTTCCCGGCCGCGCTGTCCTGCACGGACTGGCCCAGCAGGATGATCAGCGTCACGAGGGTGTTCACCCAGAAGCCTGGCGGGTATCGCGACGGGCTGAGGCCATACAGCTTGCGCGCCGCCAGCAGGCCAAACAGCAGCATCCACAGGAAGTACATCCACAAATGCACGAACAGGCTGAGCGCGCACCAGAACAGGATGGCCAGCATGCCGCCCAGCATGGTGGAGCCAAGCAGTTCGCGCCCGGCGCCGCGTGCAGTGGTGGTGCAGCTTTGCCGGCCGAGGCTGACCGCTTTCATGATGATCGGGATGTATGCGGCCGGGTCGTTCAGCGCCAGCAGGAAGGCCGGCATCACCACCAGCGCAGCGCGCAGCGCAATCCAGGCAGCCTGGTCATCCGGCAGGGCTTGGCCGCAGCCGGCGCCTGCGCGCCGGCCGGCTCGGGAAACAGCCAGTGGCCAAGTGCCAGCACCACGACCGCGACAAGCAGTCCCTTGACCAGGGCACCGATGACCATGACCGCCAGCCCGAAATCGAAGGTGCCCGCCGCCGAGATCATGGTCAGACCGATCACCAGAAAGGTGGAGACCAGGTTGTTGCCGCCGCGCAGTCCGTAGCGAAAGGCCAGGAACAGGCACAGGCCGATCATCAGCAGGCCGCTGACGCGGTAGTAGCGCAGCAAGGGGATCAGCAGCAGGCCGGTGCCGGTGGTCAGCATCATGACCAGCACCAGGCCCAGCCCGGCCTTGGGCGTCATCGGCCGGTTGACGCTGGCCAGCAGGAACACGCCGAGCACCGGAGCGAGCATGGGGATCGGCAGGCCCAGGCCGAAGCTGGCCGCCAGGCACAGCGCGGTGCCGCTCGCCACGCGCAGCGAACGCTGCGCGCGTGGATCGCGCGCGGGCAACGGCGGCGCCGGGCTGTCAGTAGACATAGGAAAGCCAGCTCATCAGGTACAGGAATACGCGGCCGAGCGGGTTGAGCGGATTGCCCTGGGTGGGAAACGCCATGACCTCGGCCTGCCCGCCCACGCGAATGCCGCGCATCGAGGCGAGCTCGCCCTGGGCAAACTCGACCACCACCGGGAAGCGTTGCGCCGGCCGCAGCCAGTCTCGGCTGTTCTGCACCGTCGGCAAGCTGCCCGGCGGCGTGCTCGGGCCGACGTTGACGCCATAGCCGACGCTGCGCACACGGCCTTCAAAGATCCTGCCCGGCAGCGCATCCAGCACGATGGCAACCGGCGTGCCGGGCTCGACACGGCCCAGGTTGTTCTCGGTCATTTCCGCGCTGATCCACAGATCGTGGATCGCGATCAGCGTCATGACCGGGTTGCCGGCAGCGGCAAACTGGCCGGCATCGGTGCGCAGGTCGGTGACCAGCCCCGCGGCGCGCGCGCGCACCTGCGTATTGGCAAGATCCAGTTCGGCCTTTTCCAGGGCCGTGGCGGCGCTGCGCAGCTTGGCGTTCTCTTCCTCGCTGCCCCCCTGCTGTTCGCGCGCGCGCTGGACCTCGGCCCTGGCGGCTGCGACCTGGCTGACAGCCTGCTCGAGGGTGGCCCGCGCTACCTCCAGACGGCGCAGGGAAATGGTGCCGGGGTCATCGCTGTACAGGCGCTCCAGGCGGTCGCTGTCCTGGCGCGCCTTGAGCTCGTTGGCGCGTGCTGCGCGCAGCGATGCCTGCGCCGATTCAATGCCCGCGGTGCTGGCGCCGATCTGCCGGCGTGTCGACTCCAGATCGGCGCGGGCGCGGTCCACGGCGATCTTGTAGTGCTGGGGATCCACCTCGAACAGGACAGTGCCGGCCGCGACGTCCTGGTTGTTGCGCACATGCACCTTGGTCACGCGCCCGGACACTTCCGCAGCGACCGGCACCACGAAGGCCTGTACCCGCGCCTGCTGCGTGTATGGGGTCAACCGGTCGGCAAACAGGTACCAGGCCAGGCTGATGACAATCAGCAAGAGTACCCAGCGCACGCCCTTCTTTGCCGGGTCGGCGGCGGGCGGCGGCGCGCCGGGCGCTGGCGCTGCCGGAGCTGCGGGGGGTTGCGGGGCGTCGCTCATCGGCACTCGCTCACGGATATCTACCTCTGCGTCACAGGGAGGCTGGCACCGGCGGACGGCGGGCCTGGCTCATCCAGCAGGTTCCCCCAGTCGGTGCGCTGCTGCATCTGCTGACGGGTGGCCGGGTCCACCAGTGGCTGCTCGCTGTGCCAGCCGCCGCCGAGCGCCTTGTACAAGGCGATCAGGTTGCTGACGGCATTGCTGCGGTTGACCAGGTAGGAGTCCTGCTGCGTGGCCAGCGCACGCTGGGAATCCAGTACGCGCTGGAAGTCCGAGTAGCCTTCGCGGTAGAGCGCGTTGGCCAGCGTCAGCGAACGCCTGGCGGCCAGCGCGCTGTCGCGCAGGATCTGCTCGCGCTCCAGCGCCTTGATCAGCGCACTGGCGGCATCGTCGGCCTCGCGCGCCGCCTGCCGCACGGCATCCTGGTAAGCGACGATCAGTTGCTGCAGGCGGGCGTCCTGCACGCGCACGGTGTTCTTGATGCGGCCGTAGTCGAACACATTCCAGCGCAGGCTGGGGCCGCCGATCAGTGCCAGGCTGTTTGGCGTGCCCGCCAGCGTGCTGGCGGACCAGACTATGCTGCCCAGCAGCGTCAGCGACGGATAGAGATCGGCTTCGGCCACGCCGATCAGCGCCGATTGCGCGGCGATCTGCAGCTCGGCGGCGCGGATATCCGGACGGCGCAACAGCAGGCTGGCGGGCACATCCTGCAGTACCGCGCGGTCGATCAGTGGAATCACCCCTTCCTTGCCTGCCAGTTCGGGCAGCTCCGGCAACGGGCCTGGCGGGCGGCCCATCAGCACCGCCAGGGCATTGCGGGTGCGCATGATCTGGCTTTCAAATTCAGGGATGCTGCTCAGGGTACCCAGGTACTGCGTCTTCGCTTGCTGCAGGTCGAGCTCGTCGGTCTCGCCGCTCTTGAACAGCCGCTCGGTGATTTCAAGGCTGCGCCTTTGCAGCGCTGCATTGTCGCGGGCGATGCGCAGCCGTGCCTCGGCCGTGCGCAGCGCAAAGTAGGTCTCAGCCACCTGGGCGCGCAGCAGCACCAGCACATCGTCACGGTTGGCGCGGGCGGAAAAATAGACAGCATCGGCAGATTCGATGGCGCGGCTGAAGCGGCCCAGAAGTCAAGCTCCCAGCCGATGTCGAAGCCCGCGCTGTATTGCCAGAAGCGGCTATTCTGCGGGTTCAGGCCGCCGGCCTGCCGGCGATCCGTGTACAGGGCCTCGGCACTGGCCTGCTGCAGTTGCGGGAAGCGCCCGCTCTGGGCAATGCCCAGTTGGGCGCGCGCTTCCATCACGCGCAGGCCGGCAATCCGCAGGCTGGCATTGTGTGCGTCGGCTTCGGCGATCAGGCGTTCGAGCGTCGGGTCGGCAAAGACCTGCCACCACTCACGGATGTCGGGCTGTGCCCGCTGCCCGGTCGCCTGCTCAAGCGCGGGGCTGTTCCATTGCTGCGTCCAGGGCTCATGCTGCGCCTGGAAATCTGGCCCCAGGCGCGCGCAGCCGCCAAGGCAGCAGGCGCCGGCCAGCAATGCGCGCAATGGATGATGCCAGCGCGACATGGGCGGCCCGGACCACTTCAGGTCTGTTGCTGGTTGCCGGGCTCCGCCTGCGGCGGCGGGTCTTCCACCCATTGCCAGAACAGCTGATACCCGACCGCAAGCACCACCGGACCGATAAACAGGCCGATCACGCCGCCGGTCACCATGCCACCCAGGGCACCGATCAATACCACCGGCATCGGCACATCGACGCCACGCCCGAGCAGCAATGGCTTGAGCACGTTGTCGGCCAGTCCCGCCACGAAGACATAGATGGCGAAGACGATGGTGGCAACGCTGGCACCTTCCGTAGCAAAGACAAAGATGATCACTGGCACGGTGATCAGCGTGGCCGGCAACTGCGCGATGCCCAGCAGCAGCACGGCCATGGCCAGCACGCCCGCGGCGGGAACCCCCTTGATCACAAAGCCTATGCCGATCAGCAGCATCTGGATGAAGGCGATGCCGACCACGCCCTGCGCCACCGCGCGGATGGTCGCCGTGCATAGCGTGGCGATGCGCTGGCCCCGCTCCAGGCCGAAAACGCGCGAGGCAATCTGCACGGCGCTACGGTTGCCGGCCTCGCCGTAGGCCATGAAGATGCCCCCGATAATCAACGCGAAGACGAAGATCAGCAGCCCCTTGCCGATGCCGGCGGCTGCGGCCAGCACAGTCAGGCTGATTTCCTTGATCTGAGGCGCCAGCGTCTGCACCAAGCCGGCCAGGTCCGAGGCGGCATGCAGCCAGACGTCATACAAGCGCTGGCCAACCAGCGGCCAGCTGGCGACCGACTCATGCGGTGGCGGGATATGAATGCCTTCGTTCTTGACGATCGTGATCGCATTCTCCATCGAATCGACCATCGCGGCGCCCAACAGGTAGGCTGGCAGCGCAATGATGGCGATGGCGGCCAGCACGATCAGCGTGGCGGCGCGGCCGTCCTTGTTGCCCAGCCTGCGCCTGAGCCTGACCTGCAGCGGGTAGATGGTCACCGCCAGGATCACGGACCAGACAATGAGATCGAGGAAAGGGCGGAATATCTGGAAGCAGAAGATTGCCAGCACCGCGATCAGCCCGGCACGGATCAGCACGTCGAGTAGTCCGCGGGACAGCGCTCTCTCTGAAGTGGGCGTGGACAACATCGCTGGTCTCCTGCAGATCACCGCAGAAATATCGGATCGACACCTCACCGCCGCGCATTCGCCCAGCCAGGTTACGTACCGGTCTCTTGCACAGGTGAAATCCAGTCTAGACGAGTGGCCGGACCGGGACAACCTCAAAACGTACGCCTATCGCTACATTGGCCGTCTAGTATTGGGGGAGTTGCAGGACGCCACCTGCCCGGTCCGCCCGGACTGGTTCATCCTGCATTCGCCGTGGAGGACCTATGGCCAGATTGCCGACCTCAGCCTTGGCCGTCATTTCGATGCTGCTTCTGCTTGCCGCCTGCGCCTCCCGGCCAGTCAATCCGCCGATCGCGCACGCGGACCAGAGTACCGGCTATCGATTCCTCACGCGCCCCCAGTATGCGGCGGACAACGAGAACCTGGTCATCCTTGCCTTCTCAGGGGGCGGTACTCGCGCGGCGGCATTCTCGTATGGCGTGCTTGAGTTCCTGCGCAATACCGAAGTCGTCGGACCCAAGGGCAACCGGTCACGCCTGCTCGACCATGTCGGCGTCATCACCGGCGTGTCAGGTGGCAGCTTTACTGCCCTCGCCTACGGCCTGTATGGCGACAAACTGTTTGATCACTACGAACAGAGCTTCCTCAAGCGCGACGTGCAGGGCGAGATCACGTTCCGGACGCTGAATCCGGCATATTGGCCCTCGTTGTGGTCGAGCGGATGGGGCCGCTCTGAACTGGCCGCCGACCTGTATGACGAAATCCTTTTCCATGGGGCAACCTTTGGCGACCTCCATCGGGGCAAGGGGCCGTTCATCATTGCCTCGGCCACGGACATCTCGACGGGCGCACGCCTGCCGTTCACGCAGACTACCTTCGACGTACTCTGCTCCGACCTCAATGCGCTGCGCCTTTCCCGTGCCGCCGCGGCATCGTCGGCAGTTCCCGTAGTCCTGACGCCCATCACGCTCAACAACTACGGCGGCAATTGCGGCTACGTGCCCCCCGACTGGATCAAGCCGTTTATCGGTGCCAGCGACCCGCCCCGGCCGGCCGCGCGCGCAACCCGGCACCTGAAGGAAGAAGCGGAATACGGGGACAGCATCAACCGGCCCTATATCCATGTCGTGGACGGCGGCGTCTCCGACAATCTGGGCATGCGCAGCGTGCTGGATTCCCTCGAGGTCCTGGAGGCCCTGCACCTGAACGGCCAGCCCTCGCCCCTGGACCATACCCGCAGGATCATTGTCTTTGTCGTCAATTCGCTGTCCACGCCCCGGACGGCATGGGACAAGTCGGAGTCTGCGCCGGGTACGCTGGAGATTCTGGTGAAAGCCACCGGCGTGCCAATCGACCACTATTCCTATGAGGCGACCGAACTGTTGAAAGACAGCCAGTCCCGGTGGCAAGCCATGCGCCGGCTGCGAGAGTCCCGCGCCTTTGCCGCGAACAAGGATGCTGCCGTCACTGCGGCGTTGCGCACACCGGACGCGACCATCTATGCCATCGATGTGTCGTTTGCCCGACTGACGGACAAGGCGGAACTGGATTACCTGAACGAGCTGGCAACGTCGTTCTCGCTGCCGGCCGAAGCCGTCGACCGACTGCGCGCCGCCGCGGGAAAGATCATCCTGGAGTCGCCCGATTTCCAGCGCTTGCTGAAGGACGTCGGTGCCAGGATCGTGACAGACCAGGTGCCCGGGAATCGCCCGGCGAGGACGAATCAGTAACCTGAATCCATGGGATGGCCCCAAGAGACTGGCGCGTCCTAGAGGATTCGAACCTCTGACCGCTCGCTTAGAAGGCGAGTGCTCTATCCAACTGAGCTAAGGACGCGAAGGCGTGCATTCTACCGCAGCGCCGCAGCGCAGTGACAAGCGGCGCGGGTCAGGACGCGGCACGCGGCTGTCCGCGGGTGATGTAGTGGCCATCGGCAGCGCCGCCATCGGCACCCTCCTCGCTGCCTGCCGGATGCAGGGACACGCAGTTGCGCCCTTTCAGCTTGGCGTCGTACAGCGCACGGTCGGCGCGGCGCATCAGCGCATCGGCGCCTTCGCCCGGCTGCCGCGCTGCCAGGCCGATGCTGACGGTATAGGCAATCGGGTCAGGCTCGGACGGGCATGGCGTGGCGCGCACCGCCGTGGCCAGCCGCAGGCAGGCCAGCCGGCCCTGCTCCAGCGCCGTATCCGGCATCAGGATGGCAAATTCCTCGCCGCCCAGGCGCCCCGCCACATCGAACTGGCCGAAACTCTTGCGCAGCAGTCCGGCGAAATGCCGGAGCACGCTGTCGCCCGCCAGGTTGCCGTAGACATCGTTGATCGCCTTGAAGTGATCGAGGTCGACAAACGCCACCGTCAGGGGCTTGCGCTGCCGCTCGGCATGCAGGCAAGCTGCCTCCAGCTCCTCCCAGAACGCGCCGCGCAGCAGCACATCGGTCAGGTCGTCATGGCGCGCGCGCCGCTCCAGCATGCGGCGCAGCCGGTCGTGCGCCATCAGCGCAAAACTGACCGACACGCCCACCAGTGCAAAGACGTTGAGCATGGCGAGCTCGCCGTCCCACGGCATCGGCCGCGGCCAGGCGCCGCCCTGCATGACTGCCGCCAGCGGCAGCGCCACGGTCCATGCGTTGATGGCCGCCGCGGCGATGACGATCAGTACCAGCGACAACGCCGCCAGCCGGCCGGTGCCGCGCGTGGCCGGCACCGACGGCAAGGCGCTGCGGGCCAGGTCCAGCAGCAGTGCGATATGGCACATTGTCAGCAGCGGTGCCATCCCCGGCACCAGCGCCGGCACGGCCAGATACTGCGGCGCCAGGTCGTGCCAGGCCACTGCCGCTGCGGCCGCCAGGTTCAGCGCCAGCAACGGCGCGGCGCGGCCGGGCCGGCCCGCGAAATGCCGCGCGCCCACAGTCATCACCGAGAGCGCCGCCAGCAACGCCAGGTCACTCGATTCCAGCACCAGCCACAGCGGGCGCAGTTCCTGCACCGCCGCCAGGGCCGCGGCCATTGCGGCCAGCACACTCCCCAGCGCCCACGACGTCAGGCCGCTGCGATCCATGCCCGCCGAGCGGCGCAACATCACGCAAACCACAGCCATCTGCACGGCAAACAACCCTGCGATGAGCACAACTATGTGCGACTGAAACATCTTCATTCCCGTCCAAGGCGACAAGCGGTCGCTCCGCATGGCGCCGCTGTTACCTGCTCTTTGCCGGTCCTGTGTCGGACCGTTGTTATCAATGCCGCAACCCGTTTCCGTATGCCTGGCGCCGCCAGCCGGCAGACGCAAGCACGCCGAGGCGCCCGCCGCAGGCGGGAGCGCCGTTCTTGTTGTGGTGATCAGGTCAGCCCGGAAGGAAATAGGCAAACCGGGCGTTCCCAAAAGCACGCCGGTCGGACTGGTGCGGTGTGCGGATTATCCCAGCGCGCAAACCCAAGTCAAGCCAAAGCGCCCCCGCCAGAAGGGGGAGCAGGACAGCAAGGTTGAGTGCGCCAGAGCGGGCATCATCACATTAGATTGACCGCAGGCACGGAGCCCGGCTACAATCGCGGGCTTCGGAGCGTAGCGCAGCCTGGTAGCGCATCTGATTTGGGATCAGAGGGTCGTAGGTTCGAATCCTATCGCTCCGACCAGAAATACTCAATGGAAACAACGGCTTGGATCGAAAGATCCAAGCCGTTTTTCTTTTGTGCCAACCGGCTTCCAATAGCCGGACAGATCGCCGCCAAGCGGTGCGCTGCGCTATGCGGCGCCGGGCGCCCATACAATAGTCCCGCCAGCGCTGCTGGCCTGGCAAGATCCGTTCTCACCACCGCAGCAAGTCCGGCCAGATCAGCGCGCCCGCGAACAGCATCAGCATCACCGCGACAATGACCCATGGGCGTGGCCTGGTCGGCTGCACCCAAGTGCCGTCAACGATGGCGCGGATGGTATCGACGTCAAAGTGCCGCCCGCGCAGCATCTCCGCCAACCCGTGCGTGCCGGTGGCAGCTTCGCTGATCGGCACGGTGGGCTCCTGCGGACCGTAATAGTCAGTGATCTCCCGCAACAGCGTGCCAGCCCGCGGCGCCACTTTTCGTTCTCCTCTAGGTTAGTGCGAGCGCGTTAAAAGTCATATCAACCGGATGGGCTAACTGAATGCGCCAGCCGGGAGGATGCCGGCTGCCAACGGTCCTCCCTCATCCCGCCTCCTGGTTCAGGCAGGCTGCTGTTCCGTATCGCTACGCCGCCGCTCGAGATTGCAGTAGACGTCCGCCGCCACCAGCCCGAAGAGCGCATGGGCAAACAGGCTTTCCCAGCCGCGGGCCTCGTCGAACCAGTTGAAATAGGTTCCCAGCAGATAGAAATTGACCAGGTAGACCACCACGCCAAACACGATCCCGACCACGGAGGCCAGCCACAGGCTGGAATCGAAGCGGAATGACGACAGGATCATCGCCAGCACCGCCGCCAGGACGATCGACAGCGCGAAGTGCACCGTCCCCGCCGAAAGCACGACGGTCCAGTTGAAGGCATCAGCAGACAGGGCTTCCCGCCCGAGGATGATGGCCGCGACCATCTTCACGGTGCCCCAGGCGCCCTGGTATAGCAGGAAGCGCGCCGTCAGCAGTTCCAGCACCATGTAGACCGCGCCGGCAATCAGCCCCGCTACCACGGCGGCCCGCCAGTCCGGCCGGCAGCGAACGTAGCGGTGCGATTCCAGATGGAGTTCCATGGCAGTCTCCTTGCGAGATCCGGCCTGGCAAGGCCGTACGAGTTAGTTCTAGCTCATATGGGGCAAATACCAAGCCGGCCAGACCACGATTTGCGCCTCTTAAAGCACTTAAATTGCCGACTTGCCTGGCGCGGTGCTACCGTCGCGGCCGGCCATCCGACGCAACGTGCCGGCCATGTTGCAACTGCGTACGTGATACAATGTCAAAGTAGCCCCCGGGGTGTCCGTGCATCCCTGTAACCGGGCGTTCTCACCAGCACGCTCTCGCGAGCGAACAGCAGCCGCCGGCGCGGGCCTTCCGCGACGACACCAAACTGGCGAACCACCGGGTACAACCTGCCCGCCTGCTCCGCAAAGCACACGGCCTCCCCGGCCGTCAGCGGCCAGGCCGTCGCCCAAGCCATCCGCGCCCGTTGGGCAGCGATACCGCTGACAGGACCGAGCATCAGGCGCCGCGCGCCGCAGTCCGCGTGAGCTTGCCCCGAACAACCCAAGGCACGTTTCACCGCAATCGGCGAAACGTGCCGCGGTTCCGCGCCGTGCCGGGCGAACCGAACAGGATTTTTGAATCGCAACCATGCAGCCTTCACGGGCTGCCGGAAAGGAAGACAGATTGGCTAAGGAAGAACTCATTGAATTTGGCGGCGTGGTGTCGGAAGCCCTGCCTGACAACCGCTATCGTGTCACGCTGGAAAACGGCGTCGAAATCTGGGCATACGCTTCGGGCAAGATGCAGAAGCACCGCATCCGCATCCTGGCCGGCGACCGTGTCACCCTGGAAATGTCGCCCTATGACCTGACCAAGGGACGCATCAACTTCCGCCACAAGTCCTGAGTTTCTGCACGGCCCCGGCGATACCGCATTCGCGACTGTCGCCCGCGCCGCGGCCGTTGTGCGCCGACGCGCTGTCACGCCGCTGACACCGCGCCCGGACACACTTGCGGGCTGCCCGACAGGCAGCCCGCTTCCGTTTACGCGTCGCGTGCAGCCTGGCCTGCGCCACCGGCGCGGGCCAGTTGGCGCTTGCGCCGCCCGGGCCGCTTCACCATACTCGAAGCACGCTCATTGCCCCGCCCGACATGAACCTGATCCTGTGGCGCCACGCCGAAGCCGAAGACCTCCCCGACGCGCTCAGCCTGAGCCGCAATGCCGACCTGCAGCGCCCGCTGACACGCCGCGGCCGCAAGCAGGCGGAGGTATCCGCCAAATGGCTGCGCGCGCATCTGCCGGCCGACACCCGCGTGCTGTGCAGCCCCGCGCTGCGCACCCGCGAAACGGCGGCCGCGCTGACTGCCGAGGCGAAGATCGTTGACGCCCTTGCGCCCGGCGCCGACGTCAGCGCGGTGCTTGCCGCCGTCGAGTGGCCGGAACGCCCCGAGCACGTGGTGGTGGTCGGGCACCAGCCCTGGATCGGCCGCGTCGCCAGCCTGCTGCTGGCCGGCTCGGAGATGAACTGGAGCGTGCGCAAGAGCGGCATCTGGTGGCTGACCGGCCGCACCCGCGAAAGCGAGGCGCAGACCGTGCTGCGCGCCGTCATCAACCCCGAATTCCTCTGAGCCCTGCCTCCGGCATGCCAGGTGCCGCCTGACGGCACCTGGCCCATCCTGCCCCGTCAAAATCAGACATAGCTGATGGCGGGCGGAATCTCCCGTTACTAGAGTGGCCTTGGCGCCTCTTTCGGTGCCGACAACAGGTGTCACGGAGATTCCCATGAATGGTCCGTCCGATCGTCATATTGCTGACGAGGATCGCAACTCAGACCCTGACCCGCCGCCCGAAACCGCCCGACCGTCCGACTTAGCACGGGACGTCACGGAACCGTCATCCACGGGTCACGGCGCTGTCACCCGCCCTCACTACATTGCATCGCAACAGTTTCGTCACCAAAAGGACATACTGATGCGAGATCTGCCGACGCCCACCCAACCGCTTTTCGACGCTCTGCCCAATGGCCTTGGCGGCCAGACGGCGCGGAGGCGTCTTCATCGCCAATCAGATACACCGGCACATGAGTCGCCTGTTCTCAGCGTGGCGTGGGCGCGCCACCAGGACGAAGTAGTCGAAGCCCAGCGCCTGCGCTACAAGGTCTTTGCCGAGGAAATGGGCGCGCGCCTGACCTCTTCGGTGCCGGAGCTGGACATCGACATGTTCGATGCCTACTGCGACCACCTGATCGTGCGCGACATGGCCACGCTGCGCGTGGTGGGCACCTACCGCGTGCTGCCGCCGCACCAGGCCAAGCGCCTGGGCTGCCTGTACGCGGAATCGGAATTCGACCTGGTGCGGCTGGCCCACCTGCGCCCCAAGATGCTGGAACTGGGCCGCTCCTGCGTGCACCGCGACTATCGTTCGGGCAGCGTCATCATGGCGCTGTGGGGCGGCCTGGGCGAGTACCTGCAGCGCTGGGGCATCGAATCGATGCTGGGCTGCGCCAGCGTGCCGATGAGCGACGGCGGCCACTACGCGGCCAGCCTGCACCGGCTGTTCAGCGAGCGCTCGCTGGCGCCGATCGAATACCACGCCTTCCCGCGCGTGCCGCTGCCGGTCGAGGACCTGAACCAGCAGCTGGACGTCGAGCCGCCCGCGCTGATCAAGGGCTACCTGCGCCTGGGCGCAAAAATCTGTGGCCAGCCGGCCTGGGATCCGGACTTCAACGTGGCGGACTTCCTGACGCTGCTGCGCGTGAACGACATGAACCCGCGCTACGCCCGCCACTTCCTGGGCCTGAACAACGCCGCCTGAGCGGCGCCGGGCGCCGGTCAGCGGCCGCCGCCCTGGCGGCCGCCCTCCTCTCTGCGCTCAGTCGTAGATGACCTTGTAGCGCTTGCCAATCCGCTGCCATTCGTCAGCCTCCTGCGCCAGGCTGTATTCGATCAGCGGATTGGCCTCGATCCACGCCTGCGGCAGGCGCACGGTGAAGCCTTCGTCCAGTGCTTCGGCCAGCTGGCTCACGCGGATATCGGGCAAGGCCACGTCCGAGCGGCGCCGGCACAGCACAAAGGCCAGGCGCAGGCTGAACAGCATGCGCCAGTCGACGAACCTGCCGCTGCCCGACAGCTTGCCGAGCTTGCCCGCATGGCCCAGCAACAGCGTCGCCAGCCGCGCCTGGTCGGTCTTGGAAAAGCCCGGCATGTCGGCATGGGTGGCAATATAGGCCGAATGCTTGTGGTAGCCGCTGTGCGAGATCGACATGCCGATCTCATGCAGGCTGGCGGCCCAGCCCAGCAGCGCCAGGTTGTCCTCGCGCCGTTCATTGGCCGGCTCCGGGAACTGTGACAACAGCGTCTGCGCGGCGCGGCGCACGCGGCTGGACTGGGCCCGGTCCACGCCGTAGCGGCGCATGAACTGGTCCACCGTGACGGTGCGCATGTCCTCATGGTGGCTGCGTCCGAGCAGGTCGTACAGCACGCCCAGGCGCAGCGCGCCGTCGGTGACATCCATGCGTTCGATATCGAGTTCGGCAAACACGCCCAGCATGATCGACAAGCCGCCCGGCAGCACCGGGATGCGGTCCGCCTTGAGGCCGGTCAGCTTGACGCGGTTGGTGTTCTCGGCCTTGATCAGCGCGCGCTTGAGGCGCTCCAGCCCTTCGCGCGTGATACCGTGCTCGGCGGTGCTGTCGTTCATGCCATTGAGTTCGATCAGCTCGGCCAGCGCGCGCGCCGTGCCCGACGAGCCGACCGCCTGCTCCCAGCCCGCGGCACGGTACTGGCGCACCAGCACCTGGATCTCGCGGCGCGCGGCCAGCTCGGCCTGCTTCATCGCGTATTCATCGACGTTGCCGCTGGGGAAGAACTGGCGGCTGTGCGATACGCAGCCGATATACAGGCTTTCCATCAGCTTGGACTGGTAGCCATTGCCGATGATGAACTCGGTCGAGCCGCCGCCGATATCGACCACCAGGCGATTGCCCTGGCAGGCCGGGGCGTCGTGCGAGGCCCCGAGGTAGATCAGCCGCGCTTCCTCGCGCCCGGCGATCACTTCGATCGGGAAACCCAGCGCGCTTTCGGCCTCGATCAGGAACTCGGACGCGTTCTTGGCCACGCGCAATGTATTGGTAGCGACGGCGCGCACCTGATTGGGCGCGAACTCGCGCAGCCGGTCCCCGAAGCGCCGCAGCGCATCGATGCCGCGGCGCCGCGCGGGCTGGTCCAGGTATTTGTCGGGCGTCAGGCCGGCGGCCAGCCGGACCGGCTCGCGCAGCGCGTCGACCTGGAAGATCTGGCTGGCCGGGCCATTGGCCGTGGGGGTCTCATCCACCCGCCCGATCATCAGGCGGAAGCTGTTCGAACCCATGTCGACGGCAGCCAGCAGGCGTGGGGTGTTGTTCATCGTGTGCTAGAAGGGCTGGTTCGCGTTGGCGTTGCGTGGCGCGGCAGGTGCATTCTGGTGCCTTGGCCTGCCGGCGTTCGCGCCCGGGAAAAATATGTCCTTGTCATGTCTGCATCATGACAAAATCAAACTGTCATAAAAATGACACGCTTTTATGGAAAAGTCGCCACATTACCAAAAGAAGGTCATGCTCATGTCGACGACTCCGTCCAGTACGCTGCTCAACCGCGAACTGGGCATCCTGGAATTCAATGCCCGCGTGCTGGCGCAAGCGGCGGACCCGAAAGTCCCGCTGCTGGAGCGGCTGAAATTCATCTGCATCGTGTCCAGCAACCTGGACGAGTTCTTTGAAATCCGCATGGCGGGCCTGAAGGAACAGATGCGCGACAACGCTTCGGGCCTGACGCCGGACGGCCTGTCATTCCAGCAGACCTACCAGCTTGTCACCGAGCGCACGCAACGGCTTGTGGCTTCGCAGTATGACATGCTGCAGAACACCATTTTTCCACTACTTGAAAAAGAGGGGGTCTTTTTCCACCTGACCACCACCTGGACCGACGCCCAGCGCGAATGGGCGCGCGAATTCTTCCAGCGCGAGCTGGGGCCGGTGCTGACGCCGATCGCACTGGATCCCGCCCACCCCTTTCCCCGCGTGCTCAACAAGAGCCTGAACTTCGTGGTGGAATTATCCGGCAAGGACGCCTTCGGCCGCGAGGCCGACCTGGCCATCGTGCAGGCGCCGCGCGCGCTGCCGCGCGTGGTGAAAATGCCGGAGAAGCTGTCGGGCTACCCGTACGGCTTCGTGATGCTGTCGTCCTTCATGCAGGGCTTCGTGCATGAGCTGTTCCCGGCCATTGCCGTGCACGGCTGCTACCAGTTCCGCGTCACGCGCAACTCCGACCTGTTCGTCTCGGAAGACGAGATCACCGACCTGCGCGAGGCGCTGCAGGGTGAGTTGCCCACGCGCCATTTCGGCGACACGGTGCGCCTGGAAGTCTCGTCGGATACGCCGGCACCGCTGGCGCGCCGGCTGCTGCTGGAATCGGGCCTTGCCGAGCAGGACCTGTACCGCGTTTCCGGCCCGGTGAACCTGGTGCGGCTGATGCAGATCCCCGACATGGTGGACCGGCCCGCGCTAAAGTTTCCGCCATATGTGCCCGCCCCGGTCAAGGCCTTCTCCGCCGGCACGTCGATGTTCGACGTGATGCGCCAGCAGGACGTGCTGCTGCACCACCCGTACGAGAGCTTCAGTTCCGTGCTCGACCTGCTGCAACTGGCCGCGGCCGACCCCAACGTGGTCGCGATCAAGCAGACAGTCTATCGCACCGGCAATGAGTCGCTGGTCATGGAAGCGCTGATGACCGCCGCGCGCAACGGCAAGGAAGTGACGGTGGTGGTGGAGCTGCTGGCGCGCTTTGACGAGGAAACCAACATCAACTGGGCCGAGCGCCTGGAATCCGCGGGCGCACACGTGATCTACGGCGTGGTCGGCCACAAGTGCCACGCCAAGATGCTGCTGATCGTGCGGCGCGAGCCCACCGGCCCCAAGGCCAAGCAGGTCAAGCTGCGGCGCTACGCCCACCTCGGCACCGGCAACTACCATCCGCGCACCGCCCGCCTCTACACCGACTTCGGCCTGCTCACGGCCAACGAGGAGATCTGCGAAGACGTGCACCACGTGTTCCAGCTGCTGACCGGCACCGCCGGCACCATCCGGCTGAACCACCTGTGGCAGTCGCCCTTCACCATGCAGAGCAACCTGGTCGACCATATCCGCGCCGAAGCCCGCAACGCGCGCGCCGGCAAGCCCGCGCGCATCATCGCCAAGATGAACGCGCTGCTGGAGCCATCGATCATCGACGAGCTGTACAAGGCTTCGCGCGCGGGGGTGAAGATCGACCTGATCGTGCGCGGCGTGTGCGCGCTGATGCCGGGCGTGCCGGGCATGTCCGAGAACATCTCGGTGCGCTCGATCATCGGCCGCTTCCTGGAACACCACCGGGTCTACTACTTCCACGCCGGCGGCGAAGAGGTGCTGTACCTGTCCAGCGCCGACTGGATGGACCGCAACCTGTTCCGCCGCGTGGAAGTCGCCTTCCCGGTGCTGGACAAGGCGCTGAAGGCCCGCGTCATCAAGGAGAGCCTGCAGGTGCACCTGCGCGACAACGGCTCGGCGTGGATCATGCAGCCGGACGGGAACTATGTGCGCAGGCAGACACGTTCCAAGCATCCGCATGTGAGCCAGAACGATATGCTGGTGATGTTCGGCGGCACGCCCTGAGCGTGCCACGCAGGCAAGCAAAAACCCCGCCGCAGCGGGGTTTTTGCTTGTGGGTCAGGCTGCGCGCCGCGACGTGTGGGGCGCCTGCGGCGGCTCGGTCGGGCTGCCTGGCGCTGGCGTATTTGCGCCTTCCCCGGCCGAGCGCAGGCTGCGCTCGAGCGGGAAAACCACGCGGAACGTGCTCCCCCGGCCCTCTTCGCTGGTCACGCGCAGCTCCGCATGGTGGCGCGACAGGACGTGCTTGACGATGGCCAACCCCAGCCCGGTGCCGCCGGTGTCGCGAGAGCGGCTGCGGTCGACACGGTAGAAGCGCTCGGTCAGCCGGGGAATATGCTCGGGCGCGATGCCCAGGCCGGTATCGGCCACCGAGAACACCGCGTGGCCGTCTTCCCAGGCCAGCCGCATGGTGATGCGGCCGCCGTCCGGGGTGTAGCGCACGGCGTTCGACACCAGGTTGCCCAGGGCCGACAGCAGCTCGGTCTCGGCGCCGCGCATGCCCACGGTCGGGTCGATCTCGGCGGCTACCTGGTGCCGGCCCTGCGACAGCGCCTCGGCGTCGTGCGTCAGGTGCGCCACCATTGCGCGGATCGGCACGACGTCATTGCCGGGGGGCTGCGCATCGCTTTCCAGCTTGGCCAGCGCCAGCAGGTCTTCGACGATGCTCTGCATGCGCACCGACTGCGCCAGCATCATGTCGATGTAGCGGCGCCGGTCGTCCTCCGATACCGGCAGGTCGCGCACGGTCTCCAGGAAGCCGGTCAGCACCGTCAGCGGCGTCTTCAGTTCGTGCGACACGTTGGCAACGAAGTCGCGCCGCATCGCCTCGGTGTTTTCGAGCTTGGTGATGTCCTGCGTAATCACCAGCTTGCGGTGGTCGCCATAGGGCAGGATCTGCACCGCGATCACGCTGTGCTTGTGTTCGCCCATGTCGCGCATTACCAGCGGATCGTCGAATCGCTGCCGAGTCAGATAGTGGACGAACTCGGGGCGGCGGATCAGGTGGGTGATGCGCTGGCGCACATCGCGGCGCGCGTTCAGGCCGAAATGCTGCTCAGCCACGTCGTTGCACCATTCGATCTGGTCGGCGTCGTCCAGCATCAGCACGCCGTTGGGCGAAGCCTGGATGGCCTGGATAAAGCGCGTATGCTGCTGCTCGACCTGCAGCACCTGGGTGCGCCAGCGCTTGACCAGCCGGTGCAGCCGGTAATACACCTCGCCCCAAAGTCCGAGTGCACTGGGAATCTCGCCGTAGACCGGCGCATCCAGCACCTTCCACAGGCGATTGATCTGGTACAGGTAGTAGAACAGCAGCCCGAGCAGCGATACGCATGCCAGCGCCAGCGCCGGCACCGGGCCCACGGCCAGGTAAACACCGGCGGACAGCACCAGCAGGCTGATCAGGATGGCCACGGAACGGGCCCAGATGACATTCATGCGCAGGGTTCAGGCTCGCAGCCACGGAAGGCTGCAGGGTTGCGACGGAGTGTGCCACGAATTCGCCGTGCCCTGCCAGCAGCGTGGGCGATGCCGGCAGGGCGGTACGTCAGCCGCCCTGCCGTGCCCGGCGCGTCAGGCGCCGGGCGTGCGCGCCAGGCGGTAACCGCTGCCGCGCACGGTTTCGATCATATTGCTGTACCCGCCGGGGGTGAGCGCCGCGCGCAGGCGCTTGATATGAACGTCGACGGTGCGCTCCTCGACAAAGACATGGTCGCCCCAGACCTGGTCGAGCAGTTGCGAGCGGCTGTGCACGCGTTCCGGATGCGTCATCAGGAAGTGCAACAGCCGAAACTCGGTCGGACCCAGGTCCAGCTTGATCGCGCCGCTGTCGTCCTGGCCGGTGACGCGGTGCGTGGCCGGGTCCAGGCGCAGGCCGTTGATGGCCACGACGTCATCGGTCAGCTGCGGCGCGCGGCGGCGCAGCACGGCCTTGATCCGCGCCAGCAGCTCCTTGGGTGAGAACGGCTTGGTGACGTAGTCGTCGGCGCCGGCCTCAAGCCCCATCACCTTGTCCTGCTCCTCGCCGCGGGCGGTCAGCATGATGATCGGGATCTGGCGGGTGCGGTCGTTGGCCCGCAACTCCTTGGCGAAGTTCGCGCCCGACTTGCCCGGGAGCATCCAGTCAAGCAGCACCAGGTCGGGCAGCACGTCGCTCATCAGCGACAGCGCCTGCTCGGCGTTGTAGGCCCGGATCGGATAGTGCCCCGCGTGCTGCAGGTTCACGGCGATCAGTTCGGCGATCGCCGGTTCGTCTTCGACAACGAGAATACTGCTTGGCATGTGTTTTGTTCTCCGTGGGCGGCTGAGTTCAGCTCAGCGCTTCGCGCTCCATGTCCTCGCGCGAGACATGGCGGACGTCCGTCCCCTTGACAATGTAAATGATAAACTCCGCGATGTTCTTGGCGTGATCGCCGATGCGCTCCACCGCCTTGGCGATGAACAGGAAATCCAGCGCGACCGAGATCGTACGCGGGTCTTCCATCATGTACGTGATCAGCTTGCGCACGAAGCCGCGGAATTCCTCGTCGATGGCCTTGTCGTCCTTGACGATGCGCGCCGCCGCCACGGTGTCCAGGCGCGCAAAGGCGTCCAGCGCCTGGCGCAGCAGCGAGATCGCCATCTCGCCCGAGAGCTTGACCTCGGCGTAGTTGATGCTGTGCGCCGACGCGTCTTCCATGATGTGCTTGGTGCGCTTGGCGATCTTCTCGGCTTCGTCGCCGGCGCGCTCCAGGTTGGTAATGGTCTTGGAGATGGCCATCACCAGGCGCAGGTCGCGCGCGGTCGGCTGGCGCCGGGCAATGATGTTGCCGCAGTCGGCATCGATCTCGACTTCCAGCGCGTTGAGCTGGATCTCCCGGGCGATGACCTGGTCGGCGGTCTCGCCGTCGAAGTCGGCCAGCGCGCGCATGGCGAGCTCGATCTGCGACTCGACCAGGCCGCCCATCTGCAGCAGCTTGGTGTTGATCGCGTTGAGGTCTGCGTCGAACTGGGTCGACAGGTGCTTGTCTGGCATGGGATTCTCCTGGCCGCTCTTTGTATGCTACGCCTTGCGGTGACAATCGGCCGAATCAACCGAAGCGGCCGGTAATGTAGTCTTCCGTTTCCTTGCGGTGCGGCTTGATGAAGATCTTCTCGGTTTCGCCGAACTCGATCAGTTCGCCCAGGTACATGTAGGCGGTGTAGTCCGAGCAGCGCGCCGCCTGCTGCATGTTGTGGGTGACGATCACGACCGTGTACTCGTCCTTCAGTTCCGCGATCAGCTCTTCGATGCGGCCGGTGGAGATCGGGTCCAGCGCCGAGCACGGCTCGTCCAGCAGCAGCACTTCCGGGCGGATGGCAATGCCGCGTGCGATGCACAGGCGCTGCTGCTGGCCGCCGGACAGGCCGTAGCCGGACTGGTGCAGCTTGTCCTTAGCTTCGTTCCACAGCGCCGCCTTGGTCAGCGCCCATTCCACGCGGTCGTCCATCTCCGAGCGCGACAGCTTCTCGAACAGGCGCACGCCGAACGCGATGTTGTCGTAGATCGACATCGGGAACGGCGTCGGCTTCTGGAACACCATGCCGACCTTGGCGCGCAGGAGCGCGATGTCCTGGCGGGCGGTCAGCAGGTTTTCGCCGTCCATGTTGATCTCACCCTCGGCGCGCTGTTCGGGATACAGCGCATACATCTTGTTGAAGGTGCGCAGCAGCGTCGACTTGCCACAGCCCGACGGTCCGATGAAGGCCGTGACCTTGCGGTCTGGGATCGACATGTTGATGTCTTTCAGCGCATGAAACTGGCTGTAGTAGAAGTTCAGGTTGCGCACGTCGATCTTGGCGCGTACCGAATCGGGAATGTCGATGACGGTGGAGGTCATTGCGTTTCTCGCTTGCAGTCTTTGGGGCGGGACGGACTACCGGCCGCGCCGCTTATTTCTTGAACAGGATGCGCGCCAGGATATTCAGGGCCAGCACGCCGAGCGTAATCAGGAACACACCCGCCCAGGCCAACTGCTGCCATTCAGTGAACGGGCTCATGGCAAAGCGGAATATCGTCACCGGCAGGTTGGCCATCGGCTTGTTCAGGTCGCTGGTCCAGAACTGGTTGGACAGCGCGGTGAACAGCAGCGGCGCGGTTTCGCCGGCGATACGGGCGACGGCCAGCAACACCCCGGTCACAATCCCGGCGTAGGATGACTTCACCGTGATCGACAGCACCATCTTCCACTTGGGCGTGCCGAGTGCGAAGGCAGCCTCGCGCAGCGCGTTGGGCACCAGGTTCAGCATATTCTCGGTGGTGCGCACCACGATCGGCACCTGCAGCAGCGCCAGCGCGCAGATCCCGGCCCAGCCCGAGAAGTGGCCCATGCGGGTCACCACCAGCGCGTAGACAAAGAGGCCGATCACGATCGACGGCGCCGACAGCAGGATGTCGTTGATAAAGCGGATAAAGCTGGCCAGCGGCGAGCTCTTGCCGTACTCGGCCAGGTAGATGCCGGCCAGGATGCCCAGCGGCGTGCCGAACAGCGTGGCCATGCCGACCATCACGAAGCTGCCGAAGATGGCGTTGGCCAGGCCGCCGCCGGCGGTATTCGGCGCCGGTGTCATCTGCGTGAACAAGTCCAGCGACAGGCCGCCCACGCCCAGCGTGACGGTGGTCCACAGGATCCACGCCAGCCAGAACAGGCCGAAGCCCATCGCCGCCAGCGAGGCGGTCAGTGCGTACAGGTTGGTGCGGCGGCGGCGCGCCTGCAGCCGGGTGCGGATGGCATCCGCGTCGGGGCGGACCGCCGGGATCGATACGGTAGACACGGCTTGACTCGCGCTCATTTGGTTCCCTCATTCTTTGCCAGTCGCAGCAGCAGCAGCTTGGACAGCGCCAGCACCACAAAGGTAATGAAGAACAGGATCAGGCCCAGTTCCATCAGCGCGGCGGTGTGCAGGCCGGCGCCGGCTTCGGCAAACTCGTTGGCGAGCGCCGAGGTGATGCTGTTGCCCGGCGAGAACAGCGAGGCGCTGTCCAGCAGGTTGGTGTTGCCGATCACGAAGGTCACGGCCATGGTCTCGCCCAGTGCGCGGCCTAGGCCCAGCATCACGCCGCCGATGACACCAGCGCGGGTGTAGGGCAGCACCACGTTCCACATCACTTCCCAGGTGGTGCAGCCCACGCCGTAGGCGGATTCCTTGAGCAGCACCGGGGTGACTTCAAACACGTCGCGCATCACCGATGCAATGTAGGGGATGATCATGATCGCCAGGATCACGCCCGCGCACAGCAGGCCGATGCCCAGCGGCGCGCCCTGGAACAGCTTGCCGATCACCGGCAGCTGGCCCACCGTGGCGGCCAGGGGCTTCTGGAAATACTCGCCGAAGATCGGCGCGAACACGAGCAGGCCCCACATGCCGTAGACAATCGACGGCACTGCGGCCAGCAGTTCGATGGCGGTGCCCAGCGGGCGGCGCAGCCAGGCCGGCGACAGCTCGGTCAGGAACAGCGCGATGCCGAAGCTCACCGGCACGGCGATGATCAGCGCGATCAGCGAGGTCACGATGGTGCCGTAGATGGGCACCAGCGCGCCATAGACATCGGCGGGAGGATCCCACTCCGCGGTCCACAGGAAGCGCGCGCCGAAAGTCTGGATCGACGGCCAGGCACTGATTGCGAGCGAGACGATAATGCCGCCCAGCAGCAGCAGCGTCACGATCGCGGCGCCCCGCGTCAGGCCGCCGAACAGGATGTCGCCCATGCGGCTCGGGGGCTGGACGTTGCGGATCTCGGAGGGGGTAGTCGCCATGTCGGGAATTCAGGGTGGATCGCCGCTCCCGCCTGGGCGGGAGCCCGGTGTCCGGGCCAGTTTCGGGCAGCCCGGCCACCGGCCCCGCACTCACGCAGGGCCGGCGATGCCGTCAGGATCAGTACAGCGCCTTGCCCGAGGCGTCCTTGACGCTGGTCTTCCAGGTCGAACGGATCTGGTTCACAACGTTTTCCGGCAGCGGCACGTAGTCGAGGTCGGCGGCCATGTTGGCACCGCTCTTGTAGGCCCAGTCGAAGAACTTCAGCACTTCGGCACCCTGCGCGGCCTTTTCCTGGTTCTTGTGGACCAGGATGAAGGTGGCGCCGGCGATCGGCCAGGCTTCCTTGCCCGCCTGGTTGGTCAGGATCTGGTAGTAGCTCTTGCTCCAGTCGGCACCGGCGGCGGCGGCCTTGAAGGCGTCGTCACCCGGCTTGACCACGGCACCCGAGGCGTTCTTCATGTTCAGGTGGGTCATCTTGTTCTGCTTGGCGTAGGCGTATTCGACATAGCCGATCGCGCCATTCAGGCGCTGCACGAAGGCGGCCACGCCCTCGTTGCCCTTGCCGCCGGTGCCGCCGCCCGGCCAGTTGACCGTGGTGCCTTCGCCCACCGCGCTCTTCCAGTCCGGGCTGACCTTGGACAGGTAGTTGGTGAAGATGAAGGTCGTGCCCGAACCGTCGGCGCGGCGCACCGGCAGGATGTCCTGGCTCGGCAGCTTGGCTTGCGGGTTCAGCGCCTTGATCGCGGGGTCATCCCACTTCTTGATCTTGCCCAGGTAGATGTTGGCCAGCACTTCGCCCGTGATGGTCAGTTCGCCCGGCTTCACGCCCTGCAGGTTGATCACCGGCACCACGCCGCCGATCACGGTCGGGAACTGGACCAGGCCCTGCTTGTTCAGGTCCTCGTCCTTCAGCGGCGCGTCCGAGGCACCGAAATCGACCGTCTTGGCGCCGATCTGCTTGATCCCGCCCGACGAGCCGATGGATTGATAGTTGACCTTGTTACCCGTTGCTTTTTGGTATGCGTCGGCCCACTTGGAATACACGGGCGCCGGGAAAGAAGCGCCTGCACCGGTAATTTCCGCCGCGAACGCAGTACCCGCCACCACCATCGAAACGATGCCTGCCACGGCAGTCTTGACCAGCTTCATATGTCCTCCAGAGAACATTGGTTGGGAATGACAAATTTTTGACAAGACGAACTCTATGCTCCCTCTATGACAATTCTGTGACATCTTTAAATCTTCTTGAAACCGGCCTCCAGCAAGGGATCACCGTTGCCATCAGGCTGTCATGCCGGCACAAGATGACGGCGGTTAATTGCTTTATGGGACAAAAAAAACGCCGGGGCGGGCCCGGCGTTCCTGGTCAGGGTGCGGCGTATCAGGCGCCCAAGGCATCCGCCAGCCGCCGAGCCGTGCGCTCGGCCATTTCGGCCTGCTCTGCCTCCACCATCACGCGCACCACCGGTTCGGTGCCGGAGGCACGAATCAGCACCCGGCCGCGGCCCTCCAGTTCAGGCTCGACCGCCGCGCGCGCGGCCTGCAGGCCGGCATGCGACTGCCAGTCGAAGCCCTTCTGCACGCGCACATTGATCAGCGTCTGCGGGAACAGCCTTACGCCCTCGAGCAACTGCGCCAGGGTCTTGCCGCTGCGGCGTAGCGCGGCCAGCACCTGCAACGCCGACACAATGCCGTCGCCGGTGCTGTGGCGGTCCAGGCACAGCAGGTGGCCGGAGCCCTCGCCGCCCAGCATCCAGCTGCGCTTGTTCAACTCCTCCAGCACATAGCGGTCGCCCACCTTGGCGCGCACGAATTCCACGCCCTGGCGCTTGAGCGCCAGCTCCACCGCCATATTGGTCATCAACGTGCCCACGGCACCCGGCACCGCCTGGCCGGCGGCCTGGCGGTCGCGCACGATCAGATACAGCAGTTCGTCGCCGTTGTAGAGACGGCCGTCGGCATCCACCACCTGCAAGCGGTCGGCGTCGCCGTCAAAGGCGAGGCCCAGGTCGGCGCCATGGGCCTTGACTGCCTCAATCAGCTTGCCCGGCGCGGTGGCGCCGTAGCCGTCGTTGATATTGCGGCCGTCCGGCTGGTTGCCGATCGAAATCACGTCGGCGCCCAGCTCATGGAACACGTGCGGCGCGATGTGGTAGGCCGCGCCATGGGCGCAGTCGACCACCAGCTTCAGGCCGTACAGGTCCTGCTCGTGCGGGAAGGTGCTCTTGCAGAACTCAATATAGCGGCCGGGGGCATCGTTGATGCGGCGCGCGCGGCCCAGGTCATCGGATGGCGCGCACACCATCGGCTCTTCGATGGCAGCCTCGATCTCCGCCTCGACCTCATCGGGCAGCTTGTCGCCGTCGGCCGAAAAGAACTTGATGCCGTTGTCGTAGTAGGGATTGTGGCTGGCCGAGATCACCACGCCGGCAGACAGCCGCAGCGCCCGCGTCAGGTAGGCAATGCCCGGCGTCGGCAGCGGGCCGGTCAGCAGCACGTGCACGCCGGCCGAGGTAAAGCCGGCTTCCAGCGCCGCTTCCAGCATATAGCCGGAAATGCGCGTGTCCTTGCCGATCAGCACGGTCGGCTTGCCTTGCCCGGTCTTGGCGCCGTGGGCCAGCACCTTGCCGGCCGCATGGCCCAGGCGCATCACGAAGTCCGGCGTGATCGGCGCCTCGCCGACCCTGCCCCGCACGCCATCTGTCCCGAAATACTTGCGTGTCATTCGCTGATTTCCTTTCTGTACTCTGATCGTTGTTCTGCCTGCAGTGGCCGCGGCTGGTTCAGCTCGCGCCAACGGACTCGTTGCGCACCGCCCACCAGGTCTTCACGGCATCCACCGTCTGCTCCACATCATGCACGCGCACGATAAATGCTCCGCGCTCCAGCGCACACACCGCCGCGGCAATGCTGGCCGCAACACGCTGCTGCGGCGGCCGGCCACCGAGAACCGCGCCCAGCGTGGACTTGCGCGAGATGCCCGCCAGTAGCGGCAGGCCCTCAAGTGCCAGCCGCGGCAGTTGGCCGAGCAGGCGCAGATTATGATCGGGTGTCTTGCCGAAGCCAAACCCCGGATCGAGGGATATGCGCGCATCATCGATACCGGCAGCGCGCAGCACGGCAATGCGCTCGGCAAGGAACCCGGCCACCTCGGCGACCACGTCATCGTAGTGCGGGTCTTCCTGCATGGTCTGCGGATCGCGCTGCATATGCATCACGCACAGGCCCGCCTGCCCCGCAGCCACGGCCTCGACCGCGCCCGGCATGCGGAAACCCCAGATATCGTTGATGAGATCGGCTCCGGCCGCAAGTGCGGCGCGCATGACCTCGGGCTTATAGGTATCGATCGACAGGGGCTTGCCGCAGTCGCGCAGCGCTTCCACCACCGGGATCACGCGCGCCAGCTCGTCCTCCAGCGGCAGCGCCGCCGAACCGGGCCGGCTCGATTCCCCGCCGATGTCGATGATGTCCACGCCCTCGGCGATCATCTGCCCGGCATGGCGCAGCGCCGCGTCCCGGCTGGCATGCTGGCCGCCATCGGAGAAGGAGTCGGGCGTGACGTTGAGAATGCCCATCACCAGCGGGCGCTGGTCCAGGGCAAAGCGAAAACGGCCGCACTGGAAATGCCGGGTCTGAGAAGTCTGCTGCAAGGTAGGAATGCTTGATTCAATCCGGACGCGGCGGATGCCGCGCCAAAGGAAAAGCCGGTGCACCAGGCACCGGCTTCAGGGACGGGCACTACACCGCCATCACTACGGCGTCCTCAGTGGACGAGGCAGGATCAGGCCGTGGCGGGCGCGTTGGTCGGCGCCACCGGCGAGCCGCCCGGAGGCGTGCTGCCGCCGCCGTTCTGGCCCGACGCACCGCGCGGCGGACGCGGCGGCTTGCCGGCCATGATGTCGTTGACCTGGTCGGCATCGATGGTTTCCCACTCCATCAGCGCGTTGGTCATGGCTTCGACCTTGTCGCGGTTCTCTTCGAGCAGGCGCTTGGCCAGCGCATATTGCTCGTCGATGATGCGGCGGATCTCGGCGTCGACCTTCTGCTGCGTGGCTTCCGACACGGTCTTCGACGACAGCTTGCCGAACATGCCGTCCTGCTCGGTGTCCACGTAGACCATGGCGCCCAGCGAGTCGCTCATGCCAAAGCGGGTCACCATGTCGCGGGCGAGCTTGGTGGCACGCTCGAAGTCGTTGGAAGCGCCGGTGCTCATGGCGTTGAGGAAGACCTCTTCCGCCGCGCGGCCGCCGAAGAGGATCGCGACCTCTTCCAGCATGCTGTCCTTGTACTTCGAATACTTGTCATGCTCCGGCAACTGCCAGGTCACGCCCAGCGCCCAGCCACGCGGCATGATGGTGACCTTGTGCACCGGGTCGGCCTTGGGCAGCAGCTTGGCCACCACCGCATGGCCCGACTCGTGGTAAGCCGTGGCCCGGCGCTCTTCTTCGCGCATGACCGTCGACTTGCGCTCCGGACCCATGTAGATCTTGTCCTTGGCATCCTCGAAGTCCTGCATGTCGACCACGCGCTTGCTCCGGCGGGCGGCAAACAGTGCAGCTTCATTGACCAGGTTGGCCAGATCCGCACCCGAGAAGCCCGGGGTACCGCGCGCGATGATCGAGGCGTCGACATCGTTGCCGATCGGCACCTTGCGCATATGGACCTTCAGGATCTGCTCGCGGCCGCGGATATCCGGCAGGCCCACGTAGACCTGGCGGTCGAAACGGCCCGGACGCAGCAGCGCCTTGTCCAGCACATCGGCACGGTTGGTCGCGGCGATCACGATCACGCCCGAGTTCGCCTCGAAGCCGTCCATCTCGACCAGCATCTGGTTCAGCGTCTGCTCGCGCTCGTCGTTGCCGCCGCCCATGCCGGCGCCACGATGGCGGCCGACCGCGTCGATTTCATCGATGAACACGATGCAAGGGGCCTGCTTCTTGGCGTTCTCGAACATGTCGCGCACACGGGCCGCGCCCACGCCAACGAACATTTCCACGAAGTCAGAACCCGAGATGCTGAAGAACGGCACCTTGGCCTCGCCGGCAATGGCACGTGCCAGCAGCGTCTTGCCGGTACCCGGAGGGCCAACCAGCAGCACGCCGCGCGGAATGCGCCCGCCCAGCTTCTGGAATTTCTGCGGGTCCTTCAGGAAGTCGACCAGCTCAACCACTTCTTCCTTGGACTCGTCGCAGCCGGCCACGTCCTGAAACGTGACGGCGTTTTGGTTCTCGTCGATCAGGCGCGCACGCGACTTGCCGAATGAGAAAGCGCCGCCTTTGCCGCCACCCTGCATCTGACGCATCATGTAGAACCAGAACACGATGATCAGCAGGGTCGGCCCGAGGTAATACAGGGCCTGGACCAGCACGTTGGGTTCGTCGTCCGCCTTGCCGGTCACCTGGACGCCGTACTTCATCAGGTCGCCGACCATCCAGATGTCGCCCGGCGAGATGATGGTGTACTTGGCGCCTTCCTTAGGCGAGACCACCAGGTTGCGGCCCTGCACGTCGACACGCGACACCTTGCCGTTCTTGGCGTCATCCATGAACTGCGAATAGGTGACGCTGTCCTGCGCACGGGGCTTGTCGAACTGCTTGAAGACGGTAAACAACACCAGCGCGATCACGAGCCAGATTGCCGCCTTTTGAAACAGGTTGTTATTCAAGGCCGAACTCCTTTGCAATTGCCTTGCCAACGGATAGCTGCATTGTAATGCAGCGCCCGCCCTCGGGGGAAACAGAGAAACTATGATGCCGATAGCACCGGGTGGGGCACTTTCCACGCTTCTTTTTTCGCCCTGGCTTGTATCGAGACCGGTCAATCCACTGCCTTGAGGTAGCGCCCAAGGATAAAGGTTTCGGAAGACTTGTCGCGAGACGCCTTGGGCTTGCGTTTCGCAACCACCTTGAAATGCCGCTTGAACTTTTCCACGATCTGGCTGTAGCCGCTCCCGTGGAAGCACTTTACCAGCAATGCCCCCTCCGGCTTGAGGTGGGCCTGCGCAAATTCCAGCGCCAGGTCGCACAGGTACTCGATCCGTGCTGCATCGGCGAAGGCTACACCAGACAAATTGGGGGCCATGTCGGACAAAACAAGGTCAATCTTGTTACCGCCGGAGGCGTCCAGCACCACGCTTTCCAGTTCGCGGAAGACCGATTCCTCGCGGAAGTCACCCTGGATGAAAGTGACGTCAGCGACAGGCTCCATCGGCAGCAGGTCGATCGCCACCACGGCGCCATCGATCCTGCCGTCCTTGGCCCGGGGCGAGTCCGCCAGCTTGTTGCGGGCGTACTGGCTCCAGCTGCCGGGCGCCGCGCCCAGGTCGACGATCACCTGGCCGGGCGGATCAGCTTGTCCTGCTCGTCGATCTCCTTGAGCTTGTAGGCCGCGCGAGCGCGATAGCCCTCGCGCTGTGCCATTTTCACGTACGGATCGTTGATGTGGTCGTGCAGCCACGAGTGATTGAACTTGTTTTTTGCCATGCCAGTTACCAGCCTGTTCCCTGCCCCCGCCCGCCGGTCAATGCCGCCCGCGAAGGTTTTCCTACTGTTTTGATGATTTTGCTGCCCGACAGTGCCGGATTGACGGATAATACGCGCCAATCCGCATCCCGACCCGCCGGCTCGCCTTATCAGCTGCCGGCTTGCCGCCCCCGGGGCGGCCGTCGGCAGCCTGTCCTTGCCCGACCCGCCGTGTCACGACCGGCGCGGGCTGCAGCGCCCGATTTCCAGCGCCTAGCGCTCTATCACTATTTCAAGCGCCTAATAATCAGCGCCAACCTATGCCCGCTCTACAACTAGTTCCCGCCCAGCGCTCTGACCTGCGCTCCCGTGCCCATGCCCTGAACCCGGTCGTGATGGTCGGCGCTGAAGGCCTGACCCGTGCCGTACTGGCCGAGATCGACCGCAGCCTGGCCGCCCACGACCTGATCAAGATCCGCGTGTTCGGCGACGATCGCGATGCGCGCATCGCCATCTACGAGGAAATCTGCGACCAGCTCAGCGCCGCGCCGATCCAGCATATCGGCAAGCTGCTGGTGGTCTGGCGTCCGGGCGAAGCGCGCCTGAAGGAAAACCAGGCCGAAGACCTGGGCCGCCACACCCCCGCCCGCCGTGGCGGCGCGGCCCCGCGCACGGTGACGGTCAAGAAGCCCAGCGCTGCGCCGAACCGCCGTCCGACCCGCAAGGAGGTTACGGTGCTTGGCAACGAGCGCGTCACCGCCGGCGGCAATGTGAAGCGTTCGCGCGCACGCCCGAGCAGCCAGAAGAAGAAGGCGCTGGGCTGAACACTGCCAGCTGAAGCATGACGGGGCGCCGCCAGGCGCCCCCTATGCCGGCACGCCACGCCTGTGGCCGTGCCGGCGGCCGGTTTCACTCCCCGGCCGAACGCGGCGCCGAAGCGCGCCACACCAGCACCAGCGCCAGCAGGCTTTGCAGCAGGTAGAAGGCGCTCGACACGCCGTGCAGCATGCCGAACTGCGCCTTGTAAGGCGATTCCGAAACGCCGACACCCAGCGCCAGCGCCTTTTCCTTCAGGCCGGCCATGAACGGCTGGGTGCCGAAGTAGCCCGCCAGCACGCAGCACAGCATGCCCAGCACCAGCCAGCGCAGGCCGCGATAGCGGTGGGCGCCGCGCCGGATCATCACGTTGCACAGCACCAGCTGCAACACGCCGATGGTGACCCCGACGATGGCCTCAGTATGGAACAGCTGCCCGGCGATCATGCCCGCCATCTCGCGGCTGGGAAGCACCGAAAACAGCGTCGGCGCCACCATATAGCCGACGGTCCAGAGACTGCCCGCCCACGCCACCGTCAGCAGCAGGAAGATGCGGTGCGGCAGCGGCGGCAGATTGTTATAGGAATTGGAGAACACGTGCCGGTCTTTCCGGGGGCCGCGCCAGGTGCAAGCCTGCCGGCCGGGCCGGCGTCAGATATAGCGTACGGTAATGACTTCGTACTCGCGCTCGCCGCCAGGGGCCAGCACGATTGCGACGTCGCCTTCGAACTTGCCGATCAGCGCACGCGCGATCGGCGAGCTGACCGAGATCTTGCCAGTATCGATGTCGGCCTCGTCATCGCCCACGATCTGGTAGCTGACCGGGCTGCCGGACTCCAGGTCTTCCAGGTCCACGGTGGCGCCAAAAACGATGCGGCCGTCGGTGTCGAGCTGGGTCGGGTCGATGATCTGCGCGGCCGACAGCTTGGCCTCCACTTCCAGGATGCGGCCTTCGATAAAGCCCTGCTTTTCCTTGGCGGCGTCGTATTCGGCGTTTTCAGACAGGTCGCCCTGTGCGCGGGCCTCCGAGATCGCATTGATCACCGCCGGACGCTCGACAGCCTTCAGGCGCTGCAGCTCCTCCTTCAGGAGCTCTGCGCCACGCTTGGTAATCGGAATGGTGCTCATGTCTACGTTCAACAAAAAAATGAGCCGCAGCGGAGCTGGAGCCATCCCTGGCAAATGCTGCCAGGGCACTTCCGCTCAACCGCGGCTTTCAGACAGGACCGAATGCAGGCACGCCGCATCGATCGACGAATTTGACGTAGTTTAGGCCAGGAAGCCCGCCGGCAGCAACTCCGGCGGGCTTCCTGGCCTTAACCGGGCGCAACGCGCCCGGCCAGCGGCGATGTGCCGCTTGCCTTACGTACGGGGCTTCAGGCCAGCGAGGCGTGCAGGCTCTGCAGGTCGTAGACCTCCAGGCTCTGCATGTGCTTCAGGCCCTCCACCGCGGCGCGGGCGCCGGCGATGGTGGTGTAGTAAGGAATGCGGTGGGCCAGCGCCGAGGTACGGATCGAGCGCGAATCGGCAATCGCGGTGCGGGTTTCGTCCACGGTGGTGAACACCAGCGCCAGTTCGCCGTTCTTGATCATGTCGACGATATGCGGACGGCCGTCCTTGACCTTGTTGACCACCTTCACCGGGATGCCGGCGGCTTCGATGGCCGAGGCGGTGCCGCGGGTGGCAACGATCGGGTAGCCCATGTCGTGCAGCATGCGGGCCACGCCAACGGCGCGCGGCTTGTCGCTGTCCTTCACGGTGATCAGCACGGTGCCCTTTTCCGGCAGGCGCGAGCCCGCGGCCAGCTGGCTCTTGAACAGCGCCTCGCCGAAGGCCTTGCCCACGCCCATCACTTCGCCGGTCGAGCGCATTTCAGGTCCGAGGACCGGATCGACGCCGGGGAACTTGTTGAACGGGAACACCGCTTCCTTGACACTGTAGTACGGCGGGACGACTTCTTCGCCAATCTCCTGCTCGTCCAGCGACTGGCCGGCCATGCAGCGCGCGGCGATCTTGGCCAGCTGCAAGCCGGTGGCCTTGGACACATACGGCACGGTACGCGAGGCGCGCGGGTTCACTTCCAGCACGTACACGGTATCAACGCCGTCGTTCTGCTGGATCGCGAACTGCACGTTCATCAGGCCGACCACGTTCAGGGCGCGGGCCATGGCGGCGGTCTGGCGCTTCAGTTCGGCCACGGTCTCGGCCGACAGCGAGTACGGCGGCAGCGAGCAGGCGGAGTCGCCCGAGTGCACGCCAGCCTGCTCGATGTGCTCCATCACGCCGCCGATGAACACGCGCTTGCCGTCGCACAGGGCGTCGACGTCGCACTCGATGGCGTCGTTCAGGAAGCGGTCCAGCAGCACCGGGGAGTCGTTCGAGACCTTGACGGCCTCGCGCATGTAGCGCTCGAGGTCGCGCGGCTCATGCACGATTTCCATGGCGCGGCCGCCCAGCACGTACGACGGGCGCACCACCAGCGGATAGCCGATCTCTTCGGCCAGGCGCAGCGCTTCGTCCTCGGCACGCGCGGTGCGGTTGGGCGGCTGGCGCAGGCCCAGCTCCTGCAGCAGCTTCTGGAAGCGCTCGCGGTCTTCGGCCGCGTCGATCATGTCGGGGCTGGTGCCGATGATGGGCACGCCGTTGGCTTCCAGGTCCAGCGCCAGCTTCAGCGGAGTCTGGCCGCCGTACTGCACGATCACGCCCACCGGCTTCTCGATGGCGACGATCTCCAGCACGTCTTCCAGCGTGACCGGCTCGAAGTACAGGCGGTCCGAGGTGTCATAGTCGGTCGACACGGTTTCCGGGTTGCAGTTGACCATGATGGTCTCGTACCCGTCTTCGCGCAGCGCCAGCGCGGCGTGCACGCAGCAGTAGTCGAACTCGATGCCCTGGCCGATCCGGTTCGGGCCACCACCCAGCACCATGATCTTCTTCTTGTCCGTCGGCTGCGCCTCGCACTCGCCATGCTCGGCCTCGTAGGTCGAGTACATGTAGGCGGTGTTGGTGGCGAACTCGGCGGCGCAGGTGTCCACGCGCTTGTAGACCGGACGCACGTTCTGGGCGATGCGCGCCTCGCGCACGGCCTTGGCATCGGTCTTCAGCAGCCTGGCCAGGCGGCGGTCCGAGAAGCCCTTCTGCTTCAGGAAACGCAGCTCGGCGGTCGACAGGCTTTCCAGCGTGCGTGACTTGACCAGGCCTTCGGTCTTGATGATGTCTTCGATCTGGGCCAGGAACCACGGGTCGATGTCGGTCTCGGCATAGACCTCTTCCAGCGACATGCCCAGGCGGAAGGCATCGCCCACGTACCAGATGCGGTCGGGGCCGGCTTCGCCGATTTCCTCGACGACTTCGTCGCGGTCCGACGACTTTTCGTCCAGGCCGTCGACGCCAACTTCCAGGCCGCGCAGGGCTTTCTGGAACGACTCCTGGAAGGTGCGGCCCATGGCCATCACCTCGCCCACCGACTTCATCTGGGTGGTCAGGTGGCTGTCGGCCTGCGGGAATTTCTCAAACGCGAAACGCGGCACCTTGGTGACCACGTAGTCGATCGACGGCTCGAACGAAGCCGGGGTCGCGCCGCCGGTAATTTCGTTCTTCAGCTCGTCCAGCGTGTAGCCCACGGCCAGCTTGGCCGCGACCTTGGCGATCGGGAAGCCGGTGGCCTTGGACGCCAGCGCCGACGAACGCGACACGCGCGGGTTCATCTCGATGACGATCATGCGACCGTCCTTCGGGTTGATCGAGAACTGCACGTTGGAGCCGCCGGTGTCGACGCCGATCTCGCGCAGCACGGCGAGCGAGGCGTTGCGCAGGATCTGGTATTCCTTGTCGGTCAGGGTCTGGGCCGGGGCCACGGTGATCGAGTCGCCGGTGTGGATGCCCATCGGGTCCAGGTTCTCGATCGAGCAGATGATGATGCAGTTGTCCTTCTTGTCGCGGACCACTTCCATCTCATACTCTTTCCAGCCCAGCAGCGATTCCTCGATCAGCAGCTCGCGCGTCGGCGACAGGTCCAGGCCGCGCTTGCAGATCTCTTCGAATTCTTCGCGGTTGTAGGCGATGCCGCCGCCGCTGCCGCCCAGCGTGAACGACGGGCGGATCACGATCGGGTAGCCGCCGGTGCCGGTTTCCTGGGCAATGCGCGACTGCACGGCCATGGCTTCGTCCATCGAGTGGGCGATGCCCGACTTGGCCGAACCCAGACCGATCTTGGTCATGGCGTCCTTGAACTTCTGGCGGTCCTCGGCCTTGTCGATGGCTTCCGGCGACGCGCCGATCAGCTCGACCTTGTACTTGTCCAGCACGCCGTGACGATGCAGGTCCAGCGCGCAGTTCAGCGCGGTCTGGCCGCCCATGGTCGGCAGGATCGCATCCGGGCGTTCCTTCTCGATGATGCGCTCGACCACTTCCCAGGTGATCGGCTCGATGTAGGTCACATCGGCCGTGGCGGGATCGGTCATGATGGTCGCCGGGTTCGAATTGACCAGGATGACCTTGAAGCCTTCCTCGCGCAGCGCCTTGCAGGCCTGGGCGCCGGAATAATCGAACTCGCACGCCTGGCCGATGATGATGGGGCCCGCGCCGATGATCAGGATGCTCTTGATGTCTGTGCGTTTTGGCATTGCACGCTCTCTTTATGGGCCGGCCCGCCTTGCCTGCGGACCGCGCCGGTAATCAGGGAATCCGTCAGGATTCAAAAATATCGTCTTGCTCAGTTCATCGTGGCCGACGCCAGCTTGGCGCCGAAGCCGATGAACATCGCGCCTACCCCGCTGGCCATGCCGGCCGACAGCCTGCGGCGGCGCCGGAACGCTTCGGCCAGCTTCGCGCCCACGAAGATGATCGTGGTCAGGTAGGCAAAGCTGAAGAACTGGCAGACCACACCCAGCGCGGCGAACGACAGCACCGGGTAAGCGAAGGCCGGGTCGACAAACTGGATGAAGAACGAGATGAAGAACAGGATCGCCTTCGGGTTCAGCAGGCTTATCAGCAGCGCCTTGCGGAACGGGTCGGACTGGTCCGGCGCGGCTGCCGGCACCGTCGCCGCCGCGGCCTCGCCGCGTGCCGCCCAACTGCGCAGCGCGCCGCGCAGCATGTTCAAGCCGATCCACGCCAGGTAGGCCGCGCCGATGTACTTCACCACGTAGAACAGCGCCGGGCTGGCCTTGAGCAGCGAGGCCACGCCCGCCGCCGACAGCACCATCAGCATGAAGTCGCCCAGGAACACCCCGCACGCGCCCTTATAGCCGGCGCGCACGCCGCGCTGCGCCGCCACCGACAGCACGTACATCGAGTTCGGCCCCGGCAGCAGCACGATAAAGATCGTGCCCAGCACATAGGTCCAGAAATCGGTGATGCCGAAAGCGGTATGCATGAAGGCGTTCATGGGATGTCCCTGTGTCTGCGCTGTTCCCGGCTGCGCTTACTTGCGCGCGTCGGTCATCAGCTGGATAAAGCGGTCGAACAGGTAAGCCACGTCGTTCGGGCCGGGCGAGGCTTCCGGGTGACCCTGGAAGCAGAAGGCCGGCTTGTCGGTCAGCGTGAAACCCTGCAGCGAGCCGTCGAACAGCGACTTGTGCGTGACGCGCACGTTCGACGGCAGCGTGTCGGCGTCCACCGCGAAACCGTGGTTCTGCGACGTGATCACCACGCGGCCATCGTCCAGGTCCTTGACCGGATGGTTGGCGCCGTGGTGGCCAAACTTCATCTTCAGGGTCTTGGCGCCGACGGCCAGGGCCATGATCTGGTGGCCCAGGCAGATGCCGAAGGTCGGGATTCCGCGCTCGATGAACTCGCGCGTGGCGGCGATGGCGTAGTCGCACGGCTCGGGGTCGCCGGGGCCGTTGGACAGGAACACGCCGTCCGGATTCAGCGCCAGCGCGTCGGCGGCGCTCGCCTGGGCGGGCAGCACCGTCACCTTGCAGCCGCGTTCGGCCAGCATGCGCAGGATGTTGTACTTGACGCCGTAGTCATAGGCGACCACGTGGAACTGCGGCTGGTCCTGCTTGCCATAGCCTTCGCCCAGCTTCCACTCGGACTGGGTCCACTGGTACGGCTCCTTGACCGAAACCACCTTGGCCAGGTCCATGCCGGCCAGGCCGGGGAACGAGCGGGCCAGGTCAATGGCCTTCTGGACATTGTCTTCGCCGGCCAGGATGCAGCCATTCTGGGCACCCTTTTCGCGCAGGATACGCGTCAGCTTGCGCGTATCGATGCCGGCGATGGCCACCACCTTTTCCTGCTTCAGGTAGTGGGCAAGGGTGTGCTCCTTGCGGAAATTCGAGGCCAGGATCGGCAGATCCTTGATGATCAGGCCGGCGGCATGGACTTTCGTGGCTTCGACATCCTCAGGATTGACCCCGTAGTTACCGATATGCGGATACGTCAGCGTGACGATCTGCCGCGAGTAACTCGGGTCGGTGAGGATTTCCTGGTAACCGGTGATGGCGGTGTTGAACACCACTTCACCGATGGTATGGCCGGAAGCGCCAATGGAATAGCCACGAAAGACCGTGCCGTCTGCTAGCGCGAGAATGGCGGACGGAAAAGACGGTAACACGGGTAGGCTCCTGCTGGACTCACCCCGTGACCGACCAATCGACGCCTCGTGCCTCCCAGGCTGGATCCGTGACGGCGGCAGCGGCGTTGCGCCGATGCGGTCGGATCCGGTCGCGACCTGCTCCTTGCGTCACATTGAATGCGGACAGCAAAGGCGGCGCGGATGGGGGCGGCGGAAGGTGGAAAGCGGTTGGCGCTAGGGTGAAGGGTTCTGAAAGCGAAACTTTCGAATTATATCCCGCGCCACCCAATTTCTCAAGTTTTCAAGGACTTGCATGCGGCAGGCGGCGGCGCCACCATGCCGCCGGCCACCGTCCTGCCCGTGCCTGCTACGTTACGCCTGTGGCGGCACGACCGCCGTGACCTCGATTTCCACCTTGGCGCGCGGCTCCACCAGGTCCGCGACCTCGACCGCCGTCATCGCCGGGAAGTGGCGGCCGATGATGGCCCGGTAATGCTGGCCGATCGCGCCATAGGCGCCGACATATTCCGCCTTGTCCTTCACATACCAGGTCATGCGCACGATATGCTCGGGCAGCGCGTCGCCTGCCGCGAGCACGGCAACCACGTTGCGCAGCGCCTGCGCCACCTGCAGGCCGAAGTCGTCGGTCTCGAATTCACATTTGCCGGTCCAGCCGATCTGGCCGCTGACAAAGAGCAGGCGGCTTCCGACCTGCATTTCGGTCATGGTGCCGTTGGCGTAGCCACGCGGGGGCGCCCAGTCGGGCGGCTGCAGGATCTTCATGGTGCTTTCCGGTTGATATCTGTATGAGTGGATGAAATTCCTGGATTCAGGCCGTGGCGACCAGGTAGGCCGACATGGCCTCGCGCACGGCTTCGGGAAGCGGCTGCGGGGCAATCGAGCCGGTATCGACGCAAACCAGCCGCTGCGTCACTTCCATGCGGGTATCGTCATGCGGGCCGGCGAAGCGGATCGCGAGCGTAAAGCTCGACTGACCCAGCTTCAGCACGCGCAGTTCGCGCGTCAGCACCTCGCCCAGCCGGCTGGGCGCCAGGAAGCGGCACTCCAGCTCGGCGGTGGGCACGCCGGCGCGGCCCTCGCCGTGCATGACATCGAAGGGCCAGCCCAACGCCTCGCCGAACCAGTCTTCGATGAAGTCGTTGAGCATCTCGAAATAGCGCGGGTAGAACACGATGCCCGCGGCGTCGCAGTGCTTGAAGCGCACCAGCACGGTGCTGCGGAACACGGGGCTCATGGCTTCCCCGCGCCGTTGTTGTTACGACCGTTGCCACCGCTGCCCTGCTCCGCCATCTGGCGCAGCCGGAAGCGCTGCAGCTTGCCGGTCTCGGTGCGCGGCAGCGCCGGCACGAACACAATGCGGCGCGGATACTTGTAGGGCGCGATCTGGCGCTTCACGTAGTCCTGCAGCGCGGCGCGCGTGGCGTCGTCCGGTGCCGTGCCCTCGCGCAGCACCACATAGGCAGTGACCACCTGCCCGCGCTCATCGTCGGGCGCCCCGACCACGCCGCATTCGGCAACCGCCTCGTGCTGCATCAGCGCACTTTCCACCTCCGGCCCGGCGATGTTGTAGCCAGCCGAGATGATCATGTCGTCCGAACGCGCCTGGTAGAAGTAGTAGCCGTCCTCGTCGACGAAAAAGGTGTCGCCCGGCAAGTTCCAGCCCGCCTTCACATAGTTGGACTGGCGCGGATCGTCCAGGTAGCGGCAGCCGGTCGGCCCCTGCACCGCCAGCTTGCCGACCTGCCCCGGCGGCAAGGGCTGCATGTTCTCGTCGACGATCTGCGCGACATAGCCCGGCACCACCCGCCCGATCGCGCCCGGCCTGACCTCGGCGCCGGCGCTGGAGATAAAGATATGCATCATCTCCGTGCCGCCGATGCCGTCGGTCATCTCGATGCCGGTGGCCGCCTTCCAGCTCTGGCGCGTGGCGTCCGGCAGGGCTTCGCCGGCCGACACGCTCTTCTTCAGGCTGGACAGGTCATAGCGCGGCGCCAGCGTTGCCATCTGCCGGTAGAAGGTGGGCGCGGTAAAGACGATGGTGGCGCGGAAATCCTGGATCAGCCCGAGCAGCGTCTCTGGCGTCAGCTTCTCGGCCAGCACGGCGCTGGCGCCGATGCGCAGCGGGAAACACAGCATGCCGCCCAGCCCGAAGGTGAACGCGATCGGCGGCGTGCCGCAGAACACGTCGTCGGGCTGCGGACGCAGCACGTGGCGCGGGAACAGGTCGCACATCGCCAGCACGTCGCGATGGAAGTGCATGGTGCCCTTGGGCTGGCCGGTGGTGCCGCTGGTAAAGGCGATCAGGCAGACATCGTCGCTGGCGGTGTCGCAGGCATCGAAGGCGTCCGGTTTGCCCGCTATCGCCGCCTCCAGCGAACCCTCGCCTTCACCGTTGAAGTACAGCGTGCGCGCCAGGCTCGGGCAATGGAATTCGCCGCCGGCCTGCTGGTTGGCATCGAGCTCCTCGCGCAGCCGCGCATCGCACAGCGCGGCACCGACCTGCGCCTTGTCGATGATCTGCTTCAGCTCCTTGGCGCGCAGCAGCGGCATGGTCGGCACCGCAACCAGGCCCGCCTTGAGCGTGGCCAGCCAGCTGGCCGCCATCATCAGGTTGTTGGGCCCGCGCAGCAGCACCCGGCTGCCGGGCACCAGTTGCATGTCCTCGACCAGCACACGGGCGATGCGGTTGACCAGCGCCGCCAGCTGCGCATAGGTCACCGTCTCGATCTGTCCGTCGCGGCGGTGACGAATGGCGATGCGCTCGCCGCGGCCTTCGCGCACGTGGCGGTCTACCAGCTCCACCGCGGCGTTCATCCGCTCCGGGTAGTCGGTATCGGCATTGAAGCGGAACACCGGCCACATATCGGGCGGCGGCAGGCGGTCGCGCGCGAAGGTATCGAGGTGGGCTGTGGTCGCCATGGCTTGTCTCCTGTCTGCTCTGTATCGGTACGGCAGTTCGTGGGCAGCTCGCGGGCGCGTCAGGCTTTGCGCCCGGCCAGCGTCTCGCGCGCAATGATCAGCTTCTGCACTTCGGTGGCGCCTTCATAGATGCGCAGCGAGCGGATCTCGCGGTACAGGCTTTCCACGCGCGTGCCGACCTTGACGCCCAGGCCGCCGAACATCTGCACCGCGCGGTCGATCACCTGCTGGGCGTTCTCGGTCGCCACCATCTTGGCCATGGCCGCCTCGCGCGTGGTGCGCTGGCCCTTGACATCGCGCAGCCAGGCCGCGCGGTAGGTCAGCAGCGCCGCGGCGTCGATCGCGGTGGCCATGTCGCCGATGGCGGCCTGCGTCAGCTGCAGGTCGGCCAGCACGCCACCGAACATCGGGCGCGCGCAGGCGCGCGCCAGTGCATCGTCCAGCGCGGCGCGGCCAAAGCCCAGCGCCGCCGCCGCGACCGAGGCACGGAAGATGTCGAGCGTCATCATCGCCACCTTGAAGCCCTGCCCCGCTTCGCCCAGCCGGTTGCCCACGGGCACGCGGCAGTTGTCGAAACGCAGCGTGGCGAGCGGGTGCGGCGCCATCACGTCGATGCGCTCGGCGATGGTCAGGCCTGGCGTATCCGCATCTACCACGAAGGCGGAGATGCCGCGTGCGCCCGGCGCCTCGCCGGTGCGCACGAACACGCAGTAGAAGTCGGCAATGCCGCCGTTGGAAATCCAGGTCTTGGCGCCGTCGATCACATAGTGGCTGCTGTCGTCCGACAGCCGTGCGCTGCATTGCATGGCGGCCACATCGGAACCGGCCTCCGGCTCGGACAGCGCAAACGCGGCAATCGCCTCGCCGCGGGCCACGCGCGGCAGGTAATGTGCGCGCAGCGCATCGCTGCCGGCCAGCGAGATCGCGCCCGAGCCCAGCCCCTGCATGGCAAAGGCAAAATCGGCCAGGCCGTCATGGCGCGCCAGGGTCTCGCGCAGCAGGCACAGCGAGCGCGAATCCAGCGCCGGCAACGCGCCGCCGTGCGCGGCTGGCACGCAATAGCGCAGCCAGCCGGCCTCGCCCAGCTGGCGCACCAGCGCGCGGCAGGCGGCGTCGGTATCGCTGTGGTCGACTTGGAGGTGTTGCCCGCACCAGGCGTCGAGTTCGCGCTCCAGTGCGCGGTGCGCGTCGTCGAACAGCGGCAGGTCGAGATAGGTCTTGTCGGACATGGCGCTTCAGTCCCCTTCGAACACCGGCTTCGTCTTGGCGACGAAGGCCTCGTAGGCGCGGCGGAAGTCGCGCGTCTGCATGCAGATGGCCTGGGCTTCGGCCTCGGCCTCGATGGCCTCGTCCAGCCCCATGTTCCATTCCTGGTGCAGCAACTTCTTGGTCACGCCGTGGGCAAAGGTCGGGCCGGCGGCCAGTTGCGCGGCCAGCGCCTGCGCCTGCGCCAGCACCGCTTCGGACGGATGCAGCGCATTGAAGAAGCCCCACTGCAGCCCCTCTTCCGCGCTCATCGAGCGGCCGGTGTAGAGCAGCTCACTGGCGCGCCCCTGCCCGATCACGCGCGGCAGCAGCGTGCACGCGCCCATGTCGGCGCCGGCCAGGCCGACGCGCGTGAACAGGAACGCGGCCTTGGCCTGCGCCGTGCCCAGGCGCATGTCGGAGGCCAGCGCCATCATCGCGCCGGCACCGGCGCAGATGCCGTCGACCGCGCTGACCACCGGCTGCGGGCAGGCGCGCATGGCCTTGACCAGGTCGCCGGTCATGCGCGTGAAGTCGAGCAGCTCAGGCATGGTCATGCGCGTGAGAGGCCCGATGATCTCGTGCACGTCGCCGCCCGAGCAATAGTTGCCGCCGGCGCCCGTCACCACCACCGCCTTGATGTCGCCGGCATAGCACAGGCCGCGGAACAGGTCGCGCAGCTCGGCATAGGAATCGAACGTCAGCGGGTTCTTGCGCTCCGGCCGGTTCAGCGTCACGGTGCCGACCTTGCCGTCGCCGGACACCGACCACAGGAAATGCTCCGGCTGGTAGCCGGCAAAGCTGCGCTTGTGGTGGCGCATGTCGAGTGCGATCTCTGTCATGGTTTCTCTCGTTGTCTGTTGCAGTCGGCGAGGTTCAGCCCGCCATCACTTCGCCGCCGGCCACGGGGATCGCCTGGCCGGTGATCGCGGCCGCGGATGGCTGGCACAGCCAGGCCACCGCGTCGGCCACTTCCTCGGGCTGCACCAGCCGCCGTTGCGGATTGCGTGCGGCCAGCTCGGCGCGCGCCTGTTCCTCGGTGCGGCCGGTCTTGCCGACGATATTGGCCACCGCGTCGCGCACGATGTCGGTTTCGGTATAGCCCGGGCAGACCGCATTGACGGTCACGCCCTTGGCCGCGGTCTCCAGCGCCAGCGCGCGCGTCAGGCCGATCACCCCATGCTTGGCCGCGCAATAGGCACTGACATAGCCATAGCCTGCCAGCCCCGCCGTGCTCGCCACATTGACGATGCGGCCCCAGCCGGCCGCGAGCATCGCAGGCAGCGCTGCCTGCGTGCACAGGAAGGTCCCAGTCAGGTTTACATCCAGCATGCGCTGCCACAGCGCGGCGTCGGTCTTCAGGAACGGTGCGCTGTGTGCCTGGCCGGCGTTGTTGACCAGCATCGACACCGGCCCGGCCTGCTCAGCGGCGGCGGCAAAGGCACGTGCCACACTGTCGGCATCGGCAATATCGGCCGCGACAAAGGAGACTACGGCGCCCGCGGGAGCAACCTCACGCAGCGCTTGCACGGTCGCCTGCAACGCACCGGCATCGCGGCCCAGTAGCGTCACGCTGGCGCCGTCGGCCAGCAGCCGCCGCGCGATTGCCGCGCCGATGCCGCGCCCGCCGCCGGTGACCAGCGCGTGGCGCCCTGACAGTGAACCCGTGCTGCGCGTCATCCCTGCTTCTCCTGCGCCGCGGCGCGTTCCAGGTTGGTTTCCAGTTGCCGCTTGCCGGCCTGGTACTGCTTGGGCCAGGCGATATCGCGATAGCCGATGCGCGCCGCTTCCTGCAGCGTCCAGGCCGGGTTGGCCAGGTGCGGCCGCGCGATCGCGCACAGGTCGGCACGGCCCGCGGCGATGATCGAGTCGACGTGGTCGGCCTCGAAGATCGCGCCCACGGCAATGGTGGCGATGCCGGCTTCGTTGCGGATGCGGTCGGCAAACGGGGTCTGGTACATGCGGCCGTAGACCGGAGCCTGATCCGGGCTGACCTGGCCCGACGAGCAGTCGATCATGTCGGCGCCGGCGGCCTTGAAGGCGCGTGCGATCGCCACCGCGTCATCCGGGGTGATGCCGCCTTCAACCCAGTCGTGGGCCGAGATACGCACCGACATCGGCTTGTGTTCCGGCCACACCGCGCGCACCGCGGCAAAGACCTCCAGCGGGTAGCGCAGCCGCGCGGCCAGCGAACCGCCATAGTCGTCTTCCCGGGTATTGGTCAGCGGCGAGATAAAGCTCGACAGCAGGTAGCCGTGCGCGCAGTGCAGCTCCAGCCAGTCGAAGCCGGCCTCTGCGGCGCGGCGCGCGCTGGCGACGAAGTCATCGCGCACGCGCTCCATGTCCGCGCGCGTCATCTCGCGCGGCGTCTGCGATTCGCCCGGCAGGTAGGGCAGTGGCGAGGCCGAGATCACTGGCCAGTTGCCTTCCGGCAGCGGATGGTCCATCGCCTCCCAGCCTAGCTGCGTCGAGCCCTTGCGGCCCGAATGGCCGATCTGCATGGCGATGCGCGCATCGCTGTTGGCATGCACGAAGTCGACGATGCGGCGCCAGGCGTCGCGCTGCGCGTCGTTCCACAAACCCGGGCATCCCGGCGTGATGCGCGCATCGGGCGACACGCAGGTCATCTCGGCCACCACCATGCCGGCGCCGCCCAGCGCGCGCGAGCCCAGGTGGACCAGGTGGAAGTCGCCGGGCACCCCGTCGGTGCACGAGTACATCGCCATCGGCGACACCACCACGCGGTTCTTCAGCGTGACGCCGCGCATGCGGAACGGCGTGAACATCGGCGGCAGCGGCTCGCGCTCGCGCAGCTGCAGGCTTTCCGGTTGCACGCCGGCCTGCCGCGCCAGCCAGTGTTCGAACTGCGCCACATAGTCCGCATCGCGCACGCGCAGGTTCTCATGCGAGATGCGCTGCGAGCGGGTCAGCAGGGAATAGGCGAACTGCTCCGGCGGCAGGCTGCCCGCGTAGCGCTCGACGTTCTCGAACCATTCGGTCGAGTTGCGCGCCGCGTTCTGGATCTTCAGCACTTCCACGCCGCGCGTGGCTTCATAGCGCGACAATGCGTCGGGCAGGCCGTCATGACCCCTTCCACGGATTTCTTCGGCGAGGTCAATGGCATCTTCCAACGCCAGCTTGGTGCCCGAACCGATCGAGAAGTGCGCGGTGTGCGCGGCATCGCCCATCAGCACCACCGGCACGCGGCGGCCGTCGGGCAAGGTGTTCCAATGCACCCACTGGCGGCAGATCACGCGGGGGAAGCGGATCCAGATCGCCGAGCCGCGCAGGTGCGCCGCATTGGTGATCAGCTTGTTGCCGTCGAGGTAGCGCGCGAACAGGCGCTCGCAGTAGGCCACGCCCTCTTCCTGGCTCATCTGCTCGATGCCCGCGGCGCGCCAGACGGACTCCGGGGCCTCGACGATAAAGGTCGAGGTGGTGTCGTCAAAGCGGTAGGCGTGCGCCTGGAACCAGCCGTGCTCGGTCTTCTCGAAGGCAAAGGTAAAGGCGTCGAACAGCTTGTGCGTGCCCATCCAGACAAAGCGGCACTGACGCGTGTCGATGTCAGGCTGGAACGTGTCGGCGTAGCGGGTGCGGATGCGGCTGTTCAGGCCGTCCGAGGCGATCACCAGGTCGGCCTGGTATTGCATCGCCAGCGCCTGGTCGTCGGAAACGTCGGTCTCGAACACCAGCTTCACGCCCAGCGCCTCGCAGCGCGCCTGCAGGATATTGAGCAGGCGCTTGCGCCCGATGCCGATAAAACCATGGCCGCCGGAGCGGATGGTGCGCCCGCCGATATGGATGTCGATATCGTCCCAGTGGTTGAAGGCCGCGTTGATCTCGGCGGCGCTGACCGGGTCGGCCTCCTTCAGGTTGTCCATGGTGGCGTCAGAGAACACCACGCCCCAGCCGAAGGTGTCGTAGGGCCGGTTGCGTTCGACCACGATGACCTCGTTGGCCGGATCCTGCAGCTTCATCAGCAGTCCGAAGTACAGGCCTGCCGGGCCACCACCAATACAAAGCACTCGCATTTGTCGCCTCCTGCCGGCTGCGCCGGGCACTTTGCCCAGGGCCCACACCGCCATCTAGATGATGTCTAAATATTTTATGCTTGAAATATTAGACTGCATCACAGCCGATAGCAAGGGTGAAATGCGGAGTGCCTCGCAAGGCACCCACACCGCCACGCTCTCAGCCTGCCATCTAGCCCTTCAGCGCCGCCTGCAACTGTTCCAGCGCACCCGGGTCCTCGATCGTGGTCAGGTCGCCGGGGTCGCGCCCTTCAGCCACCGCCTGCATGGCGCGCCGCAGCAACTTGCCGGAGCGGGTCTTGGGCAGCGCATTGACAAAGAATACGCGGGCCGGCCGCGCCACGGCACCCAGTTGCTGCTCCACCGTCTTCATCAGTTCGCCTTCCAATGCCAGCCTCGCTTCGGCCGTGGCCGTGCGCGCCGGATCGCGGGCGATGCAGAAAGCCATCGCCACCTGCCCCTTGAGCGCGTCCTGCACGCCCACCACCGCCACCTCGGCCACGGCGGCGTTGGACGACAGGCTTTCTTCGATCTCGCGGGTGCCCAGTCGGTGGCCGGCTACGTTGATCACGTCGTCGGTGCGGCCCAGGATAAAGACGTAGCCGTCGGCGTCGCGCACGCCCCAGTCGAAGGTGGAATAGCACATCCGGTTCGGCACCGCCTGCCAGTAGGTGCGCACGAAACGGCCATCGTCGCCCCAGACCGTGCTCATGCATCCCGGCGGCAGCGGGCCGTCGATGGCGACCACGCCCTTCTGCCCCGGCGGGCATTCCGCGCCGGTGTTCTCGTCGACGATCTTCAGGTCGTAGCCGTAGGCCGGCACGCCGGGCGAGCCCAGCTTGGGCGGCAGCGCCTCGATGCCGCGCTGGATCGCGAGGATCGGCCAGCCGGATTCGGTCTGCCAGTAGTTGTCGACCACCGGCTTGCCCAGGCCATCCTGGATCCAGCGCGCGGTGGGCTCGTCCAGCGGCTCGCCGGCCAGGAACAGCAGGCGCAGGCTGGACAGGTCGTAGCGGGTCAGCCAGGCCGGATCCTGCTTCTTCAGCACGCGGATCGCGGTCGGCGCGCTGAACATCAGGTTGACCTTGTAATCCTGAACCAGCCGCCACAGGATGCCGCCGTCGGGGCGGATCGGCGTGCCTTCATACATCAGCGTGGTCATGCCGGCCAGCAGCGGGCCATAGACGATATAGCTGTGCCCCACCACCCAGCCGATGTCCGACGCGGTGAACATGGTGTCGCCGGGCTTGCCGCAGAAGATGTATTCCATCGAGGTGGCCAACGCCACCGCATAGCCGCCGGTATCGCGCTGCACGCCCTTGGGCTTGCCGGTGGTGCCGGAGGTGTAGAGCACGTACGACGGCTCGCTCGATTCCAGCCACACGCACGGCACCTGTACGCCGGCCACGCGCTCGCGCCAGGCGGCATAGTCCTCATCGCGGCCCTCGGTACGGGGCATTTGCGCCAGTTGCCGGTCCACCAGCAGCACCTTCTCGGGCTGGTGCGACGAGAGCCGGATGGCCTCGTCCAGCAGCGGCTTGTACGGCACCACCTTGCCGGCGCGCGAGCCGGCGTCGGCGCTGACCACCACGCGCGGCCGGGCATCCTCGATGCGCGCGGCCAGGCTGACCGAGGCAAAGCCGCCGAACACCACCGAATGGATCGCGCCGATGCGCGCGCACGCCAGCATGGCAAAGGCGGCTTCCGGGATCATCGGCATGTAGATCAGCACGCGGTCGCCCTTCTGCACGCCCAGGCCCTGCAGGACCGCGGCCATGCGGCTGACTTGGTCGTGCAGTTCGGCGTAGGTAAAGGTGCGGGCCTGGTCGGTCTCGGTCGAGACCCAGTGCAGCGCCGGCTGGCTGGCGCGGGCCGCCAGGTGGCGGTCGACCGCGTTGTGGCACAGGTTGGTGCGCCCGCCGACGAACCAGCGCGCAAAGGGCGCGGCTGTTGTCGAGCACCTGGCCGAACGGGGTTTCCCAGTCGATGCGCGCCGCCTGTTCGGCCCAGAACCCCTCGGGGTCGGCGAGCGAACGGGCATGCACGGCATGGCTTGCCGTCATGTCTGTCTCCTCCGCATCTGCGGTCATTGGGATGATGACCGTAGTTTGCCACCGGCGCGGGTGCGCGTGGACAGTGTTTCGACAGGTGCGCCGCGCAACATGAAAAAAGGGGCGTGCCGACGGCATCGCCCCTTCCTGCGCGGTGCCAGCTGCCGTCAGCGGGCCTTGGCCCCTTGGCGCCGGCCTTGGCCGACGCCTTGACGGTCGGCCCAGTCTTGGCCTCGCGGGTCACGCGCGCCGGCGCCGCCTTGTCCGTGCGCCGCGACGGGGCCTCGACCGTGACGCGCTTGCGCGGTTCCGCCTTGCCTTTGGCCGACACCCGCACGATGCCGCCCTTGCTGCCCCTTTCCGCGCGATCAGCATGATCAGCGCGCTCGGCACGATCGGCTTGCTCGGCCCGCGCCGCCCGCACCGCGCCGGCGCCGCGCACCGGCACCATCAGCACCAGGCTTTGCCCCGCGACCAGCTTGGTGCCCGCCAGCTTGTTCCACGACTGCACCTGCCCCGCCGAGACACCATAGCGCCGCGCCACCGAGGTCACCGTATCGCGCCGGCCGGCGCGCACCACCACCCGGCGCGCATCCGGCAGGTCGGGCTCCATCGCCAGCATGGCGCTGTCGGCCAGGCTGGCGCTGATATCCTGGTCGTGGCGGCCCGAGCGCGGGATCATCACGGTGGAGCCCGCCTTTAGCCGCATGCCCTTCGGGATGCTGTTGATCTCGCGCAGCGTATCGGCGTCGACATTCAGGCGCGCCGCCAGCGACTCGACACGCTCGCGGCCGTCCACTGTCACCGCCGCCCAGCTTGACAGCCCGCCACGATAAGTATTCAGGTTGTACTGGAAGCGCTCGGCGTTATCGAACGGCAGCAGGATCTGCGGGTTGGACGCGCCCAGGATCACCGGCCGGTTGAACGACGGGTTGAGCGCCTTGAACTCCTCCACCGACATGTCCGCCAGCTTGGCCGCCAGGTTCACGTCGATATCGCGCGAGGTGGTCACCGTGACAAAGTACGGGTGGTCCGGGATCTCGGGCAGCTTGACGCCGTACGCGGCGGGGTTGGCGATGATGTTCTTGACCGCCTGCAGCTTCGGCACGTAGTTGCGCGTCTCGTTGGGCATGGGCAGGCTGGCGTAGTCGGTCGGCAGCCCGCGCGCCTGGTTGCGCGCAATCGCGCGCGACACCGCGCCCTCGCCCCAGTTGTATGCCGCCAGCGCCAGGTGCCAGTCGCCGAACATGTCATAGAGCCGCGCCAGGTAGTCCAGGGCGGCGTCGGTCGAGGCCAGCACGTCACGGCGCTCGTCGCGGAACATGTTCTGCTTCAGGTTGTACGACTTGCCCGTGCTCGGGATGAACTGCCACATGCCTGCCGCCTTGGCGCTGGACTGCGCCTGCGGGTTGAACGCGCTCTCGACGAACGGCAGCAGCGCCAGCTCGGTCGGCATCTTGCGCCGTTCCAGCTCTTCTACGATGTGGTACAGGTAGCGGCTTGAGCGCCCGACCATCCGTTCCATGTATTCCGGCCGCTGCGCATACCACTGGGTGCGGTCATCGACCAGCGTGCCCTCCAGGTCCTGCATGGCAAAGCCGCGCCGGATGCGGTCCCAGATGTCGTTGGACGGGCCGCCCAGCCAGTTCAGGCCGCCCTGGTCGACATTGATTGTGGAAGCGGAAGACAGCGCCGATTTGTCGCTGAGCGAGTTGAGCGGATCCTGGCGCTTGGCGGTCTGGGCGGTCGCGGCGCCATTGGCGCCATCAGGCGGCGTGGGGGTGCTGGCGCACGCTGCAAGCAGCGCGGCGCACGCGACCACCGCCAGTAATCGACCAATTTTCATTAAGTTCTCGAATCGTGACGCCAAAAAGATGCGTGATGCTAAAAAAAACCGCGTATCGCGTCAATCAGATTTTCCATATAGCCAATATCCCGCGGGCAGCCGGAAAGCCTTGCGGCGCAAGGCCCGGCAGGCCAAGCGGGGCTTAGCGGAAATTGTCCTTCCAGCCGCGCAGCGCACCGAACGCCTGCGCATCGCCCGTGGCGGCCCCGCCCTGCGCCGCCACCGCCGCCCGTACCGCCGGCTCGCGCGAGCGCAGGAAGGGATTGACTTCGCGTTCATGGGCGATGGTGGTCGGCAGCGTCGGCTGGTCCGCCGCGCGCAGCGCGTCAACCCGCTGCTCCCACGCCACCAGCGCGGCATTGGCCGGTTCCACCGCCCGCGCAAAGCGCACGTTGCTGCGCGTATATTCGTGCGCGCAATAGACGCGGGTATCGCCCGGCAGCGCCGCCAGCTTGTCGAGCGAGTCCAGCATCTGCGCCGGCGTGCCTTCGAACAGACGCCCACAGCCGCTGGCGAACAGGGTATCGCCGCAGAAGACCGCCGGGCCGGCTTCGCCCAGGTCGCCCACATAGGCGATATGGCCGGCGGTGTGCCCGGGCACGTCCAGCACGCGCAGCGTCAGCGCCGGCGTCTCCAGCGTCACGACATCGCCTTCGCGCAGGGCCTGGGTGCGCCCGCCAATGCGTTCGCCAGCCGGCCCCAGCACCGGCATCGGCGCGCCCGACGGCGTGCGCGGGTGCGCCGCCAGCAGCTCGGCCACCCCGCCCTGGTGATCGCCGTGGTGATGGGTGATTACAATAGCGCCCAGAGCCAGACCGCTTTGCGCCAGGAAGCGCTCCACCGGCGCGGCCTCGCCGGGATCGACCACGGCGGCGCTACGCCCGTCGTGGATGGCCCAGATATAGTTATCCTGGAACGCCGGGATCGGCTCAACCTTCAACATGCGCATGCTCCTATGTCCAATCGTCCCAATCATTCGATTGTAAGCTGGGAAGACTGGCTGGCCTCGCCGCCCGGCGAATACATGCTGCGCTGGGAGGCGCAGCAGTACGACCGGACCGTGACCGACATCTTCGGCTACCACGCCGTCCAGATGGGCCTGCCCTTTATCGACACCCTGCGCGAGAACCGGATGCCGTTCTCGGCGCTGGCGCTGGATCCGTCCAGCGGACCGCACGGGCCGCGGGCCGCACATCCCGACGCGCGCCAGCTGCTGTGCCGCTTCGACGAGCTGCCGTTCGACACCCAGAGCATCGACCTGGTCACCCTGCCCCACATCCTGGAATTCGCCGAAGATCCGCATGAAGTGCTGCGCGAGGTCTCGCGGGTGCTGATGCCCGAGGGGCGCGTGGTGGTCACCTGCTTCAACCCGATGAGCCTGTGGGGCGCGCGCCAGGGCATGAACCGGCTCGGCGCCACGCCCTTCCTGCCGACGGACGCGCAGCAGATCGGCTTTGTGCGCATCAAGGACTGGCTCAAGCTGCTGGGCTTCGATATCATCCGCGGGCGCTTTGGCTGCTACTGCCCGCCCTACCGCACCGACCGCTGGCTGCAGCGCGCCGCCTTCATGGAAAAGGCCGGCGACCGCTGGTGGCCGATCTTTGGCGCGGTCTATATGATCTCGGCGATCAAGCGCGTGCGCAATATCCGCCTGGTCGGCCCGGCCTGGAAGAGCAAGCCGGCGCTGGCCCCGGTATCGTCGCCCGTGGCCACGCCCACCGGCACGCACGGCAAGACCCCCGGCGAAGAGCGCTGACGCGGTCCAGCGCCTTCCGCTGACACCTCAATGCGCCACCCGCCCGGCGGGTGGCCACCATGGAATCACATGCAAGAAGTCACCATCTACTCCGACGGCGCCTGCAAGGGCAATCCCGGCCGCGGCGGCTGGGGCGCGGTGCTCGTCGCCGGCACCAGCGAGAAAGAACTGTTCGGCGGCGAGCCCAACACCACCAACAACCGCATGGAAATGACCGCCGTGATCGAAGCGCTTCGCGCGCTCAAGCGGCCCTGCGTCGTGCGGGTCTATACCGACTCGCAGTATGTCCAGAAGGGCATCAGCGAATGGCTGCCCGGCTGGAAGGCCCGCGGCTGGAAGACCGCCGACAAGAAGCCCGTCAAGAACGCCGACCTGTGGCAGGAGCTGGACACCCTGGCGCAGCCGCACCAGATCTCCTGGCACTGGGTGCGCGGCCACAACGGCCACCCAGGCAATGAGCGCGCCGACGCGCTGGCCAACCGCGGCGTCGAATCGATCGGCCGCTGAATCCTTTTCGCGACAACAAACCGCGGAGCGCCCGCGCCGCTCCGCTAGAATGCCCGCCATGCGACAAATCGTTCTCGACACCGAAACCACCGGCCTGAGTGCCGCCACCGGCGACCGCCTGATCGAAATCGGCTGCGTCGAGCTGATGAACCGCCGCCTGACGGGGCGCCACCTGCACTTCTACGTCAACCCGGAACGCGATATCGACGAGGGCGCGATCGCCGTGCACGGCATCACGGTTGAGTTCCTGGCCGACAAGCCCCGCTTTTCCGAAGTCGTCAACGACATCCGCGAGTTCGTCCAGGATGCCGAGCTGATCATCCACAACGCGCCGTTCGACCTGGGCTTCCTCGACATGGAATTCCAGCTGCTGGGCCTGCCGCCGTTCCGCCAGCATGCCGGCAATGTGATCGATACCCTGCGCGAAGCCCGCCAGATGTTCCCAGGCAAGCGCAACTCGCTCGATGCCCTGTGCGATCGCCTGGGCATCAGCAACGCTCACCGCACGCTGCATGGCGCCCTGCTGGATGCCGAGTTGCTGGCCGAGGTCTACCTGGCCATGACGCGCGGCCAGGATTCGCTGGTGATTGACATGCACGACAGCACGGCGGGCGCAGGCAGCGCCGTCGCCAGCGCCGACCTGTCGCGCCTGGCCCTGCCGGTGCTGCGCGCCACCGATGACGAACAACAGGCCCACCTCGCCCTGCTCAAGGGCCTGGACAAGGCCAGCGGCGGCAAGACGGTGTGGCAGGAAGCCCCCGCGGCAGAGTCCGGAAGCCTCGCAGCCTGATAAAAATCAAAAAAGAGCTTTACAAGATACAAGAAGCTCTGCATAATCTCATTTCTCTGCTGCACGACGGCAACGACGACGCAGACAGGGGTGGTTAGCTCAGCGGTAGAGCACTGCCTTCACACGGCAGGGGTCACAGGTTCAATCCCTGTACCACCCACCAGACAAAAATGGCCAGCAACTGCCTAAGTTGCCAGGAAACCCAGACAGGGCAAGCTTTCTGGGTTTTTTGTTGCCCGGCGCTTGCCCAGGTTTTCTACGCTCCCTGGAAAACCGTGGCTCACGGCGCAAATCAAGAAAAGCTCGCCTGGCATATTTGCGCCTGACACACATACTTGTCCAAGGACGACGTGCCAGGCAGGCACAGTCGTCCTCGCTCCCACCGGGCCAGCCCCCAATCGCCCATCCGATCATCGACGCAGCATTCGGGAGTCCGCCATGCCCGATTCACCCAGGACGACGATCCATGCCGGCGCGACCGTGCCGCCGGAGGATGCGCAGACACGGGAGCCGGTGCTGGACGTGGTGGACCGCGTCTCCGAGATGTGCTTCGGCCTGTTCATGGCGCTCACTTTTGTCGGCGCGGTGTCGAGCGGCACGGGCGGCCCGGATGCCAGCCGCACCATGATGCATGCCGCGTTGGGCTGCAACCTGGCCTGGGCATGGTGGACGCGGTCATGTTCCTGATCCGTACGCTGGCGAGCCGCGGCCAGCGGATCTCCCTGGCACTTGCCGTCAGGAATGCAGGCGACCAGGCCACTGCGATCGGCCTGATTCGCGATGCGCTGCCTCGCGCAACGAAATCGCTGGTCACCGACAAGGAACTGGAAGCCATGCGGGCCCGGCTCGCCGCCGCCCCGGCACTGCCTCCCCGTCCCCGCCTGAACCTGGCCGACCTGCTGGGTGCCGTGCGCATCTTCCTTATCGTTGTGCTGACCACGTTTCCGGTCGCACTGCCGTTCGTACTGCTGGACGACGTCAAACTGGCACTACTGATCTCGCGCGGGCTAACCCTGGCCATGCTGTTCGTCGCCGGGTGGGCACTGGGTCACTTTGCCGGCTTTGGCGGCTGGGTCACTGGCGCAGCCATGACGGCGCTGGGCGTCGTCATGACCATCGCCATCATTGCGCTGGGCGGCTGAAATGCGAGGCGCGAACCTGCTGCTTGCCGCCGCCCTTGGCGCGGGAGCGGTCCAGGCACAGGAGCCGCCCCAGCCCGCGCCGGATGCCGCCGGGCAGGCGGGCGGCTCGCCCTGGACCTTCTCGGCAACGGGCTACTGGAACATGCCGCGCGAGAGCGGCGACTACCTCTCCGGCATCTTCATCGCGGAAAGGAAGCAGCTTCACCTCGAGGCGAGAAGCAACTACGAGGCGGTCCACGCGCAGTCAGCCTTCATCGGCTGGACCTTCTCGGGCGGGGAAACCATCCAGTTCAAGGCGACACCCATCGTTGGCTTCGTGGGAGGCTCCACCCACGGCTTGATCGGCGGGATCGAAGCCAGCGTGGCAGTGAGCAAGTTCGACTACTACATCGAAGCCGAATACCTGGACGCGCGCGGCGAGGAACCGGGCTATCTCTATGCCTGGAGCGAACTTGGCTTCCGCCCGGTCGAATGGCTGAGGCTGGGCCTGGTCGCGCAACGTACCCGGATCTACGGGGGAGACCGCGAATTCCAGCGAGGCGGCTTTTTCCAGGTCACGGTGCGCAAGTTCACGGCGGGCTTCTACTGGTTCAACCCAGGCTCGACAGACCAGGTCGCGATCCTTTCGCTGGGCGTGAGCTTCTAGGCCGCAGCCACGTCGCGACGCAACCTTTCCGTTGCGGGCGACAAGGCTTGTCTCATTTCCGGCCACTCACCTGCCGGCTACCTTGACTGCTCCGACCTGCACCGGAGCACGACTTGCCATCCGCCTGCCTCCCCACCGCGACCGAAACAGAACCCGCCCTGCCCTGGACCGGCCGCAGCCCGGTCTGTGCCGGCTGGTTCGAGATGCGCTCGGCGCGCGTGCCGCGCGATGCGCGGCCGGTCTATGACGAAGACATGGATTGCATCATCGGCTACCACCGCAGTTTTGCGTCGGTGGCGGCCACCTATGACCTGGCGGGCAAAGTCGTCGCGCTCGATGCATGCGTGGATGAAGATGGCGCGGAGCGCGCACCGCTGCTGGTTGCCGGCACGCTGTGGCAGCCGCACGTGCGCGGCATGACGCGCAGCGGCGCCGAGGGGGAAGGACTGGCAGCGTCCGCCACAACGCTGACGCGGCTGCGCGGGCGCTTCATCGCACTGGCCCGGCAGCCGCTGCATTTCACGCTGGCCGCGCTGGCGGACATGCAACAGCCGGAGCGGTTCGTGCCGCTGCATATCCTGCGACTGGCGATGCGCTGCGGCACGCGGCTTGCTGCGGCAACGGACATGGCACGCTTTGTCGCGCCGATCACTCGGCGAGGCGTGCCGACCGCGCTGGAACTGACGCTGCGCCCGCGCGACCATACCGTGCTGCGCGTGCGCACCTGGCCCGTCGCTGGTTAGCCGTGCCAGGCCCCTGCGTCCGTAACGACCGTGGCGAAGCGGTCATTCAACGCGGCCAGCGTGCTGCGGTGGAGATCGGCCGCAGGTACGGCCGGGCCGCCCAGCGGGTCAGGCAGGTCGCGCGTGGCGCAGGCCGCGGCCACCACCGTGCTGCGATAGCCGTGGTCGAGCGCCGAGCGCACCGTGGCGCTGACGCACATATGCGTCTGGAAGCCGGCCACGATCAGCTCCTTGCGGCCGAGCCTGGCCAGTTCGTCGCCCAGGGTGGTGCCGGCGAAGCTGTTGGGCAAGCCCTTGGTGACGGTAATCTCACCGGCCTGCGGCCCCACCCCTTCGATGAAGGCGGCATACGGCCCGGTCGGATCGAACGCCATGCTGCCCGGCCGGCCGTGGTGCGCGACATGGATCACCGGCGTGCCGTGGCTGCGCGCCAGCGCCAGCAGCTGCGCGCAGGCAGCCACGGCCGCGGGCATGCCGACCAGCGGCAGGCGGCCGTCGACGTATTCGCGTTGATGGTCGATCAGGATCAGGACGGCGGCATCCCAGGCGGAAGGGGTACGGCTGGCGCCGGCCAGGTCGAGCAGCGTAGTCGGTGTAGTCATTGGCGTTTGGGCTGGAAGGAATCAGGAACGGCAATCAAAAATCGCATGACGGGCCCGCCACATCACGGGCCATCCCACATGCTAATGCCAAGCCGGAATCCGTGCACAAGCGCGCGTGGCGATCTCGCCACCGGCCCTGCCCTTCGCTGTAGCGCGGCAGGCACATTGCACGCGCAACCGGGATCGCGGTTGCAAACAGTTGCGAATTTCATCTTGACATCTGCTAATCTTGATTTCATGCCCCGGACAAGATCTCGGGTCGGCAACCGATGCGCCGGGGCGGGAATACGGGTCAGTGCGCACAAGAAATAAGTCAATCATGCAGCACTCTTTGAAGTACCGGATGGCGTTCGCCACGGCGGGTGTGGTGACGCTGATCATCGTGCTGCGCGCGGTCTACGCGCAGTATTACGCCTACGACGGCCTGAAGTACCTGCGGCAGACGCAGCAGGACACGCTGGTCAAGATGGTGGCCGAGCAACTCGATGAAAAACTGCAGGGCCGGGCCGCCGTCCTGCGCCGCGTGGCACGCCAGCTCTCCCCCATGCTTTCGGCAAAGCCGGCCGAGCTGCGCCGGGCCGTGGAGGGCCTGGTGGAAATACCCGAGGCCTTCAACGCCGTCTTCCTGGCCGCGCCTGACGGGCACCTGGTGTTCAGCACCGCCGTGCCGGATGACGTGCGCCTGCGCGTGGACGACCGCGACTATTTCCGCGATATCCAGCAGGGCCAGGCGTTTGCCGTGTCGGACCTGATCCAGGGCAAGCAGACCAATGCCCCCGGCGTGGTGCTGGCAGTGCCGCTGCACGGGCCGGGTGGCGAGTTGCGCGGCGTGGTCGGGGGCGTCCTGAACCTCACGGACAGCAACTTCCTGCGCGAACTTGCGCACAGCCGCGTGGGCACTACCGGCAGCTTCTGCCTGGTTTCCTCCGGCACCAATCCCCGCTATGCGATGCATCCGGACGTTGCCCGCGTGCTGAGTCCCGCACGCGCGGTCGGCGAAGCCTGCGGCGCCGACCACGCCCCCGCCCTTCTGGAAGTCCTGACGCCGACGCAGCCGATCGTGGCGCGCTACCTGCTGGCATCCAACGGCTGGGAGGTGGTGGCGGTCCTGCCGGCTGCCGAAGCCTACGCGCCGATGGTCGCGGTGCGTCAACGGACCCTGGTGATCGGCGCCATCACCATGCTGATTGCCGCAGCGATGATGTGGCTGGTCATGCGCCGGCTGCTTGAACCGCTGCAGCGGCTGCACCGCGCCGTGCGTCAGATCGGCACCAACCCGGCCGCGGTGGCGGACCTGCCCGCCGGCCGTGCCGACGAGATCGGCGAACTGGCCGTGACTTTCGCCGAGGTGGTGGCGCAGTTGTCGGAGCGCGAAGCCGCGCTGAAAGCGGCCAAGGACCGCGCCGCCGAGAGCGAGAAGCGCATCGAAGCGATCGCCAACCATGTGCCGGACTTTGTCTCGTTCATCGACATGCAGCAGCGCTATGTCTTCGTCAACCAGGCGTATGCGCAGCGGTACGGCGTGCCGGCGCAGCAGATCGTGGGGCTGTCGCTGCGCGAGCTGTGGGGCACGCAGGAATACCTGGCCTGCCAGCCATACCTGGAACAAGCCCGGGCCGGGCGCTCGGTGACCTTTACGCGGGAAAGCGCCGACGGCACCGAATGCACGGAGATCACCTACCAGCCGGCCTGGAACGATGCCCAGGACACCGTCATTGGCCTGCACATGTTCGGGCGCAACGTCACCCATGAGCGCGAAAAACTGCGCAGCCTGGAAGCGCAGACCATCTCCGACTACCTCACCGGCCTGCTCAACCGCAAGGGGTTCGACCGGCGCCTGGCCGAATGCATGGCCCGCGCCAGCGCCGACGGGCACTCGCTGGCGCTGCTGCTGGTGGACCTGGACGACTTCAAGGGCGTCAACGACGGTTTTGGCCATCCGGTGGGCGACCAGTTGCTGGTCGCCTTTGCGCAGCGGCTGCGCGCCTGCGTGCGCAAGGGCGACGCGGTCGCGCGCATCGGCGGCGATGAGTTCGCGGTGATCCTGGACGGCGTTGCCGACCGCCAGGCCATGGCGTCCATCGCCAACACCATCGTGCAGGCCGCGCGCATGCCCTTCTTGATCGACGGCCACACGCTGGCGGCCCCGGCCAGCGTCGGCTCGGCCATCCATGACGCGCGCCACACCATGACCGCGAGCGAGTTGTTCATGCACGCCGACATGGCACTGTACGAGGCCAAGCGGCACGGCAAGGCGCGTTATGCGGTGCAGGCGGCGGATACGACAGAGCCGTATCCCGAACCGTCCGAACTGGCATCGCAAGAAGGCTAGTTCCGAAGTCCGGGCTCAGACGGCCGCTTGGGGTGCTCCCTCTCCCGCTTGCGGGAGAGCGTTGGGGTGAGGGCGGGAGTATCAACAAGTTAAGGCGTGTCGGTATGCCACCGCCTGCCCTCACCCGCTGCCCCTCTCCCGCAAGCGGGAGAGGGGAGCAAACCAGCGGCATTCATTGCCGGCAGCCTCAAACGCCTCAGCGCACCTTCCCTTCCTTCCACGCCTGCAGCAGCTTGTCGTAAGGAATGGTCTCGCCCTTCGGCTTTTCGTTGGCCAGCTTCTTCCATGGCGCATGGTCGTTCGACAGCCACTTGCCCGGATCTCCCTTCGGGTTGAGCTTGGGCGCGCAGTTGCTCATGCCGGCGCGCTGCAGCCGCGCCATGACCTGGTCCATTTCTTCGGCCAGCGTGTCCATGGCGGCTTGCGGCGTTTTCTCGCCGGTCACCGCGGTGGCCACGTTCTTCCACCACAGCTGGGCCAGCTTCGGATAGTCGGGCACGTTGGTGCCGGTCGGCGTCCAGGCCACGCGCGCGGGGCTGCGGTAGAACTCGATCAGCCCGCCGTACTTGGCCGCGTTCTTGGTCAGGTACTCGTGGTGGATGTCGCTGTCGCGGATAAAGGTCAGCCCGGTCAGCGACTTCTTCAGCGAGACCGTCTTGGATGTCACGAACTGCGCGTACAGCCAGGCGGCCGCCAGCTTGTTGGGATCGGTGTTCTTGAAGAAGGTCCACGAGCCCACGTCCTGGTAGCCGTTCTGCATGCCCTGCTTCCAGTACGGGCCATAAGGCGACGGCGCCATGCGCCACTTGGGCGAGCCGTCGGCGTTGACCACCGGCAGGCCCTTCTTGGTCATGTCCGCGGTGAACGCGGTGTACCAGAAGATCTGCTGCGCCACCTGGCCTTGCGCGGGGACCGGGCCGGCCTCGGAGAAGGTCATGCCCATCGCCTGCGGCGGCGCGTACTTCTTCATCCAGTCGATGTACTTGGTCAGCGCATAGACTGCCGCCGGGCTGTTGGTGGCACCGCCGCGCGACACCGAGGCGCCGACCGGCGTGCACTTGTCGTCGGCCACGCGGATGCCCCATTCATCCACCGGCATGCCGTTGGGCAAGCCCTTGTCGGCGGTGCCGGCCATCGACAGCCAGGCGTCGGTGAAGCGCCAGCCCAGCGACGGATCCTTCTTGCCGTAGTCCATGTGCCCATAGACCTTCTTGCCGTCGAGCTCCTTCACGTCGTTGGTGAAGAAGCTGGCGATGTCCTCATAGGCTGACCAGTTGGTCGGCACGCCCAGGTCGTAGCCGTACTTGGCCTTGAACTTGTCCTGCAGATCCTTGCGCGCGAACCAGTCGGCGCGGAACCAGTAGAGGTTGGCAAACTGCTGGTCCGGCAGCTGATAGAGCTTGCCGTCCGGCGCGGTGGTGAACTTGGTGCCGATAAAGTCCTTCACATCCAGCCCCGGGTTGGTCCACTCCTTGCCGGCGCCGTTCATGTAGTCGGTCAGCGGCAGGATAGAGCCATAGCGGTAGTGCGTGCCGATCAGGTCCGAGTCAGAGATCCAGCCATCGTAGATCGACTTGCCGGACTGCATCGAGGTCTGCAGCTTCTCCACCACGTCGCCTTCCTGGATCAGGTCATGGTTGACCTTGATGCCGGTGATCTCCTCGAAGGCCTTGGCCAGCGTCTTGGATTCGTACTCATGCGTGGTGATGGTCTCCGAGACGACGCTGATCTGCGTGACGCCCTTGGCCTTGAGCCTGGCCGCGGCATCGATGAACCACTTCATTTCCGCCGCCTGCTTGTCCTTGGGCAGCGACGAGGGCTGGAACTCATTGTCGATCCACTTCTTCGCTTCGGTCTCGCCCGCCCAGGCGGACGCGCAAGCCAGCGCAGCCGCGCAGGCAAGGGCGGACATCCCCAACTTCACGTGCTCATTCATCGGTGTCTCCTCAGGAATTCCCCTCCCCCGGCTTGTGGTCTGGTTGGCGGCCCCGGGGCAGGGATAAGCCGCGTGTTCCATTCAGGCTTGTTTTTCCGGTACCGCTAACCCTTGCGCATGACCAGCGCCAGCACCAGCATTGACATCACGAAGCTGATCCACACCGACGGCTCTTCGGCCAGCGACAGCCAGGCCGTTACCTTCTCGCCCAGCCCCACCCACGCCAGGTTGACCCAGGCCGCGCACATCAGACCGATGAACAGGCGGTCGCCGCGCGTCGTGGCGATCGGCAGGAAGCCTTTGCGCAGCACCGAAGGCGCGCGGATTTCCCAGATCGTCATACCGATCAGCATGACCACGATGCAGCCAAAGAACGCCGCCACCGGCGTTGTCCACACCATCCAGTTCAGCATTGCGCCGTCTCCTTGGTCCTTTTCCCCGCGGCTTACACGCGGCCCATCGCGAAGCCCTTCGCGATGTAGTGCCGCACGAACCAGATCACGATGCCGCCGGGCACGATGGTCAGCACGCCGGCCGCGGCCAGCACGCCCCAGTCCATGCCCGATGCCGAGACCGTGCGCGTCATGGTGGCGACGATGGGCTTGGCGTTGACCGAGGTCAGCGTGCGCGCCAGCAGCAGTTCGACCCAGCTGAACATGAAGCAGAAGAACGCCGCCACGCCCACGCCGGCCTTGATCAGCGGCAGGAAGATGGTCAGGAAGAAACGCGGAAACGAGTAGCCATCGACATACGCGGTCTCATCGATCTCGCGCGGCACGCCCGACATGAAGCCTTCCAGGATCCATACCGCCAGCGGCACGTTGAAGACCAGGTGCGCCAGCGCCACGCCCAGGTGGGTATCCATCAGCCCGATGGTGCTGTAGAGCTGGAAGAACGGCAGCAGGAACACCGCGGGCGGCGTCATGCGGTTGGTCAGCAGCCAGAAGAACACATGCTTGTCGCCGATGAACTGGTAGCGCGAAAAGGCATAGGCGGCCGGCAGCGCCACGCTGATCGAGATCACCGTGTTCATCGCCACGTAGATCATCGAGTTGACGTAGCCCGAATACCACGACGGGTCGGTGAAGATGGTTTTGTAGTGCTCCAGCGTGAAGTCGGCCGGCCACAGCGACAGCGTGGAGACGATCTCCTCGTTGGTCTTGAACGACATGTTCACCATCCAGTAGATTGGCACGATGGCAAACAGCAGGTAGACCAGCAGGAAGCCCGCGCGCCACCAGGTGGCGCGGTTGGCCCGTGCGGGGATCACGGAAGGGATCTCAGCCATGGGGCATGTCCTCGCTGCCGGCGGTGCCCGCGCGCTGCATCCAGTTGTAGAGGATGAAACACATGAGCAGGATGATCAGGAAATAGACGATGGAAAATGCCGCCGCCGGGCCCAGGTCGAACTGACCCACGGCCTTTTGCGTCAGGTACTGCGACAGGAAGGTGGTGGCGTTGCCGGGACCGCCGCCGGTCAGCACGAAGGGCTCCGTATAGATCATGAAGCTGTCCATGAAGCGCAGCAGCACCGCGATCATCAGCACGCCACGCATCTTGGGCAGCTGGATATAGCGGAACACCGCCAGGCGCGAGGCGCCGTCGATCTGCGCGGCCTGGTAGTAGGCGTCGGGGATGGCGCGCAGGCCGGCGTAGCACAGCAGCGCCACCAGCGGCGTCCAGTGCCAGACGTCCATCACCAGCACCGTGACCCAGGCATCGAAGGCGCTGCCGGTGTAGTTGTAGTCGAAGCCCATCGCTGCCAGCGCTGCGCCCAGCAGGCCGATATCGGTGCGCCCGAAGATCTGCCAGATAGTGCCGACCACGTTCCACGGAATCAGCAGCGACAACGCGATGATCACCAGCACCGCCGATGCCTTCCAGCCCCTGGCCGGCATCGACAGCGCCAGCAGGATGCCCAGCGGGATCTCCACCAGCAGGACCGCCAGCGAGAAGCCCAGCTGGCGCAGCAGTGCGTCGTGCAGCTCGCCGTCACGCAGCACGGTGCGGAACCATTCGGTGCCGACAAACACGCGCCGCTCGGGCGAGATGATGTCCTGCACCGAGTAGTTGACGATGGTCATCAGCGGCAGGATGGCGGAGAACGCCACGCACGCCACCACCGGCAACACCAGCAGCCAGGCCTTCTGGTTGACGGGCTTCATGGCACCAGTTCCTCGTTGACGTAGTAGCAGGTATGACGGTTGAACACTGACAACCAGGCCGTGTCGCCCGGACGCAGACCGGCTGCCTCGATACCCAGCCGCGCGCGCAGCGTGCCGGCCAGTGCGCCCGCCTCCTGCACGCCGCCAGTCAGCAGCCAGTAAGTGCCGATGTCCTGCGCGCGCTCCACCCGCACCGGCACAGCCTGCGCGTCGCTCTCCGGCGCCAGGCGCAGGTACTCGGGCCGCACGCCGATGCGGAAGCTGCCGGCCTCGCGCAACGCCGCTTCGACTGACGGCGACAACTCCGGCATGTAGCGGCGCCCGGCCAGCTCAAGCGCGCCGTCGCGCCACTGCCCGGGCAGGAAATTCATGCCCGGCGAGCCGATGAAATGCCCGACAAAAGTATGCGCGGGCCGCTCGAACAGCGCATCGGCCGGCCCCACCTGCACCGCCTTGCCGCGCGACATCACCACCACCTGGTCGGCAAAGGTCAGCGCCTCGGTCTGGTCATGCGTCACGTAGATCAGCGTCAGGCGGAACTCGTGGTGGATTTCCTTGAGCTTGCGCCGCAGCTGCCATTTGAGCTGCGGATCGATCACCGTCAGCGGCTCGTCGAAGAGAATGGCCGACACGTCCTGGCGCACCAGCCCGCGCCCCAGCGAGATCTTCTGCTTGGCGTCTGCAGCCAGGCCGCTGGCGCGGCGATCGAGCGTGCCCGACAGGTCCAGCATCTCGGCCACGCGCCCTACCCGCTCGCGCACCTGGGCTTGCGGCACGCCGCGGTTGCGCAGCGGGAAGGCCAGGTTCTCGCCGACGGTCATGGTGTCGTAGATCACCGGGAACTGGAACACCTGGGCGATATTGCGCGCCTGCGGCGTGGCAGCGGTCACGTCGCGGCCATCGAAGGCGATGGTGCCGTGCGAAGGCCGCAGCAACCCCGAAATGCAGTTCAGCAGCGTGGTCTTGCCGCAGCCGGACGGGCCCAGCAGCGCGTAGGCGCCGCCGTCTTCGAAAGTGAATTGCAGCGGCAGCAGCGCGTAGTCCTCGTCGGTACGCGGATTTGACACATAGGAGTGCGCCAGGTCCAGGTCGATGCGCGCCATCTCAGGCCCCTGCCCCGGCAGCCGCGGCCGCGCCGCCGGGCACGTCAGCCGCCAGCCCGCCCGGCCGGCGCGGCGCGTGGATGCGACGCCCGTCGGCGTCGAACAGGTAGATCTGCTCGGGCAGCAGGTGCAGTGACACCGGCTCGCCCAGCGCCAGGTCGAGCACGCCGGCAAACTGCGCCACCAGGTTGCCCACCGGGGTATCGGCGTGGACAAAGGTGTCTGAGCCTGACAGCTCGGCCAGCGCCACGCGCCCGGGCACGGCCACAGCGCCCGCCTCACCGGCCAGGCGCAATGCCGATGCGCGCACCCCCATCGTGACCGGGCCGTCGCGCCCGCCCGCGCCGGGCACCGGCACGGAGATATTGCCGGCCAGCGTGACCCAGCCGCCCTGCAGCCTGCCCTCGACCAGGTTCATCGGCGGATCGTTGAACGCACGCGCCACGCGCAGCGAATCAGGATAGTGGAAGACCTGGGGCGTCGGGCCGTACTGCAGCAATTCGCCGGCGTCCAGCACCGCGGTATGCCCGCCCAGCAGCAGCGCTTCGCCGGGCTCGGTGGTGGCATAGATCACGGTGGCGTCGCCATGCGCGAATAGCTGCGCCAGCTCCTCGCGCAGTTCTTCGCGCAGCTTGTAGTCAAGATTGACCAGCGGCTCGTCCAGCAGCATCAGCGGCGCCTCCTTGGCCAGCGCGCGCGCCAGTGCCACGCGCTGCTGCTGCCCGCCGGAGAGCTCGGAAGGAAAGCGGTCCAGCAGGTGGTCGATATGCAGCCGCCCGGCCAGCTCGCGCACGCGCGCGGCAATCTCTGCGGCCGGCGCTTTGCGCCGCAGCCGCAGCGGCGAGGCGATGTTGTCGAAGACCTTGAGCGACGGATAGTTGATGAACTGCTGGTAGACCATCGACACATTGCGCTCGCGCACCGGCATGCCGGTCACGTCGCGGCCGTCGACCAGCACGCGGCCGGCGCTGGGCCGGTCCAGCCCGGCCATCACCCGCATCAGCGACGTCTTGCCCGCCTGCGTGGCGCCCAGCAGGATGGTCACCGCACCCGGAACCGGCGCGAGCGTCATCGGATAGAGATACGCCTGCGAACCTGCCTGTTGTGCGACGCCTTCCAAACGTAGCTGCATCCGTCCTCCATGTTCGAAATGCTTCCCGCATCACAGCTTTGCCGGATGCAGGCGCACAAGTCTTGGCTTTACGCTCGTTTTAGCAACAAAACGAACGTAAAACAATAGTGCACTGCATCATTTGTTTTCGTTTCTGTTTGGACTAGAATCCCGGCATGACCCTGAATCCCCGCCAGACGGCCCTGCTCGAAGAAGTCCGCACCCAGGGCTTTGCCTCCATCGACGAACTTGCGCGCAAGTTCGGCGTCACGCTCCAGACGGTACGCCGCGACGTCAACCTGCTGGCCGAGAACGGCAAGCTGGCGCGCTTCCATGGCGGGGTGCGGGTAGACGGCTCCACCACCGAGAACATCGCTTACCGGCAGCGGCAGGTGCTCAATGCCGAGGGCAAGGCGCGCATCGCGCGCGCGGTGGCCGCCGCGGTGCCCGAGGGCTGCTCGCTGATCCTGAACATCGGCACCACGGTGGAAGAGATAGCGCGCGAGCTGATGCACCACCGCGGGCTGCGCGTGATCACCAACAACCTGAACGTGGCCAATATCCTTGCCGACAACGCCGATTGCGAGGTCATCGTCGCCGGTGGCGTGCTGCGCTCACGCGACCGCGGCATCGTGGGCGAGGCCACGGTGGAGTTCATCCGCCAGTTCAAGGTGGATATCGGGCTGATCGGCATCTCGGGCATCGAGACCGACGGCACACTGCGCGACTACGACTTCCGCGAGGTCAAGGTGGCGCGGACCATCATCGAGCATTCACGCGAGGTGTGGCTGGCGGCGGACGCCAGCAAGTTCAACCGCCAGGCAATGGTGGAGCTGGCGCATGTGTCGCAGGTCGACCGGCTCTTTACCGATGAGCCGCTGGCAGCGCCGTTCGACCAGATCGTGGCCGACAGTGGGGTGAAGTGTGTGGTGGCGCAGCGGGACTGACCCGCTGGCCCGGCATCCCCGCGCCGGCGGGGATGCGGCAACCGGGAAGCGGCAGGGTTCCCGCGGGCGCGGGAACCGGGAGACGACGAGCCTACTTGAACACCACGGTCTTGTGGCCGTTCAGCAGGATACGGTGTTCGGCATGCCACTTGACCGCGCGCGCCAGTGCCACGCATTCCACGTCGCGGCCGACGGCGGTAAGTTGCTCCGGGTCCATGCTGTGGTCCACGCGCTCGATCTCCTGCTCGATGATCGGGCCTTCGTCCAGGTCCGCGGTGACGTAGTGCGCGGTCGCGCCGATCAGCTTCACGCCGCGGTCATGCGCCTGGTAGTACGGTTTGGCGCCCTTGAAGCTGGGCAGGAACGAGTGGTGGATATTGATCGCGCGGCCGGCCAGCTTGCGGCACAGGTCGTCGGACAGCACCTGCATGTAGCGCGCCAGCACCACCAGGTCGATCTTCTGCTCCTGCACCACGTCGAACACGCGCGCTTCCTGCGCGGCCTTCTGCTCGGCCGAGGCGTTCATCAGCGGCAGGTGGAAGAACGGCACGTCGTACGACGCCGCCAGCTGATAGAAGTCGCGGTGGTTCGAGACGATGGCCGCGATCTCCACGGGCAGGCCGCCCACCTTGGCGCGGAACAGCAGGTCATTCAGGCAGTGGCCGATCTTGGACACCATGATCATCACGCGCGGCTTGACCGCGGCGTCGTTCAGCTCCCACTGCATGCCGAACTGGTCGCCCACCGGCGCGAACGCGGCCTTCAGCGTGTCCAGGTCCGGGCCGCCGGCGGCCGGCGTGAAATGCACGCGCATGAAAAAGCGGCCGGCGTACTCGTCACCGTACTGGTCGGAGTCGACGATATTGCAGCCGTGCTGGAACAGCAGGCCCGAGACGGCATGGACGATGCCCGGCTGGTCGGGGCACGAGAGGGTCAGAATGAATCCGGTGTTGCTCATGGTGTGTTGTTCTGTCGGAGTGGCGCGGCGCAAGGCCGGAAAAACCAGGTCAGCGAGGTCAGCGAGGTCAGCGAGGTCAGCGAGGTCGGCAAGATCGGCACAGGCGGAACCCGCGGCGACGGCTCAGGCGCGATGGTCAGGACCGAGCCAGCCGCGCCGCCCAAGGGCATCCAGCGTCACCAGTGTCGCATCGACCGTCATGGCGCCGGCCGACATGATAGCAAGCAATGCGGCCACATCGACGCGCCGGTGCTCGCTGACCTCGCCATCTTGGTTGCGCGGCGTGAAGCCAGGCGGCAGCAGCAGGTCGTAGACGTAGACCTGCTCCCACTGTACGCCTTCGGGCAGGTCGCGCAGCACCTCGATCATGCCGTGGGCCTGCGCGCCCTGCGCCAGCGCGGGCGGGATGCCGGATTCTTCCTCGCATTCGCGCACCAGCGTCGCCAGCGGATCGCTGCCATGCGGCATGCCGCCGGCAACCAGGTTGTCCCACATGCCGGGGTCGACCGACTTGGCGGGGCTGCGCCGCGAGATCCACAGGGCGGGACCGCCATCGGGATCGTCACACGCGGCGCCATCGACAATGCCGTTCATGTGCGAGGCAAAGGTCAGCAGCCCGAGAAAGCGCGCCGCCGCGCGTTCCACCACGGCGAGTGCGGGCGCGTCCAGCGCGGGGGTGACCGCGAACCGTTCATCGCGCCAGCCGCGCACGTGGCCGGTGTCGGCCAGTTGGCGGGCCAGCGCCTGCAGCGCGGCGCTGCGCGCGTCGAAGTCATTGTGCCCCGGCAGCAGTTCCGCCGCCGTGGTGCCATCGGCCAGGCGGTCGTCCGGGCCGAGGATGGCGCCCATGCCACGCAGGATTGCCGCATGGGCTCGCGGCAGCCAGCCAACCTGCTGGCCGGCCGCCATCAGGCGCAGCTTGGCGGCCGCATCGAAGCCGCTGCGCGCCGCCAGCGAGGCGGCGATCTGCGCGGCGGGACCGGCCGTGAGGTTGCCCGCGGGGTCCGCGGGCGGCAAGGAAGACATTTCAGCCATCAAGAATCCATGCGCCGGCCGGGCCGGCGTGCTTTGCCATTGTCAGGATCGAACGCATGAACCAGCCAGCCGCGCAGGCCCAGCGCCCTGCATCGTCCCAGCTTCCCACCGAGCCGCAATATGTGCTGGCGCTCGACCAGGGCACCAGCAGCTCGCGGGCCATCCTGTTCGACCATGCCGGCAATGTGGTGCGGCTCGCGCAGCGCGAGTTCCGCCAATATTACCCACATCCCGGCCATGTCGAGCACGACCCTTACGAGATCTGGCAATCGCAGCTGGCGGTGGCGCACGCGGTGCTGGCCGATGCCGGCATCTCGGCCTCGCAGGTGCGCGCCATCGGCATCACCAACCAGCGCGAGACCACCGTGCTGTGGGACCGCAAGACCGGCGAGCCGGTCGGGCGCGCGCTGGTCTGGCAGGACCGCCGCACCGCGCCCATGTGCGAGGCGCTGCAGGCCGCCGGCCACGGCGAGCTGTTCCGCGAGAAGACCGGCCTGATCATCGATGCCTATTTCTCCGGCACCAAGCTGCGCTGGATGCTCGACAACATCGAAGGCGCGCGCGAACGCGCCCAGCGCGGCGAGCTTGCCTTCGGCACCGTCGACAGCTGGCTGATCTGGCAGCTGACCGACGGCGCGCGCCATATCACCGATGTGTCAAATGCCTCGCGCACGATGCTGTTCAATATCCACCGCTTCGAGTGGGACGACGCGCTGCTGGCGCTGCTCGACATCCCGCACGCGCTGCTGCCCGAGGTGGTGGCGTCCAGCGGCGAGGTGGCGCGCACCTCGGCGCGGCTCTTCGGCATGCAGATCCCCATTGCCGGTATCGCCGGCGACCAGCAGGCCGCCACCTTCGGCCAGGCCTGCTTGTCGCCGGGGATGGCAAGAACACCTACGGCACCGGCTGCTTCCTGCTGATGAATACCGGCGCGCAACCGGTCACGTCGCACAACCGGCTGCTAACCACGATCGGCTGGCAGTTCGGCGGCCAGACGCAATATTGCCTGGAAGGCGGCGTGTTCATGGGCGGCGCCACCATCCAGTGGCTGCGCGACGGCCTGAAGATCATCAACAGCGCGCCCGAGGTCGAACCGCTGGCGCGCCAGTGCGACGACACCGGCGGTGTGGTGCTGGTGCCCGCCTTTGCCGGCCTGGGCGCGCCGCACTGGGACGCCTTTGCGCGCGGCACGCTGGTCGGCATGACGCGCGGCACGGGCCGGCCGCAGATCGCGCGCGCGGCGCTGGAATCGATCGCGCTGCAGAGCGTCGACGTGCTGGAAGCCATGCAGAAGGACGCCGGCATCTCGCTGGCCGAGCTGCGCGTGGACGGCGGCGCCTCGCGCAGCGACCTGCTGATGCAGATGCAGGCCGACCTGCTCGGCACCGCGGTGGTCCGCCCGCGCGTGACCGAAACCACCGCGCTGGGCGCCGCCTACCTGGCGGGCCTGGCCACCGGCTACTGGAGCGATCCGGCAGAGATCGCGCAGCAATGGCAGGCGGAGCGGCGCTTTGAGCCGAACCTGTCGGCTGACGCGCGCAGCCACCGGCTGGCGCGCTGGCATCGCGCAGTCGACCGCGCGCGCGACTGGGCGCGCGAGGACGAAGCCAACGGCAGCCACGCCTGAGCGCCAGCCGACCCCGAACACACCCCGAAGAAAGCGTCATGCAGAGAGTCTCTACCCCGATCCAGCCCCCCCACCGCGCCGCCCTGCTCGCCATCCTGGAGCGCGAGCCGCGCTGGGACGTGATCGTCATCGGCGGCGGCGCCACCGGCCTGGGCACCGCAGTCGACGCCGCCTCGCGCGGCTACCGCACGCTGCTGGTCGAAGCCGCGGATTTTGCCAAGGGCACCTCCAGCAAGGCCACCAAGCTGGTGCATGGCGGCGTGCGCTACCTGGCCCAGGGCAATATCAGCCTGGTGCGCGAAGCCCTGCATGAGCGCGGCCTGCTGGCGCGCAACGCGCCGCATCTGGTGTGGCCGCTGGGCTTCGTGGTGCCGGCCTACCAGCTGTTCGACCAGCCCTTCTACGGCATCGGCCTCAAGCTCTACGACATGCTGGCCGGCGACCTCAACCTGGCCGGCAGCCGCTGGCTGAATCACCGCGAGGTGCTGGCCGCGGCGCCCAACCTGGCCGAGCACGTCGGCGGGCGTCCGCTGCGCGGCGGCAACCTGTATTTCGACGGCCAGTTCGACGATGCGCGGCTGGCGGTGGCGCTGATGCGCACGCTGTTCGACGTGGGCGGCACCGCGCTCAACTACATGCGCGTGACGGGCCTGAGCCAGCAAGGCGGCGTGATCAGCGGCGTGACCGTGCAGGATGTGCTGGGCGATGCCACCTTCCACCTGCGCGCCGACTGCGTGATCAACGCCACCGGCGTGTGGGTCGATGCGATCCGGCAGATGGAGGACGGCCACGCACGCGCCATGGTCGCGCCCAGCCAGGGCGTGCACCTGACGCTGCCGCGCAGCTTCCTGCCGGGCGAGCGCGCCATCCTGATTCCCAAGACCGACGACGGCCGGGTGCTGTTCGTGGTGCCATGGAACGGCCACACCATCGTCGGCACCACCGACACGCCGCGCCGCGACCTGCCGCTGGAGCCGGACGCCGGCGCCGACGACGTCGATTTCATCCTGGAAACCGCGTCGCGCTACCTGGCCAGGGACCCGACCCGTGCCGACGTCACCAGCGTCTGGGCCGGCCTGCGGCCGCTGGTGCGGGCAACCGGCGAGGCCTCTACCGCGTCGCTGTCGCGCGAGCATACGATCCTGGTGTCCAAGGCCGGGCTGATCACCGTCACCGGCGGCAAGTGGACCACTTACCGCAAGATGGCCGAAGACGTGATCGAGACCGCGATCCAGCGCCAGATGGTGCGCGCGGCCCCGTGCGTGACCGCCGAGTTGCCCCTGCACGGCGCGGCGGGGCTGCCGGCCGGGCTGCCGCCGCCGGATTCAGGCTCGCCGGACCGCTACTATGGCAATGAGCTGGACATGCTGCGCGCGCTGCCCGGATATGACCGGATGCTGGCACCGGCGTCGGGCCTGACCGAGGCGCACGTGCGCTTTGCGGCGCGGCACGAACTGGGCCGCAGGGTCGAGGACGTGCTGGCCCGCCGCAACCGCGCGCTGTTCCTGGACGCGCGCGCCGCCGTGGACGCCGCGCCGGCCGTGGCCGCGATCCTGGCCGAGGAGTTCGGCGAGAACGAGGCCTGGCAGGCGCGCGAAATCGAGAGCTTCCGTACGCTCGCCGCCGGCTACATGCTCGGCTGACCTGGACGCCGGCGCGACCGCCGCCGGCGCCGCCCCTCTCAACTGGCTGGCACACCACCGATCGACCAAGGCAAACCCATGACCGCTCGCCCGATCCTGTCCCGCGCCCGCGCCGTGGCCCTGCTCGCAACCCTCTGCGCCTGCGCCTCGGCAACAGCCCGGACAACCAGGCGGCGGTCTTGCGCATCGAAGGCGAGCCGGTGCTTGCGGTCAGCACCGTGTCGGCCTCTGGCGCGCGCTATGTCGGCGGCCGCCACGAATGGTGGACCAAGGGCGCGCAAGGCACGTTGCGCGACCTGATGCAGGCCGAAAACGCCGCCCCGGCGCTGGCCAACTGCCAGGCAAAGCCTTGAGCGGGACGCAAACGGCGCGGCTGCGCCACATCACCGTTTGAGGTGGCGGCGTTCCGGGCGATAATGCGGGGATTGAATCAGGGAGAACACCATGGACGAGATTGAAGATCTGTCCGATCTGCCGATGCCCCGCTTTATCTGGGGCTTCGCCGTTATCGCAGGCAAAGGCGGCGAGGTCATGCACGACGAGTTCGAGTATCTGACCCACACCCGCAGCCCGCGCTTCACCTGCCGCGTGGTCGAGCTCGAGGACATGCCGGCTGAAAGCGAGGAAGACGCCATCGATGGCCGCATCGTCCATGATGACGATCCGAGCCGGATGTTCTATATCACCGATGCCGGCATGGCGCTGGTCAATTTCCAGCTGTTCGACAAGATGCCGGACAAGCAGAAATTCAAGCGCATCTGCGACGAAGCCATCGCCAACTGGATGCTGCGCCGCGAATTCCTTGACGATGAAGAGGAGGACTGACCCGCTCGTAACCTGATGGGGTCAGGCAGGTGGCCGCAGGCGCGGCCACCATATTTCAGCTCTTGTCCTGCTCCGGCGGCAACGCGCCCGCCAGCAGTTCATTGAGCAGCCCGGTCATGCCACCCGGGTGATCCACGGCAAGCGCCTGCAGGCGCTTGACCAGCGTGCTGTCCAGCTTGCACGCAAACGGCACCAGACCTTGCTCCTGGTCCAGCCGGCGCTGTTCGCGCCGGTCCGGGCGCGCAGCGCCGCCGGGAATACCGCCCCGCCCCGCCGTAGCCTGCTTCAGGCTGTTGGCGAGCTTCAGGCCCTTGTTTTTTTCCAGGTCCGTTTTCTTCACGGCATTATCCGAAAGTCTGTAGAGGCCGGTATTGTACGCACCTTCGGCACCCATCGGCCGCAAGGCGACCGGCGCGGCTATTCGTTGCCGACTTCGATCAGTTCGGCAGCCACCCGCTGGATTTCCGCATAGACCGGAATGGCCTCCATCGGCCCGGTGCAGCCCACGGCCGTGGCCTGGCCGGCATCGGCGCCAGGCGGCAGGAACACAAAGGCCATGCCGGGCTGCCAGCCGGGATGCTTGCGCAGGCTGTCATTGAGGATGTCGAGATACTGCGCGCGCGTGAAAACGTGCTTTGCCATTGCTACCTCCGGTATCCGCTGCCGATGCGCCGCGCGGGCGCGATTGTCATGGCGGCGATCGTAGCATGGCAAAGCCACCCGACGTCACCGTAGGGCGCCGGGCGGTTGGCGCATCAGCACTCGCCCTTCTTGGCGTGGCCGGGCGGGCAGTGATAGCCCTTGTCCTTGTGCCCTTGTCCTTGTACCCGCCCTGGTCCCAGCGCCCCGGCACCAGCACCCAGCCGTCGCGCGACTGGATCCAGCGCGGCGACTCATAGATATAGCCGGGGCGTTCACGTTCCCAGCGCCCCTGCTTCCAGGCGTGCTTGTGGTGGTGATCATCCCAGTCCCAGTAGCCCGGCATCCAGACATAGCCTGAGCGCGGCGCGGGCACGACCTCGTAGATAGGGGCCGGCGGTGGTACGCCGATGGCAACGTTGACCGACACCTGGGCCATCGACGCCGCACTGAACGTCAGGCCGGAACCCAGCAGGGCCGCCAGCAGGAGGGCCTTGGCCGGCCGGAGCGCGCGATGTGTCATGGGAGTCCTTTCTTGTGGAGGAACATGCCCACAGTCTAGCGCGCACCGATCCCGGCGCAATGTAAGAAACGGTATCCGTTGATCACAAAGATGCCAGCGCGCAACACTGGCGCCAGCCTAGTGGTCTTCGGCCATCGCCTTGAGTTGGGCCTCGCCCGCTACCCGCGCGGCATCCGAGGTGGTGAAGGTGTCGTCCGAGACAATGGCGCGCCGGATCTGCTGCGCGCTAAAGTCCACAAGCGCGATGACCCACACATAGCGCCCCGCCTGGGGCGCGGTTTGCACAAAAGCTTTCAGGTTGTTCCGCGATTCACTTGCCATGATCCATCTCCTGGTGAGACGTGCCGCAGCACAGGTGTCTGGAAACTCTAGCACATGGCTCGCCCGCTCACCGGGCGGCGGCCTCGGTGGCGAAGTCACGCAATTCGCGCACTCGCGCGGCCGTCATCTCGGCCATGCAGGTCGCCCCGGCCACGCGCGCGGCCGTGCCGCCGGCCGGATTGGCCACATAGGCGCAATTGGCCTGGCGGAACTCCAGCCAGGCACGCTGCGCCACCCGCAGCTGGCCGGTGCGCGGCGCTTCCAGCCGCCGCAGCAAGGCTTGATAGGCGCTGTTCAGCGCCACGTCCTGGACCCGTGTTTCGGCCGCAGCGCAGCCGAGCATGTCGGCAGTCGCCATGGCCTTGGCCATGCAGCGTTCATATTCAGCGCTCAGGCGATTGCTTTGCGCGGCATGGGCCGGTGCACCCGCCACTGCAAGACCAAGGACTGCAAGACATGCGATGACGCGCATCATGGCTCTCCCTTTGCCTGGTGGTAACACGACGATGCAGGACCATGCCGGGGCATCGGGCTGCTCAGGCCAGCCAGCGCCCCAACGTGGCCACCGCGATATTGACCAGCCCGAGCACCAGGTTGGTCCCCACCGCCTGCCGGATGCGGTTCAGCGCGGCACCGGCGGCCGGCCAGTCCTGGGCATCCACGGCCCGGCCCAGCACGCGATACGGCCCAAACCACACGTAGCAGAAAATCGCCGCCATGACGAGGCCGATGCCCATCATCAGGTGCCAGTTGCGTGGGGCACCGGACATGCCCACTGCGGCCATCATCGCCGCGCCGCTCAGCAGGATCGCGATCACCGCCGCCCACACCCACGGGAAGAAGCGGGCAAACACGCCGCGCCAGAGCTGCAGCCGCGGCGGCGGTTCCAGCACGGTGCCGGCCACTGGCCGCAGGCACAGGTAGGCGAAGAACATGCCGCCCACCCAGACGGCAACGCCGGCAACGTGCAGGAAGCGGAAAAGCGGGTCGGCAATCATGGCGGCATGCGGCGGCAAGGCGCGCGTTGGGGACGATGGCCCCATTCTAAGTGTTGTGTCCGCCACGGCGAAGCGCCGCGCGCGTTCCCGCCTGACTTCAGGAAAACGACCCAAAACCGTTAAACATTTCGTATCACGCCGCGTCGCAAACGGGCCCCACGCAAACATGCCCGCACAAGCGCGTTCCGGGGCCGAGCCCGCCCGTGGCGAACGCTTGACCGCCCGAAACCCGCCCCGGACAATAACCGCGGCTGCGGCCAGCCAGTCACCCATACCGGCCGTACCGAACCTCCTTCCCCAGACCATGGCTCCTGCCCCAGCCAGCGCCCTTCCCCGTGCCGATTCCGCCCGACTGCCCCCGCTGCTGCGCCGCGCCCTGCCGGCCCTGCTCGCCGTGACGCTGGCGGTGCTGCCGGCCATGCTGCCGCCGGCGGTGACGGCGCAGCCCGCGCCGCAGCGCACCGACCTGGTCGCGCGCGTGGTCTTCAGCCTGCTGGGGTATGCACGCTGGCCGGTTGAGCGCGACCCCGTGCGGCTGTGCGTGGACAGCACCGGCCGCTACTCCGCCCGGCTGATGGAAGGCGGCACGCTCGCCAACGGCCGGTCAGTGCGCGCGCGCCAGGTCGACGTGCTGGCCGACATGCTGCATCCGGACTGCGATGCCCTCTACGTCGGCGCCATGAACGAAGCCCGCCGCAAGCGCCTGTCGGGCGAACTGACCGGCCGCCCGGTACTGGTGATCGCCGAGGAAGACTTCGAGTGCGAGGCCGGCAGCATGTTCTGCCTTAGTATCCGCGACCAGCAGGTCTCGTTCCGCGTCAACCTCGACACGCTCGCCCGCAGCGGGGTGCACGTGCACCCCGGCGTGCTGCAACTGGGCCGCCGCAAGGGAGCGCCATCATGAGCGCCCGCCAGCCGGCGCGCGGCAACGGCGCCCGCCCCACCCTCTACAGCGTGCTGCGCCGGATCCACCTGGGCGTGGCGCTGATCGCGGTATTCACTGCCGGGGTGTCGCTGACCGCCCTTGGCCTGACCGCACTGCGCGTCTATGCCGACCACAACGTGCGGCTGGTGGCCCGCTCGATCGCCTACACGCTGGAAGCGCCGGTCGTATTCCGCGATCAGGCGGCCACCGGCGAGACGCTGGCGGCCATCGCCGCGTCCGAGGACATCGCGCACGCCACCGTCTACGACCACGACAACCACGTGCTGGCCGAATGGCAGCGCCCCGGCCAGGCGCCACTGACCGGCTTGCGCCACGTGCTGAGCGAGTGGCTGAGCATGGGCATCGTGGAACAACCGATCCTGCACCAGACCCAACAGGTCGGCATGCTGCGCGTCAGCGGCGACCCCCGCAACCTGCTGCATTTCCTGCTGCAGGGCGCGCTCGGCCTGCTTGGCTGCCTGCTGCTGACCGCCGTCGGCGCCCACTATCTGGCCAGCCGGCTGCTGGTGCAGATCGTCGAGCCGCTGCGCAATCTGATGCGCGTGGCGCACGCGGTGCGCTCCGAGCGCGATTTCGCGCAGCGCACGCCACCGGCCACCATCGCAGAACTCAATGCCCTCAGCGAGGACTTCAACGGCCTGCTGGACGAACTGCAGACCTGGCAGAACCAGATGCAGCACGAGAACCGCTCGCTCGCCCACCGCGCCAACCACGATGCACTGACCGGCCTGCTCAACCGCGCCGCCTTCGTCGAAGCGCTGGAGCACGCCGTGCGCCATGCCGCGGCCAACGACGAATGCGCAGCCGTGCTGTACCTGGACAGTGACGATTTCAAGAACATCAACGACCGCCACGGCCATGCCGCCGGCGACACCGTGCTGGTGGCCGTGGCCCAGCGCATCCGCGCCAGCCTGCGCACCGGCGACACCGTGGCGCGCATCGGCGGCGACGAATTCGCCGTGCTGGCCGCAGCGCTGCGTGCACCGCGCGACGCCATCCATATCGCCGAGCATATCCTGCAGGCAATGTCCGCCCCGATCGACCTGCCCGACGGCAGCACGGTGCAAGCCTCGCTCAGCATCGGCCTGGCCGTCTTCCCGGTCCACGCGCAAGGCAGCCAGGCCCTGCTGCACGCGGCCGACGCCGCCATGTACGGCGCCAAGCGGCGCTCCGGCGGCACCTGGCAAAGTGCCGAGCCGCGCCTGGACGTTACGCAGTGAGAACCCGCATGCCCGAACGCCTGACCCCGCCCTGCTGGAAATCCCTGTGGAAACTCTGGCTCGCCGCCGTCGTGCTGGCGGGGCTGTCGCTGGCCGGCTGCCAGACCGCGCCGCCAGCCACCGGGCTGTCTGCGGCCCAGGTCGCGGTGCTGAAGCAGGAAGGCTTCGCGCTGACCGATGAAGGCTGGGAACTCGGCTTGTCAGACAAGCTGCTGTTCGGATTCAATGAGGACCTGATCGACGCCGAGCGCGCCGCCAATGTGCAGCGCCTCGGGCGGGCGCTGAAGGGCGCAGGCATCGAGCGCCTGCGCGTGGATGGTCACACCGACGACGCGGGCTCGGCCGAATACAACCAGTCGCTGTCAGTGCGGCGCGCCGAAGCCGTGGCAAGGCTGCTGGCAGGCGCCGGCTTTGCGCCGGAAAACATCGAAGTTCGCGGACGGGGCAAGAGCCTCCCGGTGGCCGAAAACCGCACCGCCGCCGGACGCAGCGAGAACCGGCGCGTCGCCATCATCGTATCGGTCGACTAGGACGGCGGCCGGCGCTTCAGTCGCCGAACGGATTGGGCGCGCGGTTCTCTGGCGCTTCACTCAGGTCGAACTCGTCGCGCACCTTGTCGACCACCGCGCGGATGCTGGCCTCGTAGCCGGACGCATTGCCGAAGCCCGTCATATTCCAGTTGCGCCCGCGGGCGTCGCGCGCGTGCGGCACGGGCGCCGGCACCCGGACCTTGGCACCGTCCTCGCCGATTTCATAGATTTGCTGGATGCGCCGGCTCACCTCGTCCTGCAGGGCACGCCGGCCACGCTCACGCTTGGCCATGGCTGACTCCTCGATGAATCCCGAGGCATCCTAGCACGCACGCAAATCAGCTCAAAGCGCAGCCTTGGCAGCCTGGTACGCGGCGTAAAGCCGGGCAAAGACCGGCCCCGGCATCCCCTTGCCAATGCTGCGGCCATCGATAGTCACCACCGGCAGCAGCTCCTTGCTGGCCGACGACAGCAGCACCTCGTCGGCGGCGAACACCTCTTCCTTCGCGATGCGGCGCGCCTCCAGCGCAATCCCCATCGCGGCACAGACCTCTTCCATGAACCCGTAGCGGATGCCTTCCAGGATCAGGTTGTCCTTGGGCGGCGCCATCACGCGGCCATCGCGCACCACCCACACATTGGAAGCCGATGCCTCGGTCAGCCAGCCATCCCGGAACTGGATCGCCTCGATCACGCCGTGCTCCACCGCATGCTGCGCCGCCAGCACGTTGCCCAGCAGCGACGTCGACTTGATCTGGCAGTTCAGCCAGCGCCGGTCCTCCATCGTCACGCACGCCACGCCCTGCTCAAGCATCTGCGCCGACGGCAACGCCATCGGGTTGGTCATGATCAGCACCGTCGGCACGACCTCTTTCGGAAATGCATGCGTGCGCTTGGCGACGCCGCGCGACACCTGGATGTAGACCAGCTGGTCCGACAGGCCGTTGGCTTCGACCACCTCGCCGACCAGCTCCAGCCACTGACCGGCGCTGTACGGATCAGGAATCCCGATGCCCTCCAGGCTGCGGTGCAGGCGGGCCAGATGCTGGTCCCCGCGGAATGGCTTGCCGTTGTAGTACGGAATGACTTCGTAGATGCCATCGCCAAAGATGAAGCCGCGGTCGAGGACGGGGATGCGGGCTTCGGAAAGGGGGGTCAGGGTGCCGTTGAGGTGGACGATGGGGTCGGACATGGGGACAAGTGCCAGAGATTCAAAAGAGACGCCTGATTCTTTCACAGGCGGGCAGGCAGGTTCATGCAATTTGCGCATGAAGTTGGCTACCCGTGCCATGTCGGCGCCAGCGCGCAGACTCAGGCTGACGGCAGCGCTTTCGACAACAGCACAGTGGTAAAGCCGCTGTCCCAGCTCTCGTCGGGATAGAAATCGATCTCGGCATAACCATGGCGCCGGTAGAACGCGCGGCTTTGCACGTTGAACGTGTCCGTCTCCAGCCTCGCCTCGCGATGCCCTGCGCTGGCAATCTCGCCTTCGGCATGGGCCAGCAGCGCCCCGCCCAGCCCCATGCGCTGCCATGTTCGCCCGACATGCAGGGCCCAGATGAAGTTGTTTTCCCAGTCCACCATGGCCGCCGGCACGCCATCCACGCAGGCTACGCGGAATGCTTGCAAGCGGGCTTCGACGTAGCTTCGGGTCTTGCCTTGCCGTTCATAGGCGGCTGCCGCAGCGGCTGTCAGTTGCGGCTTCCAGGTGCCGAGGTAGGTGTCGGTCAGGATGTCTTCCACCGCTTGCGCGTCTGCGGGCAAGGCGGGGCGGATTTCGGGTTGGAAGGTGAGTTTGGCCATGGCCGAGAGGATACCGGGCACCGGATACATGACGGAAGCCCTCTCACGGACACAGGAACTTGGCGGACAGAACAATTGGATCGGCACGCTCAGCCAATCCGGCGCGCCGAGATGGAAGTCATGCATTCGTCGTGATGACTGGCAAGCCATGTCGCCCTGCGGCAACACCTCTATTTAGAGGGATGCGCGATACGAGGTCCTGTACGACCATCCTCACGGGCGATCCCGCGACTCGCCCACTACTACTTCAGCCCTCGCCTACCCTGGCCGAGGGCTTTTCTTTGAGCCCATCAGGCATCATGGAGCTACCAGGGACTGGAAACAAAAAAGCCGCCCAGACGGGCGGCTTCGCTTTGCACAGTGTTCTGGCGGAGAGAGGGGGATTCGAACCCCCGATAGGCTATTAACCTATACACGCTTTCCAGGCGTGCGACTTAAACCACTCATCCATCTCTCCGGGAAGTCCGAGATTATAGCAGAGTTGCCTGGCGAATCCAGTGCTTCGTCGCCGCATTCCGCCTTGCTTGACAATCCCATCCGCCCTACCCCTTGCGCAGGTAGCTCACCAGCCGGTCGATCACCGGCGCATTGCGTGGCGTCAGCAGGCTGACGATGATGGCCACGGCGAAACCGGCGGGCACGCCGAAGGCGCCGGAGGCGATCGGGTCGACGCCGAACCAGCGGTTGCCGAAGATGCCGGTCATGCGGGTGAAGAACGGGTAGTTGACGATGATGTAGTAGACCGCCACGCCCAGTCCGGCGGCCATGCCAGCGACGGCGCCGGCCGCGGTGGTGCGGCGCCAGAAGATGCCGAGGACCAGTACCGGGAAGAAGCTGGAGGCGGCCAGCGAGAACGCGGCGCCGACCAGGAACAGGATATTGCCCGGGCGCAGCGATGTGACGTAAGAGGCAAAAAGCGCCACGCCCAGCAACACGATCTTGGCGGTGGTGACGCGGCGCTGGTGGCTCGCCTGGCGGTCAACCATGTGATAGAAGACGTCGTGCGAGAGCGCATTGGCAATGGTCAGCAGCAGGCCGTCGGCAGTGGACAGCGCGGCGGCCAGGGCGCCGGCAGCGATCAGGCCGGAAATCACGTATGGCAGGCCGGCGATTTCCGGGGCGGCCAGCACGATCATGTCGGGCTGCAGCAGGATCTCGGCCCATTGCACGATGCCGTCGCCGTTGACATCGCGGATGCCGAACACCGGTGGATCGACCTTGCGCCATTGCACCACCCACTGAGGCAATTCGGCGTAGGAGGTGCCCACCAGGTGCTGGAAGAACTCATATTTCACCAGCGCAGCCAGCGTGGGCGCGGACACGTACAGCAAGGCAATGAAGAACACGGCCCAGGCCACGGAGTTGCGCGTTTCCTTGACCGACGGCGTAGTGTAGAGCCGCGTCAGGATGTGCGGCAGGCTGGCGGTGCCGACCATCAGGCAGAACACCAGCAAGACAAAATTCAGCCGCTTGGTCTCGCGCTCGTGCTCCGATGCCGCGGGATAGGGCTCGGTCGATGACAGCGAATGGCGGCTGCGGGCCAGTGCGTCTGCCCGCTGCTGGTTCCACTGCTGCTGTGCCGCCGCGGGGTCGCGCGGGAATTCCAGCCGTTCGCGCTCCAGCGACTTGATCTCGCGCAGCGGGGCATTGTGCGTGCGCAGGTCCTGCAGCCGCGCGTCGAGCGCGTCACGCTCCTGGGCAAAGGAATCGGGCAGCCGGGCGGTGCGCTCCTGCAGCAGGATGGCCTGCTGCCGGTAGTACTCGCGCACGGCCTGCTCGGCCGGCTCGCGCTCCAGCTGCTGCTCGCGCGCGTCGAGTTGCGACAATAGCGTGCCGTAGCTGAGCTGCGGCAGCGCTTCGTGGTGATGCTTCCAGGCGATCATCGATACCGTGACCAGGAAGGCCACGATCATCATGATGTACTGCGCTACCTGCGTCCATGTGACCGCGCGCATGCCGCCAAGGAACGAGCACACCAGGATGCCGGCCAGGCCGAAGAAGATGCCGACGGCAAACTCCACGCCGATAAAGCGCGTCACTACCAGCCCCACGCCCTGGATCTGCGCCACCAGGTAAACGAAGGAGCATAGCGAAGCCGCCAGCACCGCGATCGCGCGCACTGGCAGGTTGCCGCCGGGCTTGCCGTTGCCGTAGCGCGCTGCCAGGAAATCGGGAATGGTGTAGCCGCCGTACTTGCGCAGGTACGGCGCCAGCAGGAAGGCCACCAGGCAGTAGCCGCCGGTCCAGCCCATCACATAGGCCAGCCCTTCGTAGCCCGAGGAAAACAGGATGCCGGCCAGGCCGATGAAGGACGCCGCGCTCATCCAGTCGGCGGCAATCGCCATGCCGTTGAACAGCGCCGGCACGCGCCGCGAGGCGACGTAATACTCGTTCAGGTCCGAGGTGCGGCAGATCAGCCCGATGCAGGCATAGATCGCAATGGTGATGAAGAGGAAGACGTAACCGAGCCACAGCGCATCGGCATTGGAGCGTTCCAGCAGCCCCATCATGCCGACGAAGCCGAACAACCCTAGCGTGAACAGGCCGTAGTACAGCAGCAACCGTCGGCGAAAGCGCGACTGGGCTTCAGGCATGGGGACGGTTCGTGGTCGGTGGGCGGCTATCGTAACAAACCCGCCGGCGCGCGGGAACGCGGCGGCGGGTTCAAGGGCTAGATCGGGCCGAAGCTACAGGATCACTGCGCCTGCTTGAGCTGCTCCAGGATGGCCGGATTCTCCAGCGTCGAGGTGTCCTGCGTGATCTCCTCTCCCTTGGCCAGCGACCGCAGCAGGCGCCGCATGATCTTGCCCGAGCGCGTCTTGGGCAGGTTATCGCCAAAGCGGATGTCCTTGGGCTTGGCGATCGGACCGATCTCCTTGCCGACCCAGTTGCGCAGTTCCGTCGCGATCTTGACGGCATCTTCGCCAGTCGGACGCGCGCGCTTGAGCACGACGAAGGCGCAGATGGCCTCGCCGGTCATGTCGTCGGGGCGGCCCACCACGGCGGCTTCGGCCACCAGCGGGTTGGACACCAGCGCCGACTCGATCTCCATGGTCCCCATGCGGTGGCCCGACACGTTCAGCACGTCGTCGATGCGGCCCATGATGGTGAAGTAGCCCGTGTCCTTGTCGCGGATCGAGCCGTCGCCGGCCAAGTAGAGCTTGCCGCCGAGCTCTTCGGGGAAGTAGCTCTTCCTGAAGCGCTCCGGATCGCCCCAGATGGTGCGGATCATGGCCGGCCACGGGCGCTTGACCACCAGGATGCCACCGTTGCCGTTGGGCACGTCATGGCCGGTCTCGTCGACGATGGCGGCCATGATGCCCGGCAGCGGCAGCGTGCACGAGCCCGGCACCAGCGGCGTCGCGCCCGGCAGCGGCGTGATCATGTGGCCGCCGGTCTCGGTCTGCCAGAAGGTGTCGACGATCGGGCAGCGCTCGTTGCCGATGTTCTTGTAGTACCACATCCACGCTTCCGGATTGATCGGCTCGCCCACGGTGCCGAGCAGGCGCAGGCTGGACAGGTCGTATTGCTTCGGATGGATCTTCTCATCAGCCTCGGCGGCCTTGATCAGCGAGCGGATCGCGGTCGGCGCGGTGTAGAAGATGCTGACCTTGTGGCGCGCGATCATGTCCCAGAAGCGGCCGGCGTTCGGGTAGGTCGGCACGCCTTCGAACACTACCTGGGTGGCGCCGGCGGCCAGCGGGCCGTAGGCGATATAGGTGTGGCCGGTGACCCAGCCGATGTCGGCGGTACACCAGAACAGGTCATCGGGCTTGATGTCGAAGGTCCATTTCATCGTCATCAGCGCCCACAGCAGGTAGCCGCCGGTGCTGTGCTGCACGCCCTTGGGCTTGCCGGTGGAGCCGGAGGTGTAGAGCACGAACAGCGGATGCTCGGCGCTGACGGGCTCGGCCTCGCAGGTATCCGGCTGGCCGGCGCAGACATCTTCCATCCAGCGGTCGCGGCCTTCCGTCCAGGCAACCTTGCCGCCGGTGCGGCGGTAGACGATCACGTTCCTGACGGCATCGCAGCCGCCCAGCGCCAGCGCATCGTCGGCAATCGCCTTCAGCGGCAGGGCCTTGCCGCCGCGCATCTGCTCATCGGCAGTAATCAGCGCCACCGCGCCCACGTCCACCAGCCGCTCCTGCAGCGACTTGGCCGAGAAGCCGCCGAACACGACCGAGTGCGTGGCGCCCAGGCGTGCACAAGCCTGCATCGCGACCACGCCTTCGATCGACATCGGCATGTAGATCACCACGCGGTCGCCCTTCTTGACCCCGAGCGCCTTCAGGCCGTTGGCAAAGCGGCACACCTTGCCGTGCAGCTCGCGGTAGGTGACGCGGGTCACGGTGCCGTCGTCGGCCTCGAACACGATCGCGACCTTGTCGGCGTTGCCGTTCTGCAGGTTGCGGTCCAGGCAGTTGTAAGAGGCGTTGAGTTCGCCGTCTTCGAACCACTTGTAGAACGGTGCGTTGCTTTCGTCCAGCACCCTGGCAAAGGGCTTGGTCCAGTGCAGCAACTCGCGCGCATGGCGGGCCCAGAAGCCTTCATAGTCGCGCTCGGCTTCGTCGCACAGGGCGCGGTAGGCCTCCATGCTGGGGATCGCGGCCTGGCTGGCGAAGCCTTCAGGCGGGTTGAACACGCGATGCTCTTGCATCACCGATTCGATGGCGGACATAGGCTTGTCTCCTGATTTTGGACTGGCTTTGGCTGCCAAGTTACGCCCGACGGCTTACTTAAACCTGACGGTTGGCGGCGGAACCACACCCATCGCGTGCTGCAGTGCAGCGACGGCGGCGCACCGCCCGGCGCGAAAGTGCAGCCTTCTCCATTAGGCTAGCACAGCTATAATGCCGCGAGTTCCATACCTGAATGCGGCGCTTGCCCTTGCCGCTCCCGCCGGCCCTGTACCTGCCGCGCCAAAGCGCCGCGGCGTCCTGCCGGACGACCAAGGCCGTGCCCGTGCCCGCCAATCCTTCAGCATTCTCCCCGGTCTACGCCCTCTTCCTGATCGCCTCGATGGCGCTGGTCGGCAGCAATGTCGGACTCGGCAAATCGATCATCGCCCACGTGCCGGTGCTGCTGTTCGCGCTGCTGCGCTTTGTCATCGCCATCGTCTGCCTGGCGCCGTGGTACCGGCCCGCGCGCATGTGCCGGGTCTCGCGCGGGGAATGGCTGAACCTGTTCCTGCAGGCGTTCTTCGGTACCTTCCTGTTTACGCTGCTGATGCTCAATGGCGTGCGGCTGACCAGCGCCATGGCTGCCGGCGTGATCACCAGCACCATCCCGGCCACGGTGGCGATCCTGTCATGGTTGCTGCTGCGCGAGCGGCTGTCGCGGCGCACGGTGGCGTCGGTGCTGCTGGCGATGACCGGCATCGCGGTGCTGAACATCGCCCGCGGCGATGCGCATGGTGCCGGCAGCGGCAGCCAGGCATGGCTGGGCAACCTGATGATCATGGGCGCGGTGGTATGCGAGTCGATCTACGTGATCCTGTCGCGCCGGCTCACGCAGACCCTGGCCGCGATCGAGATCTGCGCCTACACGCACCTGATCGGCGGGCTGCTGATGCTGCCGCTGGGGCTGGTGCCGCTGCTGAGCTTCGATGCCACCACGGTGCCGGTGCAGACCTGGCTGATGGTGTTGTGGTATGCGCTCTCGGCCAGCGTGTTCTCGTTCTGGCTGTGGATGAAGGGCATCCGCCATGTGCCGGCGGCGCTGGCCGGGGTGTTCACCTCAGTGCTGCCGGTGGCGGCTGCCACCTACGGCATCGTCTTCCTGGGCGAGCAGCCGGGCTGGCCGCATGGGGTGGCGCTGGTGTGCGTGCTGGCCGGGATCGTGCTGGCCAGCTGGCCGGGGCGGATCGCGCGCGGCGCGTGGCGCGGCAAGGCGGCCGGCGCCGATCCTGGCGCCGCGGGTTGAGCCACGCCGGCGACGAACGGTGGCAGTCTTCGGTTACGGCCGGTAACACCGCCCGGTCATCGGCGCTTGCTACAATCCACGCCGACTTTCAACTCGCCGACACCGCCCCGCCCATGGCTTCCAATCCAATGACCAGGCCGCAGACCATGCGGCCGATCCCAAGCATCATCTTCGCGTCGCGCTGGCTGCAGTTGCCGCTTTACCTGGGCCTGATCGTGGCCCAGGGCGTCTATGTCTACCACTTCCTGGTCGAAGTCTGGCACCTGCTGGCGCATGTGACCGAGTTCGACGAGAACAAGATCATGCTGGTGGTGCTGGGCCTGATCGATGTGGTGATGATCTCCAACCTGCTGATCATGGTGATCGTGGGCGGCTATGAGACCTTCGTCTCGCGGCTGGGCATCGACAACCACCCGGACGAGCCGGAATGGCTGGACCACGTCAACGCCGGGGTGCTCAAGGTCAAGCTGTCGATGGCGCTGATCGGGATTTCGTCGATCCACCTGCTCAAGACCTTTATCGATGCTGAGCAGCGCACGACGCACACCATCATGTGGCAGGTGGCCATCCATATTGCCTTCCTGCTGTCGGCGGTCGCCATGGCATGGGTGGACCGGATGGTGACGCACCCGGCCGGCTCACACAATAAGCACTAATCACATTAATGCGCCATCGGACGCCTAGTCCCAGCCAGACCGCGGCCATGTGCCGCGGTTTTTGCTTTTTAGCCCACCCCCCACGCAACTAGCGGCGCGTGCCGCACATTCCGGCTGTAGACGGATGTATGCAGCCGGGCAGAGCGCCCGGCTCAGTGTATGATTTCAGGCTGTGTTTCACCGCTGCCCTCCCCCACAAAATGACTGTCATCAAGCAAGAAGACCTCATCCAGAGCGTCGCCGACTCCCTGCAGTACATCAGCTACTACCACCCGATGGACTACATCACCAGCCTGGGCCGTGCCTATGAGCTGGAGCAGAGCCCGGCGGCCAAGGACGCGATCGCGCAGATCCTGACCAACAGCCGCATGTGCGCCGAGGGCAAGCGCCCGATCTGCCAGGATACCGGCATCGTCACGATCTTCGTCAAGGTGGGGATGGACGTGCGCTGGGACGGCGCCACCATGGGCCTGACCGACATGATCAACGAGGGTGTGCGCCGCGGCTACACGCACCCGGACAACGTGCTGCGCGCCTCGATCGTCAGCCCGCCCGAAGGCGGCCGCAAGAACACCAAGGACAACACCCCGGCCGTGATCCACTACGAAGTGGTGCCGGGCAACACCGTCGACATCCAGGTCGCGGCCAAGGGCGGCGGCTCGGAGAACAAGTCCAAGTTCGTGATGCTGAACCCGTCTGACTCGATCGTCGACTGGGTGCTGAAGACCGTGCCTACCATGGGCGCCGGCTGGTGCCCGCCGGGCATGCTGGGCATCGGCATCGGCGGCACCGCCGAGAAGGCCATGGTGATGGCCAAGGAATCGCTGATGGAGTCCATCGACATCCAGGACATCATCGCCCGCGGCCCGAAGGACTGGGTGGAGGAACTGCGCGTCGAGCTGTACGAGAAGGTCAACGCCCTCGGCATCGGCGCGCAAGGCCTGGGCGGCCTGGCCACCGTGCTGGACGTCAAGATCATGGCCTGCCCGACGCACGCCGCGTCCAAGCCGGTCGCGATGATCCCCAACTGCGCCGCCACCCGCCACGTGCACTTCACGCTGGACGGCAGCGGCCCGGCCAAGCTGGAAGCGCCTGACCTGTCGCAATGGCCGAAGGTGGAGTGGGCACCTAACACCGAGACCTCCAAGCGCGTCGACCTGAACACGCTGACGCCGGAAGAAGTCGCATCGTGGAAGCCGGGCCAGACCCTGCTGCTCAACGGCAAGATGCTGACCGGCCGCGACGCCGCGCACAAGCGCATCGCCGACATGCTGGCCAAGGGCGAGAAGCTGCCGGTGGACTTCAAGAACCGCGTGATCTACTACGTCGGCCCGGTCGATCCGGTGCGCGACGAGGCGGTCGGCCCGGCCGGCCCCACCACCGCCACGCGCATGGACAAGTTCACCGAGATGATGCTGGCCGAAACCGGCCTGATCTCGATGATCGGCAAGGCCGAGCGCGGCCCGGTGGCGATCGAGGCCATCAAGAAGCACAAGTCGGCCTACCTGATGGCCGTGGGCGGCGCCGCCTACCTGGTGGCCAAGGCGATCAAGGAAGCCAAGGTGGTCGGCTTCGAAGACCTGGGCATGGAGGCCATCTACGAGTTCGACGTCAAGGACATGCCGGTGACGGTCGCCGTGGATAGCGAAGGCACCTCGGTGCACAAGACCGGCCCCGCGGAATGGCAGGCCAAGATCGGCAAGATCCCGGTCGCCGCGCTGTAAGCCTGGCAAAACGGTAGAATCTGCCGTCGCGCTCGAAAAAAAAGCCGGGTTCCGACCCGGCTTTTTTCTACCTTGTTTCTTGTCGTCCCTGCCCCCCCGTGAACCCCGCACCCATCGGCGTCTTCGATTCCGGCCTCGGCGGCCTGTCCGTGCTGCGCGAGATCCGCGCGCTGCTGCCCCATGAATCGCTGCTGTACCTGGCGGATTCGAGGTACGCGCCCTATGGCGAGAAGCCCGAGGCCTTTGTCGAGGCGCGCACGCTGCAGGCCTGCGAATGGCTGCTCGGCCAGGGTTGCAAGGCGCTGGTGATCGCCTGCAATACCGCCACCATGCATGCGGTGCAGACGCTGCGCGAGCGGCTGGCGGTGCCGATCATCGGCGTCGAGCCGGGCCTGAAGCCGGCTGCGGCCGCCAGCCGCAGCAAGGTCGTGGGCGTGCTGGCCACCGCCAATACCCTCAAGAGCGCCAAGTTCGCGCGGCTGCTGACATCGCTGGAAGGCGAAAGCCGCTTCCTGTGCGAGGCGGGCCTGGGACTGGTGTCGCTGATCGAACAAGGCGAGACCGACGGCCCGGCCGTGCGCCAGCGCCTGGATGCCTACCTGACGCCCATGCTGGAGGCCGGCGCCGACACGCTGGTGCTGGGCTGCACCCACTACCCTTTTCTCTCCGGCACGATCCGGGCGATGGTTGGCGACCAGCTGGCACTGGTCGACACCGGCAGCGCCATTGCGCGCCAGCTGGCGCGCAAGCTGGCCGAACACAAGCTGGCCGCCGCGCCCGCTGCCACCCCGCACGACCGCTTTGCCTCCACCAAGGACGCCGCGCACCTGCGCGCCATGGCAGCCACGCTGCTGCAGGTGGAAGCGGATGCGGAAACGGTGGTGATCGAGCCGGCGCCGGCGCTCTGACCGGCGCCCCGCTTACTGGAGGAAGCCCAGTGGCCGGTGCTCCCGCACCTCGGGCTTGATTGCGTGTTCCTGGCGCAGCTGCGCCAGGAACTCATCCGGCGTCAGCGCCTCGCCCAACAGCACGCACTGGCGCTTGACCGTGGCAAAGTCGCCCGGCGTCAGGCAATCCATCATATCCAGCTCGCGGCGCATGCTGTCGGTCAGGCCGGCGGCCTCGCCGTCAAGCGCCTCGTCGACAAACATCGCCACGCGCTGCGCGGGCTTGAGCGCCAGGAAGCGGATCTTGAACGAGAAGCGGCGCAGCGCGGCCTCGTCGATGCGATCGAACAGGTTGGTGGTGCAGATAAAGATGCCGTTAAAGCGCTCCATGCCCTGCAGCATCTCGTTGACCTCGGAGATCTCATAGTTGCGCACCGCCTGCTGGCGGCTCTGCATAAAGCTGTCGGCCTCGTCCAGCAGCAGCACCGCCCCATCCTCTTCGGCGCGCGCGAACATGGCGGCGATCTGCTGCTCGGTCTCGCCCACATATTTGCTCATCAGGTCGGAGGCGCGGCGGATCATCAGCGGCAGGTCCAGCTCGGCCGCGATATGCTCGGCCAGCGCGGTCTTGCCGGTGCCGGGCGGGCCGTAGAAGCACAGCGTGCCGCGCTGGCGCACGCGCAGCGCGTCGACGATCTTGACCACCTCGTAGCGGGTTTCCAGGTGCAGGTTCTCCAGCCGGTAGTGCGTGACCACCGGCCGCGCCTCGGCCTCTGGGCGCAGCCCCATGGCGCGGTCGGCGTGTTCCAGCTGGCGCAGGATCAGCGCCTCGACCGGTTCCTCAACATCGGGCCGCGCCAGTTCGACGAAGCGCGCGGCCGACTGCACCTGTGCCGGCGTCAGCGTCTTGCGCCCGGCCAGCCCGGTGATAAAGGCGTCGCTGACATCCAGCCCACCCAGATGCTTGCGGATAATGTTCTCGCGCACCAGCGGCGGCGGGATCTTCAGTTCCAGGTGGAACTGGAAGCGGCGCAGGTAGGCCGGGTCGATCTGGCGGATCGAGTTGGAGATCCAGATCACCGGCACCGGGTTCTGCTCGAGCGTCTGGTTGACCCAGGCCTTGCCGTTCACCGAGGCGCGCGTGTCTTCCTGGCCGAACAGGCTCATCAGCTCGCGCGCGCTGCCGGGGAAGACGTCTTCCACCTCGTCGAACAGCAGCGCGGTATGCGCACGCCCGCGCAGAAAGGCCTGCGACACCTGCAGCGAGCGGTAGCGGTCCTTGCCCGACAGGCTGTTGCCGTCGCGGTCCAGGCAATCCACTTCATACAACTCGCAGCCGGCCTCACGCGCCAGCAGCCGCGCGAACTCGGTCTTGCCGGTGCCGGGCGGCCCATAGATCAGTACGTTGACGCCGCTGGCGTGCTGGCGCGTGGCATTGCTCAGCAGCGCGCACAGGTAGCGCGCGTCGGTCTCGACATGGGGATAGTCGGCAGTAGTCAGCGTGGGCGGCGCGGCCGGGCGGGTGAACACCGCCATCATCTCGGCTTCGTTGGCGTAGTTGCCCAGCAGCACATGCAGCAGCCGGTCTGAGAGCCGCATCAGGTCGCCCAGGTCGGTCACGCTGTTTTCCGGGAGTGGCTGCTCAATCAGGTTCAGGGTCTCCAGCCGCGAGCCCGGCCGCAGCGAGGCGGCCACGTCGGCCGCGCCGGCGCCGGTCAGGCCGGCCAGGATCTGGAACGCTTCCTGGCTGTGCGCCACCTTGCAGTCGACCATCACCGCGCGCAGGTCGCGCTTGTACTTGGCCAGCGCCGCGTACAGCAGAAGCTTGCGCTCGTGCTCGGGCAGGTCCAGCACATGGCTGAGCATGTCGATATTGCGCACCAGCAGCACGCGCTCGCCTTCCAGGCGCTGGGCGATGGCAGCTGCCGAAGCGTCGAACACGGCGAACATGTCCTTGGCGTGGTGCTTGACGTACTCGTCCAGGTAATAGAACAGCGCGCTTTCATCGAATGCGCTGTTCCACTGGCCGTGGCGGTCCAGGAATTCCTCAGGGGTCAGGCGGGCGGTGCCCTTCCAGGCCGGCATGTCGGCGCAGCGCGCGGCCAGGAAGCGCTGCACGCGCAGCACCACGCCGTACGGCCACACCATCTCCTGCGCGCTGACGGTCAGGACATCGTTGATATTGCTGCGCAGGTTGAAGCGCGGGCCCAGTGCGCAGACCACGCGCAGGGCAAACTGGGCGCACATCCAGTCCAATGCTGAACTGGACGATGTGCCAGGCATGGAGCGCAGAAGCGTCGATCGGTCATCTTCAGCAAAACGTGTGAAGTCCATGGACGGGTCCCCGAGCGCGCTGTGCGCGATGGCGGGGCCGCGACCGGGGCACCGCCACGTCTACAGTTTCTTCCTATGCTAGCGCGCTTTGGCGCCAGCCGCGCATGCCTGTGCGCAACGGGCACCGGCAATTGTGGCCTGGGGCACCGAAGCGCAGCAAAGTGCCAGAGCGCGCCAGCGCGCGTGCACCGCTTCATTCCCCCCGGAATGCTGTCTGGACTTGCCGGTATAACGTGCCGCGCCAGAAAATTCCAGTTGCGACGCACAAATCACAACAAATAAGAATCATTATCGTTTATACTAGCCAGCTGACACGCTGCCCCAGAGTGGCGCTCCCACGGCAACCCAGTTGAAGGAGCGTTTATCATGGAATTGCTGCTTAGCCTGCTGGTCGGTTGCGGCATCTCGCTGATCCTGTTTTATCGCAAGTGACGGCGCACACAGCGCCGCTGCGGTGCCACCGCTGGCAGACTTTTGTTGTTGACACATGTTCGACCAACGCTTCTTCAAGATTACGCTCGCCGTACTGCTGTTCCACGTCGGCCTGCTCTACCTGATCCAAAGCGGCCTGGGCCGCAAGCTGACCGAGGCGGTGATCTCGCCGGAAATCGTCGCGCGCATCATCCCGCTGGAGCCTCCCAGGCAGGAAGCCCCGCCGGAGCCGCCCAAACCCAAGCCCAAGCAGGAAACCCCGCCCAAGCAGGTGAAGGTGACCACGCCCAAGCCGACCCCGCCGCAGCCCAGGCCAACCCCGCAGCCGGTAGCCAGCCTGCCGCCGACGCCGAACGCGCCCGAGGCCCCTCCCGCGCCGCCGGCACCCCCGGCACCAGCCGCTGAGCCCGCCCCGGCGCCGGTATCCGCCGCGCCGCGCGCAGTCGGCATCGGCGAAATCCAGTGCACGCCGCCGCAACCGAAGTATCCTTCCCAGTCACGCCGCATGGGCGAGACCGGCAAGGCCGTGGTGCGCCTGACCACCGACGAAAGCGGCAAGGTCGTGAAGACTTCCGTCGTATCCTCGAGCGGTTCGTCGCGCCTGGACCAGGCCGCGGTAGAGGCCGTGCAGACCATGCGCTGCAAGCCTTACCTGGACAACGGCCGCGCCGTTGCCGTCACGGCGCAGCAGCCGATCGGCTTCGAACTGAACTGACCGCCCCGGATTTCCCGATCTCTGATCTGACCTAAACCAAGCGAACTCACCAGGAACCAACACATGCAGGACCTCGGACTCTCCCACCTCTGGACGCAAGGCGACTTCGTCATGCGTGCGACCGCGATGATTCTGCTGATCATGTCGCTCGCCTCATGGATCGTGATCCTTACCAAGGCGTGGGATCTGGTGCGCCTGAAGAAAATGGCGCACGGCGCGGAAAAGCGCTTCTGGCACTCGGACGATTTCGACCACGCGCTCGAAACCCTGGGCGCCGGCGATGCCAACCCGTTCCGCACGCTGGCCATCGCCGGCAAGGAAGCCGCCCAGCACCATCGCGCCAGCCAGCCGCAACTGCACGACGTGATGGACATTTCCGACTGGCTGACCCGCTCGCTCAAAAGCTCCATCGACGAGTCGGTGGCACACATGCAGTCGGGCCTGGCAGTGCTGGCCTCGGTGGGCTCGACCGCGCCGTTCGTCGGCCTGTTCGGCACCGTGTGGGGCATCTACCACGCGCTGATCGGCATCGGCGCCTCGGGCGTGCCGACCATCGACAAGGTTGCCGGCCCCGTGGGCGAGGCGCTGATCATGACCGCCTTCGGCCTGGCCGTGGCAATTCCCGCCGTGCTGGGCTATAACGCCCTCACCCGCGGCAACAAGTCGGTGATCTCGAAGCTCAACCGCTTTGCCCACGACCTGCACGCCTACTTCGTCACCGGCGCGCGCGTGCGCCCCACCGGCGCCCGCACCGAAGACGGCACCGTGCGCCTGGCCGCGGCACAGCGCTAAACCGCTAGCAAGGAAGTCATCATGGCATTCGGTACTCTCGACGGCGACGACGACGAGGTGATGAGCGAGATCAACATGACGCCGCTGGTCGACGTCATGCTGGTGCTGCTGATCATCTTCATCATCACCATCCCCGTGATCAACCACGCGGTGAAGATCGACCTGCCGCGCGCCACCAACACCCCGAACGACCCGAAGCCGCAGAGCATCAACGTGTCGATCGACGCGAGCGGCAAGGTCTTCTGGAACCAGGTGGAAGTGGACCAGGCCACGCTGGAAAGCAATATCGCGCTGGCCGCGCAGCAGCAGCCGCAGCCTGAGCTGCACCTGCGCGCGGACCGCGAGGTGCGCTACGAGCGCGTGGCCGAGGTCATGGCCGCCGCGCAGCACGGCGGCCTGGGCAAGATCGGCTTTATCACCGAACCCAAGCATTGAGCGGGCGCCGCCAGGCGCTCCGGAACGGCAAAGGGCACCTCAGGGTGCCCTTTGTCATTGATGTCGCCGATTCAATTCATGCCACCAGCCCGCGCTGCGTCGTCCCTGCGCCCCTTCCCGGCCGCTCATGGTCGCTCCACGAATCTTGGCCGAAGGCTATTGCAATGATAACAATTCTCATTTAATATCCTTTCATCGACTGCGCCGTGACCGGCGCGCCCTTATTGCAGAACGGAGCCAGAAGATGAGCACACTTTCCCTGCCGCTGTCGCAACCGCGTGAAGTCACCCGCCGCCGGCTGTCGCTGCGCCGCGTCGAGGTCGCTGCGCAACCGCGCCGCGAGGCCAGCGCGAAGGCAGCACCGTCGACCATCGCATCCGTGAAGTCCGCCGTGGCGGCCCTCCCCGCCCGGCTGGAGGCACTGGTGCGCGACAGCCTGTCGCCGGCGCCTGTCGGCGAGCCGGTCGCCCTGGACGCCATCATGCACGGCGCCAGCACTCTGCCGATCCTGCACAACGGCGATGTCTACACGTTGCGCGTCACGCGCTACGGCAAGCTGATCCTGACGAAATGACGCGGCCCCGCGGCGATACCGCAAGGTTGAAGCCAGAGGGAAGCGATCGAGACCCGCGTTGGGCGCGGGTGCCACGCACGTGGCAGTAATGACTTTTGTGGGGACCACCTCGGAACGAGGTGTTGGGCACTAGCCAGGTACTGGTGTCGCGGGGGATTCAGACCCCACGCCGGCCGACCGTACCCAGCCACGCCCTCTTTTATGCCGCCCCGCAGGCCATGCCTGCGGGGCATTTTCATGCGCCGGCACTGTGGCCGGCGCAAGGGCTTTACAGGCCCAGCGCAGCGATGCCGGCGCGCGCGATCTGCGCGTCTTCGGTCGACTTCACGCCCGACACGCCCACTGCACCGACCACCTGATCGTTGCAGACGATGGGCACGCCGCCCTCCAGCATGCCTTGCAGCACCGGCGCCGTCATGAACGAGTAGCGGCCGTTGTTGATCATGTCTTCGTAGACCTTCGACTCGCGACGGCCCAGCGCCGAGGTACGGGCCTTTTCGCTGGCAATGTGGGCCGAGATCGGCGCGGCATCATCCAGGCGCTGCATCGCCAGCATATGGCCGCCATCGTCCACCACGACGATGGACACGGCCCATTGATGATTCTTCGCCTCGGTTTCCGCTGCGGCCATGATCTTCTTCACATCGTCTGCCGTCAGAACCGTCTTTTGCTGCATGCCACTCTCCTGGTCATTCATTTGGTTGAGGCCGAAGTATAGCGCCGCACTCTGGCCATCGTCATGGCAGGCGCCCCGCTGCGGCGCGCCGGACCACGGGCAAAAACAAAAATGGCCCGCGTTTTGGCAGGCCATTCATCATGCACGGACTACAGCGATTCAGGCGCCGTCCGAGAACGGATCCGGCTTGCCCATGCGTGCGCCGTCGGTGAACGGATCGGGCTTGCCCATGCGCGCGCCATCGGTGAACGGATCGGGCTTGCCGAGGCGGGCACCGTCGGTGAACGGATCAACCTTGCCCATCTTGGCACCATCGGTGTACGGGTCCGTCTTGCCGACCCTGGCGCCGTCCAGGTACGGATCGACCTTGCCGACGGCGGCAAATGCGGAGGTGGAAAGCGCGCCCAGCGCGGCCAGCGCTGCGACGGCAGCAACGGCTTTGGTGATCTTCATGGATATTCCCCTTGCTATTCTTTGGTTGGTCAAGGCACCGTGCAGCACTTTGCGGTGCTGTCATCACGATGTCACAAGAATAGTTTAGGGGAAAACCCTGATATCGATAGAGGTGACGCTTTGAGCAGTCTGTTCAAATAATTTGACTATTCTCAGCAAGGGGGCGAATTTCCGGGAACTGGCTTCAGCGCCTCATGTCGCACTGCGGCAGGAAAAAGGAAAGGGCCCCGGAGGACCCTTCTCTTTCAAAAAGCTTGCGCAGGGCGAACGACGATCAGTCGTCGCGCCAACGGCCATGGCCATGTCCATGGCCACGATAGTACCCCGGCGGGCCATAGTAGCCGCGGTGGCCGCCGTAATAACGCGGCGGGCCGTAGTAGCCAGGACCGTAATAGACCGGACGCGGGCGTACCACCACCGGCGGCGGGCCGTAGTAGACCGGCGCAGGCGCCACCACGACAGGCGGCGGTGCATAGTAAGCCGGGGCTGGCGGATAGTAGGCGGGCGCGCCAACCACTACGCCCGGCACCCCGATTGCCACGCCGACGCTCACATGGGCCATTGCTGCCCCAGAAGCAAGCCCGGCTGCGACACCGAATGCTGCGAGCCACCAACGTTTCATATCCGCCTCTCAAATTGAGATTTCTCTTAATCCGTATTGTAGGGGTTCGGAATTTTCCAGGTGCAACGGCAAGGTCGACATTGTTACCAGCCGTAACAGTGGCGTCACTTTTTGCGGCCCCCGCGCGCTTTCAGCCGGCGCCCGCAGCAGCAACGCGCTTGCATCCGGGATGCGGAGCCACCACAATACCGGGCTTGCCGTGCGGCCGTGGAGAAATTGGTAGACTCAGCAGACTTAAAATCACTCGTGACAGTAGGATTGGCAAGGGTTTGCGGCACGTCGTGCGTAAATCTGCGTAATCCACCCAGTCACGAGGAATCATGGGCTCCATCACCACGCTCAAGAAGACCGACGCCAAAACCGGCAAGTCCGTCACTACGCACCGCGCCTTCATCCGCCGCAACGTCAGCGGCAAGTCCGTCAGCAAGTCGAAGGTGTTCGCGACCAAGACAGAAGCTAAGGACTGGCTGCGCGAGAACGAAAACAGCGCCGGGTTAGCTGCCCTAGGCGCCGCTACCGGGCCGAGCTTTGGTGACCTCCTAGACGCATTCGTCAAGTCCCCGCCAACCAAGGGCACGAGGTTCTGGGATCCGACACATATCGATTTCTGGCGCGCCGAACTCGGCTCAATGAAGACTGGCGAGATCAATCGCGGAGCCATTAACACGTGCAAGGCTACGCTGCTGGTCAAACCCGCCGTCCGATACTCCCCGTCCGGTCCAATTGAACTGGACAAACCGCTCACGCCGGCGACCGTCAACCGCTACCTGGCGACCTTGAGCAGCGTGTTCAATTTCGCCATGCAACGCGAGATCATCGCCATCCACCCCATGAAGGGTGGCGCCGTGTCCAAGGAGAAAGAGTCCGATGGCAGACGCCGGATCCTGACGCCTGGCGAGGAGCAGAGCCTCTACACGGCCTGCGATGGCAGTAGCTGGCCGATGATGCGCCTGTTCCTGCGGGTTTGCCTCACCACGGCAGCGCGCAAGTCGGAAGTGCTGAAACTTCGCTGGCAGGACATCGACCTCGACCGATCCGTGGCGATGTTGCCCAAGACGAAAAACGATTCACCGCGCGCCCTGCCCCTGGTGAGCGATGTGAAGGCTGCGCTGATCGAGGCGAAGAAAGTGCGGCCCTTGAGCTCCGACTACCTGTTCTTTGACCCCCGGCACCCCGAACGGCCAAAGAATATCGACATGCTTTGGAAGGCCGTACGGAAACGCGCCGGTCTATGGCAAGACCGCGACGATCCGCTCGATCAGGTGGTGCTGCATACCACGCGCCACACTGTCGCAACGAAGCTGATCCGTGTCGAGAAGAACATCGCCAAGGTGCAAGCCGTCACCGGCCACAAGACCCTGGCGATGCTCAACCGGTACACGCACCTGGACACGGACGACGCCGTGGAGCTTGCAGAGCGGACTTTTGGCTAGCAGCCCTCTGGCACGGATGCGGGGGCTGCCTCAGCGCTCACCCGCATCCTGCCGGCAAATCCGAATGTTGTCGCCTGCTGCTCGTCGCGCAGCACCGCGACAAGCACCTCCTCCGTATCCACCGTCCGATCAATCGCTCGGGTATGCACGGTGCCGTCGGCGCGCTGGTAGGTGACGCCACGAGGGTCCAGGCGCGCCAATTTGATCGGAGGGCTGCCCTTCCCGTTCTTGCCGATCAGCCACTCGCGCTCGCGGTTGTAGCAGCTCACGCAGAGGTGCGCGTGGATCAGCCTGGAAGCGCCCCGATGGCATCGGCCGCAGATCAGCGTTCCGCGAAACGGCGAAGTGCTGGCACCACTGTCGCCGGCATGCTGCGCACCGACCGAGCAGCCCCGGCAGCGATGGCGCGCCAGATCCTGCTCGTGGTTGGCACGGCGCCAGTTGCCTGAGCAGGACTCGACCGACAGGCTCGCTCTGAGGAGCTCGCACTGGAAGTGCTGCACGCCGGGCAGATACTCATTCTCGAAGTAGGTGATGTCCATTGGTGAGATCCGGGATTGGCACCTCACCAGTGTATTTGCACGACCTCGATAGAAGGGGCTCAGCCTCCAGCGCCAGAAGGCGCAGGAGGACCCAACCGCGTCCGGACCGAAATCGGTGCCGCAGCCGGCGAGCCGTTCGGATTGTGCAGGTGGAATGTCCCCTCCACAGAGATCCGCTGCTGCATCTGAGTTTCGCCTGGGCGCGGTGACGCCGGCCCCTCCGGCAGCGGCGTGCCCTTCTGCTCTACCTCGCCGACATTTGCATATCTCCCCATCACGTCGTCAGCATACGCCTCAGCACGCGGGCCGCTGCCGTTGTACATGCGCACGCCACGGCGCACGTTGCCGTGCGACGCGTCGATGTTCTGCCGCAGGAACTTGGCCGCTGCCCGGATGCTTTGCTCAGGGTCGCTCCAGTCGGTGATGCCGCGCGACGCCAGGTAGCGCGAGTTGTGCTGCATCAGGCCGTAGTCTCGGGTGCCATTGTCATTGAGCGAGCCGACGGCGTTGGGATCCAGGGTGGATTCCTTCATCGCGATCGCCTTGAGCAGCTTCGGGTCGACGCCGTATTCCTTCCCGTACTTGACGAACAGCGCGTCGAACTGGGACGAGCCGGCGCCTCGGCCGGCTGCGCGCGCAGCACGGTCCCACCGGTCCTCGCCACGATTGAACGCCCCCGGCGTGAGACTGCCATCGCCGCCGGATTCCGCCGGCTGATCGTGGAGCGTCCCCGCCTTGAGTTTCTTGACGTTCTCCTCGATGAACTTGGCCTCCTCTTCCAGCTTGTCGGCCCGCTCCTTCTTTAGCGCGGTGATCCGGGCCTGGTTGCCCTTCTCTTCCTGCTCGAGTTTGAGCAGTTCCTTGTTCAGCCGGTCCCGCTCCTCGTCCTCACCCCACTTAGCCGCCTGGTCTCGCTTGCTGGCGATACCCAGGATTTTCCCCTTGAGCAGCTCGCGCTTCTTCTCAGCCTCGGCAATCTGCGGGTCCAACTGCCCTGTGACCATGCCGGCCCGGTCCTTCGACTCGGCCCGCATGACCGCCTCTTGGATCTCGCGCGGACTCTTTTTGTCGCTGCCGCCGGCCAGGTACATGATGCCATCCCGCATAGACTGCATCACCGGAACCATCTTGTCCGCTAGCGTGGTTTGGATGTTGTCCAGCGTCGCGATACCCTTGCGCACGTCACCACCAAGCGTTCTTTCTTGGGACTGCGTCGCCGCCTCTCTGACGCGCTTGTCCTTCTCTGCGTCGCTCAGCGAGCCATCGGCCTCGATTTGGCTGATGCGCGAGATGCCGGTCGCATTCACGTCCTTGATGTCGACGCCGAGACGCTTCAAGCGCGCCGACAGCCCGCCGAGTTGTTCCGGACCGATCGTCGCCAGCGCCATCGACTGCGACATGTTGGTGCCGAACAAGTTCGACATGGCGTTGATCATGAGCTCGGGCCGACCCGCATAGTTCTTCTTGAACTGCTCCATGAGCAATTGCAGGTTGGTCGCATCAGACTTCGCCGCCCCGAGTGTCGGCAAATTGAAGCGGCTGGCGAACTGCTCATAAAACGAGCCGGGCCCAAACGTGCCGCGCCCGGTGCCGAACGCGCCTTGCTCGCGCAGGATGCCAGTTTGAATCGGGTTGAGGCCGAGACGCGAGCCCAACGCCGAATACATGAAGTTCTGCCCAGCCTCGCCCGCCGCGCCACCGCCGGCGATCGATGCATTGACGCGGCCCAACAGCGCGGCCGCGCCGGCAGGGTCGAGACCAGGCGTCTTGTTGCCAATCAAGCCGGTCAGCATGCTCGCGTAGCCGGACACGTTGGCGCTATTCAGGCCCATGCGGGTCTGCTGCGCCGTGAAGCCCGAGATGGCGTCCAGCACCTCGTCGGCCTTCGAGAAGGAATCCGACTTGGCGATGCTCTCGCCAATCAGCAGCGCCAGGCGACGGCTGCCCTGCTCGTCGTTGGTGACCCTGAACTGGCGCATCTGCGCGAAGAAGGCGTTGCTCTGCCCGAGCTCCATCCCGAACGAGCGGCCGAAGCCACCAGCGGTATGGACCTCCTCCGCGACCGTCTTGTACTGCTCGCCCGTGATACCGGACAGCTTGACGAACTGAGCGCCGAGGCGCTGCCCATCCTCAAACGTCGTATCGAGGCCGCTGGACGCCGCGCGCAGCGCGTCCTTGAGCACGCCGAAGCTGACATTCACGTCGCCAAGCTGACGCTTGAGCGTGTCGTAGCCGATGTTCTCTTGCTCGGCCGCGCCAATCTTCTCGCGCACGGCGCCGATCGCCTTGCCCAAGGCGAACGCAGCCAGGCCACCGGCAAAGCCCATGATCCCGGCGCCGATGCCGCCTGCCATGCCAGCAGAGAGGGCGCTGTTGGCAACGCCACCGACCGGCCCCATGGCATTCAGCCCGGCGCCGATAATCTGCCGGCCGGCGCTGCCAGTGCCCGCGCCGCCACCACCCGATGGCGTGGGAGGCTGGGCGGGTGGCTGACCGGACGGCGCCTGCTGGAAGCCGTACCCGGTGACGTATTCGAAGGACTTCCTCATCTGTCGCGCCCGGCTCGAGGCATCCGGGTATAGCTTCTGCCAGTCCACGTCTGTGAAGGCGGCGCCGCCCTGACCAGTGGCATTCATCCGCTTGTTCAGATCCCCTGAAACTCTGCGAAGATTCTCGAATGCCCTCGTGATGCGGATGACCTCGTCAACCGATGCTTTGGTGACCGGCTCGAATTTCAGCTTGTTGGCACTGGCAACTGCGCTCCCCAGCTTATTGATCTGCTGTGTGAACTGCTGCAGTACCCTCTCAATATCCCCCGCGTCGAGCTGCGCCTCGATTGGGATACGAACGCCGCCGGTCATTTCGAGCTCCGCTTAGTGGTCCGACGCGAGGTCAAAGCGCGCGACTGAACGGCATCACGTGGTGTCGCCGACTTGAAGAAGATCGCACGTGCCTGGCCGAGGGCCTTGTGCATGCCGCGCCCGGCGCGCTGCTTTGCAGCCCAAAGTTCATCGACCAGCATGTCGAATGGACCTTTGCGCCTTCCCCCCGTAGCCTTGTCGGCCACTTCGTCCATCAGGCACTTGGCGAGGGGCGATGTCTGCGGCTTGAACGCGTTCGGCCCCAGGTTGCCACCGTGCGAGCAGCTCGCTTTCGCGAGGACAGTGTTGTCACGACCACGGATGGCCTCGGCCACCATGTGATGGTCAAGGACGGTAAGCCGGAGTCGCATCCCGCCGCGCATCTCCTCATGAATCAATCTCGTCGACATCTTGCCCTCCTTGGGCGCTAACCGAATAAAAAGCCCAGGGCGGAAAACACACGCGCCTGGGAAGGCGGCTCAATCGGCCGCCGTGGGTGGATCGTTACGTTTGGCCTGCTTGCCATCGAGCGTTCCGATGAGTGCGACGCATGCAGCAAGACACCCAGGATCGCCTGCAAGCGCCTTCTGCACCGCGAGCCGCGTCAGCATGCCGCCGTGCTTGAGGAGCTCTGCGGCGACATCTCGGCGCAGACGGTCGGCCGTACGTGGTCGGCCCCGAGTATTCGCAACCCTTCCGGGTTGGAAGGGCGTGCCCGGGTTCTCAGCGCTGAATTTCGCCATAGCAGAGCTCCGGCTTATTTCGGGAGAGCGCCGGTTCGGACGAACCAGCTCAGGCGATCGCCCATGCGATACACATCGCCAGGTCGTACCGCCCCGGTCACGCGCATCAGCGTGCCGACGGCGTCGAGAAGCAGGGCCTCATACGCAGCCGCCTGCTCGGTCAGGAATCGGGTCGACACCGCGACCTCGGCTTGCGCAGCGGCGGCCAGCAGTCGATCGCGACGCTGCAGAAGATCGCTCGGGATGCGCGCAGCCTCTACGTGCACGCGGGCCTCGGTCAGGGCCGTCTCAAGAGTTGCAATGTCGCGCTCTACCGTGAAGCTCTCCGCCTGATCGCGCTCACTTGCGGCGCCCGCCAATCGCAGGGCAGACAGCGCTTGTGCGCGATCGCGCAAGAGCGTGACCCGCTTCTCGATAGCAGAGACGGCGACAGCGAGCTCGGCGCTGCGCTCATGGAGCGTAGCAACATTGGCCTGAGCCTCCGCCAGGTCGCAGTAAGCGTCGCGGAGGCGGCGCGCCTCATCGTCGGTTGGCACGTGGCCGACGGCCGTCAGGCGGAAAACGGCGGAGTCTGCACGAGCCAGGCCATCCTCAACGGCAGCCTGCTGTCGCTCAGCGGCGGCGGCGCGTTGTGCGGCGTCCTGGGCGGCTAGTTCCGCTTCAAAGTGAGCGTCCAGATCGGCGAGTTTCTTGCGAAGCTTGTCGGTCGGACTGCCGACCATCGCTGCGGCCGTAATGTCAGCGATGACAGCCGCGCGCTGGGATTCGTAATTGCTCATTTTTGCTCCGGTGAATTCAGGTCAGTAATTCCGCAGCAAGTGCCGCGAATGAGCCCAGTATTCCGTCACGACCGGTCGAGGGGTGGGTTTCGAGAGAGCGCGCAAGCGATTCGTGAGGCGTGGCGGCAGTACGAAACCGTTCGGTTACGTACAGATTCCTGCCTGGCTGTACGAAACTAGGCTTGCTCATATTTGGTACATGGTCTAAGATTCGTACATGACTAACGTACATGCAGGGGGACCATGAGCAGAGTCTTTGCCTATTGCCGCGTTTCCACCGCCGACCAAACCACCGCCAACCAGCGCCGCGAGATCGAGGCAGCCGGCTTCGCGATCGACAAGCGGCGCATCGTCGAGGAGAGCATCAGCGGCTCCGTGGCGGCGTCGGAGCGGCCCGGCTTCGCCAAGCTGCTCGATCGAATGGAGGAAGGAGACGCGCTGATCGTCACCAAGCTGGACCGGCTGGGCCGCAACGCGATGGACGTGCGTGCCACGGTCGAGCATCTCGCCGAGATGGGCGTGCGGGTGCATTGCCTGGCCCTGGGCGGTGTCGACCTGACGAGCCCGGCAGGAAAGATGACGATGGGCGTGATCGCCGCCGTCGCCGAATTCGAGCGCGATCTGCTGATCGAGCGCACGCAGGCTGGCATCAACCGCGCCAAGGCCGCCGGGAAGGCGTTCGGTCGCCCGCCGGCGCTCACACCCGAACAGCAACAGCAGGCGGCCCAACGCATCGCCGCCGGCGACGCCATCGCCGCCATCGCGCGCGACTTCAGCACGACGAGGCAGACGATCATGCGCCTGCGCACCAAACACGCTGCGACGGCTTAACCGCTCGCGACCGGAGATCATGATGGTGTACATCGAAAACCAAGGCGCCCTATTCCGGGGCCCAGCTCGAGGCGTGCCGTTGGAAGTGTGGAGCGCCCGTGAAGGCAAGTTCGTTCCCTACAAGGGCAGCAGGGACAAGCCGATCGACTGGGGGCACCTAATCGATGAGGACGAAGCTCGGGTGCTGATGAAGCGAGAGAGCCACCAATCTGAGCAGGAGAGCTAGATGCCACCGATCCCAAGCCCCAAAGAGCGCCCCGAACTGTACGACTACGGCGATGTGCCGGAGGACAGGAAGCTATCGGCCAAGTACGTCGCGCGCACGATGCCTGAGCACGTCAAGAAGCTGATCGCCGAGCGGCACGCCAAGGCAACCACTCCTGCGCAAAATAACGACGCGTCCGAATAGCGCCCGAGATTTGCGGCCAGCGCCTTAAGTACATGATTTGGAAGGACTGCCAGGGCTAGAGCAACAGCCTTTTAAGCTGCTGCTTTTCACAGGATTCTGTGCGGCCGTGCTTGATGACTCCAACGGTGTGCGCGATGACGATGCGCGACACCGCAGGAGAACAGACATGCAGTATTTGACGCCGGCCCAAGTATCCGAACGATACAGCGGCCGCATCGCCGTAAGGACGCTCGCGAACTGGCGAAGTGCCGGCACTGGCCCGCGATTCCTCCGCCTGGGCGGCGCAATCCTCTACCCGCGCGATGAGCTCGAGCGATGGGAGAAGCGCCGCACGGTCAGCGCCACGAACGAGTACCGAAGCTAGGCCGTCAACTCTACAGCGACAACCTCGCCAGGCCACAGCGGCGACACGTCGTCGTTCGGCCTGCATTCAGCGTTCTGCAGGCCGCAGGCGCAGATGCAACTCTCGTTCTCGCCAACCTTCTCGCGTCCGCAGTTCGCGCAGACGAACTCCATGAGCTCATCGTCGCAAGGACGCGCGAGAACGCGCCCATAGCACGATGCGCACACGTGTTGCGTGATCGACCAACGCTTAGCCATGCCTGCTCTCCTTGCCTGCCAGGCGCTGCTCGAGTTCGTCGGTCATTTCGCGCAACATGTCATCCACGAGCGCCACTCGCACGCGCCGGCTCGACGCGCGACGCCGACGCTGCAATCGGGCAGCGGGTTTGACGAGCAGATCATCGAGTAGGCTCGCGATCTCTTTCATGGTTTCGTTGTTGTTCATTTTTCGACCTCCTCCGCTGCAATATTGATCCCCTTGGCACCAAGCTCGCGCCAGCGCTCGTTGAGACGCCGGAACGCACTGATGATCCTTCCGGTCAGGGCTTTGTCGCCCGCGTCTCGAAGAATCGAACCGAGAGCGTCCCCCAGTTCGTCAAGCTGCTCGCAAAAGCGCTCCGCGTTTCGCTCGCTCTCGTGATGACGCGCCCACAAGGCCGAGCTATCGCGCAGGATGGCCGCTGCCGCCTTAGCCATCATGGGATTCTTGACGCGAGTGGCGCGACTTCCGGTCTCCGGATCTGTCGGCCACGCCGTATCCAGCATCGCGATCGCCACTGCATCAAGCAGAGCCAGACGCGCGTCGAACGCCATTGGCTCGCCGCTCGCGACCGGCACGACGGCGCTCACCACCGGTGCAGGAAACGTCGGCGGCAGCGGCATGTCTGCGGGCTGCTGCTCGCGCATCCGCGCAGCCCGGCACCACGTATGCCAAGTTCCGGCTGGCACGTTCGGAAAAAGTTTGCGCACGACACGCTGCGCCTCGACTCGGCCAAGGCGGGCGGCATGCTCTTCTAGGAGGCGCAGGGCCTCCGCTCGATCTGGGTGTTGGTCTCGCGCCATAGATGGATGCGTGCATTCAATGAATACATGCATTGTCGGTTCACGACGCTGACCGGCCTAGTCACTGGCCCGAACGCACGATTTCCGGTGTGCGCGGCGCATGTTTATCCAGGGCCGAACCGGCCCCATCGCCGCCTGCCTCAGCGCTCTGCTTGAGCCGCCGCAGAACGCCATTGTCCGGCCGGTTGTACACAACCAAACGACAACCTTGCTGTTGCGCGCAAGCCAATTCAGTGGAATGGCAGGCTGACCACTGCCCATCTCGATGCAGCAGAGCCGCCAGACTGAGGCGCTGGGTCGAGGCCGACGCAGAGGTTATTGGTTAGCGCACAGGTAATGACACCGGTTATACCCGCAAAGCCTTGCCGGGCTTGGGTTTCCGGGACTTTCTAACTTTCCAACCAGTTTTCCGCCGAAGAGAGACACATAGAGAAGTAGACACAATGTTCGGGTCTGAGTGGTGCGACTACAGGCACCCCCCTCCCTCTTAATCTCTATTTCTAGAAAAATAGGTTAGAAAGTTAGAAACCCAAGCTGGACAAGGCTTTGCGGGATAACCTTGGTCCGAACTTGGAGCATAACCGGCAGGCAAGGTTATACGAATGCGATCCTACCACCCGGCCACGGCAGGCAGGCGCCACTACGTCGCGTAGTCGGTCACACGAAGCTAGCTGCTAGGGCCGACGGATGAAAGCAAGCGTTCTGCGAGTGAAGTCCGTCAGCTCTGCATCGTTGATGAGCTCGGTCGCATATGCCGCGTTCGTATCGTGGTGGAACCGGTTCGCGTAATCCAGTAGCGCGCGCAGCTCCCGGGCATTGGCCGCGCTCATGATTTCTTGCGGTGTTCCGGCCCGCGTCTCGCAAAGATCCTGAAACCGGCCGAGCATACTGCCGGGCGTGAAAATGTTCGGATAGGCGACGCGGCAGAATGACTCCAACATCGGTCTGAGGGATTCGGCGACCTGCCGCTCGGTAGCCGGGTCAGCCTGATCCAGATACTCCACCGCCGCAGCGTACCGCCGATCATGCACCGTCACCATCGCTGCATTCACGTCCCACGCGGCGAGGATTGACCCTTGCCCCGAGCGCCGAACCTCCAAGGCAGTCTTCTGCATTTGCTGGCACTTATCCCACACGCCGAGCAGAAACGGCTTCGAGTGCGAGAGAACCACCATGCCCGCCACATCGCGGGCCAGACGGTCCATCTCCTGCAGCGTATGCAGCGTGCGGTGTTCGTCGAGGCTCGTCATCGGGTCGTCGATGACAACAATTCTCTGAGCGCGCTGTGGGTCGTTCTGCAGGCTCGCGAAGAAGAAGGCTAACGCCAGCGTGTTGCGGTCGCCGGCGCTGAGGGTGTTGCTGAAGCTTGGGTCGCCGGGATTCCCCGACAACGGGACTGGATTGCCATCGATCAGCAGTGTGTAGTTGGCTGCCGAGCCGCCGCGCGTGTTCACGGGGTCGACAGGCCCGACGCGGAAACTGGCATTGAAGCGTTGGAGAAATTCGTTGATCGCTATCCCGTAAGCGGGGAATGCGGCTTGCCGGTGTTGATCGAGCGCGGTCCGCGCAGCTCGGCGCCGCTGCTCAGTGGCGGCCTTCGCCGCCTTTTCCGCGAGATACGCGTCGCAGAGCGGCGCGATCGCGGGATCGTGTCTCGCCTCGACCGCCCGTAGATTGGCTAGATCGCCCGCCAACGTCGCCACATTGGCCTCGCGAGCTTGTTCTTTCACCGTTTCAAGCTGGGTGTTGGTGGCGGCCAACTGGTCCGAGATCTCGCGAATCCTGTCGCACTGGGCGTTGTGCTCGGCGATCGCACGCTCGACATCTGCCGGTACGCTCACCGCGTCCAGCAGCGCGGACACTTTGGCCTCGAGCAGGCGCTCAATCGGCTCCCGGGCTGACTTCCATGTTCGGGCGATCGCCGCAGTGTCGATCTCGATGCCAGGAACTTCGGCGAACGCTTTCCAGAACGTCTGGCGCTCCACGCTCTCGCGTATGCTGCGCTCGAAGGCCGCCGGGACATCGCCACCTTGAGATGCCCGGAACGCGCGGGCCGCGTCTGTGATCTCTCGCTTCAAACCGTTGTAGGCGTCCCCGAAGTAAGCACGGTAGTGAGCAAGGACCGGAGAGCCTGCCAGGTCTTGGGCGCAGAAGGGGCATTCACCATGCCCGTGTTCGGCCAGATGACCAGCAAACCCCATTCCCTGTCCCACCCAAGCCTCGCCTCCGCGACCGAGCTGGCTGAGATGATCCTGCACGCGTCCCAGGGCGCTGGCGTCGAGGTCGGGCAGGCCCTTGGCGAGCAGCCCGCGAAGCGCCTCAAGGTCGATCTTCGGCAGTGAGAGCGGTGGGAAAGTCGGTGTCTCTGCCACCCTGCCAGCGTCGCGCGCCGCAGCGAGACGACGCTCGGCCTCCTCAATCGCTTGGGGCAAGTCGGGTACCGGCGCCAAGGCGCAGAAGGCGTCAACCGAGAGGTTGCCCCTGGCCCCCGCCGGTATGGCGCTTTCCCGGTCCCGGAGTTCACCATTGTGGACCTCGATCCTATCGACCTCTGCCTGCAGTGCCCGGGTCAAAGCTATGCCCTGAGCGCCGACGATCAATTCGTGGAGGTTCTGCCGGTGCGTCGTGCCGACCTCCATACCGGAGAAGACGTTCTCCGTGACGAAGGCGTCGTCGAAAATGGCAATTTCCGGGGCCGTACGGGTCCAGGCGCCGTTTTGGAAAACGGCGGGCGCGCCGCCGCCAGTATCAACGACCACATGCGGCGGGTGGGGAGCACCGAGCCGAGCCCGCTCGGTAACGAGCTCCGCCCGACCGGATGCGAGCGACCGCAAGATCGCCGCCAGCGTTGTCTTGCCGCGTGCGTTCTCGGCATAGATGATAGTCAGTCGGCTGAATGGAAGCTGAGCACCAGCAGCAACGTTGTCGAATTTGCCAACGTTGCGCAGCAGATTGAATTTCCGGACCACGAGACACGCCCCCAACGGCTCCCCGGTAGTATTCGCGAGGTTGTCGTTCGTGGGGAGCACACCTTTTTCTAGCAGCTCTCCACCGGGAATCAAACCCTGCCGGAATGATCGACGAAGGTCGGGCACGTATGGGACCAAGAGGAAGCCCGCTCGAGGCGGGCTCAAATTCGGTCAGTCGGCCCTGTCCCTCCCCGGCGCCCGCGCCGCGTTAGAACTGCTCACCGTTGACCTCGGCTTGATCTTCCCCATCCACCAAGATGCTCTTGAGGGGTACGCGTGAACACTTGTCCGTGCCGATACCCGGAAAGTGCACCGCCTTGTTCCCACTATTGTCCGCACCCGGCATCTCGCGGAGCGAGCGCCTCAACGTATCCGGACTCGCGAAGTGCGTGCCTTTCAGCAGTTCGGCGCGCGACGCCGTGCCCTTGTTGCTGACGTACATCCAGCCACTGGACACCCGAACGCCGTACAGCGCGAGCGCCGCGCTCGCCGTTTCCGGCGTCACCTGGACGCCCTCGACATCGCGATGATCTGCGCGACGTACCAGCGCGCCGAACAGGACTTGTTCGCCGCTGTTGAGCCGCACGGCCTTGCCGAACATCGCATCGATCACGCTGGCGCGCCCCTCGCCCTCGTCGATAAAGTCAGCCCATTCGAACGAGCCGATCCAGTGCCGCGCCTGCTCGGCGGTCACCTCCGCCGAACTGTGCAGCGACCATGCGCCGGCCAGTAGCGTGCCGTACTGGTCGCCGTCGCGCTGGGAGCCGAACCTATTCGCAGCGACGGCGGCGAACGTCTGGATGTTCTTGAGGGTGACCGGCAGCAAATTGATGGAGCGCCGCAACAGTCGCCCCGCATAGCCATCGCGGCGAAGCGTCGCGAGCTCCTCTACGATCCTCTCCCATGCCCCAGCCTCGAACCCATCTCGCTTCGGCCGGAGATCGAGCACGCTGATGCGCTCAACGTCGGCTTGCTGCTTGAGCGACACGCCAACCGACGAGAACGCAAACATCGAGCGCGTGCGAAATGCCATCGCTTGGCCGCCTGGGGTTCCCTTCACCGTGCGCGCAGCGGTGTTGCTAGACGCTTGTCTAGCCAGCGCGAGCATGTTCTGCACGCGGCGCGCGTCCTGTTCCTCAGCGCCCTCGAACTCGTCGAAAAGCACCGGCAGCGCGTCGTCCTGCAGGTCTTGCCTGACGCCGGCATCAGTCGAATTACCGTTGAGAAATTGTGCCCAGCCTGCATGTCCATCGGGCCCGCCATTGACGAGTTCGTGTACGAACTGGGTCATGAGCGAGGTCTTGCCGGATCCCGTACCTCCCGTAACCCATACGTGCGGACGCCAGCGCAACGCTCCGCAGAGAGGAGCTAGTGCGATCCAGCCGGAAAGCAGCGCGGCGGATGCAGGACGCTTCCACCTAAAGCGCCCGGCGATCTGCAGAATGCGGCGCGCTTCGTCGTCGGATAGTGGGATAGCACTCGGAGAGGGCAGCGCGAAGTTCGCGGGATAGATGGACTTCGATTTGATCTTCGTGAGCGCCGTCTCCACGCCGTCGACAATCAGGCGGTCTCCAAGATGCAGAACGGTGCGGCCAGCATCCGTCCATCCCCCCCGGCCTCGCTTCACGTCGGGGTTGAACACGCCACGCGCGTGAGCGCGTTGAACTAGGAACGAGATGGCCTGCTTTACGTCGATCCCACCTTTCTTGGGGAATTCGAGCTCCCACCAGTTCACGTCAGGCAGGAGTGCCAGTAGATCGCCCTCTCGAATGCTGCCGGCACGGAGATCCATGATCTGCCGACTTGAGTGCGAGAAGATGTAGATCGTCTTGGCGTCACGAGCGCCACCGAGGACGGTGAACCCGGACTCAAGCGAGTCTGCAGTGGTGGCATGCTGCCCCGCGCTCGCCCGTGCGACTGCGCCCGCCGCCTTCTCGTCATCGGCCGCGTCAGTCTGGGCCGCCATCCACCTGAGGGTCTGCGAACCCGTCACGGCGCAGAGATCGGCCCATATCGCAGTCGCCCACGACACGCCGGCTTGCGGCAGTCGGACGGAGACGCCGTTTTCCTGGGCGATCTGCACAGTCTCGCGCTCTTGCTTGGGATCCGCTAAGACCTGCACTACAGCGTTCGGCATGAACTGGGCCGCGCTCTCAAGCGCCGCACATAGATCGCCGGATCCGTTGTACTCAACCAGCACGGCACCACGCCGAGACAGTCGGCCGGCCAATTCGGAATCGAACGTTGCCAGTCCGTCGACCGCGAATTGGATCTGGTCGAGCTCCGCCGAGCCGCACTTCGGAACAAGCCACAAAGGCAAAACGCGGGTTGCCTCGTCGAGTGTGTCATCGATAATTGCTTTCACGGCTCGCGCCCCCTCGCTCGCGCACAGGTCGTTGAAGTCGGTCGGGTTGCCGGCGAAGTTCGTGAAATCAGGCACCGCGACCATGCCGCCGATCGCCTCGGCAGCCTCGCGCGCACGCGTCACACCCGGGTTATTGATCGGCTTGACGGTCCAGCGATCGTTGTCCGCTGCCATGACGATCAGCGCGTCAGGGAAGCGCGCACGGATGACGCGCGCGACGGGCAGCAGGTTGCCCGCGTCGAACGCGACGATAACGGCGTGCCCAGTGGCTTCGTGCAGGCTGGCGCCTGTGGCATAGCCCTCGCAGATGATGATGACGAGTTTGCCATCGAGCTTCTGCGGCGTGCCGAACGAGTAGAACAGCCCCTCCTTCGCGCCGTCGGTCAGATAGTCCTTGTCCCGGTCGCCCAACAGCTTCGACGGAAAGATGGCCTGTAGACTGTGGATACGCTTCTTCGCGTCGCGGATCGGCACCAGCAGCGCGCGCTTGGAGATCAAGCGCACCTCGCCGGTTTCCGGGTGGACCTTCTCCCACACACCCACGCGCAGCCCGTGCGACTGGATCTGCTTGCGGGTCAGGTACGGGTGCTCGGTGCACTCTTCAGCCGCGTCCCAAATGCGTTCCGCCTCTGCGGCAGCGGCCGCGTGTCGGGCCCGCTCTGCTTCGGCGCGCTCGGCCTTCTGGCGCTCCATGCGCTTGCGCAACTCGCGGCGCTCAGCGGCCGTCAGAGGCTTCGTGGCCTTGCCGCTCCACGTGAATTTCTGATCGGTACCGTAGCGGCGGCAGCAGCCGAACGCTCCCGCCGGCTTGTTGCCGTCGAGGTGGAGGACTGCCCAGGCATTCCGCTGCCCCTTCTTGTCGCCATCGACGCGATAGCGATGCAGCTTGCCGTCCGCGATGATCTCGCCGATGACGTTGATGTCGCGCTCGTGCATCGCGGCGCGGAACTGCTCGATAATGTCGGAATGGGTTTGGAGAGCGGAAATCATGCTGCACCTCCGACCGATTGGCGGCAGTAGGCCGCCGAGCGAACGAGCTCGCCGAATGACCAGATTCGCCGAGGGGTGCAGCAGCCCCGGGGAATCCAGAACAACTGACCCGATGGTGCACGCATCACAACCGGCCCGGTGGCTCCATCTACGCCAGGCAGGCTCCAACGAGACCATCCCGGCTCAGCACCAACCGTTGAATACTCACGTCCGTCGCAGCAGACACCGCGATCGCAGACTGATTTGCCGAAGAACCGCCAGAAACCGTCCCGCTTGCGCTTGGCGCCACAGACCATCGACAGGACGCCGCTGATGAAGTCAGTCCAGGGCATCGACCAAGACTCGCGCCAGCGGCTATCAACGCAAGATGGATGATTGAGAGAAATGTTTGCGGGCTTGGCCGCGATTGCGTTATTATTGGTCACCATGTTTCAAATCGCTGAAGCGAACAACTGCTCGATACGGTTGTTCGCTTTTTTCTTTGGGCCCGCTGGGCTGGTTGCGTGGAGGCTTGCCACGTGATGCGGATTGTCCGTCTCGCCGCGCACACTGGTCAACCAAATCAAATATGAGCAAACCCTTGTAAATCAGGGACTTACAATGTTTCTTGCTCATATTAGATCACGCTGTGATTCATGTTTTTTTTGAATTCGGTGCAGGTCGCTCTATGCACGGATTTAATCACCGCAGAGTCACTTCGCCGACCACCGGTGCACGTCCAGCCGCGCGAGCGGCACGCCGCCCGGTCCGTTGCTCATCGTGACTGTCGCGCCGACCTCGACGCGCGCGCCGGTCGCCGGTGGCGTCGCCCAGTGCGGCCATTTGGCGACAACCGGCCCGAGCACTTCGCCATTGGCGCGCACATGCTGACAGCGCAGCGTGCGCGGCGTTTCCGGGCGGAACGGCTCTCCGGCGATCAACAGGCACCGCACCTCGAACGGTTGCCCCCACGCGCGCTGCGACCGCTCAGTGGTCTGTGGGCGCGACGAATGCCTCTGCGCGGCCGGCTGTTGGGGCTTGCGATCCTGGCTGGGCTGCGGGTTGCGCGCATCGTAGGTCCAGGCTGGCCGCTGGAATCCAGCCTTAACGCCGAGCGTGCGGCGCTCGGTGCGGTATGGATTGCTCATGCAGCCTCCTGCGCGCCTGCCTGTTCGCTGAGCCACTCCTGATAGCGCCGCTCGCTGATGAGCAGCTTCTTTCCGATCTTCACGCACGCCTTTGCAAGCCCGTTGCTGGCGCGGCTGCGAAGCTGATAGCGCAAAATCAGTACGCTCAGGACGCGCGGATGGCGCGCAGCAAGCTCGCTAACGCTGAAAAGATCGTTGAGATCAATTTGGTTTGTTGACACGGTCGATTTCTCCATCGCTCGTTGGTTGCGATGGATGAATCGTAGTGTCACGACCTGTGCGCTCTGATGCTATTTGCTGCGCCTCGACTGCAAGCTATTGATTTGAAAGAAATACGTTGGTGGCTTGTTGTAGAAGTCCGCCACAATCTTCCGCTCCTTGGGAGCGTCCTCCAGCCGCCGGCAAGTCGAGCGGCGGCGCTCCCTCAGTACTCGCCAGGCTTCCAATCCGTCACGATGGCGGGAACATGGGTGTACCCCAGCGCCGCGCATAGGTGAAAGCGGTGGAAGCCTGCGCGCAACTCATACCGCTGCTCACCCGCCCGCTGGAACAGCAGCAGAGGGGAAGCGGTGTGCCCGCACACAGCGCGGACAGGATGCTGACGCTACGGACCACGCCTGGCCTGTCGGGGTCGGGCTTGTCGAAGTTGGGAACGCCGGGACTCCGCACTGGCGGATCAATCAACGCAATCGCTACCGGGTGGCCGTCCGTGCTGGCAGGTGCTTCACTGGTCGGCACGAAGTCCGCCATGCCGGCCTTGGCTACCAACGCGCGCGCCTCTGCCAAGGTGGTCGGGTCAACGGGCATCGACAGCCTTAAGGATTGGCGCCGGCTGCAGCAGATGGCTTTGGCGAAGCATCATCGATTCGCCTGCAAAAAAGCGAGGCCAGGCAAAGGTACTCAAACGCTTTTTGCGCTTCCTCTAGTTTGCCATGAGTGTGCGCGAGCGGGTTGCGGACGCCCTTTGCAAACGCCGCCAGCATTTCCATGAACCCAAGCTGTTCATTTCGCTTCGTTTCATCGGACAGGTCGCTGAAGGCGAGAATCGGCGCCTTAAGGCTGAACGACTGCTGAGCGAGCGCAGCGCCGTCCAACGTCAAGCCAGAAGCATCCCGGAGATATTGGAAGACAGCCTTGGCTGATTCTTCCACGGCTTGGGCATAGTGCCCATCGACAAATAGCTTCGTGCAGCCCTTGGCGATGTAGGGGTGAAGATGGCTCAGATACGCCAGCATGATCCGGTCCGCCGGCAAACCTGACTTCAACGGCACCGCGCGGTCCGCTGGAACAATATCGTCCTGGTCTAGCGCCTCCAACCTGCCGGCAATGGTGTTGAGCTTCTCCACCGTTGAGCGCAGGGATGGCCCCTTCATCTGCGACACTGCGCTTAACCCAACGGACACGTCGAGCGCGTCCCAAACGCTTCCGGTGGCCGGATGCCGCATGATCCATTCAGCGTCGAATCGTTCGATGTATGGCCTAAGCGCGCCGAGCCGCCGCGTGAGCCAATGACTCTGTTTTTCCAAGTCAGGGACGTTGCGAACCGGGTAGTCGGGGATCGGCTGGCTTAGCGACTTGCCCCACAGCTCCCGGTGTTCAACCAGCTTCTCCCGGAACTCATCCAGAGCCTGGAGAAGTTCTGCTACGCGCATCGAATCCATCGGGTGCCCCCTGCAATCTTGGCGGATAGACAAAAGCCCTGTCCACCGCAATGGCCAGGGCTTTGTTTTGCGTGTGGTGCCCGGAGCGGGAGTCGAACCCGCACGGCCAGAGGCCTCCGAATTTTAAGTCCGGTACGTCTACCAGTTTCGTCATCCGGGCAAGGCCGCGAGTATAGCGCGGCGTGCGTATTCCGTGCGTAACGTGCATCGCAAACGACCGCAAGCCAGCAATCCACAATCTCATCGCAAAACAAAAAAACACGCTAAATCAATGCGTTACGTTGCGAACTGAGTAAGTGGGTTGTGATGCTAATTGACTTAAAATCTGCCGCCTTTCCAGGCTTACGGGTTCGAGTCCCGTCGGCCGCACCAGGGCGCACAGCCGCCCCCCCTGCCTTCCCGGCCCCAAACAAAAAGGGAGCCATCGCCCCCTCTTCTGATGCCTTCAGGTCCGCGTGCGCATCACGCCATGGCATAGCACATCAGCGCGCCCACGCCCATCAGGAACACGAACAGCACACCGGCCAGCGCCAGCGGCTTGCGCCCGGCGCGCACCAGGTCGCCGATGCGGGTGTGCAGGCCGATCGCCAGCATCGCGCAGGCCAGCAGCCAGTTGTCCAGCGCGATCAGCGGCGCCTTCCAGGCAGTGGGCACGGTGCCGGCCGAGTTGACCGCCATCACCGCGACAAATCCCACCGCGAACCACGGCACCGACTTCAGGATGCCTTGCACGCGGCTGCCGCCGGCAGTGCCTTGCTCCGCTTGCTCGCCGCCCTGCGGCCACAGCGCCATCACCAGCAGCAACGGGCCCAGTGCCAGCACGCGCACCATCTTTGCCACCACGGCAGCATCAGCGGTCGGCTCGCTGATCATCTTGCCGGCGGCGATCACCTGGGCGACCTCATGCAGCGTCGCGCCGGTAAAGATGCCGAACATGCGCTCGCTGACGGCCCAGTGCCAGTGGCCTGTCGCCAGTTCGTAGAGGTAGGGATAAAGCAGCATGCCGACGGTGCCGAACAGCACCACCGTCGCCACCGCCACGGCGGTCTGCTTGTCGTCGGTGCGCACCACCGACGATACGGCGATGGCGGCGGCGGCCCCGCAGATGGCGCTGCCGGAACTGACCAGGATCGCTTCGCGGCGGCTCAGGCCGAAGAACGTCGTACCCACCCAGGTGCCGAACAGCAGCGTGGCCACCAGCATGGTCAGCGGCACCACGATGCCCGGCAGGCCCAGCGCGACGATCGAGGCAAAGGTCAGCCGCAGGCCGTACAGCGCCACGCCCAGGCGCAACAGGTAGTGGCGTGCGACCTGCATGCCGGGCGCCAGCGGCGCCAGCCAGTGGCGCGGCAGCGTATTGGCCGCGACCATGCCGGCGCACATGGCCAGCGTCAGCGCGCTGAGCCCATAGCGCGCCACGGCCGGATGCTCGGCCAGCGCAATCGCCAGCCAGGCAATGCCGCCCAGCGGGACCAGCGTCAGCAGGCGCTGCGACCACGGCGGCGGCAAGGCCGGCGCAGCGGCCGGGGTGGTGCGGGGGGTGGAAACGGAGGACATGGCAGGCTCGGGTCGTGTTCTTTAGTGACTCAAGCGTACTGGCACCCCTCTAACCCGTAAAACGGGTAATATCGTTATGTGTTATTGATTATTTCGATATGGACCACCGCCCTGACCCCCGGCCTGAACACCGCCCCCTGCGCCTGACGCTGCGCCAGCTGTCTGTCTTCGTTGCCGTGGCCCAGCATGGCAGCACCATGGCGGCGGCGCAGGCACTTGCGATGTCTCAGTCGGCCGTCAGCGCCTCGCTCGCTGAGCTGGAGCGCGCGCTCGACAGCCCGCTGTTCGACCGCGTGGCCCGCCGGCTCAGCATCAACGAGACCGGACGCCAGTTTTTCCCGCGCGCGCTGTCGCTGCTGGACCAGGCCCAGGAACTGGAGCGCTTTGCCACCCAGACCGGCGTGCAGCTGCGCATCGCGGCCAGCAATACCATTGGCAGCTACATCCTGCCGCCGCTGCTGGCGGGCTTCCGCCATTCGCGCAGCGGCCCGTGTACGCTGGATCTGCGCATCGGCAATACCCGCGAGGTACTGCAATCGTTACTGCAGTTCGACGCCGATATTGGCCTGGTCGAAGGCGCCAGCCATGAGCGCGACCTGCGCAGCGTGCGCTGGTGCGATGACGAGATGGTGGTGGTGGTCGGCCCCTCGCATCCGCTTGCGGCCGTGCCGCATGACCTGGTGGCGCTGCGCGATGCCGAGTGGATCGTGCGCGAGCCCGGCTCGGGCACGCGCGAGGTCATCGAGGAACGGCTGGTGCCGCTGCTGGGCGAGTTGCGCTTCGCGCTGGAGCTGGGAAACGCCGAAGCCATCAAGCGCGCCGTGATGAGCGGCTTCGGCGTCAGCTGCCTGTCGCTCCATGTGGTGCGCGATGAACTGGAACGCGGCACGCTGGTGGCGATCCGCGACGGCCTGCCACGCATCGAGCGGCCGCTGCAACTCGTGGTGCACCAGGACAAGTTCCCGACCCAGGGGCTGCTGGCCTTTACCGAATACCTGCGCACCATGGCGCCGCGGATCGGCGGCTGAGCGGCACCCAGGCTCCGGTCACGCCGGCTGCGGATCCGCGCTGCGATTGCGCCGCGCCGTGTACAGGTCGAGCAGGTGGAACAGCACCGGATTGAGCATGATCGACAGCAGCGCCCCGGCCAGGATCAGCGCCTGGCCGCGCTCGGGCAGGATCTTCAGGTAGACGCCGAGGCTGGCGAGAATGAATGAGAACTCGCCGATCTGCGCCAGGCTCACGGCAATGGTCATGCCGGTCTGCCCGGAATGCCCGAAGGCACGCACGATGCCCAGCGCCGCCAGCGACTTGCCTACCACGATGATAAACACCGTCGCCAGCACGCCCCACGGGTCGTTGACCAGCACCATCGGGTCGAACAGCATGCCCACGGATACGAAGAAAAGCACGGCGAAGGCATCGCGCAGCGGCAGCGACTCTTCGGCCGCGCGATGGCTGAACTCGGACTCCGCCAGCACCATGCCGGCGAAGAACGCGCCCAGCGCGAACGACACGCCAAAGAGCGCATAGGCGCCGTAGGCCACGCCCAGCGCCGTTGCCAGCACGCCCAGCCGGAACATCTCGCGGTTGCCGGTCCAGACGATGCGCTCCAGCATCCATGGGATAAAGCGCCGGCCGATCACCAGCATCACCGCGACGAAGGCGGCCACCTTGCCCAGCGTCGCGAAGATCGCGAACACCACGCCACCGGTAGCCGGCGCGGCCTCGCCCGATGCTTCGCCGGCACCCGCCAGCAGACCTGCCATGGCCGGCAGCAGCACCAGGGCCAGCACCATCGCCAGATCTTCCACGATCAGCCAGCCAACGGCGATGCGGCCCTGCGGCGACTCCACCAGCTCACGCTCCTGCAGGGCCTTGAGCAGCACCACGGTGCTCGCCACTGACAGCGCCAGCCCGTACACCAGCCCCTGCCCCCATGACCAGCCGAAGCCCCAGGCCACCAGCATGCCCATCAACGTGGCGATGCCGATCTGCACCACCGCCCCCGGAATGGCGATGCGCTTGACCGCCATCAGGTCCTTGATCGAAAAGTGCAGCCCCACGCCGAACATCAGCAAGATCACGCCAAGCTCAGCCAACTCTGGCGCCAAGGCCTGGTCGGCGGTATAGCCGGGTGTATGCGGACCGACCACGATGCCCGCGCACAGGTAGCCAATCAACGGCGGCAGGCGCAGCCGGCTGGCGATGGCGCCAAGGATAAAGGCCAGGACGATACCGCCGACGATGGTACTGATAAGCGGGGTGGCGTGATGCATGCGTGCGGGGTTCCTCGTGTCAGGGGCTGAACGGCTAACCGCTCCCTGCCCCGGCAACCACGACAGCGCACCCGGCGCGCACCAGCGGTCAGCGCGGGAAAGTCGCCGCAGCAGTCGGCAGCAGCATCGGAACGGGGAAGAACGGGAAGTGCCGCAGCGGCCCCGGACACGCCGGCGGCGCGTCACGGATCGGGGATGGGATTGACATGCTGCCCCGCTATCCATCACGCGGAGCCCCCCGAAAAGCGTACGACAGGAGTAATGTAACATGCCCGCCACGTGCCCGAGGCGCGGAGATGGCGGACGAGCCGGTGCCTGCTTGCCTGAACGCGAGGCCCGGAAAACAAAAACGGCGCCGCGAGGCGCCGTTCTGCATGCAATTGGAGGCGGAGGTCGGAATCGAACCGGCGTACACGGCTTTGCAGGCCGCTGCATAACCACTCTGCCACCCCGCCAGGTGACGTGCTGCTGGATTGTATCCGCATTCAGCCGATGCTGCCGGAGCGCATCTTGCGGCAAACTGCTTGCGGCGACTCAACCCAAACAAAAAGGGAAGCGTTGCTTCCCTTTGGGGATTGGAGCGGGAGACGAGTCTCGAACTCGCGACCTCAACCTTGGCAAGGTTGCGCTCTACCAACTGAGCTACTCCCGCATACAACTTTTACTGCCAGCCCCGCATCGTGCGAGCACGCTGCCGGACCTTCTTTAACCTGGAGCGGGAGACGAGTCTCGAACTCGCGACCTCAACCTTGGCAAGGTTGCGCTCTACCAACTGAGCTACTCCCGCAGGGGCACTACCGAAATCCAACTAAGGTGATTTATGCCGCAACACGCTGCTATCTCACAACATCCTGCGCTAAACCAACCTTATCTCGCTGCTTTCGCTTGCGTCGTCAGCAACGAGAATGAGATTATGCAAAGAACTGCTCTCGCCGTCAACACCTTTTCAAAAATTCTTTTCACTTCTGCGCGCCGGCGCGCGCCACGATCCCGCTGCGCTCGCGGATCTGCGGCCAGGCAAGCTTCATGTAATAGAACATCGACCACAGCGTCAGCACCGCCGCCACGTAGATCATCCACGTGCCGAGCAGGTGGGCATCGAAGCCAAGCAGGCGGTCGCTGTACAGCAGCAGCGGGATCGCCACCATCTGCACCGTGGTCTTGAGCTTGCCGAGGAAGTTCACCGCGACGCTCTTGGAAGCACCGATCTGCGCCATCCATTCGCGCAGCGCTGAAATGGTGATTTCGCGCCCGATGATCACCAGCGCGATCAGGTCCGTGACCCGGCCCAGCGCCAGCAGCGAAAGCAGCGCCGCGGTCACCATCAGCTTGTCGGCGACCGGGTCCAGGAAGGCGCCGAACGACGAAGTCTGGTTCCAGCGCCGTGCAAGGAAGCCGTCCAGCCAGTCCGTGACCGCGGCGATGATGAAGAACGCCGCCGCCGTCAGGTTCTTGGTGTGCATCGGCAGCCATGCGTCGGGCAGGTAGAAGACCCCTACCACCAGGGGAATCATGGCGACGCGAAGCCAGGTCAGCAGGATCGGGAAATTGAAGGGCATGGAACTCGGGCGGCGGGGACGGTAACCAATTTTGCGATTGTCGCCGATTTCCGGGCCAATCGACCATCATTGGCCAATTTCCCACCCCGCACCGCTCCCGCGGCCCCGCGCGCTCAGTGCAACTGTCGGTAGATCTCTTCGGCCAGGCCGCGTGAAATGCCTTCGACACTGGCCAGCTCATCGATGCTGGCGGCCATCACGCCGCGCAGCCCGCCAAAACGGGTCAGCAGCTTCTGGCGCCGGCGCGCGCCGATACCCTCGATCTCTTCCAGCCGCGAAGTGGTGCGCGTCTTGGCGCGGCGCGCGCGCATGCCGGTGATGGCAAAGCGGTGCGCCTCGTCGCGGATCTGAGCCACCAGCATCAGCGCGGCGCTGCCCTGCCCCAGCTCCAGCGAGGGACGGCCATCGGCGAACACCAGCGTCTCCAGGCCGACCTTGCGGCCCTCGCCCTTGGCCACGCCGACCAGCAGCCCGATATCCAGCCCAAGCTCTTCGAACACCTGCCGCGCCACCTCGACCTGGCCCTTGCCGCCGTCGATCAGCACGATCTGCGGCACCTGCGCCGCGGCTTCGCTGCCGGCCTCCATGCCGCCATCTTCCTGGATCTGCTCGACCAGCTTCTGGTAGCGCCGCGTCAGCACCTGGCGCATGGCCGCGTAGTCATCGCCAGGGATGATGTCCTGGATGTTGTAGCGGCGGTATTCGCTGTTCTGCATGTCGTGGTGGTGGTACACCACGCACGACGCCTGGGTGGCCTCGCCGGCGGTATGGCTGATGTCGAAGCACTCCACGCGCAGCCGCGCCAGGTCTTCCAGGTCCAGCCCGATGGTTTCGGCCAGCGCGCGCGTGCGCGCCTCCTGGCTGCCCTGCTCGGCCAGCCGGCGCGACAACGCCAGCGCCGCGCCCTGCTGCGCCATCTCCAGCCAGACCTTGCGCTGGCCCTGCGGCTGGCGCACCAGCGTGACCTTGCGCCCGGCGTGCAGCGTCAGGGCCTCGAGCACCGTGGCATCGTCCGGCGCATGGCTGACGACGATGATAGGTGGCGCCGGTTGCTCCAGGTAGTGCTGCACCATGAAGGCCGACAACACCCGGGTGGCGATGCGGTCAACGGTCAGCGGCAGCGCGGCTGCGGCGCTGTCCGCCCCATCCTCGCGCTCCTCGGCGCGTTCGTCGGCATCCTCGACGATCATCGCCGCTTCGTCGGCATGGGCCGGGAAGTAGGCCTTGTCGCCCAGATGGCGGCTGCCGCGCACCATGGCCAGGTTGACGCAGGCACGCCCGCCCTCCACCGCCACGGCGAGCACGTCGATGTCGCGCGCCTGCCCGCCCACCTCTTCCACCGCCTGGCGCTTGAGCACGGTCGACAGCGCCGCGATCTGGTCGCGCACGGCCGCGGCCTGTTCGAACTCCAGCCGCTCGGCGTGCTGCTCCATCTTGCCCTGCAGGCCTTCCAGCACCTCGGTCTGGCGGCCTTGCAGGAAGCGCGCCGCGTTGGCGACGTCGCGCGCGTAATCCTCTTCGCTGATGGCGTTGACGCACGGCCCGGTGCAACGATGGATCTGGTGCAGCAGGCACGGCCGCGTGCGGTTGTTGAAGACGGTATCCTCGCAGGTGCGCAGCTGAAACACCTTCTGCAGGATCTGCATGCTCTCGCGCACCGCATAGGCGCTCGGGAACGGCCCGAAATACTGGTGCTTGCGGTCGGTGGCGCCGCGGTAATACGCCATGCGCGGGAAGCGGTGCCCGGTCAGCTTCAGGAACGGGTACGACTTGTCGTCGCGGAACAGGATGTTGTAGCGCGGCGCCAGCGCCTTGATCAGGTTGTTCTCAAGCAGCAGCGCCTCGGCCTCGGTGCGCACCACCGTGGTGTCGATGCGGGCGATACGCGCCACCATCATCGCGATGCGCGGCGACAGCTGGGTCTTGTTGAAATAGCTCGACACCCGCTTCTTCAGGTCGCGCGCCTTGCCCACGTACAGCACATTGCCGGCCGCGTCGAAATAGCGGTACACGCCCGGCAGGCCGGGCAGGCGGGAAATGACCGGGCGGGGATCGAACGGCTCCGGCGGCGCTTCAGCAGCCGCCTCGGCAGTCACCTCGGCTGGCCGGACGGCCGGCGTTTCGGGCGGAACTTCGTCGGCGGGTTTCGGGGAATCGGGTTGCTGGTCGGACATTGGGGACGGTGACCGCTACACGGCCTGCGCGCATTAAAACGGCATGGCCTCTAAAATCGCAAGTTTAGAGCAATTCAGCGCGCGCCCCGCCCATGCGCCCCTCACCTGTCATGCCTATCCGCTCCTGGGACATCTTCTGCACCGTGATCGACAACTTCGGCGACATCGGCGTCTGCTGGCGGCTGGCCCGCCAGCTCGCGCAGGAGCACGGGCACGCGGTGCGGCTGTGGGTCGATGACCTGGCGAGCTTCGCGCGGCTGGCGCCGGAATTCGATACCGGCACCACCGTGCAGCGCCTGGCGGGCGTGGAGATTCGTCCGTGGCGGCCGGGTGGCGATAGCGACGTGGATGACACCGCCGGGGTCGGGCCACACGATGCCGTCATCGAAGCTTTCGCCTGTGATGTGCCGCAAGCCTTCCTGGCCCGCATGGCCGCGCGCGATCCCAAACCCGCCTGGATCAATCTGGAATACCTGAGCGCCGAGCCGTGGGTGCGGGAGCATCATGCGATGCCTTCGCCCCATCCGCGGCTGCCGCTGGTGAAGCATTTCTTCTTCCCCGGCTTCGAGCCGGGCACCGGCGGCCTGCTGCGGGAATCGATACTGGGCGCGCAGCGCGCCGCCTTCCTCGGCGGCACGGCCGCCCAGGCGGCCTTGTGGCACCGGCTGAGCGTGACACCCCGGCCCGATGCGCTGCGCGTGAGCCTGTTTACCTACCGCAACCCGGCTCTGCCCGCGCTGCTGGAGCAATGGCGCGATGCCGCCGAGGCGGTCCATTGCCTGGTGCCCTCAGGCCTGGCCGCTGACCAGGCCGCCGAATGGCTGGGCGCCCCGCTGCGGATTGGCGACCCGGTGGAACGCGGCAGCCTGTGCGTGCAGCTGATTCCTTTCGTACGCCAGGAGCACTTTGACGAACTGCTGTGGGCGTGTGACCTCAACTTCGTGCGCGGCGAGGATTCCTTCGTGCGCGCGCAGTGGGCGGCGCGGCCCCTGGTCTGGCACATCTATCCGCAGGACGACGCTGCGCACCGGTTCAAGCTGGACGCCTGGCTCGACCTGTTCCGCCAGGGCGGCGTGGCGCCGGAGGGAGCATCCGCGCTGACGGACTTCTGGCACGCCTGGAACGGCTACGGCAATGCTGTCGACTGGGCGCGCCTGCGTGCGCAGCTGCCGGCACTTGCCGCGATCGCTCCGCGCTGGGAGCGGCGTTTGCAGCACCCCGGCGACCTTGCCGCCAACCTGGTGGCATTTTGCGAAAATCAGGTAAAATAACCGGTTGATCCAAATGGCGACCGGGCCGGAGAACCAGGGTCTTGCCCAGGCATTGAAACAACCTAGGGCAAAGGCCTGAAAGCAAGCTGGGCACGGGGTCGCGAGCGCGTGGATCCTGGCTCTCGCGGGCTTACCGCGGGCACGCCGGCAGCGCGCCTTCGCCATTCCAAATTCCTAGACTTAATTTTTCAGGAAATCAGTTCAGATGAAAATCGCACAGGAACTCCGCGTCGGTAACGTGTTCATGATCGGCGGCGATCCGATGGTCGTGCAGAAGGCCGAGTACAACAAGTCGGGCCGCAACGCCGCTGTGGTCAAGATGAAGTACAAGAACCTGCTGACGGACGCACCGGGCGAGTCGGTGTTCAAGGCCGACGACAAGTTCGAAGTCGTGGTGCTGGAGCGCCGCGAATGCACCTACTCGTACTTCGCTGACCCGATGTACGTGTTCATGGACGCCGACTACAACCAGTACGAAGTCGAGCAGGACAGCATGGGCGACTCGCTGAACTACCTCGAAGACGGCATGACCGTGGAAGTGGTGTTCTACAACGACAAGGCCATCTCGGTTGAAATGCCGACCACGCTGGTCCGTGAAATCGTCTACACCGAGCCGGCCGTCAAGGGCGACACCTCGTCGGGCAAGGTGCTCAAGGGCGCCAAGATCAACACCGGCTTCGAGCTGCAAGTGCCGCTGTTCTGCAACATCGGCGACAAGATCGAAATCGACACCCGCACCGGCGAATACCGCAGCCGCGCCAACTAAGGCACTGGCGCCACCCCGCTGCAACGCGGGGCCGGTCAATCAAAAATGGCAGCCTCGGCTGCCATTTTTGTTGCGCGCGACCCGCCGTTCAGGCGACCAGGTCGTATTCCTTCAGCGTGCGCAGCGCGGCGCGGTATTCGCCCTCCTGCTGTAGCTTGTTCCAGTCCATCGCCTTGCGGCGGGCGAACAGCTTGCGGATGCGGCGCTGCGAGGCCTTGTCGATGCCCGCGTCGAGTTCGCTCAGCAACTGGTCGGCACGCTCGGGTGGTTGCAGATCAGCACCATGTCGCAGCCTGCGCTCAGCGCGGCACGCGCGGCCTCGGTGACATTGCCGGCGACACTGGCGCCTTCCATGCTGAGGTCGTCGCTGAAGATCACGCCCTCGAAGCCCAGCTGTGCGCGCAGCACGTCCTGCAGCCAGTAGCGCGAAAAGCCGGCCGGGTTCGGGTCGACCTTGGGGTAGATCACGTGCGCCGGCATCACCGAAGACAGCGACAGCCCCATCCACTCGTACGGGCGCGCATCCTGCGCCAGGATCTCGTCCAGCGAGCGCTCGTCGACCGGAATCGCCACGTGCGAATCGGCCTCGACGTAGCCGTGGCCTGGGAAGTGTTTGCCGCAGTTGCTCATGCCGGCCAGCAGCAAGCCGTGGTTCAGATGGCCCGCCAGCATCGACACCACGCGCGGATCGGCGTGGAAAGCGCGGTCGCCGATCACGGCGCTGCGGCCGTAGTCCAGATCCAGCACCGGGGTGAAGCTCAGGTCGATGTCGCAGGCGCGCAGCTCGGCGGCCAGCACGTAGCCGCAGGCGACTGCCGCCTTGGTCGCGGCCAGCACGTCGCGCTCCCACAGTTCGCCCAGGCGGTGCATCGCCGGCAGGTGGGTGAAGCCGTCGGTCTTGCAGCGCTGCACGCGCCCGCCTTCATGGTCGATGCAGATCAGCACGTCGTCGCGCACTGCGCGGATGGCACGCGTCAGCGCCTGCAGTTGCGCGCGCGACTCGAAATTGCGCGCGAACAGGATCACGCCGCCGGTCAGCGGATGCGCGATGCGGCGCGCGTCCTCCGCGTCGAGCTGCTTGCCGGCGACGTCGAGGACCACCGGGCCCGGCCGCTTGCCGGAGTTCTTCTTGGACATGGAAGTTGTTGGATTCACAAGGCTGTAGTTAGGAAGCCGCCCCGCCCGCACGCTCGGCAATGGCGAAGGCAACGGCAAAGTCATGCTCGTCACTGACACTGACCCGCACGGTGAGCCCGCGTTCCGCCAGCCATGCGGCCAGCTCGCCATGGCACACCGGCGTGGGCTCGCCGGACGGCAGGTTCATCAGCTCCATCGCGCGCCACGTCATCGGCCAGCGCATGCCCAGGCCGATGGCCTTGGAGAAGGCTTCCTTGGCCGCGAAGCGCGTGGCCAGGAAGGCCAGCCCGCGCTTTTCGGAACGCGCCTTGCGGGCGTGGTACTTGGCCAGCTCATCGGGGCCCAGCACCTTCTCGGCGAAACGGCCGTCGGTGCGTTCCATCACGCCCTGCACGCGGGCGATCTGGATGATGTCGGTGCCGACGCCGTAGATCACGCCGGGGCGCCCGCGGCAGGGTAGCGCGTGCCCAGGCGCGCGGCGACCATGATCGCCTTCATCTCGCGCACCGCATTCTCCCAGCCTGCGAACACCGCATGCGCCACGATCGCGTGGCCGATGTTCAGCTCCTTGATGCCGGGCAGCGCGGCGATCGGCTGCACATTGGTGTAGTGCAGGCCATGGCCGGCGTTGACTACCAGGCCGTGCTTCTGGCCGGCATCGACGCCATCCGCGATGCGGCGGAACTCGATCGCCTGCTGGTCCGGCGTATGCGCGTCGGCATAGGCGCCGGTATGCAGCTCGATCACCGGCGCGCCGCACGCGGCCGCGGCGGCGATCTGGTCAGCATCGGCGTCGATAAAGAGCGACACGCGGATGCCGGCACCGGCCAGCTGCGCGCATGCCGCCTTGACCTGCTCGAAACGCCCGGCCACATCCAGCCCGCCCTCGGTGGTCACTTCCTCGCGGCGCTCTGGCACCAGGCAGACATCCTGCGGACGGATCTCGCAGGCGATGGCGAGCATCTCCTGCGTGATCGCGCATTCCAGGTTCATGCGCGTGGCCAGTTGCGGGCGCAGCGCGCGCACGTCGGCATCGCGGATATGGCGGCGGTCTTCGCGCAGGTGCAGCGTGATCAGGTCGGCGCCGGCCTGTTCCGCCAGCAGCGCGGCACGGATGGGATCAGGGTACACGGTGCCGCGCGCGTTGCGCAGCGTGGCCACGTGGTCGATATTGACGCCAAGGTCGATGACGCCCGGATTTGCGTGGAAGATCATGCGAGCAGGTGCAGGAGTAAGTCGGGTGGTTCTTGAATCGGTCAGAGATACTGCAGGTCGATCAGAATCTGGCGCGTTTTCAGCGGCGCGCCTTGCAGATAATAATGCAGCAGGAACCGCATCAGCGCGCGGCTTTGCGCGGCGGTCTGCGCGCGGCTGTAATCGTCCTGCGCCATGTCCAGCAATGTCTGGCCAGTTACCACCGGCCACGACGACGGGTCGCTCGGCTGCGCGCGGCGCACGCCGCGCTCTGGCTGGTAGACATAGTCCAGGCCCGGCTGGACCCGCTCGCCGGTGCTCAGGCACTGGTCAAAGGCCACCGCGAAGCCGGTTTCCTGCAGCAGCACGCGTTCAAAGCTGCGCAGCACCAGCCCGGCCTGCTCGCCGTGCGCCAGCCGCGTCAGCGTCGTCAGGTAATGGCGGAACAAGGCCGGATGCGCGTCCTCGCGCGGGCAGAAGCGCATCAGCAGCTCGTTCAGGTAGAACGCCGACAGCAGCGCGTCGCCGGCCAGCGGCGGCATGCCGCCGACCCACTCGGCCTTGGTGAGCGTCTTGACCTCACCGCGGCCGCTCCACGATACGGAGACCGGGTGGAAGTGCTGCAGCACCGCGCGCAGCGCCGAATGGGGGCGCTTGGCACCCTTGGCCACCATCGAGATGCGGCCGTAGTCGCGCGTGAAGACGTCGAGGATCAGGCTGGTTTCGCGGTACGGCCAGGCGTGCAGGACGAAGCCGGGCTGTTCGGCCACGCGCGACTCGGGCCGGGCCGGCACGATCCGCATGGCGCGGTCCATCATCGCGCGCGCGGCCGCGTCGGCCATGCCGGGCAATGCCTTGCTGTCGAGCAGTTCGGCGGCCTCGTCGACCACCGGGTCGGCGCGCCGGGGCCGTGGCGCCGGCGCCGACGCGCGCGCGATGTCAGCCGTCTTGCTCACTGGTCGCTCGCCTGTTTGCTCACTCGTAGCCGTACGCGCGCAGCCCTGCCTCGTTGTCGGCCCAGCCGCTCTTCACCTTGATCCACATTTCCAGGTAGACCTTGCCGTCGAACAGCTTTTCCATGTCCAGGCGCGCCTCGGTGGAGATCTGCTTGAGCTTGGCGCCCTTGTTGCCGATGATCATGGCCTTGTGCGCATCGCGTTCGACCAGGATGGTGGCAAAGACGCGGCGCAGGCGGCCTTCGGTCTCGAACTTGTCGATGATCACGGTGCTGGTGTACGGCAGCTCGTCGCCGGTCCAGCGGAACACCTTCTCGCGGATGATCTCCGAGGCCAGGAAGCGCTCGCTGCGGTCGGTCATGGCGTCGGCGTCGTACATCGGCTCGCCTTCCGGCAGGTAGGGCCGGAGGATCCCGAACAGGCGCGCGATATGGTCATGGGTCTTGGCCGTCATCGGCACCACTTCGCGGAACGGGAACTGCTGCCCCATCTTTTCCAGGAAGGGCATCATCACTTCCGAGCGGTTCTCGCCGTTGACGCGGTCCAGCTTGTTGGCGATCAGCAGCACCGGCGTATTCTTCGGCAGCAGCGACAGCACCTTCTCGTCGTCGGCGCCGTAGTAGCCCGCCTCGACCACGAACAGGACCAGGTCCACCGACGACAGCGTGGACGTGACCGCGCGATTCAGCGAACGGTTCAGCGCGCTGGCGTGGCGGGTCTGAAAGCCCGGCGTGTCGACGAACACATACTGCGCGTCATCCGTGGTCTGGATGCCGACGATGCGGTGCCGCGTGGTCTGCGCCTTGCGCGAGGTGATGCTGATCTTCTGGCCGACCAGCGCGTTCATCAGCGTGGACTTGCCCACGTTGGGGCGGCCAACGATGGCCACGGTGCCGCAGCGGAACGCCGCGGCCGGGGTATCCGCCGCGTCTTGCTGCGGATGGGTAGATTCGGTCATTCCTTCAACCTGAGAGACAGCTGTGGGTCTTGCGGCACGGGTTGCTTGCGGGTCTTGCCGGTGCGCTCGGCGCGGCTGCGCTTGAGCAGCTGCGGCACCAGCTTCTGGACTTCATCCAGCGCCAGCTTGGCGGCCGCCTGCTCGGCGGCGCGCCGCGAGGCGCCGGTGCCGAACACCCGGACTTCCAGTTTAGGCACCGTGCACTCGACTTCAAACTGCTGGCTGTGCGCGGCCCCGTGTGTGGCGATTACGTTATATTGCGGCAGGGCAATCTTGTGGCCCTGCAGATATTCCTGCAGCAGGGTCTTGGCGTCCTTGCCCAGTGTGCGCGGATCGACCTGCTCCAGGATCGGGATATAGAGCTTGCGGATCAGCGCCCGGGCAGCATCGAAGCCGGCGTCCAGGAACACCGCGCCGACGATGGCTTCCAGCGCATCGGCCAGGATCGACGGGCGGCGAAAGCCGCCGCTCTTGAGTTCGCCCTCGCCCAGGCGCAGGGTATCGGACAACTGCAGCATCTGGGCGATCTCGTACAGCGCCTGCTGCTTGACCAGGTTGGCCCGCACGCGCGACAGGTCACCCTCGTCGAGCTTGCCGAACATGCCATAGAGCATGTCCGCCACGGCGCAGTTGAGCACCGAATCGCCCAGGAATTCAAGACGTTCGTTGTGCTGGGCGCTGTGGCTGCGGTGCGTCAGCGCCTGTTGCAGCAATTCGGGCTTGCTGAATCGGTAGCCGAGTCGTTGCTGCAAGGCGTCGAGGTTCATATCAGTGCTGCGTTCCTGAATAGGTAATCAACAGGCTCAGGGGTCCGTAGACGGGCACCTCGGTCCGGTACGAGAAATCGACCGCCTGGATGGTGCCGTTCTCATCTTCCCGGATCAGGAGGTCCTCGCCCTTGACTGCGGTAATCCGGTCGATGGCTGCCTGTTTTTCAAAAAAATCGACCACTTCGCGCTTGTTGGCGGCGCGCTGCTTGGCATAGCTGGCGGCGCGCTTGACCGAAAAATACTCCACCAGGCTCGGGATCGCGCGCAGGGCCGGCAAAGCCACCCCGATCACGAACACCACGATCACCAGCAGCGTCCAGACGGAAAACCCGCCCATGCCTGCCCGGCGTCGTACCGGATTCCTGCCCCCCACCTTCCCAAATTGACCCATGATGCGCTTGCCCTCGTTTTGCGTTGAGTGTTCTTGCGCCGCGGGGAATCTTATTTGAACGTTCCCACGCGTCCGAAATTACCCAGGTTCATCCAGATCACAAACGCCTTGCCGACAATATTCTCGTCCGGCACGAAACCCCAGTAACGGGAATCCAGGCTGTTGTCCCGGTTGTCACCCATGACGAAATAGTGACCTGCAGGTACCTTGCAGGTCACTCCCTGCTGATTGTAAGTGCAGTTTTCCCGGTACGGGAAATCCGGGTCCGCCCCCGCGACAAACGCCGGGCGGTCGGCGTCGTTCAGGATGCCATGATCGACGCTGCCTGGCAGCTTTTCCCGGAAATGCCTGGAATACGCCAGGCGCTCCTCATCCAGGAAATCCGGCAGCGCGGAGTACCCGGCCGGCTTGCCGTTGATGGTCAGGCGCTTGTTGGCATATTGCACCACGTCGCCCGGCACGCCGATCACGCGCTTGATGTAGTCGAGCGACGGATCCTTCGGGTAGCGGAACACCATCACGTCGCCGCGCTGCGGCTCGCCCATGTCCACGACCTTCTTGTTCACCACCGGCAGGCGGATGCCGTACTCGTACTTGTTGACCAGGATGAAGTCGCCGATCAGCAGCGTCGGGATCATCGAGCCGGACGGGATCTTGAACGGCTCGACCACGAACGAGCGCAGCACGAACACCGCCAGGATCACCGGGAAGAAGCTGGCCGAATACTCCAGCCACCATGGCTGGCGCAGCTTTTCCTCGGCCAGTCGCTTGCGCGTGGCGTCAGCTTCCGCCGCGCCGAAGCGGCCCTGCAGGTCGGCCTGGCGCGAATCGAACTCGGCCAGCGCCAGCCGCGCCGAAGAGCGGCGCTGCCGCTCGAACACGAGCTTGTCCGCCACCCACGCGACGCCCGTAATCACCACCAGCACAAAAAGGATCAGTGCAAAATTCATGACGGCTTCTGGTTTTTTGAAATCCTGGTACAGCCTGTTCTTTCACCACGGCGGCAAGCCGCCGCGCGTGGCACTGCCCTGCTCGCTGCGCCTTCTTACTTGTCATCCACCTGCAGGATGGCCAGGAAAGCCTCCTGCGGGATCTCGACCGTACCGACCTGCTTCATCCGCTTCTTGCCGGCCTTCTGTTTTTCCAGCAGCTTCTTCTTGCGCGTGATGTCGCCGCCGTAGCACTTGGCCAGCACGTTCTTACGCAGCGCCTTGACGTTTTCGCGCGCAATGATATTCGCGCCGATGGCGGCCTGGATCGCCACGTCGTACATCTGGCGCGGAATGATCTCGCGCATCTTGGCCGCGACTTCGCGGCCGCGGTATTGCGAGTTCGAACGGTGCACGATCACCGACAGCGCATCGACCTTGTCGCTGTTGATCAGGATGTCGACCTTGACCACGTCGGACGGGCGATATTCCTTGAACTCGTAATCCATCGACGCATAGCCGCGCGACACCGACTTCAGGCGGTCGAAGAAGTCCATCACGATTTCCGCCATCGGGATTTCGTAGGTCAGCTGCACCTGCTTGCCGTGGTAGCTCATGTTGATTTGCGAGCCGCGCTTCTGCGTGCACAGCGTAATCACCGAGCCGACATATTCCTGCGGCATATACAGGTTGACGGTGACGATCGGTTCCAGGATCGCCTCGATCTTGCTCGGGTCCGGCATCTTCGCCGGATTTTCCACGGTGATCACGGTGCTGTCGCGCATCTCGACCTGGTACACCACTGTCGGCGCGGTGGTGATCAGGTCCATGTCGAACTCGCGCTCCAGGCGCTCCTGCACGATCTCCATGTGCAGCAGGCCGAGGAAGCCGCAGCGGAAGCCGAAGCCCAGCGCCTGCGACACTTCCGGCTCGAACATCAGCGAGGCATCGTTGAGCCGCAGCTTTTCCAATGACTCGCGCAGCGCCTCGTACTGGTTGGCCTCGACGGGGTACAGGCCGGCGAACACCTGCGGCTTGACTTCCTTGAAGCCCGGCAGCGGCGCCTCGGCCTTGCGTTGCACAGTGGTAATGGTGTCGCCCACCTTGGCCGCCTTCAGCTCCTTGATGCCGGCGATGACGAAACCGACCTCGCCCGCCGTCAGCGCATCGCGGGGGATCGACTTCGGCGTAAACACGCCCACCTGCTCGACCAGGTGCTGTGAGCCGTTGGCCATCAGCAGTACCTTGTCCTTGGGACGCAGGGTGCCATTGACCACGCGCACCAGCATCACCACGCCAACGTAGTTGTCGAACCACGAGTCGATGATCAGCGCCTGCAGCGGCGCGTCGGCGTCGCCCTTGGGCGGCGGCACCTTGGCGATCAGCGCCTCGATCACGTCCTGCACGCCCTGCCCGGTCTTGGCCGAGCACGGCGTGGCGTCCTGCGCGTCGATGCCGATCACGTCCTCGATCTCCTGGATCGCGTTATCGGGGTCGGCCTGCGGCAGGTCGATCTTGTTGAGCACCGGCACCACTTCCACGCCCAGCTCGATCGCGGTGTAGCAGTTGGCCACGGTCTGCGCCTCGACGCCCTGCGAGGCATCGACCACCAGCAGCGCGCCTTCGCAGGCCGACAGCGAGCGGCTCACTTCATAGCTGAAGTCGACGTGTCCCGGGGTGTCGATCAGGTTCAGGTTGTAGACCCGGCCGTCGCGCGCCTTGTAGCTGAGCGCAGCGGTCTGCGCCTTGATGGTGATGCCGCGCTCCTTTTCGATATCCATCGAATCGAGGACCTGAGCTTCCATCTCCCGATCCGACAGCCCTCCACAAAGCTGAATGATCCGGTCGGCCAGGGTGGACTTCCCATGGTCGATATGGGCAATGATCGAGAAATTACGGATATGGTCCATCTAGTGTTCAGGGGAGCGCCGGCGTGAGAGCCCGCGCGGCAACAAGCGGTTGAGCGGCCCGGCGCCGCGCGCCGCAAGGCGTGCGCGGGCGTACCGCAGGTTCGGGGGTGCAATTTTTGCGCCAATCCGCAATTTTACCGGATTTTCAATGACTTCCGGGTCGTCAAATGGCGGCGTGGCGCGGTTGGCGGCGGTTACCGGCGGGGATCAGCGGGTGGTGTGCGTGCCACCATGTGCGGCAAGCCACACCCTTACGGCCGCTTCGTCGAGGAAATAGTGGCAAAGCTCCACGGCGCTGCGTTGCAAGTCTGCTGGCGTGCCCGGCATCAGTACCGGCACCAGCTCGCCAAAGCGGTCTTCCAGCCCCGCATCGGTATCGACATCCACCTCATGCAGGGTGAAAGAAAAATCGCGCCGGAGCGGCTCCAGCGCGACCTTCATGTCTTCGCAAAGATGGCAGTATGCCCGGCCGTACAGTGTCAGCGCGGGCATACCGATCATGGCGGATCAGCGACTGGACGTAGCGCCCGGACGCAGCGTCAGCACCTGGGTGGCGTCGCCGCGCCGCACGAACACCGCGGCAATCCGGTTCTTGTCCAGGCTACGCACCAGCTCGTTGAACTGGCGGGCGTTGGTCACGTCGGTATCGCCCAGGCGCAGGATGATGTCGCCCGGACGGATGCCGGCACGCAGCGCCGGGCCGTCGGCCACTTCCACCTCGACGCCCGACTTGAGCTTGAGCTCCTTCAGGCGCGCCTCGGGCAGGTCATTGACCACCAGGCCCAGCGCGTTGGGCTTGCCGGACTGCGCCGCGCCGTCGTCCTTGGGCGTTGCGCCGCTGCGAGCCTTGGCCTTGCCGTCCGGCTCCAGCTCGGTGACGGTGATCGTGACGTCGCGGGTCGCCCCCTTGCGCCACAGCTGCAGCGGCACGCGCGTGCCCGGCTTGGTCTCGCCCACCATGCGCGGCAGGTCCGAGGCCCGTTCGATATCGCGGCCGTTGAACTTGAGGATGATGTCGCCGGCCTCGATGCCCGCCTTCTCGGCAGGACCGCCCGGCTCGACGCTGCCGACCAGCGCGCCGCGCGCACGGCCCAGGCCCAGCGAATCGGCCACCTCCTTGGTGACGTCGCCGATCGCCACGGCGATGCGCCCGCGTGTCACGCGCCCTGAGGCCTTGAGCTGCTCGGACACGCGCATCGCCTCGTCGATCGGGATCGCGAACGAGATGCCCATGTAGCCGCCGCTGCGGCTGTAGATCTGCGAGTTGATGCCGATCACCTCGCCGCGCAGGTTGATCAGCGGGCCGCCGGAATTGCCGGGGTTGACCGCCACATCGGTCTGGATGAACGGCAGATAGTCGCCCGTGTCGCGGCCCTTGGCCGAGACAATGCCGGCGGTCACGCTGTTGTCCAGCCCGAATGGCGAGCCGATGGCCAGCACCCACTCGCCCGCGCGGACCTTGTTGGAATCGCCCAGCGGCAGGCGCGGCAGGCCGCTGGCCTCGACCTTGAGCAGCGCCACGTCGGTGCGCTTGTCCGAGCCGATCAGCTTGGCCTTGAATTCGCGCTTGTCGGGCAGGGTCACATAGATGGTTTCGGCGTCGGCCACCACGTGCGCGTTGGTCATCACGTAGCCGTCCTGACTGATGATGAAGCCCGAACCCACGCCGCGGCTCTGCTCTTCCTGCTGCGGCGGCTGGCCGCGGCGGGGAGCGCCTGGCGCCGGGGCGCCGGGCATCGGCACGCCGAAGAAGCGCCGGAAGAATTCCGCCATCTCGTCATCGCCGCCGGGCGCACCACCGCGCTGGCGCACGAGTTCCGTGGTGCGGATATTGACCACGGCCGGGCTGGCCTTTTCCACCAGGTCGGTGAAATCAGGCAGGTTGTAGTTGGAGGCGGCAGCCTGGGCATAGCTGACTTCGGCAACAGTCGGGCCGAGCAGCATCATGGCAGCCATGACCACGGCCCGCGCCAGGGCTGGAGATCTGAACATCATCGACAACTCCCGGGATTCAGGGAAAGAAGAAGGACCAACTGTATCGCCCCCTGTGGCAGGGGACCCTGTGCAGAATTCATGGGCCGGCGCCGGAACCAAGGTCCCGTGGCGCCGGCAGCACCTGCGTCAGGCTCAGTGTACCGCCTTGGGCGGGCGGTACTCTACGGCCGTCGCAAACTGGCGGACGGTGCTTGCCGGGACCTCGCCCACCACGGTAATCCAGTAATCGGCGATCCGGCGCACCACGACCTGGGTCGCGCCGAGCGCGGCCACGCCCTCACGGCGGGCACGTTGCTCGGAAACCGGCTCAATGAAGACCGACAGGCCCGTCAGCCCGTCGCTGTAGACGACTTGCAGGACTTCGAAGACCTGCCCGCGCGCGTTGCCCGGCGCGGGCGCACGCAGTTCGCCGAGCGGCCGGCGCACTTCGCGGATTTTCTGGAAGCCCTTGAGCGGCACGGCAATCGACCAGCCCTCGTCGGCGATGCTGGTCGGCTGGTAGGTCACCTCATAGCGATTCCAGCTGCTGGAATTCTTGATCGCACCGAGGATACGCTGCTTTTCGGACGGCACCCCGATCTGCACCTGCGAGAACGCGACCTGCTCCAGCACCTTGCCGCCCTCGCCAATGGTCTGCGCGCGCATCAGCAGCCCGGAGTTTTTCTCCGCCCACAGGCGCACCGCATAGCGCGCGGCATCGTGCGGCTCCAGCGCGAAGACCTCGCACTCCATGCCTGCCACACGCTCGGCGGGCATCTTGCGCATGTCGTACAGGTCCAGCACATCGTTCTTGTTGGTGGCGAGCAGCGCCGGGAAGCGGTCCTTGGCTTCCTGCTTTTCCACCACCACCAGCTTGGCCTCGGGGATCAGGCTGTGCACCACGTCGTTCTGTCGCAGCACTTCGCGCGGCTTGCCGTCGAGCGTTTCCAGGCGTTCGTACTCGTTGTGGACGAGATCACTGTAATGCTGGATACGCGAGGCGTGCATGACGCTGCCGCGCTGGTAGATCAGCGTGCCGACATAGTTCTCGCGCTGTGCGGCTTTGTGGATCTTGTTGAGCCAGGCGGTGGCGTCGCGTCGGTTCAGCGTACTGTCTGAGGGCTGTGCGGTGGCCGCGGCAGCGCTCAGACACAAGGCCAGAAAAAAGGACCTACGCAGGGCCCTGATTTTCTGCGCGCCCGCTACATAGGCGGGCGACCCTCCTTTATGCATGTCCGGCATTATTCCTGCGTATTTTCCTGAGTGAAGTTTGCACCGTTGGCAACCGTGCGCATGGTGGGCACGAACGCATCCGTTGCCACCGACGTGCGATGGGCACGCAGGTATTCGTCCAGGCGCGGGTCACGGATCATCTGGGGACTTTCGGCCGCCACGGTGACGATGCCAGAGGCCGGCCCGCCCGCGGGCTGGTCGGCGCGCGCCACCACGGCATCGGGCGTGGCCAGCGTGGCAGGGCCGCGCATCTGCGGCACGACCACCCAGCTGACCGCTGCCACGGCGGCAGCGATGGCGGTGCCCGGCATCACGCGGCGCACCCATGACGGCCTGACCAGCAGGCGGTGGCGGGCGCTGGCCTGCGCCACTGCCGGCACCAGTACGTGCGGCTCGGCTTCCAGACGCGCGGAGAAACGAGAGAGGAAAGCAGTGGTGGAACCCGCGTGCGTCAGGTCTTCCGAACGCAGCGTGTCGCCGATCAACTGGTAAGTGGCCCAGTCGGACATGCCGGCATCGCTTTTCGCGAGACCCAGCACGGCATCAACTTCGTGCGGCGCCAGTTCGCCATCCATCAATACGGAGATCTGCTCCGCTGCTTCCACTACATGAACCGACTGCTTATGAGCCTGACCCATTTCCCACCCCAAGACATTCCATTGAACACCGATAATCCCGTCACTTCTGTCGCTTATCGATGCAGGAATACGCTGCAACGCTGGCCGCACGACATTCTTCTTGACTACCCCACTACTACCACCGCTTGCCCTCTGCCGTTCCCAGCAGCGGACGCAACTTCTCGGCAATCGCCTCGCGCGCCCGGAAGATCCGCGAACGCACCGTGCCGATCGGACATCCCATCGCTTCGGCGATCTCCTCATAGCTGAGACCCTCGATCTCGCGCAGCGTGATGGCGGTCCGCAATTCCTCCGGAAGGGCCTCCATTGCGCGGTTCACCGTCTCGGCGACCTGGCGCGTGTGGAGCATCGATTCCGGCGTATTGATATCCCTTAGTTGCTCACCGTCCGCAAAAGTTTCAGCCTCTTCTGCATCGATATCGCTGGACGCTTCCGGGCGGCGGCCCTGGGTGGCCAGGTAGTTCTTGGCCGTGTTGACGGCGATCCGGTACAGCCACGTATAGAAGGCGGACTCCCCGCGGAACTGGGGCAAGGCGCGGTATGCCTTGATAAAGGCATCCTGCGCCACATCTTCCACCTCGGCGGGGTCCCTGACCAGGCGCGAAATCAGGCGAATGATCTTCCGATGGTATTTGGTCACCAGAAGTTCAAAGGCCCGCTTATCGCCCTGCTGGACGCGTTCAACTAGGAGCTGATCGGCTTCGCGTTCGCTCACGTATGGCTCACCTGCAGTGTATCTCTTGGTTTGGTCGTCACGACAAACGTTGTATTTTACCTACGATTCTAAGCCCGCCCGGTGAAGCAACGCGCATCCTGTGACCGTAAGCTAACAAAATCGTTCCCCTGCCGGCACATCAGGTTGCACCCGCAGTGCAACTCTGGCGGCGCGTTGCAACCGCCGCGCCATTTCGGGCGAACCCGCCTGCCAGGGAAGAAAGATGGCGCCCGGCATCCCGGGCGCGCCGGGGGCCAGGCGCACGACAGCGGCACCGCCGGCCTGCCAGCATTGCCTGACCACAGCCTCGTACCGGGCACCGCCCGGATCTTGCAGGCGGATCCGCAATGGAGCCTTGCCGTCGGGCGCGTGCAGCACCGCCGTGCAGCGCCAGCGCGAGCCGTGCCACCACGCCGGCCAGGCACGCAGCGTCGCCGCGATGGCAAGCGCGAGTCCCAGCGCCATGGCGGCATGCCCCCGATGGAAACCAGTCTGACTACCGGCCACCACAACGGCCAGCGTCCGCGCCAGCAGCGCGAGCGCCAGCGTTTGGCCGGCACAAAACACGAACAGGGCCCACCGCAACGGGTGGACCCTGCCCTGGCGCAGCCCGCGAAGGGCCCGCCTCAACCACGGATCAGGCGCGGCGGAAAACAAGCGTGCCGTTGGTGCCGCCGAAACCGAAGTTGTTCTTCACCGCGACGTCGATCTTCATCTCGCGGGCCGCGTTGGCCACGTAATCCAGGTCGCACTCGGGATCCTGGTTGTCGAGGTTGATCGTCGGCGGCGACACCTGGTTGTGCAGCGCCAGCACGGTGAAGACCGACTCCAGGCCGCCGGCACCGCCCAGCAGATGGCCGGTCATCGACTTGGTCGAGTTCACCACCATCTTGTAGGCCTGATCGCCGAATGCGGCCTTGATCGCATCGGATTCGTTCTTGTCGCCCAGCGGCGTGGACGTGCCATGGGCGTTCAGGTAGTGCACCTGGTCCGTGTTGATGCCGGCGTCCTTGAGCGCATTGACCATGCAACGGCGCGGGCCGTCCATGTTCGGCGCGGTCATGTGGTAAGCGTCGCCGCTCATGCCAAAGCCAATCAGCTCGGCGTAGATGCGCGCGCCGCGCGCCTTGGCCGACTCGTACTCCTCCAGCATCATCACCCCCGCGCCTTCGCCCAGCACGAAGCCGTCGCGGTCCTTGTCCCACGGACGCGAAGCGGCCGCCGGATCGTCATTGCGCGTCGACAGCGCACGCGCAGCGGCGAAACCGCCGATGCCCAGCGGCGACACGGTCGACTCGGCACCGCCCGCCAGCATGGCGTCGGCATCGCCGGCCTGGATCAGGCGGGCGGCCAGGCCAATGCTGTGCAGGCCGGTCGTGCAAGCCGTCACGGCAGCCAGGTTCGGGCCCTTGATGCCGTGGATGATCGACAGGTGCCCCGCGATCATGTTGATGATCGAGCCTGGCACAAAGAACGGCGAAATCCGGCGCGGACCGCGCTCGGTCAGCACGGCGTGGGTCTCTTCGATCAACGGCAGGCCGCCGATGCCCGAACCGACCAGCACGCCGATGCGCTCGGCATTGGCTTCGGTCACTTCCAGGCCGCTGTCCTTCAGGGCCTGCGTGCCGGCTGCAATGCCGAAATGGATAAAGGTATCCATAGCGCGGGCTTCCTTGGCGGGGATGTAGTCCTCGGCATTGAAACCCTTCACTTCACCGGCAAAGTGCACGGAAAGCGCGGAGTGATCGAATTTGGTGATGGTGGCGATGCCGGACTTGCCGGCAACCAGGTTGGCCCAGCCTTCGGCAACCGTGTTTCCGACCGGAGACACAAGGCCAAGCCCAGTGACGACGACGCGACGACGGCTCACTATGTTTTCCTACGGGTGCGTGAAACGGGAACGGAACGGAGATCAGCCTACCGCCGGCCTTGCGGGCCGCGCGGCGAAGCACATTCCATTCTGCTTCTTCAAACAGACGAAAGCCACAGAAAACAGCAAGGCGCGGCCGCAACGGCCCGCCCACCTGCCTTCTGTGGCTCGGAATGCAGAAACGACGGGCTTAGGCCTTGACGTGCGCGGTGGCGTAGTCGATAGCCTGTTGCACGGTCGTGATCTTTTCGGCTTCCTCATCAGGAATTTCCATGCCGAATTCATCTTCCAACGCCATCACGAGTTCAACCGTGTCCAGCGAATCCGCACCGAGATCGTTCACGAACGACGATTCGTTCTTGATGTCTGCCTCGGCCACGCCAAGCTGTTCTGCCACGATTTTCTTGACGCGTTGTTCGATATTGTCCATGTAACCCTCCAGGGAAGTTCGACAAAAAGTGGGCGCATTTTAGCAGGTTTGAGGCGACAGAAATGCCGCCTGCCAAGCTTTGCAAGAATCGCGCCCGTTTGGTTCGGAAAACTACTACTTCAGGCAGCTTCTTCGGGCTTCTTCCCCGAAACCAGCCAACCAAAAACCCCATTAATTCATGTACATCCCGCCGTTCACATGCAGCGTAGTGCCGGTAATGTAAGCGGCTTGCGGACCAGCCAGGAAGGCCACCGCGTTGGCGATATCCTCCGGCTGGCCAAGGCGACCCAGCGGAATCTGCGTCTTGAGCGAAGCATGCTGCTCTTCGGACAGCGCCTTGGTCATGTCAGTGTCGATAAAACCCGGCGCGACACAGTTCACGGTCACGTTGCGGCTGCCGATCTCCGCGGCCAGCGAGCGGGTCATGCCCGCCACGCCCGCCTTGGCAGCAGAGTAGTTCATCTGGCCGGGGTTGCCGACCGAGCCCACCACCGAAGTGATATTGATGATGCGGCCCTGGCGGGCCTTCATCATCGGACGCAGCACCGCGCGCGACAGGCGGAACACTGAAGTCAGGTTGGTCTGGATCACGGCCAGCCAGTCCTCGTCCTTCATGCGCATCGCCAGCTGGTCCTGCGTGATGCCGGCATTGTTGACCAGCACGCCGATGCCGCCATGGGTCTTGACGATCTCGTCGATGAGCGCGTCGCAAGCGGCCGCGTCATTGACGTTGAGCACGGCGCCCTTGCCCTTCAGGCCATCGGCGCCGAGGTAATCAGTGATGCCGGCCGCGCCGGCTTCGCTGGTGGCGGTGCCGATCACGGTGGCGCCCTGGCGGGCCAGTTCCAGCGCGATGGCGCGGCCGATGCCGCGCGAGGCGCCGGTGACCAGCGCAACCTGGTTGTCGAGAAGTTTGGTCATGCGGTTGTCCTCTTGCTTACTTCAGCAGTGCCAGCGTGTCCTGCAGCGAGGCCGGATCGAAGATCGCGCCGCCGGTCAGGTTGCCGTCGATGCGCTTGGTCATGCCGGCCAGCACCTTGCCGGGGCCGCATTCGATCACGTGCGTAATGCCTTCGGCGGCCATCTTCTGCACGCACTCAACCCAGCGCACCGGCGCGGCGGCCTGGCGCACCAGAGCGTCCTTGATCGCGTCCGGATCATTGACGATGGCGACGTCGACGTTGTTCACCAGCGGGATCGACGGCGCCGAGAATGCCAGGCCGGCCATGCGCTCGCGCAGACGGTCCGAAGCGGGCTTGAGCAGCGACGAGTGGAACGGCGCCGACACCGGCAGCGGCAGCGCGCGCTTGGCGCCCTTGCTCTTGGCGATTTCGCAGGCCTTCTCGACCGCGGCCTTGTTGCCTGCGATCACCACCTGCGACGGCGCGTTGAAGTTCACGGCCTCGACCACGCCCGCGGCCGATGCCTCGGCGCAAGCGGCACGCACGTCGTCATCGGACAGGCCCAGGATCGCGGCCATGGCGCCCTCGCCCACCGGCACGGCTTCCTGCATGGCTTGCGCGCGGAAGCGCACCAGCGGCACCGCGTCGGCAAACGGGATCACGCCCGCGGCCACCAGCGCCGAGTACTCGCCCAGGCTGTGGCCGGCAACCAGCGCCGGCGCCGGGCCGCCGGCGTCCAGCCAGGCACGGTAGACCGCCACGGCGGCGGTCAGCATCACCGGCTGCGTGTTGGTAGTCAGGTTCAGCTCTTCGGCGGGGCCTTCGGCGATCAGGCGGCCGAGATCCTGGCCAAGCGCGGCCGAGGCTTCTTCCACGGTGGCGCGCACTACGGCGTTATCAGCGAAGGCATTAAGCATGCCGACCGACTGCGAACCCTGGCCGGGAAATACGAAAGCGAATTTCATCGGATTGGAACCCTAACAAGAAACGGGTGGCCGGCGCCGCGGCATGTCTTGCATGCACGGCATGCCATGGCGCCGGCCGCGAATCACATGCGCAGCAGCACCGCGCCCCAGGTGAAGCCGCCGCCCACGCCTTCCATCAGCACGGTCTGGCCCGGGCGGATGCGGCCGTCGCGCACCGCGACGTCCAGCGCCAGCGGGATCGACGCGGCCGAGGTGTTGCCGTGCTCGTGCACGGTGGCGACCATGCGCTCCGCCGGCATGCCCAGCTTCCTGGCCGTGCCCTGCATGATGCGGATATTGGCCTGATGCGGGATCAGCCAGTCGACCTGGCCGGGCGTCACGCTGGCGGCCTCCATGGCTTCGCGCGCAACCTTGTCCAGCACGTTCACGGCCAGCTTGAACACGGCCTGGCCGTCCATGTGCAGGAACGGGTTGCCAGTGATATTGCCGCCCGCGACGTTGCCCGGCACGCACAGGATGTCGACCTGGCTGCCGTCCGAGTGCATCGCGGTAGACAGGATGCCGGGCTCGTCGGACGCCGACAGCACCACGGCGCCGGCGCCGTCGCCGAACAGCACGCAGGTGGTGCGGTCATTGAAGTCCAGGATGCGCGAGAACACCTCGGTGCCGATCACCAGCACGTTGCGGTGCGAGCCGCTGCGGATGAACTTGTCGGCGGTGGCCAGTGCATAGACAAAGCCCGAACACACCGCCTGCAGGTCGAAGGCCGGGCAGTGGTTGGTGATACCCAGCTTTTCCTGCACGATGCAGGCCGTGCTGGGGAACACAAAGTCCGGCGTCGAGGTGGCGACGATGATCAGGTCGATGTTCTGGCGGTCGATGCCGGCAGCTTCGATGGCCTGCTCGGCAGCCTTGACCGCGAGATCGCTGCTGGTCACATCCGGCTCGGCCCAGTGGCGTGCCGAAATGCCGCTGCGCGAGACGATCCAGTCGTCGCTGGTCTCGATGCCCTTTTCGGCAAGCTGCGCGGCCAGGTCATGGTTGGTCACGCGCCGCGGAGGCAGGTAGCTTCCGGTACCGATGATTTTTGCGTACTTGGTCATGTATTGTCGGATCGTATGGCCCGCAGGCACCCTCGACCGGCGCGCGTGGCGCTCAGGCGACGTGGGGGCTGGGATGCGCGCCAGGCACCTCTGTCTCCGGGGCGGGCTGTGCAGCGCCTGCGGCGCTGGATTTATCGGCAAAAGCCCGGGTGATGCGGGCGATCACGCCATTCTTGGCGGCATCATACCCGCGTTTGATGGCCCACTCAAAAGAATGGGCATCAGCCGAGCCATGGCTCTTGATCACCAGCCCGCGCAGCCCAAGCAGCGAGGCGCCGTTGTAGCGCGCCGGGTCGAGCCGCCTGGCCAGGCGCGACAGCACCGGCATGGCGACCGCGGCCAGCAGCTTGGTGAACCACGAGCGGGTGAATTCTTCCTTGATCATACCGCCGATCATCTTGGCCAGGCCCTCGGTGCTCTTGAGTGCCACGTTGCCGACAAAGCCGTCGCAGACCACGATGTCGGTAGTGCCCTTGAAGATGTCGTTGCCTTCCACGTTGCCGTAGAAGTTCAGCTCCGAGGCGCGCAGCAGTTCACCCGCACGCTTGACCACCTCATTGCCCTTGATGACTTCCTCGCCGATGTTCAGCAGGCCCACCGTGGGGTGTTCCTTGTGGTCGACCACGGCCACCATGGCTTCAGCCATGCGCGCGAACTGCAGCAGGTGCTCAGGCTCGCAGTCGGCATTGGCGCCCAGGTCCAGCACGGTGGTGCCCCAGCCTTGTTCGTTTGGAATGGTGGTGGCGATGGCCGGCCGCTCGATGCCTTCGAGCGTCTTGAGCACATAGCGCGATACCGCCATCAGGGCGCCGGTATTGCCGGCGGAGATGCAGGCACCGGCCAGGCCTTCCTTGACCTGCGTGACGGCGACGCGCATCGAAGAGTCCCTCTTCTTGCGCAGCGCCACCTCGACCGGATCATCCATGGTGATGACCTCGGTGGCCTCGACGATAGTCACGCGCGGATGGTCCAGCGCATGCAGCTTTTTCAGCTGCGTCCGGATGGCGTCGGGCAAGCCGACCAGCACCATCTCGGCGTCGTCGTGGCGGGAAAGAAAACTGATCGCCGCAGGCACCGTCACGGAGACACCGTGATCGCCGCCCATGCAGTCGATAGCGATTTTGATCGTCATTGTTCCTGGTACGGATAGCGCGGCGGCGCACGCCACGCCCGGCGAGAATCCCGAGCGCCCAACAAAAAAGCGGCAACGATCTTGCCGCTTTTTTGTCTCTGACCTTTTAGTGTCCGACCTACAGGCATGCGCGAGCGAGACGCAACGTCACGCCGAACGAAGCTATCAGTCGTTCTTGGTCTTGATGACCTTGCGGCCACGGTAGTAGCCGTTCGGGCTGACGTGGTGACGCAGGTGGGTTTCGCCGGTGGTCGGCTCAACTGCCAGCGGCGCGGCCGACAGGTGATCGTGCGAACGGTGCATGCCGCGCTTGGACGGCGACTTCTTGTTCTGTTGAACAGCCATGATGACTCCTTCGAGAATTTTTCAATATTAACACACGCATCCCGCCCAAGGCGTAGCCGGGGCCCGGCCGGATGCTTCAGATTCACCTGCAAGACCTTGCGCACCGCCTCTCGGCGGCATCAATGCCTGGTCTTCAGGCCGGCCAGCGCCGCAAAGGGCGAAGGCCGCTTTTCTTCCTCAGGCTCAGCCTCTGGCTGCGCCTCGCCGTCCGAACCGGTCACGAGGCTTTCGTGCACCGTCGGGCAGACGTCATGCTTGGGGGCCACCGGCAACGCCAGCAGCACTTCATCTTCAATCAGTTCCAGCAGCGAGAAATGCTTCGAACCGGCGATCACGTCGACTTCGTCGTCCATCGGCGCGGCGTCGGCCGCTTCCTCGCTTTCCACCACCTCGAAACGCGTTGCCGTATCGATCGGCTCGGCATAGGGGGCCAGGCAGCGCTGGCAATCCAGCCATGTCCGGCCCTGCACGGTCACGTCGAGAAACAGCCGCCGCATCACCGGGGCGCCCGGCTCGGCCGCCTCTTCACGCATGAAGCCAGTGGCCGTATAGGCAAACGTCTCGTCGGGTGCCGAGGCTGGCGCTTGCGCCGCGGTCTCGGCTAAGATGCGCGGCAAATCCCGCACCGCCACGTCGCCGGCCAGGCTTTCACCCTTCCGGCACAAGGCGAAGAGATCAAGCGCGCGCAGGTCAATCGGCTGGGTCATGTGCGTGGCTCCGGTCGCTATACAATGACTGGTTCGCCACATTCCACGCCTGTCGGACTACGGGCCGCGCACATTGGCGGCACTGCGCCCGGGTGCGGATGCGGCTAAACGCGCGATTGTACGACGTAAACCGCGCCGAGGTCAAAGGTCTTGCAACGCGGGCCGCACCTTTTTGCTGTTTCGCTTCCTGTTCCGATTCCATTACTTATGTCCCCAGACCCCCGCCCCAGCCTGATCCTTGGCTCCGGCTCACCCTACCGCCGCGAACTGCTGGAGCGCCTGCGCATCCCGTTCGAGGTGGCCGTGCCCGACATCGACGAAACCCCGCTTGCTGGCGAAGCGCCCGAAGCCACCGCGCTGCGCTTGTCGCAGCGCAAGGCCGAAGCCATTGCCGCGCGCCATCCGGGCGTGCTGGTAATCGGCTCGGACCAGGTGCTGACCCTGGACGGCGAACAGATGGGCAAGCCCGGCACGCATGAGAAAGCCGTGGCGCAGCTGCGCCGCATGCGCGGGCGCACCGCCACCTTCCACTCGGCCCTGTGCCTGCTGGACGCACGCACCGGCACCGTGCAGTTGGCCGACGTGCAGACCCGCGTGACCATGCGCGACCTGACCGACGCTGAAATCGAGAGCTACCTGCAGCTGGAGCGCCCCTACGACGTGGCCGGCAGCGCCAAGTCCGAAGGCCTGGGCATCACGCTGCTGGAACGCGTCGAGTCGGACGACCCGACCGCACTGGTCGGCCTGCCGCTGATCGCGCTGACCGGCATGCTGCGTCAGGCCGGTTACCCCCTTCTTTCTGCATGACCCGCACGAGCCCACGATGAGCGGCACTCTTTACCTGATCCCCAACACCCTCGGCAAGCGCGACCAAGCCGACCCGCTGGCCGACGTGATTCCGGCCGGCGTGCAGCAGGTCGCGGCCAATCTCGATTACCTCGTCGCCGAGAACGCCAAGACCGCGCGCGCCTTCCTGAAGAAGCTGGGCGAGACCACGCCGCTGGCGCGCCCGATCCAGCAGATCGAGATCCGCGAGCTGAACGTCAATACGCGCGCCGACGCCCTGGCCGCGCTGCTGGCCCCGCTCGAAGCCGGCCGCGACGGCGGCCTGCTGTCCGAAGCCGGCGTGCCGGCGGTGGCCGACCCCGGCGCCGACCTGGTGCGGCTGGCCCATGCGCGCCGCATCCGCGTGCGGCCGCTGGTCGGGCCCAGCTCGATCCTGCTGGCGGTGATGGGCTCGGGCCTGAACGGCCAGAGCTTTGCCTTCAACGGCTACCTGCCGGTCGATGCCGGCGAGCGCGCGCAGCGCCTGCGCGAGCTGGAGCAGCGTTCGCGCAAGTCCAGTCAAACCCAGGTGTTCATCGAAACGCCCTACCGCAACGCGGCGCTGCTGGAAGCCATGCGCCAGCACTGCGCCGCCACCACGCTGCTGTCCGTGGCCGTAGACCTGACCCTGCCGGGCGAGACCATCGTCACGCTGCCGCTGTCAGACTGGCGCCCCGAGCGGATCGACCTGCACAAGCGCCCGGCGATCTTCTCGCTGCTGGCCATATAAGACATGGCGAAGGGGGCGCGAACGCCCCCTTTGCCATTGCCGCAGCACCATCCAGGCTCAGTGCATGCCCTGCATGCGGTTGCTCCACAGCATGGTCTTCATCGCCGCTGAGCCCACCGCCGCGCCAAAGCGCTTGGCCACGCGCTCGGCAATGTTCTCCTTGACGGTGTAGTCGACGATGTCCGCGGCCTTGAGCACATCGCGCGCGACATAGTCGGTGCTGCCCAGCCCGTCGGCCAGGCCCAGCTCCACGGCGCGCTCGCCCGACCAGAACAGGCCGGAAAACAACTCCGGATCATCCTTGAGCCGGTCACCGCGTCCTTCCTTGACCACGTCGATGAACTGCTGGTGGATCTGCTTGAGCATGGCCTCGGCAAAGGCCTTCTGCTTCGGCACCTGCGGCGAGAACGGGTCCAGCATGCCCTTGTTGGCGCCCGAGGTGTACAGCCGGCGCTCCACGCCCAGCTTGTCCATCAGCCCGGTAAACCCAAACCCGTCCATCAGCACGCCGATCGAACCCACGATGCTGGCCTTGTCGACATAGATCTTGTCGGCCGCCGCGGCCACGTAATAGCCGCCCGAGGCGCAGATCTCTTCCACCACCACATAGAACGGCTTGGACGGATGAAGCGTGCGCAGCCGCTGGATCTCATCGTTGATGATGCCCGCCTGCACCGGCGAGCCGCCCGGCGAGTTGATCTTCAGGATCACGCCGGCGGCATGGCTGTCAGCGAACGCCGCCTGCAGCGAGGCATTGATCGATTCCGCGCTGGCCGGGGTGCCCGCGGCGATCTCGCCCTCTAGCGTGACCATGGCCGTATGGCGGCCCGAGGTGCTGATGGCGCCATCGCCCTTGAAGTCGAACAGCGCGACCAGGGCCAGCGCCAGCAACGCCAACCCGACAAAGCGGAAGAAGATGCGCCAGCGCCGTGCCGCGCGCTGCTCGCGCAGCGATGCGGTCAGCACCTTTTCCAGCAGATCGCGCTCCCAGCCTGCGCCACCGCCAACCGGGAGCCCCGCGGTGGCACCGGCCATGCGCGCCTCGCGCTCGCGCGCTTCACGCCTTGCCGCGTCGTCGCCGGCGCGCAATTCGTCTTCCAGCGGGTAGTCGGCGCGCGGTGCGGTGACCAGGCGCTCGGATTCCGCCTGGGGCGCCCCTTCGCCCGGCGCACCCTCGCCGGCTGGCTTGTGCTCGTCCGGCTGACCCGATTCACCCGATGGCGGCTTCTGTTGTTCTGTCATGCAAATCGCTCGTGGAAACGCCTGGCAACCCAGGCCTGGAAATACAACGGCCGGCCTGACCGCCGGCCCTGCTCGTCATTCAGGCACCGTCCATGCGCGCAGCGATCCGGTATGGCGCTTCCGGCAGCCAGTAGACGTGGCCGTCGCGCTCCTCGATGCGCAGCTTGGCCAGCGATGCCCGCGGCAGGGACCGCCGACGCACTCGCCGCTGTCCGGCGCATAGACCGCGCCATGTGTGGCGCACATCAAGTATAGGCCTGAGGCATCGAAGAACCGGCCTTCCTGCCAGTCCAGCTCCATCGGCACATGGGCACACTGGTTCAGGTAGCCGTGTGCGGCGCCGTCGAAACGCACCACGAAGGCGCCGATCTCACGCTGGTCCAGCGCCACCGAGAAGCGCACGCCCAGGCCGCCCTCCTCCAGGTCCGCGGCGGCGCACAGCCGCACCGGCGCCTGGCCGGCCGCTGCCTCAGGCATGGGCCAGCAGCCAGTCAGTCAGGTCGGGGATGGAGGTCGCGCAATGCACCGGCGCCATCGCGCGCAGCGAATCTGCGGGATGTGCGCCATAGCACACGCCAATCCCCTTGGCGCCGGCATTGGCCGCCATCTGCAGGTCATGGGTGGTGTCGCCGACCATCACCGTGCGCTCCACGTCCTGCCCCAGCTCGCGGGTCAGTTCGTGCAGCATGGCCGGGTGCGGTTTGGAGAAGGTCTCGTCGGCACAGCGCGTGGCGTCGAACATGCGGGTCAGGCCGCTCGCGGCCAGCGCGCGCTGCAGGCCGACGCGGGTCTTGCCGGTGGCCACGCCAAGAAAATAGTGTTCGCCGCGCAAGGTCTCCAGCATTTCGCGCACGCCGTCGAACAGTACCAGGTCGGCGTCGCGAGCGAGGAAGTGGTAGCGGTAGCGTTCAGCCAGGCGCGGGTAGTCGGCGGGGTCCAGCGTCGGCACCGCGTAAGACAGCGCATCCTTCAGGCCCAGCCCGATCACGTGGCTGGCGGCGCTGTCATCCGGCACCGGCAGGCCCAGGTCGCGGCTGGCAAGCTGGATGCACTTGGCAATGGTCGGGGTCGAGTCCATCAGCGTCCCGTCCCAGTCAAAAACGATCAGGTCAAATTGTTGCCTGGCCATGGCAGTCCTTGTGGCGTTTGATGCACTACCCTACTCCGGGGCATGCAGTTCACGCAATTGTTGCAGGAATCCGACGCATTCGTCGGGCAGCGGCGCTTCCACCGCCAGCGGCTCGCCCGTAGCCGGGTGGATAAACACCAGCCGGTGGGCGTGCAGGAACATGCGCTTGAGGCCCGGCTCGGCGCCGGAGCGCGCCAGCGCCTTGTTCAGCGAGTAATCGCCATATTTTTCGTCACCGACGATCGGGAAACCCGAGTGGGCCAGGTGGACGCGGATCTGGTGGGTACGTCCGGTCTTCAGCTCGGCCTCCAGCAGGGTGAACCCCTGGAAGGCCTCGACCCGGTTGAACACGGTGTGCGAGGCCAGCCCGTCGGCCTGCACCCGCACCCGGCGCTCGCCGTCCGGCGTGCTGTACTTATATAGAGGCAGCTTCACATGCTGGCGCGCGTTCGGGAATTCGCCGGCCACGCAGGCGAAATAGCGCTTGTCCATCGCGCTGCCGCGAATCTGCTCATGCAGGTGGACCAGCGCCGAGCGCTTCTTGGCCAGCACCAGGATGCCGGAGGTCTCGCGATCGAGCCGGTGCACCAGTTCAAGGAACTTGGCCTCGGGCCGGGACCGGCGCAATTGCTCGATCACGCCGAAGGCCACGCCCGAGCCGCCGTGCACGGCCACGCCGGCCGGCTTGTTGATCACCAGCAACTGGGCGTCCTCAAACAGCACCGGGAATTCGCCCGCCGGCACATGCTGGGCATTGGCCGATTGCGCCGAACTCGCCACCCGCATTGGTGGAATGCGCACCACATCACCCGACTGCAGGCGATAAGTGGCGTCGATCCGACCCTTATTGACGCGAACTTCCCCCGAACGCAGCACCCGGTAGATATGGCTCTTGGGCACACCCTTGGCCACCTTCAGCAGGAAGTTGTCAATGCGCTGACCTTCCGAACCTTCGTCAATCGTGACATACGCCACCTGTGGGCTGACCGGCGCAGCTTCGGCAGCCTTTTCAATTTGATGGCGTAACTCATTCATTTTCAATATAATTTCCTCGCTGTCCCGGCTTGTGGCCGGCAGCGCAAGACCTGTGTAAGCGATGGATCTTCGAGTTTTCTTGGATTTTTCGCATTCTACACTTGGGGTTGCCGCCAACCCCGCCCGTCTCCCGCAACTTTGCGTTCCGCCAAGCGCCAGACGGGCAAATGGCAGTAAAAAGCAGCACGCACGGTGCCGCCGGCATGCAGGAAGTCGCCCAAAGGAGGCTTCGGCGAGGCAGGCGGTGACGTGGGAACTGAGTGTTCAGGTAAAACAGAATTTAAAGGCGGATGCCACTGCCGGCATCCGCTTCGGTGAGAGAAGTCCTGCCCGCACCGGGAAACGGTGCCGGCCGGCAGGTTAGCCTGCCGCCTGACTGGAAATACCGGCGCCCGGTCGCAGAATTCCAAGAAGTAGTAGGTGCGCCCGCCAGGAGTAGTCAGGCAGCAACGGCAACCATGCCGTGTCCGAAAAATTTGCTCTTTGACGCGTCTAGGCCTTCCGCGGCCGGCCGCGATGCCGCCGGCGCCGGTTGCGCCGGCGTCCAGCATCGCCTCCGGCACGGGAACGCGCCGGATGTCTGCGCAAGAGCAGCCTCCGGTGTTCTCTCCTGCCCCGCGGACGTTACCCCGACGTCATCGCTCTCTTTCACCCGCGCCCAGCCGCTCGCCTATCCCGCGCAGCGGCGCTTTCCGGCAATTCTCGCGCCTCGCTCGCTCCCTCGCGTGCTCCATGGATCGCCGCGGACACCGCCCAGACGGTGCCACCCGCGACACTGGAGTGAGGTATTGCGATGAAACGCATGCTGTTCAACGCGACGCAACAGGAGGAATTGCGCGTCGCCATCGTCGACGGTCAGAAACTGATCGATATCGACATCGAGACTGCCGGGCGCGAACAGCGCAAGGGCAACATCTACAAGGGCGTCGTCACCCGCATCGAGCCGTCGCTCGAGGCCTGCTTCGTCAATTACGGCGAAGAGCGCCACGGCTTCCTGCCGTTCAAGGAAGTGGCCCGCGCCTTCTTCAAGGAAGGCATCGACGTGCGCAACGCGCGCATCCAGGACGCCCTGCATGAAGGCCAGGAACTGATCGTCCAGGTCGAGAAGGAAGAGCGCGGCAACAAGGGCGCGGCGCTGACCACCTTTATCTCGCTGGCCGGCCGCTACCTGGTGCTGATGCCCAACAACCCGCGCGGCGGCGGCGTATCGCGCCGCATCGAGGGCGAGGACCGCCAGGAACTGCGCGAAACCATGGCGCAGCTGACCGTGCCGGAAGGCATGAGCATCATCGCCCGTACCGCGGGCATCGGCCGCTCGGCCGAGGAACTGCAGTGGGACCTGAACTACCTGCTGCAACTGTGGAAGGCCATCGACGGCGCCGCCGGCGACAACAAGGCCCCGCTGCTGATCTACCTGGAATCGAGCCTGGTCATCCGCGCCATTCGCGACTACTTCCAGCCGGATATCGGCGAGATCCTGATCGATACCGACGAGATCTACGAACAGGCCCGCGCCTTCATGAGCGTGGTGATGCCTGACAACATGAACCGCGTGAAGAAGTACCGGGACGACGTGCCCCTGTTCTCGCGCTTCCAGATCGAACACCAGATCGAGTCGGCCTATTCGCGCATGGTCATGCTGCCGTCGGGCGGCGCCATTGTGATCGACCACACCGAGGCGCTGGTCTCCGTGGACGTGAACTCGGCCCGCGCCACCAAGGGCGCCGACATCGAGGAAACCGCGCTGCGCACCAACCTCGAGGCCGCCGACGAGATCGCCCGCCAGCTGCGCCTGCGTGACCTGGGCGGCCTGATCGTGATCGACTTCATCGACATGGAGTCAGGCAAGGCCCAGAAGGACGTGGAAACGCGCCTGAAGGACGCGCTGCGCCACGACCGCGCGCGTGTGCAGATGGGCAAGATCAGCCGCTTCGGCCTGATGGAGCTGTCGCGCCAGCGCCTGCGTCCGTCGCTGTCGGAGGGCTCGCACATCACTTGCCCGCGCTGCAACGGCACCGGGCATATCCGCGATACCGAATCGTCCGCCCTGCAGGTGCTGCGCATCATCCAGGAAGAGGCGATGAAGGAAAACACCGCCGCCATCCACTGCCAGGTGCCGGTGGAAGTCGCCGCCTTCCTGCTGAACGAGAAGCGCCAGGAAATCAACCTGATCGAGCTGCGCTTCAAGGTCAATGTGCTGCTGATCCCCAACAAGCACCTGGAAACGCCGCACTACAAGCTGGAGCGTCTGCGCCACGACGACCCGCGCCTGGAAGAAAGCACCGCCAGCTACCGCATGGCCGAGGCTGCCGCCAAGGAACTGGAAGCCGACACCAGCTACAGCAGCCGCCGCAAGGAAGAAGCCAAGCCGCGCCAGGAAGCCGCGGTCAAGGGCATCACCCCGGAACAGCCGGCGCCGGTGTCGGTGCCGCGCCCCGAGCGCGCGCCCAAGCCGGAAGCCCCGGTCGCACCGCCCGTGCCGGCTACCCAGCCGGTGGTCAGCGGCGGCTTTATCGCCTGGCTGAAGGGCCTGTTCGGTGGCCGCCCGGCGACCCCGCCGGTGGTGGAGCCGGCCAAGCCGGCAGCTGCAACTGAGGCCCGTAGCACCGACGGCCGGCGCGAGCGCGGCCAGCGCGGCGAAGGCCGCGGCCAGCGTGGTGAGCGTGGCGACCGCGCCGAGCGTGGTGAGCGCACGGAGCGTGGTGAGCGTGGCGAGCGCCAGGGCCGTGGCCAGCGCGGCGAGCGTGCCGAGCGCGCGGAACGTGGTGAGCGCCAGGGTGCCGAGCGCGGCGAGCAACGCGAGGGCCGTGGCGAGCGCCAAGGCCGCCAGCCGCGCCAGCAAGGTGAAGGCCAGGCCACTCCGGCCCTGGCTCGCCAGGGCGAGGCTGTGCAAGCCGAGCGCGCTCAGGGCGAGCGCGCCGAGGGCCGCCAGGAAGGCCGCCGCGACCGCAACCAGGAACGCCGCGAGCGCCAGCGTGAACGCCAGCGCGAACGCAGCGAACTGCGCGAAGCCGAAGCCGGTGAAGCACCGCAGCCGGAAGCGATCGCCGCCGCCCAGGCACTGGGCGTGCTGCCACAGGCCGTGACCGAAGAGACGCAAGCCGTCCGCGCCGAGCTGCCGGAAGGTGCCGAGAGCGCCGCCGAAACCGCTGAGGGCGAAGAGCGCCGCCGCCGCAACCGCCGTGGCCGCAACCGCTATCGCCGTGAGCGCGACGAGTCGACGCAAGGCGCCCACGCTGAAGGCGAAGGCGACGACGAAACCACCGCTGCCGAAGGCGTCGCCCCGGTGAGCGCTGAAGCCGCCGTGCCGGCCGAGCCCGCACCGCAAGCTGCCGTGGCCGCCGCAGCCGAGGCCGTCGAAGCGATCCGCATCGCCGTGCCGGAAGACGTGACGCCCGCGCCGGTCGCCGAGGCAGCCCCGGTGACCACGCAGGTTGCCGAGCCCGTGCCCCAGCAAGCTGCCCCGGTAGCCGCCGCCGTCACGCAAGCCGTTGCCGCCGAAGCGATTGTCGAGTCCGCCGCGAGCGTGGCCGTCGAAGCGGCTCCGGTCGTGCCGGCGCCTGCCGCTGCACCGGTCGCCGCCCCTGTGGCCGAAGCCGCACCGGCCGAGGTGTCCGCCCCGGCAGCCCCGTCGTTGCTGCAGCGCCGGCCGCCCCGGCAGCACTGGAAAACCTGGAACCGATGCTCGCCACCGCCGGCCTGCAATGGGTCCATACCGACAGCGACAAGCTGCGTTCGGCCCAGGAAGCCGCCGCCCGCATCGCGCCCGCCCCGCGCGTGCAGCGCGAGCGCAAGGCGCTGCCGCCGCTGCCCCACGGTCCGATGATCCTGGTGGAAACCGGTGGCCGCGAAGTGGAGATGGCATCGCAGCAGTAAGCGTTGCCGCTGCACCGCAGCCAAAGCAAGAAGGGGACGGCCACGCCGTCCCCTTTTTTCATGGGCAGCCGGCCGGATGAATCCCCGCCATCACCGGGGATGCGGGTGCCCCGCCCCGGCCTCGGCTAGAATGGCAGCAGAACGCATCCGGCCCTCGAGCACCCCTGATTTGGCCACGCCGCCATGCCGCTCCCCGGACGCCGTGCCCACCCACAGGCCATGACCGAATCCGTCATTCCGATTTTCGACCTGCGCGACCATCGCTACCGTTCGATGACGCCCAGCATTCCCGGCAAGCTGGCTGCCCCCACCGGCCTGGTGGCCGACACCCGCGGCCGGCCGCTGCATGACCTGCGCATCTCGGTGACGGACCGCTGCAACTTCCGCTGCGTCTACTGCATGCCAAAGGAAGTCTTCGACAAGGACTACACCTTCCTGCCGCATTCCGAGTTGCTGAGCTTCGAGGAGATCGAGCGCACCGCGCGCCTGTTCGTCGCCCACGGCGTCGAGAAGATCCGCCTGACCGGCGGCGAGCCGCTGCTGCGCAAGAACATCGAGCACCTGGTGGAGATGCTGGCGAAGATCGAGACCGTCTCGGGCAAGCCGCTGGACCTGACGCTCACCACCAACGCCTCGCTGCTGGCGCGCAAGGCGCGCTCGCTGCGCGACGCGGGCCTGACGCGCGTCAGCGTCAGCCTGGACGCGATCGACGACGCCACCTTCCGCCGCATGAACGACGTGGACTTCGCCGTCGCCGACGTGCTGCACGGCATCGAGACCGCGCAGGCCGTGGGGCTGGCGCCGATCAAGGTCAATATGGTGGTCAAGCGCGGCACCAATGACCAGGAAATCGTGCCGATGGCACGCCATTTCCGCCACAGCGGCATCATCCTGCGCTTTATCGAGTTCATGGACGTGGGCGCCAGCAACCACTGGCAGATGGACGAAGTGCTGCCGTCGGCCGAAGTGGTGAAGCGCATCGACGCCGAATTCCCGCTCGAACCGGTGCAGGCCAACTACTCGGGCGAAACCGCCGAACGCTGGCGCTACCGCGACGGCAGCGGCGAGATCGGCGTGATCTCCAGCGTCACCCACGCCTTCTGCGGCGACTGCAGCCGCATCCGGCTGTCCACCGAAGGCCGGCTCTACCTGTGCCTGTTCGCCACCGAGGGCTTCGACCTGCGCGCGCTGCTGCGCGGCGGCTACAGCGACCTGGAAATCTCCAATGCGATTGCGCAGGTGTGGCAGGGCCGCACCGACAATTATTCCGAGCAGCGCAGCGACCCGACGGTGCGCGCGAAGCGTGCCGAGCACAAGATCGAGATGTCCTATATCGGCGGCTGACCCCGCCGCACACACAATCCATGATTGCACGCGACGACATCACCGGCCTGATCCTCGCAGGCGGCAGGGGCAGCCGCATGGGCGGCACCGACAAGGGCCTGCAGCCGCTGCACGGCACGCCGATGGCCATGCACACGATGATGCGCCTTACCCCCCAGGTGGGCGGGCTGATGATCAATGCCAACCGCAACCTGGCCGCCTATGAGTCCTTCGGCGTGCCGGTCTACACCGACTCCGTGCCCGATTTCGCCGGACCGCTGGCGGGGATGCTGGCCGGCCTGGAGCAATGCGCCACGCCGTGGATGGTGACCGCGCCCTGCGATTCGCCCTTCCTGCCGACCGACCTGGTGGCACGCCTGGCGCAGGCGATCGAGGCCGAAGGCGCGGACCTGGCGATCCCCGTCACGCTGGACGAGGACGGGCGGCGCCAGACCCAACCTGTGTTCTGCCTGATGCCGGTCAGTGCGCTGGACAGCCTGGTGGCTTATCTTTCCGGCGGCGGCCGCAAGATCGAGACCTGGGCCGCCTCGCACCGCCTGGCCGAAGTGCTGTTCGACGACGCCGCGGCCTTTGCCAATATCAACACCCTGGACGAACTGCGCACGCACGAAACGCGCTGAGCCACCATGCCCACCCTGCAATCCGTCATCTCCTGCCTTTCCGACTACGACCCCGCCGCCCTGCCGGTGGACCAGGCCAACCGCATCATCGGCGAGGTGGTCGAGCCGGTGCGCGGCGTCGAGCAGTTGCCGATCCGCAGCGCCCTGGACCGCGTGCTGGCCGAGGACATCGTCTCGCCCATCGACGTGCCGGCGCATGACAACTCGGCAATGGACGGCTATGCCTTCCAGGGCGCCGCGCTGGCTGCCGCGCAGACGGCCACGGTCGAGCTGGAAGTCATCGGCAGCGCCTTCGCCGGCGGTGCCGGCGCGCTGGCGCCCACGGCGGCGCAGGCGGTGCGCATCATGACCGGCGCGGTGATGCCGGCCGGCTGCGACACCGTGGTGCCGCAGGAATTCGTGGAAGGCGTGGACGACGGCGCGCGCATCCGCTTTGCCGCCGACTGCGTGCGCACCGGCGACAACCGGCGCCTGCGCGGCGAAGACCTGGCGCGCGGCCAGGCCGCGCTGCAGGCCGGGCGCATCCTCCAGCCGGCCGACCTGGGCCTGCTGGCCTCGCTGGGCGTGGCCGAGGTGCGCGTGCGCCGGCGCCTGCGCGTGGCGTTTTTCTCCACCGGCGACGAACTGCGCTCGATCGGCGAGCCGCTCGATCCCGGCTGCGTCTACGACTCCAACCGCTACACGCTGCACGGCATGCTGCGCCGGATGAACGTCGACCTGCTCGACATGGGCGTGGTGCGCGACGACCCCGATGCGCTCGAAGCCGCCTTCCGCACCGCCTGCGAGACCGCCGACGCGGTCATCACCTCCGGTGGGGTCTCGGTCGGCGAGGCCGACTACACCAAGCAGATCATGGCGCGCCTGGGCGATGTCACGTTCTGGAAGATTGCGATGCGCCCGGGCCGGCCGATGGCCTTCGGCCGGATCAATTCCAACGGCCGCGACGCGCTGCTGTTCGGGCTGCCGGGCAACCCGGTGGCGGTGATGGTCACCTTCTACCACTTCGTACGCGCCGCGCTGCAGCGGCTGATGGGCGCCAGCGTGCCGCCGCTGCCGCTGCTGCGCGTGCGCAGCGCGCAAGCCATCCGCAAGAAGCCCGGCCGCACCGAGTACCAGCGCGGCATCCTGGCGCGCGCCGGTGACGGCCAGTGGGAAGTGCGTATCACCGGCCAGCAGGGATCGGGCGTGCTGCGCTCGATGAGCGAGGCCAACTGCTTTATCGTGCTCGGCCACGAACAAGACTCGGTCAAGGCCGGCGATGCGGTCGAGGTGATGCTGTTCGACGGACTGGTCTAGCCGGACCGGCAGGCGCTGCACGCAAGCGCTTGCCACACGCCGGTAGCAATGTGTCGTTTTTGTGCCGCACATTTGCGGCCGTAGCACAGCCGGCACGGGGCTTTCGCCCGCCCCCGCCGACGGCGGGCTATGCTTGGCATCGGCCAATCGCTACACTTGGCGCACGATTCAGAACCATTCGAGTATCCCCCGTCATGAATCAGGAGATCGCCTACCTCCACCCCGTCAAGACCGCCCGCGCGCTGGTGCTGGTCTACCTGTGCTTCTCGCTGCCGATCGTGTCGCTGGGCCTGTTTGTCACCTTCGTCCGCTACGGTGACCTGCCCGCCATCACGGTCTTCAGCGCAATCATCCTGAATGCGCTGATCGGCTTCGGCCTGCTGTGGCTGGCCTGCAAGGCCTACAACTGGGTGGCCGCCCGCTTCGGCGGCATTGAAGTCCACGTGCGCGAACTGGCGCCCGAAGACGAGCGCTGAGCAGCGCGCCGGCGCCCAGGCCGGCAGCAATCCGGCAGCCCCCTGCGGGGGCTTGCCCCGACCCTTCCCTGCCTCGCGTTCAGCCGCCGTTGTCTTCGGCGGCCTCCGGCGCGTCCGCCGCTTCTGCTGCATTGAGGCCAAGCACCTGCTGCGCGGCCTCGCCCGGCAGCGCTTGCACCGTGCGCAGCTTGCGCGCCATCTGGCGCGTGCGCACTTCTGCCTGCTCGATATTGCGCGCGGCGCGTTCCAGCGTGTCGCGGGTCTTGGCCAGCACGTCGCCGAACTTGCCGAACTCGGTCTTGACCGCGCCCAACACCTCCCACACCTCGCTTGAGCGCTTTTCCAGCGCCAGCGTGCGGAACCCCATCTGCAGGCTGTTCAGCAGCGCGGTCAGCGTGGTGGGCCCGGCCACGGTCACGCGGTAGTCGCGCTGCAGCAGGTCGGTCAGGCCCGGGCGCCGCAGCACCTCGGCGTACAGACCCTCGGTCGGCAGGAACAGGATGGCGAAATCCGTGGTCTGGGGCGGCGACAGGTATTTCTCGGCGATGGCCTGGGCCTCGCGCCGCAAGGCCACTTCCAGTTCGCGGCCAAAAGCGAGCACGCCGTCCGGGTCGCCCCGCTCCTGGGCGTCCACCAGGCGCTCGTACTGTTCCTTGGGAAACTTGGCGTCGACCGGCAGCCAGACCGGCGCATTGTCGCCACCTGCCGCCTTGCCCGGCAGCCGGATGGCGAACTCTACCCGCGCGCCCGAGTTGCGCACGGTCTCGACGTTCTTGCCATACTGCTCCGGCGTCAGCATCTGCTCCAGCAGCATTTCCAGCTGGACTTCGCCCCAGGTGCCGCGCGACTTCACATTGGTCAGCACCTTCTTCAGGTCGCCCACGCCCTGCGCCAGCACCTGCATCTCGCCCAGGCCGCGGTGCACCTGCTCGAGCCGGTCCGACACCAGCCGGAAGGATTCGCCCAGGCGCTGCTCCAGCGTGGCGTGCAGCTTCTCGTCGACGGTGCGGCGCATTTCCTCCAGCTTGGCGGCGTTGTTGGCCTCGATGTCCTGCAGCTTCTTCTCCAGCGTGGCGCGCACTTCAGCCAGGCGCCGCTCGTTGGCTTCGGACATCTGCGCCAGCTGCTGCTGCAGCCCGTCGCCGAAGCGGCGCAGCGTGCCGGCCTGCTCGTCGCGCGCCTGCTGGCCCTGCAGCATCATGTGCTGGCGCACCTGCTCTAGCTGCTGGGTGTTGGTCTCGGTCAGCTTGGCCAGTTGCTGCGCGAAGGTGTCGATCTGGTTGTTCTGCAGCGTGGCGATGCCCGTCAGCTGCGACGACAGTGCCTGCTGGAAGCGCAGCATCTGCTGCGCCGACTCGTCGCGGTTGCCGCGCGCGGCCCCGGCGACTTCGGTGCGCACCTCGCGCTCCAGCCGCTCCATGCCGTGCGCGCTTTCCGCGCGCATGTCGGCCAGTTGCCGGGCCAGGTCCGCCCCCGGCGAGGCCGTTTGCTGGCGCAGCAATACGATTACCAGCAGGACGACCGCGAGCAGCGCCACGGCCAGCGTCAGGAACGGGATCAGGGTCATGCAGCAGGAAACAGGTGGATGGCGGGCTTAGCGGCGCCGCGACATGACGTCGGGGTTGACCACGGTGGGCGGATGGCCGGCCTGCGGGCCCTGGTCGAGCGCGGCGATCAGGTTATCGGCGGCCAGCATCGCCATCGCACGGCGGGTCTTCTCGGACGCGCTGGCGATATGCGGCGTGAGCACGACGTTGGGCACTGTCAGCAGGTCCGGATGGACGCTGGGCTCGCCCTCGAACACATCCAGGCCGGCGCCGAAGATGCGCTTGTCGCGCAGCGCCTGCGCCAGCGCGGCATCGTCGACGATGCCGCCGCGCGCCAGGTTCACCAGCGTCGCGGTCGGCTTCATCAGCGCCAGCTCGGCCGCGCCGATGGCATGGTGGCTCTGCGGGCCATAGGGCAGCACCAGCAGCAGGTGATCAGACTGGCGCAGCAGGTCTTCCTTGCTGAGATAGCGCGCGTTGAGCGCGCGCTCGGTGTCCGCCGGCAGCTGGCTGCGGTTGTGGTACAGCACGCTCATGCCAAACCCGCTCGCGCGGCGCGCCAGCGCCTGGCCGATGCGGCCCATGCCCAGGATGCCCAGCGTGCTGCCGTACAGGTCCATGCCGACCAGCATGTCGTAGCTCCAGCGCTGCCACTTGCCCGCGCGCAGGTAGTGCTCGGCCTCGGTCACGCGGCGCGCGGTGGCCATCAGCAGGGCCCAGCCGAAGTCGGCGGTGGTCTCGGTCAGCACGTCCGGCGTATTGGTGGCGACGATGCCGGCAGCCGTCAGCGCCGGCACGTCCAGGTTGTTGTAGCCGACCGCCATATTGCACACCGCGCGCAGCGCCGGCAGACCGGCGACCACGTCGCCGTCGATGCGGTCGGCGGCATTGGCCAGCACGCCGGCCTTGCCCGCCAGGCGCGCCTTCAGCGCGGCGGCGTCGAGCACCGCGTCCTGCTGGTTGTCGTCGACATCGAAATACTGCGCCAGGCGCGCGATGACTTCGGGATAGATGGCGCGGGTGACAAGGACAGACGGCTTCATGGCATCACACGTGGAAGAAGAGGAAGGTCATGATGACGAACAGCGGCATCAGGAAGATGCCCGAGTACAGCATGTAGCCGAAGAAGCTCGGCATGCGCACGCCGCGGTTCTCGGCAATGGCCTTGACCATCAGGTTGGGAGCATTGCCGATATAGGTATTGGCGCCCATGAACACAGCCCCGGCCGAGATCGCGGCCAGCGTCGAGGCATCGCGCGTCATCAGCGTGGCCGCGTCGCCACCGGCGGTGTTGAAGAACACCAGGTAGGTCGGCGCGTTGTCCAGGAACGAGGACAGCAGGCCGGTGGCCCAGAAGTACATGCCGTCGACCGGCTGGCCGTTGCTGTCGCTGACCGCGTGGATCACGCCGGAGAAAGCGCCGTCGGTGCCGGCCTTGAGCATGGCGATGACCGGGATGATGGTCAGGAAGATGCCGGCAAAGAGCTTGCCGACCTCCAGGATCGGCTCCCAGTTGAATTCATTGCCGGCGCGCGCCGCGTGCGGCGTCACCAGCAGCGACACCACCGCCACCACCACCAGCAGCGCATCGCGCACCGCGGCCTGCAGCGGCACCTCGGTGCCCAGGATGTCGAACGAAATGCCCGGCTTCCACAGCCCGCTCATCAGCACCAGGCCGATCACGGCCAGCAGTAGCACAAAGTTGAACTTGCCCTCGATGGCGATGCCGCCCGAGTCCGGCGTGGGGTCGCTGCGCGGCGGCAGTTCCTCTTCCTTGTTGTGGTAGTAATGGCGGTCGACCAGGTAGAACAGCGCCAGCAGCACCACGCAGACAAAGAGCGTCTCCGGAAAGATGTTGCGCATGGTCCAGAAGAAGTCCACGCCCTTCAGGAAGCCCAGGAACAGCGGCGGATCGCCCAGCGGCGTCAGCGAGCCGCCGGCATTGGCCACCAGGAAGATAAAGAACACCACCACGTGCGCCACGTGGCGGCGGTTGTCATTGGCGCGCAGCAGCGGCCGGATCAGCAGCATGGCCGCGCCGGTGGTGCCCATGAAGCTGGCCAGCAGCGTGCCCAGCGCCAGGATGCCGGTATTGAGCCCGGGCGTGCCGTGCAGGTTGCCGCGCACGCAGATGCCGCCGGCCACGATATACAGCGAGGCGATCAGAACGATGAACGGGATGTACTCCGCCAGCAGCGCGTGCACCGCGCTGGCCGCTGCCGCATGCGTGCCGAACGCTGCCGCGAACGGCAGCAGGAACAGCAGCCCCCAGCCCGCGGCGATCTTGCCGTAATGGTGGTGCCAGAACTTCGGCGCAACCAGCGGCCACACCGCGATCGACAGCAGGATGCCTGCGAACGGCAGCCCCCACGACGGGGACAGCGACGCCCCGTCAAGATCCGCGGCATGGCCGGCGGCGGGAAAGGCGGCCAGCACGGCCGATAGCGGCAACAGCACGGAGGCACGTCGCATCAGGCAGGATCTCCTTGGGAATGCAGCATTCATTGACGCATGCCGGCACGAAGCCGCGGCACGCAGGCAAGCCTGCAAGTGTAATTCATGCACCTCTTGCGCAGGGCCTGCTGCATCAGCGGTGCATCGCATTCCGTGCGGCGCAAGCCGCGGGTTCAGGCCTCGTCGACCAGGATCACATGCACACGGTACGGGCCATGGGCGCCGAGCACGATGGTCTGCTCGATATCGCCTGTGCGAGAAGGCCCGCTGATGATATTGGTGGCGCGCGGCAGTTCGCCGCGCTCACTGCGCATCAGCGCAAAGGCGTCTTCCAGGCCGGCGACGATGCGCGAGCGCGGCACCACCGCCACATGGGTCTCGGGCAAGAGCGCGGCCGAGGCAAAGGTGGCCGGGCCCGACAGCAGCATCAGCGAGCCGGTCTCGGCAATCGCGCAGAAGCAGCCGGTGATGCCGACCAGGTCGCCATGCTCGCGGTCGGCCTCGACCTCGCGCACCGGCGGGCGGCATTCCACCGCCAGCCCCGCAGGCTGCCACGGCAGCGGGCCCAGCGCGTCCCACGCCACGGCACGGTGCACCAGGTTCAGGCTGTCGAGGAAGCGCACGGTGGCGGCGGGCACCTCGTCCATCGTCGCCACGCGGTCCACGGTCGAGGCCATGCGCTGCGCCTGCGCCAGGAAGGCCTCGGCCAGGTCGGCCGCCACCGCCGGACGCGGGCCCTGCGGATGGCGCGCCAGGTAGTCGGCCACGGCCTCGCGTTCGCCCGCGCTCGGCCGGGTCGGCCTGCCCTGGGCAGCACGGATGCGGGCAAAGATGCGGTCGCGGGCGTCGTTGGTTTCCATAGGGCCTGGCTGGGGGTCGCAAAGCGCGGTGAACGCGCGATGCGCCGATTATAGTGGCGCCCCCCGCGTGCAAAGCATGCGATGGCGGGCGCAAGGTGTTGAATTTTGCTACGCCGCAGGCTGAACCGAGTACACCTGGCGCAGGTAGGACAAGTAGCCGGGATCGTCGCACATGGTCTTTTCCGGCGTGTCCGACAGCTTGGCCACCGGCTGCCCGTTGCAGCGCACCATCTTGATCACGATCTGCAGCGGGGTATAGCCAAGGTCGTTGGTCAGGTTGGTGCCGACGCCAAAGGCCAGCCGGCAGCGGCCATGGAAGCGCTCGTACAGCTCGATCACGCGCGGGATGTCGAGGCTGTCGCTGAAGATCAGGGTCTTGGTGCGCGGGTCGACGCGGTTGGCGGCATAGTGGGCGACCATGCGCTCGCCCCACAGCATCGGGTCGCCAGAATCATGGCGCACGCCGTCGAAGAGCTTGCAGAAATACAGGTCGAAGTCGCGCAGGAAAGCATCGAATCCGTAGGTATCCGACAGCGCGATGCCCAGGTCGCCGCGGTATTCGCGCGCCCAGCGCTCCAGCGCATACACCTGCGAATCGCGCAGCCGCGGGCCCAGGGCCTGGCAGGCCTGCAGGTATTCATGCGCCATCGTGCCCAGCGGCACCATATTGTGCAGGCGGGCAAAGTGGACGTTGCTGGTGCCGGCCAGCTGCGGCCCCAGCAGGCGCCGCATGGTCAGCAGCACCTCTTCCTGCCAGTCGCGCGAAAAGCGCCGGCGCGTGCCGTAGTCGGCGATCACGCAATCGGCCAGCTCGGGCGTCTTCAGCAAGGCCAGCTTGTGGTCCAGCCGGCGGCGGCCTTCGGCCAGGTCAGGCCTGGGCTGGGTGCGGCGGAAATAGACCTCGTTGACGATCGCCAGGACCGGCACTTCAAACAGAATGGTATGCAGCCACGGGCCGATGATCGAGATCTCGATCTCGCCGTTGCCCTGCGGGGACGGCCGCACCGAGACATATTTATCGTTCAGATGGAACAGGCCGAGGAAGTCGACGAAATCACTCTTGATAAAGCGCAGGCCGCGCAGGTAGGCAAGCTCGTCGTCGGTGAAGCGCAGCTGGCACAGGTGTGCCACCTCGGCGCGGATCTCATCGATATAGGGCGTCAGGTCGATGCCCGGGTTGCGGCACTTGAAGCGGTATTCCACTTGCGCCTGCGGGAACTGATGCAGCACCACCTGCATCATCGTGAATTTGTACAGGTCGGTGTCGAGCAGAGACGGGATGATCATAGCGGGCCAGACGGCGATGCCGGGTCAGTACATCATGCTAACCGAAGTCTGGCCGCTCCCGGGCCACTCTTGCCGCTCAACCACCATCGAGGAAGGGCTGTGGCTGCCGCGGCGCCTGCCTGCCCTTCTCCTTGCCCTGCAGGCACCACAGCAGGCGGCCGTCTGTCGCGGGGCACGACACCAGCGTGGCGGCCGCGCGCGGCACCCGCTGCGGCAGCGGCTCGGCAAAAGCGCCATCGCCAGCCATGATGCGCTCGGTGTAGACCTGCGCCCCGGCGCGCTCGAAGCGCAGCACCTGCACCCGGTCGCCCGGCTGCGGCTGCAGTTGCGGCCCGCACGGCATCAGGCCGGCCCGGCCGCAATGGGCGATGGCATCGCCCGCGGGCGAATCCGTCACGCTGAAGTGGTCCCAGTCGAACGCGGTCAGCGCCGTCAGCGCGACCGGCGCGTCCGTGTGCGCGCGCCACGCCACCAGGCGCGACACCACGCTGTCGGCCATGGCCGGCGACTGGATCAGGGTCTGGGCGGCGACGGATCCGATCGGCGCCAGAAATGCCGTCAGCAGCACAGCAATGGGGGCGAAGGCCCGGCCCATCGCGGCATGGCGCCGCAGGCTGGCATGGCTGGCAAGGCAAGACTGGCGTGGCATATGGGTCTCCCGGCACGAATCCAAGTGACTGCTGGCGGCCTTCATGATGCCCGCTGGCGCGCCGACATGCCAGCAGGCCGACCTGCGTTAAATCAAAACCACATAAAGAAATAAGAAAACTATCTGATCCGGCTATATAGACCCGCTATTCTTGCCAGAAGCGTCGGCTACAATATCGCTTTCCGAAAGGCCTCGGCCGGCGCTCGTCCAGCCCATGCTACTGCGGCACTCATGCAGTAGATGCGGCGCGTCCGCCGGCAAGAAGCGGCCCCACAGTTTCCCATTAAAAGCCGACCCGTTTTCCTGGAACCGAAATGACTCACGTTGTCACCGAATCCTGCATCCGTTGCCGCTATACAGACTGCGTTGACGTGTGTCCGGTCGATTGTTTTCGCGAAGGCCCCAACTTCCTGGCCATCGACCCGGATGAGTGCATCGACTGCGCCGTGTGCGTGGCCGAATGCCCGGTGAATGCCATTTACGCCGAGGAAGACGTGCCGGGCGACCAGCAACAGTTCATCGACCTGAACGCCGAGCTGGCCCGCAACTGGCCCTCCATCACCAAGACCAAGGCCCCGCTGGCCGAGGCCGAGGAGTGGAAGGATGCCACTGACAAGCTGCAATACCTGCAGCGCTGACAGAACAAGAAAGCCGTCCCCACGCGCTTTCCGCAATACCGGGCACAAGCGGCCCACGCAAACGTATCAGGACGAATATGGACTTGAGCATTCCAAATCCCGTCGCCGACACGACCAAGCAGGTCGACGGCGGCAGCCCTGCAGGCGGCCAGCCGCAGGAAATCGATGCGCTGATCGTCGGTGCCGGCCCGGTGGGCCTGTTCCAGGTCTTTGAACTGGGCCTGCTCGAAATCAAGGCACATGTCATCGATTCCCTGAAGGTGGTCGGCGGCCAGTGCGTGGAGCTCTATCCGGACAAGCCCATCTACGACATCCCGGCCGTGCCCATCTGCACCGGCCAGGAACTGACCGACAACCTGCTCAAGCAGATCGAGCCGTTCGAGCCCACCTTCCACCTGGGCCAGGAAGTCGCCGTGGTTGAGCGCCGCGAAGACGGCCGCTTCTTCGTCGAGACCTCGCTCGGAACCCGCTTCATCACCAAGACCATCTTCATCGCTGCCGGCGTGGGTTCGTTCCAGCCGCGCACGCTGAAGGTCGAGGGCATCGACAAGTTCGACGGCAAGCAGCTGTTCTACCGCGTCAAGGACCCGAGCCGCTTCCATGGCCGCAATCTGGTAATCATCGGCGGCGGTGACTCGGCGCTGGACTGGACGCTGGACCTGGTCGGCAAGGCCGAGTCGGTGGTGATGATCCATCGCCGCGACGGCTTCCGCGCCGCGCCCGCCTCGGTCGCCAAGATGAAGGAACTGTGCGAACAGATGGAAATGCAGTTCCTGGTCGGCCAGGTCGGCGGCTATGAAGAGAAGGACGGCGTGCTCACCGAGATCAAGGTGACCGGCGCCGACGGCGTGACCCGCCGCCTGCCGGTGGATGACCTGCTGGTGTTCTTCGGCCTGTCGCCCAAGCTGGGCCCGATCGCCGAGTGGGGCCTGGACCTGGAGCGCAAGCAGATCAAGGTGGACACCGAGAAGTTCGAGACCAATATCCCGGGCATCTTCGCGGTGGGCGACATCAACACCTACCCCGGCAAGAAGAAGCTGATCCTGTCGGGCTTCCACGAGGCCGCGCTGGCCGCGTTCGGTGCCGCGCCGTATATCTTCCCGAGAAGAAAATCCACATGCAATACACCACCACCTCGCCGAAGCTGCACAAGATCCTCGGCGTGGATTCGCCGGTGTTCGACTGAACCCCAGCGACCACTGCCAGAAAAAACCGCCGCAAAGGCGGTTTTTTCTGGCACAAATCCAAAACCGTAGCTATAATGCGGCCTCGCTGTTCAACACGACGGCTCGAAGCCAGCAGAGATGCCCTTCGCGCGGTACGGCAGGCAGCAAGCCGGAAGCTTCCAGACACCTTCTGACAAAAACAAAATGTCGAAAGGGTGTTGACGAAGAAAAGAGAAACTGGCTATAATTTCTTTCTCAGCTGTTCCCCGATAGCTCAGTCGGTAGAGCGACGGACTGTTAATCCGCAGGTCCCTGGTTCGAGCCCAGGTCGGGGAGCCAACCGATACGGAAGCCCGGTGCAAACGCACCGGGCTTTTTCGTTTTGCGCTTCGGCGCAACGCGTCACGGCAGACCGACTGCCGCAACGCCCTCCCTGCTTCTCCATCATCCCTGCAGCGAAGCGCTGGCAACCTTCAGTGCCGCGACGATGGCCTGCGCATTGACCTCGACCCGATGCAGCGGTCCCGCCACCGACAGGCCATAGGTCACGCCACCCATCGTTACCGGCATGGCGATGGCCCCCAGGTCCGGGAACGACTCACCGAAATTCGGATACCAACCCTGTTCCTGCCAGACCTGCATCATCGCTTCCAGCTGCTGCGCCGAAGCGATGGTGCGCGGCGTGCGCGCGGCAAACGACAGGCCTGAGAGCAGCTCGCCGCGCGCGCTGGCCGTCATGGCGCCCAGGATGGCGCGGCCGATCGAATTGACATGCGCGTCGCGCAACTCGCCCGGCGCGGCGATATAGCGCACCGGATTGGCGGATTCGCGCGCCTCCAGGTACAGCACGCGTCCATCGTCCTGCAGCTTGCCGAAGATCACGGTCTCGCCGGTGGTGTCGCGCAGCGATTCCAGCACCGGCTGCACGCGCTCCAGCAGCGGGTCGTTGCGCGCGATGCGCTGGGCGATATCGAGCAGCCGGCGCGTCGGGTAGTAGCCCTGGCGGCGTCCGGTCTCGTACAGGTAGCCCAGCGAGGCCAGCGTGCGGATCAGCCCCAGGCAGCTCGACATCGGCGCGCCCAGCAGCCTGGCCAGCTCGGTCAGCGTCAGCGAGCGCCCTTCGCGCGCATAGATCTCCATGATCTCGATCACGCGCAGCGCCGTCTTGACGCTGGCGTAACCAGACTTCTCCGCTGCTTCGTTTTCTGCCATCGCAGGCTTCCTCGACTTCAGTATCTGTTGGCCGGGATTGTACGCGGCGGAGTCGGCCGGCAAAGGGTGTCAGCCGCCCTCCGCGCCGCCTGACCCGGGCAACGCCTGCGGCCAGCTGCGGATATTGCCAGGCGTGCGCGAGAAGCGCGTCGGGATGCCGACCCCGCGCAGGCGGCCTTCGCTGGGATGATCGTATTCGAACATCATGCCGGTGGCGCGCAAGTGCGGGTCGTCCGCCAGGCTGTCGAAATGCGGCACTTCGCTGTGCGGGATATCGGCGTCGCGCAGCAGGTCGAGCCATTCGGCAGTGGTGCGCTGCGCGACGATTTCGGCCAGCGTGGCGTAGAGCGCGTCGATATTGGCGCTGCGCGCGGCCGGGGTGGCATAGCGCGGATCGCTGGCCAGTTGCCCGTGGCCGGACACATCGAAGAAGCGCAGCCACTGCGCGCTAGTGTACGGCAGCAGCGCGACATGCCCGTCGCGCGTGCGGTAGGGCTTGCGATGCAGCGACATCACGCGCGGGTAGCCGGCCGGCCCCAGCGGCGGAATAAAGGTCTGCCCGGCCAGCTGCTCTGCGGCCAGGAAGGACACCAGCGTCTCGAACATCGGCACCTCGATGGCCTGGCCCTGGCCGGAACGCTCGCGCTCGTACAGCGCCATCGGGATCGCGTAGGCCACGGTCAGCCCGGCCACCTTGTCGGCAAGGATGGTGTTGACGTACTGCGGGCCTTCGTTCGAGTTCGCACCCTGGAACTGCGCCATGCCGCTGCGCGCCTGGATGATGTCGTCGAAGGCCGGCGCTCCCGCGTAGGGCCCTGCTTCCGAATAGCCGTAGGCGCCGCAGTAGATCAGCCGCGGATGGTCCGCGCGCAGCGACGCATAGTCCAGCCCAAGCTTGCGCAGCGACTGCGGCCGTACGTTGGAGACAAAGACATCGGCCGTGGCGATCAGGGCTTTCAGCGCGGCAAGGTCGTCGGGCTGCTTCACGTCCAGCACCACGAACTGCTTGTTGCGGTTCAGGTTCAGGAAGCTGGCACCCATGGCCGCGTGCCGCGCCGGCTCGGCGTGGCGGAACACATCGCCGGCGGGTGGCTCGACCTTGATGACTTCGGCCCCCATGTCGCCGAGGATCTGCGTGGCATACGGCCCCATCGCGACCGAGGTCATGTCGATCACGCGGATGCCGGCCAGCGGCCCGGTGGCCGCGCTCGCCTGCGCTTGCTCTGCTTGCATCGTCGCTCCCGCTTAGTACGACTTGGGCAAACCCAGCACGCGCTCGGCGATAAAGCACAGGATGAGCTGCGGGCTGACCGGCGCGATGCGCGGGATATAGGACTCGCGCAGCAGCCGCTCCACGCGGTACTCGCGCGAGTAGCCCATGCCGCCCAGCGTCAGGATCGCGGTCTGGCAGGCGTTATGGCCGGCCTCGGCGGCGAGGTACTTCGCCGTGTTGGCCTCAGCGCCGCAGGACTGGCCTGCGTCATAGCGCGCGGCGGCCTTGAGCATCATCAGGTTGGCCGATTCCAGCTGCATCCAGGCCTGCGCCAGCGGATGCTGCACGCCCTGGTTCATGCCGATGGGGCGGCCGAACACCACGCGCTCCTTGGCGTACTGCGTGGCAATGGCCAGCGCCGCGCGGCCCAGGCCGATGGCCTCGGCCGCGATCAGGATGCGCTCCGGATTCAGGCCGTGCAGGATGTATTCGAAGCCCCTGCCCTCTTCGCCGATGCGGTCTTCCTCCGGGATGAACAGGTCGTCGATAAACAGCATGTTGGTATCGACGGCGGCGCGGCCCATCTTGTCGATCTCGCGGATCTCGATCTTGCTGCGGTCGACCCTGGTGTAGAACAGCGACAGCCCTTCGGTCGGCTTCTTCACCGACTCCAGCGGCGTGGTGCGCGCCAGCAGCAGCATGCGGTCGGCCACCTGCGCGGTCGAGATCCAGATCTTGCGCCCGCTCACCGAATAGCCACCCGGCACCTTGCGCGCAAACGTCTTGAGCTTGGTGGTGTCCAGTCCCGCGTCGGGCTCGGTCACGCCGAAGCAGGCCTTCTCCTGGCCGGCGATCAGCGGCGGCAGGAAGCGGCCCTTCTGCGCGTCGGTGCCGAACACCACCACCGGGTTCAGGCCGAACACATTCATATGCACCGCCGAGGCGCCCGTCATGCCCGCGCCCGACTGCGAGATGGTCTGCATCACCAGCGCCGCTTCCAGGATGCCCAGGCCCGCGCCGCCGAAGGCCTCGGGCATCGCCACGCCCAGCCAGCCGCCTTCGCACAGCGTCTTGTAGAACTCGTGCGGATAGGTGCCGGACTTGTCCAGGCGGTCCCAGTATTCCATGTCGAACTGCGTGCAGACCTGCTGCACGGCCTCGACGATGGATGCCTGTTCTTCGGAGAGATCGAAATTCATAGCGTTACCTGCCTGATGTCGTTGTCTTGTTCGTTGCCTGTTCGTCGCCTATTCCGGCTGGATGCCTGCCTCCTGCACCAGCCGCGACCACTTCTGCAGCTCGGCCACGACAAACTGGCTGAGCTCGGCCGGCGTGCTGCCGAACGGCTCGAAGCCCAGCGCGTGGAACTGCTGCGCATGCTGCTTGCTGGTGGCAATGGCAACCAGTTCACGATTGAGCCGCTGCACCACCGGCGCCGGCACCCCGGCCGGCGCGAACACGGCGTTCCATGAGGTCACGTCGAAACCCTTCAGCTCCGGCACGCTCGCCAGCGGCGGCAGGTCGGGCAGCAGCGCGCTGCGCTGCGCGGTGGTCACCGCCAGCGCACGCAGCTTGCCGGCGCGCACGTTGGCGATGCCCGCGGCAAAGTCGACGAACATCGCCTGCACCTGGCCGCCCATCACATCGGTCATCGCCGGCGGCGTGCTCTTGTACGGCACGTGCAGCATCTTCAGCCCGGCCATCTTCGACAGCGTGGCGCCCGACACGATGCCGGTGCTGTTGCCGCTGGCATAGCTCAGGCCCGGATGCGCACGGGCGTAGTCGATGAACTCACGCAGCGTCTTGACCGGCAGCGCCGGGTTGACCACCAGCATGAACGGCAGGTTGCCCATGCGCGAAACCGGCGTGAAATCCTTGACCGGGTCATAGCGCAGCTGCTTCATCAGCGACGGGTTGGCCGAATGCGTGGTGTTGGTGGTCATGAACAGCGTGTAGCCATCGGCCGGGGCCTTGGCCACGAACTCGGCGGCAATGGTGCCGTTGGCGCCGGGCTTGTTGTCCACCACCACCGGCTGCTGCAGCGCCTCGCCCAGGTATTTGGCGGTCAGGCGAGCCACGGCATCGGTGCCGCTGCCGGCAGCGAACGGCACCACCAGGCGCAGCGGTCTGGACGGAAATTCATCGGCCGACAGCGCCGGGTGGCGGCCAGCGCCGCGGTGCACCCGAGCACCAGGCTGGCAAAGGCGTTCTTGAAGGACTTCACGGTGGTTGTCTCCTGTAGTTGTTCAATCCCTTGCCGTGACCAGCCGCGTCTTATGCGGGCCGTATCACGCGCTCGGGGATTCCTCGTACGGCGGGGAATAGATCACCAGGATCCTGGCCGGCTCCTCGCTGATGACTGTGAACACATGCATCTGGTCCGGCGGGAAGAAGCAGCAGTCGCCCGGGCCCAGCTCCTTGCGCTGGCCGCCGACCTCGGCCACGGCGCGGCCTTCCAGCACGTAGCAGACCTGCTCGATGCCGGGATGCGCATGCGGCAGCGCGCCCTTGCCCTTCTCGATGGTGCCGTGGATCACTTCCAGGTGCCGCGATCCCACGGTCTCGGGCCCGATCAGCCGGCGGTTGAGGGTGCCGACATGGTTGGCGGGTTGGTAACCCTCGACGTCGTCGGTCGAAATGAAATAGACGGGTTGGTCTTGCATTCGGTGCTCCTGCCTGAATTCATATTTATGAATAATAGTTTATTACGTTGAATTTACCCGTCAAACGATTTCGACGTCGTTGCGGGTTTACCGGGAGTGAACGCGAGCGGGGCGAGCGCCGGCCTCATCACGCGGCGCGCGATCGGCAAGAAAGTGTTTTGGGAGTAACCCGGCGATCAGCCGGCGAAGCGGTAACCCACCCCGATCTCGGTCAGCAGGTAGGCAGGCTGGGCCGGGTCGGCTTCCAGTTTGTGCCGCAGGTGTCCCATGTAGACGCGCAGGTACTGGCTGCTGTCGGCATGCGACGGCCCCCACACCTCGCGCAGCAGTTCGCGGTGGGTCATGACCTTGCCGCGATGCGCCAGCAGCACCGCCAGCAGCCGGAACTCGATCGGCGTCAGGTGCACCGGCTCCCCCGCACGCGTGACCTGGCGGTTGGCCAGGTCCACGGCGATCTCGCCGAAGGCCACCTGCGCCCGCCCCTGCGCGCCGGCGCGCACATGGCGGCGCAGCAGCACGCGCAGGCGCGCCACCAGCTCGCCCACGCCGAAGGGCTTGGTCAGGTAGTCATCGGCGCCGGCGTCGAGCGCGCGGATCTTCCCGGCCTCGTCGGTGCGCGCCGACAGCACCAGCACCGGCACTTCGGTCCAGGTGCGCAGGTCGCCGATCATCGACACGCCGTCGCCATCGGGCAGCCCCAGGTCCAGGATCACCAGGTCCGGCTGGCGCGTGCCCGCCTCGATCAGTCCGCGCTGCAGCGATTCGGCCTCATGCACGGCGCAGCCCTCGTCCTGCAGGGCCGCGCGCACGAAGCGGCGGATATGAGGCTCGTCTTCCACCAGCAGCACCGTGGGCGAAAACTCGAATGGCATGACGCGTCGGCTCCTTGAAAGGTTCTCGGGTTCAGGCCGGCAAGCCGGGCGCTTCCGGTTCCAGCACCGGAGGGTTGCCGCGCGGCAGCGTGACCACGAAGCGCGCGCCGGTGCCTTCGCCCTGCGCCCGCGCATGCACCGGCTCGACGGTGGGGTCGGGGCTGGGATCGCGTCGGGTTGGCGCGGCTCAGTCATGGTGGGCGCTCTTGCCTTGCAGCGGCGGAAGCGCAGCCAGATTGTGCCACGCAAGCGGCGGCATAAAGTGCGCCAAAGTAGACTAACGGCGATTTCCGGTGCTGCGCCCGCGCGCGCATTGCACTGCATTCTTGACAGCCGCGTCGTATACATGCCATAGTTACGGGCGTATAGCATTCATGGAAACCGGTACTGTCAGACTCCAGTTGTATAGGACCTGGCGCTATCACCCCTGACACTGGTTGCACGGACTGAAACGTCCACATCTTTCAGGTTCGCGGGGGCGCACCAGGGCATTAGCCCGGCGTGCAATACCAGTCGCTCCGGCGACCGCAGTTTCCCCCATGTGAACCAGCCGCCCGTGCGGCAATCCCCTAAAGGACTGAATTGACTAAGATCGTCTTGAAACCCGGTGAGCCCGTTGAAGTTGCGATGCGGCGTTTCCGTCGCGCCATTCTGCAGACTGGCCTGATCGTTGAACTCAAGAGCCGCACCGCTTACGAGAAGCCGACGACCGAGCGCAAGCGCAAGAAGAAGGCCGCCGAAGCACGTCTGCGCAAGCGCCTGCGCATGCAGATGCTGCCGAAGAAGATGTACTGATCCAGTACGCTTCGCCGCCTGGTACCGCCGGGCAAGAAAAACCGCCAGTTCGCTGGCGGTTTTTTTATGTCCGCGCGCCAGGCCAGCCCCACTGCGCTTTGCGGCCGCGGCTTTTGCTGCACTGCGCCACCTGAGCGTTGCGCCGATGACCGGCATAATGGCGGATATTGCGCCCGTGCGGCGCCACACCGGACCCTGCCTTGACTGCCATCCTAGAGTTGCGCAAGGTGCGCAAGCAATACGGCGACACGGTCGTGGTCGACGACCTCGACCTCCAGGTATTTCGCGGCCAGTGCTTCGGCCTGCTGGGCCCCAACGGCGCCGGCAAGACCACCACGCTGCGCCTGCTGCTGGGCCTGACCACACCCATGGCCGGCACGCTCACGCTGTGCGGCGAACCCATCCCCGAGCGTGCCCCGCAGGCGCGCATGCGCGTGGGCGTGGTGCCGCAGTTCGACAACCTCGACCCGGATTTCTCGGTGATCGAGAACCTGCGCATTTTCGGGCGCTACTTCGGGCTGTCGTCGGCCGAGATCGAGCGGCGCGTGCCGATGCTGCTGGAATTCGCCCGGCTGGAAAACCGCGCCGATGCGCAGGTGCGCGACCTCTCCGGCGGCATGCGCCGGCGCCTGACCGTGGCACGCGCGCTGATCAACGACCCCGACCTGCTGGTGATGGACGAGCCCACCACCGGCCTGGACCCGCAGGCGCGCCACCTGATCTGGGAGCGCCTGAAGTCGCTGATGGCCAGCGGCAAGACCATCCTGCTGACCACGCACTTCATGGAAGAGGCCGAACGGCTGTGCAACTACCTGTGCGTGATCGACGGCGGGCGCAAGATTGCCGAAGGCAAGCCGCACGAGCTGATCGACAGCCAGATCGGCTGCGACGTGGTCGAGGTCTATGGCGATGAACTGGACACGCTGCGCGGCAGCCTGACGCCGCTGGCGCAACGTACGGAAATGAGCGGCGAGACGCTGTTCTGCTATGTGCGCGAGCCCGCTCCGCTGCTGGCGGCGCTGCACGGCAGGAACGGCGTGCGCTACCTGCACCGCCCGGCCAACCTCGAGGACGTGTTCCTCAAGCTGACCGGCCGCGAGATGCGGGACTGAACCGAGGGACTGACATGAGCGAACAGGATCCCCGCGCGGACACCACCGATACCTCCCCTGCCGTCGCCACCGGCAGCCGCGCCGCCACGGCATCGCGCCAGCGCTATCCGCAGCCGCTGCTGCCGCGCAACCTGCGCAACTGGATGATGGTCTGGTACCGCAACTACATGGTGTGGAAGAAGCTGGCCATCCCCTCGATGATCGGCAACCTCGCCGACCCCATGATCTACCTGTTCGGCCTCGGCCTCGGGCTGGGGCTGATGGTGGGCCAGGTCAACGGCGTGTCGTATATCGCCTTCCTGGCCGCCGGCACCACCGCGTCCAGCGTGATGATGTCGGCCAGCTTCGAGTCGATGTATTCGGCCTTCTCACGCATGCACGTGCAGCGCACCTGGGAAGCGATCATGCATGCCCCGCTGACGCTGGGCGACGTGGTGCTGGGCGAAATCGCCTGGGCCGCCAGCAAGGCGGTGCTGTCCGGGCTGGCCATCATGCTGGTGGCGGGCGCGCTCGGCTATGCGCAGATGCCCGGCGCGCTGCTGGCGCTGCCGGTGATCGTGCTGGCCGGCATTGCCTTTGCCGCGCTGGCGATGATCGTCACCGCACTGGCGCCCAGCTACGACTTCTTCATGTTCTACCAGACCCTGGTGATGACGCCGATGCTGCTGCTGTCCGGCGTGTTCTTCCCGCTGGAACAGTTGCCCGAAGGCGTGCAGGCAGCCACCAAGGTGCTGCCGCTGGCGCATGCAGTGGCGCTGATCCGGCCACTGATGCTGGGCCGTCCGTCGGAGGATGTCGGCCTGCACCTGGCGGTGCTGGGCGCCTATGCGGTGCTGGCGCTGGTGGTGTGCCTCGTGCTGCTGCGCCGGCGGTTGCTGCGCTAAGAAACCATTTCACAATGAAGAAGGGGCGCGAAGGCTGCTGCCGGGCCTCAGGCGCTGCCCACCAGCTTGAGCCCGGCAATTCCGCACACGATCAGGCCGATGCAGGCCAGCCGCGCCGCGGTGGCGGGCTCATTGAAGAGTATGATGCCGAGGATCGCGGTGCCGACCGCGCCAATGCCGGTCCAGACCGCATAGCCGGTCCCGACCGGAATATGCCGCAGCGCCAGCGCCAGCAGCACCACGCTGATGGCCATGCCGATCAGCGTGATGACGCTGGGCACCAGCCGCGTAAAACCTTCGGTGTACTTGAGCCCGATCGCCCACACCACCTCGAACAGCCCTGCCAGGGCCAGCAGTGTCCATGCCATATCGATTTCTCGGATTGCGTCGTAGCGTGCGCAACGATAGCGGAGATTCCGCCACCTTGCAGCGCACCGTCCTGGCGCTGGCGGCCGCATGCGCCGCGGCGTCACTGGCCGGTTGCATGGTGATGGCTGTGGGCAGTGCCGCGGTGTCGACGGTGGCCACCGTCGGATCAGCCGCCGTCAGCGTGGCGACGACCGCGGTCAGCACCACCTACGACGTCACGGCCGCAGGCGTGAAGGCCGTGGCCGGCAGCGACGAACCCGCGCCGCCGCCGCCGCCGCCACAACCAGCACAGCCTGCGCAGTAAGCCCTCAGTCGCCCAGGCCGCGCAGCAGGTCGGCCTTCAGGTCCTCGACCGACTCCAGCCCCACCGCCAGGCGGATCAGCCCTTCGCCCACGCCCGCGGCCGCCTTGGCCTCGGGGCTCACGCGCGCGTGCGTGGTGGTGTACGGGTGCGTGATGGTAGTGCGGGTGTCGCCCAGGTTGCCGGTGATCGAGCACAGCCGGGTGTGGTCGATCACGCGCCAGGCATTGGCCCGCTGCTGCTCGGGCGTGGCGCCCTTCAGTTCGAACGACACGATCGCGCCGCCGCCGCTTTGCTGGCGCATGGCGATCTCATGCTGCGGGTGCGACTTCAGCGCCGGGTGGAACACGCGCGCCACCGCCGGGTGCGATTCCAGGAACTGCGCCAGCGCCAGCGCGCTGGCCGAATGGCGCTCCATGCGGATCGCCAGCGTCTCCATGCCCTTGAGCAGCACCCAGGCGTTGAATGCCGACAGCGTCGGGCCGGCGGTGCGCACGAACGGGAACACCTTGCCCATGATGAAGTCGTGCGTGCCCAGCACCGCGCCGCCCAGCACGCGGCCCTGGCCGTCGATATGCTTGGTGGCCGAATGCACCACGATGTCGGCGCCGAACTTCATCGGCTGCTGCAGCGCCGGCGAACAGAAGCAGTTGTCGACCACCAGCAGCGCGCCGGCGTCGTGCGCGATGTCGGCCACGGCGGCAATGTCGGCCACTTCGGTCAGCGGGTTCGACGGCGTTTCCAGGAAGAACAGCTTGGTGTTCGGGCGCACCGCGGCACGCCACGCGTTCAGGTCGCTCGGGTCGACGAAGGTGGTCTCCACGCCGAACTTCGAGAAGATATTGCCGAACAGCGTCATGGTCGAGCCGAAGATCGCGCGCGAGCTGACCAGGTGGTCGCCCGCCTGCATCGAAGACAGCACCACCGACAGGATCGCGCTCATGCCCGAGGCGGTCGCCATACAGGCCTGCGCGCCTTCCAGCGCAGCCAGGCGCGACTGGAACATCGACACCGTCGGGTTGGTGAAGCGCGAGTAGGTGAAGCCCTCTTCCGAGTTGGCGAAGCGTTCGGCGGCCTCGGCCGCGCTGTTGAAGCAGAAGCTCGAGGTCAGGTATATGGCCTCGGAGTGCTCCATGAATTCGCTGCGCAGCGTGCCGGCGCGCACGCCAAGGGTGTCGATGCCGAGCGATTCGGGGTTGAGCGGTTCGTTCATGCTGGTGGCGCGGTCGTACCCGCGCGAATGCGATGGTTTCGACAAGCTGCGCACCGGTCCGGTGGAGCGGCGCGCGGCCATGAAAAAAGCCCGTGCGATCGGGTGGTCGGATCGACGGGCTTGCTGTTCTGCGAATGGCCTTCGGCTTCAGGCTGAGGCGGCAGGCTTCCGGGAACCCCAGTGCGGCAAACGCTCTGCGCATCGGAAATCGTTGCTGACCGCCATCTCTTTAGCTGTTTCGGGCTGTACCCGCGTCCGCAAGCTGACTATCAAATCGACGCCCGGCCATGTTACGGCCGGGCTTCGCGTTAGTCAACGCGCACGAACGGGCAGACTCGCGCGGCGCGGCTTACTCGTTGCCGCCGGAGCGCTGCAGGTGCAGTTGCGAGCGCTCGGTGTCACCATTGGTGCCGTCGCGGTCGGCCTGGCTGCGCGCCGTTTCCAGGCGCTCCAGATAGGCCTCGTCGATATCGCCGGTGATATAGCGGCCATCGAAGCACGAAGCATCGAAGTCCTTCAGCGCCGGGTTGATGTCGCGCACGGCCTGCTTCATCGCTTCCACGTCCTGGTACACCAGCTTGTCCGCGCCGATGATCTTCGCGATCTCCTCGTGCGTGCGGCCATGGGCCACCAGCTCGCTGCGCGTCGGCATGTCGATGCCGTACACGTTGGGGTACTTCACCGGCGGCGCGGCCGAGGCGAAGATCACCTTGTTGGCGCCGGCGTCGCGCGCCATCTGCACGATCTCGAACGAGGTGGTGCCGCGCACGATCGAGTCATCGACGATCAGCACGTTCTTGCCCTTGAACTCCACGCCCATGGCGTTGAGCTTCTGGCGCACCGACTTCTTGCGCACCGCCTGGCCGGGCATGATGAAGGTGCGGCCGACGTAGCGGTTCTTGAAGAAGCCTTCGCGGTAATTCACGCCCAGGCGGTTGGCCACCTGCATCGCGGCCGGACGGCTGGAATCGGGAATCGGCATGACCACGTCGATGTCGCCGGCCGACACTTCCTGGCGGATCTTCTCGGCCAGGTAGTCGCCCATGCGCAGGCGCGCGTCATAGACCGGCACGCCGTCGATGCACGAATCCGGGCGGGCCAGGTAGACGTACTCGAAAATGCACGGCGTCAGCACCGCGTTCTCGGCGCACAGCTTGGTGTAGAGCTTGCCGTCCAGGTCGATGAAGATGGCCTCGCCCGGCGCCACGTCGCGCTCGAGCTTGTAGCCGATGCCTTCCAGCGCCACGGACTCGGATGCCACCATCCATTCCTTGCCGGTCGGGGTCTCGACGCTGCCCAGGCACAGCGGGCGGATGCCAAACGGGTCGCGCACCGCCAGCATGCCGTAGCCGGCGATCTGCGCGGCGATGGCGTAAGAGCCGCGCACGCGGCGGTGCAGGCCGCTGACCGCCGTGAAGATGGTGTCCGGGTCCAGCGCCATGCCGTTGCTGGCGCGCTGCAGCTCATCGGCCAGCACGTTCAGCAGCACTTCGGTGTCCGAATGCGTGTTGATGTGGCGGCGGTCGCGGCGGAACATCTCCTCGCGCAGCTGTTCCCAGTTGGTCAGGTTGCCGTTATGCGCCAGGATCACGCCATAAGGCGCGTTCACGTAGAACGGCTGCGCTTCTTCCTCGCTGGATGCCGAGCCGGCGGTCGGATAGCGCACCTGGCCGATACCTGCGGCGCCGGGCAGGCTGCGCATATTGCGGGTGCGGAAGACATCGCGCACCAGGCCGTTGGCCTTGTGCATGTGGAAAGTACTGCCGTTGGCGGTGGCGATGCCGGCAGCATCCTGTCCGCGATGTTGCAACAACAGCAGGCTGTCGTAAATCAATTGGTTGACAGGCGTGGCTGAAACCACACCGACGATACCGCACATTGCCAAGCTCCCAGGAAAGGCTTTGAATCAGGGGCGCAGCCTGGTCCGGAAATCCCCCGGACCCAAAGGCCTGCGTACTACCGACCGGGCACCATGCCCGGTTTCATGTCTTGACGTACTTCGCCAGCTCCGGCGGCAGCCATGGCTTCACGGATTCCATGGCCTGCATCACATAGGGGCGGCTCACCGCGTCGCGCCAGAACGGTTCTTCCGGCAATTTCGTCAGGCTGGCCAGCGTGACCATCACCATCACCAGCAGCACGCCGCGCAGCAGGCCGAACATCAGTCCCAGCCCGCGGTCGGCAGGCTTGAGCCCGGTGCTCTCCAGCAACTGCCCGACCACCATGCCGGCCAGCGAGGCGCCCAGCACGGTGCCGATCAGCAGCACCACGAAGCCCAGCGCATGGCGCGCCAGCTCGCCGCCAGGGATCGACTCAGGCATCCAGCCCGCGGCCACCGCGCCATAGCGGAACGCCACCCAGAACGCCACCACCCAGCCGATCAGCGCCAGTACCTCGCGCACCAGGCCGCGCAGCACGCCGAGCACGCCCGAGGCCAGCAGGATGAAGACCACGGCATAGTCGAAGAAAGTCGGCTGCATCGTTCTCTTGCGGCCGGGCACAGGCGCCGGCCGTGCTCGCCTTACTGTTCCACGACCTTCGAGGTCAGTCCCACCGCGCGCACGCGCTTGTCGGCGGCGTCGGCGGCATCACGGTCGCTGAAGGGGCCGGCACGCAGCAGGATGCGCTCGCCATCGGCCAGCACTTTCTTTTCGACATAGGCCGGGACCTTGCTTGCCTTGAGCTTGGCCAGCCAGCCCTTCGCGCGCTCTTCGGAGGAGAAGGCGCCGATCAGGATCATGTACTTGCCGCTGCCCTGCTTCGCTTCCGGCTTGGCCTCGGCGCGCTGTGCGGGCTTCTCGGCGGCGGCAGTGGCCGCAGGTTTCGGCGTGCTGACGATTTCCTCACCCGCGTCCAGCGCCGCGGCATCATTTCGCGCGGCCTGCGCCGCCGGCGCGGGCGGCAGGGGGTCGGCCTTGCGCGGCTCGACACGGGGCTTCTGCGCCCCCTGCCCGCCTGCGACCTTGACCGAGACGTCCTCTGAAACCGGCCGTGGCTTGGTCTCGAACACGATCGGCAGCACGATCACGGCGGCCACCATCAGCACCACGGCGCCGATCAGGCGGCGGCGCGCACGCTGCTTCTGCGGGAATTCGGGGTCGAGCGTGTCGTCGGCATACTCGTCGGCCAGGCGGCGCGACGAGGCAATGCCTGCACCCGTGTCGGTGCGCTGGCGCCGCGCACGCTCGGGTGCCGGGTCGTTGCCCTTGCGGGAAGAAAACAGCGAAAGCAGGCCCATAGATTGGTTCGGTGCGACGGCCCTGTGGGGCCGCTCGTTGCGTTTGCCGCTCATTGATCGGCCAAGGCCGCCGGGGTTGCCAGTTCAGCGGGCGCCGGGGCGCCTGCTTCAGTTAGCCTGCGTGGCACGATAGGCCATCACGCCGGCGACGGTATAGAACGATCCGAAGACCAGAATTCTATCATTCTCGGTGGCTCGCTCGATGGCATCGCGGAATGCCGCCTCGGGGCTGGAAAAGCAGGCCGCAGTGGCGTCCGGGCCGGGGCGGAATCCGCCGGCTTCCAGCTTCGACAGCAGGTCCGCGGCGCTGGCCGCGCGGTCGGTCGGCAGGTCGCACAGGCACCAGTGGTCGACCTTGTCGGCCACATGCTGCAGCACCCCGGCGATGTCCTTGTCCTGCATCGCGCCGAATACGGCATAGGTGTAGCGGAAGAACCCCATATTCTCCAGATTCTGCCCCAGCGTGGCCGCCGCATGCGGATTGTGCGCCACATCGAGGATCACCGCCGGACGGCCCGGCAGCACCTGGAAACGGCCCGGCAGTTCGACGAAGGCCAGCCCGTTGCGCACCTCCTGCGCGCTCACTGGCAGGCGCGGGCGCATTGCCTGCAGCGCAGCCAGCGCGGCCGCCGCATTGAGCAGCTGGTTGGCGCCGCGCAGCGCCGGATAGCCCAGGCCGTTGAGCTTGCGGCCGCCGCCGCTCCAGTCCCACTGCTGACGCTCCTGGCCCTTGGCCGCCTGGAAATGGTAATCGCGGCCGACCAGCCACAATTCGGCGCCGACCGCTTCGGCGTGCGCCACCAGCGACTTGGGCGGCACCGGGTCCCCGCAGATGGCCGGCACGCCTGGGCGGAAGATGCCGGCCTTCTCGAAGCCGATCTCGTCGCGCGTGTGACCCAGGTACTGGGTATGGTCGATGTCGACGCTGGTGATGATCGCGCAATCGGTATCGATCACGTTGACCGCGTCCAGGCGCCCGCCCAGGCCCACCTCGAGGATCATCGCGTCGAGCCCGGCCGCGGCGAAGGCATGGATGATCGCCAGCGTGGTGAACTCGAAATAGGTCAGGCTGATCGGGTCGGCAAAGCTGGTGCGGGCGCGCTCGACCGCCTCGAAATGCGGCAGCAACTGCGCATCGGTGGCGATCTCGCCATTGATGCGGGCGCGCTCGTTGAACGAGATCAGGTGCGGCGAGGTATGGCAGCCCACCTTGTAGCCGGCCTCCAGCAGGATGCGCTCGAGCATCGCGCAGGTAGAGCCCTTGCCGTTGGTGCCGCCCACCGTGAACACCACGGCGTCGATGCGCAGCCCGAGAGCCTCCTTCACGCGCGTGATGCGCGCCAGGCCCATGTCGATGCCCACGGGATGGGCGGTTTCGAGATGGGCAAGCCATTCGGGGAGCGTATGGAAGACGGGCATGTGGAGTGCGAGGAAAAGCTGTTGCTACCAGATTTGGCCAGCCAGCGGCAAAGTCAAGGCCAGGCTTGCGCCCGGCCCCGATATAGCGACCGGGGCAGCCAAGAAAAGCGAAAGGCGCGTCAACCACCCGCGCCCTTGATCTGCCATGCAGACGTTGTTATGCCACCGCGTCGGCCGGCTGCTTCTGCAGCAGCGCCAGCAGCTGCGCCAGTTCCGCGCGCATCTTGCGGCGGTCGACGATCATGTCGATGGCGCCCTTGGTCAGCAGGAATTCCGAACGCTGGAAGCCTTCCGGCAGCTTCTCGCGCACGGTCTGCTCGATCACGCGCGGGCCGGCAAAGCCGATCAGCGCCTTGGGCTCGGCGATCACCACGTCGCCCAGGAAGGCGAAGCTGGCCGACACGCCGCCCATGGTCGGGTCGGTCAGCACGCTGATGAACGGCAGCCTGGCGGCGCTCAGCTGGTTCAGCATCGAGGTGGTCTTGGCCATCTGCAGCAGCGACAGCAGGCTTTCCTGCATGCGCGCGCCGCCCGTGGCGGTAAAGCAGATGAACGGCACCTTCTGCTCCAGCGCAGCCTGCGCGCCGCGCACGAAGCGCTCACCCACCACCGAGCCCATCGAACCGCCCATGAACTCGAACTCGAAGCAGCTCGCCACCACCGGGATGGTGTGGATGGCGCCGCCCATCACCACCATGGCATCGGTCTCGCCGGTGTCGTCCATGGCGGCCTTGATGCGGTCCGGGTACTTCTTGGAATCCTTGAACTTGAGTGCGTCGACCGGCACGATCTCCTGGCCGATCTCATAGCGGCCTTCGGCGTCCAGCAGCCCGTCCAAGCGCGCCCGGGCGCCGATGCGCATATGGTGGTCGCACTTGGGGCAGACGTGCAGGTTGGCCTCGACGTCGGTCCGGTACAGGGTGGACTCGCACGACGGGCACTTGACCCACAGCCCCTCAGGGATGCCCTTGCGGGTGCTGGGGTCGGTCTGTTGAATCTTGGGGGGCAGGAGTTTATCCAACCAGCTCATGAAAGCTCCTTTCGGATGACTGCGGTCCGCCGGCAAGCCCGGTGTCGGGACGCCTGTTGGCAGATGGCAGGGAATCAACCCGCGAATTTACCATGCCGGCCCCCTGACCTCGAAGCGCAACGCGCGATTTGAGCGCATTGACGCACTTTTTAAGCGCCACCAGGCCGGCATTACATCACTTCAACTATCCAGCGCCTGGCGGATCCCGGCGATAAACGCCTGCAGCGTCGCCACTGCCTGTTCGCGCGGCGTGTCCTCGAGCAGCTGCACCAGGCGGCTGCCGATCACCACGGCATCGGCCACGCTGCCGATCGCGCGCGCGGTCTGTGCGTCGCGGATGCCGAAGCCCACGCCCACCGGCAGGTTGGCGTGCTGCTTGATCAGCGGCAGGCGCGCCGCCACGCTGTGCAGGTCAATCGCGGCCGAGCCGGTCACGCCCTTGAGCGACACGTAGTACAGGTAGCCGCTGGCCACGCGCGCCACGGCCTCGATGCGGGCATCGGTCGAGGTCGGCGCCAGCAGGAAGATCGGGTCCATGCCGTTGTCGCGCATCAGCGTGGCGAACGACTCGCACTCCTCGGGCGGATAGTCGACCACCAGCACGCCGTCCACGCCGGCTTCGCGCGCGGCAGTGGCAAAGGCCTGCTCGCCCATGCACTCGATCGGGTTGGCATAGCCCATCAGCACCACCGGGGTGTCGGCATTGGTCTGGCGGAACTCGCGCACCCACTGCAGCACCTGGGTCAGCGACACGCCTTGCGCCAGCGCGCGCTCGGAGGCGCGCTGGATCACCGGGCCGTCGGCCATCGGGTCCGAGAATGGCACGCCCAGTTCGATCACGTCGGCGCCGCCCGCCACCAGCGCATGCATCAGCGCCACGGTCAGGCCGGGCTCTGGATCGCCGGCGGTGATGAACGGAATCAGGCCCTTCTTCTGCTGCGCGGCCAGTGCCGCGAACGTCTTCTGGATACGGGACATATCAGGGAATCAGGTGAGGCCGCGGCGCCGGCGAGACATCGTCGTTGGCGGCGGCCAGGGTTGGGGTGGCGGCAGGCTCGGCCGCTGCATTCGTGACGGCAAGGGCCGCGGCGGCGGCAGACACGCGATCGCACGCCACCTGCACATACTCCGGATTGATCTCGAAGCCGGCAAAGCGCCGTCCGTGGCGCAGGCAGGCCACCGCGGTGGTGCCGCTGCCGGCGAACGGGTCCAGCACCAGGCCGCCCGGCGGACAGCTTGACAGCACCATGCGCTCGACGATCTCCAGCGGTTTCTGCGTCGGATGGTTGGCGCGCTCCGGGTCCTGGCGGTGGATGCGCGACACGCTCCACAGGTCCTTCGGGTTGTAGCCCACCTCCAGCCACTTCTTGCCTTCGAAACGCGGACGGCTGCGCGCCTTCTTGGTCTCGGGGTCGTAGGGAATGCGGACCGGGTCGAGATCAAAGTAGTAGTCGCGCGCGCGGGCAAAAAAGCCGATGTTGTCGTGCACCGACGAGAACTTGCGCGTGGTGCCGCCCATGCTGGGCACGCGGCGGTCCCAGATGATCTCGTTGATCATGGTCAGCCGCCGCTTGAGCATCACGAACAGCTCCGGCGAATACTGCCAGGTGCAGAACAGGTAGAGCGTGCCCCTGGGCGCGAGCTTGGGCACGACCGCGTTCATCCAGCGCTCGGACCAGTCGAGATACTCCTGGCCCGACAGCAGGTCGGAATCGTTGCCGTAGTCCTTGCCCAGCCCGTAGGGCGGATCGGCGACGATCAGGTCGACCGAGCCGTCCGGCAGGCGGGCAATGCCCTCGAACATGTCTTCCTGGAACAGGCGCAACTGGGCGGAATCGGGCGCGCCGGACGCATCCGGCGCGCCTGCGCCGCCCACGGAAAGTCCGGTCGGAGGCAGCGCGCGCATCAGAGCTTGAGCCCCGCGCGCTCGGCCACGGTGTGCATGTCCTTGTCGCCGCGGCCGGACAGGTTCACCAGCAGCAGCTTGTCCTTGGGCAGCGTCGGCGCCAGCTTGCAGGCATAGGCGATGGCGTGGCTCGATTCCAGCGCGGGGATGATGCCCTCGATGCGGCAGCAGTCGTGGAAGGCCTTGAGCGCTTCTTCATCCGTGATCGGCACGTACTGCGCGCGGCCACTGTCCTTGAGCCAGGCATGCTCGGGGCCCACGCCCGGGTAGTCCAGGCCGGCCGACACCGAATGCGTCTCGATGATCTGGCCGTTGGCGTCCTGCAGCAGGTAGGTGCGGTTGCCGTGCAGCACGCCCGGCGTGCCGCCGGTCAGCGAAGCCGCATGGCGGCCGGTGTCCAGGCCGTCGCCGGCGGCTTCCACGCCGATCAGCTGCACGTCCTGGTGCTCGATGTACGGGTAGAAGATGCCCATGGCGTTGGAGCCGCCACCCACGCAGGCGATCACGGCATCGGGCTGGCGGCCGGTCATTTCCGGCATCTGCACCTTGGCTTCCTCGCCGATCACGCACTGGAAGTCGCGCACCATCATCGGGTACGGGTGCGGGCCGGCCACGGTGCCGATGATGTAGAAGGTGTTCTCGACGTTGGTGACCCAGTCGCGCATGGCTTCATTGAGCGCGTCCTTGAGCGTGCGCGAGCCGCTTTCCACCGGCACCACGGTGGCGCCCAGCAGCTTCATGCGGTAGACGTTGGCGGCCTGGCGCTTGACGTCCTCGGCCCCATGTAGACCACGCACTCCATGCCGAAGCGCGCGGCGATGGTGGCCGTGGCCACGCCATGCTGCCCTGCCCCGGTCTCGGCGATCACGCGCGGCTTGCCCATGCGCTTGGCCAGCAGCGCCTGGCCGATCACGTTGTTGATCTTGTGCGCGCCGGTATGGTTCAGGTCTTCGCGCTTGAAGTAGATCTGCGCGCCGCCGAGCGTCTCGCTCCAGCGCTGCGCGTGGTAGATCGGCGACGGGCGGCCGACAAAGTGCTTCAGTTCGCGGCGGTATTCGGCGTCGAACTCCGGATCCTTCTGGTAGCGCGCATAGGCCTCGCGCAGCTCATCGAGCGCGTGGACCAGTGTTTCGGACACGAAGGTGCCGCCATAGGGGCCGAAATGGCCACGGGAATCGGGCAAGTCGTACATGTCTAGACTCTTCGGAACAGCGGCCTTGCCTCATCCGGCAAGGGCGCATGGTTGACTGCGATGCGTGTGCGCGCATGCGGCAGGCCACGGGCGGCATGGGGAAAGACACGGGAGACGGCCCGGCTCATCCTGCCTCGGCACTGCGCACAGCACGCACGAACGCGGCGATGCGGGCGTGGTCCTTCACGCCCTTGGCGGCCTCTACCCCGCTGCTGACGTCCACAGCGTAGGGCCGCACGCGTTCAATCGCGCCAGCGACGTTTTGCGCGTTCAACCCACCACTCAAAACGATGCGAGGAGCGCCGCTTGCGTTCGGGTTGCCGGTAGCTAGTACCGGGGAGTAGGCGGAAGCCATGCCGGGGGAATCAGGGTCCAGTCGAAGACGTGGCCGCCACCGCCGTAGCCTTCGACGAAGGCATCGAGCAGCAAGGCAGCGGCATCACGGTATTGATCGGCAAATTCTACCAAATCGAGGCCCTGGCGCACACGGGCGGCGCGCAGGAACGGCAGCCGGCAGCGTTGCGACGCCTGCGAGCAGAACTGCGGGGTCTCGTCGCCGTGCAGCTGCAGCAGCGTCAGCGGCACGCGCTCGGCCACATGGGCGATGTCTTCCAGGTCGGCATTGACGAACAGCCCGGTGATCGCCACAAATGGCCCGGCGGCCTCGGCCAGCGCCGCGGCGCGCGCCACGTCGACGTAGCGCGGGCTGTTCGGGTAGAACACCAGCCCGATGGCGTCGGCGCCGGCGTCCACGGCGGCGCGCACGTCGTCCTCGCGCGTCAGGCCGCAGATCTTGATGCGGGTGCGGGCCGGTATGTGCACTGTGCTGCCCGCCGTGCTACCTTCGGCGGCCTCAGGCTGCGTCATCGAACACTCCATGGAACAGGCTCGCGGACGGATCGGCCGCGGGATCTGGTAAGGATCAGGATACTTGACGCCGACCAGGTAGAGGCCGTCCGGCATGAAGGTCGGCGCCGCCAGCTTGCGCTCGCGCCCGGCCAGCACCTGCGCCAGCCACTGCGCCGGGTAGCGTCCGCGCCCCACCGCCACCAGGCAGCCCATCAGGTTGCGCACCATGTGGTGCAGGAAGGCGCTGGCGCGAAAGCGCAGGAACACCCAGTTGCCGTCATCCTTGATGGTGACGTCGTACATGGTCTTGACCGGCGACTTGGCCTGGCATTCGGCGGCGCGGAAGGCAGAGAAATCATGCTCGCCGAGCAGGCACGCGGCGGCCTCGCGCATGGCGTCGACATCCATCCGCTGGCCCGGCGGCAGCATCTGATAGCCGGCGCGGCCGTGCACCAGCGGCACGCGGTGCGGCCCGGTGTAGAGCGCGTAGTAGTACATGCGCTCGAACGCCAGGAAACGGGCGTGGAAACCCTGGTCAACCGGCAGCGCCCATTGCAGCGCGATCGACGGCGGCAGGAACGCGTTGACGCCGCGCACCCAGGAAAATGGCTCGCGCTCAAGCACCGTGTCCAGGTGGATGACCTGGCCGAGCGCATGCACGCCGGTATCGGTGCGCCCCGCCACGGTGGTCAGCAGGCGCACCCCGGCAAAGCGCTCGATGGCGTTTTCCAGGTGATCCTGCACGGTATTGCGGTGCGGCTGCGACTGCCAGCCGGAAAAGGCGGCGCCGTCGTAGTGCAGGCCAAGAGCGATGCGATTCATATCAGGGGATCAGGCAAGGCGGCGGGTACGTCCAGGCGCAGTGGTTCACGCCCGGTCCGCCGAAAAAGCAAATGCGCCGGAAGGGACGCTTCCGGCGCATCGCTTCAGGCCGCGACAGCGCGTGCCGCGGCCGGACCGTCAATGATAGCTCAGGCCACTTCCAGCAGCAGCGAACGGGCCTCCGCCTGCAGCGGATCCTGCGACTGTTCGACCACTTCCTGCAGCAGTTCGCGCGCACCTTCCTTGTCGCCGATCTCGATATAGGCACGAGCCAGGTCAAGCTTGATCTGCATGTCCCGCCCGCCGTCCACGCCGTCGACCGACAGCGTGCTCGGCGCCCCCCCGTGCGTGAGGTCGCCGCCGGTCTCAGGCGCCACGCGCGACAGGTCAATCGGCTCGGCCAGCTTGCCGTCGCGCAGCATGGTGGTGGCGGGCAGCGGCATGGTGGCCTCGTCCAGCACATCCTTGCCGCGGGCGTCGGCTTGCGCGGCGCTGCCCAGGTCAAGCGACAGCCCCGACATGTCGAACTCCAGCGGACGGCCGCGGGTCGGCGTGTCAAGGGTGGGCACGTCGTCGGCAAGCGGGTCGACGCCGGTGCCGGGCAGGCCGAGATCCAGGCGCACCGGCTCGCCGGCGTCGTGCGCGTCAGCGCCAAACACCATCGCCGCGGAAGCAGGCGCCACGATCGGCTCGCCGGCCGCAGGGGCCGGGAAGGCATCCAGCGGCAGCGCCAGGTCACCCAGCGACGGCTCCAGCCGCGCGATCGAGGCCGGATTCTGCGACGGGTCCTGGGTGCGCCACTGGTCGGTTGCCGGCGATGTCGTATCCGGCCCCGCCGCTTCGGGCGTCACCGCCAGGAAGAGCGCGTTGCCCGGCTCGAGCGCGCGCCCCATTTCTGCTGCCTTCAGCCATTCCGCCCCGTGTCCGCCGGTCTGGGCGAACATTTCTTCTGCAATCACGCGGAAACCTTCCACATCCTGTCTGTTGCTGTAAATCTCCAGGAGCTTGAGCCGCACCGGCTGCTGCTCCGGGTTCCTCTCCAGGGCTTCGCGCAGGATCTCCTCCGCCTGCACATCACGCCCATAAGCGATATAGACCTCGGCCTCGGCGATCGGGTCGACTTCGTTGGCTTCCGGCGTGTTGTTGCCGATGCGGAAGTCCGCGCCGAACACGCTGTGCTGCGAGGTGTCGACGCTCTGTCCCCCGGCCGTGCCGAACAGCGAATTGGCACCGGCCATCACCGTGCTTTCCTGCGACAGGATGCTGTCGCCGAAGCCGGTCGCCTCGCCCGCCTTCTGCTGCTGGCGGCGGCGGCGGTAGATCGCATAGACGCCGAGCAGCGCCACCAGCAGGCCACCGCCGGGCAGCAGCATGGGGTTGGCCAGCAGGCCATCGATGAACGACGGTTCGGGCACCGGCGCGGGCTGGGCCACCACCACCGGCGGGCGCTTGGCTGCGGGGGCCGATGCGGGGGCCGCGTCCTGCGCAGCGTTGGCAGGGACGGCGGCGGCCGGCTGCGAGGCCGGGACGGCTGCCACGGCGGAGGCCGGCGCCAGCGCCACGGCGTCCGCGGCGCTGGCGCCGGCCGTTGCCGGGGCGCTGGCTGCGGTCGCCGCAGCCGTCGCGGCGGCGGCAGCGACCGGGGCCGGGGCCACGGCATCGGCCTTCGGCGGCTGGGCCGCCACCACTGTCGGCGCCGCCGCCGCGGCCTTGGCCGCGGCGTCAGCCTTTTCCTTCTCGGCCAGCACCGTCTGGTTGGCCTGGCTCAGCTTGGCGATCTCGGCGTTCTTCAGCTCGAGCAGCTTCTGCATGTCGCCGACGTTCTTTTCCAGCTGCGCCAGGCGGGCTTGCGCCTCCTTGAGTTCACGCTCGCGCGCGACGCCTGCTTCGGCCTTGGCCGCGGCGTCGGCCTGCGCGCCACGCGCGGCCTTGCTGAGCTTCAGTTCATCGCGCGGGCCGTCGGTCGGGGCGGCCTGCTCCTGCACCCGGGCAGTCACGTTGCCGGACTGCTGGCGGCCGCTGTCGGGCACGACCGACTTGGCCGCGGCAGCGCTGGCCAGCCGGCTGCGGTAAGCATCGAAGCCCTGTGTGCGCGCCACCACCTCGCGGCGGGCGGCCTTGGGTGCGACGGCTTGCGCCTGCTGCTGGGTCGGGACCTGCAGCACCGCGCCACTGCGCAGCCGGTTCATGTTGCCGCCGATAAAGGCGTTGGGGTTGTTGCGGTAGAGCGCCACCAGCATCTGGTCCAGCGAGACCGATTCCTGGCCTTGCACGGCTTCGCCGGCGATGGCGTAGAGCGTGTCGCCGCGCTGCACGGTGTAGCCGCCGCCGGGTGCCATTTCGGTGCTGCCGCTGGCGGCTGGCGCCGGCGCTCGCTTCGCGCTCTGGCGGGCCGGGCGCGCGGGCGCGGCTGGCCTGGCTGCCTCGGCAGCCGCGGCGGGTGCAGCTTGCTGCGCCGGCGCAGGCTGCGGCGCAATGGCGGGTGCGGGTGCCGGTGCCGCCGCATCCGGCGTCGCCGCCTGCATCACCGTCGCTGGCGAAAAGGTCTGGTTCGAAGGCTTGGCCCCGGCAGGGTCAAGCAGGAAGGTATAGGCGCGTGAGACCTTGCCGCTGGCCCAGCTCATGTCGACCAGGATGTCGACAAAGGGCTCGCTGATCGGCTGGCTGGAGCGGACCCTGGCCACATAGCTGCCGTTCGGGCGGCGCTCCACCTCCAGCCGCAGGCTGCTGACGGCAGGCAGGTAGGTCAGCCCGGCCGCGGCATACGCCGATGGCGACGCCAGCTTGACATTGAGCCCGGCGGCCTCTTCGGCACTGACCCCACTGATGTCGATCTCAGCCTGCAGCGGCTGCCCCAGATTCGACTGAACCCGCAATTGCCCGAACCCCGCGGCATATGCGGCCGGCTGCGCGAGCAGCAGGCCCAGTGCCGTGACGGCCAGCGTTGACCAGCGCTGACGGACAGTAGGCGCATCTTTCCGGCGATGTTGGCTCACACTCACCTTATGCTCCGTTATGTTTTAGTAGCGATATGAATCGACAAACCGACCCCATAAACCAGGTCCGCCAGGCTGGCGGGACATTCTGAACGCATCCCTTGACCAGCCCGCGCGCAGGCGCTGACCCCTGCGGGCCCGGGCGCATGTCGGCGTATTGTGACGCATCGCCCGTTAGAATAGGCGCCCGGATACAACAACGCCGCGCATGGGCGCGGCGTTGTCGGCAAAGCGGTGCTTTCTGTTGCCTGGCTGCAACGGACGCAACCAGGCGCTTCCCATCAGGACTCGATCAGGATACGCAGCATGCGGCGCAGCGGCTCGGCCGCGCCCCACAGCAACTGGTCGCCCACGGTGAAGGCGGACAGGTACTCGCCGCCCATCTGCATCTTGCGCAGGCGGCCGACCGGGATGGTCAGCGTGCCGGTCACGGCAGCGGGCGTCAGGTCGGTCATGCTGGCCTCACGCGTATTCGGCACCACCTTGGCCCACGGGTTGTGGGCGGCCAGCATGCCTTCGATCTCATCCAGCGGCACATCCTTGCGCAGCTTGATGGTCAGCGCCTGCGAGTGGCAGCGCATGGCACCGATGCGCACGCACAGGCCGTCCACGGCGATCGGCGTGGCGCCGGTCGCGCCCAGGAAGCCCTCGCCGCGGCCCAGGATCTTGTTGGTCTCGGCACCGCCCTTCCATTCTTCCTTGGACTGGCCGTTGCCCAGGTCCTTGTCGATCCAGGGAATCAGGTTGCCGGCCAGCGGCACGCCGAACTGCCTGGTTTCATCGGCCGACAGGCCGTGCTGGGTCGCCAGGATCTGGCGGTCGATTTCCAGGATGGCCGAGGCCGGGTTGTCCAGCAGCGGCTTGACCGAGGCGTTCAGCGTGCCGAACTGGGTCAGCAGTTCGCGCATGTGCTGCGCGCCGCCGCCCGAGGCCGCCTGGTACGTCATCGAGGTCATCCACTCGATCAGGTCGGCCTGGAACAGGCCGCCCAGGCCCATCAGCATGCAGCTGACCGTGCAGTTGCCGCCGACGAAATTCTTCACGCCCTTGGACAGCGCGTCCTTGATCACGCCCTGGTTGACCGGATCGAGCACGATGATGGCATCGTCCTTCATACGCAGCGACGACGCCGCATCGATCCAGTAGCCCTTCCAGCCAGCCGCGCGCAGCTTGGGGAAAACCTCGTTGGTGTAGTCGCCGCCCTGGGCGGTCACGACCACGTCGCACTTCTTCAGCGCTTCGATGTCATTGGCATCTTTCAGCGTGGTTTCGTTCTTCGCCATGGCGGGCGCCTTGCCGCCGGCATTGGACGTGCTGAAGAAGACGGGCTCGATATGGTCGAAATCACGCTCTTCCTGCATGCGCTGCATCAGGACGCTGCCGACCATTCCCCGCCAACCGACGAGACCTACAATCATGACTTACCTCGATGTGATTTGAACTTCCCCGCCATTTTCCTCGCCCGGCGTGGCTGCGCGGGGAAGACGGGCAGGCACGACGAACGGATCTAGGCGATCGCGGTTTTAATAATGGTTTTAATCGTCGTTGCAGATTGGCCGAGCGAAATCGTGCCGACCGGGCCGCGGGTAGCGGTCAGGGCGACAACAGCAGTCAGGGTGGACTGGGAAAATCGGGCCATCCGCAGAGTCTACACGATTTTGCGGCGCTGCCGCAGCGTGGAAATAAGGGACAAATAAAACCAGGGCACCGCATTTGCGGTGCCCTTTCAGCGTGTGACTTACAGTGCCGCCAGCACCGCATCACCCATCTCGCGGGTACCGACCTGCTTGCAGCCCGGCGTCAGGATGTCGCCGGTGCGGTAGCCCTGGGCCAGCACCTGCTTGACCGCGTTCTCGATGCGGTCCGCCTGCCCGGCACGGTTCAGCGAGTAGCGCAGCATCATCGCCGCCGACAGGATGGTGGCCAGCGGATTGGCCACGCCCTTGCCGGCGATGTCCGGCGCCGAGCCGTGCGACGGTTCGTACAGGCCCTTGTTGTTGGCGTCCAGCGACGCCGACGGCAGCATGCCGATCGAGCCGGTCAGCATGGCGGCCTCGTCCGACAGGATGTCGCCGAACATATTGCCGGTGACGATCACGTCGAAGCTCTTGGGTGCCTTGACCAGCTGCATGGCTGCGTTGTCGACATACATGTGCGACAGCTCGACCTCCGGGTACTCCTTGTGCACCTCGATCACGATGTCCTTCCAGAACTGGAAGGTCTCGAGCACGTTGGCCTTGTCGACGCTGCACAGCTTCTTGCCGCGCTTGGCCGCGGCCTGGAACGCCACATGGGCGATCCGGCGGATTTCCGGCTCGCTGTAGCGCATGGTGTCGAAGGCTTCGCGCGCGCCCTTGAACAGGCCGTCCGGCGCTTCGCGCACGCCGCGCGGCTGGCCGAAGTAAATGTCGCCGTTCAGTTCGCGCACGATCAGGATGTCCAGGCCGGCCACCAGCTCGGGCTTCAGGCTCGAGGCACCGGTCAGTTCCGGGTAGCAGATCGCCGGACGGAAGTTGGCGAACAGCTGCAGGTGCTTGCGCAGGCCCAGGATGGCCTGCTCCGGACGCAGCGGGCGATCCAGGCTGTCGTACTTCCAGTCGCCCACGGCGCCGAACAGGATGGCATCGGCTTCCTTGGCCAGCTTCAGGGTGTTTTCCGGCAGCGGATGGCCTTCGGCCTCGTAGCCGGCGCCGCCCACCGGGGCGGTTTCCAGTTCAAACTTCTCGTCGAGCGCGTTCAGGACCTTGACGGCCTCCGCGACGATTTCGGGACCGATGCCGTCACCCGGCAGGACTGCGATCTTCATTGTTGTCTTTCCTCGTAGAGCCTTATCCGACCAGGCGGTTGTTCAGCCACGGCATCTTCGCCACGCGCTCGGCTTCATAAGCCTTGATCTTGTCGGCGTGGCGCAGGGTCAGGCCGATATCGTCAAAACCATTCAGCATGCAGTACTTGCGGAACGGGGCGATGTCGAACTCGTAGCCCTGGCCCGACGGCGTGAGCACAACCTGCTTGTCCAGGTCGATGGTCAGCTGGTAGCCGTTGAACGCGTTGGTCTCGTTGAACAGGTGATCGATCTGCTGCTCGCTCAGCGCCACCGGCAGCAAGCCGTTCTTGTAGCAGTTGTTGAAGAAAATATCGGCGAAGCTCGGCGCGATCACGGCGCGGAAGCCGTATTGCGTCAGCGCCCACGGCGCATGCTCGCGCGAGCTGCCGCAGCCGAAGTTGCGGCGCGCCAGCAGGATCGACGCGCCCTGGTAGCGCGGCTGGTTCAGCACGAAGTCCGGGTTCAGCGGACGCTTGCTGTTGTCCATGCCGGGCTGGCCCACATCCTTGTAGCGCCACTCGTCGAACAGGTTGGGGCCGAAGCCGGTGCGCTGGATCGACTTCAGGAACTGCTTCGGGATGATGGCGTCGGTATCGACGTTTTCGCGGTCGAGCGGCGCTACGAGGCCGCTATGTACGGTGAATTTGTCCATGTCTCTTTCCTTGCTTCCTCAGCCCAGCTTGCGGATATCGACGAAATGGCCTTCGATGGCGGCGGCCGCTGCCATCGCCGGGCTCACCAGGTGCGTGCGCCCGCCCGCGCCCTGGCGGCCTTCGAAGTTGCGGTTCGAGGTCGAGGCGCAACGCTCGCCCGCATCGAGGCGGTCGGCATTCATGGCCAGGCACATCGAGCAGCCCGGCTCGCGCCATTCAAAGCCGGCGGCCTTGAAGATCTGGTCCAGGCCTTCGCGCTCGGCCTGTTCCTTGACCAGGCCCGAACCCGGCACCACCATCGCCAGCTTCACGTTGGCAGCAACCTTGCGGCCCAGCTTCTGCACCACCCACGCGGCGGCGCGCATGTCTTCGATGCGGCTGTTGGTGCAGGAACCGATGAAGACCTTGTCGATGTTGATGCTCTCGACCGGCACGTTGGGCTGCAGGCCCATGTATTCCAGCGCGCGCTCCATGGCGTTGCGCTTGTTCGGGTCCTTTTCCTTCTCGGGGTCCGGCACGCGGTCTTCAATGCTGATCACCATTTCCGGCGAGGTGCCCCAGGTCACCTGCGGACGGACGCCTTCGGCGCGCAGCTCGACCACCTGGTCGAACTTGGCCCCGGCATCCGAATGCAGCGTGCGCCAGTAGGCCACGGCCTGCTCCCACTCCACGCCCTGCGGCGCGTAGGGGCGGCCCTTCACGTATTCGAGCGTGACGTCGTCCACTGCCACCAGGCCGGCGCGCGCACCGGCTTCGATCGCCATGTTGCAGACCGTCATGCGGCCTTCCATGGTCAGGTCGCGGATGGCCGAGCCGGCAAATTCGATGGTGTAGCCGGTGCCGCCCGCGGTGCCGATCTTGCCGATCACGGCCAGCACGATGTCCTTGGCGGTGCAGCCGCGCGGCAGCTTCCCTTCCACCTTGACCAGCATGTTCCTGGCCTTCTTGCCCAGCAGCGTCTGCGTGGCCAGCACGTGCTCCACCTCGGAGGTGCCGATGCCGTGCGCCAGCGCGCCGAACGCACCATGCGTGCTGGTATGCGAGTCGCCGCACACCACGGTCATGCCCGGCAGCGTGGCGCCCTGCTCCGGCCCGATTACGTGCACGATGCCCTGGCGGTGGTCGTTCATCTTGAACTGGGTAATGCCAAAGCTGTCGCAGTTCGCATCCAGCGTATCGACCTGGAGCTTCGACACCGGATCGGCAATGCCCTGGCTGCGGTCGGTGGTCGGCACGTTGTGGTCCGACACGGCCAGGTTGGCGCTGATGCGCCATACCGGACGCTGCGCCAGCTTCAGCCCTTCGAACGCCTGCGGGCTGGTCACTTCATGCAGCAGGTGGCGGTCGATATAGAGCAGCGTGGTGCCGTCTTCCTCGACGTGGACGGTGTGGTCATCCCAGAGTTTGTCGTAGAGCGTCTTGGCCATGATGCGATGGCGGCCCGGAGGACCGATCCTTTGCAGGAGAGGCCTGCGGTGACCGCGCAGTAGTTTGCAGGGGTTTTATTCGCTTCGGTCGCGGTGGCGAGCGGGTGGCGATAGCGATGATCGCGCCGGAAGCCGCCTGAAGCGAGCGTTATTTCAAGCGTTGCTGCAATGCTTGACTTGGCAATCGATTATGCCACAGGGGGTGCGGCACCCAGCCCCCTGCCCGGCCCGGGCGGCGGCTGCAATGTAATGTGATTGGCGAAAGGGGGATTTCGCGGATGGCGAAAAGGAAAAGGCCGCCGCCCCGCCTGGGGGCGGCGGCCTCTCAGAATCAGCCGCCCAGGTAGGCGGCCTTGATCCGGTCGTTGGCCAGCAGGTTGGCGCCGGTATCGGCCAGCACCACCTTGCCGGTTTCGAGCACATAGCCGCGGTCCGCGACCTGCAGTGCCTTGTTGGCATTCTGCTCGACCAGGAACACAGTGACGCCTTCGTCACGAATGGTGCGGATGATGTCGAAGATCTGCGCGATGATCAGCGGCGCCAGCCCAAGCGTGGGCTCGTCCAACAGCAGCAGGCGCGGCCGGCTCATCAGCGCGCGGCCGATCGCCAGCATCTGTTGCTCGCCGCCCGACATGGTGCCGGCGCGCTGGCTGGCGCGCTGGTTCAGGCGCGGAAACAGCTTGAAGACGTGCTCGATGCCCGCCTCGATCTCGTCGCGCCTGGCGAAGAAAGCGCCCATCTTCAGGTTCTCCAGCACCGTCAGGCTCGGGAACACGCGCCGGCCCTCGGGCGAGATCGCCATGCCCAGGCGCATGATCTCGTGCGTGGACCGGTTGGTGATGTCCTGCCCTTCGAACGTCACGCGCCCGCTGGACGCGCGCGGCGTGCCGCACACGGTCATCATCAGCGTCGTCTTGCCGGCGCCGTTGCTGCCGATCAGGGTGACGATCTCCCCCTTGTTGACTTCGATCGATACGCCCGACAGCGCCTCGACGGCGCCGTAGTGGGTATGGACCTGTTCCAGCTTCAGCATCAGTCCTCTCCCAGGTAGGCCTTGATCACGCGCGGGTCGTTGCGCACTTGGTCCGGCTTGCCAGTCACGATCGGCTTGCCGTGCTCCATCACCAGGATGCGGTCGGAGACGCCCATCACCAGGCTCATGTCGTGCTCGATCAGCAGCACGGCAATGCCGAACTCGCGCCGCAGTTGGTCGATCAGCTGCTGCAGCTCGATCTTCTCCTGCGGGTTCAGGCCGGCCGCCGGCTCGTCCAGCATCAAGAGGCGCGGCTTGGTGATCATGCAGCGTGCGATCTCCAGCCGGCGCTGGTGGCCATACGACAGCGTGCCGGCCTCGCGGTTGGCGACCTTGGCCAGGCCCATCCGCTCGAGCCAGACCGCGGCGCGCTCCAGCGCCTCGCGCTCGGCACGGCGGTACGCCGGGGTGGCAAAGAGCCCGCGCAGGATGCCGGACTGCACCTGCAGGTGCTGCGCGACCAGCAGGTTTTCCACCACCGTCAGCGACTTGAACAGGCGGATGTTCTGGAAGGTGCGCACCAGGCCCTGGCGCGCCACCTGGTGGCTGGGCAGGCCGGCGATGGCGTGGCCGTCCAGCGTGACCTCGCCCGCGCTAGGCTTGTAGAAGCCGCCCACGCAGTTGAACACGGTGGTCTTGCCGGCGCCGTTGGGGCCGATGATGGCGAAGACCTCGTCGCGCTTCACATTGAAATCGATACCGTCGACCGCCAGCAGGCCGCCGAAGCGCATCTGCAGGCCGGAGACCTTCAGCAGTTCTGCCTTTGTACTCATCGCCGCATTCATCGGGGAAGCTCCACGTGCGGGCGGCTCGCGGGCAGCAGGCCCTGCGGACGCCACATCATCATCAGCACCATCACCAGGCCGAAGATCAGCATGCGATATTCGGCAAAGCCGCGCGCCACCTCGGGCAGCGCGGTCAGCAGGATCGCCGCCAGGATCACGCCCAGCTGCGAGCCCATGCCGCCCAGCACCACCACGGCCAGCACCAGCGCCGATTCGATGAAGGTGAACGATTCCGGATTGACCAGCCCCTGGCGCGCCGCGAAGAACGCGCCGCCGATGCCGGCGAACGATGCGCCCAGCGTGAACGCCGACAGCTTGATGCGGGTCGGATTCAGGCCCAGCGAACGGCAGGCGATCTCGTCTTCGCGCAGTGCCTCCCAGGCGCGGCCCATCGGCATGCGGATCAGGCGGCTGGTCACGAACAGCGTGAAGCCCACCAGCAGCAGCGCGATCAGGTAGAGCAAGATCACCATGTGCTGGCTGCTGTAATCCAGGCCAATCAGTTCATGGAAGGTCCTGGCGCCGTCCACGCTCGCACTGCGCGCCATCTCGATGCCGAACACAGTGGGCTTCGGGATGCCCGAGACGCCGTCCGGGCCGCCGGTCAGGCTGGTCAGGTTATTGGCCAGCAGGCGGATGATCTCGCCGAAGCCCAGCGTCACGATGGCGAGGTAGTCGCCACGCAGCCGCAGCACCGGGAACCCCAGCAGGAAGCCGAAGGTGGCCGACATCGCCGCGGCGATCGGCAGGCATTCCCAGAAGCCCAGTCCGAAGTGCTGGTTGAGCAGCGCATAGGTATAGCCGCCGATCGCGTAGAAGCCGACATAGCCCAGGTCAAGCAGGCCGGCATAGCCCACCACGATATTCAGGCCCAGCCCCAGGATCACGTAGATCAGCGCCAGCGTGGCCACGTCCACCGCGCCGCGCGAGCCGAAAAACGGCCACACCAGCCCGACCGCAAGCAGCACCCACACCGCCACGCGCTGCTCGCGCGCCCCGAGTTGCGGCACCGACGGCAGGCGCACGGCGCTGCCGGCACGCGACAGCAGCGGCTTGAACAACTGGAACAGGAACACCGCCGCCACGGCGATCCACACCGGCCGCCAGTGCGGCTCGAGCACTACCTTGTAGCCCTCCAGCTTGAGCTGCAGGCCCAGGATGGGAATTGTGAGGATGGCCGTCATCACGGCCGCGAAGATCGCGTTCTTCAGCGATTGCCCGGGCGCGGCCGCGCGGACGGCTTGCCCCGCAGGCATCGCGCTAATTTTGTTGGTCATGGTCTCCTCCTCCCTCAGACCTTTTCGACATCAGGCTTGCCCAGCAGCCCGGTCGGACGGAACAGCAGCACCAGCACCAGCAGGCTGAACGCGACCACGTCCTTGTACTCGGCCGGCATATAGCCCGAGGCGAAGGTCTCCGCCAGGCCCAGCAGCACGCCGCCGAGCATCGCGCCCGGGATGCTGCCGATGCCGCCCAGCACCGCCGCGGTAAAGGCCTTGATGCCGGCGATAAAGCCGATAAAGGGTTGAGCTTGCCGATGGTCAGCCCGATCAGCACGCCGCCCACCGCCGCCAGCATCGCACCCAGCACGAAGGTGAAGGAAATCACCTTGTTGGTGTCGATACCCAGCAGGTTGGCCATGCGCATGTCTTCGGCGCAGGCGCGGCAGGCACGGCCCATGCGCGAACGGCCGATAAACAGCGTCAGCGCGATCATCAGCAGCAGCGTCACGCCGACGATCAGCAGGCGCGAGTACGGCACCGTCACGGTGAAGTCACTGCCCATCTGAAACTCGATGGCGCCCGAGATCAGCACCGGCACGGACACGTCGCGCGCGCCCTGCCCGATCTGGACATAGTTCTGCAGGAAGATCGACATGCCGATGGCTGAGATCAGCGGCACCAGCCGCGGTCCGCCCCGCAAGGGCCGGTATGCCACCCGCTCGACCGCATAGCCGTAGACCCCGGTGACCAGCACCGAGACCAGCAAGGCGGCGCCCAGCACCAGCGGCAGGGGATAGCCTGCCTGGGCGCCGATCGCGGTGAGCGTGACCAGGCCGACATAGGCGCCGATCATGTAAATCTCGCCGTGCGCGAAATTGATCATGCCGATGATGCCGTAGACCATTGTGTAGCCGATGGCGATCAGCGCATAGATCGCACCCAGCGTCAGGCCATTGACCAGCTGCTGGGTGAACTGTGGAAGGAATTCATTCATTGGGGAAGCCTCAGGAACTTGAAGCCCGATACCAACACGCCCCGCCCGGGATGCGGGCGAGGCGTGTGCGGGAAGAAGCGCCGGCTTAGTTGGCGGCGGTCTTGCTGGCGTCCTTGTGCCAGGTGTAGACCACGAACTTGAAGGACTTCAGGTCGCCCTTGTCGTCGTACTCGACCTTGCCGATCGGGGTCGTAAAGGCGTTCTTGTGCATGTACGCCGCAACCTTGGCCGGGTCGGTGCTCTTGGCACCGGCAATGGCGTCGCCGATGATCTTGACGGCGGCATAGGCCGGCATCTGGAACGGACCGTTCGCGTCACGCTTCTTGTCGGCAAAGGCCTTCACCAGCGCGGCGTTGGCCGGATCGGCCGAGAAGTCGGCCGGCAGCGTCACCAGCATACCCTCCGAGGACGGGCCGGCAATCGCCGTCACATCCTTGTTGCCCACGCCCTCGGGACCCATGAAGGCGGCCTTCACGCCCTGCTCGCGCGCCTGGCGCAGCAGCAGGCCCATTTCCGGGTGGTAGCCGCCGAAATAGACAAAGTCCACGCCCTGCGACTTGAGCTTGGTAATGACGGCGGAGTAGTCCGAATCGCCGGCGTTGATGCCTTCGAACACGGCCACCGGGATCTTGGCGGCTTCCAGGTCCTTCTTCACCGAGCTGGCAATGCCCTGGCCATACGACTGCTTGTCGTGCAGCACCGCAACCTTCTTCGGCTTGACCTTGCTGATGATGTACTGGGCAGCGGCCGGGCCCTGCTGGTCGTCGCGGCCAATGGTGCGGAAGATGAACTTGCGCTTCTTGGTCTCGGTCAGCTGCGGCGCGGTGGCCGACGGCGTCACCATCACGATGCCTTCGTTCTCGTAGATGTCCGAAGCCGGGATGGTCGAACCCGAGCAGACGTGGCCGATCACGTACTTGATGTTCTGGCTGACGATCTTGTTGGCAACCGCCACGGCCTGCTTCGGCTCGCAGGCGTCGTCCATCATCACCACTTCGAACTTGTTGCCGCCGGCGCCGCCAGCTGCGTTGATCTGTTCGATGGCGGTCAGCGCACCGGCCTTGACCATGTCGCCATACTGCGCCACCGAGCCACTCATCGGGCCGGCAAGGGCGATCTTCACGGTTTCGGCGTTGGCAGCGACGCCAAAGGTGGCCAGCATGGTGGCCAGCGAGATGGACGTAAGACGGGACAGCGTCATCAGGAGCTCCTCGATTTATGTTTGGGTCAACCGGGCAGAAACGGTGTGACCTGCGCAATCGAACAACACCCGCGGACTACGAATAAAGACGCCCGAGACGCGGAAGACAGGCCTGCAGGAAGAGACAGCGTATGCGGGGCCCGGCATGTGTCAGTCCCACTGAGGTATGGGGACCAAGGTTCGGAAAGACAACGTTTGATGCGTTCTCTATTGCGCAAGCGATTCGCCTGCCCCGCTTGCCGCACCACATGCCGGAAGGGTGGCCCGGCTGCCGTCGGCAAAGCAGCCCGCATTATAGGGTCAAATTTCCTGCCGGACGCGAAAATCGCACAATATATGCCAGACTAGATGGACAGACGGCGGCACGATTGCCCACAAATTGCTTTTATCACCACTTTTGTGCACTGCAGCAGGGATTGGTGTAGGAAGCACTTTCCTGGCGGGCGGGATGGCGGGAACGCCGCAACAATCGAGGCCGATCCGGAGTCAGGCAGAGAGAGATTCGGGCCATAAGCCTGCGAGACATCGAGCGCGCGCCCAAACAAAAAAACGCCCCGGAAAACCGGGGCGTCTCTCTTACCGCATCAAAGCGGCCAGACCAAACCCAACCGCTTACCGCTTGGCCACATCCGGCACATTGCGGGTAGCTGCGCCAACAAACAACTGACGCGGACGACCAATCTTGTATTCCGGATCGGTAATCATCTCTTCCCACTGCGAGATCCAGCCCGGGGTACGGGCCAGCGCGAAGATGCAGGTGAACAGCGACGTCGGGATACCCAGCGCGCGCTGGACAATGCCAGAGTAGAAGTCGACGTTCGGGTACAGCTTGCGGCTGACGAAGTACTCGTCTTCCAGGGCGATCTTTTCCAGCTCCATGGCCAGCTTGAACAGCGGGTCGTTGTGCAGGCCCAGCTCTTCCAGCACTTCATGGCAGGTTTCGCGCATCAGCTTGGCACGCGGATCGTAGTTCTTGTACACGCGGTGGCCAAAGCCCATCAGGCGCACGCCCGAGTTCTTGTCCTTGACCTGCTTGATGAACTCGCCGATGTTGTCGACGCTGCCGATCTCTTCCAGCATCTTCAGCGCGGCTTCGTTGGCGCCGCCGTGGGCCGGACCCCACAGGCAGGCCACGCCGGCGGCGATGGCGGCGAAGGGGTTCGTGCCCGACGAACCGGCCAGGCGCACGGTCGAGGTCGACGCGTTCTGCTCGTGGTCGGCGTGCAGGATGAAGATGCGGTCCAGCGCGCGCTCCAGCACCGGGTTGACGGTGTACGGGGCGCACGGCGTGCCGAACAGCATGCGCAGGAAGTTGCCCGAGTAGGACAGGTCGTTCTGCGGATAGATGTACGGCTGACCGATGTTGTACTTGTACGCCATCGCGACCATGGTCGGCATCTTGGCGATCAGGCGGATGGCCGAGATCTCGCGCTGGTGCGGATCGTCGATGTCCATCGCGTCGTGATAGAACGCGCTCATGGCACCCACCAGGCCGGTCAGCACGGCCATCGGGTGCGCATCGCGGCGGAAACCGCGCATGAAGAACTGCAGCTGCTCGTGAACCATGGTGTGGTTCATGACGTGGCCAACGAATTCTTCCTTCTGCTTGGCGTTGGGCAGCTCGCCCTTGAGCAGCAGGTAGCAGGTTTCGAGATGGTCGCACTTCTGCGCCAGCTGCTCGATCGGGTAGCCGCGGTACAGCAGCTCGCCCTTGTCGCCGTCGATGTAGGTGATCTTCGAATTGCACGAAGCCGTCGACATGAAACCGGGGTCGTAGGTGAACTTACCGGTTTGTCCGTACAGCTTGCGAATGTCGATCACGTCCGGGCCAACGGTGCCCGTATAAATCGGCAGCTCAACGCTGGGGGAACCATCGGAGAACGATAGCGTGGCTTTCACATCGGACGGCGTCATGTCGGATCCTTCAAATGCTGTGAATAATAATGTTGACCAAAACTCAGACCGTACGCAGCAGGGTGATCACTCGCTGCATCGGGGGCGTGTCGAGCTCACCGTCCAGTTCCTTGCGCGCAAGGAGCAGGTCCATCAACTCGTTGTCGCTGAGTTCGAACAGCGTGCTCAGCGAAGCCACGTCCTCGTCGGACAGGCTCTCCTCGTAACGGTTGAAAAAACGTTCGACGATGATGTCGTTCTCCAGAAGGCCGCGGCGGGCGCGCCAGCGCAGGCGGGCGCGCTTGTGCGGATCGGCCTGATGGGAGAAAGTGGTGGCAGGACTCTCAGTCATGGCTTCCTACTTCCGGCGCGTCAACCTGTATAGCCGCACAGGCTGACGCACCGCTTACTACTGGGACAGCCGCCGGATCAGACCGCGCGGCGGACCATCAGCTCCTTGATCTTGCCGATGGCCTTGGTCGGGTTCAGACCCTTGGGGCACACATCGACGCAGTTCATGATGCTGTGGCAACGGAACAGGCGGTACGGGTCGTTCAGGTTGTCCAGACGCTCGCTGGTGGCCTGGTCGCGGCTGTCCGCGATGAAGCGGTACGCCTGCAGCAGGCCGGCGGGGCCGACGAACTTGTCCGGGTTCCACCAGAACGACGGACACGACGTCGAGCAGCTGGCGCAGAGAATGCACTCATACAGGCCGTCCAGCTCGTCACGCTCTTCCGGCGACTGCAGGCGCTCTTTCTCGGGCGGCGGCTCGTCGTTGATCAGGAACGGCTTGATCGAGTTGTACTGCTTGAAGAAGTTCGTCATGTCGACGATCAGGTCGCGCACCACCGGCAGGCCGGGCAGCGGACGCAGCACGATGCGGTCCGGCAGCTCGCGCATATTGGTCAGGCAGGCCAGGCCGTTCTTGCCGTTGATGTTCATCGCGTCCGAGCCGCACACGCCTTCACGGCACGAACGGCGGAACGAGATGGTCTCGTCCAGCTTCTTCAGCTTGACCAGCGCGTCCAGCAGCATGCGCTCGTGACCGTCCAGCTCGACCTCATAGGTCTGCATGCGCGGTGCCGCATCCTTGTCCGGATCGTAGCGGTAGACTTCGAAAATACGCTTCATTTCTGTGGGTCCTGTTGTCTCTACGATGCGGTGCTCAGAAGGTACGGGCCTTCGGCGGCACGCTTTCCACCGTCAGCGGTTCCATCTTCACCGGCTTGTAGTCGAGGCGGTTGCCTTCGCTGTAGAACAGCGTGTGCTTGAGCCAGTTCTGGTCGTCGCGATTCGGGAAGTCGCTGTGCGCGTGGGCGCCGCGCGATTCCTTGCGGGCCGCCGCCGAGATCATGGTGGCCTTGGCCACTTCCACCAGGTTGGCCACTTCCAGGGCTTCCACCAGCGCGGTGTTGAAGACCTTGGACTTGTCCTTCAGGTGGATGTCGTTGGCGCGCTCGGACACTTCCAGGATGCGCTCGACGCCTTCGTCCATCAGCTTCTGCGTACGGAACACGCCGGCATGCGACTGCATGTTCTTGCGGATGTCGTTGGCGACATCCTGCGTGTATTCACCCGAGCTCGTGCCTTGCAGCTTGGCCAGGCGCGACATCGCCAGGTCGGCGGCATCTGCCGGCAACGGCTTGTGTTCCTTCTGCTTCAGGTTCTGCGCGATGATGTGGTTGCCGGCAGCACGGCCGAACACCACCAGGTCGAGCAGCGAGTTGGTGCCCAGGCGGTTGGCGCCGTGCACCGACACGCACGAGCATTCGCCGATCGCGTAGAAACCGTTCAGGACTTCGTTCGGGTTGCCGTTCTTCGGCACCACGACCTGGCCGTGATAGTTGGTCGGGATACCGCCCATCTGGTAGTGGATGGTCGGGACCACCGGGATCGGTTCCTTGATCGCGTCGACGTTGGCGAACTTCATGCCGATTTCGCGGATCGACGGCAGGCGCTTCATGATGGTCTCGGCACCGACGTGGGTCAGGTCGAGCAGCACGTAGTCGCCGTTCGGGCCGCAGCCGCGGCCTTCCTTGATTTCCTGGTCCATCGAGCGCGAGACGAAGTCACGCGGCGCCAGGTCCTTCAGGGTCGGGGCATAGCGCTCCATGAAGCGCTCGCCGTCCTTGTTGCGCAGGATACCGCCTTCGCCGCGCACGCCTTCGGTGATCAGCACGCCCGCGCCGGCCACGCCGGTCGGGTGGAACTGCCAGAACTCCATGTCTTCCAGCGGCACGCCAGCGCGCGCCGCCATGCCCAGGCCGTCACCGGTGTTGATGAAGGCGTTGGTGGAAGCGGCATAGATACGGCCGGCACCGCCGGTCGCGAACAGCGTGGTCTTGGCCTCGAGGATGTAGACCTCGCCGGTTTCCATTTCCAGCGCGGTCACGCCCAGCACGTCGCCGTCCTGGTCGCGGATCAGATCCAGCGCCATCCATTCGACAAAGAAGTGGGTCTTGGCGCGCACGTTGCGCTGGTACAGCGTGTGCAGCAGCGCGTGGCCGGTACGGTCAGCCGCGGCGCAGGCGCGCTGCACGGGCTTTTCACCGTAGTTGGCGGTGTGGCCGCCGAACGGACGCTGGTAGATGGTGCCGTCGGGGTTGCGGTCGAACGGCATGCCGAAGTGTTCGAGCTCGTACACGACCTTCGGGGCTTCACGGCACATGAACTCGATCGCGTCCTGGTCACCCAGCCAGTCCGAGCCCTTGATGGTGTCGTAGAAGTGGTAGTGCCAGTTGTCTTCGCTCATGTTCCCCAGCGAAGCGCCGATGCCGCCCTGTGCCGCCACCGTATGCGAGCGCGTCGGGAACACCTTGGACAGCACGGCCACGTTCAGGCCGGCTTCCGCGAGCTGGAGGGATGCGCGCATCCCGGCGCCGCCAGCACCGACGATGACCACGTCGAAACGTCGACGCGGCAATCCAGTCTTGACTGCGACCATTTATTACACCCTCCAGAGAATCTGAGCAGCGTAGCCCGCGCAACCGACGAGCCACAGAATCGTAAGAACTTGCAGCACGAGGCGCACGGCCATCGGACGCACATAGTCCATCCAGATGTCGCGCACGCCGATCCAGGCGTGATACAGCAGCGACAGGATGGTCAGGAACGTGATGATCTTCATCCACTGGCTGGAGAAGAGCCCTGCCCACGCTTCATACGAAGCGCCGTTCGACAGCAGGAAGGCAATGGCCAGGACCACGGTGAAGACCACCATGATCACGGCCGTGACGCGTTGCGCCAGCCAGTCTTTCAGGCCGTAGTGCGCACCGACGACAAGACGCTTGGGACCGATATTGTTATTTGCCACCTTGATTCTCCTCAGAACAGGCCGAACAGCTTCAGGCCGAAAATCAGGGTAAGCAGCAGGCTCACAACCAGCACGCCAATGGCAGACTTGGCCGAGGCCGGCTTGGAAACGCCGACGTGCACATCCAGCAGCAGGAAACGGATACCCGCGCAGAAGTGATGCAGATAACCCCAGATCAGGACCAGCAGAACCAGCTTGACGAAGCCGCCGGACAGAAGCGCCGAGAACTTTGCGAAGCTCAGTTCCGAAGTGATGCTCTGCTCAAACAGATACAGGACGAAGGGAAGGAGGAGGAACATCAGCGCACCGCTTACGCGATGCAGGATGGATACCTTGCCGGCCCAGGGCAACCGATAGCGCGCAATCTGCGCGATACCGATATTCCGGTACTCCGGCCTGGCTTGTTTGACGGCTTCAGCCATGCGAGACCCCATTTGCGGTAAACAAAAAACGAAACTGCCATTGCCCTGCATGCAACGGGATGCATTAGGGCAAATCCATGAGATTTTAGCGCCTTTGTTGCGCGCTGCACCAATAATTTTCAGCTATCAGGTACCAACAGGTGCCGCCCGACAATCGCACACTCATCACATCCGGCGGTAATCGGGTGCAACATTCACCCGCGCTGCGCAACAGCCCGCACCGTCATGACGAAAGCCACAATAATCAACGCATCATGCCATGCGCCGGCGTCAGCTCAGGTCGTTCTGGTAATAGTGCCGCGCCGTCACGTACAGTCCGCGGCGCACTTCGACGGGGCGGTCGCCATAGGTGTACGACACCCGCTCGACTGACAGCAGCGGTGAGCCTATCGGGACAGACAGCAACTCGGCAGCCGTTTCATCGGCGGGCACGGCGCGGATCTTCTCCGAGGCACGGATCATGCGCGTGCCGAACTCGGCCTCGAATAATGCATACATGGGGCCCTTCCACTCGGTCAGCTTTTCAGCGGTGAGACCCTTGAAGTTGGCGCCGAGCAGCCAGATTTCGTCCAGCACGGTCGACTCGCCCGAGAAATTCAGCACGCGGCGGATCTGCACCACGCTGTCGCCGGTGCGGATATCGAGCAGCCGGGCAATTTCGGCGGGGGCGCGCAGGCGCTTGCATTCCAGCACGCGGCTGGCGCCATAATGGGGTTCGCCTTCGTCAGGGACGAGGCGCAGGAAGCGGAACTTGACCACGTCTTCATGGTGCGTGGTCACGAAGGTGCCCTTGCCCTGCCGGCGCGCCACCAGGTTCTCGGCGGCGAGTTCGTCGATGGCCTTGCGCACCGTGCCCTGGCTGACCTTGTAGCGGGAGGCCAGCTCCATTTCGCTGGGGATCATCTCGCCGGGCTTCCATTCGCCGGATTGCAGGCTGCGCGTGATCAGCGCCTTGATCTGCTGGTAGAGCGGGCTGAAGGTAGGAGACGGCACGGACTGCAGACCAGAGGCGGGGCCAGATTGCGGGGCCGCCTGCGGCACAGGCGCGGGCGGCGAAGAAGGCGGCTGCGCCCCGGCGCCAGGCGTGGCGGCGCCAGATTCCGGCGCGCCGGGTGCGGCTGCGCCAGTCAGGGACGTAGGCAGGGAGGACATAGCGGGATTTCACCACAAAAGGGCAAGAGACGTCCAGCCTTACGTTAATTGTCTTATGTCTTATATAAGACATATGAATTGACATCACAGGGGGCCCGGCCTACACTCGCGCTGGTCCACGCCCGCGATGGCCCGCCCAGGCCCGCCAGCAGCAGCCAGGATACCGGAATGTATCGACCTGGCAGCGCTCCGGTCTGGAAATGGCGCCACGCTTCGCAGTAGACTAACGCTTTGTTGCATCACCATGACCCGTTGTGGCTCTCCCTCACCGGTTCCGCCCCGTGGCCCCGCCACCAGGTTCCGGCGGACGGCCGCTCCCCGCTGTGGCGACAACCAGCACCCGGTGACCCGCCGCGCCCCGTGTTACGGCAACGGCATGCCACCGACCGGCTTCCCCCCTTCTATCGTTTGGAGATTTACTCATGGCTAAAGCCCCAATGCGCGTCGCAGTGACCGGCGCCGCTGGCCAGATCGGCTACTCCCTGCTGTTCCGCATCGCCAATGGCGACATGCTGGGCAAAGACCAGCCGGTCATCCTCCAACTGCTCGACCTCCCGCAAGCCCAGCAAGCCGTCAAGGGCGTGGTGATGGAACTGGAAGACTGCGCGTTCCCGCTGCTGGCCGGCGTGGTCATCACCGATGACCCCAAGGTTGCCTTCAAGGACGCCGACGTGGCCCTGCTGGTTGGCGCCCGTCCGCGCAGCAAGGGCATGGAGCGCAAGGACCTGCTCGAAGCCAACGCCCAGATCTTCACCGTGCAGGGCAAGGCGCTGGACGAAGTCGCCAGCCGCAACGTCAAGGTGCTGGTGGTCGGCAACCCGGCCAACACCAACGCCTACATCGCCATGAAGTCGGCACCGAACCTGCCGCGCGAGAACTTCACCGCGATGCTGCGCCTGGACCACAACCGCGCCCTGTCGCAGATTGCCGCCAAGACCGGCAAGCCGGTGTCGTCGATCGAGAAGATGTTCGTGTGGGGCAACCACAGCCCGACCATGTACGCCGACTACCGTTACGCGACCGTCGACGGCAAGAGCGTCAAGGACATGATCAACGACCCGGTGTGGAACAACGACGTGTTCCTGCCGACCGTCGGCAAGCGTGGCGCCGCCATCATCGAGGCCCGTGGCCTGTCGTCGGCCGCTTCGGCTGCCAATGCCGCCATCGACCACGTGCATGACTGGGTACTGGGCAGCAACGGCCGCGTCGTCACCATGGGCATCCCGTCGAACGGCGAGTACGGCATCCCCGCCGACACCATGTTCGGCTACCCGGTGACCACCGCCAACGGCAAGTACGAGATCGTCAAGGGTCTGGAGATCGACGCCTACAGCCAGGAAAAGATCAACATCACCCTGAAGGAGCTGGAAGAAGAGAAGGCCGGCGTGCAGCACCTGCTGGGCTGATCCTCCGATCGCTCGAGGAAAGACCGGGGTTCCGCAACGATTCACGAATCAGCGCGGACCCCGGTTTTTTCATATTCAGGGGCTACGATGGCCCCTGCTCTCCCCCGTCAACCCAAACCGATCCGAATCAACGTGCATCCTTCCGAGGTCTTGTTCCAGGGCGAAGCCATCCCGGTCCAGCTGCCGGTGTGTGACCACTACGCGGGCAGCGAAAAGCTGATGCGCAAATCGCTTGCCCTGCAACAAGAGCTTGGCCCCGTCTTCGACATCACCTTCGACTGCGAGGACGGCGCCGCCGTCGGCCATGAGCGCGAGCATGCCGAGCTGTGCGCGCAGCTGGTCAACAGCCCGCTCAATGCCCACAACCGCGTCGGGGTGCGCATCCATGACCCGGCCCACCCGAGCTGGCGCGAGGACGTCGACGTGCTGGTGCGCGCCGCCGGCGCGCGCCTGGCCTATGTGGTGGTGCCCAAGGTCACCGACGTGGTCGAGGTCGCGCGCGTGACCGATCACGTCAACCAGGTGGCGCGCAACGCCGGCATCGCCCGGCATATCCCGATCCATGTGCTGGTCGAGACCCACGCCGCGCTGGAACAGGCCTTCGATATTGCCGCGCTGGTGCAGGTGGAATGCCTGAGCTTCGGCCTGATGGACTTTGTCTCGGCCCACCATGGCGCCATCCCGGGCGAAGCCATGCGCTCGCCGCAGCAGTTCGAACACCCGCTGATCCGCCGCGCCATGCTGGAGATTTCCGCCGCCTGCCACCGCCACGGCAAGGTGCCGTCGCACAACGTCAGCACCGACGTGCAGGCGCCGCAGCGCGCCGGCGACGATGCGCTGCGCGCGCGCAGCGAGTTCGGCTACCTGCGCAAGTGGAGCATCCATCCGGGCCAGATCGCGCCGATCGTGGCGGCGTTCCGCCCGGGTGCCGAAGAAATCGGCGCGGCCAGCCAGATCCTGCTGGCGGCGCACGAGAACAACTGGGCGCCGATCCGCCACGACGGCCAGTTGCACGACCGCGCCAGCTACCGCTACTACTGGTCGCTGCTGCAGCGCGCGCAGGCCACCGGCACGCCGCTGCCGGCCAATGTGGAAGCGCTGTTCTTCGCCTGAAGCCGATACCCATACCAAAAACCAGTCAGGGCAGCGCCCAGGGAGACACGGATGTCCGCCTCGAAGTTCGCCGCACCCGCCGCAGCAGCCGACGCCACGGCCAGCGAGCCGGCCGCACTCCGGGTCAAGAAATCCGTCGCCCTGTCGGGCGTGACCGCCGGCAACACCGCGCTGTGCACCGTCGGCCGCACCGGCAACGACCTGCACTACCGCGGCTACGACATCCTCGACATCGCCGAGACCTGCGAGTTCGAGGAAATCGCCCACCTGCTGGTGCACGGCAAGCTGCCGACCAAATCCGAACTGGCCGCCTACAAGGCCAGGCTCAAGAGCCTGCGCGGCCTGCCCGCCAATGTGAAGGCCGCGCTCGAATGGGTGCCCGCCAGCGCCCACCCGATGGACGTGATGCGCACCGGCGTGTCGGTGCTGGGCACCGTGCTGCCGGAGAAGGAAGACCACAACACCCCGGGCGCGCGCGACATCGCCGACCGCCTGATGGCCAGCCTGGGCTCGATGCTGCTGTACTGGTACCACTACAGCCACAATGGCCGCCGCATCGAAGTCGAAACCGATGATGAGTCCATCGGTGGCCACTTCCTGCACCTGCTGCACGGCGAGAAGCCGTCGGCGCTGTGGGAGCGCGCCATGAACACCTCGCTCAACCTGTACGCCGAGCACGAGTTCAACGCCTCGACCTTCACCGCCCGCGTGATCGCCGGCACGGGCTCGGACATGTACTCGTCGATCGCGGGCGCCATCGGCGCGCTGCGCGGCCCCAAGCACGGCGGCGCCAACGAAGTCGCGTTCGAGATCCAGAAGCGCTATGACAACCCGGACGAGGCCCAGGCCGACATCACCCGCCGCGTCGAGAACAAGGAAGTCGTGATCGGCTTCGGCCACCCGGTGTACACCACCGGCGACCCGCGCAACCAGGTGATCAAGGAAGTGGCGAAGAAGCTGTCGAAGGACGCCGGCTCGATGAAGATGTTCGACATCGCCGAGCGCCTGGAAACGGTGATGTGGGACATCAAGAAGATGTTCCCGAACCTGGACTGGTTCAGCGCGGTGAGCTACCACATGATGGGCGTGCCGACCGCGATGTTCACGCCGCTGTTCGTGATCGCGCGTACCTCCGGCTGGGCCGCGCACGTTATCGAGCAGCGCATCGACAACAAGATCATCCGCCCGAGCGCCAACTACACCGGCCCGGAGAACCTGAAGTTCGTGCCGATTGGCAAGCGCAAGTGAAGCCGGGCCAACTAGCCCCCTTCGATAATGTAACCAAAGACCAGAGCACTACGCTGCCTTGGGCAAATCGTAGAAAATAGCGGCGGAAATTGTCCCGGCGCCGCCCATTTTGGGGGCGGCGAATGAAACATAAATCGATTTCAGTATCCGAAAGGCACTCACAAAATGAAACACCTTGTCCTTGCCGCCTGCATCGGCGCATTCAGCCTGACCACCGCCACCGCCGTGATGGCGCAGGAACCTGCCAAGAAGACCACCACCAAGAAAGCTTCGACCAAGAAGAAGGCCGCTGCCGGCACCGCCGCCGCAGCCGGCGCTGCTGCCGCGGCCACGCCGAACGGCGAAAAATGGCAGTGTGAACTGGGCAACAACCTGTATATCGCCGGCGACATGCTGCGCGACGAGGTCCTGACCGTGCACTGGCAAGGCAGGGACTACAAGCTGCCGCGCCAGGCCACGGTGACCGGCGCCGACCGCTACTACGACGCCCGTACCGGCCTGGACCTGGTGGTGATCCCGAGCAAGGCCATGCTGTTCAACAAGAACCTGGGCCAGCGCCTGGCCGACGACTGCCAGAGCGCCGCCATGCAGGCCGGTGCCGCAGCCCCGACCCAGGCCGGTGGCCTGCGCGCCCCGGCCACCACCCCGCTGCTGGTCACGCCTCCGGGCGGCCCGACGCAGGTGCCGGAAAGCGCCCAGCAATCCGCCGCGCCCAAGCAGTAAGTTTGTACCGGGGCGCTGGCGGCCGCTGAATTCCGGCCGCCAGCGCCCTTTTTGCCTTGCCGGGCGGTCAATGCCGGGCGGGCATGCTGTCGAGCCGGCGTTGTTGTGGCCGGCGGGATGCCGAGCCGGGTGGCGCCAAAGCCGCGCGGCGGTTAGAGTATGCAGTTGCAGTGCGCTGCCGGCCTCGGACCGCGGTCAAATGCCGCGGCAGCGCACCGGGGTCTCGATTCAGGTCCGAGCCAAATGCCATCGCATCATCCTTCGATCGGAGTACGGCAATGCCCCACAACCTCAAGAACACGCTAAAAGAATTCAAGATCGGCTCTTCCGGCAAGGGCCAGTATTACTCCCTGCCCCAGTTGGGCGAGGAGCTGGACGTGGCAATCGGGCGCCTGCCGGTGTCGATCCGCGTGGTGCTGGAATCGGTGCTGCGCAACTGTGACGGCAAGAAGGTCACCGAAGAGCACGTCAGGCAACTGGCCAACTGGAAGCCGAACGCCGAGCGCGTCGACGAGATTCCCTTCGTGGTGGCCCGCGTGGTCTTGCAGGACTTTACCGGCGTGCCGCTGCTGGCCGACCTGGCCGCGATGCGCAACGTCGCCGAAAAGATGGGCAAGAACCCCAAGCAGATCGAGCCGCTGGTGCCGGTGGACCTGGTGGTCGACCACTCGGTGCAGGTCGACCATTTCCGCGAAAAGAAGGCGCTGGACCTGAACATGCAGCTGGAATTCCAGCGCAACAACGAGCGCTACCAGTTCATGAAGTGGGGCATGCAGGCGTTCGATACCTTTGGCGTGGTGCAGCCGGGCTTCGGCATCGTGCACCAGGTCAACCTGGAATACCTGGCCCGTGGCGTGCACAGGAAAGACGGCGTCTACTACCCGGACACCCTGGTCGGCACTGACTCCCACACCACCATGATCAACGGCATCGGCGTGGTGGGCTGGGGCGTCGGCGGCATCGAGGCCGAGGCCGGCATGCTGGGCCAGCCGGTCTATTTCCTGACGCCGGACGTGGTTGGCGTGGAACTGAAGGGCCGCCTGCGCGAAGGCGTCACCGCCACCGACCTGGTGCTGACCATCACCGAGATGCTGCGCAAGGAAAAGGTCGTCGGCAAGTTCGTCGAGTTCTTCGGCGAAGGCACCGCCAGCCTGCCCCTGCCGGACCGCGCCACCATCGGCAACATGGCGCCGGAATACGGCGCCACCATGGGCTTCTTCCCGGTGGACGAGAAGACCATCGACTACTTCAAGGGCACCGGCCGCACCGAAGAAGAAATCGCCGCGTTCGAGGGCTATTTCCGCGCACAGAAGATGTTCGGCATTCCCAAGGCCGGCGAGATCGACTACAGCAAGGTGGTGACGCTGGACCTGGGCACCGTGGCGCCGTCGCTGGCGGGCCCGAAGCGTCCGCAGGACCGCATCGAGATCGGCAACGTCAAGAGCACCTTCGCCTCGCTATTCAGCAAGCCGGTGGCCGAGAACGGCTTCAACAAGGATGCGGCCGACCTGGACCGCGCCTACACCACCACCGATGGCATCGAAGTCAAGAACGGCGACGTGCTGATCGCCGCGATCACCTCGTGCACGAACACGTCCAACCCGAGCGTGCTGCTGGGCGCCGGCCTGCTGGCCAAGAAGGCCGTGGAAGCCGGCCTGACGGTGGCGCCGCACATCAAGACCTCGCTGGCCCCGGGCAGCCGCGTGGTGACGGAATACCTGAAGGCCGCCGGCCTGCTGCCCTACCTGGAAAAGCTGGGCTTCGGCGTGACCGCCTATGGCTGCACCACCTGCATCGGCAACGCCGGCGACCTGACGCCCGAGCTCAACGATGCCATTACCAGTAACGACCTCGTTGCCGCTGCCGTGCTGTCGGGCAACCGCAATTTCGAGGCCCGCATCCACCCGAACATCCGCGCCAACTTCCTGGCCTCGCCGCCGCTGGTGGTGGCCTACGCCATCGCCGGCAATGTCACGCGCGACCTGATGACCGAGCCCGTGGGCAAGGGCAGGAAGGGCCGCGACATCTACCTGGGCGATATCTGGCCGACCTCGGAAGAAATCCACGCACTGATGAAGTACGCCATGGATGCCAAGACCTTCAAGGGCAACTACGAACAGGTCAAGAAGCCGAGCAAGCTGTGGGCCGGCATCAAGGGCACCAAGGGCCAGGTGTACGACTGGCCCAAGTCGACGTACATCGCCGAGCCGCCCTTCTTCCAGGACTTCAGCATGCAGCCCGCCGCCACCAGCGCCAGCGTGCGCGGCGCGCGTGCGCTGGGCATCTTCGGGGATTCGGTGACGACCGACCACATCTCGCCGGCCGGTTCGATCAAGGACACCTCGCCCGCTGGCAAGTACCTGCTGTCGCACGGCGTGCTGAAGGCCGACTTCAACAGCTACGGTTCGCGCCGCGGCAACCATGAAGTCATGATGCGCGGCACCTTCGCCAACGTGCGCATCAAGAACCTGATGATTGCGCCCCGCGCCGACGGCTCACGCGTGGAAGGCGGCATCACGCTGCACCAGCCCACTGGTGACGAAATGTCGATCTACGATGCCGCCATGAAGTACGTTGCCGAGGGCACGCCCACGGTGGTGTTCGGCGGCGAAGAGTACGGCACCGGCTCATCGCGCGACTGGGCCGCCAAGGGCACGCAGCTGCTGGGCGTGAAGGCCGTGGTGGCACGCAGCTTCGAGCGCATCCACCGTTCCAACCTGGTCGGCATGGGCGTGCTGCCGCTGCAGTTCAAGGGCAACGACAGTGCGCAGACGCTGGGTATCACCGGCAACGAGACCTTCGATATCGAAGGGATCGAGGGCGACCTGAAGCCGCAGCAGGACGTGGTGCTGGTGATCCACCGCGCCAACGGCGACGTGCAGCGCGTGCCGGTGCTGCTGCGCATCGATACGCCGATCGAGGTCGACTACTACAACCACGGCGGCATCCTGCCGTTCGTGCTGCGCCAGCTGCTGGCCGCCTGAGATCCACCTGAGGCGCCTGCAGCCTGCCAAGGCTGACGCCGCCTGCCTGGCCCCCGTTGCGGGGCCCGGGCAGGCGGCGTTTTTCATTGGTGTCCTGCGCCCGTTGCATCACCCCGAACGAAGCCCCGCGCGTGTAAGTTCCACGCAAGCCAGTGCTGCCACACTGTGTTCCACAAGAACAGCGGTCGCACGACCGGAAGCCGGGTCCGCCCGGCATCATCCAGAATCAGGAGACACCATGGTTAAGATCCTTATCGCATTCGTCGTGGTTGCCGGCGCGGCCCTCTACCTGCTGACCAAGGGCGGCGGTGACGTTTCCATGTCCGGCGAGTCGCACAGCGTCGAGAGCCACGCGCCCGCAGCCCCTGCCGCGGCCGCTCCGGCCCAGAAATAAGCCGCACGCCCGGGCGCGTGTGCACAGGCTGCACGCATATAGCGGCCTGCGTGTCAACGCAACGAGTAGAATACCGTTTTACGCATAAACGGACGGTTTCTTTCTATGGCAGGTTTTCGCCCCAAGGCTTCCCCACGACTCTCCCCTGACGCCGAGCGTCTGGTGGCCGATGCGCTCGCCCTCGATGCTTCGGGCAGCCGCATGGAGGACGCGTACTGGGAACGGCGGCTCTCGCAGCGCCTGGGCCGCCTGCTGAAGAACGGGAGCCAGACCGCGCTCGACGCGGCGCTGGAACACCTGTTCAAGCACAATGCAGACGCCTCCGACGTACTGGCCGAGCAGGCCGAGACGCTCGCCGAATCCGCCACCATCGAGGTCGACGGCCAGCGCTATGACGCGCTGCTGATCGCCGCCCCGATCCTGGCGCACACGCGCTACGCCATTCCCTCCGGCGCGCTCAAGCCGGAGCTGGCGCAGACGCTGGCGGTGCACCTGCAGGCACATGTGCTGGCTACCGGCACCAAGGTCTCGCTGTCGCCCTACCTCTACAGCATCGACCAGCTGCCGCGCACGCACAGCGACACCTTTGCGCTGACGCACAAGCTGGCCGCGGCCGCCCTGGCCGGCACGGTACCCAAGGTCGACCTGCGCGACCTGCCCGAGACCGCGCCGATCCTGGCCGATCCGCGCTACCTGCTCGCCGTGGTGGTGGCCCCGCACGAGCAGGCGCTGTTCCGCTGGCAGGAAGACGCCAAGGAGCACCACGCCGAGCGCTCGACCTGCCTCGACCAATGGCGCACCCAGGTGCAGCCGTCGGTGGCGCTGCTGCTGCCGGGCTGCGAGTTCGAGCTGCTGCTGCCCGACGCCTTCTTCCTGTCCTGCCGCGAGTCCGACAAGAGCATCCGCCCGCTGACCGTGCGCGCCGCTGTCAACTACCTGTGCGGCACGCTCGACATCTCCGCCGGCCAGCTGGCCGCCGTGGTGGCTGCCTTCGGCGAGGAAGTGGTCGAGGAATACCGCGTGGGCTTCACCATGCGCGGCGAAAAGGATGTGATCTACGGCATTGTGTGGCCGGTCTACGGCCGCGAAGCCGGCGAGGTCGATGCCGACGAAAAGGGCAACCCGCTCGAGCAGATCTGCGAGGAACTGCGCAACGCCGGCGTGGAAGACATCTTCCGCCACGCCGCGCTGTTCGATCCGGAATACTGCGAGGACTGCGGCACGCCGCTGTACGCGGACCGCAACGGCGAGATCGTGCATGCCGAACTGCCCGAGGACGCGCCGACGCAGCAGCCGCTGTTCCACTGACGCGCCCGGCTGCGCCAGGCAAGCAATCGGCCCGCATGCGCGGGCCGTTTTTCATTGGCGAGCCGGTCAGGCGGGCTTGCGCTCGCTGACGCAGCGCCACAAGCCATGGCCCGATGCCCCGTACTTGCGCTCGAACGGCGTCATCGGCTGGGCCGGCTGCCACGCTTCTACCTGCGCCGGGCGCCCGACGAGCGCCAGCGCCTGGGCAAACTCATCGATATAGATGCGCCAGTTGCTGCGGCACTCCAGGTAGTCGCCGCAGGCGGCCAGCGCCGGGAACACCGCATGCCCGTGCCAGCGCCGCCCCAGGTGGCCGATCTTGGGCCACGGGTTCGGGTACAGCACGTAGTGGCGCGCCACCGGCACGGCCTCGGCCTGCAGCAGGCGCCAGGCATCGACCAGGTCGGCGCGCGCCCAGCAGAAGTTGGCGGGCATCGGCGCCTCGCCCCACCAGTCCTTGCCGGCGGCCAGGCGCTTCTCGGACTGGTCGATGCCGATCACGAAGTGGTCCGGGAACGCCGTCGCCAGCCGCAGCGTGCTTTCGCCCACGCCGCAGCCCGCATCCAGGATCAGCGGCGCGCCGCCGGCCTGCTGCCAGCTTTGCAGCGCCGCGCCGAGCTCGCGCCGGCTGGCTTCGCCGATGGGCTTGCGGAACGGCTCGGCCAGGTGGCGCGCGACGCGCGCGGCCAGGTGTTCGTGGACATCGGCCTGGGCCGAGACAATGGTGCGGGAATTGGCAAACATGGGCGCCATTCTAACGGCGCCGCCCCGCATCGGCCTGGCAGTCCGCGCCAAGGGCTGCAACCAAGCCACTTTAGCGGCACAATGCGGGACAAACCCGCCTGAGAACCCGGCCGCGCCCGCGCGGACCTGTACGAGGAGCCAGCCAGATGACACCGACCCACGCCCTGCCGCCGCAACGCCCGTCCCGCCGCCTTGCTCACCCCACGCGCCGCGCCGTGCTCCATGCCGCCACCGCGCTGGTGCTGGGCAGCGCCGCTTTCATACTGCTGCCGGCGGGTGCCGCCCACGCCGAAGACCTGCGCATCGGCCTGGCGGCCGACGTGACCTCGATGGATCCGCACTGGAACAACTCGGGCCCCAACAACGCCATCGCGCTGCATGTGTTCGAATCGCTGGTGTTCATGGACAAGAACGCGCGCTACATCCCCGGCCTGGCGTTGTCGTGGAAGCCGGTCAACGCCATCACCTGGGAGATCAAGCTGCGTCCCAACGTGAAGTGGCACGACGGCTCGCCCTTTACCAGCGACGACGTCAAGGCCTCGCTGGAGCGCCCGGAGAAGCTCACCAACAGCCCGGGCTCGTTCACCAGCTACACCAAACCGATCGCGCGCATCGACACGCCCGACCCGCTGACGGTGCGCCTGACCATGAGCGTGCCCAATTACGCCAACCTGGCCAACGACCTGAACAGCGTGCCGATCATGCCGAAGAAGGTCGCCGCCACGCTGACGCAGGCGGACTTCGACTCAGGCAAGGCGATGATCGGCACCGGGCCGTTCAAGTTCGTGCGCTTTGCGCGCGGGCAGGAAATCGTGATGGAGCGCAACCCCGACTACTGGGGCCCCAAGCCCGAGTGGGACCGTGCCGTGTTCCGCATCATCACCGACAACGGCGCGCGCAGCGCCGCGCTGCTGGCAGGCGACGTCGACGTGATCGAGAGCGTTCCCTCGGCCGACGTGGCCAAGCTCAGGCAGAACCCCAGGTTCAAGATCGAGCAGCAGGTGTCGTGGCGCACCATCTTCTGGCAGATGGACCAGTCGCGCGACAACCCGCCCTTTGTCACCGACAAGGCCGGCAAGCCGCTGGGCAAGAACCCATTCAAGGACGCGCGCGTGCGCGCCGCAATCAGCAAGTCGCTGAACCGCGACGCCATCGTCAGCCGCATCATGGAAGGGCTGGCGGTGCCGGCATCGTCGATCGTGTCGCCGCAGATCTTCGGGCATCCGGGCACCAGGCCTGAAGCCTATGACCCGGAAGGCGCAAAGAAGCTGCTGGCGGCCGCAGGCTACCCCGACGGCTTCGGCCTGACGCTGCACGCCACCAACAACCGCTACCTGAACGACGCCGCGGTAGCGCAGGCCACCGCCAGCATGCTGACGCGCATCGGCATCCAGACCAAGGTGGAGACGATGCCGGTGGCGGCCTACTTCACACGCGCACGCCAGGGCGAGTTCGCCTTCCAGATGCTGGGCTGGGGCTCGGCCGCGGCTGACGTGGCACTGCGCTCGATCACCGGCACGCCCAACCCCAAGACCGGTTATGGCACCTGGAACTGGGGCAAGTACAGCAACCCGCAACTGGACCAGCTGATCGAAAAGTCGCTGACCACCGTCAGCAGCGACAAGGCGCGCGAGGAGAATGCCCGCGCCGCGGCCAAATTTGCGCTGGCCGACCACGCGATCATTCCGTCGCACAGCCAGCTGTCGATGTGGGCGATGAAGAAGGGACTGAAGTACGAGGCGCGCACCGACGAGTGGTCGCTGGCGCAGTTCTTCCACAAGGAGTAAGCGCGGGGCTGCCTGCTGCCGCTCTCCCGCGCAACGGGAGAGCGGCCGTTCCTCAGATCTTCAATCGCGCTTCCTGCCGCGCATTCGCCGCGCGAAGCTTCTTCACCCAGTCCCGCGCCGGCAGCCTGGTGATCTTCTCCACCACGTCGGCACGCCCCTCCAGCGCTTCCCACGACACATCGATATCCGGCCCGTTGAAGGCCATCGCGATGATGTTGCCATCATGCACTTCCGGGAACACCAGCACGCGGTTGTCGAAGGCATCGCAGATGCGTTCGATGTTCTTCGGGAAGCTGTCGTGGTCGCCGAACAGGTTGATCGTCATCACCCCGGGCGCCTTCAGCGTGCGGCGGCAGGCGCGGTAGAACGCGGTGGTGTCCAGCACCGGGCCGCGCGCGGTGGCGTCGTACAGGTCCACCTGCAGCACGTCGATGGCGCCGGCGTGGGTGCCGTCCATGACGTAGTCCCAGGCGTCCTGCTCGCGCACTGTCAGGCGCGCGTCGTCCTCGCGCAGGCCGAACATGCTGCGCCCGGCGATGATCACCGCGGGGTTCAGCTCCACCGCGGTCACGCGCGCGCGGCTGAACTGGCGATGGCAGAACTTGGTCAGCGCCGCGGCGCCCAGGCCAAGCTGCACCACGTGGAATTCTTCAACGGACGGCGACAGGAACAGCAGCCAGGCCATCATCTGCTGCGCGTATTCCAGCTCGATCGCATCGGGCTTGCGCAGGCGCATCGCGCCCTGCACCCACTCGGTGCCGAAGTGCAGGTAGCGCACCCCTTCCATTTCCGAGAAGGTCACCGGCGCAAAGCGCGGCGTCATGCGTTTTTCTTCGCGTGCCGGCGCCTCGCCACGGGTGCGGGTACCACGTGCCGGACGGCGCGAGGCCACGGCTTCAATCGATTTTCGTTTCAGTAGGGTCATGTTGTCGAGAAAGGCGTTCAGCACCCGTTCCAGCATGGATAGGGAAACGCGGATTACTTGCCCAGCGCCGACTGCGCGCGCTGCAGCCATTCGCGATTGTGTTCGCGGGCGTGGCGCGGCCAGTGGCGGGCGTCGTGGACGATATCGGCATAGAGCTGCTGCGCGCGTTCGCGGTCGGCGGCATCGGGCTGCGCGGCGAGCCAGTCGGCAAAGAGGCAGCGCGGCGCGGCATCGCTGGCGCTGGTCAGTGCCTGCTCGAACGCGGCGCGCGTGCCGGACGCGCCGGTGGCCGCCAGCGCGCGCGCAAACAGCAAGGCCGGATCGGGCTGCTGGCGCGACTGCGGATTGGCGGCAAACAGCTTCTCCAGCGTTGCCAGCGCGCCGGCCGCATCACTGGTGGCGAACTGCGCCTGCGCCAGTCCCTGCAGCAGCGCCGGATCGGTCGCAAACGGTCCGTTGGCCGCTGCGTGGTAGTGCTGCAGCGCTTCCGACGGCTCTCCGGCCGCCAGCAGCGCGGCGCCCAGGCGCATGCGGTGCGCCACCGTCGGGGCGCGGTCAAAGTCAGAGCGGGCCTCGCGCACCGCGCGGTTCGGATCGACCAGTTGCGTGATGGCACGCGTGGCCGCACGCGCGCCGCGCGACTGGCGCAGCCCGGGCAGGTAGATTGCGAAGAAATACACCACGCTGCCCAGCCCGGGGAACAGGAACAGGATCAACAGCCAGTACATGTTCTGGTGCGTGCGCACCGCGTGCACCGCAAAGAACAGTGCGACGATGATATGGATGCTGATGCCGAAGATACGCATAGGGAATTCACCTTTGAATCAATGGCCGGCGCGCCAGCCGCCGGCATTGTGACAGAAAGGCACGGCGACGGGTTTCAGCCGCCCGCCGGAATGCCGGCGCCAGCCGACTGCAGCCCCGCCACCGCCTGCGGCGTCAGCACGGCCTCGCCATTGACCGCGCGCGCCACCAGCGCATCGGCCGCCTCGATGTCAATGCCCTGTGCGGTGTACCAGGCATCGTCGTAATAGGTGTTGCCGTAGCGCTCGCCGCTGTCGCACAGCAGGCTGACGATGGCGCCGCCCTCCCCCGCCGCGCGCATCTGCCGGGCCAAAAACAGCACGCCGACGAAATTGGTGCCGGTGGATCCGCCCACGCGGCGCCCGAAGCGCCCGGCCAGGTAGCGCATGGCCGCGAACGACAGCGCGTCCGGCACCTTCAGCATGGCGTCCATGCAGGTCGGGATGAACGAATGCTCGACGCGCGGCCGGCCGATGCCTTCAATGCGCGAGCCCTCCGCCAGGGACAAGTCCGGCTGCGGCTTGCCGTCCAGGCAGCTGCGGAAGTAGTCAAAGAACACCGAATTCTCCGGGTCCGCGCACAGCACGCGGGTCTTGTGGCGGCGGTAGGCCACATAGCGGCCCAGCGTGGCGATGGTGCCGCCGGTGCCGCCGCTCGATACCAGCCAGGCCGGCACCGCATGCTCTTCCTGCGCCATCTGCCTGAAGATCGACTCGGCGATATTGTTGTTGGCGCGCCAGTCAGTGGCGCGCTCGGCGTAGGTGAACTGGTCCATGAAATGCCCGCCCGTCTCCTGCGCGATGCGGCGCGAGGCAGCATAGATCTCGGACGGGCTGTCCACCAGGTGGCAGTGGCCGCCGTAGAACTCGATTGCCTCGATCTTGGCGCGCGAGGTGCCCGCCGGGATCACCGCCACGAACGGCAGCCCGAGCAGCCGCGCAAAGTAGGCCTCGGAAATCGCCGTCGAACCGCTGGATGCCTCCACCACCGTGCTGCCCTCATGCAGCCAGCCGTTGCACAGCGCGTACAGGAACAGCGACCGCGCCAGCCGGTGCTTGAGGCTGCCGGTCGGGTGGCTGGACTCGTCCTTGAAATAGATGCGGATGTCAGGGTAGCCCGGCAGGTCCAGCGGGATCAGGTGGGTGTCGGCGGAACGGTTGAAATCCGCATCGATCTTGCGGATGGCTTCGTGGGTCCAGTCGGAAAGTGGCATGGCAGTGGTCCGGGCAGGCCGGACATCAGGACAGACCGTCAGGATGCCAGAAGCCCACGCGACAAATCCAGTCCGGGATGGGCAGGCGGCCTGGCACAGCCCGCGAAGGGCGGTTTCTCCACAACCGCGAGATCGGGTATGGCATTTCCTGGCCGGATGCAGCCATCGGCGCGGGTGCTGATATATGATCATACTATTACTCAGCAGTCAGAAATATATGCGACAGAAGGATGGCGGAAGAATGAGCGTACAAGCGCCGGATTTTCCGCCACGGTTTGAAGCTGTTCGTTGACCTTTTGTTGCAGGTCCTCACCTTTACGAAGAGGCCTGCGTGCCACACCTGTGCGCTTGGTATGACTCCACACCAACTCGTCTGGATTGAGGTCGGGCGAGTAGCCAGGCAAGAAGTGCAATGTGAGCTTGCCCTTTGTCGATTGAACGTAGCGCTTCACGCATGCCTTCTTATGTGCGGGCAGTCCATCGACCACCATGTGCACGCTGTTTTTTCGCCCGCGCATCAATTTCTTGAGGAGTTCGACGAACAGCTCTCCAGTCAGACCGCCTTTGTAGGTGGCGAACCAGAAGGCCCCCTTGGAGTTGACTGCCGACGCGGCACTGATGCTCTGGCGCTGCCCCGGCCGATCGACCACCGGGGTCTTGCCACGCGCACCCCATGTCTTGCCATGCACGGTGTCGGCACGAAAGCCTGACTCGTCCCAGAAGAAAATGTCAGCCTTCTGTGCCTTTGCCGCTTTCGCAATGGCAGGAAAGGTCTCCTTGCGCCATGCCTCAACGGCCAATGGATCGCGTTGATAAGCGCACTGCAGTGGCTTTTGCGGCGTCAGTCCCCTGCGCGCCAGAAGCGCACCGATGCTAGCCAAGGACAGATCCACTCCGAATTTTTCTTCCACCAACAACTGAACAATCTGGCGCGTCCACAAACCAAAGTCAAAACCGTATTGCGTCGGATTCTTGCCATTGATCCAGCGAAACACCTGGGCTTCTTGGCTGTTCGTGAGTTTGCGTGGCCTGCCACTACCTTTGGTTGAGCGCAAAGCCTGCAAGCCCTTGCCGCGCCCCATGGTCATAGCGCGACATCGGAAGGCCCAGGAACGATGCATGCCAAAGGATTTGGCTACGTCCTCAGGATGCTCACCCTCCCTCATCCGTTGCACGGCCAGTACGCGCATTTCCTCAAGGGTGTTATGCGCCAAGGTTCGTCCGTCTCGTTTCATAAACGTCGGATTTCGACAGATTATGGAAGTTCAATTTTTGTCGCATATATTTCTGACTACTGAGTAACATCATATGTGACTGCGACAGATGTCTCCGATGTCCACGATGCCCGGGAGCGGCACCCGCCACCTTGCCCGCCCCAGCCAGCCGACCGGTCCCGCCCCCCCGGGGCCTGCACTGCGCAAGGCTGCCGTGATCGAGGCGACCCTCAACATCGCTGCCGGCAGGGGTTTCCAGGGACGTGGCTCGGCGCGCGTGAGCCTGGTGGCCAGCCGCTTTACCAGCCGCATTGTGCTGGTCACGGACTCCGGCTCGGCCGATGCGCGCGACGTGATGGCCGTCATGCGCCTGCGCACGCCGCCTGGCACCGTGCTGCGCATCCAGGCCGACGGCCCGGACGAAGTCGCCGCGGTCAGGTCCATCGCACAACTGCTCGGTCCAGGGAACGGCCAGCCATGAACGAACGCATACCGGACGCCGCCCCCGGCATCGCCACGGATAGCGGCCGCACGTCCTTTGACTCCTATATGCGGTTCCTGGCCGAAGCCCCGCGCGACGGCACGCCCGTGGTGCTGGAAACCGAGACCGCCCTGTCGCTGCACTTCGACGTGCTGGCCACGCAGAGCTTCATGTCGCGCCGCGATCCCGACCGGCTGGTGCTGGGCTACACGCGCACCATGATGGGATTCCTGCTGCTGCATCCGTCGCCGGCTCGGATTTCGGTGATCGGGCTCGGCGGAGGCTCGCTGGTCAAGTATTGCTACCGGCACCTGCCTGCCAGCGGGTGGTCGCGGTCGAGATCGACCCGGCGGTGATCGCACTGCGCGAGCGCTTCCGCATTCCGCCCGACGATGCCCGCCTGCAAGTGGTCTGCGCCGATGGCGCCGAATTCGTCAAGGGCCGGGAAGCGCGCCCCGAGGTCATCCTCGTCGACGGCTTCCTGGCTGACGGCATGCCGCTGCAGCTTGGCTCCGCCGGCTTCTACGCGGCCTGCCACGCGCGGCTGGCCGACCACGGCGTGCTGGTGGCCAACTTCCTTGCAAGCGACCGCGGCATGCCGCACTACCTGGGCGCGGTGCGCGCCGTGTTCGGGGCCTCGATGTCGGTCGCGCGTGCCGAGGACAGCTGCAACTACACGCTGTTTGCCTGGAAAGGCCCGCCCCGGCTGCCGCCGCTGCAGACGCTGCTGGCACGCGCACGGGTGCTGGAAGCCGTGCATGCCCTGAAGCTGACACCGACTGCCCGCCGCATGAAGCGCGGCGAGGCAGTTGCCGCCGCCCCCGACGCCTGGCACGCCCTTGCCCGGCCCCGGAACACCCTGTAGCGGCAACGCAGGTCCTCCGCCTCCCTGCCCAATCCGCCAGACGCCGCCCCCATCGCCATGCCGATCCTGTACCTGCGCAAACTGACCGGGAAGCGGCGCAGCCCCCACGCCAACCGGCATCTGGCCGGCTACCTCTGCTTTGTCGCCGGCGCCATCAATGCCGGCGGCTTCCTGGCCGTGCAGCAATACACCTCGCATATGTCCGGCGTGGTCTCAGCCATGGCCGACAACCTGGCGTTGGGCAGCTTCGCGCTGGTACTGGACGGGGTCGGGGCGCTGCTGTCGTTTCTCGGCGGCGCCGCGTGCTCAGCGGTGCTGGTCAACTGGGGGCGGCGCGAGCGGCTGCACAGTGAATACGCGCTGCCGCTGGCGCTGGAAGCGGGGCTGCTGCTGTGCTTTGGCCTGATCGGCGGCAACCTGGGGCAGGACCAGTGGCTGTTCGTGCCAGCCACGGTGATGCTGCTGTGCTTCATCATGGGGCTGCAGAATGCCATGATCACCAAGCTCTCGAACGCCGAGATCCGCACCACCCACCTCACTGGCATGGTCACCGATATCGGCATCGAGCTGGGTAAGCTGTGCTACTGGAACACAGCCGCGCCGGCGCGCCCGCCATCACGCACACAAGCGCGCGCCCTGCCCCGCGTGCTCGCCAACCGGCGCAAGCTGCGCTTGCTGGTGGTGCTGGTCACGCTGTTCTTTGCTGGCGGCGTCGCCGGCGCGCTGGGGTTCAAGCACCTGGGTTTCAGCGCCACGCTGCCGCTGGCCGTGCTGCTGCTGGGGCTGATCGCAGTGCCGCTGACCGACGACCTGCGCAGCCGCTGGCGCACAGGCTCACTGCCGCACCTGGCGGCGCGGATGCGGCAATGCGTGCAGGCGGGCGCGCTGCGCCGGCGGCGCTAGTCGCCGCCTACCGGTACACCAGCACCGGAATCTTGCTGTGGGTCAGCACCTTCAGGGTTTCGCTGCCGATCAGCATGCCCTGAACCCCGCGCCGCCCGTGCGAAGCCATCACGATCAGGTCGCAGCCTTTTTCCTCGGCCGTCTTGATGATGGCCTCGTAGGGATGGTCGTTGACGGCGTATGCCGTCTCACAGGGCACGCCCGCGGCGCCGGCCTCGTCGGCCAGTCCGCGCAGGTAGCGGGTTGCGTCTTCCCAGGCTTGCTTCACGTAGGTTTCGCGGGTGTCCTCCAGCATCTCGACCTGGTAGGTCAGGACGTGGTAGTTCGGACAGACCCGCACCGCGGTGGTACGCGCCCCCATGTCCCGCGCCAGCATCAGGGCCTTGCGGAATGCCAGTTCAGACAGGTCGGAGCCATCGACCGCCAGCAGGAGATGCTTGAACATGATTGCCTCCTTGCCTGCATAGTTGCCGCCTCAGGCGCTCACTTCCGATGCGTCAGCGCCATGCGTCCGAAAGTGCGAGTCCGCAAGGCGCAACAAGGAGCGGCCGATACCCCCGGTTTCGAATGATGGGTCACTCGACTTGAGTATAGGTGCGCCATGGCCCACGGCAATCCCGCATGCGTCACATGCGCACGGGTGGATTCAATACGGGCGATTTGCGAAGCCGCTGGCTGGCTGCGGGCCGCTTCAGGCCCGACCGGGGTCGCGCCGGGTCTCTGCGGTGGTCATGTGCTCCGCATCCTGGATCACATCAACCCGCGCCGCCGGGATACGCGCGCGCATGCGATTCGAGCAAAAGGCAGTATCGCCAGGCATGAACCCATATCAAATTCAGACATTGCGAGCATCTGATCGAAGTGCCAGGCCTTGCTGACACCTTCCGCCGTCAGCGAGCTCAGGACAACCACACCCCGAGCTGCTGCCACGCACGTAACTTTTCCGCGTAGGCCAAGGTATGAGCCGGACTGCTTGAGGGGAGCCTGACGATGCGATGGCGGTCGCCATGCTGGGCGAGGGCCTTCATTCCAATACGATCGGCAGTACCGCCATTGAACGCAATCACCTCCAGCTTCGGTAGCGATTCAACCAGACCTGCCAGGTCATTGCCCGCGTGGCCGCGAATGTTGCTGTCCAGGCTGCCCTCACGCTTCGCTTGCGCCACCACGTCCCACAGACCGACGTGATGCGCCAGCAGCGTTTGCAGCCGCGCGGCATAGTCCATGTGGACCAGGTCTTCACGCAGAACATCGCCGGTCAGGCGCCAGAACTGATTCTGCCGATGCGCGTAATACTGGCTTTGCGCCAGTGACGCCTCACCCGGCAGGCTGCCGAGAATAAGGATGCGCGTGCCGGCGTCAACGACCGGCGGGAAGCACCGCTTCAGCGTCATCGGTCACGCGCTCCGTTACACCACATTGAGACGGGAATCCCCCGCCGCCTGCGCGGCGAGGGCAGCCCGGGCGTCAGGCCAGGAGCTTGTTCACGCGCTGCACATACGCAGCCGGATCGTCCAGCATGCCGCCTTCGGCCAGCAGTGCCTGGTCGAACAGCACCTGCACGCGGTCGCTGAAGGCATCGCCAGCGGGAAGATCACGCAGCCTCTGCACCAGCGCGTGTTCCGGGTTCAGTTCCAGGATCGGCTGGGCGTCCGGCGCCTTCTGGCCGGCCTGCTTGAGCAGGCGCTGCAGGTAGCCGCTCATGTCGCCTTCGTCAGAGACCAGGCACGAGGCCGATGCCGTCAGGCGCAGCGTCACGCGCACGTCCTTGGCCTTGCCGTCGAGCACGGCCTTGGCGCGTTCGACCACGTCCTTCCAGTCGGCCTCGGCCTTTTCCTGCTCGGCCTTCTCGGCTTCGTCGGCGAGCTTGCCCAGGTCCAGGTCGCCGCGCGCGACCGACACCAGCTCCTTGCCGTCGAACTCGCGCAGGAACGACAGCATCCATTCGTCGACGCGGTCGGTCAGCAGCAGCACTTCGATGCCCTTCTTGCGGAACACTTCCAGGTGCGGGCTGTTCTTCGCGGCGGACCAGGTATCGGCCGTGACATAGTAGATCTTGTCCTGGCCTTCCTTCATGCGGCCGACGTAGGCGGCCAGCGCCACGCTCTGCTCGGCGGTGTCGTTGTGCGTGGAGGCAAAGCGCAGCAGCTTCGCCACGCGCTCCAGGTTGGCCTGGTCTTCGCCGATGCCTTCCTTGAGCGCCTGGCCGAATTGCTGCCAGAAGGTCGTGTACTTGGCGCGCTCGGCTTCTTCCTCACTGTCGGCCAGCGTTTCCAGCATCGACAGCACGCGCTTGGTGCAGCCCTCGCGGATGGCCTTGACGTCACGGCTTTCCTGCAGCAGTTCGCGCGATACGTTCAGCGGCAGGTCGGCGGAATCAACCACGCCCTTGACCCAGCGCAGGTAGCCCGGCAGCAGCTGGTCGGCATCGTCCATGATGAAGACGCGCTTGACGTACAGCTTCAGGCCGGCCTTGTGGTTGCGGTCCCACAGGTCGAACGGGGCGCGCGAAGGAATGTAGAGCAGCTGGGTATATTCGCTGCGGCCTTCCACGCGGTTGTGAGTCCAGGCCAGCGGCGTTTCGCTGTCATGGTGCGCGATGTGCTGGTAGAAGGCGGTGTACTGCTCGTCGGTGATGTCGGACCTGTTGCGCGTCCACAGGGCGCTGGCCTGGTTCACGCTTTCCCATTCGTCGGTGCGCTTGTACGCGCTGGCCTCGGCGTCCCAGATTTCCTTGGGCATACGGATTGGCAGCGAGATGTGGTCCGAATACTTCTGGATGATGCCCTTCAGGCGCCAGGCGGAAAGGAAATCGTCCTCGCCCTCGCGCAGGTGCAGCGTGATGGTGGTGCCGCGCTCGGCGCGGTCGATCGCGTCGATCGAGAACTCGCCGTCGCCGGCGCTTTCCCAGCGCACCGCCTCGTTGGCTGGCAGGCCGGCGCGGCGGGTTTCCACGGTGACCTTGTCGGCGACGATAAAGGCCGAGTAGAAGCCCACGCCGAACTGGCCGATCAGCGCGGCGTCCTTCTGCTGGTCGCCGGACAATTGCTGGAAGAATTCCCTGGTACCCGAGCGGGCGATGGTGCCGAGGTTGCGGATGGCCTCGTCGCGGCTCATGCCGATGCCGTTGTCGGTGATCGTCAGCGTGCGCGCCTGCGGGTCGGCCTCGATGCGGATGGCCAGGTCGGCGTCGTTTTCCAGCAGGGACGGATTCGCGATCGCCTCGAAGCGCAGCTTGTCGGTGGCGTCCGAAGCATTCGAGACCAGCTCGCGCAGGAAGATTTCCTTGTTGCTGTACAGCGAGTGGATCATCAGGTGCAGCAGTTGCTTCACTTCCGCCTGGAAGCTCATCGTCTCGTGCGGTGCGGTCATGGTTCTCCTCTTGGAAACAGGCGAATCTGGAAAGTGGGTGTGGCCATGGTCATATGGCCGGTGCCGCCAGACATAGGGCCGCCCGGGCCATTTTTCAAGGCCCCGGGGGCTGCCGGAATGACTTACAGGCGCTCGAGCCAGCGCGCCAGGAAGGCCAGCATGTCCGGGTGGCCGCTGCTGGCAACGTTGAAGCGCATCCAGCCCGACGGCATCTGCGACGGCGAGAACAGGCTGCCCGGGGCGAACAGGTAGCCCTCTTCATGCCCCGCGGTGGCGATCGCGTTGGTGTCGCGGCCGGTATCGGCCCACAGGTACATGCCGGCGTGCTGGCCGGGAAAGAGGCGCAGGCCCAGGCGTTCCAGCTCACGCCGGGTCTCGTCGCGGGCGCGGTCCAGCCGGGTGCGCACGCGCTCCACATGCTTGCGGTAGTGGCCCTCGGTCAGCACCTTGTACAGCACGCGCTCGTTGATCTCCGGCGTGGCCAGCCCCGCCAGCAGCTTGCTGTCGGTCAGCGCTGACGCCATCTCCGGGTGCGCGGCGATAAAGCCCACGCGCAGGTTGGCCGCCAGGGTCTTGGAAAAGCTGCCCAGGTAGATCACCCGGCGCAGCTGGTCCAGGCTGGCCAGCCGGGTCGCGGCGTGGCCGGGCGGGCACAGGTCGCAATAGATATCGTCCTCGACGATCAGGAAGTCGTACTGCTCGGCCAGGCGCAGCAGCTGGAAGGCCTTGGCCGCCGACAGCGAGGTGCCGGTGGGGTTGTGCAGCACCGAGTTGATCACGAACAGCTTGGGCCGTCGTGCCTGCACGATGCGCTCCAGCGCCTCCAGGTCCGGCCCTTCGGCGGTGTACGGCACCCCGATCACCTGGGCGCCCTGCGCGGCAAAGCGGCCGAACATCACGAACCACGCCGGGTCGCCCACCAGCACCGTGTCGCCGGGCTGCAGGTAAAGCCGCGCGATCAGGTCCAGGGCCTGGGTGATGCCCGAGGTCAGCACGATCTGCTCGGCACTGGCACCGATCTCCAGTTCTTCCAGCCGGGTGCGCAGCTGCTGGCGCAGCGGCAGGAACCCCTGCGGCGTGCCGCTGGCCAGGAAATGGTTGCCGGGCTGGCGGCCCAGCCCGCGCAGCGCGCTGGCGATCAGCTCGCCGTCGAGCCAGTCGTTGGGCAGGAAGCCCAGCCCCGGCGCCTTGTGCGCCTCGGCCGTATGGAACATGCTGCGCAGCAGCCAGGTCACGTCAATATTGCGCGCCACCGCCACGTCGCTGGACACCGGCGCCGCGGGCGCGGCCGGGGCGCGCTCGCGCACGTAGAAGCCGGAGCCGCGGCGCGATTCCAGGTAGCCCAGCGCCACCAGCCGCTCATAGGCCTCGACCACGGTAAAGCGCGAGATGCCCTTCTCCTGCGCCAGTTGCCGGATCGACGGCATGCGCATGCCGGCGCGGAACACGCGCTCGTCGATGCGCATGCGGGCCCATTCGGTCAACTGCTCGACCAGCGTCATCTGCGCCGAGGGAATCGGATCCGGGAAGCGCTCGGTGGGCGGCACCACCAGCCGCAGCGCGCGGCCGGAGGCATGCCACGATGTGCTTTTGGCGTCGCCTCCGTTATCCTTTTGGCGGGTGACAGTGGCAGTCTCGCTGCCCGCCTCGCCATCCCTGCTTTTGGCATCCATGTGCTGCTCCTGCAACTGTACTGAATACGATCCGCTCAACTGTACCGGTACTGTACCGACTACCTTGTCTACCATCAAGCCAAGATGAAGCTCGCCCTCGATCACCTCGTCATCGCCGCGCCCGACCTGGCCGCCGGCACGGACTACGTTGCCGGCCTGCTGGGCATTGCGCCCCAGGGCGGCGGTGCGCACACGGCCATGGGCACGCACAACCGCGTTCTGGGCATGTTCGGCGGCCTCTACCTGGAAGTGATCGCGGTCGATCCGGCGGCAACGGCGCCGACCCGTGCGCGCTGGTTCGGCCTGGACACCGAAGCCGTGCGGCAGCGCCTGCGCGGCGGCCCCTTCCTGCTGCACTGGGCCGTGCGCGTGGAACGCCCCGCCGACCTCGGCCGGTGGCAGGCGCAGTACCCGGAGCGCATCGTGCCGGTCATCCCGATGACCCGCGGCGGCCTGCACTGGCGCATCACCGTGCCCGAAGACGGCAGCCTGCCCGCCTGGCCGGGCGAAGCCGGCAGCGCCGGCGACGGCCTGCTGCCCAGCCTGATCCAGTGGGACGTGGCCAGCTATCCTGGCGTCAGCCTGCCGCGGCAGGACCTGGCGCTGCGCAAGCTGTCCGGGCGCCACCCGCGCGCCGAGTTGCTGCGCCAGGGGCTGGCCTGGCTGGGCGCCGACCACCTCATCGCCATCGAGCAGGCCGACGGCCCGCCCGAACTGATTGCCGAAATCGAAACCGCGCAGGGCATCCGCACCCTGCGCTAGCCACTGCCACACCCAGAACAAGCCCGCAAGGAGACCCCCGATGCCCGCCACCCGCAAGCGCTTCGACGAAGACCCCTACCTCGGCCACTGCACCGCCACCGTGTTGGCGGCCGGCGCCGAAGGGATCGAGCTCGACGAAACCGTGTGCTACGCGCGCAGCGGCGGCCAGGCCGGCGACACCGCCACGCTGGCGCTGGCCGACGGGCGCACGGTGGCCATCGCCGACACCCTCTACGCTGAGGACCGCAGCCGCATCCTGCATGTGCCCGCACCGGATGCGCCGCTGCCGCGCGTGGGCGAGCGCGTCACCGTGACCATCGACTGGGCGCGCCGCCACAAGCTGATGCGGCTGCATACCTGCCTGCACCTGCTGGGCTCGCTGATCCCGGCGCCGGTAACCGGCTGCGGCATCTCGCCGGAGTCGGCGCGCGTCGACTTCGACCTGCCGGAATCGACCCTGGACAAGGCCGACCTGACCGAGCGCCTGAACGCGCTGATCCACGCCAGCACCGCAGTGCGCACCACGCTGATCACGCCGCAGGAACTGGCCGCCCAGCCCGAGCTCGTGCGCACCATCGGCGCCGCGCCGCCGGCGGGTACGGCCAGCATCCGCATCATCGAGATCCCCGGCGTGGACCGCCAGCCCTGCGGCGGCACGCACGTGGCCAACACCAGCGAGATCGGCGCGGTGGTGGTGACCAGGATCGAGAAGAAGAGCCGCACCAACCGGCGCGTGGTGGTCGCGTTCGCGTGATGGCGTCCGGCTTGCTCACCGGCCTGACGGCCGCGCAGTTCCTGGCCCTGCTGACCCTGCTGACGGTGGGCCTGTTCACGCCCGGGCCCAACACCACCATCGCCGCGGTCACCGGCGCCAACTTCGGGCTGCGCGCCACGCTGCCGCACTGCGTGGGCGTGGCCTTCGGCTTTGCCAGCATCCTGGCGCTGTGCGCGCTGGGCGTGGGCGCACTGATCCTGGGCCAGCCCGCGCTGGCCGCCATCGTGCACCTGGCCGGCGTCGCCTATCTGCTGTGGCTGGCGTGGAAGATCGCGCGCAGCACGGTGCTGGCGCAGAAGCAGGTGCTGCGCCCGCTGAGCGTGTGGCAGTCAGCGGTGCTGCAGTACGCCAACATCAAGGCGTGGATGCTGGCGCTGGCGGTCGCGGCCTCTTACATGACGGGCGCGCCCGCGCCGGTGCAGCGGGTGCTGCTGGTGTGCGGCGTGTTTGCCGTGCTGGGCTTTGTCAGCAACGGCGTATACGGCGTGCTGGGCGCGTCGCTGCGGCAATGGCTGCAGCAAGGCCAGCGCGTGCGCTGGTTCAACCGCGCCATGGGTGCGGCGCTGGCGCTGACCGCGCTGTGGATTGCGGTCAGTGCCCGCCCGGGCATGCAGTGACACCCGGCGATCCGATCCCGAGCCAACAACAACCAAGAGCCCGACCATGCCCGCCAGCCGCCCCGCTTCACCACCACCGACGTCTGCCCCACCGGCCTCCGGCGGCATGCTGCTCGGCTTTGTCGGTGTGGCGATCTTCAGCCAGACGCTGCCGTTCACGCGCATGGCGGTGGCCGAGCTGGACCCGATCTTTGTCGCACTGGCGCGCGCCGTCCTGGCCGCGCTGCTGGCGCTGGCGCTGCTTGCCTGGCGCGGCGCGCTGTCCGCCAGCCGCCGCCCGCGCGGCGGCCAGTGGCCGCGGCTGGCCGTGACCGCGCTGGGCGTGGTGGCGGGTTTCCCGCTGTTTTCTTCGCTGGCGATGCGCGAGGTGCCGGCCAGCCACGGCGCCATCGTGATCGGCCTGCTGCCGCTGGCGACCGCGGTATTCGCCGCGTGGTTCGGGCGTGAGCGGCCGTCGCCGGCGTTCTGGCTGTCGGCCGTGGCCGGCAGCGCGCTGGTGGTGGGCTTTGCTGTCTGGCAGGGTGCCGGCGGCCTGCAGCATGCGGACTGGTACCTGTTCGCCGCCGTGGTGCTGGGCGCGCTGGGCTATGCCGAGGGCGGCAAGCTGTCGCGCGAGCTGGGCGGGCTGGAAACCATCAGCTGGGCGCTGGTGGTGTCGCTGCCGGTGCTGGTGCCGCTGGTGGCCTGGCTGATCCTGCGCGACCTGCCGGCGATTGCCGCGGCGTCGCCGCGCGCCTGGAGCGGCATGGCCTATGTGTCGGTGTTCTCGATGTTTGTCGGCTTTCTTTTCTGGTACGCCGGCCTCGCAAAAGGCGGCGTGGCCCGCGTCGGCCAGATACAATTGCTGCAGCCGTTCCTGACGCTGGCGGGCGGCGCGCTGATTCTGTCCGAGCCGCTTGACGCCCCCACCATCGCCTTCGCGGTGGCGGTGATTGCGGTCGTGGCGCTGGGCCGCCGCGCCGCCGTGCGCCAAACCGCACCCGCCCCCGTCACGGCAACGTCCCCCGTCCTTCCAGGACGCATTCACTGACCAGGAGTCCAACGCATGTCCGTCTACGATACCCTTGCCCGCCTCGGCATCGAACTGCCGGCCGTCAACGCCCCCGCCGCCGCCTATGTGATGGCCGCGCAAACCGGCAACACCGTGTTCCTGTCGGGCCATATCGCCCGCAAGGACGGCAAGGTATGGACCGGCAAGCTGGGCAAGGACATCGATACCGAGTCCGGCAAAGCCGCCGCGCGCGCGATCGCCATCGACCTGCTGGCCACGCTGCACGCGCATGTGGGCGACCTGAACCGCGTCACCCGCATCGTCAAGGTGATGAGCCTGGTCAACTCGACCCCTGAATTCACCGAGCAGCACCTGGTTACCAACGGCGCCTCGGAGCTGCTGGCCGAAGTGTTCGGCGACAAGGGCAAGCATGCGCGCAGCGCTTTCGGCGTGGCGCAGATCCCGCTGGGCGCCTGCGTCGAGATCGAGATGATCGCCGAAGTGAAGGCCTGAGGCCCGCGTGCGCATCGACAACCTGCCCTTCGGCACCACCGACTGGTCGGCCATCGCGCCGACCCGCCACCCCGGCGAGCAGGGCGAGGCCACCTGGCGCACGCGCCAGTTCGGCGACATCCGCGTGCGCATGGTCGAATATTCGCCCGGCTACCTGGCCGACCACTGGTGCAGCAAGGGCCATATCCTGTTCGTGCTGGACGGCGAGCTCCATACCGAGCTGGAAGACGGCCGGCAGTTCGTGCTCGGCGCGGGCACCAGCTACCAGGTAGCCGACCAGGCGGAAGCGCACCGTTCGTCCTCGCCGAAGGGCGCACGGCTATTTATCGTTGACTGAGCGGCAGGCTTTCCGCTCAGCCCAGAATCCCCAGACCACAAGAGACACATCATGAAATGGGCCATCTCTCGCCGGGCGCAGCAACTGACCAGCTCGGCCATCCGCGAAATCCTGAAGGTCACCGAGCGTCCGGAAGTCATTTCGTTCGCCGGCGGCCTGCCGTCGCCGGCCTCGTTCCCGGTAGCGGCCATGGAGGCAGCGACGGCCCGCGTATTCGCCGACAACCCACAGGCGGCGCTGCAATATGCCGCGACCGAAGGCTACCTGCCGCTGCGCGAGTTCGTCGCCAGGCGCCATGGCGCGCCGGTCGAGCGCGTGCTGATCACCACCGGCTCGCAGCAGGCACTGGACCTGATCGCCAAGGTGATGATCGACCCGGGCAGCAAGGTGCTGGTGGAGACCCCCAGCTACCTCGGCGCCCTGCAGGCGTTCTCGCTGTTCGAACCTGAATTCGTCTCGATCCCCAGCGACGACAAGGGCCTCTTGCCCGAGGCGCTGACGCCCGAACTGACCGCCGGCGCCCGCTTCCTGTACGCCCTGCCCAACTTCCAGAACCCGACCGGGCGCCGCCTGCCGCTGGAGCGCCGCGAGGCGCTGGTGGCCCGCGCAAAGGAACAGGGCGTGCTGCTGGTCGAGGACGATCCCTACGGCGCGCTCAGCTACACCGGCGACCAGCTGCCCAGCCTGCTGTCGATGAACCCGGACGGCGTGATCTACATGGGCTCGTTCTCTAAGATCCTGGCCCCCGGCATGCGCCTGGGCTATGTGATCGCCCCGCCCGAGCTGCACTTCAAGCTGTGCCAGGCCAAGCAGGCATCGGACCTGCACACGCCGACCTTCACCCAGCGCGTGGCCTACGAGACCATCCGCGACGGCCTGCTCGACACGCATATCCCGACCATCCGCGAGCTCTACGGCAAGCAGTGCCAGTACATGCTGGACGCGCTCAAGCGCCATATGCCCGAGGGCGTGAGCTGGAACGCGCCCGAAGGCGGCATGTTCATCTGGATGGAGCTGCCCGAGGGCCTGGACAGCATGGTGATTCTGGAAGAAGCCGTGAAGCGCAATGTGGCCTATGTGCCCGGCGCGCCGTTCTACGCCAGCAACCCGAAGCGCAACGCGCTGCGCCTGGCCTTTGTCACGGTGTCGGCCGAGCGCATCGAGCAGGGCGTGGCGATCCTTGGCGAGCTATTCCGCGAAGCCATCGCTGCGGCCGCCGCCAGGCAGGCACGCGCCGCCTGAGGCCACGGGCAAATATCACCACAGGAGCCGACATGTTGCGTATCTGGGGCCGACTCTCCTCCATCAACGTGCAGAAGGTGGTCTGGTGCGCGCGCGAACTGCACCTGGACCATGAGCGCGTCGATATCGGCGTGACCAGGGGTGACCTCGACACCGAGGCCTATGTGCGCCTGAACCCGAACCGCCAGATCCCGGTGATCGAGGATTTTCGCGGCACCGATGTCGGCGGCGAGCCGTTCGTGCTGTGGGAATCCAATGCGATCGTGCGGTACCTGTGCGCGCGCTACGGCGAAGGCACGCTGTGGCCCGAGGACGTCAAGGCACGCGCCTCGGCCGACCGCTGGATGGACTGGCAGACCACCGCCTTCAGCCCGGCCATGGTGACGGCGTTCCTGAGCCTGGTGCGCAAGCCAAAAGCGGAGCGCGACGAGGCTGCCATCAAGGCATCCTGCGAGCGCACCGAGCCGCTGGCCGCGCTGCTGGACAAGGCGCTGGCCGGACGCGAGTTCATCGGCGGCGACCGCTTCACCATGGCCGACATCTCGCTGGCCTGCGCCGCGCACCGCTGGATGGGGCTGCCACTCAAGCACCAGCCGCGCCCCGACCTGGAGCGCTGGTTGAGCGCGATGCGCGCCCGTCCCGCCGCGGACGGCATCCTGGAACTGCCGCTGCGCTGAGCCGCGGCAGTTTTTTCTTTGCTGCGGTGCTGCCTTACTTCGCGGCGCGCGAGCCCGATGCCGCGGTAAATACCCCCAGCCCGATAAACGCCGCGCCGGTCAGGTAGCGGCCGAACGCGCGCGCCCTGCCGGCGCGGCGCAGTGCCGGCATCACCGCGGCGGCGGCCATCACGTAGCAGGCATCGGTGGTCGCGGCGATCAGCACGAAGGCCACGCCCAGCGCCAGGCTCTGCGTCAGCGCCGAGCCTGCCGGGTTCATGAACTGCGGCAGGAAGGCGGCAAAGAAAATCGCGGTCTTGGGATTGAGCAGCGCCACCACGAAGCCGTCGCGCACCACCTGGCGCAGGCTGCGTGGCGCCACTTCGGCGGTGCCGCCGTCGGCCGCCGCGCCGCCGCCGCGCAATGCGCGGATGCCCAGCCAGATCAGGTAGGCCGCCCCGCGTACTTGACCACCGAAAACGCCAGCGACGATACCGAAAACAGCACCGCCAGCCCCAGCGAGGCGCCGATCGCATTGCCCAGGTTGCCCAGCGCCACCGCGCCGATCGAGGCCAGCCCGGCCTGCCGGCCCTGCGCCAGGGTGCGCGTGACGATATAGACCACGGCCGGGCCGGGTGTGATGGCCAGCGCCAGGCTGGCCAGCACGAACGCGGTCAGCAGCGGCAACGGGGGAAGGAATTCGGACATGGGGAACCTCGCCTCGAAGTGGGTGGCGCGGGCAGCCTGCCCGCGCGCTGCCTGCCAGTATGGCCGGACAACGACGCTCACGCCAGCCGGCGCCGGGTGGTTGCATCGGCCAGTCATGCAGCCTGGCAGCTGGCACGCATACTTTTGCAACAGGCGCCGTTTAGAGTACTCTGGTCGGTGTGGCGCAAGGGTCCCATGTGCGCTGTCGTGCCCCCTGGGCAAACCCTGATCCCTGAATGTGGCTCATGGCAATCATGACGCGATGTACGACAGCCGCGTGGGTACCCGTTCTTAAAATCCTTGTTCTTTGCCGATGCGCGGCGGCTGCCGCACGCCGGTGCAAAGCGCATGCGGGATATCCAGGGCACGCAGATCGCCCGGGCACCTGAGCCAAACCAGAGGAGGATTTCGATCGTGTGGAGTCAAGTCTATGATCCGCTAGGCAATATGGCGCTGTCGACCATTGCCGCGGGCATTCCCGTCGCCGTGCTGCTGGCAGCGCTGGCGTTCTTTCATATGCAGGCCCACCTGGCGGCCGGGCTGGCGTTGCTGATCGGCATCGTGGTCGCCTCCACGGTGTTCGGCATGCCGGCGGCGATGGCCGGCAAGGCGGCGGGGCTGGGCATCGTGTCCGGGCTGTTCCCGATCGGCTGGATCGTGCTGAACATCATCTTCCTGCACCGGCTCACAACGCTGAACGGATCCTTCAAGGTCTTGCAGAACTCGATCTCCGGCATCACCGAGGACCGCCGCCTGCAGCTGCTGCTGGTGGCGTTCAGCTTCGGCGCCTTCTTCGAGGGCGCGGCCGGCTTCGGCACGCCGGTGGCCGTGACCGGCGCCATCCTGATCGGCCTGGGCTTCTCGCCGCTGGCCGCCTCGGGCCTGGCGCTGATCGCCAACACCGCGCCGGTGGCCTATGGCGCGCTGGGCGCGCCGATCATCGGCCTGGCGTCGGTGACCGGGCTGGACCTGCTCGACCTGTCGGCCATGATCGGCCGCCAGCTGCCGTTCTTCTCGGTGATCGTGCCGTTCTGGCTGATCTGGGCCTTTGCCGGCTTCCGCGGCATGCTGGCGATCTGGCCGGCGGTCCTGGTGGCGGGCGTGAGCTTTGCGGTCCCGCAGTTCCTGGTGTCGAACTTCCACGGCCCGTGGCTGGTCGACGTGATCGCCGCGCTGGTGTCGATGGGCTCGCTGACGCTGTTCCTGAAAGTCTGGCATCCGAAGGAGATCTGGACCTCGACCAGGATCCTGGGCCGCCACGACGACTCCAGGGTCGACCATCCCGAAGCGCTCGAAGCCGATGCGCGCGCCAGCGCCGCCTCGGTCGGCATCTCGGTGGCCAGGGCCTGGATGCCGTGGGTGATCCTGACGGTGTTCGTCTTCGTCTGGGGCGTCCCCGAGTTCAAGAAGCTGATGGATAGCCTGTGGGCGTGGAAATTCCCGATCCCGGGGCTGGACAAGGCCGTCATCAAGGTGCCGCCGGTCGTGCCCAAGGACGTCATCGAAGGCGCGGTCTTCAACTTCAACGTGCTGTCGATGGCCGGCACCGGCATCTTTGTCTCGGCCATCGCCGGCGGCCTGCTGATGGGCTACTCGGTGCCGCGCCTGATCAAGGAGTACTGGGAAACGATCAAGCTGGTGCGCTACTCGCTCTTGACCATCTGCGCGATGTTCGGCGTCGGCTACCTGACCCGCTACTCGGGCCTGGATGCCACGCTGGGCCTGGCCTTCGCCCACACCGGCGTGTTCTATCCGCTGTTCGGCACCATGCTGGGCTGGCTGGGAGTGGCGCTGACCGGTTCGGACACGGCCTCGAACGTGCTGTTCGGCGGCCTGCAGAAGACCACGGCGGAGCAGCTGGGCCTGTCGCCGGTGCTGATGGCCTCGGCCAACAGCTCGGGCGGCGTGATGGGCAAGATGATCGATGCGCAGTCCATCGTGGTGGCCTCCACCGCCACCAAGTGGTACGGCCACGAGGGCGACATCCTGCGCTATGTGTTCTTCCACTCGATCGTGCTGGCGATCCTGGTGGGCCTGTTCGTGACGCTGCAGGCTTATGTGCCGCCGTTCACGCATATGGTTATCCATCACCCCTGACCGTTCAGCATTTTCCGCACTGCGGTTCAGACGATGCCCCGCCGCTGGCGGGGCTTTTCCATTGTGCAAGGCGCGTATCATGTTGTGTCTGATCCGCCGCACGCGCGCCCCCAACATCCCACGAAGACGCCGGGGGCACGCCGTGCACAACGGGAATCCGCCATGTTGCGTCGCCTGGAAAGACTGATCGACCCCTTCCGGGGCATGCCCGACCACGAGCCGCCCGGCCAGGTCTGGCGCTTCTATGCCTGGTACCTGCGCGAAGTCTGGGGCGTGTTCGCGCTGCTGTTGCTGGTGGGCCTGGTCGGCGCGCTGATCGAGGTGGCGCTGTTCAGCTTCCTCGGCCGGCTGGTCGACATGGCCCAGACCACGCCCGGCGCGGAGTTCTTCAGCCGGCATCGCAATGAACTGCTGTGGATGGCGGTGGTGGCGCTGCTGCTGCGCCCGGTCTTCTTCGGCCTGCACGACGTGCTGGTGCACCAGGTCATCAACCCCGGCCTGGCCAACCTGATCCGCTGGCAGAACCACCGCTATGTGCTCAAGCAAAGCCTGTCGTTCTTCCAGAACGACTTTGCCGGACGCATCGCGCAGCGCATCATGCAGACCGGCTTCTCGCTGCGCGACTCGGCCGTGCAGGCAGTGGACGCGATCTGGCACGTGGTGATCTATGCGGTCAGCGCGCTGGTGCTGTTCGCGCAGGCCGACTGGCGGCTGATGATCCCGCTGCTGCTGTGGATCGTCTGCTATATGGCTGCCCTGCTCAATTTCGTGCCGCGCGTGAAGCAGCGCTCGGTGGTGGCCACGGAATCGCGTTCCCGGCTGATGGGACGCATCGTCGACGGCTACACCAATATCACCACGCTCAAGCTGTTCGCCCATACCCGGCACGAGGAAGACTACGCGCGCGACGCCATGGCCGATCAGACCGACAAGGCGCGCCTGGCCGGACGCATGGTGAGCAGCATGGACCTCACCATCACCGCCATGAACGGCGCGCTGATCGCCGGCACCACCGGCCTGGCGCTGTGGCTGTGGAGCGAGGGCCATGTCACCACCGGCGCGATTGCGCTCACCACCGGGCTGGTGATCCGCATCAACAATATGTCGGGCTGGATCATGTGGGTGGTCAACGGCATCTTCGAGAATGTCGGCCAGGTGCAGGACGGCATGAAGACGATTGCCGTGCCGCGCGTGGTGACCGACCGCGCCGACTCGAAGCCGTTGCGCGTCACCCATGGCGAGGTCCGCTTCGAGCAGGTGGGATTCCACTACGGCAAGGGCTCAGGCGTCATCGAAGGCGTGGACCTGACAGTGCGTCCTGGCGAGAAGATCGGGCTGGTTGGTCCCTCGGGCGCCGGCAAGTCGACGCTGGTCAACCTGCTGCTGCGCCTCTACGACGTCGAGCGCGGCCGCATCCTGATCGACGGCCAGGACATCGCCGCGGTCACGCAGGAAAGCCTGCGCGCACAGATCGGCATGGTCACGCAGGACACCTCGCTGCTGCACCGCTCGATCCGCGACAACCTGCGCTACGGCAAGCCCGCCAGCACCGAGGCTGAACTGGCCGAAGCCCTGCACCGCGCCCGCGCCGACGAATTCACCCCGCACCTGATCGACGCCCACGGCAATACCGGGCTGGAGGCGCAGGTCGGCGAGCGCGGCGTGAAGCTGTCAGGCGGCCAGCGCCAGCGCATTGCCATCGCGCGCGTGCTGCTCAAGAACGCGCCGATCCTGATTCTGGACGAAGCGACCTCCGCGCTGGATTCGGAAGTGGAAGCAGCGATCCAGGAAAGCCTGGAAACGCTGATGCAGGGCAAGACGGTGATCGCCATCGCGCACCGGCTGTCGACGATTGCGCGCATGGACCGGCTGGTCGTGCTGGACAACGGCCATATCGTGGAAAGCGGCACGCACGCGCAATTGCTGGCGCACGGCGGGCTGTATGCGCGGCTGTGGGCGCACCAGACGGGGGGATTTGTGGGGGTGGATTGAGGCGGCGGTTTTCTCCCCTCTCCCATAAATGGGAGAGGGGAGAAAACACGGAATCAGTTTCCGCTAGCCGGCGGCTGCACCCGCACCGGATCGATCCTCGGCTCCTTCAGCTTCGCCTCGATCGGCTTGCCCTTGCGAGCGCGCTTGCCGACATACGGCAGCAGCGACTGCCCCGCCAGCTTCTGCGACGACGGCTTGCCGCCGCGGCCCGCGCCCGACAGCACCAGCCCCGGTGCGCCCACGGCAACCGCCTGCAGCAGCTTCTCCTTGGGTTCCAGCTCCATCAGGATCACGCCGCGCCCGCCTGCGGACAGCACCTTCACTTCATCGAGCGCCACCAGCAGCAAGCGGCCGTTGCCGGACAGGCAGGCCGCATGAGTTGCCTCGTCGCCCAGCGGCGCCGGCACCAGCGGCGAGTCACCGTCATCGAGCGTCAGGAACGACTTGCCGCCCTTCTGCCGGCTGATCATGTCGCCCACCCTGGTCTGGAAGCCGTTGCCGCCTGCGGTGGCAATCAGCATGCGCTGCTCGGCAGCGCCCGCGAAGGTATGCGCGACCTGGCTGCCGGACTGCAGCTCGATCAGCGTGGTGATGGGCACCCCGTCGCCGCGCCCGCCGGGCAGGCTGGCGACCGGCACGGAATAGACCCGGCCGTTGGTGCCGAAGGCCAGCAGCACGTCGACGGTGCGGCATTCGAAGGTGCCGTAGAGCGCGTCGCCGGCCTTGAAGGTGAACTGCTGCGCATCGTGGCCATGGCCCTGGCGCGTGCGCACCCAGCCCTTCTGCGACATCACCACCGTCACCGGCTCGTCGACCACGCGCACTTCGGCCGCGGCGCGGCGTTCCTCCTGGATCAGGGTGCGGCGCGGGTCCTTGTCTTCCGGGCTGTACTGCCTGGCGTCGGTCTCGATCTCCTTGATGATGCGGCGGCGCATCATGGTCTCGGACTTGAGCAGCACGTCCAGGTCGGCCTGTTCTTCGCGCAGCTCCTTGAGCTCCTTCTCGATCTTGATCGACTCGAGGCGAGCCAGCTGGCGCAGGCGGATTTCCAGGATGTCCTCGGCCTGGCGGTCGCTCAGGCCAAAGGCCTCGATCAGCGCCGGCTTGGGCTCGTCGCTCTCGCGGATGATGCGGATCACCTCGTCGATATTGAGCAGCACCAGCATCCGGCCTTCGAGGATATGGATACGGTCCTCGACCTTGCCCAGGCGGTGGCGCGTGCGGCGCGTGACGGTGTCGAAGCGGAACGCGATCCACTCTGACAGGATCTCGCGCAGGCCCTTCTGGCGCGGGCGCCCGTCGGTGCCGATCATCACCAGGTTGATCGGCGCGCCAGACTCCAGGCTGGTATGCGCCAGCAGCGTATGGATGAACTCCTGCTGGCCGACGTTCTTGCTCTTGGGCTCGAACACCAGCCGCACCGGCGCATCCTTGCCCGATTCGTCACGCACCGCATCCAGCACTGCCAGTACGGTGGCCTTGAGCTGCTGCTGGTCCTGCGTCAGCGCCTTCTTGCCGGTCTTGACCTTGGGGTTGGTGATTTCCTCGATCTCTTCCAGCACCTTCTGCGCCGAGGTGTTGGGCGGCAGCTCGGTCACCACCAGCTGCCACTGGCCGCGCGCCATCTCCTCGATGGTCCAGCGCGCGCGCACCTTCAGGCTGCCGCGGCCGCCCTCATAGATCTGGGCGATATCGGACGCCGGCGAGATGATCTGGCCACCGCCCGGATAGTCCGGCCCCGGCATCAGCGCCAGCAGTTCGGCCAGCGTGATATTGGGGTTGCGGATCATCGCCACGGTGGCCGCGGCGACTTCACGCAGGTTGTGCGGCGCGATCTCGGTCGCCATGCCCACCGCGATGCCCGAGGCGCCGTTGAGCAGCACGAACGGCAGCCGTGCCGGCAACAGCCTGGGCTCCTGCATCGAGCCGTCGTAGTTGGGGGCGAAATCGACCGTGCCTTCGTCGATCTCATCGAGCAGCAGCCGCGAGATCGGCGTGAGGCGCGCTTCGGTGTAGCGCATCGCCGCCGCGCCGTCGCCATCGCGCGAGCCGAAGTTGCCCTGGCCGTCGATCAGCGGGTAGCGCAGCGAGAAGTCCTGCGCCAGGCGCACCAGCGCGTCATAGGCGGACTGGTCGCCATGCGGGTGAAACTTGCCCAGCACATCGCCGACCACGCGCGCGGACTTGACCGGCTTGGCGTCGGCGCGCAGGCCCATCTCGTGCATCGCGAACAGGATGCGCCGCTGCACCGGCTTCTGGCCGTCGGCCACCTCGGGCAGCGCGCGGCCCTTGACCACGCTGACGGCGTAGTCCAGGTAGGCGCGCTCGGCGTAGCGCGCCAGCGTCAGCGAATCGGCCGGCTCTTCAGGTTGAAACGTGATGTCTTGTTGTTCCATGGGTAGGCAAGAATTCGGCGCGCCATGTTGAACTGCCGGCGCGCCGGGTTGCTTGTTGTTCGGGTATGCCGGTCAGGGCATGGCGCGACGCCCGCCGATGACCATCTTCACGCGCGGGCCGTCCGCGCTGGCGCTGGCGCGCTTGAGCACCGCGCCCTGCTGCGGCTGGTACAGCCGGTAGAACTGCAGCACGGTGCTGACATACTGCTGGGTCTCCGGGTAAGGCGGAATGCGGTTGTTGTAGCGCTGCACCGCGCCCTCGCCGGCGTTATAGGCAGCCAGCACCAGCTCCAGGTTGTTCGGGAACAGCTGCATCAGCCAGCTCAGGTAGCGCACGCCCGCGGTGATATTGGTGCGTGGATCGGCCAGCTTCTGCCCGACGGTGCGGCGCGCATCAGCGCTCACGCCAAAGCGCGCGCCGGTGTCGGGGATCACCTGCATCAGGCCGATCGCGCCCTTGGGCGACACCGCGCCCGGGTTGAAGCCCGACTCCACCGCCATCACCGCCTTGACCAGCGCGGGATCGACATCCTGCTTGCCGGCGATCTGGTGGATCAGCGGCTCGACGGTCTTGATATTGGGATGGTTGACGACGTAGCGGTACAGCTTGTGCTGCTCAAGGTCGATGTCCGCGCCTGCTGCCGCCTGCGACTGCCGCGCCGCCAGGCGCCCGGTATCCAGCTTGCCGCCGTCCTTCATGAACAGCTTGTAGCGCGCGTCGAGCTTCTGGTCGGCAAAGTGCGCCACGCCGTCGGCATCGATAAAGCCCCACAGCTCGGCATGCGCCGCCGGCACGAAGGCGAGCCCGGCCAGCGCCACGACGGCTGCCGCCGCCTTGCGCCATGGTTTGCCGGGAGTTCTCGTCGTCATCGTGGGTTCCGGATTGCTGTCAGTTGGCGACCATCGGGAGCGACGGCCAGGGGAGAGTGGGGATTATCTACCCAATCCCCGGCCGACGCTTACCGTCCGGGTGCCGCTCACTTCCCTCAGATATCGGCCTCGACCTCGTTGCCCTTCTCTTCCAGCCAGCTGCGGCGCTGTGCGGCCTCGCCCTTGCCCATCAGCATATTCATCATCTCGACGGTCTGCGGCAGGTCGTATTCGCCCAGCGACACGGGCAGCAAGCGCCGCGTGTCGGGGTTCATGGTGGTTTCCCAGAGCTGCTCGGCGCTCATTTCGCCCAGGCCCTTGAAGCGGGAAATCTGCCATGAGTTTTCCTTGACGCCGTCCTTGAGCAGCTTGTCCTGGATGGCCAACAGCTCGCCTTCGTCCAGCGCGTACAGCTTCTGCGCCGGCTTCTTGCCGCGCGCGGGCGCGTCGACGCGGAACAGCGGCGGACGCGCCACACAGACATTGCCGGTATCGATCAGCTTGGGGAAGTGCCGGAAGAACAACGTCAGCAGCAGCACCTGGATATGCGCGCCGTCCACGTCCGCGTCGGACAGGATGCAGATCTTGCCGTAGCGCAGATTGGACAGGTCGGGCTCGTCGTTGGCGCCGTGCGGGTCCACGCCGATCGCCACGGCGATGTCGTGCACTTCGTTGTTGGCAAAGAGGCGGTCGCGCTCGGTCTCCCAGGTGTTGAGCACCTTGCCGCGCAGCGGCAGGATGGCCTGGAACTCCTTGTCGCGGCCCATCTTGGCCGAGCCGCCGGCGGAGTCGCCCTCAACCAGGAACAGTTCGTTGCGGGTCACGTCAGTGGACTCGCAGTCGGTCAGCTTGCCGGGCAGCACGGCCACGCCGGAGCCCTTCTTTTTCTCGACCTTCTGCGCCGCGCGCGTGCGCGCCTGGGCCTGGCGGATCACCAGCTCGGCCAGCTTCTTGCCGTACTCGACATGGTGGTTCAGCCACAGCTCCAGCGCCGGGCGGCTGAAGGTGGACACCAGCCGCACCGCGTCGCGGCTGTTCAGGCGTTCCTTGATCTGGCCCTGGAACTGCGGGTCCAGCACCTTGGCCGAGAGCACGAACGAGGCGCGCGCGAACACGTCTTCGCTCATCAGCTTGACGCCCTTGGGCTGCAGCGCGTGCATCTCGATAAAGCTCTTGACCGCCTGGAACAGCCCTTCGCGCAGGCCGGATTCATGCGTGCCGCCGGCCGGCGTGGGGATCAGGTTGACGTAGGACTCGCGCACCGGCGCGCCGTCTTCGGTCCAGGCCACCACCCAGGAGGCGCCTTCGCCATCGGCAAAGCCTTCCTCGCTCGGGTTGGCGTCGGGGTCGGCGAAATGCTCGCCCTCGAACATCGGGATCACCAGCTCGGCGCCGCTGCCCTGGGCCAGCGCCTCGACCAGATAGCCCTTCAGGCCCTGGTCGTACTGCCAGGTCTGGCGCTCGCCGGTCTTCTCGGTCACCAGTGTGACCTTGACCCCCGGCAGCAGCACCGCCTTGCTGCGCAGCAGGCGCTGCAGCTCGGCCAGCGGGATCGCGGCCGAGTCGAAATACTTGGCATCCGGCCATACCTGCACGCGGGTGCCGCTCTTCTTCTCGCCACGCTCGATCTTGCGCGAGGCCAGCGGCACGGTCACGTCGCCGCCGGAGAAGGTCAGCGTCGAGCACATGCTGTCGCGCCACACGGTCACGTCCAGCTGCGTCGACAAGGCATTGGTCACCGACACGCCCACGCCGTGCAGGCCGCCCGAGAAGGCATAGGCACCGCCCTTGCCCTTGTCGAACTTGCCGCCGGCGTGCAGCCGGGTGAAGACGATCTCGACCACTGGCACGCCTTCTTCCGGGTGGACGCCCACCGGGATGCCGCGGCCGTCGTCCTCCACGCTGAGGCTGCCGTCGCGATGCAGGGTCACCAGGATCTCGGAGCCGTGGCCGCCGAGGGCCTCATCCGAGGCGTTGTCGATCACCTCCTGCACGATATGCAGGGGGTTGTCGGTCCGGGTGTACATGCCGGGGCGCTGCTTGACCGGCTCCAGGCCCTTCAGGACCCGGATGGAAGATTCGCTGTACTGACTGGTTTTGCTCGCCATGGAGTCGCTACGAAAGTGAGGTTCCCGGCTGCCACGAGGCGCACAACTGTGCACGCGCCGGGGCACCGGGCACTGCATTGTAATGGAAGCGGGCGACGGCAATCCCGCCAAAAAGGCGCTCGCCCTGCCAGCCCGCGCCGGCGCCCGGTTTGCCGGGCGGCCGCCACTTTTTGCCAGGGCGACGGCAACGCGGGCGGCGCAGTACGCGTTTTCCCGAGCCAGAGTAAACTCGCCACCACCCGGCCCCGGCAAGCCTGATTGCCGTCCCGGCACGGACAACAACAAGCACACACAATCCCTGTCGGCGCCGCCCCACCCGGCGGGACTGCCGCACATCGAGCCAAGACATGCAGAACCGACAACTCTCCCTGACCACCGTACTTGTGTGCGGCGGGCTGCTCGTGACGCTTTCGATGGGCATCCGGCACGGCTTCGGCCTGTTCAACCTGCCGATCACGCAGGCCCACGGCTGGAACCGCGAGACCTTCGCCTTTGCCCTGGCGCTGCAGAACCTGATGTGGGGCGCCAGCCAGCCCTTTGCCGGGGCGCTGGCCGACAAGTTCGGCGCGCTGCGCATCATGCTGGCTGGCGTGGCGCTGTACGTGGCCGGGCTGGTGGTGATGGCACTGGCCACCAGCGGCACCGCCTTTGCCACCGGTGCCGGCGTGATGATCGGCATCGCCCAGTCCGGCACCACCTACAGCATCGTCTACGGCGTGATCGGGCGCGTGGCCAGCCCCGAGAAGCGGGTCTGGGCCATGGGCATCGCCGCCGCGGCCGGCTCGTTCGGCCAGTTCCTGATGATTCCGGTGGAGCAGGGGCTGATCTCCGGCCTGGGCTGGCAGAACGCGCTGTACGTGATGGCGCTGATGGCCTGCGTGATGCTGCCACTGACACTGACGCTGCGCGAGCCGCGCGAAGCGGCCCACACCGGCGGCCATCACCAGACCATCGGCCAGGCCGTCCACGAAGCCTTCGGCAACCGCAACTTCCAGCTGCTGACGCTGGGCTACTTCGTGTGTGGCTTCCAGGTGGTGTTTATCGGCGTGCACCTGGCGCCGTACCTGAAGGACCAGGGCCTGACCGACCCGAAAGTCGCTGTCGTGGCCCTGGCGCTGATCGGGCTGTTCAATGTATTCGGCACCTATACCGCGGGCGCGCTGGGCCAGCGCCTGCCCAAGCGCTACCTGCTGTCCGCCATCTACGTGACGCGCTCGGTGGTGATCGCCGGCTACCTGCTGCTGCCGCTGACGGTGGCCAGCACCTGGGTGTTCGCGGCGCTGATGGGCTTCCTGTGGCTGTCCACGGTGCCGCTGACCAACGGCATCATCGCCCAGGTGTTCGGCGTGAAATACCTGTCGATGCTGTCGGGCGTGGTGTTCTTCTCGCACCAGATCGGCAGCTTCCTCGGTGCCTGGCTGGGCGGCTACCTCTATGACCGCACCGGCGGCTACAACACGGTGTGGCTGATCTCGATCGCGCTGGGCGTGGTGGCCGCGCTGGTGAACCTGCCGATCCGCGAGCAGGCTCTGGTGCGCGCGCAGCCGGCGGCCGCGTGATGACAGCGGCCCGCGTCCGCGTGGCGCAGGCAGCCGGGCTGGCGGTGCTGGCCGGGCTGCTGGCGCTTGGGTTCGTGGGTTACCTGCGGCCGGGGTTCATGGTCGACCTGACCAATATGGTGCTGGCCTGGTGCGGGTGAGATTACGCCCCCTCGCCCTTCGACTTCGCCTCCAGCACTTCCCAGCGCTCCAGCGCTTCCAGCAGTTCCATCTCGATCTCGTCATGCCGCGTGGCCAGCAGCGCGGCCTTGGCCGCATCGCTGACGTAGAGCGAGCCGTCTTCCAGCTGCGCCGAGATTGTCTTCTGCTCGGTTTCCAGCGCGGCGATGCGCTCCGGCAGGCCGTCCAGCTCGCGCTGCTCCTTGTACGACAGCTTGACGGTCCGGTTGGCGCCGCGCGCCTCGCGTGAGTCCTTGCCCCGGGCCGGCTCCGCCGCCTTCTGTTCCGGCCTGCGCGCCGCCTGCAGCGCCGCGCTGCGGGCCGACTGCTCGACCCAGTCGGAATACCCGCCCACCGATTCGCGCCACACGCCATCGCCTTCGGCGGCCAGGGTCGAGGTCACCACGTTGTCCAGGAAGGCCCGGTCGTGCGAGACCAGGAACACGGTGCCGCTGTAGTCCTGCAGCAGTTCTTCCAGCAGTTCCAGCGTGTCGATGTCAAGGTCGTTGGTCGGCTCGTCCAGCACCAGCACATTGGCCGGGCGCGCAAACAGGCGCGCCAGCAGCAGCCGGTTGCGCTCGCCGCCAGACAGCGACTTGACCGGCGAACGCGCGCGTTCCGGCGCAAACAGGAAGTCGCCCAGGTAGCTCATCACATGCTTGCGCTGGCCGTTGACCTCGACCCAGTCGCTGCCCGGGCTGATGGTGTCCGCCAGGGACTTCTCCAGGTCCAGCGCGGTGCGCATCTGGTCGAAGTACGCCACCTGCAGGTTGCTGCCATTGCGCACGGTGCCGCTGTCCGGCGCCAGTTCGCCCAGGATCAGCCGCAGCAGCGTGGTCTTGCCGGCGCCGTTGGGGCCGATCAGGCCGACCTTGTCGCCGCGCATGATGGTGGCGGTGAAGTCGCGCACCACTACCTTGTCGCCATAGGCCTTGCTGACGTCGGTCAGCTCCGACACGATCTTGCCGGAGCGGTCGGCCTGCGACACTTCCAGCTTGACGTTGCCCTGGACTTCACGGCGCGCGGCGCGCTCGTTGCGCATCGCCACCAGGCGCTGGATGCGCGACACACTGCGCGTGCGGCGCGCCTCCACCCCCTTGCGGATCCACACCTCTTCCTGCGCCAGCAGCTTGTCGAACTTGGCCTGCTCGACCTGCTCGGCGGCCAGCATCTCTTCCTTGCGCGCCTGGTAGGCGGCGAAGTTGCCGGGGAAGGACACCAGCCGGCCGCGGTCCAGTTCGATGATGCGCGTGGCCACGCGGTCCAGGAAGGCGCGGTCGTGGGTAATCAGCAGCACGCTGCCGCGGAAGCCCAGCAGCAGGTCTTCCAGCCAGCGGATCGCTTCTACGTCGAGGTGGTTGGTGGGCTCGTCCAGCAGCAGGATGTCGGGCTCGGCCACCAGCGCCTGCGCCAGCGCCACGCGTTTCTGCAGGCCGCCGGACAGTGCCTCGACGCGCGTGTGCGAATCCAGCCCCAGGCGCGCCAGCGTGGTTTCCACGCGGGTGCGCAGTTGCCAGGCGCCGGCGGCGTCGAGCTCGGACTGCAGCCGGTGCAATTCGGCCAGCGCGGCTTCGTCGTCATGGTTCTCGGCCACGCGGTCGGCGGCGGCCTCGTAGCGCACCAGCAGGTCGTGCGCATCGCCCATGCCCTGGGAGACGGCGTCGAACACGGTGATCCCCGCTTCGAACTGCGGCTCCTGCGGCACGTAGGCGCTGGTCACGCCGCTCTGCCGCGCGATCAGCCCGTCGTCCGGCGCCGACAACCCCGCCACGATTTTCAGCAGCGAGGACTTGCCCGAGCCGTTGCGCCCGATCAACCCCACGCGCTCGCCGGCCTCCAGCGAAAAATCGGTGTGATCGAGCAGGGCCACGTGCCCGAAGGCAAGCTGGGCGTCGGTAATGGAAAACAGGGCCATGGGAGAAAGACGAGACGACGAGAGAAAGGAGGGACGGCCAGGCAGCCAGGGCTGGCGTGGCACGGCAGCCCGCATTGTAGACGACCGGGGCCAGGCCAAGGCCGGCCCCAAAAAAGAAGGGCCCGCGCACTGCGGGCCCAAGAGTCTCTCCTCGGTGCCCTGCTCGCAAGGCACGAAGCCAGCATAACAACGCCCCCCCGCCCGCTCCAGTCGGAAAAGTCCGTAAGGGAAAGCCCCGTCAACCGCGATTTCGGGACGCCGCCGCGGCAAATTGGTACGGCCAAGGCACCCATGCGAAGATGTCGGCCGTGCCAATGCGCTTGCCGCCGCCCCTTCCGATGACCACCGCTTCACTGAAATTGTCCGACCTGTCTGTGTCCGCGCTCGTCGCCGGGCTGGTCGCCACGCTCACCGGCTATACCAGTTCGCTGGTGCTGATGATCCAGGCCGGCCATGCCGCCCACCTGACCGATGCCCAGATCTCGTCCTGGATCTGGGCGCTGTCGATGGGAATGGGGATCACCACCATCGGCCTGTCGCTGGCGCTGCGCGTGCCGATCGTGGTGGCCTGGTCCACCCCCGGCGCCGCGCTGCTGATCGCCAGCCTGCCCGGCGTGCCCTACGCGCAAGCCATCGGCGCCTTCCTGCTGGCCGGGCTGATGATGGCCGCCGCCGGCATGACCGGCTGGTTCGACAAGCTGATGCGCGCCCTGCCGGCCAGCATCGCCTCTGCTCTGCTGGCCGGCATCCTGTTTCGCATCAGCGTGGATGTGTTCGTGCAGGCGCAGCACCAGACCGTGCTGTTGCTGGCGATGTTCGCCGCCTACCTGCTCGGGCGGCGGCTGTGGCCGGCCTATGCGGTGCCAGGGGCGCTGCTGACCGGGGCGGTGATCGCCGGCGTGCTCGGCCAGCTAGATTTCTCGGGCGTGCGGCTGGAGTTGGCGGTGCCGGTGTGGACCACGCCGGCGTTCTCGCTGTCGGCCTTTGTCAGCATGGCGGTTCCGCTGTTCATCGTGGCGCTGGCCTCGCAGAACATCCCCGGGCTGGCCGTGCTGCAAGCCGACGGCTACCACGTGCCGGCCTCGCGCCTGATCTCGATCACCGGCCTGGCCTCGGCCGTGCTGGCGCCGTTCGGCTCGCACGGCGTCAACCTGGCGGCGATCACCGCGGCCATCTGCACCGGCCCGCAGGCAGACCCCGACCGCAACCGCCGCTATACCGCGGCCGTGGTCTGCGGCGTGGGCTACCTGGTCGCGGGCACGCTGGCCGCCAGCATCGCGGCGCTGTTTGCGGCCTTTCCGCAAGCGCTGGTGGTGGGCGTGACCGCGTTCGCGCTGATGGGCTCGATCGCCAACGGCCTGACCGTGGCCATGCAAATCCCGGCCGAGCGCGAAGCCGCGCTGCTGACCTTCATGATCACGGCGTCCGGCATGACCCTGGCGGGTGTCGGCTCTGCGTTCTGGGGCGTGGTGGGCGGCATGCTGGCGTTCCACGTGCTGCGCCAGCGCGCTGCCTGAGCATCGCCCTTCCGGGGTCAGAGCATCAGGAAAGCCACGTCCGCGTAGCCGATATCATCTGGCGACACGCCCCTGCGGCGCTGGAACAAGACATGCTGCAGCACGCGGTCGCGGTGCGCCGCGAAGATTTCCGGATCCAGGTTCAACGCCACGCGCGCGTAGTGCTCGGCCATCAGCTTGTAGACGCGATGGCGCACCTGCAGCATCTCGTTCGCCGCCTGGAGCCGGCTCATTTCCCCATATGGTCGTCGTCCAGCTGACGCATGCTGACTACCACCCGGGCATGCATGCCCCGGTAGCGATCGACCTCCGCATGGGCCTTGCGCAACTCTTCGCGCAGCGACCGCACTTCCTGCAACAGCTTCAGGTTGTGCTGCACGCCGCGTTGGATGCGCGAGGCCTCTTCCAGTGCGTGGTCCGCCGCGGCGATGGTGTCCTGCCACGGATTCGCGTCCGGCGCGGGCTCCCCATCCCCGGACTGCGAAGACGTCCAGGCGGCCGTGCCGTCGATGCCATTGTGATGCATACCGCTCCCCTTACCCATGCCCGCCGCCGGCATCGTGAGGTTCGTGCCGGCTTGGTCGGGCTAACTACCGCGACTGTCTTGTAAGACTTTTCTTGTGCCGCGGGCCGGCCGTGCGCCCGCTTGTTTTGGTCTTTATAGCCACATTCAATCCCTCATTGCCGCTTTGCACAACCACCGCAAGGGAGGGACGCGGCTTTGGCGCAACATGCCGGGGCGCTAAGATGCCGGCTTCGGCCCGTTTCGGGCCACCCACTTGTGCGCTTCCATGAACGGATACCTGCTGCTCGCCCTCGCCATCGTCGCCGAAGTCATCGCCACCAGCAGCCTGAAGGCGTCGCAAGGCTTTACGCGGCTGGTTCCCAGCGTGCTGGTCGTGACCGGCTATGTGGCGGCGTTCTATTTGCTGATGGTAGTCATGCGGACAGTGCCAGTGGGGATCGCCTATGCGATCTGGAGCGGGGCCGGGATCGTGCTGGTGTCGCTGATTGCGGTGGTGCTGTACCGGCAGGTGCCGGACCTGGCGGCTTGCGCTGGGATTGGTCTGATTGTTGCCGGCGTCGCCGTCATTCAGCTGTTTTCGAAGACGAGCGCGCATTGATCGTGGGTATGCCCGGCGGTTGATCAACACTCACCACTGTTGCCGCAGCAACCGTACCTGGGTAACCTCAACCGCGTATATGAAGTGCTTAATGGCAAGCGCGCCCTGAGTCTGGCCATGATCCGGCGGCTGCATCGTGACCTGAAGATTCCTGCGAACGTACTGATCGCCGAGCGCAGTGCGGCGTGAGCACTGGCAGAGCCGATGGTGCGCGTGCTAGCCAAAGCGCGCATCGATCTGCTTCCTGGCCCAGTCCGAGGCATGCTGCCATGCCTCGCCTTCGCTGAAGAACTGGCCCGGAACAAGATGGTGATCGAAGACTTTAAGCGGCGCTCCATCTGCCGCTTTCGCGCAGATGGTCACCTCACCTTGCCAGGGCCCGCCAACGCCAGGAGACGTTGCCGATGCTTCATACCAGTGGTCGCGGTAATACGTGAACCCTTGGAGATCCATGTCTTTCTCCACCAGGGAGAGTTCAGGAAGTGTCAGTCGTTGGCGTCGCCTGAAGTGGCTTGGTCAATCTCCCGTTTCGCGGACGCATAGGCGTTGTCAATTGCGACCGATTCCGAAGGGGCAAGCGCCCCGGTGTTGTGCCGGTGTCCGTGACCGCGGATGCCATATGACCAGTCCCACTGGCCGCTCGCGTCCTTTTTGGCCTGGATTGAGATCTCCCGGCCTTTGTATTTCAGTTCCATGGCGAGCTCTCCGGAGTTTGGTGGATTGATGTGCAAGGGACTATGCCCCTCGGCGCGGCTAGTCCACAGTAACGCACCCGGAGGTCAGTCGCCCCGCCGCCGCTTGTCCTCATGACGCGTCAGGCATTTCTGCAGGAAGCGGAACAGGTTGGTACCGCAATGCACATGGACACGCGGCAGGCCAAAAGGGTTGTCATCGGCACGCGCCAGCCCGCGCTGCGTCAGCGTGGCGTTGTCGTAGCCAGCCTCGCGCACCATTTCCCGGTGCGCCGCCTGCTGTTCGCCATAAGGGTAGCAAAACGCCGTGACCGGCATCGCCACCAAGTCCTCCAGCGCTGCCTTGGAGGTTTCAATCTGCTGGCGGGCTTGCGCCGGCGGCAATGCGGGCAGGTGCACGTGGTCGACCGTATGGGCGCCGACCTCATGGCCGAGGCGAGCCCATTCCCGCACCTCTTCGGCGTTCATCAGCGGAGCAGGCGGCACGCCTTGGCTGGCGTCCCAGACATTGCTGCCGTCGATCTGGCCGGACACAAAGTAATTGGTGGCACTAAAGCCGAACTCTGCCAGGACGGGCAGCGCATACCGGTGGACATTGCGGAAGCCGTCGTCAAAGGTAATCCCGAACACTTTGCCGGCTGACTCGCCCCGAATATAGGGCATGAGTTCGCGCATCGAGAGGCCGCGATAGCCCAGCCGGCGCATCCAGGCGATCTGCTGGCGGAACTGCGCGGGACTGACGGTCAGGCCACGAAACGGCGTGCCATGGGGCGGCACGCTGTCAATCTGGTGATAGGTCAGGATCGGGATCGGCATGTCGTACGAGGTGCGCGGTTACTGGCTGGGGCTCTGGGTCAGCGCTGCTGGCAGGGGTTGAGGCCGCGCTCCCCGCTCGAGAACTGCCTGGTACACGGCGAGTGTGCCGGCGACGAAGGTATCCATGCCAAAGTACGTCCGACTCTTTAACCGGGCAGCCTCACCCATCCCGGCCAGCCGATCGGGGGCTGAAAGGATTTGCTCCAGCCGCGCCCGCAGTGCCGCGATGTTGGCGCACGGCACCACCCAGCCGTCTTGCCCATCGGTCACGTTCTCGGGCAGGCCGCCGGCATCGGAAACCAGTACCGGCAGGCCCATCGCCATCGCCTCGCGGCAGGCAAACGACAACGTCTCGCTTCGCGACAGCACAAAGGCGGCGTGCCCTGCCCCGAGGGTGGGACGAACATCGTCCAGCAAGCCCGTAAAAATGACCTGATCGCCGAGCCCCAGCGCCGCGACCTTCCCGGTCATGCATGGCAAGGGCGCTTCGCCAGCCAGGATCACGCGTACACCGCTACGCAAGTGGGCGGGCAACTGCGCGACAGCTTCCAGCAGGTCCGTCCAACCCTTTTCATAATGGGTGCCCGCGGTACTGACGAAGACCGTGCATGCCGAGCCGGCACCGAAGTATCGCGCCCGCAGCGCATCGGCCTGCGCCGGCGCCGGCGGTGCAAAGTGATCCATGTTGATGCCATGGGACACGGTGGTCACCGGCACGCGGCTGTACGGGGAGGTGCGCAGCTTCCGGGCGACATAGTCGCTGACCGCAATCACATGATGGGTACCAAGCCACGCGCGCAGCCAGTTGCCGGCACTGTTGCTGCGGTGATCGTTGTGTTTTGTATAGACAATGCGCGGCCGGCGCAAGGCAACCAGGCGCACGAGCATGACCAGCTTGTGGTCGGCTGAACCGTTGACATGAACGATATCGAAGCGCCCAAGGCTGATGAGCCGCCAGAGCGTCCACAACTCGCGCAGCCAGCGCAGGCCCCGCGGCGCATAATCGACCGCCGCCACCTCGACGTCTGCCCGGCCGCTGGCGAGCCGGAACAGACGGCTGGTCCGCGGAGCCGCCACCGTCACTTCATGCGACGGCGCCAGACCTGCCAGCAGGTTGATGACATAGGTATCGTGCCCGCCACCGTTTCCACGGTGGAAGTTCGTGAACAGCACCCGCAATTTCTCCTCCATCTCTGGGAGCTCTCTTGTTGTCAGAGCATGCCTCGATCATTACAGATAATTACAAGGCAGCCCATAGGGGTTGGCCCAAACTCCCAACAGAGGACGCGATTTTGTAAGTTTTGGCAGCTATTTGTGCCGAAAAATAGGCAAAACCCTCACGGCGCTCAAGGAGTGGGTGCCGTTGCCTTTGCACACTGACTGGCCTCTGCGACCGATGTAAGATTCCGTAACGTATTGAGAACAGTTCTCGTTGACCAGGTCCGTGCGGGGAAAGCGAGCGGACGAAACCTACTGGTGAGAGCACGCCAAGTCCCCGCCTCGCGCAGCGACAGTTTGGTCAGGTACTTCGATTTTTGCCGCGAAATAAAGGGAACCGTGTGGAACCGGGACCTGCCGGCAGCAAAACGACCGAGAACCTTTGTGCGGCGATGCTTTAAGGAATTCGAGGGGATAGTTCTATCTGTGGTCCCGCCGACAGGAATCGAACCTGTATCTAGCGCTTAGGAGGCGCTCGTTCTATCCATTGAACTACGGCGAGGGACAGGACTGTCAGGATCGGGAACCACGGGCGCGGTGATCCTGGAGACGGCCCGGAGTATATCAAAATCCGCACCTGCCCGGTTCGCCGCCGGTGGCGGCCCCGTCCCGGCGGCCTCGCCCGGCAAGGCGGCCGGACGACGGCAGGCGCGTCGGCCGGCCCGCATGGCGCAGGGGGCGGCGCCCCGGCCGGTGGCGGCCGCGGGCGCAACTGGCGGCGGCCGTGGCGCAACTGCGGTGGCAGGCTTGTCCGCGCAGGTTGCAGCGCAGTTCCCAGTCGATCAGTCCGGACATGGCAGGCTCCTTGATTCGGTGATGGCCGCGCGTTTCAGGCGAGGCTCAGGCCCAGGTTCAGGCCGCCCAGTTGGGCTTGCAGCAGCGCGCCCAGCAGCAGCCAGCCGATGTGCAGCGCGGCGCGCGGGCGGCGCACGCATGCTTCCACCTGTTCGCTGCGGCTTTCGCCGGACAGGCACCAGGAGCAGAAATGCTCACAATTGTTGGTCAGCAAGTGGTAGGCGTTTTCGCCCACGCGGGAACGGGCGCGTTCGACGGCCTGGCGCCCGGCGAAGCGGGCGCAGGGTTCCGGCCTGACGGCGATGCCGAAACCGGCGGCGAAGGCTTCGAGGGTAGTTTCTTCAACCGGCGCGGCTTGCAGGGAGTAGGCGAAACCGGCGTAGTGGATGACGCGGCCGGCGCCGGCATAGATCCCATGATGGGCGTAGCCGCGGCGTTCGGTGACCAGGTGGGCGCCGAGCGGCAGCGGGTCGGCGAAACGATCGTCGCTGCAGGTAGCGCGTTCTTGTTGTTCCTGGATATTCATGGCTGGCCTCGGTCTGTCTGGTTGCTGCAGGCATTGCTGCTTCATGCCACACCAACCGCATCAACCATGCCAATGCCCGGGAGGCACGACAGGACAATGGTCTGGCGGGAATCCGAGGGTTTTGGAGGGGATGGACTGTCGGCTGGCAGCCAACCGCACGGCGGCCGATCTGTTGGCTGGCAGCCACCATTCGCCGCCGCGCCGCGAGGCTTGGGCGGGCTGGCCGGAGGGGTCGCGCGATGCGTACGCTGTGGTGGGTGCATCCCGACACTGGCTGGCCGGGGTGTCGGGTCCAAGCCAACGTGGCTGGCCTGCCGGCGTGCGCCCCGTTGTCCCTACCCCGCCCTGCAGCCCGCGCCAGCCTTGGTTTCCAGTCGCCCGCCTGCCGCGCCGAGGCCGTGGCACGCGCCTTGCTCCATACCGGTACCGCCCCCGGCGCCACGCCCCATCCACCGGAGACCGATCATGGCCACCCTTGCAATCAACGACCTCGCCAGCTGCCGCGAACTTGCCCCCGCCGCCGCGTGCGCGGCGCCGGCGGGCAGTGGGTGTTCGGTTGGATCCGCCCGTTCGTGCCCTCGTCGCCGCTGCCACTCGGGACAGTGATCAACTTTTACGAGATCAACTACAGCTTCTATGCTGATCAGATGAACAACCAGTTCCAGAACATCGATATCCGCAACAACGCGCCAAACGCCAATATCAATGTCCAGGGCGACCAGGGCGCGAGGAACGACGGCCGGCTTGATCTGATGCTGATCTGAGCGCCAGCGCGGCCGTGGCAGCGCCCCGGCTGGTCCGGGGCTTCACGCGGACCGGAGACAAGATTGGGTTTCGACTCGCACTTCCAGTGGACCTCGGCCGCATGCACGGACGTCGGGCGCGTGCGCGATCGCAACGAGGACGCTTGCCTGGACCTGCCCGGCCAGGACCTGTGGGCGGTGGCCGACGGCATGGGCGGCCATGCCGTGGGGGACTTCGCCAGCCAGGCGGTGGTCCAGGCGCTGGCTACGCTGCCGCCGCAGCCCCGGCTGGAAGACCGGGTCGACGCCACGCGCGCGGCGTTGCAGGGCGTGAACCTGGCGCTGGTCGATGAGGCAGCGCGCCTGGGCGTGCGCTGCATCGGCAGCACGGTGGTAGTGCTGCTGGCGGGCGACCGCCGTTGCGCCTACGTGTGGGCCGGCGACAGCCGCTTGTACCGGCTGCGTGGCGGCCAGTTCGCCCGCCTCACGCGCGACCACAACCAGGTCGAGCGCCTGCTGGCGCGCGGGCTGATCACCCCGGAAGAAGCGCGCCACCATCCCGCGCAGAACACCATTACACGCGCCGTCGGCGCGGCCCCGACGCTGGCGCCGGAGCAGCTGCTGACCGAGGTGGCCGATGGCGACGTCTACCTGCTGTGCAGCGATGGCCTGAGCAACGAGGTCGACGATGACGACATCGCGGCGGTGCTGGCGCAGCAGGACGTTGCGCAGGCCGCGCCGACGCTGGTGCAGATGGCACTTGATGCCGGCGGCCGCGACAACGTGTCGGTGGTGGTGCTCCGTGCGGCGGACCCCTACGGCTCTGACAGGACGCTGGTCAATCCCGAGCTGGACGCCTGAAGGCACGACCGCCGGCAGCCTCCCCCCTACCCCTTGCCGCCTTCGGCCTGCCGGTTGGCGCGGAAATCCTTAGAGTGGATGCCGTGCTTCTTCAGCAGCATCTGCAGGTGCGAGCGGTTCATGTCGAAGCGCCGCGCCAGTTCGGCGACGGTGCCGCCGACTTCCTGCAAGCCCCGTTCGAGGAAGGCCCGCTCGGCCTCGTCGCTGGCGGCGCGCTTGGCCTCGCTCAGCGACGTCGCCATGGTGATGTCCGCGGCTGCCGTGCCCGCGCCGACCACCGCCAGCGCGGCGGGCCTGGGCCGGATGTCCTGCGGCAGGTGGGCCAGGTCGGCGGTGTCGCCGGCCAGGCAGCTCAGCCGGTACAGCAGGTTGCGCAGCTCGCGGATATTGCCAGGGTAGTCGTAGTGCAGCAGGAAGTCGCGCAGCCGCGGGGTCAGCTTAAGCGGGCGCCGCTTGAGCATGCCGGCGGCCTCGTCACTGAAGTACGACACCAGCAGCGGGATCTCGTCGCGCCGCTCGCGCAGGGACGGCAGGCTGACGTGGATCACGCTCAGGCGGTAGAACAGGTCCTCGCGGAAGGTGCCGGCCTGGCTCATGCGGCGCAGGTCCTTGTTGGTGGCCGCGACGATGCGCGTATCGACCGAGATCGCCTCGTCCGAGCCCACGCGCTGGATCTCGTGCGCCTCCAGCACGCGCAGCAGCTTGACCTGGCCGGTCAGCGGCAGCTCGCCGATCTCGTCCAGGAAGATGGTGCCAGTATGCGCGCTCTCGAACTTGCCGCGGCGGTCGTTGCTGGCGCCGGTGAAGGCGCCCTTCTTGTGGCCGAACAGCTCGGATTCGAGCAGGCTGTCGGGAATAGCGCCGCAGTTGACCGAGATAAACGGCTTGTCGGTGCGTGAGCCATTGGCATGGATCACCTTGGCCATCAGCTCCTTGCCGGTGCCGCTCTCGCCATCGATCAGCACCGGCAGATCGGTCGGCGCCGCCTTCTCGGCAATCTCCAGTGCCTCCAGCAACTTGGGGTTGTCGCCGAAGGTCCCTTCGAAAATAAAGCTGCGCTCCACCAGCGCCTGCCGGCGCTCGCGCGGCATGCGCTCGACTTCTTCCTGCGGCGGGGCGGCCTCGGCCGAGGCCGCCTGCACGAAGCGCTCCTTGTGCGACAGCCCCATCACCTCGTCGCGCAGCGTGGTGGCCTGCTTGAGCAGCTTCTCGATCTCCGGCCGGTCGAGCCGCGACGACCAGCGCAGCGTGGAGCGCAGGATCTCGATCTTCTCGATCAGGCCGGCGAACGACACCGGCGAGGTGGCCGAGGCGGGGGTGGCACCCTGGTTGTATAGCTTCATGCGGCACTCAGTTGCTTCTGCACCAGTTGGAAATACATGCCCTTGCGCTCGATCAGCTCTTCGTGCCGGCCCTGCTCGACGATGGCGCCTTCATACAGCACCAGGATCTTGTCGGCCTGCATGATGGTGCTGAGCCGGTGCGCGATGATGACCGCGGTGCGCCCGCGAAGGATCTCCTGCATATTGGCCAGGATGTTGCTCTCTGACTGCGTGTCGAGTGCCGAGGTGGCCTCGTCGAACACCAGCAGGCGCGGGTCGTGGTATAGCGCGCGGGCAATGCACAGGCGCTGGATCTGCCCGCCCGAAAGCCCGATGCCGCGCTCGCCCACCACCTGCTCGTAGCCCAGCGGCAGCTTGCTGATAAAGGCGTGGGCGTCGGCCATGCGCGCCACCTCCTCGATGCGGCGCCGGTCCGGGCTGTCGTCGCCGCAGGCGATGTTCTCGGCAATGGTCCCCGAGAACAGCAAGTTGGACTGCATCACATAGCCCACCTGCGCGCGGTAGAACGCCGCGTCGATCACGTTCAGGTCGTAGCCGTCCACCGTCATCGCGCCCTCGGTCGGCTTGTAGAAGCCCACCAGCAGCTTGGCCAGCGTGGTCTTGCCGGAGCCGCTGCGCCCGACGATGGCCACCATCTCGCCGGGGCGGATGGCGAAGCTGATGTTCTCCAGCACATAGGGCGTGTCTTCGCCGCCGTAGCGGAAGTACAGGTCCTTCATCACGATCTCGCCCTGCAGGTCAGGCAGCATCACGCGCGACAGCACGTCCTGCGGCTTCTGCTCGGGCTCCAGGTCGAGCACGTCGCCCAGGCGCTCCATCGCCACGCCGGCGTCGTTGAGCTGGCCCCACAACGCCACCAGCCCCATCAGCGGCGCCAGCACGCTGCCCATGAAGGCGTTGAAGGCGATCAGCTGGCCGATGGTGAGCTCGCGCTCCAGCACCAGCGTCGCCCCCGCCCACAGCACCGCGATGGTGGTGGCGGCGTTGAGCAGCTGGCTCACCAGCCCCACCAGGATATGGAAGGCCTGCGCCCGGTATTGCGCGTCCAGCGCCTTGGCGTACTTGCGCTCCCAGCGTAGCCGCACCGGGCGCTCGATGCCCATGCCCTTGACGGTCTCGGCGCCGCCCAGCGTCTCCATCAGGTAGGCCTTGGCATCGGTCGATGCCGCAAACACCTCGCGCGCATAGGTCTTGACCTTGGGCGTCACCACCACCGTCAGCGCCGCGATCGGGATCACGAAGGCGATCAGCAGCAGGGTCAGCTTGACGTTGTAGAGGAACATGATGGTGAAGTAGATAAACACCATCAGCAGGTTCAGCGCCGTGGTCACCGTCGACTCGGTCAGGAAGGCGCGGATGGTCTGGTTCTCCTGGAAGCGTGCGAAGATGTCGCCGGTCTTGCGCTTGGCAAAGAACGACAGCGGCAACGACAGCGTGTGCATGAAGAACTGCGACATCATGGCGAAGTCCATGTTGCGCACCATGAAGTTCGCCAGGTAGGCGCGGATGGTCGCCATCAGCTGCGAGAACACGCTGGAGATGATCAGCCCCACGATCAGCAGGTGCAGCAGCCCCACGTTCTGGTGCACCACCACGCCGTCCAGGATGTTCTGGATGATCAGCGGCGGCACCACCCCCAGCATCTGGATCACGAAGGTGGCCAGGAACAGGTGCGCCAGGATCTTCCTGTACGGTGCCAGGTAGCCGATAAAGCGCAGCCACGGCGAGCGCGACACCGACAGCTGGGTCATGCTCTCGCCCGGCCTGAACAGCAGGCAGGTGCCGCTCCAGCCGCGCTCGAACTCCTCCGCGCTCATCTTGCGGAAGCCGATGGCCGGGTCGGCCACCCACACCCAGCGCGACGAGATCCCGTACACCACCACGTAGTGGTAGCCCTCCCAGTGCACGATAAAGGGCAGCTCGAAGCCCATCAGCGAATCGCGCGTGCACTGCACCCCGCGCGTGGTGAAGCCGAGCGATTCGCCGGCGCGCGCCAGGCTGTCGAGCGTGGCGCCCTGCGTGGTCACGTTGGCCAGTTCGCGCAACTTGCCCAGCGTCATCGGGATGCCGTAGTGCCGGCAGATCATCGCCAGGCAGGCCGCGCCGCAATCCATCTCCTCGGCCTGCTCCACCAGCGCGAAGCGGCGGATCAGCTTCTCGCCCAACTCCGGTTTGGAATGCAGGTCCAGCAGCACCGGGCGCTTGCGCCGTTCGGCCAGCTTCTTCTGGCGATGCAGCTCGCGGTCCAGCACGCGGATGCGCTCTTCCAGCACCTCGCGCAGGCGCGGGTTGCGCTCCAGGATCAGCTGCACCGTCTTCTCAGGGATCACCAGCAGGCGCACGTCGGTTTCTGCAATGGCCGAGGCCAGCTGCTCCTGCCGCAACACGCAGGCGCGCTCGCCGAAGATGTCGCCCTGCCCCAGCGTGGCCAGCGGGAACTCGCTGCCCTCCTCGCTGCGCACGATGCGCACCGTGCCCTGGCGCACCACATAGAGGCGGCGGTCCTCGCGCCCGTCCTGCTTCAGGATCTCCTTGCCGCCCGCCACGCGCTTGACGCCGACGCTGCGCACGGCGTCTTCCAGCTCCTGCTTGTCGAGCTTGCCGCGCAGGTCGAAGAGCCGCGCGACAAAGCCGCCGGCCGAACTGATCGCGACATAGCTAGTGATAAACGCAAGCGCCGCCGGGTTGCCGGCCACCACCGGCTCGCCCACGCTGCGCGGGATCATCAGCAGCTCGGTCTTGCCCGAGGCGCGCACCGACGACTCATGCCGGTAGTCGCGCAGCAGCGCGATATCGGCAAAGACCTCGCCGGCCTTGCGCACGCCCATGCTCATTTCCTTGCCGTGCTCCTCGTTGAACACGCGCACCGAGCCGGACTTGACGATAAACAGGCCCGGGGCCGCTTCGCCGGCATTGCAGACGGTGTCGCCAAAACCGAAGGTCAGTACCTGCGCGGCTTCCGCCAGGCGTGCCAGCTCCTGCGGCGTCAGCACCGACAGGATCTCGACGGAGGCAAGAAAGGCGGCCAGCGCCGATCCTGCCTCCGGCGTGTCCGGGGCAGCCGCGGCGGCGCGATCACCGGCCTGGCCGGACTCGCTAGCGGGCTTCGATGACATGTTCCTGCGCCCTGGCCATCAGCCAGTCTTCGCGCAGCAGGCGGCGCACTTCCACCGCCACCTCGCTGTCGAGCGTGGCCGGGTGCTTGCTGCGCACCAGGAAGACCTCGAAGAAGGAACGGTCCGCCGCCGGGAACGGCCCCAGCAGGTCGCCCGGCTCGGCGTTGAAGACCTTGGCCTCGATATCGGTCTTGAGCGAGCCGCGCAGCACCTTGCCGATCTCGCCACCGCGCTCGCGCGTGTCGGCAATGGAATGCTCGCGCGCCATCTCGGCGAAGGCATCCGGATCATCCTGCAGGTACGAGATCAGCTCCTTGGCCTTGCCCTCGCTGTCGACCACGATATGGCTGACCTCGATGCTGTCGAAGCGCGGCGAGTTGAGCGCAAAGTACGCCTGCACCGCGGCCTCGCTGCAGACCTGCTCCATCATCCGCTCCTGGTAGAGGCTGTCGGTGACAAAGGCCTCGAACTCATCCAGGCTGATGTTCAGCGCATCCAGGTAGTGGTTCATGTCGGCAGCGCGATGCAGGCCCTGCACGCGGCGGAACTGGTCCGCGCGTTCCTGGATCTCCTCGGGCGTGACCACCATGCCTTGCCGCTTCGCCGCGTGCACCGTCAGTTTGTCGCGCACGATCTGCTCGATCAGCCCTTCGAACTGCCCGGTCAGCTTGAGCAGCCGCACGAACTCCTCGACGCCGAGCACCTCGTCGTCGATACGCACAATGCCAGTCATTTTCTCGGCTCCTTTGGCGGCCCCGCGCGCTTGCGCGCCAGGCTGCTGTGCTTGTGTTTCCCCCGACTGCCCCGGCAACGCTAGCCGGCCACCTCTCGGAAGGGGTCCAGCCCCAGGTCGATCAGGCGACGTTCGCGCACCACGATCTCCGCAGTCGCGGTCATGCCGTAACGCAACGGATACTTGTTGTCGGCCACGGCGTAGTAGTCGCGTGCCAGGCGCACGCGGCCCTCGTAGACCGGTTGCTTGTCAGGCCCGCCCGGCTTGGTGGCGGGCGAGATGAATTCCAGCGTGCCCTCGATGATCCCGTAGCGCTGGTACGGAAAGGCACTGAACTTGAGCTTGACCGGCAGGCCCTCGCGCAGGAAGGCGCGGTCACGCTCGGCGATGACAATCTTCACCACCGGGCGCGCATCCTTGGGGCAATGCCGCCCAGCGGCGTGTTGGCCTGTACCTTGTCGCCGCGCTGGGTGGAGGTGACATCGGTGATCACGCCTGCCACCGGCGCCAGGATCAGCAGGAAGTTGTCCTTGTCGATGTTCTCGAAGCGGATGCGCGCCGCCGCGTCCGCCACCAGGCGGGCGGTCTGCACCTGCAGGCGCAGCTTGTCCTCGGTATTGGCGATCTCACGCAGCGCCGCGTCGTACTGCACGCGCAGCCCGGCCAGGTCCTGGCCGCTGCTTTCAAGCTGGGAACTGGCCTGGGTAAGCTCGCGGCCCAGGCGTGCGTCCAGCTCTGCCAGGCGCGACTGCGCCACGCGCAGGTTGTTCTCCGCGTCCTGCGCCGCGGCGCGCTTGGCATCCACCTGCGACTGCGAAACGCCACCGCCACCCGGCAACGCCAGCAGGCGCGCGTAGCGGTCCTGCTCCTGGCGCGCGAATTCCCGTGCGCGCCGGGCGTTCTCGAGGTTGCTGCGCGCTTCCTGCAGCTGCGCGCGTTGCTGTTCGGCAAGCCGTGTGGTGCCTTCGGCGATACGGGTCTCGTGCTGGCGCGTGGCCACGTCGATCTGCTGCTTGAGCGCCGCCGCGCGGCGTTCCATCAGCGCCTTCTTGTCGGGGAACTGCTTCCATTCGCGCTCGGAGTCTTCCAGCTTGAGCTGCGCTTCCAGCGCATTGGCCGCGGCCTCGATCGCGCCGCGCGCATTCAGACGCGCCAGCACGTCGTCCTTGGACACGGGTTGCCCTTCGGCCACGTAGAGGTCGGCCAGCTCGCCGTCCACCGGGGCATAAAAGCGGCGCACCTCGGATTCCGGTGCCAGCGTGCCCTGCGCCGTGACAATGACATCGGCATGCCCGACGAAGGACCACACCAGCCCGCACAACACCAGCGCGAAAGTCGTGACGATGGTCAGCAGTCCCAGGCGCGACGGCTCGGCACTCAACAAGCCAATGCCCTCGGCGCTGTGGTCTTCCAGCGCCTCGGAGAGTGGCTTGAGGCCGCCCTGGCGAGCATCGTCCTTCATGGCTGCCCCGCTTGCTGTGGCGCCGCGGCAGCCGCGGTGGAATCCGGCGCCTTGCCGGTGTCTTCACCGCCGATCAGTTCCAGCTTGGTCTTGAGCACGGCGGGATCGAGCACGGTGCGCAGCTCGCGCAGTGCGTGCCGCTGCTGGTCGGCCTCGGCGCGGATCTCTTCCTCGATCTTGGCGAGCTGCGCCAGGTCGGCGCTTTCCCCCGCACGCAGTTGCGTAAAGATGCGCATGCCCTGGCGCGCGTCTTCCTGCGCCTGCGACAGCAACCGGGCCTGCGCGCGGAACTTCGGCGAGATGCCGGGCTCAAGCCGCTGCTCGCTGCCGATCACGCCATTGCTGCGGTATTGCTTCCATGCGGCGACGGCACTGCCCATCAATTCCCGCGCGCGCCGCAGGGCACTGTCGCGCACGCCGTTGACGTCGGCCTCGACCGCCTTGGCGAAATGGCCGTCTTCGTCGGCATCGAGCATGGCGTAGAAGCCCAGCAGCCGGTCCTCATAGCCCTTGCTGCCGCGCGCGGACTGCAGCTCGGCGTACTGCGCCGCCACCTTCTGCTTGTGCGACAGGTCGCGCGCCAGGTCGTCGGCCCAGGGGCCGCCGCTGATCTGCTTGATCCCAGCGAGCGCGGCGGCGCTGTCGCCCTGCTGCCACGCACTGGCCGCACTGGCATACTGGCGCACCATCTCCGGCGGCGGCAGGCGCGCGGCCAGGTGGTTGAACTGCGCCTGGAACGGCGGCGTGGCGAAGCGGCTGTCGGCGAGCCGCGCCACCAGCGGCCCGGGCCGGCGCGCACGCAGTGCCTGCATCAGCGCGGTGTAGCGGTCCAGGTCTGACTGCACGTGGTCCAGCCCGGCCAGGCGCGGATACTTCTCGCGATACTCGGCGATGACCGGCGGCAACGCCTCCGGGCGGTCGCGGCCAAGTTCGGCAGCAATGGTGGCGTTCAGCCTGTCGATCGCTGCCAGGTAGACCGAGGCGTCGTTCTGCAGGCGGCGCACGTCGCTGAGCGCATCGGCATAGCGATCGCGGAACGCCGGCACCTCGGCCGCGATGCGCCCGAGCGCGCGCTGGTGCGCGATGGTGTCCTGGTTCCAGTACGCCAGCAGTTGCCGGATCGGCACCTCGTCGGTGTAGAGGCGGATCGGCGCGTCGGCGCCGCGCTGCGCGGTGAAGCGTTCGAGCCGGCCGATCCAGTCGAGTTCCGCCACCAGCGGCCGCGCATCGGCATTGTGCGCGCTGAGCTTGCGCATCCGGGCCAGCACGGCATCGGCGCCGCTGAAATCGCCGGCCTTCAGCCTGGCGGCGAAATCGGGCACGCCAGCACGGATCAGTGCCTCGGTGCCGATGGCCTGCACCTGGGCATCGTCGGGATGACGCGCCAGGTAGTCGTCGGCGGCCTGCGCCGCACGGGCGTGGTCGCCGGCGGCAAACAAGGCCTGCACTTCGCGCTCCGCCGCACCGCGCCAGTACACGGCCGCGCCCGCCAGTATCGCGAGCAACAGCAACGCGCCGCCCCATCGCCCCGCGCGCCGCGTGCGTGCGGGATCGTCCAGGCCGAATAGCCTGGCGCCTTCCGCAAGCAGCAGCGCGGCACGTCCGCGCTTGCGGCGTGCCTGCGCGCCGTCGTGCGCCGCCGTGGCCGCCGCGGCCTGTGCGTCGGCCTCGGCGTTGACCTCGTCGTCCTGCTGCGCCGCATAGTCGACGCAGAAGATGTCGAGGAAGGAATCGGCCGCGCCGACAAAGGTGGTGCGATCATCCTCGTCGCGTGCGGCCGGCGCCGGGCAAGCGGCTGGCGTGTCCGGTGCCGCGGCGACGGGCTGCAGCATCGAGCGCGTCGCGGTGGCATCGCCATCGCCTGTGCGCTGGACCTGCGCCTGGTAGACAAAGTGGTTGCCGCCGAACGCGATCAGGTCGCCGTCGTCCAGCGGCACGCCGTGGTCTGCCAGGCGCTTGCCGTTGACGAAGGTGCCGTTGGTGCTGCCCAGGTCTTCCACGAATGGCACGCCACCCTTGAGGTATACGTGCGCGTGGCGCCGCGACAGGTAGTTGACCTGCTGCGGATAACTGTCGCGGTAGCGCGCGAAGGCATCGTCGGCCTTGCTGATCAGGTACGGGAAGCCGTCCACGTGCAGCGGCTGCAATCCGACATCGCCGCGTTCTGGCACCAGCGTCACCGCCACCCGCGGCGGCTCGGGCTGCGGCGCGCGCGGCGACAGCCGGACACGGAACGACAGCGCAGGCCCGAAGGCCACCTCATCGCCATCGCTGAGCTGCGCCGGCTGGCGCGCCACCGCCGCGCCGTTCACGCGCGTGCCGTTCTTGCTGCCGAGATCCGCCACATAGACCGCGCCATGCTCGGCGAAGATGCGCGCATGCCGGCGCGACAGCGGCGCGGCCAGGTCTTCCGGGTAGGCGGCGAACGGCAGTTCGCTGCGGCCGACGGCGAACAGGTCCTCGTCGATGCGGATCTCGCCCAGCTCGGGGCGCGCGACGGGCGTCAGGAATACATCGAATTCCTGCGCCAGATCCTGAGAGAACTCCCGAGCGAATCCCTGGGCCATTTTCACCGGCATTTCCATGATCAGTGCTTCGTCAGGAGCCATGTTTCCAGCAAGCCAACAGCGCGGCTGCCGCGGCGGCAGGCCAGGGGTGAAGCGACTAAGAACATAGTAGGCGACGGCTAAGGCTAGTCAATCGGCCGCGGGAACGCGCGGTTGGCACGGGAGCGGCACATGCAGCGGGGCCAGTGGCCAGGGCTACAGTCGCGTTGCGCAACGCGTTGCTGGCGCCGGCATCACTTGAATCCTCCACAGCATCGTTGGCAGCACTTATTGCGGCGGATTCGAGGCCGCGTTGCGCACATCGGTATCGGGCCAGCCACCGCCAAGCGCCTTGTACAGCGTGACGGTGTCGGCCAGAATCTGTTGGTGGACCGCCAACAACTGCAGTTGCGCGGCCAGCAGCGAGCGCTCGGTCTCAAACACTTCCAGCTGCGAGACCACGCCCTCTTTCAGTTGCGCCTCGATCTGCGCGGATACGACGCGCAGCTGCTCAACCTGCTGCTGCAACTCGATGCGCTGCTTCTTGTGCGCGTCGACGTTGACCAGAGCGCTCTCCACCTCTTCGAACGCGGTCATCACAGTGCGGCCATATTCGTTTTCCACCACGCCCACCTGCGCCTCGGTGGTCTTCACGCGCGCCCGCACGTTGGGATCGAGCATCGGCAGGTTGATGCTGGGCATCAGGCCGAAGGTGAAGGACTTGAGCAGGGAGTTCAGCGCAATGCTGGCGGCGCCGCCGCTCGCGGTCAGGCTGATGGTGGGCAACTGCGCCAGGCGTGCCTGGCCGACGATGTTGTAGGCCGCCAGCACGCGGTATTCAGCGGCCACCACATCCGGACGGCGCGCCAGCAGCTGCGACGGCAGCCCGGCCGGCACTGCGGGCGGCTGCACGCGGTCCTGCAGGCGCCCTGCCGGAACCTTGAGATTGCCCGCGGGCACGCCGACCAGCGTCGCCAGCGCGTTTTCGGCCACATCGCGCGAGCGGCGCAGTTCGAGCAAGTCCTTGTTGAGACGGTTGATTTCCGCCTGTTGCTGCATCACGCGGATCTTGGGCACCAGGCCGTTCTGGTACATCGCCTGGAAGGTGGACAGGATCTGCCCGTTCTTGGCGACGGTGCGCGCTTGCTGCTCAATCTGCTCGTCGAACTGCAGGATCTGGAAGTAAGTGGTCGATACATTGGACACCAGCGTCAGGTAGCCGGCACGCCAGTCGGCCTCGGTCGCGTTGAATTCAGCGGTCTGCGCCTGCACGCCCTTCTCGACCTTGCCCCAGATATCGATGTCCCAGTTCAGCTGGGCGGCGGCGTTATAGGTCGTAATGGACTTCTGCCCCGAGGTCTTTTGGAAGTTCGCGCTGGCGCCGATACCGATCACGGGCAGCGCTCCCGCGCGGGCCTCGCCGATCTGCGCGTTGGCCACTCGGATGCGCGCCGCCAGCACCTTGATGTCGTAGTTGCCGCCCAGTGCCTGTTCGATCAGCTTGTTCAGGTAGGGATCCTTGAAGCCGTGCCACCAGTTGGGCTGCACCGCTTCGGCCGGCGACACCGTGATCGAACCCTGGCGCGTCCATTCGGCCTTGGCCGGGATTTCCGGGCGCTGGTACACCGGCGGCCGGAAGTCGGCGCAGCCTGCCAGCAGCGCCGTGCAGGCAGCCAGCGCGGTCAGCCAGGCAGTACGGTGCGGCGCGGCGGTTGACGTAACCCCGGGCGAGGCAATGATGGATTCGGGCACGATGAGTTCCTGCGTGCGACGGCGGCGGGCGGCATGCACTTGAGTTATCCATGGCATGCCGGGGGCCGCGAAGTCTGTCTGTATTGTGGTGCGCGCGGACGCGCGCACCAACCCCGAGATGCATGAGGTCAGCGGAAGGTGTTGTCTTGGGGGTTGGTCTCGCATCGGGTTGGAAGAGACAATCGCAGGGAGCATGCCAGCTCCAGCGCCATGCCCGCGCGGATCACGGAAGTGCCTGTAAACACGGGGGTTTTTCATTGCCGCCGGCGCCGGCCGCGGATGCGCGGCGAGCTGGCGTCAAGGCGTACTGGCGGGGCGCAACCAACAGATCGCGCGTCGGTGTTGGATGGCACGCGACACTTGCGGAGCCGGCGCAAAAAAACGGCGGCGCACGCGCGCCGCCGTCACCGCAAGGTCCGGGTCACTTCACGTAGATCGTGATCTTCTTCGAATATACCGGCGGGTTGGTGGGAATGTGCTTGTCATCGCCCATCAAAAGCTGCAGCGTATGCTTGCCAGGCGGCAGCTCGATCATGGTCTCGGTCTCCCCCGCCCCGAAATGCAGATGGTTGCGGTCATTGGGGATTTCCTTGTCCATCGGCGGCAGATCCGCATCGACCAGCAGATGATGGTGCCCGGTATTGCGATACTTCACATCCTTCGGCGCCACCCCCATGTTGCGCAGCCCAAACCACACCTTGAATGGCTTGCCCGCGGGCATCGTCTGCCCGTCGTTGGGCCAGCCGATATACAGGTAGGCGTTGGGCGGCGCCGGCGTCGAGCCACCCTGCACCACCGTGGACAGCAGCAGGCTGGCGGCAAAGACAGCCGCGGCAAGTAGTCTGGACATGGTGCTCTCCCCTGTTTGCTGATCGGCCTGGTTCGGCATCTGCGGCGCGCTGCACCGCTATTTCACCGTGACCGTGATCTTCTTTGAATAGATCGGCGGCTCGAACGGCACGTGCTTGGCATCGCCCATCAGCAACTGCAGCGTGTGCTTGCCGGGCGGCAACTCAACGCGCGCGTCGGTCTCGCCCGCGCCGAAGTGCAGGTGGTTCTTGTCCGAAGGGATTTCCTTGTCCAGCGGCGGCAGTTCGGCGTCGACCAGCAGGTGGTGGTGCCCGCAGCGCGGCGACTCGACACCCTTGGGGCAGACGCCCATATTGCGCAGGCCCATGCGCACCCAGAACTTGCCGCCGCTGATGACGGTGCCATCGTGCGGCCAGATGATGTAGGCCTCGGCATTGGGCGGGGCTGCCGTCGACAGCGAAAGCGACGGCGCAGCGGCCAGGGTGGCAGCCGCCAGCAGGCGGAACAGGAATCGTCTGGACATACGCGGCGCCTCCCGGAAACAGTCCGAAACCCGATCACGTTGTCCCGAAAGCCCATTCTTGTTGCTTGTTGGTCAGCGCTCGGCGATTCGTCATTCAGGTTAGGTCGCAAGCCCGGAAAAAGCGAACCCGGCGCGTCGCGGCGCCATGGCAATGCCCCGCCGGAGACACAATCGCTGTGCTATCTTGAAGCAAGCCGGTCGACGTCTCGGCAACACCACAATGCGCCCCCGACGCATGTGCCGGCAGTTACCGGCATGCAGCGGGATCGCCGCGGCTCCAGCGAGGTGTGAAGATGTGGCGCAATCTACCAGTCGTATGCGCGGCCATGGCCGCCATGGCCGCGATCCTCGCCGCAGCGCCGGTGCCTGCGCCTGCGGCCACCGCTGCCGCAGGCCCCGCGGCCACGGAACCGCTGCTGCTCGCCGGCATCATGCCCAAGAACACCGACGAGCAGTACGAGCTGAGCTTCTGGGAATCGATCAAGAACAGCAATTACGCCGGCGACTACGAGGCCTACCTGAAGCAGTACCCCAACGGACGCTTCGCGGTGCTGGCCAGGGCGCGCCTGGAGCGGCTGGCGGCGTCCGCCTCCGCACCCAAGGCCCAGGCGCCAGCCTCGCCGCCCCGCTCCGGCACCTCTGCCGGGGGCCAGGTCACGCGGCCCCCGCCCCCTCCGGCACCCGCCGCGGCAGCGCGTCCGGCATCGCCGCCCGCTGCGCCACCTGCCGCGCCACCGGCAACGGCATCGCCGCGCCCGGCCACGGCGGCGGCCGGCGCGGTCAGCACCACATTGCGCACCGGCGAGATCCGCGATTGCCCGACCTGCCCGGTGCTGGTCTCCTTGCCGGCCGGCAGCTTCACCATGGGCAGCAGTGCGAGCGATCCCGCCGAGAAGCCCCCGCATCACGTCACCATCGGCCAGCCGTTTGCCATCGGCCGCTATGAGGTCACGGTCGAGCAATGGAATGCTTGCGCTGACGCCGGCGGCTGCCAGCGCGTCCCCACCGTCGCCGACAGCCCGAAGACCGCGCCGGTGCGTGATGTCAGCTGGGACGACGCGCAGCAGTACGTGGCCTGGCTCAGCAAGACCACCGGCAAGGCCTACCGGCTGCCCACCGAGGCCGAATGGGAATACGCAGCGCGCGGCGGCACCGCCAGTGCCTACTGGTGGGGCGACCAGATGCGCAAGGGCAATGCCAACTGCAAGGACTGCGGCGACCCGTGGAGCCAGGACGCACCGGCCGCGGTCGGGACGTTCGCCGCCAATCCATACGGCCTGCACGACGTCAACGGCAGTGTGTGGGAATGGGTGGCCGATTGCTGGCACAGCACATACAAGGGCGCGCCCGCCGACGGGCGCGTGTGGAACGAGAACGCCTGCGGCGCACGCGTGATCCGCGGCGGCTCCTGGCGCGAAGGCGCGAGCTACATGGTGTCGTCCACGCGCTTCAAATACAGCCCCAGCGTGCGGCAGTCGCAGAACGGCTTTCGCGTGGCGCGCGACATGAAGTAGCGGCCGGCGGAACTGGCAAGCCCGCCAGGCGGCGGCAATCAGCGCGCGCGCGTGGAGATCTGCACCAAGTCCGCGCTGATGCGGTCCCGCCCATAGGTGCGTGCCATCTGCGCCAGCGGCTTTTCCAGTGCCTTCAGATAGTCCTTGTGCAACTCGACGTCTGCGCGCAGGCCCTCGAACAGCGGCGCGGGCGTGGTCAGCAACACCACCAGCTCGGTGCCGAAAGGCCGGGAGATGATCCAGTCGCCACCGTCGCCAACCGTGGCACCATGGCCGGGCGGCGCCTGGTGGGCGGGCACGCGCGCACTCGGCACCATGTGCGCCACCTTGCCATCGGCCGCGAAGTAATCGACATAAACATAAGAGTCGCGCGCCGGCGTGCGCAGATCCAGCACCAGTGGTGAACCCTCGGTCAGCTGCGTGCCCTGGCCGCGTAGCCGCAGCGATGAAGCCGTGCCACCCTCGCGGTGGCCCGACCAGTATGGCGCGATCAGGGTGGCCACGTCGCATTTGTCGGCAGCCAGCGGCTGGGTGTCGATCGACACGCCCTTCAGCGCCTTGACGCCCGGCAACGCGCTGAGCTGCTCGCGCAGCCGCGCGGCACCCACGCTCTCGGCCAGGAAGCCGCGAACGCGCAACGTCTGCGCCTGCTGGGTGGCGGTCAGCAGCGAGCACGGCACACCGGCCAGCATCTTCGTGACGTCGGCCATCGACAGCACTGCCGGACGGGCAGGCGGTGCGGGCGGGGTGACCGGCGCCGCCGGCACAGGCGCAGCCGGGGCCTCCACGCGCGCGTCGCCAGCCGGCGCTGCGGCCTGGCGCTGCGAATGCCACGCGTAGTAGCCGATCGCCGACACGCCCGCCAGCACGGCCAGCACGGCCAGCACGCCGCCGGCCAGCAGCGGCGAGGGGCGCCGCGTGGACACCACCGGCACCGCGCTCATGCCATGCAGGAAGCGCGCGACGGTGGGGGTGCGCGTTTCGCGGTCGAGCGATAGCGACTCACGCAGGGTCTTCCATTGCGTGCGGCTCAACTGCGGCGGCTGCGCCGGCTTGAGCCCGGCGTCGCGCGCCTGGTTGGCCGAGAGCCGCTGGTACGGATGCTTGCCGGTCAGCAATTCATAAGTCACGCAGGCCAGCGCAAAGATGTCGTCGCGCGGGTCGGGCTCGCAATGGTCGAACATCTCCGGGCTGGCGTAGGCCGGCGTCATGCCACCCAGCGAGCCGGGATCGAACACCGTCCGGTCGGATTCGTCGGCCGGCGGCAGGAAGCCGCGCGCAATGCCGAAGTCGATCACCTTGACCTCACCGTCGGCGGTCAGGAAGACGTTGGCAGGCTTGAAGTCGCAGTGCACGAAGCCGCGCTCGTGCGCGTACGCCAGCGCATTGCCCATGCCGTTGATGATCGGCATGGCACGCGCCATCGGCATGCCGGTGAAGCCCGGGGCCTTGAGCACATGGTTGAGCGACGAGCCTGACAGGTATTCCATGGTCAGGAAGACCACCGGCCCGTCGCGGTCGAAGTCATAGACGGTGACGATGTTCCGGTGCGCCAGCGTCTGCGCCTTGCGCGCCTCGCGCTGCAGCGCCATCAGCGACTTGGGGTGCCCGCTGAACTGCAGGTTCAGCACCTTGATGGCGATATAGGGCTTGCGGTCCGAGGCCTCCAGCTTGCGCAGGTCGAGCGCCTTGTAGACCGTGCCCATGCCGCCCACGCCCAGGCATTCTTCCAGCACGAAGCGGCCGTTCAGCGTATCGCCCACGCCCTTGGTATGCGCCGCCTGCGGCAGCGTGCCCGGCTCGGGCGAGGTCGCATACAGCGAGCCCGTCTGCGTGCCGGCCAGGCGCGTGGCTTCGGTGGCGCCGTCGTACTGCGTGGCGCCGCGGCGCTCGATGCGCCGCATGACTTCGGCATAGACCGCGGGCGGGAACGGGAAGCGCGTGTTCTCTTCAATAATCACGCGCGCGGCCTGGCTGGGCGTGGTGGGGTCCTGCGCCAGCGCCGTTTCGAACGACGCAACAAACTCGTCGTCGGAGAGACCACCGTTCTGGAACTTGCGGATCAGGTCTTTGAGACTGGCCACGGGATGCCCCGACATGGTTGCTGGCAGGGCCCGCCCCACAGCGCGGATATGCCCTGTCCTCGATGGATACTAGTGCGCACCCAAGGCATGCGCAATCCATGCGAGGCCGGCGTGCAACGCAGCGCGCGTGCTGCCTTTGCCAATCACGGCAGCTACAGGCCGCCAGTGTCGCGGCCGCGCCAACACCAGCGCCCCGCCTGTTGGCTCCGGCCCGTCACCCGCGGCGCGCGGTACAGCCCATTGCCAGTGCGCGCGAACCGACATCGAGAATAGATCCCCATGTTTTCAGGCAGTTGCGCATGCGTTCTGGGAAATTCTAATAACGACCGAAGCGCGGCCCCAAAGTCCGTGACGAAAAGACCCGCCCGGAATAGGGCGGGTTATGCAATCCGGGTTATGCAGTCCAAGTCTCCGGAATCATCATCCTAGGACACCCCCTAGGGACCACCATGTCGACCCGCTCAGACTTGGCCGGAGAAGGCAGTGGAAGATCGCGTAGGTGGTATCTTCCGCTGCGGACTCCGAGGTGCGTCGCCACCCGTTGAAGCGGGGGGCGACGCATCTCGATCCCGTTACAGCGCGGCCAACTGGGTGCCGTTGCCGAAGTTCTGCATGGTGGGCATCTTCAGGCTGAGGTGCGAGCTCGCGTCGATGGTGTTCACGGTCGGCCCGACCTGCAAGCCGATGGTCGGGCTGGCAAAGCCGCCGCCGCCGATGACGTTTTGAGCATTGCCGCCGACGAGAGAGAAGGCGCTGCCGCCGCGCACAGCGGACATGGTCTTGCCGTCGAGTTCCTTGTCGAGCGGCAGATCCTTGATCATGAGGGTCGATTGCATGGTAAGTCTCCTGGGGGTTCGGTTCGGTTGAGGGAGCTCCGTCTCGGCGGGACTCCCGCATACAGCGTTACAGCACGGCCACCTGGGTGCCGTTGCCGAAGTTCTGCAGGGTGGGGATCTTCAGGTTCAGGTGCGAGCTCGCGTCGATGGTGTTGACGATCGGCCCGATTTGCACGCCGATGGTCGGGCTGGCAAAGCCGCCGCCACCGATGACGTTCTGAAAATTGCCGCCGACGAGAGAGAAGGCGCTGCCGCCGCGCACAGCGGACATGGCCTTGCCGTCGAGTTCCTTGTCGAGCGGCAGATCCTTGATCATGAGAGTCGATTGCATGGTAAGTCTCCTGGGGGTTCGGTTCGGTTGAGGGAGTTCCGTCTCGGCGGGACTCCCGCATGCAGCGTTACAGCGCGGCCACCTGCGTGCCGTTGCCGAAGTTCTGCAGGGTGGGGATCTTCAGGTTCAGGTGCGAGCTCGCGTCGATGGTGTTGACGATCGGCCCGATTTGCACGCCGATGGTCGGGCTGGCAAAGCCGCCGCCACCGATGACGTTCTGAAAATTGCCGCCGACGAGAGAGAAGGCGCTGCCGCCGCGCACAGCGGACATGGCCTTGCCGTCGAGTTCCTTGTCGAGCGGCAGATCTTTGATCATGAGGGTCGATTGCATGGTAAGTCTCCTTGGGTTCGATTAGAGGGAGCACGTTTTTGCGCTCGAAGGCTATAGAGCACGGGCCGTGCCATGCCCCCGGAGGGCGCTGCAGAAAATTCGTAACACCTTGAAAACAATGGTTTTTTATGGAGAAATTGGCGTTTGCCGATATCCGTTAGGGGAAGTTTTGTCAGGCGTAGTGTTGGCCATAGGCCAACTCATTTCGCGGCACTGTCTGCAGAACGAATACAGTTGCCCTGCGCTTGCGCGATGGGGGAGGTGGTTGCCCGTCGATGGGTGGGGCGGGAGATGAAGATGTCAGGGGCTCATTGGCGGCGACAATCGCTTCAGACGCCGACAACTTGGAACAGGCGACATGTGTGGTGTGCAGTACCGCTGCCGGAGCTTGGCGCGTCGATGGCCGGCTTCGCCGATCAGAGAGAAGTAGTGCTGCTGACAATGGGGCTTCCGCGGGTCAGCTCGCTGCCTGGATGCGCGCGATTGGCACGTCTGCGGCCTGGTGTCGGCGAGCGCGCGACAGATGGCGAGATGCGGCCGCCGTGATGGCACGTAAGTAACCGCGCTTGCCCTCTCCTGCCGTCGTGCCAGGCTGCCGCGGGCACACGCGCGTTCATGTGGCGCAGAGAAAGACGAAGATGCCTGCCGTTAAGCGTCTCGCCGCCCGTGACGAAAAAACCCGCCCGGAATAGGGCGGGTTATGCAGTCCAAGTCTCCGGAATCATCATCCTAGGACACCCCCTAGGGACCACCATGACGACCCGCTCAGACTTGGCCGGAGAAGGCAGTGGAAGATAGCGTAGGTGGTATCTTCCGCTGCGGACTCCGAGGTGCGTCGCCACCCGTTGAAGCGGGGGGCGACGCATCTCGATCCCGTTACAGCGCGGCCAACTGGGTGCCGTTGCCGAAGTTCTGCATGGTGGGCATCTTCAGGCTGAGGTGCGAGCTCGCGTCGATGGTGTTCACGGTCGGCCCGACCTGCAAGCCGATGGTCGGGCTGGCAAAGCCGCCGCCGCCGACGACGTTCTGAGCGTTGCCGCCGACAACAGAGTAGGCGCTACCGCCGCGTACAGCGGACATGGCCTTGCCGTCGAGTTCCTTGTCGAGCGGCAGATCCTTGATCATGAGAGTCGATTGCATGGTACGTCTCCTGGGGGTTCGGTTCGGTTGAGGGAGTTCCGCCTCGGCAGGACTCCCGCATGCAGCGTTACAGCACGGCCGCCTGGGTGCCGTTGCCGAAGTTCTGCATGGTGGGCATCTTCAGGCTGAAGTGCGAGCTCGCGTCGATCGTGTTCACGGTCGGCCCGACCTGCACGCCGATGGTCGGGCTGGCAAAGCCGCCGCCACCGATGACGTTTTGAGCATTGCCGCCGACAACAGAGACGGCGTGGCCGCCGCGCACAGCGGACATGGTCTTGCCGTCGAGTTCCTTGTCGAGCGGCAGATCCTTGATCATGAGGGTCGATTGCATGGTAAATCTCCTTGGGGTTCGGTTGGGAGAGCACGTTGTTGCGCTCGAAGGCTATAGAGCACGGGCCATGCCATGCCACGGAGAGTGTTGCATCAAAATTCGTAAGGTCTTGAAAAACAAAGATTTTTCAAAGGATTCCGGCGCTTTGCGATGCACCGTCAGGCCGAATCGGTGTTGGGCGCTGGCCAACTCATTTCACGGCACTGTTGGCCAGACGAATACATATCCGGGCGTCGTCCCGTGCCTGCGCATATGTGGCGGGCCCAGCAGGGTATTGAGAGTGGCCTGCCAGGCTAGGACGGCTCGGATGGAGTTCACTCAAACTCCCTGCGAAGCAGCGCGCCGTAGCCAGGCGGCCGGTCCGGCAGGGCGAGTGTCTTCAGGCAATGCCAGAGAAGCGCCTGATTGCTGGTAATGACCGGCCTGCCCATCCGCTCGATCTCCGCGACGACGGCGCCGACCTGGATGTCCGCACAACTGATCAGCAGCGAGTCGACGCCGCGCAGGTCCAGCTCACCAAGGTGAACACCCTCAACAACGTCGGCAGCATCGGCCCTGGCGTCGGCCCGGTGCGCGTCAACGTGGACCCGTCGCAATGGGCCGGCAATTTCGCCGCCGTCTGAGCGCACCGCGCGGCGGGCACGCGGGCAAGCCCGCGGACCGCCTCGCCTATACTGAAGCGGTCCCGCGGCCGCATGGCCGTGGCCCCACTTGACCGGAGACAGCCATGGCAGTGATCGTCATCAAGGATTTGCCCGACAGCATCGATCTCGACCGGCAGGCCATGACCACCATCCTGGGCGGCGGACGCACCGCCGGCGGCCAGGCATGGCATGGCTTGCGGCGCCAGGGCACCACCCGCATCGTCGACTACCCGGGCGGGCTGCCGGGCAATCGCTATGTGATGCCGCAGGAGCAGCCGCTGGGCCGCCTGCCGCGCAAGGCAGCGGGCAAGGATGCCGAGGACTGAGCAGCAAGAATCGAACGCGCAATAGCAATAGGAAGGCACCCAATGAAAAGCCCGCCATCGCTGGCGGGCTTTGGATGCGGACGGGCCCGGACCACCTGGGTCACGCGGTCAGCAGTTCGGTCATTCTGTTCCAGGCAGGCTTCCCATGATTCCGCCCATGAAGCATGTTGCGGACGCCCATCCGGACCACCCGGAGAGTCGCAGGAAGACTGGCGCTTGGAGTCAATGACCGCAGTGCTCGCCGCGAACAGCGGCCCAATGCCGCTGGAAGAGGTCAAGCGGGAGCGTTTTCGTCCGCCCCGTGCGGGCATCCTGTGTGCTCGCGCCTCCAGTATAGGCGGGGGTTTTCGGCTTTCAACCAGCGTGGTGCGGGGCGCGTCTGGAAGGTGACGAGCGCCTGACATATCCGGTTACGTTTTCGCAGTGCAACAAAAATTCCGTACTCTGCTATAATCCGCGCCGTGAGTTTCGCAACTGTGAGATCCGCCAAGCGCCCGGCTTCCTGCCGCGGCGAATCCGCTGCCCTCCCAAGCTCTGTTTCCTCGCTGCCGGTCGCCTAGTCATCACTCATGGCCCCAGCCGCCCAGCAGAACGCACCGCTCACCTGACGTCGCCTCGTCTCCGATCCTGTTGAACAGCCTGAAACCTGAGCTGTTTGCCTGCCAGGGATACGGCCGGACCGCCTAGCGGGACCAGCCACCGCCCTGCCTGCCGCCGTACTGCCAGCTGTGTCTGTCGTAACGGCCTCACCGATTGGCGCCGAAGCCTTTTTAAGACTTTGCACTGCGCCCACCCCATTTTGCTTTGCCGGGGTGCCATGCATTTATTTGACCATTCCGACATGACCCAGCACGACATTCGTGCGGAGCAAGCTATTGCCTCCGCGACCGACGCCTCGATCACTTCCGACGCTGTCCAGAGCCCGCTCGACAAGCTCGACGCCCTGCTCAACCCCAGCCCGGCAGTTGAAGAAGCCCCGGCCGTGGAAAGCGGTTTCGCCAAGCTTGGCCTCGATGCGGCCATCCTGCGCGCCCTCTCCGAACTGAACTACAACACGCCCACGCCGGTGCAGGCCCAGGCCATCCCGGCCTTCCTGGCCGGCCGCGACTTGCTGGTCTCGAGCCAGACCGGCTCGGGCAAGACCGCCGCGTTCATGCTGCCCGCGATCCAGCGCATCAGCGAAAAGGCTGCCCCGAACCGTCCGCGCCCGGACGAGCCGGTCAAGCGCATGAAGGGCAAGCGCCCCCGTCCGTCGCCCGCGCAGCCCGCGCTGCTGGTGCTGACGCCGACCCGCGAACTCGCCTTGCAGGTGACTGAAGCTGCCGCCAAGTACGGCCGCAACCTGCGCCGCATCGTGTGCGCCAGCATCCTGGGCGGCATGCCCTACCCCAAGCAACTGGCCGCGCTGTCCAAGATGCCTGACATCCTGGTGGCCACGCCGGGCCGCCTGCTCGACCATATCGACGCCGGCCGCATCGACCTGTCGGCACTGGACATGCTGGTGTTCGACGAAGCCGACCGCATGCTCGACATGGGCTTTGCCGACGACATCGACGCCATCGTGGCCGCCACGCCGACGACCCGCCAGACGCTGATGTTCTCGGCCACGCTCGACCAGCGCATCGCCCAGCTGGCCTCGCGCCAGCTGAAGGATCCGCAACGCATCGAGATCGCCGCGGCCCGCGCCGACCAGAGCCATATCGAGCAGCGCCTGCACTTCACCGACGACATGTCGCACAAGGAACGCCTGCTCGACCACCTGCTGCGCGATGCGTCGCTCAAGCAGGCCATCGTCTTCACCGCGACCAAGCGCGATGCCGATTCGCTGGCCGAGCGCCTGTCCGACACCGGCTTCTCCGCCGGCGCGCTGCACGGCGACATGACCCAGGGCGCGCGCAACCGCACCCTGACCGCGCTGCGCCGCGGCAACCTGCGCGTGCTGGTGGCCACCGACGTGGCCGCGCGCGGCATCGACGTGCCCGATATCACCCACGTGGTGAACTTCGACCTGCCCAAGCAGGCCGAGGACTACGTGCACCGCATCGGCCGCACCGGCCGCGCGGGCCGCTCGGGCACCGCCATCAACCTGGTGAACCACAACGACATGTTCCAGTGGAAGCGAATCGAGCGCTTCACCAACCAGCGCATCGACGCTTCGGTAATCGAAGGCCTGGAGCCGCGCCGTTCGCCCAAGCCGCGTTCCAACTTCGGCGGCAAGCCGAGCGGCGGCCGCGGTGACTTCCGCGGCAATGGCGGCGGCTACCGTGGCGGCGAACGCAGCTTCGGCGACCGCAAGTTCGGCGGCGGCGAGAACCGCACCGGCTTCGGCGAGCGCAAGTTCAGCGGCGAGAGCCGTGGCTTCGGCAACCGCCCGGAAGGCGCACGCCCGTTCGGCGACGACAACCGCGGCGGCTTCGGCAATCGTGAAGGCGGCTACCGTGGCCAGGGCCAGGGCGGCCAGGGCGCCGGCTACCGCGGCGCCAACGACGGTGCGCGTGGCTTCGGCAACCGCGAAGGCGGCCGCAGCTTCGGCGACGACAACCGCGGTGGTTTCGGCAACCGCGACGGCGCCGCCCGCAGCTTTGGCGACAACAACCGTGGTGGCTTCGGCGACCGCACCGGCGGCGGCTATCGTGGCAACACCGGTGGCAACACCGGTGGCAACGGCGAAGGCCGCAGCTTCGGCAACCGCGACGGCAACCGTGACGGCAATCGCAGCTTTGGCGGTTTCGGCGGCAATGGCAACGGCAACGGCAACCGCAACAGCCGCTCGCGCTACGAGCGTTGATGTGGTGGTGCGCTAAGCGCACCTGCCAGGCAGAACAAAGGGCACCCTCGGGTGCCCTTTTTCCGTTGTCGCGTCCAGCCCGCTACGGCGCGCAGGTGCGAAAACCGATAAAGGAAAGATCATCTTCCGGCAACCGCGCCCACCTTGCCCGCACATGGCGCAGCCGCGCGGGGCTGGCAAACGACACGCCGCGCACCGCCTGGTGCGTGCCAAAGCGCCCCACCACGTCGCTGTCGGACGGCGCGGCGGCAAATCCCGCGTACGGCTCATAGGGCGTGGCAGTCCACTCACGCAGCGCCCCCCACTGCAGGCCACGGTTCTGCGTCGCGGCGAGTTCCCATTCCGATTCCGCCGGCAGCCTCCGCCCCGCCCACACGCACCACGCCTGCGCCTCGTACAGCGTGACGTGGCGCACCGCCTCATCCGGATTGAGCGTGCGCAGCGTGCCGAAGCGCTCCACCATCCAGGCGCGCGATTCCGGATGGCGCGACCAGTAGCGCGGTGCCGAGCGTTCCTGCGTCATCAGCCACTGGCGCCCCGCTGACGACCACCACGCCGGGTGCTCGTAGCCGCCGTCCTCGACGAACTCGAGGAACTGCGCGTTGCTGACCGGCGCCATGTCCATTTCAAATGCGGGTACGTAGGTGGGCTGCGGCGGCAGTTCATCCGGCCAGGCAAAGCCGTCGGGATCGCTCCAGCCGAGCGTGAAGCGACCGCCCGGGAAATGCAGCGTGCCGCCATGCCCGCAGGCTGCACCGGACCGGCGCCGATGGCCTCCGTGGGCGCCATGCCCAGCGCCTGCAACAGCGCGGCCACGCCTTCGCCCTGCGCATCCTCATGCAGCAGCGCGCGGCGGTACGGGTACAGGGTCAGGTCGCTGTCGTCGGGCAGCAGCGCAATCCGGCGCAGCACGCCGTCGAGCACGTCGGCGGCATAGCGCTTGATCACCGCGACGTCTGGCAGCGTGATCTCCCAGCGCTCGTCGGGACCGATGCGGTCCGGGTCGAACCACTCGTCGGCGCCGTCCAGCAGCGACGGCTCGGACGCCACTGGCACCGGCACGCCGCCGCGGTCCACCTGGCGCACGCCGCGCAGGCACCACCACTCCGCATGCCAGGCCACGTGCCCGAGCGTCCACAACGGCGGATCGGCATCGTACTGATGCGGCACGTCCCAGGCGCGGCGCGTCTGCCCGAACGGTGCCAGCCACGCCAGCGTGCGGTTGCGCGCATCGACCAGCGCCTGCGCCAGCCCTTCGCGCGGCAGCCGGCGCGGGTCGGACCAGATCGCCTTGCCGCCGGTGAAGTAGAGATCGGGAAGCATGGGAAAGCCGCTCATCGGGAAAGTCCGTGCAGGGAGTCAACAGTGGACAGGCAGTGACCGAAGCAGGCAACTGCTGGCCTGGCGCTCGCACGCCAGGCCAGCTGCGGCCATTATGACACTACCTGCCATCCCTGCCCCATGGCGCCCGCGCGGGCGGATCAGCCGCGCGCGTGGAACACGGCGAACCAGCCGCTCGGGTCGGTCCAGTACACCGGGTCATCGAATCCGGCGGCTTCCAGCAATAGCGTGAAGTCCTCAGGGCGGTATTTGTAGGAGTCCTCGGTATGGATCCGTTCGCCGGCGGCAAACTCGCGCGCCCCGCCCTGCCACTGCACGCGCACGTCGCGGCACGCCTGCAGATGCATCTGGATGCGCGATGCCGCGCGGTCGAAGCTCGCCACATGGCGCCAGTCGTCCAGCGAGAAATCCGTGCCGACGATGCGGTTCACATTGCGCAGCACGTTGCGGTTGAACGCGGCGGTGACGCCCAGCGCATCGTCATAGGCAGACACCAGCGTGGCTTCGTCCTTGTGCAGGTCCACTCCGATCAGCACGCCGTCGCCGCGCCCGGCCGCGCCGCGCATGCGCTGCAGCAATGCCAGGGCCTCGACCGGGGCGAAATTGCCGATGCTCGAGCCCGGATAGAAGAACAGCCGCCTGCCGCGCCTGACCTTGGCGGGCAAATCGAACGGCGCACACAGGTCGGCGCCCAGACCCAGCATCGGGATCTCGGGATGCTGCTGCTGCAGCGACGACAGCGTCGCGCGCAGGAACTCCACCGAGATATCCAGCGCCACGTACTGCGCCGGACGCAGGCTGCCAAAGAGCCTGGCAGCCTTTTCGCAATTGCCCGCCCCCAGGTCCACCAGCACGCAGCCGCTGCCGGCACGCGCGGCAATGGCCGGCGCCGCGCTGGCAAAGATCGCGGCCTCGGTGCGGGTCGGATAGTACTCCGGCAGGTCGGTGATGGCCTCGAACAGGCGCGAGCCCAGCACGTCGTAGAAGAACTTGGGGCTGATGGCGGCCTGCCCGGCACGCAGCCCGGCCAGCACCTGCTCGCGCAGCGCGCCGCTGTCCTCGCGGTACTGCTGCACGAACTCCGGCTGGGGCGGCGGCCAGTGCGCGCGGCCATTGGCCAGCGCGACCAGGGCGGGCGGTGCGGCCGCATGGCCGTTGTGGTGGTTCAGCGGAGGGAGAGGTGTCTGCGGGGCTTTGTTCTGGAAGGGAGGAGTATTCGGCGGATTCGGGACAGCCGGCATGTCGTTTCCTTGTGTGATCGCGAATGGTCACTGCTTCACTGCGTATTCCCAAGGCCGCGCTGTACATGTCGTGCGCGCCGGTCTCCGCAACACCTCCCTGTGCGGTCCGGGACGCATCGGGCGAAGCCGAGCTTAAAGGATAGGCCCATCCGGCGGATCGCGCACCGCAAGATGCCCATAGGGGCCGTATGCGGCACATCGAAACCTTGAGTCAGTATCTTTCCCAATGAGGCATATCCGTTGCGGTTCGTTTATAATGCGCCCCAACGCGACCCCAACGGGTCGTGTCCCTCAAAGGGGAGTAGCTCCGGGGCCCATGCCCTTAGCACAATCGTCATTCCGGGACCTGTGTCCCCGGTTGTGCTGACCACAGGCGCGCATACCGCGTCAGTGGTCGAGCAAGACCTTTGCAACCTGGTTCTCATGGTTTGCAAAGGCGGCCCCACGCTCCCCGTGCTCCGTGAATCCAGGCGAACCCAACGCGCACTAGCGCTGATTCGTACCCTGAGGAGAGTTCATGGAGTGGTTTACCGATCTGTTCACGATGCAGTTCCTGACGGCACTGCTGTCCATCGTCGTCATTGACCTGGTGCTGGCCGGCGACAATGCCATCGTGATTGCCCTGGCGGCGCGCAACCTGCCCCCCACCTGCAGAAAAAGGCCATCATCTGGGGTACCGTCGGTGCCGTGGTGGTGCGCTCGGCCATGACGATCGGCGTGGTCTGGCTGCTGAAGATTCCGGGGCTGATGCTGATTGGCGGCCTGGCGCTGGTGTGGATTGCCTACAAGCTGCTGTCCGATGAAGGCGACGGCGAGGGGCACGGCTCGGGCGCCTCGACCCTGTGGGGCGCAATGAAGACCATCATCATCGCCGACGCGGTGATGGGCGTGGACAACGTGCTGGCCGTGGCCGGCGCCGCGCACGGCAGCTTCCTGCTGGTGGTGCTGGGCCTGCTGATCAGCATCCCCATCGTGGTGTGGGGCTCCAGCCTGGTGCTCAAGCTGATGAGCCGCTTCCCGGTCATCATCTACCTGGGCGCGGGCGTGCTGGCGTTCACGGCGGTCAAGATGATCGTGCACGAGCCGATGATCAAGGCGTTCTTCGAAGCCAACCCGGCGGTCAACTGGGGCCTGTACGTGCTGATCGTCGGCGGCGTGCTGGGCGCCGGCTACCTGGTGCAGAAGCGCCGCGTGCAGCAGCCGGCCAGCAGCCACTAAGGCGGCAGGCCGCGCCAGGCATGGCGGGGCACCCGTCCCCGCCAGCCCGGTGAAGGGCCATCCTGAGGGATGGCCCTTTTGCTTTAAAATGCCAGTTTTGCGGGACCAGCGCCCGCGTCACTTCCCATCCCGCCCCGCGCCGATGAAACAGTACCTCGACTTCATGCGCCATGTGTACGAGCATGGCACCGACAAGGCCGACCGCACCGGCACCGGCACGCGCTCGGTGTTTGGCTACCAGATGCGCTTCGACCTGCGCGCAGGTTTTCCGGTGGTCACCACCAAGAAGCTGCACCTGAAGTCGATCATCCATGAACTGCTGTGGTTCCTGCAGGGCTCGACCAACGTGCGCTGGCTGCAGGAGCACGGCGTCACCATCTGGGACGAGTGGGCCGACGAGAACGGCGAACTGGGTCCGGTCTACGGCTCGCAGTGGCGCTCGTGGCCGGCGCCGGACGGCCGCCATATCGACCAGATCACCGACCTGGTGGCGCAGATCCGCGCCAACCCGGATTCGCGCCGCCTGATCGTATCGGCCTGGAACGTGGCCGACATCCCGCGCATGAAGCTGCCGCCCTGCCACGCGTTCTTCCAGTTCTACGTGGCCGATGGCCGGCTGTCGTGCCAGCTCTACCAGCGCAGCGCCGATATCTTCCTGGGCGTGCCGTTCAATATTGCCAGCTATGCGCTGCTGACCCACATGATGGCGCAGCAGACCGGGCTGGAAGTGGGCGACTTCGTCTGGACCGGCGGCGACTGCCATCTGTACAACAACCATTTCGAGCAGGTGCAGACCCAGCTGGCGCGCGAGCCGCTGGCGCTGCCGCAGCTGAAGATCCTGCGCAAGCCCGACAGCATCTTCGACTACCGCTACGAAGACTTTGAACTGGTTGGCTACCAGTCGCACGCCGCCATCAAGGCACCGGTGGCCGTATGACGCTGCTGACACTGGTCGTCGCGCGCGCGCGCAACAACACCATCGGCCGCGACAACACGCTGCCTTGGCGCCTGCCGGAAGACCTGGCCCACTTCAAGCGCACCACCATGGGCGCGCCCGTGATCATGGGCCGCAAGACCTGGGACTCGATCGGCCGCCCGCTGCCAGGGCGCCGCAATATCGTGGTCAGCCGCAACCCGGACCTGCGCGTCGAAGGCGCCGAGGTGGCGGCCTCGCTGGAAGACGCCCAGCGCCTGTGCGTGGGCGCGGAGCAGATCTTCCTGATCGGCGGCGCGCAGCTCTATGCCGAGGCGATGCCGTGCGCGGACCGGCTGGTGGTGACCGAGATTGACGCGGAGGTGGAGGGCGACGCCTTTTTCCCGGCGATCGACCGCACCCAATGGATTGAAACCGCGCGCGAAACGCATCATTCGGAGGCGAATGGCTTCGACTATGCCTTCGTCACGTATGAGCGGCCGCCGTCGGACGAGTCGTAAGGCGTTGCGCGCGCAAAAAAAGCAGGCCGGCCGGCCTGCTTTTTCTTTGGCTGGCACGCGCCGCTCAGGTGCCGGCAATCGTCATCTGCTCAAGCAGGATCGAGCCGGTTTCCTTGGTGCCGCGCACCAGCGAATCCGCGCCGATCGCGACGATCCGCTGGAACATCTCGGCCATATTGCCGGCGATGGTGATTTCCTCCACCGGGTACTGGATCACGCCGTTCTCGACCCAGTAGCCCGAGGCGCCGCGCGAATAGTCGCCGGTCACGTAGTTGACGCCCTGCCCCATCAGCTCGGTCACCAGCAGGCCGGTGCCAAGCTTGCGCAGCATCGCCGGGAAGTCGTCGCCGGGCTCGGTCAGCGAGCTCGTCAGCGTCAGGTTGTGCGAGCCGCCGGCGTTGCCGGTGGTCTGCATGCCGAGCTTGCGCGCGGAATAGGTCGACAGGAAATACCCCTGCACCACGCCGTCGCGCACCACGTCGCGGGCGCGGGTGCGCACGCCTTCCTCGTCGAACGGGGCGCTGCCCATGGCGCCGGGGGTATGCGGCTGCTCATGGATCTGGATATGCGGGGCAAACACGGCCTGGCCCAGCGAATCGCACAGGAAGGTGGATTTGCGGTACAGCGCGCCGCCCGACACCGCCTGCACGAAGGCACCCAGCAGCCCCGCGGCCAGCGGCGCCTCGAACAGCACCGGGCAGCGGCGCGTGGACAACTGGCGCGCCTGCAGCCGCGCCAGCGCGCGCTCGGCGGCGTAGCGGCCGATGTCCTCGGGCGCGGCCAGCGCCAGCGGCGAGCGCTTGGACGAGTACCAGTCATCGCGCTGCATGCCGCTGCCGCTGCCGGCGATCGGCGCGCACGAGATGAAATGGCGCGAATACGGGTAGCCGCCCGAGAAGCCGCGCGTGGTCGCCAGCACGAACTGCGAATGCTGCGCCGACACGCTGGCGCCGTCGCTGTTGCGGATGCGCGGCGACACCGCGAAGGCGGCGGCCTCGGCACGGGTGGCGATGTCGATGGCGCGCTCGGCGTCCAGCGCCCACGGGTGGAACAGTTCCAGGTCCTGTGGCGCGCGTTCCAGCAGTTCTTCCTCGGCCAGGCCGGCGCAATCGTCCTCGGCCGTGAAGCGGGCGATGTTGTAGGCGGCCTCGGCGGTGGCGCGCAGAGCGGCCGGCGAGAAGTCAGAGGTGCTGGCATTGCCGCGGCGCTTGCCGATCATGACCGTGACCCCGACCACCTTGTCGCGGTTCTGCTCGATGGTTTCCACCTGCCCCTTGCGTACCGATACCGACAGGCCGCTGCCTTCGGAGATCTCGGTGGCGGCGTCGGTCGCCCCAAGTTCGCGTGCAACGCGCAGCACATCGGCGGCCATCTCGCTGAGCTGGGCCTGGGTGTAGGTGAAGTGCGCGGTCTGTTCTGCGATCTGGTCCATGCTGGGCGGGTGTCATCAAAAGTCCAAGCGGCAATCATAGCAAGATAAAATGCCGGGCATGACGCGAAATTCCCGTAATCCGAATGGCTCGCGCTTTCCCGGAGGCTTTGCGCCCGAACCGGAAGACGACGAACCGAAAAGCAAGTCGCAGCGCAAGCGCGACATGACCGCCCTGCAGGACCTTGGCGCCGAGCTGGAAGCGCTGGCCAAGGACCGCCTGGCGCGCGTGCCCATGCCCGAAGCACTGGCCGACGCCATCCACCAGGCCCGCCGCATCAACAGCCACGAAGGCAAGCGCCGCCAGATGCAGTTCGTGGGCAAGATCATGCGCGGCCTCGAGGACGAAGAGGTCGAGGTGATCCGGCAAGCGCTGGAGGGCTTCAAGGGCACCAGCAAGGCCGAAACCGCCCGCATGCACCTGATCGAGCGCTGGCGCGAGCTGCTGCTGGCCGACGACGCGGCGCTGACGCGCTTCCTCGCCGAGCATCCCGGCATCGACGTGCAGGCGCTGCGCAACACCATCCGCAACGCGCGCAAGGAAAAAGAGCAAAGCAAGCCGCCGCGCTATTTCCGCGAGCTGTTCCAGGCGATCAAGACGGCGCTGGACGTGAAGGACGGCAAGGCCGGCGCCGCCGAGGACCAACCCCCTACGGAGCCCGAGGCATGACCCAGACCACGCAGCCGGTTGTCCGCAACCGTCCCGACGAACTCGTTGTCGGCTTTGTTTCGATCTCGGACCGCGCCTCGGCCGGCACCTACCAGGACGAAGGCATCCCGGCGCTGCGCGAGTGGTTCGGGCGCACGCTGACCACGCCCTGGCAGGCGGTGGAACGGCTGATCCCGGACGAGCAGGCGCAGATCTCGCGCACCCTGATCGACCTGGTCGACGTGGCCGGCTGCGACCTGGTGCTGACCACCGGCGGCACCGGCCCGGCGCGCCGCGACGTGACGCCCGAGGCCACGCTGGCCGTGGGCACCAAGGAAATGCCCGGCTTTGGCGAGCAGATGCGCCAGGTCAGCCTGCATTTCGTGCCGACCGCGATCCTGTCGCGACAGGTGGCGGTGATCCGCGAGACCGCCAGCCGCGCCGCGCTGATCGTCAACCTGCCCGGCCAGCCGCGCGCCATCCGCGAGACCCTGGAGGGCCTGCGCGATGCCGATGGCAAGGCCGTGGTGCAAGGGATCTTTGCTGCGGTGCCGTATTGCATCGACCTGATCGGCGGCCCCTACATGGAAACCGACGAAGCCATCGTCAAGGCCTGGCGCCCGAAAAACGCCGTGCGGGCCAAGCCCGCGGCGTAATCTCGCCAATCGCACCAATCGCACCAATCGCCCGCAGGCGCCCGCCTGCGGGCTCCCCCTTCCCGCGCCTCAGCGCAAGCCCAGGTACAACCCCACCGGCACGAACACCACCGCGGCGATATTGCCCAGCAGCACGATCGACGCCACCTGGTCCGGCTCCTGCCGGAAATGGTCCGCCACCAGGAAGTTCAGCACCGCCGGCGGCAGCGCGGCGAACACAAAGAGCAGGCCACGCTGCAATTCGGTCAGCGGCACCCACTGCGCCAGCAGCAGCGCCACCGCAATGCCTGTCAGCGGGCACGCAGCGGCACCGACCAGGCCTATGCCCCAGTTGCGCAGGCTGACGTCCTTCATGCGTACGCCCAGCGCAAACAGCATCAGCGGCACGGTGGCGTCGCCCAGCAGCTTGACCGACTGGTAAACCGGGTCCGGCAGCGTGAACCAGGGCCGCGCCAGCGCCAGCGCCACGCCCGCCACGGTAGCCAGCACCATGGGATTGCGGGCGATCTGCGCCATCGACGCATGGCGGTTGACGATCTTCATGCCGATGGTGAAGTGCATCAGGTTCGATGCCGCGAACAGCGCCACCGCCGGCGCCAGCCCGGCCGGACCGAAGGCAAATACCGACAGCGGCAGGCCCATATTGCCGCAGTTGTTGAACATCATCGGCGGCACGAAGGTGCGCGGATCGGCCTTCAGCAGCCGCGCCAGCGCCCACGCCAGCACGCCCGAGCCCAGCACCACCGCCACCGCGCAGCCCAGCAGCACCAGCTGGTCGGCCAGCACGAAATCCTTGCTGACGAAGGCCGACACCACCAGCAGCGGCGCGATCACGTCCAGCGTGGCGCGGTTGATGCCGGCCATGTCCGGATGGGCCTTGCGCCCGTACAGCCACCCGACCAGGATGATCAGGATGACCGGTGTGATGATGGAGACGATGCGCTCAAGCATGGGCAGGCGGGCGGGACACGCCCCCGACAGCGCACGGCGCCCGGCGGCGGCAACGCGGCCGCCCGGTGCGGGCGGCCCGTCGCTTGTGGTGGGTTGTTGTTTCGGGAGCCGCTGGCCCCGGTTATTGCGCCGGCGTGTTGGCGGCTGGCGTGTTGGCGGCCGGTGCGTCGGCGGCTGGTGCGTCGGCGGCCGGTGCGGTCCCCGGCGCGGCGTGACGGATAAAATGCGTGCGGTAGTAGCGCAGCTCTTCGACCGATTCCAGGATGTCGGCCAGCGCCGTATGCAGCTGGCGCTTGATAAAGCCCTTGTGGATGGCCGGCTCCCAGCGCTTGCACAGCTCCTTCAGCGTGGACACGTCCAGGTTGCGGTAGTGGAAGAACGACTCCAGCTTGGGCATGTAGCGCGCCATGAAGCGGCGGTCCTGGCAGATCGAGTTGCCGCACATCGGCGACTTGCCGGCCGGCACCCAGCGCTTGAGAAAGGCCAGCAGCTCGGCCTCGGCCTGCTCTTCGGTCAGGGTCGATGCCTTGACCTTGTCGATCAGGCCCGAGCGGCCATGGGTGCCTTTGTTCCAGTTGTCCATGCCATTGAGCACGGCGTCGCTCTGGTGGATCACCAGCACGGGGCCTTCGGCCAGGATATTGAGTTCGGAGTCGGTAATGACGATCGCCACTTCGATGATGCGATCGGTATCCGGCTGCAGACCGGTCATTTCCATATCCAGCCAGATCAGGTTGTTTTCACTTTTGACGGATTTGGCGGTGGCTTGGCTTGTCATCGGGACTGCGGAAGAAGGGATTTCAGGAAAGCGGCCGCGGCGGGGCCGGGCGCGAACAATTTATAATTCTCGCATATCCGTCCGGAATGGCCGTTTGCGCACCAGCGCCGGGGTGATTTCCGGATATCCCGGAGCGCCGCCTGCCCCACCCCGGGGCCCGGCGGTCCCAACGGACGCCCGCCGCGCGCAATGCCGGGCGCCCGCCCCCACAACAAGGCTCTTGCCGATGTTCACGATTGTCTTTCTCGCCGCCCTGGTGCTGATGGTGCTGACCAAGCTCTGGCTGGCCGCCCGCCAGGTCCGGCATGTGGCGCAGCACCGCAACGCGGTGCCGCCGCGCTTTGCCGACACCATCACCCTGGCCTCGCACCAGAAGGCCGCGGACTACACCATCGCCCGCACCCGGCTGTCGATGCTCGAGGTGCTGGCCGGGGCCGCGGTGCTGATCGGCTTCACCATGCTGGGCGGGCTGCAGTGGCTCAACCAGTCCTGGCTGGACACTTTCGGTCCGGGCTATGCCTACGGCGTGGCGCTGGTGGCCAGCGTGGCGCTGATCGGCGGGCTGGTCGACCTGCCGTTCTCGCTGTACGGCCAGTTCGGCATCGAGGAGCGCTTCGGCTTCAACAAGATGACGTTCGGCCTGTGGCTGGCCGACGTGGCCAAGATGCTGGTGGTGGCTTGCGCGCTGGGCCTGCCGCTGCTGCTGGCGGTGCTGTGGCTGATGGAGCGCGCCGGCTCGCTGTGGTGGGTCTGGACCTGGCTGGTGTGGATGGCCTTCAACCTGATCCTGCTGGTGGTGTTCCCGACCTTTATCGCGCCGCTGTTCAACAAGTTCGAGCCGCTCACCGATGATTCGCTGCGCCAGCGCATCGAGGCCCTGATGCAGCGCTGCGGCTTTGCCAGCAAGGGCCTGTTCGTGATGGACGGCAGCAAGCGCAGCGCCCACGGCAATGCGTATTTCACCGGCTTCGGCGCGGCCAAGCGCATTGTCTTCTTCGATACGCTGCTGGAGCGCCTGTCGGGCGACGAGATCGAGGCGGTGCTGGCGCATGAGCTGGGCCACTTCAAGCGCCGCCACGTGGCCAAGCGCATCGTCGTCACCTTTGCGCTGAGCCTGGTGTTCCTGGCGCTGCTGGGCTGGCTGGCCACGCGCAGCTGGTTCTACACCGGGCTGGGCGTGGTGCCCAACCTGGGTGTGTCCAACAACGCGCTGGCGCTGGTGCTGTTCTTCCTGGCGCTGCCGGTGTTCACCTTCCTGCTGGGGCCGTTGTCGAGCCTGTCGTCGCGCCGCCATGAGTTCGAGGCCGACGCCTTTGCCGCCGGCCAGACCGATGCCGGCAACCTGGTGTCGGCACTGGTGAAGCTGTACAAGGACAACGCCTCGACGCTGACGCCCGATCCGCTCTACAGCGCCTTCTACTACTCGCATCCGCCCGCCGCGCAGCGGATCGACCGCCTGCTGGCGCACGCATGAGCCGCGCCGCGCGTCACCGCAACGCCGGCGGCGGCAGCCATGCCGGCACGAGCACCGAACCCGCGCTGATCATCGCCGCCCATGGCCGCCACTACGTGGTCGAGCTGGGCGACGGCACGCGCATGCATGCCTTCCCGCGCGGCAAGAGGAGCGACTGCGCGGTGGGCGACCATGTCAGCGTGGAACGCGCCGCCGCCGACCAGTGCGTGATCACCGCGGCCTCGCCGCGCAAGAACCTGCTGCACCGCTCCGACCAGTTCAAATCCAAGCTGCTGGCCGCCAACATCGACCAGGTCGTGATCGTGCTGGCAACCGAGCCGGGCTTCTCCGAAGACCTGCTCGGCCGCGCGCTGGTGTCGGCCGAGGCGATGGAGATCCGGCCGCTGATCGTGCTCAACAAGACCGACCTGCCCGACCGGCTGGAAGAAGCGCGAGGGCGCCTGGCGCTGTACCGCGAGCTGGGCTACGACACGCTGGAGCTGTCGGTGCGCGCCCACCCGGCGCAGGCGCTGGCCGCGCTCAAGCCGCGCCTGGCGGGGCTGGCCAGCATCCTGATCGGGCAATCGGGCATGGGCAAGTCATCGCTGCTGAACCTGCTGATCCCGGGCGTGGATGCGCAGACCCGCGAGATCTCGGCCAAGCTTGACTCCGGCAAGCACACCACCACCTTCACGCGGCTCTATCACCTGCCAGCCGAATGGGGCACCGTGGACGGCCGCCCGGGTGCGCTGATCGATTCGCCGGGCTTCCAGGAATTCGGCCTGTACCACCTGAGCGAGGGCATGCTCGAACGCGCCTTCCCGGAATTCCGGCCGCTGCTGACCGAGTGCCGCTTCTACAACTGCCACCATGTCAACGAGCCCGGCTGCGGCGTGCTGGCCGCGGTCGCATCGGGAGCGATCTCCGAGCGCCGCCACCAGCTCTATATGCAGTTGCTGCACGAATCCAACCAGCAGAAGCCGTGGTAAGGTAAGCGCACCTGGGCTACCCGGTGCGCTGCCATGAAACTGCTGCTGTCCGCCACTTCCTTCGTCCATGCGGCCCATTGCCGGAACGTCCTGCGGGCGGCCGGCATCCGGGCGGAATTGCGCAATACCTGGCTGGCCGGCGCCACCGGCGAGATCCCGTTCCGGGAGAGCGCAGCGCAGGTGTGGCTGGTGGATGACGAGATGGAAGCGCAGGCGTGGGCGGTGCTCAATGCCGCCGCCAACCCGGCGCCGGGGCCCAGCTGGCAATGCCGCCACTGCCTGGAATGGCACGAGGCCCAGTTCGGCGCCTGCTGGCGCTGCGGCGCGGCCCGCGATTAGCGCGCCACCCCCTTCTCAACGCCCTTCAGCCGACCCAGAGCGCCAGCGACAGCATGGCGAGCAGCAGCATCCACAGCACTACCGCGCGCCATACCAGGCCCACGGCCGACTGCAGCGTGCGTACGCCTGGCTCGGTGCCGAATTCGGGCGGCACCGGTTCCGGGCCGCCGTTGTCCTCTTCCATGCCGGGCGCGTAGTCCACGGCCGGGCCGGCCACGCTGGCGCGCAGCACCACGGTGGAATCGTCCTCGGCCAGCGGCGTGCCCAGGCGCACGCCCAGCGCCCCGCCCCCGCTGGCAAGCAGGATGCCGTTGACGGCATCGTTCCACTTGCGCGCGTGGTTGCGCCAGGCGTAGACCGCATCCTCGAAGTTGCCGACGATGGCAAAGCCGATCGCCGTCAGCCGCGACGGAATCCAGTCCAGCAAATAGAAGGCGCGCGCCGCAAAGCGGCCCAGCGCGGGGCTGCGCTCGGCCGAGGGCAGGTTCCAGTGGCGGCTCAGGTATTCGGCGGTGCGGTACAGCACCACCCCGCCGGGGCCGACCGGCACCAGGAACCAGAAGAACACGCCGAACACATGCCGGTGCACGGCGATGATGGCCGCTTCCAGCGTGTGCCGCACGATCTCGGAGACCGGCATCTCGACGGTGTCCAGGCCGGTCCACTCGTGCAGCAGCGTGCGCGCGGTATGGACGTCGTCGCGGTTCAGGGCCTCGTGGATGTCGGTGAAGTAGTGGCTGAACTGGCGAAAGCCCAGCGTCATGTACAGCACCAGCACATTCCAGGCGAGCGTCAGCGCCACGCTGATCGAGGCCAGCAGATAGTGCACCACGATCACCGCCAGGGTCAACGGCACGACCACGGTCAGCCAGGCCAGCGCGGCATCGCGCGGCCGGCCGGTGTCGAAGGCGTGTTCCGCGCGGTCGCCGAGTGCGCGCACGATCTCGTGGATCGGGTTGTTGCGGCCCAGGGCGCGGAACTGTTCAGCGATCAGCGCCAGGAGAATGGAAACAAAGGTCATCTTGGTACGGGGTGTTCCAAGGGCCTGGCCCTTGCGGGCTTGCCGGCGATGTGCCGGTGCAGGCGCAATGCATAGCGAGAAGATAGCACAGCGCTACCTGCCGGGGCCCGGCGCGCAGTGCAAAAAACAAAAGCCCGCCGGAAGGCGGGCTCTCGCATGCGGCAATGAACAATGCTCAGGGCAGGTCGAACACCAGCACTTCGGCGCCATCGCCGCCAGACAGCGCGACCTCACCCACGGCTTCCAGCTTCGCTGCGTCGCCGGCTTCCAGCGCCTTGCCGTTGACCATCACCCGGCCGCGCGCCACGTGGACATAGGCGCGGCGGCCCGGCGCAAGCGCCAGCGTGGCCGCCTCGTCGCCATCGAACAGGCCGGCGTACAGGCGCACGTCCTGGTGCACCACCACCGAGCCCTCGGCGCCGTCGGCGCTGGCCACCAGGCGCAGCCTGCCGCGCTTGTCGGCTGCGTTGAAATGCTTTTCCTCATAGCCAGGGTCGATGCCGTTCTCGGCCGGCATGATCCAGATCTGCAGGAAGTGGGTGGTGTCGTGCGCGGCGTGGTTGTACTCCGAATGGCGCACGCCGGTGCCAGCGCTCATGCGCTGCACGTCGCCCGGACGGATCACGCTGCCGTTGCCCATGCTGTCCTTGTGGGCCAGTTCGCCTTCAAGCACATAGCTGATGATCTCCATGTCGCGGTGGCCGTGGGTGCCAAAGCCCATGCCCGGCGCGACGCGATCCTCGTTGATCACGCGAAGCGGCCCGAACTGCACATATTGCGGATCATAGTAGTCGCCGAACGAGAACGAATGAAAGGACTTCAGCCAGCCATGATCGGCGTAACCACGCTCTGCAGACTTTCTGATTTCAATCATTTTGATGGCCCTCCTTGAGCCTGTTTGCCCGCAAGCACCGGCTTGGTAGCGTGTCGCGGCATACGTTTTCGCTTTTGATGCTAGGAAGTTTAGGGCCTGAGGCGTATATTTACGGGGATCACCTTAGAAGCAGTCATTCAGAATTTCTGAACATGGCACTCTCACTAGAATCCCTCGAAGTCCTCGACGCCATCGAACGCAAGGGCAGCTTTGCAGCCGCCGCCCACGAGATGGGCAAGGTCCCTTCCGCGCTGACCTACGTGGTGCGCAAGCTGGAAGAAGACCTGGACGTGCTGCTGTTCGACCGGCGCCGCCACCGCGCCGAGCTGACGCCGGCCGGCCGTGCCCTGCTCGATGAGGGCCGCCATCTGCTGCATGCCGCCGATGACCTGGCACGGCGCGTCAAGCGCCTGGCCACCGGCTGGGAGGCCACCCTCACCATCGTGGTCGACGACCTGATCAACTTCCGGGCGCTGCTGCCGGTGATCCACGACTTCTATGCCGAGAATACCGCCACCCGGCTGCGCTTCTCCAAAGAGGTGCTGGGCGGCGCCTGGGATGCGCTGGTCAGCAACCGTGCCGACCTGGTGATCGGCGGCGCCTACGATGCGCCCAGCACGCAGGGTTTCCAGATCCGGCCGCTGGGCTCGATGCCATTCGTGTTCGCGGTGGCCGCGCACCATCCGCTGGCGACCGAGGAAGGCCCGCTCACCACCATCCAGATCGCCAGGCATCGCATCGTCGCGGTGGGCGACACCTCGCGCAACCTGCCCGCGCGCACCCACGGTGTGCTGGCCGGGCAGGACGTGCTGGTGGTGCCCACCATGCGCGACAAGCTCGAAGCGCAGATCCGCGGGCTGGGCTGCGGCTGGCTGCCGGCGCCGATGGCGCAACCCCATATCGAAAGCGGCGTGCTGCAGGCGCGCGAGACCGTCGAGGTGCGCGCGCCCGGCAACTTCAAGGTAGCCTGGCGCACCAGCAACCGCGGCAAGGCGCTGCAGTGGTGGGCCAGCAAGCTGGAAGACCCGCGCCTGGCGCAGGCGCTGCTGCAGCAACCCGACTTCGCCGGCTGAGGGCAGGCCTCATGGCAGTGACAGCAGTGACGGCAGCACCGATGGTTGCCGCGGCCGGCTATCGCGGCCGCTTTGCCCCGTCGCCCACCGGGCCGCTGCATATGGGCTCGCTGGTCACCGCGCTGGCCAGCTGGCTGGACGCGCGCGCGCACGGCGGCCAGTGGCTGGTGCGCATCGAGGACATCGACATGCCGCGCTGCGTGCGCGGCGCGGACGAAGACATCCTGCTCACACTGGAACGCCTGGGCATGACGCCGGACGAGCCGCCGGTGTGGCAGAGCCGGCATGAACCGTTCTATGCCGATGCGCTGCGCCACCTCGACGCCGCCGGGCAGCTCTACCCCTGCGGCTGTTCACGCAAGGAGATTGCCGATTCGCTGGTGCACGTGCGCGAGCGGCACCAGACCCTGGGCTATCCCGGCACCTGCCGCCACGGCCTGAACGGCAAGCTGCCGCGCGCCTGGCGCGTGCGCGTGCCTGATGGCCCGGCCGCCACCCTCTGCTTCGACGACCGCTGGCAGGGCCGCCAGTGCCAGGACCTGGAAACCGAGCTGGGCGACTTCGTGCTGCGCCGCGCGGACGGACTGTGGGCGTATCAACTGGCGGTAGTGGTGGATGACGGCCGGCAGGGCATCACGCATATCGTGCGCGGCGCCGATCTGCTCGACTCCACGCCGCGCCAGATCCACCTGCAGCACCTGCTGGGCCTGCCCACGCCGGCCTACCTGCACGTGCCGGTGGTGGTCAACGGCACCGGCGAAAAACTCAGCAAGCAGAGCGGCGCGCAAGCGATCGACACCGGCGCACCGCTGGATGCGCTGCGCGAGGCCGGCGCCCACCTGGGGCTGTCGAGCAGCGCGAATCAGGTGCAGGGCTGGCTGGCGCAGGCCACCGACGCCTGGCGCCAGCGCCTGGCCACGCTGCCGCAGCCCCCGCATGGCTAGCGGGCGCGCAAAATCAAATGGCCCGCACAGGCGGGCCATCATTGCGCAACAGCAGGGTCAGGACTTGCGCGGCACGCCGCCCAGCAAGGCAGCCACCGGCCGCTTGGGCGCCTGGCGGCCGCGGGTCAGTGCAGCGGCCACTTCATCGGCCGCCTTGGCCTGGGCGACGCTCGCGGCGCTGGGCTCGTACGGGCGCGAGAAGAACGGATCATCCGAGGCACGGAACACCTGGCGGTTGGCGCTGTGGTCGTGGCGGCGCGGGCGCTCTTCGCCCTCGCCGTTGCCACGCGCGCGGCGCACGTCGCTACGCTCGCGGCGGCGCTCGGTGTCGCCCTGGCGCGCGCGCTCGCCGGTCGGGTCGAAGCCTTCCAGCTTGCCGCGCGGGATGCTGCGCTTGATCAGCTTCTCGATATCGGACAGCAGGCGCTCGTCATTGCCCGGCACGTAGATCGACAGCGCATCGCCGCTGGCGCCGGCACGGCCGGTGCGTCCGATGCGGTGCACATAGTCTTCGGCGCTGTACGGCACATCGAAGTTGACCACGCACGGCATGTCGGGGATATCCAGCCCACGCGCGGCCACGTCGGTGGCGACCAGCGCGTCGATGGTGCCGGTCTTGAAGCCGTCCAGCGTCTGCATGCGCTCGGTCTGGGTCTTGTCGCCGTGGATGGCGGCGGCGTTGATGCCCTCGCGCTCCAGGTGCCGCGCCAGGCGCGAGCAGCCGATCTTGCTGTTGACGAAGACGATGCACTGGCGCGACAGCCCTTGCTCGGCTCGCTGCTTGAGCAGGTGCACGACCGCCGCCTGCTTGTGGCCGTCTTCGACCTGGTACACCATCTGGCGCACATTCTCGTTGGTCGAGTTGCTGCGCGCCACTTCGATGGTGACCGGGTGCTTCAGGTAGCTGGAGGCGAGACGCTTGATTTCCGCCGAGAACGTGGCCGAGAACAGCAGCGTCTGGCGTTGCGCCGGCAGCAGGTTGATGATGCGCTGCAGGTCGGGCAGGAAGCCCATGTCGAGCATGCGGTCAGCTTCGTCCAGCACCAGCATCTGCACCTGCGACAGGTTGACCGCCTTCTGCTGCACGTGGTCCAGCAGGCGGCCGGGCGTGGCAACCAGGATCTCCACGCCGCGGCGCAGCGCATCGGTCTGCGGGTTCATGTCCACGCCGCCGAACACCACGGTGCTGCGCAGGTCGGTGTGCTTGGCGTAGCGCGCGACGTTGTCATAGACCTGGTCGGCCAGCTCGCGCGTGGGGGTCAGCATCAGCGCGCGCACCGGGTGGCGTGCCGGCGAGGCGCTGGCATTGGCAAGCGGCAGCAGGCGCTGGATGATCGGCAGCGCGAAGCCCGCGGTCTTGCCGGTGCCGGTCTGCGCGGCGCCCATCATGTCCTTGCCCATCAGCACGACCGGGATGGCCTGTGCCTGGATCGGGGTGGGCGTGGTGTAGCCCTGCTCGGACAAGGCGCGCAGGATGCGCGCGTCCAGGCCGAAGCTGTCGAATGTCTGCACGGCGGTCTGCCCCGCGGTAGTGGGTTCTGGTGCGTTCGTAGTGGTCATGGGTATCGGTATCTGGCGGGAGGCGAACCCGGCACAAACGGATACGCGTCTGGAACTCATCTCGCCCTGACTCTCGCCTGGCGCCGGGAGGGTTCCGGCACGGCCATGCTGGCTGCAGCATTTGGCCAAGAGAATCAAAGACTTACATTTTAGCACCTCTGCCAGCACAGTGGGCGTTCTGGCAGCGCCGTGCGCCTGGCGCGACAGTTGGCGGCGCAGGCTGGCGGGATTTCAAGAAACTGTCATATCGGCCACGCAAGATGCTGGCGGCGCGGTGGCCACGGCCGGACCGCGCAACCCCATCTCACCGAGACCTACATGGACTTCGAGTTTTTCCGCCAGACCTGCCAGCATTTCCTGCGCACCTCCAGCCAGTTCCTTGGCCTGGCCGCGGCCGCCTGCCAGCCGGCACTGCCATTGCCGGCGCTGCCGGCCAGCCAGCCGCAAGGGCAGCAGCCCGCCTGAGCTTCTGCCGGGCCGCCGTAGCGGCATCCGAATCACTCAGTCGCCGCGGATGCCATTGTCCTGGATCACCTTGCCCCACTTGCTGTAGTCGGCCTTCATGCGCGCGGCCAGCTGGTCGGGCGGCATATAAGCGGCCACCGTGCCGGCGCCCAGCATCTTCTGCTGCACGGCCGCATCGGCCAGCGCCTTCTTCAGCTCAGCCGACAGCGTGGCCACCACCTCCTTGGGCGTGCCGGCCGGCGCCAGCAGCCCGCCCTAGGCGGTGGCGTCGAAGCCCGGGAAGCCCTGCTCGGCCACCGTCTTGACGTCGGGCGTGAAGCTCACGCGCCTGGACGAGCCCACCGCGATCGGGCGCAGCTTGCCGGCCTTGATGTGCGGCAGCGCGGCGATCATTCGTGCTGCACGCCTCCTCGCGAACCGGCCATGGCCGGCCCGTCTGCTTGCCGCATAGGGCGGCGGTGCTTGCGCCGCCGGCCGCGAATGACAGGATTACAGGTGCAGGGGCCCGGCCTGGAACAGGCGCGCATCCATTTCGCGCAGGTCCGGCGCCACGGCCACGGGCGTTGCGCACTGGCCCAGCACATCGCGCTGCAGGTCCACGCCCGGGGCGATCTCGACCAGCGTGAGGCGGGCATCGCCGTCTGCGCCGGCTCGCATCTCGAACACCGCGCGCTCGGTGATGTACAGCACGGGGATGCCGAGCGACGTCACATAGGGCCCGTTGAAGCTCAGGTGCGACACTTCCGGGACGATCTTCTTCACGCGGCCTTCGCGCACGATCTGCAGGCGGCCGTCACCGGCGCGGACTTCCAGCCCGCCCGCCGTCAGCGTGCCCATGAATACCACCGCGCGCGCGCTCTGCGTGATGTTGATAAAGCCGCCGACGCCGGCAATCAGCGCGCCCTCGCCTTCGCCGAACTTGCTGACATTGACGTTGCCGTGGCCATCCAGCTCGGCCAGGCCGAGGATGGCCAGGTCGATGCCGCCGCCCTCGTAGAAATCGAACTGCGCGGGCTGGTCCACCACCGCCTCCGGGTAGGCCGAGGCGCCGAAGCTGAGGCCATCCGCAGGCGTGCCGCCGATGGGGCCGGCCTCGACGGTCAGCGTGAAGCCGTCCAGCCCGGCCTGGTGCGCCAGCATGCCGACCGCTGCCGGCATGCCCACGCCCAGGTTGACCACGCGCGGCGCACGGCGCGCCAGCTCCATCACCGCCCGCCGCTGCACGATAGTGCGCGCGTCGAGCGGGCCGGCAGCCAGCGGCGCCGCTTCCGCTGCGACCACGGCTGCCTCGCCCTGCCACGGCGTCACGTAGGCCGGGTTGTAGGACTCGGCAAACGTCATCTGGTGGTTGGCGGGGTTGTCGCAGACCACCACGTAGTCGACCAGGATGCCGGGCACGTGGATGGCCTGCAGGATCTCATGGTGGTCGACCAGGCTTTCCACCTGCGCGATCACGATGCCGCCCGAGTTGTGGGCCGCCTGCGCCATCGCCAGCAGCTCATGGTGAAAGGCTTCGCGATGGGTGCTGAGGTTGCCGCGGGTGTCGGCAGCGGTGCAGCGGATCAGCGCATGCCGCGTTGCAGGCAGGCCGCAAACGCGCCCTGCAAAGCCTGTCAATCATGGCCCTGTCACATTCCTGCAGGAATCCGGGTTTTCGCCGAGCGGGTTTTCGCCAGCTTCCGGCCAGCGGGCGAATGCGGTCTACTGGACTCACATCGACGGCCTGGCACCGCAAACGCCGGATCGCCGCAGCCGATGGTGCCTCAGAACAAGTCCAATGACCGGGAGACAGACCATGGTGACGAAGAAAGAAGACGCTTTCGTACTGAAGAACCTTCTCGCCCTCGCAGCAGTGGAGACCCTGGGCGGCGCGATTGCCCTGGGCATGGTCTTCCACCTGATCTGAACTGGCTTGCCGGGCGCCAGCGCTGCCACGCCGGCGCCCGGCCCGCTCACTCGTCGACAATCACCTCGAAGCCACCAAAGATCATCCGCTGGCCGTCGAACGGCATCGGATCCATGCCTTCCTTCAGGCGCGGGTCTGCCATCGCCGCCTTCATGCCCGTGTCGCGCTTCTCGCGTGACGGCCACAGGATCCACGCGAACACCACCGCTTCATCCTCCTTGCGCTGCACCGCCATGGTAAAGGACGTGACCTTGCCTTCCGGCACATCGTCACCCCAGCATTCCACCACCTTCAGCGCGCCGTGCTCCTTGAACACCGCGGCTGCCTTCTGCGCCACCTGGCGATAGGTCTCGCGAGTGGCCTGGGGAACGGCCAATACGAATCCGTCGATATAGGACATGGGCTTTACTCCTGGTCAGATTGAATCGGATTGAATCGGGCGAATCGGATCAAACGCGCGATTGCGTCTGACTACCATAGTCCATCGCCATGCTCTCAGCGGGTGGTCCGCTGCCCACGCCGGTCGACCTCGAACACCATGTTTTCCCGGAAGCGCTGCCGCAGCCACTGCTCGGCCCGGCCCTGCGGCCGGCCCGACTTCGCCCAGATCAGGTCGACGCTGACCAGCCAGTCCGTGTACGGATAGGCCGCCAGGTCCAGTTCCACCAGTTCGCCGCGCTCCAGCGCCGCGCGCACCAGTTGCCGCGGCAGCGTGGCCCAGCCCAGCCCGCTTTTCACCATCTCGACCAGCGCCAGGTAGCTTTCGGCGCGCCACACCCGCGCCGCGCGCAGGTATTCGCTGGTGGGCAGCTTGTCGGCATGCGCGCTGAAGGCCAGGCGCCGATAGGCATGCAGGTCGGCAAACGAGACCTGCTCGCGCCCGGCCAGCGGGTGTCCCGGGTGCACCACGTGCACCATGATCAGCTTGCCCAACTGCACGAAGGCCAGTTCCGGCGCGTAGTGCGGCTGCGCGAAGGCAATGCCGAGCTCGGCCTCGCCCTGCAGCACCAGTTCGCTGACATCGCCGTAGACCGGGTTGCGGATGGTCAGGTCGACATACGGGAACTCCCGCTCGAATTCGGCCAGCACCGGCATCACCGCGTGGTACGGGATCTCTATCGCCAGCGTCAGCCCGGGCGGGTTGGCATCGGCCAAGCTGGCGGCATGGGCCTGCAGCGACAGGCAGCGCTCCAGCACCGCTTCGGCCTCGGTCAGCAGCTTGCGGCCGGCCTCGGTCAGCGCCGGATTGCGGCTGCTGCGGTCGAACAGCGGCACGCCCAGGTCGATCTCCAGGTTAGCCACCGCCGCGCTGATCGTGGACTGGGTCTTGCCCAGGCGCCGCGCGGCGGCGGAAAAGGAGCCTGTTTCAACCACCAGAGCGAATACCTGCAACTGGTCCAGCGAAAAGCGCATGGCCACCCTCCCGCGACCCATCGACCGGATCGATAGGTATTGATTTGTTGTACCAATGAAATTGCCGAGATGATGCCGCAACGGCCGAGGGATCACAAATCCCCGCAAACCCGGCCGGCCCTGCCCGATCCGCCCTGCCAGAGGCGGAAGCGGCTTCCAAGCGACGCGCAGGCCAGCACGGAAGCACCGCTGCTGCCAGCGCAAGCCGAAGAGTCGACCCGTTCCTGATTTCTTTTCACCAACCGGAGACCCCAAGCATGACCCGAATCACAGACCCGTCCGGCACCGAACTGTCGCCGCTCGACCTGGGGCTGCTGCGCCAGTCGATCGCGCTGTCCGATGCATCCAGGGCCCGCGGCCGCCATCCGTTCGCCGCGCTAGTGGCCGACCAGGCCGGTAATATCATCGCCAGCGCCGGCAACAACTCGATGCCGCCGGAGGGCGACCCGACCCAGCACGCCGAACTGGTCGCCGCCGCGCAGGCCGCCCGTGCGCTGCCGCCTGAGCAACTGGCCAACTGCACCCTCTACACCAGCGCGGAGCCGTGCTGCATGTGCGCCGGCGCGATCTACTGGACCGGCATCGGGCGCGTGGTCTATGCGCTGTCAGAGCACAAGCTGCTGGGCCTGACCGGCGACCACCCGGAGAACCCGACCTTTTCGCTGCCCTGCCGCGAAGTGTTCGCGCGCGGTCAGCGCCAGGTGGATGTGGTCGGGCCGGTGCTGGAGGACGAAGCCGCGGCACCGCACGCAGGCTTCTGGAAGTAGCCATCCTGCCTGCCGTCCGCCAGCCCGGCGGACGGCACGGATCGGCGCCGGACATGCTGTCATCGGCACGTCACCCCGCCTTCCTACACTCGCCTGGCTCCGGCTCCCAGCAGCCGCCACACCAACTCAGCCAGGCGAACCCGATGCTCCCCTGCAAACTCCCGAGAACCCTGGCCGCGACCCTGATCGCGGCGGCATTGCTCACCGCATGCGGTGGCGATGACGGCGGCGGCAACCTGTCGCCGTCCGCGACTGTCACGCCGAACGCACAACCGGAACAAACCGGCAAGAAGCCAGACAAGCGGCCCGACCCGGTGATCCGCTGCGCCCCCTGACAACGCAAGCCCCGACGCAATCCGACAAGACCATGGTCTCTCGCCGCAAGTTCCTGCAAGCCGCAGCCGGCACCGGCTTCGCCGCCGCCGCGCTGGCCGCGTTCCCGCCCAGCATCCGCAAGGCCCTGGCGATCCAGGCCAACAATGCCACCGGCACCATCAACGATGTCGAGCATGTGGTGATCCTGATGCAGGAGAACCGTTCCTTCGACCACTACTTCGGCACACTCAAGGGCGTGCGCGGGTTCGGCGACCGCTTCACCATCCCGCTGCCCAATGCGCGCAAGGTATGGCAGCAACAGCGCTCCAACGGCGCCGTGCTGACTCCGTATCACCTGGATGGCACCAACAACAACGCGCAGCGCGCGGCCGGCACGCCGCATGCCTGGGTGGACAGCCAACAGGCCTGGGACCACGGCCGCATGGCCAACTGGCCGACGTACAAGACCAATACGTCAATGGGCTACTTCAAGGAGAGAGAGGTCCCGTTCCAGTTCGCACTGGCCAATGCCTTCACGCTGTGCGACGCCTACCACTGCTCGATGCATACGGGCACTGACGCGAACCGTTCGTTCCACCTGACCGGCACCAACGGCCCGACCGCCGCCAACGTCGCCTTCGTCAACAATGAGTGGGATGCGATCGACGGCCTGCCCGCCTCGGCCAACACCGGCTACACCTGGAAGACCTACGCCGAGCGGCTGGAAGCAGCCGGCATCAGCTGGATCTGTTACCAGAACATGCCGGACGAATGGGGCGACAACATGCTGGGTGCATTCCAGCAGTTCCGCAAGGCCAACTTGGCGTCGGGCTTTCCGGTATCCAGCGGAGGCGCGCCGGGCGCGCCCTATGCCAACACCGGCCAGCCGCTGCCGTACCACGCCTACGATGCGGCCACCGACAACGCCGCCAATCCGCTGTACAAGGGCGTGGCCAACACCCTGCCCGGCACCAGACCCGAGGAATACCTCGACGCCTTGCGCCGCGATATCAAGGAAGGCAGGCTGCCGCAGGTTTCCTGGATCAACGCGCCATCGATCTACTGCGAGCATCCCGGCCCCTCCAGCCCGGTCCAGGGCGCGTGGTTCCTGCAGGAAGTGCTGGACGCGCTGACCGCCGTGCCCGAGGTCTGGAGCAAGACCGTGCTGCTGGTCAACTTCGACGAGAACGACGGCTACTTCGACCACGTCCCCTCCCCCTCCGCGCCGTCGGTGAACCCCGACAGGACGCTGGCCGGCAAGGCAACGCTGAGCGACGCCGAAATGCAGGCCGAGTACTTCAACCATCCGGCGCCGCCGGGCAGCAGGACTCAGCCCGCTGCGGACGGCCGCGTCTACGGTCCCGGGCCGCGCGTGCCGCTTTACGCGATCTCGCCGTGGAGCCGCGGCGGCTGGGTCAATTCCCAGGTGTTCGACCACACCTCCGTGCTGCGCTTCCTGGAAGCGCGGTTCGGCGTGGCCGAACCCAACATCAGCCCGTTCCGCCGCGCCGTATGCGGCGACCTGACCAGCGCGTTCAACTTCAAGACGCCCAACTCAGAAGCCCTGCCCACCCTGGGCGGCCGCACCACGCGCGGCGACGCCGACCAGCTCCGCAAGGCCCAGCAGGCCCTGCCCGCGGTGCCGCTGCCGGTCGACATGCAATTGCCGCTGCAGGCCACCGGCACCCGCCCGTCACGCGCGCTGCCATATGAGCTGCACGCCAGCGCGCGCTGCAGCGCCGTGGGGCAGGTCGAACTGGTGTTCGCCAACACCGGCACGCAAGCCGCGGTGTTCCACGTCTACAACCGCTACCAGCTGGGACGCATTCCGCGCCGCTATGTCGTGGAAGCCGGCAAGTCCCTGAGCGACACCTGGAACGTGTTCCAGGACAACGCCGGGCAATACGACCTGTGGGTGCTGGGCCCCAACGGCTTCCACCGCCATTTCCGCGGCGATACCAACCGCATCGGCGACACTGGCATCGCACCGGAGATCCGCGTCTGCTACGACATTGCCAATGGCGATGTTTACGTCGACCTGATCAACGCCGGCCGCAAGGCCTGCCACTTCAACATCCAGGCGCTCGCGTACCGAACCGATGGCCCGTGGCCAGTCACTGTCGGCGCCAACGGCGACAAATCCGTGCATTGGTCGCTCGAGGAAAGCGGACAGTGGTATGACTTTGCCGTGACATGCGACAGCGACCCGGCCTTCTACCGACGCTTTGCGGGGCGGGTGGAGACTGGCAGGCATACGGTTAGCGACCCGGCGATGGGGTTGGTGACGGCGCAGGATTAAGCGGTAGTTCGAGACAGCAGAAAAAAAGGGACTGCAGGTATCACCTGCAGTCCCTTTTCACATTGGTGGGCCTCCCGTGAGTCGAACACGGCACCAACGGATTATGAGTCCGCTGCTCTAACCAGGCATGAGCTAGAGGCCCTTGGAAGCGTTTAGTTGCCTTCCAGGAAGCTCTTCAGCTTGTCCGAGCGGCTCGGGTGGCGCAGCTTGCGCAGTGCCTTGGCCTCGATCTGGCGGATACGCTCACGCGTGACGTCGAATTGCTTGCCGACCTCTTCCAGCGTGTGGTCGGTGCTCATTTCGATGCCGAAACGCATGCGCAGCACCTTGGCTTCGCGCGGCGTGAGCGAGTCCAGCACGTCCTTGACGACGTCGCGCATGGAGCCGTGCAGCGCCGCTTCGGCCGGGGCCAGCGTGTTGGTGTCCTCGATGAAGTCGCCCAGATGGGAGTCGTCGTCGTCACCGATCGGCGTTTCCATGGAGATCGGCTCTTTGGCGATCTTCATGATTTTGCGGATCTTGTCTTCCGGCATCTCCATCTTCTCGGCCAGCGTTGCCGGATCCGGCTCATTGCCGGTTTCCTGCAGGATCTGGCGCGAGATGCGGTTCATCTTGTTGATGGTCTCGATCATGTGCACCGGAATACGGATGGTGCGCGCCTGGTCGGCGATCGAGCGCGTGATGGCCTGGCGGATCCACCACGTGGCGTAGGTCGAGAACTTGTAGCCGCGGCGGTATTCGAACTTGTCCACTGCCTTCATCAGGCCGATATTGCCTTCCTGGATCAGGTCGAGGAACTGCAGGCCGCGGTTGGTGTACTTCTTGGCGATCGAGATCACCAGGCGCAGGTTGGCCTCGGTCATCTCGCGCTTGGCTTCGCGGGCACGACGCTCGCCCTCGGCCATCTTGCGGTTGACGCCCTTCAGTTCCTTCAGCGGCAGCACCACGCGCGACTGCAGGTCGATCAGCTTCTGCTGCAGCTCATGCACGGCCGGTACATTGCGCTCGACGATGGTGCTGTAGGGCTTGCCGTCGGCGACGATGGTGTGGACCCACTCGAGGTTGGTCTCGTTGCCAGGGAAGCGGGCGACGAACTCGGCGCGCGGCATGCCGCACTTGTCCACGATGGTGTTCAGGATGGCACGCTCGAGCTTGCGCACTTCGTCCACCTGGCCGCGCAGCGTGTCGCACAGGCGCTCGACATTGCGGGCGGTGAAGCGGATGCCCATCAGTTCGGCCTGGATGGCTTCCTGTGCCTTGACGTAGGGCTTGGAGTTGTAGCCTTCCTTCTCGAACGCGCGGCGCATCTTGTCGAACTGCTCGGCGATCACGCGGAATTTCTCCAGCGCGTTCTGCTTCAGTTCTTCCAGCTGGCGCGCGGAGGCGCCGGCACCGGCGCCGCCTTCATCGTCCTCATCCTCGTCGGCGTCTTCCTCGTCGTCGGACTCGAGGTCCTCTTCAGCGGCAGGCGCAGCGGCTGCAGCCGGAGACTCGGCCACATCCTCAGCGTTCGGGTCGATCAGGCCGTCGACAAATTCGTCGATCTTGATCTCGTCGTTGGCCACGCGCTCGGCATGGGCCAGGATCTCGGAGATGGTGACCGGGCAAGCCGAAATCGCCATCACCATGTCCTTCAGGCCGGCCTCGATGCGCTTGGCGATCTCGATTTCGCCTTCGCGCGTCAGCAGCTCGACCGTGCCCATTTCGCGCATGTACATGCGCACCGGGTCGGTGGTGCGGCCGAACTCGGAGTCCACCGTGGACAGGGCCGCTTCGGCCTCTTCCTCGGCCTCTTCCTCGCTGGTGGCGGACGGGGCGTTGTCGTTGAGCAGCAGCGTCTCGGCATCCGGCGCTTGTTCGTAGACAGCGATGCCGATGTCGTTCAGCGTGGCGACCAGCGTGTCGATCGTTTCCGAATCGACCATGTCGTCCGGCAGGTGATCGTTGATTTCCGCGTAGGTCAGGTAGCCGCGCGACTTGCCCAGCTTGATCAGCGCCTTGAGCTTCTGGCGGCGCAGTTCAAGCTCTTCTTCGGTGCCCTGCTGCGTCGAGGCGAACTCCTTGAGCAGGGCCTTTTCCTTGGCCTTGCGGTCCTTGGCTTTCTGCTTTTCGGTTTTCGGCGCCGCGGACGGTGTTGCCGCCGCGCGCGTATCGTTCTCGTAAAACTCTTCAGTCACGTCGTCTGTTGTGCTGTCGTCGTGCTGCATCTCGGCCTTGGGCTTGCGGCCACGCTTTTTCGGCTCCGGCTTGATTGCCGGCGCAGCGGGACGCTCGGATGCAACGGATGCAGGTGTCGCGGCACGCGCCTTGGTTGCCGTCGTGGTGGTGCCAGCCTTGGCTTCCCCACTCTTGGCGCCGGCGGCTGCCGCTCGCTTGCTCTCGACTTCGGTATTCTGCTGTTTCGCCACGGTGATACTCTTGCCTTTCACTGGTGCAGATGCGGCGACCTTGCCGCTCGTACTGGCGCTCTTGCCGCTCTCGCGTGCCGAAGTCGAGGCCTTTGTCATTTCGGATGTGCGAGTCCTGGCGGGAGTCGTCACGGCGGGCGCTTGCGCGCTACGCACGGACTTTGATGGCGCAGACCGGGCTGGTGTCTTGACTGACGCGGTCGATGTCTTCGCCGCCGTTGTTTTCACAGACGCCTTGCCGCTCCCTGATTGGGGAGCTTTAGAGGTAACCCTTTCGGTTGCTTTGGCCTTTGCCATTGGCACGCTCACTTTCACCAGAACTGGAGAGAAAGATTTCGCAATCCAAACCGTCTATTGTAGCACGCCACACATAGCCGGCTCCCTGTCAGGTGAGGTTTTCACCTGAAAAATCAAGGCTTAAGCTCGGCGGGGCCGGGCCCAGTCCCTTATCCAACGCTTGCTGCTGCCTCCTGGTTGATAGCCAGAGCGCCCACAGGCACCTCAGCCAAGTTGGCGCCGCCGGTGGATTTCGCCCACCAGCCAGCGCATGCGTTGCTTGGCCGCTTCATCGGCCGTGCCGGCCACCACCTCCGCCTGCAGGCCGTCGAGTTCGCGCCGCAAAGGCTCGGCCAGCAGCTTGGTAATGGCCGCATCGAAATCCTGTATTGCGGGTGCTTCTTCGATCTCTTCCCGCAGCACCGCGGTACGCGCCACGGCATAGACCTCGGCATAGGGCGACTGGGCCAGGTGTTCGCTGAAGGCAGCAAAATTGACCTCGCCCTGCACGCTGTCGCACGCCTCCACCAGGTGTGCCAGCACTTCACTGTCGCCGCTCTCGCCGCCCAGCAGCAGCGCGCGCGCATCCTCGTCAAGCCTTGCCGACAGCGCCGGATAGCACATCAGCAGCTGGATCACCCGCTGCTCCAGCCCGGTCGGGGCCTGGCGGCGGGTGCGCGGGCGCGGCTGGGCAAAGCGGCCGACGCGGGCCGGATCGCTGCGCAGCCCACAAATGGCCTCGATCTCCGCGGGTGTCGTTCCCGTGGCATCGGCAAGTTCGCGCACAATCTGAAGCCTCAGGCCGCCGGCGGGCATGGCCTGCAGCAGCGGCTTGGCCTCATACTGGGCCCGGGCGCGGCCCTCGGGCTGGCGCAGGTCCAGGTCCTCGGTGACCGACTGCAGCAGGAAACGCGACAGCGGCATGGCATTGCGCACCTGGGTGGCAAAGGCCTCGGTGCCCTCTTCGCGCACATAGCTGTCGGGATCGTGCTCGGCCGGCAGGAACAGGAAGCGGATAGTCTTGTTGTCCGCCACATGCGGCAGGCAGGCCTCCAGCGCGCGCCGGGCCGCGCGGCGCCCGGCGGAATCGCCATCGAACGAGAACACCACGGCGTCGGTCTGGCGCAGCAGCTTCTGCACATGCACGGGGGTGCACGCCGTGCCCAGGGTGGCAACGGCATTGGCAAAACCGAGCTGGGCCAGCGCCACGACGTCCATATACCCTTCGACCACCAGCACGTAGCCGGTTTCCCGGATCGCGTGACGGGCCTCGAACAGCCCGTACAACTCCGTGCCCTTGCTGAACAGCGGGGTTTCGGGCGAGTTCAGGTACTTCGGCTCGCCCTGCCCCATCACGCGGCCGCCGAAGCCGATCACGGCCCCCTTGGTGTTGCGGATAGGGAACATGATGCGGTCGCGGAAGCGGTCGTAGCGGCGCGGCTTGCCGTCCGCATCACGCTTCTCGCTTTCGATCAGCAGGCCGCACTCGACCAGCGGCGCCGACACGTTGTCATCACGATAGCTGCCGAACACGGCCTCCAGGCCCTGCCAGTCATCCGGGGCATAGCCCAGGCCGAAGTTGGCGGCGATCTCGCCGGTCAGGCCGCGGCCCTTCAGATACTGGACCGCCTGCGGCGCGCCGCGCAGCTGGCGGCGGTAGAAATCAGTGGCGCGGGTCATGGCGTCGGACAGCGCCACCGAACGGGCCTGCTGCTCCGCGCGCTGCCCGGGCGGCAGCCGGTCGCGCTCTTCCGGCACGCTCATGCCAACTGACTGGGCCAGTTCGCGCACCGCTTCCGGGTAGGACTGGCCGGAAAACTCCATCAGGAAGCCGATGGCCGAGCCGTGGGCGCCACATCCGAAGCAGTGGTAGAACTGCTTGGTCGGCGACACCGTGAATGACGGTGATTTCTCGTTATGGAAGGGGCACAGCCCCATGAAATTGGCGCCGCCCTTCTTCAGCTGCACATACTTGCCCACCACATCGACAATGTCGACACGGTTGAGCAGGTCCTGAATAAAGGATTGCGGAATCACCCGACTGACCGTCCTGAGGCATGGCCGTCCCGCGGCGGGCGGCTTCTTTTAGGAATGCGTGACCGGTGCGGCGCCCGGCTGCTATCGGAATATTGTAGTGCAGCGTGATAGAGCCGCCCGGACTGTATGACATCTCCGCGCAACTGCACCGAACCACGCAGATCCGGCGCTTATCTTGCCAGCAACCGATTAAATCAGTATTTACTTTGCTGCGAGTGCGGCCTTGACCAGGGCCGATACGGCGGTCATGTCGGCACGGCCGGCCAGCTTGCCCTTGAGCACGCCCATGACCTTGCCCATGTCCTGCGGACCGGCGGCACCAGTGTCGGCAACGGCCTGCCGGACTTCGGCGGCGACCTCCTCGTCGGACAGCGCGGCGGGCATGTAGACCTTCAGCACCTCGATCTCGGCCAGTTCCTTGTCGGCCAGGTCATTGCGGCCTGCCTGCTGGAATTGCGAAATCGAGTCCTTGCGCTGCTTGATCAGTTTTTCGACCACGGCCAGCACAGCGGTATCGTCCAGTTCCACGCGCTCATCGACTTCGCGCTGCTTGATGGCGGCCAGCAGCAGGCGGATGGTGCCGAGGCGCTCCGTTTCGCGGGCGCGCATGGCGGCCTTCATGTCTTCGCTGATACGGGCTTTGAGGGACATCGTGATCTTCCAGAAAGTGGGTGGACACTCACAGGTGGCGGCGGCGACCGCCCGCTGCAAGGCCCAGAACGCAAAAACCCGCCGAAGCGTATGCCACAGCGGGTCGGATGCAAGCGGGAGCGCCGGGTCAGTATAGTTTCTTTGGCAGCATCTGGCCGCGGATGCGCTTGTAATGGCGCTTTTCGGCGGCTGCCTTCTTGCGCTTGCGCGCGGCGGTGGGCTTTTCGTAAAACTCGCGTGCCCGCAGTTCCGGGAGCAGCCCGTTCTTCTCGACGGTGCGCTTGAAACGGCGCATGGCAACTTCAAAAGGCTCGTTTTCCTTGAGACGGATCGTGGTCATTTGGCCAGAAAATAAAGAATTTTCGGGATAAGCGGCTCTACGAAGTTCTGGATTGTAGCATCAACAATCCAACGGGGAAGTGGCGTGCAGTGACACTTGCCGAGTGCCGCGCATTGCCCTCCAGCCATCGCCAGACTACCCCTGGGCTACCGATTGCCCTGCCGACGCGGTGCGCGATGCCTCTGCCGCGGCCTGCCCCGCCGCCACCGCGGATGCCCATGCCCACTGGAAGTTGTAGCCGCCCAGCCAGCCGGTCACGTCCACCACCTCGCCGATGAAATACAGGCCGGGCACCTCGCGGGCCATCATGGTGGTCGACGAGAGCGCCCGCGTGTCGACGCCGCCCAGCGTGACCTCGGCCTTGCGGTAGCCCTCGGTGCCCGACGGCACGATGCGCCAGCCGTTGAGCGTGGCCCCCAGCTTGCGCAGGCCCTTGTCGGTCACATCATGCAGCGGCATGGTTGCATCCACGCCCGAGGCCGCGCACCAGGCATCGGCCAGCCGCGCCGGCAGCCGTTGCGCCAGCAGGTTGCCCAGGTGCTTGCGGCTGCCGGCCTTCTGCTCCAGCAACCAGGCGGCGGCATCCTCGCCATCAAAAAGGTCGATGGCGATCGGCGTGCCGGGGCGCCAGTAGCTTGAGATCTGCAGCACGGCGGGACCGGACAGGCCGCGGTGCGTCCACAGCAGGTCTTCGCGGAAAGCGCCAGCCGCCTTGCCGCTGCCGGTGGCGATATCCACTTCCAGCGACACGCCGGCCAGCGGCGCGAACGGCGCCCAGTCCTTGCCATCGAAAGTCAGCGGCACCAGCGCCGGGCGGGTTTCGACAATGCCCAGCCCGAACTGCCGCGCGATCCGATAGCCAAAGTCAGTGGCGCCGATCTTGGGAATCGACAACCCGCCGGTGGCCACCACCAGCGCCCCGGCCCGCACCGTGCCGGTGGCGGTGAGCAGCAGGAAGTCGTCGCCCTCGCGCCGGATCTCGGCCACGGTGCACCCGGTCTGCCAGCGCACGTGGCCGGTGTCGCATTCGGCGCGCAGCATGGCGATCACGTCTTCGGCGCTGTCATTGCAGAACAGCTGGCCGCGATGCTTCTCGTGCCAGTCGATGCCATAGCGGCGCATCAGGCCAAGAAAATCCTGCGGTGTGTAGCGCGCCAGCGCCGAACGGCAGAAGTGCGGATTGGACGACAGATAGTTGGCCGGCCCGGCCTGCAGGTTGGTGAAATTGCAGCGCCCGCCACCGGAGATGCGAATCTTCTCGGCAAGCTTGGTGGCATGGTCGATCAGCACCACGCGCGCGCCGTTCTGGCCGGCCACGGCGGCACACATCATGCCGGCCGCGCCCGCACCCAGCACGGCCACGTCATACCGGCCCGTCCGGGCCGATGTTGCCCCGCTCATTGCACGCCTCGCGCATCCATGTGTATTGCCACCGCCAGAGAAAGGGCAGATTGTAGCGAAAAGCACGCCGCGCGCCGCTGTGCTACCCTGCGCGCTTCCTGCAACCTGTTGTTTCGACAGCCGTTTCCCTGACCGGAGACGGCCCTATGCGCTTCCCATGCTTGTCCTCGGCATCGAATCCTCCTGCGACGAAACCGGCCTCGCCCTCTATGACACCGGGGCCGGCCTGCTCGCGCATGCGCTGCACTCGCAGATCGCCATGCACCGCGACTACGGCGGCGTGGTGCCGGAACTGGCGTCGCGCGACCATATCCGCCGCGTGCTGCCGCTGCTGGAGCAGGTGCTGGCCGATGCCGGCCGTACGCGCCAGGACATCGACGCCATCGCCTTCACCCAGGGCCCTGGTCTGGCCGGCGCACTGCTGGTGGGCGCCTCGGTGGCCAATGCACTGGGCTTTGCGCTGAACGTGCCGATGGTGGGCGTGCACCACCTGGAAGGCCACCTGCTGTCGCCGCTGCTGACGCGCGAGCCGCCGCCCTTCCCGTTCGTGGCGCTGCTGGTGTCGGGCGGGCATACGCAACTGATGGAAGTGCGCGGCATCGGCGACTACACGCTGCTGGGCGAGACACTGGACGACGCCGCCGGCGAGGCCTTCGACAAGACCGCCAAGCTGCTGGGCCTGGGCTATCCGGGCGGCCCGGAAGTGTCGCGGCTGGCCGAATTCGGCATCCCCGGCGCCTTTGCGCTGCCGCGGCCGATGCTGCATTCTGGCAACCTGGATTTCTCCTTCGCCGGGCTGAAGACCGCGGTGCTGACGCAAACCCGCAAGCTCGCCAATACCTGCGAGCAGGACCGCGCCAACCTGGCGCGCGCCTTTGTCGATGCCATTGTCGACGTGCTGGCCGCCAAGTCGATGGCGGCGCTCAAGCAGACCGGCCACAAGCGGCTGGTGGTGGCCGGGGGGTGGGCGCCAACCGGCAACTGCGCGAGCGGCTGGACCAGCTTGGCAAGCAACGCAAGCTTGAGGTCTATTACCCGGACCTGGCGTTCTGCACCGACAACGGCGCGATGATCGCGTTTGCCGGCGCGATGCGCCTGCAGGCCGCGCCCGAACTGGCACGGCACGAGTATGGCTACGGCGTGACGCCGCGCTGGGACCTGGCGGATATCCGCCTGCCTTCGGCGGCCTGAACCGGACCAAAGAAAGAGCCACCGCATGCGGTGGCTCTTTCTGTTGCAGCGACAACGCGGTCAGTCGACGCGCTTGTCCCGCTCGATCACCGCATACGCGCTGTGGTTGTGGATCGACTCAAAGTTCTCCGCCTCCAGCACATAAGCCACGATGCGGTCATCCGCGTTCAGCCGCATGGCAATATCGCGCACCAGGTCCTCGACGAACTTGGGGTTCTCATAGGCGCGCTCGGTGACGAACTTCTCGTCGGGGCGCTTGAGCAGGCCCCACAGCTCGCATGAAGCCTCTTCCTCGGCCATGCGGACCAGTGCTTCCACCGGCAGCTCGCCGGCCAGTTCCACGTCCATGGTGATATGCGAACGCTGGTTGTGCGCGCCGTACTGCGAGATTTTTTTCGAGCACGGGCACAGGCTGGTCACCGGCACCAGCGCCTTCAGGAACACGCGCGTGGCGCCGTTGCGCACTTCGCCGGTCAGCGTGACCTCATAGTCCAGCAGCGACTCCACGCCCGACACCGGCGCGATCTTGCTGATGAAGTACGGAAAGGTGACCTCGATACGGCCAGCCTCGGCTTCCAGCTTTTCCAGCATCTTGTCCAGCATCAGCCGGAAGCTGGACAGCTCCAGCGGAGCGCGCTCTTCTTCCAGCAGTGCGACGAAGCGCGACATATGCGTGCCCTTCTGGTCCGCCGGCAGGTGCACGTCGAGATTGAAGGTGCCCACGGTCGGCACGATGCCGGTCGGGGTCTTCAGGGTCACGGGATAACGCACGCCCTTGACACCGACACGCTGGATCGGAATCTGGCGGGTGTCGGGGCTCGACTGGACGTCGGGCATGACGAAGGCGGGATTGATGTCATTCATCTACGGTTTCCTCCAGGGTCGCACCCAAGGGGGCGGCACGAGCCCTTACGGTCGCGGCATTTTCGCAGTCCATCCATGCCGCGCAACGAGTGTGAAACCACGGGATCCGGCAAATGGCGCGCCGGCCCGCAGCTGCGAACACAAAAAAAGGGGAGTTTAAGGGAATTCGGACGCACTCGTGGCGCGAGGGCCGAATCCCCTTCGGGACAGCAGGTGATCAGGCCACGCGCGAGGCGACCGTGACCTTGGGCTGGTCCAGCCCGAAGCGCTCGCGCACCGAGCGCTCGATGCCAGCCGCATCCAGGCCGCATTGCTGCAGCAGATAGGCCGGGTCGCCGTGGTCGACGAAGCGGTCGGGCAGGCCCAGCGTCAGCACCGGCTTGTCGATGCCGGCCTCGGCCAGCGCTTCGAGCACGGCGCTGCCGGCGCCGCCCATCACGCTGCCCTCTTCCACCGTCACCAGGTAGTCGTTCTCCGCGGCCAGGCGCTTGACCAGTTCCACGTCGAGCGGCTTGACGAAGCGCATGTCGGCGACCGCGGCGTCCAGCGCCTCGGCGGCACCGAGGGCCGGGTGCACCATCGAGCCGAACGCCAGGAAGCCCACGCGATGCCCCGCGCGCGCACCGCCCTCGCGACGCACCACGCCCTTGCCGACCGGCACGGTGGTGAGCTCGGCGGCAATGGCCGCGCCCGGGCCGGAGCCGCGCGGATAGCGCACGGCGCTCGGGCAGGTCTGGTGGAACGCCGTGGTCAGCAGCTGACGGCACTCGTTCTCGTCAGACGGCGTCATCACCATCATGTTGGGGATGCAGCGCAGGTAGGCGATATCGTAGGCACCCGCGTGCGTGGCGCCGTCGGCGCCGACCAGGCCGGCGCGGTCCAGCGCGAACACCACCGGCAGGTTCTGCAGCGCCACGTCGTGGATCAGCTGGTCATAGCCGCGCTGCAGGAAGGTCGAGTAGATCGCCACCACCGGCTTCAGGCCCTCGCAGGCCAGGCCGCCGGCAAAGGTCACGGCGTGCTGCTCGGCGATGCCCACGTCGTAGTAGCGGTCGGGGAAGCGCTTCTCGAACTCGACCATGCCCGAACCCTCGCGCATCGCCGGGGTAATGCCGACCAGGCGCTTGTCGGCCGCGGCCATGTCGCACAGCCAGTCGCCGAACACCTGGGTGTAGGTCTTGCGCGCGGGCTTGGCCGCCGGGCGAATGCCCTCGGCCGGATCGAACTTGCCGGGGCCGTGGTACAGGATCGGGTCGGCTTCGGCCAGCTTGTAGCCCTGGCCCTTCTTGGTCACCACGTGCAGGAACTGCGGGCCCGCGCCCTCGAGTGCGCGCTGGCGGATATTCAGCAGCGTCGGCACCAGCGAGTTCAGGTCATGGCCGTCGATCGGGCCGATGTAGTTGAAGCCGAATTCCTCGAACAGCGTGGCCGGCACCATCATGCCCTTGGCATGTTCTTCGAAGCGCTTGGCGAACTCCAGCACCGGCGGCGCCACCGACAGGACTTTCTCGATGCCCTTCTTGGTGGCCGCGTAGAACTGGCCGCTCAGCAGCCGCGCCAGGTGGCGGTTGAGCGCGCCCACTGGCGGCGAGATCGACATGTCGTTGTCGTTGAGCACCACCACCAGCGGCAGGTCCTTGTAGACGCCGGCGTTGTTCAGGGCCTCGAAGGCCATGCCCGCGGTCATGGCGCCGTCACCGATCACCGCCACCGAGACGCGCTTCTCGCCCAGCGTGCGCGCGCCCAGCGCCATGCCCAGCGCAGCCGAGATCGAGGTCGACGAATGCGCCGTGCCAAAGGTGTCGTATTCGCTCTCGCTGCGGCGCGGGAAGCCCGAGATGCCGCCCCACTGGCGCAGCGTGCCCATGCGCTCGCGGCGCCCGGTCAGGATCTTGTGCGGGTAGCTCTGGTGGCCCACGTCCCACACCAGCCGGTCGTCCGGGGTATTGAAGACGTAGTGCAGCGCGATGGTCAGCTCGACCGTGCCCAGGTTGGACGACAGGTGGCCGCCGGTCTGCGAGACCGACTCCAGCACATAGGCGCGCAGTTCGTCCGCCAGGGTCTGGAGCTCACGCCGGTCGAGCTTGCGCAGGTCTGCGGGGGCGTCAATCTTGTTGAGAAGTGCGTAGGTCATGATGTCCGTTCGGCCGGCTCTCTGTTTAGTGTGTGCGCAGCACGATCAGGTCCGCCAGGTCCCGCAGGCGGTCCGCGCGCTCGCCAAAGCCGGCCAGCGCCTCGTGTGCCTCGGCGCGCAGCGTCCCGGCCAGTGCGCGTGCCGGGTCAAGTCCCATCAGCGACACATAGGTCGGCTTGTCATGGGCGGCGTCCTTGCCGGCGGTCTTGCCCAGCGTGGCGGTATCGGCAGTGACGTCCAGAATATCGTCAACCACCTGGAACGCCAATCCCACTGCCGCCGCATAGCGGTCCAGCGCAGCCAGGCCCTGGGCGTCAATTTCACCACATAGCGCACCCATGCGCACACTGGCGCGCAACAGCGCGCCGGTCTTCATGCGATGCATGGCCTCGAGCGCCTCGCGCGTCATGGCGCGGCCGACGTTCTGCAGGTCGATCGCCTGGCCGCCGGCCATGCCGGTCGAGCCCGACGCCAGCGCCAGCTCGGCCACCAGCTGCAGCCGCGCCGCGGGCGCGATCGCCCCGGCACCGGCCAGCACGACAAAGGCCTGGGTCTGCAGCGCGTCGCCAACCAGCAATGCGGTGGCCTCATCATAGGCCTTGTGCACCGTGGGCCGGCCGCGGCGCAGGTCGTCGTCGTCCATGCAGGGCATGTCGTCGTGCACCAGCGAATAGGCATGGATCATCTCCACCGCGCAGGCCGCCGCGTCGCAGGCGGCGGGGACCGCCGCGCTGACTTCGCCGGCGGCATGCACCAGCAGCGGCCGCACGCGCTTGCCGCCGCTCAGTGCAGCATAGCGCATGGCTTCGTGCAGCGTATGCGGCACGGTGTTGGCATCGGGCAACGCTGCCTGCAGCGCGGCTTCGGTCCGGGCGCCCTGCGCCTGCATCCATTGGGCGAAGTCGGTCATTCGTCGTCCGCCCCCGACGCGCCGCCATTGCCACCGGTTGCACCACTGCCTTCGCCGGCCAGCGGCTTGAGCACGTCGCCCTCCAGCACCTTGACCTGCTGCTCCACGCGCTCCAGCTTTTGCTGGCAGTAGCGCACCAGCTCGGCGCCTCGGCGGTAGGCCGCCAGCGATGCCTCGAGCGGCAGTTCGCCGCTCTCCATGCTGGCCACCAGGGTCTCGAGCTCGGCCATTGCCGCTTCGTAGGAAGCGGGCGGCGCCGAGGCCGCGGTGGTGTCGTCGGTCTGGACCGGAGCGGTCATCGTTTTTGGCATGTCTGGCCCTGGAAATATGGAATCCGGTCGAATCATAAGGAAACCCGGATGGGGAAGCCCGGATTTTACGCCAAAGCCGGCCCTTGCCCCATCCTTGCGCATCCGCGCGGCAGCCTCCGATGAGTGCCTTTGGGGCATATGTGACTTGTGCGCTCGGGTCGTCTTTCCGAATGCGCCCGGTACGGCACCCAGATGACGACCCGGGTCGACTTTTTCGCTAAAAAGGCAAAAAAATCAGGCCCTTAACTTTTTGGCTCGGGTACAATCCCCCGTTCGCCGCCAGGGGTGTATGGGAGTCTCTCCCGACTTGGCGACTGTCTTTCCCAAATCGATTCCATTTTCGATGGTTGGGTTGTTCACTGCTTTCACCTGTTCATCTGGGAGTGGGGATAATGTCCAATCTCAGCACCGCGCTCAACCTGGCGCCGGCTGATTCGCAACTGCCCGTCGGCGTCTATTTCGACGAAGCGCTGCATCAACAAGAACTCGAACTGCTGTTCAGGAATGGCCCGGGCTATATCGGCCACGAGCTGATGGTTCCGGAAGTCGGCGACTACCACACGCTCAGGGCCGAGGACGAAGGGCGCATGCTGGTACGCAACGCCGCCGGCATCGAACTGATGTCCAACGTCTGCCGCCACCGCCAGGCCATCATGCTCAACGGCCGCGGCAATGCGCAGAACATCGTCTGCCCCCTGCACCGCTGGACCTACGACCTGAAGGGCGAGCTGCTCGGCGCGCCGCATTTCGACAAGCAACCCTGCCTGCACCTGAAGCGCTCACCGCTGCAGAACTGGAACGGCCTGCTGTTCGACGGCAAGCGCGACGTGCGCGCCGACCTGGCCAGGCTGGGCGTGGCGCACGACCTGAACTTCGACGGCTACATGCTGGACCATGTCGAGGTGCACGAGTGCGACTACAACTGGAAGACCTTTATCGAGGTCTACCTGGAGGACTACCACGTCGTGCCGTTCCACCCGGGGCTGGGCAGCTTCGTCTCGTGCGACGACCTCAAGTGGGAGTTCGGCGAGTGGCACAGCGTGCAGACCGTGGGCCTGCATGCCGGCCTGAAGCGCCCCGGCAGCCCGACGTACCAGAAGTGGCACGACGCGGTGCTGCGCTTCAACGACGGCGTGCTGCCCAAGCACGGCGCGATCTGGCTGACCTACTACCCCAATATCATGGTGGAGTGGTACCCGAACGTGCTGGTGATCTCGACGCTGCACCCGATCGGCCCGCGCAAGACGCGCAATGTGGTGGAGTTCTACTACCCGAGGAAATCGCGCTGTTCGAGCGCGAGTTCGTCGAGGCCGAGCGCGCCGCCTACATGGAAACCTGCATCGAGGACGACGAGATCGCCGAGCGCATGGATGCCGGCCGGCTGGCGCTGCTCAAGCGCGGCACCAGCGAAGTCGGCCCGTACCAGTCGCCGATGGAAGACGGCATGCAGCATTTCCATGAGTGGTATCGCCGCGCCATGGCTTACGCCGACTGATCGCAAGCCGGCCGGTGCGATAACCGCACAGCCCACGCAGGAACGGACCGCCGCGGCGGTCCGTTTTGCTTTGGGACGCAATGTGCGCTGCTAGAATCATCGTTTGGCGCCGGCGGCCATGCCGCCGCGCCAGACCGCTTTCGCGGCGTGGGGCCAGCCGCGAAGCCCCGCTCGCGCGCCGGACGCCCTCCTTCGCTTCTGTTCGCTTCACCACACCCTCGCCATGCAATCGCTCTGGATGCTGTTCGCCGCCTTCGCCTTCTCATTGATGGGGGTTGGCGTCAAGCTGGCATCCGATCTCTATACCACCGGCGAGATCGTCTTCTACCGCGGCCTGATCAGCGTGGTCATCATGTGGGTGCTGCTGTCTTCGCGCGGGGTCCCGGTGCGCACGCCCTACATGCTGTCGCACATCAAGCGCAGCGTATTCGGCGTGACCGCGCTGATGCTGTGGTTCACCTCGATCTCGCTGCTGCCGCTGGCCACCGCGATGACGCTGAACTACATGTCGCCGGTGTCGATCGCGCTGATCCTGGGCGCCGGCGCGGCGCTGGCCGGCACCGGCGGCAATGCCGACCGGCGCCTGGTGCTGGCGATCCTGCTGTCCTTTGCCGGCGTGATCTGCCTGCTGCAGCCTTCAGTCGGCAAGGACCAGCTGACCGGCGGCCTGGTCGGGCTGATCTCGGGCATGTTCACGGCGCTGGCCTATGTCGAGGTGCGCCAGCTCGGCCAGCTGGGCGAGCCCGAGGGCCGCATCGTGTTCTATTTCTCGCTGGTCGGCATGATCGCCGGGCTGGCGTGGATGCTGCTGGGCGGCACCAGCCCGCACACCTGGTACGGCGCCGGCCTGCTGCTGGCCATCGGCATCCTGGCCACGCTGGGCCAGACCGCAATGACGCGCGCGTACAAGCGCGGCAACACGCTGCTGACCGCCAACCTGCAATACGCCGGCATCGTATTTTCCAGCGTATGGGGCATGCTGATCTGGTCCGACCGGCTGAACTGGCTGTCGTGGCTGGGCATGGGGCTGATCATCGCCAGCGGCATCGCCACCACGCTGATGCGCGCGCGCCAGGGCACCGATGCCAAGCCCACGCCGGCCACGCCGGTCAAGTCGCCGGAGGCGGAAGTCCACCCCGAGGTGTAGCATCCTCTGGTGGATAGACCCATTCCCATCGATCGCAACAGGATTCCCATGCAGAAACCGCTGATTTCCGTCACCGCACTGCAAGCGCTGCTGGCCACCCCCGGCGGCTGCGTCGTGATCGACTGCAGCTTCGACCTGGCCGACCCGGCCGCCGGCCGCGAGGCCTACCGCACTGGCCACCTGCCCGGCGCCTTCTACCTGCACCTGGACAACGAACTGTCCGGCCCCAGACCGGCAGCAACGGCCGCCACCCCCTGCCGGATGCCGACGACTTCGTCGCGCGCCTGCAGGCGCTGGGCGTCAATGACGACACCCCCGTGGTGGCCTACGACGCCCAGGGCGGCATGTTCGCCGCGCGGCTGTGGTGGCTGCTGCGCTGGATCGGCCACGATGCCGTGGCCGTGCTCGACGGCGGCAAGGACGCCTGGGTCAAGGCCGGCCTGCCGCTGGAGCACGATGCCGCGCACGAGCCGGAATTCCCCGGCAAGATCGGCCGCAGCAAATCGCTGGTGCCCACCGTCGACGCAGCCGCGCTGGTCGGCAACCTCGACAGCGCCAGGCTGCTGGTGGTGGATGCCCGCGCCCCCGACCGCTTCCGCGGCGAGAACGAAACGCTGGACCCGGTCGGCGGCCATATCCCGGGCGCGGTCAATCGCTTCTTCAAGGACAACCTGGGGACGGACGGCCGCTTCAAGCCGGCCGAGACCCTGCGCGCGGAATTCGGCGCGGTCCTGGCCGGACGCGCCCCGGCGCAGGCGGTGATGCAGTGCGGCTCCGGCGTCACCGCCTGCCACAACCTGCTGGCACTGGAAGCAGCCGGCCTGGGGGGCGCGGCGCTCTACCCGGGATCATGGAGCGAATGGTGCGCCGACCCGGCGCGCCCGGTTGCTACCGGGGCCGCCTGAAGTCAGTGTGAAGATGCGACGGGCGCGGCATGGCCGTGCCCGCCGTGGCTGTGCCGCTCGTGCACGCCGTTGGTGATGAAGACGATCGCAGAGATGCCCGCTGCCACCAGCACCACCTGGATCGCCGATTCGCGCCAGCGCGGCTTGCGCTGCATCTGCGGCATCAGGTCGCTGACGGCGATATAGACGAAGCTGCTGGCCGCGATCACCAGCACGTAGGGAATCCATCCGCTCAGCTGGTCGAGCAGGAAGTACCCGACCACCCCGCCAGCAATGGCCGCCAGGCTCGACAGCAGGTTGAAGGCGAAGGCGCGCGCCTTGGAGAAGCCGGCGTTGAGCAGCACAATAAAGTCGCCCACTTCCTGAGGAATTTCGTGCGCCGCGATCGCCAGCGCGGTGACCACGCCGATATGCGGATCGGCCAGGAAGGCCGCCGCAATCACGATACCGTCGGCAAAATTGTGGAAGGTGTCGCCGACCAGGATGGTCAGGCCGCTGCGGCCCGCTTCCTCGCGGTCATGGCCGTGGTGGTGGTGGTGCCCGTCGCCCTCGTGGTGGTGCGAGTGGCGCAGCAGCGAGATCTTTTCCAGCAGGAAGAAGCCCAGCAGCCCCGCCAGCAGCGTGCCGAACAGCGCGCGCGGGTCGGCGCCGGACTCGAATGCCTCGGGCAGCGAATGCAGCAGCGCGGTGGCCAGCAGCACGCCCACCGAAAAGCTCACCATGCGCTCGACCACGCGGGACGCCACCGTCAGCGACAGCAGCGCCGCCCCGAAGATGCTGCCCACCCCCGAGATCGTGGCGGCGAGCAAGATATACAAAAGCGTCGAATGGATGATGGGCTCCCGGGGTGGCGGTAGCGGGCGGCCCCGCCGTTCCGCCCGCATCGCGCCGGGCGGCTAACGCAACAATGTTGCAATAACTCAAAGGCCGCATTGTACGTATCCACCGGGACTTTGCAATCCTGCTGTCGCGCGAGAGGCGCCTCGCGGCGCCCGGACGGCCGGATCAGGCCACGCCGTGCTGCCTGAACCAGTCCAGGCACTTCTGCCAGCCGTCCCTGGCGTCGGCTTCACGGTAGCTGGGCCGGTAATCGGCATGGAAGGCATGGCCGGACTCGGGATAGACGATAAAGCGCGAGGCCTTGGCTTCCGGGTCGGACGACGCCGCCAGCGCGGACTTCATCCTCTCCACTTGCTCCAGCGGGATACCGGTGTCCTTGCCGCCATACAGGCCGAGTACCGGCGCATGGAGCTGGCCGACCAGGTCGATCGGATTCTTCGGCTTGAGCGGGGTCGGCTCGGGCGCCAGCTGGCCGTACCAGGCCACGCCGGCCTTCAGGCGCTTGCTGTTCGCGGCGTAGAGCCAGGTCATGCGCCCGCCCCAGCAGAAGCCGGTGATAGCGAGGCGCGACACGTCGCCGCCGTTGGCACCGGCCCAGGCCACCGCGGCGTCCAGGTCGCCCATCACCTGCGTGTCAGGCACCTTGGCGATCACCTCGCGCTGCAGCGCCTGGATGGTGCCGAAGCTCTGCGGATCGCCCTGGCGCGCGAACAGTTCCGGCCCGATCGCCAGGTAGCCGAGCTTGGCAAAGCGCCGGCACACGTCGGCGATATGCTCGTGCACGCCGAAGATCTCGCTGACCACCAGCACCACCGGCAGGTTCTTCTTGCCTTCGGGCTGGGCGCGGTAGGCCGGCATGCTGAAGCCGCCCGAGGGGATGGTGACCTCGCCGGCCGTCAGGCCCGCAAAGTCGGTCTTGATGGCCTGCTGGGCCATCACCGGCAGCGCCGCAGCCGCAAAGGCGGAACCCAGCGCCGTCTTGACAAACCCGCGGCGGTCGAACGTCTGGCCGGGGACGAGGCTATCCACTTCCGGTTTGAGCATGCGTGTCTCCAGGATCGTTGGTGGCTGGGCCGAGATGCGGCGCCAGCGGCAGATTTTAAGCAGACATGGAGAAAACATGGGGCGGCTTTGCAGCCGCCCCCGCACGCCAGCCGCCAGCGCGGCATGGTGCAGCGCGGGAAGCCTCGGCCCGGCGCGCGTCAGTGCAGCTTGACGCGCGGGCTGGTCTTGCGGCGCAGCCAGTGCGAGACCGTGTCCAGCGCCATGCCCACGGCGCCGTGCAGCGCCATCACATGCATCCGGTAGAGCGACGTGTACATGACGCGCGCCATCAGCCCTTCGATGAACATCGAGCCGCCGATCAACCCGCCCATCAGGCTGCCCACCGCGCTGAAATGCCCCAGCGACACCAGCGAGCCGAGGTCCTGGAAGGCGAACGACGGCAGCGGGCGCCCGTCCAGCCGGGCGCGCAGCGCGTTATAGAGGAAGGTGGCCTGCTGGTGCGCGGCCTGTGCGCGCGGCGGCACCGTGGTCTGCTTCTCGGGCCACGGGCAGCTGGCGCAGTCGCCGAAGGCGAAGATGTCCGGGTCGCCCTCGCTTTGCAGCGTCGGGCCGACCACGATCTGGCCCTGGCGGCTGACCGGCAGCCCCAGCGTGGCCAGCACCGGCGGCGCGGTGATGCCCGCCGCCCACACCGTCAGGTCAGCATCGATATGCTTGCCGCTGGCGGTCAGCACCGCCAGCGGGGTGACCTCGGTCACGCGCTCGCTGGTCAGGACATCGACGTCGAGCTTCTTCAGCAGTTTGGCGGTCTCGACCGAGACCCGCTCGGACAGCGCCGGCAGGATGCGCGGGCCGGCCTCGATCACGTGGATATGCACATCGCGGCGCGGGTCAAGCTGGTGCAGACCGTAGGCGCTGAGCACGTGCGCGGTGTTGCGCAGTTCGGCCGAAAGCTCCACGCCGGTGGCGCCCGCGCCGATGATGGCCACGTCCACGCGCGGCCGGCCGTCCTCGCCCACGCGCCCGCGCCCGTTCTGGGCACGCACGCAGGCCGCGATCAGCCGCTTGCGGAAGCGCTCGGCCTGCGCCACGACGTCCAGTGCGATGGCATTCCGGCCGCGCCGGGCACGCCGAAGAAATGCGTGACGCAGCCGATCGCCAGCACCAGCGTGTCATAGGGCAGCTCGCGCGCCGGCAGCAGTTCGGCGCCGTCCTCGTCGAAGCTGGGCGACACCGAGATGGTCTTGCGGGTGCGGTCGATGCCCGTCAGCTCGCCCAGCTGGAACTCGAAATGATGCCAGCGCGCCTGCGCCGCGTATTCCAGCTGGTGCGTGTTGGGATCCATGCTGCCGGCTGCCACTTCATGCAGCAGCGGCTTCCAGATGTGGGTGGGCAGGCGGTCTACCAGCACCACCTGCGCCTGCCCCTTGCGGCCGAGCTTGTCGCCCAGCTTCGTTACCAGTTCCAGCCCGCCTGCTCCCCACCGACGACAACAATGCGGGGCGTCCTTGTTTCTGTCATGGTCTACCTGATGCGTTTTTGTGAATTCTTGCCTGAGGCGTTTTCCACAGTCTGCTGCATTGCAGCATGGCTGGCAAGCCGGCAGGCCTGACTCAGCAGTCGCTTCATTCGATACCACAACGCATGGGCGGCGCAGGCTGGTTGACAGGCCGCCTCGTCAGTGCGCTTCTTCCCAGTTGGCGCCGCTGCCCACTTCGGCCACCAGCGGCACACGCAGCTGCGCCACCGAGCACATCAGCTCCGGCAGCCGCACCTTGACCAGTTCCAGTTCGTGCTCCGGCACCTCCAGCACCAGTTCATCGTGCACCTGCATGATCTGGCGCGTCTGCAGCCCGTCGCGGTCCAGCCAGTCCTGCACCGCGATCATCGACAGCTTGATCAGATCGGCAGCGGTGCCCTGCATCGGCGCGTTGATGGCGGCGCGCTCGGCGGCCTGCCGGCGCGGGCCGCTGCCGCCGTTGATGTCGGGCAGCCACAGCCGGCGGCCGAACACGGTCTCGACGTAGCCCTGCTCGCGCGCGGTCTGCCGGGTCTCTTCCATATAGTGGGCCACGCCCGGATATCGCATGAAATAGCGGTCGATGTAGTGCTTGGCGGCGTCGCGCTCGATGCCCAGGTTACTGGCCAGCCCGAACGCGCTCATGCCGTAGATCAGGCCGAAGTTGATCACCTTGGCGTAGCGGCGCTGCTCGCTGCTGACGGCCTCGCGCTCCACGCCGAAGATCTCGCCGGCGGTGGCGCGGTGGATGTCCTCGCCGTTGGCAAAGGCGCGCAGCAGGTTCTCGTCGCCCGAGATATGGGCCATGATGCGCAGTTCGATCTGCGAATAGTCGGCCGACACGATCACGCTGCCGGGCTCGGCGATAAAGGCTTCGCGGATGCGGCGGCCTTCTTCGGTGCGCACCGGGATGTTCTGCAGGTTGGGCTCGGTCGATGCCAGCCGGCCGGTCACCGCGGTGGCCTGGCCGTAGCTGGTGTGCACGCGGCCGGTCTGCGGATTGACCATCTTCGGCAGCTTGTCCGTATAGGTGGACTTGAGCTTGGCCAGGCCGCGGTAGTCCAGCAGCAGCTTGGGCAGCGGGTAGTCCTCGGCCAGCTTCTGCAGCACCTCTTCGTCGGTCGAGGGCGCGCCGCTGGCGGTCTTCTTCACCACCGGCAGCTTCATCTGGCTGAACAGGATCTCGCCGATCTGCTTGGGCGAGCCCAGGTTGAAGGGCTGGCCGGCGGCCTCGTAGGCGGCCTGCTCCAGCGCCAGCATGCGCTGGCCCAGCTCGGCGCTCTGCGTGGCCAGGCGGCCGGCGTCGATCAGCACGCCGTTGCGCTCGACCTTCTGCAGCACCACCGAAACCGGCATCTCGATCTCTTCATACACGCGGAGCAGGCCCGCCGCGGCTTCCACCTGCGGGAACATCCTGCGGTGCAGGCGCAGCGTCACGTCAGCGTCTTCGGCAGCGTATTCGGTGGCGCGCGCCAGGTCGATCTGGTCGAAGCCGATCTGGCTGGCGCCCTTGCCGCACACCTCTTCATAGGTGATGGTCTTCAGGCTCAGCAGGCGCTCGGCCAGGCTGTCCATGCCATGGTTGCGGTGCGAGGCCAGCACGTAGCTCTGCAGCATGGTGTCGTGCGCCACGCCGCGCAGCGTCACGCCATGGTTGGCAAAGACGTGGACGTCGTACTTGAGGTTCTGGCCCAGCTTCGGGCGGCTGGCATCTTCCAGCCACGCACGCATGCGCCCCAGCACGAACTCGCGCGACAGCTGGCCGTGGTCGGGCAGCCCGGCCACGTCCGGGCCACGGTGCGCCACCGGGATATAGCAGGCCTCGCCCGCCACGACCGACAGCGAGATGCCAACCAGTTGCGCCTGCATCGGGTCCAGCGAGGTGGTCTCGGTGTCGATCGCCACCAGCGGCGCGGCCTCGATGCGCCGCATCCAGTCTTCCAGCATGCCTTCGGTGCTGACCGTCTCGTAGCGGATTTCAGTCGGCGCAGCCTCGTCGGCAGGCTGTGCAGCGGCTTCGCCGGCCGCGGCCGGCGCATCGAACAGGCCGCCTTGCGCGGGGGCGGCGGCCGCGCGGGCGCGGGCCTGGGCGCGGGCATCGGGCAGGCTTTCGCCGGTCGCTTCGCGCAGCCAGGTCTTGAAGCCGTAGCGCGAGAAGAACGCCACCAGCTTGTCCTTGTCCTCGCCGGTTTCGCGCAGCGCGTGGAAGTCCGCCACCGCGGCGGAGAGGTCGCAGTCGGTCTTGACCGTGACCAGCTGGCGCGCCATCGGCAGCCAGTCCAGCGTATTGCGCAGGTTCTCGCCCACCACGCCCTTGATGCCGGGGGCGGCGGCCATCACGCCGTCGAGCGAGCCATGCTCGGCCAGCCATTTGACCGCGGTCTTGGGACCCACCTTGGGCACGCCCGGCACGTTGTCCACCGCGTCGCCGATCAGCGACAGGTAGTCGATGATGCGCTCGGGCGGCACGCCGAACTTGGCCGCCACGCCGGGGGGATCGAGCACCTCGCCGCTCATGGTGTTGACCAGCGTGACCTGGTCATTGACCAGCTGCGCCAGGTCCTTGTCGCCGGTGGACACCACCGTGCGCACGCCCTGCTCCGTGGCCTGGCGCGACAGCGTGCCGATCACGTCGTCGGCCTCCACGCCGTCCACCACCACGATCGGCCAGCCCATGGCCCGCACAGCCTCATGGATCGGCTCGATCTGGCGCGCCAGGTCTTCCGGCATTGACGGGCGATGTTCCTTGTAGGCCGGATACATGTCGTCGCGGAAGGTCTTGCCCTTTGCGTCGAACACGCAGGCGCTATACTCTGCCGGGTAGTCGTTGCGCAACTTGCGCAGCATGTTGATCATGCCGTAGATTGCCCCTGTGGGCAGACCCTCCCCATTCCTCAGGTCCGGCAGAGCGTGATAAGCGCGATACAGATAGCTCGATCCGTCGACGAGCAAAAGTGTTTTTGGACTATCCGACATTCCCATGGACTCAAAATTGACTGGTGCCGCTGCAGGCGGTGCTTCGACCGCCCCCCTTGCTGACCCGGATGTTTCCGATATTTCCGGCGATACCGTGCAACCCCCGCCGGAGGCTGCCTCCGAGCATGCCGCGGCCATCGCCGCGGCGGCCGATGCTGCTGCCGCGGGCCATCCGCCCGAAGTTGCTGCTGAAAAGGCCGCTGCTGCGGCCGCGCGCGCCAATCCGCGCAAGATGATCCCCAGCCTGCGTGCGCTGGCCGACGAAGACCGCGCTACCGCAAAGAAGGCGCGCGCCTCGTGGCAAATGTTCACGATTATGGCAGAGTTCATCGAGGCGACCGAGTACCTCTCCGAGATCCGCCCGGCCGTGTCGATCTACGGCAGCGCGCGACTGCGCGAGGATTCGCCGTACTACCAGCGCACCATCGAGATCGCCCGGCTGTTTTCGGACGCCGGCTTTGCCGTGATCTCCGGCGGCGGCCCAGGCATCATGGAAGCAGCCAACAAGGGCGCGCACGCCGGCAAGTCCGCCAGCGTCGGCCTGAACATCGAACTGCCGCACGAGCAGCAGGGCAATCCGTACCAGGACATTGCCATGCGCTTTCGCCACTTCTTCACGCGCAAGGTCACCTTCGTCAAGAATTCGGACGCCTTTATCGTGATGCCGGGCGGCTTCGGCACGCTCGACGAGCTGGCCGAGGTGCTGACGCTGGTGCAGACCGGCAAGTCGCGCTCGGTGCCGGTGATCATGTTCGGCAGCCGCTTCTGGAAGGGCCTGCTGGACTGGTTCCGCTTCACGCTGCTGCCGATGGGCCTGATCGCCGAGCATGACCTGGACCTGATGAAGATCGTCGACGAGCCGCACGAAGTGCTGGAAGCGGTCTACGACTACTATGAGCAGCGCGGCGGCGACAAGCCGATTCCGCCCAAGGAAGAGATGTTCTACCTGTAAGGCACCCGGACGCCAGGCGCGCGGCACCAAGCCACGTACCCGGCACCCGGCACCGTTGCGCAGGTGCCCCTCGGGGCACGGCGGCGGCCTGCGCACGGCAGGAATTGCTAGAATGGAACCTGTCCGTCTGCCAAGCCCGGCGCCGCCGGGTTGCAGTCCAACCGCCGCATGCCGCGGGGCTGCGCGCAAGCTGCGCCGCAGCCCCGCACAGGAGCACCTGATGACCTCCCCCTCCACCGCCCGCTCGGTCCGGCCCACGCGGTCTTGCGCCGTGGCCGGCGACCCTGAATCGCCTGCCAGGCGGTCCGTGTCCAGCCTCGCCGCCGTGGCGGCCGTCACGCTGGCGCTGGCTTCCGGCTGGGCCGTCGCGCAGGAAAGCAATGCGCTGACGCAGCAGGAGCTGAACCAGATCAACAACCAGCCGATCGCCCCGGCGGCCAAGTCGCAGCTGAACCAGCCGCGCCAGCCGAGCTTCCAGCTCAATGAACGCGATGGCACCCAGGTGCGCGAGTACCGCGACAAGGGACGGGCCACCGATATCCAGGTCAAATCGGGTTTCGGCACCAAGTACGAGATGAGCAAGCCGGAAGACAGCTCGCCCAAGATCCGCGAGCACGATGTCAACCGCGTGCCTTCGGTCAACCTGAAGTTCTGAGTTCGCTTGCCCACGGCCTGGCGTAAGCCCCAGGCCGCGCCGGCCCTCCGGCAGTGTCATGCCGCGGCGGTGGCCCGGACTTTGTCCGAAACAGGTGCCCGCCGCTTTCCGATTCGCTTCACACAACGAGTATGGCCGTATTCACCACGGTCTCGCAGGACGAGATCGCCCGCTGGCTGCTGGATTTCAACCTTGGCGAAGTGCGCGAGCTGCGCGGCATCGCCTCGGGCATCGAGAACAGCAATTTCTTCCTCACCATGGAGCACGATGGCCAGACGCGCCAGTACGTGCTGACCATCTTCGAGCGGCTCACGTTCGCGCAGCTGCCCTACTACCTGCACCTGATGGCGCACCTGGCCGAGCGCGGCATCCGCGTGCCCGCGCCGATCCCGGCGCGCGACGGCGAGATCCTGCGCCCGCTCAAGGGCAAGCCCGCCACCATCGTCACGCGCCTGCCCGGGGCGTCGCAACTGGCGCCCGACGCGCAGCACTGCGCCGAAGTGGGCGACATGCTGGCACGCATGCACCTGGCCGGCCAGGACTATCCGCGCCAGCAGCCCAACCTGCGCAGCCTGCCCTGGTGGCGGCAGACCGAGCCTGAGATCCTGCCCTTCCTGGATGCCAGCCAGCGCGCGCTGCTGCAGCAGGAGATCGCCCACCAGGCCGCTTTCTTCGCCAGCGCGGACTACGCCGGCCTGGGTGCGGGCCCGTGCCACTGCGACCTGTTCCGCGACAACGCACTGTTCGAGGAAGACGGCAGCGGACGCCACCGCCTCGGCGGCTTTTTCGACTTCTACTTCGCCGGCAACGACAAGTGGTTGTTCGATGTGGCGGTCACCGTCAACGACTGGTGCATCGACCTGGCCAGCGGCGAACTCGACCCCACGCGTACGCAGGCCCTGCTGCGGGCTTATCATGCCGTCAGGCCGCTGACCGCCACCGAGGCCGCGCACTGGCAGGACATGCTGCGCGCGGGTGCGCTGCGCTTCTGGGTATCGCGACTGTGGGACTTCTACCTGCCGCGCGAGGCCGACATGCTGCAGCCGCACGACCCGACCCATTTCGAACGCATCCTGCGCCGGCGCCTGGACGCAAACCCCGCGGACCCTGCAAGCGCCCCGCTCCCCTGGATCTGATCCGTATGCAACTACTGGAAGTCCCTGCCAAGGAAGGCTATACCTGGTTCCGCCAGGGCATCTGGCTGTTCCGCAAGAACCCGCTGACCTTCCTGATGCTGCTGTTCGTCTACCTGATCGCCGCGCAGCTGGCCATCGTGGTGCCGCTGATCGGCATCATCGCGCTGCTGGTGGTCACCCCCGGCCTGTCGGTCGGCGTGATGACCGCATGCCGCGACGTGATCCAGAACAAGCGGGTGATGCCCACCGTGCTGCTGGCGGGCTTCCGCGCCAACGGCAAGGAAGCCACGCGCAACCTGCTGGTGCTGGGCGGCATCTACGCCGGGATGGTGTTCGTGCTGGGGCTGATCGCGGGCGCGGTGGTCGACATGAGCGCGCTGGTGCCGATCGTGCTGAAAGAAGAGGCACCGACGGCCGAAGCGGTGCGCCAGCTGTACTACGCCATGCTGATCGGCGCGCTGCTGTACACGCCGATCGCGATGATGTTCTGGTTCGCGCCGCTGCTGGCGGCCTGGCACGGCGTGCCGCCGGTCAAGGCGCTGTTCTTCAGCTGGACCGCGTGCTGGCGCAACCGCGGCGCGTTCTTCACCTACGCGGTGCTGTTCGCGATGCTGCTGGTGGCGATCCCGTTCTTCCTGGAGGCGGTGTTCAGCGCCTTCGGCGCGGAGACGGTGCTGTCATTCCTGGTCACGCCGTATTCGCTGCTGATGCTGGCGATCCTGTATTGCTCTTTCTATGCGACGTACCGCGGCTGCTTCAACGTGACGCCGCCGGGGGTCGAGCCGGCTGCGCCGATGGCGCCGGGCGCCTGAGAGCCTTCAACACGCTGATTGCGTGCTCCCTCTCCCGCTTGCGGGAGAGGGAGCACTCCGGGGACATGCCGGTATTCTTGCCCTGAGCGCTCGCGTCCAACGACTCCCTTGCGCGCGCCCTATTCACTGAACGTCTTCACCATCTCGTCCGCTGCCAGGCGCAGGTCCGGCACGAATCCCATCAGCTGGTCCATCGTCATGCGCGCCATCGGCACCTGCACGGCAATTGCCGCGCAGGCGCGGTTCCGGTTGCGCATCACCGGCACCGCGACCGCGATCATGCCTTCCAGGTTTTCCTGATTGTTGACCCCCAGGCGCCGCTGCCGCGTCTCGGCCAGCTCCGCGTGCAAGGCCTCGGCATTGGTGATGGTGTGCGCCGAGTGCGCGCGCAGCGGCAGGCTGGCAACCAGGCGCTGGCGCTGCGCGCTCGGCAGGAACGCCAGCAGCAGCTTGCCGCTGGCGGTGCAGTGCAGCGGCACCCGCGAGCCCGGCTGCAGGTGCATGCGCAGCGGCCATTGCGTTTCCACGCGGTCCAGGTAGACCACGTCGTCACCGGACAGCATGGTCAGGTTGCAGGTCTCCCCGATCTTGTCGACCAGCTGCTGCAGGATCGCATGCCGCGCCGCCGCCGGACCTGCCTGCATCAGCACATTGACGGCCAGCTGCCGCACGCGCGATGAGCACTCGTAGTGGCGGTTGCCAGCCGTGCGCGACACCAGCCACGTGCTTTCCAGCTGCTTGAGGATGCGGTGGACGGTCTGCTTCGGCAACTCGATCGCCTGCACGATGGCCGCCAGCGACAGCGGCTCGTCGGCCGCGGACAGGATCTCGAGAATGCGGAAGGCGCGCACTGCGGCGGCATTCGAGTGATTGCTCATGGATCAAATTTAATGGATTCCGGGACGCATGGCCGTCCCGAAAACTGAATTCCGGATCGCACCCCGCCTGCGCGCCCGCGAAAGCGCACAAATTGGGACGGCCTGTCTGCCCCGCTTCACTAGATTCGATCCAGGGCTGCCGACGGTGCCGCGAAGTGCACGACAAAGCGCGGCGGCCCTAACCGTCCAAACCGCGGAGTCGAATCCATGAGTGTGCAAATACTGCAGCGCCGGCAGTCCAACAATTCCGATTTGCCCCTACCGACGGCATCCCTGGCCGCGCAGCCAGCGCAATCCGCGGCCGAAACCGTCGCTGCGGTCGTGGCCCGGGCCAGGCAGGCGCAGCGCGAGTTCGCGCGTGCCGGCCAGGCCACCGTCGACACGGCAGTCGCCGCTGCGGCGTGGGCCATCATGGAGCCCGCACGCAACCGCGAGCTGGCCGAGCGCGCCGTCGCCGACACCGGCCTGGGCAATGTCGACGACAAGATCCGCAAGAACCACCGCAAGACGCTGGGCCTGCTGCGCGACCTGCACGGCCGCAAGACGGTAGGCGTGATCGCGCAGGATGCGGCCGCCGGCATCACCGAGATCGCGCGGCCCGTGGGCGTGGTGGCGGCCATCACCCCGTCGACCAATCCCGCGGCCACGCCGGCCAACAAGATCATCAACGCGCTCAAGTGCGGCAACAGCGTGATCGTGGCGCCGTCGCCGAAAGGCCAGGACACCTGCGCGCTGCTGCTGTCGTTCATCCACGCCGAGTTTGCCCGCGCCGGCCTGCCCGCCGACCTGGTCCAGATGCTGCCCGCGCCGGTCTCGAAGGCCGCGACGGCAGAGCTCATGCGGCAGGCCGACCTGGTGGTCGCGACCGGCTCGCAGGCCAACGTGCGCATGGCCTACACCTGCGGCACGCCGGCCTTCGGCGTGGGTGCCGGCAATGTGGCCGCGATCATCGACGCCAGCGCCGCGCCGGATGACGCGGCGGCCAAGGTGGTGCGCTCCAAGACCTTCGACAATGCCACCAGTTGTTCTTCAGAGAACAGCCTGGTCGTGCTCGATGCCGTCTACACGCCCATGCTCGACGCCCTGGCGGCGGTCGGCGGCGTGCTGCTCACGGCTGCGGAAAAGGCGCGGCTGCAGGCGCAGATGTGGCGGGACGGCAAGCTCGCCAGCACCTTCACTGGACAGAGCGCGACACGCATTGCCGAGCTCGCCGGGCTGGAACGCGTGCGCGCGCTGCAGCCCACGATGCTGCTGGTGGAAGAAACCGGTGTCGGCGGCGACTACCCCTTCTCCGGCGAAAAGCTCTCGCCCGTGCTGACGCTCTACCGTGCCGCCGACTTCGCGGCGGCAGTCGAGCGCGTGGCGTGCCTGTACGCCTATATGGGCGCCGGGCATTCGGTCAGCCTGCATTCGTCCAATCCGCGTCATGCGCTGCAGCTTGGACAGGAACTGCCGGTGGCGCGCGTGATCGTGAACCAGGCGCATTGCTTCGCCACCGGCGGGAATTTCGACAACGGCCTGCCGTTCTCGCTGTCCATGGGCTGTGGCACCTGGGGCGGCAACAACTTCTCGGACAACCTCGGCTGGCGCCAATACCTGAACATCACCCGCATCGCCGTGCCCATCGTCGAGCACGTGCCCGATGAAGCGGACCTGCTGGGCGATTACTTCGCGAGGGTCGGCAAATGAACGCGCGCACGGAACCCGAAGTGTTCGACACCCTCGCCGCGCTGGTGGCCGTGCGTGCCGCGCAGTGGCCCGACAAGCCCTACCTGTTATCCCCGGACAGCGGCCATGCGCTCACGTTCGGCGCGCTGGCGAGCGACGCCGGCACGCTGGGCCGCCGCTATGCGGCAGCTGGCCTGGGCAGCGGGCAGACGGTGTCGGTGTACCTGCCCAACGGCGAGCAGACCGCGCGGCTCCTGCTCGGCACCATGGCTAGCGGGCTGGTGGTCAATCCGATCAACCTGCTGTGCCAGCCGGCGCAGCTGCGCTACATCCTTGCGCATTCGGATACGCGGCTGGTCTTCACCTGGCCCGACGGAGAAGCTGCCATCCGCGAGGCGCTGCGCGAGGCTGGGCTGGACGTGCCGGTGGTCGTCACCGCGCCCGACGCCAACAGCCTGCCGGCACTGCCCGCCACGCATGACGCTGCGTCGCCACTGCCCCCACCGAAGCCGGACGCGCCCGCGCTGCTCATGTACACGTCCGGCACCACCGGCACGCCCAAAGGCGTGCTGCTGACGCAGCGCAACCTGATGGCCAACGGCGCCAACGTCAGCCGCGAGCACTGCCTCGGGCCGGCTGACCGGGTGCTGGCGACGCTGCCGCTTTACCACATCAATGGCCTGGTCGTGACCGCGATCGCGCCGCTGGTGCACGGCGGCTCGGTAGTGATGCCGATGCGCTTTTCCGCCAGCGCGTTCTGGCAGGACAGCGCGCGCCACGGCTGCACCTGGCTGAACGTGGTGCCGACCATCATCGCCTACCTGCTGAACGATCCGCATGGCCAGGCCCCGGCCGGCATGCGCTTCTGCCGCTCGGCCTCGGCCGCGCTGCCGCCCGAGCATCACCGTGCCTTCGAGGCGCGCTTCGGCATCGGCGTGATCGAGACCATGGGCATGACCGAGACGGCCGCGCCGGCGTTCAGCAATCCGCTCGACCCGGGCCGGCGGCGCATCGGCAGCATCGGCCGGCCCTCGGGCACGCGCGCACGCGTGCTCGGGCGCGACGGCATGCCGGTGCCTGACGGACAGGTCGGCGAAATCGTGCTGCAGGGCGAGAACGTGATGGCGGGCTACTACAAGGCGCCGGACATCACGCGCGAGGCCTTTACGCATGATGGCTGGCTGCGCACGGGCGACCTTGGCTACCGCGACGCCGATGGCTATTTCTACATCAGCGGGCGCGCCAAGGAACTGATCATCAAGGGCGGCGAGAACATCGCCCCGCGCGAGATCGACGAGGCGCTGCTGCGCCATCCGGCCGTGCTCGAAGCCGCGGCAGTCGGCGTGCCGGACCCGGCCTACGGGCAGGAGATCGTCGCCTACGTGGTCATGCGCGAGGCCGCGCACTGCGATGACGCGGCGCTGCGCGCGCATTGCCTGCGCGAGCTGGGCCGCTACAAGACGCCGAAGGAGTTCCGCTTTATCGCCGAGCTGCCGCGCGGCCCGTCCGGCAAGGTGCAGCGGCTCAAGCTGCTCGACCACGCCTGAACGCCCCCCTTTCCACAACCCTCGCCAAGGAGCCTGCCCGACCGGAATCCACCAGACCAGGAGACACGACTCAAGACCACAGACAGATTGCTCAAGGACGGGGCAGCGCGGCCGGCGCCGCGCCCCCGGCGCGCCGCGAGCGCATGGCTACGGACCGTGCGCCGGCCGCCGTCCCGTCAACGCCACGCGCACCCGACGCGCACAGGAGGTGGTATGAAGCAACGCATCAAGACCCGGCACATGATCCTGGGCGTCATGTGCCTGATGTATTTCATCGCCTATATCGACCGCGTCAACATCTCGGTCGCCGCCCCCTGATCCGCGAGGAAATGGGGCTGACCGCATCGCAGCTGGGGCTGGTGTTCTCGGCCTTTGCCTACCCCTATGCCGCCATGCAGATCCTCGGCGGCTGGATGGCCGACAAGTTCGGGCCCAAGAAGGTGCTGATTGTCCTGTCGCTGATATGGGGCGTGGCCACCGTGCTGACCGGCTTCGCGGGCAGCGTGCTGATGCTGGTGGTGCTGCGCTTCGTGCTGGGCATCGGCGAAGGCGGCGCGTTCCCGACCGCGACGCGCGCCTTCACCTACTGGATGCCGGTGGCGGAGCGCGGCTTCGCGCAGGGCATCACCCACAGCTTCGCGCGGCTGGGCGGCGCGATCACGCCGCCGATCGTGCTGGCCATCGTGGCAACCGCCGGCTGGCGCGAAGCCTTTATCGTGCTGGGCGCGGTCAGCCTTGGCTGGACCTTGCTGTACGCGTTCGTATTCAAGGATTCGCCCGACAAGCACCGCCGCGTGAGCGCGCAGGAGCTGCAGGAGATCGGCTACCGGCGCGGCGATAGCCAGCTGGCAGCCAAGGCCGCCACGCCGTGGCGGCGCCTGTTCCGGCGCATGTGGCTGGTGACCTTCGTCGACTTCTGCTACGGCTGGTCGCTGTGGGTCTACCTGACGTGGCTGCCTTCGTACCTGAAAGAAGCACGGGGCTTCGACCTGAAGCAGCTTGCCCTGTTCACGTCGCTGCCGCTGCTGGCGGGCGTGGTCGGCGACACGCTCGGCGGCGTGCTGTCGGACCGCATCTACCGGCGCACCGGCAACCTGCGCCTGGCACGCGGCGCGATCCTGTTCGTGGGGCTGGCGGGATCGCTGATGTTCATCGTGCCGATGACCTACACCGGCGATGCCGTCAACGCGGTGATCCTGCTGTCGCTGTCGTTCTTCTTCCTGGAGCTGACCAACGCCGTGCTGTGGAGCCTGCCGCTGGACATCGCCGGCAAGTACGCCGGCACCGCGGGCGGCATGATGAACACAGGCTTCGGGCTGGCCGGCATGGTCTCGCCGGTGGTGTTCGGCTACCTGATCGAGACCACCGGCAGTTATCACCTGCCCTTCATGATCTCGGCGGCACTGCTCGGCGTGGGCGCGCTGGCATCGCTGTTCATCAACCCGCTGCTGACCGTGGACAGTCCTGACCAGAAGGCAGGCGAGGTCCGCCACGCCTTGCCCTGAGCCAGGCCGAACGCGGCATGGCGCACAGCGAAGCCGGGACCCGCTCAGTCGATCGTGTCCAGCTTCGCCACCGACAGCGCCAGCCACTTGGCGCCGTGGCGCTTGAAGTTGATATTGGCGCGTGCGTCCGTGCCCTCGCCTTCCAGCGCGGTGATCACGCCTTCGCCAAACCTGTTGTGGAACACCGACTGCCCCACGCGAAAGCCGGTGCCGGCCTCGCGCTTGGCATCGGCATAGCCGTTGCCGTTGTCCATGCCGCCGGTGGGGCGCGTGCCGGTATAGGGCACGTCCTCGGGCTTGCGGAACCAGTCGCGGCCCCAGGCGCTGTCGCGCTCCTGGCGGCGCACGCCGCCGTAGCCCTGCGCCGGCGGCGTCAGCCACTTGAGCGAGGCCTCGGGCAGTTCCTCGAAGAAGCGTGAGCGCACGTGGTAGCGGGTCTGGCCGTGCAGCATGCGGCTTTGCGCGAACGACATATAGAGCCGCTTGCGCGCGCGCGTGATCGCCACGTACATCAGGCGGCGCTCTTCTTCCACGCCGTCCGGGTCCATCATGCTGTTCTCGTGCGGGAACAGGCCCTCTTCCATCCCGGTAATGAAAACCACGTCGAACTCCAGCCCCTTGGCCGCGTGCACGGTCATCATCTGCACCGCGTCCTGTCCGGCCTGGGCCTGGTTGTCGCCGGCTTCCAGCGAGGCATGGGTCAGGAACGCGACCAGCGGCGTCATCACCACCGGCAGCGCTTCCGGATCGAGCACCTGCTGGGCCTGGTCGCCATCGGCCAGTGCCGGGGCGGCGGAGGTGCGGTCAACCGGGATCACCGCGGCCAGCGCTTCCAGGCCGTAGCCTTCCTCGACCACGAAGGCCTGCGCGGCGGTCACCAGTTCCTGCAAGTTCTCGATGCGGTCCTGGCCTTCCTTCTCGCCCTGGTAGTGGGTAATCAGGCCGCTGTGGTTGATCACGTACTCGACGGTCTCAGCCAGCGTCATGCGGCGCGTGTCCTCGCGCATCTGGTCGACCAGGCGCGTAAAGGCCGCCAGCTTGCTGCCGGCCGCGCCGGGCACGTAGGCCACCGCCTCGGCCAGCGCGCAGTCGTACTGGCGCGCCATGTCCTGCAGCACTTCCAGCGAGCGCGCGCCGATGCCGCGCGCCGGGAAGTTGACCACGCGGCCAAAGGCGGCGTCGTTGCGCGGATTCTCCAGCAGCTGCATGTAGGCCAGCGCGTGCTTGATTTCGGCGCGCTCGAAGAAGCGCAGGCCGCCATAGACGCGGTACGCGATGCCGGCCGAGAACAGCGCATGCTCGATCACGCGCGACTGCGCGTTGCTGCGGTACAGGATGGCGATCTCGGCGCGGCTGGCGCCCTGCGCGATCTGGTCGCGGATCTCCTCGATGATCCAGGCGGCTTCCTGGCCGTCCGATCCACCCTGGAACACCCGCACCAGTTCGCCGTGGCCGGCGTCGGTGCGCAGATTCTTGCCCAGGCGGCGCGCGTTGTATGAGATCAGGTGGTTGGCCGAATCCAGGATATGCCCGTGCGAGCGGTAGTTCTGCTCCAGCTTGATCAGCCGGCGCACGCGGAACTCGTGCTCGAAGTCGCGCATATTGCCGACGTTGGCGCCACGGAACGCATAGATGCTCTGGTCGTCGTCGCCGACGGCAAAGACCGCGGCCGGGTTCTGCGTGCCGTAGCCGGCCAGCAGCTTGAGCCACTGGTACTGCAGCACGTTGGTGTCCTGGAATTCGTCGACCAGCACGTGGCGGAAGCGGTGCTGGTAGTGCTGGCGGATGGCATCGTTGTAGCGCAGCAGCTCATAGCAGCGCAGCAGCAGCTCGGCAAAGTCGACCACGCCTTCACGCTGGCACTGCAGGTCATAGGCGGCGTAGAGGTCGACAAAGCGCTTGTTGAAGTCGTCGTTGGCCTCGACGTCGGCCGGGCGCAGGCCCTGCTCCTTGGCGTTGTTGATGAAGTACTGCAGGTTCTTGGCCGGGTACTTCTCATCATCGACATTGAGCGACTTGAGCAGCCGCTTGAGCGCCGAGAGCTGGTCCTGGCTGTCCAGGATGGCAAAGGTCTGGGGCAGGCCGGCGTCGCGGAAATGCGCGCGCAGCATGCGGTTGCACAGGCCGTGGAAGGTGCCGATCCACATGCCGCGGGTGTTGATCGGCAGCATCGACGACAGCCGCGTCTGCATTTCCTTGGCGGCCTTGTTGGTAAAGGTCACCGCCAGGATGCCCGCCGGCGAGACCCGGCCGTTCTGGATCAGCCAGGCGATGCGCGTGGTCAGCACGCGGGTCTTGCCGCTGCCTGCGCCCGCCAGGATCAGCGCCGGTTCGTCAGGCAGGGTGACGGCGGCTAGTTGTTCGGCGTTCAGGTTGGCAAGCAGGTCGGACATCGGGTGAGCCTTGTGGATTGGCGGCAATTATACCGGCGGGCCCTGTCCCGCAAGTCACATCCGGCGGGACCGGATGGCCAGGAAATAGGCACCGGCCTGCCACCCCCGTATAATTTAACGTTTTACTGGCGCAATGCCGGCTGCCGACGGCCGCCGCCTCGCCAGGCGCAGGCCGAAGCACCCTGCGACGACCCCCGACGCCAATATCGACATCCCAGCATGACCGCCCAAGACCAGTCCCTTGCCAAAAGCTTCGAACCCGCCGCCATCGAGGCGAAATGGGGCCCCGAGTGGGAGAAGCGCGGCATCGCCAAGCCGACCTTCGACCCTGCCCGCCCGGACTTTGCGATCCAGTTGCCGCCGCCCAATGTGACCGGCACGCTGCATATGGGCCACGCTTTCAACCAGACCATCATGGATGGCCTGGCGCGCCATGCGCGCATGACCGGCGCCAATACGCTGTGGGTGCCGGGCACCGACCACGCCGGCATCGCCACCCAGATCGTGGTGGAGCGCCAGCTGGAGGGCCAGGGCATTTCGCGCCATGAGCTGGGCCGCGAGAAATTCACCGAGAAGGTCTGGGCCTGGAAGGAAGAGTCGGGCTCGACCATCACCCGCCAGGTGCGGCGCATGGGCGCTTCGATCGACTGGAGCCGCGAGTACTTCACGATGTCGCCCGAGATGTCGAAGGCGGTCACCGAAGCCTTCGTGCGCCTGCACGAACAGGGCCTGATCTACCGCGGCAAGCGCCTGGTCAACTGGGACCCGGTGCTGGGCACCGCGGTGTCGGACCTGGAAGTCGACAGCGTCGAGGAGGAAGGCTCGCTGTGGCACATCCACTATCCGCTGGTCGAGGCTGACGCCAAGGGCGGCCTGACTCACCTGACCGTAGCCACCACCCGCCCCGAAACCATGCTGGGCGACGTGGCCGTGATGGTCCACCCGGAAGACGAGCGCTATGCGCACCTGATCGGCAAGTTCGTGCAGCTGCCGCTGACCGAGCGCCAGATCCCGGTGATTGCCGACGAATACGTCGACCGCGAGTTCGGCACCGGCGTGGTCAAGGTGACCCCGGGCCATGACTTCAACGACTATGCGGTGGGCCAGCGCCACAACCTGCCCCAGCTGTCGATCCTGACGCTGGACGCGAAGATCGTTGCCGACGCCCCCGCCGCCTATGCCGGCCTGGACCGCTTCGACGCGCGCAAGGCCATTGTCGAGGACCTGGACAAGCGCGGCCTGCTGGCCGAGGTCAAGAAGCACAAGCTGATGACCCCGCGCAGCGAGCGCACCGGCAGCGCGATCGAACCGATGCTGACCGACCAGTGGTTCGTCGCCATGAGCAAGCCGGCGCCGGAAGGCACCTTCTACCCGGGCCGCTCGATCGCCGAGGTGGCGCTGGAAGCCGTGCAGAGCGGCGAGATCAAGCTGGTGCCGGAAAACTGGATCAGCACCTACAACCAGTGGCTGGGCAATATCCAGGACTGGTGCATCTCGCGCCAGCTGTGGTGGGGCCACCAGATCCCGGCGTGGTACGACGATGCCGGCAACTGCTTTGTCGGCCGCACCGAAGATGAAGCGCTGGCCAAGGCAAAGGCCGCCGGCAGCACCGGCAGCCTGCGCCGCGAGGAAGACGTGCTCGACACCTGGTTCTCGTCGGCGCTGGTGCCCTTCTCCTCGCTGGGCTGGCCGGAAGAAACGCCCGAGATCCATCACTTCCTGCCGTCGTCGGTGCTGGTGACCGGCTATGACATCATCTTCTTCTGGGTGGCGCGCATGGTCATGATGACCAAGCACTTCACCGGCAAGGTGCCCTTCCATACCGTCTACGTGCACGGCCTGGTGCGCGATTCGGAAGGCAAGAAGATGAGCAAGTCCGAGGGCAACACCCTGGACCCGGTGGACCTGATCGACGGCATCGACCTCGACACGCTGCTGCAGAAGCGCACCACCGGCCTGCGCCGCCCCAAGGACGCGCCCAAGATCGAGAAGAAGACGAAAAAGGAATTCCCCGAGGGCATTCCCGCCTTCGGCGCCGACGCGCTGCGCTTCACCTTCGCGTCGCTGGCCACGCTCGGCCGCAACGTCAACTTCGATACCGGCCGCTGCGAGGGCTACCGCAACTTCTGCAACAAGCTGTGGAACGCGACCCGCTTCGTGCTGATGAACACCGAAGGCCATGACTGCGGCATGGGCCCGTGCAACAACGACTGCGGCCCGGACGGCTACCTGGACTTCTCGCAGGCCGACCGCTGGATCGTGTCGCTGCTGCAGCGCGTGGAAGCCGAGGTCGAGAAGGGCTTTGCCGAGTACCGCTTCGACAATATCGCCAACGCCATCTACAAGTTTGTCTGGGACGAGTACTGCGACTGGTACCTGGAACTGGCCAAGGTGCAGATCCAGAACGGCACCGAAGCCCAGCAGCGCGCCACGCGGCGCACGCTGCTGCGCGTGCTCGAGACCGTGCTGCGCCTGGCGCATCCGGTCATCCCGTTCATCACCGAAGAGTTGTGGCAGAAGGTGGCCCCGCTGGCCGGCCGGGCCAACGGCGATGGCGCGGAAACGATCGCACTGCAGCCGTATCCGCTGCCCGCGGTTGCCAAGATCGACGAAAATGCCGAGCAATGGGTCGCACGCCTGAAGGAAGTGATCGATGCCTGCCGCAACCTGCGCGGCGAGATGAACATCTCGCCGGCCCAGCGCATTCCGCTCTATGCCGAGGGCGACAGCACCTTCCTGAAGGCGGCTAGCGCACATATCCAGGCACTGGCGAAACTTTCCGAGGTGCGCGTCTTCGAAGATGAAGCTGCCCTGCAGGCTGAAGGCGCCGGCGCGCCGGTCGCCATTGCCGGGGGCAACCACCTGCTGCTGAAGATCGAGATCGATGTCGGCGCCGAGCGCGTGCGCCTGTCGAAGGAAGTCGAGCGCATCGGTGGCGAAATCGGCAAGTGCCGCGCCAAGCTGTCCAACGAGAGCTTTGTGGCCAAGGCACCGCCTGCCGTGGTGGCGCAAGAGACGCAGCGCCTGGCCGATTTCGAGCAGACGCTGGCCAAGCTGCAGGGCCAGCTGCAGCGGCTTCCGGCCTGACGGCACGGCGGCCGCATTCACGCCCCTGCCTGCCGGGGGTTCTGTCCGGCTTCGTCGGACAGAACCGGACAGACGGCGCCCGCAATGGCTGGCAGGGTTATGGACTGGAATCTGAGAGGTACACCTGATATGGAAAATCGCGTCACCAAGGCTGTGTTCCCGGTTGCGGGCCTGGGCACTCGCTTCCTGCCGGCCACCAAGGCCAGCCCCAAGGAAATGCTTCCGGTGGTGGACAAGCCGCTGATCCAGTACGCCGTGGAAGAAGCCATGGCCGCCGGCATTACCGAGATGATCTTTGTCACGGGCCGCTCCAAACGCGCCATCGAGGACCATTTCGACAAGGCCTTCGAACTGGAAGTCGAGCTTGAAGCCAAGAACAAGCAGGCGCTGCTGGACGTGGTGCGCTCGATCAAGCCCGCCAACGTGGAGTGCTTCTATGTGCGCCAGCCCGAAGCGCTGGGCCTGGGCCACGCGGTGCTGTGCGCGGCCAAGCTGGTGGGCGACGCCCCGTTCGCGGTGATACTGGCCGATGACCTGATCGACGGCAACCCGCCGGTGATGAAGCAGATGGTGGATACCTTCAACCACTACAACTGCTCGGTGCTGGGCGTCGAGGAAATCACGCCCGAACAGAGCCGTTCCTACGGCGTGATCGACGGCCGCGAGTGGGATGCGGACGTGATCAAGGTCTCGGGCATCATCGAGAAGCCGGCGCCCGAAGACGCGCCGTCCAACCTCGGCGTGGTCGGCCGCTACATCCTGACGCCGCGCATCTTCGACCACCTGCGCGAACTGAAGCCGGGCGCCGGCGGCGAACTGCAACTGACCGACGCGATCCAGTCGCTGCTGGGCCAGGAGCAGGTGCTGGCCTACCGCTACCAGGGCCGCCGCTATGACTGCGGCAGCAAGCTGGGCTACCTGAAGGCAACCGTGGAGTTCGCCCTGAAGCACCCCGAAGTCGGCGCTGACTTCAGCGCCTACCTGGAGTCGCGCGAGCACCTGACCGGCATCGGCAGCTGATCGCCCTGCCCTGCTGCCAAAGAAAAAGCCGCTTTCGAGCGGCTTTTTCTTTGGCAGGCCCGCAAGTATGCGGGTCAGCGCGCGGATCAGCGGCGGCGCATGTAGAACACAAAGACCTTGTCCACTTCCGAGTGCGACAGCAACTCATTGCCGGTCTGCTTGGCAAAGGCCTGGAAATCGCGCGTGGCGCCGGGATCGGTGGCCAGCACCTTGAGCACGTCGCCGCTGGCCATGTCGGCCAGGGCTTTCTTGGTGCGCAGGATCGGCAGCGGGCAGTTCAGGCCGCGCGCATCCACTTCTTTCTGGAACTCCATTCGTCTCTTCCTTCGATTCTGGGGGCTGGGCGGCTGGCCGGAGGCCAGCCTCACCACCGGTATTGTAGCGAACCCCCGACCAGGCTGAAGTCGTGCGGGCGGCGCGGGTCGGGAATGTCCGCGCCGGTCTGGCGGTCGAAGAAGCGCACCGGATAGCCGCGCGCGGCCAGCCAGTCGGCCACCGCGAAGCCGGTGCCGGCCGACCAGACGCGCACATCCTCCGGCGCCACCAGCTTGTAGTCGGCCAGTTCCTCGGACAGCGCCACGGTGCCGGTCGCCTTGACGTGGTAGGCGATGATCAGCTCGTTCTTGCGCATGAACTCGTAGACGCCGATCAGCGACACCGACTCGGTATCGAGGTTGGTCTCTTCCTTCAGTTCGCGCGCCACGCCCAGCTCGGGCGGCTCGTCGCGCTCCAGGAAGCCCGTCACCAGCGCGAACATGGTCTCCGGCCAGGCGGCATTGCGCGCCAGCAGCAGCTTGTCCTGGTACTCCACCACCGCCGCCAGCACCGGCAGCGGATTGTTCCAGTGCACGAAGCCGCATTCCTGCTGCACGCAGGCGTGGCGTTCGCGCCCGGACAGCGGCAGCACCTCCAGCGGCGCGCCGCACTGCGGGCAGAATCGGTATTGCATTTGGGGGCTCCTGAAGGGGTCTCGTCGTTATAGGTATGGGATGCCGGTCAGGCGCCGCAAGCCGTACGCATATCGGCAGCCAGCGCCTCAACCGTCTGCGGCTGCAGGTCCCATGAACACATGAAACGGCAGCCGCCAGCGCCAATAAAGGTATAGAAGCGCCAGCCCTTGGCGCGCAGCGCCTCGATCGCGGGCAGCGGCAGCTCGGCGAACACGGCGTTGGACTGCGTCGGAAACATGATGCGAACGCCCGGAATATCGCTGATGCGCTGCTGCAGCAACTGCGCCATGGCATTGGCATGGCGCGCGTTGGCGAGCCATACGTCGTTCTCGAGCAGACCCAGCCACGGCGCGGAGATAAAGCGCATCTTCGAGGCCAGCTGCCCGGCCTGCTTGACGCGGTAGGCAAAGTCCTCGGCCAGGCGGCGGTCGAAGAACACTACCGCCTCGTCCACCGGCAGGCCGTTCTTGGTGCCGCCGAAGCACAGCACGTCGACGCCCGCGCGCCAGGTGATCTCGGACGGATGCACCCCCAGCGACGCCACCGCATTGGCAAAGCGCGCGCCGTCCATATGCACGCGCAGCTGCCGGCGCTTGGCGATGGCCGCGATCGCCCGCACCTCTTCCACGCTGTAGACGGTGCCGACTTCGGTCGACTGCGTCAGCGACACCACCTTGGGCTTGGGGTAATGGATATCGGAGCGGCGCGTCACCAGCGCCTCGACTGCGTCGGGCGTCAGCTTGCCGTCGGCGCCGGGCGCGGTCAGCAGCTTGGAGCCATTGGAGAAGAACTCCGGGCCGCCGCATTCATCGGTCTCGATATGCGCCAGCTCGTGGCAGATCACCGAGTGGTACGACTGGCACAGCGCCGACAGCGCCAGCGAGTTGGCCGCCGTGCCATTGAACACGAAGAACACTTCGCAGTCGGTCTGGAACAGGTCGCGGATGCGGTCGCAGACCTTCTGGGTCCAGGTATCGTCGCCGTAGGCCTGTTCATGGCCGCTGGCGTTGGCTTCCAGGAAATACTTGAGCGATTCCGGGCAGAAGCCGGCGTAGTTGTCGGAGGCGAAGTGCTGCATGGTGTTCAGTGTGGGGCTGCCTGGAACCTTACTTCTTGTCGGCCCACAGCTCGCCGCCGGTGGCCCAGTTCTCGCGCTTGATGTCGGTGATGATGATGTCGACGGCCGAGGCCGAGCAGCCCAGGGTCTCGCAGCTGACGCGGGTCACTTCCTCGACAAACTTGCGCTTCTGCTCGATGGTACGGCCTTCAAACATTTCGACGTGGAAAGTCGGCATGCAATGCTCCTTTGATGAATGTGGTTGAGTCGCGGCGGGAAATCAGTCCCGCTCAGTCCCGGTATGAAGGATCGATTCTATCCAGTTTGCGCAGCAGCGCGGGCCACTCCATCACGCCTTCGACGGCGCCGTTGTCGTAGAGCTGCCCGGAGGTCTTGTCCGCCACGGCCGCGCCGGGCTGCACCAGCGCACCGCCCGCCTGCGCGGCAATCTGGACCTCGCACGCCTTGATCAGCGTCGCCATCAGCACATAGGCCTCGGCCACGGTGCGGCCCACCGTCAGCGTGCCGTGGTTGCGCAACAGCATGGCCGGATGCGCACCCAGCGATGCGGTCAGCCGCGCGCCCTCGGCCGGGGTGAAGGCCAGGCCTTCGTAGTCGTGGTAGGCCATGCGGCCGTGGAAGCGCATCGCATGCTGCGACAGCGGCAACAGCCCCGCGGCCTGCGCCGATACGGCAATGCCGGCGGTGTTATGCAGGTGCATCACGCACATCGCGTCGACGCGCGCCGCATGCACCGCGGCGTGCAGCGCAAAGCCGGTCACATTGACCGGATGCACGGTCTCGCCGACGACCTCGCCGCGGCCGTTGATCTTGACCAGGTCGCTGGCGCGGATCTCATCGAAGGCAAAGCCGAAGGGATTGATCAGGAAGTGGTCGGGCTCGCCCGGCACCGTGGCGGAGATATGGGTGTAGATCAGGTCATCCCAGCCCTCGCGCGCGGCCAGGCGGTAGGCGGCGGCAAGGTCGACGCGCACGCGCTGTTCTTCAGCGGAAACGGGCTGGATGGGGCCACCCGCGGCACGCGCGGGCTGCAAGGCAAAAGACATGGGGTCGCTCCTGCGCCGCCCGGTCTCGCGTGCCGGGTACGGCCCCGGCCTTCTGTGCCGCGCCACGGGCTGCACGCCAGACGCGGCAGCCGCTCGCGTGGCGCGCCAGGCGGCAAAGGCCATACTTTAGCGCACCTTGCCGGTCAGCTCCGGGCGGCCCCCTGCGGCCAGGCGCGGCGCATCCAGGCGAACACCAGCGCGCCGAGCAGCAGCGCCGCCGCCGCGCACGCCAGCGAACTGGCGAAGCCCCCGGTGCGTGCCACCAGCGCGGTCGCCAGCGGCGGCCCGGCGATCTGGCCCAGGCCGTAGGACGCCGTCATCAGGCCCATCAGCCGCGCCGCATGCGGCCCCCACAGGCGCCGCGCCTCGCGCATCGCAAAGGCCACCAGCGCGGTGAAGGGCAGCCCCGCCAGCAGGCTGCTGAGGGCAAAGCCGGCCACGCTCGGGAACACCACCGCGATCGCCACGCCCAGCGCCTGCATACCATACAGCAGCGTCAGCAGCTTGCGGTTGTCGTGCGCCATGCCGACCCGCGTGGCCAGGAACGCGCCCACCGCCACGCCCGCGCCGAAGATCGGCCAGAACAGGTCGGCCCAGACTGTGCCGGGCAGCGCCTCGCGCGCAATCACCGGCAGGAAGGTCGCGGTGATGATGTAGCCGAAGCCGGCCAGGCCGTAGGCCAGCGTCAGGATCCAGGTCTGGGCGTCGAGCCGGGCGGCCTGGTTGTCTGCCGGGACGTCTTCCCGCACGGAAGGGCCCGGCACCGGCGCCGGCTCCAACACGAACACCCGCCACACCGCCGCCACCAGCACCGCGGCCAGCACCGTGAACGCCAACCAGCCGTAGTCGGCATGCCACCCCGCGCCGACCATGCCGGAGGTGCCCAGGCCGGTGACCACGATGCCCAGCCCCGGGCCGCAGAAGATCAGCCCGGCGAGCTCCGGCTTGCCCAGCTCCGCCAGCCGCTGCAGGCACCAGCCGGCGGTGTAGACCATCACCACCGCGCTGGCCACGCCCGCGGCAGCGCGCCACAGCGACCATGCCGGCATGCCGCCCGGCAGTGCCATGCCCAGCGTCAGCAGCACGGTGGCCACCAGCCCCAGCGCAGCATGCGCACCGCATCGGGCCGGATAAACATGCACACGGCAGCGCCGGCAAAGTAGCCGATGTAGTTGAACGTGGCCAGCCAGCCGCCCTGATGCAGCGTGACGGTGCCGTCATGCAGCATCATCGGCAGCAGCGGCGTGAAAGCAAAGCGGCCGATGCCCATCACCACCGCCAGCGACACCAGGCCGGCCATGGCTACCGCCACCGCGCCGGCTTCGCGCCGTGCCGACGCCCGGGTGGCCAGGCCCGCAGCGGCGGGGTGTTCAGGGTCGAGGCTGTGGGGGTTCGGCATGGCTGGGGTGGCGGGGGCAGCGGTTTGCATTGCGATGCCTGTATGCTACGCTGGCTTTATCATCCCCAAAAATGAATTATCAAGATGCCTGGCATCTTGATAAGAGATGGATAGCCTCAGGAGTCCCGCATGGACCTTGCCGCCCTCGAGATCTTCCGCGCCGTCGTCGAAGCCGGCGGCATCACCCGTGCGGCCGAGCGGCTGCACCGGGTGCAGTCCAATGTCACCACGCGCATCCGCCAGCTGGAGCAGTCGCTCGGGGTCGACCTATTCGTGCGCGACGGCCGGCGCATGGTGCTGACGCCATCCGGGCAGACCCTGTTCGACTATGCCTGCCGCATCCTCAGCATGACCGAAGAGGCACGCCAGGCGGTGCTGCCGGCGCGGCCGCACGGCCGGCTGCGCATTGCCTCGATGGAGAGCACCGCCGCCAGCCGCCTGCCCAATGTGCTGGCCGCGTACCACCAGGCCTGGCCCGCGGTGCAGCTGGAGCTGGTCACGCTGGCCACGCGCCAGGCCCTGGATGCGCTGGCGCGCTTCGAGGTGGAATGCGCCTTTGTCGCCGAGCCGCTGACCGATCCGGCGCTGAGCGCCGTCCCGGTGTTCGAGGAAGAGCTGGTGGTGATCACGCGCGATCGCCATCGCCCGGTGCGCACCGCGGCCGACCTGGAGGTGCCGACGCTGCTGGCGTTCGAGCCCGGCTGCAACTATCGCGCCCGGCTGGAGAACTGGTATGTGATCGGCGATGCGCCGACGCCGCGCGTGCTGCAACTAAGCTCGTACCATGCCATCGTCGCCTGCGTGGCGGCGGGCATCGGTGCGGCGATCGTGCCACGCTCGGTGCTGGGGCTTTACCGCGACCTGCCCGCCATCCGCCAGCACAGCCTGGGCGCGGCCGGCCGCGTGCGCACACTGCTGGCCTGGCATCCGTCCATGGCCAGCGCGGCCTTGCATGCGCTGATCGACACCCTCACCGCCGACTCACCCGGCCCCTCGGCCAGGCCTGACCTGGCGGCGGCCTGAGCGCCTGGCGCGGAGCCCCAGGCAGGCCGCGTGCAAGATGTGCCCGGTGGCCTACACTTGAAGTGGCGCCATCACGGCACCTTGCGTGCCCCGCCCCTGTCATGAAACCTGCCACCGCGCTGCTGCGGGCCCTTCGGCCGATGTCCGGCCGGCTGCTGGCCGGCCTGGCGCCGGCGTGCGGCGCCATTGCCCTGGCCGCCCTCGCCGCGCTGATCGGCCCAGGCGCCCGTGCAGCGCCGCCCTCCGGCGCCTCGGCGCCCGCCGCCCCCGTCACGACCACGGCAACCGCGCCGGTCTACGTGATTCCGCTCAAAGGTGCGGTCAGCCCCGCCAGCGCCAGCTTTATCCTGCGCAGCATGGAACGCGCGCGCGAGGGCGGCGCCCAGTTGCTGGTGCTGGAAATGGACACCCCGGGCGGGCTGGACGCGTCGATGCGCGAGATCATCCAGGCGATCCTGGCCTCGCCGGTACTGGTGGCCAGCTACGTCTATCCCGGCGGCGCGCGCGCGGCCAGTGCCGGCACCTACATCCTCTACGCCAGCCATATCGCGGCCATGGCGCCGGGCACCAACCTGGGCGCGGCCACCCCGGTGCAGGTCGGCATTGGCGGGCCGCAGAAGCCCGAGGCCCTGCCCGGCGCCAGGCCCGCCTCGGCCCCCGCCAGCGAGCCCGCCGGGGGCGACACCATGGCGCGCAAGCAGATGCACGACGCCTCGGCTTACATACGCGGCCTGGCGCAACTGCGCGGACGCAACGCCGAATGGGCCGAGCGCGCCGTGCGCGAGTCGGTCAGCCTGTCTGCCGACGAGGCCCTGGCGCAGCGCGTGGTCGACCTGGTCGCCCCCGACCTGCCCGCGCTGTTGCGCCAGGTTGAAGGCCGCACGATCACCGCTGCCGGCGGCAAGGTCAGCGTGCTGCGCACCGCCAATGCGCCGGTGGTGACGCTGGAACCCGACTGGCGCAACCGCTTCCTGGCCGTGATCACCGAGCCCAGCGTGGCGCTGCTGCTGATGATGATCGGCATCTACGGCCTGATCTTCGAATTCTCCACGCCGGGCATGGTGGTGCCCGGCGTTGCCGGCGCGATCTGCCTGCTGGTGGCGCTGTTCGCGCTGCATATGCTGCCCGTGAACTACGCCGGGCTGGCACTGGTGGCGCTGGGCATCGGCTGCATGGTGGCGGAGCTGTTCCTGCCGACCTTCGGCGCGCTGGGGGTGGGCGGCATCATCGCCTTCGCCTTTGGCGCGGTCATGCTGATCGACACCGACGTGCCGGGCTTCGGCGTGCCGGTGCCGATGGTGGCGGCCATGTCGGCGCTGTCCGCGATCTTCGTGTTCGGCATGTCGGCAATGCTGGTGCGCGCGCGCAAGCGGCCGGTGGTCAGTGGCGCCGACACCCTGGTCGGCACCCGCGGCGAACTGCTGGACGACCTGCGCGGCGAAGGCTGGGCCTCGGTGCGCGGCGAGAACTGGCGCGTGCGCAGCGCCAGCCCCCTGGTGCGCGGCACGCCGGTGGTCGTCACCGCACGGCACGGCCTGGTGCTTGACGTGATCGCTGTCGGCAACGGCCCGCTTGCCCCGACGCCCCCATCCCAACCGACGCCAGACAAGGGAGCCTGACTATGGCCTACGGATTCAGCTTCGGCGGTTTGATCTTCCTGCTGGCATTGCTGGTGATCACCTCGATCCGCGTGCTGCGCGAATACGAACGCGGCGTGGTGTTCATGCTCGGGCGCTTCTGGCGGGTCAAGGGCCCGGGCCTGGTGCTGCTGATCCCCGCCGTGCAGCAAATGGTCAGGGTGGACCTGCGCACGGTGGTGATGGACGTGCCGCCGCAGGATGTGATCTCGCGCGACAACGTCTCGGTGAAGGTCAATGCGGTGGTGTACTTCCGCGTGGTCGATCCGGAGCGCGCCATCATCCAGGTGGCGAACTTCCTCGAAGCCACCAGCCAGCTGGCGCAGACCACGCTGCGCTCGGTGCTGGGCAAGCACGAACTGGACGAGATGCTGGCCGAGCGCGAGAAGCTCAACCTCGACATCCAGCAGGCGCTGGACGCCCAGACCGACGGCTGGGGCATCAAGGTCTCGAACGTCGAGATCAAGCATGTCGACCTGAATGAAACCATGATCCGCGCCATTGCGCGGCAGGCCGAGGCCGAACGCGAGCGGCGCGCCAAGGTGATCCATGCCGAGGGCGAACTGCAGGCTTCAGTGAAGCTGCTTGAAGCGGCCCAGATGCTGGCGCGGCAGCCGCAGGCGATGCAATTGCGCTATATGCAGACGCTGACGCAGATTGCCGGCGACAAGAGTTCGACGATCGTGTTTCCGATGCCGATGGAGTTGTTGACGGCGCTGGGGGCTAAGGGGGGGACGGGAAATAGGCGGTTCTTTGATGTTTTGGGGCTTCGGCACTGTGAATGGATGTCGTGCTTGACGGGCGTGGGCTGTTTCGCCGGCGTAGCCGGCGAGTCACTTTCTGTCCAAGCGACAGAAAGTAACCAAAGAATGCGTCGCCTGTGCGGCTGGCAATAAAGTCATCGGCGTTGGTGGTTCGGGCGGTGGTGATTTCCGCCGATGTGATTGGTGGTTCGAGCCAGCTACGCTCCCTGTCTGGTGCCTGCGTCAACGGACTATTGGACGAACCCGACTTTAGGTTGTTGGCAGCCTGCTAAGACCGCCATCGGTGGGACGCCTTCGGCTGCGCTGCGCGCACTCAGCATCTCAGGTCAGAGGCACGGGCACGGAGTGCATCGCTGCGCTCGCACCGCGTCGTCGCGGATGACGCCGAACCCAACGCGGTTAGGAAGTGGTCGGTCGCTCTGCTTAGGGCCGGCGCGCAGCGCAGCCGTAGGCATCCCCGCGATACGGTCGGCAGCAGGCGGCCTACGCCCTGCATGGGGATCGTTCAATAGTGGGTTATCGCAGGCACGATCCCTAACTCACATGGCGTAGCAGGCTCGAACGGGCAACCACATCGAACGGAAATCACCGCCGCCCGAACTACCAACGCCGAGGAATGGATTGCCAGCCGCACAGGCGACGCGTTTTTTGGTTACTTTTTGTCGCTCGGACAAAAAGTGACTCGCCGGCTACGCCGGCGGAACAGACCACGCCCGTCAAGCACGAAAACCAACCGCAGTGCCGGAGCCAGACAACACCAACCCCCCACTCAAACCTTACCCGCCACCCACTCGCTGACACCAGCCAGCGCCTGCGGCAGCTTGGCCGGCTCGGTGCCGCCAGCCTGTGCCATGTCGGGACGGCCACCACCCTTGCCGCCCACCTGCTGGGCGACAAAGTTGACCAGCTCGCCGGCCTTGACCTTGCCCGTGGCATCGGCGGTGACACCAGCGATCAGGCTGACCTTGCCGTCGGACACCGCACCCAGCACGATGGCCGCGCTCTGCAGCTTGTCCTTGAGCTTGTCCATGGTCTCGCGCAGGGTCTTGACGTCGGCGCCGTCCAGTTGCGCGGCCAGCACCTTCAGGCCCTTGATGTCGACCGCCTGCGCGGCCAGCTCGTCGCCCTGCGAGGCGGCCAGCTTGCTCTTCAGGCGCTCCAGCTCTTTCTCCAGCGCGCGCACCTGGTCCTGCACCTGGCCGATGCGCGGCACCAGCTCGGACGGCTGGGCCTTCAGCACGGCGGCGGCTTCGTTCAGCCTGGCATCGAGGCTCTGCAGGTAGTGCAGCGCGTTGTCGCCGGTGATGGCTTCCACGCGGCGGATGCCGGCGGCCACGCCGCCTTCCACCACGATCTTGAACAGGCCGATATCGCCGGTGCGGTGCACGTGGGTGCCGCCGCACAGTTCCTTCGAGGTGCCGATCGACAGCACGCGCACGTCGTCGGCGTACTTCTCGCCGAACAGTGCCATCGCGCCGCTCTTGACCGCGTCGTCGAACGGCATGACCTCGGCGTGCGTATCATCGTTGCGCAGGATCTCGGCGTTGACGATCTCTTCAACCCGGCGGATCTGGTCTTCGGTCAGCGCGGCGTTGTGCGAGAAGTCGAAGCGGGTCTTGTCCGCATCCACCAGCGAGCCCTTCTGCTGCACATGGCTGCCCAGCACTTCACGCAGGGCCTTGTGCATCAGGTGGGTGGCCGAGTGGTTGCGCACGGTGCGCGCACGGCGCTGCGCGTCGACCTGGGCCGACACCGCGTCACCCACCTTGAGCGCGCCGCCTTGCAGCGTGCCCTGGTGGCCGAACACATCGGCCTGGATCTTGGTGGTGTCGGCCACGGCGAAGCTGGCGTTGCCAGCCGTCAGCACGCCCTGGTCGCCGGCCTGGCCGCCGGACTCGGCGTAAAACGGGGTGTTGTCCAGCACTACCACGCCGGTCTGGCCCGGCTGCATCGCGTCGACCGCGGCGCCGTCCACATACAGCGCGGTGACCCTGGCTTGCGGCAGTTCCAGCTTCTCGTAGCCGTGGAACACGGTCTTGTCACCGGTGTACTCCAGGCCGGCGGCCATCTTGAACTTGCCGGCGGCGCGCGCCTGCTCGCGCTGGCGGTTCATGGCGGCGTCGAAGGCGGCTTCGTCCACGCCGATTTCCTGCTCGCGGCAAACGTCCTGCGTCAGGTCCAGCGGGAAGCCGAAGGTGTCGTGCAGCTTGAATGCGAGTTCGCCGTCCAGCGTCTTGCCGCCCTTGAGCTTCAGGTCGGCCAGCGCGGCGTCCAGGATCGACATGCCGTTTTCGATGGTCTCGAAGAAGCGCTCTTCCTCGGCCTTCAGCACTTCGGTCACGCGCGACTGCGCTTCGGCCAGTTCCGGGTAGGCCTGCCCCATCTGGGCGACCAGGTCCGGCACCAGCTTGTGGAAGAACGGAGTCTTCTGGCCCAGCTTGTAGCCATGGCGGATGGCGCGGCGGATGATCCGGCGCAGCACGTAGCCGCGGCCTTCATTGCCGGGGATCACGCCGTCGACGATCAGAAACGCGCACGCGCGGATATGGTCGGCAATGACCTTCAGCGAGTTCTGGTTCAGGTTGTCGATATGCGTTTCACGCGCGGCGGCCTTGATCAGTGCCTGGAACAGGTCGATCTCATAGTTGCTGTGCACATGCTGCAGCACCGCGGCAATGCGCTCCAGGCCCATGCCGGTGTCCACGCACGGCTTGGGCAGCGGCGTCATGTTGCCCTGGTCGTCGCGATTGAACTGCATGAACACCAGGTTCCAGACCTCGATGTAGCGGTCGCCGTCTTCCTCGGGCGATCCCGGGGGCCGCCCCACACATCCGGGCCGTGGTCGTAGAAGATTTCCGAGCACGGGCCGCACGGGCCGGTGTCGGCCATCTGCCAGAAGTTGTCCGATGCGTAGCGCGCGCCCTTGTTGTCGCCGATGCGCACGATGCGCTCGGCCGGCACGCCCACTTCCCTGGCCCAGATGTCGTAGGCCTCGTCGTCTTCCGCGTAGACCGTCACCCACAACTTTTCAGCCGGCAGCTGGTAGGTCTTGGTCAGCAGTTCCCATGCGTACTGGATGGCTTCGCGCTTGAAGTAGTCGCCAAACGAGAAGTTGCCCAGCATCTCGAAGAACGTATGGTGGCGCGCGGTGTAGCCCACGTTCTCCAGGTCATTGTGCTTGCCGCCGGCGCGCACCGAGCGCTGCGCCGAGGTGGCGCGGGTGTACGGGCGCTTGTCGGTGCCCAGGAACACGTCCTTGAACTGCACCATGCCGGAGTTGGTGAACAGCAGCGTCGGGTCGTTCGCCGGCACCAGGCTGGACGAGCGGACCACGGTATGGCCCTTCGATTCGAAGAACTGCAGGAACTTGCTGCGAATGTCTGAGACTTTCATGGGATGGCGGACGCTTGCCCTGGCGTGGCCGGGCGCGACGAATCAGTATTGGATTTGCAAACCGTTGATTATACGGGCAAGGCAGCCCGCCGGGCAGGTCGGGCATGGCGCCGGGGAGCCGGCCGGCTATCGCCCAAATCCCACCGCCGCAAGCGTCTCATAAGGCACTCAAAGCCGCACTGGCGATTTGCCGGTGGTACAGTGCAGGCAACCCGCCCCGGCCTCTGTTTCCAGGGGCGCGCCGACCTCTCGCTGTTCCGACCGATCCCCCGCCTTACCCACTGCCTTGACTACCGCCATGGGAGCTTTAAGCCATCTCCGCGTCCTCGACCTGACCCGCGTGCTTGCCGGGCCGTGGTGCGCCCAGAACCTTGCCGATTTCGGCGCCGACGTGATCAAGATCGAGCGCCCCGGCGCCGGCGACGACACCCGCACCTGGGGGCCGCCCTGGCTCAAGGACGAAGACGGCCGCGACACCGCTGAAGCCGCCTACTACCTGGCCGCCAACCGCAACAAGCGCTCGGTGACCTGCGACATCAGCACGCCGGAAGGCCAGCGGATCGTGCGCGAACTGGCGGCGCAAAGCGACGTAGTGCTCGAGAACTACAAGGTCGGCCAACTGAAGAAGTACGGCCTGGACTATGAGTCGCTCAGGCAGGTCAGGCCCGACCTGATCTACTGCTCGGTCACCGGCTTCGGCCAGACCGGCCCTTACGCCGCGCGCCCGGGCTATGACTTCATCATCCAGGGCATGGGCGGCTTCATGAGCCTGACCGGCGAGCGCGACGACCTGCCCGGCGGCGGCCCGCAGAAGGCCGGCGTGGCCATTTCCGACCTGATGACCGGCCAGTACGCCACCATCGCCGTGCTGGCGGCGCTGGCGCACCGCGACCGCACCGGCGAGGGCCAGTACATCGACATGGCGCTGCTGGACGTGCAGGTGGCAATGCTGGCCAACATGAACACCAACTACCTGGCCAGCGGCGAGGCGCCGCGCCGCTGGGGCAATGCGCACCCCAATATCGTCCCCTACCAGACCTTCCAGGCCGCCGACGGCTGGCTGATCGTGGCGGTGGGCAACGACGGGCAGTTCCGCAAGTTCGTCACCGACGGCGGCAAGCCCGAGCTGGCCGAAGACCCGCGCTTTGCCACCAACCCGCAGCGCGTGGCCAACCGCGACCTGCTGGTGCCGATCCTGGCCGAGATGGTGCGCCCGCGCACCCGCGCGCAGTGGATCCGCGACCTGGAGGCCGCCGGCGTGCCGTGCGGCCCGATCAACACCCTCGATGACGTGTTCGAGGACGACCAGGTCAAGGCACGCGGCCTGCGCGTGGACCTGCCCCACCCCAGCGCCGGCGAGGTCAAGCTGGTGGGCAGCCCGATCAAGATGAGCGCCACGCCGCCGCAGGCGCTGCGCCACCCGCCGCTGCTGGGCGAGCACACCGACACGGTGCTGGCCGACACGCTGGGCTACAGGCCTGAGCAGATCGAAGCACTGCGTGCAAAGGGTGTGCTGTAAGATTCTCCTCCTGCCGGCGGCCGGCCCTGGTGTCCTGCCGCCGGTGCCTTCCCGAAGCAGTTCAGTCCCCACTGAGGCAAAGGCAAAGGAGAACCCATGCTGACCGACGCCATACTGGCTTTCCTGCATTTCCTTGCAATCTTCGTCCTGATCACCCTGATGGCCGCCGAGGCGGTGGTGCTGCGCCCCGAAATCACGCCAGCCGCGGTGCGGCGCCTGTCGCTGTACGACCTGTTTTATTTCCTGTCCGCGATGGTGGTGCTGGGCACCGGCCTGCTGCGCCTGTTCTACGGCGCCAAGGGCGTCGACTTCTACCTGCACAACCCGTGGTTCCACGCCAAGGTGGGCGTGTTCGTGCTGATCGCGCTGTGCTCGCTGCCGCCGACCTTTGCCATCGCGCGCTGGCGCAAGCAGGCGCGCCGGCTGCCGGATTACGTGCCGCCGCCGTCCGAGCTGAAGGCCGCCCGCCGCTGGGTGATGATCGAAGCCCACCTGGTGATCCTGCTGCCGCTGTGCGCGGTCATGATGGCGCGGGGCATCGGCGCCAGATAAAAATCCCAATCCCCTGAAGTCCGAGACATGCTGAAGAAACTGCTTGCCGCCGCGCTGACCGCGGCCCTGCTGCCCGCCGCCGCCGTGGCGGCCACCAATGCCTACCCGACCAAGCCGGTGCGCTTCGTGGTGCCTTACCCCGCCGGCGGCCCGCTCGACACCGTCGCGCGCGCCATCGGCGAGAAGCTGCGCGACAGCCTGGGCCAGCCGGTGGTGATCGAGAACAAGCCCGGTGCCGGCGGCAACCTGGGCGCGGACTATGTCGCCAAGCAGCCGGCCGACGGCTACACCATCGTCATGGGCGCGGTGGCCACGCACGCCATCAACCCGACGCTGTTCAGCAAGATGCCGTATGACCCGGTCAAGGACTTCGCGCCGATCACGCTGGTGGCCGACGTGCCCAACGTGCTGGTGATGCATCCGGGCAAGGCCGCCGAGCTGCACCTCAACAACGTGCGCGACCTGGTCGCGTACGCGCGCAAGAACCCGGGCAAGCTGGACTACGCCTCGGGCGGCAACGGCAGCGCCGGCCACCTGTCGGGCGAGCTGTTCAAGAGCATGGCGAAGATCAGCATGGTCCATATCCCGTACAACGGCGCGTCGCCGGCGCAGCTGTCGGTGCTGTCGGGCCAGACCGACCTGATCTTCGACAACCTGGCGTCGGCTTCGGCCAATATCAAGGCGGGCAAGCTCAAGGCCTTTGCGGTCACCACCGCCAGCCGCGCCGCGTCCTTCCCGGAACTGCCGACCATTGCCGAAGCCGGCAAGGGGCTCGGGCTGGAGGGCTTCGACATCTCCACGTGGTTCGGCGTGTTCGCGCCGGCCAACACCCCGCGCGAGATCGTCGAGCGGCTCAACCATGAGATCGTGGCGATCCTGAAGACCGACGACATGAAGGCCCGCCTGGCCCGCATCGGCGCGCAGCCGGCGCCGACCACGCCGGAGCAGTTCGCGGCGCTGATCCAGCGCGAGCTGAAGAAGTACGCGCAGATCGTGAAGGTGTCCGGGGCGAAGGTGGACTAAAGAGAAAGGCGGCCATGGCCGCCTTTCTTGTTCCTACTCCGCTTCGGCGCCCTCGCCACTGCGGGCGCCGCCGTCCTTCTTCCGCCGCGGCCATAGCCGCCCGCCCGAGTCCCCCTCCAGCCGCGGCAGCAACAGCCCCACCTGCAGGATTTGCGCGCCCTCCATGCGCGTCACCGTCAGCGGCAGGCCGGCGATCTCGACGCTGTCGCCCTCCACCGGCGGCGAGGTGAAGGCCCGCTGCATCGCCGCTTCCAGCGTCAGCGGCTCTTCTTCCGGAGTCAGCGCGCACGTGCCGTACAGCCCGGCCACATCGCGCAGCGGCGCATCCCCCGACAGCAGGAAATCGTGCGAGACCTCCTCCCAGGTCGGCGCGCGTCCCGGCGCCTGGAACATCGCCGACAGCGTCGGCAGCGACGTGGTCGGCGCCAGTACGCAGACGCTGTCGCCGGCGCGCAGCATGGTCTGGTCCAGCGCCGCCAGCACATCGTCGCGCGCCACCGTCATCAGCCGGCAGCGCGGCGGCAGCTCCAGTTGATCGGCGCGAACGTTCTCCACGGGCGCATTGGGCCCCACTTCGAACTGCATCACCTCCAGGATCGGCGCGCGCGTGCCGCGCAGGCGCGAACGCGCCAGCGGCTCGGGGTAGCCGGGGCGCCGCACGCGCGCCAGGCGCGCGGCCACCGACACCGTGGTGCCCTGGAACAGCAGGCTGGCCAGCACCACGGCAAAGGCGATGCGGAACAGCAGCCCCGATTGCGGCACCTCGCGCAGCAGCGGAAACAGCGCCAGTACGATCGGCACCGCGCCGCGCAGGCCCATCCAGGCAATAAAGCCGGTCTCGCGCGCATTGAAGCGGAACGGCAGCAGCGCCAGCCACACCGCCACCGGCCGCGCCACCAGCATCAGGAAGGCCGCCACGGCCACCGCCGGGCCGGCCACCTCCCAGATCCGGTGCGGCGCCACCAGCAGGCCCAGCAGCAGGAACATGGCCGACTGCGCCAGCCAGGCCATGCCGTCCATGGCGCGCATGGTGTCCGACGTCACCGCGCGCTCGCGGTTGCCGATCAGCATGCCGGTCAGGTACACCGCCAGGAAACCGCTGCCGCCGGCGCTCTGCACGAGCGCGAACACCATCGCGCCGCCCGAGCACAGCAGGATCGCCTGCAGCCCTTCGGCCACGCGGATGCGCTCCAGCACCCGGGCCAGGCAATAGCCGAGCGCCAGGCCGAGCAGCCCGCCCACGCCGAACTGCACCAGCAGGCGCGTGACCAGGCCCAGCGGCGTCAGGCCGTCAGGCGCGGTCAGCCATTCGATCAGCGTCAGGGTCAGGAAGATCGCCATCGGGTCGTTGATGCCCGACTCGATCTCGAGCACGCTCGCAACCCGGTCCTTCAGCCGGATGCCGCTGCTATTAAGCATCGAGAACACCGCGGCCGCGTCGGTCGAGCCGACGATGGCCCCCAGCAGCAGCCCGAGCCGCCAGTCGATGCCCAGCAGCCATGCGGCAAATATCCCCACCAGCGCGGCCGTCACCAGCACCCCGACCGTGGCCAGCGACAGCGAAGGCTTGAGCGCCACCCGGAAGGTAGCAAAGCGCGTGCGCAAGCCGCCATCGAGCAGGATCACCGCCAGCGCCAGGTTACCGACCAGAAAGCTGAGCCAGGTATCGGAAAAGCGAATGCCGCCCGGGCCATCCACGCCGGCCAGCATGCCTACGGCCAGGAACACCAGCAGGAATGGCACGCCGAAGCGCGCCGAGAACGCGCCTAGCACAATTCCCAGCGACATCACCACGGCGCCGAGCAGGATGACATGGTCGATACTTTCCAAACCGCTCCTCGTGTTGCGTAAGCGTCCCCTTGCGGAACCTTTCAAACCTTTCGGCAGCAGGTACCGCTGCGCGGCTGAAGACCAACTCAGACCGCTCCGGATGATAGCGCAGCAGCCCGGCCACAGGATCGCCCGTCTGTCCGCCAAGCCGCCTCCAGATTGGCTCTGGCCGGACTTTTAAGCGCTCTTTCACTAGGGGATACCCTCAGCATGACCCTGTCTGCAGACATCTGAAAGGTAGCTGAAAGGTCGCACCCTTACCTTCCACCCTGCCCGTCGGACGGCCTCCGAAAAATGCCCCATTGATGCAACGCAACAAAGGCAAGAAAGAGGCCAGCCGCAGATTTCAAAGCAGTCTTTTCGAGGAGATTCACTTTGCGCATACGTAGCCAAAAGGACTTCGCCTCCGGCCTGATGTTCATCCTGGTCGGATTCGGCTTTTCCTGGGTCGCGCGCGGTTATTCCATGGGAACCGCCGCAAAAATGGGACCGGGATACTTCCCGTTCTGGCTCGGCATCGTGCTCGCCCTGCTGGGCGCGCTGGTGCTGTTGGGCTCGTTGTCGTCCAAGGCGGAACAAGACAACCTGGCCCGCTGGGACATCAAGACGCTCTTGTGGATCCTCGGTTCGGTGGTGCTGTTTGGCCTGCTGCTGAAACCGCTGGGCATGGTGCTGTCCGTGCTGGTGCTGGTGCTGGTGTCGTCGATGGCCAGCCACGAGTTCAGCTGGAAGGGCGCGATCCTCAACTCGATCATCCTGGTGCTGATCAGCCTGGGCGCGTTCGTGTACGGCATCAACCTGCAGATGCCGGTGTGGCCGGCTTTCCTGGCAAGCTAAGGAGGCCGCCAACATGGAACTACTTGCTAACCTGGGCCTGGGCTTCTCCACCGCCCTGACCTTCCAGAACCTCGCGTATGCCTTCCTGGGCTGCGTGCTGGGCACCCTGATCGGCGTGCTGCCGGGCCTGGGGCCGCTGGCCACCATCGCCATGCTGCTGCCGGTGACCTACACGCTGCCGCCGGTGGCCGCGCTGATCATGCTGGCCGGTATCTACTACGGCGCCCAGTACGGCGGTTCGACCACCGCCATCCTGGTGAACCTGCCTGGTGAATCGTCCTCGGTGGTGACAACCATCGATGGCTACCAGATGGCAAGACGAGGGCGAGCGGGGGTGGCGCTGGCGACAGCGGGCCTGGGCTCGTTCTTCGCCGGCTGCGTGGCCACGCTGATCCTGGCTGCCTTCGCTGCGCCGTTGTCGGAACTGGCGTTCAAGTTCGGCCCCGCCGAGTACTTCTCGCTGATGGTGCTGGGCCTGATCGGCGCCGTGGTGCTGGCTTCGGGCTCGCTGGTCAAGGCCATCGCCATGATCGTGCTGGGCCTGCTGCTGGGCCTGGTGGGTACCGACGTGAACTCGGGCGCCGCGCGCTTCTCGTTCGACGTGCCGGAACTTACCGACGGCCTGAACTTCGTTTCGGTGGCAATGGGTGTGTTCGGCTTTGCTGAAATCATCGCCAACCTGGAGCAGAAGGAACACCGCGAAACCTTCACCGACCACATTACCAACCTGTTCCCGACCAAGGAAGACTTCAAGCGCATGATCCCGGCCGTGCTGCGCGGCACCATACTGGGTTCGGCGCTGGGCATCCTGCCGGGCGGTGGCGCGGCGCTGGCTTCGTTTGCAGCCTACTCGCTGGAAAAGAAGACCTCGAAGTACGCGCATGAGTTCGGCAAGGGCGCCATCGAAGGCGTGGCAGGTCCGGAATCGGCCAACAACGCCGCGGCACAGACCTCGTTCATTCCGCTGCTGACGCTGGGCATTCCGCCCAACGCCGTGATGGCGCTGATGGTGGGTGCGATGACCATCCACAACATCCAGCCCGGCCCGCAGGTGATGACCAGCAACCCGGCGCTGTTCTGGGGCCTGATCGCCTCGATGTGGATCGGCAACTTCATGCTGATCGTGCTGAACCTGCCGCTGATCGGCATCTGGGTGAAGCTGCTGAAGGTGCCTTACCGCTACCTGTACCCGGCCATCCTGGTGTTCTGCTGCATCGGCGTGTACTCGGTCCAGAACACTACCTTCGACGTGTTCCAGACCGCGGCCTTCGGCGTGATCGGCTACCTGTTCATCAAGCTCAAGTGCGAGCCGGCGCCGCTGCTGCTGGGTTTCGTGCTGGGGCCGATGATGGAAGAGAACTTCCGCCGCTCGCTGCTGCTGTCGCGCGGTGACTTCAGCGTGTTCGTGACGCGCCCGCTGTCGATGGGCCTGCTGATCGCGGCTGCGGTGCTGGTGCTGGTCGTGGCGATGCCGTCGATCAAGTCCAAGCGCGAGGAAGCGTTCCAGGACGAATAAGCAGGGAATATCGCCGGCCCTGGGGCCGGCGGCACAACACCCTAAGGGCACCGCAAGGTGCCCTTTTTTTGTGCTTGCCGACTACGTTTTGGCTGCGCCCCACCGCGACCTGACCCCCGACGACCTATATTGGTAGGACTCGGACAACGGTCGCGCTGCGCGCGTCGGAGGTTGAAATCATGACCATGTCTACCACGCTGGCGAGATGCCTGAGCAAGAAGCAAAGCCAGTTCGACACCGTTCGGCACCCTTACAGCCTCAGCAGCATGGCCACTGCGCAGGCCGCACACATTCCCGGAGACCGCCTGGCCAAGACCGTCCTGCTGGAAGACGGCAGCGGCTACGTCGCCGTCGTGATTCCTTCGACTCACCACCTGAAATTGTCGGAGATCCGCGAGCAGACCGGCCGCAAGCTGTCGCTGGCGCATGAGGATGGCGTGCGTGAAGTGTTCCGCGACTGCGACCACGGCGCGATCCCGCCGGTTGGCATGGCGTATGGCACGCAGACCTGGCTCGACGACAGCCTGCTGGCACACCCCGACGTCTACTTCGAGGCGGGCGACCACCAGGAACTGGTGCACATGAGCACGGATCAGTTCCTCGAACTGATGGCCGACGCGCAGCGCGGGCATTTCGCGCACCGGATGATGTAGCGCAAGGGCATGCCCTGACAGGCCAAGCGGCCGGCACTTGCCGGCCGCTTGTCATTGCGCCGACGCGCGTGACAGGACTTGGCCCCGCCAGGCCATGACAGCGCTGACGGAGCACCACGCGAGCGCTCAGGCGACGTCGAACCGGTCGAGGTTCATCACCTTGGCCCAGGCGGCGACGAAGTCGCGCACGAACTTCTCCTGTGCGTCGTCGCTTGCATAGACTTCGCAAAGCGCCCGCAACTGGGCATTCGAACCGAATACCAGGTCGATGCGGGTGCCGGTCCACTTGCGCTCGCCGGTCTTGCGGTCACGCCCCTCGAACACGTCCCGGGCCTCCGACAGCGGCTTCCATTCCGTGCGCATGTCGAGCAGGTTGCGGAAAAAGTCGTTGGTCAGCGTTTCCGGCCGGTCCGTGAAGACGCCATGCGCATCCTGCCCGGTATGCACGTTCAGCACGCGCAGCCCGCCGATCAGCGCCGTCATCTCGGGCGCGGTCAGGGTCAGCAATTGCGCCTTGTCGATCAGCAAGGCCTCCGCCGGAACGCTGTATTCCTCCTTGAGGAAATTGCGGAAACCGTCTGCCTTCGGCTCGAGCATCCCGACCGACACCACATCGGTCTGTTCCTGCGAGGCGTCCATGCGGCCCGGCGTAAACGGCACGCTCACGCGATGGCCGGCCTGCTGCGCCGCCTGCTCGATCCCGGCGCCACCGGCCAGCACGATCAGGTCGGCGAGCGAGATTTTCTTGCCGCCGGACTGCGCGCCGTTGAACTCGGCCTGGATCCCTTCGAGAACCTTCAGCACCTTCGCCAACTGCTCGGGCTGGTTGACCGCCCAGTCCTTCTGCGGCGCCAGGCGGATGCGCGCGCCATTGGCGCCACCGCGCTTATCCGAGCCGCGGAAGGAGAATGCCGAGGCCCAGGCGGTCTGCACCAGTTGCGACACAGACAGCCCGGAGGCCAGGATTTTCTGCTTGAGCGCGGCAAGGTCCTGCTCATTGACCAGCGGATGGTCCACCGCCGGGATGGGATCCTGCCAGATCAGCTCTTCGGCCGGCACTTCCGGGCCGAGGTAGCGGGCGCGCGGGCCCATGTCGCGATGGGTCAGCTTGAACCAGGCGCGGGCAAAGGCATCGGCGAGCTGCTCAGGATGCTCCAGGAAGCGCCGCGAGATCTTCTCGTAGGCCGGGTCGAAACGCAGCGACAGGTCCGTGGTCAGCATCGTCGGCCGCAGCTTCTTCGAGGGATCGTAAGCGTGCGGGATGGATTCCCCGCCATCTTTCGCTACCCACTGGTTGGCACCAGCGGGGCTCTTGGTCAGCTCCCAGTCGTGCTTGAACAGGCTCTCAAAATAGCTGTTGCTCCACTGCGTCGGCGTACTGCTCCAGGTCACCTCCAGGCCGCTGGTGATGGTGTCGGCGCCCTTGCCGCTGCCAAAGGTGCTCGACCATCCCAGGCCCTGGTGCTCGAGATCGGCGCCCTCGGGTTCGGCCCCGATGTTGTCGGCGGGACCGGCACCGTGCGTCTTGCCGAAGGCATGCCCGCCGGCAATCAGCGCGACGGTTTCCTCGTCGTCCATGGCCATGCGTCCGAAGCTTTCGCGGATGTCGTGCGCTGCGGCAAGCGGGTCCGGATTGCCGTCAGGGCCTTCCGGGTTCACATAGATCAGGCCCATCTGCACGGCGGCCAGGGGGTTTTCCAGGTTGCGGCCGGGGTCGGTGCGGCTGGCCTCGGTGCCTTTCAAGGCCTCGTCGGCGATGATCACGCCCTGGTCGTCGTACTTGCCGGCGGCACCCTTGCCGTAACGGAGGTCACCGCCCAGCCAGGTCTTTTCATCGCCCCAGTACACATCCGCGTCCGGCTCCCAGGTGTCTTCGCGGCCACCGCCGAAGCCGAAGGTCTTGAAGCCCATGGTTTCGAGCGCAACGTTGCCGGTCAGGATCAGCAGGTCGGCCCAGGAGATCTTCTGGCCATACTTCTGCTTGATCGGCCATAGCAGCCGGCGCGCTTTGTCCAGGCTGACGTTGTCCGGCCAGCTATTGAGCGGTGCGAAGCGCTGCTGGCCGCGTCCTGCGCCACCTCGGCCATCGCCGATGCGGTACGTGCCGGCACTATGCCAGGCCATGCGGATGAACAGCGGACCATAGTGGCCGAAGTCCGCCGGCCACCAGTCCTGCGAGTCGGTCATCAGCGCCGCCAGGTCCTTCTTCACCGCCGCCAGGTCGAGGCTCTTGAATGCTTGCGCATAGTTGAAGTCCGCGCCCATCGGGTTGGACTTGCCGGAATGCTGGCTGAGCAGGTCCAGACGCAGCTGCTTTGGCCACCAGTCGCGATTCGTCGTACCGCCGCCGGCGGCATGCGTGAAGGGACACTTTGCTTCGTTAGACATACGTTCTCTCCTTGTGGGGACGTACTGCATGCCTGCAGCCATGGCTGCCAGAGTTCGCTGTGATATCGGCGATCCCGCTCCGGCGGATCCGCCGGATATCTCCGTCAAGCGCATCCCCGGCTTATTGCCGCCGGTGCACGGACGCGCGAGGGCATGCGCCGACGCGGGAGGTCGGAGCGCCCATGGCGATGCGGCCGCGCTTGCGGCCCACAACCAAATATATGCACTGGTGAACTTCAGGAGAATGCGATTCTGACTATCCTCCCGATAGGTCTTGGTTATGACGTGAAGGCTACGCGCCGAACAGCTCGCTGCACGCCGCCCGCACCGCCGCGGTCACCTGCCCGCGCCCGTGGTCGCGCCGTTCCAGCATGCCGATGTGACGCATCACCGGCTCGCCGTTGACCAGCAGCGGCAGGATGCGCAGCGCCTCGTCGTCGCGCCAGCGCGCGCGGCGCAAGAGCGGCACCACGGTCACGCCGACCTCCTGCCGCACCAGCTCCACCAGTGCCTCGATCGCGTTCAGCTCCAGGAACTCGTTGACCTTCAGGTGCGCGCGGCGCAGCGCGCGCTCGACCAGCACGCCGGTGCGCTGGCTGCGGTCGAAGCGCAGGTAGGGATTGGTGGCAAGCGCCTCGCGCGCGTCGCGGCCCGGGCTGCCGCTTGCCGCGATCGCCACCAGCGGCTCCTGGTACAGCGGCGTCCAGCGCAGCGTGCCGGGCACGCGCGCGGCGCCCTCGACCAGGATGGCGGCATCCAGTTCGCCGGCCTCAACCTGCGCGGCCAGCTCGATCGACTTGGCGCCGACCAGGCGCACGTCGAGCGCAGGATAAGTGCGCTTTGGGGTATCCATTTAACCGGAGTCCACACGCCTCCATGGCCGGTTCTGCCGGGGGCGATCGAGACTGGGAGGATGTCCACGCTTCTTGGGTGGCGTCGGACGCACGGCCTTAGGACTCTTTTTGCGCGTCAGGTCTTGGTAGCGCACGGGGTCATGAGCAACAGCCAGTTCCAAGATCCGGTAAAACAACAGCCCGCGGCTGCGCGAACGTCGGCGGTTGAAGCGGAACACGAATTCGTTGAGATAGCTGGGCAAGTGCGCAGCGTCCACCGCTCCTTGGTGGGTCCCGAGCAGCCAGCGCTTTGCCAGGGACGCAATTCGATGTACGCCCGGCAAGAGCGCGCCCGGGTCTTCCCCTCGCGCGCTGGCTGCGACGCTCATGGATGTAGCCCTTCTGCTCCAACCCCGGTAGGGCGGCCAACCATCGGTGACCACTGTTGCCCCGGGTTCCACGTTGGCTAACACGAATGCCTGCAGTGAATCCGACGAGGCGTCTGCAATGGGTGCCATACGGCAGCGCCCGAATCCGCTGGGCTGCAAGAGTTCGACCGCAATACAGGTCAGCACCTTCTTACCTTGAGCGCGTCCTCCGACCAACCCCGGCTCAATGCCACCGATGTAAGTTTCATCTACCTCTACCCTTCCGCGCAGGCGTTCCCGATCGGGACGTACCAACGCTGATCGCAGCCGATGCAGCATAGCCCAGGCTGTCTGATAGGAACCGATCTGCAAAGAGCGCTTCAGACTCAGGGCCGAGATTCCGTCCTTGCCGCTGGCGAAGTTCCAGCAAGCAGCGAACCAAACTGTGAGTGGCGTACGGGTTCGATCGAAGATGGTCCCCGCTGTCACGGATGTCCTGTTGTCACAGTGCGTGCACATGTATCGCCCGTCTCCGAGTCGCCATCCGCCAGCTTGGCCGCAAGCCGGACAGACGAATCCGGTCGGCCAGCGCAGCCATTCCAGGTAATCCAGGCAGTCAGCATCGGACTGAAACCATGTCTGGAATTCACCGAAGGAACGAGGGTAGTCAATGTCTGCGGTTGGAAGCTCCATGCTCGAAGTATGGAATAGCTCCGGTTAAATGGATACCCCAGAGTGCGCTTCATATGCGCCACCGCATGTGACAGCCCGCCCATCACCGACACCACCGCACCCACCGCCACCGCGCCCGCCATGGCTTCGTCCGAGGCCAGCGGCAGGCGCATCTCGTCATACAGCGCCAGCATGCGCCGCGCCTGCGGCAGCAGCGCGCGGCCGTCGGCATTGAGCACGGCCACGCGGCCGTTGCGGTCGAACAGTTCGCGGCGCAGCTCGGTTTCCAGTGCCCGCATCTGCAGGCTGACGGCGGCCTGGGTCAGCGCCACCTGTCCCGCGGCCGCGGCAAACGAGCCATGATCGGCCACGGCGACAAAGGTACGGAGGAAGCGGACAGTGCTCATGGGTTCACACAAAAAGAGGGATCAGGCGCATCGTCGACAAGGCGCGATACTTAAAATTTCCTTGTGACATTGGAAAGAAATATTAGCTTTCTTTGTGACCGACCGCGCGGAATAATGAAGGCCGGCTCATGAATCGACACCGGAGACAAAAATGAAATCCTGGCTGCGCCGCTTCGGCATCGGCATCGGCCTTGGCTGCGGGCTTTGCCTGGCCGCCACGCCCGCACTGGCCGACACCTATCCCAGCAAGCCGATCCGCCTGATCGTGCCCTTCCCGGCCAGCGGCGCGACTGACCTGCTGGCACGCGCCATCGCGCAGAAAGTGGGCACCAGCATGGGCCAGCAGATCGTGGTCGACAACCGCCCCGGTGCCGGCGGCGCGATCGGCTCGGACATGGCCGCCAAGGCTGCGCCCGATGGCTATACGCTGCTGATCGCCACCACCAGCACGCATTCGATCGGGCCGTATATCAACACCCGCCTGCCATACAACACCGAGACCGACTTCACCCCGGTCAGCCAGGTGGCGATCGCCACCAACCTGCTGGTGGTGCCGAACAGCCTGCCGGCGAAGAACGTGCGCGAGCTGATCGACTACGCCAAGAAGCATCCCGGCGAACTGAACTACGCCTCCAGCGGCAACGGCACCGTGGTGCACCTGACCGCCGAGGCCTTCAAGGCGCAGGCGGGCGTGTTCATCACCCACATCCCCTACCGCGGCACCGCGCTGGCCGTGCCGGACCTGATCTCGGGCAAGGTGCAGGTGCTGTTCGACAGCATCGTGTCGGGCCTGCCGCATGTGAAGGACGGCAAGCTCAAGGCACTGGCGGTGACCAGCGCCAAGCGCTCGCCGCTGGCGCCGGAAATCCCCACGGCGAGTGAGTCGGGCCTGCCCGGCTTCGAGTCCGATACCTGGTTCGGCATCTACGGCCCCAAGGGCCTGCCGGCGGATATCGTCAACCGACTGAATGCCGAATTCAACAAGGCCATCCAGTCGCCCGAGGTCAAGGAACGCCTGGGCAAGCTCGGCGCCGAGCCGGTCGGCGGCACGCCGGCGCAGTTCGCCGCCATGGTGAAGAAGGACAGCGCGCGCTGGGGCAAGCTGATCAAGGATCGCAAGATCACGGCAGAATAAGGGCCGCAGAATTTGCGCCACAGACGCACCGAGCACAAGGACACAGACAAGCATGCAGAACTTCAACTGGACCAACCCCTACCCCTCCGTGCGCATCCCGCTGTTTGCGCGCAACGTGGTCTCCACCTCCCACCCGCTGGCCGCGCAGGCCGGCCTGCGCATGCTGCTCAAGGGCGGCAATGCGGTCGATGCGGCCATCGCCGCGGCCGCCGCGATCACCATCGTCGAGCCGGTGTCGTGCGGCCTGGGCAGCGATGCCTTTGCCATCCTGTGGGACGGCAAGGAACTGCACGGCCTGAATTCGTCGGGCGTGGCCCCGGCGGCCTGGAGCCCGGAATACTTCAAGAACAAATACGGCACCGATGCCAACGGCCTGGCCAACCGCCCGATCCGCGGCTGGGACTCGGTCACCGTGCCCGGCGTGGTCGCCGGCTGGGCCGCGCTGCATGAGCGCTTCGGCAAGCTGCCGTTCGCCGACCTGATGGAGCCGGCGATCGAGATCGCCGAGCGCGGCTATGCCGTGCCGCCGGTGGTGGCGCACAAGTGGGCCGCCGCGGTGCCTGAGCTGAAGGACCAGCCCGGCTATGCCGAGACCTTCATGCCCAATGGCCGCGCACCCGCCGTGGGCGAGAAGTTCACCATGAAGGCAGCCGCCGAAACGCTGCGCAAGATCGGCGCAACCCGTGGCCGCGCCTACTACGAAGGCGAGATCGCCGAGCAGATTGCCGCCTTCAGCCAGCAGTGCGGCGGCGCCATGACGCTCGATGACCTGCGCAACTACCGCCCCGACTGGGTCAAGCCGATCAGCAAGTCCTACCGCGGCTATGAGCTGCACGAGATCCCGCCGAACGGCCAGGGCATCGCCGCGCTGATCGCGCTGGGCATCCTGGACCAGTTCGACATGTCTTCGATCCCGGTAGACTCGGTCGATTCGCAGCACCTGCAGATCGAGGCAATGAAGCTGGCCTTTGCCGACCTCTACCGCTACGTGGCCGACCCACGCAGCATGGAAGTCACGCCCGAGCAGATGCTTGACGATGCCTACCTGAAGTCGCGCGCGAAGCTGATCGACATGCAGCGCGCCACGCATTTCGACTTCGGCATGCCCAAGGTGGGCGGCACCATCTACCTGACCGCCGCCGACGAGAACGGCATGATGATCTCGTTCATCCAGTCCAACTACATGGGCTTCGGCTCGGGCGTGGTGGTGCCTGGCACCGGCATCAGCCTGCAGAACCGCGGCGTGGGCTTCTCGATGGATCCGAAGTCGGCCAATGTGGTGGCGGGCGGCAAGCGTCCGTTCCACACCATCATCCCGGCCTTCCTGACCAAGGACGGCCAGCCGGTGATGAGCTTCGGCGTGATGGGCGGCGACATGCAGCCGCAGGGCCACCTGCAGACCGTGGTGCGCATGCTGGACTACCAGCAGCAGCCGCAGGCCGCCTGCTGCGCGCCGCGCTGGAAGGTCAACCGCGACTTCACGCTGGATGTGGAAAGCACCATGGACCCGGCCACGGTCGAGGGCCTGAAGGCGCGCGGCCACCAGCTCAAGTCGGTGGACGATCCGTACATGGATTTCGGCTCCGGCCAGTTCATCTGGCGCCTGTCGGACGACGCCGAGCACGGCTACGTCGCGGCCAGCGACAGCCGGCGCGATGGCCAGGCGGTGGGGTTCTGAGCCAGCTGGCTCAGTTGCCTTCGCCAGCGATACGCCCGGGTCCGCCCGGGCGTTTTTCATGGCGAGGCAGCACTGTCCGCAACTGGCCCGCTCGCGATCGGCCCAACTGTGCATGGCGTGTCCGCCCCCGCTCCGTACACTGGCGATCAACCAGCCTCCGGAGTTCCCCGCGCCATGACCACCTATGCTTTCCGCCTGCTCAACGTCTTTGCCGAATCCACCTTCGGTGGCAATCCGCTGTGCGTGTTCGAGGATGCGCGCGGGATGGACGATGCCACCATGCAGGCGCTGGCGCTGCAGTTCAACCTGTCGGAAACCACCTTTATCCTGCCGTCGGAGAGTGCCAGCGCGCGGGTGCGCATCTTCACGACGGGCTATGAGATGCGCTTCGCCGGCCATCCGGCGCTGGGCACCGCGCACGTGGTGCGCGAACTGGCCGGCACCGGCGACGCGCTGACGCTGGAGTTCCCGGCGGGCGTGGTGCCGGTGACCGCGCAGGGCGATGTCTGGACCTTCACCGCCCCCCACAGCGGCAAGCCGAAGACCGCGCCGGCCGGCCTGCCCGATGCCGACATGGCCAGCCTGCTCGGCCTGCAGGAACGCGACCTGCTGGTGTCGCCGATGTGGGTCGACACCGGCGCCGACCAGCTGCTGGTGGCGGTGCGCAGCATCGATGCCGTGCGCCGCGCCGACCCCGACAGCGCGCGCCTGCAGATCTGGCCGCAGAGCAGCCTGGGCCGCAAGACCGCCTATGTCTTTGCCTTCGACCCGGAGCAGCCCGGCCGCGTGCTGTCGCGCTACTTCTTCACCAAGCAGGGCGGCGGCGTGGCCGAGGATCCGGGCACGGGCTCGGCCTGCGCCAACCTGGGCGGCTGGCTGCTGGCCACCGGCCACGCGCTGCCGGCCGCGGGATTGGCGGCGGCGGGGTTGGCGGAATACGCGATCGACCAGGGCGAGGCGGTGGGCCGCCCCTGCCGGCTGCGCCTGGCGGTCGATGCCGAAGGCGCCATCCGCGTGGGCGGCCGCGTGCTGGAGATCGGCCGGGGTACCGTGACCGTGTAACAGCATCTGCGCTACATTGACGGTTTCGCCCCCCGCCGACCCACGCCCCCCGCCTGTCATGACCTCGCACGCCATCACCACGCTGGCCGAACTGGAAGCGCTCTACGCGCAGCCGGCGGCCCCGTCGCTGTCCAAGGAAGTCGACTACCTGCACCCGCACTACCGCGCCTTTATCGAGGCGGCGCCCTTCTGCCTGCTGTCGACGGTGGGCGAGGACTGGGCCGAATGCTCGCCGCGCGGCGACGGACCGGGCTTTGTGCAGGTGCTGGACGAACGCACTTTGCTGCTGCCCGACCGGCGCGGCAACAACCGCATCGACAGCCTGCGCAATATCGTTGCCGATCCACGCGTGGGGCTGCTGTTCGTGATCCCCGGCATCAACGAGACCATCCGCGTCAACGGCACCGCGCAGATCAGCGTCGACCCGGCGCTGATCGCGCGCAGCATGGTCGACGGCAAGGCCCCGACCACGGTGCTGGTGGTCACGGTGCAGTCAGTGTTCTTCCAGTGCGCCCGCGCGCTGATCCGCTCGCGGCTGTGGGCAGCCGATGCGCAGGTGGCGCGCCAGTCGCTGCCCAGCAACGGCGAGATCCTGGCCACGCTGACCGACAACGCCATCGACGGCGCCGCCTACGACCGCGACCTGCCCGAGCGGCAGCGCACCACGCTCTACTGATTTCGCCGCCTATGCCCTCGGCAGCCACTCCGGCGCGTGCGTGCCGAGCGGCTCGGACGGCAAGGTCCAGCGCGCCCGCGTTTCCGACAGTTGCGCCGCATGGCGCACCACCGTCAGCATGCCGAAGCCCGACGGCACCGCCTCTAGCAGGTCGGCAATGTCGTCGATCTTCTGCTCGGGCGCCTTGAGCCCGTCCGGCACGCGCCCCAGGCCGCGCAGCCACTGCCCCACCTGCGCCAGCGACACCCGCACATGCCAGCTGCCGCCCTCCACGGCGCGCCGGTGCAGCGCGGCCATCGCGCCGAAGGCCAGCAGGTAGCCCGCGGCGTGGTCCAGCACCTGCGCCGGCAACGGGCGCGGCGTATTGCAGCCGGCCTCGCCGCCGGCCGCCCGCGCTTCGGCATCATTGAAGCCGGTGGCGGTCTGCACCAGCGAATCGAACCCGCGCTTATGCGACCACGGCCCCACGTGGCCATAGGCGCTCAGCGACACGTAGACGATGCCCGGACGCGCGCGCGCCGCGGCCTCCGGCCCCACGCCCAGCTCGGCCAGGCCGCCGGGGCGATAGCCCTGCACCATCACGTCGGCACCGTGCAGTAGCTTGTGCAGCGTGCGCTTGTCGTCCGGATCGCGCAGGTCCAGCTGGCAACTGCGCTTGCCGCGGCCGGTGTCGATCACCAGCGGCGCAATCGACGGCAGGTGCGCGGCGGTGACCAGCAGCACATCGGCGCCATGCGCGGCCAGCGTGCGGCCCGCCACCGGGCCGGCGATGATGCGGGTGAAATCGAGCACGCGCACGCCCGACAGCGGCTGCGCGTCCGCGGATGCGGGCGCCGGCAGCGGTTGCGGCGGGGCGTCGCCGATGCGCTCCAGCGTCACCGGCGGCAGGCCGTGCAAGGCGGCCGCCTGCGGATGGCGGTCCCATTCTCGAAGCTGCGCAGCGCGGCGACTACCAGGCCGGCGTCGGACGCCGCGGTCTCGAAGGCTTCGGCATCCCGCTTGTCCAGCGCGGCCTGCACGGCTGCCTTGTCATTGGTGGCGCAGCCCAGCAAGCGCACCACGCCGTCGCGGTGGTGCGGAAAATTGGTATGCAGGCGCACCCAGCGGCCGTCGCCGCAGCGGTAGATGCCGGCCAGCTTGTCCCACAGCTCGGGCGCGGGGCCGCCGTCGACGCGCAGGTAGCGTTCGCTGCGGAATTCGGTGATGGCGTGGCGCATGTCGACGCTGACGTCCTGCCAGCGGCCGGTGCGGCTGTGCCACAGCGCGGCGGCGGCCAGCGCCGCGGCGCCAAGGCTCGCCTGGGCGGCGGTGCCCACGGCAAAGCTTGACGGCAGCACCGGCTCCGCGCCGTCCAGCTTCAGGTGCGCCAGCGCCTCGGCGGGCAGGCCGGCATCGCGCCACAGCGCGGCAACGACATCAGAGGGCTCAAGCGGCACTGGCGCCGCATCGGGTTGGGCGTTCATGAGCATTCCTGCAGCGATGGACCAAAAGCCGGCCACCGCGGGCCGGCACGCTTCCATGCTACTCCGACACATCACTTTCGTCGCAGCCAGGCGCATCCGCGCGGGCGCAAATCCGGGATACGGGCGGAAATCCGCGGCGGCTCGCGGCGTGCGGCGGCTCCGGCACGGTAAAATCCCGTTATTGGCATTCCGCCACGCAATCTGACGACCCGGCCCGACGCACCCAGACACACCCAGACGCTTCAGGCCGGCCAACCGGCGCCATCATGAGCCACGACCACAAGCCTACCGACAGCACCCCCGCCGCTTCCAACTTCCTGCGCAGCATCATCGACCAGGACCTCGCCGCCAGCACCTATGCCGGCCGCCAGGACCAGGCCGGCGCACCGCTGCCGACCGTCATCACCCGCTTCCCGCCGGAGCCCAACGGCTACCTGCATATCGGCCACGCCAAGAGCATCTGCCTGAACTTCGGGCTGGCGCGCGACTACGGCGGCCGCTGCCACCTGCGCTTTGACGACACCAACCCGGTCAAGGAAGACACCGAATACGTCGATTCGATCATCGACGCGGTGCACTGGCTGGGCTTTTCCTGGGACAGCGAGGGCAAGGACGGCGCCAAACAGCCGCACCTGTACTACGCCAGCGACTACTTCGACCAGCTCTACGCCTTTGCCGAGACCCTGATCGAGCGCGGCGCCGCCTATATCGACAGCCAGACCGCCGAACAGATCGCGGCCAGCCGCGGCAATTTCTCCGAGCCGGGCAAGCCCTCGCCCTACCGCGACCGCAGCGTCGAAGAGAACCTGCAGCTGTTCCGCGACATGCGCGCCGGCAAGTACAGCGACGGCGAGCACGTGCTGCGCGCCAAGATCGACATGACCGCGCCCAATATCGTGATGCGCGACCCGGTGCTCTACCGCATCCGCCATGCGCATCACCACCGCACGGGCGACAAGTGGTGCATCTACCCGATGTACGACTTCACCCACTGCATCTCGGACGCGCTGGAGAACATCACGCATTCGCTGTGCACGCTGGAGTTCGAGAACAACCGCCCGCTGTACGACTGGGTGCTGGAGCACCTGCGCGACAGCGGCGTGTTCCGCGACCCGCTGCCGCACCAGTACGAGTTCGCGCGCCTGAACCTGACCTATGCCATCACCAGCAAGCGCAGGCTCAAGCAGCTGGTCGATGAAAAGCGCGTGGACGGCTGGGACGATCCGCGCATGCCCACGCTGGTGGGCGTGCGCCGCCGCGGCTACACCCCGGAATCGATCCAGCTGTTCTGCGACCGCGTGGGCGTGGCCAAGGCTGACAGCTGGATCGACATGAGCACCCTCGAAGGCGCGGTGCGCGACGACCTGGACGGCCGTGCCGCGCGCGGCGTGGCCGTGCTGGACCCGCTGCGCCTGGTGATCGACAACTACCCCGAAGGCCAGAGCGAAGAATGCTCGGCGCCGGTGCACCCGAAGCAGCCGGAACTGGGCCGCCGCGTGTTCCCGCTGTCACGCGAGCTGTGGATCGAGCGCGAGGACTTCAACGAGACCCGCCCAAGGGCTACTTCCGCCTGTTCCCCGGCAACAAGGTGCGGCTGAAGTACGGCTACGTCATCGAGTGCACCGGCGTGGACAAGGATGCCGACGGCAACGTGATCGCCGTGCACGCCAGCTACCTGCCCGAAACCAAGAGCGGCACGCCGGGCGCCGACAGCGTCAAGGTGAAGGGCGTAATCCACTGGGTCAGCGCGGCGCACGCGTACGAGGCCGAAGTGCGCCTGTACGACCGCCTGTTCAACGACCCCAACCCGGACGCCGGCGGCAAGAACTTCCTGGATGCGCTCAACCCGGATTCCAAGCAGGTGATCACTGCCTACCTGGAGCCGGGCCTGCGCGAAGCGCAGCCGGAAGACCGCTTCCAGTTCGAGCGCCATGGCTACTTCGTCGCCGACCGCAGCGATTCGCAGCCGGGCAAGCCGGTCTTCAACCGCATCGTCGGTCTGAAAGACAGCTGGGGCAAGTGATGGCCAAACCTGGCAAGGCAGCCGTGCAAACCATCACCTTCCCACTCGAGGGCGAGTTCATCGCGCTCAATGACCTGCTCAAGCTGGCGGGCGTGTGCGACAGCGGCGGCGCCGGCAAGGCGCTGGTCGCCGCCGGCGAAGTCTCGGTGGACGGCGCGCCCGAATCGCGCAAGACTGCCAAGATCCGTGCCGGGCAGGTGGTGGGCCTGGCGGGCATCGAGATCCGCGTGGTCGCCGCCTGACCGCGCGGGACGGGCCGGTGGCGCCAGTGATGGCGGCCGGCATTGCAACCGAAAGGACTGGAATATGCCGATCGCTTTCTGGTGCGTGCTGCTGGCCGGCATCCTGCCGCTGGCGACGGTGGCCATCGCCAAGGCCAGCGGGCCTGGCTATGACAACCATGACCCGCGCGGCTGGCTGGAGCAGCAGTCCGGCCGGGCGCGCCGCGCCGACATGGCGCACCGCAATCACTTCGAGGCCTTCCCCTTCTTTGCCGCCGCCGTGCTGGCCGCCAGCCACCTGCAGGCGCCGCAGGCCCGCATCGACGAGCTGGCGGCAGTCTTCATCGTGGCGCGCCTGCTCTACACCGTGTGCTACGTGACCGACCGCGCCACGCTGCGCACGCTGTGCTGGACCATCGGCTACCTGTCGGTGGTGGGGATGTTCCTGCTGCCCGTGTTTGTCCACTGAACGCCGACTGAGCCATGGCCGCGCGCGCGCTGGCACTTGCTGCCGCCCTGGGCATCACCGCTGCGCAGGCGGCGCCGCTTGAATACACCATCGATCCGGCGCACACCACCGTTTATTTCTCCGCCAGCCATTTCGAGCGCAGTTCGGTGCGCGGGCGCTTCGGCAAGATCGACGGGCGCCTCGTCTATGACGCGGACAGCGGCGCCGGCGCACTCGATGTGACCGTGGACCTGGCCTCAGTCGATACCGGCAACCGCACCCTGGATGGCGTGCTGCGCTCGGCACAATTCTTTGATACTGCCCAGCACCCGGTGGCGCGGCTGCGCGCGGACCGCTTCCTGATGGAGGGCGGCCGGTTGGCTGCCGTGGAAGGTGAGCTGACGCTGCACGGCGTCACGCAGCCGCTGCGCCTGCAGGCCGAGCGCTTCCGCTGCGGCGAGGTGAACTTCTTCGGCGTGAGCCGGCAGGTCTGCGGCGGCGACTTCCGCGCCGAGGTGCCGCGCAGTGCCTTTGGCATGACCCGCTTCCTGCCAGAGGTAGGCGACACCGTGACGCTGCAAGTGGCGGTCGAGGCATCGCCCGCGGGCAGCACCCCACGGTAAGCCTATTCGTCACCTCTGGCGCAAATTTCTCTTGTAGAATCAGCGCTTTGCCCAATTCCCGCCACGCTCGCCTGCGTGTGCCTGTTGGGGCGCGCGAGACCGAGACCATGTTCGACATCCATTCCGGCGACATCGTGGCCGCCGCACTGGCAGCTGCCGGTGCCTGCCTGGCCTGCAGCATTCCGGGCGACTTCCTGCGCCGCTTCCCGCTGTGGGCAGTGCAGACCTACGGCCGCGGCGCGCTGCTGATGCCGTTCCTGGCGATGATGGTCGGCACCTGGCTGTTCCGCCTCGGGGTGGCTGGCCAGATCGATACCACCGCCGGACAGGCGCTGATCGTTGCCGCCGGCTTCCTGAGCACGCTGCTGCTGTCGGCGCTGCTGCGCTTCTACCTCAAGGAATACCGCAAGCGCTGAGCCGCTGCGCGAGTATGCCGGGCCGGCAAGCCGTGTCCGGCAAATGGCGTATGATGCGGCCTTTTGCGTCTCCCGCACCCCAGCCGGGGCGCCTGCCGCACACTTCACCTCATGGCGCTCAAATCCACCATCTTCAAAGCTGACCTGTCGGTTTCCGACATGGACCGGCCCTACTACGGCAGCCACAGCCTGACCATCGCCCAGCACCCGTCCGAGAATGACGCGCGCATGATGGTGCGGCTGCTGGCCTTTGCCTGCGAGGCCACCGAAACGCTGGCCTTCACGCGCGGCCTGGACGAACCCGACGAGCCCGACCTGTGGGACAAGCGCCTGACCGGCGACATCGCCCACTGGGTCGAACTGGGCCAGCCCGACGAATCGCGCCTGAAGCGCGCCGCCGCCCGGGCCGAGCGCGTGACCGTCTATACCTACAACGCCGCCAGTGCGCGCGAATGGTGGAAGGGCATGGCGGGCAAGGCCGGCAAGCTGCGCAACGTCACCGTCTACAATGTCCCGGCGGAAGCGGTCGAAGCCCTGGCCGCGCTGGCGCAGCGCGCCATGCGCCTGTCGGTGACGATCCAGGACGGCGACATCTGGGTGGCCGACGACGACCGCAATGTGCAACTGACGCTGGATGTGCTCCAGCGCGCCCAAGCCTGAACGCAGCCGCGCTGCGTTCTCCTCTCACCACGTCTGTTCCCATCGGAAGGAAATACGCCATGCAAACCACGCCCTCTGGCCTGCAATACGAAGACACCACCGTCGGCGCCGGCGCCGAAGCCATCGCCGGCAAGCACGTCACCGTGCACTACACCGGCTGGCTGTACGAGAATGGCCAGGCTGGCCGCAAGTTCGATTCGAGCAAGGACCGCAACGACCCGTTCGTGTTCCCGCTGGGTGCCGGCCATGTGATCCGCGGCTGGGACGAAGGCGTGCAGGGCATGAAGGTAGGCGGCGTGCGCCGCCTGGTGATCCCCGCCGACCTCGGCTACGGTGCCCGCGGCGCCGGCGGCGTGATCCCGCCGAACGCTACCCTGCTGTTTGAAGTGGAACTGCTGGCAGTCTAAGCCGGCAAGACGGTTGTCGCGCCTGCACAGGCAGGGGCGACAACCGCGGCAACTACCCGTTTTGCTGGCGCGCCCGCGCCTCAGAACCCGATGGCGGCATTGCCGACATCGACGCGGACCTTGTCCCGGTCCAGCAGCCGCGCCGCATGGCGGGCATAGTCCTGCGCCCAGGCAGGATCGCCGGAAAAGCGCGCTTCTCCGGAAAACTTGGCGACATTCAGGATCTTGTCGATCACCAGCACCTTGCCGACCGGGCTCGACGCCTGGCAGTCCAGCTCGGTGTATTCCCGGTCGAACCAGCGCCACGCGGCGTCCTCGGTGACCGCGGCCAGCTCGTCCGTGCCGATCGTGAAGTCATATTCCTTGCCGCTGCCGAACACCACCGTAAGCGTACGTGCCATCGCAGGTTCCCCCTGGTCGGATTGAGGCCACCATTGTAAGGACATGGCAGCCGCGCGGGCCAGCAATTCACGGCCGCCTGATCGCGGACAAAGGTGCGGCAGCGCTCTTCCGCGGCGAGTGACAGAGACGGCACGCCGCCGCAACCGTTGCGAACCGCCCACACCCGCCCCGCTCGCTCAGACAATTCCGAGGAAAACTGGCACTTATGTCATTTCCCCCACCTTCCCGAGGGGCAGCTTTGATTTATGCTTGCACCATGGCCATCACGCGACAGGACCTCGAATCCGACCGTCTGCGCACCTCGCTGTGCAGTACTCCGGTCGCCTCCTCGCTGCTGCCGGAAGCCGTGTTGGAGCAGTCCCTGTCCGATGCGCTGGCGCGCCGCCCGGAAGATCCCGCGCTTGGCGGCGATGTCTGGCTGTTCGGCTATGGCTCGCTGATCTGGAACCCGATGGTGGTGCACACCGAGCGCCAGCGCGCCACGGTGCACGGCTACCACCGCGGCTTCTACCTTTATTCCCGCATCAACCGGGGCACCTGGGACAACCCGGGCCTGGTGCTGGGCCTGGACCGGGGCGGCTGCTGCCACGGCATGGTGTTCCGCATCCCCAGCCATGTGGTCGAGCAGGAATTCCGCGTGCTGTGGCGCCGCGAGATGCTGACCGGGGCCTACCATCCGCGCTGGCTGCGCATCCGCACCGGCGATGCCTGCGCGCCTGAGCAGCGCGCCCTTGCCTTCGTCATGAACCGCTCGCACGAGTCATACGCTGGCCGGCTGCCGGATATCAGCGTGGTCGAGCGCCTGCGCCACGCTGCCGGACTGTACGGCCCCGCGCGCGAATACCTGCAGCAAACCCTGCTGGGCCTGGCCACCAACGGCGTCGACGATCCCTACCTGGGCCGGCTCTGGCGCCAGCTGCAGGCCGACGATGCCGAGCGCGCCGCCCTCGACGACGCAGCGCCCCTGCCTGCCTGCCCCCACGAAACCGTCTGAGCCAAGGAGCTGCCGCCATGACGCGCCCCGCCTCCCGCACCCGCAGACAGGCACTCAACGAGCTGCTGGGCCTGATGGGATTGCTGATGGGGGGCGGCCTGCTGGCGGCCCAGGGCGGGCAAACCCTGGCGGCACGGCCCGCCGGCGGCGCGGCCAGCCAGCCCGCCGCCCACCCGCCGCGCAGCGCGGCCATGCAGCCGCCGCCACGCCGCGACGCCATCGGCACGCTCGACCGCAACCTGATCACCGCCGCCGGCGCCGGTGACCAGGAACTGGTGGCGCGCCTGCTGGCCGCCGGCGCCTCGGCGCGCGCGGCCGATGAACGCGGGCGCAGCGCCCTGCTGGCGGCCGTGCAGAACCGGCACACCGAAGTCGCGCGCACGCTGCTGCTGGCCGGCGCCGATGTGAACCTGAAGGACGCCGATGCCAACAGCCCCTTCCTGCTGGCAGCCGCCACCGGCCAGGCCGACATGGTGCGCCTGGCGCTGGCGCACAGCGCCGACCTGGCCAGCACCGACCGCTATGACGGCACCGCGCTGATCGCCGCCAGCCAGCATGGCCATGTCGAGGTGGTGAAGCTGCTGCTGAAGGCCGGCGTTGCCGTGGACCATGTCAACGACCTGGGCTGGACCGCGCTGCTGGAAGCGGTGATCCTGGGCGATGGCAGCACCCGCTACGAGGAAACGGTGCAGTTGCTGCTGGATGCCGGCGCGGACGCCAACCTCGCCGACCGCGAAGGCGTGACCCCCACGCGCCATGCGCGCGAGCGGGGCTACAAGACGATGGTGAAGATGCTGATGCGGGTGCGGGGGCATTGAGGGCCGGCACCGCGTTAATGAAAAAGGCTGGTCGATCGACCAGCCTTTTTCGTTGGCTGCCCGGCTGCCTCAGGCTGCGGGCTTCTCCCCTGCGCCCGTGTTGCGCGCATTCTCGCTTTCCTGCAGATGGCGCCACATCACCTTGCCGGTGCCCGACTTCGGCAGCGCCTCGACGAACTCCACCACGCGCGGGTACTTGTAGGCGGCCATGTTCTCCTTGGCCCATTCGATGATCTGCTCCGGCGTGGTCTTGCCCCTGGCATGGGCGCGCAGCACCACCACCGCCTTGACGGTCTCGCCGCGGTACGGGTCGCGCGTGCCGATGATGCAGGCCTCCTGCACGTCCGGATGCTTGTACAGCAGGTTCTCGACCTCGGCCGGCCACACCTTGAAGCCCGATGCATTGATCATGCGCTTGAGGCGGTCGGTGATGAAGAAGTAGCCCTCTTCGTCCATGCGGCCCAGATCGCCGGTGCGGAAGAAAGTCTTGCCCTCGAACTCGATAAAGGCTTCGCGGGTGGCGTCCTGCTTGCCCCAGTAGCCCTTGAACACCTGCGGGCCGCTGACGATGATCTCGCCGATCTCGTTGGGCGGCAGTTCCTTGAGCGTGACCGGGTCGACCACGCGCGCGTCGGTGTTGAAGGTCGGCACGCCCAGGCACTGCAGCTTGGGCCGGTCCGACGGGTTGCTGTGCGTCGGCGCCATGGTCTCGGACAGGCCGTAGCCTTCCAGATAGCTCAGCCCGAACTGCTCGCGCAGGCGCTCGGCCACGGCCTGTGGCATGGCCGCGCCGCCGCCCCCGATATAACGCAGGCTGGACAGGTCGAACTGGCCCATGTTGGGGCTGGCCAGGAAGTCGATCACCATGGTCGGGATATTGGTCCAGTGCGTGACCTGGTAGCGCGAGATCAGGCGGCCGGCCACCTCGCGGTCCCAGCGCGGCAGCATCACCACGGTGGCGCCGCTGTAGATCGGGCCGTTCATGCCGTACTGCATGCCGGTGACGTGGAACAGCGGCAGCACCGACAGAACCACCGATTCGGCGCCCGAGCCCGACCAGGTCGCGCCGCCGACGATGTTGTGCATCACCGAGCGGTGCGTGTGGATGCAACCCTTGGGGAAGCCGGTGGTGCCCGAGGTGTAGGGCATCACCGCCATGTCGTCCGGGCCGGCGGTGTGCGGGCCGGGCTGCAGGCCGGCGCCCAGCGCCTCGGGCCACGCGGTGGCGCCCGCGGGCAGCGGATGCGGCGTGGTCAGCCAGGCTGGCGGCGCGTCTTCCGGGTGTTCGTGCGTGGGCGGCAGTGCATCGGCATACTGGGTCACCAGCAAATGCTGCAGACGCTCGGCCGGCGCCAGCTCCGCCTGCGCCTGCTCGACCCCGGCGGCCAGGTCGGCGGTGAAGATCGCCACGCGCGCCTGCGCATCGGTCACGTAATGCTTGAACTCCTCGGCGCGGTTCATCGGGTTGACCGGCACCACCACCGCGTCAGCGCGCAGGATGGCGTAGTAGCTGACGATGAACTGCGGGCAGTTCTGCATGTACAGCAGCACCCGGTCCCCCTTCCTCACGCCCGCCTTCTGCTGCAGCCAGCCGGCCAGCGCGGTGGCCTGCGCCTCCAGTTCACGAAAGGTGATGGCATTGCCGAAATAGCGGACTGCGGCCTTTTCGGCATAGCGGAGCGCCGAGACCTCCAGGTTGGCCCAGATCGAGGTCTCCGGCAGCACGATGGCGGTCGGCAGGCGCTTCGGCCAGAACTGGAAATGCGGGCGGGCTGGGGTCTGCATGCAACGTCTCCTGTGCGGTCTCGCGGACCGGGTCTTTCGGTATGGTCAAGGACTATAACCGAACGATCGTTCTATTTTCAACCAGAGACTTTCCCGAACACTGCGGGCGCGGGATTGGCACGGGGCGTTGCATTCGGCGCCTTCGCCCTCACAATAGAGGTATAGATTGCCCTGACTTGCCCCTTCGGGCGGCCCGCCGCTGGCCGCTCCCGCCTCTCCCAGATCCAGGATTCCCATGAGCGACGTCACCCTTCAGAATTTCGAGACCGAAGTGATCGAGGCCTCGCGCCAGGCGCCCGTGCTGGTCGACTTCTGGGCGCCGTGGTGCGGTCCCTGCCGCACGCTGGGCCCGATGCTCGAACGGCTGGAGGCCGAGGCCGGTGGCCAGTGGAAGCTGGTCAAGGTCAATGTCGACGAGAACCAGGACCTGGCCGCGCACTTCGGCGTGCGCAGCATTCCGCACGTGGTGGCAATTACCGACGGCCAGGCGGTGGACCAGTTCATCGGCGTGCTGCCTGAGTCCGGCCTGCGTGAATTCCTGGGGCGGCTGATGCCCAAGCCCGCGCAGATGGCCCTGCACGAAGCGCTGCAACTGGCCGCCGAGGGCGACCGGGCCGGCGCCGAGGCGAAGTTTGACGAAGCCATTGCGCTCGACCCCGAGACCGATGCCGCCCGGCTGGCCTATATCGGCTTCCTGCTGGACGGCAATGCGATCGCCGCCGCCAGGTCGCAGTTCGAGGCCCTGTCGCCACAGGCCGCGCAGCAGGACGCCCATGCCGCGCTGCGCACGCGCATGGATGCGATGGAGGGCCTGTCCGGCCTGCCAGACGAGCCCACCCTGAGCGGGCGCATCGCCGCCGACCCGCGCGACCTGGCGGCGCGGCTGGACCTGGCCAGGCTGCTGATTGCGCGCCAGCAGTACGAGCCGGCGCTGGAGCAGTTGCTGGAAATCGTGCGCACCGACCGCACCTTCGAGGACGATACCGGCCGCAAGACCATGCTGTCGGTGTTCGAGATGCTGGCCGACCGGCCCGACGTGGTGTCACACTGGCGCCGCCAGCTGAGCACTGCGCTGAACTGAGAGGCCGGGCCGCGGCCCCGGCGCGGTAAACTGGCGGACTCACTTCCGCCATTTTTCTTGCCAGCCGCCATGCCAGCGCCCCGCCTGATCGACTTCAAGACCGAGCCCGCCCCCAGCCACGACCGCCCGCGCCCAGACCGGCTGGTGTCAGGCAACCCCGACCGCACCACCTGGACGCACTACAGCGCGCAGCACGGCGACTTCGACTGCGGCATCTGGGCGTGCGAACCCGGGGCCTGGCGCATCGCCTTCCCGGCCGGCAAGGAAGAGTTCTTCCATGTCATCAGCGGCCGGATCCGCATCAGCGACGATGCCGGCCAGGCCTGTGACTTCGGCCCCGGCGACGCCTGCGTGATCCCGGCCGGCTTTACCGGGCTGTTCCAGGTGCTGGCGCCGGTGCGCAAGTATTTCGTGGTGATCGACCGTGACGCCGCCCACCTGGCCTGATTGCGCTCAGGCCGCGGTGACGGGGCCTTCGACCAGCGTGAAGCCGTGCTCGCGCATATGCGCCACCATCATCGCGTCCATCGACTTGACATGATGGTCGAACCAGCCTGAGAGCTCGGCCACCAGGCGGCGGCCCAGCTGGAACTCGGCATCGGTGTGCACCTTGTCGCGCACCGCGGTGGCCACGGCCAGCACCTGCTGGTGCTCGCCCGCGTGGCAATGGCGCGGGCCGAAGCCCATCGCCTCCATCCACTGCTCTTCCTGGGCGAAATGATGGCGGGTATGGTCGATCCATTCGTCCATCGCCGCCAGGAAGCCGGCGTCGTCGGCGCCGGCCACCGCGGCCAGCAGCTGCACGAACTCGGCATGGGTGGCGTCGGTGACCGGTTCGCCCAGATGGAGGTGGCCCGGCAGGCCGGCGCAGGAAAGCTGGTCTTTGGCGTCCATGGGATCGACGGCAATCGTTGAGGAAAACCGCAAGGATACCGAATCGGCGCGGCCCGGGCCTGATCTGGCGCAAGCCAGGGGTATGCTGTGGGCGATGCGCCCTGTCCGCTACACCTATCCCTCATGCCACGACTGATCTTCTTCTGCGGCCATGCCGGCACCGGCAAGACCACCCTCGCCCACCGCCTGATCGGCCCGCTGATGCAGGCCACCGGCGAGCCTTTCTGCCTGCTCGACAAGGACACCCTGTACGGCCGCTACAGCGCCGCAGCCATGGCCGCGATCACCGGCGACCCCAATGACCGCGACAGCCCGGCCTACCTGGACAACCTGCGCGACCCGGAATACCAGGGGCTGCTCGACACCGCGCGCGAGAACCTGGCGCTGGGCATCAGCGTGATCGTGGTCGGCCCGCTGTCGCGCGAGGTCAAGGCCCACCTGCTGCATGACCCCGAGTGGCTGCACGTGCCCGCCGGCACCACGGTGCGCACGGTCTGGGTTCATCTGCCGGAAGACGAGGCCCATGCACGCATCATCCGGCGCGGCAATCCCAACGACGCCTACAAGCTGGGCCACTGGGAGGCCTACCGCACCCGGCGCTTCATGCCGGCTCCCAAGGACTATCCGGAACTGATCTTCTTCGACAACCAGGCACCCGGCGACGCCGAGATCGACGGGCTGCTGCGCGCGCTGATCGCCTGAGCGGCCGAGCGGCCGAGCGGCTTCAGCCGCGCGCGATCTCGCCGATCACCGCCGACGCCGCGACAAAACCGAATACCGCCGTCACCGCCACCGACGAGCCAAAGCCCGCGCACGCCAGCCCCTGCGGGCCGCGCATGGCTGGCCCGGCTGCCCGTCCACCGGCGGTGCCTCGTCGATCTCGCAGGCCTGCTGCTCGGGTTCCGGGTATTGCAGTGGCTCGTCCGAATAGACCGCGGCAATGCCGAACTTCTTCTTCGGGTCGCGCGTGAAGCCCCATTGCTTGCGCAGGCCGGCGCGCACCTTGGACAGCAGCGGGTCCTGGATCGTGCGCGCCAGGTCGTCGATACGCACGCGCGTGGGGTCGAGCTGGCCGCCCGCGCCGCCGCAGGTGATCACCGGCACGCCCTGGCGCCGGGCCCAGCCGAGCATCCCGGTCTTGACGCGCACCGCGTCGATGGCGTCGATCACGTAGTCATAGCCGGCGCCGAGCAGCTCGGGCACGTTGTCCGGCGTGACGAAATCATCGACCTGCGTTACCTGGCAGCGCGGGTTGATGGCCACGATGCGCTCGGCCATCGCCTCGACCTTGGCGCGCCCGTAGGCATCGCCCAGCGCATGGATCTGGCGGTTGGTGTTGGACAGCGCGATATGGTCCAGGTCGATCAGCGTGATGCGCCCGACCGCATTGCGCGCCAGTGCCTCGGCCGCCCAGCTGCCGACGCCGCCAACGCCGACCACGCACACGCTGGCCGCCTCCAGGCGGGCCAGGCCGGCGGCGCCATAGAGCCGCGCCACGCCGCCGAAGCGGCGGTGGTAGTCATCTTCGGCCGGGCTTTCGTGGGTCAGCGGCTCGGGCAGGCCGGCCAGGTCGCGTGCGGCATCGTTCATACTGGAGGAATCAGGTCGATGGAGGTCGGCAGGGCAGGCGCCCGGCTGCGCCGGGGCAAGAATCCGGCATTTTCCGGCGGCGATGTCAGCCAATCGCCGACAAAGTCAGGAAGCGCGCAACTATACAATAGACGTGCAGTGGTCCGTTCGCCGCCCCGCGCTGGCGTGGGCGGGCCCGGACCTGCCCCCGCCAGACAGGAGAGGCCGCCTCATGCCCGTGCGCCGCAAGGTTGTTCTGTGGAGTGTGCTGACCCCGGTTGCGCTGATCGCGCTGCTGGTGGTCGTGATCCTGACCTTCGACTGGAACCGCCTCAAGCCCTGGCTCAACGACCGCGTCTCGCAGGCCATCGGCCGGCCCTTTGCCATCAACGGCGACCTGACCGTGACCTGGCGCCACGGCGAGGGCGAGAAAGGCTGGCACACCCTTGTGCCGTGGCCGCGGCTGTCGGCGCGCGACATCACCATCGGTAATCCCGACTGGGCCAAACAGCCCCATCTGGCAAGCGTGCGCGAACTGATCTTCGTGCTGCGTCCGATACCGCTGCTGGCACACCAGATCGCAGTGCCGACCATCGTTGTCGACAGCCCGGCGGTGTGGCTGGAGCGCCTGCCGGACGCCCGCAACAACTGGACCCTTGAGTTCGGCCCCAAGAAGGGCCCGTCCGAATGGGAACTGGATATCGGCGAGGTGGTGCTTGCGCGCGGCAACCTGGCGCTGGCTGACCAGTTCAAGAAGATCGAGCTGCAGGCGGAGCTCGACACCATCGGCGACAACCCGCTCTATGACAAGGCCCGCGACGGCGCGCTGGTGGCGCCCGAGGCGTCCCAGGTGCCGCCCGGGCCGCCCGCCAGTGCGGCCGCGGCCGCCTCCGCGCCGGCGGCTTCGGCATCCGGCGCGGCCAGCGCACCCGGGGCCTCGGGCCCGCCAGCCTCGGCCACCGCCGCCAACGGCCGCTACGGCATGCGCTGGAAAGCCACCGGCCGCTACAACGAGGCCACCATCAACGCCAGCGGCAAGGCCGGCACGGTGCTGAGCCTGCGCAATACCGACGTGCCCTTCCCGATCCTGGCCGATGTGCGGGTTGGCACCACCCGCGCCGTGATCGAAGGCACCGTGACCAACCCCGCCCATCTGGCCGCGCTGGACATGCATCTGACGCTGACCGGCGACAGCATGGCCAAGCTCTATGCGCTGACCGGGGTGGTGCTGCCGTCCACGCCCCCGTATCAGACCCGCGGCCGGCTGATGGCAACGCTGCGCAAGCAAGGTTCGGTCTACGAGTACCAGAAGTTCACCGGGCGCGTCGGCGGCAGCGACCTGTCCGGCACGCTGACCTTCACCAAACGTGACCCGCGCCCGTTGCTGGCGGGCAACCTGGTGTCGAACCAGCTGCGCTTTGTCGACCTGGCCCCGCTGATCGGCGCCGATGCCAAGCCCGGCCGCCCCGCCAAGGACAGCCCGGTAGCCCAGCCCTCTGACAAGGCACTGCCGGTGGCCCCGTTCCGCACCGAGCGCTGGGACGAGATCGACGCCGACGTGCGCTTCACCGCCAAGCGCATCATCCGCGATGCCGAACTGCCGATCAGCGACCTGGTCACCCACCTGAAGCTGCAGGACGGCGTACTGCTGCTCGACCCGCTCAACTTCGGCGTGGCCGGCGGCAACCTGGTGTCGACCATGCGCCTGGACGGCAAGCGCGAGCCGATGGGCGCCATGGTCGACATGACCGCGCGCCACATGAAGCTCAAGCAGCTGTTCCCCACCTTTGACCTGATGCGCGCCAGCATCGGCGAACTCAACGGCAGCGCCAAGCTCTCGGCCACCGGCAATTCAGTGGCGGCGCTGATGGCCTCTTCCAACGGCGAAGCCAAGCTGCTGGTCGAGAACGGCACGGTCAGCAAGTTCCTGCTTGAAGCGATGGGGCTGAATCTGGGCAGCGTGGTGATCCGCAAGCTGTTCGGCGACAAGCCGGTGCGGATCAACTGCGGCGTCAGCGACTTTGCCTTCACCGACGGCATCGCGCGCGCGCGCACCTTCGTGCTGGATACGGACGATGCGGTGATCGAGACCACCGGCGGCATCGACCTGCGCAATGAAAAGCTGGCGCTGACCATCCATCCGGACTCCAAGGGCCTGCGCGTGTTCTCGCTGCGCTCGCCGCTGTATGTGGGCGGCACCATGAAGAAGCCGTCCGTCAGCCCCGATATCGGGGTGCTGGCGCTGCGCGCCGGCGGCGCGCTGTCGCTGGCGCTTCTGGCACCGGTGGCGACGGCGGTGCTGCCGCTGGTGGACCTGTCCCCGGGCGGCGAAGACAACCTGTGCGCAACGCTGCTGGCTGACCTGCGCAAACGCCCGGTCGCGCCGCCACCGGGCAAGACCTACAAGGATCCGCGGACCGGCAAGAGCGGCATGGTCGCAGGCAAGCCGATCCCGAAGGAAACGCCGGGCACCGCCGCGCAGGCTGACGCCCAGACCCGCCAGCCGGCACGCCCCGGCGAGCGCGACGAGCGCAAGCTGCCGCCGGCGCCGACGCGCCCGGGCAACGATGCCTTGTACAAGGGCAATTGAAGTGCGTGCGCAGTGTGTCGCCTGGCGGCCACGCGTCCGCCCTTGCCTGAAGCAAAATCGCAACACTTTGCCCCGCTGCGACGCCCTGCCGCACGCAGCCGTTGTGCCGCGCCCACGCCCGGCGCATAATTAAACGGCCATTTACAAGAAGTTTAAGCATGGCAAGCATCGGAGGCGGCGCGGGTTCGCCCGTCTGCATCCTTCTGAAGGCGCGGCTGCGGCCGCCCTTTGTTTCCTCTTTGTTTCCCGCCTCGGCATGGCCGCCGGCCGCCATGAGCGCGGTCACCGCGAGCCCCCGTTCCCATGTCGCTGCCGCACGCCGCCGTCCCGCCGATCACCTGGCTGATCGCGCTGACGGTGTGCAACCACGTGGCCTTCAATGCCAGCCGCGTGGTGGTGTCGCTGTTCGCCATCTCCCTCAAGGCCTCCACCGTCACGCTCGGCGTGCTGATGTCGCTGTATGCGGTGCTGCCGATGCTGCTGGCAATCCGCGCCGGCAAGCGCATCGATGAGATCGGGCCGCGCAAGCCGATGACCGCCGGCTCGCTGATGGTGGTGGCGGGCACGCTGCTGCCGGCGCTCTGGCACGACCTCGGCGCGCTGTACCTGTCATGCGCGCTGATCGGCGTGGGCTTCATGCTGGTGCAGGTGGCAATGCAGCTGCTGATCGGCCAGGTCTCCACCAGTGAGACCCGGCTGCGCAACTACACCTGGCATGCGCTGGGCCTGTCGGTGTCCGGCACGCTCGGGCCGGTGGCGATGGGCTATGTGATCGAGAATGCGGGCTTCCGCCCCGCCTTCGTGGTGCTGGCGGCGGTGGGGCTGGTCGGCCAGGCCGGCCTGCAATGGGTGCGTCCGCGCCTGCCGGCGCAAGGCGGCAATGCCGGGCGCATCGCCATCGAGGACGGCAGCCGCCGCTCCACACTGGACCTGCTTCAGCATCCCGAGCTGCGCGCGGTCTTCATCGCCAGCGCGGTGCTGTCCGCCGCATGGGACCTGCACGCCTTCCTGATCCCGATCCAGGGCTCGCGCATCGGCTTGTCGCCGTCGTCGATCGGCTGGGTGCTCGGCGCCTTCGCCATTGCCACCTTTGCCATCCGCGTAGCGATGCCGGCGGTGTCGCGCCGGCTCTCGGAGTGGAAGATCATCCGCGGCGCGCTGCTGGTGGGCGCGCTGGCCTACCTGGTCTACCCCTTCGTCACGCAGTTCTGGCTGATGTGCGGGCTGGCCTTCGTGCTGGGCCTGGCGCTGGGCAGCGCCCAGCCCAATGTCATGAACATCCTGCACACGGCGTCGCCGCACGGCCGCGCCGGCGAGGCACTGGGCTTGCGCTCGGCGGTGCTCAATACCAGCCAGGTGGTGTGGCCGCTCACGTTTGGCGTGGTCGGCACGGCGCTGGGCATGCTGCCGATCTTCCTGTCGATGGCGGGCGCAATGGGCGCGGCCGGTTACTACTCGCGGCGCCAGGGGCGCAAGGTGCTGCCACCGCCGGTTTAGCCCCCCTGCAGGTGACGCTGCCAATACGCTTGTCGCCACGCAAATGCGATCCCCGATGCATTCGCTATACTCGAATCAGCCGGACCTGCGGCCCCCGCCCCGGGCGCACCGCGCATCCCGACCGATACTCTGATGATTGCGACATGACTCAACTTGCCGACCTTCGCCGTACCTATGTGCTGGGCTCTCTGTCCGAAACCGACGTAGCGCCCGACCCGATGAGCCAGTTCAAACGCTGGTTCGACGAGGCGGTCACGGCCAAGCTGCCCGAACCCAATGCCATGACCCTGGCCACGGTCGACGCCGACGGCCAGCCGTCCGCGCGCATCCTGCTGCTCAAGGGCATCGATGACCGGGGCTTCACCTTCTTCACCAACTATGAAAGCCGCAAGGGCCTGGACCTGGCGGCAAACCCGCGCGCGGCGCTGCTGTTCCACTGGGTGCAGCTGGAGCGCCAGGTACGCGTCGAAGGCCGCGTCGAGAAAGTCTCGGACGACGAGAGCGACGCCTATTTCGCCACGCGCCCGCTGGGCTCGCGCGTGGGCGCCTGGGCCTCTGCGCAAAGCCGCGAGGTGCCCGGCCGCGACGTGCTGGAGCAGCGCGAGCAGGAATACCGCAGCAAGTTCGGCGAAAACCCGCCGCGCCCGCCGCACTGGGGCGGTTACCGCCTGGTGCCGACCGCGCTGGAGTTCTGGCAGGGCCGGCCGTCGCGGCTGCACGACCGTATCGCCTTCCGCCTGCAACCCGGCGGCGACTGGCAGATCGTGCGACTGTCGCCCTGACGAGGCTGGCGCGCGTCTGAACATGCGCCAACAGCGCCGAACGGGTCGCTAGTGGAGTCTTCTGGGCGGTGCGCTGCACAGGCTGCGTAATTGGATTAAAGTGAGACAGGCGTCGCTTGGCTACTCTTTTCTTGCAGCGTTCGCGACGGATTGGGCAAGGTTCCAGCTCAGTACCAACCTTGTCTGATGCGTCGGCCGAAGCGTGTGCCGCAACCATCGGGAGGTAAAGCGCATGTTTTTCAAGCAAGCCCTGGAAAAGCAACTCGACAATTGGATCGCCGACCTGCGAGAGAATGCCGATCTGCCGGTCAGCTTGCGGCTGTGGAATGGCACCGAATACCCGCTCGGGCACTTCGACAAGCCGGCTGTCACGCTGACCGTACGCGAGGCCGCGGCCCTGCCGCTGCTGCTGACGCCGAGCCTGGACAACCTGGGCGAAGCGTATGTGCAGGAGAAAATCGACTTCGAGGGCAGGCTGACGGACATCATCAAGGTCGCCTACGGCTTCTCGGCCGCGGCCACGCACCGCGCCGGCGGCGCGCTGTTCAAGGTGGCGCAGCACTTCGCGCATACCAAGCAGGAAGACAAGAACTCGATCCAATACCACTACGACGTCTCCAACGACTTCTACAAGCTGTGGCTTGATCCCAACATGGTCTACTCCTGCGCCTATTTCGAGCACGGCGACGAAGACCTGGCCACGGCGCAAGTCAAGAAGATCGACCACATCCTGACCAAGATCCGGCTGCAGCCGGACCAGACCCTGCTGGACATCGGCTGCGGGTGGGGCGCGCTGGTGCTGCGCGCCGCGCAGAAGTTCGGTGCGCGCTGCGTGGGCATTACGCTGTCGCAGAACCAGTTCGACCTGGCCACCGAGCGCGTCAGGGCCGCGGGCCTGTCCGACCGCATCGAGATCCGGCTGCAGGACTACCGCGACACCGCCGGCACCTTCGACCGCATCACCAGCGTCGGCATGTTCGAGCATGTGGGCAAGGACAACCTGCCCGGCTATTTCAGCCGCATCCGCGAACTGCTGGCCGACGACGGCTATGTGATGAACCACGGCATCACCTCGCCCGACCCGGACAACGGCGCGACGCCGATGGACGGCGCCGAGTTCATGGACCGCTATGTGTTCCCGCAGGGCGAGCTGCCGCATATCGGGCTGGTGCTGCGCACGCTGCAGCAAGGCGGCCTGGAAGCCTTCGACGTCGAACTGCTGCGCCGCCACTACGCGCAGACGCTGCACCACTGGGCCGACAACTTCGAGGCCCGCGGCGACACCATCCGCAGCCTGGTCGGCGAGAAGAAGTACCGCATCTGGCGGGTCTACCTGGCCGGCTGCGCGCATGCCTTCGAGACCGAGAAGATGTCGATCTACCAGGTGGTCTGCCACAAGGCCGGGCTGCCGGCCGATACCCTGCCGTGGTCGCGCCGTTATATCTACGACCAACCCATTGGCCGCAACGACTGAAGGCAACGCTGGCGCTTGACTGAAGACCTCTTTGGCGGGCTGCCCCTGCCCACCCCACCTGCCCCGCCGGAACGGCCCGCCTCCCACCCGGGCGCGGCGCTCCCGTGCGCACCTGCCGGCAAACCCGCGCGCGGCAAGAGCGTGCAACCCACACCGGCGGACGAAGCCCTGCGCGCGCTCGCTGCACAGCTGCCATCGAACCTGTACTTCGGCACGTCCTCCTGGGCTTACCCCGGCTGGAACGGGCTGGTCTATGACGGCGAGTACGGCGACAGCCTGCTGTCGCGCAAGGGCCTGGCCGCGTATTCGCGCCATCCGCTGCTGCGCGCCGCCGGCATCGACCGCGGCTTCTACGGGCCGATCCCGCTGGCGGACTACCTGTCCTACGCCGCGCAGGTCCCCGACGGCTTCCGCTTCCTGGTCAAGGCGCCCGCCAGCGTCTGCGATGCCTGGCTGCGCGGCTCCGACGGCGCCGGCCGGCTGGCCAACGCCGCCTTCCTGGATGCGCAGATCGCGGTGCGCGACTTCATTACGCCCGCCACCAGCGGGCTGGGCAGCAAATGCGGGCCGCTGCTGTTCCAGCTCTCGCCGATGGGTCCGCTGGCCGACAGCGCCGCGTTCCTGGAACGGCTCGACGCCTTCCTGGGCGCGCTGCCGGCGCTCGATCCGTCGATCACCCCGCACGCGCGCTACACCGTGGAGTTGCGCGACCCGGCACTGCTGACGCCGCGCTATATCCGGCTGCTGCGCCGCCACGGCGTGCGCTTCTGCCTGTCGGCGCGCGACCGCCTGCCGCCGGTGCCGCGCCAGGCCGCGGCGCAGGCGCTGATGGACGAGGAAGCGCCAGGTCCGCTGATACTGCGCTGGATGCTGCATGGGGGCCGGCCCTACGCCTACGCGGAAAAGCGCTACGCGCCCTTCGACCGCATTGTCGACGACGACCCGGACACCCGCCATGCCATCGCCGATGTGGTGGCGCGCACGCTGCGCGCGGGGCAGCCTGCCATCGTCATTGTCAGCAACAATGCCGAGGGCTGCGCGCCGCTGAGTTGCGTGCGGCTGGCCGAGGCGATTACTGCAAGGCTGGAGCGGTGAACGGCTGACGACCGGCGCACAGTGGCCGACAGGCCGCTCCCTCGGGCAACGGCCACCGAGTCCGTGCCGCAGGTGATTGTTTGCGCAGGGAAATTAGGGCCGGTTTTGGCACCAACCCAAACGCCCATCCCCTACTTCCGCAACTTCCCCCCAAACTGCTTTCGAAACTTGGCCAATTTCGGCGAGATCACAAAGGCACAGTACCCCTGGCTCGGATGGTCCTGATAGTAGTTCTGGTGACTTGCCTCAGCGCGCCAGTATGGCTGTTCCGGCTCGACTTGCGTAACAATCGGCGCATCAAAAACCTTGGCAGCAGCCAACTCCCGCATCACGTATTCCGCCGTGGCCCGCTGCGCCTCTGAATGCGTAAAGATCGCCGACCGATATTGCGGCCCCACATCGTTGCCCTGCCGGTCCGGCGTGGTCGGATCGTGGATGGCGAAGAAGATCTCAAGGATCTGGCGAAAGTTGATCACCGACGGATTGAAGGTGACACGCACCACCTCGACGTGCCCGGTGCCACCCTCGCAGACTTGCTGGTAAGTCGGGTGATCCACATGCCCGCCGGTATAACCGGACTCCACCGCCACCACGCCATCGACCTGCTGGTAAACCGCTTCCAGGCACCAGAAGCACCCGCCGCCCAGCGTAGCCGTTTCAAGTCCATGTTCCATTTGCGCCGCCCCCTTGCGTTGTCGTCTGTGGTGTCACGGCCTCAAGCATAAGCGCAGATCGGCACCTCTGCAGTGGATTCAGCCAGGCTGGCGCTGTGCCTCCAGCATCGCACGCAGTTGCGGCTTGAGCACCTTGCCCAGCGCGCTGCGCGGCAGGTCGTCCAGCAGCACCACCTCGCGCGGCAGCTTGAAGCGGGCAATGCGCGTGGCCAGCAGTTCGCGCAGCGGCTCCGCCCCAGCGCGTCGCGCGGCGCGCCCGGCGCGGGCACGATCACCGCCACCGGCACCTCGCCCCAGCGCGCATCGGCCACGCCGACGACCGCGCACTCCTGCACGCCGGGCAGGCCGACCAGCACGTTCTCGATCTCGGCGGGATAGATGTTCTCGCCACCCGAGATGATCATGTCCTTGCTGCGGCCGACGACTTCGATGCAGCCGCCGGCATCGCGGTGCGCAAGGTCGCCGGAATGGAACCAGCCGTCGGCCAGACCGCTATCAGGCTGGTTCCAGTAGCCAGCCATCAGGTTGGCGCCGCGCACCCAGAGTTCACCGACTGCGCCCTGCGCCACCTCGGCACCGTCCGGGCCGGCCAGCCGCACTTGCGCCTCCGGCTGCGGCCAGCCGGCATAGCCAGGGCGGGCCACCGCATCCTGCAGCTTCAGCACCACCGACACCGGACCGGTCTCGGTCGCGCCATAGACCTGCCCCAGCGGCACGCCGCGCGCATGGAAGGCCTCGATATACGACCGCGGGATGGTCGACGAGCCCGCCATCACGCCGCGCAGCGCTGACAGGTCGGCCCCGGGCCAGCCGGGATGCTCCAGCACCGCGCGCAGCGTGGCCGGCACCATCAGCGACAGGCTCGGCCGCGCCTGCGCGACCGCGCCGAGCCAGGCATCCGGCGCAAAACGGTCGTGCAGCGTGACTTGCGCCCCGGCCAGCAGCGCCGGCAGCGTCTGGATGCACAGCCCGCCGACATGGAACATCGGCAGCACCGACAGCACGTGGTCATCCGCGGTCATGCCGTGCGCCCACCAGCTGGCGCGCGCATTGGCCAGCAGCCCGGCCTGCGTATGCACCGCGCCCTTGGGCTTGCCGGTGGTGCCGGAAGTGTAGGCGAGCAGCAGCGGTGCATCGTCCGGCACCGGCGGATGGGTCACGCCGGACGGAGCGGGGTAGTCGATCAGCCGGTCGAGATGCGCGAGCTGGCAGCCGCCGCCAGCCTCCTGCGCCAGCCCTTCATGGCGCTCGTCATGGAACAGCGCGGCCAGTTGCGCGTGGGCGGCGATCGTACGCAGCTCCGCCGGCGCCAGCCGGTAGTTCAGCGGCACGAACATCGCCCCGGCACGCGCGCAGGCAAACAGCAGCACCAGCTGCAGCTCGTGGTTCAGGCACAGCGTGCCGACGCGGTCGCCCGCGCGGATGCCCCACGTTGCTGCCAGGTGGGCGCTGGCACGCTCGACGCGCCGCCACAGCTTGCCGTAGGTGAAGGTGCGGCCAAGGTAATGCAACGCCGGCCGCCCCGGCGCCGCGGCGGCATGGCCATGCAGCATGGCCGGCAGCGCCCCCGCCCCGGCTGCGCCCGCACGCATGGCGCGGCTGGTGGCGCTCATTCGTCGCGCTCGCCGGATTCGTACAGGGTCTCGCGCCCCATGCGGTCCAGGATCAGCTCGGCCGTCCAGGGCAGCATCAACGCGCCGCAGCGCGAGTCGCGGTAGAGCCGCTCCAGCGGCAGGTCCTTGAGCATCGACTGCCCGCCGCAGGTGCGGATCGCCAGCCGGGCGATGTCGTTGGCCCCTTCCATCACGGTGTAGTGCGCGGCGTACAGGCGCAGGCGCTCATCCTTGGTCGGATTGGGCCTGGCCTCATGAATCACGCGCCAGAAGATCGAGCGCATGGTTTCCAGCTGGATGCGCATCTGCGCCACCGCGATCTGCTTGGTCGGATACATGCGGCGCTTGACCGGCGGCTGGCCCGGCACCTCGCCGCGCAGGTACTGCACGGTGAAGTCGTAGGCCGCCTGCGCCACGCCCAGGTAGGTCGGCGACAGCGTGAAGAACATCGCCGGCCAGGTCTGCGCGGCACGGTAGTAGACGCCGCGCGGCATCAGTTGCTCATGGTCGGGCACGAACACGTCCTTGAGCAGCAGCGTGCGCGACACCGTGCCGCGCATGCCCATCGGGTCCCACTCGCCGGTCACGGTCAGCCCTTGCGCCTTGCCGGGCACCGCGATATAGAGCGTGTCGCGCATGTCGGGGTGCTGGTCGCCGCGGTCCTCGGTGCACAGGATGCCGTAGTAGTCCGCCGCGCCCGACAGCGAGGCGAAGATCTTGCGCCCGTTCAGCACCCAGCCGCCATCGACCTTGCGCGCGGTGGTGCCGAACGGCGCCTTGCCCGCGGCGGCGGCGGAGCCTTCGGAGAACGGCTGCGCATAGACCGCGCCGTCGCGCACCACGCGTGAGAAATGCAGCCCGCGCCGCGCCTCGTGCTCGGCGCGCTGGTCAGGCGTCATGTCGATGCCGTCGGACAGCACGCCGGTCCACATGGTCGAGCAGATATGCATGTTGTATGTCAGCGCCGTGGCCCCGCAGAAGCGGCCGATCTCGGCGCCCACCATGCAGTAGGTGGCAAAGTCCGCGCCCTCGCCCCCGAACGCCTGCGGCACGCACAGGGCCAGCAGGCCGGCCTCGCGCAGGTCGTCATAGTTGGCGAAGGGGAAGCTGGCCTCGCGGTCCCAGGTGGCCGCGCGCGCCGCAAAGCGTTCGCGGCCCAGGCGGTTGGCCAGCGCCAGCAGGCGCGCTTGTTGCGGGGTGAAGTCCGCCGTACCGATGGCGGGAATGAAGTCGAGCTGTCCGGATGGCATATCGCGGTCTCCTGGTTTCCTGCTCGCGCCGGGTGCGGTGGCGGCGCGGCGGCGGTTCTTGTGTTGTGTTGCCGGGAAGCGGCGTGGTTCAGTGCAAGGGGAAGCGCCGGTGCAGGAAATCCAGCACCGCCTCATTGAACGGCTCCGGCCGCTCCATGCAGGCCAGGTGGCCGACATCCGGCAGGCAGCGGTACTCTGCGCCAGGGATGCGCTGCGCCATGCGCTGCATCACCTCGGGCGCGGCATTGGTGTCGTGCTGCCCGGCCAGCGCCAGCACCGGCACCGCGATGCGCGGCAGCGCGTCGCGCTGGTTGAAGCGCACCAGCGCACCCAGCGCCGCGCGGTAGGTGGGCGCGGGCACCGCCGCCATCACCGAGGTGGCAAAGGCCAAGGCTTGCGCATCGGCATCGAGCGCGACCATGGTGCGCACCAGCCCGGCGGCCATCTCGGCCATGGTCCTGCCGGCGTCCAGCGGCGCGGTGCGCGCGGCGATGAACTCGCGCTGCCAGGGCCCATCACCCTTGCCAAAGGCGGGCGAGGTGCCGGACAGCACCATGCCGTCGATCAGCGCGGGCATGGCCGCGCAGGCCTGCTGCGCCACCATGCCGCCCATGCTGTGGCCCAGCAGCACCACGCGCCGCCCGGCCTCGCGCTCGGCCTGCAGCAGCGGCGCCAGCGCTTGCGCCAGCCCGTCGAAGTCATAGGGGTCGATCAGGGCGCTGTCGCCGTAGCCCGGCATGTCCCAGGCCACGGCACGGTAGCCGGCCTGCGCCAGTGCCTCGCCCTGCGCGGGCCAGGCGGCCTTGCCGCCGCCGATGCCATGCAGCATCACCACCGCCACCGGGCCATCGCCCCAGGCCAGGGTGGCGATGCCGTTGGCGAGGCGTTGCATCATCGGGGCCGCGCTCATGCCGCCGCCTCCACCAGCGTGCCCGCCTCCACTTCATTGCGGCCGTCGAGCGATACCGTGCAATTGCGCAGCGGCAGGTCGAAATGGCCCAGCGTGTGGCGCCCGGCCACCTCATTGGCGCCGGTCGAGAACAGGAAATTGCCCGCGAACGCGCGCAGCTCGGTGCCATTGCAGTCGCGCTTGTCGTAGAAGGTCATCGCGTCCCAGCGCGCCAGCCGGTTCAGTCCCCAGCCCACGTGCGAGACCGCGTACGCATCGCGCGTGCCCTCGCGGTCGGCCCAGGCCTGGTAGTAGCCGCGCATCATGTCGGCATCCACGCCCTGCCCCTCGACGCCGACGATGTAGTCGTCCTCGATATGGCACACCACGGTATCGCGCAGGTAGGTCTTGAAGGTCAGGTTGACGTCGCCCGGCGCTAGCACCAGCGTGCCATTGACCTGGCGGCCGGCCGGGAACGCCAGGCACAGCCCGCCGGGCCAGTGCGAGACCTGCCCGGGCTTGTTGCAGAAGCCCCAGACCCCGCCCACGCGGGCGTCGGCCAGGCCGATGCGCAACTCGGTGCCGGCCGGCGAATGCACGCGCATTTCGCGCGCGCCGCGCAGGCGCTTCATGGCCGCGCGCACGGTGCCTTCCAGCGCCGGGTCGGGCTGGCAGCGCTCCAGGATCTCGGGATGTTCGTTGCTGATCATCAGCATGCGCGGCACGATGCCGTCGGCGCCGCGCAGGATCTGCGGCAGTTCCGGCGCGTGCAGCAGGCCTTCCACGGTGCAGTCCAGCACCAGGTGGCAGCGAGACAGGGCCGCCACCACCGGAGCGAGGCGCTGCAAGGCATCGCTGGCGCCGGTTGAGCGCACCGGCGCGGGCGCACTAAGTGCCGGTGTCGGCACCTGAATGCGCACCGGGGTGGCGCCCAGCGCCTGCACGGCCAGTTCGGCCAAGGCCACGTTGACAGGACGGGATTGCGACTCCGTTACAATTCCAACAACTTCCGCACCCTGCAGGGCACAGAGTTCCAGCGTGCGCCGGAACGCCGCCAGCCAGCGGTGTTCGATCTGCTCGATGAGCATGACGATTGTCTCCTGCTTGTTGTATCGGCGGCAGTGACTGCCTTGTTGTGTGCGCCAGCCCAGCGCCGCGGCGCGCAAATAAGCGCATGGCCGGGCTTGAACTTGCTGCCCCTGGCGCGAATAATATATATGAAATTTCATGAACTCCAGCGGAGCCCCCATGGGCATGCCTGAGGCCCAGCCACAGATCGCCAGCGCCGCCGCACCAGATTTCGATGCGCAGCACTTCCGCCGCACCCTGTCGCAGTTCGCGACCGGGGTGACGGTGATCACTACACGCGCCAGCGCCGAGTCTGTCGCCGCCGGCGCGCCGCCGTTCATCGGCATCACCGCCAGTTCGTTCAATTCGGTGTCGCTGGATCCGCCGCTGGTGCTGTGGAGCATGGCCACGCGCGCCAACAGCCTGCCGATGTTCCGCGACGGCACGCACTACATCATCAACGTGCTGTCGGCCTCGCAGCTGGAGTTGTGCCAGCGCTTTGCCACACTCAAGGGCGACCGCTTCGCCGGCGTGGACTACCGGCTCTCGGCCACCGGCCTGCCGATCCTGTCCAATGCGCTGGCCTGGTTCGAATGCCACAACCGCAGCCGCTACGACGAGGGCGACCACATCATCTTCGTGGGTGAAGTCGAGCGCTGCGGCGTGCTCGATGGCAGCGACGGCCCGCTGGTATTCCAGGGCGGCCAGTTCACCACCACCGCCCCCCGCGACCCCTGAACGGCACCGGGCCCATCATGGCGGACCTGCCTGCGCAATCCTCCCTGCCCTTTGTCGATGGCTACCTGGCCTACCTGCTGGCCCGCGCCAGCCACCTGATCTCGGGCGAATTCCATCGCGAGGTGGAAGCCAGCGGCCTGTCCGTGCAGGAATGGCGCGTGCTGGCCACGCTGGCCGACCGCCCCGACTGCACCATCGGCATGCTGGCGGAGATTACGCTGACCAAGCAGCCGACGCTGACCAAGCTGGTCGACCGCATGGCCGTCGACGGCCTGGTCAGGCGCCGCGCCGGCGAGACCGACCGCCGCCAGACCCTGATCTCGATCACGCCCCGCGGCCACGCGGTGGCGCAGCCGCTGCTGGAACGCGCGGCGCAGCACGAACGCGCGGTGCTGGACGACTTCGGCACGCGGCAGGGCGCGCTGCTCAAGGAAACCCTGCGGCAGCTGATCGCGCTGCATACGCAACGCTAGGCGCCCTCCGCCCCCGCCTTCAGGATCGCCAGCGGCGAACTGTCCACCTTGATCCGCTGCAGCACGATATTCGAGCGGATATCCATCACGCCCTTGGTGCGGTACAGCCGGTTCACGATGAAGTCCGAGTAGTGCTTCAGATTGCGCGCCTGCACCCGCAGGATGTAGTTGCTGTCGCCGGTGATGATGTACGCCGACAGCACTTCCGGCCACGACTGCACCGCGGCGATAAAGGTGTCGTGCCAGCCTTCCACGTCATGGCGCATCGACACCTGCACGATCGCCTCAAGCTCCAGCCCGAGCTGCTCGGCGTCGAACCAGGCGCGGTAGCCGCCGATCACCCCTGACTCTTCCAGCAGGCGCACCCGCCGCAGGCATGCCGATGGCGACAGCGCCACGCGGTCGGCCAGGTCCTGGTTGCTGATGCGGCCGTTCTCCTGCAGGCAGGTCAGGATGCGCAGGTCGGTGGGATCGAGGTTCATTCGAATTTCCTTCGACAAATCATCAATTCTTCGCATTTTATGCGAAAGATGACGGTATCGACGGTCCATTTAGCAAGCCTCTTGCCGCCGATTTTGACTATGATTTCCGACATCGAGGCAGACAACGACGGCGCCTTGCAAAGGCGCCGCGCACCCTTATGACCGCCCCCATCAAGACCCGCGCCGGCTGTGGGACATCAGCCCGCCGCTCTCCCCCGCCACCCCGGTCTGGCCCGGCGACACGCCGTTCCAGCAGCAGCCGGCCTGGCAGATGGACGAGCACTGCCCGGTGAATGTCGGCCGCATCACGCTGTCGCCGCACACCGGGGCCCATGCCGACGCGCCGCTGCACTATGCCGCCGACGGCGCGCCGATCGGCGCCGTGGCGCTCACGCCCTACCTCGGCACCTGCCGCGTGATCCATTGCATCGGTGCCTCGCCGGTGGTCGAGCCGCGCCATATCGAACACGCACTGGCCGGCCTGCCGCCGCGCGTGCTGCTGCGCACCTACCGGCAGGCACCGCTGGCGCAGTGGGACCCGCACTTCTGCGCGGTCGCGGCCGAAACCATCGCGCTGCTGGCCGCACATGGCGTGCAGCTGGTGGGCATCGACACGCCGTCGCTGGACCCGCAGGAATCCAAGACCATGGACGCGCACAACGCCGTGCGCCGGCACGGGCTGGCCATCCTGGAAGGCATCGTGCTGGACGAGGTCGATGCCGGCGACTACGAACTGATCGCGCTGCCGCTGCGCTTTGCCGGGCTTGACGCCAGCCCGGTGCGCGCGGTGCTGCGCAGCCTCGACTGAACCACTCCCGAACAACCCCCTGGCCAATCCCACGACATGATGACATTTGACCGCGAGCACTGTATCCGGCTCGATGAGCAAGACCCGCTGCGCCCGCTGCGCGACCAGTTCGCGCTGCCCGAGGGTGTGATCTACCTCGACGGCAACTCGCTGGGCGCCCGCCCGCGCGACAGCGCCGCGCGCGCCGCCCAGGTGGTGGCCGAGGAATGGGGCGAGGGCCTGATCCGCAGCTGGAACACCGCCGGCTGGTTCGAGCTGCCGCAGCGGCTGGGCAACAAGCTGGCCCCGCTGGTGGGCGCGGGCCACGATGAAGTAGTGGTCACCGACACCACCTCGATCAACCTGTTCAAGGTGCTGGCCGCGGCGCTGCGCGTGCAGCAGACGCGCGACCCGGCGCGCAAGGTAATCGTGTCGGAGGCCAGCAACTTCCCCACCGACCTGTACATCGCGCAAGGCCTGGCCGATCTGCTGCAGCAGGGCTATTCGCTGCGCCTGGTCAATTCGCCGGCCGAGATCGACGCCGCCGTGGGCGCCGACACCGCCGTGCTGATGCTCACCCACGTCAACTACAAGACCGGCGAGATGCTGGACATGGCCGCGCTGACCGAGCTCGCCCATGCCCGCGGCGCGCTCACGGTGTGGGACCTGTGTCACTCCGCCGGCGCCGTGCCGGTCAGCCTGAAGGCGGCCGGGGCCGACTACGCCATCGGCTGCACCTACAAATATTTGAACGGCGGCCCCGGTTCGCCCGCCTTCGTCTGGGTCGCGCCCGCGCTGCGCGACGCCTTCTGGCAACCGCTGTCGGGCTGGTGGGGCCATGCCGCGCCGTTCGCGATGGATCCGCAGTATCGCCCGGTGGAAGGCGTGCGCCGCTTCCTGTGCGGCACGCAACCGGTGACCTCGCTGGCGATGGTCGAGTGCGGGCTGGACATCTTCGCCCAGACCAATATGCAGGTGCTGCGCGCCAAGTCATTGCTGCTGACCGACCTGTTCATCGAACTGGTGGAGGCGCGCTGCGGCCACCACCCGCTGACGCTGGTCACCCCGCGCGAGCACGCGCGCCGCGGCAGCCAGGTCAGCCTGGAACATCCGGAAGGCTATGCGCTGGTGCAGGCCCTGATCGAGCGCGGCGTGATCGGCGACTACCGCGAGCCGCGCATCGCCCGCTTCGGCTTCACGCCGCTGTACACCAGCTTCGCCGACGTGTGGGATGCCGTGGAAATCCTGCGCGACGTGCTGGACAGCGGCGCCTATCGCGACGCGCGCTTCCAGACGCGCGGCCAGGTAACCTGATCGGGAGCGCATCATGAGTGAATTCAAGGGATGCCCTTTTTCCGGCGCGGCCGGCACCGCAGGCCAGGCTGCGCCGCAAGGTGACAGTTGGCACGGTGCGCAGATGGATTTCGCCAAGGACATGAGCTACGGCGACTATCTCGGCCTGGACCAGATCCTGAACGCGCAGCATCCGCTGTCGCCGGACCACAACGAGATGCTGTTTATCGTGCAGCACCAGACCACCGAGCTGTGGATGAAGCTGATGCTGCACGAGCTGCGCGCCGCGCGCGAATCGGTCAAGACCGACAGCCTGCCGCCGGCCTTCAAGATGCTGACGCGGGTGTCGCGCATCATGGACCAGCTAGTGCAGGCGTGGAACGTGCTGGCGACGATGACGCCGCCGGAGTATTCGGCGATGCGGCCCTACCTGGGCATGTCGTCAGGCTTCCAGTCGTATCAGTACCGCGAGATCGAGTTCATCCTCGGCAACAAGAACGCTGCCATGCTGAAGCCGCATGCGCACCGGCCGGAGCATCTGGCGCTGGTGGAAACCGCGCTGAAGACGCCGTCGCTGTATGACGAGGCGATCCGGTTGATGGCAAGGCGTGGTTTTTCGATCGATGCGGACTGCGTCGAGCGGGACTGGACCCAGCCCACCGCGTATAACGCTTCGGTCGAGGCCGCCTGGCTGGAGGTCTATCGCAATCCCGGCGCGCACTGGGAACTGTATGAACTGGGCGAGAAGTTTGTCGACCTGGAAGATGCGTTCCGGCAATGGCGCTTCCGGCATGTGACCACGGTTGAGCGGGTGATTGGCTTCAAGCGGGGTACCGGCGGCACGGAAGGCGTCAGCTATCTGCGCAAGATGCTGGATGTGGTGTTGTTTCCGGAATTGTGGAAGTTACGCACGGACCTGTGATCCCCGCGCACGTCCGCGAACATGAGCGGGCCCGGCCTTAACCTGTCTTAACCCGCCGGGTCCGACAGCCTGCCCGCCAGCGCCCGCAACGCCGGCGCCAGCGTCTGGTGGAACACCGCCTCATCCACCGCCCCATAGGAAGCACTGCAACTCAGCATGTGCAACTCCTTCTCCCCCACCGGCCGGAACGCCACCGCACAGGCATGGATGGCCGGATGCCAATCCCGGAACGACGCCGCATAGCCGCGCTGCTGCGCCTCGGCCAGGGCCACGCGCGTGGCCGCCTCCTGCTGCTTCCACTGCTCCGGGAACGCCTGGCTGAACTCAGCCATGACCCGCTCGCGCCGCGCCGCAGGCAGCGCGGCCAGGTATGCCCGCCCCATCGAACTCGACACCAGCGACAGCCGCGAGCCCACGCCCAGGCCCAGCATCACGCCCGCATCGTTGCGGATCGATTCCAGGTAGATCACCTCCATGCGCTCGCGCTTGCCCAGCGAGACCGAGACCCCGTATGACTGCGCGAACGCCAGCATATGCGGCCGCGCCAGCGTCACCACGTCGGACGCCGACAGGTAGGCATAGCCCAGCGCCAGCACGCCGGCATCCAGCGCGTACTTGCCCAGGCTCTCGTCATAGCGCAGGTAACCCAGCTGCACCAGCGTGCCGGCCAGCCGGCTCACCGTGGCCTTGGGGAAGCCGGTGCGGCGCACGAAGTCCTGGTTGCCGAGCATTGCCTCGCCGGTGCGGAAGCAGCGCATCAGCTCCAGCCCGCGCGCCAGGGCGGTGACAAAGTTGGGATCGCTGTCGCGCACCGGCGCCGGCGGCGTGGCATCGGGAGAAAGTGACGGACTGGTCAAGGGCGGCTCCTCTCAGGTCGGCGGTTGTCCGCTCATCGCACAAAGGCATGGGTGTCGGGGGTTTTGCCTGTTGCACGGCAAAGCCATTGCGATATACTAATTCAACGGAACACAGTTCCGCAATGCGGAACCACAAAAATCCTCCGCGAAGATCACCGAACCCGTCATGATTCCCGGAAACCCCGGTGCGGCAAGCGGCCCCTGGCCCGCCCCCGGTGCTTTCCCCGCGCAACCGAAGGAGACCTGCATGGCTGCCAACGCCGAATTTCACTGGGCCGACCCCCTGCTGCTGGACCAGCAACTGACCGCCGAAGAACGCATGGTGCGCGACGCCGCCGCAGCGTACAGCCAGGACAAGCTGATGCCGCGCGTGCTGCAGTCCTTCCGCAATGAGAAGACCGACATCGAGATCTTCCGCGAGATGGGCGAACTGGGTCTGCTCGGCCCGACCATCCCGAGCAATACGGCGGCCCGGGCCTGAACTACGTCAGCTACGGTCTGATCGCGCGTGAAGTGGAGCGCGTGGATTCGGGCTACCGCTCGATGATGAGCGTGCAGTCGTCGCTGGTGATGGTGCCGATCCATGAATTCGGCACCGAAGCGCAAAAGCAGAAGTACCTGCCCAAGCTGGCCACCGGCGAATGGATCGGCTGCTTCGGCCTGACCGAGCCGAACCACGGCTCCGACCCGGGCTCGATGGTCACCCGCGCCAGGAAGGTCGACGGCGGCTATGAGCTGACCGGCGCCAAGATGTGGATCACCAACTCGCCGATCGCCGACGTGTTCGTGGTCTGGGCCAAGCTGCAGGGCGACAATGGCAAGGACGAGATCCGCGGCTTTATCCTGGAAAAGGGCTGGAAGGGCCTGTCCGCACCGGCCATCCACGGCAAGGTCGGCCTGCGCACCTCGATCACCGGCGAAATCGTGCTGGACCAGGTGTTCGTGCCGGAAGAGAACATCATGCCGGGCGTGAGCGGCCTGAAGGGCCCGTTCACCTGCCTGAACTCGGCCCGCTACGGCATCGCCTGGGGCGCGCTGGGCGCCGCCGAATTCTGCTGGCACACCGCGCGCCAGTACACCCTGGACCGCAAGCAGTTCGGCCGCCCGCTGGCCGCCACACAGCTGGTGCAGAAGAAGCTGGCCGACATGCAGACCGAGATCACGCTGGGCCTGCAAGGCTGCCTGCGCCTGGGCCGCATGAAGGACGAAGGCACCGCCGCAGTGGAAATCACCTCGATCATGAAGCGCAACTCGTGCGGCAAGTCGCTCGACATCGCCCGCGTGGCGCGCGACATGCTGGGCGGCAATGGCATCTCGGATGAGTTCGGCGTGATCCGCCACGTGGTGAACCTGGAGGTGGTCAACACCTATGAAGGCACCCACGACATCCACGCACTGATCCTGGGCCGCGCCCAGACTGGCCTGCAGGCCTTCTTCTGATCGCTATCCGCGACTTGCGCACAGGCTCTCCGTAATAAAAAGGCCCGGCTGCAAAGCCGGGCCAAGCACACTACCAAGGAGACGACGAGGCTGCCCCCGTCGATAAAACACCTGTCCTGCACGCCGGCCCCGCCTTCACGCGGGGCCGCGTTCATTTGTTGGGCTGGGGCGTCAGGCGCAGGTACGGCCGCACCGCCTGGTAGCCCTTGGGGAATTTCTCGCGGATCACCGCTTCGTCCTTCAGCGAGGGCACGATCACTACGTCGTCGCCGTCCTGCCAGTTGCCCGGCGTGGCCACGCTGTGGTTGTCGGTCAGCTGCAGCGAGTCGATCACGCGCAGGATCTCGTTGAAATTGCGCCCGGTGCTGGCCGGATACGTGATGATCAGGCGCACCTTCTTCTTCGGGTCGATGATGAACAGCGAGCGCACCGTCAGGGTCTCGTTCGCGTTCGGGTGGATCATGTCGTAGAGCTGCGACACCTTGCGGTCGCCATCGGCCAGGATCGGGAAATTGACCTGGGTCGACTGCGTCTCGTTGATATCCTGGATCCAGCCGCGGTGCGAGTCCACGTTGTCCACCGACAACGCGATCGCCTTGACGCCGCGGCGCGCGAATTCATCCTTCAGCCTGGCCGTCAGGCCCAGTTCAGTGGTGCACACCGGGGTGTAGTCGGCCGGATGCGAGAACAGCACGCCCCAGCTGTCGCCAAGCCACGCATGGAAGCGGATGCGGCCTTCGCTCGAATCCTGCTCGAAGTCCGGGGCGATATCGCCAAGACGCAATGCCATGTTCTGTTCTCCTGATTTCGGGGTGGAACCAGAGTATCCGGATTGATATCCAACCCAAACGAATATAAAGTCACTACAAAATCACTCGAAGTCATAAGACATCTTCTGACATTCATCACGCGCGCTTTCCGGCATGCTTGCTAAACCAGGCGCCGCAGAGTCACGCTTGCTGGCGTGTAGCCTTGAAACCACGGCCGCCCGCCACATATGCTAAGTATCAGACCGACAAATGCCGTTAGCCTCGGAGCGTAGAAAATGTCAGAATCCGCACAAACCGAACCAACCGCCCGCAAACAGGAGAAACTGATGAGCGATGTCAAGACCGTTCTGTCCGACGCCGAGGAACTGCTGAAGCAAGCCGCCTCGACCACCGGGGAAAAGGCCGCCGAACTGCGCGAGCGTGGCATGGGCCTGCTCAAGCAAGCCAAGGAAAAGGCCCAGGACCTGCAAGACGCCGTCGTGACCAAGAGCAAGGCCGCCGCACGCGCCACCGACGACTACGTGCATGACCACCCGTGGCGCGCCGTGGGCGTGGCGGCCGGCGTAGGCCTGCTGATCGGTCTGCTGCTGAACCGCAAGTAATCGATGCCAACCCGGCGCGGCATGCTGGTGCCGCGCCTGAGCGGCAACCCGGTCATCGGGTTGCCCAGTGGCCGGGGCGCAAGCATGTTGGCGACACACCATGACGCCACACCCGGCCCGCCTGCTGGAAAGGCGCGTACGGCCACGCCGTCGCGCCGCTCTTTCACGCCGGAGCCGCATGAGCGAATCCCCCCCTTCCCCCAAGTTCCTCGAATCCGTGCGCAACCTGGCCGGGTCGCTGGTGGCAATGATCCAGACCCGCCTCGAACTCGCCAGCGTGGAGCTTGCCGAGGAACGCACGCGCCTGATGAAGGTCGCGCTGCTGGCCTGCTTCGGCCTGGTGTTCTTTGGCATCGGGCTGGTCACCCTGACCGGGCTGATCGCCATCCTGTTCTGGGACACCTACCGCTGGCAGGCGCTGGGCGCACTGACGGTCCTTTACCTGGTGCTGTGCGCGATTTGCCTGGCGTACGCACGCAACCTGGTGCGCAACGCCCCGCCGATGCTGGAGGCCACGCTCGCCGAAATCGACAAAGACCGGGAGATCCTGCGCCGATGAGCCCCTGGAACCCGACGACAGCGCTGCCGGACACGACCGCCGCAATCACCCGCGGCGGGCCCGGTTCACGCAAGAGGTGCGCCTGCCGCTGGCGGTGCGCAAGGAACTGCTGCTGACCCGCGCCGCGCTGGAACGCTACGACTGCCTGCAGGCCCTGCACGAGGTGCGGGGTGGCGCGCACCGCCTGGGCACTATCGGCCACTGGCTGCCGCGCATCGCCCGTCCGGGGTCGTGGATGAAAGTGGTCGGCATGACCAAGGACTACCCGCTGCTGAGCACCGCACTGACGCTGGCGCTGCCGCTGGTCAAGCGCACGCCGGTGCTGCGCTGGACCTGGAAGCTGTCCAAGGTCGGCCTGGCAGCCGGCGCCGCCTACTGGGTGTACAACACCTGGCGCGAGGCCAGGCACCAGGCCGTGCCGCCCGCAACCGCGCCGACACCCGCGCCGGCCGGCACCCCGCCCGGCGCCGATACCGGCTTCCGCGATCCGCTCGTTCCCTGACCCACGGCCTGGCCTGGCGGCTCAGCCCGCCAGCGCCAGCGCCGGCCGGTCGCCGGCCTCGGGATCCGCCGGGGCAAACGGCACCGGTGCCGCAATGTGGTAGCCCTGCACCAGGTCCACGCCCAGCTCGCGCAGCCGTTCGAGCATGGCCTCGCTCTCAACGAATTCCGCAATGGTCTTCTTGCCCATGGCGTGGCCGATGCGCTGGATCACCTCCACCATCACCAGGTTGACCGGGTCGGCCAGCATGTCGCGCACAAAGCTGCCATCGATCTTCAGGTAGGCCGCCGGCAGGTGCTTCAGGTAGGTGAACGACGACATGCCCGCGCCGAAGTCATCCAGCGCAAACTGGCAGCCCAGCTGCTGCAGCTGCAGGATGAACGCGCCGGCCTGCGCCAGGTTGGCGATCGCCGCGGTCTCCGTAATCTCGAAGCAGATGCCATCCAGCGCGATGCCAAAGCGCTGCGCCTGCTCGCGCACGAAATCGGGGAACTGGATGTCCGCCAGCGACGAGCCTGACAAGTTGATCGCGCAGGTGGCAATCTCCGCCTGCCGTTCCGCCAGGGTGCCAAACGCGGTCTCGACCACCCAGCGGTCGATCATCGGCATCAGGTTGTAGCGCTCGCAGGCCGGCACGAAGGCCATCGGGGGCACCAGCCGGCCGCGTTCATCGACCATGCGCAACAGCAGCTCCACATGGCGGCCCGTCTGCGGCAGCGCGCCATCGTGCGCCGGCAGGATCTCCTGCGAATACAGGCAGAAGCGGCCAGCCGCCAGCGCCGCATGCACGCGGCTGACCCACTCCATCTCGCCGTGGCGCGCCTGCACCACGCTGTCCAGCGGATGATAGACCTGCACGCGGTTGCGTCCGCCCTCTTTGGCCACATAGCAGGCCGCGTCGGCCGCGCTCAGGGCCTCGGCGACGCTGACGGTCTGTCGGTCCAGCGTGACCAGGCCGATGCTGACGCCCAGCGTGAAGGTGCGCTGGCGATGCGCAAAACGGAAACATGCAATGGCTTGGCGCAAGGCCTCGGCCACGCTTTCGCCATCGGCGGTGCCGCAATGCTCCAGCAGCACGCCGAACTCGTCGCCGCCCAGCCGGGCCAGCGTGTCGCTGCGGCGCAGCTGGCTGTGCATGACCTCCGCCATCTGCCGGATCAGCTCGTCGCCGGCGGCATGCCCGCAAGTGTCGTTGACCACCTTGAACTGGTCCAGGTCCAGGTACATCAGCGTATGGGTGGTGCCTTCCTCGCGTGCCCGCGTGATCGCCGCGCCCAGCCGGCGCTCGAACTCGGCGCGGTTGACCAGGCCGGTCAGCGCATCGTGGCTGGCCTCGTATGCCAGGCGCGCCGCATGGGCGCGTTCCTGGCTGATATCGTGCAGCACAACTACCACGCCGATGGCCTGCGCGGCCCGGTCGCGGATCAGCGCCACCGATGGCTTGACCGCCAGCGCCTGTCCGGGCAGCCCCGACACATCGCGCTGCACCAGCTGCGCCGACCGGCTGCGCCAGCGCTGCCGCAGCGCCAGCGTGACAATATCGGGCAGCGGCGCCAGGCTGTCCTCGTCGCGCAGCACGCAGACGCTGCTCAGCGGCAGGCCGCGGGCGTCCGCTTCGCGCCAGCCGGTCAGGGCCTCGGCCGCGGGGTTGAGCGATTCCACGCGACCCCACACATCGGCCGTCACTACCGCGTCGCCGATGGCCTGCAGCGTGACCTGGGCGCGCTCCTTTTCGGCAAAGAGCTGTGTCTCGTAGCGCTTGTGGTCGGAAATATCCGTGAGCGACCCCGCCATGCGCGCACGCCGGCGCCCCGGCCCGCGCACCAGCCGGCCGCGCGCGCGCACCCACAGGTAATCGCCGGCGCGGTTGCGCAGGCGGAATTCGGCGTCGTAGGGCTCGCCGCTGCGCAGATGGCGCGCCAGCTTGGCCTCGAAGGCGGCCAGCTCGGAAGGATGCAGCAGGCCCAGCACGGTTTCGCGCGCATGCGGCAGCTCGGCGTCCTGGTAGCCCAGCATCTGCGCGCAGCGCGGCGAGAAGTAGAGCTCGCCACGGCCGAGATGCCAGTCCCACAGGCCGTCGTTGCTGCCCTCTACCGCCAGCTGCAGCTGCTCTTCGCGCTGCGCCAGCGCCTCGCGCAGCCGGCGCTCGCGCCGCAACGGCGCCAGCGAAAGCAGGATCGCCGACATCAGCAGCGCTGCCGCCATCACCGCGCTGCCGGTGGTAAGCAGCCGCGTCACGCGGCGCGAGGCCTGGCCCAGATGGCCCGAAAAGGCCCGCTCCAGCGGCGTCAGCCTGGCGTCGATCTGCGCAATGTTGCGCAGCACCGGCGCCAGGCACTCGCCCCCGCAGCCGGGCTGGCCGGTCAGCCGGCGCAGGGCCAGTGCCTGTTCGTGCAGGGCAGAGATCTCGATGTCGCCAGCGGCCCACACGCGGATCGCGGCATCGACCTCCTGGATATGGCGGAAATTCCGGTAGAGCCGCACCATCCGCGGAATGTCATCGGGATGGTTGCCGCCGGCAAGGAGCCCTTCATGGATGCGCTCCAGGTCAGGCTCGTCGCGGTCGAGCTCCAGGCGCGCGCGGTGGTCGCCCAGCGGGATCGCGATCGACGCCAGGTATGCCTCGAAATCCGCCGGCTCGCGATCCTCGCCGAAGCGCAGCAGGTGCAGCACGGCGTTCTTCTGACCCCTGGACCACTGGCTCTCGCCCGCGACAAAGGCACGCGCAGCCGACAACAGGTCCAGGCTGGCGATGCTGAACAACGCCAGCGCAACAACCACCGGTACGAACGGCCAGATGATGCGCAGCACGTGCCCGCTGGCCGGCAAGGAAACGCCTGCTCGCCGCATAGGGTCTTGTTGGTGGGCCGTGTCTCGCGGCCATTCTGATGGTCCGCGGTCCATACGCCGCGGTTGACCCATTGTGCTGCGCAGGCAGGTTCAAGTCTCTACCTCGAACTAGTTAAAGCACCCCCTACCAGCGGGGCATGCCAGACGCAAAAAGGGCCTGTGACTTGCGCCACAGGCCCTTCGTAATACTGGTGGGTCGTGCGTGACTCGAACACGCGACCAACGGATTAAAAGTCCGCTGCTCTACCGACTGAGCTAACGACCCGAAAAAACAGAACCGCGATTATAGTGATGCGGTTCTCGATGTGTCAAGCACGCGCCTCAGGCCATGCGCTCCAGACGCCATATCTGGTAGCGGAATGCCAGCACTGCACCGGCCAGGATACCCGCCAGCGCGATAAACGAGCCAAGCGCCAGGGTCGACACGCCCGACAGGCCCTGCCCGACCGTGCAGCCCAGCGCGGTCACGCCGCCCGCACCCATCAGGATGCCGCCGACCATATGATTGGCGACGTCCTCGGCATTGCCGAAGCCTTCCCAGCGGAAGGTGCGCGTCACCAGGGCATAGACCGCCGCGCCGGCGATCACGCCGAACACACTGACGATGCCGACCGTCGCCACCTTGCTCTTGTCGCTGAACATCATCAGCCAGTCGAGCGTGTAGGCATAGGGAGCGACAAAGCTCAGGCTTTCCATGCGGCCGCTGTTGGTCGAGACGAACAGTTCTTCAAGCGTGTTGGGGTCTTCGGCCACGTAGCCGAGGTGGCCCGAGACATACCACATTGCCACGATGATCAGCCCGACGCCGATGCCGCCAAGCAGGTTGTCGAACGAGCGGAAGCCGCGGCCCGCCAGCGCCCACAGCACCAGCACGCCACCCAGCGCCAGTCCCAGGCCCAGCTGCAGCGCGCCGCGCGCGAGCCCCGTGCCCTGCGCCAGCACGGACGGCAGGTCTTGCGTGGTGGGCAACGTCAGCGCCACCGCGTCGACGGTATTCACGCGCACCACGCCGAACAGCCCGCGCAGCGTCATGTAGGCCGACAGGCCCAGGAAGACAAAGACCACCAGGGACTTCAGGTTGCCGGCGCCGATGCGCACCAGTGTCTTGCTGCCGCAGCCCGACGCCAGCACCATGCCGAAACCGAACATCAGCCCGCCGGCCAGCGCCGACAGCCAGCCCAGCTTGCTGGGGGTGTAAATGGTCTTGGTGGGGTCGATCGCGCCGGTCCAGGCCAGCACGCCGGTGCCGATCATGGCCACGCCGATCGCCAGCACCCACATGCGCATGCGGCCCCAGTCGCCCATATTGACGATGTCAGAGACCGCGCCCATGGTGCAGAAGTGCGTGCGCTGCAGCATGGCGCCAAACAGGAAGGTCAGGACGAACGTGCTCAGCAGCACGGTGCGCGAGAGCGCGGCGAGGTCGATTTCAGGCATGTCGGGGCGTGGACGGCAGCTTGTGATCAGGCAGCGGCCTGGTAGCGGGTCGGATCGGGCACTCCGGCGGCTTCAAAGCCGGCCCGGCGGATGCGGCACGAGTCGCACACGCCGCAGGCGCGGCCGTCGTCATCGGCCTGGTAGCACGACACCGTCAGGCTGTAGTCCACCCCCAGCGCGATGCCGGCGCGGATGATCTCGCCCTTGGTCATGTCGATGATGGGCGCATGCACGCGGAAGTGGTCGCCCTCGACCCCGGCCTTGGTGGCGAGGTTGGCCAGCGTTTCATAGGCCGCGACGTATTCCGGGCGGCAGTCCGGGTAACCGGAGTAGTCAACCGCGTTGGCGCCGAAGAACAGGTCGCGCCCCCCGACAGCCTCGGCCCAGCCGAGCGCCAGCGACAGCATGATGGTGTTGCGCGCCGGCACATAGGTGACCGGGATGCCGTCGGAAGCGCCATCGGTCGGCACCGCCAGCGCGTCGTCGGTCAGCGCCGAGCCGCCGAAGCGGCGCAGGTCCAGGTCGACGATCTCGTGGCGGGTGGCGCCCAGCGCGGCCGCCACGCGCTTGGCGGCTTCCAGTTCAGAGGAGTGGCGCTGGCCATAGCGCATCGACAGCGCATAGGTCTCGAAGCCCTGGGCGCGGGCCATGGCGAGTACGGTGGCGGAGTCGAGTCCGCCGGAGAGCAGGACGATGGCGCGTTGGGTCATGATCGGGAGCGCGCCGTCTGGGCGCGCAAAAGATTCAGGCGAATCATGTATTTTAGCGCGACCCAAGAAGAAGGCCCGCCAAAGCGGGCCTTGCAGACAGGACCGGGCGTGCCGGCCGCTTCCGGTGTTACTTCAACGTCTTCAGCCGGTTGCTGGCCGCCTGCGCGCCTTCGGTGCCCGGATACTTGGCCACCACCTGCTCCAGCGTCTTGCGCGCGGCCGCCTTCTGGCCGGACTCGAGCTGGTTGTTGGCGACCGCGATCATCGCGTCCGGCACCTTGGGGTGCGTCGGGTTGGCGTTGATCATGTTCTGCAGCACCGAGGTGGAGCCCTTGTAGTCGCGCTGCGCATACAGCGAGTTGCCGAGCCAGTACTGTGCCAACGGCACATACGGGCTCTGCGGGTACTTCTTGATGAACGCCGTGAACGAACTCCCGGCGCTCTTGAAGTCGCCCGCCTGGAACTGCTTGAGCGCGGCATCGTATTCGGGCTTTTCGCCCGGCTGCGACAGGCCTTCGCGGCCTTCGACGGTGACCTGCTGCGGCTCGAACTTCTTCAGGCGCGCATCGAGGTCGGCGTAGTAGTCCTTCTGCTGCTTCTGCAGCGTGTCCACCGTGTTCTGCAGCACTTCGTTCTGGCCGCGCAGCCGCGCCACTTCCTGGCGCAGGCCCTCGAGCTGGTTCTGCATGTCGAGCGTGGTGCGGCTGTTCTGCTCGATACGCTGCGTCGCGGTCGCCTGGAAACCGTTGAACTGGTCGCGCAGGCTGATGACCGCCTTGCGGGCCTCGTCATCGTCGAACACTCCGGCATGCGCCTGTGACAGCGGCAGCATGCCGCCGCCGGCGACGGCGGCGAGCCACAACAGGGTGGAAACGCGTGCTTTCATGGAAGGCAGTCCACAGATCAGTAGTTGATGTCCGCGCGGCGGTTCTCGGCCCACGAGGCTTCATCATGGCCGGTGGCCTTGGGCTTTTCCTTGCCCAGGCTCACGGCTTCCATCTGGGCGTCTGGCACGCCCATCGAGGCCAGCGAGCGGCGCACGGCTTCGGCGCGCTTCTGGCCCAGCGCCAGGTTGTACTCGCTGGTGCCGCGCTCGTCGGTGTTGCCCTGGATCAGGATCTTGCGGCCCTTGTTGGCGCCCAGATACTTCGAGTGCTCGGTCAGCATTCCCTGGTAGTCCGACTTGACGCTGTAGCTGTCGAAGTCGAAGTACACGCTGCGCTTGGCCAGCGGGCTGTTCGGATCGTTCAGCGGATCGGCGGCCGTCACCGGGGTCACGGCGCGCGCATCGGCACCGGTGCCCGCGCCGGCGCCGGCTTTGGCGGTGTCGTCCAGCTTGACGCCGGAGCTGCAGGCGCCAAGGGCCAGCAGTGCGGCAACGGCAAGGGTTTTGCTCATCAGTTGGGGCATGGTGAATGACTCCTGTTATTGCATGAAAGGACCCCAGGACGGCTCGCGAACATCGCCGGACTGGAGGGACAGAACCTGCCGGGTACGCCCGTCAGTGGAAACCGCCGCCAGCACCGCGCGACCGCCCACGCGGGTGGCATAAAGGATGTACTTGCCATTGGCGGCAAAGCTGGGCGCTTCGTCGTTGGCCGTATCGGTCAGCGACGTCACGTCGCCGTTGGTCAGGTCCTGCAGCTGCAGCTTGAAGCCGCCCGCGCGCGAGATGTACGCCAGGTACTTGCCGTCCGGCGAAATACGCGGGCTCACGTTGTAACTGCCCTTGAAGGTGACACGTTGCGCCCCGCCGCCTTCCTCGCCGGAAGCGGGCATGCGGTAGACCTGCGGCGCACCGCCGCGGTCGCTGGTGAAGTAGATGCTCTTGCCGTCCGGAGAATACTGCGGCTCGGTGTCGATGGCGCTGCTGCGGGAGAGGCGGCGGATGCCGGAGCCGTCCGCATTGACCTGGTAGACCTGGGTATTGCCGTCGCGCGACAGCGCCAGCGCCAGGTACCGGCCGTCAGGCGACCACGAGGGCGCGCTGTTGTTGCCCTTCTGGTTCGACACCAGCGTGCGCTTGCCGCTGGCCAGGTCGTGCACATACACCACCGGCTTCTTGGCCTCGAACGAGACATAGGCCACGCGCGCGCCGTCCGGCGACCACGACGGCGAGATGATCGGCTCGTTGCTGGTCAGCGCCACCTGCGCATTCTGGCCATCGGAATCGGAAATCAGCAGCTGGTAGCGGCCGCCCACCTTCGACACGTAGGACAGGCGCGTGGCAAACACGCCGCGCTCGCCCAGCAGCTTTTCGTAGATGTAGTCGGCGATCTTGTGCGCGGTCACGCGCAGCTGGGACTGGTTGACGGTAAAGGCCAGCCCGCCCAGGCTCTGGCCCTTGACGGTGTCGTACAGGCGGAAGCGGACCTCATACTTGCCGCCGGCGGCCGGGGTCACGCTGCCGGCGACGAAGGCATCGGCGCCGCGCGACTTCCAGCTACCGAGGTCGACATTGGCGGATTCCGCCACCGTGGCACCGCCCGGATCGACATTGCGCAAGCGCCCGCTGCGCGCCAGGTCGGCGCGGATGATCGCGGTCAGGTTCTGCGGGGCCTGGGCCTCGCCCTGGAAGTTGGCGGTCGCAACCGGGAGCTGGCTGGAACCAACCCCGGAGATCTCAACGTTGAGTTGCGCGTGCGCGGCGCCGGCTGCCATCGTCATCGCCGCGGCCAGCCAGGCCATCAGCGCGCGGCGGCCGGCCAGGGGGACCGGGCCGATGGCACGTTGGGATTCGGGTTGGGTTGCGTTGTGCCGCCTCGCGGACAGCCAGTTGGGGGCCCAAAGCTTTCGCATGCTGCTCCTCAGTCGATTTCAAGTTTCGTCGGGCACGGCAGGCAATCGGCAACACGGGCAAATACGGCATTGCGGCGCGTGGCGCATGCCCCGTCTGCGTGCGTATCGCACACTGCCGGCCGCGTCAGGCAACCTGCCATGCTAGCGCTGGGACCAAGACCCAGCGATGAAGGTTGCATTATGTTGCAAATCATGCCGCCCAGGTCACTCAGTCCTTCGGCCGGAAGGTAATGGTGAAGCTGGCCGGCGCCTTGCCGTTCTCATCACGCGGCAGCGGGTCGGAACGTTCCACCGCGCGCAGCACGGCATTATCCCAGCCCGAGTTGCCGCTGGACTTGGACAGCCGCGCCGACAGCAGCGAACCATCCGGCGCCAGCTGCACCGACACCACCGCGGTCGGGTTGCCCGGCACGTCCTCGGTAAAGACGATATTCGGCTTGACGCGGCGGCGCACGCGGTCGGAATAGCCCGGCGACGCCTTGCCACCGCCGCCGGCACCCGCGCCGGCCGTACTGCCCACGCCGCCACCGCCCGCGCCGGAGCCGCCGGCCAGCGCCTGCAGGCGCGCCAGCTCGCTCTTGCGCTGGGCATTGGCGGCAGCCTCGCGCTTGGCCTTGGCGTCGGCATCCGCCTTGGCTTTGGCCTTGGTCTCGGCATCAGCCTTTGCCTTGGCGTCAGCCTTGGCCTTGGCGTCCGCCTGGGCCCTGGCCTTGGCGTCCGCTTCCTTGCGTTCTGCTTCCTTGCGTTCTGCTTCCTTGCGTTCTGCTTCCTTGCGTTCTGCTTCCTTGCGTTCTGCTTCCTTGCGCTCGGCCTGTTCCTTGCGCTGCTGGTCCTGCTGCGCTGCCTTCTTCTTCGCGTCGTCCTTGCGCTGGGCTTCCTTGCGGTCGGCTTCCTTACGTTCCGCCTCTTTACGCTCGGCTTCCTTGCGCGCAGCCGCCTGCTTGCGCTCGGCCTCTTCGCGCGCTGCCGCCTCGGCACGGCGCTTCTGGCGCTCCAGCGCGATGTCGGCGTCGTCCTCGACCTTGCTCTTCACCTCGGGCAGCGGCGGGGCCGGGCGCGGCTGCACCACCGGCTCCGGCGGCGGCGGCGGGGGCGCGGTGGCGGCCGGAATCTCTTCCCACAGCTCGGCCTCGGCGCCGACGGGGGTGCTGCTCTGCAAGCGCACGCCGTAGTACAGCACGACGGCCAGCAGCATATGCATGAAGAGCGCGAACAGGAAGGAACGCAGGGTTCCCCGCTCCTTGACCGGCTGGTAGGGATAGGCGGCGACGGTCTTCATCAGGCGCAACGGCAATCAGATAGGCGCTTCAATGCGTCAGGAGGTCTTGGACTTGACCATCAGGCCGACGCGCTTGATGCCATCGGCTTTCAGGATCGACATCACGTCCAGCACCGCCTCATACTTGACCGCGCGGTCGGCGGCAATCACCACCGGCTGGTCGGGATTCTCGTTCTGGCGCTGGTGCACAAAGTCGAGCAGGCCCTGCTTGTCGAGCTTGCGCTCGAAGGCGTTGCCGGCGTTGTCCTTGCCGCGCGCGATGAGCTGGCCGCTCTCGTGCACGGTGACCACGATCGGCGGCGCCTTCTGCTGCGGCGTGGCGTTGGCCACGGTGGGCAGGTCGACGGTGGCGGGGCTCACGATCGGCGCCGCCACCATGAAGATGACCAGCAGCACGAGCATGACGTCGATATACGGCACGACATTGATCTCGGCGCTGGCCCGGCGGCGCGAGCCGCCGCGGCGCTGAATGGCTGCCATTGCAGGACTCCTGGAAACGCCGGCCCGGGCTTGCGCCCGGACCGTCTGGATTAGATTCGATACGTGTGCAGTTAGCGCGCCTGCCGTTGCAGGATGTTCAGGAACTCTTCCATGAAGCTCTCGAACCGGATCGCCAGGCGGTCGATCTCCGTGGCATAGCGGTTGTAGGCGATCACCGCCGGAATCGCCGCGAACAGGCCGATCGCGGTCGCCACCAGCGCCTCGGCAATACCGGGGGCTACCGATGCGAGCGTCGCCTGCTGCACATTCGACAGGCCGCGGAACGCGTTCATGATCCCCCAGACCGTGCCGAACAGGCCGATATACGGGCTCACCGAACCGACCGACGCCAGGAATGGCAGATGCGATTCCATCACATCCATCTCGCGCTGGTAGGCCGCGCGCATCGCGCGCCGGGCCGCATCGAGCAGCGCGCTGGCTTCGTTGCCGCGCTCGCGCGCCTTCAGGAACTCTCCCATGCCGGATTCAAAGATCCGCTCCAGCGCGCCGGTGTTGTGGCGGTTGTTGAGGGCACTGTTATAAAGCGCCTGCAGGTCGCCGCCGGCCCAGAAGTCACGTTCGAACCCCTCGGTCTGGGTGCGCGCCGAGCGCAGCGCCAAGTGCTTGCGGAAGATATAGGTCCACGAAAACAGGGACATGACGAGCAACAGCGCCATGACGGCCTGTGCCAGCAGGCTGGCGTGGAGCACCAGCGTTATGATCGACATGTCTTGCGTGACGGTCACGGGATTCATCGTGCGGACTTGATGGTAGCTAAAACGGGGTCGGGAATCGGGGCGGGACGGCAAGTGCTTCGATCGACACACCCAACACGGATCGCGCCCGAGGCCAGCATCACCTCGCCACGCCAGGCTTCCTGGGAGAACTGGACCGAGGCCGGGCCGACCCGGTCGATGCGCGTGCGGATCTCGAGCTGGTCATCCAGCCGGGCGGGCGCATTGTAGTCCACCGCCGTGCTGCGGACGATAAAGACCACGCCCGCCTCGTCGGCGAGCGACTGCTGCTCGATGCCGAGCGAACGCAGCCACTCGGTGCGGGCGCGCTCGAAGAACTTCAGGTAGTTGGCGTAGAACACCACACCACCCGCGTCGGTGTCTTCCCAGTACACCCGTAGGGTCCAGACAAAGTTTGTCATGGCCGCGATTGTAACGGAGAGCGATCGCGGTTTCGTGTAAACCCGCATGGCGACTTTGCAACAGCAAGTTGCTGGCCAGCCCTTGCCAGTCCTTGCCTGGCGGGGCCGACGGCTTGCAGCGGGCGCCCGCCTCGCGCTACACTGCGCGCAACCATTCCATCTTGCGCGACTGGCGAAGTCAGTGGGCACTACCACGAGGAAGCGCAAGTTCTCTGGCGTGACGTTCATTACGCGTTCGCGTAACGTTCAGCACGCCTAGGCGTGAAGTTCTTTGCGCCTGCCGCTCGCCTGGGCAGCGAATGGGAAGCAGGGTGCGCCCTGCACCGACGGTTACAAAGTGCCGCCGGTGCTGGTCGCCGCTAGCCTTCCCCGCGCGCCCTACCCCCGATGCGTGAATCGGATTCCCTATTTTTCAGACGAGTTTCGCCATGTTCGAACGCAGCCGTTTTACGATCGACCAGATCGACCCCGAGGTCTTTGCCGCCATCCAGCAGGAAAACCAGCGCCAGGAAGACCACATCGAGCTGATCGCCTCCGAGAACTACACCTCGCCGGCCGTGATGGCCGCCCAGGGTTCGCAGCTGACCAACAAGTACGCCGAGGGCTATCCCGGCAAGCGCTACTACGGCGGTTGCGAGTACGTCGACATCGTCGAGCAGCTGGCCATTGACCGCGTCAAGCAGCTGTTCGGCGCCGAAGCCGCCAACGTGCAGCCCAACTCGGGCTCGCAGGCCAACCAGGGCGTGTACTTCGCCGTGCTCAAGCCGGGCGACACCATCATGGGGATGAGCCTGGCCGAAGGCGGCCACCTGACCCACGGCATGGCGCTGAACATGAGCGGCAAGTGGTTCAACGTGGTCAGCTACGGCCTGAACGCCCAGGAAGACATCGACTACGACGCGCTGGAAAAGCTGGCGCAAGAGAAGAAGCCCAAGCTGATCATCGCCGGCGCCTCGGCCTTCGCGCTGCGCATCGACTTCGAGCGCATCGGCCGTGTGGCCAAGTCGATCGGTGCCTACTTCATGGTCGACATGGCCCACTACGCCGGCCTGATCGCCGCGGGTGTGTACCCGAACCCGGTGCCGCACGCCGACTTCGTCACCACCACCACGCACAAGAGCCTGCGCGGCCCGCGCGGCGGCGTGATCCTGATGAAGGCCGAACACGAGAAGGCCATCAACTCGGCGATCTTCCCCGGCATCCAGGGCGGCCCGCTGATGCATGTCATCGCCGGCAAGGCAGTGGCGTTCAAGGAAGCGCTGACCCCCGAGTTCAAGGAATACCAGCAGCAAGTGGTGAAGAACGCCGCCGTGCTGGCCGAGACCCTGATCGCGCGCGGACTGCGCATCGTCTCGGGCCGCACCGAGAGCCACGTGATGCTGGTTGACCTGCGCGCCAAGAACATTACCGGCAAGGAAGCCGAGCGCATCCTGGGTGAAGCGCACCTGACCGTGAACAAGAACGCCATTCCGAATGACCCGGAAAAGCCGTTCGTGACCTCGGGCATCCGCGTTGGCTCGCCGGCCATGACCACGCGCGGCTTCAAGGAAGAAGAAGCCCGCATCGTCGGCAACCTGATCGCCGATGTGCTGGACAACCCGCACGACGCCGCCAATATCGCCAGCGTGCGCGAGCAGGCGGCAGCCCTGACCAAGCGTTTCCCGGTCTACGGCTGATGCATCGAGGCCGCCCATGCGTGTTCGCATGAGCGGCCGGCAGCTCCGCAAGCCGGCGCCCCGGGGCGCCGGCTTGCGGGCCTCGCCAACCCGCCCCGCCACCGCAGAACGACAACACGGACAAGGCGACGGGGTTCAACTGAAGGTGGTCCGGCATGAAATGCCCCTTTTGCGGTCATTCCAATACCCAGGTACTCGACACGCGCATGTCGGAAGACGGCGATGCCGTGCGCCGGCGCCGCCGCTGCGAAGCCTGCGACCGCCGCTTCACCACCTATGAGCGGATCGAGCTGTTCTTCCCCGCCATCGTCAAGAAAAACGGCTCGCGCGTGGACTACACCCGCGCCAAGCTGAAGGATTCCATGCGCCTGGCGCTGCGCAAGCGCCCGGTCTCGGCCGAGGCCATCGACGAAGCCATCACCCGCATCGAAGAAAAACTGCTGGCCCTGGGCGAAAAGGAAATCCCCAGCAGCCAGGTCGGCGAACTGGTGATGCGCGAATTGCGCAAGCTCGACAAGATTGCGTATATCCGCTTTGCTTCGGTGTACCGGAGCTTTGAGGACGTGTCGGAATTCCGCGAAGTGCTGGACGAGTTTGCGGCGTCCACCCCCGGAAGGGGTAGCAAAGTAACAAAATCGTTGTTTAATCCCCGTTGCTCTCCCGCAAGGCCCGCTTGTCGCATATTAAAAGGGCCGGGATCCTACTCGCCCGTAGGCTATACACGCACGCTGGCCGCTGCGATGCAGTCTGCCCAGGTGCTGATGGGACTGGGCACCGGCAACCAGAGACTCGTCGATATCAGCCAGTTGGGCAGGGTCCGCGTATGCGCGCCCGTGCCGACACAAACCACGGTGTGTCAGTAAGCCAGGCTGCCTGGTAGCTGATCCCAGGAAAACCGAAACAACATTCTGCAAATCCTTCACGCTTAGGCACGTATTCGCCTGCTCGCGACAGCTACTTTGACGGTCCCTGCCAGTCTCGGTGACCGCCCATGCCGGATCTTCGCAAGCCAGCACATCAAACTGCCTGCCCGCACGGCAAGCGCCGCTGCACCAGCCGCCCCGCCGGCTTCGCCCTGCACGAAACGCTTTGCGCGCTGATCGTCGTGGCAGCCGGGCTGATGCCAATGATGGGGACGGCGCCGAAGGCGCTCGCCCACCTGCGCAAACTCGACGCCCTGGCCCAGGCTGCACGCCTCGCCGTGGAAATCACTGAGCTGGACACCGCGCAGCCGGCACTGCAAAGCGAGCGGCCAGACCTCTGGTCGAGCCGGTGCGGAAGCATCCCGGCGTTTCCGTGCCCCGATGGCGCGCGACTGATCATGGCAGGACGGCTTGGCGGGCAGCCCGGCATACCCTCGATCGTCTTGTGGGTGCAGCCATGAGGTGGCAATCATCCAAGGCGTTTTCGCTGATCGAATTGCTGGTCGGGCTGATGCTTGGGCTGGTTGTCACTGCGGCAGCTATGGTGGCGTTCCAAGCCTCGCGCACCGCCTACCTCACCGCCACCGACCGCATTCTGCTCGAGGAACGCGGCCAGCGCGCACTGACCATCATCGCGTCGCTGCTGCGCCAGTCGGGCTGGCCTGGGGAGCCCATATCCGCCACCTCCAGCGCAGCATTGCCCGCCGTCAGCGGCGCCGACAACTGCGGCCAGCCCGCCATGGGTGCCATGCCGTCCTGCGGCAAATCCGGCATCGGCCGCAGCGACGCGCTGTTGGTACGCTTCAGCGGCAGCGCACTGACCACGGCACCGGCCCAACCGGACGAGACCATGGTCGACTGCAGCGGCTACGCGGTTGCTGCGCGCATGGACGGCGCCAATGCAAACAGTGGCTACGTCGCCACCAACGTCCTCTACGTCGCAGCAGGCAGCGATGGCGTGCCGCAACTGCTGTGCCGCTACCCGGCGCGCCGCAATGGCGTGATCGACGGCATCGGCTGGACCTCCGGCGCGCTGATCCGCGGCATCGAGTCACTGCAGGTGCGCTACGGCCTGGATACAGACGGCGACGGCCGCGCGGACCGCTTCGAGACGGCATCCACGATCCAGCCACTGGGTGAATCCGCCTGGCATCGCGTGGTAGCCGTGCAGGTTGCCATTGCCGTGCGCGGCGACCGGCCGGGATCCGCGGCGGCAAACCCGGGCCACAGCGCCGACCCGTTGCCAACGCCCGGCACCGCGGCCGGCGATCTGGCGCCGGCCGCGGCATCGCAGGCAGTCACCGCGCGCCGCGTCTTCGCCACCACGGTACGGCTGCGCAATGCGCCACGCTGCCAGGAGACACTGTGCTAGCCCGCCGCCACCTTTCATGCCGCCGCCAGTCAGGCGCCGTCACGCTGCTGCTTTGCGGCACGATGCTGCTGCTGGTCGTGCTGATCGCTGCCGGTGCGCTGCACATGCTGTTGTCGGGCCGGCAACTTGTCGTCATGCAGCTCGAACGCGAAATCGCCTTCCGGGCCGCCGAGGTCGCGTTGCTCGACGCCGAGGCGGACCTGCTCGCGGCAGCGGCATCGCCAGACATGACGGGCCGGCTCGACAACTGGCCAGCGCCCGGGCACTGCGGCAGCGGCCGTCAGGCCGGCCTGTGCCGGCCCGCGGTGGCAGGCCCGCCTGTATGGCAGCCCTGGCTGCTGGCGGACACCAACGCGGGGGCCAACGCGGATGCGGTCGGCGTGCCGCTGGGCCGCTTTACCGGTGCGACGCTGCCGGAGCTGCCCGCTGGCACGCTCGGCACGCGGGAACTGCCGCGGTATGTCGCCGAGATCCTGGACGAAGCACCGCCCGGCTACAGCGCCCCGGACACCGCTTCCGCCACCACGCTGGCGCCCCGGATCCGGATCACGGCCATCGGGTTCGGCCGCAGCCGCGCCGTGCGCGCGGTGGTCCAGAGTGTGTTCCAGCCATGAATCGCCGCGCCGTCGTTGCCCTCGCCTGTCTTGCCATGACCTTCGCGCCGGGGTTCGCTGCCACCGGCTCCGAAGCAGGCCGGCTGCCATTGGCTTACCGGACCACGGACGGCGCGTATCCGTGGACCGGGCGCTTGTTCGCTGTCGGCTGGCAAGGATCGGCGCCGGCGCTGCCGCCTGCATTATGGGAAGCCGGCGAGCGCCTCGACCGCCAGCCCGTTGCATCGCGCCGGATCTTCACGTCCTCAGCGCCGACGGGCGCAGCGCCGCCGCACGCCATACCGCTGCAGTGGGACGCGATCGACGCGGCTTTCCGGGACACCGATAGCGTGGACACGCTGAAGCGCCTTGACCGCTCCCATCTCGAATGGCTGCGCGGCGACCGTACCCAGGCGGGTCTGCGGCCGCGCGACACGCGGCTCGGCAACGCGGCAGGCGCCCGTGCGCGGGTGGTGGCGCCGCCAGCCTGGGCGCCCGGCAAACCCGGCCACACCGGCTTTCGCCTGCGCTACGGCCTGCGCCCGAATATGGCCTGGCTGGGCACCAACGATGGCCTGCTGCACGGGTTCGATGCCGCGACCGGAGAAGAGCGCGCCGCCTATCTGCCAGGGGTGCTGTTGCCCTACGCCGCCGCCATGCCGGCGGCCGGCGCACCGCTGGTGCCCGCGCCCTGCCCCCGCCCGGAAGCGCAGGACGTGACGGTCCGCGGCGAATGGCGCACCGTCTTGCTGTGCGGCGTCCCTGGCAGTGCCGGGGCCGGCAATCCCGCAGCAGCCTTTGCGCTTGACGTTTCGGATCCCGACGGTCCGATGCCCTTCACGTTGTTATGGGAGCTCGCCGCCACTGACACATTGCCACTGTCCGCACGCGGCCCGGTGCGTGCGGCCGGCGTGCCTGGCCAGGACGGATTGCGCTGGTACGCAGTGATGACACTGGCTGCCACCACCAATGACAAGTCGATGGCAGCCCGTTCCGGCCTCGCGCTGCTGCCGCTCGACAAGCCTGCCGGCGCGGCATGGGCCGGCCAGCATGCCATCCGCACCCTGCCATTGCCAGAGCGGGGCTGCCAGGGCAATCCGGCGACCGGCAACCTCGTTGCGGTCAGCGTGCTGTCCGACATGACAGGCGCTGCACGCACCGTGTATGCGACGGACGATGCCGGCCAGCTATGGCGATTCCCGCTCGCGGATGCGCCGCCATCAGGCAGCGCGGCCGCCGCGTCGTGCCTGCACAGGATAAAGGGGCCAACGCAGCCACTCACGGAAGAGCCGCCGGTGCTGCTGGGCGCCACGACGGCGCCGGTGGTGGTCTATGGCGCGGGCAACGAACTCGCGGCAATACCGGACCGCTCGGCCCCGCACGGCACCAGCCTGGTTCCAGTCATGACACAAGCCAGCGACGGCGGGCACATCCTGCGGGCGCAACCGGTCTCCGCCGACAGCGCCGGCTGGCATCTGACGCTGCCCAACCCCGGCGAGCAGGTCGTGCAGATCCAGGCCGTATTCCCGGGCTATCTGCTGTTCGTCACGCGCACGCCCGATGGCGCGCAACGGGCCTACCTGGTGCTGGCCGGGACCGGAGACTCCGTCGCCCAGGCCAGCAACGGCGAGCGCCTGCACGTCGCCACTGGCCATCTGTTGCCACCGGGTGCCAGCGTGTTCGTCACCGCCACCGAATTGCCGGCAACACCGGCGCAACCTGGCCTCGCCTCACGCCAGGCCCACGAGTTGTCGCTCTGGGCCGTCGATGGCAACGCCGCCACGCGCCTGTCGCACACACTGGCCAGCCGGCGCACCGGGCGCTTGCGCTGGCGCGAGATCGTCGGCCCGGCCCGGGAGGACCTGCCTTGACCGCCGCCACACCCGCGTGCCAGCGCTGCAACGGCTTCAGCCTGGTCGAGCTTGCGGCGGCACTGGCCATCCTGGCCATCCTCGCGAGCCTTGCCGTGCCCGCGTGGCACGGCTACCTGATGCGGGGATGGCGCGCCCAGGCGCGTGCTGCCCTGACGGCATCGATGCTGCAACTGGAGCGGCACGCCGTCGGCGCCATGACGTTTGCCGCGGCGTTGGATGCCGAAGCGCCGGCCGGGGAATGGCCGCTCCCGGTACCGGCTGCCGGCACCGTGCGCCATCTGGTGACGGCGGCACCCTGCCCGCAAGCCGCCCTGGATGCCTGCGTCGAATTGCGGGCCATCCCGCAGCAGTCCGACCCCGAGTGCGGAGTGCTGATCCTGCGCAGTACCGGCCAGTGGCTGTCGCTGCCCGAAGGCGAGGCCGTGGCACGGCCGCTTCCGGCGCATTGCTGAGACCAGGAAGATGACCTGCGCGCCCCGCCGCCAGCATGGGCTGGCCCTGGTCGAACTGCTCACCGGCCTCGCCATCCTGGCGCTGCTGGCCAGCTCAGCCTATCCGGTATTCAGCGGCCTGCTGGCCCGCCAGCAAGTGTCGCTGGCAGCCGACCGGCTGGCGGCATCGCTGGCACTGGCGCGGGCCACGGCCCTGGCGCGGCGGGTCGAGGTGACCCTCCAGCCGCTGCCGGGCGAGACCACGCTGGACCGTGGCTGGCAGCTGGTCGTGGGGAATGCGCAACGTGGCGACCCGGAGCGCAGCGCCGTGCTGTCGGTCGTCGAGCCGGGCATGCCCTGCCTGTGGGTCACGCTGCGCCAGACCGCCCGCGGCACGAATGTGCTGAAATTCCTGCCTGTGGGATACTCTCGATCTGAGCAAGGCGGTTTCCAGGCCGCTACTTTCACGCTCGGCTGCCGTGGGGAGCAGCGGCAAGTCAGGCTGGGCGCGCAGGGACGTATCCGACTCTGCACACCCGGCCGCGACGCTGACTGCGATGCGACGGACTCCTCCGGACCACCATAACCCGGCAGCCCTGTATTCCAGATCGCTGCGCCAAGGCAAACGCAACCGCCGAATGTTTTCCGATACCGACCACGCCGCCATGCAACAGGCCCTTGCGCTCGCCGCGCGGGGCATGTTCATCACCACGCCCAACCCGCGCGTCGGCTGCGTGCTCGTCAAGGATGGCCAGGTCATCGGCCAGGGGTTCACCCAGCCGGCCGGGCAGGACCATGCCGAGATCCAGGCGATGAAGGACGCGCTGGCGCGCGGGCTGGACCCGGCCGGCGCCACCGCCTATGTCACGCTGGAGCCGTGCAGCCATTTCGGGCGCACGCCGCCGTGCGCCGATGCGCTGGTGCGCGCGGGCGTGACGCGTGTGGTGGCGGCCATGGAGGACCCCAACCCGTCGGTGTCCGGGCGCGGCCTGCAGCGGTTGCGCGAAGCCGGCGTCGATGTGCGCTGCGGCCTGCTGGAAAAGGAAGCGCGCGACCTGAATATCGGCTTCGTCTCACGCATGACGCGCGGGCTGCCGTGGGTGCGCGTCAAGGTGGCGGCATCGATGGACGGAGGCACCGCGCTGCATGACGGCACCAGCCAGTGGATCACCGGCCAGGCCGCGCGCGACGACGGCCATGCCTGGCGCGCACGTGCGTGCGCGATCCTGACCGGCATCGGCACCGTGCGCGACGACAACCCCGCGCTGACGGTGCGGGCCATCGCCACGCCGCGCCAGCCGCAGCGGGTGCTGGTCGATTCGCGGCTGGAGGTCCCGCTGGACGCGCAGATCCTGACGCCGGACACCAGCGAGTTGGCCAAGCCGGTGCTGGTGTTCTGCGCGGTGGAGGACCGGCAACGCCAGCGCGCACTGGAAAGCCGTGGCGCCGAAGTCGTCGTCCTGCCCAACCCGCACGGCAAGGTCGAGTTGCGCCGCATGCTGGAAGAACTCGGCCGGCGCGGCATCAATGAGCTGCACGTGGAGGCCGGCTTCAAGCTCAATGGTTCACTGGTGCGCGAGCATTGCGCCGACGAGCTGCTGATCTACCTCGCGCCCAAGCTGCTGGGCGATGCCCAGGGCATGTTCAACCTGCCGCCGCTGGCGCGGCTGCAGGATGCCGCGCAGTTCCGCTGGCATGAGATCCGGCAGATCGGCGACGACCTGCGGCTGATCGCCCGGCGCAACGACGCATAGAGCGGCACATACCGGCACCGCGTATCCAGATTCCAAATACCCAAAGCAGAAGACACCACCATGTTTACAGGCATTGTCGCGGCAGTCGGCCGCATTGATTCCGTTACCCCGCTGGGTGCCGCCGATGCCGGCGTGCGCTTGCATATCGCCGCGGGCGGGCTGGACCTGTCGGACGTCATCATCGGTGACAGCATCGCCATCCAGGGCGCCTGCATGACCGTGATCGCCATGGCGCCCGACAGTTTCGACGTCGAAGTCTCGCGCGAGTCGCTGGACAAGACCGTGGGGCTGGCGAGCACCGGCCGCGTCAACCTGGAAAAGGCTCTGCGCCTGGCCGACCGCCTGGGCGGCCACCTGGTGTCCGGGCACGTCGATGGTCTGGGCGAAGTCGTGCACTTCGCGCCGGTAGGCGAATCGCATGAACTGCGCATCCGCGCCCCGCGCGAGCTGGCACGCTACCTGGCCTACAAGGGCTCGGTCGTGGTGAATGGTGTGTCGCTGACCGTCAACCGCGTCAATGACGAAGCCGACGGCTGCGTGTTCTCCATCAACCTGATCCCGCACACCGTGGAAGTCACCACGCTGCAGGAACTCAAGCCGGGCGCACGCGTGAACCTGGAGATCGACCTGATCGCCCGCTATGTGGAGCGGATGCTGTCGACCGCGCAGGCCCCCGCGTAATACCGCGGGCTACTTGCCCTCGTCGGGCACGTTATAGGCCTCGCGCAGCTTGTCGGTGAAGGGGCGCAGCGCTTCCACGCAGGCGCTGCTGTTGCCGCCTTCCATCGTGGACAGGCTCCAGTTGCAGCCGCCGGCGTCCGGCGCGTGCCAGACCACATCGCCAAAGCAGGCGCCCTCGCAGGCGGCAAACTTCGACTGCTCGGCGCGTACCAGGGCACGCAGTTCGGCCTTGTTCTTGATCTGCCTCGACATCTTTGTCTCCCTTTGTTGTGCAAAGTCTGCTGGCGCGATCGGGCTGGCGCCCTGATCTGAAGTCCGGACCGCCGCTTGCCAGCGCGGCGGCATTCAGGGCTGGGCGTGCCCTTTTGTCGCGAGCATACGCTGACAACCCCCTCCTGTGGCAATTTGCTTGCGCCGTCGCCCCCGGGAAAGTGCGCCGCGCGGAGCCCGGCAGCTTTGTTGTAAGTCAGCTGGTTCCTGCAACGCCCGAGGCCTAGAATGATGTGGGAGCGCTTGCAGTCCATGTATGCCCACAGGCGCTCGCCACTCGTTCCCGGGCCTCCCCCTCGACAACGTCTAGCACCGGTGACTGCTGAAGTCACTCACGGGGACCACCTGGACCCTCATGCCCCCCTGCCCGCCGCGCCGCGCGCTCGTTCGCGAGCTGGCGCTCCCGCCGTTGCTTTCAACTGCCGGCCGGATTGCTGCCCGGCACCCATGAAGGAAACCACCGTGCCCGACCCCACCGCCAGAATCCTGTATCAGCGACTTCCGGCCACGCGCCTGCTGCGTGACCGGCACCCTACTGCGCCGATGCGCGCGCGCCTGGGCTTTGTGCGCCTGGCCGCGACCCACCTGCACCGTGCCGCCACCCTGCTGATCGACTGGGACCAGGCCGTGGGCAACGGATGGCCGCGGCTGCAGTCGCCGTCCTCCCCCCTGGCGAAAACATTCCGGCGCCCAGGCGCCCGGCGTTTCGCAGGCTTTCCGTGGTCCAGCGGCAAATGGACCTGACACCAAACGAGGCATGACCATGCGCAGCCTGCTGTATTTCCGGCTGAACGACATTGCCGCGGCAAGGCGCGCGCACGCGCAGCTTGGCGAGCTGGCCGCGACTCCCGCACGCATCGACGGGCCATGGTTCTTCCAGCGCGACGACCAGCCGGCCGAAGGCCTGCCCGCGCCCCACGCGGCGCAGATCACATATCGCAATGAAGTCGCGGCGGCCGGCCTGACCGCCGGCGCACTGGTGGTGGCCTGGATCCTGTTCCGCTACGGCACGCCGGCCAACGCGGCCGCGGGCTTCATGGCCTACTTTGGCGGCATGGCGCTTGGCGCCGTGATCGGCCGGTGGCTGGGCAGCGTGATCGGTGCCGGGATCATGCGCGCCGGCCTGAGGCGGCAGAAGCGGCAAATGTCGGCAGGCCAGCTGATGATGATCTGCGCGTGCGATCCGCACACAAAGGGGCGGATCTGCGAGATCGCCCAGGATGCCGGCGCCGCCGCCATCGACCCGCAAGATGGCCGGCTGCCGCTGCGCGGCTGGCTGACGGACCGCCACTGGCCTGCCTGGCTTTCAGGCCATGGCCAGCGCGCTGCCCCACACAGGAAACACGCATGAGCGAAAGTTTTTTCTATCAGCATTGCCACGTCGTCGTGACACTGGCCGAGGTCACCTTCGGCAAGTGGGAATGGACCTATGCGCTGGACGCGCATGCCAGTTTCACGAAACCCAACGCCGGCTTCCTCACGCGCGAGCTCGCGCTGGCTGACGCGACCCGCGCGGCCAGGGCGCGCATCGCCAGGACCTTGCGGCTGCGCGCCACAGGCCACGACGGCACACCGCTGGCCGCCGCGGCATAGGCTCCGGCCGAGCCCGGCACCGGCGCCCTGCCGGCAACGGGGCGGCCCATGGAGCACCGCTCTCCCCACCCGCTTCAGGCAGGCGCCGTACTTTCCGGTGCCATCGCCTCACGCGTTGCCTGCCTTGGCGTACAATACCCGGCTTGACTGGGCAACCTGCCGGGCGTATATGGCCTGGCCGGCCCGGCCCGACGCCCCGCCTCAGTCCGGCCGCTTTCAACCGCGGCCATGGTTCCTGCCCCAGCTATTCGCCGGTTTTTCGCTCGACTCGCCCCAATTTGCCGTTCAGCACGCCATGACAATCGCCCGTACCGAAGACATCATTGCCGACATCCGCGCCGGCCGCATGGTCATCCTCGTCGATGAGGAAGACCGCGAGAATGAAGGCGACCTGGTACTGGCTGCCGATTTCGTCACACCGGAAGCGATCAATTTCATGGCCAAGCACGGCCGCGGGCTGATCTGCCTGACCCTGACGGCCGAGCGCTGCCGCCAGATGGACCTGCACCCGATGGTCAGCCGCAACGGCACCCAGCACGGCACCAACTTCACGGTGTCGATCGAGGCCGCCGAGGGCGTGACCACCGGCATTTCCGCCGCTGACCGCTCCCGCACCGTGCAGGCCGCCGTCGCCCGCGACGCCAGACCGGCCGACCTGGTCCAGCCCGGCCATATCTTCCCGCTGACGGCCCAGCCCGGCGGCGTGCTGATCCGCGCCGGCCATACCGAGGCCGGCTGCGACCTGGGCGCGCTGGCAGGCCTGACGCCGGCGGCCGTGATCTGCGAGATCATGAAGGACGACGGCACCATGGCGCGCCTGCCGGACCTGATCGAGTTCGCGCAGGAACATGACCTGAAGATCGGCACCATTGCCGACCTGATCCACTACCGCAGCCGCACCGAGAGCATTATCGAGCGGGTTGGCGAGCGCGCCATGCAGACCCCCTACGGCACCTTCCACAGCATCGCCTACCGCGACAAGCCCACCGGCCAGGCGCACCTGGCGCTGGTCAAGGGTTCGCCCGCGCCGGACCAGGAAACGCTGGTGCGCGTGCACGAGCCGTTCTCGGTGCTGGACCTGCTGGAAGTGAAATGCACGACGCACTCGTGGGGCATCCCGGCCGCCATGCAAGCCATCGCCGAGGCCGAGACCGGCGTGATCGTGCTGCTGAACTGCGGCGACACCGTCGAGCAGCTGTTCACGCAATTCAGCGCGCTCGACGCACCGCAGTCGCGCCCGCGCCGCAAGCCGGACCTGCGCACCTACGGCATGGGCGCGCAGATCCTGAAGGATGTCGGCGTGGGCAAGATGCGCGTGCTGGCCGCCAGGCAGCGCATGCCCAGCATGACCGGCTTCGACCTGGAAGTGACCGGCTACCAACCCATGAACGGCCAGGCCGACTGAGCCTGCGCCTCCCGAACACCCCGGCAGCGCGCACCAGCGCCGTTGCCGCCCCGAAAACTGGAGAACTGAACAATGGATCACGGCTTCTACCCCAGCAACCTCGACGGTGAAGGCCTGCGTATCGGCATCGTGCAGGCCCGCTTCAACGAGCCGGTCTGCGCCGAACTGCTCGAAGCCTGCGTGGCCGAGCTGGAAAAGCTCGGCGTTGAGGGCGAAGACACCCTGGTGGTGACCGTCCCCGGCGCGCTGGAAATCCCGCTGGCGCTGCAGAAGATGTGCGAGAGCGGCCAGTTCGACGCCCTGGTCGCCCTGGGCGCCGTGGTGCGCGGCGAGACCTATCACTTCGAGCTGGTCTCGAACGAGTCGGGCGCCGGCATCACCCGCGTCGGCCTGGACTTCAATGTGCCGATCGCCAATGGCATCCTGACCGTGGATACCGACGAGCAGGCCCACGCCCGCACCCGCGAGAAAGGCCGCGACTGCGCCCGCGCCGCGGTGGAGATGGCCAACCTGGTCGTCGCGCTCGATTCGCTGCGCGGCCAGGAAGATGAAGACGAGGACGACGATGAGTGATACGTCGAACAACCAGGGCAACGACGGCGGCAAGGCAGCCGGCGGCAAGCCCGCCGCGGCCCGCACCGAGGCCAAGGCCCCGCCCAAGAGCGCGCGCCGCCGCTCGCGCGAGCTGGCGCTGCAGGGCCTGTACCAGTGGCTGTTGAACCGCAACGACATCGGCGCGATCCAGGCCCACCTGCATGATGCGCAAGGCTTCAACAAGGCCGACCGCGAGCACTTCGACGCGCTGCTCAACGGCGCGGTGCGCGAAGAAGCCCGCCTGACCGCTGCCTTCGAGCCCTTCCTGGACCGCACCGTGAACGAGCTTTCGCCGGTGGAGCGTGCCGCCCTGCTGGTCGGCAGCTATGAGCTGGTGCACTGCGTCGACATCCCGTACAAGGTCGTGATCAACGAAGCCGTCGAGCTGACCAAGACCTTTGGCGGCGTCGAGGGCTACAAATACGTGAACGGCGTGCTGGACAAGCTTGCCGCCCAGGTGCGCGCGGCCGAGGTCGCGGCGCGCCGCTGAGTTGCCAACTGAGCCGCCCGCGGGCCGGCCCACGCCATCACCGCTGGCTTGCGCCGGCAATGATGAAGACGACACCCGCCCCGGCGGGTGTTTTCATTCCTACCTACCCTTTTGCTGAACGGGCCTGAGCCCGCCCCGGATGATTATGGACATGCAGCGCCTGGCCACCGCCTCCCGCGTCGCCAATATCAATGCCTTCCACGTGATGGAACTGGCCAAGCAGGCCGCCGCGCTGGAGCGCGCCGGCCGCCATATCGTGCACATGGGCATCGGCGAGCCGGACTTCACCGCCGCCGAGCCGGTGGTGCGCGCGGCCGAAGCCGCCATGCGCCGCGGCGTCACGCAGTACACCGGTGCGCTCGGCATCCAGCCGCTGCGCGAGGCCATCGCCGGCTATTACAAGTCGGCCTACGGGCTGGATATCCCGGCACGGCGCGTGATCGTCACGGCCGGCGCCTCGGGCGCGCTGCTGCTGGCATGCGCGGTCCTGGTCGAGATCGGCGCCGAGGTGCTGATGCCCGACCCCAGCTACCCGTGCAACCGGCACTTCGTCGCCGCCTTCGACGGCGCCGCGCGCATGATCCCGAGCGGCCCGGCCGAGCGCTTCCAGCTGACCGCCGCGCAGGTCGAGGCCAACTGGGGCGAGCAGACCCGCGGCGTGCTGCTGGCATCGCCCTCCAACCCGACCGGCACCTCGATCCTGCCCGATGAACTCGACCGCATCCTGCAGGCCGTGCGCGCGCGCAACGGCTTTGCCATCCTCGATGAGATCTACCAGGGCCTGTCCTATGACGCCCCGCCGGTCTCGGCGCTGGGCCTGGACGAAAACGTGGTCACGGTGAACAGCTTCTCCAAGTACTTCAACATGACGGGCTGGCGCCTGGGCTGGCTGGTGGTGCCGGAGGCGCTGGTGGAAGCCTTCGAGAAGGTCGCGCAGAACCTGTTCATCTGCGCGTCGGCCGTGGCGCAGTACGCCGCGCTGGCCTGCTTCACCCCCGAGGCCCTGGCGATCTACGACGAACGCAAGGCCGAGTTCCGCCGCCGCCGCGACCTGATCGTGCCAGCGCTGGAGGCCCTTGGCCTGCGCGTGCCGGTGCGCCCGGACGGCGCCTTCTATGTCTACGCCGACTGCCGCGGCGTCAACCACCCCGCCGCCGGCGATGCCGACCGGCTGACGCAGGCGATGCTGCACGATGCGGGCGTGGTCATGGTGCCGGGGCAGGATTTCGGCCCGCATACGGCGAAGGACTACATCCGGATCTCGTACGCGACCTCGCGCGGGAATATCGAGGAGGCGATGGCGCGCCTCGGCAAGCTGTTCCGCTGACCGGCCTCTCCCGGCTGAGGCAGGCAAAAGAAAAGCACCCCGCGGGGTGCTTTTCTGATTTGGCGATACCGTTGCGCGCTCAGGCGTTGTGCGGACCGTTGTTCGCTTCCAGCTTCTCGGTCGGGGCCAGGTGCTCGGCCGGGGCCTTGACCTCGGCCGGCTTGTCGGCATTGGCGGGCGCGTTGCGCACGCCCAGCAGCTGGCGCAGGCGGGCGCGCTCGGCCAGCACCTTGGCGCCGTAGCCGCCATCGGTGGCCGTGGTGGCACCGACGTAGTACTTCAGGCCGCCTTCGATCGAGCCAGCGCGGGCGATGCAGTCCTTGAGCACCAGCGCGCCGATCTTGATATTGGCGTACGGATTGAGCGCCGCGGCAACGCCGCCGACGGCCTCGTACTTGTCCTGGTGGACCTTGGTCATGACCTGCATCAGGCCCTGCGCACCCACGCCGCTTTCGGCGTACGGGTTGAAGCTGGACTCGATCGCGATCACGCCCAGGATCAGCAGCGGGTCGATACCGACCTCGCGGCCGGTCAGGTAGGCCGCCTTCACCAGTTGCGCGGTGGCCTGGGCCGCCACGCGGTACTTGCGCGCAATGTAATCGGCCACGGCCGCCTGCTCGCGGGCGGTGCCCAGCGTGCTGGTGCTGCGGGCATCCATCGCCACGCGTGTCACCGGGATCTGCGCGGCCAGATGCGCGACCGACGGCACCTTGGCGGCAGCCGCCAGGCTCCATTCGTCCACGCCCGACACTGTCGGCAGGCCGCCCTTGCCAAAGGCAAGCTTGGCCGCGGCGACGTCCGCCGACTGCGGCGGCACGGCAGTGCTGGCCACGGCAGGCGCAGCCGGCATGGCGGCGCCAACCAGCACCGCGGGTGCTTCGTCACCCGCCAGCAGCCCAGCCAGCGTGGTGCGCCATTCCTGGCTCAGCGACAGCGACACGGCCGAAACGACCGCGATCACGCCCAGGCTGTTCAGGGCGTACTTCAGCGTTGTGCGGCCACCGCGCAACGCGCGGCCCGCGACCGGATGCGCGAGACGGACCTGCAATGCCCGACTCACTCCGGGTACCGGCTGTCGGAGACGGACCTGCAAGGCCCGCCCGATGCCGGGAAGATGAAGGGTTTTCCAACCGCTCATGCTTACCTCCATCCGTTGCCCGCTTCGCGCGCCCGACTGCGGCACGCGCCCGATCTCAACGTACTCAAGTAAGGATGCCGCGCCGTCCAGCAGTGACGACCAAGCATCTGTTGGCAGGCGCTCCCCGTGCGCCCAACTGGAAACAGGCTACGCTCTGGGGGAGCGCACCCTGCCACGACTAAACTCACTACGCTCCGGCAAGTCGCCGGAGGCGACCGGTCGGCCCGCTTGCATTCGGGCCCTACCATCGGTCCTTGCTGGAGGGATTTTCTGGCACGTTTTCTTTGATGTGCACCCCTTGACACAGGGGGAAAATCCATGCTGCGACGCAACACTCCATGGAGCAGACCGGATTGTAGGAACGGTGTTATATCTCGTCAAGAATAAAAATCTTGAATTTCACTACTTTTAGTTATTTGTAACAGCGACGACTTAGTCGACCCGGAATCACCCGCTCCCCCGCAAACGCAGGCGTGGCCTTGGGTATCCACTACGACACAAGCTCCGGCAGCGACAAAAAACTTACAATTTGCGCGGCATCTTCTTGATGTTTTTTTTTGCGGCAATGCCGGCGAATGTGTATCGTCACCGACTTCACTGCCGCACCGCGCAGCCCCCTGCGAATGCCGCACCACAACAGAATTCACTATGCAATACAAAGACTTGCGCGATTTCATCGGTCAACTCGAAGGCATGGGCGAGCTGCGGCGCATCGCCCGGCCGGTCGCGCCCAACCTGGAAATGACCGAAGTCTGCGACCGGCTGCTGCGCGCTGGAGGCCCCGCGGTCCTTTTTGAGCAACCTTCCGGAGCCAGCACCGATGGAGGCATCTATAGCGTTCCTGTACTCGCCAATCTGTTCGGCACGACACACAGGGTCGCACTTGGCATGGGCGCCGAATCGATGGAAGACCTGCGCGACATCGGCCGGGTCTTGTCAGCACTGAAGGAACCGGAGCCGCCGCGCGGCCTGCGCGAGGCCGGCAAGCTGTTCACGCTGGCCAAATCTGTGTGGGATATGGCACCAAAGCGGGTCAGCAGCCCGGCCTGCCAGGAGGTGGTGTGGGAGGGCAGCGACGTCGACCTGGCGCGCCTGCCAATCCAGACCTGCTGGCCCGGCGATGCGGCGCCGCTGATCACCTGGGGCCTGGTAGTGACCAAGGGCCCGCACAAGAAGCGCCAGAACCTGGGCATCTACCGCCAGCAGGTGATCGGCCGCAACCAGGTCATCATGCGGTGGCTGGCGCACCGCGGCGGCGCGCTCGACTTCCGCGAGCACGCGCTGGCCAACCCTGGCAAGCCCTTCCCGATCGCGGTGGCGCTGGGCGCCGACCCGGCCACCATCCTGGGCGCGGTGACGCCGGTGCCGGATACGCTGTCCGAGTACCAGTTCGCCGGCCTGCTGCGCGGCAGCCGCACGGCGCTGGCCGGCTGCCTCACACCGACGCTGTCCGAGCTGAGTGTGCCCGCGTCGGCCGAGATCGTGCTCGAAGGCCATATCCAGCCCGACCCCGACCACCCGTCCGGCTACCAGCATGCGCTGGAAGGCCCGTTCGGCGACCACACCGGCTATTACAACGAGCAGGACTGGTTCCCCGTGTTCACCATCGACCGCATCACCATGCGGCGCGACCCGATCTACCACTCCACCTACACCGGCAAGCCGCCCGACGAGCCCGCCGTGCTGGGCGTGGCGCTGAACGAGGTGTTCGTGCCGCTGCTGCAGAAGCAGTTCCCGGAGATCACCGACTTCTACCTGCCGCCCGAGGGCTGCAGCTACCGCATGGCGCTGGTGCGCATGAAGAAGCAGTACGCCGGCCATGCCAAGCGCGTGATGTTCGGCGTGTGGAGCTTCCTGCGGCAGTTCATGTATACGAAGTTCATTGTGGTGGTCGATGACGATGTCGACGTGCGCGACTGGAAGGAAGTGATCTGGGCCATCACCACCCGCGTCGACCCAAGCCGCGACACGGTGCTGGTCGACAACACCCCGATCGATTACCTGGACTTCGCCTCGCCGGTGTCGGGCCTGGGGTCCAAGATGGGCATCGACGCCACCGACAAGTGGCCGGGCGAGACCACGCGGGAATGGGGCACGCCGATCTCCATGGATGCGGCCGTCAAGGCAAAGGTCGACACCATGTGGGAAACCCTGTTCGAGCGCCCCGCCAGCCGCTGATGAGCCGCTGACCGACAACCGGGCCCGTGCCCCGTTATCATGTCGCGCTGATGCCTGGTGTCGCCACCGGCGCGCCGCAATGACCATCGCACCATCCAATGCCCGCGACAGACGGGCGCAAGGAGGAGACATGACGACCGCCGCCCCGCTCACCGAAGGCAGCCTGATGTGGACGCCCTCCGAGGCGTTCCGCGACAGCAGCCAGGTCGCGCGCTTCATGCACTGGCTGCGGGCCGAGCGCGGCCTGGCCTTTGACGACTACGACAGCCTCTGGGAGTGGTCGGTCACTGAGCTGGAAGCCTTCTGGGACGCCGTGCGCACCTATTTCGACGTGCACTTCGACACGCCCGCCGTGCAGGTGCTGGACCGCCGCACCATGCCGGGCGCGCGCTGGTTCGAGGGCGCCACGCTGAACTACGTGCAGCAGGTATTCCGCCACGCCGGTACGGGCAGCGCCCGCCAGCGCGCCGCGATCCGCCATGCCGGCGAGGCGCAGCCGCTGGCCGATATCAGCTGGCACGTGCTGGAGACCCAAGTGGCATCGCTGGCGCATGCGCTGCGCCAGATGGGCGTGCAGCGTGGCGACCGCGTCGCCGGCTACCTGCCCAATATCCCCGCCACCATCGTCGCCTTCCTGGCCACGGCCAGCTTGGGCGCGGTCTGGTCCGGCTGCGCGCCGGACATGGGCCAGGTCGCGGTGATCGACCGCTTCCGGCAAATCGAGCCCAGGGTGCTGATCGCCGTCGACGGCTACCGCTACGGTGGCAAGGCCTATGACCGGGCCCCGGTGCTTGCCGACCTGGTCGCCGCCCTGCCCTCGCTGACCGACCTGGTGCTGGTGCCGCAGATCGGCAGCCACGCAGCCCCGCCCACCGGCGTGCGCGCGCATGCCTGGCAGGATGTGCTGGCGCACGACGTGGCGCTGGCGATCGAGCCGGTGCCGTTCGACCATCCGCTGTGGATCGTCTACTCCTCTGGCACCACCGGCATGCCCAAGCCGATCGTGCATGGCCATGGCGGCATCGTCATCGAGCAGCTCAAGCTGATGGCCTTCCATAACAACCTGGGCCCGGACGATGTCTTCCACTGGTACAGCAGCAGCGGCTGGATCATGTGGAACGCGCAGGTGGCCGGCCTGCTGCTGGGCACCACCATCGCGCTCTACGACGGCAACCCGGCCTGGCCCGACGCGGGCGTGCTGTGGCGCTTTGTCGACGATGCCGGCGTGACGCTGTTCGGCGCCGGCGCGGCCTTCTTCACCAACTGCATGAAGGCCGGCATCGAACCGGCCCGCATCGCCGACGTGTCGCGCCTGCGCGGGCTCGGCTCGACCGGCTCGCCGCTGCCGGTGGAGGCCTACGACTGGATCTATCGCCATGTGCGCGAAGACATCTGGCTGGTGCCGATGTCGGGCGGCACCGACTTTGCCGGCTCGTTCGTCGCCGGCTGTCCGCTGCTGCCGGTCTATTCCGGCGAGATGCAATGCCGCTGCCTGGGCGCCAAGGTGGAGGCCTTCGACGACAACGGCCAGCCGCTGATCGACCAGGTGGGAGAACTGGTCTGCACCGAGCCGATGCCGTCGATGCCGCTCTACCTGTGGGGCGACGCCGACGGCAAGCGCTACCGCGACAGCTATTTCGACACGTACCCCGGGGTCTGGCGGCATGGCGACTGGATCAAGATCACCAGCCGCGGCGGCGCGGTGATCTACGGGCGCTCGGACGCCACCATCAACCGCTACGGCATCCGCATGGGCACCAGCGAGCTGTACCGCGTGGTGGAAGACCTGCCGGAAGTGCTCGACAGCATGGTGGTCGACCTGGAATACCTGGGCCGCGAGTCGTATATGCCGCTGTTCGTGGTGCTGCGCGAAGGCCTGGTGCTGGACGATGCGCTGCGCGACACCCTGCGCGCGCGCATCCGCGAAGCGCTGTCCTCGCGCCACGTGCCCAATGAGATCGTGCAGGTGCCCGGCGTGCCGCGCACGCTGTCCGGCAAGAAGATGGAAGTGCCGATCAAGAAGCTGCTGCTCGGCCATGCGCCCCAGGGCATCGCCAACCGCGATGCGATGGCCAACCCGGATACGCTCGACTGGTACTTCGACTATGCCGAGCGCTTCCTGAAGGCGCGGCAGGCCGACTCCGCCACGCGGTAGCGCCGGCGGCCGCGGCGGTTGCCAGCGAGGACATCAGAACTCCACATCCAGTTCGCTGATTTCGTCGGGTTCCTCGCGCGCCGCCGCGATCCACTCCTGCAGCTCCGGCATCGACAGGATCTGCTTGCAGTAGGCAACCGGCACGGGATCGAGCATCACGCCATAGGTGACAAAGCGCGTCACCACCGGCGCGTACATGGCGTCGGCCATGGTGCGCGTGCCGAACAGGTAAGGCCCGCCGTAGCGCGTCAGGCATTCGGTCCAGATCGCCGTGATGCGATCGATGTCGGCCTGCGCCCGCGACCACACCTTCATCCCGGGGAAATGCCCCTTCAGGTTCATCGGCAGCGCCGAACGCATCGCGGCAAACCCGGAATGCATCTCGCCGCAGATGGCGCGGCAGTGGGCACGCGCGGCGCGGTCTTCCGGCAGCAGGCCGGCCTTGGGGTGGATTTCGTTCAGGTATTCGGCGATCGCCAGGGTGTCCCACACCGTCACGCCGTGGTGGCGCAGGCACGGCACCAGGATCGACGGCGACAGCAGCAGGATTTCCGCACGCGCCGCGGCGTCGTCCGGCGGCACCAGCACTTCTTCGAATTCCAGGCCGGCAAAGCGCGCCAGCAGCCAGCCTCGCAGCGACCATGAGGAATAGGTCTTGCTGCTGATGGTGAGTGTGGTCTTGGACATCGCGCCTCCTTTACGGCTTGTTGCCGCTCGTTGCCCCGCACCTATGCAGTGCATCCGGCAGGCACCAGTCTGAAGCCGCTGCGCTCCATGCGCCGCGAAGGGGCGCCACGCCCGTGCGCCAGGCGCATGCTTCACTACTTGCGCGGCATCGTCCGCCCCGCTCACCGCACAAAGCGCAAGGCGCGTGCCAGGCATAAACTGATGGCATACATATTGCGGCTGGCAAGAACCAGAACAGCGGGGGACCGAGCCATGCTGTACCACGCCTACCAGATCTACGCGGACATGATACTGCCGGCCTGCACGCTGGCAGAGCTGGCTGCCGCGACGCTGGCGGCGAATCCCAGGTCCAGCGGCTTCGACGCGGTGCACCGCCTGCGCGCTGCCTGCGAGCTCATCGCGCTGGTGCGGCTCACGCACCACCGGCCGGCCTTCGGCATCGACCACGCAACCGTCGGCGGCCAGCCGGTGCCGGTCACCGAGGAAGTCGTCGCGCGCACGCCGTTCTGCTCGCTGCTGCACTTGCGCCGCCACGGCATCGTCGGCCAGCCGCGCGTGCTGCTGGTGGCGCCGATGTCCGGCCACTTCGCCACGCTGCTGCGCGGCACGGCCCAGACCATGCTGGCCGACCACGACGTCTATATCACCGACTGGCACAACCCCCGCGACATTCCATTGCTCGCCGGGCGCTTCGGCTTCGATGAATTCGTGCAGCACCTGATCGGCTTCCTGCGGACGCTGGGCGGCGGCACGCATCTGGTGGCGATTTGCCAGCCTGCCGTGGCAGCGCTGGCGGCGGCGGCACTGATGGCCGAGGACGGGGACCCCGCCCAGCCGCCCAGCCTGACGCTGATGGCCGGCCCCATCGACGCGCGCGTCAACCCGACCAAGGTCAACGTGCTGGCCATGAGCCAATCCCTCGAGTGGTTCGAGCGCACCTTGATCGGCATGGTGCCGCTGCGCTTTGCCGGCGCCATGCGGCGCGTCTACCCGGGCCACGTGCAGTTGCTGGCCTTCATGAGCATGAACCCGGAGCGGCACGAACAGGCGTTGCGCGAGCTCTACGCCCTGCGCGAGCGCGGCGAGCACGACAAGGCCGATGCCATCCGCGACTTCTACATCGAGTACTTCGCCACCATGGACCTGACCGCGGAGTTCTACCTGGAAACCGTCAGCCTGGTATTCCAGCGCTTCCTGCTGGCCCAGGGCCTGCTTGACGTGAGCGGTCGCCGTGTCTGCACACGCGCCATCCACCGCACCGCCCTGCTGACCGTGGAGGGCGAGCGCGACGATATCTGCGCCATCGGCCAGACCGTGGCGGCGCAAGACCTGTGCTCCAGCCTGCGCCCCTATATGCGCATGCATCATGTGCAGACCGGAGTCGGGCACTATGGGGTGTTCAACGGCAAGCGGTGGGAGACGCAGGTGTACCCGCTGGTGCGCAACACCATCTACACCAGCAGCTAGTCCGGCTGCCGCCAGCGCGCTGGCCTGGCTTATCATGGCAGCTGCGCCGGGCGGCACGCGAACGGCGCGGCACCAACCATCAACATGCCATTGCTTCCGACACAAGACTTCCAGGGCCAGCCACTGGTCCGGGTCGGCGCTGCCGACACCTTCCTGCTGCTCGCCCCGCAACACGGCGGGCGGCTGGTCCGCTGGGTGCACCGCGGACAGGACATACTCTACTGGCCGGATGCTGCCGACTGGTCCCGCCCGGCCAAGGTCCGCGGCGGCAACCCGCTGCTGTTTCCGTTTATCGGCCGGCATTTTGCCGGAGGCAATCCCGGCCAGTGGCGTGACGGACAAGGGACGGTGCACACGCTGGCGCAGCACGGCTTTGCGCGCGACCTGCCCTTCGACGTCAGCGCCATCGACGCGCAAGCCGCGATCACGATGACGCTGCGCGACAGCGATGCAACGCGCGCCGGCTACCCGTTCGCATTCGTCTTCGACGCCATCTACCGCTTGCTGCCCGATGGCCTCGAAGTCACGCTGCGCACCACCAATACCGGCACGCAGCGCCTGCCCTGCTATCCCGGCCACCATTTCTATTTCGCGCTGCCGCACACGCAACGTGCCACCGCGTCGCTGGCATTTCCGGGCACGGACCGCATGCGCCAGCTACCCGATGGCAGCCCCGGGCCCGCAGAGCCGGGCGAGACAACTTACCAGCTGGACGATCCACGCCTGCAGGACACCTTCCACGTCTTTCGCGACAGCCCGTGCGCCACGCTGGCGATGCCGGACCGCCGCGTCACGTTTGAACTCGACTTCGCCGGCACCGTGCCATGGCATGCCGTGACGACCTGGTCCGAAAACGAAACCTCTGACTTCTATTGCGTGGAACCGTGGGCAGGCCTGCCCGACGCGATCCACCACGGCCAGGGGCTGCGCTGGATCGAGCCGGGGCAAACGGAAAGCGCGGTATGCCGGCTGCGGGTGGCTGGCTGAGTCAGTGCACCAGGCTCAGTGCTCGAAATCCAGCCCGCCGATCAGGATCGCCGGGTCCGCCTGCGATAGCGAGCGCAGGTCGATCCCGCGCGGTTCCTGCCAGGCGCGCAGCTTGGCCGGCAGCGCCGCCAGGTAACCGGCAAAGCGCACCTCGCCACCCGCCGCGAACAGGCGCTGCACCTCCAGCCCATCCCACGCCAGCGTGATATCCAGCGCATAAGGGTGGCGCCGCAGGTCCGGCGGACCATCCCCGGTCATGCGCAGGCGCGGCGGCCGGCCGGGGGCTTCGGCAGGCAGCGGGTGGAGTTGCAAGCGCCGGTCATGCTGGCCAATCGCGGCAGCAATGCGCGGCAGGCATTCCGCTTCAAAGCGGGCGAGGAAGTCGGTGGTCAAGGTGGCGGCGTCCTGACGTTGCGAGTGGGGACGATGGCGGCACACGGCCGTGCGCCATCGTGCCAGCAACTATACGCCGCCGGGTGTCATGCCGGGCGGTAGACCTGGAAGCCCAGCCCCGGCGACAGCACCGCAGTCTCCCCTTCCTGCAGCGTCACCGGCCGCACGCTGCCATTGGCCATCGACTCCCCCGCAAACTCAGCGATATTGCGCAGGCGGGCTGCCGGGATCCCCAGCGCGCTGAGGCGCAATTCCAGGTCCCCTGCGGTGCCGACCGCCACCGCGCCCGCAATCGCCCGCTTGAGCGCGGCCGGATCGAGCGAGCGCACGAAGGCAGGCAAGGCACCGGCATCCAGCGGCACCTCGAACAAGGCCGGATCTTGCGCAAGCTCGCCCAGCCCGAGCGCCTTGAGCAGCGCCAGCAACTGCTTCGGCGTATTCGCGCCGATCGCCAGCCAGCCATCCTGCGTGCGGAAGAAATCGGCCGACGGGCTGCCCGAATACCCCTGGTTGCCCTGCCGCGCCGGCACGCCGCCGGTGGTCATGGCATCGCATGTCATCGGATACATCAGCTGCAGGCCGGCCGTGGCCATCGAGACATCGAGCAGCATGCCCCGCCCCGTGCGTTCGCGCTCGCGCACGCCGGCCAGGATGGCAAAGGCGGCCAGCATGCCGGTGGCCGAGTCGATCACCGGGAAGCCGGTCTTCATCGGCGGATCGCCCTCGGTGCCGCCCATCCAGGCCATGCCGGTGGCGGCCTGCACCACGTGGTCGTAGGCAGGCCGGCCATGCCACTGCGCCGCGCCGCGGCCAAAGCCCGAGATGCTGCAATAGACCACGCGCGGATTGCGCGCGCGCACCGCCTCGTAGCCCAGCCCGAAGCGCTCGAGCACGCCCGGCCGCAGGTTGTCGACGAAGACGTCGCAGCGGCCGGCCAGTTCCAGCGCATGTTCGCGCCCGGCGTCATCCGACAGGTCGAGCGCCAGCGACGACTTGCCCGCATTGAGCGCGACAAAGGCGGCATGCCCCTTGCCCGCGCGGCGCATCACGTCGCCGCCGCCGGCGCTTTCGACCTTGGTGACCTGTGCGCCCAACTGTGACAGCAGGAAGGTGGCAAACGGCCCGGCGATCACGTGCGAGAAATCCAGCACGCTGATGCCGGCCAGCGGGGCAAAGTCCGGTTGTGGAACGAGGGTCATGGGATGGCCTATTCGATGGTGATACGGTTCTTGTCGATAACCTGGCGGATGCGGGTGGTCTCGTCGGCCACCAGCCGCGAGAAGGCTTCAGGCGTGGGCGTCGGCGCAAGCACCGCGCCCATCTCGGCATATAGCCGGCGCAGGCCGGGATCGCCCAGCGTCTGCAGCACCGCGCCATGCAGGCGCGCCACGATCGGCGCGGGCAGATGGGGCGGCGCCCAGATGCCGCTCCATGCATCGAGATCGAGATCTTTGCGACCCAAGGCCTCATTCAGCGTGGGCACCTGCGGCAGCACCGCGGCGCGGCTGACCGAAGTCACCGCCAGGGCTCGCACCTTGCCGCTGGCGATCTGCGGAATCGCCGTCGCCGCCACCGGGAAGCCGAACTGTGTGTCGCCCTTGATCAGCGATGGCACGATCTCGACCGAGCCTTTGTACGGCACATGGACCACGTCGATGCCGGTGGCCGACGCAAACGCCGCACCCGATACATGCGCGGCCGAGCCGATCCCGCCTGAGGCGTAGTTCAGCGTGCCCGGCGCGCGGCGCGCCGCGGCGACCAGGTCGGCCACGTTCCGGTAGGGCGAGCTGGCGCTGACCACCAGCACCGCCGGACTGACGCCGACGCGGATGATGTGGGTGAATGCCATCGGGTCGAATTTTGCGCCGGGCTGCAGCAGCTTCTGCGTGACATGGGTCGAGGCACCCAGCATCAGCGTGTAGCCATCCGCCGGCTGCTGCGCGACAAACTCCGCGGCCAGGATGCCGCCTGCACCGACCTTGTTCTCGACCACCACTGGCTGGCCAAGCTCGCGCGCCAGCAACTCAGCCAGCTTGCGGGTCTGGATATCCGGACCGCCGCCGGCGGCGTAGGGCACCACCAGCCGGATCGGCCGGTGGGGATAGGGACTGGCCGCGCCGGCCCTGCCCAGCGCGGCAGCGGCCGGCAGCGCCAGCAGGGACTTCAGCAGCAGGCGGCGCCCGACGTTGGCATGCATCGCATGTCTCCTCCATGGTTTGCCCCGATTGTCCGGCGCCGGGTCATTCGAAACAATTATCCAGTTTTGATAGAGCCATCACATTTTGTTATGAACACCACCTCCCCCGTGCGCGCAGCCAGCCCCTCGTCCAACCGGATCGACCGGCTGCGCATCCGGCACCTGCGCCTGCTCGACCTGGTGGCGCGCAGCGGCTCGCTGACCGCGGCCGGCGAAGCGCTGCATATCAGCCAGCCCGCCGTCACCAAGATGCTGCAGGAGCTGGAGCACGCCTTCGGCTGCAAGCTGATCGAACGCACCACGCGCGGCGGGCGGCTGAGCCCCGCGGGCGAACGCGCGCTGGAGCGGCTGCGTGTGGTGCTGGGCGCGATCGACGCCGCCGGCGAGGCGCTGCAGGCGCGCCCCGAGGTGCCGCTGGTCCGCCTGGGCATGCTGCCGCTGGTGGGCGTTGACGTGCTGCCGCAGGCGGTCGCACGGCTGCGCGCCCAGGACGCGCTGCCGCGCCTGGCGGTGCGCGAACATACCGTCGGCGGCCTGACCGCGATGCTGTGCGAAGGCGAACTCGACTGCATCGTCGGCCGGCTGCAGAAGGATGACACCGACCAGTTCAAGGCCAGGGTCCACATCACCCCGCTGCGCGACGAATACCTGGCCGTGGTCTGCGCGTCCGGCCACCCGCTGGCGCGACGCCGCGAGGCCGCGCTGGCGGACTTGCAGGAAGGTCCCTGGATCCTGCCGCCGCGCGGCACCCACACGCGCGACGTGTTCGAACAGCCCTTCCTCGACAGCGGCCAGCTGCCGCCGGTGCCGCATATCGAATCGGCCTCGTTCCACACCAACCTGGCCATGACCGCCGCCAGCGGCTTCCTGACGGTGGCGCCAGCCACGGCGCTGGCCCACTACCAGGCCATGTCGATGGTGCGGGAAGTGCGGCTGCGCACCCCGTTTGCCTCGGGCCGGCTGGTCTTCATCACCCCGGCGCAGATCGAGGTGCCGCCCGCCGTGGCAAGGCTGCGCGAAGCCCTGGAAGCGGTGACAAGACAGGACCCCGGCACACCATCGCGACCGGCACGGCGCCGCTGACGCGGAGTGCCCAGGTGCACCGGGTGGTCATATTGATTCGTGATGGCGCCATGCAAACTGGCGAATTGCCGGTGATGGCCACGCTCAAGACAATGCCCCTTTCCACTACAGGAAGGAGACATCGTGAGAACACGGATCATGGGCATCGCGCGGCAAGCGGCCTGGGCGCTTGCGTCGCTGCTTTGGCTGCCCGGCATCGCCGCCGCGCAAGCGCAGCCGGTCGGGCCGGCGGCGTTCTTCGACATGCAGGCAGTCCGTGACGAAAGCACGCTGGCACCGGCAATTTCCCGCGACGCCGTGGTGCCCAGCCGCGCGCGCCCCGGCAAGCGCGTGCGCGTGATCGAACTGCGCTTCACCAGCCAGGACTGGAAAGGCCTGCCATGGACGCACCCGGCGCGCATCTACGTGCCCGACGGCTACCAGGGCGGCGGCAACGCCGGCATCATCGGCACCGAGCGGCAGTTCTTCGACGAGCCCGTCTGGCCGCGCCACACCATCCCCGGCACCGGCCTGAACACCGAAGCAGAGTACGCGGAAGGCACCGCCATCGACCTCGGCATGCCCGTGATGCTGTTCGCCAACCCGGCCGAAGACTACTGGGGCCTGAACGAATCCGACCTGACCGGCTACGCGCTGAAGCAGGTGATGGAGACCGGCGACCTGACCTGGAACGGCTACTACCCGATCGCGCTGGCCTACCTGCGCGCCATCACCCTGATGCACGCTCTGCCCGGCGTGCGCACTGAGCGCGCGGTGCTGATGGGTTGCTCCAAGCGAGGCTTCGCCGTCAGCATCGCCACCGGCGTCGACCCTGACCGCGTCGCGGGCGTGATGGCCACTTGCTACTACGGCGGCAACAGCCTGTATTTCCTGGCCCGCAAGTACGCCGAGTTCGGCCCCGGCGTCGGCGGCCCCGCGCAGCAGCGCACCGGCCCCGGCTTCCAGCCCGCCGACGCCGTGCTGCGTACCATCAACAACCCCACCGGCTTTCGCATGCTGACGCACTTCGACCCGTATATGTGGCGCAGGCAGATGCGCTCCAGCTTCCTGGTCGCGCTCGGCACCAACGACGAGTTCTTCGCGCTTGGCACGCCGAACAGCATGATGACGGAGATGTCCGGCGACAAGGCCTTCCTGGCGGTGGACAACCTGCCCCACTCCTGGGTCTCGGCCAAGCATCTTGCGGCATGGCGCATGTGGCTGGCGCATACGTTCCTGGAGCGCAAGCTGCCGGCGATCGAGGCCAGCGGGTCGGCGCAGGGCGGGCAGTTCGCGGTGCAGGCCAGGGTCAGGGCCGATGCGGCACCGGTCGGCGTGCGGCTCTTCTACGCCTACAACCCCATGGCCACCGACTGGCGCAAGGCAAAGTGGGAGTCGGCGCCGATGCGCGCGGACGGTGGCGGTTATACAGCTGGCGTGCCAATGAAAGACGGCTACCGGCTGGCTTACTACGTCGAGGTCGAAGACATGGGCAAGGGCGGGACGGGGTATGTCAGTTCACTGGTGAACTTCGCCAACTGAACCAGGAGGCCGGTTCAACTGGGTTTTAGTGCCATAAAGCGCACTTCGGTACGGTCAAGCCGGCTTGCCCGGCTTGCGCTCCCTTCCCGATCCCGCATAGAATGGCATGCTCTGCGGGCGTCGTATAATGGCCATTACCTTAGCTTCCCAAGCTAAAGACGTGGGTTCGATTCCCATCGCCCGCTCCACTTCCAGTCGAGACAAGCCGCCTTTGCCACCATTACGGTGATCTGCCCGGCGGCTTTTTTGTTGCCATGCTTCCCCAAGACCCCAGCACCGAACCGACGCCAGCTGACGACGCGGCGCCGGTAGACAGCGCCGGACAAGCGTCCGCACCCTCTCCTGCCGATCCTGAAGGCGTTGCGCATCCGCGCCGGATCCGTTCATTCGTGCGCCGCGCGGGGCGGACCTCGACCGGGCAGCAGCGTGCCATCGACGAAGTCGGGCCGCGCATGATGGTGCCGTACACGCCCCAGCCACTGGACTGGGAGGCGGCATTTGGCCGCAAGGCGCCGTCGATCCTGGAGATCGGCTTCGGCATGGGCGAGACCACCGCGCATATCGCCGGCCTGCGGCCGCAAGATAACTTCCTGGGCTGCGAGGTGCATGAGCCCGGCGTGGGCGCACTGCTCAAGCTGATCGACGAGCGCGGCCTGGGCAATGTGCGGATCCTCCAGCACGATGCGGTGGAAGTGATCGCGCATATGCTGACCGACGACTGCCTGGACGGCGTGCATATCTACTTCCCGGACCCCTGGCACAAGAAGCGCCACAACAAGCGCCGGCTGGTGCAGCCGCCGCTGGTGAAGGTGCTGGCCGCGCGCCTGAAGCCGGGCGGCTATATCCATTGCGCGACCGACTGGGAAGAGTATGCCCACCAGATGCTGGAAGTGCTGTCGGGCGAGCCGTTGCTGGAGAACACCTCGGCCGCTGCGGACGGATTTGCCGAGCGGCCGGATTACCGGCCCGTGACCAAGTTCGAGCGGCGCGGCGTGCGCCTCGGGCATGGCGTGTGGGACGTGGTCTTCCGCAAGCGCGCCTGAGCGCTGGCGACGGAGAAATAAAAAAGCGTGGCAGCTGCCACGCTTTTTTATTGCCTGCGGCAAACCCGCTCAGGCGTGCCAGGACACCAGGCCGGAGTATGCGGTCACCAGCACCACGATGCCGAAGGCGATGCGGTACCAGGCAAACGGCTTGAAGTCATGCGTGGCGACGAAACGCAGCAGCCAGCGCACGCACAGGAAGGCGGACAGGAAGGCAAAGACGAAGCCCACCGCGAAGATGCCGAGGTCGTCGGCGTTGAGCAGCGCGCGCGCCTTGTACAGTTCATAGACGGTGGCGCCGAAGATCACCGGGATCGCCAGGAAGAACGAGAACTCGGTGGCCACCTGCCGCGACAGCCCGAACAGCATGCCGCCGATGATGGTGGCGCCGGAGCGCGAGGTACCCGGCACCAGCGCGAAGCACTGCGCCAGGCCGACCTTTAGGGCGTCGCGCCAGTTCAGGTCATCGACCGATTCAATACGCGGCGCGCCGGCCTTGGCGGCCTCCAGCAGCGCATTGCCCTGCGGGTGCGAGACCGTGCCGCGGCGCGCGTCGCGCCATTCGGCCAGCAGGATCACCACGCCGCCAACGATAAAGGCCAGCGCCACCGAGACCGGGTTGAACAGGTGGGCCTTGATCCATTTGCCGAAGATAAAGGCCAGCACGATGGCCGGGACCGAGGCGATCACCACATTGGCGGCAAAGCGTTGCGCCAGCGGGTCGGTGCGCAGGCCGCGCACCACGTTGCCGATGCGCGCGCGGAACTCCCAGCAGACCGCCAGGATCGCGCCGAACTGGATCACGATCTCGAAGATCTTGCCCTTCTCGTCGTTGAAATCGAGCAGCTGGCCGGCCAGGATCAGGTGGCCGGTGCTGGAGATGGGAAGAAACTCGGTCAGTCCTTCGACGATGCCGAGTATCACGGCTTTCAGGGCAAGTGCGATTTCCATGCGGAACGGAGAAACGTAGTCATGGGCGTTGCCGGGCATGTGCGCCGGACCGCCCGGATTGTTGTTTGAGCGCCCCGGTCAGGGGCGGTTGATCTTGACGTTGATGCCGTCAGGCAAAACGGTGATTGTACCGGGTGCCACATTCATGCCGGCAACCCGCAGCTGGTCTTCGCGGAAGGTATAGAGCGGATAGCCCTGCAGCAGCTGCTCGGCCAGGATGCCGCCCAGCGCGTTGAGCTGGCGCGAGAACTGCGCGGGCATGCCCTGCACGTCGAAGCGCTGCACCTCGGGGTCCTGCAGCACCACCGAGCGCGTGGGCTCGTCATAGCGCAGGCCGCTGTCCAGCGCAAAACGCCCTGACAGGGCCCGGCTGAAGAACAGCTTGTTGTCGATCATGGCGTCAAACTGCACGTTGACGCGGTTGCGCGCCGGGTCCAGCGTCAGCTGCGGGTTGGCCAGCTGGATGTCGAACAGCTCCATATAGCGCTTGTTGAACGGAAACTTGCGCTCCAGCGCCGCCTGCAGCTGGCTTTGCGAGAAAGTGTATTCGTTGCGGAAGGCGCCGCATGCGGCCAGGCCCACGGCCAGCGTGGCCGCGGCAGCCGCGCCAAGCCAGCGCCTTCTGGAAGTCCGGATCATATTGCCTCCGATTGCGGGATATACGGGTCGCGTGCCAAGCGTCATGCGCGCGGACCGGGGCGCCCGGGCGTGGCCTGCGGCGCGGTCAGGATTTCCAGCCGGGTCAGCCAGTGCAGCGCGGCTTCGCGCGAATCTCCGCACATCTCGGCCGACGGCTTCAGGCCGCCGCAGAACGCAGGCCGGTCAGGCCTGCCGAACACCGCGCAGCGCATATCCGGCAGCAGCTGCGCGCACGGCACGCCCGCCGGCTTGCCGCCAGGCATGCCGGGCAGCGCTGAGGCGATCGACGGCGCAATGCAGCAGGCGCCGCAACCCGCGCGGCAGGAAAGGTCTGACCGGCAACTCATGACGATGGTTCAGGATGGGCGGCCGCCAGGCGGCCGGCACAAAGAGGACATTGTGCCCGAAGGGCCGCTGCCGTCCTGTAAGAAAACGAAAACGCGGCAAGCCGCGCCCCGGGGCATCCACCGGAAAAAGCGCACAAGGAGCCACACGTCGTAATTTAGCCTCAGCGCCGCCTCAGTGTGTTCCCGAGGGTCGCCGGCCTGTGCTTGACCCTCTCATGGCGCTAATCTACATTACTGACCCACAAGTTATTAACTTTCCGACCCGCCCCCCGTGCCCCGCAGTACCCGCAAGACATCCGTGAAAGCGCCCGCCGATCCGCACAAGCATGCCGAGACCCCGCGCTGGAGCCGGCGCAAGGCCGCCCGCCCGCAAGAGCTGGTGGCCGCGGCGCTCGACCTCTTCGTGGAGCGCGGGTATGCGGCCACGCGGCTGGAAGACGTGGCCGCGGCGGCGGGCGTGTCCAAGGGCACGGTCTATCTTTACTTCGCCAATAAGGAAGAACTGTTCAAGTCGGTGGTACGCGAGAACCTGGTGCCGGCACTGGTGCGCGGCTCCGACCTGGTCGACGCCTACGACGGCAGCACGCCCGAGCTGTTGCGCGAGCTGCTGCGCGGCTGGTGGGGCCTGATCGGCGCCACGCCGGTGGCGGGCCTGACCAAGCTGATCATGGCGGAGTCGGCCAATTTCCCGGACATCGCCCGCTTTTATAGCGAGGAAGTGATCGTCCCGGCCGAAGAGTTGTTTGCCAAAGTGCTGGACCGCGGCGCGGCCCGTGGTGAATTCCGCGCGATGCCAGCCAATCCCACCACCACGCTGATCTGCGCGCCGCTGCTGTTCCTGATGCTGTGGCAGCGCGCACTGCGTGCCACCGCGCAGAAGGACATCGACCCCGAAACCTTCCTGGACAGCCTGCTGGACACGCTGCTGTTCGGGCTGACCACCGGGGAAGCCCGCGATCGCCCGCTGCCGCCGCAAACCGGCCCCTATATCTGGGAACGTATCCGCAACGACATGCTGGCGCAACAGGCCGCCGCCCGGATGGATAGCGACGCCGAGCCCGACCCTCCTGCGCCCCGACCCGGCCCCTGAACATGAAGCGAAAGACCCTGCTGATCACCGCCGCCTGCATCGCCCTTGCGCTGAGCGCGACGGCCGCCGTGCGCAAGGCCGGCAGCGCGCGCCAGCCGCAGGCGGCGGCTCCGGTCGCCAATATCGTGGAGTTCCTGCAGACCGACCTGGTCAGCGTGTCGCGCCAGGATCTGCAGGTCTCGTTGCCGCTGTCGGGCGGCCTGCGCGCGCTGAACCAGGCATCGGTCAAGGCCAAGGTCTCCGGCGAGGTCAAAGAGGTGCTGGTGCGCGAAGGCGAGCCGGTGCGCGCCGGGCAAGTGATCGTGCGCATCGACGCGACCGAATACGAGGCCAGGGTGGCGCAGGCGCGCGGGCAGATGCTAGCCACGCGCGGGCAGTTCGAGAACTCGCGCCAGACCTGGGAGCGCAACCGCGATCTGGTCGGCAAGGGCTTTATCTCCAAGACCGCATTCGACAAGTACCAGGCCGACCTGGACGTGGCCCGCGCCAACCTTGACGCGGCCCAGGGCGGCCTGGCGGTGGCGCAGAAGGCGCTGGCCGACACCGTGGTCAAGGCGCCGCTCGATGGCATGGTGGCAGCGCGCGCGGTGCAGCCGGGCGAAAAGGTCTCGCCGGATACGCGCCTGGTGGACGTGGTCGACCTGCGCGTGCTGGAACTGGAAGCACCGATCCCGATGGCGGACGTGGCGCGCGCCGCGGTCGGCCAGCCGGTGGCGCTGGACGTGGAAGGCGCCGGCCGCTTTACCGGCAAGCTGGTGCGCATCAACCCGGCCGTCAGCCAGGGCACGCGCAGCATCATGGTCTATATCCGCGTCGGGAATGCAGAGCAGACGCTGCGCGCCGGCATGTTCGCGCGCGGCGCGCTGGTACTGGGCGAGCATGCCGGCGTAGTGGCGGTGCCGTCCTCGGCGGTGCGCACGGAAGGCGAGCGCGCCTTCGTCTATGCCATCGACAAGGACACGCTGGCCGAGCGCCCGGTGCAGCTTGGCATCCGCGACGAGGCCAGCGGCATGGTGGAAATCGTCTCCGGGCTGGACGCTGGCGCCGAGATCGTCCGCAACAACCTTGGCACGCTGCGCAGCGGCAGCCAGGTCAAGCGCGTCAAGGCGTAAGGGACCCGCGCCATGTGGTTCACCCGCCTGTCGATCCGCAACCCGGTGCTGGCCACCATGATGATGATGGCCTTCATCGTGGTGGGGCTGTTCTCTTACCAGCGGCTGCCGGTCGACCAGTTTCCCGACATCACCTTCCCGGTGGTGGTGGTGCAGACCGAATACCCGGGCGCCGCGCCGGAGTCGGTGGAGTCCGACGTGACGCGCAAGGTCGAGGAGATCGTCAACACCATCTCCGGCATCGACGAGATCTTCTCGCACTCCTACCAGGGCACTTCGGTCGTCGTCATCAAGTTCGACCTGAGCGTCGACGTCGGCCAGGCCGCGCAGGACGTGCGCGACAAGATCGCGCTGATCCGCCCGCAGTTCCGCGACGAGGTCAAAGAGCCGCGCGTGCTGCGCTATGACCCGTCCGACGCGCCGGTCTTCTATCTCTCGGTCTCCAACGCACCGGGCGCCACCCGCAGCCAGCGCGAGCTGACCACCATCGCCGACCAGATCGTGCGCAAACGGCTGGAGACGGTGCGCGGCGTGGGCGCCATCAATATCGTGGGCGGCACCAAGCGCGAGGTCGAGATCCGCATCCGGCCCGCGCAGCTGGAGGCGCTGGGCATCGGCGTGGACCAGGTGATGAACGCCATCCGCAACGAGAACCAGGAACTGCCCGCGGGCGAGCTGCGTTCCTCGGCCACGGAAACCGTGGTGCAGATCAAGGGCCGCGTGCCCACGCCGGACGCCTTCCGCCAGATCATCGTGGCGCGCCGCGCCGGCCAGCCGGTCACGCTGGGCGAGATTGCCGATGTGCGCGACGGCCAGGAAGAGCAGGAAAGCCTGGCGCTGCTGGACGGCAAGCGCGCCCTGTTCCTGTCAGTGGTGAAGGCACAGGGCCAGAACACCGTCAATACCGTCGACGGCCTGGTGCGCATGACCGAGGAAACACGCAAGCTGGTGCCCGCCGGCGTGCAGCTGAACGTGGTCAACGACACCGCGCGCGGCATCCGCAGCAGCGTCAGGGAGGTGCGATCGACGCTGCTCGAAGGCGCCTTCCTGACGGTGGCGATCGTGTTCCTGTTCCTCGGCTCCTGGCGCAGCACCGTGATCACCGGGCTGACGCTGCCGATTGCGCTGATCGGCACCTTCGGCGTGATGTATATGTGCGGCTTCACGCTCAACGTGATCACGCTGATGGCGCTGTCGCTGTGCGTGGGCCTGCTGATCGACGATGCCATCGTGGTGCGCGAGAACATCGTGCGCCACAACCTCATGGGCAAGGACCACCGCACCGCAGCGCTGGACGGCACCAACGAGATCGGGCTGGCGGTGCTGGCCACCACCTTCTCGATCGTGGCGGTGTTCCTGCCGGTGGGCTTCATGGGCGGCATCATCGGGCGCTTCTTCCACCAGTTCGGCATCACGGTGGTGGCGGCGGTGCTGATCTCGATGTTCGTCTCGTTCACGCTGGACCCGATGCTGTCATCGGTCTGGCACGACCCGGACCTGCACGGCACCGGCAACAAGACAAGCTGGTACGGGCGCACCGTGGGACGGCTGCTGGACTGGTTCTCGGCAAAGATGGACAAGCTTGGCAATGGCTATGCCGGCATGCTGGGCTGGGCGCTGAAGCACCGCCTGGCCACCGCCATCATCGCCGCGGTGACCTTCTTCGGCAGCTTTGCGCTGGTGCCGCTGATCGGCACGGAATTCGTGCCCAATGCCGATCTGGGCGAGACCCAGGTGGGCTTCACCACGCCGGTCGGCACCTCCATCGAAGTCACCGAAGCCAAGGTGCGGCAGGTGGAAGCCGCGCTGAAGTCCTTCCCCGAAGTGGCCTACACCTATGCCACCATCAACTCGGGCAATGCCTCGGGCCGCAACAATGCGCTGGTGTCGGTGCGCCTGACTGAGCGGCGCTCGCGCCAGTTGTCCACCGCGCAGCTCAACCCGCTGATCCGGCAGCGCCTGGCGGGCATTGCCGGCATCACGCTGACCATGGTGGGCATGCCCGACGGCGCCGGCGGCCAGAAGGCGATCCAGGTATCGATCCAGGGCGATGACCTGGACGAACTGCGGCGCCTGTCCAGGGAAGCAGGCACGCGCATGAAAGCGATCCGCGGCCTGGCCGACCTGGATTCGAGCATGAAGGACGACCGCCCCACCATCGAGGTGCGCATCCGGCGCGAGCTGGCATCAGACCTGGGCGTGGGCGTGGCGCAGATCGGCAATGCCCTGCGCCCGCTGCTGGCCGGCGACGCCATCAGCGCATGGCGCGCCCCGGATGACGAGAACTACGACGTGCGCGTGCGCCTGCCCAGGGACGCGCGCACCGGCATGGCCGACCTGAGCGCGCTGATGATCGCCAGCAGCCAGACCAACGCCGACGGCTCGCCCAGGATGGTGCCGCTGCGCCAGATCGCCGAGCTGGTGCCGACCACCGGCGCCAACCAGATCAGCCGGCGCGACCTGAACCGCGAGGTCGAGCTGACCGCCAACGTGGCCGGGCGCTCGGCCGGCGAAGTCGCGCGCGACGTCAAGGCCGCGCTGGACGGCATGAGCTGGCCGGCCGGCTACAAGTACCGCTTTGGCGGCTCGACCAAGTCGATGAACGAGTCCTTCGGCTACGCCGTCTCGGCGCTGGCACTGGCGGTGATCTTCATCTACATGATCCTGGCCTCGCAGTTCGCCAGCTTCTTCCAGCCGGTCGCCATCATGACCTCGCTGCCGCTTACGCTGATCGGCGTGTTCGCGGCGCTGCTGCTGTTCCGCTCGACGCTGAACATGTTCTCGATCATCGGCTTCATCATGCTGATGGGGCTGGTGACCAAGAACGCGATCCTGCTGGTGGATTTTGCCAACCAGGCGCGCCAGGGCCATGTGGACGGCGCCGACGGCAGGCAGCCGCTGTCGCGCGAGGCGGCACTGGTGGAGGCCGCGCGCGTGCGGCTGCGCCCGATCCTGATGACGACGCTGGCGATGATCTTCGGCATGGTGCCGCTGGCCTTCAGCCTGGGCGAAGGCGCCGAGCAGCGCGCGCCGATGGGCCAGACCGTGATCGGCGGGATCATTACCTCGTCGATCCTGACGCTGGTGGTGGTACCGGTGATCTATACGTATCTTGATGATTTTGGGGCCTGGCTGCGGCGGCTCTGGCAAGGCAAGGACGCCACGCCGGCCGCCAGCGAGCCCGCGGGCCCGCAGCAGGCCACGCCCGGCCGGCCCGCGGCGCCAGCCCTGCCGGAACCTAAAGCCCCGGCGGAGGCCAGCGCGGAATGAGCCTGGCGGCGTCTGCAAGGTTAAAATAGTAGGTTTGATAAGACTGTCCGGCCGTGGCACCGCGCGGCCGGCGCACAGACCGACAGCGGTTGGCATTGGTAAGGAATGGCAAGATGGATCTCGAAAAAGCCCGATTCAACATGATCGAACAGCAAATCCGCCCGTGGGACGTGCTGGACCAGGAAATCCTGGACCTGCTGGCGGTGGTCAAGCGGGAGCAGTTCGTCCCGGCCGCGTACGCCTCGCTGGCGTTTGTCGACATGGAGATTCCGCTGCCCGCCGGGCAGAACATGCTGGCGCCGCGCGTGGAAGCCCGCATCCTGCAGGACCTGGCCGTGCGCAAGCATGAGAACGTGCTGGAAATCGGCGCCGGCTCCGGCTACATGGCCGCCCTGCTGGCCAACCGCGCGCGCCACGTGCTGACCGTGGACATCGTGCCCGGGCTGGTCGAGCTGGCCCGCACCAACCTGGCCAACGCCGGCGTCACCAACGTCGATGTAGCCGAAGGCAACGCCGCCGACGGCTGGAGCGCGGCCGCGCCCTACGACGTGATCTGCATCTCGGGCTCGCTGCCGGCGATTCCGCAGTCGATCCTGTCGCAGGTCAAGGTGGGCGGCCGCATCGCCGCCTTCATCGGCGAGCTGCCGGTGATGGAAGCACGCCTGGTCACGCGCGTGTCCGAGACCGAATACCAGGTCGTCAACCTGTTCGAAACCGCGGTCAAGCCCCTGCAGGGCGCGGCCCGGCCGTCGCAATTCCAGTTCTGAGGACGGAACCACCATGCAGGTCATCAAAGCGACCGAACTGGCCAAGTGGCTGGCCGATGCCAGCCGCGCCAAGCCGGTCCTGCTCGACGTGCGTGAAGGCTGGGAGGTGCAGACCTGCGCCATGCCCGGCATCACCCACATCCCGATGCGGGACATCCCCGCGCGCGCGGCCGAACTCGACGAAGACGCCGACATCGTCTGCATCTGCCACCACGGCGCACGCAGCATGCAGGTGGCGGCCTACCTGGAGCGCCAGGGCTACGCCAAGGTCTACAACCTGACCGGCGGCGTCGACGCCTGGGCCAGCGATGTCGACCCGGCCATGCCGAAGTACTGAAGCGGCAGTCCAGCGCAGCAACACCAAGAAGAAACGACTGTAGCCCGCGGCCCGCGCCCGGCAACCTGGAGCTTTCATGACGTTTGCGCCCAACGCCCTGCCCGGAGTGATCCGGACACGCCTGGCGATCGCGGTTTCCCTGCTTGCCCCGCTGCTGGCCATGATGCCCGCGGCACCGGCAAGCGCGGCCGACCTGCTGCAGGTCTATCGCGATGCGCAAGCCAATGACGCACAGTTCGCCAGCGCGCGCGGGCAGCTGCTGGCCACGCGCGAGAAGCTGCCGCAGGGCCGTGCCGGGCTGCTGCCGCAGGTGGTCGGCACCGCGGGCGCCAACCGCACCAAGCTGGACCAGACTGCCTCCTTGCCGATCGGCGGCTCGCCCAGTGCCTCCGGCACGCGTTTCTTCAACAACAACAACTGGCAGCTGCAGCTGAGCCAACCGCTGTTCCGCTGGGACCGCTGGGAAACCTACAAGCAGGGCGAACTGGCGTCGCTGGCCGGTGAAGTCAGCTTCCGCCAGGCCGAGCTCGACCTGATCACGCGCAGCGCGCAGGCCTACTTCGACGTGCTGGCGGCACAGGACAACCTCTACCTGGCACGCGCGCAGAAAAAGGCCATCTCCGAGCAGCTGGAGCAGGCCAAGCGCAATTTTGAGGTCGGCACCGCCACCATCACCGACACCAACGACGCCCAGGCCCGCTACGACCTGGCCAGCTCGACCGAGATCGCCGCGCAGAGCGACCTGGAGATCAAGCGCGCCACGCTGCAGCAGATCACCGGCAAGCCGGTCGACGAAGTGCTGGGCCTGCGCCCCGAAGCGCCCATCCCCGGTCCGCAGCCGCCCGACGTGAACGCCTGGGCCACGCAGGCAGAGACCAGCAACCTGCAGGTGAACCTGGCCAGCTACAACCTGGAAACCGCCCAGCGCGAGACCAACAAGGCCAAGGCCGGCCACCTGCCCTCGGTCGACCTGGTGGCCTCATACGGCTTCACCAACCAGACCGGCAGCGCCACGCAGGCGATCTCCACCCATTACAACGCCTCGCAGATCGGCGTGCAGCTGACCATGCCGATCTTCGCCGGCGGCCAGATCCAGTCGCGCGTGCGCGAGACCCTGGCCCTGGCCGACAAGGCCGCCAGCGACCTGGAATTCGCGCGCCGCACCGCCGCACAGACGGCCCGCCAGACCTACTCCGGCGTGTCCAACGGCCTGGCCCAGGTCAAGGCCCTGGAAGCCGCCGAACGCTCGGCCACCAGCGCGGTGGAATCCAACCAGCTCGGCTATGAAGTGGGCGTGCGCATCAATATCGACGTGCTCAACGCCGAAGCGCAACTGTTCTCCACCCGGCGCGACCTGGCCAAGGCCCGCTACGACACCATCATGAACGGCCTGCGGCTGAAGGCCTCCACTGGCGTGCTGCAGGAGGACGACGTGGTGCAGATCAACACTCTGCTGACCTCGTCGCCGGGCGCACTGTACAAGCTGCCCGCGCCCGCCCAGGCCGGCGCCAAGGCCCCGGCAAACCCGCGCGCCGCGGTCGAGCGCCGCGGCACGCGGCGCGAAGCCACGCCCGCCGGCGCACCGCGCACCTGATCCTCCGGAGAACGCCGCAATGCAAATGGGCCGCAACTGCGACCCATTTGCATGAACGGCGTCGCGCCCTACTTCGCCCGCGTACGCGACTCCACCTTCAGCAGCTGCCAGCGGATCGACGACGCATCCGCCGGCGGATTTGGCACCGGGTACTCACGCACGCGCAGCTTGTAGGCGACGCCCGGCTCAAAGTCCAGCCCCTCGATCGGGCCATACCAGAGCTGCCACGGCGCCTCCGGCGATTCGCGCCAGCGATAGCACGTCATCTTGCCCACGCCCGAGCACTCCACGCGCTGCGAATCGATATAGACCACCTTCTCGACGCCGCCGGCTTCCACGCTCGCACCGCGCTTGCCCACGCCTTCGCGCTCGACAAACTGCAGCAAATCGCCGCCAGCGGTCTTCCAGATGATCTGCCGCCCCGTGCTGCCCGCGGACGGCTGCGTGCCGACCGTGGCAAACGGCGTCTGCATCGCCTTGAGCAGGGCCGACTCCAGCTCCATGCGCGGCGGCGGGCAAGCCATGCGCGTGCCGGCGATGCGGTCAAAGCGGATGCCGGTGTCGGTCTTGCCATAGCTCCCGGTAAAGCGGTTGCAGCCACTGGTGCCGCTGACCGTGCCCTGCGCGGCATCGATGCCCTCATTGAACTCAAAAATGATGGGCTGGCCGTTGTCGCCGTGCGGGATATCGCGCAGCGCGCCGTCGGGCTGCTGCCAGCGCACCAGTTCCCAGCGGCTGGGGCCGGAGGGTTGGGTCTGGTTGAGGTTGGTGCCGGCGGAGGGGAGGTCCGGTGCTGTCGCGGTCGTGCAGGCCCCGAGCATCGCTGCCACCAGCAAAGCGGCCGCGCCGCGGGCAGGCAGAGCAAAGGGAAGCAGGCAGGTACGGCTGTGCATGAAGAACTCCTGTGATTAGCCGCGCAAGAACGGCCGCATGGCTTGTGCAGTCGGCAGGTATGACAAGGTGCATGTCGGAAAGTGCACACCGCCTAGGAATCACTAGTTTAGCAAGCGGCCTACGCGCCGATATTAAAAAGTACCGCTTACGGCACATACATCCTGTAACGCCTCACCCAGCTCAGGCGGTTAGGATGCGAGGCATCAAGAAAAGCCACCGTGGCCATCCGATATAATCGCCCCGCCTGACACAGCAATGTGGCCAAAAGGCACGGCCGCTCAAGAGGCGGTGACAATAATGAAAGGATGGAACGGCACGCCTTGCGTGCACCAACCCTTCCATCGGAATACTCTCTCCATGCTCTTGATGACGAGATTGCAGAGATCCCCATCGCATGGGATCGACAAAGCTCTATACATGGGCGGCTGTGCCATCCTGGCTGCGTTCCCAGCTCTCATGTTTGTCAAGCCGTCGTTCAGCAACACCTGCTACGCGATGCTGCTCGGCTGGAGTGCTTATGCCGTCGTGTCCGGGGGACGCGAGGGCCTGGCCGAGTGTGCTGACCTGCTTCGGCGGCACTGGACGTTCATGCTGGCCATGGCGGCGCTGCCGCTGGCCTTGCTGCTCCAGCAACTGCTGACGGGGGTGGAGGTGCCGCATGTGCCTTATCTATCCCTGCGTTTTGCTTTATTCATTCCGCTAGTCTTGGGGATGGTACGGCTTGGCAGGGGTGGGATGCGAAGCGTTCAGTGGGGGTTTGTAGCTTGCACGTTCTTTTCCGCCGTTTGGATTCACCAGGCTGCCGCTGCGGGTCGCCCAGATCACGTTGGGGTCTCCAATATCATTCCCTTTAGCAATCTTTCCCTGCTGATGGGGATACTGGCCCTGATTTCAATTGGGTGGGATCGCCCCAGAGACTATCTGCTATCGAGCCTAAAGCTGCTGGCCGGCTTTGCCGGCCTGTACGCCTCATACATGAGCGGCACGCGTGGCGGTTGGCTCGCTATCCCCGTGCTAGCCCTCATCGCCCTGGCTGCATCTCACAGGTTGACGCGAACGCACAAGGCGGCGGCCCTTGCTGGATTGGCTGGCGTCATGGCCCTCACATGGTTCTCTAGCGTGTGGGTGCAGCAGCGCACGGTACAGGTTGTATCCGAAGTGTCTCAATTCAATCAGCATGTAACCTCGGACACCTCAATCGGAATACGGCTGCAGCTCTGGCGAACCTCACTGGAACTGATACAAGCACATCCCTGGACCGGCGTGGGACCGGAGAACTTCGAGCGGACCCTCGAAACGCTGGGGGCGCAGCATGTGATCACCCCACTGGCAGCCACCATGCCGCATTCACACAATGAGCTCCTGCATGCTACGGCCACGCTTGGCATTCCAGGTCTACTGGCAATCCTTGCACTGTATCTGGTACCGGCGGCCTTCTTCCTGCGCCACCTTGGCGATGCAGACCGCGGCGCGCAAGTGGCCAGTGCCATGGGCCTGGCCCTGTGCTTCGGCTTCATGGTGTTCGGCCTGACCGAGGTCATGTTTGCCACAACCCTGGTCAATGCCTTCTACAGCCTGATCATGGCCGTGTGCTTTGCCTACGTTGTAGCGCGCAAGGATGCAATGCCAGTACAGGCGGCCAGTTGAGCCTGGGCTCACGACGCCACATCTGCTTCCTGACCGGAACATTGAATGCGATGGCCGGCGCGGAACGGATGACGGCAACCGTCGCTAATGCGCTGGCCGACCTTGGCCATCACGTCACGATCCTGAGCCTCTGGGACGCTGCCAGCCAGTTTCCGCTGCATCCGCGCATCCGCCACGAAGCGCTGTTCGCGCAACGCCCTTCCTTCAAGCGCGCCTATCTCGCCACGGTCACCGGCATTCGCCGGCACTGCATTGAACATCGGATCGATGTACTGGTACAGGTCGACACCATGCTCGAACTCTTCGTGCTGCCGGCCACCCTTGGCCTGGCCCTGCACCATATCGCGTGGGAGCATTGCCACTTCGACGAGGATCTGGGCAAGCCGGCACGCAAGGTGGCACGCCGGCTGGCCGCGCAGTTCTGCCGGCAGGTAGTCGTGCTGACCGAGCGGGACCGCCGCCGCTGGCTTGAGGCACTGCGGCCGCGCAGCGAGGTCGTCTGCCTCCCGAATCCGCTGCCATTTCCGATGCCCGCCGAACCCGCGCCGCGCATAAAAAAGGCCGTGCTGGCCATGGGCCGGCTGGTCCAGGCGAAAGGCTTCGACGTCTTGCTGCGCGCCTGGCAGCAGGTGGCGCAAGCGGAACCGGAATGGCAACTGGTCATCCACGGCGAAGGCGAAGAGCGCCCTGCCCTCACTGCGCTGATCGGCCAGCTAAGACTGGAAGACCGGGCCAGCCTGCCAGGTATTTGCCATGATCCGGCGCAGGCCTATGGGCGGGCGTCGGTCTTCTGCCTGAGTTCGCGCTATGAGGGGTTCGGGCTGGTGCTGATCGAAGCGATGGCCTTCGGCCTGCCGATCGTATCGACCGATTGCGAGACCGGCCCCCGGGAGCTGCTCGTTCCAGGACAGGATGCTCTGGTGGTTGCCGCGGAGGATGCCGATGCGCTGGCCAAGGCGCTGCTGACGGTGATCCGGCAACCGGAACTGGCGAGCCGCCTTGGCGCCGGTGGCCGCCACAAGGCAAGCCATTTCACGCTGGAGCGGCTTGCCCTGCAGTGGGATGCCCTGGTCAAGGCACCGGGGTAAGCACCGGATCAGCCTTCCAGCGCCGGGGCCAGCGCAGCGAGGGTGCGCACGGTGGCGCCCCGATGCAGGCCCGCAAAGGTGTGCGCATGCGCGCGCATATCCGCGAGCCGGGCTGGGTCGGCCAGCACGCTTGCCGCAGTGCGCATCAGCGCATCGGCATTGTCGACGCGCAGGCAAGCGCCCGCGGCAATCGCGTCTTCCGTCGCCTGCGCAAAGTTGTAGGTATGCGGGCCAACCAGCACCGGCGTGCCGACCGCGCAGGCCTCGATCAGGTTCTGCCCGCCCAGCGGCAGCAGGCTGCCACCGATAAAGGCAAGATCCGACGCCGCAAAGTACATCGCCATCTCGCCCATCGAATCGCCCAGCACGATATCGGCAGTCAGCGGCGACTGGACCGCGTTGAGATCCAGTGCACTCCGGCGCTCGACCGAGAACCCGGCACGCGCTGCCATCGCGGCAACTTCATCGAAGCGCTGCGGGTGACGAGGGATCAGCAGCAGAGCGGGACGCGGGACATCGCCCGCCAGCGACTGCCAACGGGAGAAGGCATCGAGCAACATCGGCTCCTCTCCCTCGCGCGTGCTGGCGGCCGCCAGCACCGCACGCGTGCCAAAGGCCTTGCGCAACTGCTCGCCCAGCGCAACGCCTGCCGGCGCCGGCTGCATATCGAATTTCAGGTTGCCGGTGATCTGCACCGCCGGCACGCCCAATGCTTGAAAGCGGTCGGCATCACCCGCCGTCTGCGCCAGCACGCCCGCAAAATCCCCATACATGACCGCCGCCGCGCGCCCAAACCGCGCCGTGCGCCGGAAGCTGCGCGGCGACAGGCGCGCATTGACCAGATACAACGGCACCCCCGCCTTGCGCGCGCCACGCACCAGGTTGGGCCACACCTCCGTCTCCATCAGCATGCCCGCCTGCGGCCGGAAATATCGCATGAACCGCCCCACCAGCCATGGCAGGTCATACGGCAGGTAGCACTGCAGGATGCGCGGCTCCTTGCCGAACAGCTGTGCACCGGTCTGGCGGCCGGTCGGCGTCATGTGCGTCAGCAGCAGGCGGTGGTGCGGATAGGCGCCGAGCAGCGCGTCGATCAGCGGCTGCGCCGCGCGGGTCTCGCCTACTGACACGGCGTGGACCCATAACCACGGACCTTTCCGGGGCAGGCTGCCGTAGACACCCAGGCGCTCGCCGACATGCTGCACGTAGCCCGGCTCCTTGCGCGCACGCCAGGCCAGCCGCAGCAGCGCCAGCGGCAGCACCACCACCCACAACATGCTATAGAGCAAACGCAGCATCAGGCAGCCACTCCGCGCACGCGGCAAGCCGCGTCGTAGACCTCATCGACCGACGGCACCACGCCGTCGTCACCGACATTGGCGATGCGCGCGGACCAGTAGCCCTCAGTCTTCCAGCGCCACGTGGCCGTATAGATCTCCACCGTCGGCCGGCACAACGCCGCGGCGATATGGACCAGGCCCGTATCGACCCCGATCACCACCTCGGCCCGGTTGATCAGCCCGAAACCCTGCATCACCGAGAAACGCGGCAACACCCTCGCCTGCGGCACACCGGCAGCGATCTCTTCGGCAGCCTGGCGTTCCTTGTCATTGCCCCACGGCAACAACATCACCAGACCCTCATCAGCCAGCCGCCTGCCCAGCGCATGCCAGTTCTGCACCGCCCATTTCTTGCGCGCGCCAGCAGTCGCATGGAAGCACACCGCATAGCGCGCAGGCAGGTCGCCCCACAGCGGATCGTCCACATGCAGCGACTGCGCGGCAGGCCCGAAAAACTGCGGCGGCTCCGCCGGCGCAAGCCCGGTCAGCGCAGCGCCCAGCAAGCGCGAGCGCCGCACCGAATGCGTCTGGCGCGGCACGCGCACCGGATCGGTGTATAGCAGCCGCGCCGCCGGCTCATAGCCGGAGCCCTGCGTGGCATTGCCCAGCCCGATAATCGGCGCACCGGGCGCCCGCGCGGCCACGCGCGCGACCACCGCGGTCTTGAGCAAACCCTGGCTCTCGATCACCGCGTCATAGCGCTCCTGGCGCAACGCGTCACGCACCTCGCCCACCTCGCGCCAGGTGCCGCCCTGCAGGATGCGCTTGCGCCAGCGCCGCAGCGCAAACGGGATCACCCGGCGCACCTCCGGCAACAGCCGGACAAGCTCGACATAGCCCTCTTCCACCACCCAGTCGATCTCGGCACCCGGCCAGCGCGCGCGCAGATCGTGCACCAGCGGCATGTTGTGCACCACGTCACCGAGAGACGACACCTTGACCAGCAGTATGCGCGGCCGTTCCGGCAGTGTGAAAGCCACCGCGGCCGGCGTGGGCTGCGCCACACCGGCCGCGTCCGACGATGCCGGGGGCACCGTCGCGCGCTCAGAACGGGAGCTGAGCATCCGGCTTCTCTGCCAGGATCACGCGCTTGAACTCCGCCTGGATACGCGCCAGCGCGGCATCGTTGTCCGCCTCAAAACGCATCACCACCACCGGGGTGGTGTTGGACGGGCGTGCCAGGCCGAAGCCATCGGCATACTCCACGCGCACGCCATCGATGGTGATCACCTCACGCGCCCCTTCGAACTTCGCGTTCGCCTTGATCTTGTCCAGCAGCGTGAACGGCTCGCCCTCCGCGCACTTGAGCTGCAGCTCCGGCGTGTTGTTGGCGTTCGGCAGGGCGTTCAGCACAGCACTCGGGTCAGCCTGGCGCGACAGGATCTCCAGCAGGCGCGCGCCGGTGTACATGCCATCGTCAAAGCCATACCAGCGGTCCTTGAAGAACACGTGGCCGCTCATCTCGCCAGCGATCGGCGCACCAGTCTCCTTCAGCTTGGCCTTGACCAGCGAATGGCCGGTCTTCCACATCAGCGGCTCGCCGCCGTGCTGGCGGATCCACGGGGCCAGCTTGCCGGTGCACTTCACGTCGTAAATGACCTGGGCACCCGGGTTGCGCGACAGGATCTCTTCAGCAAACAGCATCAGCTGGCGATCCGGGAAAATCACCTGCCCGCCCTTGGTCACCACGCCCAGCCGGTCACCATCGCCATCGAAGGCCAGGCCCAGCTCACAGTCGGTCTCGCGCAGGGCCTTCATCAGGTCCTGCAGGTTCTCGATATGTGCGGGATCGGGGTGGTGGTTGGGGAAGTTGCCGTCCACGTCGCAGAACAGCTCCGTCACTTCGCAGCCCAGGCCACGGAACAGGTCACCCACGAAGGCGCCGGCCACGCCGTTGCCGGCATCCAGGGCAATCTTCATCGGACGGGCCAGCTTGACGTCGCTGATGATGCGATCGAGATACTTTTGACGCACATCGACTTGCTTGTAGGTGCCGGCACCGCTGCTGAACTGGGCGGCTTCGATCCGCTGGCGCAGCGCCTGGATCTGCTCGCCATAGATCGCCTTGCCGGCCAGCACCATCTTGAAACCGTTGTAGTCCGGCGGATTGTGGCTGCCGGTGACCATGATGCCGGACGTCGGGCGGACGCCGTCGATCTCGATGTTGGTGGCGAAGTAGACCATGGGGTGGCTACCAGGCCGATGTCGATCACGTCCAGGCCGGCAGCGCGCAGGCCTTCTACCAGGCCGGAGATGAGGTCGGGGCCGGAGAGGCGGCCGTCGCGGCCTACTACGACGGTCTTTTCGCCAAGCTCTGCTGCTGCCGAACCGAACGACAGGCCGATCAGGCGAGCAACGTCGCGGGTGAGCGTTTTACCCACGATGCCGCGGATGTCATAGGCTTTGAAAATGGAGGGATCGATTTGCATGTGGCTTCCTGTAGCGGTTGTCGGCCGCGCCGCACCCTGGCATAGGGAACTGCGGCTCGCCAAAGGACGTATTTTGCCGGATTGCACAGCCACCGGGCGGTATAATCGCCGCATTATCACCGGTGGTCACAATTTTCGGTGTCTGTCCTACGCCTTGCGGCGTTTTATGCGCCGGGCCGCGCCCTGCCGCCGGGATGCCATGGCGCCCGGCCGTAACCGTCACAGCATCCGGCGACTACCTTCCTGCAGATTTCGCCGGGGCATGTGGCGGCCTCGACCCAGCCAGACTCGTACGAACACTTGAGACCCGCCCAGCCTTCGCAGCGCCTGCGCATTGCCTATCTGATCACCAATTCGGAGATCGGGGGCGCCCAATCGCATGTCGGCGATCTGTTGCAATCAATGCAGGGCCGCGCCGAAACGGTCTTGCTCGCAGGCGGCGATGGGCCGCTGTTCGATATTGCCGCCCGCGCTGGTGCCGAAACCAGGCGGCTGACCCGGCTGGACAACGCCCTATCCCCCTGGCGCGCCGTCACGGCCTTGCACGAGCTGGTGCACGCGCTGAAGTCAGCGGCACCCGACCTGATCCATGTACACAGCGCCAAAGCGGGCGCGCTTGGCCGCATTGCCGGCCTGCGGCTGGGATTACCCGTGGTCTACACGGTCCACGGTTTTGCCTTCAAACCCGAAGCCCCCTGGCGCCAACGGCTGGCCGCGCGCGCGGCGGAATGGCTGCTGGCACCGCTGGCATCGCGCGTGATCTGCGTTGCCGAGGCCGAGCGCCGGCTTGCCAGCTCACTGCCAGTCCCCGCAGACCGGATTGCAGTGATCCCCAATGGCATTCCGGACACGGCGCATCGCGCCGCCCCCCAGGCCCCGCTGCGCAGGCTGGTGATGGTCGCACGCTTTGCCGCGCCGAAACGCCCCGATGCGGTCATCCGCGCCTTTGCGCGAGCCAACCTGCGCGATTGCGAACTGGTGCTGGCCGGCGACGGCCCACAGCGAACGGCCATGGAACAACTTGCGCAGCAGCTAGCACCCGGGCGCGTTCGTTTTCCGGGCAACGTGGCAGACATCCCCGCCCTGCTGGCATCCGCGCAGGCTTTCGTGCTGGCCTCGGACCATGAGGGCTTTCCGCTGTCTGTGCTCGAAGCCATGCGCGCTGGCCTGCCCGTGACCGCCTCGGACCTGCCTGGCATTCGCGAGCAGATCGGGCACAACAGCCATGGCTTGCTGGTCGACCACGACGATGAGTCCGAATTCTCGGCGGCGCTGGAAGCGCTGGCCTCAGACTCCGCCCTGCGCGGCGCCCTCGGCAGTGCCGCGCGCCGCCGATGGGAACAACACTATGGCCTGGACCAAATGACCGAGGCAACCTGGTCCGTCTATCGCGATGCGCTGGCAAGCAATCCACGCGGCGCCAGCCTGCCCACATGATGAACACAAAGCCCGACAGCCTGCGCCATCATGCACTGCGCGGCCGCATCGGCGGCTCCGAGACCGTGCGCCGCGTGAGCCGGATGCTGACGTGGGCGGTGCTCGGCCTGGCATTGTTTGCCATCAGCGCGATATTCGCCGAGATGGCCCATCGCGCGGGCTTCGTCACCTATGTGTTCACGCGCACGCTGCTATGGTCGGTTGTGCCGTACCTGTGCGCGTTCATGTTGCTCAGCCGCTCGCTGCACCTGCCGGCCATGGAAGGCAACAGCCTGGCCGGGCTGGCGGTCACGCTGCCCTTCTGCGGGCTGCTTTTTTGCTTTGCCGCGTTCCATATCGAGTATTCACGCGGTGCCCTGTTGCTGGCGTACCTCATCACACTGACCTGGGTCTGGGCCGGTTACCGCCGCTTTGTGCAGAACTACGTGCCGCTGTTCGGCTATACCGATCCGCAGACATTGACACAACTCGAGGCCATACTCGCCATGCCCGGCGCGGCACCACCAGCCCGCATCCGCTTCGAGCCGATCGGATCGCTGGAAGACGCAAGGCATTTCGACGGGCTGATGGTGGAGCGCAGCGCCACCGGCGACCCGGAACGCACCCGTCTGTTGGCGCACTACAAGATGAGCCATGTGCGGATGTATTCGGTGGAGCGCGTCGGCGAGATGCTAACCGGCCGCGTCGGTCTGGCACATATCGATGAGAACTTCCTGGACGACTACGCAGCCCATTACATGTACGGCTACCTGAAGCGTGCGGTCGACATGGTGACCGTCCTTTGCCTGGCCCCGCTTGCCATGCCGTTGGCCCTCGCCGTTGCACTCGCGATCCGGCTGGAGTCACCTGGCGGTGCCATCTTCCGCCAGCAGCGTGTCGGCCTCTTCGGCAAGCCCTTCGTAATGCTGAAGTTCCGCAGCATGGGCGTCGACAGCAGCGCGCCTGCCATGTTCGCCGCGCGCCGCGATCCTCGGGTCACGCGTGTCGGGCGGGTCATCCGCAAGTACCGGCTGGATGAGATTCCCCAGCTTTGGAATGTGCTGCTGGGGCATATGAGCCTGATAGGCCCGCGGCCAGAGCAGGCGCCGATGGTCGAGGAGTTCTCTGAGACCATCGCTTACTACCCGTACCGGCACCTGGTGCGGCCCGGGCTGTCGGGGTGGGCGCAGGTGCAGCAGGGGTATGCCGGCAGTCGTGAAGAGACTGTGACCAAGCTTAGCTATGACTTGTACTACGTCAAGCATTGCTCGCTGGCCCTCGACTTGCTGATTGCGGTAAAGACGCTGCGCACCCTCGCGACCGGCTACGGGGCACGCTGATGGGTGCGGCTGGCGAGTTCGCCGTGCAGCGGCCACTGCGCATCCTGATCATCACCACAGGCCTGAAGCTAGGCGGCGCGGAGCAGCAGATCGCCGCCCTTGCACGCACCTTCGTGGCGCTCGGCAACGAGGTCGCCATCCTCAGTCTCACCAAAGGCCAGGAAATCGACCTGCCCCCCGACGTCGGCGTGACCGAACTGAACATGCGCAAGACGCCACTGTCGATGCTTGGGGCGCTGCGCAAAGCGCGGCAACTTGTGCACCAATGGCACCCGGACGTGATCCATGCCCACATGGTCCACGCCAACCTTTTCGCACGCGCGCTGGCAAGGACCGGGCACATGCCGCCAGTCATCTGCTCCGCCCACAGCGCGCGCGAAGGCGGCCGGTTGCGCGCCCTCGCCTACCGCGCCACGGACCGATGGTGCGCCCTGACGACCCACGTGAGCGAAGCCGGCAGACAGGCGATGGTGGCAAGCGGCGCGGTGCCGGACGGGCGTGTGATCGTAATGCCTAATGGCATCGATACCACCCGCTTTCGCCCGGATAGCGCTTCGCGCGAACGCACGCGCTGTGACCTGGGACTCGGCCCTGACGACGTGCTGGTTCTGAACGTCGGCCGTCTGGTCCCGGAGAAGGATCAGACCACGCTGATCGAGGCTTTCAGCGAAGTGAGCCGTCTCATACCGAAGGCCAGACTGATGATTGCCGGCGACGGCCCGCTGCGTGCCGAACTGGCGAGCCAGATTGAAAAGCATGGGTTGAATCATGCTGTGCTGTTGGCCGGCGTCAGGAGAGACATTCCGGAGCTTTTGCAAGCTGCCGATGTTTTCGTGCTGTCGTCGCGAATCGAAGGCATGCCGCTTGCCGTAGCCGAAGCGCTGGCCAGCGGCCTGCCCGTGGTGGCCACCGACGCAGCAGGCGTATCGGAGCTAGCCAGCAGCACCGCCACGCTGACGCCTATCGGGGACGCGTATGCCCTGACGCGCGCCCTGCGCGACACCATCGCCCGGCTGCCGGGAACCCAGTCCGAACGAGACCACCGCCGCCAGCAGATTGTCAGCCGGTTCGATGTGGCAGCGGTGGCGCAGCTATGGCTGGCGCAGTACGGAAAACTGAAGGAAGAACGCTGATGCGCCGCAGAGTCGCAGGCAATCTGCTATGGATGCTGGCCGACCGAGGCCTGCAGGTGGCCGTGGGAATCGGCGTCGTAGCCATGCTGGCACGCGCGCTCGGCGCCGAGGGGTTCGGGCATTTCCAGTATGCACAGTCGCTGGTGTTTATCGCGGCGTCCATTCCATTGATCTGTTCTGCCGAAGTCGTGGTGCCACGGCTCGTCGCCCGACCAGATCCAGAGGCCATGCACGCGCTGCTCGCCCATGCCTTTGCGATCCGCCTGACCGCAGGCCTTGCCGGCTATGCGCTGATGTGCGCCTACCTGGCATTCACACAACAGCCGGCAGACACATGGATCCCCGCAGCCATCCTCGGCACGGCCATCATGCTGCGCGAACCGTTCGGCGTGGTCATCGCGTGGATGCAGGCGCGTACGCATAACCGGCCGAACGTAGTCTTCAACCTCATTGCATTGGCTGCCAAGGCCGGGCTGATTGGTGCACTGTTCTTTAGCGGAGTCAATCTTGTACCCGCCTATGCAACGGCATTTGCCATCGAACCGCTGATTGCCGCTGCGCTGCTAGCCTGGTATTACCTGTCACGCGCGCCCCGTACCGTACCAACCCGCGACGCGTCGCTGACCCGAGACCTGGTGCGCGATGGGACACTGTTCTGGGTCAGCTTCATGCTGATGGTGTGCGCTCGCCGTGCGGACCAACTGATTCTCAAGCCATCCGTGCCAATTGCGGAGCTGGGGCGTATGCCGCGACGATGCAAGTGCTGGACAATTTTACGACTATCGCCACGATCCTGGCCGCCGGGGTTGCGCCGATATATGTTTTCGGGCAGCAGTCGGTGGGCGCGGCACGACGGAATGTGCTGCGCATAACTGGCGGCGTGACAGCAGTCGGGCTTTGCGGGGCGATCATCCTGGCACTTTGTGCTGAATGGGTAGTTCAGTTGTTGTACGGGCAGGCGTTCGGCGAATCGGTTGTGCTGTTGCGGTTGGCTGCGCTGGCGTCGACGCTTGTTTTCGCAGATGTAGGGTTGAGTCTATTGCCGGTGTTTCTGCGCAAGCCGCGGTGGGTAGCAGTGAAGTGGGCGCTGGTGCTCGCAACGACGGTAGCGGTCGATCTCATTGCTGTACCGCGTCTGGGTGCACGCGGGGCTGTGCTGGGCTATGCCATGGCTAATGCCGTTGCATTAATCTTTGGGTTAGCTTTGGTGCTTCGCACGCGGCCTGCAACTGCTATCGCCCCCGCATAAGCCAGTCCATGAACCGCTGCTTGCCTGGCGAGCTGCGCGCCACAACTGGCGCCGCCTCCGGCGACTCTTAGAAGCTGTTGCGAAATTAATTCATGAAGGGCTTTAGCCTGCTCCAGCAAATCAGTGAACAGGCAAGGGACAGGAAGGCGTCGTGGACATGGGCATATCGTTCGTATCGAATCTTCAGGCGTCTGAACGAGTGGAGCCAAGCAATCGAGCGCTCCACGACCCAGCGCGTTTTGCCGAGCCCACTGCCGTGTGGCGAGCCGATTTTGGCAAGCACGGGCGTGATGCCGCGCTTGCGCAAGCGCTGTCGGTGCGGCTCGGAACTGTAACCCGGTCCCCTTGGACGATTTTCGGCTTGCGCTGCGGGCGTCCGGGCTTTCCGCGAATGGGAGGAATCGCCTCGACCAGCGCATCGAGTTGCGTGATGTCGTTGCTGTTCGCGCCGCTCAGGATGACCGCGAGCGGGATGCCTTGCGCGTCGACGATGAGGTGATGCTTGCTGCCGCAGCGTGCGCCGGTCCGTTGGGTTCGGGCCGGTTTTTTTCCCGCCAGCATGGCGCGAACCGGGGAACTGTCGACAATGGCGCGCGCCATGTCGAGTTCGCCGCGACGACGCAATTCGGCCAGAGTATGAAGAATGATCTGGCCTCGGGTCAGGAGATAAGCGCGCTTGATGTGATCACGCTCATCCGGTGACCGAAGTGGCGGAACAACTGCTGACAGCAGAAGGCTGATCAAAGAAAGGAACGCAGCAAATTGCGGCCACGCCTTCTTCGTAACAATTTCATAAACTGCGGCTAATTTCATAGTTAAGCTCGTACCGCAACTACGATTCCTACCATGGTCAGCGAAACACCGACAAAATACTGAGCCGAAAAGCGCTCACCGAAAATCAGGTGACTCCCGATTGGCACAAACACGAAGGCGAGAGCCATTAGCGGATAGATTCGGCCCAATTCGATCTTTTGCAAAACCCAAACCCACGCAATCGACGTGGCGCCATAGAGGCATATTGCAGCAACGAGGGGTACGGCGCTGCTGGGGCTAAACAGGGACCCGCTAGCCGCTAGGGCCGCGGAGCTGATTTTAAATAAGACCTGTCCGATGGCCAAGCCTACAACACACAACGAGGCAACCACGTAGACAGTCATTAACTGACCTCCATTTTTTCTACGGTAGCGTGAAACGCAAAAAATAAATTCAGATCAATCGAGGGGACAGGGAACGGCCACCAGGTCCCGGGCACATACGCCGCAACCGCATTGCCAGCAAGCGGCTGGAGTTGGCGCGCTCCCCATGTTTTACGGGAACAATGGCCCGGTAGGACAAGCCCAGGCCACCCGCGTCTACCCCCCATGGGATGTTGCTGACAAGCAGGCTGCTTTTTTACTTTGCGAAGGCCCTTGGTCAGCGACGAGGGCGGGGTCTTTTAGGCTGCACATGTACTACACGAAGTGCAAGGCCGGCGCGCAACTTTGCCCCTTGGGTGTTCTGGGATTGACGACTAGTGCTCCGGCGTAAGGCACCGATCTATCTCCGAGAAGCAGCGACCGCCCTCATGGTGAGACTGCAACAAGACGCGGGTGCGCTAACCGGAAGCGCCTGTGTAGCAAGGGGAACCTCGATCGGCTGCGGTCCCCATACAAATCCGCTGGGACTGAACTGCACTATGTCTCGCGACTGACCTACCTAGCCACAAACCAGGCAGGTTCACGTCTTGGGCCTCACCCCCGCCCGAATGAAAGTTGCGCTTTAGCTACCCACATAACGAAAAGCGCCTTCTGCTGATCGTGTAAGATATCGCAAATTTTGCACAGATCCCGACAGTACTGTTGTAAGCTGGCCCGGAAAAGCGAAACTCTTCGGCTACCCTTTCGCGGGTAGCTGCTTACGCAACCAATATTCGCCCGCTCAAATTGAGCTATTGAAGGTAATGTATAGCCCCCCGCCCATCAAGACAGAAGAAATCAATCGCCCACCGCTACTGGATGCGCTGATTATGCTCATTAGGCACAAGCGCGCAATAATACTGACACCTGTAGTGCTGGCAGTATTGGCTTATGGCCTGAGCCTCCTGATGACCAAGCAGTACACGGCGACACTTCGGGTGGCACCATCCAAGAATGTGCAGACATACAGCTGGATTCTGAATAACGAGCTGGTGCTGGATCAAATTGCGGCAGAGCTGGGATTGGCGCAACATTATAGTACAGCGACTCAGACCGCTACGCGGCAAGCGATATCGGCGCACGTCAAGGTTACCGTCAACAACAAGGATGCCTATCTCGACATAATCGCGATAGATAGGGATCCGGCTTTCGCAGCAAAGGTTGCCAATACCGCAGGTCGTGCGCTGGAGAGAAATCTCTACGACATGCGGCTTCTGGATATTTCGCAATCTCGATACGCCCTCGAACTACGCTACGAGGCAGCCCAGAAGGACAAAGTTAACGCGGAAAAGCTTCTTAATTCCGCCCAGGTCCAGGATCAGCTGAAGAGGATATCTCCTTCGGATCGCTACGGAATAGTAGCGCTTGCCGATATTCAGGCCGAGGCAACTCTTCAGGCCCAAGGAGCCACGCGCCAGGGAGGCACCTCGGATCTGGTCCAAAGCCAGATAGTCAAGATGCAGGATCAGCTCAGCAGCTTGCAGCGTTTGACGGCAGGAAAGGGCAATCATCGTGACCTATCCGATCCCGGCGCACTCGCTGCAGCGGTCACGACTCTACAGCAATACTCCTACTGGAACGCCTTGACGGAGCGCCTTAAGAGCCGCCTGGAGTTCGCTCAAAAAGAAGAAAGGGATCAGTTAAAGATCACTTGGGCTACGCAACCCGATCAGAGGTCAGGCCCGCGGCCCTTGCTACTGGCGATCTTCGCCGCTGCAGCCGGCTTGGTCGGTGCGCTCGTATATGCATTCATTGCTGAGGGCATCGCGTCGAGTCGTACTCGGCATTCGTCAACATGGCAAGAGGTCGCACAAGAATGGCGTTCCCCCAACAATAAGCGCCGGAATGCGAGTTCCTAATCAGACAATGGTCTTGGAATAACTACTTCTCACTGCCAAACCAGCCCCCTTGGGTTCTCACTTAGCGGTGGACGTGAGACAAGTGTCAGCGGTCCGCCCTATTTCCGAGAGCGGGCTGCTCCCACGCCACCGGTGCGTGCATTAGCTTCGGTATCTTGAACATCGAGCAAAGGGCGCGGCCGTTCAAGATCGGAGAGCCGCCGTATCGGCCGAGCGACCGTGGCGATCCGAATGCAAACACCACATTAGCCTCAGCATGATCGTCAAATCCCTCTTGCGCATCGCCGGTATCGACCCTGCGATTGCCTATGTCATACTCGGCAAAGGCTGGACGGTGCTGGCCGGCATAGCGTCGTTGGTGCTGGTGGCCAGGCACCTCACCGGTGTTGAGCAGGGTTTTTTCTACACCTTTGCCAGCCTGCTCGCCCTTCAGATCTTCTTTGAACTGGGCTTTGGCGGCGTCATCGCGCAGTTCGCCGCTCACGAGATGGCGCACCTCACCTGGCGCGGTCGACACATCTCGGGCGACGCGATTTGCCAAGCCCGGCTTTATTCCTTGCTTTGGCTGGCCGCACGGTGGTACGGACTGATTGCGGTCCTGATGTTCCTCGTTGTGTTTCCGGCCGGAATCTGGTTTTTCAATGCGTCTCCCACCAGCGACCAGGTAAATTGGCTCAAGCCCTGGCTTGTGCTAGTGCTATGTTCCTGTGGCAATCTCGCCCTAAGCCCAATCATTTCCTTCTTCGAAGGATGCGGCCTTGTGGCGAAAGTCGCCAGGATGCGACTCCTGCAGTCCATTGTTTCAAATGTGCTGGCTTGGACTGTCTTGTTACTGGGCGGCAGGCTGTGGACAACCGCCGCATCGGCCGCTGCGATGTTCGCGATCGGTTTGATCTGGCTGTCCGTCAGCCTGCGGCCACTGCTTTCGGACATCATCGCCCACAAGAGATCCGCGCATATCATTTCCTGGCGGCAGGAAATCTGGCCGCTACAGTGGCGTATCGCCGTAAGCTGGTTGAGCGGGTATTTTGTTTTTCAAATCTTCAATCCTATTATCTTTCGCTTCCACGGCGCGGAGGCGGCCGGCCAAGTTGGCATGAGCATCGCAATCTGCAATACGCTTTCCGCTTTTGCTATGTCTTGGGTGGCTACCAAAGCACCTCGGTTCGGAGATTTCATAGCAAAGAAGAAATATGACGAGCTGGATGCGCTCTATAAAAGTGCCCTGCTCAAATCCTTCGTAATGCTGGTGATCGCGTCCATTGCATTGCTGGTCACCTTATATGGCCTCTCGCGCCTGCATGTTGAGTTCGCCAACAGAATTTTGGAGCCAGTTCAATTCCTGCCGCTAATAGCCGCGATGCTGGCAAACCACATCATCTCTTCGCAGGCCACCTATGCCCGCGCACACAAGCAGGAGCCATATCTGGCGTATTCAGTCGTGATGGCCTGCCTGGTAGGCCCGGCCAGTTATTTGCTGGGCCGTTACTTCAGTGTATCAGCCATGTTCGGCGGCTACGCGACCATCTTGTGCCTTGTCGGCCTCGCCTATTCATCAAGAATAATTAAGCAGTTTCGCCTGCATCGGATATAGCCGTATGCCGACACTTTCCTGTACCTCGTGCGAAGCGCACAGCCGATCCTCTAAAAAACTAGCTCACGGTGGTTGATGATGGCGACATATCTGATTTTGGGTGGGGCTGGCTTTCTGGGCCTTAACTTGGCTAGGTCGCTGACCGGCAACGGCGCCCTCGTACATCTGGCCGACAGAAACTTCACCCTCCTTGAACGTGCCGGGATGGCAGGGAAAGTCAGCTTGTTAAGCACTTCATATGCCGACCGTGATCGAATCATCTCGTATATTGACGAACACGCCATTGATGTCGTCATCGATCTGGTCTCGGGCCTTCTCCCCGGAAGCTCGTTCGAAGCCTTCACGGCGGAACACGAAAATGTACTGCTGCCCGCAACGATCCTGGTCAAGGAATTGGCAGCACGCGGCATTCATTACATCTACTTTTCATCCGGCGGTGCCGTGTACGGAAACTCCGCCAACGAGAGCCTGGACGAGAACACCGAATGCGCGCCTATTAGCTACTATGGCCAGGCCAAACTGTTGATGGAAAACCAGATCAGGTTCTTCCATCGCAAGGAAGGATTGGAATACCTGATCCTGCGCCCTTCCAATCCTTATGGCCCACTTCAGGACCCGTCCAGGAAGCAGGGGTTTATTGCTACAGCCTTGCAGACAATGTTGACCTCCCAGAGGCTCGAAATTTGGGGAGATGGGCATGTTATCCGGGACTATATTTACGTCGAGGACTTGACCAACGCTGTGGGCTCCCTCCTGCAAAACGGCATAAAGAATGAGACCGTTAACATAGGAAGTGGCAGCGGCACATCGTTGCGACAAGTCATTGCGGTACTCGAAACAGTGACCGGGAAATCGGCGGATGTTTCCTATGGCAAGGGCCGCGCCGTTGATGTCCGCAAGGTCGTGCTTGATGTAACCAAATTGCACTCGCTCGTGGACTTTGCCCCCCGCGACATCGAAGCCGGCATCGAACAATACTATAAGAGCCTGAGCGAAAATCCATGAAGAGCAACGTTCTTGCAATCGCAATCCCAACGTACAACCGGCCCGAGATTCTGGAGGAGAATCTTCGACAGCTTCTCCCTGATCTGCTTGCCACCAATGTTCCGGTGTACATCTCCGATGACAGCACGAATGAGTCGACCGGACAGATAATCGAAGAACTGAGCAAGGAATATCCTTATTTCTATTACACAAGGAATCAACCGGGCTTGGGGCATGATTACAACTGCATTAGCACGTTGCTTACCCCGAGCGAGAACTACGTCTGGTATCTCGGCGATTCTCTTCAAGTTGCCGAAGGGTATTTGCAGAAAGCACTAATGCTTGCGGAAACCGGTAGCTACGATTTTATCCTTGTCAATGCTCATTGCGGCGACGCTGCCGAGCGAAGCATTGAAGAGATGCATGATTTTCTGCTGGATCACGCATGGTATTTGACGATGACGGGCGCCACAATATACTCGCGCCGGGTCATCGACATCGCCTGCAATAAAGACCTGGCTGCGCGCTTCAGGAATTTCCCGCAACTAGCTATTATCCTCGATTATTGCCGAAATCATCCGGCTGCCCGCGCCTACTGGATGGGCTCTCCCGGTCTTCGCACATCAAGCAAGAAGAGCAGCTACTGGTCCACCAAAGCAATCAATGTATTCGCACTCGACTGGATCAATCTCATCGACGGGTTTCCTGATTATCTATCGCGCAATGAGCGGGACAGCGTGATAAAATCTCATTCTCGCAACACCTACACATTCAAAATCGGGCATTTGCTGCGACTGCGAATGAATGGCGGCCTGGATTTTCAGAGAGCACGGCAATTCGCAGCCCAGTTAAGGCGTACATCATATACGCCATACTGGCTCCTGACAATGGTGGCGACACTGCCATTACCTCTTTGCACTGTCATTATCAAGCTACTGGACTTCCGACAAGCCAGTCGATCAAGATCAAGTTAGCCTATCAACTTATACGCATAGCAAATGCCACAACAATTTCGGTGTCGAAGCGATCGGCGTTATACGTCGAGGCGGATTCCTCAGATATACCGTTATTCTAGCCACCACCCGATAAAGCCATGATCGCAGCCATTGTTATTCTTTACAATCCTGACAGTCAATTACTAGACCGGTTGATCGAAAGCCTTGCGGGCCAGGCTGATGCTATCTACCTGATAGACAATACACCTGACATTTGGGAACGCCCGACATATCAGGAGAACAGACTCCTCAAGTATCATCCCCTCGGCGAGAACGTTGGCATCGCCAAGGCTCAGAATATCGGCATGGAGCTTGCCGCCAAGGACGGTGCCAACTGGTTCCTGCTGCTGGATCAGGATAGCGCTTTGTCCGAGGGCATGGTGCAGGGGCTACAGGCGGCGAGCCTCCAGCTTGAACAGCGTGGCGTCAAGGTAGCGGCCGTTGGACCGCTTTTCCTTGACGAGAAATCGGGCGTGTATGCCGATGCTGTGCGCCATGGCGCTCTGGGCGTAAAGAAGATTCGCCTGAACCCATCCTTAGCCAAAGAAGTGGAGACAGACTACATCATTGCTTCGGGTTCATTGATTCGTGCCGAAGCGCTCGCGGGGATCGGCGGGATGATGGAAGAGCTTTTTATTGATTGGGTGGATATTGAATGGGGGCTTCGCGCCAAGGCGATGGGATATAAGAGCTACATTATCCCGTCAATCGTGATGCGTCATAGCATCGGCGATACATATATCCGAGTGCTTGGACGAGAGATCAATCTGCACAATCAGATCAGAAATTACTATATAGTAAGAAACGCCGCTTATCTTTTAAGAAAGGGATATATGGGCTGGCGCTGGCAGGTGGCAACCTGCTTAAGGTTGCCAAAATACGTCGTGGTTTATTCGTGTTTTTCACCAGCCCGCCTGCATAACTTCTTCAGTTTGCTGCGCGCATGTATTGATGGGCTCACCGGTCGACTGGGCCCAGTCAAGCTTTAAATGCTTCCATACTATTTTCTGTTCGCTACGAGCGTTCTTTTGATCTCGGCATCGGCGATACGGCCGGAGCGCGAGAGGGTGGGCATCGACCCTATACTCTGGCCGATCCTTCTTGTAGCCCTGGCACTATTCGCAGGGCTCAGGGGTGCGGGCATCGATCGAGACTATGACAACTATGCCTCATGGTTTGATAGCCTTAGGAACGGCGCAGATTGGCTTGACTATATTAAGGACCCGGCCTTCGTCCTGCTAGCCAGAGCAACTATAGTCACCGGCCTCCCGCCCAGCGTGTTATTCCTGATATTTGCGGTCTGCGCAGTCGCGTCCAAGTATGTCTTCGCCAAGGCTGCTGCACCGTCTACGACATGGCGGTGGCTATTCCTGCTGATTATTTGCCGCTTCTTTGTTGTCCACGACATGACGCAGATCCGGGCTGCGGTCGCCATCCCCTAGCTTCCCTGGCCATCATCAAGATCAGGGAGGACCATACAAAGTCCGCAATTCTGCTAGTGATTGTCGCCACTATCTTCCACATCTCGGCTGGCCTCTATGCTCCTCTCCTCCTGCTCGTGAAGTGGAGACGATGGATACTTGGCCCAAGGCGATTATGGGTGATGGTACTATGCGGGCTTCTTGCATTTGCATTGCAGGGCGTAATAATGGGGCTGCTTAGCGTTGTAGCGCCGGAGCGGCTCGCGCCGTACTTCGATGGCTCCTACGGAACGGTTGCCGTTAGTTTTCTAAATATCAATTTTCTTTCCAAACTAGCTGTTTTTCTTTACCTGACAGGATTTGCCTGGCAGCGACTCAGTGAGTGGAATCGTGTCGTGCTGCTCATGGTCACCATTGGCATAACAATTCAGATTACGTTCCTCTGGAACGACGCAATCGCACTGAGAGGCGCGGAGCTATTCGGGTTGTTCGATATGGTGATGTACATGATTCCGATTACATTGCTGGCGCGGTCCGAAAAATATCTCTATGCCATGGCGATAGCCATGATGATGGGTATTTTCTACTTCTCCTCCCTTCGGCTAGTCGGTCCTTATTTCTAGATGAGACGCCAAGAAAAAATAGCCCTTGGAGGAAGGTGTCTGACAAACCTTCCATCCAAGGGCTGTTTTTACAGTCTTACAGGTTGCCAAGCCGCATCGCACTGATGCGACCGGCGGCGCCGGGACCCTGCTATTTCTATTTCTTGACGATCATCCAGCGCGGCGACTGGAAACGGACTATCCGCCAGTACAACCATACGTAAGACACGATAAAGACTGCCACGAAGCACAGCAGAATAATCTTATTGTTCCAGAACAGAGTTGCGGGCAATACGGCTAGCAGGCTAAGCATCCACAAGTAGGGAGATGTCATCGAATTGCGCCGCAAGCGATGGCGCGCGTCCTTGCTTCCTACGGCCCATCGCATGAGGCGCTTGTAGATAAGGGTATGCAGATGGACGCCATCGGGATAGCCCGCAGGCACCCCCTTTAAGACACGCCGCCGGTAGATAGAAAAGAGCGTTTCAAATATCGGATAGATCACCATCAGTACGGGATACCAAGCCGAAACTTGCGGATTTCTCAGTACAAGAAGGATGCCGCACTCCGCGAGCATGAAACCAATGAAATATGCGCCGCCGTCACCAAGGAAGATATGGCCTGCTGGAAAATTCCAAATGAAGAATCCAAGAATTGCCCCAACCATGGCAAACGCTACCGTCAAAATCAGGGTATCGCCGACTTGGAATGAAACATAAGCTAGCGAAACGAACATCATCATGGCGACCATTGAAGCCAGGCCGTTGAAACCATCAATGATATTGACCGCATTGGCCAGCCCTGCGACTGCCAGCGTGGTGATGATGGGGGAAACCAGCGGAATCGCCAGCGCCGCATCCGGCCAAGGTAGATCGATGCGGACGATCTTTGCATTGAGGAGATAAACCGCCAAGAGCGCGGATATCATCGTAGCGATGAGTCGTTCGCGCGGCGTCACACGCTTCGTGAGGTCCTCGACGAAGCCCGCAAGAAATGCTGGCAACGCACAACCCATCAAGATCAGGAACGGATAGCCAACCAGTCTGGGATCGCGAATCGACGCCAACAGCGCACCGCCCCACAGAGCGAGCACAATGCCCATTCCCCGATCCTGGGCACCGGCCGGGCGTGAAATTTCTGTACCCCCTTCAAATCCCAGTCAGCGGTCAGATGCGAATGCAGGCTCGAATAGTGGATGACCAGCAGTGTGATGACGAACGACAACAAAAAAGCAACCGAAAGTGTGAGCATAGGATAAGACGATTCGTCGCCGTCCTCTATTTGTCGAGGAGATGCATGGTCAATCGTGACACGGTTGCGCGGTTCAAAGCCGCGCGCTCTCTATCGCAGAACCACCCAAAACGATTGAAATATAGAATAGCCGACCGTAGGTGCTCTTTTAGCAATCGGAACGAACGATACGAGCCTTGCCCATGCTCGTGTATCACCTCTGCACGTGGCTCCAATGTCAGGACGCCGACTTTCGCCGCGCGCCGGCAGATATCGACATCTTCCAGGTACATGAAGTAACGGGGATCGAAGCCTTTCAGCGCGAGGAATGTTTCACTTCGAAAGGCCAGGAATGCCCCAGAAAGGCTGTTAACTTCCAGCACCTTGTCATAGGAAAACTTGCGCAGTTCGTAGAGGGCATCGGCCCGGGCATACATGAAAGCAGGGGCAAACCGCCTGGCAAAGAGATTCCACGGAGTCGGCAACAGCTTGCAGGAATGGTAGAGGTCGCCTTCCGGAGAAACGATCCGCGGACCGGCCACGACGACGTCAGGCCGACCAAGGATAAAGCTGGCCAGCGTAGAGACACAGTCAGCTTTGGCGACAATATCGGGATTGACTACGAAATGGACAAGCGATCGGAGCGCTGCGATATGCGGCAGTGCCAAGTTGTGACCTCGCCCGAAACCGATGTTGTCGGGCGCATCAATGATTTGCACACTGTCAGACGCAAATTGCGCGTAACGCCCCTTCACTTCGGAATTATCGATCAGGAAAATTCGCATTGCCGCGTCCCTTTGCAGGGAACTGAGGCAAGCCCGTACCTGTTCGACGGGACTGTTGTACAGGACGATGGATGCGGAAATGGTCTGCATTGAATTCCAAGAATCTCGGATCAAGCCGTGGCTCGCTAAATCGAGCTGAGCGCTATGATGCATGCTCCGGACTCGCATACGAGTAACCGGACTTCGCCGACAAAGAATGCGTCGTACCAGTTGCCCCGTTACTTTACCTTAGCAGCACGTAACGAAAGGACTCTTAAGCACACCGATTTCGTCGGAGCAAGGGCTCTCTCATGACTCAGACCCACGGACGGGCTGACTCGCTCTATCGGGGCATGTAGGCGTCCAGCCTTGCCGCCTATGCCCGTAGCACGTTGAATTCGGTACGCTAGTCAAAGAGTTCCGCATCGGCAAGTTTGTTGGCGGCAGCATCCTTTGCTGCCAAGATAGGGGGGTCCTGAATTGGCCAGGCTATGCCAACATCGGCATCATTCCAGGTCAAGCTGCGCTCATGCGCTGGGTACCAGTAATCTGTCGTCTTGTAGAGAAATTCCGCGTACTCGGACAGGACAACGAATCCATGAGCGAACCCTTCCGGCACCCAGAACTGCCTCTTGTTCTCTGCCGACAGCGTTGCGCCAACCCATTTGCCGAAGGTTGGGGAACTCTTACGTAAATCCACGGCAACGTCGAACACCTCGCCAATCACCACGCGCACCAGCTTTCCCTGCGGATGCTGGATTTGGTAGTGCAGGCCTCGCAAAACATTGCGAGCGGAGCGCGAGTGGTTATCCTGCACGAACGTCCGCTTCACACCTGTCGAAGCCTCAAAGTGCTGAGCGTTGAAACTTTCGAAGAAAAACCCGCGGTCATCACCAAACACCTTGGGTTCGATGATCAACACTTCTGGAATATCTGTTTGAATGACGTTCAAGCTCATTTGATCGCTTCCGAAGTGATCTGCTGCAGGTATTTACCATAACCATTCTTGGACAGCGGCTTCGCCAATTCTGCCACCTGCTCGGCATTGATCCATTTGCTACGATACGCGATCTCTTCCGGGCAGGCCACCATCAGCCCCTGCCGGTTCTGTAGCGTGGCAATAAAGGCGGCTGCCTCGAGCAGCGAGTCATGTGTACCGGTATCAAGCCACGCATAACCACGCCCCATGATCTCCACGTCGAGCTGAGCCATCTCCAGATAGCGTTTGTTGACGTCGGTAATCTCGAGTTCGCCGCGGGCTGACGGCTTGATGTCTGCCGCAATATCGCAGACCTGTCGATCATAAAAATAAAGTCCGGTAACCGCGTAGTTCGAACGCGGCTTCAACGGTTTTTCGTCAAGCGACAGCGCCCGAAAATTTTCATCGAACTCCACCACTCCATAGCGCTCCGGATCCTGCACGTGATACGCGAATACCGTGGCGCCCTCCTGCTGACTCGCGGCGCGGCCTAGCTGTGCGACCAGATCGTGACCATGGAAAATGTTGTCGCCCAGGATCAAAGTGGACGGATCATTGCCGATAAAATCCCGGCCGATAATGAAAGCCTGCGCCAGGCCGTCCGGAGAAGGCTGCACGGCGTACTGCAGATTGATACCCCATTTGCTGCCGTCGCCGAGCATTTCAACGAAGCGCGGTGTATCTTCCGGGGTTGAGATGATCAGGATGTCCCGAATCCCTGCCAGCATCAGCGTCGACAAGGGATAGTAAATCATCGGCTTGTCATAAACCGGCAGCAGTTGCTTCGATACCGATCGGGTGATCGGATAGAGGCGAGTGCCGGAGCCTCCGGCAAGGATGATGCCTTTACGCATAGTGTCTAGCTCAGGAAAAGATCTGGTCCAGCAGGTGATGGATACCTTGCCGCCAGTCCGGCAGGTAAATGCCGAAGGTCTGACGCAGTTTGCTCGTGTCCAGGCGAGAGTTCGCAGGACGCGGCGCAGGCAGCGGGTATGCTGTAGCGGGAATTGCTTCGATGCGGGCCGGGTCCACCTTCAGCTCAATGCCTTTGGTGGCGGCATAGCGCAACACTTCGCTGGCATAGCCATGCCAAGTAGTCTCGCCGGCAGCGGCCAGATGGTAGGTGCCGGCCGCGAAGGCCCGCCGGTCGCCAGATAGCCAGTGCCGCGCAATAACCTGGGCGGTCACATCGGCAATCAATGCTGCCGTGGTCGGCGAACCAAACTGGTCCGCAATCACCCGCAGGCTGTTGCGTTCACGACCGAGCCTCAGCATGGTCTTGGCAAAATTGCCGCCATGCTCACCGGCTACCCAACACGTACGGAAGATAAGGTGCGGCCCGCCGACTGCCGCGATGGCTTGTTCGCCGGCAAGCTTGCTTTTGCCATACACCGATTGGGGGTTCACCGCATCGGTTTCGACATAGGCGACTGCCTTGGTGCCGTCAAAGACATAGTCGGTCGAGTAATGCACCAACAGGCTGCCGAGTGCCTTTGCTTCTTCCGCCAGGATGCGTGCAGCCGTGGCATTGATCGTGTATGCGAGTTCGGTTTCTGTCTCAGCCTTGTCGACCGCCGTATAAGCCGCTGGGTTGACAATGACATCAGGCCGGTACTCGCGCACCACGCGACGGATATCATCCGGGCGCGACAAATCACAGCTCGAACGATCGAGCGCTATGACGTTGCCGAGCGGTGCCAGGCTACGGCGCAACTCGAAGCCGACCTGGCCATTGCTGCCGGTAACGAGGAAGGTAGGAACGCCGGCGTCAGGCTGCATATTGCTTCGCCACCCAGTTCTGATACTCGCCAGACAGGACGTCCTGAACCCACGCCTGATGGTCGAGATACCACTGCACCGTTTTCCTCAATCCGGACTCGAAGGTCTCGGCCGGCTTCCAGCCCAGCTCTCGCTCCAGCTTGCGGGCGTCGATCGCATAGCGGCGGTCGTGGCCGGGGCGGTCCTTGACGAAGGTGATCTGGTCGCGGTACGAGCCGGTGGCCTTGGGGCGCAGTTCGTCCAGCAGGTCGCACAAGGTATGCACGACATCGACATTGGTCTTCTCGTTCCAGCCGCCAACGTTATAGGTCTCGCCGAGACGCCCCGAGCCAGCACTTCCCGAATCGCCGAGCAGTGATCCCGCACGTACAGCCAGTCACGCACGTTCTGCCCGTCGCCATAGATCGGCAGCGGCTTGCCAGCCAGCGCGTTGGCGATGACCAGCGGAATCAGCTTTTCCGGGAAATGGTACGGACCGTAGTTGTTTGAACAGTTCGTCGTCAGGACCGGCAGGCCGTAGGTATGGTGGTAGGCCCGGACCAGGTGGTCGGAGGCGGCCTTGGATGCAGAGTATGGGCTGTTCGGCGCGTACGGCGTGGTTTCGGAGAATTGCGGATCGGTTTCGCTCAGCGAGCCGAACACTTCGTCCGTGGAAACGTGTAGAAAGCGGAATGCCGATTTGGCGGGCTCTTCCAGGCCACCCCAATACGCGCGGGCCGCTTCCAGCAGCGTGAAGGTGCCTACGATATTCGTCTCGATGAATTCAGCCGGACCGTGGATGGATCGATCCACGTGGCTTTCCGCGGCAAAGTGCACGACGGCGCGCGGTTTGTAGGTGGCGAAGAGCTTGTCCAGGGCGGCACGGTCGCAGATGTCTGTTTGCGAGAACACATGGCGCGGATCGTCTTCCACCGACGCTAGAGTCTTCCGATTGCCCGCATAGGTGAGCTTGTCGACGTTGACGACCCCATCCGCCGATTTATCACCCAGCCATGCCAGAACGAAATTGGCGCCAATGAATCCAGCGCCGCCAGTGACCAAAATATGCGACAAAACTTGCTCCTTGCCTCGATATGTTTCGATGGCCCGGCAAAAGCCGAGCGCCCACCTTGTCCTCTTTCTGGACGGCGGGGCGTTAAGTGCCTGCAGAAGTGGCGGTATTCTATCCGACGGATTGCTCTAGCCCACGTCCCCTCCCCCTCTTTTTGTAGCCTCATGTAACCATGCCACGGTATATCGGTCACAAAACTACAAATAGAAGCGAAATAGTTTTCCTCCGGTTCTGATGCCCAACAATAAAGTTACTTTTTCGACACTCCATGCCGTCGGCGACTTACAAGGTTGCGCGGCCTCGCTGGACACCCTACTGGGCGAATTGCCGGCACAGCCAGCGCTCCGCTTCGTCGGCGACCTGGTCAACCGCGGCCCAGCCTCCCTCCAAACCCTCCGCGGCATTCATGCCATGGGTAGCCGCACTGAAACCGTCCTCGGCAACCACGACATCCACCTCCTCGCAGTAGCCGCCGGCGTCCGCAAGAAGGGCAAATCCGACACCCTGGACGACATCCTCACCGCCCCCGACCGTGAGGACTTGCTAACCTGGCTCCGCCACCGCCCCCTCGCCCTGCTGGAAAACAACTTCCTCCTGGTCCACGCCGGCGTCCTCCCCAATGGACCGCCACCCAGGTCATCGACCTCGCCCACGAAGTCGAAGACCAACTCCAGGGCCCCAACTGGCAAGCCTTCCTCGCCGACATCTTCGGCAACGCCGCCGACCGCTGGCACGACGGCCTGCGCGGCATCGAACGCCACCGGGTGGTGGTCAATGCCCTCACCCGGCTGCGCTACTGCACTGTCGATGGCGTGATGGACTTCAAGACCAAGGAAGGCCTGGGCCAGGCGCCGGATGGGTTCATGCCGTGGTTCGACGTGCCGGGGCGGCGTACCGAGGATGTGACGGTGGTATGCGGCCATTGGTCGACGCTGGGCCTGGTCATGCGGCCAAACCTGATGGCGCTGGATACGGGCTGCGTCTGGGGTGGCAAGCTGACGGCGGCCCGGATGGCACAGAATCCTGCCGAACGGACCGTCGTTCAGGTTGATTGCCCGCAATATTGTGACCCGCTCGCCTGACTGGCAATCCCGCGTTGGCAGGGACGACAGGATGGCTAGCTGATGGCAGCGGAGGCTGGCTCGGGCACGCCGCCGGGCTCGACGGGGTGATTCAGCCGTCGGGCCGCAGCGGCAGCGTGTTCCGGCGCGCCCTGGCTGAGGTGGGAGACCACCTCCCTGGCGGAGTTTGCCAGCTCGCGGCGGTCACCCGAGGCCGACGCCAGCGCGGGCCCGATCACCAGCCTGGCCTTGATCCGGGGTGCACGCAAGACCGCTTCCAGTGACTGCAGCAATGTGGTCTCGCCGATGTAGGCAGCGGCAAGCGTTGGTTGACCGGTAGCGGCATCGAGGTAGTTCAGCCCCAGGGGCTGCACGGGCAACCCGCCAGAAATCGGCGCCTGCATCAGGTTGGCGTGGAATGGCAGCACCTCGGCGCCGTCGGTCGTGGTGCCTTCCGGGAACACGCCGACCAGATCCCCTTGCAGCATCACATCCGTAATGTCATGCAGCACCCGATGCGCATCCCGCTTGCGCCCGCGCTCGATAAAGATGGTGCCGGTCTTCTCGCACAGCCAGCCGACCAGCGGCCAGCTGCGGATTTCCGATTTGGCGACAAAGCGCACCGGCTGCCAACTGTGGATGACATAAATATCCAGCCACGAGATATGGTTGGACACGACCAGCGCGCCATGGCGGCCGGCGCCGTGCGACGGGGCGCCGGTGGCGTCAACCACGTCCACGTCTACGCCGCAAATGCGCAACAGGCGCCGTGACCAGCGCCGGATATGCCATTCGCGCGTGCGCACGCCCAGCCACGGGAACAGCAAGGCGCAGGTCACCAGCCCGCGCAGCAGGTGCAATACCAGCGCGGTCTTGCGCAGCCAGATCATGCGTGGGCGTGGTTTCCGTACACGACTTGCCCGCCGACCAGGGTCATGCGGACCTTGCCTTCCATCTCGTAGCCGAGCCACGGCGAGTTCTTGCCCTGGCTCTTGATGGAGCGGCGGTCGACCTTCCAGACCTGTTTGGGATCGAACACGCACACGTCGGCGGCGCTGCCGACGGCCAGGTTGCCGGCCTTCAGGCCGATCACGCGGGCGGGCTCGGCGGTGATGCGGGCCAGTGCCTGGGCCAGCGGGACCTTGTGCTCGGCGGCCCAGCGCAGGGTCAGCGGCAGCAGCAGTTCCAGGCCGGTTGCGCCTGGCGATGCCTCGGCGAACGGCAGCAGCTTCTCGTCGTCGTCGACCGGGGTGTGGTCCGAGCACAGGGCGTCGATGGTGCCGTCGGCCAGCGCGGCGACGATGGCATCGCGGTCGCGCGGGCTGCGCAGCGGCGGCGAGAAGCGCATCTGCGAGTTGAAGTAGCCGATATCCATGTCGGTCAGCGAGACATGGTGGATATTGACGTCGCAGGTCACGGCCAGGCCTTCGCGCTTGGCCTGGCGCACCAGTTCCAGGCCGGCGGCGGACGACAGGCGGCACAGGTGCACGCGCGCGCCGGTGCTGCGCATCAGTTCAAAGATGGTGTGCAGGCGTACGGTCTCGGCGATCACGGAGACGCCGGACAGGCCCAGGCGCGAAGCCACGGCGCCGCTGGCGGCGACGCCGCCGCCCAGGAACGGGTCTTCCGGGCGCAGCCAGACGGTGAAGCCGAAGGTCTGTGCGTACTGCAGCGCGCGCAGCAGCACTTGGGTGTTCTGCACCGGAGCCTCGGCCTGGCTGAAGCCGACGCAGCCGGCTTCGGTCAGCTGGTTCATCTCGGTCAGGGTCTCGCCCTTGAGGCCCAGCGTCAGCGCGCCCAGCGGGTACACGTGGGTCTGGTTCAGGGTGCGGGCGCGGAACTTCAGCATTTCCACCAGGCCCGGCTCATCGAGTACCGGATCGGTATCGGGCGGGCACACCAGGCTGGTCACGCCGCCGGCAGTGGCGGCGGCCACTTCGGATTCGAGCGTGGCCTTGTATTCGTAGCCGGGCTCGCGCAGGCGCGCGGAGAGGTCGACCAGGCCGGGGCACACGATCAGGCCGCTGGCATCGATGGTCTTGTTGGCGGTGAAGTCCGCCGGGGCGCTGCCCACGCCGACGATCTTGCCGGCGGCGATGTAGAGGTCCTGCGCGGCGTCGGTGTTGCTGGCCGGGTCGATCAGGCGGCCGCCCTTGATGTGAATCTTCATAGCTTGGCTTGTCGTGTCGCTTGGCTGGTTCGGTGTGTTCTGGCTCGTGTCGCTCGGCCGCGTCATTCGTCGCTGTTCCCGGCCACGATGCCCATCACCGCCATGCGCACGGCGATGCCGAAGGTCACCTGGTTCAGGATCACGGACTGCGGGCCGTCGGCCACGGCGGAGTCGATCTCCACGCCGCGGTTCATGGGGCCCGGGTGCATCACGATGGCGTCGCGATTGGCCAGTGCCAGGCGCTCCGGCGTGAGGCCGTAGGCCTTGAAGTATTCCTGCGCCGACGGCAGCAGCGCGCCGCTCATGCGCTCGTTCTGCAGGCGCAGCATGATGACCACGTCCACGCCCTTCAGGCCCTCTTCCATGTTGTGGAAAACGCGCACGCCCATCTGCTCCAGCCCCGACGGCAGCAGCGTGCGCGGGCCGATGGCGCGCACTTCGGGCACGCCCAGCGTGGTCAGCGCGTGGATATCGGAGCGTGCCACGCGCGAGTGCAGGATGTCGCCGACGATGGCCACCGTCAGGTTGGTGAAGTCCTTCTTGAAGTGCCGGATCGTGTACATGTCCAGCAGGCCTTGCGTCGGGTGCGCATGGCGGCCGTCGCCGGCGTTGATCACGTGCACGTGCGGCGCGACATGTTCGGCGATCAGGTAAGGTGCGCCCGAGCTGGCATGGCGCACCACGAACATGTCGGCGGACATCGCCGACAGGTTGTTGATGGTGTCCAGCAGCGACTCGCCCTTGCTCGTCGACGAGGCGTTGATGTTCAGGTTCAGCACGTCCGCCGACAGCCGCTTGGCGGCGATCTCGAAGGTGGTGCGGGTGCGGGTGGAGTTCTCGAAGAACAGGTTGAACACGCTCTTGCCGCGCAGCAGCGGCACCTTCTTGACATCGCGGTCTGAGTCGGACAGCGATACGAACTGGCTGGCGGTGTCGAGGATGTGCGTGATCATGTCACGCGACAACCCCTCGATCGACAGCAGGTGCTTCAGTTCGCCGTTCTTGGTGAGCTGCGGGTTGCGGAACGTCTTGGTCATGGCTGGTCGGGCGCGGGCAAAAAACGGGGGTGGTCTGGTCTCGGAGCTGGGGGTCAGGCGCGCACGGCGCGCCTGGGGCATTCGGGCTGGTTCAGCCGGTGGCGGAATCGGTAGGTTCGGTCGAAAAGGCGAATTGTGCGCTGGCGCCCTCGCCCTGGCGCGACAGCACCAGCGTGGTGCCGGGCGGCAGCGCCATCTCGGCGGCAGTCAGGTCGGCGGCAATGGGCAGCTGGCGCCCGCCGCGGTCGACCAGCACGCCCAGCGCCACGCGCGCGGGGCGGCCGTAGTCGAACAGCTCGTTGACGGCGGCACGGATGGTGCGGCCCGTGGCCAGCACATCATCGATCAGCAGGATGTTGCGGTCCTCCACCGCAAACGGCAGCGTGGTCGGCTGGGCCTGGCTGTGCAGGCCCTTCTTGGCATAGTCGTCGCGATGGAAGGCAACGTTGATCACGCCATGCTCGGGCAGCTTCAGGTCAGCGGCCAGCCGCGCGGCGATCCACGCGCCGCCGGAATGGATGCCAGCCACCGACCAGAGCGCGCGCTCGGCCTCGGGGATCAACGCCCGGGCCTGGTCCAGCAGCTTGCGGTACAGCGACTCGGCGTCGGGAACGGAAATCTGCGTCATAGCGGGAATTGGTCGAAATACTGTTGCAGGATGATGCGGGCGGCCTCGGCATCGAGCTCGCCGCGGCGGGCGCCGGCCATCGACGCGGCGCGCGAGGTATAGCGCTCGTCCACCCACTCCACCGGCAGGCCGAAGCGGCCATTGAGCTGGTTGCCGAAGCGCCGCGCCAGCTTCATCGAGGGCTGCTCGCCCCCTTCGGGGTTGACCGGCATGCCGACGATCAGCTGCACCGGGTTCCACTCGTGGATGAGCGCCGCCACGGCCTCAAAGCGGCCTTCCACGGTGATATTGGGGAGGATGGTCAGCGCACGCGCCTCGCGCGTGATGAAGTTGCCCAGCGCGACGCCGATCTTTTTTTCGCCGTAGTCGAATGCCAGGACCGTGCCGTCGCGGGGCAGTTCACGCCCCACGGCATCAGGCATGCCCGGCCTCGCCCGACAGCATGGTGAAGTCAATGCCCAGCAGCCGGATGGCGGCGGCAAAGCGCTCGTCGGGCGGCACGCTGAAAATGATCTCGGGGTCGGCCTGGACCGTCAGCCAGCCGTTGCGGCTGAGTTCTTCCTCCAGTTGGCCGGCACCCCAGCCGGAGTAACCCAGCGTCAGCAGGAAGCGGTGCGGGCCGCTGCCGTTGGCCACGGCCTCCAGCACGTCCTTGGAGGTGGTCATCTCCAGCCCGCCCGGCACGGCCAGCGACGAGACATAGACGCCCACCGGGTCGTGCAGCACGAAGCCGCGCTCGGTCTGCACCGGGCCGCCGAAGTAGACCGGCTGGTGCGCGACTGGCTGGATTTCAAGCTTGAGGTCGATCTTGTCGAACAGCGTGGCCATGTCGATGTCGATGGGCCGGTTGATCACCAGCCCGAGCGCGCCACGCTCATTGTGTTCGCAGATATAGACGACGGAACCCGAAAAAGTCGGATCGGCCATGCCAGGCATGGCAATCAGGAACTGATTGGTCAGATTGATGGGTGCTTCGGGCTTCGCCATGCCTTGCATTTTATCAAATCGCCGGGGGTCTTCCGGAAAAGATTGGCGGGCGTTGCAGTGCAGCAATGAGCGCCCGGCCACGCTCTGGAGCTGTCATTTGGCTCAATCCTTGCCGGTCAGCGCGGCCAGCTCTTGCGCCGTCAGCCAGCGCCAATCGCCTTCGGCCAGGGCCGGATCGAGCTGCAGGCCGCCAATGGCGCTGCGATGCAGCGCGCTGACATGGTTGCCGGCAGCCGCCACCATGCGCTTGACCTGATGGTACTTGCCTTGCACCAGGCTCAGCCGCAGGCTGCGTTCGCCGGTGATCTCACAAGCTTCTGCCGCGATCGGTGCCGGTTCGTCGAGCAGCTGCACGCCACTGCACAGCGCTTCGGCCTGCTCCGGCGTGACCGGCTCGGCGGTCGTCACTTCATAGATCTTGGGTACCTTGCGCTTGGGCGAGGTCTGGGCATGGATGAACTGGCCATCGTCGGTCAGCAGCAGCAGCCCGGTGGTGTCGTGGTCCAGCCGCCCCACGGCCTGCACCTCGCGCTGGCGCAGCGGCACCGGCAGCAGGTTGTAGACGCTGGGATGATGGCGCGGGCGCTGCGAGCACTCGTAGCCGGTGGGCTTGTTCAGCATCAGGTAGGCCTTGGTGCAGGCCAGCCATTCCTCGCCGTCGACAGTGAGCTGTAGGCCGTCGACTTCAAACTGCGCGCGCGGGTCTTCGCACAGTTCGCCGTTGACCTCGACCAGCCCGGCGGCGATCAGGTCGCCGCAGTACCGGCGCGTCCCGAAGCCCTGGGATTGGAGGATGCGGTCGAGAGTCATGGATTGGAAAGTACGTAAGGATGGATGGTGGCTTGGGATGCCAGGCCCCACGGGGTTCTGGACAACCGTTTGTGTGCTCCCTCCCCCGCAAGCGGGAGAGGGAGCACACCGCCAGTGTGCGGGCTTTGTCAGCAGAGGATTCGCCAGCGCCTGAAAACCTCACGCCGCCAGCATCGCACTCTCGCGATAGTGCCGCTGCGCGTCGTCGAGGCGCTCGGTTTCCTCAAAGAGCCGCGCCAGCGCCAGGTGCGTGCGCACGCGCAGGCGGCGCTGCTGGTCGGGCTCGGCATATTTCAGCGCGCGCTCGAAGCTGGACTGGGCCTTGCCCCACAGCTTCTCGCCCAGGCACAGCACGCCCAGCGTGTAGTAAAGGTCGGCGTCGGCGGGATGCGCCGCCAGCCATTTCTCGGCCTGCTGGATCTGCGGCAGCGCGTGGCCGGGCACGGCGCAATCGGCATAGCGCAGCACCAGGCGGCTGTCCCAGTTGACCTTGAGCGCGTCTTCGATGATGCGGCGGGCCTCGTTCTGCCGGCCCAACGCCGCGAAGTAACGCGCCGCGGGTTCGGCGATGCGGGTCGCGCGGCGCTCATCGGTGGACAGCGAGCGCCAGAATTCGGTCAGCGCGTCGGCGTCATGGCGGCGTTCCTCCAGCATGGCTTCGACGGCCATCTGCTTGAGCCGCAGCGCCAGCACCGGATGCAGCGCGTTGCGCTTTTCCAGCGAGCGCGCCAGGCGCAGCACCTCGGTCCAGTTCTTCAGGTGCTGGTGCGCGCGCAGCGCGATGCGCTGCACGTGGATCTGGCGCGCACCCTGCGACTGCAGCTGGGCGATGGTTTCCAGCGCGCCGTCGGCGTCGCGGGCATCGACCAGCAACTCGGCCATCGACACCAGCCGCGCCTGCTCGCGCTCGGGGTCCGTGACCTGCGCCATCCAGGCGTCGCGCCGCTCGGTTTCCTGCATCCGGTGCGCGGCGCGGGCGCCGATCAGCGCGGCGGTCTGGGCCTGGTCGTCCCAGGACTGGGCTTCGCGCGCGGCGCGCTCGGCGCGGGCGAAGCGGCCGGCAAACAGGTTTTCGATCGACTCGCGCAGCGCCGCCTGTGCCTTGCTCATGCGGCTGCGCTCACGGTAGGCGGCGGCGCGGCGCGGCATGTCGGCCAGATGGCGGATGGTGGACATCACCGTCCACACCACAAAGAACAGCAACAGCAGCAAGGCCAGCGCCAAGTTCAGCGACAGCTCGACGCGATATGGCGGATAGAACAGCACCACATTGCTGTGGTTGAACTGCGTGAACAGGGCCAGCCCGACGGCGCCGCCAAACAGGACCGCAACCCAGAACAGAAGGCGCATGGGCTTACTCCTTCTTCAGGGCATGCAGCGCGCCCAGGCTCTCGGCCATGGTCGGCAACTGCACCGTGACCGCACCGGCCTGCGCCTGCCGCAGCAGCGTCAGCACCCCCTGCACCCGGCGCGACTTGGTATCGAAATAGCGGCTGATCATCGCCTGCGCGGCGGCCAGGTCATTGCGGAACACGGCTTCGTTGCGCGACAGCAATGCCAGGCGCGCATTGAGCAGGCGCAGCTTGACGTTCTCGCGCAGGAACCAGCCCTGGTCGCCAGACAGCAGCAGCGCCTCGGCATCATCGACCTTGCGGATGCGAACCACCTGCGCCAGTTCCTCGCGCAGGTAGTCCCACAGGCGCGTGAACCAGCCCGGGCCCGCGCCGTTGGCGGCGGCCGGCGCGCTGGCACCATTGCCGGCGGCACCCTTGCGGGCGTCGGCTTCGCTGCGCTCCAGCATGCGCTCGCTGGACAGCAGCGGCAGTGCGTCGACCTGGTTGATGGCCTCGTCCAGCTTGATTGCGGCGCCGGTCAGGTCGGTGTCGGGCACCGCCTTCATGCGCGCGACGTCGCGCGCAATCGCGCGGCGCAGCAGGTTGTATTGGGGCTTGTCGGCGCGCGCCAGGCGGGCGTCGGCGCTTTGCAGCGCGGCCAGCGCCACCTGCACGTTGCCGGTCAGCTGCAACTGCTGGCCGGCACTGGTCAGCAGCTGCTGGATCTCGGCGATTTCCCAGTCGTCGCGATTGCGCATCAGGTCCTGGTAAACCTGTTCCAGCGCCACCTGCTTGTCGCGGGTCTCGCCGACCTGGTTCTCCAGCGCACCGACCTTGGCCTGCAGTTCCTTGACCGTGTCCTGCGCGTTGCGGGTCAGCACGCGCGACTCCTGCACCAGCGCATCGTTGCTTTGCTGGCGGCGCGCCAGCTCGCCGGTCAGGTGGTCAACGCGCTGCTGCAGCCACCAGAAGCCGCCGGCCGTCGCCACCACCAGCACGGCGACAAGCACCCACAACGCAGCGGACCGCCGTGTGGCTGCACCGGGAGCACCGGGAGCACCGGGAGCACCGGGGGTAGCGGGGCCCGGCGCGGGCGCGGCTTGCGCCGATGCTGCGGAGGCCGCCGTGGGCGGCGGCGTAGCGGAGGAGGACGTGGTTTCTTGCGTCACGCGTTCGACCTTCGTTGACGTTGCGGGAACTGCTGCGTCCGGCACGGGGCCGGCGGCGCTTCGGCTTTGGCGCTGGGCGGGCTGGCTTCGGTTGCCGCGCTGGCCATGCTTGCCGGCGCCGGACCGGCATGGGCATCGGCCCACTGCAGGCACGCCGCCAGCAGGCCGGCATCGCCCGGGGCGGCGCGCAGGACATGGGGAAAGCCCAGCGCCAGCGCCTGTTCGGCGATTCTCGCATGCGGCGCGATGCACTGCACCTGCCGCAGGGTAGCGTCTTCCTCAGGCGACAGATGCCGGCGTGCCAGCGCGTCAAGGTTGCGCACCGCTTCAGAACTGGTTAGGAGCCACGCATGCGGCGCCGCGCCGGGTCGCAGGTTGTCGCGCACGGCCTGCCACTGCATGGTGCTGGGTTCGGGCAGCGTGCGCTGGTAGGCCTCGACGGCCTCGACCTGGGCACCGGCCTCGCGCAGGCGCTCGCCCAGCCAGTCGCGCCCGCCGTTGCCGCGGATGATCAGGACCGGCTTGCCTGCCAGCGCGGCGGGATCGAGCCGGGCCCACAGGGCCTCGGAGTCAAAGCGCAGCGCTTCGGCCTCTGGTGCGGCGTCATCGGGGCACTGCCCGTTCGCGGCAGCGCCCGCGGGCGCGATCACCCGGTACGCGGGCGGCGCGATGCCGCGCTCGGCCAGGGCCGCGACGCTGGCCGGCCCGACCACCGCCACCGGCACCTGCGCCGGCCAATGGGCCACGGCCGCGCCCTGCACGCCGGCCAGCGCGTCGAGCGCGTAGGCAATGGCATTGGGACTGACAAAGACCACCAGCGCAAAAGTGTCCAGCCGCGCCAGCGCGGCGCGCAGCGGCGCGTCGTCGGCGGCCGGGCCGATGGCCAGCAAGGGAAAGCTGAGTACATCCAGGCCCGCGGCCTGCAGCGCCTCGGTCAGTTGCCGGGACTGCCCGGCGGGTCGTGTGACAACGACGGTCGGGCTGGGCATGGGGCAGCCTCAGGCAGGAGCTTGGGAGCCGGCGGGATCGCCAGAATCGGCCAGTGCCGCGAGGATGGCCTCCGCACCCTGTGCCAGCAGGTCGCGCGCGCAGGCCTGGCCTAGTGCTTCGGCGGCGGCCAGGTCAGCAGCCGGTCCGGACGCGGCAGCGCGGATGGCGCGCGTGCCATCGGGCAAGGCGACAAAGGCGTCCAGCTTCAGCTGATCGCCTTCCCAGCGCGCATGGGCGGCCAGCGGCACCTGGCATGAGCCGCCCAGCATGCGCGACACGGCGCGCTCGGCGGTCACGGCCAGCGCCGTCGGCTGGTGGTTCAGGGGCGCCAGCCATGGCGCCAGCTCAGGGCGGTTGGCCGGGATCTCGATGCCGAGGGCGCCCTGGCCCGCGGCCGGCAGCGACACCTCGATCGGGATCAGCGCGCGGATGCGCTCGCCCAGGCCCAGGCGCTTGAGGCCGGCGGCGGCCAGGATGATGGCGCCGTATTCGCCGCGATCGAGCTTGCCCAGCCGCGTGTCCAGGTTGCCGCGCAGCGGCCTGATCACCAGCTGCGGGTAGCGGCTGCGCAGCGCGGCTTCACGGCGCAGGCTGGAGGTGCCGACCACGGTGCCGGCCGGCATCTCGTCCAGCGAGGCATAAGCGGAAGACACCAGTGCGTCGCGCGGATCCTCGCGTTCCATCACCGCGGTCAGGGCGAAGCCTTCGGGCAACTCCATCGGCACATCCTTGAGCGAATGCACCGCCAGGTCCGCCCGGCCTTCGTCCATCGCGAACTCCAGTTCTTTGACAAACAAACCCTTGCCGCCGACTTTGGACAGCGTACGGTCTAGAATCTGGTCTCCGCGCGTTGTCATGCCAAGAATGGACACGTCGCACGCGGGATAGTATTGTTGCAACGCAGCACGCACATGTTCTGCCTGCCACAGGGCCAGACGGCTTTCTCGGGAGGCAATAACGAGCTTTTGCGGAAGATTGCGAGACACGACAGCGGTAGAGGAAGACAGGGTGGCAGACGACATGCATCAATGGTAGCACGCGACCCAATAGCCCCTCCGCATCAATAGATAAGCTTAGAGAAGCAGAACGAGGAGATTGCATGACGCAGCATGCTGCGCGCCCCAACGGCCGGCGGACCGCCCCGGCTGCGAAAGACCAAAGCCCTGCCCTCGGCGCCGGCCAAGGTGACGCAAGCGGCGCATCCGCCACCGAATCGAAACGCCGCGCCACCCGCAGCGGGACCAAACGTTCCGCCAAGCCCAAGCTTTCCATCGTGTCGAGCAACGGAACCACCATCGCCCCCAACGCCCGCCGCACCGCCGACAAGGACGTGCCGCTGCGCGAGGATATCCGCTTCCTGGGCCGCCTGCTGGGCGAATGCCTGCGCGAACAGGAAGGCGACGCCGCCTTCGAGGTGGTCGAGACCATCCGCCAGACCGCGGTACGCTTCCGCCGCGAGAACGACCGCGCCGCCGGCGCGGAGCTGGACCGCCTGCTCAAGCGCCTGTCGCGCGACCAGACCAACCAGGTCGTGCGCGCATTCAGTTATTTCTCGCACCTGGCCAATATCGCTGAGGACCAGCACCACAACCGCCGCCGCCGCGTGCACGCGCTGGCCGGCTCGCCGCCGCAGGCAGGCAGCCTGGCCCACGCACTGGAGGCGATCGATGCCGCCGGCGTGACCGGCAAGCAGTTGCGCAAGTTCCTGGACGAGGCCCTGATCGTGCCGGTGCTGACCGCGCACCCGACCGAAGTCCAGCGCAAGAGTATTCTCGACGCCGAGCGCGAGATCGCCCGTCTGCTGGCCGAGCGCGACCTGCCGATGACCGCGCGCGAGCGCGAGCACAACACCGCGCAGCTGCGCGCCAAGGTCACCACGCTGTGGCAGACCCGCATGCTGCGCGATGCGCGCCTGACGGTGGCCGACGAGATCGAAAATGCCCTGTCGTACTACCGCACCTGCTTCCTGCGCGGCATCCCGCAGTTGATGAGCGAACTGGAAGAAGACATCGCCGCGGTGTTCCCGGCCACGCGCAAGCGCAAGGGCACCCCGGGCGCCGCGGGCACGAAGGCCGCGCCGCTGGCCCCGTTCCTGCAGATGGGCTCCTGGATCGGCGGCGACCGCGACGGCAACCCCAACGTCACCGCCGAGACGCTGCAGCACGCCGCCAGCCAGCAGGGGCAGATGATCATCGACTGGTACCTGGATGAAGTCCATGCGCTGGGCGCGGAGCTGTCGATGTCGACGCTGATGGTCGACGCCAGCGCAGAACTGCTGGCGCTGGCCGAGCGTTCGCCCGACCACTCCGAGCATCGCGCCGACGAACCCTACCGCCGCGCGCTGATCGGCATCTACGCGCGCCTGGCCGCAACCAGCAAGACGCTGACCGGCCACGCCGTGCCGCGCCGCCCGGTGGCGCCGGCCGAGCCCTATGACAGCGCCGAGGCCTTTGCCGCCGACGTGCAGGTGGTGGTCGACTCGCTGCGCGACAACCATGGCCAGGCGCTGGCCAATGGCCGCATCGACGCGCTGGCGCGCGCCATCGGCGTGTTCGGCTTCCACCTGGCATCGGTCGACATGCGCCAGGTCTCGGACGTGCATGAGGCGGTCATCGCCGAGCTGTTCGCCGCCGCCGGCATCGCCCCCGACTATGCCGCCCTGCCCGAGGCGCGCAAGCTGGAACTGCTGCTGGCCGAGCTGCGCCAGCCGCGCCTGCTGACGCTCCCGTGGCATGAGTACTCGGAGCAGACCCGCAAGGAACTGGCGATCTTCGCCGCCGCGCGCGAGCTGCGCGCGCGCTATGGCAAGCGCATCGCGCGCAACTACATCATCTCTCACACCGAGACCCTGTCGGACCTGGTCGAGGTGATGCTGCTGCAGAAGGAATCCGGCATGCTGCAGGGCACGCTGGGCAGCAAGACCGACCCGGCGCGCATGGAGCTGATGGTGATCCCGCTGTTCGAGACCATCGAGGACTTGCGCAACGCCGCCGGCATCATGCAGTCGCTGCTGGACCTGCCGGGCTTCGATTCGGTGATCGCGCACCATGGCGTCGAGCAGGAAGTGATGCTTGGCTACTCGGACTCGAACAAGGACGGCGGCTTCCTGACTTCCACCTGGGAGCTGTACAAGGCCGAGCTGGCGCTGGTGCAGCTGTTTGAGCAGCGCCAGGTCAAGCTGCGCCTGTTCCACGGCCGCGGCGGCACTGTCGGCCGCGGCGGCGGCCCGACCTACCAGGCCATCCTGTCGCAGCCGCCGGGCACCGTGAACGGCCAGATCCGGCTGACCGAGCAGGGCGAGATCATCAACAGCAAGTTCGCCAACGCCGAGATCGGCCGGCGCAACCTGGAGACGGTGGTCGCGGCCACGCTGGAAGCCTCGCTGCTGCCGCAGCAGAATGCGCCCAGGGAGCTGGACACCTTCGAGGCCGTCATGCAGCAGCTGTCGGACCGCGCCTTCACCGCCTACCGCGACCTGGTCTACGAGACCCCGGGCTTCAAGGACTACTTCTTCGCCACCACGCCGATCACCGAGATCGCCGACCTGAACCTGGGTTCGCGCCCGGCCTCGCGCAAGCTGATGGACAAGAAGCACCGCCGCATCGAAGACCTGCGCGCCATCCCGTGGGGCTTCTCGTGGGGCCAGTGCCGGCTGCTGCTGCCGGGCTGGTACGGCTTCGGCAGCGCGGTCAAGTCGCTGCTGGACACTGCGCCGGACGACAAGGCGCGCAAGCTGGCCGTGACCATGCTGCGCCGCATGGTCAAGACCTGGCCGTTCTTCTCGACGCTGCTGTCCAACATGGACATGGTGCTGGCCAAGACCGACCTGGCCGTGGCCTCGCGCTACGCCCAGCTGTGCGACGACGCGGCCCTGCGCCGCACCGTGTTCAACCGCATCAGCAAGGAATGGCACCTGACCTGCGAGATGCTGACACTGGTCACCGGCCACCAGGAACGGCTGGCGGACAACCCGCTGCTGGCGCGCTCGATCAAGAACCGCTTTGCCTACCTCGACCCGCTGAACCACTTGCAGGTCGAGCTGCTCAAGCGTTTCCGCTCGGGCAAGGATGGCGATGATATCCGCGTACGGCGGGGTATCCACCTCACCATCAACGGGGTGGCGGCAGGCCTGCGCAATACGGGCTGATTGGCAATCGGTGCGCGCCTTGCGCACGACGTAGCCAACGCCGCCTGAACGGGGCTCCCCTCTCCCCGGCCCCTCTCCCGCAGGCGGGAGAGGGGCGCACACAATTGGCAAGCCTCTGCATCCTCACCCCACAAACGCCCCCGGCACCGGATCTTCACCGAGCGCATGCAGCAGCACCGCCCAGTGCATCGCCTCGTCCCCGAGGATGCTGCCGGCGGCGCGGGTCAGCTCGCGGTTGTGGAAGTTCGGCAGCACGCCCAGGTAGGCGGCGGTGGCGCCCTTCTCCAGCCCCGCTGCAAAGCGCAGCACATCGGCCTGGGTCTTCAGCTTGTCAGTCGGGAAGGTGTATTCCGACGCCTTCTTCGCCACCACCGGCGTGCCGCCCAGCTTCGATACTGTCCCGGCCAGCACCTGCGCGTGCGCCTTGTGGTGGTCCTGGAACTTGACCGCGGTGGCAAGCACCGGCTTTTGCAGCAGGCCGCTTTCCGCGCCTACCTGATAGGCGGCGATCGCCTGGTATTCCAGTCCCAGCGCGGTGTTCAGGATATTGATGTCGTCCCTGGTGCTGCCCGACTGGGTCTGCGCCCAGGCTGGCATGGACTCGCCCAGGCTGATGACGGCCAGCGAGCCCAGCGCGAACAGCCCCGGTGCCTTGAGCAGCCCGCGGCGGCGTGCATCGGGCGCGGTCACAATGCGGTCACGGGAATCGGTCGGATCTGCCGTGGCGGCAGTCGTGCGCATGCGTTCCATGAAGTTCTCCTGTGTGGGATCAAAGGCGCCGCAGCCCGGGGCCGCCATCGTGCGCCTGCCATCTGATACGCACGCCGGGGCCAATCGGATGCAAGGTCGTGTGCCTATAATCCGGCAACACCCTTTCGCGAGACGCCCCGGTGCCCCCTTCTCCGGTGTCCCCTTCCGCCGAAACCTACGCCACGCCGCCCGGCGCCGAGCGCCTTGCGGCCCTGCTCCAGGCCGTGGCCATCGGCGACCGGCAGGCGCTGCGCGGCCTCTATGACCTCAGCGCGACGAAACTGTTTGGCCTTGCGCTGCGTATCACTGGCAGGCGCGATTGGGCGGAGGATGTCGTGCAGGAAAGCTTTGTCAGCATCTGGCACCACGCCGGCGACTACCGGCCGCACCTGGCCGCGCCGATGACCTGGATGACCGCGATCGTGCGCAACCGCGCGCTGGACTGCCTGCGCCGGGCGAGCGCGGCACACGTTGGGCAGACTGTCGAGCTTGACGAAGACCTGGGCGAATGGCTGGCCGACGACGCGGCCGGGCCCGCGGAACTGGCCGATGCCAGCCAGCAGGCACGCGCGCTCAACCGCTGCCTGCAGCGCCTGGATCAGCCGCAGCGCCAGGCCATCATGCTGGCCTACCTGCAGGACCTGAGCCACGCCGAGCTGGCCGCCCGGCTGCGCGCGCCGCTGGGGACGGTCAAGTCCTGGATCCGGCGCGGCCTGGAGCGGCTGCGCAGCTGCATGGAGGGCGCGGCATGAACCTGGCCAGCCATCCCGACCTGCTCGACCGCATCGCCGCGCAGTACGCGCTGGGGGTGCTGCACGGCGGCGCACGGCGCCGCCTGGAACAACTCGCACGCGAAGAGCCCGCGGTGCGCGCCGCGATCCACCGCTGGCAGGCGCGGCTGGCGGGCGTGGCCGAGCTGCAGGCGGCCGCCGAGCCGGTCGACAAGGTGTGGTGCGGGATCGAGGATCGCCTCGGCTGGAAGGTGGCCGATCCGGCCAGTCAGCCGGCCCGCCCGGCCCGTGACACCCGCCCCGCGGACGGCTGGTGGCAGCGGCTGTGGTCGGCCCCGGTTTTCTGGCGTGGCGCCGCGGCGGCAATGGCCACGGTGGCGGTGCTTGCCGTCGGCATCGGCATCCAGCTGGCCCGGCAGGATCAGACGGCACCGGCCGAGGTCGTCGCCGTGCTGAACGACGACCGTGCCCAGCCTGCGATGCTGGTGTCGTGGGATGCCGGCGCACGCAGCCTGATCGTGCGCCGCCTGGGTCACCTGGCCCTGAGCGACCAGCAGGTGTTGCAGCTGTGGGCGCTGCCTGCGGGCGGCAAGCCGCAGTCACTGGGCGTGATCGGCCGGGCACCTGAAGCCCGGCTGGCGCTGGCGCAGTTGCCCAAGGCGGTGCCCGCGCTGGCGGTCAGCATCGAGCCGCCGGGCGGCTCGCCCAATGCCGATGGGCCAAGCGGCCCGGTGGTGTTCAAGGGGCCTGTGATCCACAGCCGGCTCTGATGAACGGCGCTGCCGTGCCGGCCAGCGCCGCCAGCGGGCCGGCGGGCGATATAATCGCCGTTTCCCAATTTCTCGCGCCCGCCGCCGTCCACACGCCGGCGCCTGCCACGCGAGCCACTGCAGCTGACGTCCATGTCCACCTCCCAACTTGCCAAGAAAGGCGAAGCCTGGTCCGCCCGCTTCTCCGAACCGATGTCCGACCTGGTGAAGCGCTACACCGCCTCGGTGTTCTTCGACAAGCGCCTGGCCCTGTTCGACATCCAGGGCTCGCTGGCCCACGCAGCCATGCTGGCAAAGCAGGGCATCATCGCCGAGGCCGACCGCGCCGAGATCGAGCGCGGCATGACGCAGATCCTCGGCGAGATCGAGGCCGGCGGCTTTGAGTGGAAGCTGGACCTGGAAGACGTCCACCTGAATATCGAGGCGCGCCTGACCGCGCTGGTGGGCGATGCCGGCAAGCGCCTGCACACCGGCCGCTCGCGCAATGACCAGGTCGCCACTGATATCCGCCTGTGGCTGCGCAGCGAAATCGACAACATCATCACGCTGCTGGGCGCGCTGCGCACCTCGCTGCTGGACCTGGCCGACCAGAACGCCGACACCATCCTGCCGGGCTTCACCCACCTGCAGGTGGCACAGCCGGTGACCTTCGGCCACCACCTGCTGGCCTACAACGAGATGTTCACGCGCGACGCCGAGCGCATGGCCGACTGCCGCAAGCGCGTCAACCGCCTGCCGCTGGGCGCCGCCGCGCTGGCCGGCACCAGCTACCCGATCGACCGCGAGTTCGTGGCGCAGCAGCTGGGCTTCGACGGCGTGTGCCGCAACTCGCTGGACGCCGTGTCGGACCGCGACTTCGCCATTGAATTCTGTGCCGCCGCCGCGCTGGTGATGACGCACGTGTCGCGCTTCTCGGAAGAGCTGGTGCTGTGGATGAGCCCGCGCGTGGGCTTTATCGACATCGCCGACCGCTTCTGCACCGGCAGCTCGATCATGCCGCAGAAGAAGAACCCGGACGTGCCCGAGCTGGCGCGCGGCAAGACCGGCCGCGTCAACGGCCACCTGATCGGCCTGCTGACGCTGATGAAGGGCCAGCCGCTCGCCTACAACAAGGACAACCAGGAAGACAAGGAGCCGCTGTTCGACACGGTCGATACCGTCGTGGACACGCTGCGCATCTTTGCCGACATGGTGCCGGGCATCACCGTCAAGCCCGAAGCCATGCGCGCCGCCGCGCTGCAGGGCTACGCCACCGCCACCGACCTGGCCGACTACCTGGTCAAGAAGGGCCTGCCCTTCCGCGACGCCCATGAGGCCGTGGCCCACGCGGTGCGCGCCTGCGACAGCCGCCAGTGCGACCTGGCCGACCTGAGCGTGGCCGAGCTCCGCGAAGTCTCGGGCCTGGGCGACAAGGCCGCGCTGATCGGCGACGACGTGCACACGGTGCTGACGCTGGAAGGCTCGGTCGCCGCGCGCAACCATATCGGCGGCACCGCGCCGGACCAGGTGCGCGCGGCCATCGCCGCAGCACGCAAGACGCTGAACGTCTGACCCCACCTCAGGGGTAGCCCGGCAGGCCGGCAATGGGAGCGCGAGCTCCCCTTTTTCTTTTTTGTGCGCGGCACACCGGCAAGTGTTGTTTATTCCACGAAGCGGCCACGATCGCGCGGGAAATGCCAACACCAGAAAATATCGAATCTGAGGGAAATTCCACGCGATTAGCGCAGAATTGGTGCAAACTCACTCGAAAATGTGATGCACTGGGGATTCACCCTAAAGATGCAAGGCAAGCGACGCGCGTAGACTAACGCGCCACCCCTGTCTCCCCCAATCCCTAGGACGATCACATGTCTTCCCTTATGAGGATCTCGCGGCTTATCGACGCCGTGAATGCTTTCATCGGGCAGTGGGCGAAATGGCTGGTCCTGCTCGCCGTGCTGGTCTGCGCAGGCAATGCCATCATTCGCTACAGCTTCAGCGTCAGTTCCAACGCCTGGCTTGAACTGCAGTGGTACATGTTCGCCGGCGTGTTCCTGCTCGGCGCGCCCTACACCCTGCGCCGCGACGAGCATGTGCGCATCGACGTCATCGCTGGCCGTTTTTCGGAGCGCACCCAGGTCTGGATCGACATCTTCGGCATCATCTTCTTCCTGCTGCCGATTTCCCTGATCATCCTCTGGCTGTCGATTCCCTACTTCTGGTTGTCGTACGCCGGCCATGAAATGTCCGGCAATGCCGGCGGCCTGATCCGCTGGCCGGCCAAGTTCCTCATCGTGGCGGGCTTCTTCCTGATGATCCTGCAAGGCCTGTCCGAACTGATCAAGCGCTTCGCCTACCTGAAGGGCCTGCTGCCGTTCTCGGAGTTCCGCAAGCACGCGGTCGACCCCGCGCTGGAAATCGCCGCGATCGCCCAGGCCAACCAGTCCGGTCCGTCCGAAAAACAATAAGAGGCGCGCACGATGACGCAATTCCTGATCGCGAACATGGCCCCGGTCATGTTCGCCTCGCTGGTCGTATTCCTGCTGTCGGGCTTCCCGATCGCGTTTGCCCTGGCCGCCAACGGGCTGCTGTTCGCCTTTATCGGCATCGAGCTGGGGATGCTGCCGCCCGAGCTGCTTCAGGCGCTGCCCAGCCGGCTGTTCGGCATCATCGAGAACGACACGCTGCTGGCGATCCCGTTCTTCACCTTCATGGGCCTGATCCTGGAACGCTCGGGCATGGCCGAAGACCTGCTCGACACCATCGGCCAGCTGTTCGGCCCGATCCGCGGCGGCCTGGCCTACGCGGTGATCTTCGTCGGCGCGCTGCTGGCGGCGACCACCGGCGTGGTGGCGGCCTCGGTGATCTCGATGGGGTTGATCTCGCTGCCGCTGATGCTCAAGTACAAGTATGACAAGCGGCTGGCGTCGGGCGTGATCGCCGCGTCGGGCACGCTCGCGCAGATCATTCCGCCGTCGCTGGTGCTGATCGTGCTGGCCGACCAACTCGGCCGCTCGGTCGGCGACATGTACAAGGGCGCGTTCGTGCCTGGCCTGGTGCTGACCGGCATGTACATGGGTTACGTGTTGCTGATCACGCTGATCAAGCCCGCCGCCGCACCGGCCCTGCCGATCGAAGCGCGCACGTTCCGCGAATCCAGCGGCAAGACCGGCGCCACTTCGGTGCTGGTGCTGACCGCGATGGCGATCGCGGTGGGCGTGGCGGTGGACAAGCTGTACAAGCCGGAGGCGCCCCTGGATGAGCGCCTGGTGATCTCGGTGGGCGCGGCGATCCTGTTCGCCTTCGTGCTGGCGGTGATCAACAAGGCGCTGAAGCTTGGCCTGCTGTCACATATGGCGGAGAAGGTCACCTTTGTGCTGATCCCGCCGCTGGCGCTGATCTTCCTGGTGCTCGGCACGATCTTCGTCGGCGTGGCCACGCCGACCGAAGGCGGTGGCATGGGCGCGCTTGGCGCCCTGATCCTGGCAATCGTGAAACGCCGCCTGGACCTCAGTCTGACCCGGCAGGCGATGGAGGCGACGCTCAAGCTGTCGGCCTTCGTGATCTTTATCCTGATCGGCGCACGCGTGTTCTCGCTGACGTTCTATGGCGTGGACGGCCATATCTGGGTCGAGCACCTTCTGACCAACCTGCCCGGCGGCCAGACCGGCTTCCTGGTGGCGGTGAACGTGCTGTTCTTCCTGCTGGCGTTCTTCCTGGACTTCTTCGAGCTGGCCTTTATCCTGGTGCCGCTGGTGGGGCCGGTGGCGGACAAGCTCGGCATCGACCTGATCTGGTTTGGCGTGCTGCTGGCGGTGAACATGCAGACGTCGTTCATGCACCCGCCGTTCGGCTTCTCGCTGTTCTACCTGCGCTCGGTGGCGCCGCGCGCAGTGAAGACCTCGGACATCTACTGGGGTGCGGTGCCGTTCGTGGGCATCCAGCTGCTGATGGTAGCGCTGATCATCGTCTTCCCAGGCCTGGTCAGCACCGGCACGCACAAGGCGCAGGATCGCAGCATCACGCGCGACCTGACCCTCGACCTGGAAGGCAGCAGCCCCAAGCCGGCGGCGCCCGGCCTGTCGGTGCCGGCCCCCGGCTCCGCGCCGGCCGCGCCCGGCTCGCTGGAACTGCCGGCGCAGCCGCCAGCGGAAAGCGAATCGGCCGCGCCGCAGTTCGAGTTCGAAAAGAAGAAGAACTGAGCCTGATGTCAGACCCAGGGCCCCGCAGCAATGCGGGGCTTTTTCTTTGGCGCGAGCCCACCCCGGAGGCGGCTGGCGCCTGACATTGCATCAGGCAATCCGCCGTCGCCCGCACAGCGGGCAACTGCCCGCGCCGTGCCGGCACCGGTCAGCGTGAAGGTGCGCGAACTGCGGTAGAGCGCCCATTGAGCGCAATTGCGAATCGGCTCATCGACCGGCGCCCCGGCGTGGCCCAGACTGGCCCTGCGTTGCGCGAACTAACCCAGGAGAGCCACCATGCCAACCATCACTCCCTTGCACCAGACAGGCGCGGCAAACATGCACCGCCTGCCTTCCATACGTGACCGCCGCATCGATAACAATGCTATCATCCCTTCATCCGATGGTGAGGAGGTCAAGATGGCAACACTACTCGTTCGTGGCATCGATGAATCCCTGGTCCAGCGCCTGCGCGAGCGGGCCGTCGCCAACGGCCGCAGCGCCGAAGCCGAGCACCGCGCCATCCTGGCGCAGGCGCTGGGCGGCACGCGCCGGCGCAGCTTTGCCGAGGTGCTGGCCAGCATCCCGGACGTCGGGCAAGACGCGGACTTCGAGCGGACCCAGGATCCGGGCGAGGCGCCGCGTGTATTTGATTGATACCAACGTCATCAGCGAGACGCGCAAGCGCGAGCGCGCCAACCCCGGCGTGCGCGCGTTCTTCCGGCAGGCAGCGCGGGAAGGTGCCGCGCTCTACCTGTCGGCGCTGACCGTGGGCGAGCTCCAGCGCGGCGTTGCGCTGATCCGCCATCGCGGCGATACGGCGCAGGCCGCGGTGCTGGAGCAATGGCTGGCGACCGTGCTGGAGGACTTTGGCCGGCAGGTGTTGCCGGTCGATGCCGACGTCGCCCAGGTCTGGGGCCAGCTGCGCGCGCCGCGGCCTGAGCATGCACTGGACAAGTTCATTGCCGCCACCGCGCTGATCCACGACCTGACCATTGTCACGCGCAATGTGGAGGATTTTCGCGGCACGGGCGCGATGCTGCTGAATCCGTTCACCTAGCCCCAAAAGAAAGGGCCCCGCATAGCGGGGCCCTGCTCACATCAGCGGGACGCAGACTGGCGCTCAGCCGTCCTGCTTGACGCAGTCGACAAAGTACGCCTTCTTGCCGTCGACCTCGTCCTCGACCAGGCCGTGGATGTCGGTCTCGAAGCCCGGGAACAGCTTGTTGAACTCGCGCGCGAACTTCAGGTACTGCACGATGGTGCGGTTGAAGCGCTCGCCCGGAATCAGCAGCGGAATGCCCGGCGGGTACGGCGTCAGCAGGATGGCGGTGACGCGGCCCTCCAGGTCGTCGACCGGCACGCGCTCGATCTCGCGGTGCGCCATCATGGCCCAGGCGTCCGACGGCTTCATCGCCGGCTCCATGTCCGACAGGTACATCTCCGTCGTCACACGGGCCACGTCGTTGGCCTTGTACACGCTGTGGATCGCATCGCACAGGTCACGCAGTCCCATGCGCTCGTATTGCGGATGCTTGGCGACGAATTCCGGCAGCACGCGCCACAGCGGCTGGTTCTGGTCGTAGTCGTCCTTGAACTGCTGCAGCTCGGTCACAAGCGAGTTCCAGCGGCCCTTGGTGATGCCGATGGTGAACATGATGAAGAACGAATACAGCCCGGTCTTCTCGATGATGATGCCGTGCTCGGCCAGGTACTTGGTGACGATCGCCGCCGGGATGCCGCGTTCGCTGAACTCGCCGTCCACGTCCAGGCCCGGGGTGATGAGGGTGGCCTTGATCGGGTCGAGCAGGTTGAAGCCGTCGGCGAGGTCGCCGAAGCCGTGCCAGCGCTCGTTCGCCTTGAGCATCCACGCTTCGCGGTCGCCGATGCCGTCTTCGATCAGCGCGTCCGGGCCCCACACCTTGAACCACCAGTCGCCGTTGTTGCCGGCGTCGTACTCGCCCTCGACCTTGCGCATGGCACGGCGGAAGTCCATCGCCTCCTGGATGCTTTCTTCCACCAGCGCGGTGCCGCCCGGGCTTCCATCATCGCCGCGGCCACGTCGCACGAGGCGATGATCGAGTACTGCGGGCTGGTCGAGGTGTGCATCAGGTACGCCTCGTTGAAGCGGTAGCGGTCCAGCTTGCGCGTCTCGGAATCCTGCACCAGGATCTGCGAGGCCTGCGACAGGCCGGCCAGCAGCTTGTGCGTGGACTGCGTGGCGAACACCAGCGCGTCCTTGCTGCGCGGGCGGTCCTTGCCGATCGCGTGCATGTTGCGATAGAAGTCGTGGAAGGCCGCATGCGGCAGCCAGGCTTCATCGAAGTGCAGCGTGTCGATCTCGGCGGCCAGCATTTCCTTGATCTGCTCGGCGTTGTACAGCACGCCGTCGTACGTACCCTGGGTGATGGTCAGGATGCGCGGCTTCTGGTTCTTGGCCTTGCTGGCGAACGGGTGGTTGGCGATCTTCTTCCTGATCGTTTCCGGGTCGAACTCGCTCTTCGGGATCGGGCCGATGATGCCGTAGTGGTTGCGCGTGGGCATCAGGAAGACCGGGATCGCGCCCGTCATCATGATCGCGTGCAGGATTGACTTGTGGCAGTTGCGGTCCACCACCACGATATCGCCCGGCGCCACGTTGGCATGCCACACCATCTTGTTCGAGGTGGAGGTGCCGTTGGTGACGAAGTACATGTGGTCGGAGTTGAAGATGCGCGCGGCATTGCGCTCCGACGCCGCCACCGGGCCGGTGTGGTCCAGCAGCTGGCCCAGCTCGTCGACCGCGTTGCAGACGTCGGCGCGCAGCATGTTCTCGCCGAAGAACTGGTGGAACACCTGGCCCACCGGGCTCTTCAGGAACGCCACGCCGCCCGAGTGGCCCGGGCAGTGCCACGAATACGAGCTGTCCTGCGCGTAGTCGATCAGCGCCTTGAAGAACGGCGGCGCCAGCGTGTCGAGGTAGACCTTGGCTTCACGGATGATGTGGCGCGCCACAAACTCCGGCGTGTCCTCGAACATGTGGATGAAGCCGTGCAGCTCGCGCAGGATATCGTTGGGGATATGGCGCGAAGTGCGGGTCTCGCCGTACAGGAAGATCGGCAGGTCCGAATTGCGGCGCCGCACTTCGGCGACGAAGGCGCGCAGCTTCTCGATCGCGGCGGCCTCCAGCTGGTCTTCGCCGTCGCGCGTGAACTCGTCGTCGTCGATCGACACGATAAAGGTCGATGCCCGGCTGGATTGCTGCGCAAACGACGTCAGGTCGCCGTAGCTGGTCAGCCCCATGACCTCCATGCCCTCTTTCTCGATCGCCTCGGCCAGCGCGCGGATGCCCGAGCCTGAGATGTTCTCGGAGCGGAAGTCTTCGTCAATGATGATGACGGGGAAGCGGAATTTCATGGGGCATCCTTGATGGAATAGCAGGACATAAAGGACTTGAGCCACATGGCCGGCGAGGGTTCCCCGCGACGGCGACATGTGGCTCTCACGTCAGGTTTGGCGGCCTTTCCGGGGGCCAGCCGTTCCGGCAAACGCCGGCATTGTAATGCGCTCAGGTCTTCGGCAGTGTGACACCGTGCTGGCCCTGGTACTTGCCGCCCCGGTCACGGTACGAGGTCTCGCAGACTTCGTCGCTCTCGAAGAACAGCACCTGGGCGCAACCCTCGCCGGCGTAGATCTTGGCGGGCAGCGGCGTGGTGTTGGAGAACTCCAGCGTCACATAGCCTTCCCATTCGGGCTCGAACGGCGTCACGTTGACGATGATGCCGCAGCGGGCATAGGTACTCTTGCCCAGGCAGATGGTCAGCACGCTGCGCGGGATCCGGAAGTATTCCATCGTGCGCGCCAGCGCAAACGAATTGGGCGGGATGATGCAGACATCACCCTTGAAATCCACGAACGACTTCTCGTCGAAATTCTTCGGATCGACGATGGTGCTGTTGATATTGGTGAAGATCTTGAATTCGTCGGCGCAGCGGATGTCGTAGCCGTAGCTCGAGGTGCCGTACGAAACGATCTTGCGCCCGTCCTGCTCCCGGACCTGGCCTGGCGCGAAGGGCTCGATCATGCCGTGCTGCTCCGCCATGCGGCGGATCCACTTGTCGGATTTGATGCTCATAAGGTTGGGAGGGTAAACACACTGGCTCGGAGTGCGCCGCATTGTACAACCAATCGGGGCCCGCCCCTGCAAGCAAACGCAAGCCAGCCAGGTGATGCTTACGCCACCGCATCTTCCGGCAGCCGGTGGCGGAAGCGCTCGCGCCCGGTGTAGAGCAGGAAGTGCTTGCCGGTGCAGCGCGCAAACAGCGTCAGGTTGACGCGCCGCGCCATCTGGTAGCCCATCTGCGTCACGCCCGAGCGCGACAGCAGGAACGGGATGCCCATCTGCGCGCCCTTGATCACCATCTCGGAGGTCAGGCGCCCGGTGGTGTAGAAGATCTTGTCGCCGCCGCCCATGCCCTCCAGCCACATGCGTCCGGCAATGGCGTCGACGGCGTTGTGGCGGCCCACGTCCTCGACGAACATCAGCAACTCTGTGCCCTGGAACAGCGCGCAGCCATGCACGGAGCCTGCCTGCTTGTAGACCGACTGCTGCAGCCGGATGGTGTCGATGATGCCGTACAGGGTGTCCTGGTCCAGCGTGGCGCCCACCGGCAGCCGGATGCTGTCGACCTCATCGAGCAGCGAGCCGAACACGGTGCCTTGCCCGCAGCCAGTGGTCACCACCCGGCGCGCGGTGCGTTCCTCGATGCGGTCCACGCCATTGCGCGTGGTCACGGCGGCCGACTCGGTTTCCCAGTCGACTTGCACCGCGGCGATGTCTTCGATCGATTCCACCAGCCGCTGGTTGCGCAGGTAGCCCAGCACCAGGTGCTCGGGCGCGCCGCCCAGGGTCATCAGCGTGACCAGCTCGCGCTTGTCGAGGTAGACCGTCAGCGGACGCTCGCCCGGCAGGTAGGCCGCGCGCACGCGGCCCTGCTCGTCGACGACTTCAACCTCTTCGATCAGGGGAACGGCTGCCTGGGTAAGCTCGGGACGCAGGGTCATGACGAGGGGCTCGGGACTGCTGGTGAGGGCCCCGCGCCGCGCGCGGCGTGCATGGGGCCGTGGTTACGGCGCCTTTGCAGGGGATTGTACCGCGCCAGCCGCGGCCGGTCTGGCGTCGGCCGCGGTGCTTGCCACGGCTGGCGCCGCGGCGGCAGGCGCAGCGGCGGTCGGCGCCACGAACGGGCCCGGATCGGCGCATGCGGCGGTCTGCGACGGCGCGCGGGCTTCCTGGCCATGGGCCTTGCGCTCGGCGAAGTAACGCGCCGCGGTCTGGTCCTGCGCGCGGCACAACTGGTAGGCGGCGACCTTGTCGGCCCAGGCGGCGCGCGCCTTGGTCTCGGCGGCCTTGGCCTGCTGGGCCTCGGTCGGCGGCGGCAGCTTGGCCAGCGCGCCGGTGGCAAAAGTGGCGCCCGCACACAGGGCAACCAGCGTCAGGGTGCGTGTCATCGTCATCGTGGGTTCCGCATGGTCTGGTTGGCGCCGGCCTCAGGCTTCGCCCGGGGTATGCCGGGTATTGCGCCCCGCGGCCGCTTCCGGGCTGGCCGAACGCTGGGCCGGGATCTTGCCGGACTTGATGTCGTCGTACCAGTGCTCGTGGTGCTCCCTGGCCCAGGCCTCGTCCACCCAGCCATCGCGCATGGCACGGTAGGCGCCCTCCATGCCGACAGTGCCCATGTAGATATGGCCGCACGCCATCGCGATCATCAGTACGGCCGAGATCCCGTGGATCACGTTGGCGATCTGCATGGTCGAGCGGTAGTAGTCCATGCCCGGCACGATCATGTCCAGCACCCAGCCCGACGCCGACAGCACCAGCCCGAACACGAACACGCCGATCCAGAACCACATCTTCTCGCCGGCATTGAAGCGCCCGCTCGGCACATGCTTGCCGGACGCCAGGCCGCCAAGGCTGGTCACCCAGCGCAAGTCGTCGCGGTTGGGCAGATTGTCGCGCACGAACACCACGAAGCCCACGATCACCGACAGCGTAAAGATGGGGCCGATCACGTTGTGCAGGTTCTTCAGCACGTAAGTCAGCCAGCCGAACAGCATGTGGCCCATCAGCGGCAGCAGGAAATGCTTGCCCAGCAGCAGCACGATGCCCGACACCGCCAGCACCACGAACGAGATCGCCATGGTCCAGTGGACAATGCGCTCAAGCGGCGTGAAGCGCTCGATCATGCGGCCGGTGCGCGGCGTGCGCAGCGCGATGGTGCCGCGCCAGAGGAAGAAGCCCAGGATGGCAAGCGGCACCACCAGCAGCAGCCAGCCGCCCCAGACGGTGATGACGCCATTGCGGAACAGGCGCCATTGCTGCCCGGTGCGCTGGATCAGCACGCCCGCTTCCTTGTCGGGCAGGCTGCTGTAGTGGCGCTGGTCGGAATTGACCTCGCGAAAGACCGGCGCATTGTTGCCGGGCTGCGTGACGGTGCGGTCTTTCTGCGATTGCGCCTCGGCGGCGATGTCGCGGCGTGGCACGTTAAAGATATTTTCCGACGCGATGCCGGCCAGAGGCTGGACCGGGTGCGTGGCCGGGTTATTGGTGTCGGCGTTGGCCTGTGCGGCGGCCGGTGCCGGCGGTGCCGAGGCCGGCGCCTGTGCGGCGGCGGTGCCGGCAAAGGCCGCCAGCGCCAGCGCGCCGGCGCTGAGCCAGCGCCGCCAGCCTGCGCGGCATGCATTCTGCGACGGCGTCATGTGCGCTCCTTCGGATCGTCGAGGACCAGCGCCCGGCTGCCGGGGCGGCCCAACTGCAGCGCCTTCATTGCGTGCGGTTGTACTCGTTCTGCAACTGGTTGCGCTGGCGGATCTGGTTGTTCCAGCTGGTCTTGTCGCCCGCGGTCCAGCCCTTGGCCACGAACGGATCGTCCGGGGCGCCCTGGTAGGCCTGGGCGTCAGCCTTGCGGTGCGACGGGCCGATGGTCTGCGGCTTCTCGCCGCACGCCGCCAGCAGCACGCCACACAGCGACAGCAATGCAACAACGCGGATGTGGTTCATGACGCTTGCCCTCCCGAGGCCGCAGGTGCAGCCGGCGCAGCGGGCGCCGGCTGTGCCGGTTGGGCCGGCTGGGCCGCGCCGCCCTTGGCGGTGCCATAGGCCGTACCCCAGCCGAACACGTCGCCGCCGGTGCCGCGCTTGATCACGCGGTTGCGCAGGATGTCGGCGATCACATCGCCGTCGCCACCCAGCAGCGCCTTGGTCGAGCACATCTCGGCGCACAGCGGCAGCTTGCCTTCGGCCAGGCGGTTGCGGCCGTATTTCTCGAACTCCGCTTCCGAGCCGTTCTTTTCCGGACCGCCCGCGCAAAAGGTGCACTTGTCCATCTTGCCGCGCACGCCGAAGGTGCCGGTCGACGGGAACTGCGGCGCGCCGAACGGGCAGGCGTAGGAACAATAGCCGCAGCCGATGCAGACGTCCTTGTCGTGCAGCACCACGCCGTCCTCGGTGCGGTAGAAGCAATCGACCGGGCAGACCGCCATGCAGGGCGCGTCCGAACAGTGCATGCAGGCCACCGAGATCGATTTCTCGGCGCCGACCATGCCGTCGTTGACGGTGACCACGCGGCGCCGGTTCACGCCCCAGGGCACCTCGTGCTCGTTTTTGCAGGCAGTGACGCAGCTGTTGCACTCAATGCAGCGCTCGGCGTCACAGAAAAATTTCATGCGTGCCATGGTGTCCCTCTGCGCTTATGCAAACCGCTCGATCTGGCAAACGGTGGTCTTGGTTTCCTGCATCATCGTGACCGCGTCGTAGCCGTAGGTGGTGGCCGTGTTGACCGCTTCGCCCCGCACCACCGGCATCGCGCCCTCGGGGTAGTAGTCCTTCAGGTCCTTGCCCTGCCACCAGCCCGAGAAGTGGAACGGGATAAACGCGGTATCGGGCCCCACCCGCTCGGTCACCAGTGCGCGCACCTTGATGCGGGCCCCGGTGGGCGTCTTCACCCAGCAGAAGTCACCGTTGCGGATGCCGCGGTCGGACGCCGCGCGCGGGTTGATCTCGACGAAGTTCTCCTGCTGCAGCTCGGCCAGCCACGGGTTGGAGCGGGTTTCCTCGCCGCCGCCCTCGTACTCGACCAGCCGCCCGGAGGTCAGGATGATCGGGAACTTCTCATAGACCTTGTTCTCGATATTGCGCTGCTGCACCGACTTGTATAGCGTGGGCAGCCGCCAGAACGCCATCTTGTCGTCGTGGGTCGGGTACTTGGCGACCATGTCCGGGCGCGTGGAGTACAACGGCTCACGGTGCTGCGGGATCGCGTCGGGGAAGTTCCACACCACGGCGCGCGCCTTGGCATTGCCGAACGGGTGGCAGCCATGGTTCTTCATCACCACGCGCTGGATGCCGCCGGAGAGGTCGGTCTTCCAGTTCTTGCCTTCGGCCTTGGCCTTCTCGGCGTCGGTCAGGTCGTCCCACCAGCCCAGCTTCTTCAGCAGCACATGGTCGAACTCCGGATAACCGGTGGTGATCTCCGCGCCCAGCGAATACGAGCCGTCCTCGGCCAGCAGGTTGACGCCGTCGCGCTCCACGCCGAAGTTGGCGCGGAAGTTGCCGCCGCCATCCATCACGTGCTTGCTGGTGTCATACAGGTTGGGCGAGCCCGGGTGCTTCAGTTCCGGCGTGCCGTAGCACGGCCACGGCAGCCCGAAGTAGTCGCCGGTCAGGTCGTAGCCGGTCACCGGGTCCTTGCCCGCCTTGCAGCGCAGCGTCTTGACGTCGAACATCTGCATATTGCGCATATGCGACTTCAACCGCTCCGGCGACTGGCCGGTGTAGCCGATGGTCCAGTTGCTGGCGTTGATCTCGCGCAGGATCGATTCCGGCTCCGGTTCCATCCAGGTGCGGCCGGCGCGCTTGACCTCGATCAGCTTCATGTTCTTCGACAGCTCCTTGCCAAAGCCAAGCTTGTCGGCGAACGCCTGCATGATGGTCTGGTCGGGCATCGACTCGAACAGCGGCTCGATCACCTTCTCACGCCATTGCAGCGAGCGGTTGGAGGCCGTGCACGTACCCGAGGTCTCGAACTGCGTGGCCGCCGGCAACAGGTACACGGCGCGGTTCGGATTGACCTTGTCGCCCTCGGCCGGCGGCATGTTGGCCATGGCCGCAGTCGCCGACGGGTACGGGTCGATCACCACCAGCAGGTCGAGCTTGTCCAGCGCCTTCTTCATCTCCAGGCCGCGCGTCTGCGAGTTCGGGGCATGGCCCCAGAAGAACACGCCGCGAACGTTGTTGTCCTGGTCGATCAGCTCATTCTTCTCGGTGACGATATCGATCCAGCGCGACACCGTGGTGCCGGACTTCTCCATCATCGCCTGCGAGACGAACTGCTTCTTGATCCATTCGTAGTCGACGCCCCACACCGCGGCGTAGTGCTTCCACGCGCCCGTGGCCAGGCCGTAGTAGCCCGGCAGCGAGTCCGGGTTGGGGCCCACGTCGGTCGCGCCCTGCACGTTGTCGTGGCCGCGGAAGATGTTGGCGCCGCCGCCCGACACGCCGATATTGCCCAGTGCCAGCTGCACGATGCACGAAGCGCGCACAATCGCGTTGCCGATGGTGTGCTGGGTCTGGCCCATGCACCACACCAGCGTGCTGGGACGGTTCTTGGCCATGATCTCGGCCACCATGTAGACCTGCGCCTCGGGCACGCCGCAGACTTCCTCGACCTTGTCGGGGGTCCACTTGGCCAGCACTTCTTCCTTCACCTTGTCCATGCCGTAGACGCGGTCATGGATGAACTTCTGGTCTTCCCAGCCGTTCTTGAAGATGTGGTACAGCATGCCAAACAGGAAGGCGATGTCGGTGCCCGAGCGGATGCGCACGTAGTGCTGGGCCTTGGCCGCGGTGCGCGTATAGCGCGGATCGACCACGATCACCTTGCAGCCGTTCTCCTTGGCGTGCAGCAGGTGCAGCATCGATACCGGGTGTGCCTCGGCGGCGTTGGAGCCGATATACAGAGCTGCCTTCGCGTTCTGCATATCGTTGTACGAGTTGGTCATCGCACCGTAGCCCCAGGTATTGGCCACGCCCGCCACCGTGGTGGAGTGGCAGATGCGCGCCTGGTGGTCGGTGTTGTTGGTGCCGAAGAACGACACCCACTTGCGCAGCAGGTAGGACTGCTCGTTGCTGTGCTTGGACGAGCCGACGAAGAACATCGAGTCCGGACCGGTCTTCTGACGGATCTCCTTCATCCTGGTGGTGATCTCGTCCAGCGCCTGGTCCCAGCCGATGCGCTGGTACTTGCCGTTGACCAGCTTCATCGGGTACTTGAGGCGGTATTCGCCGTGGCCATGCTCGCGCAGCGCGGCGCCTTTGGCGCAGTGCGCACCCATGTTGATGGGCGAATCGAATACCGGCTCCTGGCGGATCCACACGCCGTTCTGCACCACCGCGTCGACGGCGCAGCCGACCGAGCAGTGGCCACAGACAGTGCGCTTGACCACGATGCCGGTCTTGCCGTCGGCTGCCGCTTTCTTGTCGTCCGCGGCATCGGCCTTGCGGATCAGCGACAACTGCGAGGCCGCCAGGCCGGCGCCAACGCCAATGCCTGAACGCTTGAGGAAGCTGCGGCGGTCCATGGTCGGCATCGCGCCGGCCAGGCTGGCCGCGAGCCGGTGCGAGAGTCGGCCGGAGGCTGCGCCGGCATGTTCAGGCCGGTTGGCGAGGCCGTCAGCGAGGCGGGCGGATGCGCCCTGCGCCGCGCGTTTGCGGGTCAAGATCATGTCTCACCTCAGATGCGGACGCTGGTCGCGTCCGGTTGCAGGCGGCGCGGCAGACCACACCGCCCTGGCAGCTATACCAGCGTGGTCCGGTAGTACTTGCGGATGTGGTCAGAGACCCGGTAACCCTTGCTGTCCGACGGAGGATCGGTGGGTTCCAGCAGAGCTGCGGCCTGGCCCGGCATGGCCGGACCGCGCGCGGTCAGCGCTGCCGCACCCGTAGCGGCAGCCACAACTCCAGCGCCCGCGAGAAACGTGCGGCGCGCGACCCTGGTTTGCTTCTCTGTCATGTGGGGCTCCTCGGCTGTCAAAGCCCGATGGTTTTAGCCGTTATGCGTTGTTATGCATATTCTAGAATCAACTGGCAGGAAAGACCATGATATGCACGGGTTTTTCCCTACTTTCCAACCCATTTTCGTGTAAGTGGCTACCTTGGGCCCGCGGCGCTAAAGAAGCCTCGAAGCGCGCCGATGTTCAATGCCACTCGCTCAATGCATCTCGAGCGCCACGGCCTCCACGCCCGCAAACGCGCCCAGCAAGCCGGCCACGCCGCGATAGAAACGCGCCTGCGGGTGCGCCGTCACTGCATCGCACAATCGCTCCACCCAGGGCTGCAGGTGCTGCGCATAGAAGCGCTGCTGCTCGCCCGGGTTGGACACCGACAGGTCGTCGCCCGCCACCAGGAAGCGCATCACCTCGCACAGCGTGGCGATATGGTCCTCGGTTTCGCTGACATCTTCATGGCGCTCCAGGCCGTAGCGGGCCAGGTCTTCGCGCAGCGCCACCAGCGGGCGCTCGTTCAGGAAGCCAGTCATGTAGAAAGAGCCGTACAGGAACACATCCTGGCGGCCCACGCCCACGAACAGCTGCCGGTACTCCTCCTCGGCCTCCGCCGCGGTGGTCTCCGATGCTGCATCGCACAACGCGTTCCATGCCTTGCCGAGCACGGTGTTCGCGTCCTCGCCCACGGCGCGGTTGGCGGCGATGTGGTGCAGCAGCGTGGCGTCGGGCGCGTGGTAGAACAGCGTGGCGAGCAGGCCGTACAGGTCGGCGCGGGCGGTGTCTTCGGCATCGTCGGCGGGCGGGGCGGCGGTAAGCTGGATCGGCTGGAAATCTGTCATGTCGTGATGCTTTGTCCTGGGTGGCGTTGGCCGGCGTCTCAGCGCAGGGTAGCGCCGGTGATGGCGCCCGGATCGTGTTCCATCATGTCGACCACGCGGCAGTCGGGGCACATCTTGAGGCGTTCGGCCGCGGCGCCGGAGAAGGCCGGATGGCCGGCCAGGCGCACCAGCATGGACTCCACCATCTGCGCCGTGCCGAACGGCTTGGCGCAGCGGATGCAATGGAACGGCTGGGTCTCGTTGAGGGTCACCGGGCGGCGCGCCGCGTCGCCGGCCAGCAGGCGCGGCACCAGGCTGATGGCGTCTTCCGGGCAGGTCTTCTCGCACAGCCCGCACTGCACGCAGTTGCGCTCGATAAAGCTGAGCACCGGCGCTCGGGGTTGTCGCGCAGCGCCTGCGACGGGCACGCGCCGACGCAGGCCATGCACATGGTGCACTTGCCCGTATCCACCGCGATCGCGCCGATCGGTGCGCCGGCCGGCAGCGGCACGCTTTGCGCGGGCACCGGCGCATGCCGCGCCAGATGGTCCAGCACAAAGTCCAGCATCTCGCGCTTGGCCGCGACGGGGCCGAACGGCGCCGGCGGCAGCGCCGGCAGCACGTCAGGGCCCGGGCGCAGCGCCGCCAGGCCGGCATCCAGCGCCGGGGTATCGGCGGCCTCGAGCAGCGACAGCACCTCGCCGTCATAGCCCAGGCCCGCCAGCATGGCGCGCCCGACCGCGATCTGCTCCAGCAGCGCGGTGCGGTACTGCGGTGCCTCGTCGCCGGTCAGCAGCACCGCTACGCGGCTGGCGCCCCAGCACAGCGCGGCGAGCCATAGCTCCAGCCCCGCCGAGGCCGGGTGGAACAGCGACAACGGCATCACATTGGCGGGCACGCCTTTGGCCTTGCCACCGCGGGCGGACCGGCCCAGTGCCAGCAGCACGGGCGTGCCGTATTCCTCGCCGTGCAGCAGCACCACCGGATCGCGCGCGCCGGCCTGGCGGTACGCCGACAGCAGCGTGCGCAGGCGCGCGCCCGTCACCTCCGGCCCCGGGTAGCCATAGCTGATGGCCCCGCTCGGGCAAACGGTGGTGCAGGCGCCGCAGCCCATGCACAGGTTGGGCGCGACCTCGATGCGTCCCTTGCCGTCATGCCAGCGCGAGCCGATGGCCTCGGTCGAGCAGATGTCGATGCAGGCGGTGCAGCCGGTGGTCTGGTTGCGGCCATGCGCGCACAGGTTTTCCTTGTAGCGGAAGAACCTGGGCTTCTCGAACTCGCCCACCAGGCCTGCCAGCATCAACGCCTGGGCCTGCTGGCGCGCGGCATCGGCGCCGGCGTGCAGGTAGCCCTGCGGCGGCTGGTGCATGGTGAAGGCGGGCGTGTCGCACAGGTCGAAGACCAGGTCGAAGCGTCCCTGCACAGTGCCCTGCGGGCGGTCGAAGTCGATCGCCGCGGCGGCGCCGCAGGCGCGCACGCAGTCGCGGTGCGAGCGGCAGCGCGACAGGTCGATCTGGTAGCTGAAGTCGATCGCATCCTCGGGACAGGCGTCGATGCAGGCGTTGCAGCGGGTGCACAGGTCCAGGTCGATCGGGTTGCTGCGGCCTGCGCCGGTCTCCCAGCTGGCTTCGAATGCGCCGAGCCAGCCCGTCAGCGAGGCCAGCCGGCCGCTGTGGACCGGATAGGCGCGGGCCGCCGGCTGGGCCGCGGTGCCTTCACGCTTGTCGCTGCCGGTCAGCAGCACCGTGACCTCCAGTTGCATCGCGGCCAGCCGCTCGGCCCACGGCAGCGCACGCTGGGCCGGGCCCAGCACCAGCACCGCGCCGTCGGAACGGTAATCCACCACCGGCACCGGGTCAGGTTCGGGCAGCGCGGCCACGGCCAGCAGCGCGGCGATCTTGGCATTGGCGGTCCTGGGGTCGCGCCGGGCGCCCTGTGACCAGCCGCCGGTCTCGCGGATATTGACGAAGCGCACCGGCGCGGTCACCACCGGGCGGCCATCGCTGCCCTGCGCGGCTTGCGCCGCGACTTCAGTAAATAGCTGGCGTTCCTGCGTGCAGGCGACGATGACGTCGTCGGTACCGTCGAGCGCGGCGGTGAAGTCGCCGATCTCTCGCCGGCACAGCAGGCGATGGACCTTCAAGGGGCCCTGGTTGGCGTCCTTGGTTGCTTCGGACAATGCCGCCCCGTCAAGCGGCATGGTGTCGTTGCAGTTGCAGATCAGCGTCGGCATGGCGAATGCGGCTGACCGGTCCGGACGTCCCTTCTTCGCGGGTGTCTGCGGGCCGGCGGATTGTGGGGATGCCTATTGTAGGCTGCGCTGCACCTGTGGGGCTACGCGCATTTATGCGGGTCTTGCGGGCCCTGTTCTGCGCTTTGACTTACCGTTTGCTGCGTCGTTTCGACTGGTGCGGGTATGTCCGTAGTGTTGGCGGCCTCGCCGGATTCGGCGAACTCGGCGGGCGCCGCCGGCGGTACATCCACAGGCCCCGCGGCGGCGGCCGCGGCCTGTGCCGCCGCGCGTTCCTCGTCGGTCGGCTCGAACAGGCCCAGCGTCTCGGCCTGGCGCAGCTGGCGCAGGATCTCCGGCGGGATCGGGTCGGGCTTGCTGTAGTCGCCGATATAGATGTCGAGCCCGTCCATGACATTGAAGTGCGGATCGGCGAACAGCGTCTTCAGTGCCGCGCGCTTGACCGACTCATCCACGCCGCGGGCCACAAACCGGGCGATCTCGTCGCCGGGACGCAGCGCCGCCACGTCCTCCAGCGTCGGCGCCGGTACCTGCGGCGCTTCGGGCGCGGCCCCGGTGGTCGCGGGGACGGCGTCGGCAACCACCGGTGGTGCCGGTTCGGCCGGCACGGGCATGCCCTCCCGCACCGCGGCCTTGCGGCGCGACCAGCGCGACAGGAAGGACGAATCGCTCATCGGCAGGGCAAGCTCAGGTTGTCAGGATCAGTAGCGGGCGCGGTCTTCCGGCGCCTTGAAGGATTCGGGCCGGCGCCGCTGCTTGGGCTCGGGCCGGTAGTGCTCGTCGACATAGGCCTGCAGCCACTCGCGCTGCTCGGGCGCCAGCGGCACGTTCTCGACGGTCTCGCCGGCATCGAGCCAGCGGCCGGCCTCGTTGTACGACAGCGTGACGGTCATCGGCACCGGATGGGCGTCTTCGCCATCGCCGTCATCCTCTGGCATGCGCCACAGCACGAACCAGCACGGCGTGGCCGAGGTCAGGTTCAGGTAATAGCCTTCGCCCTGGTCGCGGAACAGCGTCACCTCGAAACCCGGGTAGAGCCAGTGCGCGCCGTGGGCGTCGTGCTCCAGGCACACGGCCTGTGTGCCGAACTCGCCAAGGTCCGGCAGCACCGCGTCCAGTTCCCACTTCCATGGCTGCCAGCGGTTGGCCAGCGCGACCTTGCGCATCACCACCGCCATGGTGACGGCGGGGCGGGCTCCGGGTGCCGGCAGGTCGGGGGTGGGCTGGCTTTCCATGGTTGCTGCGCGCGGCGCGCCGCGCGCCCTCAGGTGTTTTGCACCACGATACTCGGAAACTTGCTGGTCATGTCGCGCGCCTTGTCGGCGACCTTGATCGCCACCTTGCGCGCAATGGCGCGGTACGTCTCGGCCACCGGGCTGTCGGGCTCGGCCACCACGGTCGGACGGCCGGAGTCGGCCTGCTCGCGGATCTGCAGGTTCAGCGGCAGGCTGCCGAGCAGGTCCACGCCGTAGTCGGCGCACATTTTCTCGCCGCCGCCCTGGCCGAAGATATGCTCGACATGGCCGCAGTTCGGGCAGCAGTAAACCGCCATGTTCTCGACGATGCCCAGGATGGGAATGCCCACCTTCTCGAACATCTTGAGGCCCTTCTTGGCGTCCAGCAGGGCAATATCCTGCGGCGTGGTGACGATCACCGCGCCGGTGACCGGCACCTTCTGCGACAGCGTCAGCTGGACGTCGCCGGTGCCCGGCGGCATGTCGACGATCAGGTAGTCCAGGTCGCGCCAGTTGGTCTGGCGCAGCAGCTGCTCCAGCGCCGAGGTGACCATCGGGCCGCGCCATACCATCGGGTTGTCCTGCTCGATCAGGAAGCCGATCGAGTTGGCCTGCAGGCCATGCCCTTCCAGCGGCTCCATGGTCTGGCCGTCGGCGGATTCCGGGCGGCCGTCGATGCCCAGCATCATCGGCAGGCTCGGGCCATAGATGTCTGCGTCGAGCATGCCGACGCGCGCGCCTTCGGCCGCCAGCGCCAGCGCCAGGTTCACGGCCGTGGTGGACTTGCCCACCCCGCCCTTGCCCGACGCCACCGCGATCACGTTCTTCACGCCCGGCAGCAGCTTGACCCCGCGCTGCACCGCGTGCGCGACGATCTTCATGGTCACGGCCACGCTGACATTGCTCACGCCCGGCACCTGCCGCACTGCAGCAACCACCAGTTTGCGGATCGGATCAAACTGGCTCTTCGCGGGGTAGCCGAGTTCGACTTCCAGCGATACATCGCCGCCGTCGACCCGGATATTCCTGGCCGAGCGGGTGGACACCAGGTCCTTGCCGGTATTGGGGTCGATGACGGTGCGCAGGGCTTCGGTGACCTGCTCAGTGCTGACGCTCAAGACAAACTCCGCTTCGATGATTGGGGGACTGGCGCATGGTGGCCTGCGCCTAATGTATCAAAGTATGCAGCACTGGCTATGAAGGCCGGAACTCCGCGCGCAATACCCTGCATGGGGTGTGGGATTACAGACATTTACAAATCTCACAAGCTTGCACTTGTGCGCGCACCGCCATATCCATATTGTAGTGCGGTTGGACGGCCCGACGCGTACAAAGGGTTACCTGCCGCTAGCCTTGGCGTTACCATCGCGATGCGGTACCAAGAACATTTTCGGGAACATCAGAAGGAGAAAGCATGAAGATAAAGCTCGTTACTGTCTCGCTCGCCGCTGCCACGCTGTTGGCCGCAGGTTGCGCCACTGAACAGCAGACCCATACGGCAGTCGGCACCGGCGTGGGCGCCGCGGTCGGCGCCGGGCTTGGCAACCTGATCGGCGGCAATACCACCGGCACGCTGGTGGGCGCGGCGGTGGGCGGTGCCGTCGGCGGCGCCACCGGCTACAACTGGAACGCCATCCGCGGCAAGCTGAACAAGGACACCGCGGGCACGGGCACCCAGATCTCCGAGCAGCCGGACGGCACGCTGAAGGTGAACATCCCCAGCCAGGTCACTTTCGATACCGACAGCGCCACGATCAAGCCGTCGTTCCGCTCGGTGCTAGACCAGGTCGCGCAGACCCTGGGCCAGCACCAGGACGTGAGCGCCAACGTGGTGGGGCATACCGACAGCACCGGCAACCCCAACTACAACATGCAGCTGTCGCAGCGCCGCGCCCAGAGCGTGGCTGGTTACCTGGGTGATCGCGGCGTCGCACGCAACCGCCTGAGCGCCGAAGGGCGCGGGCAATCCCAGCCGATTGCGGACAACGGCAGTGAGGCCGGACGGGCACAAAATCGCCGCGTCGAAATATTTTTGAAACCAATTCAAGGATGAGCTAGTCATAGAAACAGGTGCCGCTTGCCACCGTTGCTGGCTCGCGATGGGTGGCTGACCTCCCGGGCGGTACCTGATTTCTCCTCCTTTTCCGTTGTGGAAAGCTGCGCCGGCTCTGACCGGCGCTTTTTTTTGCCCGAACGGATCCGTGGGTTCCCCATTCCGCGATGCGGAACCGGCGCGCAGGTGCTGGCCAGTTGCTAAAATAGCCGCTTCCCGGCACGCGCCCTTCCCTCCTGGCTGGCGCCGTCCCCCCTGATATTTCCCCGCTCCTGACCGGCTCCTGTTTATGACCGCACGTCGCATCCTCGTCACATCCGCCCTGCCTTATGCCAACGGCCAGATCCATATCGGCCACCTGGTGGAATACATCCAGACCGATATCTGGGTGCGTTTCCAGCGCATGATGGGCAACGAGGTCTACTACGTCGGCGCTGACGACACCCATGGCACGCCGGTCATGCTGCGCGCCGAGAAGGAAGGCATCACGCCCAAGGAACTGATCGACCGCGTCTGGACCGAGCACAAGCGCGACTTCGACAGCTTCCTGGTGTCGTTCGACAACTACTACAGCACCGACGCGGAAGAAAACCGCGAGCTGTGCGAGAAGATCTACCTGGCGCTGAAGGCCGAGGACCTGATCGCCGAGCGCGAGGTCGAGCAGTTCTTCGACCCGGTCAAGAACATGTTCCTGCCGGACCGCTTCATCAAGGGCGAGTGCCCGAAGTGCGGCGCCAAGGACCAGTACGGCGATTCCTGCGAGGTATGCGGCACCACCTATGTGCCGACCGACCTGAAGAACCCGTATTCGGTGGTGTCCGGCGCGACCCCGGTGCGCAAGTCGTCGGCCCACTACTTCTTCAGGCTGTCCGATCCGCGCTGCGAGACCTTCCTGCGCGAATGGGTGGCCGACCTGGCCCAGCCCGAAGCCGCCAACAAGATGCAGGAATGGCTGGGCGCCGAGGGCGAGACCTCGACCCTGTCCGACTGGGACATCTCGCGCGATGCGCCCTACTTCGGCTTTGAGATCCCCGGCGCGCCCGGCAAGTATTTCTACGTGTGGCTGGACGCCCCGATCGGCTACTACGCCAGCTTCCAGAACCTGGCCGCGAAGAAGGGCATCGACTTCGACGCCTGGGTCGGCCCGCATTCCACCGCCGAGCAGTACCACTTCATCGGCAAGGACATCCTGTACTTCCACACGCTGTTCTGGCCGGCGATGCTGCGCTTCTCGGGCTACCGCACCCCGACCAACGTGTTCGCCCACGGCTTCCTGACCGTGGACGGCGCCAAGATGAGCAAGTCGCGCGGCACCTTCATCACCGCGCAGAGCTATATCGACACCGGCATGAACCCGGAATGGCTGCGCTATTACTTCGCCGCCAAGCTCAACGCGAGCATGGAAGACCTCGACCTGAACCTCGATGACTTCATCGCGCGCGTGAACAGCGACCTGATCGGCAAGTACGTCAATATCGCCAGCCGCGCCGCGGGCTTCCTGGTCAAGCGCTTCGAAGGCAAGGTCGACGAGGCCGCGCTGGCCCATCCGCTGCTCGAGCAGCTGCGCCAGGCCGCACCGCAGGTCGCCCACTTCTATGAAGGCCGCGAGTACAGCAAGGCGCTGCGCCTGGTGATGGAACTGACCGCCACGGTCAACGCCTTCGTCGACACCGAGAAGCCGTGGGAGCTGGCCAAGGACGACAGCAAGCGCGTGGCGCTGCACGCGGCCTGCTCGGTCTCGCTGGAAGCGTTCCGCCTGTTGACGGTCTACCTGAAGCCGGTGGTGCCGAACATGGCCGCGGGCGTCGAGCGTTTCCTCAATGTCGAGCCGCTGGACTGGCGCGCCATCGACAAGCAACTGTCGGCCGCCAGCCCGGTGCAGGCCTACCAGCACCTGATGACGCGGGTCGATGCCAAGCAGGTCGACGCGCTGCTGGCCGCCAACCGCGATTCGCTGCAAGCGACTGCAGTGCCGGCGGCCTCGGAGACCTCAGCAGCCTCGATCGAGCCGATCGCCGACACCATCACCATCGACGATTTCGCCAAGATCGACCTGCGCGTCGCGAAGATTGTCGAATGCCAGAAGGTGGAAGGTTCGAACAAGCTGCTGCAGCTGACGCTGGACCTGGGCGAAGGCCGCACCCGCAACGTGTTCTCCGGCATCCAGTCGGCCTACACGCCGGAGCAGCTGGTCGGCAAGCTGACCGTGGTGGTGGCCAACCTGGCCCCGCGCAAGATGAAGTTCGGCGTGTCCGAAGGCATGGTGCTGGCGGCATCGGCCGCGGATGAGAAGGCCGCGCCGGGCCTGTATATCCTGGAACCGCACAGCGGCGCGGTGCCGGGCATGCGCATCGGCTGAAGTTTCTCGTCGCGCCCCCTCTCCCGCCTCGGGAGAGGGCAGCAAACCCGCGGTGACGCAATGCTCCGCGGCTCCTGTCAGTAGTAGCGATCCACGGCCAGCCAGGCATCCTGATCCGCCCGCCACACCGCCCGAAATTCTGCAATGCAGAACAAGACGGGCAGCACCTCCCCTTCCCCTCGCTCCCGCGCTATGCACGCGCGGCATGTCATACATGGTTCCGGCGCATCGCGCTTGTGACCCCTGGACGAGCCGCGTAGATTCCACCTCGCAGAATCACAAACCACAGAAACAGAAGCCGGCCATGCAACCCTGGTTGCGCGAAGCCGCTTCGCACGGAAGGGGACATTTGTGAAGAAGCTCCTGATCGCCAATCGTGGCGAGATCGCGCTGCGCGTGCAGCGCGCCGCACGAGACCTTGGCATCGCCACCGTGGCCGTCTATGCCACCGACGACGATGCCAGCCGGCACCGCCTGCTGGCCGACGAAGCTGTCGCGCTGCAGGGCCAGGGGGCCGCCGCCTATCTGGACATCCCCGCCATCATCAGCGCAGCGCGCGCCACCGGCTGCGACGCCGTCCACCCTGGCTATGGCTTTCTCAGCGAGCGCGCCGACTTTGCCAGCGCCTGTGCCGCTGCCGGGATCGTCTTTGTCGGCCCCGAGCCCGAGCAACTGGCCCTGTTCGGCGACAAGGGCCGCGCGCTGGCGCTGGCCGCACGCTGCGGCGTACCGGTGATGCCAGCCACCGCGGGCGGCGCCACGCTCGATGCGGTGACCGCCTTCTTCGACGAGCAGGACGGCGCCGGCGTGGTGCTCAAGGCGGTGGGCGGCGGCGGCGGGCGCGGCATGCGCGTGGTGCGCGAGCGCGACACCCTGCCCGAAGCCTATGTGCGCTGCCGCTCCGAGGCGCGCTCGGCCTTCGGCATCGATGCCATCTACGCCGAGCGGCTGGTGGCCCGCGCGCGCCATATTGAAGTGCAGATCGCCGGCGACGGCCACCACGTGATCGCACTGGGCGAGCGTGACTGCACGCTGCAGCGCCGTTTCCAGAAAGTGGTCGAGATCGCGCCCAGCCCGGCGCTGGATCCGGCGCTGCGCCAGCGCATTGTCGATGCCGCCTGCACGCTGGCGCGCGAAGCGCGCTACCGCAGCCTGGGCACGTTTGAATTCCTGGTCGAAGAGCCCGAGAACAGCGCGCGCCGCGATGGCGCGGCCTTGCCCTTTGTCTTTATCGAAGCCAACCCGCGCCTGCAGGTCGAACACACTGTCACCGAGCAGGTCACCGGCGTGGACCTGGTGGCCGTGCAGCTGGGGCTGGCCGAAGGCCGGCGTCTGGCAGAACTGGGGCTGGACCCGCAACACCCGCCGCGCGTGCGCGGCTATGCCATCCAGGTGCGCGTGAATGCCGAGGCCACCGATGCGCAAGGGCTGGCACGGCCGGCACAAGGGCGGCTGGAGCGTTTTGATCCGCCCACCGGGCCGGACGTGCGCGTCGACACCCACGGCTATACCGGCTATGCACCGTCCGCGCATTACGACACGCTGCTGGCCAAGCTGATCGTCACCTCCGCCAGCGACAACTTCGCTGACGCGGTGCGGCGCCTGCAGCGCGCGCTGGCGGAATTCAATATCGGCGGCATCGCCACCAACCTCGACCTGCTGCGGGCGCTGGCCGAGCGCGAGGACTTTGCCAGCCAGCACGTGCATACGCGCTATGTCGAAGCGGCCCTGCCCGGACTGCTGGAACGCGCCGCGCAGATTGCCGCGCATGACGCAGCGCGGCAGGCCCTGGCGGGCGGCAGCGCCCACAACGTGGCGGCGCCCGCCAGCACGGCCAGCTTCGAGGAACTGCTGGGCGAAGGCCTGTGCGCGGTGCGCGCGCCGATGAACGGACGCGTGATCGAGCTGGCGCGCGAGAACGACCTGGTCAAGGCCGGCCAGGCCGTGGCCGTGCTCGATGCCATGAAGGTGGAGCACGCCATCGTGGCCGAGCGCGCCGGCCGCGTGATCGACCTGCGCGCCGCTTGCGGCGAGCAAGTCGCCGAGGGCCAGGTCATGCTGGTGCTGGAGCCGGCCGACGCCGGCGCACATGCCGCCGGCAAAGCCGAGCACGCCGACCCGGCCGCGATCCGCGCCGACCTGCAGCGCGTGCTCGACCGCCATGCCTTCCTGTACGACGCGGCCCGCCCCGAAGCCGTGGCACGCCGCCATGCGCGCGGCCAGCGCACCGCGCGCGAGAACGTCGACGACCTGTGCGATGCCGGCAGCTTCCGCGAGTACGGCGGCCTGGCGCTGGCGGCACAGGCCAGCCGGCGCAGCGAGGCCGACCTGATCGCCAACACCCCTGCCGACGGCCTGATCACCGGCACCGGCGCCGTCAACGGCAGCCTGTTCGCACCGGAGCGCGCGCGCTGCGCGGTGCTGGCCTACGACGCCACCGTGCTGGCCGGCACCCAGGGCAAGCGCAACCATATCAAGACCGACCGCATCCTGGAGGTGGCCCTGCAGAACCGGCTGCCGACGGTGATCTTTGCCGAAGGCGGCGGTGGCCGCCCGGGCGACATCGACTTCCCCACCGTGGCCGGCCTGTACCAGCCGTCGTTCGCCGCCTTCGCTGAGCTGAGCGGTGAAGTGCCGGTGGTGGGCATCGCCTCCGGGCGCTGCTTTGCGGGCAATGCCGCGCTGCTGGGCTGTTGCGACCTGATCATCGCCACGCGCAACGCCAATATCGGCATGGCCGGCCCGGCCATGATCGAAGGCGGCGGCCTGGGTGTGTTCCGGCCCGAGGATATCGGCCCGGCCACGGTGCAGTACCACAACGGCGTGGTTGACCTGCTGGTCGACGATGAGGCCGACGCCGTGGCCGCGGCCAGGCATTACCTGTCGATGTTCCAGGGCCCCGTCGACGACTGGCAGGCGCCTGACGCCCTGACGCTGCGCCAGGTCGTGCCAGAGAACCGCCTGCGCGTCTACGACACGCGCGCCGCCATCGCCGGCCTGGCCGACGCCGGCAGCGTGCTGGAACTGCGCGCAGGCTTCGGCACCGGCATCCACACCGCGCTGGCGCGCATCGAAGGCCGGCCCGTGGGCATTCTCGCCAACAACCCGCGCCACCTTGGCGGCGCCATCGATGCCGATGCCGCCGACAAGGCCGCGCGCTTCATGCAGGTGTGCAATGCGCACGGGCTGCCGATCGTATCGCTGATCGACACCCCGGGCTTCATGGTGGGCCCGGAGGTCGAGGCCCGCGCCCAGGTGCGCCATGTGTCGCGCATGTTCGTCGCCGGCGCCAAGCTGCGCGTGCCGTTCCTGGCGGTGGTGCTGCGCAAGGGCTACGGCCTGGGCGCGATGGCGATGGCCGCGGGCGGCTTCCGCGCGCCGACCTTCACGGTCTCGTGGCCCACCGGCGAATTCGGCGGCATGGGCCTGGAGGGCGCGGTGCGGCTGGGCTTCCGCAAGGAACTGGAAGCCCTGCCGGCCGGGCCCCAGCGCGATGCGCTGTACCAGCAGCTGGTGGCGCAGATGTACGAGCGCGGCCATGCCATCAACGCCGCGGCGGCGCTGGAGCTGGACGCCGTGATCGACCCCGCCGCGACCCGCCAGTGGGTGGTCAGCGGGCTCGAGGCTGGCGCCGCCAATCCCCAGCGTCCGATGCGCACCTTCGTCGACGCCTGGTAGGCACGGCGGCGGACAGAACCAGAGCGACAGCAAGAGGAGACAGCAGATGAACGAACAGGCGTTCTTCGAGGACCTGGAAGCCCGGCATCGCAGGATCTGGCCCGCCGGCCTGCCCGACGCACCGGTCTACCCCCATGGCGAGGCCCCGCTGGGCGACTACCTGCGCGCGTGGGCACGCAAGCGTCCGGACCATGCCGCGCTGGTCTGGTACGGCACCACCGTGACCTACGCCGAGCTCGACGACCTGTCCGAGCGCTGCGCCGCGCTGCTCAAGGGCAGCGGCGTCGGCGCGGGCGACCGGGTGGCGGTGATGATGGGCAACTGCCCGCAGTTCCACGTGGTCTTCTACGGCATCCTGAAGCTGGGCGCAGTGTATGTGCCGGTCAACCCGCTCTTCAAGGAGCAGGAGCTGGTCTATGAGCTGAACGATGCCGGCGCCACCACCGTCATCGTGCAGGACCAGCTGGCGCCGCTGCTGATGTCGGTGCGCGCGCAGACCCGGCTGCACACCGTGTACACCACCAGTGCCGGCGCGATGCTGCCGGCACTGCCCACCCTGCCGCTGCCAGCCGGCCTGGAAGCGCCTGCGCTGGCAGTGGAAGGCACCGTCGACCTGCTGCAGGCGCTGCGCGACACCGAACCGGTCGTACTGCCCCCGGTCGACATGGATGCGCTGGCCGCACTGAACTACACCGGCGGCACCACCGGCCTGCCCAAGGGCTGCATGCACACGCAGCGCGACATGGTCTACACCGCGGCGGCTTCCTACGCGCTCACCGGCGGTGTCGATGCGCAACGGCTGGCCGAAGGCTCCGACGACGTGATGCTGAACTTCCTGCCGATGTTCTGGATCGCGGGCGAGAACCTCGGGCTGATCTACCCGATCTTCAGCGGCGCGACCGTGGTGCTGCTGGCGCGCTGGGATCCGGTGGCGGTGATGGCCGCAATCGGGCGCTATCGCGTCAACCGCACCTTCGTGGTGGTCGACAACGCGGTCGAGCTGATGAACCACCCCGATTGCGGCCGCTACGACCTGCGCTCGCTCCAGCATACGCGCGCGGCCTCGTTCATCCGCAAGATCACGCCTGATATCCGCGAGCGCTGGCACGCGCTGACCGGCAGCATCATTGCCGAGGGCGCATGGGGCATGACCGAAACCCATACCAGCGACACCTTCACCACCGGCATGCAGGATGATGACATGGACCTGCGCGGCCGCCCGGTCTTTGTCGGGCTGCCGGTGCCAGGCACGCGCATCAAGATCTGCGACTTCGACACCGGCGCGGTGCTGCCGGTCGGCGAGGAAGGCGAGATCGTGGTCAGCACGCCATCGCTGTTCAAGGGCTACTGGGGCCGCCCCGGCGTGGATGCCGAGGTGTTCCGCGACGGCTGGTTCCGCACCGGCGATATCGGTGCCTATGACGAGGCGGGCTACCTGCATTTCCTGGGACGGCGCAAGGAGATGCTCAAGGTGCGCGGCATGAGCGTGTTCCCGTCCGAGCTGGAGGTGCTGCTGTCGCGCCATCCGGCGGTGCTGGGCTCGGCCGTGGTGGGCCGCCCCGACCCGGACAAGGGCCAGGTCCCGGTGGCCTTTATCCGCCTGCGCCCCGAGCACGCCGACGGCATCACTGCCGACACGCTGCATGCATGGTGCCGCGAGCAGATGGCGGTCTACAAGGTGCCCGAGATCCGCATCTTGCGCGAGTTCCCGCTGACCGCCACCGGCAAGGTGCGCAAGGTCGAGCTGCAGGCCTTGCTGGATACCGAGGCCGGCGGCTGAACGGGGATCGCTGCCGGGTAGTACCGCCGTACCGGACGAGGACGCCGCGCGCGCGTCCCGCACGCCTGCGCGTCGAGCAAGCGCGGCCGGCGTGCAACGGCACAACGAGGGAGCCATCGGCCATGCAGGATCGATCCACCGGCACCATCAAGGAAGACCGCCACTTCGTCACCGCGCTGGCGCGCGGGCTGGAAGTGCTGGCCTGCTTTCGCACCAGCGACCGCGTGCTGGGCAACCAGGAGATCGCCCGGCGCTGCGGGCTGCCCAAGTCGACCGTATCGCGCCTGACCTCCACCCTGACGCGGCTGGGCTACCTGGCGCAGGCCGAAGGCAGCCACAAGTACAGCCTGGGCACGGCCTGCCTGCGGCTGGGCAGCGCCATGCTGTCGCGGCTGGACATCCGCAAGGTGGCGCGACCGCTGATGCAGGAGCTGGCGGATTTTTCCGGCGGCACGGTGTCGCTGGGCACGCGCGACCGGTTCTCGATGATCTATGTCGAGCACTGCCGCAGCTGCGCCGCGATTGCGCTGACGCTCGATACCGGCTCGCGCATTCCCGTCGCCACCTCGGCCATCGGCCGCGCCTGGCTGGCGGTGGTGCCGCAGGAACAGCGGCAGGCCTTCATGGAACAGGTGCGCGACGTCGACGACATGGCGTGGCCGCGCCTGCGCCAGGGCATCGAACAGGGCCTGGCGGACCACCTCAGCCTGGGCGTGACCTGCTCCATGGGCGACTGGCAGCCGGACGTCAACGGCATTGCGCGCGGCTTCGAGCCCGGCCATGGCATGCCGCCCATGGCCATCAACGTGGGCGGGCCGTCATTCCGGCTGTCCCCGTCATTCCTGCTCGACGAAGTGCGCCCGCGCCTGCTGGAGGTGGTTCGCCAGCTGGAAGGCAGCTTTGCGCGCTGAGCGCATCCGTGGTTCACACCAACAGCGCCGCCCCCCAGACGGCGCAACAGGAGGAGCACCATGCAAGTGAAGTTGACCGACGCCGCCCGGCGCCGCCTGCTGGCCGGCATGCTGGCCGCCGCCACCATCCCCGCGGCCCACGCCGCACCCGCCGCCCCGGCCAGCGGCAGCCTCACCGTGGCCTTCGGCGCGGAGTCGACCACGCTCGATCCGGTCAAGATCTCGGCCGGCGTCGACCATTACTTTGTCGGCCAGATCTTCGAGATGCTGGTGCGCCGCAATGCCGCGCTCAAGGATGAGAACTGGCTGGCGGAGAACTGGAAGCTGGAAACCGGCAAGGACGGCAAGCCCGTGCTTGACGTGCAGCTGCGCAAGGGCGTGCGCTTCCACAACGGCGACCCGCTGACGTCCGAGGACCTCGAGTTTTCCTGGCAACGCCAGCGCGACCCCAAGAGCAGCTTCTTCTCGCACTATGTCTCGTCAGTCGAGCGTTTCGAGATCGTGGATGCGCACCGTTTCAAGCTGCATTTCAAGGAGCCGGATGCGCAGTTCATCGTCGGCAACATGCAGCTGTGGGCCATGCCCAAGAAGTACATCCAGAAGGTCGGCGAAGAAGAGTTCGCCCGCAAGCCGGTCGGCACCGGGCCGTGGAAGTTTGTCTCGCGCACGGTCAAGGACGACCTGAAGCTGGAAGCCTTTGGCGGCTACTGGAACAAGGAGAAGCGCCCGGGCATCAAGGACCTGACCATCAAGGTGATTCCGGAGGACCTGACCCGGGTGGCGGCCTTCAAGACCGGCAAGGTCGATTTCATCGACAACGTGCCGCCGTCGATGGTCGAAGAGTTCAAGAAGATGCCGGGGGTGAAGACCGTCACGCTGGTGAGCGGCAACAACCTCTTTCTCAATTTCAACACGCAGATGCCGAAGTCGCCGTTCAACGATGTGCGCGTGCGGCAGGCGGCCGCGCATGCCATCGATGTCGACGCCATCATCAAGCGCGTGCTGTTCGGCCAGGGCGAGCGCTATGCGCAGGTGGGCAAGGAGTCGAATGGCTACGACCCCGAACTCAAGCCCTACGCCTTCGACCAGAAGCGTGCGCGTGAATTGCTCAGGCAGGCCGGCTATCCCAATGGCTTCGACACCCCCTGCTACAACCTCACCACGCCGCGCGAACCGGGCGTGAAGGAAGTGGGCGAAGCCATGTATGCCTACCTGAGTTCCGTGGGCATCCGCTGCCAGGTGCGCAACCTGGAATACGGCGCCTGGATCAGCCTGGGCAAGCGCGGCCGCCCGGGCCCGCCGGAGATGGATGGCGTGCTGAGCTGGATGTGGTCGCAGGGCCTGCCCGGCGACCCGGGACTGGCCTGGTCCGGCCACCTGCACAGCTACCAGGGCGGCGGCGGCTGGGGCACCTACTCCTACACCAGCGACCCCGAGGTCGACGCGCTGCTGGAGAAGCAGCGCCAGACCATGGACCCCGCGGCGCGCACCGCGCTGCTGCGCCAGATCGCGCGGCTCAAGCAGGAGCGCGTGCTGGGCGGCCTGCCGACCTACCGGCCGCTGGTGACCTTTGCCTGGCGCGACAACAAGATCAACTACGTGCCCTGGCCCATCCGCGACTACTGGCGCTCATTCCAGGAAGTCAGCTGGAAGCAGCGCTGATCCGCCGCCGCGCCCGGCCCTGCGCGCCGGACGCGGCATCCCCGCTGACGAATCTCCGACGGAGCCTGTCATGCCTATTGCAAAACGCCTGCTGCACGGCCTGATCAGCATCCTTGGCGCGAGCGTGATCATCTTCCTGATCTCGCGCCTGTCCGGCGACCCGCTTTCCCTGTTGCTGCCGGCCGACGCGCCGCCGCAGGTGATCGAGGCAACGCGCCGCCATCTCGGCCTGGACCAGCCGCTGGTGGCGCAGTACCTGGTCTTCCTCGGCCATGCCGTCACCGGCGACTTCGGCAACTCCTACCGCTGGCAGGAACCGGCACTGGGGCTGATCCTGGAGCGGCTGCCGGCCACGGTGGAACTGGCGCTGGCCGCACTGGGCTTCTCGATTGCCATGGCGGTGCCGTTCGGCGTGCTGTCGGCGGTCTACCGCGGCTCCTGGTTCGACCGCTTTGCCAAGGTGTTCGCCATGCTTGGCCAGGCCATGCCCAACTTCTGGGTCGGGCTGCTGCTGATCCTGTTCTTCGCGGTGCAGTTGAACTGGCTGCCCGCATTCGGGCGCGATTCGTGGAGCAGCCTGGTGCTGCCCGCGATTGCGCTGGGCTGGTATCCGGTGGCCGCGCAGACCCGCGTGGTGCGCTCGGCCATGCTGGATGTGCTGGACAGCGACTACATCCGCATGGGCCGCGCCATGGGCCTGCCCGAGGGCGTGCTGATCTGGAAATACGCGCTGCGCAACGCGGCCATTCCGCTGGTGACCATCCTCGGCGTGTACTTCGCGGCGATGCTGGGCGGCGCCTTCGTGGTCGAAGTCATCTTTGCCTGGCCAGGGGTCGGCCGCACCGTGGTCGAGGCCGTGTTCGCGCGCGATTTTCCCGTGGTGCAGGCGGGCGTGATGCTCACCTCCGTGCTGTTCGTGCTGTCCAACCTGTTGGTCGACCTGAGCTACGGCCTGATCGACCCGAGGATCCGCCATGCCTGAGATCGCCGTTCCTCCTGCCAGCGCCCCGGCGGCGCCGGCCCGCAAGCGCCAGCGGCGTGACCTGGGTGGCCTGCCCTGGTTTGCGCTGGCAATCTTCCCGGTGCTGCTGGTCTGCGCCGCCGGCGGCGAGGCGCTGCTGCCGCACGACCCCAACGGCCTCGACCTCGGCCTGGCCTTCCAGCCGCCGGCCTGGCTGGCGGGCGGCAGCTGGGCCTATCCGCTGGGCACCGACAACATGGGACGCGACCTGCTCTCGCGCATCATGGCCGGCACGCGCATCTCGCTGGTGGTGGCGTTGTACGCCATCCTGATCTCGGGCGGCATCGGCACCGCCGCCGGCATGCTGGCCGGCTACTTCGGCGGGCGCCTGGACGCACTCATCATGCGGCTGGTCGATATCCAGATGTCGATCCCCGCGCTGGCGCTGGCGCTGGTGCTGGCCGCGGTGCTGGGCCCGGGCTTCAACACCGTGGTGCTGGTGATCGTGGTGACCTACTGGACCTGGTACGCACGCATCGTGCGCGGCGAGGTGATGTCGCTCAAGCAGCGCGACTACGTGGCGCTGGCGCGCGTGGCCGGCTGCGGCACGCTCACCATCTTCCGCCGCCACCTGCTGCCCAACCTGCTCAATACCCTGCTGGTGCTGGCCACGCTGCAGGTGGGCCAGGTGATCATCTTCGAGGCCTCGCTCAGCTTTCTCGGCCTGGGCATCCAGCAACCCGACGTGTCGTGGGGGCTGATGCTGGCCGATGCGCGCAACTACATCACCAACGCGTGGTGGGCTATCACCATGCCCGGGCTGGCCATCATGGCCACCTGCCTGGCGTCCAACCTGCTGGGCGACTGGCTGCGCGACCACTTCGACCCGAAAAGGAGGCAGCTATGACCGGCCCCGACCATAAGGTGGCGCATGTGGCGCAACGCCCGTCACCGGCGCCCGCCGCCGCCCACGGCACCCCCATGCTGTCGGTGCAGGGGCTGACCACGCACCTCGAACTGCGCCGCGGCACGGTGCGCGCCGTGGACGGGGTCGACCTGCACGTGCATGAGGGCGAGACCCTGGGCGTGGTGGGTGAATCCGGTTCCGGCAAGTCCATGACCATCCTGTCCGTCCTGCGGCTGCTGCCGCGCCAGGGCGGCGTGCACCTGGGCGGCAAGGTGCTGCTCGATGGCGTGGACCTGCTGCAGCTGCCCGAAAAGACCATGAGCACGCAGTACCGCGGCCGCAAGATCGCCATGATCTCGCAGGATCCGCTGACCTCGCTGAACCCGGTCTTCACCGTCGGCGACCAGGTCGGCGCGCCGCTGCGCTACCACGGCCGCGCCGACAGCCGCGCGGCGCGGCGGCGCCAGGTGGTGCAGGTGCTGGACAGCGTGCGCATCCCCTCGCCCGAGACGCGGCTGGACGACTATCCGCACCAGTTCAGCGGCGGCATGCGCCAGCGCGTGGTGACCGGCATGGCCATTGCCAGCGCACCGCGCCTGCTGGTGGCGGACGAGCCCACCTCGGCACTGGACGTGACCATCCAGGTGCAGATCATGGCGCTGTTCCGCAAGATCCAGGCGCAGACCGGTGTCGGCATCATCCTGATCACGCACGACCTGGGCGTGGCGGCCAGCATCTGCCACCGGGTGGCGGTGATGTACGCCGGACGCATTGTCGAGACCGGCGATGTGCGCACGCTGTACCAGCGCCCCGCCCATCCCTACACGCAGGCCCTGCTCCAGGCCATTCCCCACTTCGGCGAAAAACGCGAGCGGCTCTACGCCATCCAGGGCAGCCCGCCAAGCCTGATCGACCCGCCGCACGGCTGCCGCTTCGCGGCGCGCTGCCCGCACCGCAAGCCGCTGTGCGATGACGCCTATCCCCCCGAGATCGAACTTGAATCCGGCCACAAAGTCAGTTGCTGGCTGGCTTCGGTTGGCTGAGCCACGGCAACACAGGAGGCGCCATGCTGCTCGAAGTCGAAAACCTGAAGAAGCATTTCCCCGCGCGCGGCGGCGGCACGGTGCGCGCCGTCGACGGCGTCAGCTTTGCCGTGGATGCCGGCCAGACCTATGCGCTGGTGGGCGAGTCCGGCTGCGGCAAGACCACCATCGCCAGGCAGCTGCTGCTGCTTGAGCGCCCCAGCGCCGGCACCATCCGCTTCGACGGCCAGGACGTGCTGGCGCTGGAGCGCAAGGGCATTCTGGCCTACCGGCGCCAGGTGCAGGCGGTGTTCCAGGATCCGTCCTCGTCGCTCAATCCGCGCCTGAAAGTGGGCATGCTGCTGGCCGAGCCGCTGCTTGCGCACGGCCAGGGCGGCGACCGCGCCGCGCTGCGCCGGCGGCTGCTGGAGCTGCTGGAGATCGTCGGCCTGCCGCCCGGCGCGCTGGACCTGTATCCGCACGAGTTCAGCGGCGGCCAGCGCCAGCGCATTGCCGTGGCGCGCGCACTGGCGCTGCAGCCACGGCTGATCGTGCTGGACGAGCCCACCTCGGCACTGGATGTCTCGATCCGGGCGCAGATCGTCAACCTGCTGTCCGATATTCAGCGCAGCTTCGGCCTGGCCTACGTGGTGATCGCCCATGACCTGGCGCTGGTTGAGCACTTCAGCTCGGCCGTGGGCGTGATGTACCTGGGCAATATGGCCGAAAGCGGGCCCAGCGCCACCGTGTTCAGCGCCCCGCGCCACCCCTACACGCAGGCACTGCTGGGCTCGGCGCCGCGGCCCGACCCCGACCACCAGCCGGCCGAGGGGTTGATCCTGGGCGATATCGGCTCGGCGCTGAACCCGCCAGCGGGCTGCAAGTTCCATCCGCGCTGCCCGCGGGCGGTGCCGGCCTGCGCCACCGAGATCCCCCTCATGCTGCGGCTGGACCCGGCCGCCGGCTCAGCTGCGCCGGCGCACGTGGCCGCCTGCCACCTGCTTCACTAAGAACCCGTTTCAGAATGAAAAAGGGGCGCGCGTCAGCCGCCCTGCATCTTCGACGGATCGTCGCTGCGCGAGGTCGTGGTGACGGTGCCGTCGCTGTTGAAATGCACGTTGAAGAAGGCCTTGTCGGTAGAGGTTTCCATCCAGCGGTAGCCCCACACCTCTTCCTTCTTCAGCGCAAATGCCTCCACCTTGGTGGGCTTGCCCAGCAGGCGGCGGATGTCGTCCTTGCTCATGCCGGCGCGCACGCGTGCGAAGTTCTCGGCTGACAGCACCTGCTCGATCTTCGCGACCTTGCCATCGGCGCTGATGGTGACCATCCAGGTGGTGGTGCCCTCTGGGCCGCGCGGGTATTCAAGCCGGCGCCCGCCGTCCGCTTCTTCCCAGACGATCTCCGACTTGCCGGCCTGGCGCCGCAGGTCTTCCTCGGTGGACTGGCCGGGGACGATGCCCTTGAACAGCTCGCTGTCGGGCTTGATCGCGTTCCAGGTGTTGCGGGCGGTGTCGCCCGCCTTCTTCATGGCTTCATCGACCTTCTGCTGGTCGCAGCCGAACAGCGCAAGCAAAGAGGCAAAGAGTCCCATGGCGGCAAGGCGTCGCGGCGACGCGAAAGTGGAGGGGTGCCCGTCAGCGGCGCACGGGTTCGGCGACGGCTGCCGAGGCTGCCTGTGCCGCGCTGTCGGGACTGGTTGGCTGGCTCTCATCCTGCTGGCTCCTTCTGCTGTCGCCGCGACCCGAGGTCCCGCTGAACAGGTTCGCCCAGCTGTCGAAGCGGCGGTTGAACAACACCGACAAACCGTTGATGGACCCGCCCTTTGCAATCAGCGACCAGCGCCGTGAGAACTGCCAGGTCAGCTTCACCACGTTCGAGGCCGATGTCAGGCTCTGCTCATAGCCGACCGACATACGGTCGGTAATGGCCTTGCCCATGCTGACCACCTGCTGGTCATTGAGACCCGCGGTACTGGGCCCGATCGAGAATTCGTCGATGCCGAAATGCTGCACGATCCCCTTGCCGGCCTTGCCGCCGATCATGCCCAACGCCGCGCCGCCCAGCGCGGCGCCACCCAGCTGGCGCTGCTGGCCGGCACCGGCGCTTTCCGCGCCGTAGCCGAACATCAGCCACGAGAGCTTATCCTCTTCCGGCACATTGGGTTCCGACACCAGCCGCACGCGCGGCAGCCGCACCGTGCCGGTCACCTCCACGCCCGCCTCCACTTCCTGGTTGCGGCGCATCGCGCGGATATTCATGTTCGGGTTGTCGAGCGGGCCATTGAAGTTGATGATGCCACGCTCGATGTCCAGCTTGCGCCCGAAGGCTTCATAAGTGCCGTCGGTCACGCGCACCGTGCCGGTGGCCTTCATCGGTGCCAGGGGTTCGCTCTTGACAGCCATCTGGCCGGCCAGCAACAGGTCCGCGCCCGCGCCCCGGAAGCGGAAGTTGTTGCCCAGGTCCACAGTCAGGTCGATCACCGGGCTGAACTTGCTTGCCGGCTTGGACTCCGGCGCCGGCGTGGCGGCAGTCTTCACGGCGCGCTGGTCCTTGCGCCGGATAACCACCACATCATCGCCCAGCACCGGCGCGCCGGCCTTGGGCAGGTCGAACAGGCCGCGGTCGACGCGGATCTTGCCGCGGATCACGACCTGCTTGTTCTCGTTGGCGATGCTGGCGTCGCCCGAGACCACCAGCGTGCGCTCGGGGCTGGCGAACAGCTGCAGCTTGTCGGCGACGATCTTGCCGGTCAGGTTGGGATCGGCCTCGCCCAGCTTGACGTTGCCGGTGGCCGTGAGCTTGCCGTCGCCGCCGTGGAACTCCACGTGCTTGAGCTCGACCGTGTTCTGGTCCAGCACCACGCGCACGGTGCCGTCGGTCAGGCGCAGGCCCAGGTCGTACAGCGTGACGGCGAGGTGGTCGCCGTCGACGGTGCCGGTCAGCAGCGGCGCGCCGACCGTGCCGCCCAGGCGCATCGCCGCGGCCAGTTTGCCGTCGAAGGCGTACTGCGGGCCTGTCAGCGCTTCCAGCGATTTCAGGCGCGGCACGTCGACGGTCACCGTGCCGCCCAGGGTCGAGGCCGGACCCACGGTCTGCAGCCCCTGCTCCTGCACCAGTCCGGCGGAGGCGTCCACCACCACCTTGCCGATGCGGCCCGACACCATGCCGCCGCGCAGCGCGATGCGGTTGCCGCCGGCCTCGGCGCGCAGGCTGGTCTCGCCCAGGCCGAGCGTGGTGAAGCCCCGGCCGGCGTTGACCGAGAGGTCGCCGCTGCGCCGGCGCAGTTCGGCGAACCCGGTCGCGATCTCGGCCAGCGCCAGGTTCCAGCGGCCGTCGATGACCAGGTCGGAGCGCACCGGCGGCTTCTCGCCGGTGATGGTTTCCATCAGTTCCAGCACACGGCCCACCTGCAGGCCGTCCAGGCTGCCCGCGCTGCGGATGCGGCCGTGGTCCCAGTCCAGGCTGTCGATCGCCAGCGTGGCGCGGTCCAGCAGCAGGCGCGCGGCGCCCAGGCGCACGCGCTGGTCGGCCACCAGCAGCTGCGTCGGCGCGGCCAGGCGCAGATTGACGGTGCTGCGCGCTTCCAGGGTGCGGATGGTGCCGTTCCAGCCGTCCTTGCCCTTCCACGCGCCCTGCCCCGCCAGCGCCAGCTGCAATGACCGCTGGTTCAGGCTGCCGGCCGCCTTGACGTCGAAGGTATGGTTGGCCTGGGTGCCGCTGAGCGTGGCATCGAGCGTGCTCAGGCTTGCCTGCGGGCCGCGGTAGTTGCGCGCGGCCAGTTGCACCGAGAGCGGACCGTCCAGCCCGCCGCGCACCTCGGCGCGGCCGCTGGCGCTGGCCACCTTGTGCGGGCCCACTTCCAGCGCCTGCGCGTTGTAGTCGGCCACCACTTCGGGCTTCTTCAGCGTGCCGGTGATGGTGGCGTCGAGCTTGAGCTTGCCGGCCACGCCAAACTTGAGCCGCTCCAGCTGCGGCGCATCGACCGCCAGCTTGAGCGCATCGCCGCGCGCGCCGAAGCTGCCGCGCAGGTTGGCCTGGTTGCCGGCCATGCTCAGCGAGGCCTCGCTCGGCAAGAGCCGCTCGCCCGCCAGGCGCACCTTGCCGCCGCCTGTCATTGGCAGGCCCGCGTATTCGCTCTCATGCACGGCAAAATCCAGCGCCACGCCAAGCTCCGGCGCGATCTCGCCGGTCGCGGTGAAATCCGCATTGATGCGGCCGGCGGCAACCTTGGCCAGGCGCGACGGATCGAACGAGGCCAGCTTGCCCTTGAAGCTGAACGGCTGCTTGTCCTTCAGGCCGAGCTTGCCTTCCGCGGTCAGCAAACCCGGGCCCACCGCGGCACGCAGCGTGGCCAGCGTGACCGCCTCGGCATCGAAGCTGGCATCGGCGAACAGCTTGAGCGGCCCGCCCGACAGGTCCAGCGCCACGCTTTGCCGGCCCGGCTCCATCCGCACCACCACCGGGCCGGAGAGGCTGGCGCTGGTCAGCGAGCCATGCAGCGCGGCCGGGTCCAGCCTGCGCACGTCCAGGTCGAAACCGCCACGGCCGCCGCGCAGCGAACCGCCGCCGGAGATCTCGGCCTTGCCCGCCAGCGCCACGCGCAGCTCCGAGACGGCCTGTGCCATCTCGCTCAGCTCGACATGGACGCGCACCGACTGCACCGGCAGCCGCTGCTTGTCCAGCGGACCGGCTTCCAGGTTGCGGATCTCGATGTCGCCGGCGACAGCCAGCGGTGCGGGCGCAGGCGCCGCCGCAGGGGCGGATGCGGAGACACCCGATGCCGCCGGGGGAGCCGATGCCGCCACGGCACTGGCCGCCTGCGCGCCGGCACCCGCGGCCGCGCCGTCCACCGGCCGCAGCTCGGCATGCACGGTCAGGTTGGCCTGTGGCGCCGACGGGCTGAACAGGCGCGGGTTGATGCGATCGCCATCGACCAGCAGGTGCGTGAACGGCACCTTGCCGAACGGCGTCAGGTCGACGCCGGCGCGCAGGTGGATGCGGTCGCCGCTGGCCTGCAGCTCGGCACGCAGCGCGTCCAGGTTGCCCTTGGCGGTGGCATTGACGGCAAAGGACTCATCCTGCCAGCTGCTTTCCAGCAAGGCTTCGGCGCTGAGCGCGAACGGGGCGCGTGCGCCCACCTGGGCGTTGGCAGCCAGCTTGCCGTACGGTGTTTCCAGCTTGTCCACGCTGACGCGGTGGCGCTGGCCGTCGCTGTGCAGCGCGCCGGCCAGGTTGCTGAACACCATCGGCTCGGCCGTGGGCGCCGTGCCTTGCAGCAGCGACAGCCGCTCAAGCGTCAGGGAATCGACATCGATGGCCAGCGGCAGTTCGAGCGACGTGGGCCTCTGCATCGGCTCGGTGCTCGGCTCCGACGGGCCGAGCTTCACTTCAGCCTTGCCGATGCGCAGCCACTGCACGTGCAGGCGCCGCGCCTGCCAGTTGAGCGCCCAGTTGCCATCCACGCGGTCCACCGTCACGCGCGTCTGACCGCTGGCGAACACCACGTCGCGCAGGCGCAGGCCGTGTGCCACGGTGCCGCCTTCCAGCCGGCCGCTGAGCATGCCGGCCGACAGCCGCGTGGCCAGCGTCCACAGGTGGCGGGTGCCGGTCTCGGTGCGCAGCGCCGCCACGCCCGCCGCCACCAGCGCCACCATCAACAGCAGCAGCAGGCCGACCAGCCAGGCCAGCACGCGCCACAGCCGCCGCCGCTTGCGCGGCGCGGGCGGGGTCGGAGTCCGGGCCGAATCGCCGCCGGGTACCGAAGGCAGATCGTGGGCGCTCATGCCGGCATCCGGGTCAGGCGGGAAAGACATGGGTGCCGCATCAGAACGCCACTCCCAGCGAGATATGCGGCCGGAACTGCTGCTGGATGCCGTAGCCCAGGTCCAGCTGCAGCGGGCCCACCGGCGTACGCCAGCGCACGCCGACGCCCACGCCGTTGTAGATGGTCACGCCGTGCAGGTTGTCGGCGGCAGTGCCGAGATCCCAGAACACCGCCACGCCCCAGTCCGGCTTGAACCAGTACTGGTACTCCAGGCTGCCAGTGCCCAGGTACTTGGCCGGCAAGATGCTGGAGCCGCTGGGCGTGCCGATCGACTGGTAGCTGTAGCCGCGGATCGAATCGGTGCCGCCGGCGCGAAAGCGCAGCGTGGCCGGGATCTGGCTGGAGCTGTCGCCGGTCAGGTCGGCACCGAGTTCCAGCCGTGCCACCACCAGGTCGCGCTTGCCCACCGGTATGTACTGGCGGATACGGCCGTACAGCCGCAGGAAGGTGGCATCGCTGAGGAAGCCCTTGGCGGCCACCCCGACCTGGGTGCTGATGACATTGCCGCGGCGCGGGAACACCGGGTTGTCGACATCACGCCGCGTCCACGCAAAGGCCGGCACCAGCGCCTTGCTGATCTGGGCGGCCTGGCCCTCCGGCAGCAGCTTGTCGTAGTAGAAATCCAGCGACGTCGTCACGTCGTACTTCTCGCGCGAGCGCGAGCGCTTCAGGCCCGCGCGCAGGCTGGTGGTGTCGGTGTTCTCGATGTCGATGGTGCGCTCGTAGCTGCTGTACACGCTGTTGCGGTAGTTGCCCGGGGACGGCGGCATCGCGGTCTCGGCGAACAGATAGGAGCGCTTCTGCTCCAGCCGCGCCTGCGAGTCGAAGGTCCAGGCGCGGTTGAACAGGTTGTAGTACGAATAGCGCCCTTCGATCTGCGCGCCGGTGTCGGTGGTAAAGCCCCCGCCGCTGTTGAGCCGGTGCGCCGGATATTCGCGCACGCGCACCAGCACCGGCGAGCTCACCACGCCGTCAGCCGCCTTGTCGGCGTCCGGCGGCGGTTCCAGGTCGACCTGCACGTTGGAGAAGTACGGCTGGTTCTGGATCGCGCGCTGCAGTTCCAGCAGCCGCTCCACGCGGTACGGCTCGCCCTCGCTCAGCGGGTTGACGTTGTAGATGATCTGTTCCGGATAGCGGCGCGTGCCGGTCACCTTCAGCGGCCCCAGCAGGTAGGCCGGGCCGCTGGCGTAATGCGCGGACAGGTCCGCGCGCTGGTCGTCCGGCTCCACGCGCGCCTGCGACGCGGCCAGGCGCGCGCCGTAGTAGTTGTGGCTCTGCAGCGTGACCAGCGCGTCTTCCTTGGCCTTGTCCCAGTCGCCCTGCCGGAACGGCTCACCCACCGGCAGTCCCCACTTGGCCTGCATCTCTGCCACCTGCTCGGGCGAGCGCGTGGCCGCCGGGCCCGTCACCTGGACGTCGACATTGCGGATCAGCGTGCGCGCGCCGGGGTCGACCATCACGTGAACCACGCGCTTGTCGCCCTCGCCTTCCACGCGGGTGGTGGTGGTCGGGTCGAAGTAGCCCTCGGTGGAGGTGAGCGCCCGCACCTGCTCGCCGACGGTCTCGACCATATAGTCGAGCTGGTCCGGCGAGAGGTCGGCGCGGTCCTTGTAGCGTGACAGGTCGAGATGCTCTTCCAGCATTTCGCGGATCGGCTTGGGTGCCTCGATTTCGACCTTGTACGCGGCCCAGGCCGGGGCGGCCGCCAGCGCCAGCACCGCGCCCAGCGCGGCCAGTACGCGAACGGCCACGCGCGCGCGGCCAGCGGAGTTAGCGGTAATAGCGGTGTCTTGCGGCATCGCCGATTGTCCACACATACAAAGTCGGTATTTGACCACACCCGGCCTTGCGCCCGGAACTTTCCGGTGCCTTGCACCCGGCCTGGATGCATTCCGGGGGCCGATACTGTAAAATCGTGACCCACTGCACCTATCTGGCGCCCGCGCGGGCGCATCACGGTTGAACATGGCCATCTACGAATCCGAAATCACCCAGTTCCTGAAGCAGCTCAAGCAAGAGCGCCCGACGCTGGAGGCCGAACAGCGCGACGGCCGTGCCCTGCTGTGGGACAAGTCGCCGATCGACCTGGAAGAGCGCGCCCGCGCCGAAGCTTCGCGCGTGGCGCAGAAGCCATACGTCTACTCGCAGGACAACTGATTCCCGCCGCCCCCGCGAGCGCACGCCGCCCATGAGCACAGGCGACCAGGACAAGCTGCCGCTGCCCGTCGAGCTGCCGGCCGTGGTCCCGGCCGTTGCAGCCGGCCCTGCCGGCCCCGCCGACATGGTCGACGGGATGGCTTTCGCGCGCCTGTACGGCGAGCCGCTGTTCAAGCTGCCGCAGGACCTGTACATCCCGCCGGACGCGCTCGAAATCTTCCTGGAAGCCTTCGAGGGCCCGCTGGACCTGCTGCTGTACCTGATCCGCAAGCAGAACTTCAATGTCCTCGACATCCCGATGTCGCAGGTCACCCGGCAGTACCTGTCCTACATCGAGCAGATCCGCAAGACCAACCTTGAGCTGGCCGCCGAATACCTGCTGATGGCGGCCATGCTGATCGAGATCAAGTCGCGCATGCTGCTGCCGGTCAAGAAGGCCGACAGCGACGATGAGGCCGAGGACCCGCGCGCCGAGCTGGTGCGCCGCCTGCTGGAATATGAGCAGATGAAGCTGGCCGCGCAGCGCCTGGATACGGTGCCGCAGCTGGGCCGCGACTTCCTGCGCTCGCAGGTCTATATCGAGCAGAGCCTGGCGCCGCGCTTCCCCGAAGTGGAAACCGTGGACCTGCAGGCCGCCTGGGCCGATGTCCTCAAGCGCGCCAAGCTCAACCAGCACCACAAGATCTCGCGCGAGGAACTGTCGGTGCGCGAGCACATGAGCCAGATCCTGCGCCGGCTGCAGCACGCGCGTTTCATGGAATTCTCCGAGCTGTTCGAAGACGCGGTGCGCTCAGGCAAGGGCGTGCCGGTGGTGGTGGTGAACTTTATCGCCATGCTGGAGCTGTCGCGCGAAGCGCTGGTGGAGATCACCCAGGCCGAACCGTTCGCACCAATTTATGTGCGATTGGCGTACAGCCCGACCTGACCCACCCGCGGTGCGGGGTCCGGCCCCGCCCCACTTGTTCTACAATCCGCCGACAGCCGGCCCAACGGCCCACGGCGCAGGCCCCGACGGCAAGTGCCCGAAGGCCTCGCGCCCGACAGAAGGCCGAGACCGGTAGTCCATGTGCCGCCCATTGACGGACCGGCGCCCGGGTCACACCTATCACGACCAGCACACCAAGGCAGATGAAAGTCATTTCCTCCATCCAAGAGCTGCGCGACCAACTGCGCGGCCAGAACCGCGCTGCCTTCGTCCCCACCATGGGCAACCTGCACGAAGGCCACCTGTCGCTGATGCGCCTGGCGCGCCAGCACGGCGACCCGGTGGTGGCATCGATCTTCGTGAACCGCCTGCAGTTCGGCCCGAACGAGGATTTCGACAAGTACCCGCGCACGCTGCAGGACGATATCGAAAAACTGCAGAGGGAAGGCGTCTATGTGCTGTTCGCGCCGTCCGAGCGCGATATGTACCCCGAACCGCAAGAATACCGCGTCGAGCCGCCGCATGACCTGGGCGACATCCTGGAAGGCGAGTTCCGCCCCGGTTTCTTCAAGGGCGTGTGCACGGTGGTGATGAAGCTGTTCTCGTGCGCGCAGCCGCGCGTGGCGGTATTCGGCAAGAAGGACTACCAGCAGCTGATGATCGTGCGCCGCATGGTGCAGCAGTTTGCCCTGCCGATCGACATCATCCCCGCCGAGACCATCCGTGCCGAAGACGGCCTGGCGCTGTCGTCGCGCAACCGCTACCTGGGCCCCGACGAGCGCGCCGAGGCGCCGGTGCTGTACCGCACGCTGCATGACGTGCGCGACACCGTGCTGGGCAGCGACCGCGCCTCGGCCGACCTGCTTGCCGTCGAGGCGAATGCGAAGGAATCGCTGGCCAGGCGCGGCTGGAAGCCGGACTACGTGTCGATCCGCAAGCGCGTCGACCTGCAGGCGCCAACGCGCGAGGAATTCCTCGCCGGCGAGCCGCTGGTGATCCTGACGGCCGCCAAGCTGGGCGAGACCCGGTTGATCGACAATCTGGAGATCTGAGCGGCTGGTGTTGCCATGCGGTTGGCGCCTTATTGGCTTGGCGCTATGCGGTCGGTTTGTGGCTCTTGACTAGCGTGGGCTGTTTCGCCGGCGTAGCCGGCGAGTCACTTTTTGTCCGAGCGACAAAAAGTAACCAAAAAACGCGTCGCCTGAGCGGCTGGCAATCAATTCCTCGGCGTTGGCCCGTTCCCGCGGCGGTGCTTGCCGTTCGATGTAGTTGCCCGTTCGACCCTGCTACGCCATGTGAGTGTGGGACAGTGCCTGCGTTAACCCACTATTGAACGATCCCCATGCAGGGGCGTAGGCCGCCTGCTGCCAGCCGCATTGCGGGGACGCCTACGGCTGCTGCGCCGGCCCAAAATGCGCTGACGGTCATTGAGCGCTTGCGCGGAGCGCAGCCGAAGGCGTTGATGCGATATCGATGGAGAGCGCGGGCCACCGCCCGACTTGGGGATCGTTCAAAAACCGGTTATCGCAGGCACTGCCCCACACTCACATGGCGTAGCAGGGTCGAACCGCGACCACATCCAAACGGCAAGCACCGCCGCCCATACGACCAACGCCGCGTAATTGATTGCCAGCCGCATAGGCGACGCGTTTCTTGGTTACTTCTTGTCGCTTGGACAAGAAGTGACTCGCCGGCTACGCCGGCGAAACAGCCCACGCTAGCCAAGAGCAACAACCGACCGCACAGCGCCAAGCCCAAAAAACCACGCGCGCCCCAGAAATAGCCCTTCTCATGCCCGCCGCATACCCGCCCGCTGCTCAGCCTTCACCACATGCCGCTGATGCCCCCGCCGACGCTTCCACCAGATCAGCACGCCGGTCACGGCAAACGCCAGCGGCGCCAGCCCAAACAGCGTGATGAAGACCCGCCCCGGCAGCCCGAAGGCCTCGCCGGTATGCAGCGGGAACAGCCAGTTCAGCAGCGTGTCGCCCGCCGGCGCCTCCTGCGGATCACGCACGCCCAGCGGCTTGCCGCTCCAGGCATCAAGCCACAGCCGCGTGGCGCCGGTATCCTTGCGCACCTCGCCGGGCTGGCGCAGCCGTACCTCGAAGGCGTCGCCCGGCTTGCGTGGGAAGCTGATGCGGGTCACCTGCGCTTGCGGGTACCGGGCCTGCGCCGCCGCCATGATCTCGCCCGCGCCCAGCGACCGGGCCCCGGCCGGCGCCGGTGCCGAGACGTGCTTCGCCGGCGGCGTCACGGTCATCACGCCCGCCACCATCGGTGTCACCCACTTCGGCAGGTTCAGGTACCAGCCGGAAAAGGCGATGATGGCCAGCACCGGCGCGGCCAGGATGCCGCCCGCGCGATGCAGCGAATAGTTGAAGCGCGACCACGAACCGCCATGCGTGATGCGGAACGCCTGCACCACCGAGCGCAGCTTCAGCTTGGGCCACCACACCGCCACGCCCACCAGCGTGGTCAGCAACAGCAGCATGCCGGCCACGCCGGTGATGGTCTTGCCGGTGTCGCCCGACAGCAGGTAGCGATGCAGGTGGAACAGCGTCGGCAGCAACAGCCGGCGCGACAGGCCCGCCTCGCCCCAGACCCGCTCGCCCTTCACCGCAAGCGTGACCGGATCGACCATCACCTGGCGTGAGCGGCCCGGCACCACGCCGTCGGGCGCCTTGACCGGGTACCAGGCGATAAAGACGCCGTCGGCATGGGCCGGCAGCATCAGCAGGTTGGGCTTGCCATAGGGGGGCGCAGCCAGCCGCTCGGTCACTGCCTGGACCGTGGCCGGCGACACCGGCTCCGTCATCGGCGTGGACGCCACCAGCAGGTCAGGGTTGAGCCAGGCATCCAGTTCTTCGCGCCAGGCGATGGTCATGCCGGTCAGCCCCAACAGGACGAACAGCAGGCCAAGGCTCAGGCCGATATACAGGTGCAGTTTGACGAGGACGACGCGCAGGCGGCCGGTGACCATGTGGGGGCTGATGTACGTTGAGCGGACGCTGCCATGCGTGGAGTATGGCGCAAAAGCCACTTTCACGCAGAATGCAAATGCGAAAGATTCGCGATTCTAGCAGGGCCCTGCCCAGCGGCGTGCCGCATGCATCAGCGCCGCAGCGGCGCCAGCATCGCATCCAGGTCCAGGTGCGCGGTCATGGTGTCGGCAAGCCGCTCGATCGATGCTTCGCGCAGTGCATCGAGGTCCACCGCCTGGGCGCCGTCCAGCCCTGCCCAGCGCAGCAGCGCCTGGCAGCCGGCGGGCTCGTCGAACAGGCCGTGGACATAGGTGGCCAGCACCTGGCCGTCGGCCGAGCGCGCGCCGTCGGGCCGCACCGTGCCGTCGCCGCGGTCGAGCCACAGGGCCGGCTGCTCAAGCCCCGCGCCCGTGGTGACGCCAAGGTGGATCTCGTAGCCGCGCACCGGCGCATCGGCCTCCTCCAGCGCCAGCCGGCCACCGACCTGGCGCAGTTGCTTCTCTGCCGCCAGCGTGGTCTCGAAATCCAGCCAGCCCAGGCCCGCGCTGCTGCCGGCCCGGCCTTCGCGGCCATCGGGATCGTGCACCTGCCGCCCCAGCATCTGCATGCCGCCGCAGATCCCGATCAGCTTGCCGCCGTAGCGCAGGTGCCGGGCCAGCGCCGCGTCCCAGCCATTGGCCCGGATGAAGTCCAGGTCGCCGCGCACGTTCTTGCTGCCGGGCAGCACCACCAGATCCGCGGGCGGGATCGGCATGCCGGGCCCGACAAACTGCAGGTCCACCTGCGGGTGCGCGCGCAGCGCGTCGAAGTCGGTATGGTTGGCGATGCGCGGCAGCACCGGCACGATCACGCGCAGGCGCTGTGCCGGCGAGCCGGCCCCATCACCGCTATCCGCTTGCGCGCCGATGATGGCGTCCTCGGCATCCAGATGCAGGCCGTGCAGGTAGGGCAGCACGCCGAATACCGGCTTGCCGGTGCGCGCGACCAGCCAGTCCAGTCCCGGCTCCAGCAGGCCGATATCGCCGCGGAAGCGGTTGATGATGAAGCCGGTCACGCGCGCGCGTTCGCTCTCGGACAGGCAGTCGAGCGTGCCGACCAGGTGTGCAAACACGCCGCCGCGGTCGATGTCCGCCACCAGCACCACCGGGCAGTCGACGCGCTCGGCAAAGCCCATGTTGGCGATGTCGCGCTCGCGCAGGTTGACCTCGGCCGGGCTGCCGGCGCCCTCCACCAGCACCACGTCATAGGCCTGTGCCAGGCGCGTGTGCGAAGCCAGCACGGCCTTCATCGCCTCGGGCTTGTAGGCATGGTAGGCGCGCGCATCCAGGTCCAGCCGCGCGCGGCCGTGGATGATCACCTGCGCGCCGGTGTCGCTGCTGGGCTTGAGCAGCACCGGGTTCATGTCGGTATGCGGTGCCAGCCGCGCGGCCTGTGCCTGCAGCGCCTGCGCGCGGCCGATCTCGCCGCCGTCGGCGGTGACCGCGCTGTTCAGCGCCATGTTCTGCGGCTTGAATGGCACCACGTGCGCGCCGGCACGCGCCAGCACCCGGCACAGGCCGGCCACAATGGTGCTCTTGCCGGCATCGGAAGTCGTGCCCTGGACCATCAGCGTGCCGCGCAGGGCACCCGGCGGCAGGGATTGCGAGGAGTCAGTCTGCATTGGCGGATTATCGCACCGGTGCCTGCAACAAACCTCGCGCGTGCCCCGTGCGATGCCCGGATGCGGCGGCTACAATACGCGGATGGAAACCCCGGCCATTGCACCCGCCTCCGCCCCAGGCGCCGCCACCCAGCCGCGTGCCGCCGGCGGACACGGTAACCGCCAGCTCACCCTGGTGCTGGGCGGCGCGCGTTCCGGCAAGAGCCATTACGCCGAACAGCTCGCCACCGACCATGCCACCATCACCGGTGGCCCGGTCACCTACATCGCCACCGCGCACCAGGACCCGGCGCGCGCCGACCAGGAGCTCGAAGTCCGCATCGCCCTGCACCGCGCCCGCCGCCCCGCCGACTGGCGCCTGGTGGAAGAGCCAGTGCACCTGGCCGATGCGCTCTATGGCAATGCGCGCCACGACGGCTGCATCCTGGTGGATTGCATGACGCTGTGGATGAACAACCTGATCTTCCCCGACGCCCGCACGTATCCTGAGCATGGCGTGATCACGCCGCCGGATGCCTTCACCGAAGAAATCGAAGCGCTGCTCACCGCGCTGCCCACGCTGCCGGGCCATGTGATCCTGGTCTCGAACGAGATCGGCTTCGGCGTGATCCCGATGGGCGCCATCACCCGCTTCTATGTCGATGAACTGGGCCGCCTGAACCAGAAGCTGGCCGCCGCCGCCGACTGCGTGCGGCTGATGGTGGCAGGCATTCCGGTTGCGGTGAAGGGCGCCGATCCCGCATGCTGATGCTGGCCTGGCCGGCATGCGTGGCAGCGGCACTGACGGGCGTTCTGCTGGACCGCTGGCTGGGCGAGCCGCGCCGCTGGCATCCGCTGGTGGGCTTCGGCCGCATCGCTGCCGCATGTGAGCGGCGGCTCAACCCTCTCCCGCACCGCGGTGCGCCCTGGCGCCAGCGCCTTGCCGGTCTTGTCGGCTGGTGCGTGCTGGTGCTGGTGCCGGCAACGCTCGCATGGTGGCTGGTCGACGCTGCGGCCAGCCTGCATCCTGTTGCCGCCCTGGCGCTGCATGCGGTGGCGCTGTATGCCGCACTCGGCGCGCGCAGCCTGCACCAGCATATCGCCCCGATCGCCGCCGCCCTTGCCGCGGCAGACCTCCCCGCCGCGCGCACGCTGACCGCGCGCATCGTCTCGCGCGACACCACCGATGCCGATGCCGAAGCACTGGCGCGTGCCGCCTGCGAGTCGGCACTGGAAAACGGCAACGACGCGATCTTCGGAGCGCTGTTCTGGTTCCTGGTCGGCGGGGCGCCCGCCGTGATCGTGTTCCGCCTGGCCAATACGCTCGATGCGATGTGGGGCTACCGCACGCCGCGGCTGCTGTATTTCGGCTGGGCCGCGGCGCGCATCGACGACCTGCTCAACCTCGTGCCCGCGCGCCTGACCGCGCTGTCCTATGCGCTGCTCGGCGCCACCGCGCAGGCGCTGCATTGCTGGCGCACGCAGGCTCCGGCATGGTCGAGTCCCAATGCCGGTCCCGTGATGGCCGCGGGTGCCGGCGCGGTAGGCGTGCAGCTCGGCGGCCCGGCCCGCTATCACGGTGAGATCGAACAACGCCCGCCGCTGGGCGCCGGCCCCGCGCCGCAAGCCGCGCATGTGGTGGCCTGCCTGCGGCTGGTCGAGCGCGCCTTGTGGCTGTGGCTGGCGCTGGCAGGCGCCAGCGCGCTGGCCGTCCTTGCGGTTGCCACGCCGACATGAACACCGCCCTGCCCCCGATCCGCCATGGCGGCGACCTGCTTGCCGCGGTGCGCCGCTACGGCCGCCCCGCCGGCGACTGGCTCGACCTGTCCACCGGCATCAATCCCGACGGCTATCCGGTGCCGGCGCTGCCTGCGCAAGCGTGGCAGCGGCTGCCCCAGGATGACGACGGACTGGCCGAACTGGCCGCACAGGCCTGCGGCGCGCCGCGGGCCTTGCCCGTCGCCGGCTCGCAGGCCGCCATCCGCACGCTGCCGGGTCTGCTGCGCCCGGGCCGCGTGGGCATCGCCGCGCTCGGCTACAGCGAATACGCGCCGGCCTTCGCTGCCGCGGGCCATGCGGTGGCGCCGCTGGATGAAGCTGCTTTCGCGCAGGCGGCGCTGGCCGACCAGCTCGACCATCTCGTCATCGTGAATCCGAACAACCCGACTGGCCGCGTGCTGCCCGCCGCCACGCTGCTGCGCTGGCATGCCACGCTGGCGGCGCGCGGCGGCACGCTGCTGGTCGATGAAGCCTTTATCGACTGCCTGCCCGATGGCTCGGTGGCCGCGCATAGCGGCAAGGCCGGCCTGGTGGTGCTGCGCTCGATCGGCAAATTCTATGGCCTGGCCGGCATCCGCTGCGGCTTCGTGCTGGCGCAGCCGGCACTGCTGGACGCGCTGCGCGAGCGCCTGGGCCACTGGACCGTATCGGGTCCGGCACGCGAGGTCGCGCGGCACGCCCTGGCCGACCACGGCTGGCAGGACGCCACCCGCGCGCGGCTGCAAGCATGCGGGGCGAAGCTGGCCGCGCTGCTGGACCGCCATGGCCTGGCGCCGGTGATGCATCCGCTGTTCTGCTGGGTGCCGCATGACGACGCCGCACGGCTGCATCACGCGCTCGCGCAACAAGGCGTCTGGACCCGCTACTTCGACGCCGCCGGCGGCTGCCCGCCGAGCCTGCGCCTGGGCCTGCCGCCGGACCAGCCACACGCCTGGCAGCGGCTGGGCGCGGCACTGGCCGCAGTCACTGCCTGAACCACTTTCCCCGATGCCATGCTGAACCGCCTGACGCCCGTTATTGCTTGCACGCTGCTGCTGGCAGCCCTGCCCGCCGCCGCCGCGGTGTCTGCCGTCGACGACTCGGGTCAGACCGTGACGCTGGCGCAACCGGCGCGCCGCGTGATCTCGCTGGCGCCGCACGTGACCGAAATGATCTTCGCGGCCGGCGGCGGCGAGCGCATCGTCGGCACGGTCAGCTACAGCGACTACCCGCCGCAGGCGCGCGAGATCGCGCGCGTGGGCGACAACAAGGCGCTGGACCTGGAACGCATCGCCGCGCTCAAGCCCGACCTGATCGTGGTCTGGCGCCACGGCAATGCGCAGAAGCAGACCGACCGCCTGCGTGCGCTCGGCATCCCGCTCTTCTACAGCGAGCCGCGCAGGCTGGCTGCGATTCCTGAGAACATGGAGAAGCTCGGCACGCTGCTGGGCACCGAAGCCACCGCGCGGCGCGCTGCCGACGGCTTCCGCCAGCAGGTAGAGACACTGCGCAAGACCTACGCGGCACGCCCGCCGGTGACCGTCTTCTACCAGGTCTGGCAGCAGCCGCTGATGACGCTCAACGGCCAGCACCTGGTCAGCGACATGCTGGCGCTGTGCGGCGGGCGCAACCTGTTCGCGGCCGAGGCGCCGCTGGTGCCGACCGTGTCGGTCGAAGCGGTGATCGCGGGCAACCCGGAAGCGATGCTGACGGCGGGCATCGGCGCCACGCGCTCGGACCAGCCGCTGCCGGATTTCGAGATGTGGCGGCGCTGGAAACAGGTCACGGCGGTGGCGCGCAACAACCTGTTCGTGATCGACGGCGACCTGGTCAACCGCGCCGGTCCGCGCGTGGTGCAAGGCGCCGAGCTGATCTGCAAGGATCTCGACACGGCGCGCAAGCGCCGGCCCGCACGCTGATCAGGCGGCGCGGTTCCACCAGCCGAGCCGGACACCGCCCGGCCCCAGCGTGAAACCGCAACTGGCACCGAAGCCCAACTCCCAGTTGACCGTCGCCGCCAGCGGCACGCCCAGCCAGTGCGCGGCCAGCATGCGCATCGGGCCGGCATGGCCGACCACCCACAGACATTGCGCGCGATCTTTCGCCAGCGTTGCGGCCCAGCCGGCAACCCGCGCCAACGCCTGCGCCGGCGCTTCACCGCCATGCGGGCGCGCGTGCAGCAGGTCGGCCGCCCACTGGTCGAGCGCGGCGCGGTCGATCGCATCCCAGGCCACGCCCTCCCAGCTGCCGAAGTCGATCTCGCGCAGCCGGGGTTCGGTGTCGATGGCCGGCGCGCCGCCCGGCAACACCCGCCTCAGCGCCTGCGCGGTGCCGAGCGCGCGCGCCAGCGGACTGGCGACAATGCGATCCGGCGTGGGCAGGCCCGCGGCGATCCGTGCCGCCGCAGGCGTCAGCGGCGCCACCAGCGGCAGGTCGAGGCAGCCATAGCAGGTGCCCGCCGGCACCTGCGGCTGTGCATGGCGGATCAGGACCACATCCATGCCGCGGCCACCAGGTAGAGCAGGATCTCGGCGCACTGCTGGGCCATGCCCAGGCAGTCGCCGGTATAACCGCCGATGCGGCGCACGAAGTAACGGCCGAGCAGCAGGCGCAGCACCAGCAGCGCGACGACTGCTGCCGCGCAGAACCACGGCGACACCAGCCACAGCGGCACCAGCCCGCACAGCAGCGCGAACGCCAGCCCCGCGCCGGCCAGCTTCTGCGCCACCGGCTTGGCCTTGCCTTGCGCGCGCACGTAGGTCAGCGTGGCGAGGTAGCTGACCGCCATCGCGCGGCTGGCGGCGTGCGCGGCGACCAGCACCGCCGGCAGCACCATCAACCCGCCGCGCCCCGCAATCGCCACCAGCAACTGCCACTTGAGCAGCAACGCCACCACCAGCGCGATCGCACCGAACGCGCCGATGCGCGAGTCATGCATGATGCGCAGCACGTCCTCGCGCTGCCACGCGCCGCCGAAGGCATCGACGCAATCGGCCAGGCCGTCTTCATGGAAGGCGCCGGTCAGCAGCAGCGTGGCGGCCATGCCCAGCAGCACGGCCACGCCGGGCGGCCACCACAGCATTGCGCCCCAGGTGACCAGAGCGCCCACGCCGCCCACCAGCAGCCCGACCAGCGGGAAGTAGCGTGCGGCGGCGTGCAGGTAATGCGGTTCGAATCCGGCCCAGCGCGCCAGCCAGCCCGGCAGCGGCACGCGCGTGAAGTAGCCCAGCGCCGTCAGGAAATAGCGCAGCTCGCCGGCCACGCCGGCGGGGCTGCGTGGTTTGGGTACCGGTGCAGGCACCGGGTCGGGTACTGGTGCAGGCACCGGGTCGGACGGCACGCTCATGGCGAGGCGGTGCTGACGCCGGCGCCGCTGAAGGTCGCCATCTCGTTCAGGAACGCCGCCGCCGAGGCAAGCAACGGCCACGCCAGCGCGGCGCCGGTGCCCTCGCCCAGGCGCAGGTCCAGCGCCAGCAGCGGCGCGGCGCCGAACTGGTCCAGCAGAGCACGGTGGCCGCGCTCATGCGAGCAGTGCGTGAACACGCAGTACTGCAGCACGTCGGGGTCCAGGCGCTGCGCCACCAGCAGCGCGGCCGTGGCGATAAAGCCATCGACCAGGATCACCATGCGGCTCGCGGCGGCGGCCAGGAAGGCGCCTGCCATCATCGCGATCTCGAAGCCGCCGAAGGTGGCCAGCACGTCCAGCGGCGCCTGCACATCGGCATGCAGCGCCAGCGCGCGCTCCAGCACCGCGCGCTTGCGCGCGAGGCCGGCATCGTCCAGCCCGGTGCCGCGCCCGATGCAGTCTGCCAGCGGCAGGCCGGTCAGCCGCTGCATCAGGCAGGCGGCCGCTGAAGTATTGGCAATGCCCATCTCGCCGAAGCCGATCACGTTGCAGCCCTGCTGCGCATGGCGCAGCACGCGCGCCATGCCGGCCGTCATCGCCGCGGCGGCCTGCTCCGGTGTCATCGCCGGCTCGACCGCGAAGTTGCGGGTGCCGTCGGCAATGCGGCAATTGACCAGGCCCGGTGCCGCCGGCAGCGGCACGCGCACGCCCGCGTCGACGATCTCCAGCGCAATGCCGTGCTGGCGCGAGAACACATTGATCGCCGCGCCGCCAGCCAGGAAGTTCTGCACCATCTGCGCGGTGACCTCGGCCGGATAGGCGCTGACACCGGCGTCGGCCACGCCGTGGTCGGCGGCAAACACGATCACCGTCGGGCGCTGCAGCACCGGCCGCGCCGTGCCGAGGATCAGGCCCAGTTGCAAGGCCAGCGACTCCAGCCGGCCCAGTGCGCCGAGCGGCTTGGTCTTGTCGTCGATGGCGGCCTGCAGCACGGGGCGCAGGGCATCGTCGAGGGGAGTGATTTCGGGAAACTGCATGATGCTTTGACCTTGTATTCGAAAAGGATGCCACTACATTTCAACGCCGCGCTGCGCCTTGATGCCCTGCTGGAAGGCATGCTTGACCGGCGTCATGTCGGTGACGGTGTCGGCCGCCTCCACCAGCGCCGGCGGCGCGCCGCGGCCGGTGATGACCACGTGCTGCATCGGCGGGCGCGCGCGCAGGTCGGCAATGACCTGCTCCACATCAAGATAGTGCAGCTTGAGCGCGATGTTCAGTTCGTCGAACAGCACCAGGCCGATGCCGGGGTCGCGCAGCATGCCGCGCGCCACTTCCCAGGCAGCCTCGGCCTTGGCCACGTCGCGGGCACGGTCCTGCGTTTCCCAGGTATAGCCCTCGCCCATCACGTGGAAGGCGCACTCGTGCGGGAAGCGGCGCAGGAACATCTCTTCGCCGGTGGGCTGCGCACCCTTGATGAACTGGACCACGCCGGTGCGCATGCCGTGGCCGAGCGCGCGCACCACCATGCCGAAGCCCGAGCTGGACTTGCCCTTGCCATTGCCGGTGGTGATGACGATCACGCCGCGCTCATCCTGCGCGGCGGCAATCCTGGCGTCGACGACTTCTTTCTTGCGCTCCATGCGCGCCTTGTGGCGGGCATCGCGGTCCGGGTCTTCTGCAGGCGGGTTCTGGGTATCAGTCATGACGTGTGTCAGGTGTGGGTGGGGGCGCGCCGTCGGGAATCAGCGCAGTATGCGCGCCGTCGGTGACGCTGACGATGGCGGTGCGAAGCGCGCGCGAGCAGTGTTCAGGGGTCAGCACCTGGGCGGCGGTGCCATGCAGCGTAGTGCCGTCTTCGGCCATCAGCAGGGCATGGGTGGCGTAGCGCCGCGCCAGCGTCAGGTCGTGCAGGATCACCACGATGGCGTGGCGCCCGGCCCGCGCCAACGCGGCCAGCTGTTCCAGCACCAGGATCTGGTGGCGCAGGTCCAGGTGCGAGACCGGTTCGTCCAGCAGCAGCAGTGGCGCCTGCTGCGCCAGCGCCGCGGCCAGCGAGGCGCGCTGGCGCTCGCCGCCGGACAGGGTCAGCACATCGCGCGCGGCCAGTGCTTCAATATCCATCGCGCGGATCACTTCATGCACGATGCGGTCGTCCTCGCGCCCGGTCCAGCCCCAGCCGGACAGGTGCGGATGCCGCCCCACGCGCACGGCATCCTGCACCGACATCGAGAAGGTGTCATGCACGGCCTGCGGCAGGTAGGCGCGCTGGCGCGCCAGCACCGCCGGCGCGATCTGCGCCGCCGCGGTGCCGTCGATCTCTGCGCTGCCGCCATCGGCGTGGCGCAGGCCGGCCAGCACCGTCATCAGCGTGGACTTGCCGGCACCGTTGGGGCCGGCAATGCACCACAGCTGCCCGGGCCGATGGTCATCGTCAGGCGATCCACCAGCACGCGCTGGCCGGCGCGCAGCCGCACATCGCGCAGCGCAAGCTGCGGACAGGCGGTAAGCGGATGGGACCAGTGCGGGCCTTGGCTCATCGCGGCCTGCGCAGCAGCAGGTAGAGGAAGGTCGGCACCCCCAGCAGCCCGGTGATCACGCCCACCGGCAGCTGCGCCGGCGCAACCACGGTGCGTGCGATCAGGTCGGCGGCCATCAGCAGCGCGCCGCCCAGCAGCGTGGCGGCCGGCAGCAGCAGGCGCTGGTCATTGCCCCACGCCAGCCGCACCAGGTGCGGCACCACCAGCCCGACAAAGCCGATCGAGCCGGCCGTGGTGATGGCCGCGGCAATGCACAGCGACGCCAGCAGGAAGGTCGCCAGCCGCACGCGGCCCACGCGCACGCCCAGCGACTGCGCCACGGTCTCGCCCAGCAGCATCACGTTGAGTGCGCGCGCCATCGGCATGGCCAGCAGCAGCGCCACAACCAGCATGGCCAGCGCGCCGCCGTAGCTGGCGGTGCCGCTCAGGTCGCCGGTCAGCCAGAACAGCATGCCGCGCAGGCGCGACTCCGGCGCAATGGAAAGGACCAGGGTAATGACCGCGCCCCAGCCTGCGGCCAGGATCACGCCGGTCAGCAACAGCCGGGCGCCCGCCTCGCGGTGGCCGCCCTGCACCTGCGGATGCAGCAGGTCGCGCCGCGCCAGCGACGCCACCAGCACCATCGCCGCCAGTGCACCGGCGGCGGCGGCGGCCTGCACGCCCCACCACGGCGCCAGCAGCAGCATGGCCAGCAGCGCGGCAGTGGAGGCGCCGCCCGATACGCCCAGCACATAGGGCTCGGCCAGCGGGTTGCGCAGCAGCACCTGCATCAGCGCGCCGGACAGGGCCAGCAGCCCGCCGCAGGCAAACGCCGCTGCCGCGCGCGGCAGCCGCAGTTCGCGCACGATCGCCGCGGCGGTGCCGGTGTCGGTACCGCTGAACGCAAGCCAGAGCTCGCGCGCATCGAGCGACACGCTGCCCAGCGCCAGCGACAACACGAACGCCAGCAGCGCCGCGAGCGCCAGCACCAGCCAGATCGCCAGGGCGCGCCGGAACTCAGACATGGCGCGCCCGTGCGCTCATCGCTGGCGCCAGCCAGCGTGATGAAGCCCGCGCGCCCCTGCGTGTTGTAGGGGTAGGCGAGCTGGTAGTCCTTGTCGAACAGGTTTTCGACGCGGGCGGCGATAAACCATTGCTTGTCGATGTTGTAGCGGGCGTTCAGGTTGACGATACCGTATCCGCCCAGCTTGCGCGAGCCGGTATCCATGCGCGAGGACGACACCAGCCATTCGCCGCCGAAGCGCCAGTTGCCGAAGTCACGGCCCACGTCCAGCGCGGCATGGCGGCGCGCGCGGCGCAGCAGCTGGGTGTTGGTCTGCTCGTCGACCGGGTTCTGGAAGGTCACGCTGGCGCCGAAGTCGGTGCCATACACGGTGGCGCGCCACGAAGCCTCGATGCCCTGCACCTTGGCCTTGTTGACGTTCTGCGCCAGGAACATGCCGCTGGGCTGCAGGGCCGACACGATCAGGTCGTTGTAGCGCGTCTCGAATGCGGTCACGCGCAGCAAGCCGGCGCTGGCGGTGGCGTACTGCACGCCCGCCTCGACCGACTTGGCACGTTCCGGCTGCAGGTTCGGCTGGCCGAAGTTGGGGAAGTACAGCTCGTTGAAGGTCGGCGCGCGGAAGGCATTGCTGACGCTGGCGATCAGCTTGAGCGCATCGGTCACGTAGTAGCCGTAGCCGGCGCGGAAGCTGCCCTGGTTGCCGAAGTCGGAATAGTGGTCGTTGCGCGCGTTGAGCTGCAGCTGGTGCTTGCCGATGCGCCCGTCATAGCCGCCGAACACCGAAAACACATTGCGCGTGGGCGCGCCGTAGGCGCTGGAGTCGAGCTCCTGCTGCAGGTAGTCGGTGCCGAACAGCAGCGTGTGGTTGGCGGCCAGCGCATACTCGTTCTGCCAGTTGAACTGGCGGTTGCGGGTATTGAAGGTGCCGTTGGGATTGCCGTTGAGGAAGGTGTCGCTGCGGTCCTCGCTCTGCGACAGCTTGAAATGGGTGGACCAGTCCGCCCCCACCTTGCCGTTGACGAAGGCCGACAGCGTGTACAGCTCGCTGTTGGTCCGGTTGTCGTCGGTCGGGCGGCCGAAGGCGCTGTCGAACGACAGCTTGCTCTTCGAGTAATAGCCGGTGAGGCCCGCGTCCCAGTCCGGCGCGAAGCGGTGCTTGACCTGGCCCGACACGCTCTGGTTCTCGTACGGATTGTCGTTGGGATTGGCGCGCGGCGCCTGCTTCGTGTTGATTGACGAGAAGCCGTCGGTCTTGAACGCCGAGCCGGTCAGGTTGAACGAGGTATCGCCGACCTGGCCCCCATAGCCGACCGTGCCCTGGCGCGTGTTGTTGCTGCCGTATTCCACCTGCGCATTGGCTGCCGGCGCCTGGCCCGCGCCGCTCTTGGTGAAGATCTGCACCACGCCGCCGATGGCGTCCGAGCCGTACAGCGCCGACACATTGCCGCGCACCACCTCGATGCGCTCGATCTGGTCGGGCAGGATATTGGCCAGCTGCGCGGTGCCGCTGCTCGCGGCCGATATCCGCACGCCGTCGATCAGGATCAGCGTCTGGTTGGAGTTGGCGCCGCGCATGAACAGCGTGGTGTTGGTGCCCATGCCGCCGTTGGCCGAGAACTCCACGCCGGCCTGGTTGCGCAGCAGCGTGCGCAGGTCGGGCGCCTGCGAGTTGACGATGTCCTGCTGCGTGACCACCGTGGTATGAGGCAGCGCCTCGGTAATGGCTTGCGCGGTACGGGTGGAGGTGACCACTACCGGCGCGAGCTGAGTGGTGCGGCTGTCAGTGCCGCTGTCGGCCGCTTGCGCGAACGAAGTGGCCGGAACCAGGGTGAACGAGGCGATGGCCGCCAGGATGACGGGCACGGACGGACGCACCGCCGGGGTTGCCGGGCGGGTCGACCTGTGGAGCGATGAACGCATGATGCAGGACAGGATAGGAACGGCCGGGCCCGCTCCCCCGCGGACCATATGGCGATGAGGCGTGCCGCGCACGGGCGGCAGCCCGCGTTCAGGCCGGTATCCGGGCTGGCGACACTGGGCCGGCGCCTTCCCGAACCTGCGGTTCAGTGGCGTGTGGCCGGTCCTGCGGGGCATGTGGCCGGGAATGGGATCCGGCCTTGCCAGCGACGTTGCCGGCAGTCGGCTATGTCGGGGTCTGGCAGATGCGCACCGCGGTCGCTTACCGTTGCGGGGGCAGCACAGGTTGGCCTGTCCGGCGCGTCAGCCGGCCCGGCTCCCTGTTTCCCGTTGAACTGCCCTTTCGCCAGGGACGAAAAGGGCGAGCACCTAGAACGTGCGCGAGTCTAGGGCGTTTCGCCCCCGCGTCAACGCGGCTGCCAGTAGTGTTTTGTCACAACTCTGGTGGCGTTTTAGGTGCAGAAGCCTGCAACTTCCACCCGGGTGGCCGGTCACAAACCCTTTCCTCCGCATTGTGCAAGCCGGCGCATCGGCTAGAATCGCGATACCTGACACTTCTCCCATCATGACAGGCCCTATGCTCACCGAACTCGAACAACTGGCCGCCAAGATCGGGCGCGTGCTGCACCATGCGGACACCCTGGCGGCGGAGAACCAGCGGCTGCGCGACGAGATCGCCCGGCTGGAGGGCGAAGCCGCGCAATTGCGCGGCGAGCGCGAGGCCATGGCTGCCGACCGCGAACTGCTCAATATCAAGATCGAGGAAGCGCAGCTGCGCATCCAGTCCATCCTTGACAAGCTGCCGACTGCCAGCGACACGCGCCAGCTCGACCTGCTGGGCGAAGAGGCTGCGGCGCAGGGCGCCGAGCCGCACAAGGCCCCGGAGAACACGCATGAGCAACAAGCAAGTCGAAGTCAATATCGCCGGCCAGCCCTACCGCTTTGCCATCGCGCCCGAGAACGAGGCCGCGCTGCTGGAGGCCGTGGCCCTGGTCGACACGCAAATGAACAAGCTGCGCAACGGCATCGCGGCCAAGGGCGTGGAGCGTGTGGCGGTCATGGCCGCCATCAGCATCGCCTCGGACCTGCTGTCGATGCAGCGCAAGCAGCAGGCCGAGGGCACGATCCCGGTCGATGCCATCCGCGCGCGCATCCGCGAACTCAACGACCGCGCCGACGAAGCCCTGCGGCAGTATGCGCACGTGGGCACCGGTACGCGCGGCTGAGCGATGACGGTGGGATGTGCCGCGGATGCCGCGCTGTCGCGCAAAATGTAACGATACGCGCGAGTGGACTTGGTATGCCCTGCAACGCGGTGTATAGTGTAGCCAGACTGCACGAGGCACCACAGATGTGCAGCGACAGGCCAGGTTATCGCGCCCGGCCGCCGTTCTCATCCCATCCTAGTCAGAAACGGCAAACGTCTGACATCCTGCACGCGGATCCGGTTTTCCGGGCACGACGATGCGCCTGGAGAGTCAGACGTTTGACAGTTTCCCTGCCTGGTTCGTGAGGGTCATAAACTCCTTGAACCGATATGCATTGCATGGTGCGGGATCATGTCGCGTGGGCGAGCGCGTCGTCGCATTCATAGTCTGGGCCTGGCCTGGACTCCCTGAGTGGATGATGTACCCGAAATGCGACTTCCGCAGCCACTCTGAACCTCACTTGGGTTCAGGATGCCGACCTAGCGGCCAAGGCGGGGACCCCCTAAAAAGGCGGTGGTTTTCTGAACCATCGCCTTTTTTCTTGCCTGCGCGTCCGCGTGCGCACCCTGTGCACGCGGCACCCTGATCTGCCTTCCATTCCTGAGCTGCGCCGTGAGCCCGAACCAGAACCAACGCGCCCGCCAGTACTGGCTGATGAAATCAGAACCGGATGAAGCCAGCATCGACGACCTGGCCCGGAAGGCACGCTGCCCTGGACCGGCGTGCGCAACTACCAGGCGCGCAACTTCATGCGCGACACCATGCGGATCGGCGACGGCGTGCTGTTCTACCACTCGTCGTGCCCGGAGCCCGGCATTGCCGGCCTGGCCGAGGTCTGCTCCGCGCCCTACCCCGACCCCACCCAGTTCGACCGCAAGAGCCCGTACCACGACGCCGCGTCCAGGGCCGACGCGCCGCGCTGGCTGCTGGTCGACGTGCGCTTCGAGCGCAAGAGCGCGCTGATCCCGCTGGCCGCATTGCGCGAGCATGAGGAACTGGCCGACATGGTGGTGCTACGTCGCGGCAACCGGCTGTCGATCACGCCGGTGACGCCGGCCGAATGGCGCTTCATCACCGGCAAGCTGATGCGCTGAACCCTGCCCGGCCGGCCCGGGCAAGGCTGATTATCACAACCCTTAAGAAACGATGCAGTTCGACAACCTGCCGGTGCTGGTTCCTGCCCTGCTTGCACTGGGCGCTTTCACCGGCTTCTGCGCCGGGCTGCTCGGCGTGGGCGGCGGCATGATGATGGTGCCCTTCCTGACGCTGCTGTTCACCAGCCTGGGCTTTGCCGACGAGGCCATCGTCCATATGGCGATCGCCACCTCGATGGGCACCATCCTGTTCACCTCATTGTCGTCCGTGCGCGCGCACCACCAGCGCGGCGCGGTGCGCTGGCCGATCGTGCTGGCGCTGGCGCCGGGCATCGTGCTCGGCGGCATGATCGGCGGCGGCAAGGTGTTCGCGGCGCTCAAGACCAGCTGGCTGTCGCTGGCCTTTGCCGGCTTCGTCGGGTTTTCCGCGCTGCAGATGCTGCGCAACCGTCGCCCCAAGCCGGGCCGGCAGCTGCCCGGCTTTGCCGGGATGGCGGGCACGGGCGGCGTGATCGGCTTCCTGTCCAGCCTGGTTGGCGCGGGCGGCGCCTTTGTCTCGGTGCCGTTCATGACCTGGTGCAACGTGCCGATCCACAACGCAGTGGCCACCTCGGCCGCGCTCGGCTTCCCGATCGCCGCGGCCAGCGTGGCCGGCTATGTCTGGAGCGGCTGGCAGATGCCGGGGCTGCCGGCAGGATCGCTCGGCTATCTCTACCTGCCGGCCCTGCTGGTGATCGCCGCGGCCAGCGTGATGACCGCGCCGCTGGGCGCGCGCACCGCGCACCGGATGGATGTGGGCCAGTTGCGCAAGGTCTTTGCCGCGCTGCTGCTGTGCCTGGCAAGCTATATGTTGTGGAAGGCCTGGCAGGCATTCTGACCCGGACGGGGGAGGCGCGCCCGCGCCGGCTTCGCAACAATCGTTTGCAATGTCGCGGAACGATCGGGCACCCGGGCACGTCTTATCCCCATCACGTTTGAACGGGAGAACAACATGAAACAATGGCTTGCCGCCACCCTGCTGGGCACCACCGCCATCGTCGCCTCGGCGCACGGTGGCCCCGCTGAAACGCCGTCGGGCGTGCTGTCGCTGAGCGCGCAGGCCGTCACCGAAGTGCCGACCGATATCGTGCACCTGACGCTTGCCGCGGAGCAGGAAGGCGCTGAACCGGCAGCGATTTCCTCGGCCCTGTCGACCCGCACGCAGGCCGTCATCACGCAGGCGCGCCGCGTCCAGGGCGTGACCGCCGAGTCGGGCGGCTTCACCATCCACCCGAACACCGACCGCAACGGCCGCATCAGCACCTGGCGCGGGCGTTCCGAAGTCATCCTGAAGTCGCGCGATTTCTCGGCCGTGTCCAAGCTCGCGGGCGAGCTGGCCAGCCAGATGCAGGTGCAGAACATCGCCTTCTCGCTGTCGCGCGAAGCGCGCGAGGCCGCTGAAGCCAAGCTAGCCGAGCAGGCCATCGCCTCGTTCCGCAGCAAGGCGCAGTCGACCACCAGGCTGTTCGGCTACAACAGCTACACCATCCGCGAAGTCAGCCTGAATGAAACCGGCGTGGTGCCGCCGATGCCGCGCATGTACGGTGCTGCCAAGGCCATGATGGCCGACGCTGCGGTGCCGGTGCCGGTTGAGGGCGGCAAGACCCAGGTGACGGTGTCGGTCAACGGCTCCGTGCAGATGCTGAAGTAAGACAGCCGCGCCCTGCACCATCGCGCAGGGCGCTTGCCATCACGGCGCTCAGAGCGCCGCGAACTGCTCGCGCAGCACGTTCTTCTGCACCTTGCCCATGGTATTGCGCGGCAACTCGTCCACCACGTGCACGCGCTTGGGCACCTTGAAGTTGGCGATGCGGCCCTTGAGCGTGCCGATCAGCGCCGCCTCGTCGATGTCCGCACCCGGCTTGCGCACCACCACCGCCACCACCGCCTCGCCGAAATCCGCGTGCGGCACGCCGATCACGGCGCTCTCGGCCACGCCCGGCATCTCGTCGATAAAGCTCTCGATTTCCTTCGGGTAGACGTTGTAGCCGCCCGAGATGATCAGGTCCTTGCTGCGCCCGACGATGGTCAGGTAGTTGTCCGGCACCGCGCGCTCGCCGGCCTGGCTGACCATGGCGCCGCCGAAGCGGCCGACGTCGCCGGTCTTGAACCAGCCGTCCTCCGTGAACTCTTCCTTGGTCTTCTCCGGCATGCGCCAGTAGCCCTTGAACACGTTCGGGCCCTGGACCTCGACATTGCCGATCACGCCCGGCGCGCACGGCTGGCCCTCGCCATCGACCACGCGCACCGACACGCCTGGCAGCGCCATGCCGACGGTGCCACCGATGCGCTCGCCCAGCGCGCAATCGTACGGGTTGGAAACCAGCATAACGGTCTCGCTCATGCCGTAGCGTTCCAGGATGGTATGGCCGGTGCGCTCGCGGAAGGCATCGAAGGTCTCCAGCAGCAGCGGCGCCGAGCCGGATACGAACAGCCGCATGCGGCGGCAGGTGTCGTCGTCGAAGCGCGGCTCCTGCAGCATGCGCACATAGTAGGTCGGCACACCCATCATCACCGTGCAGCGCGGCAGGAATTTCAGCACCTGCGCCATGTCCAGCCTCGGCGCCCAGATCATCTTGGCACCGGCCAGCAGCGCGCCGTGCGAAGCCACGAACAGGCCATGCACGTGGAAGATCGGCAGCATGTGCAGCAGCACGTCGTCGCTGCGCCAGCCCCAGAATTCATGCAGCGTCTGCGCATTCGAGGCCAGGTTGCGGTGCGTCAGCATCGCGCCCTTGCTGCGGCCGGTGGTGCCAGAGGTGTAGAGAATGGCGGCAAGGTCGTCATCCTGGCGTGCGACCGTCTCGAAGGCATCTGACTTGCCCGCGGCACGCGACAGCAGCGAGCCGCTGCGGTCATCGTCCAGCGTAAAGACGTGGTTGACGCCGTGGCGGAACGCCACCTTGGACACCCAGCCAAAATTCTTGCTGCTGCACACCACCACCGACGGCTCGGCATTGCCGACGAAGTAGTCGATCTCTGCTTCCTGGTAAGCGGTGTTCAGCGGCAGGTAGACGTAGCCGGCGCGCAGCGTGGCCAGGTACAGGAACAGCGCTTCGGGGGACTTCTCCACCTGCACCGCGACGCGTGCGCCTTCGGGCAGGTGCAGCGAGGCCAGCAGGTTGGCCAGCTTGGCGGTGGCGCGGTCGAGGTCGTCCCAGCTGTAGTACAGCCCATCATGCGTCTCGATGCAGCAGGCGGTGCGGTCGGCGGGGAAGCGGGATTCGAACAGGGCGAACAGGTTGGCGTTCATGTCGGGGATCGAACGAAAAGCTAAGGAAAACGAAGAAAGCAATCACGCGCGGAGGCAGTCCTGGCGGCGTGCCCTACTCTCCACGGAACTGTGGTGGCCGGCGCGCGAGGAAGGCGGCCACCCCTTCCGCGTGGTCCGCACCTTCGGCATAGGCGAAATGCGCCTCCAGCTCGGCCGGCGACAGCGGTGCCGGCAGCGGCGCCAGACGTCGGATGGTGGCCTTGTTGATGCGGGCGGCAACGGGCGCGCCGGCGGCAATGCGGCGCACCGTGGCATCGACCTCCGCGGCCAGCGCGCCGGGCTCGACCACGCGGGTCAGCAGCCCTTTGTCGCGCGCCTCGGCAGCGTCGAAGACCCGGCCTTCCAGCAGGATCTCCAGCGCGGCGGCGCGGCCCGCCAGCGCCAGCAAGCCCTGCAGCTCGCCGGGCGCCATCGGGAAGCCCAGGCGGTTGATCGGCACGCCGAAGCGGCTGTCCGAGGCGGCAAGGCGCAGGTCGCAGTGGCAGGCGATTTCCAGCCCGCCGCCCACGCATACGCCTTCGATCATCGCCACGGTGGGGTGCGTGCATTGCGCCACCGCCGCCAGTGCCGGCGCGATGGTGACCATGTGGTAGCGGCGCACAGCGGCCTCGTCGCCGCGCTCTGCCGGGAACTCGGCAATGTCGGCGCCGGCGGCAAAGTTGCCGTCGGCACCGCGCACCACCACGCAGCGCAGCGAGGTATCGGCGGACAGGCGTGCAAAGCCCGCCGCCAGCTCGCGCCACATCTGCGCCGAAATGGCGTTGAGCTTGCCCGCGTGCGACAGCGTCACGGTGGCGGTGGTGCCCTGTGTGGCAAACAATACGGTGCCGCTCATCGCCGCGCCCCCTTGCATCGGATCAGCGTTGACATGGCGCCCCGTCAGTCGATCTTGGCGCCGGACTGCTGCACCACCTGCGCCCAGCGGCGAATCTCGGCGTGCTGGAACTGCGCGAACTGTTCCTGCGTAAACGCCGGCGTGTCGGAGCCGTTGTTAAGCCAGACCTGCTTGAGCTCCGGCGAGTTCAGCGCCTTCTCGGTCTCTGCATACAGGCGATCGACAATCTCCTTGGGCGTGCCCTTGGGCACCCACATCGCATACCAGGTCGACACGTCATAGTTGGGCACGCCCGCCTCGGCCGCGGTCGGCACGTTGGGGAACGCCGCCGAGCGCTTGCTCGAAGCCACCGCCAGCGCCTTGATGCGGCCCGCGCGGATATGCTGCGCCGACGAGCCCAGGCCATCGAACATCAGGTCGACCTGGCCCGCGATCAGGTCGGACAGCGCCGGGCCCGCACCCTTGTACGGAATGTGGGTGATGAAGGTCTTGGTCTGGAGCTTGAACAGCTCGCCCGCCAGGTGGTGCGACGAGCCGTTGCCGGCCGAACCGTAGTTCAGCTTGCCGGGATTGGCCTTGGCGTAGGCAATCAGCTCCTGCAGCGTGTTGGCCTTGACGCGGTTGGGATTGACCACCACCACTTGCGGCGGCTGCGCGATCACCGTGACCGGGATGAAGTCCTTCTCGATGTCGTAGTCCAGCTTCTTGTAGAACGACGGCGCAATCGCGTGGTGCGCGCCGCCGATGAACACCGTGTAGCCGTCCGGCGCGGCCTTGGCCGCAATGCTGGCGCCGACCGTGCCGCCGGCGCCGCCGCGGTTGTCGATCACGAACTGCTTGCCGAGCTGCTTGGACAACTGCGCGGTCAGCGGCCGCGCAAAGGCGTCGGTGCCGCCGCCGGCGGGGAACGGCACGATCACGGTGACGGGCTTGGACGGCCAGGTGTCGGCATGCGCGGCGGGTGAGGCGAGCATTGCGACGGCGCCGAGGCCGGCCAGGCCCAGGGCCATGCCCGTTGCCCGCGCGCACGCGGCCAGGCTGAACTGACGACGATTCATTGGTTGTCTCCTCTCTCTTCTGCGGAAAGTCAATCTGATGGCCGCGCGACACCGCCGCGGCGTGAAATTACTGCTCAGGTCCCGATAAGAAAACGCGGCGCGCCAGGCACCGCGGGTGCGGGGGGCGACCCCCGTGACCAGACCAGGGTCACAGCAGCTTCCCGACGCTACGGCTGATGCGCGGGTTGCCGGCGCCCAGGCGTGCCAGATTGTCATCCAGCGCCTCGGGCACGTAAAGATAGTTGACCATCATCCCGCAGCTCTGGCTGCGGCCTTTGCGCGACAGGTCAGCACCCCAGTTCAGCCGCTCCACGCAAGCCCCGTTGCCCAGGTGGAAGCGCGCGACCGGGTCGGCGGGCATCGACTGGTTGCGTTCGCGCACCAGGAAATGCGCGGCCAGGGTCATGGCGGTATCGCGGATCACGGTATCGGCGGCGTCCGGCACCAGCATCTCCAGCCACCCGGCGCCGTCCGCGGGCGCCTTGCCGTGGCGCTCGCTCCAGCGCGCCAGGCGCTTGTCGCCCAGCAGCCGCGCGATGGCATCGCCATCCTGCTTGCGCAGCCAGTCGGCAAACCCGGGGATCGGCGAGAGCGTGGCGAACTGATTCACTTTTGGGAATTCACGCTGGACTTCCTCGATCACGCGCTTGAGCAGGAAGTTGCCGAAGCTCACGCCGCGCAGGCCCGCTTGCGTATTGCTGATCGAATAGAAGATGGCCCACTTGACGCGGCGCAGGTCTTCCAGCGGCGCGGCTTCATCCAGCAATGTATGGACATTGGCCGCCATCTCCGGCGCGAATGCCACCTCGACAAAGATCAGCGGCTCGCGCGGGATGCGCGGGTGGAAGAACGCATAGCAGCGGCGGTCGGAATCGAGGCGGTTGCGCAGGTCGGTCCACGAGGCGATCTCATGCACGGCCTCATAGCGGATCAGCTTTTCCAGCAGCGATGCCGGCGAATCCCAGGTGATCGGCTGCAGCTCCAGCAGGCCCACGTCGAACCAGTTGGAGAACAGCGCCTCGAGGTCGTCGTCAAGCGGGCGCAGGCCCGGCATGCGGCGCTGCCAGCGCAGCATGTCGGCGCGCAGCTGGATCAGGAAGTGCAGGCCGCAGGCGCTGTTGCCGCGCTGGCCATGCAGCGCGGCCAGCCGCTTGAAGAAGCGGATGCGCGCATTGGACAGGGCCTGGGCCAGGCCCGAAGGCCCGGCCGGCGCGCGCGCGGCGCGCGCGCCCTTGTCGTCGTCGGCCCCGGCGTCTTCGCTGCCCTTGCTGCCGCTGCTGCTGGCGACCTCGGCCAGCACCGCCAGCATACCGCGCCGGGTGGCGTCGCCGGCGGCTTCATACTCGGCCTGCCACGCCTGCGCGGCGGCATTGGCGGCGCCATCGGTCAGGCGCGCATCGAAGCAAAGCCGCAGCTGCTCGCGCTGGCGGCGCACCGCGCGCGGCGGCAGCGGCGCCTCACCGTCAGCCGGCGTGGCAGCGGCGGCCTTGGGGCTGGCCTTGGCGTCGCCCTCGCCCTTGCGTCCCCACCAGCGGCCCAGCCGCGACAGGAACCTGGAACCTGCCGGCTCGCTTTCGCCCAGCGGCGCACTGATCTTCTGGTCACCCGTGTCGAAGGAATTCATGCGGTACCTGCCTTGATGCATCGATCGGAACGTGGGAAAAACATCGGACTGGGGTTGCGGCGCCTCGGCTACTCTTCGCCGCCGGCCACGCGCAGCACCGGCGGCGCACGCACGGCCTGGGTCTCGGCCGCGCCGGCGGTGGCACCGGCATCCAGCGTCTTGAGCGCCGCGCGCTGGCGCAGCAGATGGGTCTTCATCATCGCCTCGGCGCCTTCGGGGTCGCGGGCCTTGAGCGCGGCGAACACCGACAGGTGCTCGGCGCAGGACTCCTGGATCCGGCCCGGCAGCTTCAGGCTCTTGTGGCGCGACAGCCGCAGCACTTTGCGCAGGTCGCTGATCAGGCCCGACAGCCAGCGGTTGCCGGCCAGCCGCTGGATCGATTCGTGGATCTGGAAGTTGGTTTCGTAGTAGGCGTCGATGTCGCCCGCCTGCGCGTAGCGCGCCAGGTCGGCATGCAGGCCGTCCAGCGCGTCCAGGTCAGCGCGCGTGGCGTTGCGCGCCGCCTCGTAGGCGCAGCGCCCTTCCAGCAGCGCCATCAGCGGGAAGATCTCGTCCAGGTCCTGCTCGGACAGTTCGTTGACGAAGCAGCCGCGGCGCGGCTCCAGCCGCACCAGGCCTTCAGCGGCCAGCACCTTGAGCGCCTCGCGCAGCGGCGTGCGCGAGATGCCCAGCGTTTCGGCCATTGCGCTCTCGTCGATCCATGCGCCGGGCACCAGCGTATGCGCATCGATCATGGCGCGCAGCCGGTCTGCCACTTCCAGGTACAACGCCTGCTGGATGATGCGCATGCTTCCCCGGGTCGGATGGCGTGGCCGATGCGTCCCGGTCACAATCTGGCATCGGTCAGCGCAGATGCGCCCTGCTAGCCATAATTCATAATTATGGATTAGGGCGCGAACGATACAAGGAATTTCGATGTTGCACTGCAAACAAGCCGGAGCGGGCGTCTGGAGATTGACCGGTGAGGTGCGGTCTGTGGTGTGCGGCGTGGGGTGTGGTATGAGGTGCGGCGGGCGTTTCCATGCCTCCCGCAAGGAAACGCCCGCGCCTGAAAATACTGCAGCACTGCTTTTCATCGTCGGCGGGTACTTTCAAAAGTATCCGCCGCGTGGGTCCATGGATTGCCGGCGCTGGCCCTGCGCCCCCTTTGAAACGCGCTTGACGCGCGGATTTTCCCGTCGCCCTGGCTGTACGTGAAGTGCCGGCAAGTGCGGCCTGTCAGCCGTCACTCCCTCCCTGGCACTTCCGTTGGCGGCTGTGGCTTGCCGCTCATCTTTGTAACAATCAAGATAGCGATTTACGTGCCAGGTTGACTAAGTCCCTGATTTCATTGGCAACACGCATTCGAAAGTTGTTACAGAATACGTATAGTGTAACAGGATGTTTCTAGATTGTTACGAGGGTTTTCCCACATTTTTTATGCACTCGCCCGCCTGGCGCCAATGGCATATGCAGATTGTGCCGTGGCCGCTATTTATCGGTGCGAGAATGTGAGCGCATCGCCGCAAATGCCCGATCTAAAGTGGTTGCATTCCTGAAACTGCGGTCGAGGCCGCAATCCTGACCGTCGCTTTCCACACACTGGAGCTCCGCCATGCAAGCTGGCAGCGATTTCACCCTGGCCGGCGTCCCGGCAGACCAGACGCCGGCGCCCGCCGAGCCGCGCTACGCCGTGCCGCGGCCGCTGGGCCTGTCTTTTACCGGATCGGGTTCGGAGTACTTCCGTATCTGGATCGTCAATGCACTGCTGACCATCGTCACCTTCGGCATTTATTCGGCCTGGGCCAAGGTGCGCACGCTGCAGTATTTCTATCGCAACACGCGGCTCGACGGCGCGGGTTTTGACTACCACGGCAAACCGTCCGCGATCCTGAAGGGCCGCGCCATCGTGTTCGCGCTGGTGTTCGCCTTCCAGTTCGCCTCGACGTTCTCGCCGTTCCTTGCGCTGGCGATGCTGGTGGCGCTGCTGGCGGTGTTCCCCCTGTTGCTGGTGCGCTCGTTGCGTTTCCGCATGGCCAACTCCAGCTACCGCGGCCTGCGCTTCGCCTTCACCGGCGACGATGCCGATGCCTACAAGGTGTTCGTGCTGTGGCCGCTGGCCGCAGTGGCCACGCTGGGCCTGCTGGGGCCGCTGGCGCACCAGCGCTTCAAGCGCTACCAGCACAACCACACCCGCTTCGGCACCGCACCGTTTGCCTTCCACGCCGGCGCGGGCGCCTTCTACGGCGTCTACCTGCGTGCCTTCGGCATGATGGTCGCGCTGGTGGCGGCCGCGGCGCTGGCCGGCTTCGTGCTGGGCGCGACCGCGTCGGGCAAGGCGGGCATGGCGCTGTCGTTCGGCATCGGCGTGGGCGGTTTCTACCTGGCGCTGCTGGCCGTCAGCCCTTATGTGATGGCGCGCTTGCAGAATGTCGTGTGGAGCCACACCACGCTGGCGCCGCATGCGTTCCGCAGCGAGGTGGGCGCCGGCCGCATGGTCTTTATCTTCGTCACCAACCTGATCGCCATCGCGCTGACGCTGGGCCTGTACCTGCCGTTCGCGCGGGTGCGTTCGGCGCGCTACCGGCTCGAATGCGTAACCATGCTGGCGGCGGGCCCGCTCGACACCTTCGTGGCCGGCGAGGCGCAGCAAGTGGGTGCGCTGGGCGATGCGGCGGTAGACTGGTACGACATCGACATCGCGCTCTGAGCACGCCGTGCGCTGATTCAGCCCGCACCATGATCCCAGTCACCTTCTTCGATGGCCGCTCGTCGCGCGCGCATCCGGCCACGCTCGCGGTTGAGGCGCAGCAGGCCGTGCTGCGCGACGACTCCGGCGCCGAGCTGCGGCGCGCGCCGCTGGCGGACGTGCGCGTGTCCGAGCGCGTGCGCCGCGCGCCGCGGCTGGTCACCTTTGCCGACGGCGCCTTCTGCGAGATCACCGACCACGCCGCCTTCGACCACATGCTGGCCGCGACCGGCCATCGCGACAGCCTGGTGGCGCGCGCGCAGAACAGCTGGCGCCTGGCCGGCCTTGCCGTGGCTGCACTGCTGGCGGTGCTGGTGCTGGGCTATTACGTGCTGCTGCCGTGGGGTGCCGGCATGATGGCGCGCGCGGTGCCGCCCGAGGTGGAGGCCCATCTCGGCAAGCTGACGCTGGCGAGCCTGGACAACGGCATGGTCAAGCCGACGCAGCTGCCGCCCGCGGAGCAGCAACGCATCCGCTCGGCCTTCGCCGCGCTGAGGCGGCCGCGCGATGCCGGCCACGATTACCAGATCCTGTTCCGCCAGGGCGGCGAGATCGGCGCCAATGCGCTGGCGCTGCCGGGCGGCACCATCGTGGTCACCGACGAACTGGTCAGCCTGGCCGGCACCGGCCCCGGCATGATGGGCGTGCTGGCCCATGAAGCCGGCCATGTCGCCAACCGGCACGGCTTGCAGCAGGTGATCCAGGGGTCGGCGCTGGCGGCACTGGCGGCCTACCTGTTCGGGACATCTCGACGGTGCTGGCCGGGGTGCCGGCCGCCATGCTGACGCTGCGCTATTCACGCGACCATGAGCGCGAGGCCGACGCCTTTGCGATCGAGGTCATGCAGCGCAACGGCCTGCCGCCCGCGGCGCTGGCCGATGTGCTGGTCAAGCTGGACAACCGGCGCGGTGCGGCGTCGGACGCCGAGCCGGAACGCGGCCAGGACTTCATGTCGACCCACCCGCAAACGCAGGCGCGCATCGACGCCTTGCGCCGCGCCGGCAAATAGCGCGGCGGAACTCAGGCCGCCGGCTGCGATGCGCCGGCGCCGGGCTGGCGCCGGTAGGCCCAGACCACCATGGCGATGCCGGCCAGGATCATCGGCAGGCTCAGCCACTGGCCCATCGACAGCTTCAGCGCCAGCAGGCCCAGGAAGTTGTCGGGCTCGCGCGCGAATTCCGCGGCAAAGCGGAAGGCACCATAGCCGATCAGGAATACCCCCGACACCGCGCCCATTGGCCGCGGCTTGCGCGCGAACAGCCACAGGATGATGAACAGCGCCACGCCTTCGCCGGCAAACTGGTACAGCTGCGACGGATGGCGCGGGATGTTGTCGCCCGCCTGCGGGAAGATCATGCCCCATGGCAGGTCGGTGGCGCGGCCCCACAGCTCGCCGTTGATGAAATTGCCGATGCGCCCGGCGGCCAGGCCACAGGGGATCATCGGCGCGATGAAATCGGTCACCTCCATCCAGTGGCGCCGGCGCAGTTTGCCGAACAGCCACATTGCCACGATCACGCCCAGGAAGCCGCCATGGAAGGCCATGCCGCCTTCCCACACCTTGAGGATCTCGAGCGGATGGGCCAGGTAGTACGACGGCTTGTAGAACAGCACATAGCCCAGCCGCCCGCCCAGGATCACGCCCAGCACGCCGAAGAACAGCATGTCGTCCAGGTCGCGCGTGGTCCAGCCCTTGGCCGCGATATGCGGCTGGCGGATACGCAGGCGCCCGAAGCCCAGGAACATGATGAAGCCGGCCAGGTACATCAGCCCGTACCAGCGGATGGCAAGCGGGCCCAGGTGGATGGCAACCGGGTCGAACTGGGGATGAATCAGCATGTTGGCGTGAATGGAGGTTGTAAAGGCGGTCGTGGCCTGCGTATTGTCAGTGGTCTCGGCGACATTGGTGAGGTGTCAGCGATGGGCGAGCCCGGCTGCGCCCGCTTCTTGCGCGAGCGCGGTCGCAATATCGATGAATGAGCGCAGCACCGGCGCCACGCCGGCGGACGCGCCGTCGCGCCAGACCAGCCCGGTCTCGATCTGCGGGCCGGCCTCGCGCAGCGCCAGGTAGGACACCCCGGTGCGGCGAAGGTTGCACAGCGACGCCGGCACCAGCGCCACGCCCATGCCCGCCGACACCAGGCTGACGATGGTCTGCATCTGGATGGCTTCCTGCGCGATCACGGGCGTCAGGCCCTCGCGCGCATAGTAGCCCGTAATGATGTCATAAAACGCCGGCGCGCTTCGGCGCGGGAAGATGATCAGCGGTTCATGGGCCGCCTCGCGCAGCGACACCGCGCGGTCGCCCGCCAGCACCCCGCCCGCCGGCCGCCAGCCGTCGGGCACGGCCAGCACCAGCGGTTCGCTCACCAGCGGCAGGTAGGCCAGCCCGTGCGGCATGGCCGGCAGCTGCGGGCGGATCACCAGACCGGCATCGATCGCCCCCTCCATCAACGCCTCGAGCTGCACGTCGCTGGTGGCCTCGCGCAGCTGCAGCTGCACCTCCGGGTGACGGGCGCGAAAGCGCCGCAGCAGGTCGGGCAGGATGCCGTAGTCGGCGGTGCTGACAAAGGCCAGCGACAGCGACCCCAGCTCCCCGCGCGCCAGCCGCTGCGCCAGCCCAGGCAGCGCCGCGGCGTCGGCCAGCACGCGCCGCACCTCGGGCAGCCACTGCTGGCCGGCCGGCGTCAGCGCCACCGAGCGCCGCGTGCGCATGAACAGCTGCACGCCGATTTCCTCTTCCAGCGCCTGGATCTGCTGCGACAAGGGCGGCTGCGTCATCGACAGGCGCCCCGCCGCGCGGCCGAAATGCAACTCTTCCGCCACGGTGACGAAGTAACGCAACTGACGCAGGTCCAAACGCACTCCTGATATGTTTTTCGACTCAATAAAGGTCAAATAATATATTTGACACTCCAAAACGCAAGCGTCATTCTTTGGCCCACAACATCGCCGCCGTGCGTTCGTGCATCCAGGCCTTCGGGCGCGGAGCGGCACTGAAGATCCCCCGGAGATTCCCCACCATGGCTTTCAACAAACGCTCGCAGAACATCACGCAAGGCGTGGCGCGTTCGCCCAACCGTTCGATGTACTACGCACTCGGCTACCAGAAGGAAGACTTCGACAAGCCGATGGTGGGCATCGCCAACGGCCACTCGACCATCACCCCCTGCAACGCCGGCCTGCAGCGCCTGGCCGATGCCGCCATCGACGCCGTCAAGGCATCCGGCGCCAACCCGCAGGTGTTCGGCACCCCGACCATCTCGGACGGCATGTCGATGGGCACCGAGGGCATGAAGTACTCGCTGATCTCGCGCGAGGTCATCGCCGACTGCATCGAGACCGCCGCGCAGGGCCAGTGGATGGACGGCGTGGTCGTGATCGGCGGCTGCGACAAGAACATGCCGGGAGGCATGATCGCGCTGGCGCGCACCAACGTGCCGGGCATCTACGTCTACGGCGGCACCATCAAGCCGGGCAACTGGAAGGGCAAGGACCTGACCATCGTGTCGTCGTTCGAGGCCGTGGGCGAATTCACCGCCGGGCGCATGAGCCAGGAAGATTTCGAAGGCGTGGAAAAGAATGCCTGCCCGTCGACCGGGTCGTGCGGCGGCATGTACACCGCCAACACCATGAGCTCGTCGTTCGAGGCGCTGGGCATGTCGCTCTTGTATTCGTCGACCATGGCCAACCCCGACCAGGAAAAGGTCGACAGCGCCGCCGAATCGGCCCGCGTGCTGGTGCAAGCTGTCAAGCAGGACATCAAGCCGCGCGACATCATCACGCGCAAGTCGATCGAGAACGCGGTGGCGCTGATCATGGCCACGGGCGGCTCGACCAACGCCGTGCTGCACTACCTGGCCATTGCCCACGCCGCCGAAGTGGAATGGACCATCGACGACTTCGAACGCATCCGCCGCAAGGTGCCGGTGATCTGCAACCTGAAGCCGTCGGGGCAGTACGTCGCGACCGACCTGCACAAGGCAGGCGGCATTCCGCAGGTCATGAAGCTCCTGCTGAAGGCCGGCATGCTGCACGGCGACTGCCTGACCATCACCGGCCGCACGCTGGCTGAAGAGCTGGAAAACGTGCCCGACACCCCGCGCGCCGACCAGGACGTGATCCTGCCGATCGAGAAGGCGCTGTACAAGGAGGGCCACCTGGCCATCCTGAAGGGCAACCTGGCCGAAGAAGGCGCGGTCGCCAAGATCACCGGCCTGAAGAACCCGGTCATCACCGGCCCGGCGCGCGTGTTCGAGGACGAGCAAAGCGCGATGGAAGCCATCCTGGCCGACAAGATCAACGCCGGCGACATCCTGGTGCTGCGCTACCTGGGCCCCAAGGGCGGCCCCGGCATGCCGGAAATGCTGGCCCCGACCTCGGCCATCATCGGCAAGGGTCTGGGCGAGTCGGTCGGCTTTATCACCGACGGGCGCTTCTCTGGCGGCACCTGGGGCATGGTGGTCGGCCACGTGGCGCCGGAAGCGTACGTGGGCGGCACCATCGCACTGGTGCAGGAAGGCGACTCGATCACCATCGATGCGCACAAGCTGCTGCTGCAGCTGAACGTGCCAGAAGAAGAACTGGCCAGGCGCCGCGCCGGCTGGAAGCAGCCGGCACCGCGCTATACCCGCGGCGTGCTGGCGAAGTTCTCGAAGCTGGCGTCGACGGCAAGCAAGGGCGCGGTCACCGACTGATTGCGGTTCGCCAGATGTCAAAAAGCCTGCGAGCGATCGCAGGCTTTTTTGTTTGCAGATGGGGTACAACATGGCCGCCGGTTTGCTCCCCTCTCCCGCTTGCGGGAGAGGGGGCACACAGTCAGCCCTAATCTTGCCCGGCGTCTTCTCGATCTCCTCCAGCGTCGCATCCAGCCATTCCACCAGCCGCGCCTCCAGCGACTGCGTCAGCTCGCTGGCAAGTTGCGCGGTCAGCGGCGCCAGCCGCGACTGCAGCGTGGCTTCGGTATGGGCCGCCACAACCTGCGGCCATTCGGTGCGGAAGCGCATCATCACGCGCGTGAGCAACTCGGTGCGCACGGCGCGCAGGTCGTCCTCGCCGGGGGCGCCGGTATCGGCCGGCATCGCCGATGCCGGCGCGGCGCCCTCGTCCGCCACGGCGTCGCCGGTATCGCCGGTGTCGCCGACATGCATGACCAGGCCCGAATCGGCCATGCCGAAGGTATCGATCACGCCCTCCTGCGAAGCGGCGGCCGGCGCTGCTGCCCCTGCATCCGGCAATTCGAATACCTCGGTCAGCAGCGGGATGCTGTCGTTCGGATCGAGCCGCGGGATCACCCGCGAGGTGGTGCGTTCGCTCATGCGGCGTCTCCCTTGGGCTGGCCGATGTCGTGGTGCGTCAGCGGATAGCCGCGTTCGCGGTAGAAACGATAGCGCTGGCGGCCGGCCTCGCGCGCGGCATCGCCCGCGCCCACCACCTCGATCAGCCGTTCGAAGCTGGCAAACTGCGCCGGTGCCACGTCAGCCAGGTTGATCAGCAGCTGGTGGTGCGGCACGCCTTCGGTGGTGGCGGCCAGCAGGATCGGCGTGACCGCCGCATTGGGGCTGTCCAGCCCGCAATGCGGCAGGAAGTCCAGCGCGGAGAACGTCCACAGGCGCGCATCCAGGTCCGCCAGCTGCGCCGGCGCCCCGTGGATTACCACCTTCTGCCCGGCGCCGTAGGCCTTGCGGACCAGCCGGCAGACATAGCCGGGCACGTCCGGCACGTTGCTGTGGAAATCGATGCGCGTCATGGAACCTTGCTGCCTCTGTTGCTTGCCGCCGCTGCCATCAGGCCGCGCGGTCCATCAGGAACTGCGCCAGCAGCGGCACCGGGCGGCCGGTGGCCCCCTTGGCCGCGCCGCTCTTCCAGGCGGTGCCGGCAATATCCAGGTGGGCCCAGTCGTACTTCTCGGCAAAGCGCGACAGGAAACACGCCGCCGTCACACTGCCGGCCGGGCGGCCGCCGATATTGCCCATGTCGGCAAAGTTGGACTTGAGCTGGTCCTGGTACTCATCGTCCAGCGGCATGCGCCAGGCGGTGTCCATGGCGCGGCGGCCGGCCTGCAGCAGGGCATCGGCAAGCGCGTCGGAGCGCGCGTACAGGCCGCTGTTGACGTGGCCGAGCGCGATGATGCAGGCACCCGTCAGCGTGGCCACGTCGATCACCGCGGCCGGCTTGAAGCGCTCTACATAGGTCAGCGCGTCGCACAGGATCAGGCGGCCTTCGGCGTCGGTGTTCAGGATCTCGATGGTCTGGCCGGACATGCTGGTGACCACGTCGCCCGGCTTGGTGGCGATGCCGCTGGGCATGTTCTCGCAGGTCGGCACCACGGCGATGACGTTGAGCTTCAGGCCCATCTCGGCCACGGCCTGGATCGTGCCCAGCACCGAGGCGGCGCCGCACATGTCGTACTTCATCTCGTCCATGCCCTCGCCCGGCTTGAGCGAGATGCCGCCGGTATCGAAGGTGATGCCCTTGCCCACCAGCACCACCGGGGCCTGCTTGGCGCCGGCGCCGTCGTAGCGCAGCACGATGAACTGCGGCGGCTCTTCGCTGCCCTTGGTCACGGCCAGGAAGGCCCCCATGTTCAGGGCTTCGATCTGCTTGCGGCCCAGCACCTCGGCCTTGAGCTTGTGGCGCTTGGCAATGCCGCGGGCGGTATTGGCCAGGTAGGTCGGCGTGCAGATATTGGACGGCAGGTTGCCCAGGTCGCGCGTCAGCTCCATGCCGCTGGCAATGGCGGTGCCGCGCACCACGGCCTGGGTGGCGGCGCGGGCATCGCCGGTGTCAACCGCGATCACGACCTTGCGCAGCGAGGACTTGTCATTGCCGTTGGGCCTGGCGTTGGCGTTGGCATTGGCGCGCTTCAGGCCCGGATGGCGCTCCAGCAGGCGATAGCCGGCCTCGCGCACCAGCGTGATGGTGGTGATCACGCCCCAGGCGACATCGCGCTGCTGCGGCGCCTGCTGCGCCAGGCACCACAGGGCCGAGGCCGCACGCGTGGACGACAAGGCACGCACGGCGGTGCGGACCGCGTCGGCAAAGGCCTTGTCGCTGAAATCGGCTTCCTTGCCCAGGCCCACCAGCAGCACGCGCGCGGCGCCCACGCCGGCCACCTCATGCAGCATCAGCTGGGTGCCGCGCTTGCCCTCGAAGTCGCCCTGCTTGATCAGCCGCCCCACCAAGCCCTTGGTGGCCACATCCAGTGCCTTGGCCACGCCGGCCAGGTTCTGGCCTTCGAACAGGCCGACCACCAGGCAATCAGTCTTGGTCGCCAGGAAACCATTTTGGCCGGCTTTGCTCCAATCCAAGGCTTTTGTGCTAAATTCCATCGCGCTTCCTTCCAGGGGCTCGTTAGACACGAAAGCCTCCATTATCCGCGATTTTTATCCCGCGACCTGCCGCCGCTGATACGCCCCGGTCACGCTGACAGCATGCTGTGCTGCCAGCCAGCTGTTCTGCCAGGCACCTCGCACGGCACATCGCCCGCTCCGGCCGGCAGCCCGGAACCGAACCCGCATGATCCTTCAACAAGCCCTGCGACGCGAGCTTGCCTACACCGCCGGGGCGGTGTTCCTGGTGATGCTGACCTTCATGCTCACATCGCTCGTGATCCGCATCCTGGGGATGGCCGCCAACGGCAAGGCCAGCCCCAACGACGTGCTGATGCTGATCGGCCTGGCCACCATCGGCTACCTGTCGATCCTGCTGTCGGCCACGCTCTTCATTTCCACCCTGATCGTGCTGACGCGCTGGTACAAGGACTCGGAGATGGTGGTGTGGTTCTCGGCCGGCATCTCGCTGCGCGACCTGGTCAAGCCGGTGCTGCAGTTCGCGGCACCCTTCGTCGTGCTGGCGCTGCTGCTGGGCATGTTTGCCTGGCCCTGGGCCAACCAGCAGAGCGCGCTGTTCCGCGACCGCTTCGAGCAGCGCGGCGTGATGTCGATGATTGCCGCAGGGCGTTTTATCGAGCCGGCCAAGGCCAACTACGTGCTGTTCATCGAGGGCATGGATGCCGATATGAAGTATGCGCGCAATGTCTTCGTCGCCAACTCCGAGGCCGACAAGATCGGCGTGGCGCTGGCGCACCAGGGCAAGTTCGAGACCATGCCCAACGGCGACCGCCTGGTGGTGATGGAAAACGGCCGCCGCTACTCGGGCACGCCCGGCCAGATCGACTACCGCATCGTTGAATTTGGACGCTATGCGGTCAAGGTGGACAACAAGCCGCCTGAGTCCGAGGCCAGCCTGCCGCCCAAGAGCCGCGACACCATCGATCTGATCCGCAACCCCACGCGTGAAAACCTGGGCGAGCTACTGTGGCGCATCTCGCTGCCGATCCTGGCCTTCAATTTCGTGATGATCGCAATCCCGCTGGCCTATGTGAACCCGCGCCTGGGCCGCTACACGCCGCTGGTGTTCGCGGTGCTGATCTACCTGACCTACAGCAACCTGGTCAACCTGTCGCAGTCCTGGGTGCGCTCGGGCGCGATGCCCTTCTGGCTGGCGTGGTGGCCGATCCACCTGGTGGTCTTCCTGGGGGCGCTGCTGCTGTTCCGCTACCGCCAGAACCGCAGCCTGGGCGGCTGGCGCGCCGTGTTCGGCCTGCGCAGGCGCGATGCCGCAGCCACCGGAGGCCAGGCATGAGAATCCTGCGCGTCTATGAACGCTACTTCGGCCGGCTGGTCTACGGCGTGTTCGCCTTTATCCTGTTCGCGGTGCTGTCGCTGTTCGTGTTCTTCGACATGCTCAACGAGCTGGAGAACGTCAACAACCAGTACACCTCGCTGGTCGCGCTGTTCCACGTCCTGCTGCAGGCGCCCACGCGGGTGTATGAGGTGCTGCCGATCGCGGTGCTGATCAGCGCGATCTACGTGTTCTCTCAACTGGCCAGCCAGTCCGAGTACACTATCTTCCGCGTGGCCGGCCTGAACACGCGCCAGGCGCTGTTCTCGCTGTTCAAGCTGGCGGTGCCGCTGGCCATCGTGACCTTTATCTTCGGCGAGTTCATTGGCCCCCGCGCCGAGCAGTATGCGCAGAAGATCAAGCTCGAGGCAATCGGCGCAACCGTGTCGTCGGGCTTCCGTTCGGGCGTCTGGGTCAAGGACCGCGACAAGGATGCCGCCACCGGCGGCGGCGAGATCACCCGCTTCGTCAACGTCGCCGGGTTGCGGCCGGACCAGACTATCACCGGCATCACCATGTACGAGTTCGACCCGCAATACCGCCTGCGCGTGATCCGCGTGGCGCAGGAGGGCGCTACCAGGGTGGCCAGTCCTGGGAACTGCAGGGCGTCAACGAGACCCGCTTCATCGAGCTGGCGCCCCCGGCGCAGGGGCGAAGCCGGCACGCGATGCGCTGGCCCCGGACTTCCGCGCCGAGCAGGTCAAGTTCCCGCGCGTGACCATGCATTCCGAGCTGACGCCGCAGATCCTGTCGGTACTGCTGGTGACGCCGGAGCGGATGTCGACGCTGGACCTGTTCCGCTATATCCGCCACCTGCGCGACAACAAGCAGGACACGCAGCGCTATGAGATCGCCTTCTGGAAGAAGGTGATCTACCCGCTGACGCTGTTCGTGATGGTGGCGCTGGCCCTGCCCTTCGCCTACCTGCACGCCCGTGCCGGCGCCGTCGGCGTGAAGGTGTTCGGGGGCATCATGCTGGGGCTGTCGTTCCACTTGTCGAACACGCTGTTCTCGCACGTCGGCCTGCTGCATACCTGGCCGCCGATCATCTCGGCACTGGTGCCCGGCACGCTCTACCTGATGGTGGCGCTGCTGGCGCTGCGGTGGGTGGATCGGCACTGAGGGGCGGGCTGCCATGACCACACCCACCCGGGCCCTGGTCCTGTTCGCGCATGGCGCGCGCGATGCGCGCTGGCGCGAGCCGTTCGACCGCCTGCAGCAGAAGGTGGCCGCTGCCCTGCCCGGATGCGAGGTGCGGCTGGCGTTCCTGGAACTGATGACGCCCGCGCTGCCCGATGCGCTCGCCGACCTGGCAGCGCGCGGCGTGTCCGACGCCACCGTGGTGCCGGTGTTCCTGGGCCAGGGCGGCCACCTGCGGCGCGATCTGCCTGCCTTGCTCGACCAATGCCGGCAAGCGCATCCCGGGCTGCGCATCCATTGCGCGACGGCCGTGGGCGAGGCCGACCCGGTGCTGGATGCGATGGCGGCGTACTGCGTTGCCTCATTGCCCGCAAGCGGCCAGCCCTGAGCAGAAACGCGGTCCTCCATGACAAAAGCCCTGTACCGGCATGCCGGCACAGGGCTTTTTTCTGGTAATGCGGAGCGCGATCAGGCAGCGCGCGGCGCCTGCACGACGGTTTCGCCCACGCCTTCGCGCGGCGTTTCGGTAGCCCGCGCAGCCAGCGCCGCCCCGATCATCAGCAGGCTCGGCTGCACCGGATCGATCCAGGCAGCAGCCTCGCCCGCTGCCATCCGACCCAGCGTGAATTCACGACTACGCTGCCGCGGCGTGCTGGCGGCCTCGACCACCCATGCCGGCGTGGACGCGGGCTTGCCATGCGCGATCAGCTGCGCGGCAATCGATGCTGCCTGGTCACGGCCCATGTAGTAGACCAGCGTATCGGCCTTGACCGCGGCTTCAATATCAGCCGAGCCCTCACCGTCCGCAGCCTTCGCCTGCGTGGCAAACGCCACGCTGCGCGACACACCCCGCTTGGTCAGCGGCTTGCCGATCGCCGAAGCGGCGGCCAGCGCCGCCGTGATCCCGGGCACCACTTCATACTCGATGCCAGCGGCTTCCAGCGCCTGCAGTTCCTCGTCGGCGCGGCCGAACAGCATCGGGTCGCCGCCCTTCAGGCGCACCACGCGCTCGTACTTGCCGGCCAGATCGACGATCTGGCGGTTGATGAACAGCTGCGCGGTGGAGCGCTGCCCGCAGCGCTTGCCCACCTCGACCAGCTCGGCCTGCGGACACCAGGCCAGCATCTCCGGCGCTACCAGTGCATCGTGCAGCACTACCTGGGCTTCGCCCAAAAGCCGTGCACCACGCACCGTAATGAGGTCTGCCGCACCGGGGCCAGCCCCAATGAGGGTCACCTTGCCGTAAGTCTTCTGCGCCTGCTTGTCCATCTGTTGCCCCTTCCTGTTCGTTACCGATCAGGAGAACGCACGGATCATGCCCGCGGCCACCGTGTGGTTGGTCGCTTCGTCGATCAGCACGAAGGCGCCCGTGGCCGGGTTGTCGCCATAGGCATCGCACACGATCGGCTTTTGCAACGAGATCTGCACCGAACCGATGTCGTTCAGGCGAATATCGTGGCGGCCGGTCTCGTGCGACAGCGTGTGCACGTCCAGCACGCGGTCCACCGCCGACACGCGTGCGAACACGCTGGCGGTAGTGTGCTTGAGCACATACTTGCGCGCCGGGTTCAGCGATTCGTCGTCGAACCAGCACAGGTCGGCCTGCAGCTTCTTGGCCGGAGCCGTGGCGGCCTCGGCGGCGACGAACATGTCACCGCGTGATACATCGACGTCCTCGGACAGGCGCACGGTGACCGTGTCGCCGACATTGGCGGATTCTGCGGCGCCGTTGGGCGTCAGCACTTCGGCCACCACGGCATCGCGGTTGGCTGGCAGCACGCGCAGCTTCTGGCCCACGCGCACGGTGCCGGCCTCGATGCGGCCGGCATAGCCGCGGAAGTCGTCCGACTGCGAACCGTCCTGGCGGATCACCAGCTGCACCGGGAAGCGCAGCGCGGCGTCATCCTCGGGCGCGGCTTCTTCCACCGGCAGCTCTTCCAGCAGCGGCAGCAGCGGCTCGCCCTGGTACCAGGGCATGGCATCGCTCTCGTGCACGATGTTGTCGCCGCGCAGCGCCGACACCGGCACGTAGCGCACGTCCTTCAGGCCCAGTTGATCGGCCAGTTCCGAGTACGCGGTGCGGATCTCGTTGAAGCGCTGTTCGCTGTAGTCGACCAGGTCCATCTTGTTGACGGCGACGATCACGTGCCGGATCTCCAGCAGCTTCAGGATCGCCGAGTGGCGCTTGGTCTGCGCCAGCAGCTCGGCACGGCCGTCGGTGACCGTGACACGCGTGGCATCGACCAGCACGATGGCCGCGTCCGCGGTCGAGGCGCCGGTGACCATGTTGCGGGTGTACTGCTCGTGGCCCGGCGTATCCGCGATGATGAACTTGCGGCGCGCGGTCGAGAAGTAGCGGTAGGCCACGTCGATGGTGATGCCCTGCTCGCGCTCGGCTTCCAGGCCGTCGGTCAGCAGCGAGAAATCGATCTGCTCGCCGGCGGTGCGCTTGTTCTTGGCGTTGGCCAGCGCGGTCAGCTGGTCGGACAGCACGGCCTTGCTGTCGTATAGCAGGCGGCCGATCAGCGTGCTCTTGCCGTCGTCGACGGAGCCGGCGGTGATGAAGCGCAGCAGGCCTTGATGAGTTGCTTGGTGAGTCATGTTGAATTCCTTTGCTGCGTCCGGGATCAGAAGTAGCCTTCTTTCTTCCGGCGTTCCATCGAGGCTTCGCTGGTCTGGTCGTCCATGCGGGTGGCACCGCGCTCGGTGATCTCGGTCACAGCGGTCTCGGCGATGATCGCTTCCGGCGAATCGGCAACGCTGGCCACCGGGCAGGTGCAGCTGATGTCGCCCACGGTACGGAAGCGCACCGACAGCACCTCGCTGACGTCGCCATCCTGCTTGGGCGTGATCGGGGTGACCGGCACCAGCAAGCCGTTCTTGCGCACCACTTCGCGCTGGTGCGCGTAGTAGATCGGCGGCAGCGCCAGGTTCTCGCGGGCGATGTACTGCCACACGTCCAGCTCGGTCCAGTTCGAGATCGGGAACACGCGCATCTGCTCGCCCTGCGCCATGCGGGCGTTGTACAGGCTCCACAGCTCGGGGCGCTGGGCCTTGGGGTCCCACTGGCCGAACTCGTCGCGGAACGAGAAGATGCGCTCCTTGGCGCGGGCCTTCTCTTCGTCGCGGCGGGCGCCGCCCATCAGCGCGTCGTACTGGTGCTCGCCGATGGTTTCCAGCAGCGTCACGGCCTGGGCCGCGTTGCGCGAATCGGTTTCCTTGCGCAGGCGCACGGTGCCGCGCTTGATCGAATCTTCCACATGGCCCACCACCAGGCGCGCGCCCAGCTCAGCCACGCGCTGGTCGCGGAAGGCGATCACTTCCGGATAGTTGTGGCCGGTGTCGATATGCACCAGCGGGAACGGCAGCTCGATCTTGCGCTCGCCCAGGCGGAACGCCTTCAGCGCCAGGTGCAGCATCACGATCGAGTCCTTGCCGCCCGAGAACAGCAGCGCCGGATTGCGGCACTCGGCCACCACCTCGCGGATGATGTAGATCGACTCCGCCTCCAGGCGGTCGAGATGGTCGTTCTGTACTTGCAACAGGTGTGCCACGCTGCTCGTTTGCGTCAGGCCTGCTTCTGCGATGTCGTTCATGATGCCCATTTTTTCCGGCCTCAATGCTTGATGTTCTGTTCGTGGAGCCCGCACTCTTTCGAGTCCTTGCTCTCCCACCACCAACGTCCCGCGCGCACATCCTCGCCCGCGCGCACCGCACGCGTACACGGCTCGCAGCCGATGCTGGGTAGCCTTTGGCATGCAGGGCGTTGATGGGCACGTTGTGGCGCTTCAGGTAGGCCCACACCTCGGCCTCGCTCCAGTCCGCCAGCGGATTGAACTTGGGGATGCCGCGGGCTTCGTCCAGTTCCTCGAACGGCAGCTCGGCGCGCGTGACCGCCTGCTCGCGGCGCTGGCCGGTCAGCCAGGCGTCGGCGTGCGAGAGCGCGCGGTTGAGCGGCTCGACCTTGCGGATACCGCAGCATTCCTTGCGCAGGTCGACGCTGTCGTAGAAGCCGTTCAGCCCGTGCTTCTTCAGGTAGTTGTCGACGGCCTCGGCGTCCGGCGTGAACTGCTCGATGGTGTAGCCGTAATGCGCCTGCACCTGGTCCAGCACCGCCAGCGTCTCGGCGTGCAGGCGCCCTGTCTGCAGCGTGAACACGCGGATGCCGGCGCGCACGGCTTCGGTGCCGCGCAGGATGGCATCGGTCAGCACCATATCCTCGGCCGCCAGGCTCGAGGCAAAGCGCGCGCGGAAGAAGCGGCCGGCGATGCCCGCCAGGCGCTCGCCCAGCTCGCGCTCTTTCTGCTCCAGCGCGTCGATGCTGCCGGTGTATTCCGGCGCAACCCACCGCGCAGGCGGACGCAGCGCCGACGCCGCGCCAGCCCCCGTGTCAACCGCCACGGCGATCTCGCTCAGCACCGTGCTCATGCCGCTTCCTTCGATTGCGCGCCAACCTCTGCCCGCGCGCGGCGGAACAGCGGCAACGGCTCATCCACCGAAGCCTGGTAGGTCACGGTGAACTCGGTGAAGCCCTTGATGGCGTCGTCGATGTTCTTGTCGGCGCGCACCGCGAAGGCGTCGAAGCCGCAGCGCTTCATGAAGTTGAGCTGGTCGCGCAGCACGTCACCGACGGCGCGCAGCTGGCCCTTCCAGTGGTAACGGGTGCGCAGCAGGTAGGCCGTGGAAAAGCCGCGGCCGTCGCGGAACACCGGGAAGTCCACCGCCACCAGCGCCACGCGCGCGAAGTACGCCTCGGCATCGCCCGGCTCGTCTTCCGGGGCCAGCCACACGCCGGTGCGGGCCGCGTCGCGGCCGGCCAGCAGCGCTTCGTTGGCCTTCCATACCGACAGCGGGAACAGCACCGCGTCCTGGCTTTGCGCGGCCGCGGCGATCTGCTCGTCGGTCAGCGGCTGCTCGGCGGTGCCGCGCAGCACGGTCCAGGCGTCATCGACGATGACGGGGGCGACGGTAGCGCCGTCCTGTTGCAGTTGAATGATCTTTGCCATGTTCAGTCTCCGGTCCTCAGGCTTCAGCGCGCTCGCGCGGCTGCTTGTCGGCATAAACGCGCTCCTTGAACGGGGCGATGCCGATGCGGGACAGGGTTTCGATAAAGCGTTCGTCTTCGATGCGGTTGGCCACGAAGGTGTCGATGATGCGGCTCACCACCTCGGGCATTTCCTCGGCGCTGAACGACGGGCCGATCACCTTGCCCAGCGCGGTCTGGTTGCCCTGGGCGCCGCCCAGCGTGACCTGGTACCACTCCGAACCGTCCTTGTCGACGCCCAGCACGCCGATATTGCCGACGTGGTGGTGGCCGCAGGCGTTGATGCAACCCGAGATATTCAGCGAGATCTCGCCCAGGTCATAGACATAGTCGAGGTCGTCGAAGCGCTCCTGGATCGCCTGCGCGATGGGGATCGACTTGGCGTTGGCCAGCGAGCAGAAATCGCCGCCCGGGCAGGCGATGATGTCGGTCAGCAGACCGATGTTGGGCGTGGCCAGGCCGGCCTTCCTGGCCAGGCCCCACAGCTTGAACAGGTCCTGCTTCTTCACGTCCGGCAGGATCAGATTCTGCTCGTGCGCGACGCGCAGCTCGCCGAAGCCGAACTGGTCGGCCAGGTCGGCCACGGCTTCGATCTGCGCGTCGGTGGCGTCCCCCGGGGGCGAGGCCACGCCCGGCTTGGTCGACAGCGTCACCGCGGCGTAGCCCGGCACCTTGTGGCCGTGCACGTTGCGGCTGACCCAGCGGGCAAAGGCCTTGTCTTCCAGCAGGTGGTTCTCGTACGACGCATCGGTGTCGGCCAGCTTTTCATAGGCGGGCGGCGTGAAGTACTGCGCCACGCGATCGAACTCGGCCTGCGTCAGCGTGGCCGGGCCGTCCTTGCTGTGCTGCCACTCTTCCTCGACTTCCTGCGCGAACTTCTCGGCGCCGATGGCCTTCACCAGGATCTTGATGCGCGCCTTGTACTTGTTGTCGCGGCGGCCGTAGCGGTTGTACACGCGGATGGCCGACTCGACGTAGGACAGCATGTGCTGCCACGGCAGGTCTTCCTTGATGATCGTGCCCAGGATCGGCGTGCGGCCCAGGCCGCCGCCGGCCAGGATGCGCAGGCACGTTTCGCCTTCGGCGTTCTTGTAGGCGTAGATGCCGATATCGTGCATCTGCACCACGGCGCGGTCGTCGGCCGAAGCGGAGATGGCGATCTTGAACTTGCGCGGCAGGAAGGCGAATTCCGGCTGGAAGGTGCTCCACTGGCGCAGCAGCTCGGCCAGCACGCGCGGGTCCACCGACTCGTCCGGCGCCACGCCGGCGAAGTGGTCGGTGGTGATATTGCGCACGCAGTTGCCCGAGGTCTGGATGGCGTGCATCTCGACGCTGGCCAGCTCGGCCAGCACGTCGGGCACGCGCTCCAGTTCCATCCAGTTGTACTGGATGTTCTGGCGCGTGGAGAAGTGGCCATAGCCGCGGTCGTATTCGCGCGCGATATGGCCCAGCTTGCGCATCTGCTTCGACGACAGCAGGCCGTACGGAATCGCCACGCGCAGCATGTAGGCGTGGCGCTGCATGTACAGGCCGTTCTGCAGGCGCAGCGGCAGGAATTCTTCCTCGGTCAGCTCGTCGGACAGGCGGCGGCGCACCTGGTCACGGAACTGGGCGACGCGCTCGGCGACGATGCGCTGGTCATATTGGTCGTACTGATACATGGCGGGGTCCGTTCAGTATTCGTTGAATTCAGGAAACGAGCTTGATGGCGACCAGCGTCAGCGTGGTCGCCAGTGCGGCACGCACCAGCCGTTCGGGCAGCGCCCGCGACAGTTGCGCGCCCAGCCAGATGCCGGGGATCGAACCCACCAGCAGCGCCAGCAGCAAATTCCAGTCGACCGTGCCGAGCCACACATGGCCCAGCCCGGCAAGCGCCGTCAGCGGGACGGCGTAGGCAATGTCGGTGCCGGCCACTTCTGCCGGCTTCATATGGGGATACAGCAGCAGGATCAGCGTGGCGCCAACCGCGCCGGCGCCGATCGACGACACCGTCACCAGCACGCCGATCACGGCGCCGACCACGATGGTGGCAATGACCTGGGCGCGGCCGTGCAGCTGGAAGCGCGGATTGCGTTCCAGCCAGGCCAGCATCTGCTTGCGGAACAGCAGCGACAATACGGTCAGCAGCACCGACACGCCGATGGTCAGGCGGATCGCATGCAACCACTGGGCGCTGAGCTCGCCGGCGCGCTTCAGCACCAGGATGGCGGCCACTGCCGCCGGCAGGCTGCCGAGGCACAGGCGCCGCACCACCTGCCACTGCACATGGCCGTGGGCGCGGTGCGCGATGGTGCCGAAGCCCTTGGTGATGGCCGCAAACGCCAGGTCGGTGCCGACCGCGGTGGCCGGCGAGAAGCCGAACAGCAACGTCAGCAGCGGCGTCATCAACGAGCCCCCACCCACCCCGGTCAGGCCGACGAGGACGCCTACAAACAGACCGGAAACGGTATAGGCAACAGACATGGGGGACTCGGTGGAGCCTGGCCCGTGGATCTCGCATCACAAAGTCGCTGCTGCGAGAAGACGCACTGAGGGCTGGCCATTCATTAACAAAGTTCGAGAATCGTAATAAACTGGCCTCATACCTCAAACTAATAAGAAGTTGTTTGTTTATACGAACCCAGATATATGAACCTGCACCAGTTTCGCTTCGTGCGTGAGGCCGTCCGGCAGAACTACAATCTGACTGAGGCCGCCAAAGCGCTCTACACGTCACAACCCGGCGTGTCCAAGGCCATCATCGAACTGGAAGAAGAGCTGGGCGTGGACATCTTTACCCGCCACGGCAAGCGCATCCGCAGCCTGACCGAGCCGGGCCGCCGCATCCTGAGCTCAGTCGAGAAGATCCTGCAGGAGGTGGAAAGCCTGAAGCGCGTCGGCATGGACTATGCGGCACAGGATCAGGGCAACTTCACCATCGCCACCACCCACACCCAGGCGCGCTACGCGCTGCCGCGGGTGATCAGCGAGTTCACCAAGCGCTACCCCAAGGTGCGGCTGTCGATCCAGCAGGGCAACCCGGTACAGATCACCGACATGCTGCTGCACGACCAGGCCGATATCGGCATCGCCACGGAGGGCATCTCCAGCGACAAGAACCTGGTGTCGCTGCCAGGCTACCAGTGGACCCATATGGTGATTACGCCACCCGAGCATCCGCTGCTCGACAAGAAGCACCTGGCGCTGGAAGACCTGATGGGCTACCCGCTGATCACCTACGATGCCAACTTTGCCGGCCGGACCAAGATCGACAAGGCCTTCGCGCTGCGCCACCTGGAGCCGGACATCGTGCTGGAGGCCATCGACGCGGACGTGATCAAGACGTATGTGGAGATCGGGCTGGGCGTGGGCATCGTCGCCGGCGTCGCCTATGATGCCGAGCGCGACCGCAACCTGCGCGGCATCCCGGCCGGCCACCTGTTCGGCAGCAACGTGACGCACCTGGCCGTCAAGCAGGGGGCCTACCTGCGCAGCTTTGTCTACACCTTCATCGAGCTGTTCTCGCCGACGCTCAACCGCAAGCTGGTTGAGCAGGCCATGTCCGGCGAACACGAAGCCTACGAACTCTGAGGACGGCCCGCCGCCGCCTCTCTATATAAGAAGCAAACCCAACCATGCATCTGCTGCCCATCACGCCCTGCCGGCCGGAGGCCCTGTGAGCGACCTGCCCCGCATTCACTGGACTGAGGACGGCGTCGAGCGCAGCGCCGCCTGGCGCTCTGAAGCCGGCCTGCCGCCGCCGCGCCGCGTGGTCATTGCCGACGACACCACCAGCGCCGACACCGCCTACCGCCTGGCCTGCGAGGGCACCGCGCTGCTGTGGCGCGGCGACTTCCAGAACGCGCGCCAGCTGCTGCACGCGCTGGCCCGCCGCACCGAGCGCAAGCCCAAGAAGGCCAGCCGCCCCGGCCAGAAGGCCAAGGACAAGGGCAAGGGCGGGGCCGCGTCGCCAACCGAGGCCTTCAACCTGCACCGGCTGGCCCAATCGCAGCGCGCCCGCACGCTGGGCATGCTGCTGCTGCCGTTCGAGGCCGGCCACGAGGTGCCGCTGCGCCGCGCGCCGGATGTGCGCGACGCCTGCGAGCAGGTCTACGGCCCGGCCAGCGAGCCCTATGTGGCGTCGATGCGCGAGCTGCTGGGCATGATCGGCGCCTATGAATGGCGCAAGAAGGGCGTGGAGATCCCGGCGCTGGAAGACCGCATCCACCCCTGGTATGGCGTGTTCTCGCCGGTGCGCGGCGAGTATGTCGACCTGGTCGCGGCCGAGCCGCTGCCGGCCAAGACCCTCGCCTTCGATATCGGCACCGGCACTGGCGTGCTGGCCGCGGTGCTGGCCCGCCGCGGCGTGCAGCGCGTGGTCGCCACCGACCAGGACCCGCGCGCGCTGGCCTGCGCGCGCGAGAACATCGCGCAGCTTGGCTACGCCGCGGAGGTCGAGATCATCCAGACCGACCTGTTCCCCGAAGGCCGGGCACCGCTGGTGGTGTGCAACCCGCCCTGGGTGCCGGCCCGCCCCAGCTCGCCGGTCGAGCGCGCGGTCTACGACCCCGACAGCGCCATGCTGCGCGGCTTCCTGCAGGGTCTGGCCGACCATCTGGCGCCGGGCGGCGAAGGCTGGCTGCTGCTGTCGGACCTGGCCGAGCATCTCGGCCTGCGCCCGCGCGAGGAACTGACGGGCTGGATCGACGCCGCCGGGCTGAAGGTGCTCGGCCGCTCCGATATCCGCCCGCGCCACCCGCGCGCGACGGATGCCGCCGACCCGCTGCATGCGGCGCGTTCCGCCGAGGTGACCACGCTCTGGCGCCTGGGCATACGCTGACCAGCACGGCCGCGGCGGGGCGCAGGCGTGCCCCGCCGGCCGAGTTCGGCTATCCTTCCCGTCACATATAAGAACGGAGGAGACGATGCTGACACTACCCCTGCGCCCCCTGCTGCTGGCCGGCGCCCTGCTCTTCACCGGCGCCGCCGCGCATGCCGACATCCGCGTCGGCATCGATGTGTCCACCACCGGTCCGGCGGCCTCGATCGGCATCCCCTCCAAGAACACCGTGCTGATGTGGCCGCAGACGCTGGGCGGCCAGAAGGCGCACTACGTGATCCTGGACGACGGCACCGACCCGGCCGCGGCGGTGCGCAACGTGCGCAAGCTGATCTCCGAGGAAAAGGTCGACGTGATCGTCGGCCCCAACATCACCCCCACCGCCATCGCCGCGCTCGACGCCGTGGCCGAGGGCGAGACCCCGATGGTGGCACTGGCAGCCTCGGCCTCCATTGTCGAGCCGCAGACCGACGCCAAGCGCCGCTGGGCCTTCAAGATGCCGCAGAACGACTCGCACATGGCGACCGTGCTGACCGAGTACATGAGCAACCACGGCGTCAGGACCGTCGGCTTTATCGGCTTTGCCGACGCTTACGGCGAAAGCTGGTGGCGCGAGTTCTCGAAGCTGGCCGAGGTGCGCAAGATCAAGGTGGTCGCCAACGAGCGCTTCTCGCGCAACGATACCTCGGTGACCGGGCAGGTGCTCAAGCTGATGGCGGCCAACCCGGACGCGATCCTGATCGCCGGCGCCGGCACGCCGTCGGTGCTGCCGCAGAAGACGCTGGGCGAGCGCGGCTACAAGGGCAAGGTCTACCAGACCCACGGCATCGCCACCTGGGACTTCCTGCGCATGGGCGGCAAGGATGTGGAAGGCACGCTGTTCCCGACCGGGCCGGTGGTGGTCGCGCGCCAGCTGCCCGAGAACCACCCGGTGCGCAAGGTGGCGCTGGACTTCGTCAACCGCTACGAAAGCAAGTACGGCGCCGACAGCGTCACGCAGTTTGCCGGCGACGCCTGGGGCGCGTGGATGCTGCTGGACGACGCCACCCGCCGCGCGCTGAAAACCGGCGCGCAGCCCGGCACGCGCGAATTCCGCGCCGCCATGCGTGACGCGCTGGAAGCCACCACCAATCTCACCATCCCCAACGGCGTGATGAACCTGAACCCGAAGGACCACCAGGGCTTCGACCAGCGTTCGCGCGTGATGGGGGTGATCCGCAACGGCAAGTTCGCCTACGCGGGCGAAAAGTAAGCCCGCCGCAATACGAAAGGAAGCATCGACATGAGCGTCAGCCACACCCCCATCACCGTCGCTTTCATCGGCCTGGGCGCCATGGGCTCGCACATGGTCCGCCACCTGCTGGCCGCCAGCCACACCGTGCGCGCCTTGGTGCGCCGCCCGGAAGCGGCCGAGGCCGCGCGCGCGCTGGGAGCGGAGCCCTTCTTCACCCCGGCTGAAGCGGCGCGCGGCGCCACCATTGTCTTCACCAACGTGACCTCGTCCGAAGACGTGCGCGAAGTGCTGCTGGGCGAGCAGGGCGCGGTCCACGGCGCTGCGCCGGGCACCATCTGCGTGGACCACAGCACCATCTCGCCGATCGTCACGCGCGAGATTGCCGCGGCGCTGGCCGCGCGCGGCATCGAGGCGCTGGACTGCCCGGTTTCGGGCGGCACCATGGGCGCCGAGGCCGGCACGCTGACCATCATGGCCGGCGGCAAGCCCGAGATGCTGGAGCGCGTGCGCCCGCTGCTGCAACTGCTGGGCAAGACCATCACCCATATCGGCGACCACGGCGCGGGCCAGGTTGCCAAGCTGTGCAACCAGATCGCCCAGGTGGTCAATATCGAAGGCATTGCCGAGGCCATGCGTTTTGCCGCCGCGCAGAATGTCGACACCGGCCGCGTGTTCGAAGCCATGGCGACCGGCATGGCCGGCAGCCGCATGCTGGATCTGATGGGCCCCAAGATGGTGGCACGCAACTTCGCAGCCGGCATCGAGGCGCGGCTGCACGACAAGGACTTCGGGCTGGCGCGCGATATCGCCGAAGAAATCGGCCTGGACCTGCCCGCGATGCAGGCCACCTCGGCGCAACTGCGCACGTTGATGGCCAATGGCTGGGGCAAGGACGACACCTCGTCGCTGCTGCGCGTGCTGGAGGGCTGACGCCCTTGCGCCCGGCGCGCTCAGCGCTCCATCAGCCGCAGCACCGCGCGCGTCAGGGCACCGTCGGGGCTGGCAAAGCTGTCCAGCACATTGAAGTGATGGCAGTCCGGCAGCACCAGGTCGCTCGCGGCCGGATGCGCCACCTTGGCCGGCCACGCCGCGCGGATCAGCGCGTGCTGGCGGTGGTATTCGGCGGCCTCGAGCTCCCCACCGCGATCGCCAGCGGGGCATCGCTGGCCGGCGGCATATACGCGGGCGACAGCCGCGCGACATCGTCTTCCGAGAACTGCAGGTCGCGCTGCAGGAAGGCCGCACGCCGCAGCGGCTCCATGTCGTACAGCCCGCTGACCGACAGCCCGCCCTTGACCAGGTCTGCCGGCAGGTCCGCACCCAGTTGCGGCCAGCGTGCGGCCATCAGCATCGCCACCAGGTGGCCGCCGACGGAATGCCCCGCCAGGAAGAGCTTGTCCGGATCATGGCCCAGCCCGTCCGCCTGCCGGTACAGCCAGGCGACGCTGCGCAACACCTGCCGCACGATCTCCGGCACCGTCACCGCAGGCACCAGCGTGTAGTTCACCACCGCCACCGACACCCCCAGCGCCGGCAGCGCGCTGGCGGCAAAGCTGTGGTCATGCTTGTCCAGCGCCCGGTAGTAGCCGCCGTGCACGAACACCAGCAGTGGCGGCAGCGCCCCGTTGGCCCGCTGCGCGGGGAAGTAGTCCAGAGTCTCGCCCTGCGCGTGGCGCGAGTCCTTGCCGGCATAGCTCAGGTCCGCCAGATAAGGGCTGCGTGCGCGCACCCCGGCGGACCACTGCGCCCAGCGCGCCATATGCACTGCGTTGTCCGGCACATTGGCGCGGTTGTTGTATTCCCGGTCATAAAAGCCGGGGTCCTGCGAAGGCAGGCTGGCGAGGCGCGCCAGCGAAGCTTGGTCGGTCATGGCGGTCAGGGGTGGTCGGGACGATGGGCATGTGAGAGGCTGGGCGCCATGCTACCGGATTTGCGCGGCCGCTGATGTGCCCGGCGCCGGTTGTCCGACGACGGGATTTCCGGCATAATTCCCGGCTCAGCACGGCACCGGTTCCGGCGCCATACACCCTGCCCGGGTGGTGAAACAGGTAGACGCAGGGGACTCAAAATCCCCCGCCGCAAGGCGTGTCGGTTCGAGTCCGACCCCGGGCACCATCAGCTTAGGCGCAAAGCCTTATCCCATAAGCCTTTCCGGGCGGTTCGGTCGTGTTTCTGTGGCAACTTCCGTGGTAAGTTGCCCATGTGAATCAAACGCGGCGTCATTTCCATCACCTTGAAATGCTGCTAAGACCAATCTCTGCACTTCCGACCCCGCAACCGTCGCCCGGGCAATCGAGCGGATGAATAGACGGCTTGAAGAGGACTGGGCAATGCTCCGCGCTGACTCGAACGCCTCCCTTAAGGCCACCAAATACCTCCTCCGCAGGAGCGCTGGTCGAGACCGCAGAGGCGGCGCTGTCGCTTCTGTATGACCGGCGACGCCCTCTGCTTCTAAAGCGCGCTGCGCTCAACCCTCTGCCAACTCATTGCCCACCCATACAAGGCAATACACCCAAACACCAGCATCGTAGGCCCGAACACAAACGACAGCAGCGGCATCATCAACAGCGAACAGCTCACCATCAGATAAACGTGCAGCGCCAGCTGCATCGGCACCGCGATCATGACAAACACAAGCGTGAGCAGCGTCAGGAAGATCTTCTTCGGCCATGAGAAGTCAAAGATGTAGTAGACCAGCGCATGCGCCCACGGCAACAGAAACAAAAGGCTGGCGCAGGTCTTCACGCCGTTGTCCACATATCTGCTGGCCGTGTACGGAAAACTCTGCGGCGCCACCGCGAAGAACAGCAATGCCGTGACCTCAATGAACACGGCGAACAGCAGGAAGTACCGCAGCGGCAGGTACAGGTCCCGTATCCGCAACGCCATCAGGCAGACGGCGAGCGTCGCGATCAGCGTCACGAACCAGGTCAGTACGTCTGGCACCGGAGCAACGACGTTGGTGTAGGGCAGGTTGAAGTCGAACCATGCCACCCGCGTCAATTGTTCAATGACGACGCCATCGATGCCGAGCTTGTCGATCCAGAAGCGCAGCACTCCCACCCATATCCCGCTGATATGGTCGCGCAGCATCCATTCGGCCACATTGAACGCCACGGGCACCAGCAGGACCCCCGCGAGTGCGGGGGCGGACAGGGTCAGGTGGTCCAGCGAACGATGCCTGGCCAGGCACAGGATGGTCAGGCCAAGAGCGTCGCTCTGGTCGTGTGTGGCTGCGGTGTGCCCGGCAGGGTGCGTCATGGCTAGAACTCCGCGAAGACCCCCACTTCTGCTTGCTTGCGCGTGTAGGAGGGGTTGTCGTAGTAAATGGCGCGCAGGTTTATCCCATAGCGTTTGGTGAACCATTTGCGCCAGGTCAGCGAGACCTCATGGCTGTTGAAGTCGCTCAGCAGGGCCTGCGCGCCGGTGAGCTGGTAGGCTTCGCTGCCGCCGTCGTATTTCAGGGTAATGTACTGGTCCTTGTCACGGCCGTAGGTGACGGCGACGATGCCGCGATTGGAGCGGATACTGCCGGGATCGCTGCGGTTCAGCCGCGCACCCAGCTGGACGATCCAGGGGGCGTCGAAATAGTAGGTCAGGCCGAGCAGCAAGGTCTTGTCGGTATAGACCTCCTTGGCACGGTAATAAGTGAAGCCGGCGCTCACGACCAGGTTCTTCTTCTCGAGCAGTTTGCGGAACAGCATGCCGTCGGTTCGGAACTGGGGCAGGAAGAAGCCGCCCGCGCTGGTGCCGGCGCTCAGAAAGCCGTACCAGTTCTCGTCAAAGGTGCGCGTGTAGCCCAGGCCGAAGAACGTGCCCTGATCCCCGAAGTGGTTCTGGTGGCTGATTTCGCCGGTCACGTAGTCCTTCGGGGTGAAGTTGACCCCGCCTCGCAGGTACTGGTCGTTCCAGCTGGCATTGTCGCCGGTGAGGTTGGCGTGGCCGAGGCCGCCTTCAATGAAACCGGTGAGCAAGGGAGCGAACGTCCTGGGCGCGGTGGCTTCTGCCTGGGCGCGGACATCGGTGGCGGCAAGCAGTGCCAGCATGCCCAGAAGGGGCAGGGCCCGAGCGCCGTGGGTTCTGGTATCCGAGAGCTTCGCCATGCGTATCCTGTCGATCGTGTCGATGTCGCACGGAGGGTCCCGCGAGGATCCTCCGGCCCGCAAGCTGTTGTTGAACCATACACTGCTTCGAAGTGAGCAGTCGATAATGCTTCGCTCGGTATTGGCGCGTTTCGCATGGACGTGAGGCAAATCAGCGACACCGCATGCCCGGGGAAGGTGGCGCCAGCGCCTGCTCCGGGCTCAGGCGTGCCTCGAACGCCAGGTACAGTGCCTCCTCCAAGACATTCCAGTGCTTGCCATGGCGGAACTGGATGGATCGTATGCGCCAGCACGCGATCGCGTCCTTGTCTCCCATCTTGTCGGCGACCAGGGCCACCAGCCCCCAGGGGAAATCGACTTCGGACATCTGCAGCCAGGCCATGCGGTTCTCCTTCATCCACAAGTCGTAGGCCGCGGCATGGGGCCGGCTGGCGGGCTTGATATCGGCCAGGATGGGGAAGATCTGCGCTACGGCGTCGGGATAGAACGCCGCCTGGTCGCGTGGCTGGGTGCTGACCAGGTAGCCCTGGTTGGGACGCCAGAACACGCGCAGGATGTCCTTGTCGAGCTGTTCGGCCTTGCGCATCCAGCCGGCGGCACCTACGGCATCTCCGTGGCGCTGGCGATAGTCGCTGGCGGCCTTGAAGGCGCTTGAGACTTCCACGTTGTCCATCAGCAGGGCCACCGGTAGCTTGGCCGAGATCAGGTAGACGCCGGAACCGGGGTCGCGCAGTGTGTCCAGGTGCCGGCTGGCCTTGTCGAAACTGGCCTGCCACGCCGGGGGCATGCCCTTGGGCGGCGCGGAGCGGACCAGCAGTTCCATCCAGGCCGCCATCAACGCGTCGTCGGCGTCAGCCTCCTGGCAGGAGACGAAGCGCTGGCCCTTCATGCAGTAGCGGTCGAAGCGGCCGTCGGCGAGCTGGCGCGGAAGCAGCCATGCGATCCAGCGGGTTGCGGCGGTTCTGGTGGTCATGCCGGCGTCCTGTGCGGCCAGCAGTGCCTTGGCCGCAAAGTAAGGATCGATCGAGTCGCCAGCAAAATAGGTCGTGATCGCCCCGTCGGGACGCTGGTAGTCGGTCAGCACAAGCTCGGCAGCGCCGGCCGGCTGGTGGACGTAGGTGGCAATCACGAGAAGCAGCGCGATCAATGATTTCATGGTGTGTAGGGCTGTGCGTCATGGGCTGGCCACATGGCCATCGGACACCACCCTTCCTTCCTCCGGGGCGCATGCCGCGCCATGAACCACGGTACCGGCGCAAACGTGAAGCACCGGCGCCACCAGGGTAGTGCGCTTGTCCGCCGCGCCGATCGTGCAGCGCGCCCCGACATCGATCTCGCGCTCGGCAGCCACCGGGCCGGCGATGACGCATTCACGGGCCACGGAAATGGTGCCCGCCGCAATCAGTGCGCCGTCGATGCGCACCCGCGCGCCCAGCCAGATGCTGCCACTTGCCTTGACGCTGCCGATAATGCGCGCGCCGGTGCCGAGCCACAGGTCGCCACGCACGACAAGGTCGCCGCGATACAGGGTGTTGGCGGGAAACGTCAGATCGTGCGTTACCAGCCAGCGGCCGTCAGCGGCTTCGTCGGGAGCCATGACGGCATATGCCCAGTCTCCCCCTGCCGGGGCGGTGGCGTCCATGTCGGGTGGCGCGGCAAGGTGACGCGGCCCGAACCCGATCACCGCGGCGCTGACCGAGGTGAACTCGCATTCATCTTCGAGGCGGATGGAATACAGGGCTGAAACCGGTCCGAGCAAGCGGCACTGGGGCTCGACGTGGATGCTGCGCGCGTGTGCCCAGCGCTGCAGCTCGCTGGCGCCGCGCATCAGGATCTCGCCTTCGGACAGCAGCACCTGCATGCGATTGAGCCGGCCTGTGGAGATCCCGCGCCGGCCGTAGATGTCGCGGGAGAACGTATAGTTGTCCGGTAGCACCAGCGATCCGCTGGTGACGATGGTGCGCGCGCAGACGCCGATGAACGCCTCCGCCGCCGTCGGCATGAATGTGCCGGTCACGTGAACGACAGGCCGCAAGGCGCTGACCGGGTGCGCCAGGCCATGCAGACCTGACGTCTCGTCCTGCCGCTCGACCATCGCGCGAAAGACCGCGGCCACGGCCGCAACATCCAACGTGTGTTCGCCATCGATCGCCAGCGGACGGATGTCGCGCCGGTGCCGCCATTCAAGCACCGCCGGCAGCAGCGGCAATGCGAAGACCAGCATGGTGAGAGTGCCTAGCAGCAAGGGCCACACGCTCAGCTCCTCTGTCGATAACGCGCTGTCTTGTCCCACCGCAGTTCGCGGCGGAGCAGGTAATCGAAAACGATCTGGCCGATGATGGCGCGCGACACGGTCAGCATGCTGACCAGGAAGCCGAAATAATTCAGCGGCAGCAGGCGGATGCGTTCGCGGGTGCCATCCAGGTGCACGGCGGCAGCGATCTCGAAGAAGGCGGCGAAGTTGCCCAGCGTCCCGTACGACATCAGCGCGAACAGGATCACGGCTTCACCGAACAACGGCAGGCCGCCGGCATAGAAGAGCAGGATCGCCAGCAGCCAGCCGAACAGCATCAGCGGCGCCATCATGTAGATGCCGAGCAGCGCCACGCCGTCGATCTTCTCGAACAGCCCGTGGTGCCGGCACGCTGCCATCTTCCAGCCGTGCCGATAGAGCGCCTGGTTGTGGCCCTTGGTCCAGCGCATGATCTGCCGCACCCGCACGGGCCAGGTCTCGGGCACCTCTTCATAGCACTCCGACCAGTTCTGGTAGACCGTCTTCCAGTTGGCCAGCAGCAGCCGGTAGGTCAGGTCGGTGTCTTCGGCCAGCACATCGTCGTGCCAGCCGCCGGCGCTGCGCAGCGCCCGCATCCTGACGCCGCCGACGGTGCCGCCATACTGGGGCACCAGGTCCAGGTTCATGCGGGCCTGCTGATCCACCTGGTAGCCGCCGGAGCGCTCCAGGTCGAGCAGCCGCGTCAGCAGGTTGCTGCCGAGGTTCATCGGCACCACGCGGCCCATGGTCGCACCGACTTCGGGGTCGAAGAACGGTGCCACCAGTTGCTTGAGCAGGCCCACCGGCGGCAGGTAGTCGGCATCGAACACGACAATGATGTCGCTGGCGACAGCGTCGCTCGCGTCCTTGAGCGCGGCGGCCTTGCCGGGCTTGCCGCCGGTGCGGTGAAACGGGGTGATGCGTCCGGGGTACTGCTGCACGAAGTCGTCGATGATCTCGCGCGTGCGGTCGCAGGAGCGGTCGTTGACCGGCATGATGGTGAGCCGGTCGACGGGATAGTCCGCGTGCAGCAGGCACGTCAGCGAACCGGCGATCACGGCCTCTTCGTTGTGCGCCGCGACCAGCACGGTCAGGGTGGGCCAGTCCGCGATATCGATGTCCAGGTACGGGTGGCGTTGCCTGCCGAACAGCCGGTTCAGCGTGAACAGGTAGTGGCGCACGGCATAGAAGATCACCAGGCCGACGATCAGCAACAGCATGGCCGTCAGCGGCGGCACGATCGCCTGCGCGTCCTCGTGCAACGGCGCTTTCGGCGGCGCGGGCTTGGGCCAGGGGCGCGGGCGCAGCGCCGGCTCCCGCCGGCCATCGTCTTCCAGCGTGTCTGGCCTTGCCATCGCAACTTCCATCGCAGTGCTGCCGGGGTCGGCGTCAGCAAGCTTCATGGATTTTCTTGGCAGTGGTTTGAGGGCGGCTTCGGGGGCTCCGGATCCGCGGGCGAAGGCCTCTCCCCTCACGGGAATTTCCGTGGCCTTCGCGTCGGGCGCGGGCATGGTGAAGACCAGCAACCCGCTCAGTGAGAGGAACAGGCGATACGCCAGGCGCATGCTCAATGACCTCCATCCATGCTTTCATCTTGGAGGCTGGCCGTACTCCCCAGCCAGCCCCTGCGCATTACAGCTTGCCGGCGACGAATGCCAGCGAGGTGCCTCCTTGCGATGTCACGATCCAGTTGGCCGAATCCCATGTCACCGTGGCGAGTCCCTGCGTCACCACCGGCTGGGCATAGCCGGTGCGCGGCAGCACCCACGCCATGTCGGTCAGATCGGTCGGATGGCTGGCCTGGAACGACCATGCGTTGCCGGTATCAGTGGCCTGCCAGGTGGTCTGCTGGCGCCGCTGGCTGAACTGCGCCAGCGTATCCATCGTGTACCAGCTGAACAGTCCGCTTGCCTTCACGTTGTCCGCCTTGTTGAAGATGACGTTGAGCGTCTTCGGGTATTGGATAGCGCCCACCGGGTGCATGTAGATCAGCCGGCTGGTGCGGTTCTTCGCCACGAAATCGATCAGCTGCTTGTACCAGGTGTTGATGTCGGCCACGGGCACGTTGAATTCCTCGAACTCTTCGAACGTCGCGTACTTGCCGAACGGCATCACCGGGAAGGCGCGGATGGTGTTGTTCGTCAGCACGCCATTGCGATAGCTGCGCGTCGGCGCCATCCCGGTATGGCCCAGGAAGTAGTAGCCGGTGTTGCCGTTGGCTTCGAGCCAGTTGAGCGACCACTGCGGCGTATTGCCTTCCGGCGCGGCGTACTCGACCGCGGCGCGTCCGGTCACGCCTTCCACGCTCTGCTTGTTCATCACCAGGTACTGTTCGAAGGTGGACTGGTTGGTCTCGCTGGCGTTGGCACCCCAGTAGTCGTGGATCCATCCGCCATGACTGCCGATCTTGTGCCCCTTCGATTGCAGGGACAGCATCAAATTCTTTGCCGCGGTGTTCTGCGACAGGTTGATGCCCTTGGCGTCGCCGAAGTTGATCTGGTCAGGGCCCGCAGTCACGGCAATGGAGAACGGGCTATTGCTACTGTCGAAGGTGCCCCAGGTATTCATTTCCACCGCGGGCGCGATCTGGTCGCCGGCGCAGAAGTGCCAGTTCAGCACCAGCCCGCCGCGCGCCTTGGGCTGCGCCGAAAGCCGCGCCGTCTTCATCAGGTTGCCGCCGAAGTAGCGCAGGAAGCCGTGCATCAGCATGCCGTCGGTCTGTCCCTTCAGGTAGGCGAGCGGCAGGTTGACGAACAGCACGCTGCCTGAGCCGAAGTTGCGCAGCCCTGCCACCAGCCCGAAGTTGGGCGACGTGATCAGCGCGGAGCCGGTATAGGTGCCCTGCGTGACGAAGCTCGGATAGATCAGGAAGCCATAGACGTAGCCCGAGATGCCTTCGATGGGAGGCGTCGCGCTCGCGTCCCACAACATCGACTTGCCCGGCGGCACCTGCAGCGTCCTGAGCGTGGTGCCCAGCGCGGTGATTGGCCCGACGCCGATCATGTTGCCGAGCAACTGGTCATAGAGCACGTAGTCGACGCCGGCAAGGTTGCTGAGCCGGCTCTTCTGCGGTGCGTAGAAGCCGGTAGAGGTCAGCGCGCCGAAGTCGTAGACCAGCATCAGCTTGCCGCCCTGGTTGGTGTAGGTCTCCAGCGCCGCGATCAGCGCATCGCTGGCCTTCACGTGCACCTGGTCCGGCAGGATCACGCCCGAGAACTGCGCCGGGGTCGTGCCTTGCTGGAACTGGGTGTCCGTGATGACGGTCATCTTCAGGCCTTCTTCCTGGGCCCCGTCGAGCCAGGCCGACACGCGCGGATCGGGAAGGGAGAAGCCGTCCGGCAGCAGCAGTGCGATCTGATTGGTGGCGGCGTGCGAGATTGCCGGCAAAGCGAGCACCAGTGCCAGGCATAGCTGGAGCACCAGGACGCTGCTTCGCCGCAGCAGTGAATAGGATTGGTAGAGCACGGTCTTCTCCCAGCGCGATGACTACAAGTTGCCTCGGCGTGCAAGACGCTGCGGCGCATCGACGTACGCGAGCATGCAGAGTCCGTCAGTCCGGCTCGGCTCCAGGCGCCGGCGCGAGCGTGTATGTGCCCGCCATCACCTTGGCTCCGGCCTTTAGCTTCTTGGGCTTCTTCGCCTTCAGCTCATCCTTGAGGGCCTTGAGGGTTGCCTTGCTCTTGCCCTTCTCCGCCTCGTACACAAAGTCGATCTGGAAGCTGTGGTCATAGCCCAGCAACCCGCCGGGATCCGCCGGACTCGCCGGGAGATAGAGCGGAGTCTCGGCCGCGGCCGCAGCGGCGTCCTCGGTCAGGGCGGCATGAGCGGGTGCCGGTGCCAGGACACCCGCGACAGCAAGCGCGGTTGCCGCTGCTGCAATACGTGAGAGCCTCATTGCCTTTGCTCCTGCTTATAGAGCGGCCAGACAGAAGTTAAACTTTTGCGCTGAACCGCTGGTTAGCTTGCTGCTGCGCTACAGGCTGACGACGCCGGCATCGACCGACGCATCGCCGCACTCCCCATACGTGTCCGGGCGTTCCGCCAGCAAGGCAACGACAATGCGTTCGCTGGCGTGGCCGTCGCCGAACGGGTTGTGGGCGCGCGACATGCATGCGTATTCCTCGGGGTCATTCAGCAACCGCTCCGCGGCGGCGATGAGGCGTCCCGGGTCCGTGCCCACCAGGCGCGCGGTGCCGGCGGCCACCGCTTCGGGCCGCTCGGTGGTTTCCCGCGTCACCAGGACCGGCTTGCCCAGGGCCGGCGCCTCTTCCTGAATGCCGCCGGAATCGGTGACGATCAGGTAGGCGCGCGACATCAGGAACACGAAAGGCAGGTAATCCTGGGGCTCGATCAGGTGGATGTTCGGGTGCCCGCTCAGGATCGCGTGCACGGGCTCCTGCACGTGGGGTTGAGGTGCACCGGATAGATGATCTGGATATCCGCATTGCGGTCAGCCAGCATGCGCAGCGCCGTGAACAGGCGCTCGAACGGCGGGCCGAAGTTCTCGCGCCGGTGTCCGGTCACCAGCACCAGCCGCCGCGACTCGTCGAGGAAGGGGTACTGGCCGGCCAGCCGGCACCGCATGTCCGCATCGGCGTCCAGCCAGCCCTTGACCTGGAGCAGGGCATCGATGCCGGTATTGCCGGTCAGGCTGATGCGGACCGGATCGACGCCTTCGCGCAGCAGGGTTTCCTGTGCCTGCTGCGTTGGCGCGAAATGCCAGGACGCCATCACGTCGGTCACGCGCCGGTTCATTTCTTCCGGCCAGGGGGCACTGAGATTGCCGGTGCGTAGTCCCGCTTCGACGTGTCCGATGGCCACATTGCGATAGAACGCGGCGAGCGTGGCGGCGAGCGTGGTGGTGGTGTCGCCATGGACCAGCATGGCATCGGGCAGGAAGCGATCCAGCACCGAGTGAACGCCCGAAAGCACGCGCGTCGTAATGTCGGACAGGCTCTGGCCCTGGCTGATGACGTTGAGGTCGAAGTCCGGCGCGATCTCGAAGAGCCGCAGTACCTGGTCTAGCATCTGCCGGTGCTGGCCGGTGACGCAGACCCGCAGGTCGAAACTGCCCGACTCCCTGAGCCGATGAATAAGCGGTGCCATTTTGATGGCCTCAGGGCGGGTCCCGAATACAGCCAGAACTTTCTTCGGCATGTGGGTCTCTCTCGGCTCGCAAGGATCCTTGCCGGTGCGTTGGCTGGCGACTGCTTGCGATCGCCTGGTCCTCACGTTCCCGCAGGAATCGCGCCGTGGCTTGCGTCAGCCAACCTGATCGGCGCTTCGTGATGTCCCGGACGCGCACACCACGACGTAGGAGAGCGATGCCTGTGCCATCGAGCTGTAGCCCATTGAATTCATTGGGAATTCTTCGATGTCGACAAAAGCAAGCGCCGACCTCGGACGCTCTTGCGGTTGCAGAGTTGTTACTTATTGCGCCACGCCCATCGGGATATCGATCTCAATGCGTGGCCAATGCTGCACCGCTCAGGACTTCACCTCCGCGATAAGTGGCATTGGAGGCGGCGGACGCCTTGGACGCTTCGCCATGTCGGGTATGGGGTGCCGCGGCTGGGAGTGCACCACGCTTGTTGCGACCTTGCCGGTGGGATAAATGGGGCAGGATAAGAGCGGTGGGAAGGGGGGGCGACAAATGGAGCGGGTTAATCCGGCGGCCTAGGGCAAAGGGTTGATTGACGCGGGGAAGGCCTTATGCAGTGATGATGAAACTCATTCATTTGGCTGAGCCTGGTAGGAATGAGGCTGGCCGGCTAAGAGGTTTCAAGAATGAAACATCGTGCAGATCAGTATTAAATTAAATTAAATTAATAACAACGATAACAATGTTCATTTGTGCTCTTTTATGCGCATGAGATGTTACTGTCATTTCTGTCAGAAATTAGTGAAATGAAAAAGGGCTGACAGCCCGACGCCCGACGGCCCGGCAGGCCGGCATCAGAGCCGGCGCCGGTCGCGGCCTTGCGGCTTCTCCGCGCAATCCAGCTTGGCCGCTTTGGTGTCAAATCTCACTTGGTCAGCGTCCGGCGTAAGCATCCTGCCGGCTTGGCAGGCCCGGTCTTCATCAGGTGTCATACGCACCACTTTCATGCAACACCTGTCGGACGGCGCCCACTGGCGCGCCCTCGCCCGGCTTCCTATCCTATGGCATTGCCACCCCCGTTCCCGGAGCGACCCATGAAGCGACTCGCCCTTTCCGCCCTCGCCTGTTCCGCGCTGCTGGCCGGCTGTGCCGGCGCCGATATGGAAAGCCTGACGCAGGCCGGCGGCAGCCTCTTTACCGCCGCCACGCTGTCGGACAGCAACGTCAAGACGCTGTCCGACCAGTCCTGCGCGGAAATGGACCAGAAGAACACCATCGCGCCGGCGGACAGCACCTACGCCAGGCGCCTGGCCAATGTGATGAGCGGGCTGGGCAACACCGGGCTGCCACTCAATGCCAAGGTGTATGTGACCAAGGACGTCAATGCCTGGGCCATGGCCAACGGTTGCGTGCGGGTCTACAGCGGCCTGATGGACCTGCTGAGCGACGATGAAGTGCGTGGCGTGGTGGGCCATGAGATCGGCCATGTGGCGCTGGGCCATACCAAGGCCGCGATGCAGGTGGCCTACACTACGGCGGCGGCGCGCGGGCTGCTGGGGTCGACTGGCATGGCTTCGCTGACGGCGCTGTCGTCGTCGCAGATCGGCGCGCTCGCCGAGCAGTTCGTCAATGCGCAGTTCTCGCAACGGCAGGAATCCGCTGCCGACGACTATTCGTTCGACCTGCTGACGAAGAACGGCGCCAACCGCCAGGCCCTGGCATCAGCCTTTCGCAAGATGTCGACCCTCGATGGCGGGCAGTCGAGCATGCTCAGCTCGCACCCGGATCGCTGGAGCGCGCCAAGCATATCGAAGCCCGCCTGGCCGGCGGGCGCTGACAGCGACGCATTTGCCCTTGCCGCCGCACCCGTTCGGGTGAGGCGGCGCCTCCCTCCCGACTGCCCCGCCTCACTTCCCTCGCGCATCGCTCCCGACACCATTTCCACACTCGCGCCGCCATAGGCGGCGGTGTGTTGACTGCGTTTAATTCGCCGACAAAAGCTTTCACTACGCTGGCCGGAAACCGGCGCGGATAAAACCTCCGCAAGGAGATGATCGGCAACCATCCGTTCATCGGCGATTTCGACCTGTTCGCGGTTGGGGGCGGCACCGCGGCGATGACCTCTGCCGGGCCGCGGCTTCGGCACGCGCCACCCGTCGGGACGGGTGTCGCTGGCCAACCTGAATGAAGCCGACTACGCCAAGATCGGGCGCTCGATCCGCAAGTTGTTCGAAACGTATGTGGAGAAGTCCAACGCGGCGACGGGAGCAAGGCCGACAAGAATGTCGTGAAGAAATAAGCCTTCGCTGGCGTGCCTCGGGCCCGGCATTGCGCCGGGCCTTTTTTCGCTCTGCCGGTCCTCAGCGGGACTCGACGAACGCCAGCACGGTCGCCAGCATGCCGCGCAGCGCCGGCTGCAGCGCCGTGGCAAGCGCCTCGTCATAGGCGAACGGATACACCTCGCTCATATACGCGCACTGCGACAGCTCCAGCTGCACTGCATGCACGCCGTCGGCCGGATTGCCATATTGCCGGGTGATGTACCCGCCCTTGAAGCGCCCGTTCAGCACCGCGGTATGGCCCGGAACCGCACTGGCCTGCTCCAGCAGCTGGCTGGCCAGCGCGGCATCGCAGCTGTCGCCATTGGCCGTGCCAAGGTTGAAGTCCGGCAGCCTGCCTTCGAAGAAGCGCGGCAGCACCGAGCGGATCGAATGCGCATCCCACAGCGCGACCGTGCCATGCCCGGCCTTCAGGCGCGCCAGCTCGGCAGCCAGCGCTTCATGGTACGGACGCCAGATGGCATCGCGCCGCGCGGCGATCTCTGCCTCATCCGGCCCGTTGCTGCCATCCGCGTACACCGCAGTCTTGTCGAAAGTGTCGACCGGGCACAGGCCGGTGGTGTCCTGGCCGGGATACAGGTTGGCGTTGTCGGGCGGGCGGTTCAGGTCGACCACGTAGCGCGAATGCGTGGCCACCAGCACCGACGCGCCCAGCTCGCGGGCGAAGCTGTAGAGGCGTTCCAGGTGCCAGTCGGTGTCGGGCACGGTGCGCGCTTCGGCCGTCAGGCGCTGCGCGACCGAAGCCGGCAGGTGCATGCCGACGTGCGGCATCGATACCAGCAACGGGCGCGTGCCGCGATGCAGGGTGACGGCGGGGGTATCGGTGGAGAAGGACATTGTCTTTGCGATGCAGTGGGCGTGCGCCCGGTTTCAGTCGGCCAGCAGGCTGGCGCGCGCCGCGATGAACAGGCGTCCCGCGTCCGCCTGCAGCGGATGCGCGCCATGCTGCACGCGGCTGCGTCCGGCGGTACGGACATCCGCTAGTGTCTCATGACCGTGGCAGGCAAACACATGCGTGGCCAGCGCCTGCGGCCCGTCGAGGCCCGCCAGCGTCGGATGCGCGCCATCCAATACCACGAAATCGGCCTGCTGGCCTGGCACCAGCCCCGCCACGGCGCGGCCGCTGGCACGCGTGCCGCCAGCCACGGCTTCGAGATACAGCCGGTCAGCCACCTGTGCATGCGTGTCGGACGCCAGCACGTTGCGCCGCTGCAGGCCGAGCCGCTGGCCGTATTCGAACAAGCGCAGCTCTTCAGCCACGCTGACGCTGGCATGGCTGTCGGAGCCGATGCCCCATGCGCCCTGCTGCGCCAGGTAGGGCGCGGCCTCGAACACGCCGTCGCCCAGGTTGGCCTCGGTGGTCGGGCAGATCCCGGCCACGGCGCCGCTGTGGGCCAGGCGCCGGCGCTCGTCCCAGTCCATATGGGTGGCGTGCACCAGGCACCAGCGCGCGTCGACCTGTACATGGTCGAACAGCCACGTCACCGGGCGCGTGCCCGACCACGCGATGCAGTCGTCGACCTCTTTCTGCTGCTCGGCGATATGGATATGGATGGGTGCCTGCGGGTCGATCGCCTGCAGTCCGGCCAGTGCGTGGGCGAGGCTTGCCTCCGGCACCGCGCGCAGCGAGTGCGGTGCCAGCCCCAGCCGCGCGCCGGACTGTGCGCACGCGGGGGCCAGCCGCTCCAGCAGCCGCAGCATGGCATCGGTGTCGTGCAGGAAGCGGCGCTGCTCGGCCAGCGGCGGCTTGCCGCCAAAGCCGGCGGTCTGGTACAGCACCGGCAGCAGCGTCATGCCGATGCCGGTGCGCTGGGCCGCGCGCAGCAGCCGCAGCGACATCTCGGCGGCATCGGCATAGGGCTTGCCGCCGGCATCGTGATGGACGTAGTGGAACTCGCACACGCTGGTGTAGCCCGCACGCAGCATCTCGATATAAAGCTGGGTGGCAATGGCCTCCAGCGTGTCGGGCGAGAGCCGCTGCGCGAAGCGGTACATCAGCGTGCGCCAGCTCCAGAACGAATCGGCACCGGCCGGATCGTCGCCCTGCGGGCGGCTGCGGAATTCCGTCAGGCCGGCAAAGCCGCGCTGGAACGCATGCGAATGCAGGTTGGGCATGCCCGGCAGCACCGGGCCGGCCGCACGCGGCACGCCTGCGGCCGGCCCGGTGCCGGGCTGCACGGCGGTGAAGCGGCCCTGCTCATCCCAGGCCAGCAGCACATCGCGCGCCCAGCCGGTTGGCAGCAGCGCAAAGGGAGCGAAGAGTTGCGTGCCATTCATGCCGGGGCTCCTTCGGGCGCATGCACACGCCCTTGCCGTACCACCGCCGCGACCGGGTTGCGGCCGAACCAGTACGCCAGCTCTGCGGGCGAATCGATGCGCCACAGCGCGAAGTCGGCCACGCGCCCGGCTTCCAGCCGCCCGTGGCGATCCGATGCGCCCAGCGCACGCGCGGCGTGCACGGTCACGCCGGCGAGCGCTTCCGGCACGGTCAGGCGGAACAGCGTGCAGGCCATATTCATCATCAGCAGCAGCGAAGTGACCGGCGACGTACCCGGATTGTGATCGGTCGAGATTGCCATCGGCACGCCGTACTGGCGCAGCAGCGCGATCGGCGGCAGGTTGGTGTCGCGCAGGAAGTAGTAAGCGCCGGGCAGCAGCACCGCCACCGTGCCGGCCTCTGCCATCGCCGCGACGCCGGCCTCGTCGAGATGCTCGAGGTGATCGGCGGACAAGGCGCGGTGGCGAGCGGCGAGCGCGGCGCCGCCGAGGTTGCTCAGTTGCTCGGCATGCAGCTTGACGCGCACGCCATGGCGCGCCGCCGCCTCGAACACGCGCTCGGTCTGTGCAATTGAAAAACCGATCGATTCGCAGAAGGCATCGACGGCGTCGACCAGTCCTTCGCCGGCCAGTGCCGGCAGCATGGTGTTGCAGACCAGGTCGATATAGTCATCAGCACGGCCCGCGTATTCGGGCGGCAACGCGTGCGCGCCCAGGAAGGTCGTGTAGACCGAAATCCCGAAGTGCTCGCCAAGCCGGCGCGCCACGCGCAGCTGCTTGCGCTCGGTTTCAAGGTTCAGCCCGTAGCCCGACTTGATCTCGATGGCGGTGACGCCCTCGGCCAGCAGCGGCTGCAGGCGCGCGGCGGCCTGGGCAAACAGCGTGTCTTCATCTGCGGCACGCGTGGCGCGCACGGTCGACACGATGCCGCCGCCGGCGCGCGCAATCTCTTCATAGCCGGCGCCGGCCAGCCGCATCGCGAACTCGTCGGCGCGCTGGCCGCCGTAGACCAGGTGCGTATGGCAGTCGACCAGCCCGGGCGTGATCCATGCCCCGTGGGCATCATGGCGCGCCGCGCCGCGATAGGCATCGGGCAGGCCGGCGGCGGCGCCCAGCCAGGCAATGCGCCCATGCTCCACCACCAGCGCGGCGTCGCGGATCGCATGCGCCGGATCGGCATCGGGCAGCAGGTGGCAGTTGTACCAGACGCCGTCCGCGCTGCGCGCGGACGATACAGAGGGCAGCGTCATTGGCCGGGCTCCGTCTCAAGGGTGACGCACAGGCACAGGGCCGCGTCACCCACAGGTTCAAACGATGGCGTGGATGCAGGTTCTGCAGCGCCGTAGAGCGCTCCTTCACCCGCTTGCAGCAGCAGGCCGGCATCCTGCGCCTGCCATGCGCCGCTGACGGCCAGCAGGCAGACGGCATGAGCGCCGGTGCCAGGCGCAAACCCCTGCCGGAACACCTCGACGCGCGCGCGGCAGTGGCCGCGCCGCGTCATCACGTTGAAGTCGCGCGTGACGCCGTCAATCAGCGTCGCCTGCAGGCTGGTATCGCCGGAGAAGGCGAACGGCTCGCCGATATGTTCAAGGCGGTGGCTGAAGCTGGCGTCGTCCGCACGCAGCGTGACGCCGGCGCCGTCCAGCAGCACGATCTGGCGATCGATGCCGGGAAACGCCGAGAACGGCCCGTCCTGCCCGATATCGGCCACGCTCAGGCGCCAGCTGAAGTCATCCATGCCGGCGCCCGGCGGCCACACCGCGATCTCGCGCGTGTTGCCGCCGCCGTTCTTCCAGCGCGTGGGCGCGATGTCGGCCAGCGCGAACCGTTGGAATAGCGTCAGGCTCATGCGCCCTTCACCATCGGCAGGTTCAGGCCCTTCTCGTGCGCGCATTCGATGGCGATATCATAGCCCGCGTCCGCATGGCGCATCACGCCGGTGGCCGGGTCGTTCCACAGCACGCGCTCGATGCGCCTGGCCGCGGCATCGGTGCCGTCGCACACGATCACCACGCCCGAATGCTGCGAGAAGCCCATGCCCACGCCGCCGCCGTGGTGCAGGCTGACCCAGGTGGCGCCGCCCGCGGTGTTCAGCAGCGCGTTGAGCAGCGGCCAGTCCGACACCGCATCCGAGCCGTCGCGCATGGCCTCGGTCTCGCGGTTGGGCGAGGCCACCGAGCCGCAATCCAGGTGATCGCGTCCGATCACCACCGGCGCCTTCAGCTCGCCCGACCTGACCATCTCGTTGAAGGCCAGGCCGGCGCGGTGGCGCTCGTCCAGCCCCACCCAGCAGATACGCGCGGGCAGGCCCTGGAAGGCGATGCGGTCGTGCGCCATGTCGAGCCAGCGGTGCAGGTGCTTGTCCTCGGGGAACAGCTCCTTCATCTTGGCATCGGTCTTGTAGATATCTTCCGGATCGCCCGACAGCGCGACCCAGCGGAACGGGCCCTTGCCGCGGCAGAACAGCGGGCGGATATAGGCCGGCACGAAGCCCGGGAAATCAAAGGCGTTCTTTACGCCCTCGTCGAACGCGACCTGGCGGATATTGTTGCCATAGTCGACTGTCGGCACGCCCATCTTCTGGAAGTCGAGCATGGCCTGCACGTGCTTCACGATGGACGGGCGCGCGGCGGCTTCCACCGACTTGGGATCCTGCGTGCGCGCCGCTTCCCATTGATCGACGGTCCAGCCGGCCGGCAGGTAGCCGTTGACCAGGTCGTGCGCCGAGGTCTGGTCGGTGACGATGTCCGGGCGCATGCCGCCGGCCTGCGCGCGCTTGACCAGTTCCGGCAGGATCTCGGCGGCGTTGCCGAGCAGGCCGACCGAGATCGCCTGCTTCTTCTGCGTGGCCTCGGCGATCATCGCCAGCGCCTCATCGAGCGTGGTGGCCTTCTTGTCGACATAGCGCGTGCGCAGGCGGAAATCGATGCGCGACTCCTGGCACTCGATCGCCAGCACGCAGGCACCGGCCAGCACGCCCGCCAGCGGCTGCGCGCCGCCCATGCCGCCCAGGCCCGCGGTCAGGATCCACTTGCCCGACAGGTCGCCGTTGTAGTGCTGGCGGCCGGCCTCGACAAAGGTCTCATAGGTGCCCTGCACGATGCCCTGCGTGCCGATATAGATCCACGAACCCGCCGTCATCTGGCCGTACATCATCAGGCCCGCGCGGTCCAGCTCGTTGAACTTGTCCCAGTTGGCCCAGTGCGGCACCAGGTTGGAGTTGGCGATCAGCACGCGCGGCGCATCGGCATGGGTGCGGAACACGCCCACCGGCTTGCCCGACTGCACCAGCAGCGACTCGTCCTCACCCAGGCGGCGCAGGCTGTCGAGGATGGCGTCGAAGCACTCCCAGTTGCGCGCCGCCTTGCCAATGCCGCCGTAGACCACCAGGTCCTGCGGGCGCTCGGCCACGTCCGGGTCGAGGTTGTTCTGGATCATGCGGTAGGCGGCTTCGATCAGCCAGTTCTTGCAGTGCAGCTGGCTGCCGCGCGGTGCGCGGATTTCGCGCTGGCCGCGCGGGATGAATTGGTTTTCGTTGGCGTTCATGTCTTGTTCTCCTGCTGCGGGTCTGGTCGGGCAGTGTCGGTGCGGGGCGCGTTACGACAGGTTGGTCGGCAGGGTCGCGCGCACGGCGTCGGGCCAGCCCGCGCCGGCATCGCCCTGCACCACCCATTGCTTCATCGCTTCGATATCCGGCGCCAGGTAGCGATCCTCTTCGACAAAGGCCACGCGCGCACGGATGCGGGCCAGCTCCTGCTCCACCAGCGGCGACGACTTCAGCGGGCGGTGGAACTCGATGCCCTGCGCCGCGGCCATGGCCTCGATGCCGACCACCACCGCGGTGTTGGCGGCCATCTCGCCCAGGCGGCGCGCGCCGTAGGTGGCCATCGACACATGGTCTTCCTGGTTGGCCGAGGTCGGCAGGCTGTCGACGCTGGACGGATGCGCCAGCGACTTGTTCTCAGAGGCCAGCGCGGCGGCGGTCACCTGCGCGATCATGAAGCCCGAATTCAGGCCGCCGTCGCGCACCAGGAACGGCGGCAGGCCCGACAGCCCGGTATCGAGCAGCAGCGCCAGGCGGCGTTCGGAAATCGCGCCGATCTCGGAAATCGCCAGCGCGATGATGTCGGCGGCAAAGGCTACCGGCTCGGCGTGGAAGTTGCCGCCCGAGACCACGTCGCCCTGCGCCGAGAACACCAGCGGGTTGTCCGAAGCGGCATTGGACTCGATCTGCAGGATGCGCGCGGCGTGCTGCAGGTTGTCCAGGCACGCGCCCATCACCTGCGGCTGGCAGCGGATCGAGTACGGGTCCTGCACGCGGCCGCAGGCCTTGTGCGAATCGACGATCTCGCTGCCGTCCAGCATCGCGCGCACGGCGCCGGCCACGGCGATCTGGCCGGCCTGGCCGCGCGCCGCATGGATGCGGGCGTCGAACGGCTTGACCGAGCCCTTGATCGCTTCCAGCGACAGCGCGCCCGCCACCAGCCCGGCGGCAAAGGTGTCTTCAGCGGCGAACAGGCCGGCCAGCGCCAGGGCGGTCGACACCTGGGTGCCGTTGAGCAGCGCCAGGCCTTCCTTGGGGCCCAGCTCGAAGGCCTGCAGGCTGGCGTGCGCCAGGCCCTCGGCGGCAGGCATGCGCTTGCCGCCGACCAGCACGTCGCCCACGCCGATCAGCGTGCACGACATATGCGCCAGCGGCGCCAGGTCGCCCGACGCGCCCACCGACCCCTTGGCCGGGATGCACGGCGTCACGCCGTGGTTGGCCAGCGCCAGCAGCGCCTCGATCAGTTCCGGGCGCACGCCCGAATGGCCGCGCGCCAGGCTGACCGCCTTGATTGCCAGGATCAGGCGCACGGTGTCTTCGGCCAGGTCCGGGCCGGTGCCCACGCTGTGCGACAGCACCAGGTTGCGCTGCAGCTGGGCCAGCTTGTCATGCGGGATGCGGCTTTGCGCCAGCTTGCCGAAGCCGGTGTTGATGCCGTAGACCACGGCGTCGGCGTCGATGATGTCCTGCACCGTGGCCTGCGCGGCGCGCACGCCGGCCCAGGCCGATTCAGCCATGGCCAGGCGCACTTCGCCCCGGTAGATGCGGCGCAGGTCGGCCAGGGTGACTTGGCCCGGCTGCAGGGTCAGCAGCGGGCGGAAGCTTGGTCGTCGTGTTGGCTGGCGCTCATTTGTATGTTCCTGTCTATACAGCTTAGAGTAAAAGTTGGACCGGGGGGCCGGATCTTGTGGATTCAGCCGAAAGCGGGGTTGCCGTCGGCGCGGAAACGGCTGCCGAGGCGATAGCGGTTGCCCGGATGCAGGCAGCGCACGAACGTCACCGGCACGCCGTTGGTCCAGGTACGGCGCGTCAGCATCAGGCAAGGTTGCGTGGGCGGCATTTCCAGCTGCGCGGCCTGCTCCGGCGTGGCGGCGATGGCATCGACCACGTGCTCTACCTGATCGTAGGGCACATGGCGCAACAGGTACTCACCGGGCTGGGTCTCGCTGAAATCCTGGCTGATGAAATCCGGCGCCACGCGCGGGTTGACATAGCGGTCTTCCAGTTGCACCGGCACGCCGTCCTCGCGATGCACGCACACCGAGTGGAACACCGACTCGCCGGTGCGCAGCTCCAGCGCGGCGGCCACCTCGATCGATGCCGACACGCGCTCCACCAGGATCACGTCGCAGGCATAGTCATGCCCGCGCATGCGGATCTCGTCCTGCAGGTTGACCACGGACAGCAGCGTCGACTGCGGCTTGTGCTCCGCCACGAAGGTGCCCACGCCGGCCACCCGCACCACCCGGCCCTGCTCCTGCAGCTCGCGCAGCGCCCGGTTGACGGTCATGCGCGAGACGCCGAAGCGGTTCACCAGTTCCTGCTCCGACGGCACCCGGTCGCCCGGCTGCCACGCGCCGCTCTGGATCTGGCGGGCGATGTACTCCTTCACCTGCTGGTAGAGCGCGGTGGGAGAGGCAGAAGCGGAAGGTGCGGTGCCGGCGGCGTGGTTCATGGCGTTCGTTGGATGCCTAGTGCTCGGCCGAGGCCATGGCCTCGGCGCGGATCTCCTCGGTCAGCCGCGCCTTGAGCGCGGAGAACTCCGGAGTGGTCTTGACGGTGTAATGGCGCGGATGCGGGAAATCCACCGCGATCTCGCTCTTGATCCGACCCGGCCTGGCAGAAAACACCGCCACCCGGTTGGCCATGAATATGGCCTCGTCGATATCATGGGTCACGAATAATACCGTCTTGCGCGACGCCTCCCATATACCCAGCAGCAACTCCTGCATCAGCACGCGGGTCTGGTTGTCGAGCGCGCCGAAGGGCTCGTCGAGCAGCAGGATCTTGGGATCGTTGGCCAGCGCACGCGCAATCGCGGTGCGCTGCTGCATGCCACCCGAGAGCTGCTTGGGGTAATGGTGCTCGAAGCCGCGCAGCCCCACGCGCTGGATAAAGAAGTCGCTGCGCTCCTTTTGCTCGGCGGCGCTCATGCCGCGCTCACGCAAGCCGAAGCGTACGTTCTGCTCGATCGTCAGCCACGGGAACAGCGTGTATGACTGGAACACCATGCCGCGGTCCGCGCCGGGGCGGAGACCGGCTGGCCGTCCAGCAGCACGCGGCCGCTGGTGGGCGTATCCAGCCCTGCGACGATGCGCAGCAGCGTGGACTTGCCGCAGCCCGAAGGCCCGAGGATGGTGACGAAGTCATTGTCGCGGACCTCGAAGTCGACCGGCTGCAGCGCCAGGGTCTGGCCGCCGCGCGGGTTGGTGAAGGTGCGCGAGACCTGCTGGATGGACAGTGCGCTCATTGGATCGAACTCCACGGGAACAGGCGCTGGTTGGCGCGCTTGAAGACAAGGTCCGAGACCAGGCCGATGCAGCCGATCACGATGATGCCGAAAATGATCTGCCCGGTGTTGAGCAGCGCCTGGCTGTCGGTGATCATGTGGCCAATGCCCGACGACGAGCCGATCAGCTCGGCCACGATCACGTAGGTCCAGGCCCAGCCCAGCACCAGCCGCAGGATCTCTGCGATCTCCGGCGCGGCGCCGGGATCAGCACGCGCCGCACGATGCCGGCGCTGTTGGCGCCCAGCGTGTAGGCCGCCTCCACCAGGTCCTTGCGCGCGCCGCCGACGGCCACCGCCACCATCAGCACGATCTGGAAGAACGAGCCGATGAAGATCACCAGCAGCTTCTGCGTCTCGCCGATGCCGGCCCACAGGATCAGCAGCGGGATAAAGGCCGACGCGGGCAGGTAGCGGCAGAACGACACGAAGGGTTCGAAGAACGCCTCGGCCGCCTTGTAGGCGCCCATGAAGATGCCCAGCGGCACCGCGAGCACCGCAGCCAGCACGAAGCCGCCGACTACGCGCCACACGGTCATGCCGATGTCGCCGATGAAGTTGTACTCGGTGAACAGCAGCACGCCTTCCTTGGCCATCGTCATCGGATCGGCCAGGAACGTGCGCGGCACGAAGCCGCCCAGCGTCACCACCGCCCAGATGCCGAAGAACAGCACGAAGAAGGACAGGCCCAGCATCCAGCGCGTGTTGGGCGCCACCGGCACCAGCGGGGCCAGCCACGGATGGCGCCGGCGCACCGGCGCTGCCGCGGCAGAGGCCGCCGCGGCAGCGGCCGGGGCGGGTGTTCCAAGTCTGGCTTGCGTCATGACGTCACGCCTCCTGAAGACTGTCGGTTACTTGAGGAAACGCGCGTCATACAGCGCCGTCACGTCCGGGACCTGGCGGATCACGCCGATGTCCAGCAGTACCGCAGCCGCTTCCTTGCTGAAGCTGGCGAGCTCGCCGGCAAAGAACTTGCGGTTGGCCTCGCGGTCCTGCCAGCGCAGGTAGGCGGAGGACTTGGCGAACTGCTCGCCGGTCTGCTTGACCGCCGCACCCATGATGTCGTTGGCCTTGGCCGGCTCCTTCTGGATCATCTCCAGGGCCTCGAAGTAGCTGTCGACCAGCGCCTGCGCGGCCTTGGGGTTGTCCTTGAGCCACTTGGGCGCGCAGCCCAGCGTATCGGTCACCATCGGGTAGTCGAGCGTGGTCGCCAGGATCTTGCCCTTGTCCGGGTTCTGGCGCACCGTCGACAGGTACGGCTCATAGGTCATGGCGCCGTCGTTCTGGCCGGCCACGAAGGCCTGCGCGGCCGCCTGCGGCGACAGCGTGGTGGTCTTGACGTCCTTGAGCGACATGCCGTTCTTCTTCAGCATCCAGGCCAGGCCGAAGTACGGCGCGGTGCCCGGCGCATCGACGCCAATGGTCTTGCCCTTCAGGTCGGCAAAGCCCTTGACGTCGCTGCGCACGGCCAGGCCGTCGGCGCCATAGGACTTGTCGAGCTGCACGATCTGGGTGATGGGCACGCCGTTGGCGTTCCAGGCCACATGGGTCTCGACCGTGGTGGCCGCGCACTGGATCGCGCCCGAGGCCAGCGCCAGGTGGCGGTCCTTCTGCGGGATCATCTTGATGTCGACGTCCACGCCATGCTTCTTGAAGATGCCGGCCTTGTCGGCCAGCGTCAGCGGCGCGAAACCGGTCCAGCCGCTCATGCCCAGCGTGACCTGGGTGTTCTGCGCCTGGGCCGCACCAGCCCCCAATGCCGCAACCAGCACCGCGGCCTGCACTGCCATCCGACCGCGAATGCTGCTGTGATTCCTCATCATCTGTACGCTCCTTTGGTATATCCGTCGACGGCAGGCCATGCGTGCGGCCGCGCTCGTTTTCGGGCATTAAACAATACCTGTATATACAAGTCAATGTACGGGTTCCACCAAGCAACCAGGCGAACAACCGCCTTGCAAGGCGCTTTATGACGGAGATTCGTTGACCGGTGCGGCACCACGCCGGTTCACAAAGCGCATGTCAGGCACCGCGCCGGGGCAATGGAGGTGATGCTGTATAGACAGGGAACAAACGACGCACTCAGGCAGCAAGCTCCGTGCCAGCGGCACGGGCCCCATCTTGGCCAGGCGGTCAGGTGTCGAAGAAGGAGGTGACGGTTGGATAACGCAGCCGCAGGCGCAGCTCGCGCTTCAGGCGGCGGTTGTCGAGGCGGCGCGATTCGCTCATGAAGCTCAATAGCGTCTTGTCGATCACTTCATGGGCCTGGCCGCGCGTGATGCGCGGCGGGCGCGGCAGGCCGCGACGGTCGGCGACCAGGTCGAAGTAGTCGGCCATGCGCAGCTCGGTGTCGTCGCTGGCATGGACCACGCGCTGCGCGCGGCCGCGGAACAGCGCCGCGACCATGGTGCGCGCCAGGTCGTCGGCGTGGATATGGCTGGTGTAGACATCGTCCTGCGGCACCAGCGCGGGCGTGCCGCGGTGCAGGCGCGCCAGCGGCAGGCGGTCTTCGGCATAAATGCCGGGGATACGCACGATGCTGGCACGCCAGCCGGCACCGCGGCCGAAGGCGCGCACTGCCTGCTCGGCGGCAACGCGGCGGCGTGCGCGTGCGGTCTGGGCCGCACGGCGTGGAATTCCGAGACCCGCGCGCCCTGCCGGTCGCCATATACACCCGACGTGCTGGCATAGACAAACGCAGCGCGGGGCCTGCCCCGGTCGGGTAGAATGGCGGGCTCGCCGGGAAACATGCCGGCCGACGTCCTGGCCTTGCGCCAGGCCGCCCGGCGCAAGGCGGCGAGCAAGGCACGCGTGCGCGGATCGCCTTCGCCCTGCCCGGGCGGCGGCGCCAGGTCCAGCACCTGCGTGGCCAGCCCGTGCAGCCGTGCCAGCGTGGCCGGCCGGTCCAGGTCCGCCACCAGCGGCACCGCGCCGGCGGCGCGCAGTTCAGCGCGGCGGGCCGGCTGTGAAGTCACGGCAAAGACACGCATGCGCGACGACAGGATTCGCAGGCAGCGCGTCCCCACATCCCCGCAGCCGACGATCAAGAGGCGCGGGCGGCCCAGCCGGCGCGAAGGTGCCGGCAGCCGCGGGACTTGTGGGAGGCGCGAGGGCTGCAGCTTCGACAGAATTTGGCTCATAGACCGATTATGGCTTATCAAGTAACCGTCATGCCCAGCGGCCACAAGTTTGAAGTGGCCGCGGACGAAACCATCCTCGGCGCGGCCCTGCGCCACAGCATCGGGCTGCCCTACGGCTGCAAGAACGGCGCCTGCGGCTCGTGCAAGGGCCGCGTGCTCGAAGGCACCATCGTGCAGGGCGACCACGCCCCGGCGGCACTGACCGCGCAGGAGAAGACCGAGGGCCGCGCCCTGTTCTGCTGCGCCAACGCCGCCTCGGACGTCACCATCGAATGCCGCGAAGTCCACGGCGCCGGTGACATCCCGATCAAGAAGGTGCCGTGCCGCGTGACCGCGATCGAGCGCCTGGCCGACGACGTGATCGCCATCAAGCTGCAGCTGCCGGCGACCGAGCGCATGCAGTACCTGGCCGGTCAGTACGTGGAATTCCTGCTGCGCGACGGCAAGCGCCGCAGCTATTCGATCGCCACGCCGCCGCATGAAGACGGCCCGATCGAGCTGCATATCCGCCACATGCCGGGCGGCGCCTTCACCGACTACGTGTTCGGCGCCAGGGAAGGCCAGCCAGCCATGAAGGAGCGCGACATCCTGCGCTTCGAGGGCCCGCTGGGCAGCTTCTTCCTGCGCGAGGAATCCGAGGCCCCGATGATCCTGCTGGCTTCGGGCACGGGCTTCGCGCCGATCAAGGCCATCGTCGAGCACGCCGCTTACACCGGCATCCAGCGCCCGATGACGCTGTACTGGGGTGGCCGCCGCCCGAAGGACCTGTACATGCACGCGCTGTGCGAGCAGTGGGCGCGCGACCTGCCCAACTTCAAGTACGTGCCGGTCATTTCCGACGCGCTGCCTGAAGACAACTGGCAGGGCCGCACCGGCTTTGTCCACCAGGCCGTGATCGCCGACCATCCCGACCTGTCGGGCCACGAGGTCTATGCCTGCGGCGCCCCGGTGATGATCAATGCCGCGCGCGGCGACTTCACCCGCCAGTGCAAGCTGCACGACGACGCGTTCTTCGCCGACTCGTTCACCTCTGAGGCCGACATGCACCCGGCCGGCTCGGCCCCGGCGGCCTGAGGCGCGAGCCGCCGTCAGCCGTTCCGTCAGCGCAACAATGCCCGGGCCTGCCAAAATTCGTTTTGACACCCGGGCGCATGCGCCTTATATTTGCCCGCATGCACATGACCTTCAACCGACGCCGCAGCTTCCGTACGTCGCTCCCCGCTGGGGTGCCGCGCGGCTGACCGTCGACTGCGTCTGTTCATGTCAACGAGCCACGGGCAACCCCCGTGGCTTTTTGTTTTTGTCCCCGTTGTTACGCCCGTCCGTCCATCGTTTAAAGCCGACCCCTGGAGTCCGCCATGGCATTTGCTGAGTATCCCGTCCAATCCCTGATGTACATCACCAACCGGCCCGAGCTCGTGTTCACCGAGGGCAAGGGCTCCTGGCTGACGGATCACAACGGCAAGCGATACCTGGACTTCGTGCAGGGCTGGGCAGTGAATTGCCTGGGCCATTCCAACCAGGGCATGATCGACGCGCTGGTGGCCCAGTCGCACCGGCTGATCAACCCGAGCCCGGCCTTCTACAACGAGCCGATGCTCAAGCTGGCCCGGCAGCTGACCGACCACAGCTGCTTCGACAAGGTCTTCTTCGCCAACAGCGGCGCCGAGGCCAACGAAGGCGCGATCAAGCTGGCGCGCAAATGGGGCCGCAAGCACAAGGACGGCGCCTTCGAGATCATCACCATGGACCACAGCTTCCATGGCCGCACGCTCGCCACCATGAGCGCGTCGGGCAAGGCCGGCTGGGACACCATCTTCGCGCCGCAGGTGCCGGGCTTCCCGCGCGCCGAGCTCAACGACCTGGACTCGGTGGAGAAGCTGATCACCGACAAGACCGTCGGCATCATGCTGGAACCGGTGCAGGGCGAAGGCGGCGTGATCCCCGCCACGCGCGAGTTCATGCAGGGCCTGCGCGCGCTGGCCGACAAGCACAGGCTGCTGCTGATCGTCGATGAAGTGCAGACCGGCTGCGGGCGCTGCGGCACCCTGTTCGCCTACGAGCTGGCGGGCGTGGAGCCGGACATCATGACGCTGGGCAAGGGCATCGGCGGCGGCGTGCCGCTGTCGGCGCTGCTGTGCAAGGCCGAGGTCGCCAGCTTCGAGGCCGGCGACCAGGGCGGCACCTACAACGGCAACCCGCTGATGACCGCGGTGGGCAGCGCCGTGATCGCGCAGCTGACCGCGCCGGGCTTCCTCGACGACGTCAAGGCCAAGGGCGAATACCTGAGGGAACAGCTGCTGGCGCTGTCCGCCGAGTTCGGCCTGGGCGGCGAACGCGGCGACGGCCTGCTGCGCGCGCTGATACTGGGCAAGGACATCGGCCCGCAACTGGTGGAAGAAGCCCGCGACATGGCGCCGCAAGGCCTGCTGCTGAACGCACCGCGCGCCAACCTGCTGCGCTTCATGCCGGCGCTGAACGTGACGCGCGAAGAGATCGACCAGATGATCGGCATGCTGCGCACGCTGCTGAAGAAGCTGGCCTGAGCCTGGTCTTCGCCAGACGGAAAAAAAGCCTCGCTCGCGCGAGGCTTTTTTCCATTGCGGTGCCGCAGAGGAGTGAGGGAGAGAGCCAGCGCCGCAGAACCCGCGCACGCCAGCCTGAGCAGGCGTTGCGCGGGGCCCCGCGGCAAGGCAGAAGGCCTTGCGCCTGCGTGCGCCTGCCCTCTGCCTCACCCCTCTCGCGGCGGGGCGGGAGAGGCGGCAGCGCGCGCCTTACTCGCCCAGGTAGGCGGCGCGCACCTTGGGATCGTCCAGCATCTGCTTGGCGTCCCCGCTCATGGTGATCAGGCCGGACTCCATCACGTAGCCGCGGTGCGCGGCCTGCAGCGCCAGGCGCGCGTTCTGCTCCACCAGCAGCACGGTCACGCCCTGCGCCGAGATGTCGCGCACGACCTCGAAGATCTTCTCGACCATGATTGGCGACAGCCCCATCGAGGGCTCGTCCAGCAGCAGCACCTTGGGCTGGCTCATCAGCGCGCGCGCCATTGCCAGCATCTGCTGCTCGCCGCCGGACATGGTGCCCGCCAGCTGGTTGGCACGCTCCTTCAGGCGCGGGAAGATGCCGAACATGCGCTCGACGTCGGCCTTGATGCCGGCCTCATCGTTGCGCGTGTAGGCGCCCATCTGCAGGTTCTCGGTGATGGTCATGCGCGCGAACACGCCGCGGCCTTCCGGCACCATCGCCAGGCCCTGCTTGAGCAGCGCGTAGCTGGGCACGCCCTTGATGGACTTGCCCATGTATTCCACGTCGCCGCTGGCCCAGCCCTGCAGGCCGGTGATGGCCTTCATGGTGGTGGTCTTGCCGGCGCCGTTGGCGCCGATCAGCGTCACCAGCTCGCCGTCCTGGATGTCCAGGTCGATGCCCTTGACCGCCTGGATGCCGCCGTATGCGACCTTGAGGCCGGAGATCTTCAGTACTGTCTGTGTCATTGCTTGTCCTCCCGCCATCAGTGCGCCGAAGTGCCGAGGTAGGCCTCGATCACCGCGGGGTTGTTCTGCACCTCGTGCGGCAGGCCCTGGGCAATCACCTTGCCGTAGTCCAGCACCGTCAGGCGGCTGCACAGCCCCATCACCAGCTTCACATCGTGCTCGATCAGCAGGATGGTCCTGCCGTCGTTCTTGATTTTATCGAGCAGCCCGCGCAGCTCGACCTTCTCGGTCGCGTTCATGCCCGCGGCCGGTTCGTCAAGCGCCAGCAGCTTGGGCTCGGTCGCCAGCGCCCGCGCGATCTCGAGCCGGCGCTGGTGGCCGTACGAGAGGTTGCGCGCGGTGAAGTTGGCGTACTTGCCGATGCCGACATAGTCGAGCAGGTCATGCGCCATGTCCTCGACGCCCTCTTCCTCGCGGCGTATCGAAGGGGGGCGGAAGATCGCGCCGAACAGGCCGGCCTTGGTACGCGCGTGGCGCCCGACCATGACGTTCTCGAGCGCGGTCATCTCGCCAAACAGGCGGATGTTCTGGAACGTGCGCGCGATGCCGGCCTTCGCCACTTCGTGCACGGCGGTCGGCTGGTAGGCCTTGCCGCCCAGCACGAACTCGCCCGAATCCGGCGTGTACAGCCCGGTGATCACGTTGAAGAAAGTGGTCTTGCCGGCGCCGTTGGGGCCGATCAGGCCATAGATCTCGCCCGGCTTGATCTGCAGGCCCACCTCGGACAGCGCTTGCAGGCCGCCGAAACGCTTGTTCACCCCCTGTACCGACAGGAGGAAATCGTTGTTGCTCATATTGTCCTCCTGGTCAGAAACGGCCCACGCTGCCCGCACGGCGCACCACCGGGCGGTCTTCCTTGCGCGGCGATGGCCAGATGCCGGCCGGGCGATACAGCATGACGCCAACCAGGGCCAGGCCGAACAGCAGCTGGCGCAGCACTTCGGCATCGACGATCACGTGGCCGAACAGGCCGGTCTGCATCGGCTCGGCGACCACGCGCAGCAGCTCCTGGAAGCCCACCAGCAGAATGCCGCCCAGGATCACGCCCGGGATATGGCCCATGCCGCCGAGCACCACGATGGCCAGCACATAGATCGATTCCCACAGCGTGAACGATTCCGGCGACACGAAGCCCTGGAAGGCGCCGAACGTCGCGCCCGAGGCCCCGCCGAACGACGCGCCCATGGCAAAGGCCAGCAGCTTGATGTTGCGGGTGTTGATGCCCATCGCCTTGGCGGCGATCTCGTCTTCGCGGATGGCCACGAAAGCGCGCCCGATGCGCGAGTTCTGCAGCCGCAGGCTCACGAACACGATCACGATGACCAGGAACACCAGCAGGTAGTAGTACATGAACACCGGCGAGAACTTCAGCCCGAGGATCTCGTGCGTCTTCGAGAAGTCGAAGCCGAAGATATGGACCGGGTCCACCGCGGTGATGCCCTTGGGCCCGTTGGTGATGTTGAGCGGGCGATCCAGGTTGTTCATGAAGATGCGGACGATTTCGCCGAAGCCCAGCGTCACGATGGCGAGGTAGTCACCGCGCAGCTTCAGCGTCGGCGCGCCCAGCAGCACGCCGAACGTGGCCGCCACCAGGATCGCGATTGGCAGCACGAACCACATCGACAGGTGCAGGCCGTTGGGCAGCAGCTGGTGGATCCACTCGAACTGGTTCGCCAGGTGGGGCGAGCCCAGCAGCGCCATCAGGTAGGCGCCCACCGCGTAGAACGCGATATAGCCCAGGTCAAGCAGGCCGGCAAAGCCCACCACGATGTTCAGGCCCAGCGCCAGCATGATGTACAGCAGCGCGAAGTCCAGCACGCGGACCCAGTAGTTGCCGCCCAGGGTCTGGACGAAGAACGGTGCGCACAGGGCGATCACCAGGAAGCCAAGCAGTGCGGCCAGGGTCTTGGCCGGCACCTTGGTGGGCGCCGCAACGGCTGCCGTGGATGGAATCGGAGTATTCATGGATTCGCTCTCCTCAGGCGCGGTCCGCCACGCGTTCGCCCATGATGCCGGACGGACGGAAGACGAGCACGGTGATCAGCACGATAAAGGCAAAGACGTCCTGGTAGTTCGAACCGAAGATGCCGTTGGTCAGGTCGCCGATATAGCCGGCGCCGAGCGCTTCGATCAGGCCCAGCAGCATGCCGCCGACCATGGCGCCCGCCAGGTTGCCGATGCCGCCCAGCACTGCCGCGGTAAACGCTTTCAGGCCGGGGATGAAGCCCATGTAAAAGTGGGCATTGCCGTAGTTGGTGGCCATCATCACGCCGGCCAGGGCGGCCAGCGTGGCGCCGATCATGAAGGTGGCGGAAATGACGAAATTGGGGTTCACGCCCATCAGGCCGGCCACTTTCTGGTTCTCGGCGGTGGCGCGCATGGCGCGGCCGAGCTTGGTGCGGTTGACCAGGGCCAGCAGGCCGGACATGACCATCACGGCCATGCCGATGATGACCATTTCCTTGCCGGTGATGGTGGCGCCGGTCGAGCCGATGTCGATCGGCTCCGAGGGCAGCAGCTGCGGGAAGGTCAGCGGGTTGCGCGACCAGATCAGCATGCCCATCGTCTGGAGGATGATGGAGACGCCGATGGCCGTAATCAGCGGGGCCAGCCGTGGCGCATTGCGCAAGGGCCGGTAGGCCACGCGTTCAATGGTGTAGGCCAGTACTGCGCAGACTGGCATTGCGATCAGCGTGGCAATCACCAGCGTCAGCCATTCGGGCAAGCCGGGGGCAAACTTCTGAAGTCCAAGAATCGCTGACAGGGCGGTCAGCGCGCCGATCATCAGGACATCGCCGTGGGCGAAGTTGATGATCCCCAGAATGCCGTAGACCATGGTGTAGCCCAGTGCGATCAGCGCATAGATGCTGCCGAGCACCAGACCGTTCACGATCTGCTGGATAAAGATATCCATGAAAACTCCTGCTTCAGTCCCGGACCTTGCGGCATGGTGTGGATGCCGGGGGGACCATGGTGTGAAATGGGTAACGTTGCTTTGGTTGCTTTGCTGGTAAGCGGCCTGCCATGCTCCATCCATGGTAAGGATGCTTCTACATTAGGCGAGGCTAAAAAGAACGGCACCGCAAAATACTCACGGTGCCGTTCGGATGGGCCGGTAAGCCCTGATTACATCTTCACGACGTCGAGGACGGACTTCTTCTTGTCCTTGTACTCGTACAGCGTGATGGTGCCTTCCTTCATGTCGCCCTTCTCGTCGAAGGCGATATTGCCGATCACGCCCTTGTAGTTGGTCTTGGGCATTTCGGCCAGGATGGCAGCCGGTTCGGTCGAACCGGCACGCTTCATGGCGTCGACGACGACCATCACGGCGTCATACGTGAACGGTGCATAGATCTGCACCGGGGCGTTGAAGCGAGCCTGGTAGCGCTTGTTGAACTCGGCACCGGTCTCCATCTTCGACAGGGCCAGGCCTGCCTCCGAGCAGATGATGTTCGACACGGCATCGCCGGCCAGTTCAGCCACCTTGTCGGTACAGACGCCGTCGCCGCCGACGATCTTGGCGCCGATGCCAAGTTCCTTGGCCTGCTTGGCGAACGGGCCGCCGGTGGCGTCCATGCCGCCGTACATGATGACGTCAGGCTTCTTGCCCTTGATCTTGGTCAGAATGGCCTTGAAGTCGGTGGCCTTGTCGTTGGTGGCTTCATGCGCCACCACGTTCACGCCAGACGCCTTCGCAGTCTTCTCGAACTCGTCTGCCAGGCCCTTGCCGTAGGCAGTGGCGTCGTCGACGATCGCCACGGTCTTGGCGTGCAGGGTCTTGACGGCATAGTTGGCCAGGGCCGGGCCTTGCTGGGCGTCGGTGGCAACCACGCGGTAGGTGGTCTTGAAGCCCTGCTTGGTGTAGTCCGGGTTGGTCGACGACGGCGAGATCTGCACGATGCCGGCATCGCTGTAGATCTTGGAAGCCGGGATCGACACGCCCGAGTTCAGGTGGCCAACCACGGCCACGACCTTGGCGTCGACCAGCTTCTGCGCCACGGAGGTGCCGGTCTTGGGATCGCCCGCATCGTCTTCGCCGACCAGTTCCAGCTTGACCTTCTTGCCACCGATCTCCAGGCCGGTCTTGTTGACTTCTTCCACGGCCAGGCGGGCGCCGTTTTCGTTGTCCTTGCCAAGGTGCGCGATGCCGCCGGTCAGCGGGGCCGCGTGGCCGATCTTGACGACGACTTCACCGCCGCCCGCTGCAGGAGCGGCTGCCGCCGGCGCCGAAGACGGCGCAGCAGCCGGCTTCTCTTCCTTCTTGCCGCAAGCTGCTACGAGCGCCACCGCGGCCGCGATCGGCAGAATCTTGGCAAACGTGATTTGCATGAGTGATCTCCTAGGATTCACGAAAACAGGGATTTTCAACGCCTCCCGGACGTTTCCCTGGACCGCCTTTGTTTAATTTCAATTTGAAACGCGCGCATTGTATCCCCTTTCTTAGTCGATGCAATACGCGACGCAACATCCTTAACCATTTACCGGTCAAATGAGCTAGGGAATTTCCCCAATGCACAGATTGCGGCAATTCCCGCTCACATGACGCGGTCGCCTCACCTACTTACAAGAATCATGCCTGCGCCGCCCGATGAGGCGAATAAGCATCGCCAGCGCCCCTATAATGCGCCTTTATTAATTAGGTGTTTCATTTAAATTCAGTTGCACCAATCTCTAATGTGCAGAATGTAGCGCCGCACCATAATAGGGAAAACCCCAGACCCGGGGATTACCCTGATTTGTCTGGTCAAGAGGACAGCCATGTATTACCCGCACCATCGCCGTGCATTATTCGCGCCGGCCGGCCGCAAATCGGGCGCACCAAAGACAAAGGGCGCCGTATCAAGCGGCGCCCTCATACAAGGCAAGGCTGGCAGGCGGGCGCGGCCCGCGCAGGTCAGGCGGCAGCGCTGGCCGGCAGCAGCCCGCGCGGCAGCGGGAAGGCCATGTTCTCTTCGATGCCGTCAAGCGGGCGCACCTGGCGCGCGCCAAGCTCACGCAGACGATCGACGATAGACTGGGCCAGCGCCTCGGGTGCCGAAGCGCCGGCGGTCAGGCCGATGCGGCGCTTGCCGGCGATCCATTCGGGACGCACCTGCTCGGGGGCGTCCACCATAAAGGCCGGCACACCCAGGCGCTCGGCCAGTTCGCGCAGGCGGTTGGAATTGGAGCTGTTGGGGCTGCCCACCACGATCACCACCTCCACCTGCGGCGCCATGAACTTCACCGCGTCCTGGCGGTTCTGCGTGGCATAGCAGATGTCCTGCTTCTTGGGCTCGCGGATCTGCGCGAAGCGCGCCTTGAGCGCGGCTACGATCTCGCGGGTCTCATCCACCGACAACGTGGTCTGGGTCACGTAGGCCAGCCGCGACGGGTCGGCAACCTGCAGCGTGGCGACGTCGGCCACCGACTCCACCAGCAGCATGCCGCCGCTGGCCTGGCCCATGGTGCCCTCCACTTCCGGATGGCCGCGATGCCCGATCATCACGATCTCGCAGCCCTCGGCGCGCATCTTGCCCACCTCGACATGCACCTTGGTCACCAGCGGGCAGGTGGCATCGAACACGTGCAGCCCGCGCGCGGCAGCGTCAGCGCGCACTTCGCGCGACACGCCGTGGGCGCTGAAGATAACGGTGGCGCCCGCGGGCACCTCGTCAAGCTCGCGCACGAACACCGCGCCCTTGCGGCGCAGGTCGGCCACCACATAGGCGTTGTGGACGATCTCGTGGCGCACGTAGATGGGCGCGCCGAAGCGCTCGAGCGCACGCTCGACGATCTCGATGGCACGGTCCACGCCGGCACAGAAGCCGCGCGGCTGCGCCATCAGGATTTCTGCGTTGGGTGCGGGGGTCAGGTCAGGCATGCTGCGGTATCAGGATGGTTCGGCACACGGGCGGCGCGCTCAGAGAATGCCGATCAGCTGCACGTCGAACAGGATGGTCTGCCCGGCCAGCGGATGGTTGAAGTCAAAGAGTGCGGCGGTCTCGCCGATCTCCTTGAGCACACCCGCGTACTTGCCGCCGCCGGGCGCGTTGAACTCCACCAGGTCGCCCGCGCTGTAGTCCTCTTCGAACGAACTGTTCTCGCGCAGCGTGGCCAGCGATACCCACTGTAGCAGCTCGGGGTTGCGCGGGCCAAAGGCCTGCTCCGGCGCCAGCCGGTAGGTCATGCGCTCGCCTTCGGGCATGCCAAGCAGCGCCTGCTCCAGCGTCGGCGCGAACTGGCCCTGGCCGAGCAGCAGCGTGGCGGGCTTCTCCTCGAACGTGCTGACAACCTCGGTGCCGTTCTCGAGCGCGATGCTGTAGTGCAGGGTCAGGAAGGAGTCGGCCTGGACAGTCTTGCGGCCAGCCGTGCCGCCGTCGGCTTCCGACGCGAAAGTTTGCAAATTCATGGGTGATCAACCGGGGAACAACCCGTATTGTATTCGACTGGCCCCTCGCCCGCCGCGCCGGGCTCGCAGCACCTTGATCACGGCGTGACTACCCTGGAGTGCTCATGACCATTGCCAACTGGCCCGCATGCGAGCGGCCCCGCGAGAAACTGCTGGAAAGCGGCGCCGCCGCCCTGTCCGACGCCGAGCTGCTGGCCATCTTGCTGCGCGTGGGCACGGCCGGCAAAAGTGCCGTGGACCTCGCACGCGAGCTGCTGCACCGCTTCGGCTCGCTGACAGCCCTGTTCGCTGCCGATGGGCGCGCGCTGACCAACGTCCGCGGCATGGGCGAAACCAAGTATGCCCAGCTGCAAGCCATTCCGGAGCTGGCACGGCGCGCGCTGGCCGAATCGCTGCGGCTGCCCACCGGCTTCGACTCCCCCGCGGCCGTGCGCAACTACCTGCGCCTGACGCTGGCACCGCTGCCGCACGAGGTCTTCCTGTGCCTGTTCCTGGATCCGCGCAACCGCATGGTGGCCAGCGAGGAGCTGTTCCGCGGCACCCTGACGCGCACCGCGGTCTACCCGCGCGAGGTGGCGCGCCAGGCGCTGGTGCATAACGCGGCCGGCATCATCGTGGCGCACAACCACCCGCGTGGCACCACCGCGCCCAGCCAGAGCGACATCCACCTGACCCACGAGCTGGCGCGCATCCTCAACCTGATCGACGTGCGGCTGCTCGACCATTTCATCGTGGCCGGGCAGGAAATCTGCTCGCTGGCCGACTGCTGTGACCGCCTGCCCGGGCTGTGACGCCAACGCCACGACACAGGCAGCGCAGCAACACCGGATAACGTCAAAGCACAGAAGGCATTGATTCGCCGGCGGAATCCGGTCTATAATGCCCGTTTGCTGAAGTCTCAACCGCTGCAGTCCGGGCCCGCGCGCCTTTTGTTGATCTGTTGCGAACATTGTCCACGAATAGAAGATTTAGGAGTGCTTCATGGCACGCGTCTGTCAAGTGACCGGGAAAGCGCCGATGGTCGGCAACAACGTTTCCCACGCAAACAACAAGACCAAGCGCCGTTTTCTGCCCAACCTGCAGAATCGTCGTTTCTTCGTTGAATCCGAAAACCGCTGGGTGAGCCTGCGCGTCTCGAACGCCGGCCTGCGCCTGATCGACAAGAAAGGCATCGACTCCGTGCTCGCCGACCTGCGCGCACGCGGCGAAGTCTAATTAGGAGCACATCATGGCAAGCAAGGGCGGCCGCGACAAGATCAAGCTGGAATCGACCGCAGGTACGGGTCATTTCTACACGACCACCAAGAACAAGCGCACCATGCCGGAAAAGATGGAGATCATGAAGTTCGATCCCGTCGCCCGCAAGCACGTCGCTTACAAGGAAACCAAGATCAAGTAATTGATCCGGTTCCCGCCAGAAAGCCCCGCCATGCCGCGGGGCTTTTTGTTTTGTCCACGCGGTGCTGGTGCGGCAGAGCGGCAGGCGACCACCCCACCCGCGGCACTGATGCACGGCATGGCGCGCAGGTGTAGACTTTGCCGTTTCCCCCATCTGCCAAGCGCCCCCCGGCGCATCTCCGCATCATGAATTTCGACGTCGCCATCGTCGGCAGCGGCCTGGCCGGCCTTACGGTCGCGCTGCAGCTGGCCGACACCCACCGGGTGGCCATCCTCAGCAAGCGCGCCATGACCCAGGGCGCCAGCGACTGGGCGCAAGGCGGAATTGCCGCCGTGCTGGATTCCGGCGACAGCCATGACGAGCATACGCAGGACACGCTTGTGGCCGGCGCGGGGCTGTGCGACGAAGAGGCCACGCGCTTCATCGTGGAGCATGGGCGCGAGGCCATCCAGTGGCTGATCGACCGCGGCGTGCCATTCACGCGCGACGAGCAGGCCGAACTGGGCTTCCACCTGACGCGCGAAGGCGGCCACAGCCGTCGCCGCATCATCCATGCCGCCGATGCCACCGGCCATGCCGTGGTCAGCACGCTGCTGCAGCAGGCCACCCGGCATCCGAACATCACCATCCTGGAAGACCACTTCGCGATCGACCTGATCACCTCGCGCAAGATGGGGCTGCCGGGCAACCGCTGCTACGGCCTGTACGTGCTGGACGACAGCACCGGCGCGGTGCACACCCTCACCGCCACGCACACCGTGCTGGCCGCGGGCGGTGCCGGCAAGGTCTACCTGTACACCACCAACCCGGATACGGCCACCGGCGACGGCATCGCCATGGCCTGGCGCGCGGGCTGCCGGGTGTCGAACATGGAGTTCATCCAGTTCCACCCGACCTGCCTGTACCACCCCTACGCCAAGTCCTTCCTGATCTCTGAAGCGGTGCGCGGCGAAGGCGGCCTGCTCAAGCTGCCCGACGGCACCCGCTTCATGCCCGAACACGATGCGCGCGCCGAACTGGCACCGCGCGACGTGGTGGCGCGCGCGATCGACTTCGAGATGAAGAAGCGCGGCCTGGACTGCGTCTACCTGGACATCAGCCACCAGCCCGAGTCCTTCCTGAAGGAACACTTCCCGACGATCCATGCGCGCTGCCTGGAACTCGGCATCGACATCACGCGCGAGCCGATTCCCGTGGTGCCGGCCGCCCACTACACCTGTGGCGGCGTGGTCACCGACACCTCCGGGCGCACCGATATCGGCAACCTGTACGCCGTGGGCGAAACCGCCTGCACCGGCCTGCACGGCGCCAACCGGCTGGCCTCCAACTCGCTGCTCGAATGCATGGTGATCGGCCGCGCCGCGGCTGACGACATTTCTTCCAAGGACAAGGCCGGCCTGCCGGACATCACGCTGCCGGCCTGGGATGAAAGCCGCGTCTCCGATGCCGACGAGGAAGTCGTGGTGTCGCACAACTGGGACGAACTGCGCCGCATGATGTGGAACTACGTCGGCATCGTGCGCACCAGCAAGCGGCTGGAGCGCGCCCAGCACCGCATTGTCCTGCTGCGCGAAGAGATCGCCGAGTACTACGCCAATTTCCGCGTCACCAGCGACCTGCTGGAGCTGCGCAACCTGGTCGAGGTGGCCTCGCTGATCGTGGACAGCGCCTACTCGCGCCATGAAAGCCGGGGCCTGCACTTCAGCCGGGACTATCCGGATGCACTGCCCAAGGCGCTGCCGACGGTGATGCAGCCGCCAGCCGCAAGGAAGCGCTGAGCGCTGGCCGGACAAAGAAAAACGGGGTGGCGCCGCAAGGCCCCACCCCGTTTTTCTGGTCCCGCGCAATGCGTCAGCCGATGATCCGCAGCGAATAGTCCGTCGCCCGCACATCCTTGGTCAGCGCGCCGACCGAAATCCGGTCCACGCCGGTTTCGGCAAAGGTGCGGATGGTATCGGCATTGACGCCGCCCGACACCTCCAGCAGCGCCCTGCCCCGGTTGAGCCTGACCGCATCCTGCATCATCGGCACGGTGAAGTTGTCGATCAGCACCGACTTCGCGCCGGCCGCAAGCGCTTCTTCCAGCTCGGCCAGCGTTTCCACCTCGATCTGCACCGACGCCCTGGTATCCAGCGCCAGCGCCGCTTGCATGGCCGCGCTGATGCTGCCAGCCGCGGCGATATGGTTTTCCTTGATCAGGATGCCGTCGTACAGCGCCAGCCGCTGGTTCTCGCCGCCGCCGATGCGGACCGCGTACTTCTGTGCCAGGCGCAGGCCCGGCAGCGTCTTGCGCGTATCCAGCACGCGCGCACGGGTGCCGGCGATCAAATCGGCATAGCGGCGCGTGGCAGTGGCCACGCCCGACAGCAGCTGCAGGAAATTCAGCGACGGACGCTCCGCCGTCAGCAGCGAGCGCGCCGGGCCCGTGATCTCGCAGACCACCGAATCGGGCGCCATGCGGGCACCTTCCTGCTGCAGCCAGTGCACTCCCAGCGCCGGGTCGACCGCGCGCATGCAGGCATCGAACCACGGCTGGCCGCACAGCACCGCGGACTCGCGCACGATCACGCGCGCGCGCGCCGCCTTGGCCGCAGGCACCAGCAGGCCGGTCAGGTCGCCGCTGCCGACATCCTCGGCGATGGCGGCCTGCACATTGGTTTGCAGCGCGGCCTGCAGCGCCGGGCCATAGCTGTCGAAAATCGGGTTCACGCTCATGCCGGGCCGATCCCCTGGAACAGCGCCTGTTCCTTGGCCAGGTCGGCCGACGGACGCACATTGCGCTTCTGCGCGGCGGCGAAGTCCAGCATGCGGTTGATGCAGGTCACCGCCTGGCGCCCGGTCACCGGGTCGACATGGATCTCGTTGCGGCCGGTTTCGAGCACCTCGGCCAGGTTGGTGAGCGCGTTCATTGCCATCCACGGGCAGTGCGCGCAGCTCTTGCAGGTGGCGCTGTTGCCGGCCGTGGGTGCTTCAATGAAGTGCTTGCCAGGCGCCGCCATGCGCATCTTGTGCAGGATGCCGTTGTCGGTGGCGACGATGAACTCGGTCGCGTCCAGCTTCTGCGCGGCCTCGATCAGCTGCGAGGTGGAGCCGACCACGTCGGCCTGCGCCACCACGTTTTCCGGCGATTCCGGGTGCACCAGGATCTTGGCGTTGGGGAATTCGCGGCGCAGCAGGTCCAGCTCGATGCCCTTGAACTCATCGTGCACCAGGCACGAGCCCTGCCACAGCAGCATGTCGGCGCCGGTTTGCTTCTGGATATAGCTGCCCAGGTGCTTGTCCGGCGCCCACAGGATCTTCTTGCCCTGCGCATGCAGGTGCTCGACGATCTTCAGGCCGATGCTGGAGGTCACCATCCAGTCCGCGCGCGCCTTCACGGCGGCGCTGGTGTTGGCGTAGACCACCACGGTGCGGTCCGGGTGCGCATCGCAGAAGGCGGCGAACTCGTCGGCCGGGCAACCCAGGTCGAGCGAGCAGGTCGCGTCCAGGTCCGGCATCAGCACGGTCTTCTCGGGGCTCAGGATCTTGGCGGTCTCGCCCATGAAGCGCACGCCCGCCACCACCAGGGTCTGGGCCTCGTGGTCGCGGCCGAAGCGGGCCATCTCCAGGGAATCGGAGACGCAGCCGCCGGTTTCCTCGGCCAGGTCCTGCAGGTCGGCGTCGACGTAATAGTGCGCCACCAGCACCGCATTGCGCTCCTTGAGCAGGCGGCGAATACGCGCCTTCAGGGACTGGCGCTCGTCGGGCGTCAGCACCGGTGGCACCTTGGCCCAGGCATGGGCCACGCAGCTACCGCCAGTGGCGTTTTCGGCATCCGCCAGGTTCGGCTTTTCGAACTCGACGGTCTTGATCGATTGTGGGGTCATCTCCGGTACTCCTCTAGACCTCCGCCAGCAAAGGTGCGGCCCGGCCAGAATATTGGGGAGTTTATCTAAAACAAAAGCCCCGCCATGGGCGGGGCTTTGTCAAACCATACGGCGCGGCCGGATTGTATCAGGCGTAGCGGCGCAGGCGCAGCGAGAAATCTTGCAGCGCCTGGATGCCACTGGCCTCGGCACGATGGCACCAGGCCTGCAGCTGCTGCAGCAGCTGCTCGCGCGTCAGGTTGGAACGGCCCCAGATGGCGGCCAGTTCACGGCGCATTTCGACGAAAGTCTGCAGCGCCTTGTTCTGTTCCACGATGCTGGCCAGCTGTTCGCGCTGCGGCGCGGCCAGCTTGGTTTCCTCGCGGTGGAACCACTTGCTGGCGGGCTTGAAGCTGCGGTACTCGGCCACGCGGCCTTCCTTGAGCTTTTCCAGCTCCTGGCGGAACGCGCCCTTGACGGCCTTGGCGTAGCGCGCCATCACGTCATAGCGGTTGGCGATGATCGCTTCCAGCGTGTTGTGGTCGACCGGGCGGGCTTCCACCAGGCGCGCCTTGGGCGGGGTCTTCTTGACCTTGGCCAGGCCGACTGCCTGCATCGCGCGGATATAGCCCCAGCCCACATCGAACTCATACCACTTGATCGAGAACTTGGCCGAGGTCGGATAGGTGTGGTGGTTGTTGTGCAGCTCTTCGCCGCCAATGATCAGGCCCCACGGCGACACGTTGGTCGAGGCGTCCTCGCAATCGTAGTTGCGATAGCCCCACCAGTGACCCAGGCCATTGATGATGCCGGCGGCATGGATCGGGATCCACAGCATCTGCACGGCCCACACGGTCATGCCGATCACGCCGAACAGCGCCAGGTCGATGATCAGCATCAGGCCGACACCCTGCCAGCCGAAACGCGAGTACACATTGCGTTCGACCCAGTCATTGGGGCAGCCATGGCCAAACTTGGCGATGGTTTCCTTGTTCTTGGATTCGGCCCGGTACAACTCCGCGCCCTCCAGCAGCACCTTGCGGATGCCGCGGGTCTGCGGGCTGTGCGGATCTTCTTCGGTTTCGCACTTGGCGTGGTGCTTGCGGTGGATGGCGGTCCACTCGCGCGTGACCATGCCGGTGGTCAGCCACAGCCAGAAGCGGAAAAAGTGCTGTGCAATGGGGTGCAGATCCAGCGACCGGTGCGCCATGCAGCGGTGCAGGAAGATGGTGACGCCGGCGATCGTGATATGCGTCATCACGAGCGTGTAGATGACGATCTCCCACCAGGTCCAGTTGGCAAGGCCGTTGGCGGCCCAGTCAAGAATAGTGTCGAACAAACTGTTCTCCGTCGGTTAAACAGGGACTTTCCCGTGCAGCCCGGCGGGGCCGGTGCACGCAACGCGCAGAAAAAAGGCTGCGAATCCAAGTGATTGCGATAGCTTTCTGGCGCCTGCCACGGGACCCGAAGTCATTCCGGGCTCCCAGGCACACGAGTCTCGCGCCGGCACTGGGATGACCCTCGGCTGGCGGGACAAGGTACGAGCCGCTGCAATCTGGCGGCTGTCTGATGTGGGAGCGTGCGCTGCAACCTTAGCTGCAACCCGCGACAACCCGGCATTCTACCGGATCGCGGGACGCGCAAGCATAGGCTATTTCCCGGATTTTGATGGGGTGCAACGGTTTTCGTTCCGTGGGTGGCGCATGCTGCGCCCGTCTGGCGGCCTATGCGGCACTTGCCGCATTCGCTGTATCCGCTACGGTCTTAGATGGGGGCGGATCAGTGGCGGACAAGGGTGCTTCCCCCAGCACGCGGAGTTCGCGCTGCGGATAGGGGATGGAAATCCCATGCGCGCGCAGCGTGCGCCAGATCGCGCGGTTCATCGCGGACTGCACGCCCAGCTTGCCGTTCTGCGGATCGGCCACGAAGACCGCAACCTCGTACTCGATGCCGCTGTCGGCAAACAGCACCAGGAAAGCAGCGGGCTCCGGGTCGGACAGCACGCGCGGCAGGTCGCGCACGCACGCGGTCAGCAGCGCGATCACCGTTTCCGGATCGGCGCTGTAGTCTGCCTGCACCCGGGTTGCCACGCGCACATTGGTGTTGGAAAACGAATGGTTCTGCACCGGCTGCGCCACCAGCTGCTCGTTCGGCACCAGGGTTTCGCCATCGCCGTTGCGCACCACCGTGTAGCGGGTGCGGATCTGCGACACGATGCCGGTGTACTTGTCCACGGTGATCTGGTCGCCCAGCTTGACCGAGCGGTCCAGCAGGATGATGAAGCCGGAGATGTAGTTGCTGGCGATCTTCTGCAAACCCAGCCCCAGGCCAACGCCCAGCGCGCCGCCGAACACCGACAGCACGGTCAGGTCGATCCCCACCAGCGACAGGCTCAGCAGCAGCGACACCAGCAGCAGCAAGGCCTTGGAGATGCGCGTCAGCACCACCTTGAGGTTGCCGTCGAGGTTGGCCGAGCGCATCAGCCGCTCTTCCAGCCAGGAACCGAACCAAAGCGCCACCAGCACCGTCAGCAGGATCCAGACCACCGCCATCAGGGTGTCGGCCAGGTTGATCTTCTCTTTGCCGCCGATCGAGAAGCGCACGCCCTCCATCCACGCCACCACGTCCGCCAGCACGCCCAGCACGTACAGCGCCATGCCGGCCCACACCAGCGTGGTCAGCACCTTCTCCACCAGCAGCAGCATGCCGTGCAGCTGCCCGCTGCCCGACATCACCCGGCGCAGCACATAGAAGGTGAAGTTCAGGAAGGTAATGCCGAACAGCGGCACCAGCGCCAGGCGCAGCACGCTGACTGGGATTAGGAACGAGTGAGAAATAACTTCCCGAAGTGGACCTGGCGTGCGCAAAGCGACGCGGGTAAGATGTGATGCCTCTGGAGGACAAACGATGCAGGCTGGTTACCGGGCTGAGGTTGAAACGCGGATGAAGCGGCTGTACGCGCGCTTGTCGGAGAAGGACCGACGGCGGTATGCGGCTGTGGAGGCGGACAAGCTGGGCCATGGCGGTTTCGAATATATTGCGAAACTGTTTGAAATGGACCCGAAAACAATTAGACAAGGGCTAAAGGACCTGGAAGAAGAGCTGGATCCGGTTGGAGAGCGGATCCGAAAAAAAGGGGCGTAAATCCAGGTTAACGGACCATCCGGAGTGGAACGCGGTATTTCTAGATGTGGTGCGAGAGCATACGGCGGGTAATCCACAACACGGCATCATCTGGACGGATCTGAAGCCACGCGAAATCGCACAGGCGATGACGCAGCAAGTAGGCGAACGGGTGAGCGTGCGAACGGTCCGGCAGCTGCTAAAGCGCAACGGTTTTTCCCGGCGGCAATCACAGAAAAAGAAGTCGTTCAAGTCCCACGCACAACGCGACGTACAATTTCAGCGTATTACGCAACTCAAGGCGGAATATCTCGAAGACGACCAGCCTGTCCTCAGCATCGATACGAAGAAGAAGGAGATGCTGGGCAATTTCTATCGCGACGGCAAGCTCTACACGCGCGAGCAGCTTGAAGTCCTCGACCATGATTTTCCGAGCTACAGCGAAGGCAAGGTCATCCCGCATGGGCTGTACGACATCGGGCTGAACAAGGCACATGTGAACATCGGGGTGAGCCGTGACACGACGCAGTTTGCCTGCGACAGCGTAGCGCACTGGTGGGAAAAACAGGGTCGCGCCGATTATCCCCAAGCCACACGGTTACTGCTACTGTGCGATGGCGGAGGTAGCAACCCAAGTGATTCGTGGCTTTTCAAAGCGGATCTGCAAGATCTGGCAGACCGGCTCGGACTGGAAATCCGGGTGGCCCACTACGCCCCATACTGCTCGAAACATAATCCGATCGAGCACCGCGTGTTTCCACACATTACGCGAGCCTGTGCTGGCGTAGTCTTCAGCAGCGTTAGTCTGGTTCGTGAACTGATCGAAAAAGCCTGCACAAAAACCGGACTGAAAGTTACTGCTGACATTCTTGACGGAGTCTATGAAGCCGGACGGACAGTCACTCGTTGCGTCCGTGCTTCACTGAACATCGAGTACGACTCAACCTTGCCTGCGTGGAACTACAGCATCCGCTCACGGAACGCCGCATAGCGGGAAGTTATTTCGAGCACGTTCCTTAGCGGCTCCAGCGCAAAGCGGGAGATCAGCACCAGCACCCAGCCGCCCAGCGGGAACATGGCGCGCTCGAGGCTGGCCGCGGCAAAGCGCACGGAAAAGCTGGAGCCTTCGTAGCGCGCTTCCAGGCGCCGCACCACGAAGCGCGCCAGCGGCCACGCCACCAGCAGGCAGCCGGCCAGCACCAGCAGCTGCCAGAAGAAGCCCGGCCCGCCGGCGTCGCGGATCAGGTCGTCCAGCATCTTGCCGAACATCGAATGGGAGGCCTTCAGGTCCTTCAGGCCGCCCAGGTCGGACAGGGTCGCACCGTTCATGGAGGAAACTCAGGGTTGGCGCGGCCGCCCGCGCGATCGGCGGGCGGTCCGGCAGGCACCGGCGCTCAGCTGGTGCGTTCCAGCACCGCGGCAAAGAAGCCGTCGGTCTGGTGCAGGTGCGGATACAGGGCAAACATGCCGTTGTCCGGCAGCCCGGTCACTTCGATCTTCTGCTCGGCCAGCACTTCGGCGGCCGGCACCAGGCGGAAGTTGGGGTGCGCAGCCAGGAAGTCGCGCACGATCTGCTCGTTTTCGGCTTCCAGCACGCTGCAGGTCGCGTAGACCACGCGGCCGCCGCCCTTCACCAGCCGCGCGGCCGAGTCCAGGATTGCACTCTGCTTGGCAGTCAGTTCCAGCACCGACTCCGGCGATTGCCGCCATTTCAGGTCGGGGTTGCGGCGCAGCGTGCCCAGCCCGCTGCAGGGCGCATCGACCAGCACGCGGTCGGCCTTGCCGGCCAGGCGCTTGATCTTGGCGTCGCGCTCGGAGTCGATCAGCACCGGATGGACGTTGGACAGCCCGCTGCGTGCCAGCCGCGGCTTCAGGTTGGCCAGGCGCTTTTCCGATACATCGAAGGCATAGAGCCTGCCGGTGGAGCGCATCGCCGCGCCCAGCGCCAGGGTCTTGCCGCCCGCGCCGGCGCAGAAGTCGACCACCATTTCGCCGCGCTTGGGTGCGACCAGGTTGCACAACAGCTGGCTGCCCTCGTCCTGCACCTCGACCAGGCCGTTGACGAAGATCGGCAGCTGGTTCAGCGCCGGCTTGCCGGCCATGCGGATACCGGCCGGCGCCATCGGCGTGGGCTCGGCGCCCAGGCCGGCGGCCTGCAGCTCGGCCAGTGCGGCCTCGCGGCTGGACTTGGCCAGGTTGACGCGCAGGTCCAGCGGCGCCGGGCGCAGCAGCGCGTCGCCCAGGGCCGCGGCAAAGGCCTCGCCGTGGCCGCGCACCAGTTCATCGTAGAGCCACTCGGGCAGGTTGGCGCGCACGCGCGGCGCCAGGCTGGAGCGCTCGATCGTGGTCAGGCGGTCCAGCCACTCGGCTTCTTCAGGATGCAGGAATGGCGTCAGCGTGTCGCGGCCCAGGGTCGCGGCCAGGCCCAGCAGCGCCAGCCGGCGTGAGGTCGCGCCCGTGCCGCTTTCGGCAAACTGCGCAAACTCGACGCGCCGGCGCAGCACCGCGTAGATAGCCTCGGCGATGATGCCGCGCTCGCGGTGTCCGAGCTTGCTGTTCTCGCGGAAGTAGTAGCTCACCACGGCATCGGCCGGGCGCGCAAACAGCATGACCTTGCCGAGCAGGCGGTCGATATGCTGGATATGGGTGGCATGCAGGCCGCCGTGCGAGCGGACCGGGGCGCCGTTGGCATTGGGCGACTTGCGGATGGGGCTGCCCTTGCCCTTGCCGCGCGCGGGGGCACGTCCTTCGCTGCGCGGGGACCGGGTTCCTGCCTGGGTGCGACTCATGCCTTGACTCCTCCCGCCGGGGTATTGGCGGAGATGGCCATCAGCAATTGCGATTCGGCCGGGTTGATAACGTTGACTACGCCGTCCTGCAGCTGCAGGCGGTTCTCGACAAACCATTGCACGGCGCGGGGATAGATCACATGCTCGCATTCGAGCAGACGCGCGGCCAGGCTCTCGGGCGTGTCCGCGGGCTGTACATCAAGTGCAGCCTGGATCACGATCGGGCCGTGGTCGAGTTCAGGGGTGACAAAGTGGACGGTGGCGCCATGCAGCTTGACGCCGGCGTCCAGTGCCTGCTTGTGGGTGTTCAGGCCCGGGAAGCATGGCAGCAGCGACGGATGGATATTCAGCAGCCGGCCCGCATAGCGGTCGACGAAGCCGGGCGTGAGTATACGCATGAAACCGGCAAGTACCACCAGCTCGGGCGCGTAGGCGTCGATGGCCTCGGCCAAAGCCGCGTCGAAAGCGGCACGGTCAGGGTGCTGGCGATGGTCGACCACGCCGGTTTCGATGCCATGCTGCTGCGCGAATTGCAGCCCGGCGGCATCCGGCCGGTTCGACAGTACTGCCGCCACCCGGGCAGGCCAGCCGCCCCCCGCGCAGGCACGGACGATGGCTTCCATATTGGAGCCTCGCCCGGAAATCAAGATGACAATTTTTTTCATCGCGCAATTCTACCAAGGCAAGGCGCTAAACTCCGGTAAAGCCAACGCATTACGTGCTTAATTCACGAGATACGGACAGGGCGCGATGTCTCTAGCATGCGACGGCACGACTGTATACCCCCGATTGATGGATTGTGACGCTTCGCCCCTCTGCTAGAGTGGGCGCTACGTCCACGCGCCAACCCTGTGCATGACACAGCGCTCGCCAAGAGCTGGTGACAACAAGGACGAAACGGGAATTTGAACGGGAATTCGCATGTCGAACGCTGCACCGACGTTGTTGGTGGTCGATGATCATCCTATGGCTTTGTCAGGCACTACGGCTTTTCTCGCCGAAGTCATGCCGGATGTGGCAGTCTATGCCGCCGGCAGTGCCCGCGAAGCCCTGACAAGCCTGCAGCAGGGGCTGCGCCCCGATATAGTGCTGCTCGATATCTGGCTGAACGATGGCACGGGCTTCGACGCCATGCAGTCGTTCAAGACCGTCATTCCCGGCGCACGCTTCATCTTCATGTCCGCCGAGGCCACCCCCGAGATCGTCGGCCGCGCCCGCGCGCTGTCGGCCTGCGGCTTCGTCGGCAAGCACCTTGATGCCAATGCTTTCACCGCCGCGGTGCGCAAGGTGCTGGCGGGCGACACCTCCTTCCCCACCGATGAGGCCCTGAACGGCCGCGCGCAATCGTTCGGGCCCGCCCACGGCATTCCGGTCACGCCGGCGGAGCTCGGCCTCACACCGCGCCAGGGCTCGGTGCTGGCGCTGGTGCTGGAAGGCCTGCCGAACAAGGTGATCGCGCGACGCCTGGGGCTGACCGAGAACACTGTCAAGGAACACGTGTCGGCCATCCTGCAGCGCCTGGGCGTGCGCACGCGCATGCAGGTGATGTCGCGCATGGAGCGGTTCCGCCTGCGCCAGTAACGCAGGCCGCCACCCTTCGCCCTTCGCCCCCCCCCGCCCTACGCCGGCCGCAGCCAGCGGCGCAGCAGCAGCCGCAGGGAAGCCGGGTCCACCGGCTTGGGCAGCACGAAATACCCCGCCTCTTCCGCCGCCGCCAGCGCGGCGGATTTCAAGTCGCCGGTCAGCAGCGCGCTGCGCGCCTGCGGCTGCGTGTTCTGCCAGCGCTCGAGCAAATCCAGTCCGTTCTCGCTGCCGGGCAGGCGCAGGTCGCAGAAGATGATGTCCGGGCGCAGGCCCGTGGCAAACAGCTTGTCGGCCTCGGCGCCGTGCGCGGCGCAGGCCACGCGGATGCCCCAGGCCTCCATCAGCGCGATCCACGCCTTGCGGATCTGGCTGTCGTCGTCGACCACCAGCACCGTGCCCTGCAGGCGGTCGGGCTTGGCCTCTTCCGCCTGCGCCATCGCGCGCATCTCGCGCACGCTGGCGACGGTCTCGGCCGGCACCGTCGCCAGCGCGAACCAGAACACCGAACCCTTGCCCGGCACCGAGCGCACGCCATAGGTGCCGCGCATCAGGCGCACACATTCCTTGAAGATTGCCAGCCCCAGGCCCAGGCCCTGCGACGGGTCGCGCTGCGGGTTATGGACCTGGTAATACGGCGAAAAGATGTCGGGCAGGTGCTCGGGCGTCACGCCGGCGCCGGTATCCCAGACTTCCAGCCGCACATTCTTGCGGCGCTGGCGCGCGGTCACCAGCACGCCGCCGCGCTGGGTATAGCGCAGCGCGTTCTGCACCAGGTTGAACAGGGCCCGGCGCAACAGCACCGGCTCGGCCATGGCATACAGCTCGTCGGGCACGCGCGGGGTCAGGGTCAGGCCGCTTTCGCGCGCATCAGCGGCAAACTGGCTCATCACGTCGCGGATCAGCGCGCCCAGCTCGCATGGCTCCAGCGTCGGCAGCACCTTGCGCCCTTCCAGCTTGGACAGGTCCAGCAGCGAACGGAACAAGAGGTCGATGGTCTGGGTGCCCGCCGCCACCTGCTCCACCAGCGGATGCAGCGCTGACGACTGGTTGCGCGCGCGCAGCGCCTCCACCAGCATCACCAGCGCATGCACCGGCTGGCGCAGGTCGTGGCTGGCGGCAGCCAGGAAGCGCGACTTCTCCTCGCTGGCATGCAGCGCGCGCTCTTTTTCATCCTGGAACTGCCTGGCCAGGCGCCGGCTGTCGCCCTCGAGCTGGATGGCGCGCACCAGCGTGACCTGAAGGTTGAAGGCATGGCGCGACAACATCAGCCCATAGATCACCAGCAGCCCCTGCACATAGGCGCCGTGGCCGGGGAAGGCGAATTCCGCCATCAGTATGTTGGGCACCAGGATCGGCACGCCGGCATAGACCAGGTTCGACGGCACGGGCGCTTGCGACACCGCGCCGCCTGCCAGCACCCCAAGGGTCAGCAGGTACAGCACGCTGGAGAACACCACCGAGCCTGTATACAGATGCAGCAGCGCCGAGCTGCCCCAGGTCACGCCGGTCAGGAAGGCAACCGCGCGCATATTGTTCCACCACTTGCGCGTGTGCGCGGAACGGCTCATCGAGGCATGGTCGCGCTGGTAGCCGACGTAGAACCACAGGCCGCCGACCGTCAGCAGCAGCATCACCGCGCACCAGCCGAGCAAGGCTGAGTGGCTCGCGTCGTTCCAGAATCCTAGTGTGGTCAGCGCGGGCAGCAGCACCGAGGCCACGATCGCCGTAGGCGAGTTCTTATGCACGATGGCCATCAGCTTGGCGCGCGTTTCGACGTCGAGCTGGGCGGTCGCCTGAGGCAGGACTCGGGGCAGGAGCCGGGAAAAGAACCGGTTGGGCAGCGCTTTCAAGTGTGGCCTGCTGGAATGGGCGGATATCGGGGGCAGCAGGTGCCAGGCCCAAGTGGAGCTTAAGTGGGCCATATCATGCCGCCTTTTGCGGCATCGCGCCATGCTGCGAGGGCCGGTTGCGGCACAAAAACAGCAGTGCGGCACCGGCTGCGGGCACCGGGAGCGGCAAGCGGACCCATTCGCCTTATAATGCCCGCTTTACCTGAAACGTTTCCCGCCGTCCCCGTGAAAGTCTTCCGCGGCCTGCCCAACGCCGAAAGCCGGGCGCCCTGCGCGCTCACCATCGGCAATTTCGACGGTGTGCATCGCGGCCACCAGTCGCTGCTCGCGCGTGCGCGCGCAGCCGCCGACGCCCGCGGCCTGCCGCTGTGCGTGATGACCTTCGAGCCGCATCCGCGCGAGTTCTTCACCCCGGACAAGGCCCCCACCCGCATCGCACTGCTGCGCGACAAGCTGGAAAGCCTGCGCCGCAATGGCGTGGACCGGGTGGTGGTGGAACACTTCAACGCCCACTTTGCCGCCCAGTCGCCGCAGGAGTTCGTCGAGAACGTGCTGTGGCACGGCCTGCACGCGCGCTGGCTGCTGGTCGGCGACGACTTCCGCTTCGGCGCCAAACGCGCCGGCGACTTTGCCTACCTGCAGGAAGCCGGGCGCCGCTACGGCTTCGATGTCGAGCAGATGGGCTCGGTGTCCGAAGGCGGCATCCGCATCTCCAGCTCGGCGGTGCGCCAGGCGCTGGCCGACGGCGACCTGGAGCATGCCCGGCGCCTGCTCGGCCACGGCTATGCGATCAGCGGTCACGTGATCCACGGCCGCAAGCTGGGCCGCGACCTGGGCTTCCCGACGCTGAACCTGCGCATCTCGCACAAGCGGCCGGCGGTCAGCGGCATCTTCGTGGTGCAGGTGCACGGCATCGCCGACCAGCCCCTGCCGGGCGTGGCCAGCATCGGCGTGCGCCCCACCATCGAAGACGCCGGCCGGGTGCTGCTGGAAGTCCACCTGTTCGATTTCAGAGAGAACCTGTACGGCAAGCTGGTGCGGGTTGAATTCATGAAGAAGCTGCGTGACGAAGCGCGCTTTGACAACCTGGACGAGCTCACCGCCGCCATTGCCAAGGACAGCGCCGATGCGCGCGCCTTCTTCGGCCTGACCGCCCCGGGCGCGGCCGAAGGCAGCGGCGGGCGCGATTTCGCCACCTCCGCCACCGACCGAATTAGGTAGCGGCCGGCGCCTGCCCGCATGCCAGTGGCGCGGGCCCGGCACGCACGCCGCCTGCCCCAGTCTTTCCGCGCGCCCCCCGGCCTGCAGCCGCCCGCGCGCCAACCCGAATCGCCCTGAGAATCGAAATGTCTGACGACAAACGCGCCAAGCCCGAGAAAAGCAAATATCCCGTCAACCTGCTCGACACGCCCTTCCCGATGCGTGGCGACCTGCCCAAGCGCGAGCCGCAGTGGGTCAAGCAGTGGCAGGACAAGCAGCTCTACAAAAAGATCCGCGCGGCACGCAAGGGCGCGAAGAAGTTCGTGCTGCATGACGGCCCGCCGTATGCCAACGGCGACATCCATATCGGCCACGCCGTCAACAAGGTGCTCAAGGACATGATCATCAAGGCGCGCGGCCTGACCGGGCTGGACGCCGTCTACGTGCCGGGCTGGGACTGCCACGGCATGCCGATCGAGATCCAGATCGAGAAGAAGTTCGGCAAGGGCCTGCCGGTGCAGGAGGTCCAGGCCAAGGCGCGCGCCTACGCCACCGAGCAGATCAAGCGCCAGATGGTGGATTTCGAACGCCTGGGCGTGCTGGGCGACTGGGACCACCCCTACCTGACCATGAACTACAGCAACGAGGCGGATGAACTGCGCGCACTCGGCAAGATCATGGAGAAGGGCTATGTGTTCCGTGGCCTGAAGCCGGTGAACTGGTGCTTCGACTGCGGCTCGGCGCTGGCCGAGGCCGAGGTCGAATACAAGGACAAGGTCGACCTGTCGATCGACGTGGGCTTTCCGTTCGCGCAAGCCGACAAGCTGGCGCACGCCTTCAAGGTGCCCTTCGAGCAGCTCGACGGCAAGCCCGGCTGGATCGTGATCTGGACCACCACGCCGTGGACCATCCCGAGCAACCAGGCGCTGAACGTGCACCCGGAAGTGGAATACGCGCTGGTCGAGACCCCGCGCGGCTACCTGATCCTGGCCACCGAGCGCGTCGAGGAGCAACTGAAGGTCTACGGCCTGGAAGGCAAGGTCGTGGCCACCACCACCGGCGCGGCACTGTCGGAAATCCGCTTCCACCACCCCCTGGCCAAGATGGACGCGGGCTATGACCGCCTGTCGCCGGTCTACCTGGGCGACTACGTCACCACCGACACCGGCTCGGGCATCGTGCACTCGGCGCCGGCCTACGGCGTGGAAGACTTCCAGTCGTGCAAGGCGCACGGCATGGCCGATTCGGACATCATCAGCCCGGTGATGGGCAACGGCGTCTATGCCGGCACGCTGCCGCTCTTTGGCGGGCTGTCGATCTGGGACGCCAACCCGAAGATTGTGGAGGTGCTGCAGGCCTCGGGCAACCTGTTCAATTCGCACAAGTACACCCACAGCTACATGCACTGCTGGCGCCACAAGACGCCGATAATCTACCGCGCCACCTCGCAGTGGTTCGCGGGCATGGACGTGGACCCGGCCGATGAGAACGGCAAGACCGGCCCCACCCTGCGCGAGACCGCGCTGGCCGGCATCGACGCCACCGAGTTCTTCCCGGCCTGGGGCAAGCAGCGCCTGCACAACATGATCGCCAACCGGCCGGACTGGACGCTGTCGCGCCAGCGCCAGTGGGGCGTGCCGATGGCCTTCTTCCTGCACAAGGAAACCGGCGCGCTGCACCCGCGCACGGCGCAGCTGCTGGAAGAAGTGGCCAGGCGCGTCGAACAGCACGGCATCGAGGCCTGGCAGGCGCTGGACCCGGCCGAGCTGCTGGGCGACGAGGCCAGCCAGTACGAGAAAAACCGCGACACGCTGGACGTGTGGTTCGACTCCGGCACCACGCACTGGACCGTGGTCCGCGGCTCGCACCGCGACGACCTGTACGATCCGTGCGCCGATGAACCCGATGGCCGCCTTGCCGACCTGTACCTGGAAGGCTCCGACCAGCACCGCGGCTGGTTCCACTCGTCGCTGCTGACCGCGTCGATGCTGTACGGCAAGCCGCCCTACAAGGCGCTGCTGACGCACGGCTTCACCGTCGACGGCGAAGGCCGCAAGATGTCCAAGTCGGTCGGCAATACCGTGTCGCCGCAGGACATCTCGAACAAGATGGGCGCCGAGATCATCCGCCTGTGGGTGGCTTCGACCGATTACTCGGGCGAGCTGTCGATCTCCGACGAGATCCTCAAGCGCGTGGTGGAAGGCTACCGCCGCATCCGCAATACGCTGCGCTTCCTGCTGTCCAACCTGTCCGACTACGACCACGCCAGGCATGCGCTGCCGGCGTCGGAATGGCTGGAAATCGACCGCTACGCCGTGGCGCTGACCGCGCAACTGCAGAAGGAAGTGCTGTCGCACTACGAGTCGTATGAATTCCATCCGGTAGTGGCCAAGCTGCAGACCTTCTGCTCCGAGGACCTGGGCGGCTTCTACCTCGATGTGCTGAAGGACCGCCTGTACACCACCGCGCCGGACTCCAAGGCCCGCCGCGCGGCGCAGAATGCGCTGTACCACATCGCCCAGGCGATGCTGCACTGGATGGCGCCGTTCCTGTCGTTCACCGCCGAGGAAGCGTGGCAGATCTTCGCCCACGGCACCGAGCACACCGACACCATCTTCACCAGCACTTACTACCCGGTGCCGGAAGTCGACGACGGCGCCGACGACCTGCTGCAGAAGTGGCACACGCTGCGCGAAGTGCGCGCCGAGGTCACCAAGCAGCTGGAAGCGGTGCGCGTGGAAGGCGAGATCGGCTCGTCGCTGCAGGCCGAGCTGACCATCCAGGCCGGCGGCCCGGTGCTGGACGCGTTGCTGAGCCTGGGCGACGACCTGCGCTTCGTGCTGCTGACCTCATCGGCCAAGGTAACGCACGCGCCCGAGGCCGGCGACCTGCTGGTCACGGTGACCCCGTCGGCCCATGCCAAGTGCGAGCGCTGCTGGCACTACCGCGCCGATGTCGGCCACAACCCGGATCATCCGACCCTCTGCGGGCGCTGCGACAGCAACCTGTTCGGCGCCGGTGAACACAGGAGCCATGCCTGATGGCATCGACCACGTCCCGTTCCGCCCGCCCGGCCCGCCGCAACAACAAGGCCGCCGGCAGCACCACCCCGCTGCTGTGGATGGCCTTCGCGCTGCTGGTAGTAGTGCTCGACCAGTTCTTCAAGATCGTCATCGTGCGCACCTTCACCTATGGTGAATCGCGCCCGGTGACCGGCTTCTTCAATCTGGTGCTGGTCTACAACAAGGGCGCGGCGTTCAGCTTCCTGGCCGATGCCGGCGGCTGGCAGCGCTGGTTCTTCACCGGTCTTGGCCTCGTGGTGGGCGCGTTCATCATCTGGCTGCTGTACCGCCATACCGGCCAGCGCATGTTCTGCTTCGCGGTGTCGCTAATCCTGGGCGGCGCGGTCGGCAACGTGATCGACCGCGTGGTCTATGGGCACGTGGTCGATTTCCTGGATTTCTATGTACGCAACTACCACTGGCCAGCCTTCAACGTGGCTGACTGCGCGATCACGGTCGGCGCGGTGCTGCTGATCGTGGACGAGTTGCGGCGGGTGCGGCGGCACTGAGCGCCCTGATTGTGTTCCCCTCTCGCCTCATGGGGAGAGGGTAGGGTGAGGGTGGTTGAGCAAGGCACCACGCCACCAGGACCGCCCGGCCTCCCCCGGCCCCACTCCCGCCATGCCGGGAGTGGGGAGCCAACCCTCAACCGGCTTCCCCGGTATCATTTCCCTTTCTCCCCAGCCAGGTTCCTCACCATGGATTTGCGCGGCAAGCACATCGTTCTCGGCCTGACCGGCGGCATCGCCTGCTACAAGTCGGCCGAACTGGTCCGCCTGCTGACCAAGGCCGGCGCCACCGTGCAGGTCGCCATGACCGAGGCGGCGACGCATTTCATCACGCCGGTGACGATGCAGGCGCTGTCCGGCCGGCCGGTCTTCCTGTCGCAGTGGGATGCCCGCATCGACAACAACATGGCGCACATCGACCTGTCGCGCGAGGCCGATGCCATCGTCATCGCCCCGGCCTCGACCGATTTCATGGCGCGCCTGGCCAACGGGCTGTGTGACGACCTGCTCAGCACCCTGTGCATCGCGCGCGACTGCCCGCTGCTGGTGGCACCGGCGATGAACCGCCAGATGTGGGCCGCCCCCGCCACCCAGCGCAATGCCGCGCAGCTGCGCGCCGACGGTGTGATGATCCTGGGCCCTGGCAGCGGCGACCAGGCCTGCGGCGAGGTCGGCGACGGCCGCATGCTGGAGCCCGAAGAGCTGCTCGACGACATCATCGCCTTCTTCCAGCCCAAGCCGCTGCAAGGCAAGCGCGTGCTGATCACCGCCGGCCCGACCTTCGAGGCCATCGACCCGGTGCGCGGCATCACCAACCTGTCATCCGGCAAGATGGGCTTCTCGATCGCGCGCGCGGCGCGCGAGGCCGGCGCCGAGGTGCTGCTGGTGGCCGGCCCTACCGGCCTGCCCACCCCGCGCGGCGTGGCGCGCACCGACGTGCGCAGCGCGCAGCAGATGCATGACGCGGTGATCGCGCAGCTGCACGGCGTGGATGTCTTTGTCGCCGTGGCCGCGGTGGCGGACTGGCGCCCGGCTGAAGTCGCGCAGCAGAAGCTGAAGAAGGCCAACGAAACCGACACCCCCACGCTGCAGTTTGTGCAGAACCCCGACATCCTGGCCTCGGTCGCGGCGCGGGCTGACGCACCCTACTGCGTCGGCTTTGCCGCCGAGAGCGAGAACCTGGAGCAGTACGGCGAGCAGAAGCGCCAGCGCAAGGGCGTGCCGCTGCTGGTCGGCAATATCGGCCACCATACCTTTGGCCTGGACGACAACGAGATCGTGCTGTTCGACGCCGCCGGCATGACGCGGCTGCCGCGTGCCGACAAGCTGTCGCTGGCGCGCCAGCTGGTGGCGGCGATCGGCCAGCGCCTGCCTGGCCGCGCACGGCCCTGATGGCAGGCGCGCGTCCGGTATCATGCGCGGCTGCCACCTATTCCGTTGAACCGATTTCCCCCAGGATTCCCATGACCCAGCCACTGAACCCGACCGTCGAAATCAAGGTGCTCGATGCGCGCCTGAATGAATGGGGCCTGCCCGCCTACCAGAGCGAAATGGCCGCCGCCATCGACCTGCATGCCTGCATCGACGCCCCGGTATCGATCGCGCCGGGCACGCCCGCGCAACTGGTGCCGGCCGGCATCGCCGTGCACATGGGCAACCCGTACATGGCCGCGACCATCGTGCCGCGCTCTGGCCTGGGCCACAAGAAGGGCCTGGTGCTGGGCAATTCGATCGGCGTGATCGATGCCGACTACCAGGGCCAGATCATGGTCAGCGTATGGAACCGCAATGCGCATGGCACCGAGCCGATCGTGATCCAGCCGGGCGAGCGCATCGCGCAGATGATGTTCGTGCCGGTGCTGCGGCCGGTGTTTTCGACGGTGGAAGCATTCAGCGAAGACAGCGAACGCGGCGCGGGCGGCTTTGGCTCGACCGGCGTGCATCACGCCAAGGCCAGCGCCTGACGCAGCCTGCGGCCGCACAAGACACTGGCGCCCCGCGGGGCGCCAGTTTGCTTTTCAGCCCTGCTGCTCGAACAGCAGCGCCACGCCGCCGGCGGCATCCGCCAGCACCAGGGTCTCACGCGGGCCCAGGTCGTGGGTCGGCACACCCTGTTCGCGCCAGCCGGCACGCGCGGCCGCCAGGTCATTGGTGTGCAGGCGGATCGCCGCGTAGCCCGGCCCGTCGCGCCGGATATGCGCGGTGCCGGTGGCCGAAGCCAGCGCCTGCGGCGTGCTGACCACCAGCGTGGCATCGTCCAGCGCCAGGCTGCAGACATGTTCGCTCAGCTGCGTCAGCTCGCCGCCTGTCAGCTCGGCGTAGGCGCGCGCGGCGGCGTCCACCAGCGCGGGCGCCACCACCAGGAACATGGTGGCGATGCTCTGCGCGCCGTTGGCATGACGGGTCCATTCGGGCCGCCACAGCAGTTCGGGCGTACGGTGCTCGCAGACGAAGTAGCGCGCGCCCGGTGCATCGTCGAGCGCGGTCACGCGAAAGGTGGCCGGGTGCTCGCTGCCGTCATCCAGCCGCACCGGACGCGAAAACTCGATCGGGTCCGAGGTGTGCCAGCCCGCCGCACGCAGCCGTGCCGCGGTGGCAAAGGCGTCAGTGCTCTTGCATGACATTGCCGCGCAACCGCCGCCGTGCGCCTGCGCATCCCAGTAGTACTGGCGGCTGGGGCTGGGCGCGGTGACATGGAGCAGCTCCAGGTAGTCCCGCCGCAGCATGATGCAGTGGTTCTGCGAGCCAAGCGTGTGATAGCCGCGCGGCGTCAGCGTAAAGCCGAGCCGGCGCCAGGCCTGGGCCCCGGCATCGAGGTCTGGGCACACCACCACGGCGTGGTCGAACATTTCCGCTTGCGTTGCCATCGGCATCCTCTCGGTTTCACGGCGCACCGGCGCCGGCATCGTCATTCGAACTGGATATTGGCCTTGCGCGCCACGGCCTGCCATTTGTCATGCTCGCGGCGCACCAGATTGCCGAGGTCGGCCGGGCTGCCGCCCACGATCTCGAAGCCCTGCGCGGCCAGCGCATCGAGCACGCGCGGCTGGCGCAGCGATTCGACCAGCGCGTCGTGGATGCGCGTGACCGTGGATGCCGGCAGGCCGGCCGGGCCGAACACGCCGATCCAGGAGTAGGCCTCGAAGCCCTTGAGCCCCTGCTCGGCCACCGTCGGCACCTGCGGCAGCTGGCGCAGCCGGCTGGTGCCGGTCACGCCCAGCACCTTGATGGTGCGTGCGGCCACGTGCGCCTGCACGGCGGCGTAGCTGCTGAAGAACATATCGACCTCGTTGGACAGCACCGCCTGCACGGCCGGGCCGCCGCCCTTGTAGGGCACATGCAGCATGCGCACGCCGGCTTCGGTCGCCAGCGCCTCGGCCGCCAGCTGGTTCAGGCTGCCGATGCCGGACGACGCATAGCGCACGCTGTCGGGCCTGGCCTTGGCCAGCGCCACCAGCTCGCGCACATTGGCCACGGGCAGCGCGGGATTGGCGGCAATCACCAGCGGAAAGCGCACCAGCTGCGAGATTGGCGAGAAATCGCGGAAGGTGTCGTAGGGCAGCTGCTTGTAGGCGAAAGGGTTGATGGCGTGGGTGTCGAAGGCCATCAACAGGGTGGTGCCGTCCGGCTTTGCGCGCGCCACCGTGCTCGATGCGATCAGGCCGCCGGCACCCGGCTTGTTGTCGACTACCACGGTCTGCCCCAGCGCCGCCTTCAGCCCGGGCTGCAACTGCCGGGCCACGATGTCGACGCTCCCGCCAGGCGGGAACGGCAGCACCAGCGCGATCGGGTGGTTGCCCGCCAGCGGTTCGGCGCCAGTGGCGGCAGCGGCGTGGAGCATCGGGACGGGCATGGCGCCCAGCGGCAGGATCTTGAGCAGCAGGCGGCGGCGCCGCGTGCGTTCGGCAGAGGACATCAGGGTTTTCAGGCTGGATTCCTGGCCAATGCGCGGCCAGCTGCGGCCGCAAACCCGTGCCCCGACGGGCATGGCCGGCGGCCGCCGGGACAAAAAAAGGACGGCATGACTGCCGCCCCCGTATTTTGCCCGATGATCGGCCACGTTGCAGGCAACGCGGCCGATCACCGCTCAGGCTTCGGCGCGCTGTTCCTCGGGCGCCTCGGGCGGTTCCGGCTCGATCTCGGAGAAATCGAGCTTGATCTGGTCCTGCTCGTCCAGGTCCACCACCACCTTGCCGCCCGAAACCAGCCGGCCGAACAGCAGCTCGTCGGCCAGGGCCTTGCGGATCATGTCCTGGATCAGGCGCTGCATCGGGCGCGCGCCCATCAGCGGATCGAAACCCTTGTGCGCCAGGAACTTGCGCAGCTTCTCGGTAAAGCTGGCTTCCACCTTCTTCTCGTGCAGCTGCTCTTCCAGCTGCATCAGGAACTTGTCGACCACGCGCAGGATGATCTCCTCATCCAGCGACCGGAAGCTGATCATGGCATCCAGACGGTTACGGAATTCCGGCGTGAACATGCGCTTGATGTCGGCCATCTCGTCGCCCTGCTCGCGCGAGCTGGTGAAGCCGATGGTGGCGCGGTTCATGGTCTCCGCCCCCGCGTTGGTGGTCATGATGATGATCACGTTGCGGAAGTCGGCGCGCCGGCCGTTGTTGTCGGTCAGCGAACCATGGTCCATCACCTGCAGCAGGATATTGAAGATATCCGGGTGCGCCTTCTCGATTTCGTCCAGCAGCAGCACGCAGTGCGGCTTCTTGGTGACGGCCTCGGTCAGCAGGCCGCCCTGGTCAAAGCCGACGTATCCCGGCGGCGCGCCGATCAGGCGGCTGACCGCGTGCCGTTCCATGTACTCGGACATGTCGAAGCGCAGCAGCTCGATGCCCATGATGAAGGCGAGTTGCTTGGCGACTTCGGTCTTGCCCACGCCCGTGGGGCCGGAGAACAGGAACGAGCCGATCGGCTTGTCGGTCTTGCCAAGGCCGGCGCGCGACATCTTGATCGCCGAGGCCAGTGCCTCGATCGCCGGATCCTGGCCGAACACCACCGACTTCAGGTCGCGGTCCAGCGTCTGCAGCTTGCTGCGGTCGTCCTGGTTCACGCTCTGCGGCGGAATGCGCGCAATGCGCGAGACGATGTCCTCGATCTCGCCCTTGCCGATGGTCTTCTTCTGCTTGGACTTCGGCAGGATGCGCTGTGCCGCGCCGGCTTCGTCGATCACGTCGATCGCCTTGTCGGGCAGGTGACGGTCGGTGATGAAGCGGGCCGACAGCTCCGCTGCCGCGGTCAGCGCCGAGGCCGCGTACTTGACGCCGTGGTGCTCCTCGAAACGCGACTTCAGGCCGCGCAGGATCTGCACGGTCTGGTCGACCGAAGGCTCGACCACGTCGATCTTCTGGAAGCGCCGCGACAGCGCCGCGTCTTTCTCGAAGATGCCGCGGTACTCGGTGAAGGTGGTCGCGCCGATGCACTTGAGCTGGCCCGACGACAGCGCCGGCTTGAGCAGGTTGCTGGCGTCCAGCGTCCCGCCCGAAGCAGCGCCCGCGCCGATCAGCGTGTGGATCTCGTCGATGAACAGGATCGCGTTCGGATTGTCCTTGAGCGACTTCAGCACGCCCTTCAGGCGTTGTTCGAAGTCACCGCGGTACTTGGTGCCGGCCAGCAGCGCACCCATGTCGAGCGAGTAGACGGTCGCCTTTTCCAGGATGTCCGGCACCTCGTTCTTGGTGATGCGCCACGCCAGGCCCTCGGCGATCGCGGTCTTGCCGACGCCGGCCTCGCCCACCAGCAGCGGGTTGTTCTTGCGCCGGCGGCACAGCACCTGGACCACGCGCTCGACTTCACTCTCGCGGCCGATCAGCGGATCGATCTTGCCGGCCTTGGCCAGCGTGTTCAGGTTCTGGGTGTATTGCTCGAGCGGGCTTTCCTTGCCGTCGCCGCCCTCGCCTTCGCCAGCGGCATCGCCATGCTTGGCGGGCTCGGACTGGTCCTTGCGGATACCGTGGCTGATGAAATTGACCACGTCCAGGCGCGTCACGCCCTGCTGCTGCAGGTAATAGACCGCGTGCGAATCCTTCTCGCCGAAAATCGCGACCAGCACGTTGGCACCCGTCACTTCCTTCTTGCCGTTGGAAGTGGACTGGACGTGCATGATCGCGCGCTGGATCACGCGCTGGAAACCGAGCGTGGGCTGGGTATCGACCTCGTCGGTACCCGGCACCACCGGCGTGTTATCCGCGATGAAGTTCTTCAGGCTGGTGCGCAGGTCTTCTATATTGGCCGCGCAGGCGCGCAAGACTTCCGCTGCCGTGGGATTGTCGAGCAATGCCAGCAGCAGGTGCTCCACGGTAATGAACTCGTGGCGTGCCTGCCTGGCTTCGACAAACGCCATATGCAGGCTCACTTCCAATTCTTGCGCAATCATGCTTCCTCCATCACGCACTGCAGGGGATGCCCCGCCTGCCGCGCGTGCGTTGACACCAGCTCGACCTTGGTCGCTGCAATATCCCTGGTGTAGATACCGCAGACGCCCTTTCCTTCCCGGTGCACGGTGAGCATGATCTGCGTCGCCGTTTCCCGGTCCCTGCTGAAATACTGCTGCAGGATCATCACTACAAACTCCATCGGAGTGTAGTCGTCATTAAGCAGCACCACCTTGAACATGGCGGGCGGTTTAAGCGCCTGCTCTTTCCGCTCCAGGATGGTGCCCGCTTCGCGTTGTGGGACATTCGCAAGCCGTGTAGCCATGGCTTTATTCTAACCCTTACTCGCAACTCTGCAATTTGGGGAAAAGGCGCCGGATTCAAGAGCCGGGTCACCTGTTTCCGATGGTGGAAGGACGCGGAATTTCACGCGGGAGGCATTGCAAGGCACGTGGCCGGCGCGGGCGGGACAGCCTGCACGGCAGCCCTGACACATGCCGCCAAGGTACCACCAGGTGCCGTCCCATTCCCGCCACACCCTGCTGGCAGTGGGGAATCCGCCAGCTTGACAGTATCCGGCTTTGCCAGAAGAATCGTTCGCACACCTGCCGACGGCCAGCGAGCCAAAGCAACAGCCGAGGCAGGTGATCCGTGAGCAGGGAGGCCACGGCCGCCGCGGCGGCGAGTCAGCATCGAGACTGGCCGCCACGCGATTGCACCTCGCCGCGCGTCATCGCCGGCCGCACCTCAGGACGCGGCAGGTCATGGCGCCGCAGTCCGTGCCGTCTGGCCGGCAAGGCTTCCCCGCTTTGAAATCTGCTATTTCGTGGGGGAGTATATGGCAAGCGGTATCGTCAAATGGTTCAATGACGCCAAGGGCTTCGGGTTCATCAAGCCGGACGAGGGCGAAGAAGAACTGTTTGCGCACTTTTCGGCTATCCAGATGTCCGGCTTCAAGACGCTGAAGGAAGGTCAACGCGTCTCGTTCGAGGTGGTCCAGGGCCCCAAGGGCAAGCAAGCCACCAATATCCAGGACGCCAGCTAAAGCGCGCCGCGACCGCATCCCGGCCGCAGAGCCGCGGAGCGGTCAACCAGGGTGTGGGGGGAGCTCCCCCGGGACGGGATCGATGCCAGTGCCCCGCGTTGCCGCCACGGCGGCGCGGCGGGTGCCGGCTCGGATCAGCTGCACGCACCACATCCGACGGAAAGCCCGGCCTCGCGCCGGGCTTTCTGCTTTTTGGACCCCCGGAGTCCGGGCCATCAGGCCCAGCCGTCGATCTTCAGCCCGCTGGCCTGCTCGGCCTCTTCCCTGGTGACCTTGCGCACAGTCTGGCCAAAGGTCCAGACATGTCCCTCCGCGTCCCGGGCCGTGTAGGTCCGGTCGCCGTAGAATTCGTCCTGCGGCTCGCGCAGGATCACGGCCCCGGCGGCGCGGGCGCGCTCGCAATGCTGGTCCAGCCCTTCCGGCAGATGCACGTGCAGGGTCTGGGTATTCTTGCCCCCGATCGAGGCCGGACTGGCGGTAAAGTCCGCCCACTCGCTGCCCACCATCAAGTAGCTGTCGCCGAAACGCATTTCAGAATGCACCAGCTGGTCCTGCTGGTCGCGGATCACCATGACCCGCTCAAAGCCGAAGGCGCGCTCCAGCCAGTCCAGGGCCGCGAGCGGGTCCTTGTAGAAGATGGCCGCACCGAACGCGGTACGGCGGAAGGGATCGTCCATGCCAGTCTCCTCGGGCCGCCAGGCCCGTCAGTCCAACCCCTGACGTTCTAGGCAACACTGGCGCCCGGGGCAAGAAAAAACCCCGGCGCCGACCAGGCGGCACCGGGGTTTTCCTTGGCAGGTCGCCCGCCGCAGCGGGAGTCCGTGCTTACATATTGTCGATCATCACCTGGCCAAAGCCCGAGCACGACACCTGCGTCGCGCCTTCCAGCAGGCGCGCGAAGTCGTACGTCACCTTCTTGGACAGGATCGACTTCTCCATCGACGAGATGATCAGGTCCGCGGCTTCGGTCCAGCCCATGTGACGCAACATCATTTCGGCCGACAGGATTTCAGAGCCCGGGTTGACGTAGTCCTTGCCGGCGTACTTCGGCGCGGTGCCGTGGGTGGCCTCGAACATGGCGACCGAGTCAGACATGTTGGCGCCCGGCGCGATGCCGATACCGCCGACCTGCGCGGCCAGTGCGTCGGAGACATAGTCGCCGTTCAGGTTCAGCGTGGCGATCACCGAGTATTCGGCCGGACGCAGCAGGATCTGCTGCAGGAAGGCATCGGCAATGGCGTCCTTGACCACGATGTCCTTGCCGGTCTTCGGGTTCTTGAACTTGCACCACGGGCCGCCGTCGACCAGCTCGGCGCCGAATTCCTTTTGCGCCAGCTCGTAGCCCCAGTCACGGAAGCCACCTTCGGTGAACTTCATGATGTTGCCCTTGTGCACCAGCGTCACCGACGGCTTGTCGTTGTCGATGGCGTACTGGATCGCCTTGCGCACCAGGCGCTCGGTGCCCTCGCGCGAGACCGGCTTGATGCCGATGCCCGAGGTCTGCGGGAAGCGGATCTTCTTCACGCCCATCTCGTTCTGCAGGAAGGCGATCAGCTTCTTGGCCTGGTCGCTCTCGGCCGCCCACTCGATACCGGCGTAGATGTCTTCCGAGTTCTCGCGGAAGATCACCATGTCGGTCTTTTCCGGCTCACGCACCGGCGAGGGCACGCCCTTGAAGTAGCGCACCGGGCGCAGGCAGACGTACAGGTCCAGCTGCTGGCGCAGCGCCACGTTCAGCGAGCGGATGCCGCCGCCCACCGGCGTGGTCAGCGGGCCCTTGATCGAGACCACATAGTCCTTGAGCACGTCCAGGGTCTCGTCCGGCAGCCACACGTCCGGGCCGTAGACCTTGGTCGACTTCTCACCAGCGTAGATCTCCATCCAGGCGATCTTGCGCTTGCCGCCATAGGCCTTGGCCACGGCCGCGTCGACCACCTTGATCATCACCGGGGTGATATCGAGGCCCGTACCGTCGCCTTCGATGTAAGGAATGATCGGATTGTCCGGGACATTCAGCGAAAAATCCTGGTTGACCGTGATCTTTTCGCCGGCCGGAACCTTGATATGTTGGTACATGACGTCTCCAGTACGGAACGGTTGTGACTGCCGCCGGTTCGTGGCCGGTCGGCGAGATTCGGGGAGATGGCGCTGTGGCATTGTAACGGGCCTTACCGCGCGCCCGTGCTGCATTGCATCACCCTTGCGCCACCCTGGGCTGCCTTCAGTCTTATATAAGACACAAGACTAATTTCGTATTATGCAGCAATTTTTCATCATCCGCCAATCGGGCCGGACCCCAGATCCTCCGATCTCCCGGCCCGGCGCGCCGCTGCGGCATACTTGCGCCCCATGACCCTGATTGCCCTGAACAAGCCGTTTGGCACCATGAGCCAGTTCTCGGAACACCCGACGCGCCCGACGCTGGCCGCGTGCGTAAGCGTGCCCGGCGTCTACCCGGCCGGCCGGCTCGATGCCGACAGCGAGGGCTTGCTACTGCTGACCGACGACGGCGCGCTGCAGGCCCGCATCGCCGACCCGCGCCACAAGCTGGAGAAAACCTACCTGGCACAGGTCGAAGGCATTCCCGATGCCGCCGCGCTGGCCCGGCTGCGCGCCGGGGTAGACCTGGGCGACTTCGTCACGCAGCCGGCCCGGGTGCGCGCGATCGAGGCGCCCGACTGGCTGTGGCCGCGCCAGCCGCCGGTGCGCTTTCGCGCGGCGATCCCGACCGCGTGGCTGGAGCTGAAAATCCGCGAGGGCAAGAACCGCCAGGTGCGCCGCATGACCGCCGCGGTCGGCTTTCCCACGTTGCGGCTGGTGCGCGTCGGGATCGGCCCGCTCGACCTGCGCGCGCTCGGCCTCGCGCCCGGGGCCTGCTGCGAGGTGTTGCCCGCGCAACTGGGACTGGCGCCGGCAGCACCGCGCGAGCGCCAGGAGCCGGCACCGCGCACCCATGTCTCGAAGACCAGACAGGCGAACGACATCAAGCGGCGTTTTCGTTACAAAAACTAACAAGTCGTGGGTCAACGCTGGCGGCAGCGGCCTCGTTCTTGTCGGGGACACGTCCTATCACGCGTCAATCTTTCCGACTGTTCTCATCCTTCGAGGTAATACGCCATGAAAAAACTGATCGCTGCTCTGGTTGTTGGCCTGTTCGCCACCGGCGCCTTCGCCCAGGCTTCGGCACCTGCTGCCGCCGACGCTGCGGCGCCCGCGGCCACCAAGGAAGCCCCGAAGACCACGACCAAGAAGAAGACCACCCACAAGAAGCAAAGCAAGAAGAAGGCTGCCGCCGCCGCTTCGGCCCGGCTGCCCAGTAATCGCTGGCGCCCTCCCTGCCCCGTCGCTCGCGAGGCAGGAAAGAGAAGGCAGGCTGCCGCCAGGCGCCTGCCTTTTTTTGTTGCCGCGAGAGATCATGATGCGCGACGTACCGCCCGCCGCACATCGGCACGCCGCGCGTGCGCTATGCTTGCGGCTGCTGCCCGCGCCATTTCAGACTGAACACCATGTCCTTCCTGTCCAACACGCTATTGTCACGATGCTCCTCAATTGCCGGCCTGCTCGCGCTGAGCGCCGGGATCGCGCACGCGCAGGCCGCGCTGCCGGTGGTCCCGCTCACCGCGGGCATGTTTGCGGTCCAGGCGGAGGTTGCCGCCACGCCGGCCGCACGCGAGCAGGGGCTGATGTACCGCACGGCCATGGCCCCCAACGCCGGCATGCTGTTCGTGTTCGAGCAGAAGGCGGGTCACTGCTTCTGGATGCGCAATACCGAGCTGCCGCTGTCGATCGCCTTCCTGGCCGATGACGGCACCATCGTCAATATCGAGGAGATGGCGCCGCGCACGGAGAACAACCATTGCCCGAAGGCGGCGATCCGCTATGCGCTGGAAATGAACAAGGGATGGTTCGCGCAGAAAGGCATCAAGGCCGGCGCGAAAATCGGCGGACTGCCGCAGCCTCGCTGAGTGCGGCAGCGCCAGGCGCCAGCAGGAGCGCCGGCGCGGGAGGCAAGAGTCAGTCGCGGAAGTTGTTGAAGTCCAGCGGGGCCTCGGACACGTCCTTGCGCAGCATCGCCATCACGCTCTGCAGGTCGTCGCGCTTGGCGCCCGACACGCGCACCGCATCGCCCTGGATGCTGGCCTGCACCTTGATCTTGCTGTCCTTGATGATGCGCACGATCTTCTTGGACAGGTCGCCGGTCACGCCCTTCTTGATCGTGATCACCTGCTTGACCTTGTCGCCGCTGATCTTGTCGATCTTGCCGTAATCCAGGAAGCGCACGTCCACGTTGCGCTTGGCCATCTTGTTGATCAGCACATCCTTGACCTGGCTCAGCTTGAAATCGTCGTCGGCAAAGGCAGTCAGTTCATTTTCCTTATGCTCGACCCGGGCGTCCGAGCCCTTGAAATCGAAGCGCGTCGAGATTTCCTTGTTGGCCTGCTCGACGGCGTTCTTCACCTCGACCATGTTCGCTTCGCACACTACATCAAACGACGGCATTGCATTCTCCTTGTGATCCGTATGCCCGGAAGCCGGCCGCGCGCGGCGCCTTCCGTATAATCCAGCCTACCTCGCAGTTCCAGGCCGCTTGCCAACCACCAGCGGCGGCCGCGTCACCTTTCCCTTGCATGGCAGATTTCCACGAATTCTATCCCCTGCGTCGCCACAATACATTCGGATTCGACGCACGCGCGCGCTTTGCGGTGCATGTGCGCAGCGAAGCCGACCTGAGCGCCGCACTGGCCGACCCGCGTGCCGACGGCCTGCCACTGGTGGTCCTGGGCGGCGGCAGCAATGTGGTGCTGACGGGCGACCTGGACGCGCTGGTGCTGCTGATGGAAATCCCCGGCTACCAGCCGGAGGAGACTGGCGATGCCTGGCTGGTCACCGCCGGCGCCGGCGAGAACTGGAACGCGCTGGTCAACCGCACCATTGCCGACGGCCTGCCCGGGCTGGAAAACCTGGCGCTGATCCCCGGCACCGCGGGCGCGGCGCCGATCCAGAACATCGGCGCCTACGGGGTAGAGCTGCGCGAGCGCTTCGAAGGCGTGCGCGCCTATGATCGCCACACCGGCGCATTCGTCTGGCTGGACCTGCGGGCGTGCGGCTTCGGCTACCGCGACAGTCTGTTCAAGCGCGCCGGCGCCGGCCGCTACATCATCACGGCGGTGACGCTGTGCCTGCCCAAGGCGTGGCAACCGGTTCTGTCGTACGGGGAACTGGCGCGGGAACTCGATGGCCGGGCTGCGCCCGATGCGGCCACGATTCGCGACGCTGTGGTCGCGATCCGCTCGCGCAAGCTGCCCGACCCGGCGCAAGTCGGCAATGCCGGCAGCTTCTTCAAGAACCCGCTGGTCAGCGCGGCACAGCGCGACGCGCTGCTGCAGGCCCATCCGGACCTGGTCAGCTACGCGCAGCCGGACGGCAGCTACAAGCTGGCCGCCGGCTGGCTGATCGACCGCTGCGGCTTCAAGGGCGTCAGCGACGGCCCGGTGGGCGTCTACGGCAAGCAGGCACTGGTGCTGGTGCACCACGGCGGCGGCACCGGCGCGATGCTGCTGGCGCTGGCTAACCGCATCGCCGATACCGTCGAGGCCCGCTTCGGCGTGCGCATCGAGCCCGAGCCGGTAGTGCTCTGAGCGGCCAGAGGCCGCCCAGCCTGCCTGCCGCTTCGGTAATCAGCGGCGCCGTTACGCGAAGTGGCAGACGTAGTCCAGCGTTTCCTGCACCTCGATATCGAAGCTGCTGTTGCCCGGCACGTTGAACTGCTGGCCCGCGCCGTAGGTCTGCCAGTCTTCCGAACCGGCCAGGCGCACGCGGCAGGTGCCGGCGTTGATTTCCATGATCTCGGGCGCGCCGGTGTTGAAGGTCAGCGCGGCCGGGAAGATCACGCCCAGCGTCTTGCGGGTGCCGTCCGGGAACAGCACGGTGTGGCTGACGCACTTGCCGTCAAAGTACAGGTTGGCTTTCTTGACGACTGACACGTTGTCGAACTGGCTCACTTCCATCTCCTTGGGTTTCTGTACGAAAGACGTAAAAAGAGGGGCCATCGCGGCCCCTCCCCTGTCCACCCCGGGCGCGCTCAGTAGCGGCCGCAGAGCAGGTATTCCATCAGCGCCTTCTGCACGTGCAGGCGGTTCTCGGCCTCGTCCCAGACCACGCTCTTGGGGCCGTCGATCACGGCGGCCTCGACTTCCTCGCCGCGGTGCGCCGGCAGGCAGTGCATGAAGAGCGCGTCAGGCTCGGCGCGGTCCATCATCGGGGTGGTGACCATCCAGTCCTTGAAGGCGCGCTTGCGGGCGTCGTTCTCGGCCTCGAAGCCCATGCTGGTCCAGACATCGGTGGTGACCAGGCTGGCGCCCTGGCAGGCCGTGAGCGGATCGTCGAAGACCTTGACCAGGCCGGCGGCGGACGCCGGCACCATGGCCGGATCGAGCTGGTAGCCCGGCGGCGCCGAGAAATGGAAGGTGAAGCCCAGGCGCTCGGCGGCCTGGATCCAGGTGTAGGCCATGTTGTTGGCATCGCCGATCCACGCCACGGTCTTGCCGCGGATGCTGCCGCGCTGCTCGATGTAGGTGAAGACGTCGGCCAGCACCTGGCACGGGTGATATTCGTTGGTCAGGCCGTTGATCACCGGCACGCGCGAGTGCGCGGCAAAGCGGTCGATGATGTCCTGGCCGAAGGTGCGGATCATGATGATGTCGACCATGCGCGAGATCACCTGCGCCGCATCCTCGATCGGCTCGCCGCGGCCCAGCTGCGAGTCGCGCGTGTTCAGGAACACCGCGTGGCCGCCCAGCTGGTGGATGCCGGCTTCGAACGACAGGCGCGTACGCGTGGAATTCTTCTCGAAGATCATGGCCAGCGTGCGGTCGTGCAGCGGGTGCCAGGTCTCGTAGTTCTTGAACTTGGCCTTCAGGATCCGCGCGCGATCCAGCAGGTACTCATACTCGTCGGGAGTGAAGTCGCTGAACTGGAGGTAATGCTTGATCGGGGTTGAGCTCATAAAACAAAAGAGGCGGCTCGGTGGGGACGCGCCGTCACGAAGTGTTCATGACTCAAGCGCGCCGCGGAGCCGCCTTTCGCGTCGCATACGCAATTTAACTGCAAGAATCATAAGGGATTATTTCTGCTTTGGCGAGTCCGGGACAACCCGGCACGGACTTGCGCCCGCCGCCCGCCCGGGCCCGCTGACAGGTTTCCGACAGGATTTCGCCCCTATGCGCAACTCTTATATAAGATATAATACCCGCTGATTCACGCGGGGCCCGGCATACCCTTGCCGCTGCCCGCCGCCGGCATCAAAAGTGCCCCCGCAGACACCGACGCCCCGCCTTCCGGCTGAACCAGCGCGAACCAAACGCGCCCCGGCCGCGTCAAACGGGCGCCCGTCCAGCGGGTTTACCGTCGAGTCATCCGCCTCACCCGCAGTGTCCAGCCTCATGAACCCCAACGTTCGCGAATACTTTATCCAAGGCATTACCAAGGAAGGCAAGACCTTCCGCCCGAGCGACTGGGCCGAGCGGCTGTGCGGCGTGATGGCGCAGTTCCGCCCCGAGGGCGACAGCGGCGACCCGCGCCTGACCTACTCCCCTTACGTGCGGCCGATCTTCGCCGGCAATGTCAAATGCGTGGTGGTGGACGTGCGGCTGCGCGATATTGAACCCAAGGCGCTGGATTTCGTGCTGAATTTTGCGCGCGACAACAACCTGCAGCTGGTTGAAGCCTGTTCGCTGGAATAAGCCCGCCGGCCTGGCGCCGGAAAGCAAAAAAGCTCGTCGGATGACGAGCTTTTTTGTTGGCGGATGCCTGGGCACCCACCCCTGCTGGACCGCCGGGGCGGCCCTGGCAGCGATCAGGCAGCCATCGACTTGATGGCGGCCGACAGGCGCGACTTGTGACGTGCAGCCTTGTTCTTGTGCACGATCTTCTTGTCGGCAATGCTGTCGATCACGGCTTGCGAGTTCTTGAAGATCTCGGCGGCAGCGGCCTTGTCGCCAGCGTCGATGGCCTTGCGGACGGCCTTGACGGCGGTGCGCAGACGCGAACGCAGGCTGGAGTTGTGAGCGTTCTGGGCAACGGCCTGGCGGGCGCGCTTGCGAGCTTGTGCGGAATTTGCCATGTAAAAATATCCTGAATTCAGATGCGTGCCGCGGGGACACAACAATTAAGTCATATCGAGCGACCCGGGATGCACTGACACACGAATCCGGAACGCAACTGTCCTTGTGAATCGGCAATTATACACAGATCCCGGCGCACAAAGCAACACGGCGGACACTTTGCCAGTTCGGGCCCCGGCGGGTGCCGGGCCGATCCGTATAATAAGCGCCACATTGTGCCGGGGCACGTGGCGCGCCGGCAACTTTATCGCCCGGACCGCGTCTCAGAGGCGTCCCCGGCATGCGGTGCGCCCGCACCGATCCCACCGTCCCGCACCGACCCGCACCTTGAACCTGCTCAAAGCGCTCGCCACCATCAGCAGCCTGACGATGCTCTCGCGCATCACCGGCCTCGTGCGCGAGATCCTGATCGCCCGCGCCTTTGGCGCGTCGGAGATGACCGACGCGTTCAACGTGGCCTTCCGCATTCCCAACCTGCTGCGCCGCATTTTCGGCGAAGGCGCATTCTCGCAGGCCTTCGTGCCGATCCTGGGCGAATACCACACCAAGCGTGGCGACGAGCCGACCAAGGCACTGATCGACGCCGTCGCCACGGTCATGACCTGGGTGCTGATGGGCGTGTCACTGCTTGGCGTGATCGGGGCGCCACTCGTGATGACCGCGGTCGCCACCGGCTTCCGCGGGCAAAGCGAGACCTATACCGCGGCCGTGTTCATGACGCGGGTGATGTTCCCGTATATCGGCCTGATCTCGCTGGTGGCGCTGGCATCCGGCATCCTCAATACCTGGCGCAAATTCGCGGTGCCGGCCTTCACGCCGGTGCTGCTCAACCTGTGCCTGATCATCGCGGCCCTGTTCGTCGGCCCGCACATGGACCAGCCGATCTACGCGCAGGCGTGGGGCGTGCTGGTTGGCGGCGTGCTGCAGCTGGCGATCCAGGTGCCGGCGCTGCGGCGCCTGGGCATGATGCCGCGGCTCGCCTTCAACCTGCGCGCGGCGTGGTCCGATCCCGGCGTGCGCCGCATCGTGCGGCAGATGGGCCGGCGCTGCTGGCCGTGTCGGTGGCGCAGATCAGCCAGATCATCAATACCAATATCGCCTCGCGGCTGGCCGCGGGCAGCGTCTCATACCTGACCTATGCCGACCGGCTGATGGAGTTCCCGACCGCGCTGCTGGGCGTGGCGCTGGGGACGATCCTGCTGCCGAGCCTGTCCAAGGCCAACGCCTCGGGCGACCATGCCGAGTACTCGAGCCTGCTCGACTGGGGCCTGCGCCTGACCTTCCTGCTGGCGGTGCCCTGCGCGGCAGGGCTGTTCGTGTTCGGCGCGCCGCTGACCGCCGTGCTGTTCAACTACGGCAAGTTTGACGCCCACGCCGTCGAGATGACGCGCCAGGCGCTGGTCTCATACGGCGTCGGCCTGATGGGGCTGATTTCGATCAAGATCCTGGCGCCTGGCTTCTATGCGCGCCAGGATATCCGCACGCCGGTCAAGATCGCGCTGCTGGTGCTGGTGATCACGCAGGCATGCAACTACGCGTTCGTGCCGTGGATCGGCCATGCCGGGCTGGCGCTGTCGATCAGTGCCGGCGCCACCATCAACGCGCTGCTGCTGTTCCTGGGCCTGCGCCGGCGCGGGCTATACCGGCCGGCGCCGGGCTGGTGGCTGTTCCTGGCGCAGCTGTGCGCCTCGGTGCTGCTGCTGTCCGGCATGATGCTCTGGTTCGCGCGCAATTTCGACTGGATCGGACTGGGCGCGACGCCGCTCTTGCGCATTGCGCTGCTGGCTTCGTGCCTGGTACTTGCAGCGGTGGTCTACTTCGGTACACTGTGGCTCATGGGACTGCGCTACTCTGCCTTCAGGCGCCGCGCCGGCTGATGGGCCAGCGAATCCGCCAACGCATGGGCCACCTAATGAGCCAGCAATGGTGACCCACGCCGCGCGCGGTGCCGGCGGCTGCACCGGGAAACCGACATGACATCCACCAAAGTCCTGGATTATTTCGCCAGCCTCGTGGCTGACGAAAACGGCATCCCGCTGACCGAAACCGCGCTGTCCATCGCACAGGACGCCTACCCCGACCTGGACCTGCAGGCCGAGCTTGCGGCACTGGACGTGCTGGCGCTGCGCCTGAAGCGCCGGATCGCCGAAGGCACCCCCGCGATCCAGCGGCTGCGCCTGCTGAACCATTTCTTCTATCGCGACCTGGGTTTCGGCCCGAACGCGAACGACTACTACGACCCCGACAACTCCTACCTGAACGTGGTGCTGCGCCAGCGCCGCGGCATCCCGATCTCGCTTGCGGTGCTGTTCATGGAACTGGGCCAGCAGATCGGCCTGCCGCTCAAGGGCGTGTCGTTCCCCAATCATTTCCTGCTGCGCATGACGATTCCGGCCGGCGAGGTGATACTGGACCCGCTCACCGGCGAGACCCTGTCGAAAGAACAGCTGCAGGAAATGCTGGATCCGTACCTGGAGCGTGAAGGCATCAGCGATGCCAGCCAGGTGCCGCTGGGCTTGTTTCTGCGCGCGGCCAGCCACCGCGAGATCGTCGCGCGCATGTTGCGCAACCTGAAGGCAATCTACCTGCAGGAGTCGCGCTGGCAGCGGCTGCTGGCGGTGCAGAACCGGCTGGTGATCCTGCTGCCGGGTTCGATCGAGGAAGTGCGCGACCGCGGCCTGGCCTATGCCAACCTGGAGTGCTTCCGCCCCGCGCTGGCCGACCTGGAAGCCTATGTCCTGGCCCGCCCCGATGCGGCCGATATCGGCCAGATCCGCGAGCGCATGCCCGCGCTGCGGATGATGAGCCGCAGCCTCAACTAAGAACCCGTTTCAGAGTGAAAAAGGGGGCGCGAAGAAGCCCCCGGCAGTTCAGCAGCTCAGCGCTCCACGCGCGTGGGCCGGCGGCGGTTGCCGCGCACCAGCTTCCACAGCCCGCCCAGCACCAGCGGCACCACGGCCGCGCCGATGCCCGCCAGCACGATCAGGTTCAGATACTGGCGGATAAACGGCAGGTTGCCGAAGAAGTAGCCGGCAAAGACCAGGCCGACCACCCAGGCCACGGCGCCGACCACGTTGAACATCTGGAAGCGCGCAAAGGTCATCTGCGACACGCCCGCCACGAACGGGGCGAAGGTGCGCACGATCGGCACGAAGCGCGCCATCACCAGCGTCTTGCCGCCGTGCCGCTCATAGAAGTCATGGGTGCGGCGCAGCGCATCCTGGTCCAGGAAGCGCCACTGGTGGTCGAACACCTTGGGCCCGATCCAGCTGCCAACCAGGTAGTTGACGGTATTGCCGGAGATCGCCGCCACCAGCAGCAGGCCGATCAGTGCCCACTCGTTCATGGCGCCGGTTGCGCAGAAGGCGCCCGCGATAAACAGCAGCGAGTCGCCCGGCAGGAACGGCAGGACCACCAGGCCGGTTTCGGCAAAGACGATCAGGAACAGGATGGCATAGACCCAGTGGCCATACTGCTCGATGACCGTGCCGAGATATTTGTCGACATGCACCAGCATGTCGATAAGCTGCAAAGCGAGATCCAAGTCGTTCCCCGTTGATGGTTTGGTTGACTGCGTTTTGTCCGATGCGGCCTGGGCCGCCTTGGCCTGAATCATACAAGAGCCGCCGCGCAATCCGTCACCTGCGGCGCCTTTGCGCGTCCGACTCCGTGCGAGCGTCCACGTATAATCGCCCGATGCCTGCCTCCGCCTCCAGCACCGCCCTGCGCACCACCCAGCAGCCGCGCCCGATCCGGCCGCTGCCGGACCAGCTCATCAGCCAGATCGCCGCCGGCGAAGTGGTGGAACGACCGGCCTCGGTGGTCAAGGAGTTGCTGGAAAACGCGCTCGACGCCGGCGCCACGCAGCTCGGCATCCGGCTGGAAGAAGGCGGCGTGCGGCGCATCGTCATCACGGACAACGGCTGCGGCATCCCTGCGGCCGAGTTGCCGGTCGCGCTGATGCGCCACGCCACCAGCAAGATTGCGTCGCTCGACGAACTGGAATCGGTGCTGACGCTGGGCTTCCGCGGCGAGGCCCTGGCCTCGATCGCCTCGGTGTCCCAGCTGGCCCTGACCAGCCGCACCGCGGCCGATGCCCATGCCACCCAGGTCAGCGCCGATACCGGCACGGTGCAGCCTGCCTCGGGCGGGGTCGGCACCACCGTCGACGTGCAGCATCTCTACTTCAACACGCCGGCGCGCCGAAAGTTCCTCAAATCGGAGCAAACCGAGCTGGGGCACTGCCTGGAGATGGTGCGGCGCGTGGCGCTGGCGCGGCCCGACGTGACCATCTCGGTCCACCACAACGGCAAGCCGCTGGAGCACTGGAATGGCGGCGACGTCGCTACCCGGACCGCGCAGGTGCTGGGCAATGACTTTGCCCGCGCCCGCCTGCCCCTGGACGAAGAGGCCGATACGCTGCACCTGTATGGCTTTGCCGGGCTGCCCACAGCCTCGCGCGGGCGGCCGGACCAGCAGTACTTCTTTGTCAACGGCCGCTTCGTGCGCGACAAGCTGCTCAACCACGCGGTGCGCAGCGCCTACCAGGACGTGCTGCACGGCGACCGCTTCCCGTCCTATGTGCTGTGCCTGGACCTGCCGCCGGAGATGGTCGACGTCAACGTGCACCCGTCGAAGATCGAAGTGCGCTTCCGTGAATCGCGCGCCGTGCACCAGTTCGTCTACCACGCGGTGCAGCGCTGCCTGGCGCGGCAGGCCGGCGAGAACGGCGACAGTCTGCATACCGGCGCCGACGGCGAGATCACCTTGCCGCCTGGCGGCGCGACACCGGCGGGCGGCGCACGGCCGGGCTACGGCGGCGGCGGCGGCGGCGGCGGCGGCGGCGGCCAGTGGATCAACTATTCCGCGGCACGCCAGACCGAACTCGGCATCGCCCAGCCACGCCAGGCCTATCTGGGCATGGTGCGCGATGCCGCCGCACCGGCAGCGCGGCCCTATGGCGCCATGCCCGGCACCCCGGCGCAACCGCCAGCCTGGCTGGCTGACGCCCAGGCGGCACGCGCCGACGACCCGCCCGGCCTGCTGGACCGGCTGCCACCGGCCGCGCGCACCGGCTTTGCCGATCCTGCCGACGCCCCCGACGACCACCCGCTCGGCTACGCCATCGCCCAGCTGCACGGCATCTATGTGCTGGCGCAGAACGCGCGCGGGCTGGTGCTGGTGGACATGCATGCGGCGCACGAACGCATCCTGTACGAGCAGATCAAGGCCGGCCTGGACGCGCGCGACCTGGCGGTGCAGCCGCTGCTGATCCCGGTCACGCTGCCCGGCAGCCCGGTCGAGATCGGCGTGGCCGAAGAACACCAGGAGACGCTGACGCTGCTGGGCTTCGATATCGCCCCGGTGTCGCCCACCACGCTGGCGGTGCGAGCGGTGCCGGCGCTGCTGCAGCAGGCCGATGCCGAAGCGCTGGCGCGCGACGTGCTGCGCGACCTGCATGCCTATGGCGGCTCGCGCGTGCTGGCCGAGCGCCGCAATGAACTGCTGGCCACCCTCGCCTGCCACAGCGCGGTGCGCGCCAACCGCAAGCTCACGGCCGAGGAAATGAACGCGCTCTTGCGCCAGATGGAGCAGACCGAGCGCGCCGACCAGTGCAACCACGGCCGCCCCACCTGGGTGCAACTGACCGTGACCGAGCTGGACCGGCTGTTCCTGCGCGGGCAATAAGCCGCTCGCCCCCACGATTCATCCAAGGCTTTCGATGTCCGCCGTGCCCCACGATTCCGCCACGCATCCGCCCGTGGTCTGCCTGCTCGGCCCCACCGCCTCGGGCAAGACCGCGGCCGCGCTGGCGCTGGCAGCCGACGCGCCGGTGGAGATCATCAGCCTGGATTCGGCGCTGGTGTACCGCGAGATGGATATCGGCACCGCCAAGCCCACGCGCGAAGAACTGGACAGCGCGCCGCACCACCTGATCGATATCATCGACCCGGCCGACAGCTACTCCGCGGCGCAGTTCGTCACCGATGCCGAACGGCTGATCGCACAGATCCGCGCACGCGGCCATGTGCCGCTGATCGTCGGCGGCACCATGCTGTACTACAAGGCGCTCACGCAAGGGCTGAACGACCTGCCCCAGGCCGATGCCGCGCTGCGCGCGGAGCTGGACCAGCTTGCCGCCGAGCGCGGCTGGCCGGCGCTGCATGCGATGCTGGCCAAGGTCGACCCGGTCACCGCGGCGCGGCTCGCGCCCAATGACGCGCAGCGCATCCAGCGCGCGCTGGAGATCCATCGCCTGTCCGGCCAGCCGATGTCGGCGCTGCTGGCGCGCCACGCCGAGGGCCGCACCTTTGCCGGCGCGGCGGACCAGCGCTTCCGCGTGATTGCGCTGGAGCCATCGGACCGCCTGGCGCTGCACGCGCGCATCGCGCAGCGTTATGACGCGATGCTGGCCAACGGCTTTATCGAGGAAGTCGAGCGGCTGCGCAGGCGCGGCGACCTGCATCCGGGCTTGCCGTCGATCCGCTGCGTCGGCTACCGGCAGGTATGGGAGTACCTGGACGGCGACGCCGATTTCACCACCATGCGCGAGCGCGGCATCGCCGCCACGCGCCAGCTGTGCAAGCGCCAGCTGACCTGGCTGCGCAGCACGCCGGAACGGCTGGCGGTGGATTGCCTGGCGCCCGGGTATGTCGACCAGGTGCGCAAGCTGGCAGACTTCGGGCACTGACCCGATTGCATGCAAACTGGCTCGGCAAGTGACGGACAGGCGATAATTCCGAATCCCTGTTTTCCGGAAAGCCGACCCAGCATGTCCAAGCCCGCCTTCACGCTCCGCCCCGCCACCGCCGCCGACAGCGAGACGCTGTTCAACCTGATCCTGGCGCTGGCCGAATACGAAAAGCTGACGCATATCGTCGAAGCCACGCCGCAGAAGATCCAGGATGCACTGTTCGGCGCCACGCCGCATGCCGAAGCGGTGCTGGTCGAAGTGGACACCGATGGCGCCCGGCAAGCCGTCGGCTTTGCCCTCTTCTTCCACAATTTCTCGACCTTCCTGGCCAAGCCCGGCCTGTACCTGGAAGACCTGTATGTCGACCCGGCCTGGCGCGGCCACGGCCTGGGCAAAGCGCTGCTCAAGCACCTCGCGGCGCTGGCGGTCGAGCGCGGCTGCGGCCGTTTCGAATGGTCGGTGCTGGACTGGAACCAGCCCTCGATCGACTTCTACCAGGCCATGGGCGCCGATGTGCTGCCCGACTGGCGCATCTGCCGCGCGACCGGCGAGGCGCTGGACCAGCTTGGCGCCCTGTAAGACGGCAACCGGTCCCACGCCGGTGTTATACACTTGATGGCGAACCGCCATACAATAAGGATACCGACTGTCTTTTTTCCGGACCGCCAACGCCAACCGCCATGCCACGAACCAAAGCCGACCTGCCCGCCACCGACGGTATCAATGAGACCGGCGCGGACAGCGCGCGCGGCGCGTCGGTCGAGGCCATCGCCGACCGCATCCTGACCGCGATCTGGGAGCACCGGCTGCCGCCGGGCACCAAGCTGGTCGAGGAAAAACTGAGCGGCGTGTTCGGCGTGAGCCGCACCAAGGTGCGGCTGGCCTTCGCCAGGCTGGCGCATGAAGGCGTGCTGACAGTGCATCCCAACCGCGGCACCTTCGTCTCCAGCCCCAGCGTGGCCGAAGCGCGCCAGGTGCTGCATTCACGCCACCTGCTGGAACCCGCGCTGGTGCGCGACCTGGCCGGTGCCATCGGCGCGCCGGGCGTGCGTGCGCTGCGCGAGACCACGCGCCAGGAAGCACAGGCGCGCGACAGCAACGACCGCCGCGCCATCATCCGGCTGTCGGGCGAGTTCCACTGCAAGCTGGCGGAAATGACCGGCAACCAGTACCTGGGCAAGTACATGCGCGAGCTGTGCTCGCTGACCTGCCTGATCATCGCGCTCTATGACGCGCCGGGCGTGCCGTCCTGCCCGCACCATGAACACGACGACATCGTCGATGCACTGGAAGCCGGCGACGGCGAGCGCGCCGCGCGGCTGATGACCGAGCACCTCGGCCATGTCGAAAGCACGCTGCGGCTGCAGGCGCCGCCCGAGGAAAAGGTCGATCTGGAAGCGGTGTTCGCCGCGGTCTGAGCCGCGGCGTCAGCGGCAGCGAAGCGGCAGCGAAGCGGGCTTAGCGGTGCTCGATGCGCGCCGCCAGCGCCGCGGGCAAACCCAGCGTGGGCTTGGCATCCGGGCGGCGGAACGTGCCCGCGGTGGCCTTGCGCGGCTGCAGCGCGACCAGCGCCTCGGCCTGCTTGACGGCGGCGGCCATCTGGTCGACCACCGGCACCGGAATGCGGTCGCGCACGCGCGCGGCCAGGCCGGCCAGCGGCGCGCCGGCCAGGATCACCACATCGGCCGCGTCCTCCACCACGGCGCGGTTGGCCAGCTCCACCAGCACGGCTTCCTTCTCTTCCTGCACGTCCGACACCGAGGCAAAGCTGCCGTCGAGCATGCGGATGCCGGCCAGCCGGCTGCGCAGGCCATGCATGTCCACACACTCCTCATACCAGGGGCCCAGCGCCCGCGCAAAGGTCACGATGGCAAAGCGCCGGCCCAGCATGCAGGCCGACAGCATGGCCGCCTCGGCCATGCCCACCACCGGCAGGTCGAACAGTTCGCGCGCGCCCATCAGGCCGGGGTCGCCAAAAGCCGCGATGATGGCCGCGTCGAACTGGCCATGGTGCTCGGCCAGCATCTCCAGCGCGATGGCGCCGCCGATCTGCGCCTCGGCGCGCGTGGCGATATAGGGCACGCCGCGGCTGGCGGTCAGCGGCACCAGTTCGGTGCCGGGGGCCGCGGCCTCGGTGGCCGCCGCCATCAGCCGCGCGGTGATGCCTTCGCTGGTATTCGGATTCAGGACAAGGATTCGCATGGCGGTTATCCGGCAGGGTTGAGCAGCGGCGCCAGCACGCTTTCGGCCAGCCTGGCCGCGGCCAGCACGCTGCGGTCGGCACCGCGCGGGCCGGCGATCTGCAGGCCGGCCGGCAGCCCGTCGCGGCCGAGGCCGCAGGGCACCGAGATTGCCGGCGCCAGCGCATGGTTGAAGAAGGGTGTAAACACCGCATGGGCGCGCGGCTCCACCGCCACGCCGCCGATCCGCTCCGGCCCCAGCCGGTCGTTGCGCCACGCCACGCACGGGGTGGTCGGGCACAGCAGCAGGTCATAGCGGGTAAAGAACCCCGCCACGGCCAGCGCGATCTGGTGGCTGGCTTCGCGCGCGCGGGCCACGTCGGCGCCGCTCCAGGCCAGCCCGCGCTCGATCTGGCGCGCCACGTCGGGATCGAACACCTCCGGGTCGCGGCGCCAGGCCTCGCCGTAGAGATTGGCCAGGCCGACATGCTGCAGCGGCATCAGCGCGGCCTCGTCGGCACCCTTCGGCCAGGCCGGGTCGGCACGCTCGATGGTCAGGCCCGCGGCCTGCAGCCGGGCCACGGCCTGCTCGAAGGCCTGCGCGACATCGTCGTCGACCGGCGTGTCCAGGCCCAGGCGCGGGCTGACCGCGATCTTCAGCGTATGCAGCGGGCGCGCGGCGCCGAGCGAGAAACCCAGCGTATCGGGATCGCGCGGATCGGCCCCGGCCAGCGCCTCGAACATCAGCTCGGCGTCGGCCACCGTGCGCGTGATCGGCGCAATCACCTGGATGCCGTTGAAGGCATGGGGAAAGCCGACCGAATCGGGAATCGCGCCGTAGGAAGGCTTGAAACCGACCACGCCGGCATGCGCGGGCGGGCGCCGGCTGGAGCCGCCGCCGTCGGTGCCCAGCGCCAGCGGCGCCATGCCTGCGGCCACCGCCACCGCGCAGCCGCCAGACGAGCCGCCCGCGGTCAGCGTGGCATCGAGCGGATGGCGTGTCAGCCCGTAGACCTTGTTGGTGGTCAGGCCCTTGCAGGCGAACTCCGAAGTATTGCCCATGCCGAGCACGATCGCGCCGGCCTGGCGCAGGCGCTCGAGCGCGATGGCGTCGGCGGGCGCAATGAAGTCGCGGTATAGCTGCGAACCCTGCGTCACGCGGCGGCCCTGGCTCCAGATCACGTCCTTGACGATCACCGGCACACCCGCCAGCAGCGGGCGCTCGCCCTGCGCCAGGCGCGCGCGCAGCTGCGCCAGATCGGCATCGACCAGCTCCTGGCGCTGCTCGAACACGGCGTTCAGTTGGTCATTGCGCGCCGCGATGCGGGCCTGGAAGGCGGCGACCACCTCGGCGGGATCGAGGCGGCCGGCAGCGACGCGGGCCGCGATGGTGGCGGCGTCCAGGCGGTTGGTCAGTTCCATGTCAGTCATTCCAGTCAAAGCATCGGCAAGGCCGCCGTCACAGGCTGCCCCCCGAGGTGCGATAGCGCGGCCTGGCCATCTCCGGCAGGCCGCACGGCAGGAACTGGCCGTGGCCGGCCTCGGCCAGCACCTCGCCCTCATGCGCCACCACCTTGCCGCGCACCAGCGTGGTCACCGGCCAGCCGGTCACGCGCAGGCCTTCGTATGGGGTGTAGTCGACCGCATGGTGCAGGTCGGCGTTGCGGATCGTCACTTCACGCTGCGGGTCCCAGATCGCCAGGTCGGCATCGGCGCCGATGGCGATAGTGCCCTTGCGCGGATGCAGGCCGTAGAGCTTGGCGGGGTTGGTCGAGGTCAGCGCGACGAACTGGTTGACCGAGATGCGGCCGCCCACCACGCCAGCCGAGAACAGCAGCGGCAGCCGCGTTTCCAGCCCGGGGATGCCGTTGGGGATGTACTGGAACGGGACTTCCTTGCCGCCAGGCTTCTTGCCCTGCGCGTCTTCGTAGCGGAACGGTGCATGGTCGGACGAGAAGATGGTGAAGAGGCCGTCGGCCAGGCCGTCCCAGATCACTTCCTGGTTGCTGCGGTCGCGCGGCGGCGGGCTGCACACGCACTTGGCGCCGTGGTAGCCGGGCTGGTCAAGGTCTTCGGCAGTGAGAAACAGGTACTGCGGGCAGGTCTCGGCAAAGATCTTCATGCCGCGGTTGCGCGCCCAGCGGATCTGCTCCACCGCCTCCTTGCCCGATACATGGACGATCAGGATCGGCACGTCGACCAGTTCGGAGAAGGTGATGGCGCGGTGCGTGGCCTCGCGCTCGATCGCCATCGGCCGGGCCAGCGCGTGGAACTTCGGCGCGGTGTTGCCCGCCGCTTCCAGCTTCTCGGTCAGCCAGGCGATGCAGTCCGAGTTCTCGGCATGCACCATCACCAGCCCGCCCTCCTGGCGCGCCACCGACAGCACCTCAAGGATCTCGCGGTCGTTCAGCTTGAGGTCGTCGTAGGTCATGTAGATCTTGAACGACGAATAGCCCTCACGGATCAGGCCAGGCAGCTCGTCGTTCAGCACCGCCTCGGTCGGATCGGCCACGATCAGGTGGAAGGCATAGTCGACCACGGCCTGGCCGCCGGCGCGCCGGTGGTAGTCGCTGACCGCGGCGCGCAGGGAATGGCCCTTCTCCTGCGCGGCAAACGGGATCACCGTGGTGGTGCCGCCGCACGCCGCCGAGACCGAGCCGGTGCGGAAGCCATCGGCCATCCTGAGGCCGTCCGGCATCGGCTGGTCCAGGTGGCAGTGCGCATCGACGCCGCCCGGCAGTACCAGCTTGCCGCTGGCGTCGATGGTCTGCGCCGCCTCGCCCAGGTCAAGACCAAGCTGCACGATACGGCCGCCGGCGATGCCGATATCGCACTGCATGGTGTCGCTGGCGGTCACCACGGTGCCGTTGCGGATGATCAGATCGAACTGTTTCACGATACGGCTCACGAAAAGGTTGGGACGGCGAGGTTGGGACGGCAGCACTCAGTGGTCCGCGTCGGACAGGTGCATGTGTGCCGTTTCACGCGCGGCGGCAGCGGCCACTGCGATCAGCGCGCACACCGCCGCCAGGTAGAGGGCTATCGGCGTGGTGCTGCCGAAGCGGTCGAGCAGCCCCACCGCGATCAGCGGGGCCAGCGCGCCGCCGAACACGCCGGCAAACTGGAAGCCGAGCGAGGCACCGGTCACGCGCACCCGGGTGGCGAACAGCTCAGGCAGGAACGAGGCCAGCGGCGAGAACATGAACGACACCAGCACCATGCCGACGAACGAGCCAAGCATGATCAGCGCCGGGCTGCCGGTCTTGATCATGGCGAAGAAGGCAAAGGCCCACACCGCGCCGCCGATGCCCCCGATCATCAGCACCGGGCGGCGCCCGATGCGGTCCGCCAGCAGGCCGGCGATCGGGATGAACAGGATCTGCGCCAGCGCGCCCAGCAGCACGGCATTGAGCGCGATGCTCTTGGGCAGGCCCAGCTTGGTCGGCACGAAGTACAGCAGGAACAGGGTGAATACATAGAAGGCGATGTCGCCGCCCAGCCGCGCGCCAAAGGCGATCAGCAGCTGCTTCTTGTAGTTGCGCAGCACTTCCATGATCGGCGCGCGTGCTTCGGCATGCGATTCCTCCAGCTTTTCGAACATGCCGGATTCACGCACATTGGAGCGGATGTAGAGGCCGACGCCGACCAGCAGAGCCGACAGCAGGAACGGCACGCGCCAGCCCCAGCTCAGGAACGCTTCTTCCGACGCCTGCCAGGTCACCAGCGCGAATACGCCGTTGGCCAGCAGCAGCCCGATTGGCGCCGCCAGCTGCACCAGGCTGCCGAGGATGCCGCGCCGCTTACCTTCAGGGTCCAGCTCGTTGACCATGATCGCGGCCCCGCCCCACTCGCCGCCCAGGGCCAGGCCCTGCACCACGCGCAGCAGCACCAGCAGCGCCGGCGCCAGCGCGCCGGCGGCGGCATAGGTCGGCAGCAGGCCGATGCCAAAGGTGGCCAGGCCCATCATCAGCAGCGTGATGATCAGGATGGACTTGCGGCCCATCTTGTCACCGAAGTGGCCGAAGATCGCCGCGCCCAGCGGCCGCGCCACGAAGGCCACGCCGTAGCTGGCAAAGGACAGCAGCGTCGCGGTCAGCGGATCGCTCTGCGGGAAGAACAGCTTGGGGAAGACCAGCGCGGCGGCCGATCCGTAGATGAAATGGTCGTAGAACTCGAGCGTGGTCCCGGCCAGGCTGGCCCCGGCGACGCGCGCGACGGATTGCTTCCGGGGCGACGCGCCGTTTTTGGCTGGTGCCTCAATGCTGACTGCTTGCATGGTGGATCCTCCAATGGTCCCTGCCCTGGCGCGCGGTGGTGGTTCCCGGCGTTGCATTCGGGCGTTGTCTCCGACGCGGCATGCGTGTGCGGCGTCTTTGCTCAGTACATTAGGATATAAACCGCCATACAATCAAGTTGAATTTTGTTTGTCAGATTTGGTGTGGGTGCACGCTGGGTTTTGGTGCCATGCACTAGGATGGGGGATTGGGAGCCGTTTGTTTTGGGGCTATGGGGCCGGTTGTCGTGCTTGGCGGGCGTGGGCTGTTTCGCCGGCGTAGCCGGCGAGTCACTTTTTGTCCGAGCGACAAAAAGTAACCAAAAAACGCGTCGCCTATGCGGCTGGCAATAAAGTTATCGGCGTTGGTGGTTCGGGCGGTGGTGATTTCCGCTGATGTGATTGGTGGTTCGAGCCAGCTACGCTCCCTGTCTGGTGCCTGCGTCGACGGACTATTGGACGAACCCGACTTTAGGTTGTTGGCAGCCTGCTAACCAGGTTATCGGTGGGACGCCTTCGGCTGCGCTGCGCGCACGCTTCATCTCAGGTCGGAGGCCCGGGCACAGAGGGCATCGCTGCGCTCGCACCGCGTGGTCGCGGATGATGGCGAACCTAATGCTGTCAGGAAGTGGTCGGACGGTCGCTCTGCTTAGGGCCGGCGCGCAGCGCAGCCGTAGGCGTCCCCGCGATACGGCTGGCAGCAGGCGGCCTACGCCCTGCATGGGGATCGTCCAATAGGGGGTTATCGCAGGCACGATCCCTGACTCACATGGCATAGCAGGCTCGAACGGGCAACCACATCGAACGGCAAGCACCGCCGCGCGAACGGGCCAACGCCGAGGAATGGATTGCCAGCCGCTCAGGCGACGCGTTTTTTGGTTACTTTTTGTCGCTCGGACAAAAAGTGACTCGCCGGCTACGCCGGCGAAACAGCCCACGCCCGCCAAGTACGACAACCGACCGCATGCAGCCAAGCCAAGCCAATAAACAAAAACGGCGCACACCCAAAGGCATGCGCCGCTCTCACAACAAAACCACCGAAACGATTACACCACGATGGTCTGCGCCTCGCCTTCCGCACGTGCGCGGATTTCACCAATCTCCCACACCGCCTCACCAGCCGCCTGCAGATGACGAATAGCACGCTCAGCATCTTCCTTGGCCACAATCACCACCATGCCGATGCCACAGTTGAACACGCGGTGCATTTCATCGTCGGCCACGCGACCCTGCGCCTGCAGCCACTGGAACAGCGGCGGGAGCGTCCAGGCATCGCGCTTCAGCACGGCGGTGACGTCCTGCGCCAGCACCCGCGGCACATTTTCGGTCAGGCCGCCGCCGGTGATATGGGCCATGCCCTTGACCGGCAGGGTTTCGATCAGCGACAGCAGCGGCTTCACGTAGATCCGCGTCGGCGCCATGATCGCGTCCTGCAGGCGCTGGCCGTGGAAGTCGGCATTCAGGTCCGGCTTGGCCACTTCGATGATCTTGCGCACCAGCGAGTAACCGTTGGAGTGCGCGCCCGACGAAGCCAGGCCCAGCACCACGTCGCCCGGGGTAATGGTGCTGCCGTCGATGATCTTCTTCTTTTCGACCGCGCCGACGGCAAAGCCGGCCAGGTCGTATTCGCCGTCCGGGTACATGCTCGGCATTTCGGCGGTTTCGCCGCCGATCAGGGCGCAGCCGGCCAGTTCGCAACCGCGGGCGATGCCCTGGATCACGGTGGCGGCGGTGTCCACGTCCAGCTTGCCGCAGGCGAAGTAGTCGAGGAAGAACAGCGGCTCGGCACCCTGCACCAGGATGTCGTTGACGCTCATGGCGACCAGGTCCTGGCCGACGGTGTCATGGCGGTTGAGCTGGAAGGCGAGCTTGAGCTTGGTGCCCACGCCGTCGGTGCCCGACACCAGCACCGGCTCCTGGAACTTCTTCGACAGTTCGAACAGCGCACCGAACCCGCCGATGCCCGCCATCACGCCCTCGCGCATGGTGCGCTTGGCAAACGGCTTGATGCGGTCGACCAGTGCGTCGCCGGCATCGATATCAACACCGGCGTCGCGGTAGGAAAGGCCTGCCTGGCCGGCGGTCGGGATGCGCTCATGGGAACCTGCTTGTCCTGGAGGAAATAAAGTGAGGAATTCGGCGCTCGGGCCACCGCAGCTTCCCTTGCTTGGCATCGGAAGGCGGGCGCGAGTCCAGTAGAATTGCAATTTTAACGGATAGAGGCCCCCCGCTTCCAGTTTCCGGCGAGATTCCGCCGCAAACGGCGCTGTCGCCCGTCCCCCCAACTATTGATGAATGCCCCGCTGTTGAACCAAGAGGCCAAGCGCATCCTGCTCTGGATCGTCGTGGCCGTCGCGCTGTTCGCCGCCCTCATCGCGCTGGCGCCGGTGCTGACGCCGTTCCTGTTCGCGTTCATCTTCGCCTATATCCTGAACCCGGGCGTGGACTGGCTGCAACGCCGCCGCGTGCCGCGCGCGGTCGGCGTGACGCTGATGATCCTGCTGCTGACGGTGATCTGCGTGATGCTGGTGCTGCTGCTGATTGCAGTGCTGCAGCGCGAGATCCCGCAGGTGCGCGAGCAGTTGCCGATCCTGCTGAAGAAGCTCAATTCGGTGGTTTCGCCCCGGCTGGCCGAGTTCGGCGTACGCGTGCGCTTTGACTTCCCCGGCCTGCGCAACATGCTGTCGGACCGCTTCTCGGCCAGCCCGGAAGACCTGCTGGTGGTGTTGCTCAACTACGTCAAGATGTCGGGCTCGGCGCTGATCACGGTGGCCGGCATCGCCTTTATCGTGCCCATCGTCATGTTTTACCTGATGATGGACTGGCACATGGTGATGCGCCGCATCGAGGGCGTGGTGCCGCGCCGCTGGGTGCCCAAGGTGCGCGAACTGACCAACGAGACCGACGCGCTGCTGTCGCAATACCTGCGCGGCCAGATCCTGGTGATGGTGATCCTGGCGGCGATCTACTCGATCGGGCTGACCATCGCCGGCTTCGATATCGGCGTGCCGGTCGGGGTCTTCACCGGGCTGGCGGTGTTTATCCCGTATATTGGCTTTGGTGTCGGGCTGGTCATGGCGGTCCTGGCCGCGCTGCTGCAGTTCGGCAACTGGTACGGGCTGGCCGCGGTGGCGGTGGTCTACGGCTTCGGCCAGTTTATCGAAAGCTTTTACCTGACCCCGCGCCTGGTGGGCGAACGCATCGGCCTGCACCCGCTGGTGGTGATCTTCGCGCTGCTCGCCTTCGGCCAGCTGTTCGGCTTCTTCGGCGTGCTGCTGGCGTTGCCGACCTGTGCCGTGCTGCTGGTCGGTGCGCGGCAGCTGCGGCGGGTTTACCTGGCCAGCGACCTGTACCGAAAATAACGGCTGCCCCACTGCTGCCCACACCTGCAAGTTAGCCATACGTCATGTCCCCGCGTCCCAAGCAACTGTCGCTCGAGCTGGGCAGCCCGCCGCCTTCGACCTTCGAGAATTTCGTGGTGGCATCCAACCGCGAGGCGGTGCAGCGCCTGCGCGAGCTGCCCGCCGCGCTCGCCCAGGAGCACGCCAGCGACCGGCTGGTCTACCTGTGGGGCGAGGTCGGCTGCGGCCGTACCCACCTGCTGCATGCGGTATGCGAGGCCGGGCCGCAGCACGGCATCCGCAGCCGCTACCTGAGCCCGCACCACCCGTTGTCGGACTTCCTGTTCGACCCCTGGTGCCAGCTCTACACCGTGGATGACGTCGAGCTGCTGGATGAAGCGCGCCAGATCGCGGTGTTTTCGCTCTACAACGAGGTGCGCGCCCACGTGCGCACCGCGCTGGTAGTGGCCGGCGGCCTGGCCCCGCGCGCGATGCCGGTGCGCGAAGACCTGCGCACGCGCCTGGGCTGGGGCCTGGTGTACCAGGTCGCTCCGCTGTCGGACGACGACAAGAAGGCCGTTGTGCTTCATGCGGCACGCGAGCGCGGGCTGCAGCTGTCGCCGGAGATCACGCACTGGCTGGTGACGCGGCATTATCGCGACATGCCAAGCCTGATGGCGCTGCTGGACGCGCTCGACACCTACTCGCTGGAACGCAAGCGGCCGGTGACGCTGCCGCTGCTGCGTGAAATGTTTGCTGAATTCCGGGATTAGCGCCGGCATCGGCGCCCAAATCGCACCCAAAGCGGCCACGGCGCCTGCCTGCCCGCCCGACCTCTCGCCTTAAGGTAAAATCGCCGCCCATGAATCTGGCACTCTTTGATCTCGACCACACCCTGATCCCGACCGACAGCGACCATGAATGGGGCCGCTTCCTGGTCCGCCTGGGCGTCGTCGACGAGGAAACCTACCGGCAGAAGAACGACGAGTTCTACGGCCACTACAAGGCCGGCACCCTCGATATCCAGGCCTTCCTGCGCTTTGCGCTGGCGCCGCTGGCGGCCCACCCGCGCGACCGGCTGGATGCCATGCGGGTGCGTTTCATGCACGAGGTGATCGACCCCGTGATCACGCCGCAGGCGCGCGCGCTGGTCTACAAGCACCTGGAAGCCGGCGACCTGTGCGCCGTGGTGACCGCCACCAACAGCTTCGTCACCGCCCCGATCGCCACGGCCTTCGGCATCAAGCACCTGATCGCGACCGACCCCGCCACCGTCGACGGCAAGCCCGAGAGCCAGTTCACCGGCGAGGTCGAGGGCGTGCCCAGCTTCCGCGAAGGCAAGATCACCCGCGTCGAGGCCTGGCTCAAGAGCCAGGGCGCGCAGTGGACCATTTCGAGAAAACCACCTTCTACAGCGACTCGGCCAACGACCTGCCCCTGCTGGAAAAAGTCTCCGAGCCGATCGCCACCAACCCGGACGATCGCCTGCGCCACCACGCCGCCGCGGCAGGCTGGCGCATCATGGATCTGTTCTGACGTGATCAAGAAGCTCATTACCCGCCTGCTGGGCAAACCCGGCCCCAAGCAGCGCCGCACCGGCCGTGCCCATACGCCGCGCATTGTCGGCGCCGACGAACACCAGATCGACCCCGCGCTGCTGTCGCGCAATGCCGTCAAGGTCACCTCCACGCTGCAGCAGGCCGGCTACCAGGCCTACATCGTGGGCGGCGCAGTGCGCGACCTGCTGCTCGGCATCAAGCCCAAGGACTTCGACGTCGCGACCAATGCCACGCCCGACCAGGTGCAGGCGCTGTTCCGGCGCTCGCGCATCATCGGGCGGCGCTTCCAGATCGTTCACGTGACCTTCTACGGCGGACGCGAGCAGGAAATCATCGAGGTCTCGACCTTCCGCGCGCTGGTCGACGCCATCGCCAGCGAGACCCTGCCCGAAGGCCGCCGCCTGAAGCGCGCCGAGCTCGACAGCAAGACCCATGCGATCGACGCCTCGGGCCGGGTGCTGCGCGACAATGTGTGGGGCTCGCAGGCAGAAGACGCGGAACGCCGCGACTTCACCATCAACGCGATGTACTACGACCCGGCCGCGCAGACCGTGCATGACTACCATCACGGCATGGAAGACATCCGCGCACGCACGCTGCGCATGATCGGCGACCCGGTCACGCGCTACCGCGAAGACCCGATACGGATGCTGCGCGTGGTGCGCTTTGCCGCCAAGACCGGTTTCGACATCGACGAGGCTACGCGCGAGCCGATCGCCGGGCTGGCCGAGCTGATCCACAACGTGCCCAGCGCGCGCCTGTTCGACGAGATGCTCAAGCTGCTGATGTCCGGCCACGCCTGGGCCTCGCTGCAGGAGCTGCGCAAGGCCGGCCTGCACCAGGGCCTGCTGCCGCTGCTGGACGTGGCGCTGGAGCAGCCCATGGGCCAGCGCTTCGTGCAGCTGGCGCTGGACAACACCGACCGCCGCGTGCAGGCCGGCAAGCCGGTCTCGCCGGGCTTCCTGTTTGCCGCGCTGCTGTGGCACCACGTGCTGCAGCGCTGGACCAGGCTGCGCGAGCAAGGCGAGCATGCCATCGCCGCGCTCAACACCGCCATGGACATGGTGCTGGAAAAGCAGACCGGCCAGCTGGCCATCCAGCGCCGCTTTGTCACCGACATGCGCGATATCTGGGGCATGCAGCCGCGCTTTGAAAAACGCGTGGGCCGCATGCCGTTCCGGCTGCTGGAATCTCCGCGCTTCCGTGCCGGCTTCGACTTCCTGCACCTGCGCTGCCAGTCGGGCGAGCTGCCCGAGGAACTGGCCACCTGGTGGCAGGACTTCCAGGACGCCGACCCGGGCGAGCGCGAGGACCTGATCGACGCGGTGCGCGGCGCGCGTGGCCACGGCGGCCACGGCGGCCACGGCGGCCACGGCGGCCACGGCGGTCAAGGCAGTCAGGGCGGCCAGGAGGGCCAGGGCACCGAGGGCGAAGGCCCGGCGCGAAAGAAGCGCCGCCGACGCAGTCCGCGGAAATCGGATAAAGTTTCTTCCCGGAGCGACACGGGCGCGGGCGAGGCAGCACATGCCGGCCCCGGCCAGCCGGAGGAAACCTAAATGACGCTTGCCTTCATCGGCATCGGGGCCAATCTTGGCGATGCCCGCCAGGCCATCAAGGACGCCATCGTGTGCCTGGCCCAGCAGGTCGGCATCACGGTGCTGGCGCGCTCATCGCTCTATCGCACCGCCCCGGTCGATGCCGGCGGCGACGACTACTACAACGCGGTGGTCAAGGTGCAGACCTCGTTCACCGCAGCGCAGCTCTTGCGCATCTGCCACCACATCGAAGACCAGTTCGGCCGCGAGCGGCCATTCCGCAACGCGCCGCGCACGCTGGACCTGGACCTGCTGCTGTTCGGCGACGAGCAGCACGACCACGAGCATCTGACGGTGCCGCACCCGCGCCTGACCGAGCGCGCCTTCACGCTGGTGCCGCTGCTGGAGCTGGACGCCGCGCTGGCCATCCCGGGGCGCGGACGCGCCGCCGACTACCTGGCCGGCGTGGGCGCGCAGCGCATCGAGAAGGTGTCCACCTGCAAGTGCCTGCGCATGCAGGCCGCCGCTGGCGAGACCGGCGATGGCGGCACCCCAGGCTGACCCCGCCCGGCGGCGCCCGCGGCGCTGCCATCCACCCCACTGAAGCCCGGAGCGCCATGCTCGATCACCTGCGCCGCATCGTCGTCGAAGGCCCCGTCGGATCCGGCAAGACCTCGCTGGCCCAGCGCCTGGCGCGCACGCTGCAGGCCCAGGAACTGCCCGACAGCGCACGCCGCAGCCCCTTCCTCGAACCCTTCTACCGCGATCCCGCGCGCCATGCGCTGGCGCTGCAGCTGTGGTGCCTGACCCAGCGCGCGGTGCAGTTGCAGCAATGGCAGGCGGGGGTGCTGGCCGGCCAGCGCATGGTCACCAATTTCCTGATGGCCAAGGACCGGCTGCACGCGGCGCTGACGCTGTCCGACGACGAACTGGCGCTCTACGACGCCATCGCCGCACGCCTTGACCTGCCGCCGCAGCGCGCCGACCTGGTGATCGTGCTGCAGGCCACCCCGTCGCTCTTGCGCGAGCGCATTGTGCGCCGCGGCGAGCCTGGCGAGGCCGGCATCGACGAACACTACCTGCAGCGCCTGGCCGGCGCCTACGGCGAATTGTTCCACCGGTACGACGACGCCCCGGTGCTGGTCGTCGACACCGCCCACTTCAATCCGGTGGACAATGATGACGATTTCCGTACACTACTGTCGCGCATCGAAAACATGCGCGGCCGCAAGGCCTTTCTCAATCTCGCTGCGCCCTGACAGGCTCCGCCTGCCAGACCCAACACAATAACGACGGCCGTCGTTGCCGTGCGGGCGGCCCTCCCGGCACCGGCAAAGCCGTCTACATGGGCACTGCCATGAGCTACCTCCTCGATCCCTCCCGCAAGACCATCACGATTCCCAAACTGCAGGCGATGCGCGACGCCGGCGAGAAAATCGCCATGCTGACCGCGTACGACTCCAGCTTCGCCGCGCTGCTCGACTACTGCGGCGTGGAAATGATCCTGGTCGGCGACTCGCTGGGCAATGTGATGCAGGGCCAGCAGACCACGCTGCCAGTCACGCTGGAACAGATGGCCTACCACACCGAATGCGCGGCGCGCGGCAACCAGACCGCGCTGCTGCTGACGGACCTGCCGTTCGGCACCTATCCCACGCCTGAGGCCGCGTTTGCCAGCGCAGTCACGCTGATGAAGGCCGGCGCGCAGATGGTCAAGCTCGAGGGCGGCGACTGGCTGGCGCCCATCGTCAAGTTCCTGGTCGAGCGCAGCATCCCGGTATGCGCGCATATCGGCCTGACGCCGCAGTCGGTGCACGCGCTGGGCGGCTTCAAGGTGCAGGGCAAGACCAACGCCGGCGCGGCCCAGCTCAAGCGCGATGCGCTGGCGCTGCAGGCCGCCGGCGCGCAGGTGGTGCTGATGGAAGCGGTGCCCGCGGCGCTGGCCGGCGAGATCACGCAATCGCTGACGGTCCCCACCATCGGCATCGGCGCGGGCGCGGACTGCACCGGCCAGGTGCTGGTGCTGCAGGACATGCTCAATATCTACCCGGGCCGCAAGGCCAAGTTCGTGCGCAACTTCATGGACGGCCAGACCTCGGTCGAGGCAGCCGTGCGCGCCTACGTTGCCGCCGTCAAGGATGGCAGCTTCCCCGCCGCCGAGCACACCTTCTCCGCCTGACCCGGTGGAGATCGGCACCGCCACCGCCGACGCCTTCCGCCTGCTGGCCAGCGGCGACGCCGGCCTGTGGTTCATTGTCTGGACCTCGCTGATGGTGGCGGTGCTGGGGCTGGCGCTGGCCACCGTGCCGGCCATCGCCGCTGCCTGGCTGATTGCCACACGGCAGTTCCCGGGCCGGCGCGCGGTGGTGGTGGTGGCGCAGGCCTTCCTGTCGTTCCCGACCGTGCTGGTCGGGCTGGTCCTGTATCTGCTGCTGACGCGCCAGGGCCCGCTGGGCAGCCTGCACCTGCTGTTCACGCCGGCGGGCATGGTGCTGGGGCAGGCGGTGATCGGCTTCCCGGTGGTGCTGGCGTTTGCGCTGTCGACCCTGCAGGGCGCGGACGTGCGACTGCGCGAGACCGCCTGGGTGCTGGGCGCCGGCCGCTGGCGCACCTTCCTGACCGTGATCCGCGAGCTGCGCTTCGGGCTGATGGCGGCGGTGGTCGCCGGCTTCGGGCGCGTGATTGCCGAGGTCGGCTCGGCGCTGATGATCGGCGGCAATATCGAAGGCTCCACCCGCACCATCACCACGGCCATTGCGCTGGAAACCAGCAAGGGCGAGTTCGCGCAGGGCATTGCGCTGGGCATCGTGCTGGTGGCGCTGGCGCTGCTGGTCAATATCGGCATGGCCTGGCTGCAGGGTGCCGGAGGCTTCCGCCGATGACCCCCGCCGCTGCCCATGACCACAGCCCGCTGCTGATCGTGCGCGGGCTGGCGCGCACCATCGGCCTGCGCAAGCTCTTTGCCATCGACAGACTGGTGATCCCGCGCGCCACCGCGATCGTGCTGACCGGCATGAACGGCGCCGGCAAGACCACGCTGCTGCGCATGCTGGCCGGGCTGGAGCCGGCACCCGGCGCCAGCGCGCAGTGGACCGACGCCCAGGGCCAGGCGCACGACGCACCCCTCACCCCGCTGCCGCCGGCGCTGCGCCAGCGCATCGCCTACCTGCACCAGCACCCTTACCTGTTCCGCACCTCGGTGCGCGAAAACATTGCCTATGGCCTGCACGCACGCGGAATGCCGCGCGACGAGATCGCCCGCCGCGTGGGCGAAACGTTGGGCTGGGCCGGCGTGTCGCACCTGCAGGACACCGCGCCCGAATACCTGTCCGGCGGCGAGATCCAGCGCGTGGCGCTGGCGCGCGCCAAGGTGCTGGAGCCGGAGTTGCTGCTGCTGGATGAACCCACCTCGAGCCTGGACGGACACGCGCGCGAGCAGGTGATTGCGCTGGTCGGCGACCTGGCCGCCGAAGGCCGCACCGTGGTGATGATCTGCCACGACCGCGAGCTGATCAACCTGCCGGGCGTGGTGCGCTGGAAGCTGGGCGACGGCGTGCTCGACACGCACCACCCTTGATCTTCGGGCTTACTGGCCCAGCGTCGCCGGCATCGCGCCGCGCAAGGCGTTGACCAGCACGATGGCCTCGGCGCGCGCGAGCATCGCGCGCGTGATCACGGCTTCCGTCACCGCTTCGCCGGGGGCGCCCAGGGCCGCCCCGCCCTCGTCCAGCACCACCGCGCGCATCACGCCGGGCAGGATGTCGGCCGACAGCGGCGGCGTCAGCCAGCGGCCATCGATGCGGACGAAGACCGAACTGCGCCCGCCTTCCAGCACTTCACCGCGCGTGTTGAAGAACAGCCGGTCAAAGCCGCCGGCACGCTCGGCGGCCTGCCAGCCCGCATCGAACACGGCGCGCGCGCTGGTCTTGTGGCGGCGCAGCGGATCGGCGGCGGGCAGCACATCGGCGGCAATGCCGATCCCGACCGGCCCCGGCGGCAAGGGCGCCAGCGCGCCGCTGGCAAACGCAAGCGTGCCGGCCTTGTCCACGCTCAGGCGCAGGCGCCACGTGCCTGCGCCCAGTTGCGCCACCTGTGCGGCCACGGCCGCGCGTGCCGCGTCCGCATCGAAGGCAAAACCAAATGCCAGCGCCGAGGCCCCGATCCGCGCCAGGTGCCGCGCCAGGTAGCGGCATTCGCCGTCCTGCACGCGCATGGTCTCGAACAGCGTAAAGCCGGGGTCGTGCCGGGTCAGGAAGCGCGCCTTCCAGCCGCATTCGGCAAACTCCTCCGCTGCCACGCTGTCATGGACGATGCCGCCGCCCACGCCCATCTCGCCGGCGCGCAGGCCATTGGCCGCGGCGGGTGCCAGCACCAGCGTGCGGATCGCCACCGACAGCGCGAACTGGCCGGCTGCGGCATCACCGGCCGGCGCATCGATCCAGCCGGTCGCCCCGGTGTACAGCCCGCGCGGCGTGTCTTCCAGTTCGGCAATGATCTGCATGGTGCGCCGCTTGGGCGCGCCGGTGATGGAGCCGCACGGGAACAGCGCCGCCATCAGCGCGCCAAACCGCGTGCCGGGCCGCGCCGTCGCGGTGACGGTAGAGGTCATCTGCAGCACCGCGCCAAACGGCTGCACCGCAAAACGCTCCGGCACCGCCACGCTGCCCGGCTGCGCGATGCGCCCCAGGTCATTGCGCAGCAGGTCGACGATCATCACGTTCTCGGCGCGGTTCTTGGCATCGGCGGCCAGCGCGGCGGCGGCCTGCGCATCGCGCACGGCATCGCCCGAGCGCGGCGCGGTGCCCTTCATTGGCCGGGTCAGCAGGTGGCCCTGGCCGTCGTGGCGCACGAACAGCTCGGGCGACAGCGATAGCACCGAGGCGCCATCCTGCAGGCGTGCCAGCACGCCATACGGCACCGGCTGCGCGGCGCGCAGCGCGGCATACAGCGCCACCGGGTCGCCATAGGCATCGAAGTGCAGGCGCTGGGTATAGTTGACCTGATAGGTGTCGCCGGCTTCGATCCACTGGTGGATGCGGGCGATGGCATCGTCGAAGGCCTCGCGGGAGGTATCGGAGGCCACGTCCATCAGGCCCGCTGGCTTCGGGTCGGCGTTCGACTGCAGCCACGCCGTGACCGCCGCGGCATCGAGCCGGCGCAGGTTGCGGAACCACAGCAGGCGCAGCGCGCCGTCGTGGAACGGCATCTCGTTACCGGTATGCACCGGGGCATCGACCAGTGCGCCGCCGAATTCGTAGGGGGCAAACAGGGTGGCATGCCAGCCCTGGCGCCAGCCCTCGGCAAGCATCGTGTCGAGCTGCGCGATGTCGCTGCCGGCGGGCAGCACGTCTTCGCGGACAAGGCCGGTGTAGAGGCGTGATGCGGCTTGCGCCGCCGCAGCCGTGGCGTCGTCGAGAAGAACGAAGACCTCTCCTCCCCCTGGCTGCTTGCTCCCCTCTCCCGCTCGCGGGAGAGGGGCCGGGGGTGAGGGCGGGGGCTGGATGCTTGCTACCACGGGGAAATCGTCTGAAAGGAATCGGCGGCGACAACCTTGGCATTATCGCGCGCCAAAAACAAGACCGGCCACGCTCGCACGTGGCCGGTCCGATACTGCAGACCCGGTCAGCTGAAGAAGCTCTTCACTTTGTCCAGCCAGGACTGCTCCTGCGGGCTGTGGCGCGAGCCGCCCTCATGCACCGAGCGGTCGAACTGGCGCAGCATGTCCTTCTGCGCCTCGGTCAGCTTGACCGGCGTCTCCACGTTCACATGCACATAGAGGTCGCCCGGATAGCCCGAGCGCACGCCCTTGATGCCCTTGCCGCGCAGGCGGAAGGTCTTGCCCGACTGGGTGGCTTCAGGCACCGGAAAGGTGGCCTTGCCGCTCAGCGTCGGCACTTCCAGGTCGCCGCCCAGCGCCGCGGTGGCGAACGAGATCGGCATCTGGCAGTGCAGGTCGTCGCCGTCGCGCTCGAACACCGCGTGCGGCTTGATGTGGACTTCCACATACAGGTCGCCCGGGGGACCGCCGTTGATACCCGGCTCGCCGTTGCCCGACGAGCGGATGCGCATGCCTTCGTCGATGCCGGCCGGGATCTTCACTTCCAGCGTCTTCTGCGACTTCAGCTTGCCCTGGCCGTGGCACTTGGTGCAGGGCTTGGGGATGAACTTGCCGCTGCCGTGGCACTTCGGGCAGGTCTGCTGCATGGTGAAGAAGCCCTGCGACACGCGCACCTGGCCGGCGCCGTGGCAGGTCGGGCAGGTTTCCACGCTCGAGCCCGGCTCCGCGCCATTGCCGTGGCAGTGGTCGCAGTCGTCCCAGTGCGGCACGCGGATCTGCGCCTCGTGGCCGTGCGCAGCCTGCTCCAGCGAGATCTCCATGCTGTAGCGCAGGTCGGCGCCGCGATAGGCCTGCGGGCCGCCGCCACCGCGGCGGCCACCGGCCTGCTGGCCGAAGATGTCGCCAAAGATGTCGCCAAAGGCCTCGGCAAAGCCGCCGTAGCCCTGGCCGCCGCCGAAGCCGCCAGCCATGTTCGGATCCACGCCGGCATGGCCATACTGGTCGTAGGCTGCCTTCTTCTCGGCATCGGAAAGCATCTCGTAGGCCTCTTTGACCTCCTTGAATTTTTCCTCGGATTCCTTGTTGTCCGGATTGCGGTCCGGGTGGTACTTCATCGCGAGCTTGCGATAAGCCTTCTTGATCTCGTCGTCGCTCGCGTTCTTGCCTACCCCGAGCACTTCGTAGTAGTCACGTTTTGCCATGGTGGCTCATTACCTCATTGGCCGGCCGGCGCATGCGGCACCTGCCGGCGAATAGCAAAAAAGCCGAGCGCGGCATCCGACGGCGGTTTCCCGCGGGTCTGATGGCCGTCGCCCGGCGTCGGGGCGGGAGCGGTGCCGGCCAGTGCCTGCGCCGCCGCCCGCGGGTCCCGATTACTTCTTGTCGTTGACTTCCTTGAATTCGGCGTCCACAACGTTGTCGTCCTGCGGCTGGGCCTGCTGCTGGCCACCGGCCGCACCGGCACCGGCAGCACCGGGCGCGGCACCTTCACCGGCCTTGGCCTGCATGTCGGCATAGACCTTCTCGCCCAGCTTCTGGCTGACTTCGGACAGCGCGTTGACCTTGGCGTCGATCTCGGCCTTGTCGCCGCCGCGTGCGGCGTCTTCCAGTTCCTTGATCGCGGCTTCGATCTTTTCCTTCTCACCCGCGTCCAGCTTGTCGCCGTACTCGGTCAGCGCCTTCTTGGTCGAGTGGATCAGCGCGTCGGCCTGGTTGCGGGCATCCGCCAGCTCGCGGGCCTTCTTGTCTTCCTCGGCGTTGGCCTCGGCGTCCTTGACCATGCGCTGGATCTCGTCTTCCGACAGGCCCGAGTTCGCCTTGATGGTGATCCGGTTTTCCTTGCCGCTGGCCTTGTCCTTGGCGCCCACGTGCAGGATGCCGTTGGCGTCGATGTCGAACGAGACCTCGATCTGCGGCGTGCCGCGCGGCGCGGGCGGGATGCCCTCCAGGTTGAACTCGCCCAGCAGCTTGTTGCCGGTGGCCATTTCACGCTCGCCCTGGAACACCTTGATGGTCACGGCCGGCTGGTTGTCGTCAGCGGTCGAGAACACCTGCGCATGCTTGGTCGGGATGGTGGTGTTCTTGGTGATCATCTTGGTCATCACGCCGCCCAGGGTCTCGATCCCCAGCGACAGCGGCGTCACGTCCAGCAGCAGCACGTCGGTACGGTCGCCCGACAGCACCGAGCCCTGGATCGCGGCACCGACGGCCACGGCTTCATCCGGGTTCACGTCCTTGCGCGCTTCCTTGCCGAAGAACTCCTTGACCTGTTCCTGCACCTTGGGCATGCGGGTCATGCCGCCGACCAGGATCACGTCGTCGATGTCGCTGACCTTGACGCCCGCGTCCTTGATGGCGATGCGGCACGGCTCGATGGTGCGCGTGATCAGCTCTTCCACCAGGGATTCGAGCTTGGCGCGGGTCATCTTCAGGTTCAGGTGCTTCGGACCCGAGGCATCGGCCGTGATGTACGGCAGGTTGATTTCGGTCTGCTGCGAGCTCGACAGTTCGATCTTGGCCTTTTCAGCGGCTTCCTTCAGGCGCTGCAGCGCGAGCACGTCCTTGGACAGGTCAACGCCCTGGTCCTTCTTGAACTCGCTGATGATGTAGTCGATGATGCGCTGGTCGAAGTCTTCGCCGCCCAGGAAGGTATCGCCGTTGGTCGACAGCACTTCGAACTGCTTCTCGCCGTCCACGTCCGCGATCTCGATGATCGAGATGTCGAAGGTGCCGCCGCCGAGGTCATACACGGCAATCTTGCGGTCGCCCTTCTCGTTCTTGTCCATGCCAAACGCCAGCGCAGCCGCGGTCGGCTCGTTGATGATGCGCTTGACGTCCAGGCCGGCGATGCGGCCGGCATCCTTGGTGGCCTGGCGCTGCGAGTCGTTGAAGTAGGCCGGCACGGTGATCACGGCTTCGGTCACCGGCTCGCCGAGGTAATCCTCGGCCGTCTTCTTCATCTTGCGCAGCACTTCGGCGGACACCTGCGGCGGGGCCAGCTTCTGGTCGCGCACCGACACCCATGCGTCGCCGTTGTCAGCCTTGACGATGGCGTACGGCATCAGGCCGATGTCCTTCTGGACTTCCTTCTCTTCGAACTTGCGGCCGATCAGGCGCTTGACCGCGTACAGGGTGTTGCGCGGATTGGTGACGGCCTGGCGCTTGGCCGGCGCGCCGACCAGGATTTCGCCGTCTTCCATGTAGGCGATGATCGACGGGGTGGTGCGGGCACCCTCCGAGTTTTCGATGACCTTGGGGGTGTTGCCTTCCAGGATCGCGACGCAGCTATTGGTGGTACCGAGGTCGATACCGATGATCTTACCCATTATTCTCTCCTCTTGAGCCAGCGCTATCTGCGCGGCTGCAATTCAACCTGAGGCCGAAATGTGGCCGTCCGGGGGCTTTTCAAGGGCAGAAGCGGCAAATCCGAGTAATTTTCTCGGTTTCTGCACGCTTTCAACGGCATCCGCCGCCGCAGGTTAAGCCGGCGGCGCGGCGCCGTCGCCACAAGTGGCTTATTCCATACCTCCAGGCGCGTCGCGATCGCGCTGCCACAGCACGTCCGAACCACCCCCGGCGCGGTTCAGCACCCGCGCCAGCACGAACATCAGGTCCGACAGCCGGTTCAGGTACTGGCGCGGGGCCTCGTTCAGCGGCTCGGCCGCGCCCAGCGCCACCAGCGCGCGTTCGGCACGGCGGCACACGGTGCGGCAGACATGGGCCTGCGCCGCGGCGCGGCTGCCGCCCGGCAGGATGAATTCGGCCAGCCGCGGCAGGTTGGCGTTGTAGCCGGCCAGCCAGGTGTCGAGCTGCGCCACCTGCTCAGGCTTGAGCAGGGTGTAGCCCGGGATGGACAGCTCGCCACCGAGGTCGAACAGGTCGTGCTGGATATGCAGCAGCGCGGCGCGCACGTCGTCCGGCAGGGCCTCGGTCAGCAGCACGCCGACGTGGCAGTTCAGCTCGTCGACGTCGCCGATGGCGGCGATGCGCAGGCTGTCCTTGCCGGTGCGGCTGCCATCGCCCAGGCCGGTGGTGCCGGCGTCGCCGGTGCGGGTGGCAATCTTGGACAGGCGGTTGCCCATGCCGGTCTCCTCGTAAGCGTGTGATAGTCGTGGTCCGCCCTGCAACGCGTGGCGCCAGGGGGAAAGACGCATTATCGCGCCGGCCGCCTCGGCGGGCCAAGCTCTTGTGTCCCGGCGCTTGCTGTGCGGCTATCGGCCAGTACCTGCCGGCCGCCAGCCGCCGCCGCGCCCCGCCAGGGTGCGTGAGTCGCCGCGCGGCGTAGAATGCCGGTAGCCCCATTCATCGTCCATTCGATAACCGGGTCGCGCCCCTGCCGGCCAGACCGGAGCTTGCTCCGGAGCGCCGCCGCCGGCACCACCGTCGCGCCGACCCGCCGGAGACCCGCATGAACCACCCCACGCCGCCCGCCACCCTCGCCCGCCGTCCGCTGCCGCCCGCCTTCAGCGCAGCCCTGGCGGCGCGCTTCGGCGACCGCTTCACCACCTCCGCCGGCGTGTGCGAACACCACGGCCGTGACGAATCCCCGTTCCCGCCGGCCGTGCCCGACGCCGTGGTCTTCGCCCACAGCACCGAGGAAGTGGCCGAGGTGGCGCGCCTGTGCAACCAGCATGGCGTGCCCCTGATCCCGTACGGCGCCGGCTCGTCGCTGGAAGGCCATCTGCTGGCCGTGGCAGGCGGCATCAGCCTGGACCTGTCGCAGATGAACCGCGTGCTCGCGGTGCAGTCCGAGGACCTGACCGTGACCGTGCAGCCCGGCGTCACGCGCAAGCAGCTCAACCAGGAAATCAAGGACACCGGACTGTTCTTCCCGATCGATCCGGGCGCCGATGCCTCGCTGGGCGGCATGTGCGCCACGCGCGCCTCCGGGACCAACGCGGTGCGCTACGGCACCATGCGCGAGAACGTGCTGGCACTGACGGTGGTGACCGCCGACGGCCGCGTGATCCGCACCGGCACCCAGGCGCGCAAGTCGGCGGCGGGCTATGACCTGACCCGGCTCTTTATCGGCAGCGAAGGCACGCTCGGCATCATCACCGAGGTAACGGTGCGGCTCTACCCGCAGCCCGAAGCGATCTCCGCCGCGGTGTGCGCCTTCCCCAGCATGGGCAGCGCGGTGCAGGCGGTGATCCAGACCATCCAGCTGGGCGTGCCGGTGGCGCGCGTGGAGTTTGTTGATGCGCTGGCGATCCGCGCCATCAACCGCCACGACAACCTGACCCTGCCCGAGACCCCGCACCTGTTCTTCGAATTCCACGGCACCGAGGCCGGCGTGCGCGAGCAGGCCGAGACCGTGCAGCAGATCACCGCCGAGCACGGCGGCCAGGGCTTCGAGTGGGCCACGCGCCCGGAGGACCGCAGCCGGCTGTGGAACGCGCGCCATACCGCCTACTTCGCCATGCTGCAGCTCAAGCCGGGCTGCAAGTCGGTGACCACCGACGTGTGCGTGCCGATCTCGCGCCTGGCCGACTGCGTCACCGAGACCGAGAAGGACCTGAACGCCTCGGCGCTGCCCTGCCCCATCGTCGGCCATGTCGGCGACGGCAACTTCCACGTGGCAATCCTGGTCGACCCCGGCAAGCCCGAGGAAATGGCCGAGGCCGAGGCCATCAACCAGCGCATCGTCGAGCGCGCGCTGGCGATGGGCGGCACCTGCACCGGCGAGCACGGCGTGGGCCTGCACAAGCAGCGCTTCCTGGCGGAAGAACACGGCGAGGACGCGCTCGACCTGATGCGCGCGATCAAGGACGCGCTGGACCCCAACCACATCCTGAACCCGGGCAAGATCTTCAGCGCCGCGCGCGCGGGCACGCGGTAAGGCATAGCGGGCAGATGGCCGCCATGTTCAACCGCGTCCCGCCGCTGCACCTGCTGATCGCCTTCGAGGCAGCGGCGCGCCTGGGCAGCTTTGCGCGCGCGGCCGAAGAGCTGTCGGTCACGCCCAGCGCGGTCTCGCACCGCATCAAGAATCTTGAGGAGCTGTGGGGCGAAGACCTGTTCGTGCGCGCCAACGCCGCGCTGCGGCTGACCGCCGCCGGCACGCGCTACCTGCGCAACGTGCAGGACGCGCTCAAGTCGCTCAATGAGCTGGCGCGGCCCGAGTACAACAAGCTGCGCACCCGGCTGCGGGTGGCGATCCCGCCCACCTTCGGGCGCCAGCACCTGGTGCCCCGCCTGCCTGAGTTCGGCGCGCTGTATCCGCATATCGACCTCGAGCTGCACCTGGCGATCCCGTTCCTGGACGTCAAGGCCGAGGACACCGATGTCGAGGTCCGCTACGGCACCGGCCGCTACCCCGACCTGAAGACCACCCGGCTGCTGGTCGAGCCGGTGTTCCCGGCCTGCGGCCGCGAATACTATGAGCGCGTCAACGGCCGCGCCATCACCAGACCCGAGCACTTGCACGGCCTGGTGCTGCTGCGCAGCCCGCTGGAGCCGTGGAAGCCGTGGTTCGAGACCGCCGGGCTGGACTGGGCCGAGCCGCAGACCGGGCCGCAGTTCAATGACATCGGCCTGATGCTGGAAGCGATCGCGTCCAACCAGGGCGTGGCGCTGGTACGGCAGCGCATGGCGCGGCACTGGCTGTCGCTGGGGCAGATGGTGCGGCTGCTGGATGTGGAATCGGTCTCGCCGCACGGCTACTACATCGTCGAGCGCGAACAGGCCCCGCTCAAGCCCGAGGCGCGCTATTTCGTCGACTGGCTGCTGAGCCTGGACTGGTAGGAGACCCGCCCCCATGGAAATCCGCCTGCTGACCCCCGCCGATGCCGCCGCCTTCCAGGCGCTGCGGCTGCAAGGCCTGGCCGAAGCGCCGGAGGCCTTCGCAGCCAGCCTGGAGGAGGAACAGGACCGGCCGCTGGAAGTCGTCGCCGGTCGCCTGGCCGCCACCGAGGGCAAGGCCGTGTTCGGCGCCTTCGTTGACGGCACCGATGGCAGCGCGCTGGCCGGCGTGGTCGGGGTGATGCGCGAGGAAAACGCCAAGCACCGGCACAAGGCCTTTATCTGGGGCATGTACGTGGCCCGGGCTGGCGCGACCGCAAGCTCGGCCGCGCGCTGATGGACCGGGCCATGGAACAGGCCGCCGCCATGCCGGGCGTGCGCCAGGTGACGCTGTGCGTCAATGCCGGCAGCACGGGCGCGGTGCGGCTGTATGAGTCGCTCGGGTTCGTGCGCACGGGGCGGGAGCCGGATGCGCTGTACGTCGCGCCGCACTTCCACGACAAGCTCGACATGGTCTGCTTCCTGCCGCGGCCGCCGGCACGCTGAGCCGGGCCGGGCCGGCTTCCCTGCACCCGCGCCGCGGTGTACGCTGGACTTGCGTCCCATGCCAGGCATGATTTCCCGCGCAGCCATGATGAGCATTTTTGATCGGCCTGCCATGCGGAATTCACGTCTCCCGTGGTGCCCGCGCCGGGTGCCCTGCGCTATAGTCACCCGTCCTCCGCGGCAGGCCCTGCATTGCCGCGACCGGCAGGCCGCGCACCGGCCGCCATCCGGGAGGCCCCACAGGAGTCGTTCATGAATGCCCCGCACGAAGCCCAAACCATAGCCCCCGACGGCGCCCCTGCCACGGCCGAAGGCCGCCGCAGCGCGCTGCTGGCCGGCCTGGCGCAGATCCTGCCGGATGCCGCGCTGCTGTGGAAGCCGGAAGACACCGTTCCCTATGAATGCGACGGCCTGGCCGCGTACCGCCAGGTGCCGATGGCCGTGGCCCTGCCCGATACCGAGGAACAGGTCTGCGCGATCCTGCGGCTGTGCCACAAGCTGGGCGTGCCGGTGGTGCCGCGCGGCGCCGGCACCAGCCTGTCGGGCGGCGCCATGCCGATCGCCGAGGGCCTGGTGCTGTCGCTGGCCAAGTTCAAGCGCATCCTGTCGGTCGATCCGTACTCGCGCACCGCGGTGGTCCAGCCGGGCGTGCGCAACCTGGCGATCTCCGACGCCGCCGCACCCCACAACCTGTACTACGCGCCGGACCCGTCCTCGCAGATCGCCTGCACCATCGGCGGCAACGTCAGCGAGAACTCCGGCGGCGTGCACTGCCTGAAGTACGGCCTGACCGTGCACAACGTGCTGCGCGTGCGCGCGGTGACGATGGAGGGCGAGGTGGTGGTATTCGGCTCCGAGGCCCCGACTCGCCGGGCCTGGACCTGCTGGCGGTGCTGATCGGCTCCGAAGGCATGCTGGCCGTGGTCACCGAGGTCACGGTGCGCCTGATTCCCAAGCCGCAGCTGGCGCAGGTGATCATGGCCTGCTTCGACGATGTCGAGAAAGGCGGCAACGCGGTGGCCGAAGTGATCGCCGCCGGCATCATCCCGGCCGGGCTGGAAATGATGGACAAGCCCGCCACCGCCGCGGTCGAGCAGTTCGTGCATGCGGGCTATGACCTGGATGCCGCCGCCATCCTGCTGTGCGAATCCGACGGCACCCCGGAAGAAGTGGCCGAGGAAATCGAACGCATGAGCGCGGTGCTGACGGCGTCGGGCTGCACCCGCATCGTGGTCTCGCAGAACGAAGCCGAGCGCCTGCGCTTCTGGAGCGGCCGCAAGAACGCCTTCCCCGCCGCCGGCCGGATCTCGCCGGACTACTACTGCATGGACGGCACCATCCCGCGCAAGCACATCGGCACGCTGCTCAAGCGCATCGAAGCCATGGAGCACAAATACGGCCTGCGCTGCATCAACGTGTTCCATGCCGGCGACGGCAACATGCACCCGCTGGTGCTGTTCGATGGCGCGGACCAGGACGAATGGCACCGCGCCGAGCTGTTCGGCGCCGACATCCTGGAAACCTGCGTCGAGCTGGGCGGCACCGTCACCGGCGAGCACGGCGTCGGCGTGGAAAAGCTCAATTCGATGTGCGTGCAGTTCTCGCCCGCCGAGCGCGACGCCTTCTTCGGCGTCAAGGCCGCCTTCGACCCGGCGCGACTGCTCAACCCGGACAAGGCCATCCCCACGCTGGCGCGCTGCGCGGAATACGGCAAGATGCATGTGAAGCGGGGCCTGCTGCCGCACCCGGAGCTGCCGCGCTTCTGAGCCACGCCATGTCCACCCCACGCCGACGCCAGCAGCAGGAAGCGTTCATCCGCCAGCGCCTGGGCCAGCCCGGGACCGGCTGGCGCCAGCGCTGGTACACCATTGTCTTCGAGGCCGATACCCGCGAGGGCCGGCTCTTCGATGTCGCGCTGCTGCTGGCCATTGTCGCCAGCGTGATGGTGGTGATGCTCGACAGCCTGCCCGCGGTGAACAACCGCCTGGGGCTGCCGTTCACCGTGCTGGAATGGATGTTCACGCTGTTCTTCACGGCCGAGTACGTGATGCGCATCCTGGTGGTGCGCCGGCCGTGGCGCTATGTGTTCAGCTTCTACGGCATCATCGACTTCATCTCGATCATGCCGACCTGGCTGGCCTTCTTCCTGCCCGAGCTGCATTTCCTGATCGACGTGCGCCTGCTGCGGCTGCTGCGCGTGTTCCGGATCCTGAAGCTGACCGTGTACTTCGAGGAAGCCGAGATCCTGTACCGCGCGCTGGTCAACAGCCGGCGCAAGATCTTCGTGTTCCTGGGCACGGTGTTCATCATCACGGTGATCCTGGGCACGGTGATGTACGTGGTGGAAGGTCCGCAGCACGGCTTCACCAGCATCCCGGTCAGCATGTACTGGGCGGTGGTGACGCTGACCACGACGGGCTTCGGCGACATGGTGCCCAAGACCCCGCTGGGGCAGTTCATCACCTCGCTGACCATCCTGCTGGGCTACGGCATCATCGCCTTCCCCACCGGCATCGTCGGCGCCGAGCTGGCCGCCAGCATCCTCAAGCGGCCGCTCACCACGCGCACCTGCACGCATTGCCTGACCGAGGGCCACGAACCCGACGCCGGCTACTGCAAGCATTGCGGCAGCCAGCTGCCCGAATACCGGAACGACCGGCCGGAAGTGCCCGGCGGACCTGCCGGCTCCTGAGCCGGCCTTCCCTACCCCACGACGCATATGCAAGCCACCCTCGACGCCATCCGCGACGCCGTCAGGCAAGCCACCGAGACCCGCACCGCGCTGCGGCTGCGCGGCGGCGGCAGCAAGGACTTCTACGGCCAGCCCGCCGCAGGTCAGCTGCTGGACACGCGCGCCTATGCCGGCATCGTCGACTACGACCCGGCCGAGCTGGTGATCACCGCGCGCTGCGGCACGCCGCTGGCCGAGATCGAGGCGGCGCTGGCCGAAAGGCGCCAGATGCTGGCCTTCGAGCCGCCCCATTTCGCACTGCCGGGCCAGGCCAGCACCGCGACGCTGGGCGGCGCCGTGGCCGCGGGATTGTCGGGCCCGCGCCGGCAGTCGGTGGGCGCGCTGCGCGACTTCATGCTGGGCGCGCAGCTGATGGACGGACGCGGCGAGGTGATGGACTTCGGCGGCCAGGTAATGAAGAACGTGGCGGGCTATGACGTGTCGCGGCTGCTGGCGGGCTCGCTCGGCACGCTCGGGCTGATCCTGCAGGTGTCGGTCAAGGTGCTGCCGGCACCGTTCGACGAGGCCACGCTGCGCTTCGACCTGGCGCAGGCCGATGCCATCGGGCACCTGAACCGGTGGGGCGGCCAGCCGCTGCCGCTGGCGTCTTCCGCCTGGCACGCGGGCGTGCTGCATGTGCGCCTGGCCGGCGCCACCGCCGCCGTGCGTGCCGCGTGCGCCAGGCTGGGCGGCGAACGCGTGGACGCCGCGCAGGCCGCGGCGCTGTGGCAATCGCTGCGCGAGCAGACCCACCCGTTCTTCGCCCCCGCCCAGGCGGGCCGCGCGCTGTGGCGCCTGGCGGTGCCCACCACCGCCGCGCCGCTGGAGCTGCCCGGCTCGCAACTGATCGAATGGGGCGGCGGCCAGCGCTGGTGGCTGCCCGAGGACGGCACCGGCAAATCCGATGCCGAAAGCGTGCGCGCGGTGGCGCAGGCCGCCGGCGGCCATGCCACGCTGTTCCGCAACGGCGACAAGTCAGTGGGCGTGTTCACGCCGCTGGCCTCGCCGCTGGCCGCGATCCACCGCCGCCTGAAAGAGACCTTCGACCCGGCCGGCATCTTCAACCCGCAGCGCATGTACCCCGGGCTCTGATCCTGCAGGTCCAGACACGCTCAGGCACAACCTCTCCACACCATGCAAACGACCCTGGCCGATTTTCTCCGCGACACGCCCGAAGGCGAGGAAGCCAAATCCATCGTCGGCAAGTGCGTGCATTGCGGCTTCTGCACCGCCACCTGCCCCACCTACCAGTTGCTCGGCGATGAGCTGGACGGCCCGCGCGGGCGCATCTACCTGATGAAGCAGGTGCTGGAAGGCCATGCCATCACCGAAAGCACGCGCCTGCACCTGGATCGCTGCCTGACCTGCCGCAACTGCGAATCGACCTGCCCGTCGGGCGTGCGCTACGGCCGCCTGGTCGATATCGGCCGCAAGCTGGTCGACGACAAGCTCGAGGCCGAAGGCGTGCGGCGCCCCGCCAGCGAGCGCATCGCGCGCTGGGTGCTGCGCGAGGGGCTGACGCGCCCGGCGCTGTTCGGCACGGCGCTGCGCCTGGGCCAGATGATGCGGCCGCTGCTGCCGGGCACGCTGCGCAACAAGGTGCCGGCGCTGTCCAGCACCGCCGCGCCCGGCACGTGGCCGCGCAATGTGCATGCACGCAAGATGTTGTTGCTCGACGGCTGCGTGCAGCCGGCAATGTCGCCCAACATCAATGCCGCCACTGCGCGCGTGTTCGACCGTGTCGGCGTACAACTGCTGGTGGCGCGCGAAGCCGGCTGCTGCGGCGCGATCCGCTTCCACACCGGCGACCACGACGGCGGCCTCGACAATATGCGCCGCAATATCGACGCCTGGTGGCCGCATATCGAGGACGGCGCCGAAGCCATCGTGATGACCGCCTCGGGCTGCGGCGCGATGGTCAAGGATTACGGCCACCTGCTGCGCGATGATGCGAAGTACGCCGAGCGCGCCCGCCGCGTATCGGCGCTGACGCGCGACCTGTCCGAAGTCTTGCCGGACTTTGCCGACGAGCTGCACACCCTGGCCGGCGCGGTCCCGCGCGACAACCGGCGCGTGGCTTACCACCCGCCCTGCACGCTGCAGCACGGCCAGCAGATCCGCGGCAAAGTCGAAGCGCTCTTGACCGGCCTCGGCGTGGAAGTCAAACTCTGCGCTGACAGCCACCTGTGCTGCGGCTCGGCAGGCACTTATTCGGTGTTGCAGCCGGAACTGGCCTACCGCCTGCGCGACGACAAGCTCGCCAAACTGCAGGCCACGCAGCCCGAAGCCATCGTCTCGGCCAATATCGGCTGCATCTCGCACCTGCAGAGCGGCACCGGCACCCCGGTGATGCACTGGATCGAACTGGTCGACAAGATGCTCGGCTAGCGCGGGCAGGCAGCATGGGCGGCAGCGCGCATCCCTTCCGGACGCGCGCCGCGCACCTGTGACCAAACGCCACGCCCCCATGCTCCAGACCTTTGCAATCCTGTTGGTTTTCCAGTCCGTCGGTGAGGTGATCAGCTACGCGCTGACCCTGCCGGTGCCCGGCCCCGTGCTGGGCATGATCTTGCTGTTCGGCTGGCTTGCCTTCGACGATCGGCTGCTGCCCATCATCCAGGGCACCACCAGCGAACTGCTCAAGCACCTGTCACTGCTGTTCGTCCCGGCCGGCGTCGGCATCATGGTCCACGCCAACCGCATCGAAGGCGAATGGATGCCGATCCTGGTGGCGCTGGTGGTCTCCACTTGGCTGGCCATCGCCACCACCGCCGTGGTCACGCGCCTGCTGATGCGCAAGCGCACCGACGCCCCGCACGCCGATGCGAAGGGAGAACAAGCATGATGTCGCCCCGCCTGAACGAGATCTGGGTCTACCTGGCGGCCAGCCCGCTGGTCGGGCTGACCGCCACGCTGCTGGCCTATGTGTTCGCCTTCCGCATCTACGAGAAATCGCGCTTCTCGCCGCTGGCCAACCCGGTGATGATCGCGGTGGCGCTGCTGGTCACGGTGCTGACCGTCACCGGCACGCCCTACAAGACCTACTTCGACGGCGCGCAGTTCGTGCACTTCCTGCTGGGGCCGGCCACGGTGGCGCTGGCAGTGCCGCTGTACCTGCAGCTGCCCAAGCTGCGCACCCATGTGTTCCCGCTGCTGGCGGGGCTGGTGGCGGGCTCGGTGGTGGCAGTGGTCTCGGCGGTGGGCATTGCCTACCTGCTGGGCGCATCGCCGGAGACCGTGCGCTCGCTCGCGCCCAAGTCGGTGACGATCCCGATCGCCATGGGCGTGGCCGAGAAGATCGGCGGGCTGCCGTCGCTGACGGCGGTGCTGGTGATGGCCACCGGCATCATCGGCGCGGTCAGCGCCACCAGCGTGCTGAACCTGCTGCGCATCCGCGACTACAGCGTGCGCGGCTTCGCCACCGGCGTGGCGGCGCACGGCATCGGCACCGCGCGGGCCTTCCAGGTCAACCAGGAAGGCGGCGCCTTTGCCGCGCTGGGCATGGGCCTGAACGGCGTGCTGACGGCGATCATGGTGCCGGTGATGGCGGCGTGGATGCCACACTGACACGCTCCTGACAGGACGCTGTCAGCAGCCCCCGCGCATGATGCGAACTCCTCACTCCCCTTCACCCGGAACCAAGGAGTCTGTCATGAGCAACCGTCTGATCAACTGGCTGGAAATCCCTGTCGTCGACATGAACCGCGCGGTCGGCTTCTACGAGCAGGTGTTCGACATCCAGCTGCGCCGCGAGACCATGAGCCAGGTCGACATGGCCGTGTTCCCCCACCCCGACCCGGGCGGCGCGCTGGTGGCCGGCGAAGGCTACCGTCCCAGCAACTACTACGGCGCGGTGCCGTACCTGCATGCGCCGGAACTGGATGTGCTGCTGGAGCGCGCCGCGCGCGCCGGCGGCAAGACCGTGTTCGGGCCGCTGCGCCTGCCGGGCGAGATCGGCCGCATCGCCCATATCACCGACAGCGAAGGCAACCGCATCGGGCTGCACGAGCCCGTGGCCGGTTGAACCCAATGGCAAGCCACCCCCGATGAGCCGCCGCGCCGACCGCCTGTTCCAGATCGTGCAGGTGCTGCGCGGCCGCCGGCTGACCACGGCGGCGCTGCTGGCGCAGCGGCTCGGGGTGTCGGAACGCACCGTCTACCGTGATATCCAGGCGCTGTCGCTGTCAGGCGTGCCGGTCGAGGGCGAGGCCGGCATCGGCTACCGGCTGCGCGCCGACTTCGATGTCCCGCCGCTGATGTTCACCGCCATGGAAGTGGAAGCGCTGGTCGCCGGCCTGCGCCTGCTGAAAGCCTGGGGCGGCGGCGCGCTGGCCGCCGCGGCCGATCCCGCGCTGGAAAAGCTGATGGCCGCGCTGCCGCCGCCGCGCCGGCTGGCGGCGCAGCAAAGCCGAGTGTTCGCGCCGGAATACGTCAACCAGGCGCATGTGCGCGAGGCCTTTGACGTGGTGCACGGCGCGCTGGGCGAGCAGAAGCTGCTGCTGCTCGACTACTGCGACGCGCAGCAGCGCATCACCGAACGCGTGGTGATGCCGCTGGGCCTGTTCTTCTGGGGCAATGCCTGGCTGCTGGCGACGTGGTGCACCACGCGCTCGGACTACCGCAGCTTCCGGCTGGACCGCTGCCGCGCCCTTCGCATGCTGGACGACCACTTCCATGAAACGCCCGACCGCTCGCTCAATGGTTTCCTGCGCGCGGTGCGCGCCAGCGGAACCTGAGCCTCAGGCCGCGGGATCGGACAGCAGCTTCTCGATATCGGCGCGCAGCTCATCGGGCTTGGTGGTCGGCGCATAGCGCTTGAACACCGTGCCGTCGCGGCGCAGCAGGAACTTGGTGAAGTTCCATTTGATGCCCTGGGTACCGAGCACGCCACGCTTTTCCGTGGTCAGCCACTGGTACAGCGGATGGGCGTCGGCACCGTTCACGTCGATCTTGGCGAACATCGGGAAGCGCACCGCAAAGCGCGTTTCGCAGAACTGGCCGATCTGCTGCGCATCGCCCGGCTCCTGCTTGCCGAACTGGTTGCACGGGAAGCCCAGCACCTCCAGGCCGCGCCCGTGGTATTCGTCGTAGAGCTTCTGCAGGCCCTCATACTGCGGCGTGAACCCGCATTCACTGGCGGTGTTGACGACCAGCATCACCTTGCCCTGGAACTGCGACAGCGGCACCGGCTGGCCGGCCAGCGAGTTGGCTTCGAACTGGTAGACATTGCTCATGGCAGACTCCTGGGGCCGGAACTGGCCCTTGCGTGGCCCAAGCATAACGCCATGCGCATCGCCGTGCACGAATCAGATGACGTTGAGATGCTCGGTGCCGGCACCCAGGTCGGTGTCCTTGGCGCTCGCGCTGTGCAGCTTGATCATCAGGCGCAGGTCATTGAGCGAGTCAGCGTTGCGCAGCGCGTCCTCGTAGGTGATCTTGCCTTCCTCGTACAGGTCGAACAGCGCCTGGTCGAACGAGACCATGCCCTGCTCGCGCGACTTCTTGATGACTTCCTTGAGCTCGTGGATCTCGCCCTTGAAGATCAGGTCGGCCACCAGCGGCGTGCCGATCATGATCTCCACCGCAGGCACCCGCCCCTTGCGGCCCGCGCGCGGCAGCAGGCGCTGCGAAATCATCGCCTTCAGGTTCAGCGACAGGTCGATCAGCAGCTGCTGGCGCTTTTCCTCGGGGAAGAAGTTGACCACGCGGTCGATCGCCTGATTGGCGTTGTTGGCGTGCAGCGTGGCCAGGCACAGGTGGCCGGTCTCGGCGTACTGCATCGCGTACTCCATGGTCTCGCGGTCGCGGATTTCGCCGATCAGGATCACGTCGGGCGCCTGGCGCAGCGTGTTCTTCAGCGCCACGTGCCAGGACTCGGTATCGATGCCGACCTCGCGCTGCGTGACGATGCAGTTCTGGTGCGCATGCACGTACTCGATCGGATCCTCGATGGTGATGATATGGCCGTACGAATGCGCGTTGCGGTGATCCAGCATAGCCGCCAGCGTGGTCGACTTGCCCGAGCCGGTGGCGCCGGTCACGATCACCAGCCCGCGCTTGGCCATCACCACCTCATGCAGCGTCGCCGGCAGGTCCAGGTCGGCCACCGAGGGGATGCGCGTATTGATGGTGCGCACCACCATGCCGGCCTTGCCCTGCTGGATAAAGGCCGACACGCGGAAGCGCCCGGCCTTGGGCGCGGTGATCGCAAAATTGCATTCGCGGCTGGTGTCGAAGTCCTGCACCTGGCGCTCGTTCATCACCGAGCGCACCAGGCCAAGCGCCTGGGTCGGATTCAGCGGCTGCTGCGACACCGGCTTGATCTTGCCGTCGACCTTGATCGCCGGCGGGAAGTCAGAGGTGATGAACAGGTCCGAGCCGCGGTTGCCGACCATCAGCTCCAGCAGGTCGTTGATGTACTTGGCGGCGGATTCGCGATCGAGCATGGCGGTGTCCTGCAAGGGAGCGGGCCTCAGCCCATGAACGCGTCGGGATTCTTGGCAATGGCGCGCGCGTCGTTGTAGCTGATGGCGCTGCGCTTGATCAGGTCAGACAGGCACTGGTCCAGCGTCTGCATGCCCAGCCCGCTGCTGGTCTGCATCATGGAGTACATCTGCGCGATCTTGTTCTCGCGGATCAGGTGGCGGATCGCGGGCGTGGCGATCATGATCTCGTGCGCGGCGGTGCGGCCATTGCCGTCGCGCGTCTTCAGCAGCGTCTGCGAGATCACCGCCTCCAGCGATTCCGACAGCATGGTGCGCACCATGTCCTTCTCTTCGGGCGGGAACACATCGACCACCCGGTCGATGGTCTTGGCCGCGGAGCTGGTGTGCAGCGTGCCGAAGACCAGGTGGCCGGTCTCGGCCGCGGTCAGCGCCAGGCGGATGGTTTCCAGGTCGCGCAGCTCACCCACCAGGATCACGTCCGGGTCTTCACGCAGTGCCGAGCGCAGCGCGTTGGCAAACGAATGCGTATGCGGCCCCAGTTCGCGCTGATTGATCAGGCTCTTCTTGGAGCTGTGCACGAATTCGATCGGGTCCTCCACCGTGAGGATGTGGCCCATGTCGTTCTCGTTGCGATGGTCGACCATCGCCGCCAGCGTGGTGGACTTGCCCGAGCCGGTCGGGCCCGTCACCAGCACCAGCCCGCGCGGCTTCATGCACAGGTCGGCAAACACCGCGGGCGCGCGCAGCTCTTCGAGCGTGAGCACCTTGGAGGGAATGGTACGGAACACCGCGGCGGCGCCGCGCTGGGTGTTATAGGCATTGACCCGGAAGCGGGACAGCCCGGCGATCTCGAACGAGAAATCGATTTCGAGGCGTTCTTCGTAGGCCTTGCGCTGGGTGTCGCTCATGATGTCGTACACCATGGCGTGGACATCCTTGTGCGTCATCGAGGCGACGTTGATCCGGCGCATGTCGCCGTGAATCCGCACCATCGGCGGCATGTCCGCGGACAGATGAAGATCAGACGCCTTGTTCTTGACAGCGAAAGCCAATAGCTGCGCGATGTCCATCTATAATGACCCCACCCTGAATAGTTATCAGTACCTTGCGTACTCTCTTTTGTATGTTCGCCGGATTATGTCTGTAATTGCCGCCAACTTGCAAGCCGTTCACCAGCGCATCGCGGCGGCCGCACAACAAGCCGGCAGACAGCCCGGGGACATCGCCCTGCTGGCCGTTTCCAAGAGCGTCCCCCCCGACCGCATAAGGGCCGCATACGCCGCCGGACAGCTTGCATTCGGGGAAAACTACGTCCAGGAAGGCGTCGACAAGATCGCCGCGCTGGCCGACCTGCGCCACCGCCTGCAATGGCATTTCATCGGCCCGCTGCAGAGCAACAAGACCCGCCTGGTGGCAGAGCATTTCGACTGGGTGCACGCCATCGACCGGCTCAAGGTCGCCGAGCGGCTGTCGGCGCAGCGCCCGGCCGGCATGGCGGCGCTGCAGGTCTGCATCCAGGTCAATATCAGCGGCGAAGCCAGCAAGAGCGGCGTCGCCCCGGCAGAGGTACCCGCACTGGCACACGCCGTCGCCGCGCTGCCCGGCCTGCGCCTGCGCGGGCTGATGGCCATCCCCGAGCCCGAGGACGAACCCGCCGCGCAGCGCTGCCCGTTCGCGGCCATGCGCGCCATGCTGCAGGCGCTGCGCGCCGACGGCCTGGACCTCGATACGCTGTCGATGGGCATGTCGGGCGACATGGAAGCCGCCATCGCCGAGGGCGCCACGCTGGTGCGGATCGGCACCGCCATTTTCGGAGCGCGCCAGTATCCGTAGCCCGGCGCGCCCGGTCCATATCCTTCAAGCCCCCAACGGATCCCCATGCTCGATACCCTTACCTTTGGCTTTCTCGGCGGCGGCAACATGGCCACCGCACTGATCGGCGGCCTGATCGCCCGCGGCGTGCCGGCCGGCTCGATCCGCGTGGTCGACCCCTTCCCCGAGGCCCAGCAACGGCTGGCGCGCGATCTCGGCGTGCATGCGGCCGGGGCGCCGGATGCCGCCTTGGGCGCCAGCGACGTGCTGGTGCTGGCGGTCAAGCCGCAGCAGTTCCGCGACGCCGCGGCGCAGTTGCTGCCGATCTTGCCGGCCAGCGGCAAGGGCAACCTGGTGATCAGCGTGGCCGCTGGCATCCGGCTGCAGGACATGCAGCGCTGGCTGAACGGGCGCACCCGGCTGGTGCGGGCGATGCCGAATACGCCGGCGCTGGCGGGCATGGGCATGACGGGGCTGGCCGCGCCGGCCGGGCTGTCGGCCGAAGACCGCGCGATTGCCAGCGCCGTGGCCGAGGCCGTCGGCAAATGCGTGTGGGTGGATGGAGATGACCAGATCGATGCGGTCACCGCCATTTCCGGCAGCGGCCCTGCCTATGTGTTCTATTTCATCGAAGCGATGGAACGCGCCGCGACGGAACTGGGCCTGACTGCACAGCAGGGCCGCGAACTGGCCGTGGAGACCTTCCGTGGCGCGGCGACCCTGGCGGGTCAGTCGCCTGAGCCGGTGTCGACGCTGCGTGAGCGCGTGACGTCAAAGGGTGGTACCACCTATGCGGCGCTGACGTCGATGGAGGCCTCCGGCATCGCCGATGCCTTCGTGCGCGCGATGCACGCGGCCGCGGCCCGGGCAAGGAGATGGGGGCGGAGTTCGGGAAGGATTGAGGCACAATCTTGCACGACTGGTCTCTTCCCTCTCTCCCGCAAGCGGGGGAGAGGGAAGCAGACCACCAGGACTTAATCAGCGAATCGCATAAGCCGCCGCCGTCCCGCGAACACACAGGCCCCCAGCCAGTTGTTATGCCGGAACGCCGCAAAACACCGCATCCGGTCCCGATCGCGAATCAGCGTGTAGTGATAGCCGGCGCAACCCGCAGCCGCCACCAGCCCCACCCAGTAAGGCCACCCCAGCCCCAGCAACACCCCCACCCAGGCCATCAGCGCCAGGAACGCGGCGTAGCAGATCATGATCGCCGCCACGTCAAAGCGGCCAAAGGTAATGGCAGAAGTCTTCATGCCAAGCAACAGGTCGTCGTCACGATCCACCATCGCATACGCCGTGTCATACGCCACCGCCCAGAACACATTGGCCAGCAGCATCAGCCACGCCACCGGCGGCACCTGGTCCTGGATCGCGGCAAAGGCCATCGGGATGCCGAAGCCGAAGGCAATGCCAAGATAAGCCTGCGGAATCGCAAAGAAGCGCTTGAAGAACGGGTAAGTGCCCGCCACCACCGCCGCCACCACCGCCAGCCATTTGGTCAATGCATTGAGCGGCAGCACCAGCGCAAAGGCCACCAGGGCCAGCACGGCGGCCACGGCCAGCGCTTCCCACGCGGCGATCTTGCCCGCGGTCAGCGGCCGCTCCTTGGTGCGCTTGACGTGCTTGTCGAAGTCGCGGTCGGCCCAGTCGTTGATGGCGCAGCCGGCCGAGCGCATCAGGAAGGTGCCCGCCACGAAGATCCAGAACAGCCCCCACGCCGGCGGCCCGCCCGCGGCCATCCACATGGCCCACAGCGTCGGCCACAGCAGCAGCAGCGTGCCGATCGGCTTGTCGATGCGCACCAGGCGCGCGTAGAGGGAAAGGCGTTCAAGCATGGGGTGGGGGGCAACGGCGAGAGGGAGTGCACGGCGCGGATCCGGGAAGGAGGATTCAATGAAAACGCGCCGCAGCCCGGACGGTTGCGACGCGCAGTCCCGGCCGCCGCAGAAGGGACAGCCGGTGCAGCCAGAGGTGGCAGCAGGCCTCAGGCCAGCATCGAGCGCAGCATCCACGCGGTCTTTTCATGCGTCTGCATGCGCTGGGTCAGCAGGTCCGCCGAGGGCTCGTCGCCGGCGGCGTCGATCACCGGGAAGATGGAGCGCGCGGTGCGCACCACCGCTTCCTGGCCTTCGACCAGCTTGCGGATCATATCGGTGGCCTCGGGCACGCCCTCTTCTTCCGCGATCGACGACAGGCGGGCGTATTCCTTGTAGGTGCCCGGTGCCGGGTAGCCCAGCGCGCGGATACGCTCGGCGATCGAGTCCACGGCGAGCGCCAGTTCGGTGTACTGGGTCTCGAACATCAGATGCAGCGTATTGAACATGGGACCCGTCACGTTCCAGTGGAAGTTGTGGGTCTTGAGGTAGAGGGTGTAGGTGTCCGCCAGCAGCTTGGACAGGCCTTCCGCGATCTTCTTGCGGTCCTTGTCGGAAATACCGATATTCACGCTCATCTCATTCTTCTTTGCCATGGTTGGTACGCTCCGTTCTGGTAAAGCCACGAGGAGCGCCGCCGGGCTTGCCATCGATCTGGGGCCGGGCGGCGCGGTACCCCGCATTATTGCATTAGCCGGCAATCCCGGCCAAACCCCGTGCTACTTCGATAAACATCACGGCGGCGCCAAGCACGATCACGGCAACGCCGACCTCCTTGCGCCACAGCTTGTGGCGCAGCCGCGCGGCATCGGCGCGTGCGGGCTGGTCATGCCCGTCGTGCCACAATTGCCGCCACTCGTCGATAAACAACCGGATCATCGCCATCATCGTTCTCCGCGGCGCGGCAGCCCGGGGGCGCCGCGCCAGGCTGCCGCCTACTTCAGGTTGAGCGCGCGCTTCACGCCCTCGCCGTAGGCCGGATCGGCCTTGGTGAAGTGCTCCAACTGCACGCGCACGATCGCCTCGGGCACGCCCTGCATGGCTGCCGCGATATTGGCGAACAGGCGCTGGCGCTGGCCTTCGTCGAACAGGCGGAACAGCGCGCCGGGCTGGCTGTAGTAGTCCGTATCGACACGGTGGTCCCAGCGGTCGGCAGCGCCGTCGAGCGCCAGCGGCGGCTCGATCGCGCGCTCGCTGGCAGCGTAGGCGCTTTCGCGGTTGGGCTCGTAGTTGAGCTTGCCGCCCTGGTTGCCGTCCACGCGCATCGCGCCATCACGGTGGAAGCTGTTGTGGAACGGGCATTTCGGCGCATTCACCGGGATCTGGTTGTGGTTGATCCCCAGGCGGTAGCGCTGCGTGTCACCGTACGAGAACAGCCGCCCCTGCAGCATCTTGTCGGGCGAGAAGCCGATGCCCGGCACGATATTGGCCGGATTCATCGCCACCTGCTCGACCTCGGCAAAGTAGTTATCCGGGTTGCGGTTGAGCTCGAGCACGCCCACGTCGATCAGCGGGTAGTCCTTGTGCGGCCAGACCTTGGTCAGGTCAAACGGGTTGATATGGTACCTGGCCGCATCGGCCTCCGGCATGATCTGCACGCGCAGGTTCCAGCGCGGGAAATTGCCTGTCTCGATGTTCTCGAACAGGTCGCGCTGCGCGCTCTCGCGGTCGTTGGCGACTACCCTGGCCGCCTCTTCATTGGTCCAGTTGGCAATGCCCTGCTGCGACTTGAAGTGGAACTTGACCCAGAAGCGCTCGTTGTTGGCATTGATAAACGAGTACGTGTGCGAGCCGAAGCCGTGGATCTGGCGGTAGTTCTGCGGCAGGCCGCGGTCGCTCATCAGGATGGTGACCTGGTGCAGCGATTCCGGATGGCGCGACCAGAAGTCCCACACCGCGATCGGGTCGCGCAGGTTGCTGCGCGGATTCCGCTTCTGCGTATGGATAAAGTCCGGAAATTTGAGCGGGTCGCGCACGAAAAACACCGGGGTGTTGTTGCCGACCACGTCCCAGTTGCCTTCGTCGGTATAGAACTTGATCGAGAAGCCGCGCACGTCGCGCTCGGCATCGGCCGCGCCGCGCTCGCCGGCCACGGTCGAGAAGCGGATGAACAGCGGCGTCTCCTTGCCGACCTGGGCAAAGACCGAAGCCTTGGTGTACCTGGAGATGTCATGGGTGATCTTGAGCGTGCCATAGGCGCCGGAGCCCTTGGCATGCACGCGCCGCTCGGGGATGACCTCGCGGTCGAAGTGGGCCAGCTTTTCGAGGAACCAGACATCCTGCAGCAGCATCGGGCCGCGCGGGCCTGCCGTCTGCGAGTTCTGGTTGTCGGCAACGGGTGCGCCGGCAGCAGTGGTAAGGGTGTCCTTCTTGCTCATCTTTTCCTCTTTGTGGGTAGGCTGAAAGGGAACGCCGAATCAAAGCGCGGCGGCATAGCAGGCAAGGCAATCGAGCAGGCAGCGCCCCATGCGGAGGGGAAACGGCCGCTCGTTGGTTGTTGCTGGTGAAAACCGGGCGCTGGTGCTCATCATCGGATCCTGTCTCAGGTCGATGCCATCTGCACCGACAGGAGTCAGCCTACCAATGATCTATCGAATTGAGAATTCAATCATTTATACCTATGTATTAGGTCAAATCTATCTGGGACTTCTGCAACTTATCGCAGCGGAAAGTGACCGCCCGAAGCCAGGTTGCCCCGTTGCGGGGCCAGAAACGACACGGCCGCAGCGGAATCTCCGGTGCGGCCGAGGGAATTGCCGGTACTGCGGGGGTAAGACAATCAGGCCGCTTCGGCCAGCTCCTTGGCGTCCAGCTTGCGCACGCCGGCCAGCTCGCACGCGGCCACGGCGTTGGCCAGCGCTTCCATGGCCGGCAGGCGGGTGAAGCTCTTGCGCCAGGCCAGCACCACGCGCCGGTCGGGCACCGGATCGGCAAACGGCACATAGGACAGCATGTCGCCCTTGGCCTTCAGGTCGGGCACCGAGGTGCGCGGCAGCACGGTGATGCCGACCCCGCTGGCCACCATATGGCGGATGGTTTCCAGCGACGAGCCCTCGAAGGTCTTCTGGATGCCGTCGGCCGCCTGCGAGAAGCGCGACAGCTCCGGGCACACGCCCAGCACATGGTCGCGGAAACAGTGGCCGCTGCCCAGCAGCAGCATGGTCTGCCGCTTCAGTTCATCGGGGTCGATGGCGCGCGCCTGCGCCAGCTGGTGGCCGCGCGGCACGGCGACGACAAAGGGTTCGTCGTAGAGCGGGCGCACCGTCAGGCCCGAATCCGCGAACGGCTCGGCCATCACCGCGCAGTCGATCTCACCCTGCTTGAGCAGCTCGATCAGCTTGTGGGTGTAGTTCTCCTGCAGCATCAGCGGCATCTGCGGCACGGTCTCGATCATCTGCTTGACCAGCGACGGCAGCAGGTACGGGCCGATGGTGTAGATCACGCCCACGCGCAGCGGGCCCGCCAGCGGGTCCTTGCCCTGCTTGGCGATCTCGCGGATGGCCATGGTCTGTTCAAGCACGCGCTGGGCCTGCGCCACGATCTGCTCGCCGACCGACGTCACCGACACCTCGGAGGTGCCGCGCTCGAAAATCTGCACGTTGAGTTCGTCTTCCAGCTTCTTGATCGCGACCGACAGCGTCGGCTGCGACACAAAGCAGGCTTCGGCGGCCCGGCCGAAATGGCGCTCGCGCGCCACGGCGACGATGTACTTGAGTTCAGTGAGCGTCATGACTTATCAATTTCCGGTAGGCGATAGATTTTACCTTCGATTGCCGCTTCTGTCAGAGCGCCAGCCCGAATTGCCCGCGGCGAACCGGCGGGTGCGGTGGTTGGCGCACATCCCATCGAAAAATCAGCCCGCATTCAAGCCTTGAGGTAGTGCTCGCGCCCACCCAGCCAGCGCGACAGGTGCGCTTCCACGGCTTCCGGGTAGCGCGCCAGCATCAGTTCAGCCGCCTCCTGCGCGTATTCGACCAGCCACGCATCGGTCTGCAGGTCGGCAAAGCGCAACATCGCTTCGCCGGACTGGCGCGCGCCCAGGAACTCGCCCGGGCCGCGGATCTCCAGGTCGCGCCGGGCGATCTCGAAGCCGTCGGTGGTCTCGCGCATGGTCGCCAGGCGCTCGCGCGCGGTGGGCGACAGCGGCGCCTGATACATCAGCAGGCAGACTGACTCGGCGCTGCCCCGCCCCACCCGGCCGCGCAACTGGTGCAACTGCGCCAGGCCGAAGCGCTCGGCGTGCTCGATCACCATCAGCGAGGCATTGGGCACGTCCACGCCCACTTCGATCACGGTGGTGGCCACCAGCACCTGCATGCGGTTGGCGCTGAAGTCGTCCATCACAGATGCCTTCTCGGCCGGCGGCAGCCGTCCGTGCACCAGGCCCACGCGCAGGTCCGGCAGCGCGGCCACCAGCGTTTCATAGGTCTCCACCGCGGTCTGCAACTGCAGCGCCTCGCTTTCCTCGATCAGCGGGCATACCCAGTAGACCTGGCGGCCTTCGGCGGCGGCGTGATGGATGCGTCCGATCACTTCGTCGCGCCGCTCGTCGTTGACCAGGCGCGTGACAATGGGGGTGCGGCCCGGCGGCAATTCATCGATCACCGACACATCGAGGTCGGCGTAGTAAGTCATGGCCAGCGTGCGCGGAATCGGCGTGGCCGACATCATCAACTGGTGCGGCACGGTTTCGGCCGCGGTTACCGCTGCATCGGGGGCATCCGCGGCACCGGCCTTGCCGCGCAGCGCCAGCCGCTGCGCCACGCCGAAGCGGTGCTGCTCGTCGACCACCGACAGCCCCAGCCTGGCAAAGCGCACGCTGTCCTGGATCAGCGCATGGGTGCCGATCACCAGCTGCGCCTCGCCCGATTCCACGCGTGCCACGGCCTCGCGCTTCTCGCGCGCCTTCTGGCTGCCGGCCAGCCACGCCACCGGCACGCCCAGCGGCTCCAGCCACGCGGACAGCTTGCGGTAGTGCTGCTCGGCCAGGATTTCGGTGGGCGCCATCAGCGCGGCCTGGTAGCCGGCATCGATGGCCTGGCAGGCCGCCAGCGCGGCGACGATGGTCTTGCCGCTGCCCACGTCGCCCTGCAGCAGCCGGTGCATCGGGTGCGGGCGCGTCATGTCGGCGGCGATTTCTTCCACCACGCGCTGCTGCGCCCCGGTCAGCCGGAACGGCAACGCGGCCAGGAAGCGCGTCAGCAGGCCGCCCTCGCGGCGCGGCATGGTCGGCGCGGTCTTTTCGCGCCGCGCCGCGTGCGCGCGCCGCAGCGAGATCTGCTGCGCCAGCAGTTCATCGAACTTGATGCGCTGCCAGGCCGGGTGCGAGCGGTCGGCCAGCGCGGCCTCGCTCTCCTGCGGCGGGGGTGCGTGCAGCAGCCGCAGGCAGTCGGCCAGGGGGCGCAGGTGCAGGCGTGCCAGCGGCCCCTCCAGCACCGCCTGCGGCAGCGTCTCGGGCATAGGCGTGCGCGACAGCGTGCCGCCGATGGCCTTGCGCAGATAGGCCTGCGGGATGCCGGCGGTAGACGGATACACCGGCGTCAGGCGGTCGGGCAGCGCTTCGCCGGGCACCACCGGGCGCACCGTCGGGTGGACCATCTCGGCGCCGAAGAAGCCGCCGCGCACCTCGCCGCGCACGCGCAGGCGCACGCCTTCGGCCATCTGCTTGGTCTGGCTGCCGTAGAAGTTCAGGAAGCGCAGCGTCAGCTCGCCGCTGTCGTCGGCAATCTTGACCACCAGCTGACGGCGCGGCCGGAACGTGACTTCGTTGGAGATGACCTCGCCTTCCACCTGCGCCGGCAGCCCGAGCCCGGCGCGGTGGATGGCCTCGGCGATCGGCGCCAGCGTGGTCTCGTCCTCATAGCGCATCGGCAGGTGCAGCACCAGGTCGACGGGACGGCGCAGGCCGAGCTTGGCCAGGCGCGCGGCCGCGGAAGACGTGCCGGAGGCGGCGGCCTTGCCCCTGGCTGCGCCGGCCTTGCCGCGCGCGGGCGCCGCCGTGTCCTTGGCGGCGTCGGCGGGGTCGTGGATCGGTTCGGCGGTTCCGGGCATCGGCAAGAAATTTTGGCAGCGATCGCTCTCGTGCTGCGGGGTTGGCTGGCGCGGCGCCGGCGAATAGCCGGTATCACGCCCGGCCCGGCGGCAAGCGCGCCCATGGCCTTACAATATCGGATTCGCCGATTGTACCCATGCCGGCTGCCACCACGGGCAGCGGAGTGCCGTTTTGTGCCCCGCTCCGGCCTGCATGGGGATCGCGCAGCCCCTCGCTCCCACGATGTTGACGCTTTCCGATTTCGACTTTCCGCTGCCACCAGAACTGATTGCCCAGAGCGCGCTGCCCGACCGCAGCGCGAGCCGGCTGCTGGTGGTCGAACGGCTGGCCCCCGCCGACACCGCCGACGCGGTGCGCATGGTCGACCGCGCCTTCAGCGACATCGTCGACTACCTGCGTCCCGGCGACCTGCTGGTCTTCAACGACACCCGCGTGATCAAGGCGCGCTTCTTCGGCCACAAGCCCAGCGGCGGCAAGATCGAGGTGCTGGTCGAGCGCGTGGTCGATACCCACACCGTGCTGGCCCAGGTGCGCGCCTCCAAGACCCCGGCCGAGGGCAGCACGCTGCATCTGGCCGACGACGCCTTTGCCGTCACCGTGGGCCCGCGCGTGGACCAGTTTTTCACGCTGCGCTTCCCCGAGCCGGCGCTGGACCTGATCGAGCGCTACGGCCGCCTGCCGCTGCCGCCGTATATCACGCACGACCCGGACGCCTACGACGAAACCCGCTACCAGACCGTCTACGCGCGCAGCCCCGGCGCGGTGGCCGCACCCACCGCGGGCCTGCATTTCGACGATGCGCTGTTCGCGCGGCTCGATGCCGCCGGCGTGCGGCGCGCCTTCCTGACCCTGCACGTGGGCGCCGGCACCTTCCAGCCGGTGCGCACCGAGAACCTGGCCGAGCACAAGATGCACTCGGAGTGGTACGCCGTCTCCGAAGACCTGGCCCAGGCCGTGCGCGAGACCCGCGCGCGCGGCGGCCGCGTGATCGCGGTCGGCACCACCTCGCTGCGCGCGCTGGAATCGGCCGCGCAGGCCGACGGCACGCTCGCCGCCGGCAGCGGCGACACCGATATCTTCATCACCCCCGGCTACCGCTTCCGCCTGGTCGATGCCCTGATCACCAACTTCCACCTGCCCAAGTCGACGCTGCTGATGCTGGTGTCGGCGCTGGCCGGCGTGGAAGCCATCCGCGCCGCCTACCGCCATGCGGTCGAGCAGCGCTACCGTTTCTTCAGCTACGGGGACGCCATGCTGCTGACCCGCCAGCCCGGTGCCGACACCGAGGCCTGATTTCCGACTACCCGCCATGCTCAACTTCGAACTCCTCACCACCGACGGCAACGCCCGCCGCGGCCGCGTCACGCTGAACCACGGCGTGGTCGAAACGCCGATCTTCATGCCGGTGGGCACCTATGGCTCGGTCAAGGCGATGTCGCCGCTGGAGCTCAATGAAATCGACGCGCAGATCATCCTGGGCAACACCTTCCACCTGTGGCTGCGCCCCGGGCTGGACGTGGTCAACGCCCACGAGGGCCTGCACCGCTTTATCGGCTGGGACAAGCCGATCCTGACCGATTCCGGTGGCTTCCAGGTGTTTTCGCTCGGCGATCTGCGCAAGATCACCGAAGATGGCGTCACGTTCGCATCTCCGGTCAATGGCGACAAGCTCTTCCTGTCGCCCGAGATCTCGATGCAGATCCAGCGCACGCTGAACTCCGACATCGTGATGCAGTTCGACGAATGCACGCCATATGAGATCGATGGCCGCCCCGCCACGCATGAAGAAGCCGCCAAGTCGATGCGCATGAGCCTGCGCTGGGCCAAGCGCTCGCGCGACGAGTTCGAGCACCTGGCCAACCCCAACGCGCTGTTCGGCATCGTCCAGGGCGGCATGTACGAAGACCTGCGCGACGAATCGCTGGCAGGCCTGTCCGAACTGGATTTCCACGGCTTTGCCATCGGCGGGCTGTCGGTGGGCGAGCCCAAGGAAGATATGATGCGCGTGCTCGAGCACGTGGCGCCGCGCCTGCCGGCCAACAAGCCGCACTACCTGATGGGCGTGGGCACGCCCGAGGACCTGGTCGCCGGCGTCGCCGCCGGGGTGGATATGTTCGACTGCGTGATGCCCACCCGCAACGCGCGCAATGGCTGGCTCTTCACCCGCTTCGGCGACGTCAAGATCAAGAACGCGGCGCACCGCAACGACCCGCGCCCGCTGGATGAATGCTGCGCCTGCTACACCTGCCGCAACTTCTCGCGCGCCTACCTGCACCACCTGCATCGCGTGGGCGAGATCCTTGGCGCGCGCCTGAATACCATCCACAACCTGCACTACTACCTGCAGCTGATGCGCGAGATGCGCGAAGCCATCGAGCACCACCGCTTTGCCGACTTCCGCCGCCAGTTTGCGGCCGACCGCGCCCGCGGCACGCGGTGACAACGCCGGCTGGCGCGAACTTTTGCGCTGCCGGCGGTCGAATAGCCGGGTTATCCGGAGGCGACCCGAGATCCGCAGCGCCCGGCCATGCCGACCCCTGCCGCAAGTTGCCCCGAGCGCACCCGAACAAACCCGTATTCCGCCCTAGAATGCCAAGGGCGGGCGGAATGCGAATGGTAGAATGCTCGATTATTTGACTGACTTTTGTGACGGAGAAACAACGTGCTGATTTCTAACGCATTTGCCCAGACCGCCGGAGCCGGCGGCGCGGCTGGCGGCCTGATGAGCTTCCTGCCCATCATCCTGATGTTTGGCGTGCTGTGGTTCATCATGATCCGCCCGCAGATGAAGCGCCAGAAGGAAGCCAAGGCAATGCTCGAAGCACTGGCCAAGAACGATGAAGTCGTGACCGCCGGCGGCATCCTGGGCAAGGTGACCAAGGTCACCGACCAGTATGTCAGCCTGGAAATCGCCGAAGGCACTGAAATCACCGTGCAGAAAAGTGCCGTGACCACCGTGCTGCCCAAGGGCTCGCTCAAGGCGCTCTGATCTCCGGATCGCACACGCGACTCCCGCCTTTGTCTTTTCCGGCATGCCCGTTCGCGCATGCCCCGGCAGCCGCCTGATCCAGCCCGACGAAGCCCACGTGGCTTCGATCCGTGGCTGCCAGGCGGCTGTTTGCCAAACCGGTTCGGCCCCGCCGACGTGGTGCGCCACGCCAGCGCCGGCCCCGCCAACCGCTGAATGACTGGCCCGAGATGAATCGTTATCCGCTTTGGAAATACCTCGTGATCCTGGTGGCCCTGGCCATCGGCATCATCTATACCTTGCCGAACTTCTTCGGCGAGGCGCCCGCCGTGCAGGTGTCCTCGGGCAAAGCCACGGTCAAGGTCGACCTGTCGATGCAGAAGCAGGTCGAAGAGATCCTGGCGCAGAGCCAGCTGCGGCCTGACGGCGTCTTCTTCGATATTTCCGGCCAGTCCGGCTCGGTCAAGGCGCGCTTCAGCACCACCGACGAGCAGCTCAAGGCCAAGGACGTGCTGTCGCGCACGCTGAATCCCGATGCGGCCAACCCCACCTACGTGGTGGCGCTGAACCTGCTGTCGGGTTCGCCACGCTGGCTGACCGCCATGCACGCGCTGCCGATGTACCTGGGCCTGGACCTGCGCGGCGGCGTGCACTTCCTGCTGCAAGTCGACATGAAGGGCGCCGTCGACAAGAAGCTCGACAGCCTGGCCGGCGACGCGCGCACGCTGCTGCGCGACAAGAGCATCCGCCACGGCGGCATCGACCGCGACGGCGAGCGCCTGACAGTGCGCTTCAACAACGCCGAGGACGCCGGCCGCGCCCGCCCCCTGCTGGCCGACAACCTGCGTGAAGTCGCCTTTGCGATGGACGGCAACAATATCGTCGGCACCTTCACCGAAGCCGCCCGCAAGGCCGTGCAGGACGCCGCGGTCAAGCAGAACATCACCACGCTGCACAACCGCGTGAACGAGCTTGGCGTGGCCGAGCCGGTCATCCAGCAACAAGGCGCCGACCGCATCGTGGTACAGCTGCCGGGCGTGCAGGACACCGCCAAGGCCAAGGACATCATCGGCCGTACCGCCACGCTGGAAGCGCGCCTGGTCGACAACGACGCCCCGCGCAGCCCGCGCCCGGGCGACCCGATCCCGTTCGGCAGCGAGCTCTTCACGCAAGGCAACGGCGCCCCCGTGGTGCTCAAGAAGCAGGTCATCTTCACCGGCGACCGCATTGAAAGCGCCTCCGCCGGCTTCGACCAGAACCAGCATCCTTCGGTCAACATCAAGCTCGACGCCCAGGGCGGCCGCGTGCTGCGCGACGTCTCGCGCGAGAACCTGAAGAAGCCGATGGCGATCGTGCTGTTCGAAAAGGGCAAGGGCGAAGTGCTGACGGTGGCGACGATCCAGTCCGAACTGGGCTCCAGCTTCCAGATCACCGGCTCCTACTCCACCGAGGCCGCCAACGACCTCGCACTGCTGCTGCGTGCCGGCTCGCTGGCCGCGCCGATGGAGATCATTGAAGAGCGCACCATCGGCCCGTCGCTGGGCGCGGACAACATCCAGAAGGGTTTTGACTCGGTCGCCTACGGCTTTGCCGCGATCGCCGTGTTCATGGTCCTGTACTACATGCTGTTCGGCGTGTTCTCGGTATTTGCGCTGGGAGTGAACCTGCTGCTGCTGATCGCGGTGCTGTCGATGCTGCAGGCCACGCTGACGCTGCCGGGCATTGCCGCGATCGCGCTGGTGCTGGGCATGGCCATCGACGCCAACGTGCTGATCAACGAGCGCATCCGCGAAGAGCTGCGCGCGGGCGCGTCGCCGCAGATGGCGATCGCGGTTGGTTTCGACCGCGCCTGGGCCACCATCCTGGACTCCAACGTGACCACGCTGATCGCCGGCCTGGCACTGCTGGCCTTTGGTTCGGGCCCGGTGCGCGGCTTTGCCGTGGTGCACTGCCTGGGCATCCTGACCTCGATGTTCTCGGCGGTGTTCTTCAACCGCGGCCTGGTCAACCTCTGGTACGGCCGCAAGAAGAAGCTGCAGAGCGTGGCCATCGGCCAGATCTGGAAGCCGGGCAACACCACCGACACGCCGGTCGCCAAGTAAGGCGAGCAGCAACAACTAGCAGTACAGAACAGGATTCAACATGGAATTCTTCCGCATCCGGCGCGACATTCCGTTCATGAAGCACGCGTTGGTCTTCAACGTGATCTCCTTCCTGACGTTTGCCGCGGCCGTGTTCTTCCTCTGGCACAAGGGCCTCCACCTGTCGATCGAATTCACCGGCGGCACGGTGATGGAGGTCAGCTACCAGCAGGCGGCCGACCTGGAAAAGATCCGCGGCCAGGTGGGCAAGCTGGGCTATACCGACGTGCAGGTGCAGAATTTCGGCACCTCGCGCGACGTGATGATCCGCCTGCCGCTGCAGAAGGGCCCGGAGGGCAAGCCCGTCACCTCGGCCCAGCAGAGCGAGCAGGTGATGGGCGCGCTGCAGGCAGCGTCGCCTGAGGTCAAGCTGCAACGGGTGGAGTTCGTCGGCCCGCAGGTGGGCAAGGAGCTGGCTACCGATGGCCTGCTGGCGCTCTTGTGCGTGGTGGCCGGCATCATGATCTACCTGTCGTTCCGCTTCGAATGGAAGTTCGCGGTGGCGGGCATCATCGCCAACCTGCACGACGTGGTCATCATCCTGGGCTTCTTCGCCTACTTCCAGTGGGAGTTCTCGCTGTCGGTGCTGGCGGCCGTGCTGGCGGTGCTGGGCTACTCGGTGAACGAATCCGTGGTGATCTTCGACCGGGTCCGCGAGAATTTCCGCAAGTTCCGCAAGATGAGCACGCACGAGGTCATTGACAGCGCGATCACCGGCACCATCTCGCGCACCATCATCACCCACGGCTCGACCCAGATGATGGTGCTGTCGATGTTCTTCTTCGGCGGCCCCACGCTGCACTACTTTGCCCTGGCGCTGACAGTTGGCATTCTGTTCGGCATCTACTCGTCGGTGTTCGTGGCCGCGGCGCTGGCGATGTGGCTGGGCGTCAAGCGCGAGGACCTGGTCAAGGGCGACAAGAAGGGCGACTCGACCGACCGCAACGACCCCAACTACGGCGCGCAGGCCTGACCCCTGCCCTGCCGGCCAAACAGAACGGCGCCCCGCGGGGCGCCGTTTTTCATGGCTGCAAAGTCTGGGAAATTTCAGGCCGGCATCGAGAACCGCTCGATCCACGCCGCCAGCCGGTCGGCCGCGAAGGCCTCGCTGCGCGGGCATGCGCGGCACACCACGGTGCTGCCGTCGCGCGCAAACTGCAGCGCGCCGCCAGCCTCTTCCAGCCACAGCAGGCTGGCCAGCCAGGCCGAGTGCTGCGCCGACACGGGTGCGCCGATCGGCTGCGCGAGGAACTCCGCCAGCGTGGCCGGCGCGGTCCACACCACGGTGTCGCCGTCGCGGCGCACCACCTCGCTGCCCAGCGCATCGACAATCACTGCCGCGGCATCGGCAGCGCCCCGGCCGGCATTGGCACCGCGCAGGCCGGCCAGGCGCGTAGCCACGGCATGGCCGAAGCTGCCGCTGCGCTCGGCCTCTGCGCGCACCAGGTCGGCGTAGTCCATGCGCTGCCAGTCCGGCTCGACGCTGCCCGCGCCGGCCAGGTCGACTGCCGCGAGGTAGGTTTCGACCGGCTGGAACCGGCCCGGCCCGATCAGGCTGGCACACAGCGCATGCACCATGCCGATGCGCGAGGCCACGGTCTGGGTCTGCAGCACGGACAGCTTCTCACGCAGCAGCTGGTCGCGTTCCTTGCGCAGGCCGGACATTTCCAGCGCCTGCTTCAGCTCCATGCGCAGCGCGGTAATGTCCCACGGCTTCTTGATGTAGCGGTGGATCTGCCCCTGGTTGACCGCCTCGACGGTCTGGTCGAGCTCTGAATACGCGGTGGTCAGGATGCGCACGATATGCGGGTAGCGCTCGCGCGCGTAGCGCAGCAGTTCATTGCCATACTCGCCCGGCATGCGCTGGTCCGACACCAGTACCGCCAGGCTGCCTGCGTGGGCATCAAGCAATGCCTTGCCCTCTTCAACGGAGCCGCCGGTGGCCACCGGTGCCAGCGCCCCGATGGCACGCTGGAAATACTTGACTGCAGTCGCTTCGTCATCGACGAACAGAATCGCCGGGGGTGGTGCCTGCGTGGCATTCGGTTCGGTCATCGGTCACTCCTATGCTTTCGACTCTTGAAACTTGGAAAGTCCAGCGTCACCGTCGTGCCGGCACCGGATGCGGATTCGATCCGTATGCCGCCGCCAAACGACTGCATGACACGGTTGCAGAAAATCATGCCCAGGCCGCTGCCGCCGGCACTGGCGTGGGTGGTGACAGGGTCGACCAGCAGCCGCTCCATCACTTCCGGCGGAATGCCCGGCCCGTTGTCGCAGATGCGGATTTCCGGGCGCGGCTGCGCCACCACCACAAAGCGCAACGCCGGCGTGCCGACACTGCCCAGCGCCCGCAGGGCGTTGCTCATCACCGAGGAGAGCACCAGCGCCACGCAGTTGGGCAGCGTCTGCACCGGGAAATCGCCATGCATCTCCACCTGCACCCAGCTGCGCTGGTCGCCCGCGAACGGGTAGCTGTCCAGCAGCGAAGTAACCAGCGTGCCAGCGCTGACCTCGGTGCCGGCATCGGGCCGTGCCGGCCTGCTGCCGGCACTGTTGCGCACTGACTGCAGGAACGATGACAGCACCGCCAGGCAATACTGGGCGTTGTCGTACATGGCGCTGGCCGCCTGGCCGATCTCGGCCTGGCGCTGCGCACTGTATTCGCCGGCGACACGCCCGCGGATGCCGTGGGCAAAGTTGGCAATCGCCGCCAGCGGCGTGTTCAGCTCGTGCGCCAGGAAAGCCAGCGTCTCGTCGATCGCCATCAGCCGGTGCTGGCGCAGGGTGCGCTCGCGGTGGCGCTCGGCGGCGCTTGCCAGCACCTCGCGCAGGTCGGCCACGCTCAGCGGCTTTTCCAGGATGCGGAAGACTTCGCCGCTGTTGACGGTTTCCAGCAGCACGTCCTTGTCGGCATAGGCCGTGACCAGGATGCGCACGATCTGCGGGTATTGCTGCGCCACCTGGCGCAGCAGCTGGCCGCCGTCGCGCCCGGGCATGCGGAAGTCGGTCACCAGCACCGCCACGCGGGCAGGGTCCGCGCGCAGCACCGCCAGGGCCTCGTCGGCGCCGTCTGCCACCAACACCTCGTAGTCGCCGCCGGCGGCCCGGGCGAAATACTTGCGCGCCATCTCCTCGTCGTCGACATAGAGAACGGCAAGCCGTGCCTGCTTCGCTTCACTCATGGCTGGTTACTCCGCACGCGGCAGGTCAAAGCTGAACGCGGTCCACTGGCCCAGTTCGCTCTCGGCATACAGCTGCCCGCCGTGGCGTTCCACCACCGCGTAGCTGATCGACAGGCCCAGGCCAAGCCCCTGACCCACCTCGCGCGTGGTGAAGAACGGCTCGAACACGCGCGCCAGGTTTTCCTGGGGGATGCCCGGGCCGTTGTCGCGCACCATGACGTGCAGGCGGTGGTTGTCCCAGCGGGCCGTGGTATGAATCGCCGGCGCGGCCGTGCCCGCCTTGCGCATGGCCAGCGCGGCATTCGAGAACAGGTTGATCAGCACGCCGATGATGGCCGCCTCGTCGCCCAGCACCAGGGTGTCGCCAGGCAGTTCGCGGCTGAGGCTGACGCCGCGCAGCTCATGCGCGGTCAGGCGGATCGACGAATCGAGCGCCTTCTCGAACAGGAACGGCGTGCCTTCCACCTCGGCGCCCGGCTTGCGGTAGGCAAAGGTCTTGAGGTCGGAGACGATATGCTGGATGCGCTGCATCCCCTGCTTGGCGTCGACCAGGCACTCTTCCAGCGAAGGATTCTCCTTGGCCTGCGGCTCTTCCATCGCCACCTCGATCGCCATCAGGCAGAAGTTGACCGGGTTGTTCACCTCGTGCAGCAGCCCGGCCGCCAGCGTACCGATGGCGGCCATCTTCTCCTGCTGCAGCATCTGGCCCTTGATGTCGGCCAGCCGGCGGTTGGTGTCGGCAAGCTCATCGTTCTTGTGCGCCAGCTCTTCCTTGAGTCGGATCAGGTGGAAGTGGCCGCGCTCGTTCATGAACGTGTAGACCGCGCTGGCCACGATCGAAAACATGATGAACAGCGAATTGACGATGAAGTGAGCACGCTGCGCCAGGCCATCGGGATGGATCAGGCAGGCGCCCAGGTAGAGCAGGTAAGTGACCACGCCGAAGCCGATGGTCTGCCACAGGCCCATGGGCATGGCGATGCCGACCGCGAAGATGACAAGGTTCAGCCCGGCATAGTAGATGGACGACGCGCCGTCGGTGGTGGCGATCATCCATGTGATCATCATCTGCGGCAGCAGCAGCCAGGCCAGCGTGAGCGGCTGCACGAAGCGCCGGCTGGCCTGGTTGGCCAGCAGCAGAAAGATCAGCCCGATCAGGACCGAGACCACCAGGCGGGCGACAAAGAACTGCAGCTGGTGGCTGGGATAGATCCCGTAGTCAAGCCCGACGCCGGCCATCACCAGCACGATGGCCGTCAGCGCGCCCGCCCGGCTCGAGACCAGGCGAAACTCGCGCAGGTCAGCCTCATACGGGGAATACCTGCTCGCAGTCCGTTTCAGCATGGTGGTCAGGCCTTGGCCGGATCAGTCACGATCGCTTCCACAAACACGTTGACGCCGGTCGGGTCGACGTAGGTGCGACCGTCGCGCGTATTGGACGGCAGCAACGACTGCATGCCGGCCTCATCGCGGTAGATCAGGTACCACTCCAGCATATGTTCCATGCTGTACCGTTCCGGGTTGTCAACGTGGACGTTTGTCGCCAGGATGCGCCCCTCGGGATGGGTGCGCGTGGAGAAATAGCTCAGGAGGCGCGCGCAGACGCGGTCGGACAGGTAGTCGAACAGGCCGGCGCAATAGACCCCGTCGAACTCGCGCAGCGACGGATCGTGGTCAATCCGGCGCTTGAGCAGTTCGTGCACCGAGTGGTGGACATATTCCACCTCGATCTTCGCGTTCGCCTTGCGGCAGCTTTCTTCGATGCGCTCGCGGGCGTACTCCAGCGTTTCCTGGCTGAAATCGAGCAACTGGAACGACAGCCAGTGCGGCTCCGGGTACTCGGTAATGAAGCGGTTGATCTCGACCGCCGGGCCGCAGCCCACGTTGAGCAGCCGGAACGGCTTGCCCGCGGCACGGGCCTGGTCGGCCATGCGCACCAGGAAATCGACCAGCAGGTCGATGCGGTTGCGGTGGGCGGCGGCCACGGACGACTGCAGGAACGTTGCGTTGACGATCTGGAAATAGGTGGTGGGGCCCTGGCGCGGATCCGACAGGATCTGGTTGACCATCTCGTAGTCGCCGGCATAGCCGAGCGGCTTGGTATAGGTCCGGAACACGAACGGCGAGCGCAGCAGCAAGGGATGCAGCGCCGCTTGCGTGAAGGTGCGGTGCATCACGGTGTCCTCTTCCGGCACGTGCGCGGCTTCGCCGTCGAGCCGCGCGGAATATTCACGGATCTTCAGTGCGATCGGGGTGGCCAGCTCCTCGAATACGTCCATGCGCAGCGTGTCGCCTTCCTTGGGCAGCGTGCTGGTCATGTCGACCTGCTCCACCCAGCGCGACACCTCGGACAGGAACGCGCGCATTTCATTGACCACGATCTGGTAGTCGGGCCGGATATTGAAGCGCTCATTCCAGTCCTGCACGAACCGCTGCGACTCGCGCGCGACCGATTTGGGCTCGTTGTCCAGGTTGCTCAGCTCCAGCCACTCGTCGATCAGCGTCAGCGACACCACCGCGGTCAGGCCGGTGTTCACCAGGCTCATGACCACGGCCTTGCCGAGGTAGGCATTCTTCGAGCCCATGCGGACGCTGAGTTCGCTCAGCACCTCGCTGACCTGCACGATCGAATACGGGTTGTAGATTTCCATCACCAGGGACTTTCTCTGGAGATTGACAATCGTGCCCCGCACCTGCTCACCCTGCGAGTTGCGGAAACTAACTACCGGATCGATTTGCGTTTTGGAATACACGGTATTGCGCCAGGGAAAACCGAGAAACGCTGCGGGCCATACAGCCAGGGCGGAACGGCCGGGTACAGCATGAGGGGCGAGGGGGTCGCGGGGGTGGCTACCGGTATCGGGACATGCAGCGAATGCTCATAGTGATGCGCTTTAGCCGGTTGCGGGCATGGCTGCCCCCGCCATGGCAGGAGTAGCAACGCCCCGATCAAAGAGGGATTGCCGCGGGCCATTGTACTGTGCCCGTCGCGGGTCGTACAACCAAGTGCCCTGGCGGGCGCCTGAATGAAGCCGGACAACAAAAAAAAGGCCGGCATGGCCGGCCTTGTCAGCTTGGCAGCCCGGCGCAGCGGGCTGGCACGCTCAGTCCGCGCGCACGCCTTCCACCTGGATAGCGAGCTTGACCTCGGGCTTGAAGCCCATTTTCACGCCATAGTCCAGGCCGAAGTCGGCACGGTTGAAATGGCCCACGGCGTCGGCGCCGCAGGCTTCGCGCTTGAGCATCGGGTGCTGGATGCACTTGAAGTCGCGGATTTCCAGCTTGACCGGCTTGGACACGCCGCGCAGCGTCAGCACGCCGTCAACCTCGGTCGGCACGTCGCCCTTGAACTTGGAGAACTTGCCCTTGTAGACGGCCTCGGGGAAGGCTTCCACGTCGAACATGTCCGGGCCCTTGGCGTGCTGGTTCAGCTTGGCATTGCCGAAATCGATCGAAGCCGGGTCGATCTTGACCTCGACCGCGCCCGCCTTGGCGGCACGGTCCAGCGTGACCACGCCGCTGGACTTTTCGAACTTGCCGCGCCAGGTCGACAGGCCGCCCAGGTGGTCGGCCTCGAAGCTCGGGTAGGTGTGGGTCGGATCGAGGTTGTACGTCACGGTATTGGCCGAAGCCACGCCGAAAGCGGCAGTTGCGGAAATGGCCGCGACGGCGGCAACGAGGAAACGCAGTTTCATGGAATCTCCCGACAAATCAGGTTGGGGCGGAACGTTCTCAGGAACGCCTCGGGTACGTCAGCGGAATGCCGGCCTTGCTTCTTACTTCTTGGCCAGCACGATACGGAATTTGATCTGCACGTCGTCGGCCACCACGGAAGTGTCCTTCCATTCGCCGTCGCCGATATTGAAGACAGTGCGCTTGATCGGCAGGGCGCCCTCGAACACCTGGACGGCGCCTTCCTGACGGTAGGTGGCGGGCACCACCACGTCCACGGTCTTGCCCTTGATGGTCAGCTTGCCGGCCACGTCGTACTTGCCCGGCGTGCCGTTCTTGATGCTGGTGGACTGGAACACGGCCTTGGGGTACTTGGCGGCGTCAAACCAGTCCTTGCCCTTCACTTCCTTGGTGGTCTCGGCGTCGCCGATCTCGAAGCTGGACACATCGATCTCGACCTTGGCCGACGAGGTCGCCAGCTTGGCCGGGTCGAAGCTGACCGCGGCATCGAACTTCCTGAACTTGCCTTCCATCGGCACGCCGATCTGGCGCGCGACCGCGGTCACCGAGCTCTTGGCGGCGTCGACCTGCGCCCAGGCCAGGTTGGCGGCGATGCCGGAGGCGGCCAGGACGGCGGCGATGACGAGCGAGCCGCGGCGGGAATTGCGTTTCATCTCAAAAAACTCCTGTCAGGGTCGGCGCAGCGCGCCGCGGTACGGAAAAAGTTGGCCGGGGCGGCGCCTCAGCGCAGGAACGGCAGCATCCGGCCCAGCGTGCCGTCGCGGTCGACGAACTGGTGCTTGAGCGCCGCCGCCGCATGGACAACGACCACCGCCGCCATCAGGTAGTTCAGCCAGATATGGACAAATTTCAGTACTTCTTTCAGTTCGTCGTTCTTTTCCAGCAGCGCCGGCATCTTCCACAGGCCCAGGTAGACCACCGGCACGCCCGCGGCCGAGCTGTACAGGTAGCCACTGATTGGCACGATCACGATCAGCAGGTACAGCAGGTGGTGGGCGCCGGCCGCGGCCCTGGCCTGCCAGGCCGGCGTGCCGGGCGCCACCGGCGGTGCCGCATGGGTAGCACGCCACAACACGCGCAGCGCGGCAACCGCGAAGATCGTCACGCCCAGCCACTTGTGCCAGGAGTAGAGCTTGAGCTTGGTCGGCGTCAGCCCCGGAATGCCGGTCATGTACAGGCCGAGCCCGAACGCGGCAAAGATCGCCAGCGCAATGACCCAGTGCAAGGCGATCGCGGTGGCACCGTAGCCGGTGGGGGCATTGGCAGTAGAACGCATCGGATTCCTCTCGCCCGCGCAGGAGCGTTTCACAATTTTGGGGAAGGCATCGGCGGGGACTGGCCCGCCCGTGCGCTTACGATTCTCGCATTATTGCCGCGGGCTGTGCGCCGATGAAGGACAGTACTTAATTAAGTTATTCAAATGCTTTGAAGTGACATTCTGTCGCAAGCGGCACAAAGCCGCAGCGCCCTGCCCCCACCTGGCTGCATCAGAAAAGCAAAAAGCCATCCTGGCGGATGGCTTTTGCGGAACGTCGCCCGGTTCAGGGGCGGAATATGGCGTCAGATACGCTCGGCCAGCACCACGGCCTTGCCGATATAGCTGGCGGGCGTCATGTCCAGCAGCAGCTTCTTGGCGTCGTCGGGGATCGCCAGGCCGTTGATGAAGGTCTGCAGCGCCTCGCGCGAGATACCCTTGCCGCGGGTCAGCTCCTTGAGCTGCTCGTACGGGTTGGGCACGCCGAAGCGGCGCATCACGGTCTGCACCGGCTCGGCCAGCACCTCCCAGCAGTTGTCCAGGTCTTCGTCCAGGCGCTCGGGGTTGGTTTCCAGCTTGCCCAGACCGCGCAGGCAGGCCTCATAGGCCAGCAGGCTGTAGCCGAAGGCCACGCCGATATTGCGCAGCACGGTCGAATCGGTCAGGTCGCGCTGCCAGCGCGACAGCGGCAGCTTCTCGGACAAGTGGCGCAGGACCGCGTTGGCCAGGCCCAGGTTGCCTTCGGAGTTCTCGAAGTCAATCGGGTTGACCTTGTGCGGCATGGTCGACGAGCCGATTTCGCCGGCCTTGGTCTTCTGCTTGAAATAGCCCAGCGAGATATAGCCCCAGACGTCGCGGTTCAGGTCGAGCAGGATGGTGTTGGCGCGGGCGATCGCGTCAAACAGCTCGGCCATGTAATCGTGCGGCTCGATCTGGATGGTGTACGGATTGAAGGCCAGGCCCAGGCGGGTCTCGATCACCTGCTTCGAGAAGGCTTCCCAGTCGAAGGCCGGGTAGGCCGACAGGTGGGCGTTGTAGTTGCCCACCGCACCGTTCATCTTGCCCAGCAGTTCGACCTGCTCGATGCGCTGGATCGCGCGCGCCAGGCGCGCGGCCACATTGGCCATTTCCTTGCCCAGCGTGGTCGGGCTGGCCGGCTGGCCGTGGGTGCGCGACAGCATCGGCTGCGCGGCATTGAGCCTGGCCAGCTCCACCAGGCGGGCGTGCACGCGCTTGAGCGCCGGCACCACCACGCCCTCGCGGGCGCCCTTGAGCATCATGCCGTGCGAGGTGTTGTTGATGTCTTCCGAGGTGCAGGCGAAGTGGATGAACTCGCTGGCGGCTTCCAGCTCGGCATTGCCCTTGACCTGCTCCTTGAGCCAGTACTCGACCGCCTTGACGTCATGGTTGGTGACGGCCTCGATTTCCTTGATGCGGGCGGCATCGGCCTCGCTGAACTTGTCCACCAGCGCCAGCAGCGCGGCCTCGGAGGCAGCCGAGAACTTGGGCATGTCGGGCAGGCCGGCCTGCGCCAGCGCGATCAGCCAGTGCACCTCGACCTTGACGCGGTTGCGCATGAAAGCGGCCTCGGACAGCCATTCGCGCAGCGCATCGGCCTTGGCGGCGTAACGGCCATCGATCGGGGACAGGGCGGTGAGCGGCGAAAGCGAAGAGGAGGTCATGCTGGAAACCGGGAAAAGGGAGGCAGTGGAAGAAGGCGACGAACAAGGAGCGCCGCGGGGGCTGGCGCTGTCAGCGTTGGCGGCGGGAGGGACCGAAAAAGCGATCTTATGCGGCCTGATGCGTCCAAAACGCTGTGCCGGCAGGCCCGCCGGCGCTGCGCAACGCGGGATTTTACCACCCCTGCCCCGGCTCCGGGCAGCGGTAAAGCGCCGCCGCGGGGCATCGGTGCGCAAGCCCGCATTCGCCATGGACCACGGGTATACTCGCGCACGCCGTTCCAGTAGCCTGTTATGAAGTGCATCGGGCAAGCCGCGCGCCCCACCGCCGCTGCCACAGAGCGACGATGCACTTCATAACAAGCTCAAGGGGAGAACATGAAGCTGTATGCATCCCGGACCAGTCCCTACGCGCGCAAGGTGCGCGTGGTGATGGCGGAGAAAAAGATCGAGTGCCAGCTCATCGAAGAGGATGTCTGGTCACCCGAGACCAGGATCGGCCAGTTCAACCCGCTCGGCAAAGTGCCGTGCCTGGTCATGGAAGACGGCGGCGCGATCTACGATTCGCGCGTGATCGCCGAGTATGTCGACACATTGACGCCGGTGAGCCGGATGATCCCGCAGGGCGGCCGCGAACGCCTGGAAGTCCGCTGCTGGGAGGCGCTGGCCGACGGCCTGCTCGACGCTGCGCTGCTGGTGCGCCTGGAGGCAACCCAGCGCGAACCGCATGAACGCAGCGAGCGCTGGGTGCAGCGCCAGCGCGGCAAGATCGACGCGGCGCTGGTGGCCATGGCGCACGGCCTGGCCGACCGCCCCTTCTGCACCGGCACGCACTATTCGCTGGCCGATGTGGCGGTGGGCTGCGCGCTGTCCTACCTGGACTTCCGCTTTCCCGAGATCGCCTGGCGCGAGCGCCATCCCAACCTGGCGGCGCTGGAGGAAAAGCTGTCCAAGCGCCAGTCGTTTATCGATACGGAACCGCCGCGCGGCTGATCCCCAGCGGCCGATAAGAAAACACCCGCCTCGAGCGGGTGTTTTTGCTTGCAGCGGCAGCGCTCACTGGATGATGCCGCCGCCCAGGCAGATGTCGCCGTCATACAGGACCGCCGACTGGCCGGGCGTAACCGCCCATTGCGCCTCGGCAAACCCGAGCGTCAGCGCATCGCCGTCCACCGCCTGTACCGTGCAGCCCGCATCGCTCTGGCGGTAGCGCGTCTTGGCCGCCATCGCCGCGCCCGCGGCAGGCGGCTCGCCGGCCACCCAGGACAGGTCCGACGCGGTCAGCATCGGCGTCAGCAGCCATGGGTGCTCGTGGCCCTGCACCACGTAAAGTGTATTGTTCGCCATATCCTTGCGCGCCACGTACCAGGCGTCGCCGTTGCCGTCGCGGCTGCCGCCCAGGCCGATGCCCTTGCGCTGGCCCAGCGTGTAGAAGGCCAGGCCGATATGCTCGCCAACGACCTTGCCCTCGGGCGTCTTCATCGGGCCCGGCTTGGTCGGCAGGTAGCGGTTCAGGAAATCGCGGAACGGGCGCTCACCGATAAAGCAGATGCCGGTGGAGTCCTTCTTTTTCGCGTTCGGCAGGCCGATCTCGGCGGCGATCTCGCGCACCCGCGTCTTTGGGATCTCGCCCAGCGGGAACAGCGTGCGCGACAGCTGCGCCTGGTTCAGCCGGTGCAGGAAGTAGCTCTGGTCCTTGGTATGGTCCAGCGCCTTGAGCAGCTCGAACCGGCCGGCCGCGTTCTGCCGCACGCGCGCATAGTGGCCGGTGGCGATGGTTTCCGCCCCCAGCGACATGGCATGGTCCAGGAAGGCCTTGAACTTGATCTCGGCATTGCACAGCACGTCCGGGTTGGGCGTGCGGCCGGCGGAGTATTCGCGCAGGAAGTCGGCGAAGACCCGGTCCTTGTACTCGGCGGCAAAGTTGACCGCCTCCACGTCGACGCCGATCAGGTCGGCCACCGACACCACGTCCAGCCAATCCTGGCGCGTGGAGCAGTACTCGCTGTCGTCATCGTCTTCCCAGTTCTTCATGAACAGGCCGATGACCTCGTAGCCCTGCTGCTTGAGCAGCCACGCGGTGACGGACGAGTCGACTCCGCCCGACATGCCCACGACGACACGTTTCCCGGCACCACTCACGGCTGTGCTCCCAGCGGGACGGCCGCGGCCAGCGCCGACGGGTGCGTGTACAAGGCGTCCAGCGCAAAGCGCTTGCCGGCCAGGTAGTCGTTGACGCAGGCCATCACCAGCGGCGAACGGTGGCGTTCCGGGCAGGCACGCAGTTCTTCCGCGCTCATCCAGACCGTGCGCACGATGCCGGTGTCGAGCTGGCGGCCGGCGTCGAGCGAGCCCAGGTCGCCGGTAAAGGCAAAGCGCACATAGGTCACATCGGTGCCGGTGCGCGACGACAGCGAACGGCCCATGTAGCAGCCCAGCAGCGCGCGCGGCTCAAAGGTGTGCGCGGTCTCTTCCAGGGTTTCGCGGATCACGGCGCGGATCAGGCTCTCGCCCGGGTCCAGGTGCCCGGCGGGCTGGTTCAGGCGCAGCCCGTCGGCGGTTTCCTCTTCGACCAGCAGGAAGCGGCCGCCGCGTTCGATCACGGCGGCAACGGTCACGCTGGCATTCCAGTCACTTGACATGATGCTCAATTTTTAGGCAATCCCGCATTCTACCGGTTGCGGGCCCATCGTGCAGCGCCGCCGACCCGCCCTGGCCCCCGGCCGGTAAGCCCGGCTGGTGCTGAAATGCCAGCTGCAACTCCCCCTTTGGCGGTCGCCGCAAAAGCCGACCGGCCGGTCACCATTGAACGTCAGATTCCTGTAAGCTGCGAAAAATTGTTGCGCTGCGGCTTAAGCCTGCAGCGCGCACGGGCCAGACGTCGGTCCGCCCAACCAGACAAGACGCCAGCTAAAGGAGAAATTGACGATGTACATCGGCATCCCGCAGGAGACGCGGGCCGGCGAGACTCGCGTCGCCGCCACCCCGGAGACAGTCAAGAAGTACGTCGCCCAGGGCCACAAGGTGGTCGTGCAGGCCGGCGCCGGCGTAAGCGCCAGCCAGCCCGACGGTGCGTATGAGGCGGTCGGCGCCACCATCGGCACCGCAGCCGAAGCACTGGGCGCCCAGCTGGTGCTCAAGGTGCGCGCACCGGACGCCGCCGAACTGGCGCAGATGAAGCCAGGCGCCGTACTGGTCGGCATGCTCAATCCCTTTGACGCCGAGAACAACGCGCGCATGTCCGCCGCGAACATCACCGCCTTTGCCCTGGAAGCCGCGCCGCGCACCACGCGCGCGCAGAGCATGGACGTGCTGTCGTCGCAGGCGAACATCGCCGGCTACAAGGCCGTGCTGGTCGCCGCGCATCACTACCAGCGCTTCATGCCGATGCTGATGACCGCCGCCGGCACCGTCAAGGCCGCACGCGTGCTGATCCTGGGCGCGGGCGTCGCCGGCCTGCAGGCCATCGCCACGGCCAAGCGGCTGGGCGCGGTGATCGAGGCCTCCGATGTGCGCCCCGCGGTCAAGGAGCAGATCGAATCGCTCGGCGCCAAGTTCCTCGACGTGCCCTTCCTCACCGATGAAGAGCGCGAGATCGCCCAGGGCGTGGGCGGCTATGCCCGCCCGATGCCGCCGGACTGGATGAAGCGCCAGGCCGAGCTGGTGCACCAGCGCGCCGTCCAGGCCGACATCGTCATCACCACCGCACTGATCCCGGGCCGCAAGGCGCCTGTGCTGCTGCAGGAAGCCACCGTGGCGCAGATGAAACCCGGCTCGGTGGTGGTCGACCTGGCCGCGGCACAGGGTGGCAACTGCCCGCTGACGGTGGCCGATGAAGTGGTCAACCACAACGGCGTCATCCTCATCGGCCACACCAACCTGGCCAGCATGGTCGCGGCCGACGCCTCGGCGCTCTATGCCCGCAACGTGCTGGACTTCCTCAAGCTGGTCGTCGACAAGGACGGCCAGTTCACGCTGAACCTTGAAGACGACATCGTCGCGGCCTGCCTGATGTGCAGGGACGGCCAGGTCGTGCGCGAGGCGGCGTAATTTCCACGGGCGCCGTGCGCCCACTGCTTTTGCATCAAATATAAGGACGTATCACCCATGCAACGCATCATGCTCCGCGCCAAGCTCCACCGCGTCACCGTGACGCAGGCGGACCTCAACTACGAGGGTTCGTGCGGCATCGACCAGGACCTGCTGGACGCTGCCGACATGAAGGAGTTCGAGAAGATCGAGCTGTACAACGTGAACAACGGCGAGCGCTTCTCCACCTACATCATCAAGGGCGAGCGCGGCAGCGGCGAGATCTCGCTGAACGGCGCCGCGGCCCGCCGCGCGCACCTGGGCGACCAGCTGATCATCTGCACCTACGCGCCGATGAGCGACGAGGAAATCGCCGCCTACAAGCCCAAGGTCATCCTGGTGAACGAGAAGAACGGCATCAAGGAAATCAAGAAGTTCTGAGGTGACCTGATTGCCGCAGGTTTGCTCCCTCTCCCGCAAGCGGGAGAGGGAGCGCGCCGTCGGTCGGTCAGAGCCACTGGCCCTCGGCGCGCCGTAGTACAGCAAAGAAGAACACAGCAAAAAGCGGCATCCCGGATTCAAAGCAACGGAGGAGAAGTCGATGGAGATGGTGAACCACACGGTGATCAACCTGATCATCTTCGTGCTGGCGATCTACGTGGGTTACCACGTGGTCTGGACGGTCACGCCGGCCCTGCATACGCCCCTGATGGCGGTGACCAATGCGATCTCGGCGATCATCATCGTCGGCGCCATGCTCGCCGCGGGCCTGACCGAAGGCGGCGTCGGGCGCGTGATGGGCACGCTGGCGGTGGCGCTGGCCGCGGTCAATGTGTTCGGCGGCTTCCTGGTCACCCAGCGCATGCTGGAGATGTTCAAGAAGAAAGAACCGAAGGCCAAGGCGCCTGAGGCAAAGCCGGCACTGGCCAGGGAGGGCGCGTGATGAGCGGTCTTGTCAGCATGAACCTCGTCACCCTGCTCTACCTGGTGGCCTCGGTCTGCTTTATCCAGGCGCTCAAGGGCCTGTCGCACCCGGCCTCGGCGCGCAAGGGCAATGCCTTCGGCATGATCGGCATGGCGATCGCCGTGGTGACCACGCTGGCCCTGATCATCAAGCTGAAGAATGAGTTCCTCGCGGCGGGCACGGCCCAGTCGTCGGTGGGCACGGGCCTGGCGCTGATCTTCGCCGCGCTCGTGGTCGGCGGCGGCATCGGTGCCTACGTGGCGAAGAAAGTGCAGATGACCAAGATGCCCGAGCTGGTCGCGGCGATGCACTCGCTGATCGGCCTGGCCGCGGTGTTCATCGCCGTGGCGGCGGTGGCCGAGCCGGCGGCGTTCGGCATCAGCCCGGCAGGCTCGCACCTGATCCCGCTGGGCAACCGCATCGAGCTCTTCATCGGCTGCTTCGTCGGCGCGATCACGTTCTCGGGCTCGGTGATCGCCTTCGGCAAGCTGGCCGGGCGCTACAAGTTCCGCCTGTTCCAGGGCGCGCCGGTGGTGTTTGCCGGCCAGCACTGGCTGAACCTGCTGCTGGCGGTGGCGATGGTGGGCTTCGGCGTCATCTTCTTTATGTCGCAGGACTGGCTGCCGTTCCTGATCATGCTGGCGATCGCCTTCGTGCTGGGCGTGCTGATCATCATCCCGATCGGCGGCGCCGACATGCCGGTGGTGGTGTCGATGCTGAACTCGTATTCGGGCTGGGCCGCGGCGGGCATCGGCTTCTCGCTGAACAACCCGATGCTGATCATCGCGGGCTCGCTGGTGGGCTCCTCCGGTGCGATCCTCTCGTACATCATGTGCAAGGCGATGAACCGCTCGTTCTTCAACGTGCTGCTGGGCGGTTTCGGCGGCGCGACGGCGGCGGCGGCAACCGGCGACCAGCAGCAGCGCCCGGTCAAGTCGGGTTCCGCCGACGATGCCGCGTTCCTGATGGGCAACGCCGAGACCGTGATCATCGTGCCGGGCTATGGCCTGGCCGTGGCGCGCGCCCAACACGCGCTCAAGGAGCTGACCGAGAAGCTGGCGGAAAAGGGCGTGACCGTGAAGTACGCGATCCACCCGGTGGCGGGCCGCATGCCGGGCCATATGAATGTGCTGCTGGCCGAGGCCGAGGTGCCGTACGACCAGGTCTTCGAGATGGAAGACATCAACAGCGAGTTCGGCCAGGCCGACGTGGTGCTGGTGCTGGGCGCCAACGACGTGGTCAACCCGGCGGCCAAGAACGACCCCCAGTCGCCGATCGCCGGCATGCCGATCCTGGAGGCCTACAAGGCCAAGACCATCATCGTCAACAAGCGCTCCATGGCCGCCGGCTACGCCGGGCTGGACAACGAGCTGTTCTACATGGACAAGACAATGATGGTGTTCGGCGACGCCAAGAAGGTGGTCGAAGACATGTTCAAGGCGGTCGACTAAGGCCGTCCGCGCGCCGCGCGCAGGCCCGGTCCATCCCGGCCCTGCCGCGGGCGCCTCCCCTGCCCGGCGCCCGCCGGGCTCCTGCCGCCGGCCCTGGCCGCAAGGCGTGCCTTGCAAGGCAGCCATGGCGCGCTATACTGGCCTGCGAATGCGCACACTGGCTTGCCGCTTGCGCCACGCCGGTGCCGAACCACTGCGCCGAACCCTGCCCGCCGCTCCATGACCTTCAACCCGCACGACAGGAACCTGTCGGTCTTCCATCACCCGGTCCTGACCGTTCTGGTCGATGACAGCAAGTCATTCATCGACAGCCTGGCATTCCAGATGGATGCCTCGCGCGCGGTGATCACTTTCACCGACCCGCGTGAAGCGCTGCAATGGATCCGCGAGGCCTATGCCACCCGCTTCCCGGGTTTCCTGCCGGTGCGCGTGACGCACGACGACCTGACCTTCCTGACCGAGCGGCGCACCGTGCAGCTCGACATCGACCGCATCTACCGCCAGATCCACGACTTCAAGCGCTTCCTGCAGCCGGGCGTGGTGGTGGTCGACTATTCGATGCCGCAGATGGACGGGCTCGAGTTCTGCCAGGCGCTGCAGGACCTGCCCTGCAAGACCATCCTGCTGACCGGCACCGCCGACGAGAGCATCGCCGTGCAGGGCTTCAACCACGGGCTGATCGACCGCTACGTGAAAAAGCATGAAAGCAATATGGTCGAGCGGCTGGACCAGGAAATCGAGGCCATGCAGCAGGCGTACTTCGCCACGCTGTCGCGCACGCTGCGCGAGCTGCTGACGCGGCATTCGTTCTCGTTCCTGTCCGATCCGGCCATCACCGAGCGCGTGCGCCAGCTGATCGCGCGCTATGGCTTTGTCGAGTACTACCTGTACCCCAACCCTGCCGGCATCCTGCTGCTGACCGCGCAGGGCCACGCCACGCTGATGGTGATCGAGACCCGCTCCGGGCTGATGAGCCAGGTGGAATCGGCCGAGGCCTACGACGCGCCCGCGGCGCTGATCGAAGGCCTGCGCGAAGGCCGGCTGGTGCCGTTCTTCTGGCCCGGCAACGGCATGTACACGCCGGCGTGCGTGGACTGGGAACAATACTGCCTGCCGGCCGAGCGCTGCGAAGGCAATGAAGAGTTCATCTATGCGCTGTTCGACCTGCCGCGCCACCTGCTGCAGGAGCCGGTGGTCAGCCTGCAGGGCTTCCTGGCGGACTTCAGCCGCAATCAGGACGCACTGACGGGGCGCAAGCGCCCCTGACCCTGCGGCCCGGGGCCGCAAACGCCGTCAGTCCGCCTGCGCTGCCCGGTTGGCGCCGCGCACCATGTCGAAGCGGAACAGCCGGCATTCGATATTGCCGTTGTAGAGCGGCGTGCGGCGCGACTCCTTGAGCCGCAGCCGGCGCGGGAAGCCCATGTCGCCGGTAAACACCCACGCCTGCCAGCCCGCGAAATGCTGCTTGAGCGTAGTGGCAAAGGCACTGGCGAACTGGTTGGCGGCGGCCTCCTCCACCTCGTCGCGCGGCATCTCTTCCTCTGGCAGGCGGCGCTGGCCGCGCACCGCGATCCGCTCGCCGTACGGGGGATTCATCAACAGCAAACCCGGCTCTTCAAAAGGCGGCTGAACGAAGCGCGCGTCCACCTGCTTGGTGCGCGCCTCGCCCGGCAGGCCGGCACGCTCCCAGTTGGCGCGCGTGATGGCCAGCATGTCGGTCGAGATGTCCGAACCCACCACCTGCAGCGCATCGGCGGAGGCCAGCATGCGGGCGCGCTGCGCGTCCGACTTGAGCTTCTGCCAGGCCTTGGTGTCCATGCCCTTGAGCCATTCGAAAGCAAAGCTGCGGCTGCCGCCCGGCGCGATGCCCAGCGCCACCTGCGCGGCCTCGATCAGGAAGGTGCCGCTGCCGCACATCGGGTCGTAGAAGGGCCGGAAGGTCTGGCCCGGCACCCAGCCCGCGAGGCGCAGGATGCCGGCGGCCAGGTTCTCCTTCAGCGGCGCCTCGCCCTTCTCGGTGCGCCAGCCGCGCTTGAACAGGGGCTCGCCGGTGGTGTCGAGGTACAGCGTGCAGTCATGCTCGGTCAGATGGGCATAGATACGCACATCCGGGCTGGCGGTATCGACGCTCGGGCGCGCGCCCACGCGTTCGCGCAGGGCATCGCAGACCCCGTCCTTGACGCGCAGCGCGGTGAAATTCAGGCTGCGCAGCGGCGACTTGTGCGACGTGATGTCCACGCGCAGCGATTCATCGGGCGAGAACCACTGCTCCCAGCGCACGCCGCGTGCCAGCGTATAGATGTCGTCCTCATGCCGGTAGCCGCGCGCGGCCACGCGCATCAGCACCCGGCTGGCAATGCGCGAATGCAGGTTGACCGCATAGGCGGCGGCCATCTCGCCCGAAAAATTGACGCCGCCCGGCACCTCCTGGTGCACCGTGAACGGCGCCAGCGCGGCCATGCCCGGCATTGCGGCGATCTCGCGCAGTTCTTCGGCGAGCGCGCTCTCCAGGCCGCGCGGGCAAGGGGCAAAGAAGGCTTGGGTCATATGTTGGGTATCCTGCAAACAAAAACGTCCGCCGTAGCGGACGGGGATCTATCCGAAGCTTAGCTCAAGCCGCCGCCAGGGCGCGGTCGAGGAAATCCAGCCGGTCCTGGCCCCAGAAGGGCTGGCCGTCATGGACGTACCATGGCGCGCCGAACACGCCGGCAGAAATCGCGTCCTGGGTGTTCTGCGCATAGGCCGCCTGCACCGACTGCGCCTCGCTGGCCTTGAGCAGGCTGGCGCCGTCCAGGCCGGCCTCGTCGGCGATCTGCGCCAGCGTGGCGGCATCGGCGATATTGCGCTGCTGCGCCCACACAGCCGCGCCGATGGCGCCGGTCAGCTGCATCGCGCGGGCGGTGCCGTGCGCCAGCTGCGCCGCGATGATCAGCTTGCTGGCTGCGTCGCCCGATACCGGGAAGAACGTTGGCTGCGGATGCAGCGGCACGCCCAGGAATTCGCTCCAGCGCGCCAGTTCCACCAGGCGGTAGGCCTGGCGCTGGGGCGGGCGCTGCGACAGCGGCAGCCCGCCGGAGACGGAAAACACCTTGCCCAGGTCGCACGGCTTCAGGTTCACCTGCGCGCCATGGCGCTCGGCGATGGCGGCAAAGCGCGCATGGCCCAGGTAGACGAACGGCGACTGCGGCGTCAGGTAATAGTCAACCAGCTTGCTCATTTCGGTTCCGCAACAGGATTGGCAACAACAGACCGGGCGCCAGGCTCAGAACGGCTTGACGACCACCAGGATCACCACCGCCAGCAGCACCAGCACCGGCAGCTCATTGATCCAGCGATAAAACTTGTGCGAGCGCGTGTTGCGGCCCGCTTCGAACTTGCGCAGCAGCACGCCGCAGCCGTGGTGGTAGCCGATCAGCACCAGCACAAGCGCCAGCTTGGCGTGCATCCAGCCCTGCCCCGCGCCGCGGCCGATGCCGTAGCCCAGGTACAGCCACAGCCCGAACACCACCGCCGGCACCGCCAGCATGGTCATGAAGCGGAACAGCTTGCGCGCCATCAGCAACAGGCGCTGCGTGCTGGCGGCGTCGGTTTCCATCGCCAGGTTGACGTAGATGCGCGGCAGGTAGAACAGGCCGGCGAACCACGAAACCACGAAGACGATATGCAGCGCTTTGACCCAGAGCATCGGCAGGCTGGCGTGTAAGGACGATTGTTATTGTTGGCGCTGTCGGTATGGGTCAGGTGCGGATCTCGCCGTGCCCGAACACCACGTACTTGAGCGAGGTCAGCCCTTCCAGCCCGACCGGCCCGCGTGCGTGCAGCTTGTCGTTGGAGATGCCGATCTCGGCGCCCAGGCCGTACTCGAAACCATCGGCGAAGCGGGTCGAGGCATTGATCATCACGCTGGCCGAATCGACCTCGCGGATAAAGCGCATGCCCGCCGAGTAGTTCTCGGTGATGATCGAATCGGTATGGTGCGAGCCGTATTCGTTGATATGGGCGACGGCCTCGTCCAGTCCGGCCACGGTCTTGATGGCGAGGATCGGGCCAGGTATTCCAGGCGCCAGTCTTCCTCTGCGGCATCGACCAGGCCAGTGAAGCCCGCCGCTTCCAGCGTGGCGCGGGTGGCCGGGCACACGCGCAGCTCAACGCCCTTTTCCTGGTAGATGCGGCACAGCGGCGGCAGCGCGGCGGCGGCGATGTCCCGCGACACCAGCAGCGTCTCCATGGTGTTGCACGGCGCATAGCGCTGGGTCTTGGCGTTGTCGCAGATGCGCACGGCGCGGTCCAGGTCGGCATCGGCGTCGACATAGACGTGGCAGATGCCGTCCAGGTGCTTGATCATCGGCACGCGCGCTTCTTCCATCAGCCGCGCGATCAGGCTCTTGCCGCCGCGCGGCACGATCACGTCGACGTATTCGGTCATGGTGATCAGCCGGCCCACGGCGGCGCGGTCAGTGGTCTCGATCACCTGCACCGCCTCGGACGGGAGCCCGGCCGCGGACAGGCCCTCGGCCACCAGCGCCGCCAGCGCGGTGTTGGATTCGATCGCCTCGGAACCGCCGCGCAGGATGGTGGCGTTGCCCGACTTCAGGCACAGCGCAGCGGCGTCGATGGTCACGTTCGGGCGCGACTCGTAGATGATGCCGATCACGCCCAGCGGCACGCGCATCTGGCCCACCTGGATGCCGGTCGGGCGGAACTTCATGTTCGAGATCTCGCCGATCGGGTCGGCCAGCGCGGCAATCTGCTCCAGGCCGGCGGCCATGGTGTCGATGGCCTTGTCCGACAGCGTCAGGCGGTCGATGAAGGCGGCGTCCTGGCCGTTGGCGCGGGCGCGCTCGACATCGCGCGCGTTGACCGCCTTGAGCTTGTCGGCATCGCGGCGGATGGCCGCGGCGATGGTCAGCAGCGCACGGTTCTTGTCGGCCGTGGTGGCGCGCGCCATGGCGCGCGATGCCGCGCGGGCCTGGCGGCCAACGCGGTCCATGTATTGGTTGAGGTCGAGCTCGTTCATGTCAGTGGCCCTGGGGTGGTGGCCGTCAGTGTGTGTTCCTCCCCTCTCCCGCACGCGGGAGAGGGGTTGGGGAGAGGGGAGCAAACCTTCCGGGAAGCAACGCTCAGCGCGCGATCATCAGCGCCAGCTGCTGCAGCCCGTCCCATGGTTCCGCCGGCAGCGGGCTGCCGCCCGGTGGCGGCAGGTCCGACAGGCCCTTGACCTGGCGGTCCAGCCGCGCCGCCAGCGCCAGCGCCGCTTCCAGCCTTGGCTGCGCCAGGCGCTGCGCGGCCTGCGGCACCAGCCGCTCGCGCGGGCCCCAGACGCGCAGCTCGCGCATCAGCACGCCCGCCGGCTTGCCGGCCGCCAGCCCTTGCCGGACCTTGGATAATACGCGAATTTCCTCGGTCAGCGCCCACAGCACCAGCACCGTGGCCTCGCCCTCGCCGCGCAGCCCTTCGAGCATGCGCACCAGCCGCGGCACGTCGCCAGAGAGCATCGATTCAGACAGCTTGAACACGTCGTAGCGGGCCACGTTCAGCACCGCATCGTGCACCTGGTCGAAGGTGAGCTCGCCGGGCGGGTACAGCAGCCCCAGCTTCTGGATTTCCTGGTGCGCCGCCAGCAGGTTGCCCTCGACCTTGTCGGCGATGAACTGCAGCGCACGCCGGCCCGGCTCGCCCCCCTCGACGCGCTGCTGCTGCAGCGACAGCCGCTCGCCAACCCAGGCCGGCAGCCGGGTGCGGTCCACGGTGTCGACCTTGATCGACACGCCGGCGCCTTCCAGCGCCTGGAACCAGGCCGACTTGGACGCGGCAAAATCCAGCCGCGGCAACGTCACCAGCAGCACCACGTCGGGCGACGGCTGGGCGGCCACGGCGCGCAGCGCCTCGCCGCCGTCCTTGCCGGGCTTGCCAGACGGGATGCGGAGTTCAACGATCTTGCGGTCGCCAAAGAGCGACATCGACTGCTGCGCCTCGACCAGCTGGCCCCAGTGGAAGCCGCGTTCGGCCGCCAGCACGTCGCGCTCGGAGAAGCCGGCTTCGCGCGCCGCGGCGCGCAGGCGGTCGACGGCTTCCAGCACCAGCAGGTGCTCGTCGCCGTGCACCACGTACAGCGGCGCCAGGCCCTTGACCTTTGCCTGCCGCAGGTGTGCGTCGAGCCCGTCGAGCTTGAGCTGCATGCCGTATGCCTGCCCGCTCAGATGGCCTTGACGGCGGCCAGCCGGCGCATCAGCTGCTGCACGATATCGCGCTGCATGTCGCGGTACAGCTGCTGCTCTTCGTAGTCCTTGGCCAGCGTGTTGGCTTCGTTGTAGGTCAGGTCGCGCGTCAGCACCAGCTGCGACGGCGGGATCAGTTCCTTGCCGGCGGGGTCGCGCAGGCGGAAGGTGAAGCGCTGCGTCAGGCGGTATTCACGCACCACGCCCTCGGTCGTGATCGACAGGATCGACTTGGTGCGGGTGTCCTGCAGCACGTCCAGCAGGGCGTCGGCCTCTTTCTGGTCGGCCACCACCTGGGTGTCGGAGCCGCCGCGGATGGCGCGGCGCAGGTCCGCGCCCATCAGCGAATTGGCCGGAATCCCGATATAGAGCCGCTTGAAGGCGAAATCCGAGTTGCCGCGCATGTGGAAGCCGCAGCCGGCCAGCAGGCCCGTTGCCGGCACCGCCAGCATTGCCGCGAGCACCTTGCGGCGCCCCATGTTCAGTCGCTTCATTCTTGGCGATTCCTTGTCAGGTTCCGGGGCCAGCTTACAACACCACGTTGACCAGGCGGCCGGGCACCACCACGATCTTCTTCGGCGCCTTGCCCTCGGCAAACTTGGCCACGGTCTCGCTGGCGGCGGCGGTGGCCTCGATGGCGGCGCGGTCGGCGTCGGCGGGCACGGTGATGCTGCCGCGCACCTTGCCGTTGATCTGCAGCACCAGTTCGATCTCGCTGCGCACCAGCGCGGCTTCATCGACCTGCGGCCACGGCGCATCGAGCAGGTCGCCGGCTTCGGCGGCGTAGCCCAGCTGGTCCCACAGGCCGTGGGTGACGTGCGGCACCACCGGGTACAGCACGCGCAGCAGGATGCCGAAGCACTCGCGGCGCGCGGCCGGCGAAGCGGTCTTGGCGTCGTCCAGCGCGTTCAGCATCTTCATCGTGGCGGACACCACGGTGTTGTACTGGATGCGCTGGTAATCGTAGTTGGCCTGCTTGAGCACGCCGTGGATCTCGCGGCGCAGGTCGGCGTCATCGGCAGTCGGACTGCCGGCGGCGCCATCGCGAATGGCTGCGGCGTTGGCGAAGCCATAATTCCACACGCGGCGCAGGAAGCGCGAGGCGCCCTCCACGCCCGAGCCGCTCCATTCCAGCTGCTGCTCCGGCGGCGCGGCGAACATCACGAACAGGCGCGCGGTGTCGGCGCCGTACTGGTCGATCAGCGCCTGCGGGTCGATGCCGTTGTTCTTGGACTTCGACATCTTCTCGACGCCGCCGATCACCACCGGCTGGCCGTCGGCGATCAGCGTGGCGCCCACCGGGCGGCCGCGCTCGTCGGTGCGCAGGTCGACCTCGGCCGGGTTGTACCAGTGCTTCTTGCCCGAGGCGTCTTCGCGGTAGTAGGTCTCGTTGAGCACCATGCCCTGCGTCAGCAGGTTGGTGAAGGGCTCGTCGAACTTGACCAGGCCCAGGTCGCGCATGACCTTGGTCCAAAAGCGTGCGTACAGCAGGTGCAGGATCGCGTGCTCGATGCCGCCGATGTACTGGTCCATCGGCATCCAGTAATCGTTGCGCGCATCGACCATGGAGGCCGCATCCGGGCAGGTATAGCGCATGTAGTACCAGCACGAATCGATGAAGGTATCCATCGTGTCGGTCTCGCGGCGCGCCGGCTTGCCGCACGACGGGCAGGTGCACTGCAGGAAGCGCGCATCCTTGGCCAGCGGGTTGCCGGTGCCGTCCGGCACCAGGTCTTCGGGCAGCACCACCGGCAGGTCCTGCTCCGGCACCGGCACCACGCCGCAGCTGTCGCAGTGGATCAGCGGGATCGGCGTGCCCCAGTAGCGCTGGCGCGAGATGCCCCAGTCGCGCAGGCGCCAGGTCACTTTCTTCTCGCCGATGCCCTTGGCGCCCAGGTCGGCGGCAATGGCTTCGACCGCGGCCTGGTAGCCAAGGCCGTCGTACTTGCCGCTGTGGATGCAGGTGCCGTTTTCCTTGTCGCCGTACCACTCCTGCCAGGCTTCGGTCGAGTACGGCTGGCCCTTCACGTCGATGACGGGCTTGATCGGCAGCTTGTACTTCAGCGCGAAGGCGAAGTCGCGCTCGTCGTGCGCCGGCACGCCCATCACCGCGCCGTCGCCGTAGCTCATCAGCACGTAGTTGCCGACCCACACGTCGACCTTCTCGCCGGTCAGCGGGTGCACGACCTGCAGGCCGGTCGGCATGCCCTTCTTTTCCATGGTCGCCATGTCGGCTTCCATGACCGAGCCATGCTTGCATTCGTCGATGAAGGCAGCCAGTTCGGGGTTGTCCAGCGCCGCGTGGGTGGCCAGCGGGTGCTCGGCGGCGACCGCGCAGAAGGTCACGCCCATGATGGTGTCGGCACGCGTGGTGAACACGTACAGCTTGCCGTCATTAATCGGCTTGCCGTCCTCGCCCGGGATGTCGTGCGGGAACGCAAAGCGCACGCCCACGCTCTTGCCGATCCAGTTCTGCTGCATCACCTTGACGCGCTCGGGCCAGCCCAGCTGGTCGAGGTCGCCCAGCAGTTCCTCCGCATACTCGGTGATGCGCAGGTAGTACATCGGAATCTCGCGCTTTTCCACCACCGCGCCCGAACGCCAGCCGCGGCCGTCGATGACCTGTTCGTTGGCCAGCACGGTCTGGTCCACCGGGTCCCAGTTGACGGTCCCGGTCTTGCGGTAGGCGATGCCCTTTTCCAGCATCTTCAGGAACAGCCACTGGTTCCAGCGGTAGTAGTCCGGGCTGCAGGTGGCGACTTCGCGCGACCAGTCGATCGCCAGGCCCATCGACTGCATCTGCTTCTTCATGTAAGCGATGTTGTCGTAGGTCCAGGCCGCCGGCGCCACGCCGTTGTTCAGCGCGGCGTTCTCGGCCGGCATGCCGAAGGCGTCCCAGCCCATCGGCATCAGCACGTTGTTGCCGTTCATGCGCAGGTAGCGCGCCATCACGTCGTTGATGGTGTAGTTGCGCACGTGGCCCATGTGCAGCTTGCCCGACGGATACGGCAGCATCGAGCAGGCATAGAACTTGGGCTTTTCCTTGCCGTCGGCCCCGGTGGCATGCTCCGACACGCGATAGGCGTCGATGGCTTGCCAGTGCTGCTGGGCGGCTTGTTCAACGGCGGAAGGAAGGTATTTGTCTTGCATGGTCGGGACAGCAGTCAGGACAACGTTTGCGCGGCAACTGGCCTGCCGGCATCCGGGGGAATCGTTGGAATGAGAGCAGCGGGCGCGCCGCTTGCGCGGCGCCCGCCGGGCGTGCAATGCGAAAGAAGACGATTATAACCGTGGCGACAGGCCAGTTTCGGCCCTGCGCGCCCCGCGGCGCCTTACTTCAGGCCCAGCACGTCCTGCATGTCGAACAGGCCGTTGGGCTTGTCGGCCAGGAAACGGGCGGCGCGCACGGCACCATCGGCATACGACTGGCGGCTGGACGACTTGTGGCTGATCTCGATGCGCTCGCCGATGCCGGCGAACATCACGGTGTGGTCGCCGACGATATCGCCGCCGCGCACGGTGGCAAAACCGATCGAGTTCGGATCACGCTCGCCAGTATGGCCTTCGCGGGCGTAGACGCCGCAGGTCTTCAGGTCGCGGCCAAGCGCTTCGGCAATCACTTCACCCATCTTCAGCGCGGTGCCCGACGGGGCATCGACCTTGAAGCGATGGTGCGCCTCGATCACTTCGATGTCATAGCCGGTCGACAGCAGCCTGGCGGCCACTTCCAGCAGCTTGAAGGTGGCGTTGACGCCGACGCTGAAGTTGGCGGCGTAGACGATGCCGATCGACCTGGCGGCCTCGGCCAGTGCGGCCTTGCCGGCCTCGTCGAAGCCGGTGGTGCCGATCACCATCTTCACGCCCAGTTTCTTCGCCGCGGCCACGTGGGCCAGCGTGCCTTCGGGGCGGGTGAAGTCGATCAGGCAGTCCGCGCCGGCCAGCACCGTTTCCACATCGGAACTGATCGCCACGCCGGTCTGTCGGCCCAGCAGCAGGCCCGCATCCTGGCCCAGCGCCGGCGAGCCCGGCACGTCGAGCGCGCCCGCCAGGCTCACGCCCTCGGTGTTCAGCACGTGTTCGATCAGCATGCGGCCCATGCGGCCCGATGCGCCTGCAATGGCGATGTTCATGGTGTCTGGCTCAGCGGAATATGCGCAATGCGCGGAAAGTGATCGAGCCGGCCATGCCTGACCGGCCCGGAAAACTGGGAGGCGCGCCGCCGCCGGCGCGCCATGCGGCGGATCAGTTGGCGGCCGGTTTGGGAGCCTCGGCCGGCGCGGGGGCCTGGGCCGGCGCCGCTGCCTCGGTGGCAGCGGCCGGCGATGCCGCAGCGGCGGGTGCCGCTTCCGGCTGCTGCGCCTGCCGCGGCACAAAGTTCTCCACCGTGGTCTGCGACTCGGCCGGAGCGGCCGCGGTGGCTGCTGCGCCGGTGGAGATCTTGCCCGGCGTCTGGTCCTTCAGCGCCTTCTTCATGCCGTCGATCTCGGCAATCAGCTCATACTCGGACGGCAGTTCATCGCCGCTAAACTTGACCAGCCGGTCGCCTTCGAAAAACACCGTATAGCGGCGCTGCTGCACCACCGGGGTATTGCCGCGGCGGAACGAGAACACGTAGTCCCAGCGGTCGGCGTGGAACACGTCGTTCAGCAGCGGCGTGCCGAGCAGGAACTTGACCTGGTCGCGCGTCATGCCTTCGCGCAGTTGCGACACGGCCTCGCGCGAGACGAAATTGCCCTGCACGATGTTGATCCGGTACGGCGTAATGGCGTTGGCTACCTTGCGCGAGGTGGAATCGTAGGCTGAGCAGGCGCCGGCCAGCAGGGCCGCGGCCAGCAGGGAGACAACCAGCGTCGGGCGCATGGCGGACGAACGGATAGAACGCATGTATCTCGCTTCCGGGAGGGAAAGAAAAGTACCACGGCAAGGTACCGCACAGCGGGCACAAAAACGGCGCAATATGCGCCGATTGCACCACACACGCCTGTTGCGCCTGCCGCGGCAACCACATGGGACGGCAACTGTGCCGGGCACGTGACGCCGACTTGGGACATCACCACCGCGAGCGACTTTTGCTGCCAAAACCCTTATGATTCAACTATCCAGTCATTGTACTCTAGGGAGTCACCCACATGCCGAGTCCGGCGGACCTCAAGAACATCGGCCTGAAGGCGACCGTGCCCAGGCTGAAGATTCTTGAAATTTTTCAGACCAGCGAACAACGGCACCTGAGCGCGGAAGACGTCTACCGTATCCTGCTGAACGAGCATATGGATATCGGCCTGGCCACCGTCTATCGCGTGCTGACTCAATTCGAGCAGGCGGGCCTGCTGTCGCGCAACAACTTTGAATCCGGCAAGGCGATTTTCGAGCTGAACGAAGGCAAGCACCATGACCACCTGGTGTGCCTGGACTGCGGCCGCGTCGAGGAGTTCTTCGACTCTGAAATCGAGCACCGCCAGCAAAGCATCGCGCGCGAGCGCGGCTTTACGCTGCAGGAACACGCGCTGTCGCTGTACGGTAATTGCACCAAAACAGACTGTCCCCACAGACTCAAACGATAAGCCTGCACGCTCCGCCGCGGAGCGCAGACGGGCAACAAAAAACCGGCGCCAGGCGCCGGTTTTTTGTTTGGGCTGCTCGCCGCAGGACGCCGCTCAGGGCGCCTGCAGGTCTTGCAGGTCCTGTTCGGTAACCACCCGCGCCGGGCGTGCCGGCGGCAGGCCGACGAACTCGCCCACCACCTGGCGGAACAGGCCGCGCACCCACACCAGCATCGGATGGGTGTTGCGGCTGCGGTGCCAGAACATGTTCAGGCCGAGCGTGGTGTTCAGTTCCGCCGGCAGCGGGAAGGCCTTCAGGCCATAGGTCTCGCAGGCCATGTCCTTGGTCAGCGCATTGACGGTGAAGATCATGTCGGTCTGCGAGGCCAGTTCGGCCTGGGCACGCCATGAATGTACCGTAAGCGTCGCATTGCGCTTGAGCCCGCGCTGCTGCAGCGCATAGTCGAGCGGGATCAGCGACGGTGCCGGGCGGCCGGAGCCGCCGGAATGTGCCATGAAGATATGGCCGCAATCCAGGTATTGCTCCAGCGAGCAGTGGTTCTTGAGCACCGGATGGCTCTTGCGCGCGCAAACCCACAGGTTCAGCGACGTCACCATTTCCTCGACGATTTCCGGGTGGCGGGTCGGGAACGGGGAAAAGGCCAGGTCAAGTTCGTTGGCGCGCATCGAGGCGACGTCCGTTTCCCACGAATGGGATTCGACCAGCTTGATATGCAGATCTGGCGCCAGCTGCTTGATGCGCAGCACAAGACGGTTGAATACCGTGTCGCCCAGCTCGGCGGCAAAGCCAATGCTCAGCGTGCCGGTGGCAATAGCCGGATCAAAATTGTCGGCATCGCCCTCATTGATCGACGACCACAAATCAAGCATGTCGCGGATCTTCGGGCCCAGTTCCAGCGCGCGCGGCGTCGGCGTCAGGCCATGCGGGACGCGGATGAAGAGCGGATCGTCAAAGATCTCGCGCAGCCTGCCCAGCGAATGCGATACGGCCGGCGCGGTCATATGCATCTTTTCCGCAACATAAGTGGCGTTTCGCTTGCTCAGGAGTTCGGTGAAGATCACTAAAAGCTTCGTGTCTACGTTCACCATGATCAGGCCTCGTCAGATTATTCTTAGCTAGATGGCCCCACCACTTGCACTGGCTGCACATCAGATTTCAACGGCGTCTTAATAGTGTAAGAGGAAAGAACAAGCTCGGAAAGCAAATTCGGCATTTCTGAAATGGCTGTCTACGACATAATTCTGAAAAATTTCGCGTTTTTTCCACTAATGACCGCATATGTGGACATTTCCCGCGTCCCAGCATCCACCAGCGCATCGGTGTGTAGTGGGCCCGCCGCTTCCATTTTTATCATTCTTTTCCGACGGCTCGATCCCCGGCCATCATGCCTGAACATTTCCGCCTGCCCGTACCACTCCCGAAAGCCTACCGCTTGCTGAACCACGGCCCCACCGTGCTGGTCAGCGCCGCCGCCGGCGGCAAGCGCAATATCATGGCCGCCGCCTGGGCCATGCCGCTGGACTTTGCCCCGCCCAAGGTGGCAGTGGTGCTGGACAAGAGCACCTGGACCCGGCGCCTGCTGGAAGACAGCGGCGAGTTCGTGCTGCAGGTTCCCACCGTCAGCCAGGTCGACCTGACCGAGGCGCTGGGCTCCAGCTCCGGCCTGGCGCTGATGGAGCAGGAAGGCACCGACAAGTTCGACGCCTACGGCCTGGGCACCTTTGCCGGCACCGCGGTCGGCGCGCCGCTGCTGGAGGGCTGCGCGGCCTGGCTGGAATGCCGGCTGCTGCCGGAGCCAGCCACGCAGCAGACCTACGACCTGTTCCTTGGCGAAGTCGTGGCCGCGCACGCGGACTCGCGCGTGTTCAGCGACGGGCGCTGGCATTTCGACGGCCATGATGCGCTGCGCACCATCCACCATGTGGCTGGCGGCCATTTCCTGGTGGCCGGCGACGCAGTCGACGCGCGCCCGCTGGCGCCCCGCCCGGCTGGCTGAATATGACTGCGCCGGAAAAAGAAAAACGCGCCCGAAGGCGCGTTTTTCTTTACTGCGGAAGCTGCCGGATTACTTGGCCGCGACGCGGACCATTTCCAGCACCTTGTTCGAGTAACCCCACTCGTTGTCGTACCAGCTCACGACCTTGATGAAGGTGCCATCCAGCGCGATGCCGGCTTCGGCGTCGAAGATCGAGGTGCGGGCATCGCCGCGGAAGTCGGTGGCGACGACCTTGTCTTCGGTGTAGCCCAGCACGCCCTTGAGCGCGCCCTGGCTCTGGGCCTTCATCTCGGCGCAGATTTCTTCGTACGTCGCCGAGTTTTCCAGCTCGACGGTCAGGTCGACCACGGACACGTCCGAGGTCGGCACGCGGAACGACATGCCGGTCAGCTTCTTGTTCAGCTGCGGAATCACCACGCCCACGGCCTTGGCTGCGCCGGTCGACGACGGGATGATGTTTTCCAGGATGCCGCGGCCGCCGCGCCAGTCCTTGTTGGACGGGCCGTCAACAGTCTTCTGGGTGGCGGTGGCAGCGTGCACGGTGGTCATCAGGCCGCGCTTGATGCCCCACTTGTCGTTCAGCACCTTGGCTACCGGTGCCAGGCAGTTGGTGGTGCAGCTGGCGTTCGAGATGATCGCCTCGCCCTTGTACGACTCATGATTCACGCCGTACACGAACATCGGGGTGTCGTCCTTGGACGGGGCCGACATGATCACCTTCTTCGCGCCTGCGTCGAGGTGCTTCTGCGCGCCTTCCTTGGTCAGGAAGATGCCGGTCGACTCGACCACCACGTCGGCGCCGATCTCGCCCCACTTCAGCTCGGCCGGATCCTTGACCGCGGTCAGGCGGATCTTCTTGCCGTTGACAACCAGGGTGTTGCCGTCGACCGACACTTCGCCGTCGAAGCGGCCGTGCACCGAGTCGTACTTCAGCATGTACGCCAGGTAGTCGGGCTCCAGCAGGTCGTTGATGCCAACGACTTCGATGTCCTTGAAGTTGGCGACTGCGGCGCGGAACACCATGCGTCCGATGCGGCCGAAGCCGTTGATGCCGATCTTGATGGTCATGACTGTCTCTCCTGAGGATCGATTGAAACCGGTGGGCGCCGCTGCTGCCGCGCGGCGCACCACGCGGCTCCAGCGCCCGGATGCTTAGATAAGGGTGTCCTTCACCGTGCGGACCACGTTATCGACGGTAAAGCCGAAGTGCTTGAACAGCACGCCGGCCGGGGCCGATTCACCGAAGGTGTCGATGCCCACTACCGCCTGGACCTGGTACTTCCACCAGAAGTCCGTCACGCCTGCCTCGACCGCCACGCGCGGCACGCCGGACGGCAGCACGCTGGCCTTGTAGGCGCTGTCCTGCTTGTCGAACACCGTGGTGGCCGGCACCGAGACCACGCGCACATGCACGCCTTCGGTGGCCAGTGCGTCGGCGGCGCCGACGGCCAGGCCCACTTCGGAGCCAGTGGCCAGGATCACGGCGTCCGGACGCCTGGTCTTGGGGTTGACGCTGTCGCGCAGGACGTAGCCGCCGCGCGCGATATTGGCGCGGGTGACGTCGTCGCGGCGCTGGAACGGCAGGTTCTGGCGGCTGAAGATCAGGCAGCTCGGGCCGTTCTCGCGGCGGATCGACTCGGCCCAGGCCACGGCGGTCTCGGTGGTGTCGGCGGTGCGCCAGACGTCCATGTTCGGGATCAGGCGCAGGCTGGCGACGTGTTCGATCGACTGGTGGGTCGGGCCGTCTTCGCCCAGGCCGATCGAGTCATGGGTGAACACGAACAGCGTGCGGATCTTCATCAGCGCCGCCATGCGCAGCGCGTTGCGGCTGTAGTCCGAGAAGGTCAGGAAGGTGGCGCCATAGGGGATGTAGCCGCCATGCAGCGTGATGCCGTTCATGACGGCGCTCATGCCGAACTCGCGCACGCCGTAGTTGATATGGTTGCCCCAGGCATCCACGCGCACGGCCTGGCTGCCCGACCAGTTGGTCAGGTTCGAGCCGGTCAGGTCGGCCGAGCCGCCGAGGAATTCGGGCAGCACCGGGCCGAAGGCCTCGATGGTGTTCTGGCTTGCCTTGCGCGTGGCGATGGTCTCGGCCTTTTCCTCGCACCTGGCGATGAAGGCGTCGACAGCGGCGTCGAACGAACCCGGCAGCTCGCCCTTCATGCGGCGGCTGAATTCGCCGGCCTCATACGGGTGGCGCTCGGCGTAGGCATCGAACAGCGCGTTCCAGGCACGCTCCAGCGCCTGGCCATTGGCCTTGGCATCCCAGGCGTCGTAGACCTCGGCCGGCACTTCGAACGGGGAGTGGGCCCAGCCCAGCGCCTCGCGCGTGGCCAGCACTTCGGCGCCGCCCAGCGGGGCGCCGTGCACGTCGTGGCCGCCTTCCTTGTTGGGCGCGCCCTTGCCGATCTTGGTGCGGCAGCAGATCAGGGTCGGCTTGTCGCTGGCCTTGGCCTGCGCAATGGCGTTGTCGACCGCGACCACGTCATGGCCGTCGATGCCGCGGATCACGTTCCAGCCATAGGCTTCGAAACGCTTCGGGGTATCGTCGTTGAACCAGTGCACCACGTCGCCGTCGATCGAGATGCCATTGTCATCCCAGAGCGCGATCAGCTTGTTGAGCTTCAGCGTGCCGGCGAGCGAGCTGGCTTCGTGCGAGATGCCTTCCATCAGGCAACCGTCGCCCAGGAAGACATAGGTGTGGTGGTTGACGATGTCGAAGCCGGGGCGGTTGAATTCTTCGCCCAGCAGGCGTTCGGCCAGCGCCATGCCGACGGCGTTGGTGATGCCCTGGCCGAGCGGGCCGGTGGTGGTTTCCACGCCCGGGGTGATGCCGTATTCCGGGTGGCCGGCGGTCTTGCTGTGCAGCTGGCGGAAATTCTTCAGCTCTTCGACCGGCAGGTCGTAGCCGGTCAGGTGCAGCAGCGCATAGATCAGCATCGAGCCATGGCCGTTGGACAGCACGAAGCGGTCGCGGTCGGCCCACTGGGGGTTGCTCGGGTTGTGCTTCAGGTGCCGGCCCCACAGCGCCACGGCGATGTCTGCCATGCCCATCGGCGCACCGGGGTGGCCGGAATTGGCCTGCTGGACGGCGTCCATGGCAAGCACGCGGATGGCGTCAGCCATCAGCTTGGCGGGCTGGGAAGCGAAAGGACTTGTGGCGGGATGGGCAAGGGCGGACATGCGGGCGGTCTTGGACGTGAGCGGGCGTGAGCCTGACGGTGACGGCAGGAAAACCGCAATTTTAGCAGAAGCCAGGGGGGTTTCCGGACTCCCGGACAGCGCCTGCGGCGCAGCGAGGGCGATCACCGGAAGCCCCATGCGCCCCCCGCCCCCCGGTCATCGGAACTATCCGCCCATGGACATGCCTGATGCTTCACCCCGCCCAGCCCGGCTGACCGTTGCGCCGCACTTCGACAGCGTAGCGCGGCACGCGTAAGATGCACTCTCGCACCGCGCGGCACGCCAGCCGCGCCGGGTTTCCCGCACTCAGGAGACGATCATGACCAGACCGGCCAACACCCCCTGGCTCACCCCCTACCTGACCGTCGCCAACGGGCGCGCCGCACTGGACTTCTACAGTCGCGCCTTCGGTTTCGCCGCCGGCAACGTGGTCGACGAAAACGGCGTGCCAACCCATGCCGAGATGCACTACCAGGGCCAACTGGTGGTGATGTTCGCGCCCGAGGGCGCCTGGGGCAGCACCGCGCGCACGCCGCGCTCGCTTGGCGTCGAGTGCCCGCAGACCTTCTATGTCTATTGCGACGATGTCGACGCCATGCACCAGCGCGCGGTCGACGCCGGCGCGGTCAGCCTGATGGCGCCGGCGGACCAGTTCTGGGGCGACCGCTATTGCATGGTGGAAGATCCCGACGGCTACCGCTGGGGCTTCGGCAAGCCGCTGGACCAGGCAGCAGGCCAGGCAAGCTGATGGCACCACGCTTCTTCGTCGGCGGCGCCGATACCGTCCTGGCCGCCGAATCCGATTTCGCGCTGCCCGAATCGGTGGTGCGCCACGCGCAGGTGCTGCGCCTGGTGCCGGGCGACGCCATGACGCTGTTCGACGGCCGCGGCGGCAGCCACGCGGCCACGCTGGTCGAGCTGGGCAAGCGCCATGCGGTGGCGCGCATCGGCGCGCATGACGCGGCCGAAGCCGAGCCGCCCTTGCGCGTCACGCTGGCGCAGGGCCTGGCCGGCGGCGACAAGATGGACTGGCTGATCGAAAAGGCGGTCGAACTGGGCGTCACGGCAATCCAGCCGCTGCAGGCCAGCCGCTCGGTGGTGCGCCTGTCAGGCGAGCGCGCGCACAAGCGCCAGGCGCACTGGCAGGCACTGGTGCAGGCCGCCTGCGAGCAATGCGGCCGCAATCGCTTGCCGGAGGTTGCGCCCGTCGCTAACTTTGAGACATGGCTGACGCAGTGCGCGGCTGGCGGTGCCAGGCTGCTGGTATCGCCGCGCGCCACGCACTCGCTGCCGGCGTTCATCGCCGGACAGCGCGAAGCCCTGCTGGCCGGCGGCGTCACGCTGCTGATCGGCCCCGAAGGCGGCCTGGCGCCCGAGGAAGAGCAGGCGGCAAGGCAAGCGGGTTTCACCGGCGTGTCGCTTGGCCCCCGCATCCTGCGTACTGAAACCGCCGGGCTGGCATGCCTGGCAACCCTTAACGCCTTGCTGGGCGGATTCTGACGACGGCGGCCATCCGGTCGTCGCATCAACCTTGCAACCCTGACTGAAAGGAGTCGACCATGGGACTACTCGATAGCGTGCTGGGCGGTGTGCTCGGACAACTCGGCGGCGCGCGCGGCGAGGCTGGCGGTTCCGGCGGCGGGCTCGACCCCAAGCTGATGATGGCGCTCGGCCTGCTGGCGACGCTGGCCATGCGCGGCCGCGGGCAAGCAGGCGATGGCACGGGCGATGCACCGGCCGCCGATGACGGACTGGGCGGCCTGGGCAGCCTCGGCGGGCTGCTGGGCGGCATGCTCGGCGGCGGTGCCGGGGCAGCGCCTGGCGGCGCCACCGGCGGCCTGGATCTTGGCTCGCTGCTGGGCGGCCTGCTTGGCGGCCAGGGTGGCGCGCCGGCCAACAGCCAGGCACTGGGTGCGGCCGCCGGCGGCATCGGCGCGCTGCAGCAGATCCTGGCGCAGGCCGGGCTGGGCGAACAGGTGAACTCGTGGATCGGCAGCGGCGCCAACCAGCCGGTCACGCCGTCGGCACTGAGCAGCGCGCTGGGCGACACCGGCGCGCTCGAATCGCTGGCACAGACGACCGGCATGTCGCAGGACGACGTGGCCGCGCAACTGAGCGAAGGGCTGCCGGAACTGATCGACCGGCTCACGCCGCATGGACATCTGCCGGCGCAGGAATAAGACCAGCACCTCGCCGGAAAGCAAAAAGCCCGCTATTGCGGGCTTTTTGCTTGATTCGCCTTGCAACGGCTCAGGCAGTGCTCTCAGGCGAACGAATAAAACACCCGGAACTGCACCTTGCGCTCGCCCCAGAACTCAGCGGCGTCGCGGAAGACGTCGAGCAGCACCTCGCGCCCTTCCTTGTCGAACTTCTGCGCAATCGGCAGGCCTTCCAGCACGATCACAAAGCCCGGCTGCGGGCCGGCCTTGTAGATCATGTCGGTCAGGCAGTCAGCCAGCGCGTCGAAATTCTTGCCGAAGTGCTTCGGGAAGGTGAACGACGTGGCGATGGTTTCCAGGATCTCCGCCTTGCTCGCGCAATGGGCGCAATTGGCATAGAGGAAATGCTGCCCGAGATCGGCGGCGGCCTGGGCCAGCTCAGGCACGCGGAAGGCGCGGATCGACTGGACGATGTTCGGACGCACCGTCTTGAACAGGTTCATGGCCCCCTCGCTGGTGCCGTCATTCCAACCGGGACCGGCGGGCATGGCCACGGGCGCGGGCGGGAGTTTTTGCATGAGCTCTTGGCTCGGCATCATCAGCACGTTGTCGTATAGGTTCTGGGCCTGCTGCTGAGCCCGCTGCCAGCCATCTCCGGCGCCGCGCTCTTCGCGGGCGGCAAGGGCGTCGCCCAATCCGAAAATGTCAGTCATCATTTGAGTATCCGTTTGAAGCTGTTGTAGTGATCTTCCGTGTAGTAACAATCGTTGGCAGCGCGTTGTTCCCCGCCGCAGACGATCCGCCTGGCTCCCCGGTTCCGGCTCCTGGCGCTCTTGACCGTGTATTCGCGGTAATACCCGCGTTCACGTTGCGGCAGGATGCGTTCGTAGTTGCCGAATCTCGATCCGTCCTTGTCATACAGGAACGGGCCGCCGGCTTCGATGCGCTCCAGGGTCTGCCGTGCTTCGTTGGGCAACTGCTGCACTGCAATGGTTCCCATCCCTTCGGTCTGCACCTGCCGCGCCAGTGTCGGCTGCGCCAGGGCCAGCACCAGCGCCGCGCCGGTCATGGACCGGGCCAGCATGCGCGTTGCTTGCCGCATCAGAGGAACTTGGAAACCCACGTTGCTTGTCTTGTTGAACCGGAAATCGAGCCTGCCGCTGGTTGGGTAGACGATCTGTCCGGGCCACCCTGGCCAGCGCCCTGCGCCACCCGTAGAGGAGCGCGATGGATGCCGGCCGCACCGGGGCGCTCATGGCGAGCGCCTGTATCAAAGGCGTAAGGTTACGCGCATGCACGCAATTAAGCAATCCCGGCCCGGCTGCACCGGTAATTCCTCAATTGTTTCAATATGTTAAGCGTATGTGTGCGCATACTAACCACACACATTCGGATGCAAAAAAAGCCGGGCGAACCCGGCTTTTCGTCACATTGGCCTGCTACCGGCCCATGCAACCGGCGATACCAGCGGTTTAGCGCTTGGCAGCGGCATCCACCACGACCAGCGAGGTCATGTTGACGATGCGGCGCACCGTGGCCGACGGCGTCAGGATGTGCACCGGCGCCTTCACGCCCAGCAGGATCGGCCCGATCGCGACGTTGTTGCCCGCGGCAACCTTGAGCAGGTTGTACGAGATATTGGCCGCGTCGATGTTCGGGCACACCAGCAGGTTGGCTTCGCCCTTGAGCGCGCCGTCCGGCACCAGCTGGTCGCGCAGCTTCTGGTCGAGCGCGCTGTCGCCGTGCATTTCGCCGTCGATCTCCAGGTCCGGGGCGCGATCACGCAGGATGGCGAGGGTTTCGCGCATCTTGCGGGCCGAAGGCGCTTCGGACGAGCCGAAGTTCGAATGCGACAGCAGCGCGATCTTGGGCTCGATGCCGAAGCGCTTCAGTTCCTCGGCGGCCATCAGCGTGATCTGGGCCAGCTCTTCGGCAGTCGGGTCGACGTTGACGTGCGTATCCACCAGGAAGATCTGGCGGCCTGGCAGCACCAGGCCGTTCATCGCCGCGTAGACCTTGCTGGTGCCGCCCAGCACCTGGTCGATATAGCGCAGGTGCGCCGCGGTGTTGCTGACGGTGCCGCAGATCATGCCGTCGGCCTCGCCCTTGTTCACCAGCATCGCGCCGATCAGCGTGGTGCGGCGGCGCATTTCCAGCTTGGCATACTCCGGCGTGATGCCCTCGCGCGCCATCATGCGGTAGTAGGCGTCGGAGTAGTCGCGGAAACGCTCATCGTGCTCGGGTTGACCACGGTGAAGTCCACGCCGGCGCGCAGGCGCAGGCCGAAGCGCTCGATGCGGTGCTGCAGCACAGCCGGGCGACCGATCAGGATCGGGTTGGCCAGCTTTTCGTCGACGATCACCTGCACCGCGCGCAGCACGCGCTCTTGCTCGCCTTCGGCGAAGACAATGCGCTTCTTCTCCATCTCGACCTTGCGCGCGGCGGCGTAGATCGGCTTCATCAGCGTGCCCGAGTGGTACACGAACTGCTGCAGCTGCAGGCGGTAGGCGTCCATGTCCTCGATCGGACGGGCGGCCACGCCGGACTTCATCGCGGCCTCGGCCACGGCCGGCGCCACCTTGACGATCAGGCGCGGGTCGAACGGCTTCGGAATCAGGTATTCAGGGCCGAACGACAGGTCCTGGATGCCATAGGCGGTGGCGACGATGTCGCTCTGCTCCTGGCGCGCCAGCTCGGCCAGGGCATTGGCCGCGGCGATTTCCATCTCACGCGTGATGGTGGTGGCGCCGCAATCCAGCGCCCCGCGGAAGATGAACGGGAAGCACAGGACGTTGTTGACCTGGTTCGGGTAGTCGGTACGGCCGGTGGCCATCACGGCGTCAGGGCGCACTTCCTTGACCAGTTCCGGCGCGATTTCCGGGTTCGGGTTGGCCAGGGCCAGCACCAGCGGCTTGTCGGCCATGCGCTGGACCATGTCCTGCTTGAGCACGCCGGCGGCGGACAGGCCCAGGAAGATGTCGGCGCCGTCGATCACTTCGGCAAGCTTGCGCTTGTCGGTCTTCTGGCAGAAGCGCGCCTTTTCCGGATCCATCAGCTCGGTACGGCCTTCGTAGACCACGCCGGCCAGGTCGGTCACCCAGATGTTCTCGATCGGCAGGCCAATGTCGACCAGCAGATCCAGGCAGGCCAGCGCGGCCGCGCCGGCGCCCGAGGCCACCAGCTTGACCTTCTTGATGTCCTTGCCGACCACCTTCAGGCCGTTGATGATGGCCGCGGATACCACGATGGCGGTGCCGTGCTGGTCATCGTGGAAGACGGGGATCTTCATCTTCTCGCGCAGCTTGCGCTCGACGTAGAAGCACTCCGGTGCCTTGATGTCTTCGAGGTTGATGCCGCCGAAGGTGGGCTCCAGCGCGGCGATGATCTGGACCAGCTTTTCCGGGTCCTTCTCGTCGACTTCGATATCGAACACGTCGATACCGGCAAACTTCTTGAACAGGCCGGCCTTGCCTTCCATCACCGGCTTGGAAGCCGCGGCGCCAATGTCGCCCAGGCCCAGCACGGCGGTGCCGTTGGTAATCACCGCAACCAGGTTGCCGCGCGCGGTGTAGCGGAAGGAGTTGGCCGGATCGGAAACAATCTCTTCACAAGCGGCGGCCACGCCCGGCGAATAGGCCAGGGCCAGGTCGCGCTGGTTCGACAGCGGCTTGGTCGGCGTGACCGAGATCTTGCCGGGGGTGGGAAACTCGTGGTACTCGAGCGCCGCTTTGCGCAGCGCCTCACGCTGCTGCTGTTTCAGATCGTCTTGGGACGGGGACTGCTGAGGGCTGGTCATCGGCGCATCTTCCAATCGGTGGAGCCGTCATTGACGAGGCGGGGGACGATCGGCGGACCGGCTCCACGTGTCCGCCCTTCTCTTCCTTTGGAACCCAGCATTTTATATAGTGAAATACTATTTCACAATAAGCCTTTTACTTGGGGCACCTTTGCGATTCGGTACAATATGCCCCATCCTCCGGGGCAATACCAGCAAGCGTAGCGCCTGCCGGCAGAAGCGGCGCACCGCATGGCGGTCATGGCTGTCGTGCGCGGCAGTTTCTTGCTGAAATGCCGGGCGCGACCCATCCTGACGCGCTGCACCGGCGCCGCGGAATTGCCCCCGGATCGCCATTCATCTTCGCGCAACGCGCAGCCCTTCCGATCCCGTCCACCCGGCGGGGCGAATCTTCCCTACGACGATGTCCCACGCCCAGCCAGCCCAGCTTTCCGAGTTCGACCTGATCCGCCGCTATTTCACGCGGCCGGTGCGCAAGGCTGCGCTCGGCGTGGGCGATGACTGCGCGCTGATCGAGGGCCGCCCCGGCCATCACCTGGCCATCAGCACCGACATGCTGGTCAGCGGCCGGCATTTCTTCCCGGACGTGGCGCCACGCGCACTCGGCCACAAGGCGCTGGCCGTGAACCTGTCCGACCTGGCCGCCATGGGCGCCGAGCCGCGCGCATTCACACTGGCGCTGGCCCTGCCCGAGGCCGACCCCGCCTGGCTGGCCGAACTGGCCGACGGCATGCTGGCGCTGGCCGACGCCCATGGCTGCGAACTCGTCGGCGGCGACACCACGCGCGGCCCGCTGACGCTCTCGCTGACGGTGTTCGGCGACGTGCCGCTGCGTGCCGCGCTGCGCCGCGACGCCGCCCGGCCCGGCGACGATATCTGGATTTCCGGCACGCTTGGCGACGCCCGCCTGGCGCTGGGCGACTGCCGCGGCGAATGGCTACTGCCGGAGCCCGAGTTCAGCCAGGTCCGCCCGCGCATGGACACGCCCACGCCGCGCGTGGCACTGGGCATGGCCCTGCGCGGCGTGGCGCATGCCGCACTCGACATCTCCGACGGCCTGGTCGGCGACCTGGGCCATATCCTGGAACGCTCGCAAGCAGGCGCGCTGGTCGACGTCGATGCGCTGCCGCGCTCGGCGGTGCTGGCCAGCCAGCCCGATGCCATCCAGCGTCAATGCGTGCTGGCCGGCGGCGACGACTACGAGCTGTGCTTCACCGCGCCCGCCGGCAACCGCGACGCCATTGCGGCGATCAGCGAACGCCTGGCGCTGCCGCTCACACGTGTCGGCGCGATCATTCCGGCGCCCGGCCTGCGGCTGGTCGACGGTGCCGGCAACCCGACCCGGTACGAAGGCGCCAGCTTCGACCACTTCGCTGCCCCCTGACACCGGGTCACAGGCATGTCATGATGCCGGCATCGGCGCGCTGCGCGGGCACGGGAGTCCCGCAGGCATGGCAGCGCAAGCCGGCCATAACCATAAGCAGTATCTGCATCACACGAGCCAAACTTTGATGTCCACCTTCCCTCCCGGGGCCGCGCCGCGCGACCCCACCCTGACCCTGGAAGCCGGCCAGACCGTCAAGGTCACGCGCCCGAGTGCGCGCTTCATGCTGGCCCATCCGGCCCACCTGATCGCCTTCGGCTTCGGCTCGGGCCTGTCGCCCGTTGGGCCGGGCACGGTCGGCACGCTCTACGCCTGGCTGTCGTTCGTGGTGATTTCGCTGTGGATCGCGCCCACCACCTGGCTGTGGATCATTGCCGGCGGCTTCCTGGTCGGCCTGTGGGCGTGCGCGCGCACGGCGCGCGACATGGGCGTGCATGACCATGGCAGCATGGTCTGGGACGAGATCGTCGCCTTCTGGCTGGTGCTGGCCTTTGTCATGCCGACCGGCTTCTGGGGGCAGCTTGCCGCCTTCCTGTGGTTCCGGCTGTTCGACATCGCCAAGCCGGCGCCGATCGGCCACTATGACCGCACGCTCAAGGGCCCGGGCCTGCGCGGCGGCTTTGGCGTGATGTTCGACGACATCTTCGCAGCCTTCTACACGCTGCTGGTGTTTGCGCTATGGCGCTCGTTCTGAGCCCCGCATCGCCAGCCATTGCAAGCTGATTCTCCTCAAAACTACCCTGTATCCACCATGTCTGTCAGCCGCCTGCTCGACCAGCTCGCCATCCAGGCCGGCGTCGCCCTTGCCGACAAATCCCTGATGCTGGCCACTGCCGAATCCTGCACCGGCGGGCTGGTGGCTGCCGCCATTACCGATGTATCCGGCTCGTCCGGCTGGTTCGAGCGCGGCTTCGTCACCTATTCCAATGAGGCCAAGTCCACCATGCTGGGCGTGCCCGCCAAGCTGATCCGCGACCACGGCGCGGTCAGCGAAGAAGTGGCGCGTGCCATGGCCGAAGGCGCGCTGCTCAACAGCCGCGCCCAGGTGGCGCTGTCCATCACCGGCGTAGCCGGCCCCAACGGCGGCACCCCGGAAAAGCCAGTGGGCATGGTCTGCTTCGGCTGGAGCAACCGCATTACCACCCACACCGAGACCCAGCGCTTTCGCGGCGACCGCGGCCAGATCCGCCGGCAGGCGGCCGAGCATGCGATGCGGGGGCTGCTGGAGCTGATCCGGAACGAGGCCTGAGGCCGGCGGCCGGCATCCTCCACCCCAATAAAAAACCGCGCCGTCTCCGGCGCGGTTTTTTTGTCTACGCCCGGACTCAGCCGTGGCGATAGCGATTGATGGTTTCCCGCGTCTGCAGCGCGACATTGCGCGCCGCCGCCGCAAAATCCTTCTCGCGGCTGGCGTAAAGGATGGCGCGCGACGAGTTGATCATCATGCCGGTGCCGTCGGCGGTGCGCCCCGCCTTGACCGTGGCCTCGATATCGCCACCCTGGGCGCCGATGCCCGGGATCAGCAGCGGCATGTCGCCGACGATCTGGCGCACCCGCGCGATTTCGTTGGGGAAGGTCGCGCCGACCACCAGGCCCATCTGGCCGGTGGTGTTCCAGCGCTCGCGCGCGGCCTCGGCCACCAGCTGGTACAGCGGCTTGCCGTCGACCTGCAGGAACTGCACGTCCGAGCCGCCCGGGTTGGAGGTGCGGCACAGCACGATCACGCCGCGGTCCGGATAGGCCAGGTACGGTTGCATCGAATCGAAGCCCATGTACGGGCTGACCGTGACCGCGTCAGCCCTGTACCGCTCGAAGGCCTCCAGCGCGTAGTGCTCGGCGGTCGAGCCGATGTCGCCGCGCTTGGCGTCCAGGATCACCGGGATGCCGGGGTGGGCGTCGTGGATATAGTGGATCAGCTGCTCCAGCTGGTCTTCGGCGCGCTGCGAGTGGAAGTACGCAATCTGCGGCTTGAAGGCACAGACCAGGTCAGCGGTGGCGTCAACGATCTCGCGGCAGAACGAAAAGATGGCGCCGCCCGCCCCGGTCAGGGACAGCGGCAGCTTCTGCGGGTCAGGGTCGAGCCCGACGCACAGGAGGGAATCATTGCGCTGCCAGGCGGCAGCAAGCTGCTCGGTGAAAGTCATGGGTACTCGGAATATCCTGGTGGCGCCGGCGCCCCATTGGCCCGGCCGGCGCGGTTGGCCGCAGCGGCGTGAAAACCTCTCACCCCTGCAGCATATGTCGCTTCCGGCAATTTTACCCGCTGCGTGCTATCGTTTTGCGCTTCCTCTCAAAACAAAGCGCGGCATGACGCACAGCCGCGCCCCGTCATGTCTCTCGATCGCCGCGGTATCTTCCTGCTTGTCGTGCTCACCCTTGCCTGGGGCATCAACTGGCCCATCATGAAGGTAGGCGTAGCGCACTTTCCGGCGATGGGCTTCCGCCTGCTGTGCATGGCGGGCGGACTGGTGTCGCTGGGGCTGGCGCTGCGGCTGCGCGGCGATTCGCTGGCCGTGCCGCGGCGCGAATGGGGCACGGTGGTCCGCCTGGCCATTCCCAACATGGTGATCTGGCACCTGTTTGCGATCTGCGCGGTCAAGATGCTGTCCTCGGGCCGCGCCGCCATCCTGGGCTACACCATGCCGATCTGGGCGGTGGTCTGGGGCCTGGTGTTCTTCCGCGAGCGCATTGGCGCCTGGGCCTGGCTGGGCATCGGCTGCGCGCTGGCCGGCACGGTGCTGCTGCTTTCCGGCGAGATCGCCGCGCTGACCGGCAGCCCGGCCGGCACGCTGCTGATGCTGCTGGCCGCGGCCGGCTGGGGCTTCGGCACCCAGCTGATGAAGCGCACCCAGACCGACGTGCCCATCGGCGCCATGACCTTCTGGATGCTGGCCGTGACCCTGCCCTTCCTGGCGGCCGGCTCGCTGCTGCTGGAAGACGGCTGGCGCATGCCCACGGCTGTCGAATGGGGTGCCATCGCCTACAACGCGGTGGTGGTCTTTGCCTTCTGCCACCTGGTCTGGTTCGGGCTGGCGCGCAGCCTGCCGCCGGTGGTATCGAGCCTGTCGATCATGTTCATCCCGGTGGTCGGCGTGTTCTCGGGCATGTGGATGCTGGGTGAACAGCCGCACTGGCAGGATTACGCGGCGATTGTGCTGATGTTCCTGGCGCTGTCCTCGGTGATGCTGGCGCCGCTGCTGTGGCGCCGGCTGCAGGGCGTGCTGGGCTGATCCCCGGGGTGGGCGCGCCCCGGGTCGTGAGAGGGCAACAGCGGGCCGCTTGCGCGGAGATTTCACTTAACAAGCCACCCTCCGTTGGGCTACACTCGCGGCCATCACAATCCCGGAGAAATTACGTGGGCAGTAGCATCGGGTGTTCGAGTTGCCGCAGCAGCGCTGCGACCTCTGCGAATGCCATGTCACTGCGGGCTGCGTAACGACGACCCGCCCGGAGCACCCGGCTCCGCGCCTCGTCGGCCTCGCCCGCAGCAGAACTGCGGGCGAGTGTCTTTCCGTGCCACCGGCGGCGCCATCCATGCGAGCCGCACCGCGTGCGGATTTTCCCTCTCCCGGCTAGCCAGCCAACCCAGGCAAACGCCATCGCCTTGTACCGCCCGCCGAGTCCGTTGCGTCCGGCAGCCGCGGTACAGCGCGATCACGCTTGCCCGTGGCCCGGCCCTGGCAGAGCGCCTTCTGGCGTCTCGCCAGGCCATGCAGGGCATGACGGACTACCTGGGAATGCTGCGAGCCGCCTGCGCTTGTCTTCGCGCTTGTCTTTGTTTTTCGTCGCAATCAGCAATAAGGAATCCCGGGGATGATCAACCTGTTCGTCCTGCAAAAAGGCCGGCTTGCCCAGGAGCAGGTCGACGAGCGCAATGAGCTGCTGCAGCACAAGCCGATCTGGATCGATGTCGTCAATCCCGACGACGAGGAACTGAACTGGATCAAGGAAGCCTATGGCGTCGCCCTTCCTGAACTGGAAGACCTGGGCGACCTGGAAGCGTCCGCGCGATATTTCGAGGGCGAGGACGAGAATATCCATATCCGCACCGACTTCCTGCTGGACGAGGAAGAGGTGTTGTCGCGCAACGTGCGCGTGGCCTTTGTGCTGACGCGCGACGTGCTGTTCTCCATCCACGACGAAGACCTGCCGGTGTTCCGGCTGGTGCGGCTGCGCGCGCGCATGCGCCCGGGCTCGGTGCGCAACGCCAAGGACGTGCTGATGGACCTGTACGCGACCGACGCGGAATACTCCGCCGACTCGATCGAGGAAGTCTACGAGCGCCTGGAAGAAGCCAGCCGCCGCGTGCTGGCCGAGAACGTGACCGATGCCGCCGCCGCCGACGTGCTGGAAACCATCGCCCGCGAGGAAGACTTGAACGGCCGCATCCGCCGCAACGTGATGGACACGCGCCGCGCGGTGTCCTTCCTGATGCGTAGCCAGCTGCTGTCGGCCGAACAGCAGGACGAGGCGCGCCAGATCCTGCGCGACATCGACTCGATCGAGAACCACACCGCGTTCCTGTTCGACAAGATCAACTTCCTGATGGACGCGACCGTCGGTTTCATCAACATCAACCAGAACAAGATCATCAAACTGTTCTCGGTGGTGTCGGTGGCGCTGATGCCGCCCACGCTGATCGCCAGCATCTACGGCATGAACTTCAAGTTCATGCCGGAGCTGGACTGGGGTGCGGGCTATCCGTGGGCGATCGCGCTGATGGCGGTGTCGGCGGCGGTTCCGCTGGTGTATTTCCGCAGGAAGGGCTGGCTGGGCTGAAGCCCCGGGGGCATCAATCCGGCAGGTTTGCTGCCCCCATCCGCCGCGCGATGATGCCCGCCTTGACGCGGAAGTTCACGCGCACGTTGGCGCAGTACTCCTTCTTGTCGAAGCACCTGGGCGCCGGCAGCGCCGCGGCCAGGCGCGCGGACTGGCCCACGCTGAGCTTGTCGGCGCTGGTGCGGAAGTAGTGCTGCGCCGCGGCCTGCGCGCCGAACACGCCCTCGCCCCACTCCACCGAATTCAGGTAGATCTCGTAGATGCGCTGCTTGTCCAGCCAGAACTCGAGCATCCACGTGATGGCCAGCTCCTGGCCCTTGCGCAGGTAGTGCTGCTCGGACGACAGGAACAGGTTCTTGGCCAGCTGCTGCGTGATGGTGGAGCCGCCGCGCACGATACGCCCGCGCTTCTTGTTGCGCTCCCAGGCATCGAGCATGGCATCCAGTTCATAGCCGGGATGGTTGACGAAGTCGGCGTCCTCGCTGGCGATCACCGCGCGCTTGAGGTTGCGCGAGATGCGGTCGTAAGGCACCCATTGCCGGTCGAGGCCGCAGTTCCAGACATTGATGCCGCACAGGCGCCAGCGCTCGGCGCGCATGAACGTGGTGGTGGTCGGATTGATGTACTGCCAGCTGGCGATCTGCACGAAGAAGTACAGCTGCATCGCCACCACGCCCGCGGCCACGCAGCCGAGCAGGTAGCCCAGCCAGCGCACCGGGTTGAACACGGCGCGCGCCGGCGCGGCGCTGGCGCGGGCGGCACTGGCCGAACGGTTGCGGTTGGCCACAGCTGGCGGCGCCCCGGTCAGCCCTTGCGTTCGGCCTGCAGCGCAGCGCGCAGCTCGGCCAGCACGGGCGCGGTGCGGGGCCGCACGCCGCGCCAGATATAGAAGGCCTCGGCGGCCTGTTCGACCAGCATGCCCAGGCCGTCGCTCACGCGCGCGCCGCAGCGGGCGGCGAACTGCAGGAACACGGTGGGTTCGGCGCCGTACATCATGTCGTAGGCCAGCACACCGTCACCCAGCAGGAACTCGGGCACCGGCGGCACTTCGCCATGCAGGCTGCTGGACGAGGCATTGATCACCACGTCGACGGCTTCATCCTCGGACAGCCCGTCGAGCGCATCGAGCCCGCCGCCCCACAGCTCCACGCCGTACTGGTCGGCGGCTTCGACAAACTCTTCCAGCATGTCGCTGGCGCGCGACGCGGTGCGGTTGGCCACCACGATGCGCGACGGCCGGCATTCGATCAGCGGCAGCATCGCGCCCATGGCGGCGCCGCCGGCGCCCAGCAGCAGCACGCGCTTGCCTTCGATCAGCGTGTCGAGGTTATCCTGGATATCGCGCACCAGGCCGATGCCGTCGGTGTTGTCGCCATGGATCATGCCCTCTTCGATCCACAGCGTGTTGACCGCGCCGGCGGCCTCGGCGCGCTCGGTCAGGCGGTCGGCCAGGTCATAGGCCTCCAGCTTGAACGGCACCGTCACGTTGCAGCCGTAGCCGCCATCGGCAAAGAACCGGCGCACGGCATCGGCAAACCCGTCCAGCGGCGCCTCCAGCCGGTCGTATTGCACTGCCTCGCCGGTCTGGCGCGCAAAGGCAGCGTGGATCGCCGGCGAACGGCTGTGCGCGACCGGGTTGCCGATCACCACATAGCGGTCGGAAGTGGCTTGGGAAGAATCAGTGGATGTCATCAGCGTGCCTGCAAGCGGGTTTCCAGCCCGCTGCGCGAAAACTTGAAAGTGGAAATGACTTCGAGGATGTCCTGGCGCGACGCCATCTCGGCGGTAAAGGGGCCGAACGGCGCAGCCGCGCGCACGATCGCCACGGCCTGGCGGTCCAGCGCGGGATCGCCCGAGCTCTTGACCACGTCGATGGCATCGACGTTATAGCCGTCGCGGTTATAGCCGAGCTTGCCCAGCCGGTTGACGTTGATCACCAGGATCAGCTGGCCGTACAGCGGCTTGCCGTTGCGTTGCGGGAAGTCAGTGGTGCCGCGCGCCTCGATCTTGTGGCGCAGCCGGTCGTAGTACTGCGCGTAGTCGACCGCCTGCGCGCTCGTGGCGGTCAGCTGGAAGCGCTTGGGCCGCTTGGCGTAGTGGTCCAGGTTGCGACCGATCTCGGCCTCCAGCTTGGCCATCTCGTCGGTCGAGGTGCGCTCGTCCTGGCCGCGCTGCGGGGTGTCCTGGCGCTTTTCGCCGGGCTTGAGCGGCTGGTTGCGCACCGACGGCGCGGCCTCGCGCGACTGGGTCAGCAGGCGTTGCTGCTCCTGTTCCAGCTGCTCGACGCGGCGCTGCACCTGGCGCACCAGATCGCCTTCCTGCGTCACGGTCTGCGCGGGCAGCGGCGTGGTGGCGCGCTGCAGGTCATGGTCGCCGCCGCCGTCCAGGTTGGCTTGCGCCAGCGCGGTCGGGTTGCGCGGCTTCTGCGCCGACTTGGCGTTGACCAGCACCACGTCCAGCGCGGCATCGCTGCGCTTGATCTCGAACACCTCGGGCGCGGCCACCCGCACCATCAGCAGCACCACGTGCACGGCCACGGAAATGGCCAGCGCCTTGGCCAGCGTACTGCTGTTGTGCCACCTGGCATGCCACCAGTGGCGGGGAGCGGCGAGAGTGGCGTTCACGATGGATGGAGGGTGGCTGAGGGGCGGGCGCCGGCCTGAACCGGTCCGGGCCGGCGCCCGACCGGGGCCACGGGCCCCGGATCAGACACGCATTGTAAGTGAGCGCCGCCGATTTCCGAAGGCTTCAGCCGGCCGCCGGGGTGCCGGTGTCGCGCTCGCCCGACGCCTTGCCGGCAACGTCGCCGCCAGGTTCGGCCGGGGTCTCGCCCGAGACCCCGGCGGCCTGCTCGGCGGCGTCCTCGGCCGCCGCCTCGGCAGCGGCTTCGGCGGACAGCTCTGCGGCTTCTTCGTCGCTTTCCAGCTCTTCCTCGGGCACCTCGCCTTCACCGGCAAAAATTTCCAGCACCCGGCAAGACACTTCCAGCGTGATCTCGTCGGTCTCGCCGATCTCCAGCAGCACCTGCGTGCCGCGCTGCGCCTGCACCAGTTCGGGCACGCGCGTGACCAGCGGGATCTCGGTAAAGCGCACCGCGCCTTCCTTGAGCACCGAGGCCACCATGCGCTCGCGCTTTTCCTGCTTGAGCCAGCGCAGGCACCAGTAGCGCTCCATGGTCGACTGGTGGTCGGCATAGGCGGCGTAAGTGCCTTCGAAGTCTGCCACCGCCGCCAGCAGGTCAGCGTCCTTGGGCTTGAACGGCGCCACCAGCTTGGCGGTCACGCCGTGCTGGGCCACCGCCAGGATCTGCCACTGGTTGACCAGGTCGACATAGCGGCGCAGCGGCGAGGTGCTCCACGCGTACTGCGCCACGCCCAGGCCTTCATGCGGCGCCGGGTAGGTCTGCATGCGGGTGCGGTGCATGCCCCACGCCTTCTGCGTGCGGTAGATGCCCGGCACGCCGTTGTCGGCCAGCAGCTTGCCCCAGGTGCTGTTGGCCAGGATCATCAGCTCGGCCACGATCTTGTCCAGCGCCGAGCCGCGCTTGCGCTGTTCAATGCGCACGCGCTGGCTGCCATCGGCCTGGTCGTCCAGGTAGAAATTGAAGTCGGCGCGGTTGTGCGTCTCGGGGCGCAGGCCGCTGGCCAGGCGCGCCTTCTGGCGTTCGTCGTACAGGTAGCCGGCAAAGTGCCATAGCTGCGTCAGCGCGTCGCGGAACGGGTAGTCGCCGGTGCCCGCGGCAAGCGAAGCCTCGGTAATGACATCGTCCAGCAGGTTGTGGCGCAGGTTGGCGGCAATCGGCACCATTTCGGCGCGGGTCTCGCTGCCGGTGATCAGCCACACGGTCGGGTCCACCGTCACGTACAGCGACAGCGCCGGGCACACGCGCCCTTCCTGCAGCGTGTAGCGCTCCACCACGGCGTCGGGCAGCATGGTGATCTTGTCGCCCGGGAAATAAACCGTGGACAACCGCTGGCGTGCGACTGCATCGAGCGGCTCGCTACGGCGGATGCCCAGCGCGGGCGCGGCGATATGGATGCCGATGCGCAGCTTGCCATCGGGCAGCCTGGTCACGGACAGCGCATCGTCGATCTCGGTGGTGGTGACGTCGTCGATCGAGAACGCCTCTACGTCGGCCACTGGCAGATCGGCGGGCGGCTCGGGCACGTCGGTATCCGGAAAACCCGTGCCCTTGGGGAAACACTCGGCCAGGAACTTGGCTTCATGCAGCGCGCGCGCACTGGCCACGCCGCCGGCGGCCACCATCAGCCGCATCGGGGTCATGCCCAGCGCGGTGCAGGCCGCATCCATCGCCTTGTATTCCAGGCTGTTCTTGTCCGGCTTGAACAGCAGCTGCAGTACCTTGTTGCGGAACGTCTCCGGCAACGTCAGCGCCTTGAGCTGTTCTTCATACTCGGCCTGCACCAGCGCCTGCTGGCGCTTGCGCTCGAGCGCGGCCAGCGCCGCCTTGAGCTGGTCTTCGGGCGCGCGCTGGTAGCGCCCGCGCCCCTTGCGGCGGAAGTACACCGGGTTGCCGTGCAGCGCCATCGCCAGCGCCGCCTGCTGCACCGGGCCGGGCCCGGCGCCGTAATACTCGGCGGCCAGCTCGGCAAAGCCGAATTCAGCCTCGGGTGCGCATTCCCACAGGAAGTCCAGGTCGATCTCGGCCATCATGTCGCCGGTCTGGCGCACCAGCTCGATTGCCGACGGCTGCGCGAACTGCAGCAGCACGTCGCGCGACTTGACCTTGGTGCGCTTGCCGGCAGGCAACTCCACCTGGTAAGCCTCGCCCTGCTGGTTCAGCACGGTGCCGGCGCGGATTTCGCCGCCTTCTTCGAACAGCAACTGCATCGATCGGTACTTTCAGAAATGCGCGGAACCGCGTCTGGCCGCCAAGAGGCAGCGCCGGGGCGGATCCTGTGGGAGAAATGGTGCAACCGGGCGCAAACGCGTGCGAACGGAATCGGCTGCGGCTGCGGCGCGCAGGTCGCGGGCCGCTCCCTATGGATGCGGCCTGAGACCCGGAATGATACCGCACCCCGCTCCGGCGCCCCGGGCTCGCCGGGGCGCCGCAGGCTAAGAGCGACATGCGCGCAAATACTTTGGATGCGGAATCGCCTCGGTCCCCGGGATGGCCGCGACAGCAGGTCTGGCAGGAACACTTCTGTCACGAGCATGACGCCGCTGCCGCGCCGGAACACCGAGCGCCGCGCCGGCAGCATGGGCAGTGCCGCCATGGCCGGCAGCACGCGCTGCAAGGGCTGGCGCAGCGGATGGTGCGGCAGCAGACGCGCAAACTGGAACGGCTCGCGCGCCACCGCCGGATCGACAAACAGCCGGCCGCCCAGGGGGCGCTCGCCCAGCCCGCGCAGAAACGGCCAGTCGCGGCGCGCATGGCGGCAGCGCACCACGGTATGGGCAAACACGGCGGGAATATCGTCGCAGATCAGCAGCACCTCGCGCGTCAGCGCGGGGTGCGGTCGTGCTGGCCCAGCACCTGCCATTCATCGGCCAGCGGGCGCTGCGGGCGCTGCAGCAGGCGCGCCACGCGAAAGCGCTCCGACGCTGCCACCAGGCGCGCGGTCAGCGAGCCGTCGTCACCGGTCACCCAGCGCCGCAGGTTGGGCGTGATGGCTGCATCAAAGGCCAGGTGCGGGCTCCAGCCGCAGCGGCGCGCGGACTGCGCGCTCATGCCGGGCCTGTGCCTGCCGGCAACTTGCCGCCAGGACCATAGCCGCAGAAGGCGAGCACATCGTCGACGTAGTCGGCAAATTCGCTGATGCCGTGGTCGCTGCCCTCGATCACGCGGATGTTCGCGCCCGGGCAGGCCGCGACCATCTCACGGTAATCCAGCACCTCGTCGCCGGTGGCGGCGATCAGGTAATAGCGTTCGGGATCGGTGATGGTGTCCACGCGCAGGTCCAACAGCTCGTGCAGGTGGCGGCGCTCGACCATGACCGAACCGCCGCCGTGCCACAGCGGCTGTTCGCCCAGGTAGGTTTCCAGGTCGGTCCAGGGGTGGATGGCCGGATTGAGCAGCACGGTCCTGCAGCCATGGCGCTCGCCCAGCCAGCGCGCATAGAAGCCGCCCAGCGACGAGCCGACGATGGCGATCTCCTGGTCGCCGCCGGCCTGCGCGGCGCGGATCGTGGCTTGCGCCTGGGCAATGGCCAGTTCTGGTGAGACATTGAGCGTGGGGCAGGCGTAGTAGCGGCCCACGCCCCACTCGCGCATGCGCTCCTGCACCAGCCGGGCCTTGAACGACTGGGGCGAGGAGCGGAATCCGTGCAGGTACAGCAGCATGATGGTCCGTCCCGTCGATCAGCGCGCGGCGCCCTGGCTGAGCGCGTCCAGCAGCTTCTGGTGCACGCCGCCGAAGCCGCCGTTGCTCATCACCAGCACGTGGTCGCCCGGCTGCGCCGCGGCATGCACGGCCTGCACCAGCGCGCCCAGGTCCTGGAAGGCGGCAGCCTTGTCGCCCAGCGGCGCCAGCGATTCGGCCAGGTCCCAGCCCAGCGCATCCTTGCCGGCCGGGGCGCCGTAGCCGAACACCAGGTCGGCCTGCTCCAGGCTGGCCGGCAGCTGCGCCTTCATCACGCCCAGCTTCATGGTGTTGGAGCGCGGCTCCAGCACTGCCAGGATGCGGGCATCGCCGACGCGGCGGCGCAGCCCTTCCAGCGTGGTCTGGATCGCGGTCGGATGGTGGGCAAAGTCGTCATAGACCGTCACGCCGCCGGCCACGCCGCGCACTTCCATGCGGCGCTTGACGTTGGCAAAGCGGGACAGCGATTCGATCGCCTGCGCGGCCGGCACGCCCACATGACGCGCGGCGGCAATCGCCGCCAGCGCATTCATGCGGTTATGGGTGCCCTGCAGGTCCCACACCACAGTGCCCTGCACGGCATCGCCAAACCAGACGTCGAAGGCGTCCTTGCCGGGCGCGGCAGTAGCGACAGCATCACTTTCGCGCCAGTCGCCTACGCCAAACTGCTCGACCTCGCTCCAGCAGCCGCGCTCCAGCACGCGTGCCAGGCTTTCCTCAACGCCGTTGACGACGATCCGGCCCTGGCCGGGCACGGTGCGTACCAGGTGATGGAACTGGGTCTCGATCGCCGCCAGATCCGGGAAGATGTCGGCGTGATCGTATTCCAGGTTGTTCAGGATCGCGGTGCGCGGGCGGTAGTGGACAAACTTGCTGCGCTTGTCGAAGAAGGCGGTGTCGTACTCGTCGGCCTCGATCACGAAGAAGTCCGATTCGGTCACACGCGCCGAGATGCCGAAGTTCTGCGGCACCCCGCCCACCAGGAAGCCGGGATGGTAGCCGGCATCCTCCAGGATCCAGGCCAGCATCGACGTGGTGGTGGTCTTGCCGTGCGTGCCGGCCACCGCCAGCACCCACTTGCGCGCCAGCACGTGCTCGCCCAGCCATTGCGGGCCCGACACATAGGGCAGGTTGCGGTCGAGGATGGCCTCCATCAGCGGGTTGCCGCGCGAGACCACGTTGCCGATCACGAACAGGTCCGGCTCCAGTGACAGCTGGGCGGGGTCGAAGCCTTCGATGAGCTCGATCCCCTGGGCCTCGAGCTGGGTGCTCATCGGCGGGTAGACATTGGCATCGCAGCCGGTGACGCGGTGGCCGGCCTCTTTGGCCAGCACCGCCAGGCCGCCCATGAAGGTGCCGCAGATGCCAAGGATATGAATATGCATGGGTTCCCGGAAAGACTTGAAGCCCGCAGGCGTGGGGATTCGGCACCCGGCGTGGCGCGGCGGCACGGCGGCGTTTTCAGGCCGTGTCTTGTGGTGCATTGGCCGGGCAGGAAGCGTTCGATTGTACCCGAGCGCCCGCGGCATTCGCTGCACTGCGGCAGCGCGCACCGGTTGCGCGGGAGCCTCCGGTATCATGGGGCATGACCCGACGTACCGCTCCCGACCCCACCCGCCTGCGCGAGGAAATCGCCCAGGCTGCCGCCCGGATGATTGCCGAGGACGGTGCCGACTACGCCACCGCCAAGCGCAAGGCCGCTCGCCAGGTACTGGGCGAGCAGCGCGTGCCCGGCGAATGGCTGCCCGACAACGAACAGGTCGAAGCCGAGGTGCGCGCCTACCAGGCGCTGTTCCACGCCGACAGCCAGCCCCGCGTGCTGGCGCTGCTGCGCCGGCTGGCGGTCCTGGCCATGGAAGACCTGGCGGCGTTCCGGCCGTACCTGATCGGCGCCGTGCTCAACGGCACCGCCACCGAGCACTCCGATATCTATCTGCAGTGCTTCTGCGACAGCGCCAAGGATGCGACGCTGCACCTGATCAACGCGGGCGTGGATTTCGAGACCAGCGAGAGCCGGCATTTCGGCGGCCGCGGCGATGTCGAGACTCTCAGCTTCCTGTGGAAGGGCCAGTGGCCCGACCGCCGCGAGGCCCGGCTGCTCGCCGGCGAGGTGCGCGCGGAACTGGGTGCCCCAGTCGGCATCCATATTGCACTGTATGATGCCGTCGACGAACGCGGCGCCGTGCGTGCCGACGCCTCGGGGCGCCCGGCCCGCGCCGACGTGCAGGCGGTACGGGCGCTCATGGACGCGCCCGGCGATGCCGACCCGGCCTGACGCCCGCCCCTACTTCACTGGTCCAAGCCATCCCCATGACTGAAACCGTTCCCTCGCCCGCCCGCCGCTCCCGCCTCTGGCTGTGGATCACCTTGGCCGTGGTCGCCTGCGCCGCCGGCGCACTGGCCGGCCATTTCATGTTCTCGCCCAAGCCCGCCAGCGACCACGCGGTGGAAACCTTCTTCCAGACACGCCTGCCCGACGCGGCCGGCGCCGACCTGGACCTGGGCAAGCTGCGCGGCAAGACCGTAGTGATCAACTTCTGGGCGCCCTGGTGCGGGCCGTGTGTCGAGGAAATGCCGGAGCTGACTGCGCTACATGAGGAATACAAGAGCCGCCAAGTCGAGTTTGTCGGCATCGGCATCGATTCAGCCGCCAATATCCAGCAGTTCACCAGGAAGGTGCCGGTGGCCTATCCGCTCGCCGTGGCTGGTTTTGCCGGCACCGAGCTGTCGCGCAACTTCGGCAACAGCGCCGGCGGCCTGCCCTATACGGTGGTGATCAACCCGGACGGATCCGTGAAGTATCGCAAGATGGGACGGGTGACGGCCGAGGAACTGCGGGCCGTGCTGCCACGCGCCTGAGCGCATTCTTCCGCCAAGTTCGCTGAATTTCGGTTTTCTTCAGTGATTTGTTTCGCCGGAGCGCCAAAACGGCCGGAAAGTGCTTTAAGGGCCGCCAAAGCGGCCACAAGGTCGCCAAGCCTTGTATCGCACGCTAGACAAATCCCTCTAAGCTACGGTAATCTCCGCGCAATTTCGTTGATCTGGTCGAGCCGCCGTGACTGCAACCCGCTCCATCCGTCGCTCAGCCCGCTACCGCAAGGTGCTGGTCCTGCATGGGCCCAACCTGAACCTGCTGGGCACGCGCGAGCCGGAAACCTACGGGCACACGACGCTTGCCGATATCGACGCGGCCCTGGCCGAAGGCGCGACCAAAGCCGGCGTTTCGCTGGATACGTTCCAGTCCAACCATGAGGGGGCACTGGTCGACCGCATCCACGCCGCACGCGCGGAAGGGGTCGAGTTCATCATCATCAACCCGGCTGCCTACACGCACACCAGCGTGGCGCTGCGCGATGCCCTGGCCGGCGTGGCGATCCCGTTCGTCGAGGTGCACCTGTCCAACGTGCACCGGCGCGAAAGCTTTCGCCACCATTCCTATTTCTCCGACGTGGCGGTCGGGGTGATCTGCGGGCTTGGCTGGCGCGGTTACCTGCTGGCGCTGGACTATGTGCTGGGCCAGGAGCAGGCGCCACCCGAGAGTTCGGGGAGCTGAACTCCCAAGATTTTTTTGACAACCTGCGCGCGCCGCCCGGCGGCCTGCGCCCGTTGGCGTGCCTCGGCACGACGGGCGTGGATTTCCGGCGGCCGGCAACACGATTCTTCCGCCGCGGCCCGTCCCGGGCAGCGGCCGGATAACCCGATTCAGGAGGATAAAAGATGGACCTGCGCAAGCTGAAGACGCTTATCGACCTGGTGGCCGAATCCGGCATCTCCGAGCTGGAAGTCACCGAAGGCGACGGCAAGGTACGCATCGTCAAGCAACCGCCGCAAATCATCGCCGCGCCGATGGCCATGCCGCAGATGCAGGCGCTGCCGCCCGCTGCGGCCGCCGCACCGGCTGGTGCCGTGGCCCCGGTTGCAGAGCCCGCCGCCCAGCTGCCCGCCGGCCATGTGGTGACCTCGCCGATGGTGGGCACGTTCTACCGCGCGCCGTCGCCGGGCGCGGCGCCGTTTGTCAACGTCGGCGACTCGGTCAAGGAAGGCCAGACCGTCTGCATCATCGAAGCCATGAAGCTGCTCAACGAAATCGAGTGCGACAAGGCCGGCGTCATCAAGGAAATCCTGGTCGAGAACGGCCAGGCCGTCGAATACGGCCAGCCGCTGTTCGTCATCGGCTGATCCTGACCGGCATGCCACGCCGCACGCTGCCATCGGCCACGCAAGCGGCCCGCAGCAGCACCCGCGCGGCATGTCATGGCGTTGTTTGGCGCCAGGGACGTTGTGGGCTTCGCGGCCCGTTCCGTGCAGTTCCATGCAGTTCCGCGCAGTATGGCGGCCACGGCGGCGACCGCCCCCGGCCGTGCGCCCGGCGTGCCGTTGCGGCGCGCAGCGGGACCGCTACTGTTCTCGCAGAGAGAGACCATGTTTGAAAAAATTCTGATCGCGAACCGCGGCGAAATCGCTCTTCGCATCCAGCGCGCCTGCCGCGAACTGGGCATCAAGACGGTCGTGGTGTACTCCGAGGCCGACAAAGAGGCCAAGTATGTACGCCTGGCAGACGAAGCCGTCTGCATCGGCCCGGCCCCATCGCCGCTGTCGTACCTGAACATGCCGGCCATCATCTCGGCCGCCGAAGTGACCGACGCGCAAGCCATCCACCCCGGCTACGGCTTTCTGTCCGAGAACGCCGATTTTGCCGAGCGCGTGGAGAAATCCGGCTTCGTCTTTATCGGCCCGACCGCCGACAGCATCCGCCTGATGGGCGACAAGGTGTCGGCCAAGCAGTCCATGATCAAGGCCGGCGTGCCGTGCGTGCCCGGCTCCGACGGCGCCCTGCCCGACGACCCGAAGGAAATCCTGGCCACCGCGCGCCGCGTGGGCTACCCGGTGATCATCAAGGCCGCCGGCGGCGGCGGTGGCCGCGGCATGCGCGTGGTGCACACGGAAGCCGCGCTGATCAACGCCGTCAACATGACGCGCGAAGAGGCCGGCCGCGCCTTCGGCAATCCCGAGGTCTACATGGAGAAGTTCCTTGAGAACCCGCGCCATGTGGAAATCCAGATCCTCGCCGACCAGCACCGCCAGGCGATCTGGCTGGGCGAGCGCGACTGCTCGATGCAGCGCCGCCACCAGAAGGTGATCGAGGAAGCGCCCGCACCGCACATTCCGCGCCGCCTGATCGAGCGCATCGGCGACCGCTGCGCCGAGGCCTGCAAGAAGATGGGCTATCGCGGCGCCGGCACTTTCGAGTTCCTGTACGAGAACAACGAGTTCTACTTCATCGAGATGAACACGCGCGTGCAGGTCGAGCACCCGGTCACCGAGATGATCACCGGCATCGACATCGTGCAGGAGCAGATCCGCATCGCCTTCGGCGAGAAGCTGCGCTTGCGCCAGAAGGACGTGCAGTTCCGCGGCCACGCGATCGAATGCCGCGTGAACGCCGAGGACCCGTTCAAGTTCACGCCGTCGCCGGGCCGCATCACCGCCTGGCACATGCCCGGCGGCCCGGGTGTGCGGGTCGACTCGCACGCGTATGATGGTTACTTCGTCCCGCCTAACTACGATTCGATGATCGGCAAGATCATCACTTACGGCGCCACGCGCGAGCAGGCCATTGCCCGCATGCGTATCGCGCTGTCGGAAATGGTGGTGGACGGGATCCAGACCAACGTGCCGCTGCACCGCGAGCTGATGATGGATGCCAATTTCGTTGAAGGCGGCACCAGCATCCACTACCTCGAGCATCGCCTGGCCGAGCGCGCGAAGGCCTGACGCAACGTTACCCGCAATACACAAGCAGCAAGCAAGGAAGCCCGTGGCATTTCAGGAATGTGTGATCGAAGTGGCGCAGGACCAGGCCGAAGCCTGGTCTGATGCCCTGTTCGACCTCGGCGCGCTGTCGGTCTCGGTGGAAGATGCCGATGCCGACACGCCCGACGAGCAGCCGCTCTTTGGCGAGCCCGGGCTGGAACCGAAGCAACTCGCGTGGAACCGCTCGCGCGTGGTCGCGCTGTTCGGCGACGATGCCGATCCGGCCGTGGTGGTGGCGGCAGCCGCCAACCAGCTGGGCATCGAGCCGGTGCCGGCATACCAGTTGCGCGCGGTCGAGGACCAGGACTGGGTGCGGCTGACGCAATCCCAGTTCGAGCCGATCCGCATCGGCGAGCGCATCTGGGTGGTGCCGTCGTGGCATGACGCCCCCGAGCCCGATGCCGTGGTGCTGGAGCTCGACCCGGGCCTGGCCTTCGGCACCGGCAGCCATCCCACCACGCGGCTGTGCATGCAGTGGCTGGAGCAGAACCTGAAGCCGGGCGAAACCGTGCTCGACTACGGCTGCGGCTCCGGCATCCTGGCCATCGTGGCGCGCAAGCTGGGCGCGGGCGACACCGTCGGCATCGACATCGATCCCAACGCGGTGGAAGCGTCGCGCTACAACGCCGAGCGCAACCGGGTGGAAGCCTCGTTCGCGCTGCCCGAATCGGTGTCCGAGGCCAGCTACGACCTGGTGGTCGCCAATATCCTGTCCAATCCGCTCAAGCTGATGGCCGCCATGCTGAGCGCGCGCGTGCGCGCCGGCGGACGGCTGGTGCTGTCCGGCGTGCTGGAGCGCCAGGCGGATGAAGTCGCCGCGGCCTACGCGCCCTGGCTGCCGCTGACGGTGTGGCGCAGCGAGGAAGGCTGGGTGTGCCTGCATGGCACCCGCGGCACCCGTCCCTGATTCACACCGATGGCCGCCGTCAAGCTAGTCACGCGCTGCCCGGCCTGCCGCACCGCCTTCCGGCTGGTCGCCGACCAGCTGCGCCTGCGCCAGGGCCTGGTGCGCTGCGGCCAGTGCGAAACGGTGTTCGACGCGCGCGAGCACCTGATCGAGATTCCGCTGCCGACCGACGCTGCGTCATCGGCATCATCGGCGCCGTCCGCAGCAGCTTTACCGGGAGCATCTCCCGCGTCCTCGGCGCCCCCCGTATCGGCTGACGCCGCGCCTGCGCCGCAGCCTGCCTTCACCCCGACCATCGACCCCGGCTATGACGTGCCGGCGCTGGATGCGCCGACGATGCTGATGTCGTCGCCGGAGGACATGGCCATGCCGGCACCCGCCGGCATGGAAGACGCCGAGATCGAGCAGGCGCTGCGCGAAGCCAACGACGCCGTCGCCCATCGCGATGCACGCGACGCAGAACGCCAGGCTGCCGGCCCGGATGCGGCTGAGCCCGCCCCCGTCACGGCACCGGAGCAAGCCGAGGATACGCCGGCACAACCGGCCTCCGCGCCCGCCTGGCCGGCACTCGATCACGGCGCGCTCGATACCCCCGCCGCACCGGCGGCACCCCCGGCCACTGCGGCAACACCAGCAACACCGGCAGCGCCGCAATCCGCCGACGCCGATGCCGCGCCAGTGGCACCCGCTGCCAGCATCCCCAGCGCAAGCGAGTTCCTGCGCGCGGCGTCAGCCGATGCCGGGCCCGAGCCGACCGCGTGGCCGGAGGACGCATCGGCCCGCCCCGCCGCCTCGCCCGCCCCACCCACCGTTGGCGACGACGACAACGCCCCCGACACCGGCCAGCCCTTCAGCGTCACCGGCGGCGCCGTCGCGCGCGAGCAGACCACGCGCCGCTGGGCGCGCACCGAAGCACCGGCCGGCCCGGTCTTCGCCCCCGACTTCCTGCGCCATGCGCGTGAGCGCGAGCGCGAACGCCAGCCCCGCAAGCCAGTGGCCGTGTCCCGCTCCGCCTGGCGCGTGGCCGCCGTGGTGCTTGCCATCGCCGCGGCCGTGCAAGTGGTCTACCTGGCACGCAGCCAGCTGGCCGGCCAGTTCCCGATACTGCGCCCGGCACTCGAGGCCGCCTGCGCGCCGCTGGGCTGCGACGTGCCGCCGTGGCGCGACATCGATGCGCTGCGCATCGAGACCTCGCAGCTGCAGCGCCAGGATGAAGACGGCGACACCTACCAGCTGGCGGTCACGCTGCGCAACCTGGGCCGCGCCAGCACCGCCCTGCCCGCGATCGAGCTGGTGATGACCGACCTGCAGGACCAGTTGCTGCTGCGCCGGGTGCTGCAACCCGCGGAGTACCTGGAGCCGTCGCAAAAGGCCTTTGCCGCGCAGGGTCTTCGCGCGGGCATGGAGCTGCCGGTTCGGGTACGATTCCGGACGCAGCAGGCGCCAGCCAACTATCGCGTGCTGATTTTTTACCCCTGAATTCCCGGCCCGCCGCCGGACCGAATCCGAGCCCGGCGGCAGGCCGCGCCCCCCGCTCCGGACACGAACCGGAAATCCATCAGACAACAAGGAGCAGACATGAGCAACGTCACCCTCGGCGGCAACGCCATCGAAGTCGCAGGCAAGTTCCCGCAAGCCGGCGACAAGGCCCCCGCCTTCTCGCTGGTCGGCAAGGACCTGAAGGACGTCACGCTGGCCGACTTCGCCGGCAAGCGCAAGGTGCTGAACATCGTCCCGAGCCTGGATACCCCGGTGTGCCAGGCCTCCGCGCGCAAGTTTAATGAAGCCGCCAGTGGCCTCGCCAACACCGTGGTGCTGACGATCTCGGCCGACCTGCCGTTCGCCATGGGCCGCTTCTGCACGGCTGAAGGCCTGGCCAACGTGGTACCGCTGTCGACCATGCGCGGCGCCGAGTTCAAGGGCAACTACGGCGTGGACATCAAGACCGGCCCGCTGGCCGGCGTGACCGCCCGCGCCGTGGTGGTGCTCGACGAGAACGATACCGTCAAGTACAGCCAGCTGGTGCCCGAGATCAAGAGCGAGCCGGACTACGACGCCGCCCTGGCCGCGCTGAAGTAATCAGCGGCCCGCCCGGGAACCCGCGCGTTCCCGGACGGCAGCGGCCGCCCGCATCCCGGGGCGGCCGCTTTTTGTTTTCTGCCTGACCGATACTGCCCGCAAGGGCTCCGTTCCACCCAATTACCCCAACACCTGGAGAGAGCATGGCCAGCCTGATCTGCGGCTCCGTCGCCTACGACACCATCATGACGTTCGACGGACGCTTCCGTGAACACATCCTGCCGGACCAGATCCACATGCTGAACGTCTCGTTCCTGGTGCCCGGCATGCGCCGCGAGTTCGGCGGCTGCGCCGGCAACATCGCCTACACGCTGAAGATGCTGGGCGGCGATCCCGTGGTGATGGCCACCGTCGGCACCGATGCCGAACCCTACCTGGACTACCTGCGCAAGCTGGAGATCCCCACCGGCCACATCCGCGTGCTGGCGGAGACCTTCACGGCGCAGGCCATGATCACCACCGACCTGGACAACAACCAGATCACTGCCTTCCACCCTGGCGCAATGAGCCAGTCGCAGCTGAACAACGTCAAGGATGCGCTGGGCGGCGCCAGCACGCCGGGCCTTGGCATCGTCGCGCCCGACAGCCGCGAGGGCATGCTGCACCACGCGCGCCAGTTCGCCGAGGCCGGCGTGCCGTTCATCTTTGACCTGGGTCAGGCCATGCCCCTGTTCAACGGCGAAGACCTGCGCGAGTTCGTTGAACTCGCCAGTTACGTGACAGTCAATGACTACGAGGCGCAGGTCCTGCTGTCCCGTACCGCCTGGACCAGCGCCGAGGTTGCCGCCAAGGTCCGTGCCTTCATCGTCACGCACGGCGAGCGCGGCGCCAGCATCTTTGCCGATGGTCGCCAGTACGCGATTCCGGCCGTTGCGGCCGAGCGCATCGTGGACCCGACCGGGTGTGGCGACGCCTTCCGTGGCGGCCTGCTTTACGGCATTGAAAACGGATTAGACTGGGAAACGACTGGCCGCCTGGCATCGCTGATGGGTTCGGTCAAGATCGCGCAACAGGGTCCGCAGAACCACTGGTTGTCGCGCGAGGAAATCGGCAACCGGTTCCAGTCTGCATTCGGGTACCGCTACGCCTGACCTGCGGCCGGCGCGTGGCTTCTTTTCGGGAAACAACATGAATAACAAGCTACGTGGCGGTGCCGTTGCCGTCCTTGCCGTCACCGTCCTGGTTGCCGGCTGCGCTACGCAATCCAACTCCAACAGCGTCTATGGCACGGGCCAGGCGCAGCGCGAACAGACCGTGCGCTACGGCGTGGTCGAAGGCATCCGCGAGGTCACCATCCAGGGTAACCAGAGCGGCGCCGGCACGCTGGCCGGCGGTGCCATCGGCGGCGGCAACGGCGCGGTGGCAGCCGGGATCCTTGGCGCGGTGCTCGGCGGCATTGCCGGCAGCGCGGCCGAGAACAAGATCAACCAGCGCCGCGGGCTGGAAATCACCGTGCGCCTGGAAAACGGCGAGATGCGCGCGATCACGCAGGAGGCGGACGAAGCCTTCCGCCCTGGCGAGCGCGTGCGGCTGCTGTCCTCAGGCGGGCTGACCCGGGTCACGCACTGAGCCCTCGTGGCCCCGCAGGGCCGCGCCAGGGCGCAACAATGCGCGCCGCACCCGCAAGGGTCGCGGCGCTTTTTCTTTTCGGCTTTGCAATTCCGTAACAGTGGCGGACCGCCCCCGCCCGCAGGCGCGCGTCCATGAAAAAACCCGCCGGGCGGATGCCATCGGCGGGTCAGCAAGACCTGGTGTCTTGCGGACCGGATACACAGTATCCGGTCATGCGGGCACGCGCTGCGTGCCGGTGCGGTTCCTTGCGGAACGCGTAAGGTCCACTCCGTGGCGGAGCAGCTTACGGACGGTTGCCCGTCGGGAACGGCCAGGCAGCGGCCGGGTTCAGCGCGGTCTTGGCAGCCGAAGCGGGAGCAACGGCAGGGGCCGCGGCAGGCTTGGCGGCAGCCTTCTTGGCAGCCGGCTTCTTGGCAGCAGCCTTCTTGGCAGCCGGCTTCTTCGCGGCAGCCTTCTTGGCCGGTGCAGCCTTCTTGGCAGCAACCTTCTTCACTGCAGCCTTCTTGGCCGGAGCCTTCTTGGCAACAGCCTTCTTGGCAACAGCCTTCTTGGCCACGACCTTCTTGGCGGCTACCTTCTTCACCGCGGCCTTCTTGGCCGGTGCCTTCTTGGCTGCAACCTTCTTGGTCGCGACCTTCTTGGCGGCTACCTTCTTCACCGCGGCCTTCTTGGCCGGGGCCTTCTTGGCGGCTGCCTTCTTGGCCGGTGCTGCCTTCTTGGCGGCGACCTTCTTCACAGCGGCCTTCTTGGCCGGTGCCTTCTTGGCGGCCGGTGCTGCCTTCTTGGCGGCGACCTTCTTCACAGCAGCCTTCTTGGCGGCCGGCTTGGCGGCCTTCTTAGCCGCCGGCTTTTTCTTTGCAGCAGTTGCCATGGATAACTCCTTCACTAGAGAGTGAATATCGAATGACCTAAGTTGGCGACCCGACCGACCCGAGGCGCGCTACAGCAGCGCGGCCCCAGTCGAGCGAGCGATTCATCGGCGTGCGGCCCGACCACTGCTGCACGCTAATGAATTCGGTTGCAGGCGCACCGCCCCTAGCGGTGACTTGGCGGCCGGAGCGAGCCCGCAAGCGGGTCTCGGGCACGTGCCGCGCCCTGGAATATTCGATCAGCCCGCACCGCCCGTTGAGCCGGCGCACGGCCAGAAATGAGGAGATATCGGACAGCTGGCCTGCGGTGCGGGCTTGGCCTCGCGCACGGCAGGCGGCATTCATTCGGTGGTAGCGGGTCCAACCCGTTAATGGACCAAGGGAGACTGCACGCGTTTTAAGAAGCCGGTCCGGCCTGGTCTGCGTCAAAGTTCTCGTGCTCCTCAGCTACTACCTTCGTCACTGCATCGAAGCGCGCATCGCGCTCGTCGTTCCATCTTGCTTCCTGCTTCTCTGCAATGAAGTGAGACTCTTGTCAAGGCGAATCATAATTCGTTTGCACGATGATGTTAAGAAAAAAGTGCAAAAAAACTTGCCTGCATGTATCGCTCGAACTAGTTCTCACGCGCGGTGTCACGAAGACGTTGCCGATAGCATCGCAACGCGTCGCTCGCACGCTGGTGCGGATGCGCGTTGCGCACGCTCGCACACGCAGCGCGACACCCCATCGCACACTCCGCGCATCGCAGCTTTTACACACCGCGACAAACCCCGACGACCCGCATCGCAACGCGCGCCTGACGATTGCGCGATGCCGCTGCGCGCGACCTCGCGTTTTCCGAAAAGCCGCATGGACAAAGGCTTTGCGGGCGATGCACCGATACGCGTGCGGCAGCCGTCGACTGGCGCGGACACGTTCCTGAACGCGCGCGCGCCGCGCTGCGCGACACACGCTCTGCATGCTTTACATCCATCGGCAACGCACGCACGCGCCGCCATGCGACCAAGCGTCGGCCATGCCCGCTTCACGCTTCGCGCGACACCTTCGCACACACCGTCCAAGAGTGATGCGTGCACGCAACGGTTTGCATCGACGCAACAGCGCGAAGGCATCGCGAGGTCATCAAAGCGTTGCGATCGAGCCAAGCCGCGACGCTCGCGAAGCATCGCGGCAACACTTCGGCAGCCGCTTCGATCAAGCCATCGGCATGCGTGTTCAATCCGCGCGCTTGCCGTGCGATTCGGATCGCGCGCGCCGTGCCTCGCGTCGTCGCTCTTTCACCCTCGCCAATCGCCGCACCACTCACCTCGCCCTGCCGGCAGCGCGTCGTACGTCCGCTTGGAGGATTGCTTCAGCGCCCGCCCGCCGCTGCATTTTGCTGCATCACAATAACCCGCAAACGGCAGCTGCATGCGGCTTTGCGGGTAGCAGGCGAGGGCGGCGGAAAGACGCGCGCCGCGCCGCGCCGGATTGCGGCGCGGCTCCGGCGCCAGTAGATTGGCGTGGCTACGAATCTCAAAGGAGACATCATGCGCATCCATTCCCCCTTGCTTCGACCCTGCGCGCCGCCGTGCTTGCCGCCACCCTGCTCGGCAGCGCCGCGGCAATGGCGCAGGCCACGCCCAGCGGCATGTGGAAGACCATCGACGACAACACCGGCAAGCCGCGCGGGCTGGTGGAGATCACCGAGAAGAACGGCGTCTTCAGCGGACGCCTGGTCAAGACCTTCGTCGAGAGCGACGGCAAGCCGCGCGTGTGCGACAAGTGCACCGACGCACGCAAGGACCAGCCCGTCATCGGCATGACCATCCTCTCTGGCCTGCGCAAGACCGGCGACAACGAGTGGAGCGGCGGCGAGATCCTGGACCCGGAGAACGGCAAGGTCTACAAGAGCAAGATGTCGCTGGCCGACGACGGCAACAAGCTCAGCGTGCGCGGCTTCATCGGCATCAGCCTGATCGGCCGCACCCAGACCTGGGAACGTGACCACTGACCCTGCCGGCACGGCGCAGGACTCAGGGTTTCTCCGGGGCATGCCGTTGCGTGTCCCAGCCGAAGGAGAAACGGCAGTCGAAAAAAAACCGGGCGGTTCATCACCGCCCGGTTTTTTTGTCCACGATGCTGCGCTTTACATCCGGTAGCGCAGGGTGGCCATCACGCTGCGCGGAGCGCCGGGCATGTTGAGGTTGGCATTCGAACCATGCGCCGAGACGATGTAGCTCTTGTTGAACAGGTTATACAGGTTCAACTGCGCCTCGAACGGGCCATGGCGGTACCAGGCCATCATGTCCGCCGTGACGTAGCCCGGCAGCGTGACGGTATTGGCCGGGTCGGCCATCCGCGCGCCGACCAGGTTCAGGCCGCCGCCGATGCCAAAGCCGTTGCCCAGCGTCTTGGTCAGCCAGACATTGCCGGAATGGCGCGGCGTCAGCGTGGCGCGCTTGCCCTGCAGGGCTGGCGAGGACTTGGTGACCACCGCATCCAGATAGGCATAGCCAGCCAGCACGCGCCAGCCACTGCCGAGTTCGGCGGCGCCGCTCAGCTCCACGCCGTCGGTGCGCTGCTCGCCGATCGGGATCAGCGTGTTGTTGACGCTGGAAACCTTGACGTTGCTACGCTCCAGCCGGAACACCGAAATCGTCGTGCTTGCCTTGCCGTCGAGCCAGTCGTACTTGGCGCCGACCTCGGCATTGTTGGTCGTTTCGGGCGCCAGATCGGCGTTGTTGGTTGCCAGCGCGAAGGCTTCACCCGACGGCTGGAACGACCGGCTCCAAGACACGTAATACGACTGCACCTTCGACGGCTGCCAGACCAGGCCTGCACGCGGGCTCCAGGCGTTGTCGGTACGCGACAGGTTCTTCTGGCCTGCCAGGCGCTGTTCCGTGTCCTGCTGGAAGTTGTCGTATCGCACGCCGAGCAGCGCCTTCCACTGTTCGGTGAAGGTGATCATGTCCTGGGTGTAGAACGCCAGGGTCTTGGCGATACCCAGATTACTGGTGGCAGGCGTGCCACCCACCAGGCGCGGCAGCGTGGGCAGCACCGGGTTGAACAGATCGAACGTGCCTGGCACGGCCTTCGAATAGTTGACCAGATCCTTGTTCTGCTGGCCGATCTCCATCCCGTAAAGGATTTCGTGCTTCGTACCGAAGATCGTCGCCTTCTGCGTCAGGTCCGTCTGGTTGAACCAGCCGTGCTCCTCGCGGTAGACGTTGGAGTGCGACATCGTCAGCCGCTGTGTCACCTCGTTGACCGAGCTGGTCAGCGTGTTATTGCGATCCAGCGAGTAGTGGTAGTACCGCGTGGCGTTGCGGATCGACCAGTCGTCGTTGAAGCGATGGTTGATCGTGGCAGTGCCCGAGTACACACGCGACTGGCTATAGTCGGCATCGCGCGCATTGGCCGCGCCGTAGTAGCGCGAGGCCGGCACGTCCACCGGGCGCCCCTTGTAGGCCGGGATGCCGAAATCGGTCACGCGGCGGTCTTCCAGGTAGTCGGCCTGCAGCAGGACCGTCGTTTCCGGTGCCAGGCGCAGCTCCAGCGACGGCGCGATCGCCGAGCGGTCCAGGAACTGCTGCGAGCGGTAGCTGTTGGCCTTCTCCACCGCACCGGTCACGCGGAAGGCGGCGGCGCCGTCGGCGAACACGCGGCCCACGTCGGCTTCGGCGCGGCGGTCGGCCCACATGCCGTAGCTCAGCGCGAAGTCGGTGACGTCGATGCCCGGCTTCTTGGTCACGCGGTTGATCAGGCCGCCCGACGAACCGCGGCCGTACAGCACCGCTGCCGGTCCCTTGATGACTTCGACGCGGTCGACGTTGGACAGGTCGCGGAAGTACAGCGCATCGTCACGGATGCCGTCGACGAACTGGTCGGCGATGGCGCTGAAGCCGCGGATCGACACCTGGTCGCGCTGGCCGTCGCCGGTGGAGAACGACACGCCCGGCACGTTTTTCAGCGCATCCTGCATCGAAGTGGCGTGCTGGTCGCGCATGACATCGGCAGTGACCACGTTGACGGTCTGGGGGATGTCGCGCAGCGGCGCCTCGGTCTTGGTCGCGCTGACCGCATTGGGCGGGTTATAGCCGGTGCCAAGCTCGCGGCCGGCATCGGCCCTGACCGTGACCTCGGGCAACTGCGCCGAAGCGTCTGGCGCGGCCTGGGCCCACGTCAGCATCGGTTGAAATACGAAGCTCCCCGCCACCGCGGCACAGATCGGGTGAAGTTTTATTCTCATTTCACTGTAATCGGCTGTAATAGTTTTGAAAACGCGAGCGCATTATCGATTACAGGATTGCCAGGGTCAACGAGATTGCGAATTATTCTTATTCCCGATCAATATATGTTGCATTGATCACAAACTGGAGCTGTGCAAGCGCATTTCCTGCCATTTGCTACCTCAACTGCCCGGCAAGTGCATCGCGCGCCTCGGCGATCAAGCCTGATTCGCCGCGCCGGCCGGGCAACAGGAAAAACTCCGCCTCGGGCAGCCGCGGCAAGGCCAGCCGGGCGATGCTGGCGGCATCCAGCGGCGCCACGCCGGGGCCGATTGCCGACGCATTCAGGCACGACAATCCCAGCCCCGCTGCCAGCGCCAGGTGCAGCCCCGCGACGCCCGACGCCGAGTGCGCAACCACGAACGGCAGCCGCTTGCGCAGCAGCAGCTGCACCACGTACTGATGCAGCGAGCAGGTGTCGGGCAGCAGCACCAGCGGCAGCGTGGCGGGCAGGCTCTCGGCCTCGGCGGGCGCGGCGACCCAGGCCAGCGGCTCGCGCCGCAGCACCGTGCCGCGCGTGCCCGCGCCCTGCCCGCGGGTGCCGGGCAGGCGCATGCTGAGGCCGATATCGAAGGTGTCCATCTCCGCCGCGGCATCGATCGCCGCGCTCTTCATCACCGTCACGTGCAGGCGCAGGTACGGGTAGCGCTCGCGCAGGCGCCGCAGCATGCCGGCGATCTCGCCCGGGCGGAAGTAGTCGGTCACGGCCAGCCGCAGTTCGCCCGCCAGCGCGTGGCCGCGCAGCTCCTGCAGGGCCAGCTCGTTCAGCGCCAGGATGCGCCGCGCGTGTTCCAGCAGCCGCTCCCCGGCCGGCGTCGGCACCGCCCCATGACGGCCGCGCGACAGCAGCGGCACCCCGGCGCGCTCCTCCAGCTTGCGCAATTGCTCGCTGACCGAGGACTGCGACAGGAACAGCCTGGGCGCCGCCGCCGACAAGCTGCCGCTGTCCGCGACCGTGACAAAGGTGCGCAACTGGTCGGTTTCGAATCCACGCATGGCAAGGCTCCGGCAAGGGTGGCATTCCTTCGGATAACCCGATGGTCCACATCGGATATTCCCGCTTTTCCGATACTACACCACCCCCTACCATGGCATCACCAACCCACGCAAAGCCAAGGAGCCAGCCATGCCCCACATCGTCCTGCACCTGTCCGGCCAACCCGATGCCGCCCTCACCCGCCGCAGCGCCAGGGCGATCGCCGACCTGACCGAGCGCGTGCTCGGCAAGAAGCGCGACGTGATTGCCGTCACGGTCCAGTACATCCCGCACGACAGCTGGATCATCGCCGACGTGCCGCTGTCGGAGCAGGGCCGCAACGCCTTCCACCTGGACCTCAGTGTGACCGATGAAACCAACACCAAGGCGGAGAAAGCGCAGTTCATCGAGGCCGTGTTCGAGACCATGTCGGGGTTGCTGGGCAAGCTGCATCCGGTGTCGTACGTGCACGTGATCGACGCCCGCGCCGCAGCCTATGGCTACGGCGGGCGCACGCAGGAGTATCGCCACCAGCACGGCTGAAACGGCGCACCGCCTTCATGCCGGCCGCTGTCATCCCAGTGCCCCCGCGGCGAGACCAGAGGTTTCGCCGCGGGGCAAGCTGTGGCACAGTCGCCCGCTGATCCCTTCTCCTGGCGCACAGAAAGAGACAAGGCGCCACAAGCGCTGGCCCCGCGCGGCAACGGACCGCACCTCAGGAGAAGGCAACCCTGAAGGAGATCCGATGTCGTTCCTGATCGTGCTGGCAGCCCTTGCCTTTCTGATGTTCGCCGCGTACCGCGGCTACAGCGTGATCCTGTTCGCGCCCATCGCCGCGCTGGGCGCGGTGCTGCTGACCGACCCGTCCGCGGTCGCGCCGGTGTTCACCGGCATCTTCATGGAGAAGATGGTCGGCTTCGTGAAGCTTTATTTCCCCGTGTTCTTATTAGGCGCGGTGTTCGGCAAGGTGGTTGAACTATCCGGCTTTTCCGAGTCCATCGTCGCCGCGGCGATCCGCTATATCGGGCGCTCGCGCGCCAACGCGGTGATCGTCACGGTGTGCGCGCTGCTGACCTATGGCGGCGTGTCGCTGTTCGTGGTGGTGTTCGCGGTCTATCCGTTCGCGGCCGAGCTGTACCGCCAGAGCAACATCCCCAAGCGGCTGATGCCGGGCGCGATCGCGCTGGGCGCGTTCTCGTTCACCATGGATTCGCTGCCGGGCACGCCGCAGATCCAGAACATCATCCCCACCAACTTCTTCAACACCACGTCCTGGCCGCACCGGTGCTGGGCGTGGCCGGCTCGCTGTTTATCCTGGTGGTGGGCCTGAGCTACCTGGAATGGCGCCGCCGCGCCGCCGCCGCGCGTGGCGAAGGCTACGGCACCAACCTGCGCAACGAGCCGGAGCGCAGCCAGTCCGGCAAGCTGCCGCACCCGCTGCTGGCGCTGCTGCCACTGGTGGTGGTGGGCGTGGCCAACTTCTGGCTGACTCGGATGATCCCGCTCTGGTATGGCCCTTCCAACAGCGTGGCGCTGCCGGGCCTGCCCAAGCCGGTGGAAACCAAAATCGCCAGCGTGACCGCGATCTGGGCAGTGGAAGGCGCGCTGCTGCTGGGCATCGCCGTGGTGCTGGTGACCGCCTTCGGCGCCCTGCGCGAGCGCTTTGCCGAGGGCACCAAGGCCGCCGTCGGCGGTGCGCTGCTGGCGTCGATGAACACGGCATCGGAATACGGCTTCGGCGGGGTCATCGCCGCCCTGCCCGGCTTCCTGGTGGTCAGCGAAGCGCTGCACGCGATCCCCAACCCGCTGGTCAATGCCGCGGTCTCGGTCAGCACGCTGGCCGGCATCACCGGCTCGGCCTCGGGCGGCATGAGCATAGCGCTGGCGGCGATGTCGCAGACCTTCATCGCGGGCGCGCAGGCCATGCAGATCCCGCTGGAAGTACTGCACCGCGTGGTGTCGATGGCCAGCGGCGGCATGGACACCCTGCCGCACAACGGCGCCGTGATCACGCTGCTGGCGGTGACCGGCCTGACCCACCGCGAGTCCTACCGCGATATCTTCGCCGTCACCTTGATCAAGACCGCCGCGGTGTTCTTTGTCATTACCGTGTATTTTCTGACCGGACTGGTCTAAAGCAATCGCAACCCGCGCGGCTTGTACATTCCAGGTGTTGTTAACTAGTGTGGTTGGGTGCCGCCGGGCACCCGCCCGGCATATCAGGAAGCCAACACATGAAGCAAGTCACCCTGCCCGACGGCGAGCGCGTCCCGGCGCTCGGCATGGGAACGTGGAATATGGGCGAGTCACGCGCCGCGCGCGCCGAAGAAATTGCCACGCTGCGCCTGGGCCTGGACCTTGGCCTGCGGCTGATCGATACCGCCGAGATGTATGGCGAAGGCCAGTCCGAGGAGATGATCGGCGAGGCCATCGCCGGGCGCCGCGACGAGGCCTTCCTTGTCAGCAAGGTCTATCCCTTCAACGCCAGCCGGCGCGGCACCGTGCAGGCCTGCGAGCGCGGCCTGAAGCGGCTGCGCACCGACCGCATCGACCTCTATTTATTGCACTGGCGCGGCGGCGTGCCGCTGGAAGAGACTGTGCAGGCCATGGAGGCGCTGCAGCGCGACGGCAAGATCCGCCGCTGGGGCGTCAGCAACCTTGACCTGTCCGATCTGCAGGAGTTGTGGGACGCGCCGGGCGGCGACCGGCTGGCCACCAACCAGCTGCTGTACAACCTGGGCCGGCGCGGCATCGAATGGGACCTGCTGCCGTGGCTGCGCCAGCGCGGCGTGCCGGTGATGGCCTATTCGCCGATCGAGCAGTCACGCTTGTTGGGCAACCCCGGGCTGAAGCGCTTTGCGCGCGACCACGGCATGACGACGGCACAGGCGGCGCTGGCCTGGCTGCTGGCGCAGGACGGCGTGATCGCCATCCCCAAGACCGGCCGGCGCGAGCGCCTGCAGGAGAACCTGGGCGCGCTGTCGCATGCGCTGTCGGCCGCCCAGCTGGCCGAACTCGACCGCATCTTCCCGCCGCCCGACGGCCCGGGCCCGCTGGAAATGCTCTGACCAGGCTGCCGGGCGCCCTCCCTCAGGGCACGCGGGCCACGTAGCGCTCGCGCTCGACGTAGCGCACCAGGTAGCTGCGCGCCTTCTCGCGGGTGTCGGTGGTCACGCGCGCCGCCGCCTGGCGGGCGCTGCTCTTGCCGTGCGCTGACGACATCTGCCCATCCAGGTAGGTGCGGAAGGAATCATGCATGGCGTCCAGTTCAGGCTCGCACGCGGCCAGCGCCAGGTTGGCCACGTCCTTGGGCTGGCCCTTGGCCGACAGGTTGTCGTTGGCCTTCTTCTGCGCGCAATCCATGTATTTGGCGCGCAACGCCTGCCAGCCGCTGCTATCGACGGCCGACACCGATCCGGCAGCCGCGGCGCCGGCGTCATTGGAAGAACCCGAAGGATGTGAAGCGCACGCAGCCAGGAAGGCCAGCGGCAGGGCGGTCAGGAGTTTTTTCATGGCTGGATGATTCTGTCACGGCGCATTGGCCACCCCATGGGTTGCCATGGGACGTTCCGGGCGCAAGGCTGACTATTCTTGCCGCGAACTGCCCCCGACACCACCTTCGTCACAAATGGAAACGTCTCTGCGCGCTCCGGTATTTGTCCGGGTGCTTCCGGCGCCTATGCTTTAAAGACGACAACAACACTAAGGAGACGAGATGAAACGTCGAACCTTCCTTTCGGCCAGCGCGGGTCTGGCCTTGGGCAGCCTGGCCATGGGTGCCTGCACCACCACCAAACCCGATGCCTCTACCGACAAGGCCGCGCGCCGGCGCGAACTGGATTCGGGCGTGGACGCCACGCTGTCGCGCCTGTATAGCTCGGTCAACGGCTCGCGCGAACTAGGCAACCGCGCACGCGGCATCCTGGTGTTTCCGAAGACCCTGTCGGCGGGCTTTATCGTCGGCGGCGAGTACGGCGACGGTGCCCTGCGCTCGGGCGGCGCCACGCGCGGCTATTACCGCCTGGTCGCCGGCTCGGTCGGCTGGCAGATCGGTGCGCAGTCCAAGGCCGTGATCCTGATGTTCCTGACGCCAGATGCCTACGAGAAGTTCGTGCGCAGCAGTGGCTGGACCGCGGGTGTCGATGCCACCGTTGCGCTGGCCACCGTTGGCGCAAACGGCGTGCTGGACACCAACACCGGCCAGCAGCCCATCGTCGGCTTCGTCATGACCAATGCCGGGCTGATGGCGGGCCTGAGCTTCGAGGGCAGCAAGATCACCAAGCTCGACCTGTAAGGGCGGGCTTTCCGTTGCCGCCGTGCGGCCGGCGTGCCGCGCGGCGCCCTCCTTTTTCGCGGCCGCGCGCCGCGAGAGGATAGAATTCGTCCCTTTGGCCGAATTCCCATGTGGTTCAAGAATCTGCAGGTCCATCGTTTCTCCGCCCCGTGGTCGCTGAGCGCCGACGAGGTCGAAGCCAGCCTGGCGAAGCACGCCTTCTTCCCGGTACCAGCCTCGAAATGCAGACGCAGGGCTGGGCCTCGCCGCGTGACAACGGCCAGCTGGTCCATACCGTCGGCCGCCAGATGCTGCTGACGCTGCGCACCGAAAAGAAGTTGCTGCCCACCACCGTGGTCAACCAGGTCACGCGCGCACGCGCCGCCGAGATCGAAGAGCAGCAAGGCTACAAGCCGGGCCGCAAGCAAATGAAGGAACTGAAGGAGCAGGTCACCGAAGAACTGCTGCCGCGCGCCTTCAGCATCCGCCGCGACACGCGTGTGTGGATCGACCCGGACAACGGCTGGCTTGCCATCGACGCTGCCGCCGCGGCCAAGGCCGATGAAGTGCGCGGCATGCTGTTCAAGGCGCTGGATCCGCTGCCGCTGATCAACCTGCACGTCAACCAGTCGCCGGTGGCGGCCATGACCGAATGGCTGGCCGGCGATGCCGCACCGGGCGGTTTCACCGTCGACCAGGAAATCGAGCTGCAGTCCGGCGCCGAAAGCAAGGCCACCGTGCGCTATGTGCGCCACCCGCTGGACCCGGAAGACCTGCGCCGCCATATCGCCGCCGGCAAGCGCTGCACACGCCTGGCGATGACGTGGAACGACCGGGTGTCGTTCGTGCTGACCGACGGGCTGGTGGTCAAGAAGGTGGCGCCGCTGGACGTGCTCAAGGAACAGGCCGACGGCACGGCGCACGATGAAGACGAGCGCTTCGACGCCGATTTCACCATGATGGCGGGCGAACTCTCCGGCATGCTCAGCGACCTCACCGAGGCGCTCGGCGGCGAGCGCAAGGCATAAGCCGAATCTCCTGCAGGAACGTGGCGCTGTCGAAAGACAGCGCCACGCAAGCGGTTACTCCACCCAGTTCACCTTCGGAAACCGCCCGGCGAATCCCTCCGGCATCGCCACCACTTTCTTCCCCACGTAGTCGAAGAAGACAAAGCCCGACTTGGCCATCGCAATCAGCGCGCCATCGGCCGGCCTCGTGATGCGGAAGATGATGTCGCCGCCGTACTTGTTGAAGTCCATCACCCCCACCTCAAACTGCAGCTGGTCGCGCGCATGCGCCTCGTTGCGGTACATCGTGGCCAGGTCGGTCACGATGATGCCCACCCCTTCCTGCCGCACATCCTCGCTGCCGAATTCATACAGGAACCGCGCCCGCGCCTCGGAGATCATCGAGATCATCGAATCGTTGGCAAGGTGGTTGGCCGAGTTGATGTCGGTCACGCGCACGGTCAGGTGCGTGGCGTAGCAGAACTGGGCGGCAGGCAGGTCGAGTTTGAGGCGGGCCATGATGGAACTAGCAAGAAATGGATCGGGCGCCGCACGGGATCAGACAGGCAAAACGCAAGGCCGGCGGCAAGGCGCCCCATCATAAGGGACGCGCCCGTTCGGATTGCGGCACTGCGGCATAGAATGCCGCGCCCCTCATCCGGGTAAGTACCTCCCAGCGTTTTCGTCCATCCCGCCGATGCCACGGCCTGGCGCAGCCTCGTACCCTGCATGCCGCGGACCCCTGGTGCATTGACGCCCGGTGCCGCGCACCGACACGACATCAACACCTGGAGGAAACACGATGCAAGCCGACCGCCGCAAAGCCCTGCACTGGCTGGGAGCAGGTTCCCTCGCCGCCACCGCCGCTACCCTCGGGCCTGGCCGGGCCTGGGCCCAGCAGGCTTACCCGTCGCGGCCCGTGCGGCTGGTCGTGCCCTACCCGCCCGGCGGTGCCACCGACGTGCTGGCGCGCGCGCTGGGCGACCCGCTCAGCAAGCTGTGGCAGCGCCCGGTGATCGTGGAGAACCGCCCCGGCGTGGGCGGCATGATCGGCGCCGACGTAGTCGCCAAGGCGCCGGCGGATGGCTATACGCTGCTGCTGGGCCTGCCCAGCCTGGTGCAGACGCCCTATATGGTGGCCAAGCCGCCGTTCGATCCCCTGCGCGACCTGACTGCCATCGCTCAGCTATGCACCAGCAGCCTGGTACTGGTTGCCAACAGCGCCATGCCGCGCACGCTGCCGCAGATGGTCAGCCTGGCCAAGTCCCAGCCCGACAAGTACGCCTATGGCACCTACGGCATCGGCACCGGCGCCCATCTCTACATGCAGGTCTTCCTCAAGGGCGCGGGCGCCCAGCTGGTCCATGTCCCGTACAAGGGCGAAGCCCCCATTGCCACCGACCTGATCGGCGGCCAGATCTCATTGGGCACGCTGTCGCCGATGACCGTGCGCCAGCATGCGCGCACCGGCAAGCTCCAGCCGCTGGCGGTCACCGGCAATACCCGCGCGCCGATGCTGCCGGACGTGCCGACCTTCCAGGAACTCGGCTACAAGGGGCTGGACGGCCCGGCCTGGCTGGGCCTGTTCACCACGGCCGGCACGCCGCAGGCCATCGTCGACAAGATCTCGGCCGATGTGGAAACGGTGATGGCGGCGCCGGATATCCGCCAGCGCCTGGCCGAGCTGGGCCTGATCGTCAAGACGACCCAGCCGGCGGCGTTCGCGGCGGCGACCAAAGCGGATCAGGCGTACTGGGGCAACGTCATCAAGGAGAACAATATCCGGCTGGACTGAGGCATGGCGCCGCCGGCATCGGCTCAGATGCCGGCCTCTGCGGACCAGCTGTGCGACCAGACCACCTACAGCTGGCCCTGGCGCGATGGCGACGTGATGGTGCTGGACAACCTGCAGGTCTGGCACGGCCGCAACCCGTACCAGGGCACGCGCGACGTGCAGGTGGCGCTGCTGGACTAAAGCGCCGCGGGCCGCGCCGGGACAATTCCACTTCCTTGGTGTTCGTCTCGCTGTCGCTGCTGCTGGCCTGCCGCGACTTCCGGGGCGCTGTGCTCGGTGAAGGTGGCATTGCGCTGGCAAGCGCAGGTACGCCCTGCAAGGGCAAAGCGCAGCAATGACACGGCTATTGCGCGCATTTGCAACGACGCGATGTGCACACATGCCATGGCAGGCACCGGCCAATTTCAGTGATTCAGTGGACTAGGGCCGTTGCAGCCCGTCGAGCTTGCTTGGCGTCCGGCCAGCTTGCACCGATTTAAGACGTCCATAGCCCCTGCACAGAGGCATTACTTCTTCTTCCTGGGATCATCAGCCGGGTTGACGAAGTTGAAAGCCCAGGGCCCCGCCACATTGATCTGGATAACGGTTTCCTCCTTAGTCCAGCCAAAGTGGTGCATCTTGGGTGGCATGACAATCAGGCTGCCGGTACCGAGCGGCGAGGTCTTTTCCGGGTCGAGCTTGTCGCCCATGCCATAGTTGAACGTCCCGGAAAGCACGGTCACCCGCTCCACGCCTGGGTGCCAGTGCGCCGCCACCTTGGCATCCGCGGGCAGCTTGATCCGGGCCGTGATCGGCCCCTTCTTGTCCATCTGCCCCTCGAGAACGGCGAGTTTGGCACCCGGTATCAGTGGCAGGTCCGCCCATTTGACCTCGTCGGCGGTGACCATGATCATGCTGCCCGCGGGGGCAGCCAATGCCGCAGACATCGTCAGGCAGACGCCGAAGGCCAGTGTGGCAATCGGGGAAGCTTGTTTTTCATTGCGCGCTCCTTTCTGCGACGGCAACCAGACAGCCGCAGCGGCGACGGTACAGACCGCATTGATGCCATCTGGCACCCGATTCCGCCGACAGCCGCGCTGGAGACATTCACTGCATGGCACAGATTCAGGCATGCAGGCTCGGGCGTCCTCATCGCCCAAAGCAACAATGCAATGCATATCTCGGGCCAACCGTGGTGGGAGGCTGACGGGCGGGCGCGCGACGTTGGCCCGGTGTGCTTGTAGCAAGGTAAATCGGCCAGATCGTTTCAATTGTGAAACACCGGCGGGCCGCGTACGAGGCCCTGATATTCAACTGCCCTTCCATGCCGGCGATCGCCGGTTCACAAATGCATCCACCCCTTCGCGAAAGTCACTGCTGCCATAGCACAAGCGCACCAGGTCATCTGTCTCTGCCACCGACTGCACCGTCTGACGCCGCAACGCCTCCTTGACCACCGACTGCGTGACAGGCGCCAGCGCACCAAGCCGATCGCATAGCGAAGCAACCTCGGCCTCAAGCGCCTCGGCGGCATAAACCCCCTCAAGAAACCCGCACGCCAGCGCAGCCTCGGCGTCGAGGATCTGCGCCAGCAGCAACATGCGGCGCACCGGCTGCAGCCCCCAGGCAGCACGCAGCCTGGCAAGATTCAACGCCGACAGCGTGTTGCCCAGCGTGCGCGCAATCGGCACGCCGAAGCGGGCCTTGCGGGTCGCGACACGGAAGTCGCAGGCAGTAGCGATAGCCAGGCCGCCACCCACTGCCCAGCCTTCGATAACCGCTACCGTTGGCACCGGCAGTTGCTCGACAAGGCGGATGCCTTCGTCGATACGCGCTTCGTAGGCAACCCCGTCGTCGCCGCTGGAGAACTGCTGGAACTGCGCGATGTCGGTACCGGCAACAAAGGCCTCACCGCCCGCGCCGCGCAGCACCACCACACGCGCACCCGCATTGCCTTGCGCTGCAAGCGCGCGGCAATGCGTGGCGAGTTGATCATACATGGCCCACGTCATCGCATTGCGCGCGGCTGGACGGTCGAAAGTCAGCGTCGCGATCTGGCCCTGCATCGTGAGCGTGACCTGTCCGTCGGTGCCGGGACCGCCCTGCGGCGGCAGCGCGGCCTTCATGCTCCGAATGCGCCGGCTACAGCCAGCGACTGTTGTTCGTCCTTCGAGATACCCAGCTCGGCCAGGACCTCTTCCGTGTGCTGGCCGAGCAGCGGCGGCGGGCACCGTACCTGCTGGGGCGTGCCGCCCATCTTCACCGCGAAGCCGATATTGGGCACCTTGCCCTCGATCGGATGATCGATCTCGATGCGCATCTGACGGTGCCGGCCGTGCTCGCTGTCGAAGGCCTGCGGGTAGGTCAGGATCGGCCCGGCCGGGATGCCAACCTCGAGCAGGCGTTCAATCCAGTAGTCGCTGCTCTCTTTGACGAAGCTCTGCTCCAGCATCGCGATCAGTTGCTGCCGGTTGGCCAGGCGCAGCGCCACGGTGGCAAAGCGCTCATCCGCCAGCAGGTCGGGCCGGTCGAGCGTGCTGCACAGCAGTTGCCACAGCTTCTGGTTGGTGGCCCCCATGACGAAGTGGCCATCGGCGGACTTTATCGCCTGGTAAGGCGCACTCATGCGGTTGGCCGTGCCCAGCGGCTCGGGCTCACGGCCCGTGCCCCAGTATTCGCAGGTATCCCACACCGAGAACGCCAGCGCGGAATCGAACAGCGACGCATCGACATACTGCCCCTTGCCCGTCTCCCTGGCGCCGATGTAGGCAGACAGCATGCCGTAGGTCGCGAACAGCGCGCAGCCGATATCGGCCACCGGCACGCCCGCCTTCACCGGCGCGCCGCCCGGGTAGCCGGTGACGCTCATCACGCCCGACATCGCCTGCGCCATCAGGTCAAAGCCCGGCCGCCCCGCCCACGGGCCACTCTGGCCAAAGCCCGAGATGCTGCAGTAGACCAGCTTCGGATTGATTTTGGCGAGGGTCTCGTAGTCGATCCCCAGCCGCTTCATCACGCCGGGGCGGTAGTTCTCCACCAGGATATCGGCCGTTTCCGCCAGGCGATAAAGCACCGCCCGGCCAGACTCGGTCTTGAGATCCAGCGTGACGCTGCGCTTGTTGCGGTTCATGTTAAGAAAGCCCATGCTGTCCGGGCCCTTCATCTTGAACCCCATGGCGCCGCGCGTCTGGTCGCCGCCTTCGGGCGGTTCGATCTTGATCACGTCGGCGCCGAGGTCGGCCAGCAACATGCAGGCGTAAGGGCCGGCCATGACCTGGCTGACGTCGAGCACGCGCACGCCGGCCAGCGGCAGGCTGGATGCGGACGCTTGTTCGTGGGAATCGCTGAAATCTGTCATCGGCTGCTTCCTGGGAAATTCGATAAGGCGGCGTACTTGAGTGCGGCGGCGCTCGGCCATCAGGCTTCCGCCTTCACGCCGGCATCTTTCACGACCTTGGCCCACTTGCTGGACTCAGAGGCGATGAAGGCGCCGAACTGCTGGCTCGAGCCACCGGAGTCCTCGGCGCCGAAGCTCCTGAGCCGTTCGGCGACGTCGGGCATGGCCAGCACGCGGTTGACGTCCTCGTTCATGCGCTGCACCAGCGCCGGCGGCATGCCCTTCGGACCCACCAGGCCGTACCACGATGCTGCGTCCAGCCCGGGGAAGCCGGACTCCGCCAGCGTCGGCACATTGGGATGGCTGGCCGCGCGCTTCAGGCGGGTCTGCGCGATCGCGATCACCTTGCCCTGCTGGATAAACGGGGTGGCCGCGGTCATGGTGTCGAACGCGTAGTCGATCTGCCCGCCCATCAGGTCCGCCACCAGCGGGCCCGAGCCCTTGTAAGGCACGTGCACCACGTCGATCTTCGCCTGCATCCGGAACAGCTCCAGCGCCAGATGCTGCGCCGAGCCGATTCCCGACGAACCGAAGGAAATCCTTCCCGGCTTCTGCCGGCACAGCGCCACGATGTCCGAAACGGTACGCACCTTCTGTTCCGGACGGCAGGTCAGCATATTGGGCGTGACGCCCACCATCGAAATCGGCGTGAAGTCGGTGCGCGGGTCGTACTTGACATCGAGCAGCGCCGGGGCGATCGCATGGCTGTTGACATGGGCCATCAGCAGCGTGGTGCCATCAGGCGGCTGCTTGGCCACATAAGCTGCAGCGATGGCGCCGGTGGCACCGGGCTTGTTCTCCACCAGCACGCTGGTGTTCCACATGCCCCCCAGCTTCTGCCCGATCACGCGCGCCAGCACGTCCGTGCCTCCACCCGGGGCGAAGCCCACCACAATGCGCACCGGGCCGGCGATGTCGGCGGCGCGCGCGAGGCTGGGTATCGCCAGCCCGGCCGCTGCCACCAGAATGAATTGTCTGCGCTGCATTGCGTGTCTCCATCCTGGGTAGTTATGGAGCCATCATCCGCAATGCATCCGCCGCGGGCTATCGCTATTTGGGGGATTCTGGTTTCGCGTTTTGCGCAAGCACCGCCAGCACGCTGAGCGCTGCCGAGGAAAGCGCCCCATGGGGCCGATGGCACAGCACAAACTGCCGCTGCGCCCAGGCCGCGGCGATGGGCAGCCGCACGAACCGGCTACCGCCCGCCACCTCACGCGCAATCGCCTCCGGCATCACCCCGCCGCCCAGGTTCTGCGCCACCAGCGCAGCCATGCTGTCGAAACCGCCCACGCGCATGCGCATGCGCAGCACGCGGCCGGCCTCCTCCGCCAGCCGCTCCAGCACGATCGAGATCGCCGAGCTCTCGCTGAGCACGATCAGGTCGCAGTCCAGCACGTCTTCCGGCGTAACCTTGCGGCGCCGCGCCAACGCATGGCCGCGCGCCACCACCAGCACCAGTTCATCATTTCGATAGGGCTCGGTCGGCAGGTCGATCACACCCAGGCTGCCGTCGTAAATGCCGATGTCTACGGTGCCGCGGCGCAGCGACTGCTGGACTTCCGCGCTGTTCATTTCCTGCAGGTCGATGCGCACGCCGGGGCAGGCGGTGGCGCTGCGTTGGATGTCGAAGGGGAGGAACTGGATGACTGCGGACTTGGGCGCCGCCACACGCACGACGCCCAGGTCGCCGCCGACAAAGGAGGCGGCGTCGTCCTGCATGCGCTGGACGGTGTGGGTGATGCCGCGGGCGTGGGCCAACAGTGCGCGGCCGGCCTCGGTCAGGGCCATGCCGTGGGGGAGGCGTTCGAACAGGGAGACGCCTAGTTGGGCTTCCAGTTCGAGCACGCGTCTTGACGCGGCAGCGGGGGCCAGATGGAGACGCTCCGCCCCGCGGGTAATGCTGCCGGCGTCGGCCACGGCGATGAAAAGCTGGACGGTGGTGAGATCAAAGTGCAGGCGGGTGGAGCGCAAGGGGGGTGCGGACGTCACGATGGTCGGCGCTTATGCAGGCGTCGTCTCAGGGGGCGAGCTACGGATTGAGGGGAGAGGAAACCGTTACGAGCGCCTTGGAATGCGGTACCGTGCGCCATCCGATTCTCCACTGATCAAGCGGCGTCAGCAACTGCGGATTTCCCGCGCAACCCTCAGGATGTCCGGCGTGACTGGCAGACAAGATGACGCGTCGACGGCGAATCCGGCATCCCGAATTTTCATGTGGCCGACACGCGCGGCACGCTGGCCCCAGCCGGGACCGATGACGATGGCGCCACGGCAGACTGGGAGAACGAGACTCACCCGACTGCGGCCCGGAGGATGACGTCATCGGCAAGTCGGTCGGTGAATTCATCGGCCAGGGCAATCCAATCATTCTCGGGGATGCCATAAACCTGCAGCGCTGGAAACAACCATGGCCCAAGGCCCCGCCTGGCACCGCTGTCGCGCGGCGCTCCGCCTGAACACAGCGTTTAGCAGTCGCCGGGCAAGCACCTGTAGCTCGCAATGCCCAGGCTGCCGCCCGCTTCTATTCCACTTGCCTTTCTCATGAAACCCAATAGCTTTGTACTAAACAGAGATCGATTGCCCACTGGTGACAAGGCAACTGTCAGGGCTGCGGTGCCGGCCCCGGGAAGTCGAGCAAGCGCGCATAACGACTTTGCTGACTGACAGCGAAGCGGCGGTTTCTTTGTCTGTTACGTCATACAAGCGCGTTTCACTCCATTGGCTTCTTGATGGGCGCAAACGACTGGGGCACTTACCATTGGACGGTTCCTATGAAAGCACGCCATCAATCCCTTTTCGATCTCGTCCGCTCTGGGCTTCTATGTGTCACTGTGGCACTGTTGGCCGCCTGCGGCGGGGGTGACCACGGCAAACCCGCAACCAATCCGCCTCTCCAATTCCAGGTGGTGTCGTTTGGCGACAGCATTTCTGATGTAGGAACCTATGCGCCAGTTGCGCAACTGGTCGGCGGCGGGCGCTTCACCACCAACCCTGGACAGGTGTGGACCCAGGATGTTGCGAACTTCTTCGGCGGGACGCTGACCGCGGCGCAAACCGGTGGCTATGGGGCGCCGGTGCAGAATCACCCTGACGGCTTGGGTTACGCCCAAGGAGGCGCCCGTGTAACGGATCCTAACGGCATCAATTTCAAGGCAAATGGACTCGGCGCGTTGACGGTGCCGATTGCAACGCAGCTACAAAACCACCTTGCGGCGCACGGTAACTTCAATGAAGGGCAGATGGTCCTTGTCCAGGGAGGCGGGAGCGATATCCTGATCCACGCCGGCGCAGTGGTGGCGGGAAGTGAGACTGAGGCTGACGCGAATCAGGCCGTGACGCTTGCCGCGCAGCAATTGGCGGCGATCATCGGAAAGATCCTCCAATCCGGTGCCAAGCATATCGTTGTCTCAAACATTGGCAATATCGGCGTCTCACCGTTGGGGGTCGGCGACAACCACCTCGGGGCGCTTCTCACCGGGATGACGTTAACCTTCAATTCAGCATTGACGAACGCGCTCCAGGCTGCAGGCATCCAGAACCAGGTCATCAACATTGATCAGTTCGGCTTCATCAACGACGTCCTTGCCCATTTCAAGGAGAAGGGATTCCAGGTCAGCAATACCGGGACCGGCTGCAACCTGCAGCTTCTGTCCAAGGAGATCGAGGTGAGTTCCCTGTTTTGCTCGCCGAAGACCTACACAGTGCCGGACGCTGATCAGACCTACATGTTTGCTGATGAGGTCCATCCGACCACGCATCTTCACGCGCTGTTTGCGACCCTGGTGGAACAGGCCGTGCAGGCGGCGAGCAAGTAGGAGAGCGAAGGGGAGGCAAATCGATCGTTCCAAATGCTTTAGTTGCGCGTGACATCTCGCACCGGCTCATGGGTGCGGACCTGCGGTCACAGGGTTGCCCGAATAATCGAATCGCGAAGGCTCAAAGCGTCACCGGTTCATCAAAAGCCCGGTGCCAACTATGGATCTCCACACGATCCGGAGACCCCGGATCCAGAACGGATCGGATTGAAGCAGACCTTCGACTTCGGCGCGACTAGACGCCCGCACGATCCAAAGCCCTCCGACCGCTCCGGCGTCCGGAGCTTCGCGCAAGGAGCCCGCAATCGGGATCGTGCCTCGATGCTTGGCTTATGGCAGGCGTCTTAACGGCAGGGTGAAACGCAAATTGAGGCTCAATGGCGTGCGTGTCCTATGCGGCACCCTGACTGCCTGTTTTCCCGCTCTATCAGGCTCCTCGCGGTACCCCGCGCAGCGAAAGCAAACTCCATTCGCGCAGTATCGAAGTGCGCGCACTCTGCCTTAAGCCACGTCGAGAAAATGGTCACGCGCCGATCGTCACTGCCTGCCCGAAATAACCTGGCCACTACGCAGTTCTGCTTTCCTTGCTCTCGGGCCTCGTTCCGCCACGTGCGCACTATCCTGAAATGTAGGGAAAGCTTGATAGGCAGGCGGGTCAGATTGATGGAATAAATCAGACCTGTCAGCTGTTTACAAAGATGACAGCAGCGCGGAGTGCCAAGCGGAGATCCCGCACGGTGTATCAAAACAAGCTCAACGATACAGGGGGGACGGTCCGGCACGGGTCCCGAGTGACCCGGACGTAATGCAGCAAGGCTGGGGGACACATCATGAACGGGCGCAGGCTTTGCAAGATCGCCCTGGCATTAGTGGCAGGGGCGGCGCTGGCCGCCGGCGGTCCAACGCTGGCTGCCGGTCGTGGTGGCGGTCGTGGTGGCGGCGGTGGCATGCACGGCGGCAGCTTTCACGGTCAGGGGGGCTTCCACCATGACGGTTTTCATCATCACGGCTACGGGCACGCGGCATTCGTCGTAGGCGCCGGCTGGCCGGGCTGGTGGGGATATCCATACGGTGGCCGGCCATACCCTAATTCCTACCCCGTTTACTACGCGCCCGTGGCGCAATACGTCGAGCAAGGCGATGGGTCGGACATTGCGTCGGCGAACGCGTGGTGGTACCGCTGCGACGACCCCAGTGGCTACTACCCGTACGTCAAGAACTGCCCGGGCGGCTGGCTAATGGTGCCCGCCCAGCCGTCGCCGTAATGCCGGAGTACTGATGAAGCCGCGTTCCGTTCCCCTCCTGATGGCGGCCGCGCTCGTTGTGGGTGCGTGTACGGCGATGCCGTCGGGCCCCAGCGTGATGGTGCTGCCCGGCAGCAACAAAACGTTTGACCAGTTTCTCGGTGACGACCGCAACTGCCGCCAGTTCGCGCTGGGCCAGGCCGGCGGGGTGAATTCGCCTCAAGCCTCAAGCACGGAGGCAGTGAGCAGTTCGGAGGTCGGTGCCAGCCATTCAAGCGACCCGGGATACGGTGCACAGTACCGATACGACGCTTCCTACATTCAGTGCATGTACGCCAGCGGACACCGGGTCCCAGTCTACGGCCAGATGCTTGCGGCGCCGCCCGCGACACCTCCTGCCGACTACAAGCCCGACTTCCCGCCGCCGGTACCGCAAGGGTATGCCCCCTGAGCATTCTGGCGATTCTTCTGCTTGCGCCGAGCCAACGCATGGCCGCGCGCCACCAGCAGCAGCCGGTCAGTCCGATGAGGCTCGGTCCGCACTTCAATCACGCCAAGCCTTTACCCTGACGGGATAGCCGGCATAACTGGCGAACCAGACTGCGGTGCGCAGGGTGGCCCATCTCCCGAACGCGTGCCGGGAAGGGGTCTTTGTACAGTTCTGTATCACGCCGCACCAACGATACGCGCGCCAACAAATCCGGCCGGCACCGTCTACAGGCGCGATACATCGGTCTCCTTTAATGCTTTCCACGGGCCCGCAGCGAGCTGCAACGAAGCAGTCTCCACCGGACCCATACCCTGTCAAACGTTAAAGGAAATCGATCATGACCACCCACATCGCCAAGCGCTTTGCCCTCGCCATCGCCCTGGTTGCCGCTGCAGCCGGCGCACAAGCCGCCAGCCTTTCGTACGCTGGCGCACGCGACCCGTTCACCGATGGTGCCCGCTCCGTCAGCGATGCACGTGACCCGTACACCGAGGGTGCGCGCTCGGTGCAGGAACCGCGCAGCCCATTTGTCGACGGGGCACGCAACGTTGATCCGTTCCTGGACGGCGCCCGCTCGCTGGCCGGCCTGGACCGCACGGGTGTCTCGGCGGACCCGGCTCGCAGCGTTGATCCGTACTACGACGGCGCCCGCTCCCTGGCCGGGCGGGACCAGACGTGGCCCTCGAACGATCCCGCGCGCACTGTCGATCCCTATCTTGACGGCGCTCTGGCGTGACGCAGTGCTCAGCTCAGAAGCGCTGCGCGGGCCTGCCTGAACCCGATGGGATGGCCCGCGCCGCGTTGATCAGCGGTTGATGATGACCTGCCGTAGCGCATGCAATCGGCGCAACGCTGCAGCCCGCCGCTTTCCGCTATTTCCAGGACAAAAAAAACGCCAACCTGTAAGGGTTGGCGTTCTGCTTGGGGTATGACTGTTATCAGAACTGGTTCATGGTGTTGTCTTTACCCGCCGCCTTCAGGGCCGCTTCGCCGCTGAAATACTCCTTGTGGTCGTCGCCGATGTCCGAGCCGGACATGTTCTGGTGCTTGACGCAGGCGATGCCCTGACGGATTTCCTTACGCTGCACGCCAGCCACATAGCCCAGCATGCCCTGGTCGCCGAAGTATTCCTTGGCCAGGTTGTCAGTCGACAGTGCGGCGGTGTGGTAGGTCGGAAGCGTAATCAGGTGGTGGAAGATACCTGCTTCGCGCGCCGCATCAGCCTGGAAGGTGCGGATCTTTTCGTCGGCGGCGGCCGCCAGTTCGGTCTGATCGTATTCCACGCTCATCAGTTGGGCGCGATCGTATGCCGACACATCCTTGCCCGCGGCCTTCATCGCGTCATACACCTGCTGGCGGAAGTTCAGGGTCCAGTTGAACGACGGGCTGTTGTTGTACACCAGCTTGGCGTTCGGGATGACCTTGCGAATCTCGTTGACCATGCCGGCGATCTGGGCGATATGCGGCTTTTCGGTTTCGATCCACAGCAGGTCAGCGCCGTTTTGCAGCGAGGTGATGCAATCCAGCACGCAGCGCGCTTCGCCCGTGCCGGCGCGGAACTGGAACAGGTTGCTAGGCAGGCGCTTGGGACGCAGCAGCTTGCCTTCGCGCTTGATGACAACATCACCATTGCCCAGTGCGTCAGCCGAAATCTCGTCGCAATCGAGGAAGGAGTTGTATTGGTCGCCCAGGTCGCCCGGCGTGTGGGTCACGGCGATCTGCTTGGTCAGGCCGGCGCCCAGCGAGTCGGTACGGCACACGATGACGCCGTCGTCCACGCCCAGTTCCAGGAAGGCGTAGCGGATGGCGCGGACCTTGGCCAGGAAGTCCTCGTGCGGCACGGTGACCTTGCCATCCTGGTGGCCGCACTGCTTCTCGTCGGACACCTGGTTTTCGATCTGGATGCAGCAGGCGCCCGCTTCGATGAACTGCTTGGCCAGCAAGTAGGTTGCTTCAGCGTTGCCGAAGCCCGCGTCGATGTCGGCGATGATAGGCACGACGTGGGTGACGTGGTTGTCGATCTTTGCCTGGATGGCGGCCTTGGCGGCAGCGTCCTTGGCGGCGTCCAGCTCGCGGAACAGGCCGCCCAGTTCACGGGCGTCGGCCTGGCGCAGGAAGGTGTACAGCTCGCGGATCAGCGCGCTGACCGAGGTCTTTTCGTGCATCGACTGGTCGGGCAGCGGGCCGAACTCAGAGCGCAGCGCCGCAACCATCCAGCCCGACAGGTACAGGTAGCGGCGGTCGGTGCTGTTGAAGTGCTTCTTGATGGAGATCATCTTCTGCTGACCGATGAAGCCGTGCCAGCAGCCCAGCGACTGGGTGTACTTGGACGGGTCGGCATCATAGGCAGCCATGTCGGCGCGCATGATCTTCGCGGTGTACTTGGCGATGTCCAGGCCCGTCTTGAACTTGTTCTGGGCACGCATGCGCGCGGCGTACTCGGGATTGATGGCGTCCCACGCGCTGCCTTGCTTCTCTTTCAAACCAGCAACTGCCTTGATGTCGTCTTGATATTGGGCCATGTGTATCTCCTAAGGGCCAAGCGCGTTTGAATGAATGGTTGAGCGTGCCGCTACGTGTGTCGAAGCGAACTGCATGGACTAAATAGTACGCCGTTTGATGCGTTGCAGCGACAGTCTTATATAAGACATAAGACTTAATTTACCCTTATTTTTCAATGGGATAGGTTGCGATTTTTGCGATGTGAAACATGGTTTCGGGTCGCGAAAACACGCCACCAAGGAAGTTCGAGGCGGATTCCGCAATGTGAAAAGCGGTTTCGATGGTCGGAGGCAGGTCTCGTGGATGGCGTGAGCAAGGGCGGGCTGATCACCTCGCGCAGCAGATCGGAGGCTACATGGGCGTAGAGCGTGTCGTCTGGAGCTTCTTGTGTCCGAGCAACACCTGAATCAAGTGGACATAGCGACTCTGCTCAAGCAGGTGGGTCGCGAAAGATCGGCTCAACGCTCGCTAAGGAACGAGTGAGAAATAACTTCCCGAAGTGGACCTGGCGTGCGCAAAGCGACGCGGGTAAGATGTGATGCCTCTGGAGGACAAACGATGCAGGCTGGTTACCGGGCTGAGGTTGAAACGCGGATGAAGCGGCTGTACGCGCGCTTGTCGGAGAAGGACCGACGGCGGTATGCGGCTGTGGAGGCGGACAAGCTGGGCCATGGCGGTTTCGAATATATTGCGAAACTGTTTGAAATGGACCCGAAAACAATTAGACAAGGGCTAAAGGACCTGGAAGAAGAGCTGGATCCGGTTGGAGAGCGGATCCGAAAAAAAGGGGCGTAAATCCAGGTTAACGGACCATCCGGAGTGGAACGCGGTATTTCTAGATGTGGTGCGAGAGCATACGGCGGGTAATCCACAACACGGCATCATCTGGACGGATCTGAAGCCACGCGAAATCGCACAGGCGATGACGCAGCAAGTAGGCGAACGGGTGAGCGTGCGAACGGTCCGGCAGCTGCTAAAGCGCAACGGTTTTTCCCGGCGGCAATCACAGAAAAAGAAGTCGTTCAAGTCCCACGCACAACGCGACGTACAATTTCAGCGTATTACGCAACTCAAGGCGGAATATCTCGAAGACGACCAGCCTGTCCTCAGCATCGATACGAAGAAGAAGGAGATGCTGGGCAATTTCTATCGCGACGGCAAGCTCTACACGCGCGAGCAGCTTGAAGTCCTCGACCATGATTTTCCGAGCTACAGCGAAGGCAAGGTCATCCCGCATGGGCTGTACGACATCGGGCTGAACAAGGCACATGTGAACATCGGGGTGAGCCGTGACACGACGCAGTTTGCCTGCGACAGCGTAGCGCACTGGTGGGAAAAACAGGGTCGCGCCGATTATCCCCAAGCCACACGGTTACTGCTACTGTGCGATGGCGGAGGTAGCAACCCAAGTGATTCGTGGCTTTTCAAAGCGGATCTGCAAGATCTGGCAGACCGGCTCGGACTGGAAATCCGGGTGGCCCACTACGCCAATCCACCCAAGATAAGCCGCCAAATAAAATCGCAATTGGCGCCGAGAACGCTTGACAGGTGACGAGGTTCGAGGGGCCGCCGCCCTGCTTGCGCTGGATGTTTAGCGCAAGCAGGGCGGCGGCCAATAGAGGATCGCTTCTCGATCTTCGCTTGGCTCTCATGCCCCTGTCCGATTTGTTCGCTGCACTTGCCCAATATCTGCACACCAAGGTCTTTCACGATCTTGCCCGTCATCCAGAGCATCCGGCCGCCTTCACCCGGCAGCGCAAGCTCACCCTGCCGACACTGATCTCCTTCATGCTCGGCAACTTGCGTATGGGCATGCAAGCCGAGCTCGATCAATTCTTCGCCACGCTCGCCCGCCAAAACACCTTGCGCCGTTGCGTCAGTGAACAAGCCTTCGCCCAGGCTCGCAGCAAGCTCGGCGGCGATGTCTTTGCTCACCTCAATGACTGGCTACTTCAGCACGTCTCCAACCATTTGCCACGCTGGCATGGCTTTCGGCTGGTCGCCGCGGACGCTTCACACCTGCGTTTCGCCATTCGCCACAGCCATCTGCCTCGAGCCGCCAGCCGCGATCAACTTGCCTTCGGCCTGTACCTGCCTGGGGCCGAGATCATGCTCGCCGCCTCATTACACAGCGTGTACGAGAACGAACGCCAGATCCTGTTCGAGCATCTGGACCGCCTGCAATCCGACGACTTGCTCTTGCTCGACCGCGGCTACCCCGCCCGCTGGCTGGTGGCCGTACTCAACCAACGAAACATCCCTTTCTGCATGCGTGCCGACGGCAGCGGCTTTGCTGCCGTACGGCGCTTCGTGCGCTCTGGCCGTGACGAGGCCATCGTCACGCTCCCCGCTCCAGCCCGCATTGACGCGCGCGACTACGAGTGTGCGGCTACCCCGCAGACCGTTCGGCTGATCCGGCAGATCTCGCCAGCCGGCAAGGTGCGCGTGCTCATCACCAATCTGCTCGACATGCACCGCTATCCAGCGGCCACCTTCCGCGACCTTTACCATCAACGCTGGCGCCTCGAGGAGGCGTACAAACGCCTCAAGCACCGCATGGGACTCGAACATCTGTCCGGCCTCTCGCAGTTGGCTGCCAGGCAGGACTTCGGCGCCAAAATCCTCAGTGATAACCTGCACGCTCTATGCTGCTTCAGCGCCGTGCAGGAACATGAGATTGACTCGAACTATCGGATCATCCGAACCTACGCCATCACCGCTCTCAAACCTGTCCTGCCAGCGGCGCTACTGGGACTGCGCTGGGCCAAGGCTGCGCTGAATGAGACCTTGGCCTTGATCGCAACACGTACCCATCGCGTGCGACCGGTTCGCGCTAAACCACGTCCGCCTCGCCAGAAACCTCATCGACATGCCGCCTATAAGGCTTGCTGATGTCCTTATCTTGGGTGGATTGCCCACTACGCCCCATACTGCTCGAAACATAATCCGATCGAGCACCGCGTGTTTCCACACATTACGCGAGCCTGTGCTGGCGTAGTCTTCAGCAGCGTTAGTCTGGTTCGTGAACTGATCGAAAAAGCCTGCACAAAAACCGGACTGAAAGTTACTGCTGACATTCTTGACGGAGTCTATGAAGCCGGACGGACAGTCACTCGTTGCGTCCGTGCTTCACTGAACATCGAGTACGACTCAACCTTGCCTGCGTGGAACTACAGCATCCGCTCACGGAACGCCGCATAGCGGGAAGTTATTTCGAGCACGTTCCTAAGGGCGCTCACCATGGCCGCCTTCGCTGAATCTGCCTCGCAGACAAATGGCAACGCCACGCGGCCTGGCAGGCCGGTGACGGAAATTTCCCGGATCACTTTCGGAAATCGCCCAATTGAGTCTGTACCCAGCGCCTAGTCCCATGTCTCAGGTGGCACCTTTTATCCGCCGGCGCGGCCAGGCTTGGGTTAAGTGACGTGCCTATCCGTTCGCCATGGGGCCGGCCTCGGCCCCTGGCGGCGCAGTGACTGACAAGCTGAAACGGCTTTCCTATAGGAATGGTTTGGCCACCAGTAAAGTGGTATAGCCGCTTTGTGTCGCGCACAGCAGAATCAGCGGAATCCTGGCCGTCATGCAAAGGCTGGTCGCACCAAATGACATCGCCCGCCCGGATGACCGGGCATCGCGAGTGGCGGGGGCGGCCGGCGGGGGAAACATTGCGAACAGCAGCGGCACCGCGAGCAGAGGTATGCAGAACGCTGCAAACATTGCGCGCCACCCACGCAGCAGCGAGCCATCCGGCAGCCAACGGAGCAACGATGCTGGTTGCTTCCAATGCAGCTTGGCCATAGGCAAACAGTTTCTTGTATCGCTCATGGGTCAAGAGGTCACGCATTAGGGCCCGGTTTCCGACGGAGCCTATAGCATTTACCGCGAACATTGCCAGCAAGACTACGGCATAGGCCAGGTAGCTTTGGGCAGTCGCACTTAGTAAGCCCAGCAAGCAAGCCGCCGCGGCGCTCACGGTTACGGCGCGCAGCCTGCCAATATGATCGACCAGCCATGGCGCACCGAGAAAAACGGCGGCGCCCACCATCAAGGTTGCCGAGAAGAAGGCCTGAAATCTCGCCTGGCTGACGCCAAGGTCGGCGCCGATCAGAGGGAGGACGGGGCTGAGCACATCGAATAGCGTCGCCACCAGTATTGTTCGGAAGACGAGGCACACATAGACGATTGTTGATACTGATCTCAGGCGGTCTATCATTTGCGCTTGGGGGATGCCATCGCTGTTGCCAACGACATCGTTCTCATTTTGTCTCATATTGCAAAATGAGCAACACCATGGCATGCAGAATCGTCTCGGCGTGCCATGGCTGACGCCGTATTTCAAGCAGCTAGAGCTTCATACTGGTCGAGGCGACAGAGTTTCCGCCCGCAAGAACTTCGTTCTGCGCTGCCGGCGCCACCAAATCTCAATGATGCCCTTGTGCTGGCGCTGGGAGAAATAATCGAAAAATTCCGGTGTTGCGTAACTAAACGCGCATAGTCATGTTCGCGCCCTTTGCCCTATTTTCAGCAAGCGGAAGTTTCTAGCGCCATTTTCGGACTTGCCCGATTGATTCCGTACCGGGCACCTTGTTCCATGACTCCAGTGGCGACTTGCCATGCTCACCGGAGTCGGATATGGCCTCAATCAGAAGCGCAATTCTCCCTAGATTAACCTACCTAAACCTTTGCGCTACGTCAGCAATCTCTGACGTACACGTGCGTGCGGAGGTTTCGCCATGGTGACCCGGACCTATCTCATCAGAGGCGATAAGGCCAACAACGGCGCCACCATTTCCGGCGGCAGCGACTCGTACTTCTGGCACAACGTTCCCGTCGCCCGGGAAGGCGATGCCGTGTACTGCCCCGTATGCAAGCGCGCGGGGACAATTGTCTGCGTCGGGCCACGCGTGCCTTGTACGGACATGGGCAAGGAAGTCGCACTCAGCGGAGATATCTGTGCCTGCGGCTGCCAACCGGCACCGGTCTTCTATGCCTCGCGGCCGTTCACAATGACCATCGCTTCCGAGGAAGCTGCCCAACGGCAAAGCGCCAAGCCCAATGGATTTGCAGCGACCGTGCGAGCGCAGCAATCCGGCGGCGCCACCAGTCATGATCAACGGGTCCAGCTGCTTGATGAGGCTAGCGGACAGCCGTTGGCAAACTGGCGGTATTGCCTTACGGGCGAGAACGGCACGCACGAGGGCCGCACCGACAGCAATGGCTTCACCACACGGGTGTTTGCGGATCAGGCCATGACTGTCAGGCTTGAGGTCTTTGGGGAGGAGGCGTAATCATGCAACCGCTCAAGACTCTCAATATACGGTTGACGCCAACTTCCGACACGGAGCACGTCAAGGTGTATCTGCTGCGGCCTCGGGGGACTTTGTATTGGGGTGGCGCAGGGTTGGACGGCAGCTATATTCCGCTAACTACCAAGGCCTTTCAGGCGGCCGGCATTGGATCGTTCAATCTCGGCCTCACCAACTCGGCAACACGGACGGCTCTCGGCGATCGTGGAATGCTTGTTGATGCCATCCGGGCTGGACTTACTATCCGCTATGAGGATGATGCGGAATGGGTCATTACCTCTGGCATGTCGGCCGAAGCACCGCAATTCAACCTGATCGGCTATTCCTACGGGTCATTGCTTGCGGCCCAGACAGCCAACTACTACGCAAACCAGGGACATACTGTGGACCATCTGGTGTTGATCGGCTCTCCAATCGACGGAACATTTCTGGACAAGTTGCGCAAGCATCGACACATTCGCAAGGTGGTTGTGGTGGACCTGACGGAACACGGAGATCCTATCCACGCGGGCATGTCTCAGCTCTCGTTGGTTTCGGCGGCGCCGAAGCTCGCCAGTCAAATGGCGGCTGGAAATGGTGAAGGTCATTTCTACTATGCGCACATGGTTCCAGATTTGCCACGCAGGCTGCAGAAATTGGCGGCTCGGGTAGCGGATGAGGGAGTCAGATGATGGTCTTGCGTTGGTTGTTCCTGCTGCCATCCGTATTGCTGCCCGCATCACTCATTGCCCTCAGCCTGTTTCACATCGTCGCAGCGCCAACGCGAGACGACATGTTCGTCGGATATGCAGGCGTTGTATCCGCCGCCGTACTCCTGCTTGACCTCGTCCTCGCACTGGTATGGCTCGGCGCATTTGGCTACCTGCTCTACGTCAGCCCCGGACAGCGACGGCTATTGCTGATAATTGCGGGAATGACCATTCTGGCGTTTGTCGCCTGCTACGTGCTGGACAGCAAGCTGATTCGGGCACTTCCGGGATGAGCGAGCGCTGCATCTGTAGCATGGACGGCGCGAACACGCGGGTGGCATCCGGCGCGTCGTCCCTACCCCACCAGCGCCCGCAACTCCCGCGCTTGGCAGGCGCCACCTGACTGGCGCAACGGGCAAGGTTGACTTGCATGGCCGTGGCGGCGACATCCAACAGGATCGGGTCAATGCTGTAATCGCGCTGATCCAGCCATACAAGCACATCCAGCAAGTGCCAGAGTGTGGTGCCGCCTTCATGCACCGGCGCCGGGAAAGACTCCGGATAGCCGATCATCAACTTGCGCATGTTCTGGCGGGACATGCCGACGGCATCGGCAATATCGGTGAGTCCCACCAGATCGGGAACCGCTTCGATCAGCGTGGCGGACGGCATGGCGCGCCGGGCATCGGCAAGGGCGCTCACCATGGCCGCCTTCGCTGAATCTGCCTCGCGGACAAATGACAACGCCACGCGTCCTGGCAGGCTGGTACCCACGAGTGCGTCTTCACAGCCTGCCTCGCCCAGGCGTTCGACCAGTGCTTCGATGTCGTGGTCGGCCTGCGACAGCCCGTCTCGACGTTTGCGGGAAAGATACTTCCTGCGGTCGATGGACTAGATAACTGCGAACAGCAGGTGTCGGGACGTGGGTTGCGGCGACACAATGCAGAGCTGTCTCATTGGCGGCAGTATCTACAACTCTTAGCCTTGCCGTTGGTGCTGAACACACCACTCGTAACGGCCTCACCGCACCCGACAGACTGCGGTGTTTTTTCGTCCATAGCTTCCGCTAAGGCCGGGTAGCGCGCATCGATACAAGACCCGAAAGGGGAAACATGCGGGCCGTTTGCGAGCGGTGTTCACGTACCTGGCCGCCCTTTGAACAGGGGCGAACTTCACAATCTTCGCAAGGATTGCCATGACGAAACGAAGCTCGCCGTTGCCCATTCGCACTGTCAAGATTAGCCGCACCTACTTTCCCGTTGTCCCTGACGGCACCAATGGCTTTACTGGCCTACGGGAAATTCCGTGGATTCGACTGCGTGGTGTCTGGTTAGAAAAGGCAGGGTTCAACGGGCAATCGCTGAAGGTCAAAGTGCAACGAAAACGCATTGTGATCTGCGTGGCCTAGCGTCAAGGGCTAGCCGCCTTGCATGTGCAAACGGGCGTCTGCGACTGCGGATTCAACCGGTCGATGCAACAGCTTGATGGAATCGTTCAGCCGGTGTATCGAAGTTTAGTGTCTTGCGCGTCCGAAGCCGCGCGGGGCTAGCGATGCTGCGGATGTGCTAGGAAGAACCGCACCATTTCGGCACTGGCATCCGGTCCCTTGGCATCGGTGAACGAGCCGCGGCTGCTGCCTCCTGCCCAGGCATGGGGTGCGCCGTGGATGAGCCAGTATTCGGCATCGACGCCGTTTGCCGCCGTCACGAACTGGCGGGTATATGCGTGTCCACCCCCGTCGCTGCTTCGTTCAGTTCGCTTTAGCGCCTCGCCGACCTCGAAAGGCGCGATCATGCGACTACCGTTGGAAGGATGCACGGTGTGGCCCGTATCGCCGTGAAACACGATAACTGGCCGTTTCGGCTGGGCCATGGACGCTTGGGCGTCGACGCGCGATGCGTCCTTGCGCTTGCCACCTTTCATTGCCGCTAGCGCGGAGGGCAGGTCATGCGCACAGCCCTGCGGCAGGCCGGAGTGAATCCCCGCGGCGGCATACAGTTCGGGATAGCGATGGATCATCACTGCCGCCATGGCGCCGCCAGCGGACAGGCCCGCGATATACACGCGATCTGCATCGACATTGTGGGAGGCCATGACCTCGCGGGTGATGCCAGCGATCAGCGAAGGCTCGCCACGCCCGCTTTGCTGGTCGCCAGGCCGGAACCAGTTCCAGCACTTGGAAGGGTTCGCCTCGGTCGGCTGGATCGGGTAGAGGACCAAGAAGCCATGTAGCTCGGCGAGCGCGTTCATGCGGGTACCCGCCGCAAAATCGTCCGCGTCTTGGGTGCAACCGTGCAGCATCACGATGAGCGGCACCGGCTCGTTCCGGTAACTGGAGGGCACGTAGAGCTTGTAGGCGCGCTGGCCCGCGTGGTTGGCGAACGTCTTCAGGCTGAAATGGCCGCGGACCTCCACATCGGATGGCGAAGGAACCTTCCGCGCCTGGCCGGGCAGGGGAGAGGCAAATGGCGTCTTTGCGAACGGCACGTCGTTCCTGAACGGTGAGCTGTCCGCTGGCAGCAACGCTTCGACAACTTGCGCCGGCGCAGGGCTCCCCTCTTTACTGCCCCAAGGCGAGCTGGTCCGGAGGGCTCGCTGGATCGCCTCCGTTGCCTCCAGCGGGCCGGCGGTGCGCAGGAACTCCATGGCCTCGCGCATGGAGGCGAGGAACGCGTCGTTCATTTTCATGATGGGTTTCCGGATGGGGCAGGTGTTGCGTGAAATTGCGTGAATTACCTGATGCGCCCGGCCAGAGCGGCCTTGACGGCGGCGGAGGCGTGGAAGGCGCCCAGCACCACGACTGACTGAATCGTGGCAAGAGCGAGCTCTGGACTGACGTCGGATGCAATGCTGGCAAGACCCAGCACATGGATATCGAGAAGCTGGTTGGCCGCCTGCGCGGCCTCCAGGTCCTGCCTGGAAAAGTGCTGCAGCCCAAGAACGAGCGCGCGACGGGTCACGGTCTCATTGACCGCCCGCGCATGCACTGCCAGTTGATTGCGAATGGCCGTACGAATCAGATCCGTGCGATTCGAATAAAAACCCTCTTCCACCAGGAGATCGATCTGGCCCAGGTCGACAGGGCCCAGATTGATCGTGATTTTTTCGGTGTCGCCGCCTTTCGATCGGGGCACCAGCATAAGTGCGCCTTTTCCGACTTTCATATGTTTGCCATCCTCATATCATCTCTACACCATCCATGTGGATGGTTATAGAATGTTGCGGTGCAGCAGTCAAGGAACCCTTTTAGCGGTTTCCACTGGCGTTGCGCTATGGGTACGGAATTCAGCGGCGACATCGAGAGCAGCCTGGGACAGGAACCGCAATCCGACCAACAACAGCCGGAACAGGGCCAGGCGAGAAACAGGTGTAGGGCACGGACGAAAGTATTAAGCAGGCCGGCCACCAGGACGCTTGACAGCAGCAAGGCCAGCAATGTCAAATTTCGGCGCTCTATAGAAAACAGGATTTACACGCCGCCGATGCGCGAGCGCCACGCAGATACCGTTTTGGCGGCGTCGACCGCGACGGCCTTCACGGCCCCTTCACGGCCCATAGCAAGGGCCAACAACGGCCGTTAGAATGGGCCAGTTATGGTCTCGCTGTCACTCGTTCGTTTCTCATCCCACGAGTGCTCGAAAATATGCGCGGCCACGAGGTCGACACACCCATACAACGCGTAGTCAATATGCATCAGCTTGCGCTGGATGACATCGGGCTCGTCGAAAGGCGTGATGTGGAAAACCAGATCCGCCTCCCGACGCGCAAGGTTGTAACGGCGTGAATTGGTGACGAGCTCCACCTCTCCCTGCTTCAGCTTCCTACATTCGTTCGAGGAGGGCGAAGCTCCGCGCGATGTATGGCTTGACCCCCAGGTCATTAGCGACAGCAAGACGGTCATCGACTTTGGGCTACTGTTCCTTGCCGAATGGCATGACCATCGATGAGCTGCATGGCAGCATCCAACGAAGAGCCGCTGTCAGCGGTAAAGACGACGTTCGAATGTCCGGGCGTGGGCCTGAACGAACGTCCGTCGGTGGCCGATAGCAGCCACTTTAGCCAAGAAAAATGGGAGCCTTCGGCTCCCATTTTTATCGTTGATTAACTAACACTCAATCCCAGCTCAACGCCCCACCCGTCTGATACTCAATAACCCGAGTCTCAAAGAAATTCCGCTCCTTCTTCAAGTCAATCATCTCGGACATCCACGGGAACGGGTTCTCCTCATTCGGGAACAGCTGATCCAACCCAATCTGCTGGCACCGACGATTGCAGATAAACCGCAGATACGACTTAAACATCGGCGCATTCAGACCCAACACCCCACGCGGCATCGTGTCCTCAGCATAGCGGTACTCCAGATCAACAGCCTTCTTGAACAACTCCGTGATCTCAGCCTTGAACTCCGCCGTCCAAAGATGCGGATTCTCCAGCTTGATCTGATTAATCAGGTCGATACCAAAATTGCAGTGCAGCGACTCATCCCGCAGGATGTACTGATACTGCTCTGCCGCCCCAGTCATCTTGTTCTGCCGCCCCATCGCCAGGATCTGCGTGAAGCCCACATAGAAGAACAGCCCTTCCATGATGCAGGCGAACACGATCAGCGACTTCAGCAGCTTCTGGTCGTTTTCCGGCGTGCCGGTCTTGAACGACGGGTCGGTCAGCGTGTCGATGAACGGGATCAGGAACTCGTCCTTGTCGCGGATCGACTGCACTTCGTGGTACGCGTTGAAGATCTCGGCTTCGTTCAGGCCCAGCGATTCAACGATGTACTGGTAGGCGTGCGTGTGGATGGCCTCTTCAAAGGCCTGGCGCAGCAGGTACTGGCGGCATTCCGGCGCGGTGATCTGGCGGTAGGTGCCCAGCACGATGTTGTTGGCGGCCAGCGAGTCGGCGGTGACGAAGAAGCCAAGGTTGCGCTTGATGATGCGGCGCTCGTCTTCGGTCAGGCCGTTGGGGTCTTTCCACGTCGCGATGTCGCGCGACATGTTGATTTCCTGCGGCATCCAGTGGTTGGCGCAGCCGGCCAGGTACTTTTCCCACGCCCACTTGTACTTGAACGGGACGAGCTGGTTGACGTCGGTCGAGCCGTTGATGACGCGCTTGTCGGCAGCGTTGACGCGGCGGTTGCTTTGCGCGGCGGCGGCGTTGGGGTTGTTGCCCAGGATGCCGCCTTGCGTGGCGCTCGGCGGCAGGACGCCTTGCTGGTCAGCGGTGGCAGCCGATGCAGCGGGTTGCAGGGCAGGCTGCGGTGCGGCCTGCGGGGTGGCTTGAACGTCGTCGTCCCAGCTCAGCATGATGTGATTCTCCGTGATTCGATTGGGGGGCGCGGTGGTCAAAGATGACGGCTCACGTTGTGGTGGCGCCGGCCCTCTCCCCCGGCCCCTCTCCCGCAGGCGGGAGAGGGGAGCAAACCCCGGGGGTGGTTGATTACTTCGCTACTGCGTGATTACTGGCAGGCTTCGCACTCTTCGAAGCCAGGATCGCCCGGGCGCATCGTGCAGACCGCGCCTTCCGCTTCCGGCATGGCCGGGGCCGATGCGGCCGCTGCGTCCATGGCCGAGCCACCATCGCTACCCGACGACACCGCATTCAGCGAGCCGCGCGACACGGTCGACTTCTCCACGTGCGTGGCAGCCATGGTGCGCAGGTAGTACGTGGTCTTCAGGCCGCGCAGCCAGGCCAGCTTGTAGGTGTCGTCCAGCTTCTTGCCCGAGGCGCCGGCCATGTAGATGTTCAGGGACTGGGCCTGGTCGATCCACTTCTGGCGGCGGCTGGCGGCTTCGACCAGCCAGGTCGGCTCGACTTCGAACGCGGTGGCGTAGATGTCGCGCAGGTCTTGCGGGATGCGGTCGATGCGGGCCAGCGAGCCGTCGAAGTACTTCAGGTCGGCAACCATCACTTCGTCCCACAGGCCGCGTTCCTTCAGGTCGCGCACCAGGTAGTCATTGACCACGGTGAACTCGCCCGACAGGTTGGACTTGACGTACAGGTTCTGGAACGTCGGCTCGATGCACGCGGACACGCCGATGATGTTCGAGATCGTGGCGGTCGGCGCAATCGCGATGCAGTTCGAGTTGCGCATGCCGTGCTGCTTGATGCGGGCGCGCAGCGCGTCCCAGTCCATGGTGCTGGACAGGTCCACTTCCAGGTAGCCGCCGCGCTCTTCGGCCAGCAGCTTGAGCGAGTCTTGCGGCAGGATGCCGCGGTCCCACAGCGAGCCTTCATAGGTGCTGTAGCGGCCGCGCTCTTCGGCCAGTTCGGTCGAAGCCTGGTAGGCGTAGTAGCACACCGCTTCCATCGAGGTGTCGGCAAACTTGACGGCGGCGTCGCTGGAGTACGGCGTACGCAGCACGTGCAGGCAATCCTGGAAGCCCATGATGCCCATGCCGACCGGACGGTGGCGCAGGTTGGAATTGCGGGCCTTGTCGACAGCGTAGTAGTTGATGTCGATCACGTTGTCGAGCATGCGCATGGCGGTGCGCACGGTCTTCTGCAGCTTGGCGTGATCCAGCGCGTAGGTGCCGTCGGCTTGCTTGGTCATGTGGGCGACCAGGTTGACCGAGCCCAGGTTGCACACGGCGATCTCGCTCTCATTGGTATTGAGCGTGATTTCCGTGCACAGGTTGGAGCTGTGCACCACGCCCACGTGCTGCTGCGGGCTGCGGATGTTGCACGGATCCTTGAAGGTGATCCACGGGTGGCCGGTCTCGAACAGCATGCCCAGCATCTTGCGCCACAGTTGCAGCGCGGGCAGCTTCTTGAACAGCTTCAGTTCACCGCTGGCGGCCTTGGCTTCATAGCCGAGGTAGGCCTTCTCGAATTCCTTGCCAACCTTGTCGTGCAGGTCCGGGCAGGTGGCGGGCGAGAACAGGGTCCACTCGCCGGCTTCCATCACGCGCTTCATGAACAGGTCCGGAATCCAGTTGGCCGTGTTCATGTCGTGGGTGCGGCGGCGGTCGTCACCGGTGTTCTTGCGCAGTTCCAGGAATTCTTCGATGTCCAGGTGCCACGTTTCCAGGTAGGCGCAGACCGCGCCCTTGCGCTTGCCGCCCTGGTTCACGGCCACGGCGGTGTCGTTCACTACCTTCAGGAACGGGACCACGCCTTGCGACTTGCCATTGGTGCCCTTGATGTGCGAGCCCAGTGCGCGCACATTGGTCCAGTCATTGCCCAGGCCGCCGGCAAACTTGGACAGCAGCGCGTTTTCCTTCAGCGCTTCGTAGATGCCTTCCAGGTCGTCCGACACGGTGGTCAGGTAGCACGACGACAACTGCGAGCGGCGGGTGCCCGAGTTGAACAGGGTCGGCGTGGACGACATGAAGTCGAACGACGACAGCAGCTGGTAGAACTCGATGGCGCGCGCTTCGCGGTCTTTCTCGTTCAGCGCCAGGCCCATGGCCACGCGCATGAAGAAGGCCTGCGGCATTTCGATGCGGGTTTCATCGATATGCAGGAAGTAGCGGTCGTACAGGGTCTGCAGGCCCAGGTAGTTGAACTGGAAGTCGCGGCCGGCGTCCAGCGCCGCGCCCAGGCGGGCCAGGTCGTAGGTGGCCAGTTGCTCGTCCAGCAGCTCGGCTTGAATGCCGCGCGCGATGAACTTGGGGAAGTACTCGGCGTAGCGCGTGGCCATTTCGCTCTGGGTCACTTCCGCGCCCAGGATTTCCTTGCGGATGGTGTGCAGCAGGATACGGGCGGTGACCTGGCTGTAGTCCGGGTCCTTTTCGATCAGGGTACGCGCGGCCAGGATGGCGGAGTCGTACACCTGGGTCATCGGCACGCCTTCGTACAGATTCTTCAGGGTTTCCTTCAGGATCGGCTCGGCGCTGACGGCATTGCCCAGGCCGGAGCAGGCGTTGTCGATCAGGGCGTGCAGCGCGGCGATGTCCAGCGGATGGCTCACGCCGCCGTCGGTCACGTTGACGCTGATGCCGCCTTCCTGCACGCGGGCCACGGCCTCGGCGCTGGCGCTGGCGCGTTCTGCCTTGCGCTTCTCGCGGTACAGCACGTAGGCGCGGGCCACTTCATGCTCGCCCGAGCGCATCAGCGCCAGTTCCACGTGGTCCTGCACGTCTTCAATATGGATGGCGCCGCCGTTGGGGCGGCTGCGCACCAGCGCGCGCACCACGTTGTCAGTCAGTTGCTCAACGATCTCGCGCACGCGCGCGGAAGCGGCGCCCTGCCCGCCGTTCACGGCGAGGAAGGCCTTGGTCATGGCAACGGCGATCTTGGACGGCTCGAAAGCCACCACAGCGCCGTTGCGACGAATGATCTTGTGATCCGGGTAATTCGTATTGGCGGCGTTGGCGGGGGTCTGCTGCGCGGTCGGTGCGATACCGGCGGCGGCGCCACCCGTGGTGATTTCGTTCTGGGCCGTTTGCATGAGAACTCCTGTTTTTACCCTGGAAATAAGAGACAAAAGAGTCCCTGGCGAAATGCGGCGAAAAGAACGTCCCTCCCGGCTGGAAAGCGGGTTCGGACAGACTGCCTTTACGTGAACATTTCGCCAGGGACTCTTGTGATTCGCTGGCCTTAGAGGGAGGTTCGGGACGATGCACGAACTTCGTGATCCCCAACTGACCCCTGGGCCGGCTCCCCGGTTTGACTACTAGATATAGTGGGTGCTGCCTGAAACTGGGCTAAGTATAGTGAAACGAATGCGAATGACCAGTCTTGACAAGCGCTTTTTGGAGGGCGCAGGCGTCAGTGCGGCAGCGCCACATGCCCGCAAGCCTAGGACTCGCAAGGGTTTTCGCCAGACCGTTCGCAACTGCACATTTCACAAAAATTTTTTTGATTGTTGCGACGGTGCGATAGCCCCACACGGACGTGGGGCATCAGCGCCAGGACTGGGCGCCCTGGCGTGGGGAAAGACGTTATGAATCAGTCACCCGAGGGAGGGGCCGATCCGCAGCGATACGGCAGCATACCCGGCGGCAATGACGCTTCTGTGGCAAAGCGCTTCCAGTCGAAATGCGGGCCGGGATCGGTCTTGCGCCCCGGGGCGATGTCGCTGTGGCCGGCAATCGCGCGCACCGGGTAGGCGGCCAGCAGCGCAGGCACCAGCGCGGCCACGGTGTCGTACTGGGCCAGGGTGAACGGCAGGTCATCGCAGCCCTCGATCTCGATGCCGATGGAAAAATCATTGCAACGGGCGCGGCCGAAGAAATCGGACTGCCCGGCATGCCAGGCCCGCTGTGTGCACGGCACGAACTGCACCAGTTCACCCTCGCGGGTGACCAGGAAGTGCGCGGACACCTGCACCTGGTGGATGGTGGCAAAGAACGGGTGCTTGCCGGGATCGAGCCGGTTCTGGAAGAAGGCCTCGATGTCGCCGCTGCCGAACTGGCCCGGCGGCAGGCTGATGTTATGCAGCACCACCAGGTCCACCGGCATGCCGGCCGGGCGCGCGTCGAAGTTGGGCGACGGCACGCGGCGCGCGGCGGGGACCCAGCCGTCGGCATCGGGTAGGTAGCGGTGCGCGGGCCTGGTCATGGCGTGCCCTCGCCTTCCACGGCGCTGCGGTCGGCGGCGTCCATGGCTTCGCGGATGCCCAGCTGCTGGATGCGGTAGCGCAGCTGGCGCAGGTTCAGGCCCAGCAGCGGCGCGGCCGCGGTGCGGTTGAAGTTGGTCTGCGCCAGCGCCTGCAGGATCAGCTCGCGCTCCACGGCTTCCAGCCTGGCCGGCAGGTCGATCGGGAAGACGATGCCGCGGCAGGCACGTTCGGCGGGGTCGCCGGCAGGCTCAGCTTCGGGCGCGCTGGCCGGGGCCGGTGCCACGGGTGGCGGCTCTGCCAGGGCCGGCGCAGGCGCGGCGGCCGGCCGCACCGGCGCCCACATGCCTGTGGCGCCCCAGGGGGCGTAATAGTTTGGCGCCGTTGCCGGCGCGGGGGCATGCATCAGCCCGGCGCGCTCGGCGCCGGCGTCCAGCGGGCCCAGGTCGGCCAGCTCGATCTCTTCGCTTTCGGCAAAGGCGTAGGCGCGCTCCAGCAGGTTCTCCAGCTCGCGCACATTGCCCGGGAAGGGGTAGGCCACCAGCCGTTGCAGCGCCGGCGGTGACAGCCGCTTGGGGTGCGGGTCGCCGTAGCGCACCGCCAGGTGGTCCAGGATGGCGCGTGCCAGCACCGGGATGTCTTCCCCGCGCTCGCGCAGCGTGGGCATGCGCAGCGCCAGCACGTTCAGCCGGTAATACAAGTCCTGCCGGAACTGCCCGGCCGCCACCATCGCGGCCAGGTCCTTGTGGCTGGCGCACATCACGCGCACGTCGACGGCGTCTTCGCGGCTGGCGCCGATCTTGCGCACGCGGCGCTCCTGCAGCGCGCGCAGCAGCTTGACCTGCATCGGCAGCGGCAGGTCGGCCACCTCGTCCAGCAGCAGCGTGCCGCCGTTAGCGGCCTGGAAGAAGCCGCCGCGCTCCCCGTCGGCACCGGTGAAGGCGCCTTTGACATGGCCGAAGAACTCGGACTCCATCAGGTTCTCGGGGATGGCGCCGCAGTTGACGGCGATAAAGGGATGCGCTGCCCGCCCGCTGGTGGCATGGATGGCGCGCGCGGCGCGCTCCTTGCCGCTGCCGGATTCGCCGCTGATCACCACCGGGGCCATGCTGCGCGCCAGCCGCGACAGCGAGCGGCGCACCTCTTGCATGGCGGCGGAATGGCCGGGCAGCAGCGCCGCGGCGCGGTCGGCGGCCCGCTCGGCCGCGGCGGCTTCGGCATCGGTGCTGTCGCGCTGCTGGCGGCCCAGCGCGTTCAGCACCAGGCTGCGCAGCTGTTCCAGCGAGACCGGCTTGGCGATGTAGTCGAAGGCGCCGGCCTTGAGCGCCTCTACGGCGTTGTCGGCGCTGCCGTAGGCGGTGATGACCGCCACCGGGATGCGCTCCGGCGCGGCCGACAGCTGGCGCACGATCTCGATGCCCAGGCCGTCGCCCAGGCGCATGTCGGTCAGCACCAGGCTGTAGCGGCCCTGGGCCAGCTTCTCGCGCGCCTCGGCCAGGGAGCCGGCTAGCACCACATCATGGCCCATGCGGCGAATCGAGATGTCCAGCAGCTCGCGCAGGTCGGCCTCGTCGTCGATGACCAGGATGGGATCGGGCGCTCGGGACATTCGCGGTGGCATGGAGTGGTAGCTGGGTTGGGACAGGTCAGGCGGCGGCCGCGTCGGCGTTTTCAATGCGCAGCGTCAGCACGAAGGCCTTGGCCGGCAGTGTATCGCGCGCGGCGGGGGCCAGCATGCCGGTGCGCTCGAGCAGCGCCGGCAATGCGATGGCGCCGTAGCGCACCTGGGCGTCATTGGCGCCGCACAGCTCGCGCGCCATGAACAGCCCCAGCCCGGTGCCCTGGGCATTGCTGGTGAAGAACGGTTCGAACAGGCTGCGCTGGTGCTCGCGCGCGACTTCGGCGCCGTCGTTCCAGACGATCAGCTCGGCATGGTGCTGGTCCAGCGCATGCGCCAGCAGCCGGATCGAGCCCGGCAGCCGGCTGCAGTAGCGCCAGGCGTTGTCCAGCAGGTTGCCCAGCACCTGCTGCAGCTGCGAGGCGTCGAACACCACCGGCTGGGCCACGTCCACGGTCAGCCGGATGGCATTGGCGTTGATGTCGGCCCGGCCTGCCGGGCGGGTCTCGCCGGCCTGCGGGCGGCGCGAGCGCATTTCGGCGCGCCAGCGCTCGACGATCTCGGGCAGCGCCTGCGCCAGGTGCACGGTGCTGCGGCCGGTGCGCGGGCGGCGCGACATCTGCAGCACGTCTGAGACGACCTGGTCCAGCCGGCGCACGTTGTCGTTGATGATGCGCAGCAGGCGGGGGTCGATATCGACATCGGCGCCGCCATGGTCCTGCGCGGCGGGATCGTGCCGGCCGGAATCGCCCAGCAGCTCGCTGGCCTGGCTGATCGCCGCCAGCGGGTTGCGAATCTGGTGCGCGATGCTGGCCACCAGCCGGCCCATGGCGGCCAGCTTTTCCTGCTGCACCTGCTCGGCGATGCGTTCCCAGCTTTCGATATGGACCAGCACGGTGTCGCGCATCTCGCTGCGCAACAGCGCCTCATCCTCCTGCGACCAGGCCATGGCCTCGTTCTGGGCGATGGCCAGGCGCAGGCGCCCGGCGGCTTCGGGCGACAGTTCGCTCCAGGCGGCCGTATCCAGCGTGGCCGGCACGGTGCGGCCATGCGCCATGGTCGACCGCAATCCTGCCAGCCCCGGCAGCACAAAGCGCAGCCGCAGCCGGGTGTGCTGCATGGTGCCGTCGGCCAGCGCGGTGCCGGACGCCATCGGCAGCAGCTGCAGGATGCGCGGCACATCGTCCTTGCTGTGCAGCCAGTCGCGCAGCATCTCCATCAGCGGCTGCAGGCGCGGGATGCGGCGCAGGTCGAACAGCACAGCTTCGCCGCCCTGCCCTGCCGTACCACCGAGCCGGCGTGAGTAGATGCGCTCATGCGACTGCACGCCCAGCAGCACTACCGCCGCCGGGTTGGCCGCCACCACCGCGCCGTTGGCGCGCATCAGCATCACGCCGTCCTGCATGTCGTTGACCATCAGCCGGTTGACCAGCTGCTGCAGGCGCAGCTCCTGCTCGCGCGCCAGCGCCAGGCGCTCCTGCGCGATCTGGCGGTTGGCCAGCATATACATCAGCAGCGCCGCGATCATGAACACCAGGCCGAACAGGCCCGAGCCCAGCAGCCCGGCATCGGCCTGGCGCAGCAGGATGGTGTGCATGAAGGGCCCGCTCATCACCACCAGCGCGGAGATCGACGCGGCAAACAGCGCGAACAGCAGGCTGGTGAGCGCGCCGGCTTCCAGCGCCGGCAGCAGGAAGATCATGGCCAGGCCCTCGGCCTGCCCGCCCCGCCCCAGCACGCTGAAGACCAGCGCCAGCAGGGCGAGGTCGGCCAGCACCTGCACCCGCACGCGCAGATGGAAGTGCCGGCGCCACAGCGTGCCGGCCAGCATCGCCAGGGCAATGCCAAGATAGGGCACGGCAATGGTCATGGCCGCCGCGTGTTCGATGCCGCCCAGGCGCCAAAGGTCGAACGGCACGGGCGGGATCGCATTCGTGACGGCGGTGACGGGTGCCGGCTCGCCGCGCTGCATCAGCGCAAAGCCGACCAGCAGCAGGCCCACCGCCACGCGGGTCCAGCAGAAATAGCGCAGCAGGCGCCAGTGGAAGTCAGGCGGCTCGGGCTGGCGCCACAACTGCGCCAGGCCGCGCCAGGCGTTCAGCCGGTGCCAGCCCGACGACGCCGGCTCTGTCATGGGTGCGGGCCGCCGCTGCCGTCGCCGCCCTCGGCCCGGCTTTCGTCAGGCAGGTGGCTGCGGCGGCAGTAATGCAGGCCGCGCCAGGCAATGGCCTCGCCCTGCGGCAGGTGCACGCCGCACTGGGCGCACTGGACCATGGGTTCGGCGGTGGCATCGGCCGGGCCGGCGGCGCCAGTGCGCTGGCTGGCCTCGCGGGCCTGGCGCGCGCGGTGTTCAGCGAGCCGGGCCTCGGCCCGGGCGCGCAGCCACCAGAAGACGCCCAGCACCACGGCCAGCAGGATCAGGATACGTGCCATGGAAGATCAGAGACGATGCAGGACGACTTCAATCACGAAACGGCTGCCGACATAGGCCAGCAGCAGGATGCCGAACGAGGCGATGACCCAGCGCAGCGCCACCTTGCCGCGCCAGCCGCGGAAGATGCGCCCGGCCAGGATGCCGCCGAACATGGCCCATGAGATCAGCGCGAACACCGTCTTGTGGTCCAGCCGGAAGGCGCGGCCGAACAGCTCTTCAGAGAACAGCAGGCCCGAGCCGATGGTCAGCGTCAGCAGCACAAAGCCGGCGCCGATCAGCCGGAACAGCAGCTTCTCCAGCGTCAGCAGCGGTGGCAGCAGGTCAAGCCAGCGGCCCAGCCATTCGCTGGGTTGCTGCTCCGGCGGCCGCGCCGGCGCGTGCCGGAAGCCGTGCAGGCGCCGTTCAGCCAGCAGCATCAGGAAGGCGTGGAACGCCGCCAGCGTGAACAGCCCGTAGGCCACGTTGGCGATGATGAAATGCAGCTTGAACAGCGGCCGCGCCGCGTAGCCCAGGATCTGCGAACCGGGGAAGGCCAGCGGCATCAGGCTGGCCACCAGCGCCACCGGGATCACGATCAGGCCCAGCCCCGCCAGCGAGAAGAAGAAGCTCTCTATCCAGTAGATGCCCACGCCCAGCCACAGCATGGCCGACAGCGCAAAGGCAAAGCCGAACATCATGCGCTCGGCCGGGAAGATGGTTTCATGCAGCAGCAAGCCGTGGCTGGCCAGCGCCGCCAGCATCAGCACGTGCCACCAGGCCGGGCGCCCTTCGCCGTGCGCGCCGCCCGCCGGGGGAATGGGGCCGCCGCCGGCCACCAGCACGGCCGAGGTCGCCCCCCTGCCTGGCCGGCAGCGGTGGCAACGCGTGGATGGCGCGTGGCCCAGCCGTGATAGGCCAGGCCGCAATAGAGAAGTGCCGTCAGGGCATACAGTACAATGACCATTTACGCAGTTTACCTTAGTGCCCACGGACGGTGGCGGCCGGTTGAACCGGTGCTCCAGGCCCGCCCCGTGTGCCGGACTGCCTCCGATTTCAGCCCCGAGCCCTGCTCCGACTTCTCCCCCGATTCCTGCCATGCTGGACAATCTCACTCAACGCCTGGCGCGTGTGGTCAAGACCATGCGCGGCGAGGCGCGCCTGACCGAGGCCAACACCGCCGAGATGCTGCGCGAAGTGCGCCTTGCCATGCTCGAAGCCGACGTGGCGCTGCCGGTCGTGCGCGAATTCGTTGCCCGCGTGAAGGAAAAGGCCATGGGCGAGGAGGTTGTCAGCAGCCTCACCCCGGGCCAGGCCCTGGTCGGCGTGGTCCAGCGCGAGCTGACCGCGGTGATCGGCGGCGCCGACGCTGCCAGCGGCAACAACAAGGAAGCCGAGCTGAACCTGGCCGTGCAGCCGCCCGCCATCATCCTGATGGCCGGCCTGCAGGGTGCCGGCAAGACCACCACCGTGGGCAAGCTGGCCAAGTGGCTCAAGGAAAACAAAAAGAAGAAGGTGCTGACGGTCTCCTGCGACGTCTACCGTCCCGCCGCTATTGCCCAGCTCAAGACCGTCTCCGAGCAGGTCGGCGCCGACTTCTTCCCGTCGCAGCCGGACCAGAAGCCCGTGGACATCGCCCGCGCGGCGGTGGACTGGGCGCGCAAGCACTACCACGACGTGCTGATCGTCGACACGGCCGGCCGGCTCGGTATCGACGAGTTGATGATGCAGGAAATCGCCGCCCTGCACGCCGAGCTGAAACCCGCCGAAACCCTGTTCGTGGTCGACGCCATGCTGGGCCAGGACGCCGTCAACACCGCCAAGGCCTTTAACGACACCCTTCCCTTGACCGGCGTGGTGCTGACCAAGCTGGACGGCGACGCGCGCGGCGGCGCGGCACTGTCGGTGCGCCATATCACCGGCCGCCCGATCAAGTTTGTCGGCGTCGGCGAGAAGCTGGACGGCCTGGAGCCCTTCTACCCCGACCGCATGGCCCAGCGCATCCTGGGCATGGGCGACATCCTCGCGCTGGTCGAGGAAGCCCAGCGCGGCGTGGACATGGAAGCGGCCGAGAAGCTGGCCAAGAAGATCAAGAAGACCGGTGACTTCGACCTGGAAGACTTCAAGGCGCAGATCGGCCAGATGAAGAAGATGGGCGGCCTGGGCAGCCTGGTCGACAAACTGCCGGCGCAGTTCGCCCAGCAGGCGCAGGGCGCCAACATGGACCAGGCCGAGAAGCAGGTGGCCCGCATGGAAGGCATCATCAACAGCATGACGCCCACCGAGCGCGCCAAGCCCGAGCTGATCAAGGCCAGCCGCAAGCGCCGCATTGCCGCGGGCGCCGGCGTGCCGGTGCAGGAAGTGAACCGCCTGCTCAACCAGTTCGACCAGATGCAGTCCATGATGAAGAAGCTCAAGGGCGGCGGCATGATGAAGATGATGCGCCAGATGGGCGCGATGAAGGGCGGCATGAAGGGCCTCTTCAACCGCTAGAATCCGTCGCCGCAACCCGACTTGCCTCCCCCGCAAAAGAACAGGACAAACATCATGATGAGCGCCGTACAGGCCCGCGAGCTGTGGGCCAACTCCGAAGAAATCGTCTCCGCCGCGGAAGTCCAGGCATCGCTGGACCGCATGGCCACGGACATCACCGCCAAGATGGGCGATGCCTTCCCGCTGGTGCTGTCGGTGATGGGCGGCGCGGTGGTCTTCACCGGCATGCTGCTGCCCAAGCTGGCCTTCCCGCTGGAGTTCGACTACATCCACCTCTCGCGCTACAACAACAAGACCGTGGGCGGCGAAATGCAGTGGCGCGTGGCCCCGCGTGAATCGGTCAAGGATCGCGTGGTGCTGGTGCTGGACGATATCCTGGATGAAGGCGAGACCATGGCCGCCATCCGCGAGCGCATCATGGATATGGGCGCCAAGGAATTCCACGCCGCCGTGCTGTGCGAGAAGACCCTCAGCAAGGCCAAGCCCATGCACCCGGACTTCTGCGGCTTTGCCGTGCCCGACCGCTATGTCTTTGGCTGCGGCATGGATGCCAAGGGGTACTGGCGCAACCTGGACGCGATCCGCGCGTTGGTGTGAATAATCTGAAGGACTGATGGTTTGCTCCCCTCTCCCGCAGGCGGGAGAGGGGAGCAAGCACGTCACGCCTGGTGCGACCCCAGGATCGGCCAGAGCGAGGCCAGCAGCAGCACCGCCATGCCGATATTGAAAGCGCGCAGCACCTTTGGCCGCGCCAGCCAGCGCCGCAGCGCCGAGCCGCACAACGCCCACATTGCTACGCTGGGCAGGTTGACCACCCCGAAGATCCCCGCCAGCAGCAGCACGTTGAGCCACAGGTTGCCGTGCAGCACGTAGGTGCTGCACGCGCCCACCGCCATCACCCACGCCTTGGGATTGACCCACTGGAACGCCGCCGCGGCCCAGAAGCCCATCGGCCGCTTGACCTGCTGGTCCTGCACGCCGCCGGCCGTGGCCAGCTTCCACGCCAGCCATATCAGGTAGACCGTCGCCACCACGCGCAGCACCTGCCAGGTCCACGGGAAGGCTTGGAACAGCGATCCCAGCCCCAGCCCGACCAGTCCCACCATCAGCGCAAAGCCAATGCTGACGCCGAGCAGGTGCGGCACCGTGCGCATGAAGCCGAAGTTCACGCCCGAGGCGAGCAGCATCGTGTTATTGGGACCGGGGGTGATCGACGACACCAGCGCAAAGCCGGCAAACGCGGCAAAGACACCGGTTCCGGCGGCGAGTTGGGACACTTCCATGACTGACTCCAGGGCGCATTCAGGGAGTCAGTCTACGGTCAGTGAGCGGTACAGTACCGGTACAATTTTGGGAATTAATACCGATACGGGACAGATATGCCGACTGGTTCAGTGCAGGGCGCGCCCGGCCCGTTCTATGGGTTCACCACGGGCAGGCTTACGCCTCGCTGCGGTACGGCCGTTCGCGCAGCCATTTGGTGGCGATCCATTTCTCGCCGGATGCCACCGGCAGGCCGGCGTGCAGCGTACGTTCATCCAGCGTGCCGTCGGGCAGCCGGTAGCTGAAGTAGACCGCGTTGCCCTTGACCGGCGCCACCTCCAGCCCCACGCGCGGGAACGCGGTGGCGCCGCCCGCCTCAGGCGTGTTCAGGTAGATCACCAGGGTGGCGATGCGCTGCCCGCCAACGGAAAGCTGCCGCGCCTCGCCCGGGCGCTGCGGGTTGAAGTAGTCGAAGTGCGGCTGGTACTCGCCGCCGGGCTTGTAGTTGAGGATCTGCAGCCCTTCGCCGTGCTCGGCGGGCACGCCGGTGACGGCGGCGATGCGCGCCTCGATGCGCGCGATCAGGGCGTGCTCGGCCACCTGGAACATCGCGCCCATGCTGGTGCGGGCATCGATCAGGTTCTCGTCGCCGGTATCGGGGTTGACCACCGGCGAGCGCGCCAGGCGGCCGCGCGACAGCGCCACCAGGGCGTCGCACTCGTCGTCGGTCAGCAGTTGCTGGAACAGCTGGACCTGCGGCGACGCCAGCCGGAACAGGATCGGAACCTGGCGGTCGCCGCCATCGGCCGCATAGACCGCGGGCGTGCCGGCGGCGGCGGCGGAGCGGGCCGGGGCGGGCCTGGCCGGCGCGGCACCATCGGCGTCTTGTGCAAAGGCCGCGGCCACGGCCCGGCGCGCAAAGGCGTCGTCATAGCCCGAGCGCAGCATCGACAGCACCAGCGCATCGGCGGCAAAGCCCTGGGCGATATGCCGGGCCAGCCATTGTTCAAGTTCGGGCGAGGATTCGGTGTAGCCGGTCTTGCCGCCGGCAACGGATGCTTCGCGGATCATGACGGATTGGCGGCGACGCGTTGCGACGAGAACGGATTGCGGGCAGGCGGCTCAGACACCGGCGCGCGCGGGCGCGACGGCGCGATCTCGGGATCGCCGGCCACGGTGACCGTGGCTTCGGAATACTGCCAGCGCTTCCACGCCGCCAGCACCGCATTGGGGTACTCGGGCGGCCGCGGCTGCCGTTGTAGCGGCCCAGCGCCAGGTACAGGTCGCCCTGCTCGCGGTCCAGGTAGTAGCGCAGGATGGTGCAGCCGTAACGCAGGTTGCTCTGCAGGTGAAACAGCTTGCGCGAGTCGCTGTCGCCGATGGCGCGCACCCAGAACGGCATCACCTGCATCAGCCCGCGCGCACCGGCCGAGCTGATCGCGTACTTGCGGAAGTTGCTCTCGACCTGGACCAGGCCCAGCACCAGCGCGGGCTCCAGCCCGGCGCGCTTGGCCTCGTAGTAGGCCACTTCGATCAGTTCCACGCGCACCTGCGGCTCGGGGATGCGCGAGGCCAGGCGGGCGGACATCTCGCCCAGCCATTTCAGGTAGGCCAGGCGCTCGCCACCGGACGCAAACACCGGCCGCGTGGGCCGGTCATCCGCGATGGCGGCGGCCAGCGCGCCACGCACGGAATCGGCCAGGTCTTCTTCCTTTTGCGCGCCGGCGTGGGCTGCCATGGCCGCCAGGGCCAGCAGCAGCCCGCCCGCGCAACGGCGGGCGGCGTCGGTCATGCCGCGGGCGGCGCGCATGGGGCTCAGTTCGCCAGCTGGCTGCGCACGTGGCCGACCACATCGGCCACGCTGACGGCGGTGGCCTGCGCGTCGCGCCGGCCCTGGTATTCGACCTTGCCTTCCTTCAGGCCGCGGTCGCCCACCACCACGCGGTGCGGCACGCCGATCAGCTCCCAGTCGGCAAACATCACGCCCGGGCGCTCGCCGCGGTCGTCCAGGATGACGTCCACGCCGGCGGCCAGCAGCTCGGCATGGATGCGGTCGGCCTCGGCCCTGACGGCTTCGGAGCGGTCGTAGCCCACCGGGCAGATCACCACCGCGAACGGCGCGATCGCGGCCGGCCAGATGATGCCGCGCTCATCGAAGTTCTGCTCGATCGCCGCGCCCAGGATACGGGTGACGCCGATGCCATAACAGCCCATCTGCATCGGCTGGGTCTTGCCGTTCTCGTCCAGGAAGGTGGCGTTCATGGACTCGGAATAGCGCGTGCCGAGCATGAACACGTGGCCCACCTCGATGCCGCGGCAGATTTCCAGCGTGCCCTGGCCGTCCGGCGAGGCGTCGCCGGCGACCACGTTGCGCAGGTCGGCCACGACCGGCTCGGGCAGGTCGCGGCCCCAGTTGACGCCGGTGTAGTGGTAGTCGCGGTAGTTGGCGCCGCAGACGAAGTCGCTCATGTTGGCGACGGTGCGGTCGGCCACCACCTTGACCGGCTTCTTCATGCCGATCGGGCCCAGGTAGCCCGGCGGCGAGCCGAAGGCGTCGACGATCTCGTTCTCGGTGGCAAAGCGGAAGTCGGCCAGGCCCGGCACCTTGGAGGCCTTGACCTCGTTCAGCTCATGGTCGGCACGGATCAGCAGCAGCCAGATCTCGGCGCCGGCTTCGGTATCCTTGGCCAGCACGATCGACTTTACATTGCGCTCCAGCGGAACGTTCAGGAATTCGGCCACCTGCTCGCATTTGACCTTTTCCGGGGTGAAGGTCTTGACCAGATCCTCCTTGGGCGCGGCGCGCTCGGCCAGCAGCGGCAGCGCCTCGGCGGCCTCCATGTTGGCGGCGTAGTCCGAGGTCGGGCAGTAGACGATGGCGTCTTCGCCGGTCTCGGCGATCACATGGAACTCATGCGAGCCCGAGCCGCCGATGGCGCCGTTGTCGGCCGCCACGGCGCGGAATTCCAGGCCAAAGCGGCGAAAGATACGCACGTAGGTGTCGTACATGTTCTCGTACGACTTGCGCAGGCCGTCCGCGTCGCGGTCGAAGGAATAGGCATCCTTCATGGTGAACTCGCGGCCGCGCATGATGCCGAAGCGCGGCCGGCGCTCGTCGCGGAACTTGATCTGGATCTGGTAGAAATTGACCGGCAGCTGCTTGTAGCTGCGGATTTCCGAGCGGGCGATGTCGGTCACCACCTCTTCCGAGGTCGGCTGGACCGCGAAGTCGCGCTCATGGCGGTCCTTCAGGCGCAGCAGTTCGGGGCCCATCTTGTCCCAGCGGCCGGTTTCCTGCCACAGTTCGGCCGGCTGGATCACCGGCATGGACAGCTCCACCGCGCCAGCGCGGTTCATTTCCTCGCGGACGATGTTCTCCACCTTGCGGATCACGCGCAGCCCGATCGGCATGTAGTTGTAGATGCCGGCGCCCAGCTTCTTGATCATGCCGGCGCGCATCATCAGCTTGTGCGAAACGATTTCCGCGTCGGCGGGCGCTTCCTTGAGGGTGGAAATGAAGAATTGCGAGGCTTTCATCCGTAATTTCTCTCTGGGCCGCCGGGTTCGGGAAAATCCGTCCCGGCAAAATCCGGGGGCCGGCGGCACTGAATTGTGTGCACGCGCCTGAAACTGCCCTTCCGCTCGGGGAAAACCAGCATCCCCCGGTCCGGGCCCGGCTGCGCGCTTCCTTTATAATCAGCGTAATTCTAAAGGATTCGAGGTGCAGTCATGCTCGATCGTGAAGGCTTTCGCCCGAACGTCGGCATCATCCTCCTCAACGCACGAAACGAGGTTTTCTGGGGCAAGCGAATCGGCGAACACTCCTGGCAGTTCCCGCAAGGTGGCATCAAGTACGGCGAAACGCCGGAACAGGCCATGTACCGCGAACTGCATGAGGAAATCGGCCTGCTTCCGGAGCACGTCAGGATCGTCGGTCGCACGCGCGACTGGCTGCGTTACGAGGTGCCGGACAAGTTCATCCGCCGCGAGATCCGCGGCCACTACAAGGGCCAGAAACAAATCTGGTTCCTGCTACGCATGGCCGGCAGGGACTGTGATATCCATCTGCGTGCCACCGAGCACCCTGAGTTCGACGCCTGGCGCTGGAGTCATTACTGGGTGCCGCTGGAGGCGGTGATCGAGTTCAAGCGCGATGTCTACCAGTTGGCGCTGACGGAGCTGTCCCGCTTCCTGAACCGGCACGCGCGTGTGCCGCTGAGTCCCTATGGCACACACGGGACGCATGGCCCCCACGGCATGCATGGCCGCCACGGCGGACCGCGCAGCCAGGCGCTCAGCCGCGCCCAGCAGGCGCAGCAGGCCGACGCCGACTGCAATGCCGAGGCCGAGCACGCGACCGAGCACGATTCACCGGCAACGCCGGTTTCCACCTCACGGAGCACTGATGACTAGTTTCACCGGCCTGGGCCGCCGCCGCGGCCTGACCGCTGCCGGAATGCTGATTGCCGCGGCCAGCCTTGCGCTGGCCGGCTGCAAGACCACCGGCAAGGAGATGGCGGAGGAAGAAAGCACCTGGCTCAACCCGTTCGCGCCCAAGACCTTTGAAGAGGCCAAGGCCATGCTGCCGGCACCGCCGCAGGACGCCAACCTGATCCCGTTCTCGGTGGCGGGCACCGGCTCGCTGTCGTTCGCGGTCGACGGCAAGTCGGTCTCGGTCGGCAAGGACAATGTGGTGCGCTACACGGTCGTCACCACCAGCCAGAGCGGCGCGCGCAACGTGACCTTCGAAGGCCTGCGCTGCGATGCGTTCGAGCGCAAGCTCTACGCCACGCTGCCCAAGGGCGCGACGGAATGGGTGGCCAACAGCAGCGACTACGGCGAGACCTGGCACCGCATGGAGACTGGCGTGCGCAATGCCTACGCCGCCACGCTGGCGATCGATTTCTTCTGCGAGGGCCGTACCGTGGCCGGCACTGCCGACGCCATGGTGCGCGACCTGCAGTCGCGCGCGCCGCACAAGCGCTGAAGCGCGCAGGGTCCACATAAAAAACGGCGGGACTGCCTGGCAGCCCCGCCGTTTTTATTTGCGCCTGGCCTTTGCGCCGGGATGCCGGGTCAGACCAGCACCAGGTTGTCGCGATGGATCAGTTCGGGCTCATTCAGGTGCCCCAGCACGGACTCGATCTCGGACGAGGGCTTGCGCGCAATCAGCCGCGCCTCGGCGCTGGAATAGTTGGTGATGCCGCGCGCCACCTCATGCCCCTGCGCATTGACGCAGGCGATCACCTCACCGCGCGCAAACTCGCCCTGCACTTCCACCACGCCGATCGGCAGCAGCGACTTGCCGCCACTGGTGAGCTTCTCGACCGCGCCGTTGTCGATCACGACCCGGCCGCGCAGTTGCAGGTGGTCGGCCATCCATTGCTTGCGCGCCGTGAGCCGCCCGGTCGGCGCCAGCAGCTGGGTGCCGATGGCCTCGCCCGCGGCCAGTCGCTCCAGCACGTTGGCCTCGCGCCCGGAGGCGATGGTGGTGTGGGCACCGGACTTGGCCGCGCGCTTGGCCGCCAGAATCTTGGTCAGCATGCCGCCGCGGCCAATCGACGTGCCGGCGCCGCCGGCCATGGCTTCCAGCTCGGGGGTGCCGGCCAGGGCCTCGTCCACGAACTGCGCGGCCGGGTCCTTGCGCGGATCGGCGGTGTACAGGCCGCGCTGGTCGGTCAGGATCACCAGCGCGTCGCCTTCGATCAGGTTGGTCACCAGCGCGCCCAGCGTGTCGTTGTCGCCGAACTTGATTTCGTCGGTGACCACGGTGTCGTTCTCGTTGATGATCGGCACCACGCCCAGGGACAGCAGCGTGAGCAGGGTCGAGCGGGCGTTGAGGTAGCGTTCGCGGTCGGCCAGGTCGGCGTGGGTCAGCAGCACCTGCGCGGTGCGGATGCCGTAGCGGCCGAACTGGCTTTCATAGACCTGCGCCAGGCCCATCTGGCCGACGGCGGCGGCAGCCTGGAGCTCATGGATTTCCTTCGGGCGGCGCACCCAGCCCAGGCGCTGCATGCCTTCGGCGATGGCGCCGGAGCTGACCAGCACCACTTCCTTGCCGGCTACGCGCAGCTTGGCGATCTGGGCCGCCCAGCGGGCGATGGCGTCGTGATCCAGCCCCTTGCCGTCGTTGGTGACCAGGCTGGAGCCGACTTTGACGACGATGCGCTTTGCCTGCGCGATGACCGATTGCATGGCGGGAATCCTGTCTCCCGGGCAGCCGGCGGCGGGCGCCGCGCCCGAATTGTCCGTGGGTATTCTTCTGTGGTGGGGCGCGCCGGCGGCGGCCCCTTGCTTATGCCTCGCGCTCGCCCTGGTCGACGTTGTGCAGGCGCTCGTCCAGGCGGATGTCCGGCTCGGCCAGCGCCGCAGCCTCTGCGGCCTTGATCGCCTGCAAATGGTCCTTGATCGCGTAGATCAGGTCGCGACAGTTTTCACCAGTCAGCGCCGAAATCTGGAACACCGGTCCCTTCCACTTGTAGCGCTTGAGGAAGTCCTTCACCTTCGCGGCGCGCTCTTCCTCCGGAACCATGTCGAGCTTGTTCAGCACCAGCCAGCGCGGCTTGTCATGCAGCGTTTCGTCGTACTTCTTCAGCTCGTTGACGATGGCCTTGGCTTCGGCGACCGGATCGACCGCCTCGTCGAACGGGGCCAGGTCGACAATATGCAGCAGCAGGCCGGTGCGCTGCAGGTGGCGCAGGAACTGGTGGCCCAGGCCCGCGCCTTCGGCCGCGCCTTCAATCAGGCCGGGGATGTCCGCGACCACGAACGATTGCTCATGGTCCACGCGCACCACGCCCAGGTTAGGGTGGAGCGTGGTGAACGGGTAGTCCGCGACCTTTGGGCGCGCATTGGAAATATGCGAGATAAAGGTCGACTTGCCGGCGTTGGGCATGCCCAGCAGGCCGACATCGGCCAGCACCTTCAGCTCGAGCTTGAGCATGCGCCGCTCGCCCGGCTTGCCGTCCACTTGCTGGCGCGGCGCGCGGTTGGTACTGGACTTGAAATGCAGGTTGCCCCAGCCGCCCATGCCGCCTTCAGCGAGGCACACGCGCTGGCCGTGCTCAGTCAGGTCGGCGATCACTTCGCCGGTGTCCATGTCGGCAATCAGCGTGCCCACCGGCATGCGCAGCGTGACGTCTTCGCCAGCCGCGCCATAGCAGTCGGAGCCACGGCCGTTCTCGCCGTTGCGCGCCACGTGCTTCTTGGCGTAGCGGAAGTCGATCAGCGTATTGATATTGCGGTCCGCCACCGCGAACACGCTGCCGCCGCGGCCGCCATCGCCTCCATCCGGGCCGCCGAAGGGCACAAACTTCTCGCGCCGGAACGAGGCGCTGCCATTGCCGCCGTTGCCGGCGATGGCTTCGATTCGGGCTTCGTCTATGAACTTCATGATGATGGGTTTCCGTGATGGATCGGCGGATCAGCGGCTGGAAGCCACCAACCGGGCTGGCGAACTGACATTGTCGCCAGAAAAGAAAAGGCCCCGCAAGCGTTGCGGGGCCTTCATCCTGCAAAGGCTGTTATCAGGCCGCCGGAACGACGCTGACTTGCTGCTTCTTGGCAGGGCCCTTGACGGCGAACTGCACGTGGCCGTCCACCAGGGCAAACAGCGTGTGGTCCTTGCCCACGCCGACGTTGTCGCCGGCATGCACGCGGGTACCGCGTTGGCGGATGATGATGCCGCCGGCGTTGATGGCCTGGCCACCAAACACCTTCACGCCCAGACGCTTCGATTCGGAATCACGGCCGTTCCGCGTGGAACCGCCGCCTTTTTTCTGTGCCATGTCTTACTCCTGTCGCTTTACCTGGTTACGCTCGATCGATCAGGCAACGATCGCTTCGATGCGCAGTTCGGTGTAATTCTGACGATGGCCTTGACGCTTCTGGTAGTGCTTGCGACGGCGCATCTTGAAGATCTTCACTTTGTCGTGACGACCTTGGGAGATAACGGTAGCCTTGACGGAAGCCCCGCTAACCAGCGGCGTACCAAACTTGATTTGGTCGCCGGCGCCCACTGCGAGCACCTGGTCGAGCGTGATTTCTGCGCCAATGTCTGCCGGTATCTGTTCTACTTTCAGTTTTTCGCCAGCAGCAACCTTGTATTGCTTGCCGCCGGTTTTTACGACCGCGTACATTGTCGAACCTCTCGGATGTGAATAAAACGCCGTATGCCGGCACTGGCGCACCCTGCGCGGCCGGTCAACTGCACGGCCTGGCGCCTGGATGGGCTCAATGCGGCCCGGTTATCTCCCGCCGGCCAGAACCCGCAAAGCGAGCGCAGCTACCGGAGGAAACCTGGAATTGTAAACGAGATCGGGGAAAAGCGCAAAGAAAACAGGCACATAGCCTGTGTGCGGCGGCATCGCCACAATGAGACCACGCCCTGGCTCAGGTCAGGTCGGCGAGCAGGAACCCTGCCAGTGCCGCAAACGCCACCCAAAGGGCGGTGCGGCGCAGGTGGCGGCGAGGCGCGAACTTGTTCATGGCTGCATTATAGATGCGCGCCTTGCGAACCCCCTGAGCCCATACCTGAGCGCGAATCTTTAGAAGCGCGCCATACGTAGAACGCCACGCGCATCGCATATAATCGTCCGGTTTTGCGTAACGGTGATCATCTTGCCCCAGCCTTCCGCCACTGCCTTGCTTGCCCCGGTCGCTGCAGACATGCGCGCGGTCGATGCTGTTATCCGCCAGCGGCTGTCTTCTGAAGTCCCCCTGATCGAGCAGATCGGCGAATACATCATCGGTGCCGGCGGCAAGCGCCTGCGCCCGGTGATCCTGCTGCTGACAGCGCGCGCGATGGGCTACGACGGCAATCGCCACCATGAGCTGGCCGCCGTCGTGGAGTTCATCCACACCGCCACCCTGCTGCACGACGACGTGGTCGACGAGTCCGAGCTGCGGCGCGGGCGCGATACCGCCAATGCCGTGTTCGGCAACGCCGCCAGCGTGCTGGTGGGCGACTTTCTCTATTCGCGCGCGTTCCAGATGATGGTCGATGCCGGCAGCATGCGCATCATGGAGATCCTGTCCAACGCGACCAACGTGATCGCCGAGGGCGAGGTCCTGCAGCTGCTGAACATGCACGACCCCGACGTCACCGTCGAGCGCTACCTGCAGGTGATCCGCTACAAGACCGCCAAGCTGTTCGAGGCCGCGGCCCAGCTCGGCGCCGTGCTGGCCGGCGCCGACGCCCGGATGGAAGAAGCCGCGGCCGAATACGGCCGCCGCATCGGCACCGCCTTCCAGCTGATCGACGACATGCTCGACTACACCGCCAGCGCGGAGCAGATGGGCAAGAATGCCGGCGACGATCTGCGTGAAGGCAAACCCACGCTGCCGCTGCTGCACCTGCTCGAGCACGGCACCGCCGAGCAACGCCAGCTGGCGCGCGATGCCATCGTCCAGGGCGGGACCGAGCACTTCGACGCCGTGTTCGCGGCCATCCACGCCAGCGGCGCGCTGGACGTCACCTTCGAAGCCGCACGGCGCGAGGCTGAAGCCGCCGAACAAGCGGCACGGCAGTTCCCGCCGTCGGAACTGAAGGAAACCCTGATCCAGCTCTGCGCGTTCTCATTGCAACGGCAGTCCTGACGCAACTGCGGGGAAGGCAGCGGAAGCGGGCTGAACGGCGATTTTCCTCGCCCTCTTCCATTCCCCAAAAAACACTGCTAAACTTACTTTCTTTGCTGCAGACGGTCAAACGGCTGCCAGCAAACCAAATCGGGGTGTAGCTTAGCCTGGTAGAGCGCTACGTTCGGGACGTAGAGGCCGGAGGTTCGAATCCTCTCACCCCGACCAAACAAAAAATGGAAAAGCCTAGGTGAATCAAGCACTTAGGCTTTTTTACTTTGGATCGTCATTCATGTCGGTTCAAAGCAAATTCTCCTCCTCGTTGTCCCAAGGTTGTCCCAAGCGCTCGATGTCGTTATGACTCGGTGGCCCGGCTTACGCCTTGACCAGCGCTGTGCATTTATCCATACTGTTGTTCATGGGTGAGAACAACACAGCGGCCCTGCCGGACACCCATGTTGCCGCTGTGTGAGCCGTTGGCTCGGGGCAGGTGAGGTTCGGGGAACGAGAGATAGCCGAACCAAGAGAGCCATCTACGCTCGGCGTGTACCCGCCAGGGTGGAGATGTTCGGGTTGCATGCGCAATGGCCCCTACATCCAGCCTCAGTGAACAAAGGCACCGTGAGGTGCGGCAGCGAACGGTCGTGTGAGCCTGGCAACCCCATAAGCACGATCTGCCGTATCAACAGCACCGGCTCTCACAAGCGCGTTCGCTTGTGAGAGCCGTATGCCTACGACATCGCCTGTGGTCGCCACTGCCAGCGACCTGCCCAAAATTCTGTTCATCGAGCAGTTGTCTGCCCTGATCGGGAAGACAGCAACCACGATCCGCACTTGCGCGACCAATGCCAAGTACGCGCACCTGATCCCTCGCCCCTTCAAGCTGCCGAACAGCCGTCGCCTCTGCTGGTACGAGCACGACGTGCTGGCTTGGATCAACTCCACGCGTCCCGCCGAGCCGCCGCCGAAGAAGCGGCCACGCGGCAGGCCCACCAAGGTCGAACAACTCGCACGGCAGCGCTGGGCGGAAACAGCAGCATCCCAATCGACTGCTTGAGGGTGAGGCATGGACTCACCGTTCAAGGGGGTTGCAGCGACCGCAGGCGAGCTGCTGAGGCCGCCGACCGGGCACGCCGCGTCGGCTCGACAGACAGCTCACATCACCGACAGCCGCGAATGGAGAGAGGGCTACCGCCGCCACCTAATCGCCAGGTCGGTGCCGCCGCATCAGGCCGCCGACATGGCCGCGAAGGTGGCATTCCGGCCTGATCTGTACCCGCTTGGACACGGCGTACCGCTTCAACCGCCAGTTCAATCGGCGTCGATCATCAGGGTCAGACACCCAGTCGACACGACCGTCGCGTATCCCAAGCGCTCGGGCAAGTTGCTTGACGCTGGGCACGAGATCGCCACCACGCCGCCGACTGGCAACGACATGGCATTCACCCACGCCGTACTCTGCCAAGTCGGCCTTCCACGAAGCAAGGTCGAAGGCCGCGAGTTCCATCGACAGTCGGGCGATATGTGGATCAACGTGCAAGCTGGGTGGCTTGATGAAGGGCGGGGACCGGTGGCCCAGCCCGTTCCCTATGGCGCGATGCCACGCCTTGCGCTCGCCATGATTTCCACGCTCGCCAAACGGCACAAGACGCGCGAGATTCCGATAGGCGAGAGCGCAGCCCAGTTCCTCAAGCTCATGGGCATGGACGACCAGAAGAACCGCTACGTGAAGCTGCGTGAGCAGATGCACGCACTGGCAGCGTGTCGTCTTCAGATTGGCTACCGAGGCCGCACCTTCAGCGGTCAGCCCGTTGACCAGTTCGATGCGTGGATAGGGAACGCGGATACGGGGCAGAAGGCGCTATGGCCGGGCGTTCTGGTGCTTTCCCAGCACTATTACAACGAACTGGTTGAGCACGGCGTTCCTCTCGACAAGCGCGCGCTCGTTGCCCTCAAAGGTTCCGCGTTCGCGCTCGATGTCTATACATGGCTTGCGCATCGCCTGCATCGCATCGAAGGTCGGCCCGTCACGCTTCACTGGAAGCCGTTGAGGCAGCAATTCGCGCAGGAGTCACAAAGCAAGGACGCGGATCGCGACTTCAAGAAGGCCTTTCTTCCGGCGCTGCGACAAGCGCTCGCGGTGTACCCAGAAGCGAAGGTGAAGCCGGTCAAGGGCGGCCTGCTGCTGATGGCCTCCCCGCCGCCGATTCCGTACAAAGGTGCAGCATGAAGCCGCCCACCGGGGCGGCGTGCGAGAGGGATTGAAGCCGAATGGCCAGGACGCGAACGCGGCTCGGGGCGAAGCCCGAAAAGCCCGGCCCGCAGGGACTCGCGCAAGGCGTTCAGCAGCTGACGCTCTTGAGCTTGGCGCGGATCGCGGCCAGATGTCTCAGCGCTTCCTCGCGCGTTGAACGATCCATGCCTTCCGGGACGATCAACCCGAGCACCTTGGCGACATTCGAGACGAATGGCCGTCTGGCCCCGGCCAATTGCTCCACGGCCACAGCGATGGCTTCATCGCTCACCTGACTGCGCAACCAAGCCAACGTGCGACGGTCGCGGTCATTAAGCAAAAGGATGCAGTCCTCCGGGCTGCTGCCCTCCGAACTGCCCTTGCCGGCCTGCTGACCGGCTGCGGACGGCGACTCGCCTGCTGGCTCGCTCGCCGACGTGTCGAAGCTGTTGCACGCAATGCCCACGTCCATGGTCGAAAGCGTAGCACGGAGGCGTGATCTTGCGTATAGTTTTACACATACGCAGATCACTAGAAAACGACGATGCAATTCAAGACGGTTCGCCATCGCGACCAAGACGGCAACTACCACAACGGAAGTACCGTGCAGTGCCTCCGCCGCGTGCGGGAGGTGACGCCGGATTATCCGGAAGGCAAGAACGTCCAACGTGTAGTGGCGAAGTTTGACCGTTCAGTTCGCGAGTTGCCTGCGGATGTGGCGGCCGTCCTCACCCCAGCCGAACGTGAGGAGTGGAATGACTGGCGCGCCAAGCAGGACGAAGAGCACTTGAAGTCTGTGTCCCAGTACGAACTTGACACGCTGGCAGACCGCTTGAAGCTCATTCGTGCCGGTATCGCCAAGGGGTACGCCTGCACGACAAGCGAGAACGCTGTGGCGATCCGCACGGGAGCAAGGGCCGTGCTTCGTGAGCTGGCCGACCTGATGCCCGAGCCGGTGCGTGGACGCCCAGTGATCGAAGACGAGGCCGAGATTCCGCTGCTACCCAACTTCGCCACTCCGGGGACCGCAGAGTTCGACGCCTACCAGCGCCTGCTCGAAGAGCACGAGCGCCGAAAAGCTAAAGACCAAGGAGGCTGACATGCGCTTTTGGACGTTTGATCCCAACACGTGCCGCTTCGAGCGATCGAACCGGCAAGCAGCACTGCATACCGCCGATGTGGCCGTGGTCAACGACAACGCAGACGTGCACGTCATCCACGCAGGCCAACTGCCTTCGCCCTGGCCCAGCGGCGAGCCGCTTGTCGTGGCCGGCGTGGAGTTTGAGCGTGAGCTGTTCGAGTAGGCATATGCGAACCTCACGCGCGATCGTCTTTGATGCCTTCGGGACACTGATCCGGTACACGGCCCGCCCTGCCCCTTATGAACGCCTCTTACGTTTAGATGGGCAGCCGGTGGATCGGAACTCGTGCCTCACGCGCAACGTGCCAATGGCGACGTTAGCTATCGAGTTGGGCGCTTCGGACGCCTTGGACGCGTTGGAGGTCGATCTGGCCGATGAGCTGAGTGGCCTGCGCCTTTTTCCCGAGGTCCCCGACGTGCTCGCAAGGGCACGCGCCGCCGGGCTACGCATGGCGGTCTGCTCGAACCTCGCGCAGGAATATGGGCCAACCGTGCGCGGCCTCCTCCCGGGCTTCGATGCCTACATCTTTTCGTACGAAGTCGGCGTTGCCAAGCCGCACCCGACGATGTATCGGATCGCGCGCGCTGAACTGGGCTGCGCGCCGGCCGAAATGGTGTTTGTGGGCGACAGCAAACGGTGCGACTTAGACGGGCCATTAGCGTTCGGAATGCAAGCCCGCTGGCTGGACCGCAGAGCTGGACGGACACTGCTCGATGCACTCGCGGGCTTTCTGTGAAGCCGATCTTGGTCATCGACTTAGAGGCGACTTGCGCAGACGATGGAAGCATCACTCCGGAGCAAATGGAGGTCATCGAACTCGGCGCAGTCTGGGCCACCCCTGCCGGTGAAGTCATCGACACCTTGCAGCGCTTCGTCAGGCCGACCGAGCGCCCGACCCTTACGCCCTTCTGCCGTTCGCTGACCCACATCGAGCAGGCCAGCCTCGACACTGCGCCGAGCTGGCCCACGGTTGCCGCCGAGCTGGCCGGGTTCGCCTGCCTGCATGCCGGGCAATGCTGGGCGAGCTGGGGAGCCTACGACCGACGCCAGATCGAGCGCGAGAGCGCCCGGCATGGCCTCGCTGACCCTCTGCCAGGGCTTTCCCACCTGAACCTCAAGGCGACCTTCGCCAAGGCCCGCAAGATCAAGCAGACGGGGATGGCTACGGCCCTGCGGATCGCCGGACTCGCATTGGAAGGTGAACATCACCGCGCCCTCAGCGATGCCCGCAACATTGCTCGCTTGCTGCCCTTCGCTTTGTGAGCGTTTCAGCGTGCGGGTCAGGGCAAGGCCTCCAAAGTTCACCACATTGCACCACTCTGGTGTAAAATGGTGCAATTGAACTGAGGCAGGCATGGCACCCATGGCACTCTCCACGAAACAGCATCCTTCGGCGAAAGAAGGAACCCGTGCGTCAGTCACGTTCCCTGCCGATCTCTATGCCGAGCTTGAGCGGATCGCGGAAGAAAAGAAGGTTTCTGTCGCCTGGGTCGTTCGCGATGCAGTCGAAAAATATGTTGAGGCGCAGTACCCCCTCTTTCGCAGCGCGCAGTGAAAGCCCATGCCAAGCAAAACAAGAGGAAGCGGTGACATCGTGAAAACCAATACCCGTGCTATCAAGCAAAAGATTGCTCGCCTGAAGGCTGGCGGAAATCCGCGTGTGCTTGACCTTTTTGCCGGCTGCGGCGGCATTTCGCTCGGCTTCTCTGCTGCCGGATTTACCATCGCGGGCGCTGTTGAATTCGACCCGGATGCGGCGGCCTCACATGGGCGGAACTTCCACGGCGGACACGCAGCGCATTCGCAGGCACGCGACATCACACAGACGAGCCCGGATCAGCTTGCGAAGGACCTTGAGGTAGGTTCGACCGCTGAGGCGTTCGACGTGCTCGTCGGTGGCCCGCCCTGCCAGGCGTTCGCCCGCGTTGGGCGGCCCAAGCTGCGCGAGGTGGACAACCACGCGGAGGCCTTCAAGCATGACCCGCGCGCCCAGCTCTATATCGACTACCTGCGCTACGTGGAAGCCTTTGCGCCCCTCGCCGTCGTGGTCGAAAACGTCCCCGACGTGCTAAACCATGGCGGGCAGAACATCGCTGAAGAAATCGCTGAAGTTCTGGAGAGCAAGGGGTATGTCTGCCGCTACACGCTGCTGAACGCCGCTTTCTATGGGGTGCCGCAGATGCGCGAGCGGATGATCCTCATTGCCTACCGGCGCGAGATCGCCGCCGCCGTGACATTTCCTGAGCCGACGCACTTCATCGACCTGCCGCCGGGATATGAAGGCACCCGCTCGGTCGCACTCAAGTTCCTCGACAACGAGATAGCCGACGACGCGCACCACTACATCCACGCGCCGAAGGCGGCACGCTCTCTGCCACCCGCCATCACTGCGGAAGATGCGCTCGGCGATCTGCCGACCATCGACGCGCGCGAGCTGCTGAAGAGCGGTGAACTGCGTCGCGGCGCCCGCCGCTTTGACGTGCCCATGCCGTATGGCCAGCAGCCTCATACGTCCTACGCTCGGCTCATGCGGACATGGCCGGGCTTCGAGGCGCCGGAGGCGCTGACCGATCACGTCATCCGCTATCTGCCGCGCGACTACCCTCTGTTCGCCCGCATGAACCCAGGCGATCAATATCCCCAGGCGTACGAACACGCCATGGCGATGTTCGAGCAGCACCTCGCCGACTTGGCGAAGCAAGGCGTCAAGGTCAAACCCGGCTCGCAGAAGTACGAGGACATCAAGGCTTCGATTGTGCCGCCCTACGACGTGGGCAAGTTCCCGAACAAATGGCGCAAGATGTGGCGCGATCAGCCAGCGCGCACGCTGATGGCGCACCTTGGGAAGGACAGCTACAGCCACATTCACTACGACAGCAAGCAGGCCCGCACGATCTCCGTGCGCGAGGCCGCCCGTCTTCATTCGTTCCCCGATGGCTTCGCCTTCTGCGGCACGATGAACCCAGCCTTCCGGCAGATCGGCAATGCCGTCCCGCCGCTGCTGGCGAAGGCCGTCGCGACCCAGATCATGAAGACACTCAAACAATCGGACAGGGAGACGTCGGATGAACCTCGTCGAGCGGCAGCAGCGGTTTCTTGACGCTGCGCAGAAGCATTTCAAGACCTCGAAGGCAGTCCGCCCGCGCGAGCTGTTCGGCGTTTCCAACAGCGCCAAGATCGTCGAAGGCGGCATCCAGCTTGGCGTCGTCAATCTGGACAACGTCAAGGACGACACCGAAGCGCTGATCTTCGGCTGCGTCATGCGCTTCCCGCCTGAGGATGAGGTTTACTTCGCGGTCCTGGTGCGTAAGGACAAGGCCAGCTTCCTGGCACGCCTCGCCGAGATGAAGAAGCTCGGTGCGGCCGCGAAGGCAGCCGGCGCCGAACCTGCCGACCTGCTGTCCGAAGGTACCGACGAAGAAGCCCCCGAGGCCCCTGGCGCAACCATCAAGTACAGCGCTCGCAACAACCTCGTTCCGATCTACCTCGCCCGCGACGGGCGGCTCTGGCTGCGCAACGCCAAGTTCTGGGACAGCCTTGCCTTCGACATGACGCCCTTTGGCCCGGCGACAGAGCCGGACGAGATCGTCGTCGCGCTCTACCCGCCTACCGCCTCGGCGCGGCGCAGCTTGCTGGCGCGCGAATTCATCGGCTGGCTTGGCAGTCTGGTCGGCTCGCAGAAGATTCACGAGCTGCCGGTCTGGACCGACACCGCCACGCTGAGCCCGGAAATGCGTCGCATGCCGGCAAGCATTCCGGTCGGCGACATCGAAGCTGCCGTCAAGGCGCTCGGCGGGCATTACCCCAACGGCGAGGTGAAGCGTTTCCACGCGGCGCTAAATTTCCTGCCGCACAAACACTTCGTGATCCTGTCCGGCCTGTCCGGAACGGGCAAGACGCAGCTCGCGCTGAAATACGCCAGGGCTGTGCATGGGCTCACCTCGAACACCGACGACGATCCGCTGATCTTCGAATGCCCGGTGCGGCCGGAGTGGACGGACCCGACCGGACTGACCGGCTATTTCGACGTGCTGACGAACCGCTACGTCGTGCCGACATTCCTGGAGGCCGTGCTGGTGGCGACGGCGCACCGCGAGTCGCCGGTCTTCGTCATCCTCGACGAGATGAACCTAGCGCGAGTCGAGTACTACCTGTCCGACGTGCTGTCCTGCATGGAGACCCAGGGCCGCCTGCAGCTGCACTCGAACAGCGTGCCGCTCGAAGGCACGACGGGGGCCAGCATCCGCGCCGAGCTGCCGCTGCCTGCCAACCTGTTCATCATCGGCACCATCAACGTCGATGAAACGACGAATCCGGTCAGCGACAAAGTCCTCGACCGCGCATCGGTGATCGACATGTCGGCGGTCGATGTGCCGGGCTTCCTAGCTTCGCTCGAAGGCCGCTATCCCGAGCTGAAGGACGCGCGCGCCGCGTCCGAAGCAAGGCTGACCGAAATCCATGGCCTGATGCAGCAGTACGGGCTCGGCTTCGGCTACCGGCTGATCGAAGAGTTCGTGCGCTATCACGCCTTCGATGCGGCCAGCCTCAAGAGCCCGGCCGCCGATGTCACCGACCAGCTGCTCGTGCAAAAGGTACTGGTGAAGCTGCGCGGCGCCGAACGGCAGCGCCCGCTGCTGACCAGCCTCGACAAGGCCTGCGAGGGCCTGCCGCGTGCGAAGGCCTTCGTGCAGAAGCTGCTGGCCGATCTCGATGATTTCGGCTCCTTCCAGGCGATGCGGTGAACCGTGACGGCGCTCTACATCCAGGCCGAGAGCGGCGGACCGGCATGGCAGGTCTGGCCCATGCCGGATGTAGTACCGCCCGGCGCGGTGCGGGAAGGGGCGTCCTACCTCTTTGAACTGCGCGACAGTGACGACGCGCTTTCGGCCGACCTGTTGATCGACGATGTGCTGGTCGAGGCGCTGCGGTCGCGCGAGCCGCGCAAGGCCCGCTGGCGCTGGCAGCCTGGTTTTCATGCCGGCATGGTGGAGGCTGTGCTGCGCGTGCCGGGCATAGGAACCCGGCGCTTCGAGGTTACGACGGACCCCGACCTGCGCAAGCTGACGCGCGACGACTTCGACGCGATGGTGCGCGAAGTTCTTGAAGACACGTTCGCCCTGTTCTCGTTGAGCGCATTCCGCAAGGGCATCGCGCGCCAGCCTGGCAACCGCCCACCACCGCTCGCCCGCCTTGAATTCCTGCGGTCGCGGGCCGGTGCAATCGTGGCGGCAGTCGAAGCCATCGCCCGTGCGCCGCGGCACTTTCTGCGTGCCGAAGACATCACGGTGCCGGCGCACCGTGCCACACGCGCGACCGGGCCCGAGATCATCAAGTCCTTCAGGTCGGGCGCGGTCCGCACCGAGACCGTCACCCCGTCACGGCTGCCGACGGCGCTCAAAGGGCGTCTGCCCGCGCAGATCACGGTGCGGCAGCGCCGGAACAGCGTAGACATCCCGGAACATCGGCAGATCAAAGCCTGCCTGCGCTCCTGGTCTGCGTGGCTCGGCGGCGTCGCCGAGGTGCTGGCCAAAGCAGGTGGCACAAACGATGCAGAGGTCGTCAGCACAGCTGGCAGTTGGGCCGTGCGCGCGCGGCGTATCGCGCGACTCCTGAACGATGCCGCGTCGGCCGGCTTCATGACCGAAGTCGGTGAGGGGCCAGCACTCCTGCGCATGTCCTCGCTATTCCGCAACGACCCGGTCTATCAGCGCTTCTACCGGCTCTGGCAAGACATGAATCTCGGGCTCGCCGCGCTGTTCGGCGACTTCCTGCAGATGCCACTGGCCCGGACCTATGAGCTGTACGAGCTGTGGTGCTTTCTGCGCCTGCTGCGCGCGGCCGTTGAGGAATATGGCGCCTCAGATGTTGACCTGAGTAACCTGTTCCTTAGCGAAACGGGTGGCGGCGTGACGATCGCGGCCGGCGCCATCACGGTGCCGATCGGCGGCGACCGCGTGCTGTGCTTTCAGCGGCAGTACCGCGAATACTGGGTGGAGGACAGCCGCGAAGGCAGCTTCAGCCGGACGATGGTGCCCGATGTCGTGCTGGCGGGCAGCGACCTGGGCGGCCCGGAGCGGCGCGTCATCGTGCTCGATGCCAAGTACCGGATCAATGACGGCCTCAATGACGCCCTGAATTCGATCCACACCTACCGCGACGCACTCGTGCAGGAGGTGACAAGCGGTCGGACCGAAGGGATCGTCACTGCCGCCTATCTGCTGACCCCACATGTGCCGGCGGGCCTGCAGGCGGATTTCAAAGCCACACCCGTGCCAGGCCGGCTCTTCCATCCGGAGTACCGCGAGAAATTCCACTTCGGCGCTGTGACGCTTCGTCCCGGCATGTCGGGCGAAGAGCTGCGCAGCTGTCTGCGCACCATCGTTGCAGACGCTGGGGCGTGAATGGCCGACGTGCTGACACCCGAGCAGCGCAAGCTGAACATGAGCCGCATCCGGGGCAAGGACACAAAGCCCGAGATGCTGATCCGTCGCGGCCTGCACGCACGGGGGCTGCGCTATCGGTTGCATGACCGGTCGCTGCCCGGCCGGCCCGATCTGGTGTTTCCAAAGTACCGCACTGCTGTTTTCATTCATGGCTGCTTCTGGCACGCGCACGGCTGCGCGCTGTCAAAGCTGCCGGCAACACGACAAGACTTCTGGCAGGCCAAGTTAGGGGCCAACGCCGCACGCGACCAAAAGGCGGTCGATGCGCTGCGGGCCGGCGGTTGGCGCGTGCTGGTGATCTGGGAATGCGCGCTGCGCGGGGCAGCGCGACAGAATGAATCGGTTGTGCTTGAACGGGCCGCCGGCTTCATTGAAGGTACCGACATGGGCCTTCTCGAAATCGCAGCCGTGGGCGCCGTCAACGCTGGATCGGAGGCGCACGATGCATGAACTTTCAGGCTTGCTCGGCACCGCCGCAGCGGGGGTGGCACCTGAATATTTCCTGCTGCCGATTCATGGTGCGGACCCGGTCTACCGCGAGCGCGTCTATTGCTACGAGCTTTATCACCAGATGCGGCGGCTGTGGCCGGCGGACAGCCACTATCGACTCAATGGTGAGATCGACAAACGGTCGCACCCGTACTTTGCCGACGGCGCGGCCCCGAAGCCGGACTTTCTGGTGCATGAGCCCGGCACGGGGAACAATCATGCGATCTTCGAGGTGAAATCCGCTTTGGGGTCCGAGGACGGAACGATCAAGGATTTCAAGACGCTTCTGCACTTCAGGCATCAGCTCGGATACGTGCGTGCGATCTACCTGATCTACGGCGCCTCGCCCGCCGAAGCGCTCGCAAAGTTGCAACGCCTCGGTCTGATGGACCAGCTGGCTGCCGTTGAACTGTGGGTGCACCCGGAAGCGGGCATGCCGGCGGAACGCGTCGCACCGGCCGGTTGAAGAGCGACAGCAAGACAGGGAAGGGACAAAAATGCAAAAGCCCACCATGCCGCAAAAGACGGTCTTGGAAACGATTCTGGAATGGTCACAGGGTCGCCCGCTCTGGCAGCGTGACGCCTTACGGCGCATCATCGGGCAGGGCCGCGTGACCCAAGAGGATGTGGCCGAGCTGGTCGAGCTGTGCAAGGTGGGCCACGGTGCCCCTGCAGGCCAGCTCGTCGCCGTGCCGCTGGCAAAGGAGCATCTTCCCGCTACACCGGGCGAAGGTGCCGCGCTTACGTTGGTATCGGTGGCCGGTGTGCGCGGCGCAAACAACCTCGCGCCCGGTCAGACGCTGAATTTCGAGCCGAAGGGCATCACGATCGTCTATGGCGATAACGGCGCGGGCAAGTCGGGCTATGCGCGCATCCTGAAGCGTGCCTGCCGTGCGCGCCACGCCGGGAAGATCGAGGCCAACGTCTACGACAACCAGGCCCCGACGGTCGCAAGCGCTGACATGACCTACGGCGTCGGTGGTGTTGTGCAGCCGGTCGAGCGCTGGCAGGACAGCCCCCAGCCGCATGCCGTTCTTTCGGCGGCCAGTGTCTTCGACAGCGACTGTGCGGCCGTGCACATCCGCGAGAAGAACGAAGTCGCCTTCCGTCCGTTTGGCCTCGATGTACCGGACGAACTGGCTGCCGCCTGTCAGGCTGTCAAGGACGCTCTGGCGGCCGAGCAAAAGCAGCTTGAGAAAGCACGCAGTCCGATCTTCGCGACGCCGACCTGGAAGGCAACCACGGCTGTGGGCAAGACCCTCGCCGCGCTGAACGCCACTACCGACGCAAAGAAGGTTGAAGCCTTGGCAACCCTTACGGCTGAAGAGGCAGCCCGGCTTGAGCGCCTGCGGGAAGACTTGTCGAAGAATCCGACGAAGGCGGCAGCTGAGCAAACCGTCAAGGCCGACAACGTCAAGCGGCTCATGGAAGCGGCGAACGGTGTCGCAGCCAAGACCACCGACCAAGCACTGCTTTCAGTCTTCACAGCGGCTAAAGAAGCTCTGCTGAAGCGCGAGGCCGCGCGTCTGGCTGCCGACAAGGCGTTTGCCGGTGAGCCGCTGGCCGGCGTTGGTGGCGAAGTGTGGCGAGCGCTGTGGGACAGCGCCCGCCGTTACTCGACCGAAGTCGCATATCCCGGACAGCCGTTTCCACCGTCAGCCGGCGATGCGCATTGCATGCTCTGCCAGCAGCCGCTGGGAGATGAGGCACGGACGCGCATGACCCGCTTCGATGACTTCATCAGGAAGGATACGGAACGGCTGGCAGGCGAGGCCGAACGGGCCGCGCTGACTGCACGTCAGGCCGTGGCAGCCGGGACCATCGGCACGCGGGCCGTCAAGGCCAGTCTGGACGAACTTGGAATTCAGAACCCAGCGTTGCAAAAGCAGACACGCCGCTTCATCGCAGCAGCAAGACTGCGGCGTCACGCTCTTCTGAAGGGGCTAGGCGGCGACGAGCTGACGCTTCCACCCGTCCCGCCGTCACCAGCCGCCGACCTCGGCCAGCTCGAAACCACGCTTCGCGACTACGCCGCCGAGCTGCGCAAGTCGGCGGGTGCGGACGAACGAAAAAAGCTCGAGGCGGACTTTGCCGAGCTGAGCGACCGCGCTCTGCTTGCCGGCATGCTTCCGGTCGTCACAGATGAACTCCAGCGGTTGAAGACCATTCGCTTCCTGACCGAGTGCGCGGGCGATACGGCGACAAACACCATCACGAAGATGGGCAACGATATCGCCGACACCGCGATCACGCCGAAGCTGCGAGACAGGTTTCAGGAGGAGATCACCAAGCTGGCCGCTGAAAAGGTCAGGGTCGAAATCGTGCGCTCGGGCGGTAAGTACGGGTCACCGCAATATCAGGTGCGCCTCTTCGCCAACCCGGACGCAAAGGTCCATGAGGTTTTAAGCGAGGGCGAGAAGACCTGCGTTGCACTCGCAGCGTTCTTGACCGAACTCGCTACCGCCGCGCACCGCTCGGCTCTGGTCTTCGATGACCCCGTGTCATCGCTGGATCACCGCTGGCGCGGGCAAGTGGCCAAGCGACTTGTTGAAGAAGCTGGGAACCGCCAAGTCATCGTCTTCACGCACGACTTGGTGTTCGTCAACGATCTGAACGATCTCGCGACGAAGGCGGGCAGGCCGCTCCGTCTCTCAACGCTGAGCCGTGGTGCCGCAGGCGCCGGCATGGTCTCTGATGGCTTGCCATGGAAGGCCCAGGGAGTCGAGGACCGCATCGACAAGCTTGAGAAGGCGGCTCGGGCAGCCAAGGTGCTCCACGACAACAATCAGGACGACGAATACGCCATCGAAGTGGCGAAGCTCTACAACGCACTTCGTGCGTCCTGGGAGCGCGGCCTGGAGGACATCGCCTTCTTCCGGGTTGTGCAGAGACATCGTGACTACATCAATGCCAAAGACCTCAAGAAGGTGAGCGTTCTCACAGAGGCCGACTGTGACGCATTCGCAGTTGGATACAAGAAGTGTTGCGACATTGTCGATGCGCACGACCCTTCGGCTGGCCGGAATGCTTCCCCACCCCCACCTGCGGATGTACTGCTCGACCTTCAGGCCCTCAAGGACTGGGCTGCTTCGTTACGAGCGCGGCAGAAACAGGTAGCCTAAGGGCCTATGCCTGCCCGCCTCGCTCATTCGCTGCGATCAATTGAACGCGAGTCGCGGCAAGCACAGTGGCTCGGACCTCCTCGGCGTAGACGATGACCTGCGCGCCGTCATTTGCTTCGACCCGGACCATGTCGCGGTTGGACGCCAAAAACTCTGTCCGCAGCGACCGTCCGATGTCGGCTAACGCAACGGAGTCGATCTCGCCTTGCAGATCATCCTGCTTACCCACCCGGCGGTACTCAGGCGGGATATAGACCAGTTCAAGGCCCGAATCGGACAGGAGGCCCTGTAGACATACCACTCCGTGCGCTCGGGTCAAGATCGACTGCAAGGCAGCAAAGGTGCTTGCAATTCGTGCAAGGCTGGAATTCGGGTGACAACGAGCAGCGATCCAGCGCGCACCGACGGCAAGCTCAATGGCCGAAAACCCAACTGGCAGTTGAGGTGTGAGTGTTTCAGCGCGCGCCATCAAACACTGATCTCCGGCCCTTCGTTGACCGAGTCTTGCCCCTCAAGTCGGAGGAAATGGTCGCGGTAGCGCTCAATCTTGGCCAGCGCCCGCGAGCCGTCCGGGCCAAAGGCGTAGCGCGCTGTCCGCTGGGCATAGTCATGCCAGTTCCGGCCCTCGTCTGCGGTGCGAATCGACGGCGCGCAGGCCTCAAGGACGGTGGCTATCTCATCCTGTCCGTGCCCGGTGGCCCGCAGCCGCACGGCGATCATGGAGTCCACGCGCGACAGGTCGATCCCGTCGCCCTTGTGGCGCGCAGCGATGTCGCGGTAGTGAGCCTCGTAGGCATGAGCGGGGGCCGCAGTGCGCGCCGCAGCAGGGGTAGCAGACCTCCGCACTTGTGCCACCCGGACTTCCTCGTCGAGCTGGCGAGCGACGACACAGCTCAGTGCGTATGCCTTGTCGCAGTTGCAGGCCACGGCGTGCCGCAGCTCAACCACCGGAAAGGTGCCATCAGGTCGCTGGTACTTCGGCGCAGGCGCACCCGGCTCCCACTTCCGGTTCTCGAAGCCCGGCGCGCGGTGTGGATGGATGCAGGCTTGCAGCTTCGGGTCGCCATATTGCTTGTTGAGGGCGACGATGAGGCGATTGCCTACGTCCTGATCGTCCGCACGACCGAGCTTGGGGACGTTCAGGACGGCTTGCAACTTGCCCGGACTGGACTCCATCACCACGGCAGGCCGGTAGCCATCGGCGAGCATCCGGCGCAGGCTGGTATCGCTCAGGTCATCGACTAGTACATGGTGCATCCGCTCGCTGCGCGGGGTGTAGTACAGGTTCTCGCCGCGTGCATGGAGGCGCAGCAGCTCTCGCATCCGTCGCTCCACCACCGTTGCCTCCACGCCGTCCTTGCCGCCCAAGACAAAGGCCTTGCGATGGTCGGCTGACATCTTGATCGCCGTCAGCGTGTACCTCTCCGCGCCGATTGCTTCGTGGTACTGGGCGAAGAGCCTCATTTGCGGTGCGCGCATTGCTTCCTCCCGTGCTGCCCGGCGTGCTTCCTTGGCCGCCTCGACTTGTTCTTGCAATTCAGGGTTGGCGATGCGGATGCCATGCTCCACAGCAAGCCGAACGCATGTGGCCTTGTAGGCGTCCGAGCCGTACACGCTGACCTTGCCCCACTTGGCGGCCCCAAGCTGTAGGGCGGCCAAGGTCGCAGCTTCGTCGTGCGCCTCCTGAACGTCGATGCGACGGCCGTGGTCGGTGAATGACACTTCCTCAGACACACCCCCCGCCGCCCCTTGGCGGCGGTATTCCACCGCTCCGCAGACGATCTCGCCAGTGAAGGCACGAAGGTCGCGCGGGAGGGCTTCGTTGTCACCATCGCCTTCGAGGCGCAGCGGCTCGTGCCGGTGGTAGCGGTAGTCGCCAGCGTCCTCGGGGCTAAACCACTTGGCCAGCCAGTCGTGGTACTCCGGCCATGCGTCTCGGGCATCACGCAGCGCCTTGGCTTCCCGGCGATGCCGCTCCCTGATTTCCAGTTCGACCTTCTTGGCCTCGGCAGCGGTGACGCTGCGCATGGCGTTCAACAGCTCGCCCTTCCCCTTCCACTGCTGGGCAGCGATGGCCGCGCTGCGCTCCGCCTTCTGAACACGAAGCTGGGCCATCTCGCGCTCGTAGCGCTCTTTCTCTTCGCGCTGCTTTCGCGCGAGGTGCGCCCGATGATCCGTCGCGGCGGCGATGTAGTCATCCCAGCCGGGGAGGTCTGCTCGCAGCGGCTCTGGCTTGCGCTCGACCGCCACGACAGCGGAGGCGGCAGGTTCGAACGCTCCAAGCCGCTTGGTGAGCTTGCCAAGACTGCACCAGTGGCCCGCCGTGCTGGCCTTGATGGGTTGATCGCCGACGTAGATGTGCGCCCCTCCACCGGCCTTCACGTAGCGCATACCGCGCTCGGCAAGGCCGTGGTGCAGCTCTGCCCAGCTCGCTGCCGCCCCGATCAGTTCGCCTGCCTCTTCAATCCCGATCCGCGCTGCGCTCTTCTGACCCGTGCGGCTTTCCATGTCGCCCGCACGAGTCGGCACGCTGGGCGCGCTGTCCAGCTTCCCGACGCGCGCTACGGTGCCATCTTCCAAAACGACATAGCGCCCGTTTGGCTCACGCTGCCACCCTTGCCGATGCTCAACGATTGCTACCGTTCGATGTGCCGCCTCGATGTCCCAGCCGTTCGCAGGTTTGACCACCTTGCAGGTGTCCGGGTGAACCTTGTTAATCGCTACATGCAGGTGGATGTTGTCGGTGTCCTGATGCAACGCAGCGATGACTTGGTGCTTCTCAAGCCCAAGCTGCTCAAGGAACACATCGAGCAGTTCTTCCACCTGCTCAGGGGTCGGCTGCTCGCCCTCATGCCAGCTCGAAACCCAGTGCTGAATCGGGTGCTTCGATTTTTTGCACTCCATCGCCAGCGCGACCATCTCGGCCTGCTGGCCCTTGAACGTGCTGGTGTTGAAGCCGCGCGTCGTCAGGTACAGCAGCTTTTCCGGCTGCTCACCTTTGCCGCCAAGGATGACGCCATCGTCGTCGATGTGATACCCGAGCCGGGTCAGGCGAGCCGCGTCATCCGGCACCGCGACGTAATCCGTCAGGTCACTGATGTTGGTGGCTTTGGACTTGCGCCCGGCCTTGTCCTGATCGACCGGGATTTTCTTGAGGATCATCGGTCGGCCCCTTGGTTGGCCAACTGGTCGATGTACGCATAGACCTGCCGAAGTGCCCGTGCCGTTTCAGCGGCGTAGATGCCGCCCGACTGGTTGTGAATGTGCTTGAGCAGGCCGCCGATGCGATTGAGGTGGCGAATCATCTTCTCGTCGCTGCGGGCAACGATCTTGCGGCCGAAGTAGCGCCTGCGCACCAGCTCGCTCACGCTCAGACCCGCGTCGTCGGCATCTTCCTTGAGCTGCACCTTTTCGCCAGCGGTGACGCGCACACCGATCCGCTCGGTGAGCGCTTCTTCCCCTTTGATCTCAAACGGCATGGCACTGGCTCCTTCAACTGGCCCCGTGGCGGCGGGGTGTGTCCTGTTGTCTACATCGCTGTCACCAGCCCCCGGCAGGGCAGGATGAAGTGAGCCACGGATCGAGACGCGGAGCGTCGAGGACACGGCGCCCCTTGGCGGGCACATGGCGCGGAGCGCTATGTGTTCGACAAGGGCCATCCTGTTACGCCCGCTGGACACGGTTCCGAATCTCGATGGAAACAGCCCCGTCTTCAGACGGAAGCAAAAGGGCTACGGCTGGCGATGCAGTGAGTATGCTTGAAAACACATGCACGATCAACCGCTCTCAGCACACAAAGACATGACACATCGAGCCATACAGCAGGCATTCCGACGATTTCCAGCTTGCGCAACGTCAGAAAAGTCGCAATACTAAAAGCGATTTAATTTGAAGACGGGAGCACACATGGCAATAACCGTTGAACAGGTGGAGGCCATCGCGGCGAAGCTGCGGGCACTACCTCCGGCTGACAACAAGAGCCGAGTGGTCAGCAAGCAGGAGAGCATCAAGATGCTGACCAGCGAGATCGCCGACCTGCGTGAACGGGGCTACACGCTGGAGCAGATAGCTGAACTACTCACCAGCGAAAAACTGGACATCGGCGCGCCCACGCTGAAGAGCTATTTGCAACGCAGCAAGCCGACGGGCAAGAAGGCTTTCGGAAAGCGCAAAGGTGTTCCGTCTGGCGTGCCGCCAAGCAGCGCACCCCCCGCGCCAATAGCCAGCGCGAAGCCGACCCCTGAACAGACCCTTGGGGAGCGAGCAGCAGCAGCGCTTCCCCAAAGCACCGGCAGCGCGACGAACGCAGTTGCTGCCATCACCCGACCTGACCGACAACGAATTTGAGAGGAAGCACCGATATGAACAGCACCAACACGATTTACCTGTGCGCCGGAAACAAAGGAGGGACCGGCAAAAGCATGGTTGCGACAGCGCTCATCGACGCCTTCCTGCAACGCGGTGTTGAACCGTTTGTGATCGAAACAGACGACGCCAACCCTGATGTTTTCAAGGCGCATTCGGAGCGGGTTCAGTGCGCAGCGATGAGCCTTGACGAAGCCGATGGGTGGATCGAACTGATCAACACGACCGACAAGGCGCGCGGCGTCCCCGTGATCGTGAACACAGCAGCCCGAAATAGTGCTGGCGTGGAACGCTATGGGCAGACTCTGCGAAGCACTCTCGGAGAGCTGGGCCGGAAGCTCGTCACTCTCTGGGTCATCAACCGGCAGCGCGACAGCCTGGAGCTGCTGGCCGACTACCTTGATGCGATGCCCGTGGGTACAGACCATGAAGTCCATGTCGTGCGCAACTTGTACTACGGCAGCACCGACAAGTTCCAACTCTATAGCGGCAGTGAGCTGAAGAAGCGGATCGAGGGAAGCGGCGGGAAGACGTTGGACTTTCCCGATCTGGCAGATCGTGTGGCGGACGAGTTGGCAACAAAGCGTCTGACGATTCAGGGAGCAGTCAAGGAGATGCCGCTGGGGAACCGCGCCGAGTTGCTGCGGTGGCGACGAGAAGCAGTCAAGACACTAGAACAGGTCATGTCGTGAGTACGGCAGGCCGTCCCGGAATCGTTGCAGCGTTCGAGGCGGTTTGGCAGCGCAAGGCGACACCCGAAGAAGCAGATCGTTTGCTCCACGTCCAGGCAGTCTTGGGCGTGCAGGATAACGACGCCATCATGGTCCTGATGATCGCCCTGGAGCACTACCAAGGGCTATATAGCGCGATGCCTGAACGCATCGAGGAAGCATCACGTACAGCGGTCAGGGAAGCAAGGGAGACAGCCCAGCAACTTGCAAACACTGCGGCCCAGCTCGCGCACGCTGATTTAGTGGATCGGCTTGGCAACGCAGTCAACCAAGTAGCGAACGAGGCAGCACGGAAGCAGCAGTGGAGAGCGCTGGCGATGGGAATAGGGACAGCAGCGATCACGCTAGTGATTACCGGATGCCTTGCCTTCCGCCAAGGCAAGGAAGCAGGACTCGGGGAGGGCTACGAGGTGGCTCGGCACGAAGCTGCGGCGGCAAGCTGGGCGAATACGCCGGAGGGCCAACTGGCATACCGGCTCGCACTGGTCGGGAGCTTGCAGCAGGTCGCCAAGTGCAGTGAACCGGGATGGAAGATCAGCAAGGGCGCATGTCTGCCGTACAGCGCACCGGACGGAAACCTGCACGGCTGGGTGATTCCGTGAGAGCACTGCGGGAGCAGCACTCTCAGTAGAAGACAAGCTACTTGCCGACGCCTCCCCAGTCGCAGACCGTGACCGGGACTTGCACGTAGCCATGCTGTTGCAGCCACAGGACAGCGAAAAGGACTGCCACCTGCGCGGGAAAGAACCACGGCTTGGCTATGACCGCGTTCATGCGCGAGCCAACCGCCTTCATAGACCGAAGCAGGGTAGCGCCAACAGCCCTCGGTCGGGATCGCGCACCTGCAGTCACGACTCCAAGAGATGACAGGGAAGCCGCTAGAAAACCCGCCCGTATTTGCATTTTTCTCTCCTTCATAAAAGTTGCTTTTCCACTCAAGGACCTCGAAAGCCGCACTGTGCAAAGCAAGGTGACATGCATTGTGTGAAGCAGTGTGTGCAGTTCTAGCACGCGACGTTTGATTTGCCTTTGCGGATGCTTGCACGCATATGCAGTATGCACTAATATTGGATCAACAGCCAAAGAACTGAATTGGAGTCGTGCATGGCCCAGATGCCCTTTACACCGCCGCCAGACGACGCCAGCGTCGGGATGCTCAAGGCGATGTTTGGCCCGGTAGTTGACGTGCTCCTGAACGGTGCCGACCCCAACACCGTGAGCGCGGCAAGCGGCTTGATCGCGACGCTTTTCGGGTACTTCAACAGCGGCATCCTTGTCGTGGCAGCGGTGATCGCCGGGTACGTCGCATCGATGGGCGCGATCAACACCGCGACGGACGGGGAGGCCTTCGGCAAGGCCTGGAGCGCTGTCTGGACGCCCGTGCGCTTCGTCGCAGGTGGTGCGGTACTGCTTCCATCGGCCAGCGGCTACAGCTTCATCCAGATGCTGGTGTTGTTGATCTCGCTTTGGAGCGCAGGCTTCGCCAGCAACCTCTACAAGCTCGGCATGAGCATGGGCGTGCTCAGCCCGGCAGGCATCGTCAGCAGCAGTGGCAACGTCGGCGGCGAGCTGTATGGCCTTCGCGAGTTCGCGACGCAGTACGTGGCCGTCGCCTACTGCGCGCGATCAGCCAACATGACGTTCACTGACCCCGGTGCAGGGACCGCCCCGGCAGTCTCGGCTGACGCGACTATGAGCGGCAGTCCGACCAAGTGGGACAAGCAGTCCTCCAGCGACCTCTCCACGGAGTACACGTTCTTTGTCCGCGACCGGAACGCGGTGACGAACCTCGGTGGTGGCGCACCGTTCTGTGGAACGGTATCGCTCAAGGTCTACGCAGCTGATCCCGAAGCAGCGAAGGACAGCACAGGCACCCAAGCAGCAATCGACAGCATCCGCGCCGCCGTGAGTGCGGCCAAGGTGCAAGCCGCCATCGACCTGATGAACGATATCGATGGATGGGTCGCGACCTGGCCCGCCAACATTTCGCAGCCGGGATGGGATCAGGTCGACAGCGCCACGCTCAACAGCTTCGTTGAAGCCCGCAATGCGCAGATCGTGTCCTCACTCCAGTCCTCGATGACGAGTGGGGAGTCGAACGTCAACAGCTCGGTGCAAGCCTATGCCAATGCGCTGGTGCAAGGCGGATGGGCAATGGCAGGCGGCTGGTACCAGCGCGTGGGTGCGATTCGTCGTCAGCTCAACGAGATCGCCGGAGGAAACCCCGGCACGGTGACTGCGCCGAACTTCTACGCCCTGCCCAAGAGTGCATTGGCTGACTTGGTGAGTGCCAGTGTGAACACCATCAGCGAGACCATCCAGTCGAAGTCGTCATCGGCCTCTGGCTTCGAGGCCAAGTCGTTCGGGGAGATCGGCGGTGTGGTGCCGAAGGACAGCGCCTCATCCCTGAACGTCGGTTCGATCAACGCCGAGATGAATGCCCGGTTCGACACGATCACGACCCGCATCCAGAAGTGGCTCGTGAGTGTGCTGCTCGGCTCCGGCAGCGGCGTGGATGCCGTGTCCCGGATGAAGATGAGCGGGGACGTGCTGACGTTGATTGACGCAGACATCAACGCGGGCCTCATCGCCATGAAGACCGCAGGCACCACGCTGCGCGTCGTCGCAGCGGGTGTTGACTCGCTGTCGCCCGTCAACATCAAGAGCTACGAAGCGGCCGCCAGCCTGGACGACTGGCTCGACAAGGTGCCTGGCCGCCTGCTCTCGCGCATGCTGACGTTCATCGAGCCGCTGGCGTTCTACTTCGGCTCGTTCTTGCCCGCCCTCCCGTACTCGATCTTCATGATCGTCGTGGTGGGCTGGGTTCTGGCCGTGTTCCAGACGATGCTCGCCGCCCCGCTCTGGGTCATCATGCACATGCGCCCAAGCCAGACGTTTGTCGGCTCGGAGGCCCAGGGCTATCTGCTCCTGCTGGCCCTGTTCGTGCGCCCTGCGCTAGCCGTGATCGGCCTATTCGCTGCCATGCTCGTCGCTGACCCAGTAGTGGACTACATCGTCAAGGCGTTTTTCACCACCAGCGGAGCAATCAGCAGCGGCACGACATTGAGCTGGTTCGCTGGCATCTTCCAGTTTTTCTGGACGCTGAGCATCTTCGGTCTGCTCCTGCTGCCGGTGCTGTATGCAATCTACTCGCTGCCGCAGACACTGCCGGATCACGTCCTCCGGTGGATCAACGCCGGTGTCCACGATCTGGGAGCGACGGCCGCAGCCAATGAGATGCGCGGCGGCGTAACGCAAGGCGCGCCGACGCCCCCGATCCTGGGTGGCGGAGGCGGCGGCGGCCGGGCAGGCCGTATTCCCGGCGCGGGCCGCTCTGGCGGTGGTGATGCCATTCGTGGTGATGCACCTCGGCTGGGCGGCGGCGGACAAGGCCATGTGCCGGTAAACGCTGGCGGGCAAGGCGTGGCCCCTCCTAGCGAAACGGCGGCGTTTGGCGGTGCGGCCCCCGCCAGTACAAGCCAGGTGCGATCCAGCGCGCCGGATGCCGCCCGTCCTGCACGGACGCAAGCTGCCGCAAGCGGCGACCAACCACTCTCAGGCGGCACCACCCCTCCCTCGCGCAGTCAGGAGGCCGCAGCGCGTGGCTTCGCCGACCGGGTGTCTGACACCGTAGGCGTTGGTCTTGGCAATGCGGCGCTTAGCGTCGGCCGCACTGCGGCCGGCATCGTTCGGGGCGCAGCCAACTCGGCTCGTTCATCCGAGTCCACACACGGTGCTGTGCTGGGTCTGGTGACCGGCGCAGTTGGCGGAGGCTTCGCAGCAGCCGCCAGCGCAGGGCTCACCACCGCAACGGAGGCGGTTGGGGCGTTCCGCGAGGGTGCAGACGCCCGAATCAAAGCTATGCGCGAGCCTGGCGATGCCGCCGTCAACGGCGGAGACCGAACCGCCAACGACAAACCGGAACCGGAGGACAAGGCATGAGCAACGACTTCTACGCCAGCCCGCAGGGCGCGATGGCCATGCACGGCGCTGGACGTAATCTTGGCCGGTCTGAGGGCTGGCGCGACGGATACGACGAGGGCATCGCCGAAGGCGTCGCACTCGGCCGCCGTCAGGCCCAGGAGGCGACACAGCCGCAAATCGAACAACTGCTCAGCCAGGTTCGCGCGCTCGAAGACCGCACCTGGACCGACCGGGAAAAGTATTTCGCCTTCGCGGTTGTCGGCCTGGCGGCGATTGAGTCGCTGGGTTCTGCCTCGCAGGAACAGCAGCTCGCGTTTCTGACGGCTTACAACCGCCTCCTCAGTGAGGCCAAGGCCAAGCAGCTTTTGAACATTGCTCCGCATGCGAGCGATGCGTTTGAACGCGGCAATCCTGTCGCCGCCAAGTTCCTGCGCTCGATGCTCGCCATCGCGATGCAGCCGCAGGCCGATCACTCTCCCAACCTTTGAGGACATGCATATGCCGAGTCAACCCTTGACGTTCATGCGCGCAGAGAACTTGCGTCGCGTCACCCCCAACACCATCCGGTCGGCTCGCATCGTCCGCGCTGCCGATGGGTTCCAGCTCTTGGCCGTCCTGCCCGGAAGTGCCTCGGAGTGGACTTTGACATCACCGGGCGGCATCGCCGACACGTTTCCTTCGCTGCCTGGCCTCGAAGCGTTCGCCCGCGTCGTCCTGGCCGACAAGCCGCTTTCCATCGCAACTTGAGCCCTCGCCCATGCGCACCAAGACACTGCTCACTCTGGCCTTGTCCTTCGCCGCAGGTGCCGCCTGGGCGCAAGGCATGCCGCTCACCCTCCGCGACGCCAGCGCCTCCACTGCCGACGATTGGGCCAAAGCCGCTCCGCTTCTGAAAGCAGCCATCGAGTGCAGGACCGCGCTGACAGCCACCCCGGCAGTCCGGGCCGTATTCAAAGCGACCAATGACGCGCTTGATGGCGACCACACCCTGCCCGAACCGCTGACCGTTTTCGGCTCGCTCAAGACGATGGGCGTCTCCATCTTCCTTGGCGGCGAGGATGAAGGCAGCAGCTATACCGTCAAGCCCGAGGGCGTGACGCTGCCCCAGGTAGTGAAGGCCGCCAACCTGAAGAAGGATGGCCCGCGCTACATCCGCAAGGTCCGCGACGGGATCATCGAGGCCAGCGAGCCGCGTCCGGGCGAAGTGCAGATCGCCTGCATCCGTGGAGGTGGCGCGCAATGACCACGGCCCGCCTGACCAAGCCTGCGCTCGGCGTCCTCATGGGTGCCAGCATCGCCCTGGCCGCCAGCGCTGTTGCTGGTCAGGCGGGTTCGTCCTGGTTCTCCGGGTCGTTTGCCACTGGTGGCAGTGGCAGTGCTGGTGCCGACCAGGCACTGCTCGCACAGACCGACGCCGCCATGTCGGCCCAGCTCAAGGCCGACGCGGAGAACTGCGATCAGCTCGGCATCGGCGCGTCGATCCGCACGGCCATCGGTGCGCACTCGCAAATGGCCGCCGCGACACCGAACGTCGAGAGCCTGTTCGACCCGGCCGACGACTGCTTCTCGTCCATCAATCAGATCATCGACCTGTCCTTCTCGATCCCCAGCCTGGGCTCGATCCTCTCAGCCGCGCAGGATGCTGTCGTCAAGTACGCCCAGAAAAAGGTCTGCTCGGCCGTGGGCAAGGTGAGCGGCATGGTCACGTCGCCGATCAACCAGACCATCGCGAGCTGGAACCAGCTCGGCACGCAGTTCACCGACATCTCGGGCATGGGCAACACCGCCAACGGTGGCGCGATGTCCACCATCGACCCCCAGCTCGGCGCGGCCTACAAGCCTGCCACCAGCGGCGGGACGTACACGGTCAACGCCAACCCGTTCGCATCGAGCCAGACGACTTTCACGGGCGGCAAGACGGCCACCCCGCAGTCGTCGGCCGCCCCCGCCACGGCGCAGCCGCAAGCCGCAGCGCAGCCCGCAACCGCCGCATCCCAGAGCTTCACGAGCTGGGCCGCGAGCCTGTTCAACTGACGGAGGGCCACGCATGCGCACGTTCATCGCCCTGACGCTCGCGCTGGCCTCGGCCAGCACCTGGGCCGGCACCTGCATGGTGTCGCCAACCCAGAAAGACCTCGTGACAGGCCGCTTCGGGAAGTTCCGCGAAGGTGGTGCAGCCAACTTCGGCAGCGGCAACGCGAAGCCGCACATGCACGACGGCCTCGACTTCTCGACCGGCGCGCAGCCGGGCCAGGTCGTGGCCACCGCTGACGGCGTGGTGACGTGGGCCAAGGCACGCGGCACGGCTGGCAACACCGTGATGATCCGCCGCCCTAGCGGCGAGACGGCCGTGTTCTATCACCTGTCGCATATCGCTGTGAACGAAGGCGATCAGGTCAAGGCAGGCCAGGTCATCGGCACCTCCGGCGCGACCGGCATGGGCCCGACAGGCGTGGTGCATTTGCACTTCATCTACGGCGTGCCCAGCGCCGACGATGCACGGGCCAAGACCTTTTCGGCGGACGCTGCCAAGAACCCGGCGTTCAACCCGGGCCAGCTTCCGACCTCGCTCACGAACAAGAACGCGGCGTTCAATTTCCCTACCGACCCGAGCCCCTATTTCTGCTCCACGTATCCCATCAAGCCGGACGGCCTGGAGCCTGTCTTGGGCGGAGACACGAAGGCCCAGTACGCCAAGCTCTTCGGCTCCACGCCCGCGATGGGCGTGCCGCCGTCCACCCAGTTCGACGCAACGGCCATCGCTGCGGCCAACGGCGACGCACTGCAAGCGGCCTCGAAGGGCGCGAGCGCGCTGGCTGGCGTGCTGAACGACGCGGACGGCTTTGGCGCTCTGCCCTCCGCTCCGCTCGGGGACTACGAGTCGATGTCTCCCGCCGAGATGCTAGCCACCGAGGCGAAGCGCCGTTTCATGGATTCCCAGTGGAATCAAAACGTCACGAAGGTCAGCAGCCGCGCGCTGTGGGTGGACTACCTCAAGGCGCTGGGCACCTCGGCCTACATCAACGAGGCTATCCGGCAAAAGAAGGAGCGCGTCGAAGCACTGATGGCCGTCTACACCTCGCAGAAGCTCGCCGCGAAGCGCAGCCAGGTTGAAGCCAAACAAATGCGCGCGCTTCGTGACGACGCGACTCGCGCGATCAAGTAGAGGACTTCGTGATGCTCCTGTTCTTCGAGTTCGACCGGCTTCTCTGGAGTCACCACATCGGCGAGCACGGGCCGGCGGCCCGGCTGGCTCGCGTGCTGGATGAGTTCCCCACAGTGGAACTGGTGATGATTCGATGGGCGATTGGCCCAATTCGGGGCATGGAAGACGTGCAGGGCGAACTGCCCGAGCTTGGCAACCGCGTCAGGCATCTGTCGCATCGTCCCATGCACTCTGACGTGCTCCATGAGCGCGAGATCACCTCGACGTTGCGTCGGCTGAAACAGATCTATTGGGTCGCCGTCGTACATGAGCGCTTGGCGGGCGGCTACCTCCGCACAGCCCAGAGCAGCGGCGCTCCCCTGGTGCTCTGTCGCAATGGCTTCGATGAAGAAGCCGCTGACCGATTGCGCGTCGCGTTGGAGCGCGTTGTGGGTGCGGAGGCGTTCGTCAGTGCGGACCACGGATTTTCCAAACCGAAGGAGTTCTCATGCGCTTTGTGAGTCGTGCGGCTCAGGCCGCCAAGTACGTCACCGTGACGATGCCGCTGTCGATGTTCGGTTGGCAGCTGAACAAAGGACTCTTCGCGTGGAACCGCTCAATGTGGACGCGGACGATCAATCCCACTTGCCCGGACTGCGATGCCGGCGTGCTCTTGGCTCAACGCGACAGCCCTGCGATCCTGGATCAGGCTGAGGGTGGTGGCGCACGGCCGCTGCAAACCTGGGCCTGCAATCGCTGCGGTTTCGCAATGCTCGCTCCAGAGGGACGCAACGGTATCCTAGAGGTCGCCAATCGCCACCGCCTGGCGCGCGCCCGGATGGCCTTTGGCGAGCTGTCACTGGCCGAGCGCGAAGCCTTCGGTCGCCAGCACCGGATCGCCTCACGCATCTTCTTCGCCGCTGCCGCCTTGATCGGCGCTCATGGCATCTACCTGCTTGCGTCGGCCGCGCCGCTCATCATCGCCCTCAACTGGATGTCGTTCGCCGTCATGTTCTGGGTGTTCGGCATGAAGAAGTCGTATCGGTCGTGGCAGGTCACGACAGGTCACATCTTCCAGGAGGGCGCGGCGCGCCATTGGTTCGGCCACGAAAAGTGGCTTGTTTGAGGGGGGAACCCATGCTGCTGTTCATCGAGCACGACGCCGTGATGGCGACCGCTGAGGCCCGCAAAGCGCTGGCCGACTTCGTGGGCCACCGGCCCGGCATCAACTTGGCCGTGTTCCACGCGGCCGACGAGTCCGAAGACGACGTGCGCGCCGTCTACCCCGCTGCGCTCCGCGAGCGCCTGCTGCTGACGCCCAAGACGCCGCGAGCGCGCGATCTATGCTTCTGGCTGGCCTACGAGGCAGGCTGCGTCTGGGCCGCCTTGCGCAGCACCGGCAAGATGACGCAGTGCGAAGCCTGGGTGACGCTGGTGCCGCCCGCCTGGGAGGAAACGGCTCGTGAGCAGTTCGGCGACAAGCGGGTGGTGGTCATTCCTGCCGCATTCTCGGCCGCTGATGCACGCCGCCTGGCGCGCACCCTCTCCACCTACCGGCGCGTACCCGTCAATCCCGGGTCGTCGGCACGCAACCGTGCCAGCAGTGCCTCGGCCGTGCCGATGGCCTCCAGCTCGGCTGCGGTGAACACCGGCTCGCGCGGTAAATCTGCCGGCCACTCAACCCGAGCGGCCTCACCGGCAAAGCGGTCGGCCAGCTCGGCAAGCATCTTGGGGTAGTGCTGCAGCAGCTCCGCCCCCGGCCCGGCGATGTGGCAGGCATCGAGCACCTGTTGCAAGCTCGCGGCCGTCAGCCGCAGATCGGCGACCAACGCCTCGATGCGGCTCGGTCCGGTCACTTCTTTCCGCCCTTGGCGACGGACGCATCTGCACCCGTCGTGGCGGTCAGGCCCTGAACGGTGCGTTGCAGGGCATCCAACTGCCCCTGCAAGCCCTCGACGGCCTTCGCTGAGGCCCTGAGCCCAGCCAGTTCCTGATCGCGTGCAGCAAGGGCGCGGTGGGCCTCCGCAAGCTGAGCTTCAAGTCGCTCCGCAACCAATGCTTTCTCCTGAATGGTCGCCTGCTGGGCCGCCGTGCTCATCTCAAGCTCGCGCACGCGCTGAATGAGCGTGTCGATACGGCTCGCCTGCTCCTGTTCAATGCCTTCGAGCCGTGCGACTTCAGACTCAGCACCTGCAAGCCGACCTTCGGCCTTGTCGCGGGCAGCTTCGGCCAGCGCGAGCGGTTCGGCGACAGCCGCCTTAGCGTCGTGCAACGCATGGGCGTAAAGGGCCTGCACAAACTCGCGGCCTCTTGCTTCGACATCGGCAGGCAGGTCAACTGCGGCGATCACGCCCTTGCGCTTGGCCTCCCAAGCTTCGAGGTGCCGCTTCACCGTGGTGTACGACCCGCCTGTGCGGCCCTGTACCGCCGTAAGAGTCGGCTCGATGCCTTCCAACATGAGCGCTTCAGCCACTGAGTAAACCGCTTCTTGCGTCGCCACTTGCCTCGCCATCATCAATCCCTCAACTTACGATAATTACCGTAACCGTATTATCGTAATTACGGTAATTACAGTCAAGCGCCATTGATGTGGATATGCCCTGCCTCAAGGGCGCTGGGCAAGGCGCTTCGCCCCCCAACGCCCGTCCACGGAGGAGTGGCCCGCCTGCTGCCGCCGCCGAACCCAGCCTGTGCATGCCCTACGATGGAGGGGCAGAAGGACGCGGCCTCATGCGCTTTCCCAGGCGATTTCGCGTGGGCTGGTCTGCAAGACCACGCTCAATGCAAAACTGCGCTTGGCGTCCAATTGGAAGGCCGGCCCTTTTCTAAAGACCAAATGGGCCTTTGCGGACCACCAGCGACTCCACCGGGGCATAACGTGCGCAGCCCGACAGTCCGGGGGACTGTCGGGTGAGGCGGTAGGAGCCGGGCCGGTAGGCCAAAAACCGGCTCAAGCCGGTTTTTCTCCGTAGCCCGCCGAACACATGCCCCGGCGCACAGGCCGTCGAGCACCAGCGGGCGGCTTGTCCGCCCTTCAAGCAATGCTGCCCCGCAGGGGCCTCGATTTGGGGGAGGGGAGCCGACTAGATCGGGGGAACCCCCGCAGGGGGTGCCCCGGCCGCAGGCCGCCTTGTGCCGCCTTCTCCACAGTTTTCGCCGCTCTCGCTACTAGTGAAGTTAAAGGCAAAGAGCTACAGGCAACCTTACAGGTTTAGGGAGGGGGCAATTTAACGGAGGGAGGGGGCAACTTTATCGGAGCGATGCCCCGACAGGGGGGTGCCTTTATCGGAGGTCAGGGGGGTAGATTTATCGTGGACAACTTACTCCGTCCACAGGCTTGCCCCCACCTGCGTGGCTGCCCAAGGGGGGGGCGATTTATCGGAGCTACCCCAGCTTCTTTGCAAGGTCTTCGGCACGCGGGTGGTAGTAGCGCTTGAGCATCCTCAAGTCGCGATGCCCGGTCACGGCGGAAAGCTCCAAGACGTTGGAAAGCTTCTCGGCAAGGCGCGAGGCGGCCTCGTGACGTGTGTCGTGGAAATGGACATCGGCAAGGAACCCGGCAAGTGGCTTGCGCTTCGCCGCCTTGCAGTCTGCCTTGTACTGCTCCTGCGCGCGCTCAATGGCCCGCGTGAAACCCTTGCGCAGCGCCAAGGCAGTGGTCGCAAAGACCTTGCCTGTGCGGCGCTCTTTTGCGTCATCCTCGACCTCAGCATCCTCGTCGGCGTCAGGGTCTGGGAGCGCGGCCAGGATTGCGACAGCCTTGGTCGAAAGCGGGACCGTCCGGGCATCCCCGTTCTTCGTGTCAGGCAAGTGCGCGGTCTGCCGCTTCAAGTCCACGTTCTCCCACTCCAGCGCAAGCAGCTCGCCGCGCCGCATTGCCGTCTCAATCGCGAGCTGGACGAGTGGCAGCAGCCACGGGTTGCGAGCCCCCTTGCTGAACGTCCCGTCAGGCAGCCGCTCACCACCCGTCAGGGCCGCTAGCAAATAGGCCTCTTCTTCGGCCGAAAACCGGCGATCTCGCGCCCTTGCCTTCTCAGGTCGCTTCACGTAGGGAATTGGGTTCTCGACATGAATGCCCCACTCGCGGCGAGCATGGTTGAGCACGGCGGAGATCACGTCAATCTCCCGATTGACCGTCGCCCCACTGACCTCCTTCAAGCGGCGGTCCCGCCAGCTAGCCACGGCGGCGCTGGTGATCGCCGACATCTTGAGCTTGGGAAGCGAAGCGTCTTTCAAGATGACATCGATCTTGATCGACTCGATGTCGGCCGACTTTTTGGCGGGCGTGACCTCCTTCTGATACCGTTTGAGCACCTCAGCCAGCGTGTTCTTGTCTGCCTCCCGGCGATCCACAAAACCAGACGTCTCCAACTCCCGCTCGACGGCCCGCACCCACTTCTCGGCGTCCTCCTTGTACGAGAAGGTGCGGGACTGCGTGGGGAACCCCCGCGCCTTACCTTCGCCTGCCACTGCAACTCGCCCCGCTTCGTGATGGTTCCCATGTCCCGTGTCCCAAATTTGTCCCAACAAATCAGGGATCACCTTAAACCACCAGTAAAATAGCCGCAAGGGCTAAGCGTTCGGGACGTAGAGGCCGGAGGTTCGAATCCTCTCACCCCGACCAGATTTAAAAGGCCGAATCAACGTCAGTTGGTTCGGCCTTTTGTCTTTCTGCCCCCCCCCCGCTCGCCGGCAACTCATCCCTTGATCGCCTTGCGCTGAAGCTTGAATGCCTTCAGGTCGGCCGCGGAAAACAGCTGGCTACGCCCCACTTCCGCATGGGGTGCCAGCTTGCCGTCGCGCACCAGCCGCCGGAGGGTGGCAATTGAAACTTCGAGGTATTCGGCCGCCTCCGCGGCGGTGAAGTCTGCTTCAGCGAGATGGCCAAAGACCTCCTCGTGCGAGAAGTTCTCGTCCTTGAAAGCCTGTTCGCCCACCAGCATGAAGAACTTGACGCGCTCCTGCGCGGGCATCTTGCTGACGGCCTTCATCAGGTCTTCTGCGGTCATGATGGTCATCCCTTTCTCTCTGCCCTCAGGTACTGCTTGAGCTCTTCGTAGAAGTTCTCATGCGAGCCCACCTTGTAAAATTCGATCCACAGCATTTCGAGATCTACGCCTGCCGCCTGCTCCCCGGGTCGCGGTGGCCGGTAGGCGATCAGGCATTCCTGCCGGTTGAACTTGAATTTGTGGACCCGGATCCCGGCCAGATCGCCAACCTTGGCCTCCCCAACGCCAGGATCTGCGCAAACCACCTCCACTTCATCCTCGATCGCCAGCTGCAACGGCTTGTGTGCCTTCTTGACGAACTGCACGAAGGGCTTCTTGTAAATTGGCTTCATGCAACGTTATGCACGCATTTTTGATTCTATATCAGATCAAAATGGCGTGGCGTCTTCCGTTGTGAAAAGGCCAATGGAAACATGGGCGGGGACAGGGATTCCTCTCAAAAGGACACCACCCCGGGGCGCAAGGAAGCTGCCTGAACGCCCCTTCTTCCCCGCGCAAGTAGGGTTGCGCCCGTGTCGCGCAAACGCCAACACCGCGCCCGCGTCGGCTTTACAAAAAGTGACCCCAGCGGCAAACTGCCCCGATCCGGGGACGTGGGTCCGTCCGCCCTCGCCTGCGTGGCATCCGCCACCACCACTAACCGCACCGCACAGCGCACCTGCCATGACACTCGGTCTTGCCCTGGCCCAGAGCCGGCGTATCGCGCCCGCCCTGCTTGCTCAGCTGGAGCAGGCCGCGCGTGAAAAGCAGTCGCAGCTGATCGACGAGATCGTCGGCAGCGGCACCATGAGCGCGCACGACCTGGCGCTGTTTGCCGCGGACAAGTACCAGCTGCCGCTGCTGGACCTGGCCCAGTACAACCTGACCAAGGTGCCGCCGGCGCTGGCTGGCAACCGTGAATTCCACGCGCACCGGCTGCTGCCGCTGGGCCGGCGCGAGAACCGGCTGGTGCTGGCGATGTCCGACCCGTCCAACCAGGCCGGGCTGGATGCGATCAAGGAAAAGTACAAGCTGCCGGTCGAAGCGGTGGTGGTCGAGCACGACAAGCTGATGAAGCACGTGCGCTCCGCCGGCGAGGCCCTGGGCACGCTGAAGAACATCTCGCCGGTGCAGGCCGAGCGCAAGATGATCGACTACGATCCGGTGGCCGCGGCCGGCAACCAGCGCAACCGCACCACCGCCGACAATATCGACGACGCTCCGGTGGTGCGCTTCCTGCAGAAGCTGCTGACCGAGGCCTTCCACCGGGGCGCGTCCGACCTGCACTTCGAGCCGTTCGAGACCTTCTACCGCATCCGCTTCCGCGTGGATGGTGTGCTGCAGGAGGTTGCGCGCCCGCCGCTGGATATTCGCGACAAAATCGCCACCCGCATCAAGGTGCTGTCGCGCCTGGATATTTCTGAAAAGCGCGTGCCGCAGGACGGCCGCATGAAGCTGCTGATTGCGCTGCCCAAGCACAAGGATTCCAAGGAAACCGTCGAGAAGGCGGTGGACTTCCGCGTGTCGACGCTGCCGACGCTGTTCGGCGAGAAGATCGTGATGCGGATTCTGGAATCTTCGTCCGACAAGCTGGACATCGACCAGCTCGGCTATGAGCCCGGGCAGAAGGCGCTGCTGCTGGACGTGATCAAGCGCCCCTATGGCATGGTGCTGGTGACCGGCCCCACCGGCAGTGGCAAGACGGTGTCGCTGTACACCTTCCTGAACCTGCTGAACCAGGGCGACATCAATATCTCCACCGCGGAAGACCCGGCCGAAATTCAGCTCCCCGGCGTCAACCAGGTCAATGTCAACGACAAGGCGGGCCTGACCTTTGCCGCGGCGCTGCGTTCGTTCCTGCGCCAGGATCCGGACATCATCATGGTCGGCGAAATCCGCGACCTGGAAACCGCCGACATCTCGATCAAGGCCGCGCAGACCGGCCACCTGGTGTTGTCGACGCTGCACACCAACGATGCGCCGACCACGCTGACGCGGTTGATGAACATGGGCGTGGCGGCCTTCAATATTGCCTCGAGCGTGCTGATGATCACCGCGCAGCGGCTGGCGCGGCGGCTGTGCACCTGCAAGCGCGAGGGCGAGATCCCGCGCGAGGCCTTGCTGGAAGCGGGCTTCCGCGAACAAGACCTGGACGGCAGTTGGCAGCCCTACCACCCGGTCGGCTGCGAGCGCTGCAACGGCACCGGCTACAAGGGCCGCTGCGGTATCTACCAGGTCATGCCGATCACCGAGGCCATGCAGGAGATCATCCTGGCGCATGGCTCGGCACTGCAGATCGCCGAGCAGGCGCGCAAGGACGGCGTGCTATCGTTGCGCGAAGCGGGGCTGCTGAAGGTAAAGCAGGGCGTCACGTCACTCGAAGAAGTGCTGGCGACAACGAATACTTAGGGAAGCAGGACCGGCGGGGCAAGACATAACGTAAGTACAAGACGCAGAACAAGCGTCATTTGCATCGGGGGTCAATATCATGGCGACACGCGCACCAGCGTCGGGCGCCCGGACGGCGGCACCGTCACGGGGGAAATCAGGGAAGGGGCGCAAGGCACCCACCCAGTACATCTTTGAGTGGGAAGGCAAGGACCGCAAGGGCAAGACCTTCACCGGCGAGCTGCGCGCCGAGAACCAGGCCGAGGTCACCGCCACGCTGCGCAAGCAGGGCCTGACCATCGTCAAGCTGAAGAAGCGCAAGGCCGCGCGCGGGCGCAAGATCACCGAGAAGGACATCGCCTACTTCACCCGGCAGCTGTCGACCATGCTCAAGGCTGGCATCCCGCTGCTGCAGTCGATCGACATCATCGCGCGCGGGCACGCGAACCCCAACTTCACCCAGCTACTGTCGGACATCCGCTTCGATATCGAGGCCGGCAGCAGCATGGCCGCGGCATTCCGGCGCCATCCGAAGTACTTCGATACGCTGTACTGCAACCTGATCGATGCCGGCGAACAGGGCGGTATCCTGGACTCACTGCTGGAGCGCCTGTCGCTCTACATGGAAAAGACCATCGCCCTGAAGGGCCAGATCAAGTCGGCGATGATCTACCCGATCGCGGTGCTGACCGTGGCCTTTGCCGTCACGGTGATCCTGATGCTGTTCGTGATTCCGGCGTTCAAGGGCGTGTTCTCCAGCTTCGGCGCCAACCTGCCGGCGCCGACGCTGCTGGTGATCGCCATCTCGGACTTCTTTGTCCAGTACTGGTACCTGGTGATCGGGGCGCCGGTGGCCGGCATCTCCTTCTACCTGCGCGCGCTGAAGAAATCTGAGAAGGTGCAGCGCGCGACCGACCGCACGCTGCTGAAGCTGCCGATCTTTGGCAGCCTGTTCCGCAAGGCCGTGATCGCGCGCTGGACCCGCACGCTGGCCACCATGTTCGCCGCCGGCACGCCGCTGGTGGAGTCGATGGAGTCCGTGGCCGGCGCAGCCGGCAACTGGGTCTACTACGACGCCACGCGCGAGATCGAGCAATCGGTGCGCATCGGCACCAGCCTGACCAACGCGATGCAGGCCACCCATGTGTTCGACAACATGGTGCTGCAGATGACGCAGATCGGTGAGGAGTCCGGCGCGCTGGACAACATGCTGCTGAAGGTGGCCGAGTTCTACGAGCGCGAGGTCGACGATGCCGTCGCCGCGATCTCAAGCCTGATCGAGCCGCTGATCATCGTGGTGCTGGGTGTGCTGATCGGCGGCATGGTGGTGGCGATGTACCTGCCGATCTTCAAGCTTGGACAGGTGGTGTAAGCGATGTTGTCTGCGTGGTCTGCTTCTCCGTATCCAACCGGCAGCGCGCCGCTGGCGGAGGCACTGGCGGCGCTGCCGCCCGCCTTTCTGGTGGTGGCCGCGGCGCTGCTCGGGCTGGTGGTCGGCAGCTTCCTCAACGTGGTCATCCACCGGATGCCGCGCATGATGGAGCGCGACGAGGCCAACTATATCGCCGAGCTGCGCGGCGACCCGCGGCCCCACCCCGGCCGCTACAACCTGATGGTGCCGCGCTCGGCCTGCCCGCATTGCGGCCACGCGATTGCACCGTGGGAGAACGTGCCGGTGCTGAGCTACCTGTTCCTGCGCGGACGCTGTTCGGCGTGCAAGGCGCCGATCAGTGTGCGCTATCCGCTGGTCGAGCTGGCCTGTGGCGTGCTGAGCGCGCTGGTGGCGTGGCGCTTCGGTCCTGGCGGACAGGCCCTGGCGGGGCTGGTGCTGGTGTGGGCGCTGCTGGCGCTGACCATGATCGATGCCGATACGCAACTGCTGCCGGACCAGATCACCCTGCCGCTGCTGTGGCTGGGCCTGCTGCTGAACCTGGGCGGCGTGTTCGTGACACTGCCCGACGCCGTGATCGGCGCGGCTGCCGGCTACCTGGTACTGTGGACGGCCTACTGGCTGTTCCGGCTCGTGCGCGGCAAGGAGGGCATGGGTTTTGGCGACTTCAAGCTGATGGCGGCGCTGGGCGCCTGGTTCGGCTGGCAGGCGCTGCCGGCGCTGGTGCTGCTGTCGTCGGTGGTCGGCGTGCTGTTCGGGCTGGCCAATATTGCGCTGCGCCGCCAGGAACGCGACACGCCCTTCCCGTTCGGGCCCTTCATCGCGCTGGCCGGCGTGGTGGTGCTGCTGTTCGGCCCCGGCGTGCTGCCGCTGTTTGCATGGCCATGACGGTGTCCGACGATATCCGCTGAAGCTGGTATCGTTGCTGCAACATCGTCAACTGAGCCTCACATGCTGGAAATCGGACTGACCGGCGGCATCGGCAGCGGCAAGACCCGCGTGGCCGACATGTTTGCCGCGCGCGGTGCCGCGATCATCGACACCGACCTGCTCGCGCATGAGATCACCGCCCCGGGCGGGCGCGCCATCCCGGCACTGGTCGAGGCCTTCGGCCCGGCCTGCCTGCGCCCCGACGGCGCCATGGACCGCGACGCGATGCGCGCACTGGTGTTCGCCGACCCTGCAGCCAAGGCGCGGCTTGAAGCCATCACCCACCCGCTGATCCGTGCGCTGACCACCGAGCGCGCCCAGTCGATCCGCGATGCCGGCGAGCATCCCTATCTGATCTACGTGGTGCCGCTGCTGGTGGAATCGGGCTCATGGCGCGAGCGCGTTGGCCGCGTGCTGGTGGTCGACTGCACCGAGGCCACCCAGGTGGCGCGCGTGATGGCGCGCAACGGCTTCAGCCGCGAGCAGGTGCGGGCCATTATGGCCAAACAGGCCACGCGCGCCGCGCGCCTGGCATGTGCCGACGACGTCATCGACAACGACGGCCCGGTGGAGGCGCTGGTGGACCAGGTCGACCGGCTCGACCGCTGCTATCGTGAACTGTCGGCGGCGGCCAGGGTCCATCCATAACGCGCAACCCGGCGCGCCGGCGCATTGCATCACGCACGCGACATTGTCCTCGGCCCTTGTCTCGCATAGAATGCGCTGGAATATGCGGGGAAATCACCGCATACTGCCGGTATCCGCCTGCCATATATCGCCCCTTCCGGCATTTCCCGGGCCTCATTCTGCACCGGGCCGCTCCTGAAAGAGCGCCCGACGCCCTGCACGGACATTGCACTTGATTCTGTACGAATACCCTTTCAACGAACGCATCAGGACACTCCTGCGCCTGGAGGACCTGTTCGATCGGCTGGAATACTTTCTCGGCCAGGATCATGCCCACCAGCACCATGTCGCGCTGACCACGCTGTTCGAGATCATCGACGTGGCCGGCCGCGCCGACCTCAAGACCGACCTGATCAAGGAACTGGAACGCCAGCGCCAGGCACTGGCGCCGCTGCGCGCCAGCCCGCAGATCGACCAGGAGGCGCTGGACGCCATCATCGGCGAGATCGAGCAAGGCATCGCCATGCTCAACCAGACTGTGGGCAAGGCCGGCCAGCTGCTGGCCGACAATGAGTGGCTGACCAGCATCCGCAGCCGCGCGATCATTCCCGGCGGCACCTGCGAGTTCGACCTGCCGGCCTACTATGCCTGGCAGCACCGCCCCGCCGAAGACCGCCGCGCCGATATCCTGAAATGGGTACGTCCGCTGCTGTCGCTGCGCATGGGCACCACCATCGTGCTGCGCCTGCTGCGCGAAGCCGGCCAGAGCGGCAAGGTGATCGCCACCGGCGGCAGCTACCAGCAGATGCTGTCCGGACGCAGCTACCAGCTGATGCAGGTCTACCTGGACGATTCGCTGCTGGCCTTCATCCCCGAGATGAGCGCCAACAAGTACATGCTGTGGGTGCGCTTTACGCAGCAGGACGGCGACCTGCGTCCGCGCCCGGTCGATGCGGATATCCCGTTCCTGCTGAAACTCTGCAATTTCTGAAGCCTGCGCTGAACGCTATGCCTGCTGTCGTCAAATGCCCCACCTGCGGCACCGATGTGGCCTGGGTGCCCGACAACAAGTTCCGCCCCTTCTGTTCCGAGCGCTGCAAGCAGATCGATCTCGGCGCCTGGGCGTCCGAGAAATACGTGATCGGCGGCAAGCCGGGCGAAACCTCCGCCGACCAGCCTGAAGACGAGGACGACTGAAGCGCCCTCGCCTTCAGCCCTCCCTGGTTCAGTGCGCCGCCGCCAGCACGCGGCGGTAGAAGCCCACGCACACCAGTGCGAACACCGCCAGGCCCAACCACTGCGCGGTCGCTTCAAACCCCGCCCCGACCAGCGCCAGCGGTGCATCCTTGCCCGACAGGCCGATCAGCGCGGCCAGCATCACCCCAACCAAGCTTTCCCCTACGATCAGGCCCGAGGCCAGCAGCGTGCCGCGCCGCTCGGCATGTTGCAGCGCCAGCTTGACGTCGTCCCCGCGCGCCAGCGCCTGGTTGGGGTCCATGCGCGCAGGCAGCGCGCCGGCGAAGCCATAGGCGCTGTAGAGCAGTTCCAGTACGGGCGGGATCACCGCAATGGCGCGGGAACGTCAGGCAGGCGCGGCCCAGGGTCTGTGCCCTAGGCTTCCTCGGCCAGCCATTCGACCACCGGGATGGTGGCGGGCAGCAGCGGCGCGACCGTCACGGGCACCGTCTGCCAGGAAAAGGCCTGGCCTTCGCGGCCGACCGGGTCACCGCGCCAGGCAGTGACCTTGCAGAAATAAAGACGCACATAGGCGTGCGGGTAGTCATGCTCGAGCACATGCCAGCGCTCGCAGTGCGTGATGTCCAGCCCCAGCTCCTCATGCAGCTCGCGGGCCAGCGCGGCCTCCACCGTCTCACCCGGCTCCAGCTTGCCGCCCGGGAATTCCCAGTAGCCCTCATACGGCTTGCCATCCGGGCGCTGCGCCAGCAGGAAACGCCCGTCGGGCTGCACCAGCACGCCGACGGCAACCTCGGTGACCTTGCGCTGGGCCGTATGGAGCTGGGCCTGCGCCGGGACCTTGTCCTGCCCTTGTGTCATGCGCCCTCCACGTCGGCAATGAACGGCTTGCCATGCTTGCCGCCCCAGTCGCGCGCAAACTGCCAGGCCACGCGGCCCGAGCGCGAGCCGCGCTCCAGCGCCCACACCAGCGCATCGCCGCGCGCCGCGGCGATGTCCTCGTCGGTGCAGCCGAAGTGCCTGAGCCAGTGGCCGACGATGGCCAGGTATTCGTCCTGCTTGGGCGGGTAGAACGACAGCCACAGCCCGAAACGTTCGGACAGCGAGATCTTCTCTTCCACCACTTCGCCGGGATGGATCTCGCCATCGTCGGTGTGACGGTAGGTCTCGTTGTCCTTCATGTACTCAGGCAGCAGGTGCCGGCGGTTGGAGGTGGCGTAGATCAGCACGTTGTCCGACTGCGCCGCCACCGAGCCGTCCAGCGCCGACTTGAGCGACTTGTAGCCCGACTCGCCCTCTTCGAACGACAAGTCGTCGCAGAAGATCACGAAGCGCTCGGGCGCTGCGCAACCAGCTCGACGATATCGCCGAGATCGCCCAGGTCATCCTTGTCCACCTCAACCAGCCGCAGCCCGTCCCTGACGAAGGCATTGAGGCAGGCCTTGATCAGCGACGACTTGCCGGTGCCGCGCGCGCCGGTCAGCAGCACGTTGTTGGCCGGCAGCTTGTTCACGAACTGGCGCGTATTGCCGACGATGGCGTCCTTCTGGCGCTCGATGTTCTTCAGGTCGTCCAGATGGATCGGCGGCAGCTGGCGCACCGGCTGCAGGTAGCCGATATTGCCGAACAGGCTCTGCCGCTTGCGCCAGCGGAACGCCACGGCCTCTTGCCAGTCGGCGTCGCTCAGTTGCGGCGGCAGCCATTGTTCGAGTCGGGCGAGGAAGTTATCGAGGCGGGCGGCAAGGTCAGACATGGCAGCGGGCGTGTGGCAGTAGAGGTCAGCGTGTTGCTGGCAGTTATGAGCGGTAATCCGCGTTGATCGACACGTAGTCGTGCGACAGGTCGCAGGTCCATACGGTCGCTTCCGCCTTGCCGCGGCCGAGCGCGATGCGCACGGTGATCTCGGCCTGCTTCATCACGCGCTGGCCGTCTTCCTCGCGATAGTCGGGGTTGCGGCCGCCATCGCGGGCGACCCAGACATCGTCCAGCCACAGGTTGACGCGGCCGACATCGAGGTCGTTCACGCCGGCGTAGCCGACCGCCGCCAGGATGCGGCCCAGGTTGGGGTCCGACGCATAGAACGCGGTCTTGACCAGCGGCGAGTGCGCCACCGCATAGGCGATCTGGCGGCACTCGGCCACATCCTTGCCGCCTTCGACGCGGATGGTCATCAGCTTGGTGGCACCCTCGCCGTCGCGCACGATCATCTGCGCCAGCTCCTGCGCCAGCGCGGTCACCGCGTCGCGCAGCGCCTCGAAGGCCGGGCCTTCGGCGCGCTCGACCACGGCGCCGGACTTGGCCGTCGCGATCAGCACGAACGAGTCGTTGGTCGAGGTATCGCCGTCGATGGTGATGCTGTTGAACGAGTGGTCGGCGGCGTGGGAGACCAGCGCCTGCAGCACCGGCTGGGCCACGGCGGCGTCCATGGCGATAAAGCCGAGCATGGTCGCCATGTTCGGGCGGATCATGCCCGCGCCCTTGCTGATGCCCGACAGCGTCACGGTCTTGCCGTCGATCTGCACCGTGCGCGACGCGGCCTTGGGCTGCGTGTCGGTGGTCATGATGGCCTCGGCGGCGGCCAGCCAGTTGTCCGGCTTCGCGTTGGCGATGGCGGCGGGCAGGCCAGCCACCACGCGGTCCACCGGCAGCGGTTCCAGGATCACGCCGGTCGAGAACGGCAGCACCTGTTCGGGGGCGATGCCCAGTTGCGCGGCCAGCGCGTCGCAGGTGGCGCGGGCATTGGCCAGGCCCGGCTCTCCGGTGCCGGCGTTGGCATTGCCGGTATTGACCACCAGCGCGCGGATGCCCTTGCCAGCGGTCAGGTGCTCACGGCAGACCTGCACCGGCGCGGCGCAGAAGCGGTTGCTGGTAAAGACGCCGGCCACGGTGCTGCCTTCTGCCACGCGCACCACCAGTACGTCCTTGCGGTTGGCCTTGCGGATGCCCGCCTCGGCCCAGCCCAGCTCCACGCCGGCGACGGATTTCAGGTTCTCTGCCTGGGGCAGCGGAAGATTGACGGGCATGTGGACTCCTCGTTCCTGCTTGCGTTAACTGCTTGCGCTTTCTGCTAGCGAATTGCTTGTCTCAGACGAACATGCCCGCGGAGGGCGGGCATGTCGTTTCCATTCGCGTCACGCCTTGCAACGGGCGCGACGTCATGCCGGTGCGCGACTCAGCTGAGCCGGCCGTGGCACTGCTTGAACTTCTTGCCCGAACCGCACGGGCACGGATCGTTGCGGCCGACCTTGGGCATGCCCGCCAGCGCCAGCTCGGCGGCGGCCATAGCCGCACCGGTGCGCGGCGACGGCGCTTCCTCGACCGGCTCGCGCCCTTCGGCGAACTCGTCGTGCTTGTACTGGACGTTCTCCAGGTGCGACAGGCCTTCCTCGATCTCTTCCGACGCCTGCTCCAGTTCTTCCGGCGACTGGATCTGCACGTTGAAGGTCACGCGCGTGACTTCGCTCTTGATCAGGTCCAGCAGGCGCGCGAACAACTCGAACGACTCGCGCTTGTATTCCTGCTTGGGATCCTTCTGTGCATAGCCGCGCAGGTGGATGCCCTGGCGCAGGTGGTCCAGCGCGGCCAGGTGCTCGCGCCAGTGTGTGTCGATGCTCTGCAGCATGACCGAGCGCTCGAAGCCGGCGAACGACTCGCGGCCGACCATCGCGACCTTGCTGTCGTAGCGCTCCGCGGCCGCCTTCATGATCAGGTTGAGCAGCTCTTCGTCCTCGATGCTCTGCGCGCCCTCGATAGTCTGCGCCAGCGGCACTTCCAGGCCCCAGTCCTCGCGCAGGCGCGTTTCCAGGCCGGCGATGTTCCACTGCTCTTCCATGGTGTCGGCCGGCACGTGGTCGCGGAACAGCTCAACCAGCACGCTCTCGCGCAGGTTGGTCACCATGTCGCCGACATCCTGGGCTTCCAGCACGTCGTTGCGCAGCTTGTAGATTTCCTTGCGCTGGTCGTTGGCGACGTCGTCGTACTGCAGCAGCTGCTTGCGGATATCGAAGTTGCGCCCTTCGACCTTGCGCTGCGCCGACTCGATCGAGCGCGTGACGATGCCGGCCTCGATCGGCTCGCCCTCGGGCATCTTCAGGCGTTCCATGATGGCGCGCACGCGGTCGCCGGCGAAGATGCGCAGCAGCTGGTCGTCCAGCGACAGGTAGAAGCGCGACGAACCCGGGTCGCCCTGGCGGCCGGCACGGCCGCGCAACTGGTTGTCGATACGGCGCGACTCATGGCGCTCGGTGCCGACGATATGCAGGCCGCCGGCGGTCTTGACCTGCTCGTGCAGCGAATGCCACTCATCCTCGAGCTGCTTGATGCGCGCGGCCTTTTCGGCGTCGGACAGGTTCGGATCCGCCTCGATAAAGCCGGATTGCTTCTCCACATTGCCGCCCAGCACGATGTCGGTACCGCGGCCAGCCATGTTGGTGGCAATGGTGATCATCTTGGGGCGGCCGGCCTGGGCCACGATCTCGGCTTCGCGTGCGTGCTGCTTGGCGTTGAGCACCTGGTGCGGCAGTTGTTCGCGATCGAGCAGGCCCGACAGGTATTCCGAGGTCTCGATCGAGGTGGTGCCCACCAGCACCGGCTGGCCCCGCTCGTAGCAGTCGCGGATATCGCGCACCACGGCGTCGTAGCGCTCCTTGCCGGTCTTGTAGATCTGGTCCTGCTGGTCCTTGCGCTGGGCCGGGCGGTTGGTCGGGATCACCACCACTTCCAGGCCGTAGATCTCCTGGAATTCATACGCTTCGGTGTCAGCCGTGCCGGTCATGCCGGCCAGCTTGCTGTACATGCGGAAGTAGTTCTGGAAGGTGATCGTCGCCAGCGTCTGGTTCTCTTGCTGGACGGTGACGCCTTCCTTGGCCTCCACGGCCTGGTGCAGGCCGTCGGACCAGCGGCGGCCGGTCATCAGGCGGCCGGTGAACTCGTCGACGATCACGACTTCGTCGTTCTGCACCACGTAGTGCTGGTCGCGATGGAACAGGCTGTGCGCGCGCAGGGCGGCGTACAGGTGGTGCATCAGCGTGATGTTCTGCGGCGCGTAGACCGACTCGCCCTCCCCGATCAGGCCCTGCTGCGACAGGATCTCTTCGGCCTTCTCGTGGCCGGCTTCGGTCAGGTAGACCTGGTGGCCCTTCTCGTCGACGTAGTAGTCGCCCGGCTTCTCGACGCCGGTGCCGTCGGCCTTTTCCTCGCCGATCTGGCGCTCGAGCAGCTTGGGGATGCCGTTCATGCGCTGGTACAGGTCGGTCTGGTTCTCGGCCTGGCCGGAGATGATCAGCGGGGTGCGGGCCTCGTCGATCAGGATCGAGTCCACTTCATCGACGATGGCGTAGTTGAGCGGCCGCTGCACGCGTTGCGACGGGTCGTAGACCATGTTGTCGCGCAGGTAGTCGAAGCCGAACTCGTTGTTGGTGCCGTAGGTGATGTCGGAGTTGTACGCCGCCTGCTTCTGGTCATGCGCCATCTGCGACAGGTTCACACCCACCGACAGGCCCAGGAAGTTGTACAGCCGGCCCATCCACTCGGCATCGCGCTGCGCCAGGTAGTCGTTGACGGTCACCACGTGCACGCCCTTGCCGGTGATGGCATTCAGGTACACGGCCAGGGTCGCGGTCAGCGTCTTGCCTTCGCCGGTGCGCATTTCGGCGATCTTGTTGTCGTTCAGCACCATGCCGCCGATCAGCTGCACGTCGAAGTGGCGCATCTTCATGACGCGCTTGCTGGCCTCGCGGCAGACGGCGAAGGCCTCGGGCAGCAGCGCCTCGAGCGATTCGCCGCCGGCGTGGCGCTGCCGGAAGGTCTCCGTCATGCCGCGCAGCTCGTCGTCCGAGAGCTGCTCGAACTTCGGCTCCAGCGCATTGATCTGCGCCACCGTGCGGCGATATTGTTTGATCAGCCGCTCATTGCGGCTGCCGAAGACTTTCTTGAGAAGGCCGGTGATCATCGATTGCTTTCACCTGCGCGGAACCGGATGGCATCCCAGGGATGCGGGCTGCTCCGGCGGCCGGGCGAGGAATGGATAGATTGGCGCAAAACGCCGAGTTTATCATGTGCCGGGGTCACGGCCGGAACGCACCTGGCCCCGTCCCGCAAGGGCAGGCGAGCCTGCCGGATGTCGGTCGCGCTTGTCGCCCGCGCGCCCCATCAGCCAGAGTTTGTGGCGGCCGCCGCAGCTTCAATCCACAGTGGGGCAAGGCGGCCCCCGCGCCCCTTGCTAGAATGCGTGCATGCGCCGCTTCACCCACCACGCCCTGCAAACCCCCGCCGCCAAGCCGCTCAATGACTGGCTGGCCAAGGCCGGCCCGGTTTCCGCGCTGATGCAGACCGCGCGCCAGCTGTCGGTACTTGAGGCCGAGGTGCTGGCGCTGCTGCCCGCCGGCATGCACAACGGTTTGGGTGTCGCCGGTGTCAAACGTGACGCCAGCGACCCGAACGGCCAAGTGCTGCTGTTGCTGGCGGCCCACGGTGCGGCCGCGGCGCGGGTGCGCCAGATCGTGCCGACGCTGCTGGGACGGCTACAGCAGCGCGGCTCGCCGATCACCGCGATCCGGGTGCGGGTGCAGCCAGACGTGCAGCGCCACTCGGACTGGGAAGTGGAGCCGGTGGCCCGCCAGCGCACCAGCGGCCGCATGACACCGGCCGGGCTGGCCAACCTCGACCAGCTGGCGCGCAGCCTGCCGGATTCGCCACTGCGCGATGCGCTCAATACCCTGCTGGCCCACCACCGCTGAAGGCCAGCGCGGCCCAAAACCAAAAAGCCGACCCTTGGGTCGGCTTTCTTGCATCGGCACCGCGGCTCAGGCGAATGCCGGCTGCGCCTGCGGCAGGAACGCGGCCGGGGCTTCCTCGATTCGGTCGAAGGTGACCAGCTCGTAGGCTTCCTGGTCGGCCAGCAATGCGCGCAGCAACTGATTGTTCAGGCCGTGGCCCGACTTGTTCGCCACATAGGCGCCGATCAGCGGATGGCCCACCACATACAGGTCGCCGATCGCATCCAGGATCTTGTGGCGCACGAACTCGTCGCCGTAGCGCAGTTCTTCGTTGTTGAGCATGCGGTGCTCATCCAGCACGATCGCGTTGTCCAGGCTGCCGCCGCGCGCCAGGCCCATCTCGCGCAGGGCTTCCACCTCGTGCGCAAAACCGAAGGTACGGGCGCGGGCAATCTCGCGCACGTAGCTGGTGTCGGCAAAGTCGATCGAGAAGGTCTGGCCGGTCTTGTCGACCGCCGGGTGGCGGAAGTCGATGGTGAACGACAGCTTGAAGCCGAAGAACGGTTCCAGCCGCGCCAGCTTGTCGCCCTCGCGCACTTCCACTGGCTTCTTGACGCGGATGAAGGTCTTCAGCGCGTTCTGCTCCTCGATCCCCGCCGATTGCAGCAGGAATACGAAGGACGCGGCGCTGCCGTCCATGATCGGGATTTCCTCGGCGTCGACGTCGACATAGAGGTTGTCGATGCCCAGGCCGGCGCAGGCCGACATCAGGTGCTCGACGGTTGAAACGCGCGCACCATCCTTCTGCAGCACCGATGCCAGGCGCGTGTCGCCAATGGCCGACGCGGCCACGGGAATCTCGACGGCCTCGGGCAGGTCGACGCGGGTAAAGACGATACCGGTGTCGACCGGCGCGGGACGCAGGGTCAACGTGACCTTGCGGCCCGAGTGCAAGCCGATGCCGACGGTCTTCACCAGGGATTTGATCGTGCGCTGTTTGAGCATGACAGCCTCAACTATTATTAAAATCTATCGTATGATTTTTCTGATTAAGGGATTTTACCACCACCTCAGGGGCGCTGCAGCCGGGTTTTGTTTCCGGCTGTTAACACTGCCTTAACAAGTTGCGTATTATCCACGTTTACCCGGATGACTGTGTCAGCCACGCAACGCCGCCAGCACCGCCTCGGCGCTGCTGACGCGGAATTCGCCCGGGGCTTCGACGTCCAGCCGGGTCACGACCCCGTCATCGATCACCATCGCGTAGCGCTTGGAGCGCACGCCCAAACCGCGCGCGCTCAGGTCCTGATCCAGGCCCAGCGCACGGGTCCACTCGGCGCTGCCGTCGGCCATCATGCGCACCGTGCCGGCCGCCTGCTGCTCGCGGCCCCAGGCGCCCATCACGAAGGCGTCATTGACTGACACGCACCAGACCTCGTCGACGCCGGCCTCGCGCAGCGCCGCGGCGTGCTGCACAAAGCCCGGCACATGCCTGGCCGAGCAAGTCGGCGTGAAAGCGCCGGGCAGGCCGAACACCACAATCTTGCGGCCGCGGACCAGGTCCGCCACCTTGAAGGCATTCGGGCCGAGGGCACAGCCGTTGCCTTCGGTTTCGAAGAATTCCTGCAGCGTGGCGTCAGGGACGCGGGAACCGACAGTGATCATGGGTCGTGGTCCTCCTGGGATTTCTGAAGAATAGTCCGGATGCCGGGGCGCAGACGCCCGTACTCAGCAGATGGGCAATCTCAAGATCATAGGCGCCCTGCCCGCATTGCCAAAGCCGGGTCACATCCGGTGACATCCGGCGCGGATCCGATACACCTTGCTACAAAGACGTCCGCGCGGCGCACCTCTTGGGTGCGCCGCGCGGACGCTGATACATCCCGACCGGGAAGGCGGGAAACCAGTCCGGGGAGGCGGCCAGCGGCACGCCCGTCCCGGCGACGGGATGCGGGTGAAGCTCAGTCCGGCGCAGGCGCGGCGCCGCCAGCGGCCCGGCGGTTCACATCAGTCCATGCAAGGCACGCGCGGATGGGGAGCGCACGTGCATCGCGACAAGGCGACGCGTTCCGTCAGGCGGCCGGTGGAGGCACCGATGCCGCGCCAGGCAGGGCTCAGTCTGCCTGCTTGCGCAGGAAGGCCGGGATGTCGTACGTATCCACACCCTTTTCCTGCAGCGCCGCCACGTGAGCCGACGCCGACTCACGCGAGCTGCGCCACACTGCCGGCGTATCCAGGTTGCTGTAGTCCGGCGAGCTGTGCGTGGCCGCTGCAGCGCTCATGTTGGCCATCATCTGCACCGGCATGTTGTCCGTGCCGGTCTTGAGCAGGGTCATCGGCTGTTGCTTCTTGGCCGAGCGGCCCAGGCCCGTGGCCACCACCGTCACGCGCAGCGCATCGCTCATCGAGTCGTCGTACACCGTACCGAAGATCACGGTCGCATCTTCCGCGGCGTAGCTGCGGATGGTGTTCATGACTTCCTTGGTTTCCGACAGCTTCAGCGAACGGCTGGCGGTGATGTTGACCAGCACGCCGCGCGCGCCGGACAGGTCCACGCCTTCCAGCAGCGGGCTGGCAACGGCCTGCTCAGCCGCCAGGCGGGCGCGGTCCACGCCCGACACGGTGGCCGTCCCCATCATGGCCTTGCCCTGCTCGCCCATCACCGTCTTCACGTCTTCGAAGTCGACGTTCACCAGGCCGTCAACGTTGATGATCTCGGCAATGCCGGCCACCGCGTTGTGCAGCACGTCGTCGGCGCACTGGAAGCACTTGTCCATCTCGGCGTCGTCGCCCATCACTTCGAACAGCTTCTCGTTGAGCACCACGATCAGCGAGTCGACGCTCGATTCCAGCTCGCTGGAACCATGCTCGGCCACCTTGGCGCGCCGCGCGCCTTCGAAGTCGAACGGCTTGCTGACCACGCCCACGGTCAGGATGCCCATCTCCTTGGCCACCTGCGCGACGATCGGCGCGGCGCCCGTGCCGGTGCCGCCGCCCATGCCGGCAGTGATGAAGACCATGTGCGCGCCACGCAGGGCGTCGGCAATCTGCTCGCGGGCCTGATCGGCGCAACCGCGGCCGACTTCCGGCTTGGCGCCGGCGCCCAGGCCCGTATTGCCGAGTTGCAGCACGCGCGAAGCGGTCGAACGCTTGAGCGCCTGGGCGTCGGTGTTCATGCAGATGAATTCGACGCCTTGCACGCCGCGGCTGATCATGTGCTGCACGGCATTGCCGCCCGCGCCGCCCACGCCAACCACCTTGATGATGGTGCCGTCCATCACTTCCGTTTCGATCATGTCAAAGTCCATCACTGCCTCCGAGAAAAATCAGTCCCCAGACGATGCGGCCTCCCCGCCGCAACCCCTGGTTTCTGAACAAGAAACCAATAAAAAGAAAACCTGAAAACTTCCGCCCGTCACGCAGGCCTGTCCGGTAGACCGCCCTGCCCGCGCGCCGTTGCATCGTCAGCGCGTCAATTTCCGCATTGATCAGAAATTGCCGACAAACCATTCCTTCATGCGGGTCCACACCTGCTTGACCGACCCGCTCTGCACCGCCACCTTGCGTCCGCGCATGCGTTGCACGCGGCCTTCCAGCAGCAGGCCCATCACGGTCGCGTAGCGCGGGCTCTTCACCACCTCGTGCAGGTTGCCGCGGTACTCGGGCACGCCCACGCGCACGGGCTTGAGGAAGATGTCCTCGCCCAGCTCGACCATGCCCGGCATCATCGCGGTGCCACCGGTGATGACCACGCCGGACGACAACAGTTCTTCATAGCCGGACTCGCGCACCACCTGGTGCACCAGCGAGTACAGCTCTTCGATGCGCGGCTCGATCACCGCGGCCAGCGCCTGGCGGCTGAGCGTGCGCGTGCCGCGGTCGCCCACGCCGGGGACTTCGATCATGTCTTCCGGGTCGGCGATCGCCTGCTTGGCGATGCCGTACTGGATCTTGATATCCTCGGCATCGGGCGTCGGCGTGCGCAGCGCCATCGCAATATCGTTGGTGATCTGGTCGCCGGCAATGGGGATCACGGCCGTATGGCGGATCGCGCCTTCGCTGAAGATGGCGATGTCGGTGGTGCCGCCGCCGATGTCGACCAGCACCACGCCGAGCTCCTTCTCGTCCTCGGTCAGCACCGCCAGGCTCGACGCCAGCGGCTGCAGGATCAGGTCGTGCACTTCCAGGCCACAGCGGCGCACGCACTTGACGATGTTCTGCGCGGCGCTGACCGCGCCGGTGACGATATGCACCTTCACTTCCAGGCGGATGCCGCTCATGCCGATGGGCTCGCGCACGTCTTCCTGGCCGTCGATGATGAATTCCTGCGTGAGGATGTGCAGGATCTGCTGGTCGGTCGGGATATTGACCGCCTTGGCGGTCTCGATCACGCGCGCCACGTCGGTCTGCGTGACCTCCTTGTCCTTGATCGCCACCATGCCGCTGGAGTTGAAGCTGCGGATATGGCTGCCGGCAATGCCGGTGAAGACCTCCGAAATCTTGCAGTCGGCCATCAGTTCGGCCTCTTCGAGCGCCTTCTGGATCGACTGCACGGTGGCCTCGATATTGACCACGACCCCTTTCTTCAGACCCTTGGACTCTGACTGGCCCATCCCGATCACCTCGTAGCTGCCGTCGGGGCGCAGTTCCGCCACCACGGCCGCCACCTTCGAGGTGCCGATATCGAGACCGACCAACAGGTCCTTGTATTCCTTGCTCATCGGGTTTTCTCCGCGTTCTTACTCTTCAGTCGCGTCGGATTGTTATTGGAAGTACCTGAAACCGCTGCTGCCGCCGCCGGCGGCTTGGCCGCCTTCGCTGCTTTCGCCGCCTTCTCTGTCCTGACCGCGGCTGCGATCTGCGCCTCGGTCAGGAAGCGGGCATTGGCGGCGCGGATGGCAAAGCCGTTGGGATAACGCAGGTCGGCATACTCGATCTGGCTGCCCCATTGCTGGGTGACCTGCGGCCAGGCCGCGACGAAGCGCCGCACGCGCTGGTCCATCGCCACGCGATCCTCATCGTTCTGCTCGCGGCCCAGTTCGACCTCCATGCCGTTGGACAGCTTCGCGCGCCAGGCATAGCGGCCAGACAGGGCCACCGCCAGCGGCTCGGCCTTGAGCGGCTTGAACCACTGGCGCATGACCTCGAGCTTCTCGATCACGTCGCCCTCGCTTTCCGGCGGCCCGTCCAGCGCCAGCAGCTGTGCGTCTTCTTCCGCCTCGGCGGTGTTGGCGACAAAGACCTCGCCATAGGTATTGATCAGGCGGCCACTGTCGGGCGTGCCCCAGGTGCCCAGCGCTTCGTGTTCCTCGACCTCGACCGCCAGGCCGTTGGGCCACTCGCGCCGCACGCTGGCGCGCCGCACCCACGGCACCGACTCAAACGCCTGCCGGGCCGCGTTCAGGTCCAGCGTGAAGAAATTGCCGGTCAGCTTGCCCAGCGCGCTGGCGCGCACGCTGGGCGCGTTCACGTGGCGCAGGGCGCCGCCGTCCAGCGGGCCGATCTCCACATGGGTGATGGCGAACACCGGCCGCTGCGCCAGCCACAGCAGGCCTGCCGCGAGCGCCATCAGCACCACCAGCGCGTACAGCGCGGAGGCGATCAGGTTGAGCAGGCGTGCGTTATGCCACATGGTCCGGTGCGGTCCTGTTCGGTTGCGTTATTCGGGTTTCCAATGCTCGTTGGGGTGCAGGTCCAGCGTGGCCGCGGCCACCACCTGCATCACGAAGTCCTCGTAGCTGATGCCAACCGCGCGCGCCGCCATCGGCACCAGCGAATGGCCGGTCATGCCGGGCGAGGTATTCATCTCGAGCAGGAAAGGCTTGCCGTCGGCGCGCAGCATCAGGTCGGCGCGCGCCCAGCCGCGGCAGCCCAGTACGCGGTACGACTGCACCGCCAGCGCCTGGACTTCCTTTTCGACCTCGGGGTCCAGACCTGACGGGCACAAGTATTGGGTATCGTCAGTAAAGTACTTATTTTGATAGTCGTAGTTGGCTTCGGGCGCAACGATGCGGATCACCGGCAGCGCTTCGGCGCTGTCGCCCTCGCCCACGATCGGGCAGGTCAGCTCGGCGCCGTCGATAAAGGTCTCGGCAATGACGTCGTTGTCCAGCGCCGCGGCCTTCTCGAACGCCGCGCGCATCTGGTCGGCGGCAGTGACCTTGGTCAGGCCGATCGACGAGCCCTCGCGCGCCGGCTTGACGATCAGCGGCAGGCCCAGGTCGGCCGCCACGGCATCAAAGTCAGTGTCCGCATGCAGCATGGCAAAGCGCGGCGTGGCCAGGTCATGGGTCATCCACAGCCGCTTGGTGGCCTGCTTGTCCATGGCCATGGCCGAAGCCAGCACGCCGCTGCCGGTGTACGGCACACCCAGCTGCTCGAGCAGGCCCTGGATGGTGCCGTCCTCGCCGTAGCGGCCGTGCAGCGCGATAAAGACGCGGTCAAAGCCCGCCGCGGCCAGCTCGGCCACGCCCTGCAGGCCCGGGTCGAAGCCGTGCGCGTCCACGCCGCGCGACTGCAGCGCGGCCAGCACGCCGTTGCCCGACATCAGCGAGATCTCGCGTTCGGCCGAGCGTCCGCCCAGCAGCACGCCGACCTTGCCCAGCGACTTGGGATCGATATTGGGATGGGCGACGAAGCTCATTGCTGGCCCCCCGCTTGCACCGATTGGTGCGACACCAGTTGTCCCGGCACGGCCCCGATCGAGCCCGCGCCCATCGTCACGACCACATCACCCGGCCGGACGGCACCCAGGATGGCCTGCGGCATTTCTTCCATCTGCTCCACAAAAACAGGTTCGACCTTGCCGGCCACGCGCAGCGCGCGGGTCAGCGCACGGCCGTCGGCAGCCACGATCGGGGCTTCGCCGGCGGCGTAGACCTCGGCCAGCAGCAGGGCATCGACGGTGCCCAGCACTTTGACGAAGTCCTCAAAGCAATCCCGCGTACGGGTAAAGCGGTGCGGCTGGAACGCCAGCACCAGGCGGCGCCCCGGGAACGCGCCGCGCGCGGCGGCCAGCGTGGCCGCCATCTCCACCGGGTGGTGGCCGTAATCGTCCACCAGGGTGAAGGTGCCGGCGCCATCGGGCGTGGCCACCTCGCCGTAGCGCTGGAAGCGACGGCCCACGCCGTGGAACTCGCGCAGTGCCTTGACGATGGCGGCATCGGGCACCTCCAGCTCGGTGGCGATGGCGATCGCCGCCAGCGCGTTCTGCACGTTGTGCAGGCCGGGCAGGTTCAGCACGATCTCCAGCGGCGGCTCGGCATGGCCGTTGAGCTGGCGCTGCACGGTGAAGTGCATCTGGCCGTCGACCGCGCGCGCGTCCACGGCGCGGATCTGGGCATCCTCGGCAAAGCCGTAGCGCACCACCGGCTTGGACACGAACGGCAGGATCTCGCGTACGTTGGGGTCATCCACGCACAGCACCGCGATGCCGTAGAACGGCAGCCGCTGGGTGAACTCGATGAACGCCTGCTTGAGCCGGGCAAAGTCATGCCCGTAGGTGTCCATGTGGTCGGCATCGATATTGGTAATGACCTCGATCACCGGGAACAGGTTCAGGAACGATGCGTCCGACTCGTCGGCCTCGGCCACGATGAAGTCGCCCGTGCCCAGGCGCGCGTTGGCGCCGGCCGAATTCAGGCGGCCGCCGATCACGAAGGTCGGATCCAGCCCGCCTTCGGCCAGCACCGACGCCACCAGGCTGGTGGTGGTGGTCTTGCCGTGCGTGCCGGCAATGGCCACGCCCTGCTTCAGGCGCATCAGTTCGGCCAGCATCACCGCGCGCGGCACCACCGGGATGCGCTTGCTGCGGGCGGCCAGCACTTCGGGGTTGTCGCCGCTGACGGCGGTCGACACCACCACCGCATTGGCGCCGGTCACGTTGGCCGCGTCATGCCCGTGCATGACCGTGGCGCCCAGCGAAGCCAGGCGCCGCGTGGCGGCATTGTTGCCCACGTCCGAGCCCGAGACCTTGTATCCCAGGTTCAGCAGGACCTCGGCGATGCCGCTCATGCCGGCGCCGCCGATGCCCACAAAGTGGATGTTTTTGACGATATGCTTCATTCGATTGCTGCTTGTATAGGCTTCAGTCCCTGGCCAGCTCGCTGCATACCTCGGCAACGCGCCGGGTAGCCTCTGGCCTGGCCAGTCCGCGCGCCAGGCGCGCCATGTCTTTCAGCTGCGGCCGGGTCAGGCTGGCAATGGTCTGCGCCAGGCCCTCGGCCGTCAGGTCCTTCTGCTGCACGAGCAGGGCCGCGCCCTGTCCCGACAAAAACTTTGCGTTGGTGGTCTGGTGGTCGTCCACCGCGTGCGGGAACGGCACGAACAGCGCCGCCACGCCCGCCGCGGCCACTTCCGAGACCGTCATCGCGCCGGCGCGGCAGATCACCAGGTCCGCGTCGGCATAGGCCCGCGCCATCTCGTCGATAAACGGCAGCGTCTGCGCCGGCACCTGCGCGGCCGCATAGTTGGCACGCAGCGTATCGATCTGCTTGGCGCCCGCCTGGTGCGTCACCACCGGGCGTTCGCCCTCGGGCAACAGCGCGATGGCCTTGGGCACCACCTCGTTGAGCGCCGCCGCGCCCAGGCTGCCGCCCACCACCAGGATGCGCAGCGGGCCGCTGCGCTGGTCGTAGCGCGCCTCGGGGGCGTCCAGGCGGGCAAGTTCCTCGCGCACCGGGTTGCCTGTCCATTCGCTGCCGGGCAGCGCATCCGGGAACGCGCACAGCACGCGGTCGGCCACCTTCGCCAGCACCTTGTTGGCCAGGCCGGCGATCGAGTTCTGCTCATGCAGCACCAACGGCCGACCGAGCAACGAGGCCATCATGCCGGCCGGGAAGGTGATATAGCCGCCCATGCCCAGCACCACGCTCGGGCGCACCCTGCGCAGCGCCACGATGCTCTGCCAGAACGCGCGCAGCAGGTTCAGCGGCAGCAGGAACTTGGTCACCAGGCCCTTGCCGCGCAGGCCCCCGAACTGGATGAACTCCATCGGGATGTCGTGCCTGGGCACCAGCGTGGCTTCCATGCCGGTGCGGTTGCCCAGCCAGACCACTTTCCAGCCCTGCTCGCGCAGCGCCTGCGCGACCGCCAGCCCCGGGAACACGTGTCCCCCCGTGCCGCCGGCCATCACGAGCAGGGTGCGCGGTGCGGTCATACCTTCCCTCCGCGCATCAGTACACGGTTTTCGTAATCAATGCGGAGAAGGATCGCCAATGCCACGCAGTTCATCAAAATCCCCGAACCGCCATAGCTCACCAGCGGCAGCGTCAGCCCCTTGGTCGGCAGCAGGCCCAGGTTCACGCCCATGTTGATAAAAGTCTGCCAGCCGACCCACACGCCGATGCCCTTGGCCACCAGGCCGGCAAAGGTGCGGTCCAGCTGCAGCGCGGTGCGGCCGATATTGAAGGCGCGGCGCACCAGCCAGTAGAACAGCACGATCACCACCAGCACGCCGATAAAGCCGAATTCCTCGCCGATCACCGCCAGGATGAAGTCGGTATGCGCCTCAGGCAGGTAGTGCAGCTTCTCGATGCTGCCGCCCAGCCCCACGCCGGTCCACTCGCCGCGGCCGAAGGCGATCAGCGAATGCGTCAGCTGGTAGGCCTTGCCCAGCGCATTGCTCTCTTCCCACGGGTTCAGGTAGGCAAAGATCCGCTCGCGCCGCCAGGGCGACGCGGTGATCAGCAGCGCGAACGCACCCACCGCCACGCCCACCAGCCCGGCGAACAGCTTGCCGTTGATGCCGCCCAGGAACAGGATGCCCATCGCCACCGCGGCGATCACCAGGAACGCGCCCATGTCGGGCTCCAGCAGCAGCAGCATGCCCACCACCACCACCGCCACGCCCATTGGCAGGAAACCCTTGGACACGGTCTGCATCCACTCCTGCTTGCGCACGGTGTAGTTGGCGGCGTACAGCACCACCGCCAGCTTCATCAGCTCGGACGGCTGGAAGTTCATCACGCCCAGCGGAATCCAGCGCCGCGCGCCGTTCACGCCCTTGCCGACGAACGGCACCAGCACGATCACCAGCAGGATCAGCGCGAAAATAAAGAGCTTCGGCGCGTAGCGGTCCCACACCTTGACCGGGATCTGGAACGACGCAAGCCCGACCGACAGCCCGATCCCCAGCGCGAACGCATGGCGCAGCAGGAAGTGGCTTTCGCGGTAGTTGGCATAGCGCGGCGAGTCCGGCAGCGCGATCGAGGCCGAATAGACCATCACCAGGCCGAGCGCGAGCAGCACGATCGACACCCACAGCATGGGCTGGTCGTACTCCATCATGCGCGAGCGCGTCGGCTTGACACCCGACACGGCGTCGCGCAGGCCACCCCAGGCATTGCCGATGGTGGCGCCGATAAAGCCGCTGCGCTTGACCTGTGCTTCGCTCATGGCAGGATCCCCCGGGACAGCGCCAGTTCTTCCACCGCGCCGCGGAACACCTCGGCGCGATGCACGTAGTTGCGGAACATGTCGAGGCTGGCACACGCCGGTGACAGCAGCACCACATCGCCGCTCCCGGCCAGTCCGGCAGCCTTCGTCACGGCCTCTTCCAGCGTGGCGGCGTCGACCAGGCTGGCGCCGCTGCCCTGCAAGGCATCGCGCAGCTCACCCGCGGCGCGGCCGATCAGCACCACCGCGCGTGCGTATTGCGCCACCGGCGCGGCCAGCGGCGAGAAATCCTGGCCCTTGCCTTCGCCGCCGGCGATCAGCACCACGCGCTTGTCCAGCCCCGACAACGCAGCCACGGTGGCGCCGACGTTGGTGCCCTTGCTGTCGTCGAAATACTCAACATCGTCGATGGTGGCAACCCACTCGACGCGGTGCGGCTCGCCGCGGTATTCGCGCAGGCCGTGCAGCAGTGCGTTCATCGGCAGGTCGATGGCACGGCACAGCGCCAGCGCGGCCATCGCGTTGGTGGCGTTGTGCATGCCGCGAATATGCAGCGCGTCAGCCGGCATCAGGCGCTTGTGGCGCACCGGCACGGCTTCCTGGACCACCTCGGCGGCCTTGCGGCGGCGCGGCTTGCCTTCCCCTTGCGCGTCCGGATCGGGTTCGGCCAGCACCAGCCAGGGCATGCCGCCCTCGCGCAGGATGCCGAAGCTCCCCGGCGTTTCAGGCAGGTCGGTGCCGAAAGTCAGTGGCGAGCGCCCGGGCCGCGCCATGTCCATGGTCAGGCGGTCGTTGCGGTTGAGCACCTGCACGCACTCGCTGTCCGCCGGCCCGAAGATGCGCGCCTTGGACGCCGCATAGGCTTGCATCGTGCCATGCCAGTCCAGGTGGTCCTGGGTGACATTGAGCACCGTGGCCGCGGCGGGCGCCAGCGTGTGCGTGGTTTCCAGCTGGAAGCTGGAGAGTTCCAGCACCCACACCTGCGGCAGCGACGCCGAGGCGATGCAGGCCGACAACTTGTCCAGCGCCGACGGGCTGATATTGCCCGCCACCGCCACGCTCTTGCCGGCGCGCTCCACCAGCCGGCCGGTCAGCGCGGTGGTGGTGGTCTTGCCGTTGGTACCGGTGATCGCCAGGATCTTCGGCGCGTAGCCGGACTCGGCTTCCAGGTGGCGCAGCGCGCGCACGAACAGTTCGATCTCGCCCCACACCGGGATGCCGCGCGCGTGCGCGCTGTCCAGCAGCGCGCCAGTGCCGTCTTCCAGCGGCGACAGGCCCGGGCTGATCGCCACCAGGCCGATGCCGTCGAGCAGACTGTCGGCGAACGGGCCGCCGACGAATTCGGCCGAAGTCAGCTCGGCCTGCAGGAAGGCAAGGTTGGCGGGCGCCTCGCGCGTGTCGGCCACGCGCACCGCGCAGCCGTTCAGGCCACACCAGCGCGCCATGGCCAGCCCCGACTCACCGAGGCCCAGTACCAGCACATGAGGTTTTTGCAGCTCGCCAAACACTTCGATTTCCTGCCTTTGGTTTCCTGTATCTATCTAGAGAGCGCCGTCAGTCCCTGACCCGCGCAACCATTAACGCAACTTCAGTGTCGACAACCCGATCAGCACCAGCAGCATGGTGATGATCCAGAAGCGCACCGTGACTTGCGTTTCCTTCCAGCCACTCAGTTCGAAATGGTGATGCAGCGGCGCCATCCGGAAGAGCCGCCTGCCTTCGCCATAGCGCCGCTTGGTGATCTTGAACCACGTGACCTGCGCCATCACCGACAGTGTTTCCACTACGAAGATGCCGCCCATCACGAACAGCACGATCTCCTGGCGCACGATCACCGCCACCGTGCCCAGCGCGCCGCCCAGCGCCAGCGCGCCGACGTCGCCCATGAAGACCTGCGCCGGGTGCGCGTTGAACCAGAGGAACGCCAGTCCTGCCCCGCCCAGCGCCGAGCAGAAGATCAGCAGCTCGCCCGCGCCCGGGATATGCGGGAACAGCAGGTACTTGCTGTAGACCGAACTGCCCATCACATACGCAAACACACCTAGTCCGCTGCCGACCAGCACCACCGGCATGATCACCAGCCCGTCCAGGCCGTCGGTCAGGTTAACGGCGTTGCTCGAGCCCACGATCACCAGGTAGGTCAGCACGATGAAGCCGGCCACGCCCAGCGGGTAGCTGATCTCCTTGAAGAAGGGCACGATCAGGTTGGACTTGTACGGCATGTCCAGCGACAGCCCGCCCTCGACCCAGCTCAGGAACAGGTCCCACACCTTCACGTTGCTGCTTTCCGACACCGAGAACGCCAGGTAGACCGCGGCCACCAGGCCGATCAGCGTCTGCCAGAAAAATTTCTCGCGGCTCGACATGCCGCGCGGGTCGCGATACACCACCTTGCGGTAGTCGTCGACCCAGCCGATGGCGCCGTAGCCGAAGGTGACCAGCATCACCACCCAGATAAAACGGTTGCCCCAGTCGCACCACAGCAGCGTCGACACCGCGATCGAGACCAGCACCAGCACGCCGCCCATGGTCGGCGTGCCGGCCTTGACCAGGTGGGTCTGCGGGCCGATGGTGCGCACCGCCTGGCCGACCTTCAGCTCGGTCAGCTTGCGGATCACCCACGGACCGAACGCCAGCCCGATCAGAAGCGCGGTGAGGTTGGCCATCACCGCGCGGAAAGTCAGGTAGTTGACGACCCGGAGGAAGCTGTAGTCGTTTTGCAGCCACTGGGCCAGAGCCAATAACATCGTGTTGTCTTATTTAATGTGCGGAAGTGTCTGCGACCAGCGCCGCGACCATCCGTTCCATGCGCATGAAGCGCGATCCCTTCACCAGCACGGCGCCCGCTTGCGCCACCATGCCCCTGCTGTCTTCCTCCAGCGCCTTTGTCAGTGCTTGCGCGGTGCCGAAATGCCGGCCGCCCGCGCCGAATGCCTGCACCGCATGCACGGCCAGTTCGCCGGTCGCCCACAGCGTGCCAACGCCGCGCGCCTTGGCGTAGGCACCGATCTCTTGGTGGAACGCCGGACCCTGGTCGCCAACTTCGCCCATGTCGCCCAGCACCAGGATGCGCGGCGCGGCAAAGCCGGCCAGCACGTCGATGGCGGCGCGCATGGAGTCGGGGTTGGCGTTGTATGTGTCGTCGATGACTACCGTCCCACCCGGTGTGTACTTGACCTGCAGCCGGCCCTTGACCGCATGGAAGCCGGCCAGGCCCGACTGGATCGCCGGCACGTGCACCCCCGCGGCCAGCGCGCAGGCGATGGCGGCCAGCGCGTTGCGCACGTTGTGCTCACCCAGCAGCGCCAGGCGCACGTCGAAGGCATGGCCGGGCGCGCGTACCTGCATCACCTGTGCGCCGTCGAACAGCGTCACGGTGGCGTGCACATCGGCCCGCTGCGAGGTGCCGAAGGACAGCGCGCGGCGCTCGCCCGCGGCTTCGCGCCACACCGGCGCGTGGGCGCCGCCGCTTTCCGCGTCGAGCGGGTACACCGCCACGCCGTGGGCCGGCAGCGCCGCGATCGCGGCGGCGTGCTCGTGGGCAACGGCTTCCACGCTGACCATGAACTCCTGGTGCTCGCGCTGCGCGTTGGTGATCACCGCCACGGTGGGCTGGGCGATGCCGGCCAGGTAGACGGTCTCGCCCGGATGGTTCATGCCGAGCTCCAGCACCGCCAGCTTGTGCGCGGCGCGCAGGCGCAGCACTGTCAGCGGCAGGCCGATATCGTTGTTCAGGTTGCCGCCGGTGGCCAGGCGCTGGTCCTCGCCCACCGCCGCGGCAAAGATCGCCGCGATCATTTCCTTGACCGTGGTCTTGCCGTTGCTGCCGGTCACCGCCACCGCCGGCAGCGTGAACTGGCGGCGCCAGCCGGCGCCCAGCTCGCCCAGCGCGATGCGCGTGTCCGGCGCGACGATGGCCGGCACGCCTGCATCGACCTCGCGGCTGACCAGCACGGCGGCGGCGCCGCGCGCCACCACGTCGGCGATGAAGTCATGCGCGTCGAAGCGCTCCCCCTTGAGGGCGACGAACAGGTCGCCGGGCTCGACGCTGCGGCTGTCGGTATGCACGCGCGAAAACTGCACGGCGCCGTCGCCGCAAACGCGCGCGCCGGCGATCCAGCCGGCGGCTTGCTGCAAGGTGGTCATTGGGGTCTGGCTCATGCCGATACTCCACGGGTGGCAAGCGCCAGTCGTACGTGTTCGCGATCGGAGAACGGGCGCTTGCGGCCCTGGATCTCCTGGGTGGCCTCATGGCCCTTGCCCGCCACCAGCACCACGTCGGCCGGTGCCGCGTGCCTGACGGCATAGAGGATGGCGGCGGCGCGGTCTTCGATCTGGCGCGCGCGCGCGCGCTCGGCCATGCCGTCGGCAATGGCGTCCAGGATGTCCTGCGGGTCTTCGCTGCGCGGGTTGTCGCTGGTCAGGATGACCTCGTCGGCCTCGCGCTCGGCCACCGCGCCCATCAGCGGGCGCTTGATCGGGTCGCGGTCGCCGCCGCAGCCGAACACGCACCACAGGCGGCCGTTGCGCGCCTGCGCCACCGGGCGAAGCGCGGCCAGCGTCTGCGCCAGCGCGTCCGGGGTATGGGCGTAGTCGACCACGGCCAGCGGCGCCTGCGTGGCGTCGTGGCCGCCGCCGGCACCGAACAGCTCCATGCGTCCTTCAACCGGCGTCAGCGCGCGCAGCGCGGCGATGGCCGCATCCCACGCCACGCCGTTGGCCAGCGCCGCACCCAGCACCGCCAGCAGGTTGCTGACATTGAAGGCGCCGATCATCGGCGTGGCCATCTCGGCGCTGCCGAAGCTGCCGTCGATATGGAAGGCGGTGCCGGTGGCCGTAGCGCGCACATTGGTGGCGCGCAGCCACTGGCCGCGCGGACCGCGCACGCCAGCGGCGCCCGGGCCGTCGATGCCGTACTCGATCACGTGCGGCGCGGCAATGGCGGCGGCGTCGGCCGCCAGCAGGCGCTGGCCCATGGCATCGTCGCGGTTGACCACCGCGGTGCGCAGGCCGTCCCAGCGGAACAGGCGTGCCTTGGCGTCCTCGTACTCCTGCATGGTGCCGTGGTAGTCGAGGTGGTCCTGGGTCAGGTTGGTCAGCACCGCCGCCGAGAAATGCGTGCCGGCCACGCGTTCCTGTTCCAGGCCGTGCGAGGACACTTCCATCGCCACCGCGCGCGCGCCGGCGTCGTGCAGCGCCGCCAGGCTGGCCTGCAACTGCACCGCGTCGGGCGTGGTGAAGCCCGTGGCCTGCAACGCGCCGGGGAAACCGGTGCCAAGCGTGCCGATGGTTGCGCAGGGCGTGCCCGCGGCCTGCAGCACGCGCGCCAGCCACTGGCTGCATGAGGTCTTGCCGTTGGTGCCCGTGACGCCGGTCACGGCCAGGCCGCGCACCGGATTGCCGTGCCAGCCGGCGGCGATCGGGCCGGCCAGCTGGTGCAGGTTGGTGACGGCCAGGTGCGGCACGGCATTGCCGGAGGGCCAGTCGAACCCGTCCGCCTCATAGACGACGGCGCCCGCGCCGGCGGCGATCGCCTGCTGGATATAGGGCCGGCCATCGGTGGCGAGGCGGTCGTTGCCCAGCACGTAGGCAAAGAACACGTCGCCGCGCGCCAGGCGCCGGGTATCGCCGGTCAGCTGGGCCGATGCGGCCACGTTGGTACGCAGCCAGGCCAGCGCGTTGCTGGCCTGGGCGGTGACCTCGAGCGGGAGCAGTGGCTTGGCCGTCATTGGGTCGAACTCCACGGTTCGCTCTCCTGCACCTTGTCGCTGACCACCAGCTGGCGGATCGGCGAGTCGGGCTGCACGTTCAGTGCGCGCAGCGTGCCGCCGGTGATGGCCGCGAACGCCGGGCCGGCGACCAGGCCGCCGTAGTGGCTGCCGGCGGTGGGCTCGTCCACGCTGACGGCCACGATCACGCGCGGGTTCGACATCGGCGCCAGGCCGATGAAAGAGGCGCGGTACTTGCTGCGGTTATAGCCGCGGCCTTCGTGCTTGTAGGCGGTGCCGGTCTTGCCGCCGACGCGGTAGCCCATCACCTGCGCCTCGGGCGCTGTGCCGCCGGGCGCGGTCACGGTCTCGAGCATGGCGCGCACATCGCGCGCCACCTGTGGCGACAGGATGCGCTCGCCGGTGACCGGGCCGCTGGTGCGGAACATCGACACCGGGATCAGCTCGCCGTCATGCGCGAAGATGGTGTAGGCGTGGGCCATCTGGAACAGCGACACCGACAGGCCGTAGCCATACGACATGGTGGCCTGCTCGATCGGGCGCCAGCTCTTGAACGGACGCACGCGGCCGGCCACGGCGCCGGGGAAACCGATCTTGGGCGCCTGGCCAAGGCCGACGCTGGTGAACATGTCCCACATCTCCTGCGGCTTCATCAGCATCGCGATCTTGGTCGTGCCGATGTTGCTCGACTTCTGGATCACGCCGCTCACCGTCAGCGCCCCGTAGTTGTGGGTATCGCTGATGGTGGCGCCTTCGAAGTTGTACTTGCCGGTGGTGGTGATCACCGTGGACGGCGTCACACGCTTGAGCTGCAGCGCCAGGCCCACCGTGATCGGCTTCATCATCGAGCCCGGCTCGAAGGTGTCGGTCAGCACGCGGTTGCGCAGCTGCTCGCCGGACAGCCGGCTGCGGTCGTTGGGGTTGTAGGTGGGCCAGTTGGCCAGCGCCAGCACTTCGCCAGTCTGGGCGTCGAGCACCACCGCGCTGGCGGCCTTGGCCTTGTGGCGCTCGACCACGGCCTTGAGCTCGTTGTAGGCCAGGTACTGGATCTTGGCGTCGATCGACAGCTGGATGTCCTCGCCGTCGCGCGGGGTCTTCAGCACGCCGACGTCCTCGACCACGCGGCCCAGGCGGTCCTTGATCACCTGGCGCGCGCCGGCACGGCCGGCCAGGCCGGGCTCGCGCGCCAGCTCCACGCCTTCCTGGCCGCGGTCTTCCACGTTGGTGAAGCCGACGATATGCGCCATCGCCTCCCTTCCGGGTAGAAGCGCTTGTATTCGCGGGTCTGGTGGATGCCTTCGATCTTCAGCGCGGCGATCTTGTCGGCGACGTCGGGCAGCACCTGGCGCTTCAGGTAGACAAAGCCCTTGTCCTCGGACAGCTTCTTGCCCAGGTCTTTCTCGGACATGCCGAGCAGCTTGGCCAGCTGGCGGATCTTGGCGGCCTCGACCTGGTTGGGCACGTCCTCGGGCACCGCCCAGATGGCCTTGACCGGCAGGCTGGTGGCCAGCACCAGGCCGTTGCGGTCGAGGATCTTGCCGCGCGTGGCCGGCAGCTCCAGCGTGCGCTGGAAGCGCTTCTTGCCCTCGGCCTCGTAGAACTGGTTGCCGGGGCCCTGGATCCAGGCCGCACGCAGGGCCAGCGCGCCGAAGGCCGCGAACATCAGGAACACCACCAGCTTGGAGCGCCACATCGGCAGGCGCAGCCCCAGCACCGGGCTGGCCGAGAACTGGCCGCTGCGCGGGCGCGAGGCGGTGCCGTTGCGGTCACGGCGGGGCGGGTTGGGACGGGCCATGCTCATCGGCGCGCCTCCGCGGCACTGGCCGGCGCCGCCTCGGCAGGCGGCGGCAGCACGATGCCGGACAGGTACTGGGTCTTGCCGGGGTTGACCGGCGCCATCTTCAGCTGCGCGCGCGCCGCGTCGGCGATGCGTGCGCTCTTGCCCAGCGCGCTCTGCTGGTACTGCAGGCGCGACCAGTCGATATCGAGCTGCTTCTCTTCAGCCTGGGCCCGCTCCAGCGCGACGAACAGCGTGCGCGCCTGGTGCTGCGCGCTCACCAGCGACAGCGCGCACAGGATCAGCGCGGCGAGCAGGAAGAAGGTCAGGCGGTTCATGCGCGCGCGCCTCCGCCGGTGGGTGCCGCGGCAGGCGCCAGCTTTTCGGCCACGCGCATCACGGCCGAGCGCGCGCGCGGGTTGGCAGCCACCTCTTCGGTGCCGGGCTTGTAGCGGCCGAGCAGGCGCAGCGTCGGTTGCGGCAGGTCGGCCGCGCGCAGCGGCGCGCGGCGCAGCGCCGGGTCGGCATCCTGCTGGGGACGGGCGTGCGCCGCCATGAACCGCTTGACAATGCGGTCCTCCAGCGAGTGGAAGCTGATCACCACCAGGCGCCCTCCGACCTGCAGCAGTTCATACGCCGCCTTCAGCCCTCTTTCGAGGTCCTCAAGCTCTTGATTGACGTGAATCCGTAGAGCCTGAAAGGTGCGGGTCGCAGGGTCCTGACCCTTCTCGCGTGTCTTGACGGCTTTCGCCACGAGCGCGGCAAGGTCGGCAGTAGTGGCGATGGGTCCGCCATCGCCGGGTTCGCTCCGGCGAGCAACAATCGCCTTTGCAATCTGTACAGCAAACCGTTCTTCCCCATAGTCTCGTATCACCCTGGCAATGTCCTGCTCATCCGCCTGCGCCAGCCACTGCGCGGCAGTGATGCCGCGCGTGGTGTCCATGCGCATGTCCAGCGGGCCCTCGAAACGAAAGGAAAACCCCCTCGCCGCCTCGTCGATCTGGGGCGAGCTGATCCCCAGGTCGAGCAGCACGCCAGCGACGTGGCCGCGCCCCGACAGGCGCTCGGCCATGGCCGCAAAGCTCGCGTGCTCAATGGAGAAGCGGGCATCCTTGATGGTGCCCGCTTCTGCGATTGCTGCTGGGTCCTTGTCGAATGCAACCAGGGCCCCGTCTGGCCCCAGCCGGGCCAGCACCGCCCGGCTGTGCCCTCCCCTGCCGAAGGTGCCGTCGACGTAGACCCCGTCGGGCCGCCAGACCAAGGCGTCGACGGCCTCGTCCAGCAGCACGGTGCGATGGCGCAGGGCGGGGGTTGCCGGCGTTCCGGTAGGACTCATGACCTCGTCAGAAAGAGAAATTCTTCAATGCTTCGGGCATGCCCTGCGCCATCGCCTGCTGTTCCTTGGCGGCGTAGGTCGCGGCATCCCACACTTCGAAATGGCTGCCCATGCCGAGCAGCATGACTTCCTTGTCGAGCATGGCGGCACTGCGCAGTTCCGGGGCGATCAGCACCCGGCCCGCGCCGTCCATTTCCACGTCGGCGGCGTTGCCCAGGAAGATGCGCTTCCACCAGTGCGCATCCATCGGCAGCGCTGCAATGCGCGTGCGGAAGGTTTCCCACTCGGGCCGGGGAAACAGCAACAGGCAGCCATCCGGGTGCTTGGTCAGCGTCACCCGGCCCTCGGCCTGCTGTTGCAGCGCCTCGCGGTGCCTGGACGGAATGGACATCCGCCCCTTGGCATCCAGCGAGAGTGCCGATGCTCCCTGAAACAAGCTCGCTCCCGGTCCCTGCCGGCCGGTTGTCGGCCAGCATGCGCGTGAATCCCTTCTGCTCCGACTATGGCGACATCATCCCACGGCCGGGGCCCAATTTCACACAAAAATACACTTCCTCACACTATTTCCCACTTTAGAGGAAGCCATATGGCGGGTCAAGGCTGGTTGCAGGGCAACAAACGAGTTTTTTTGAATCAGAACAATGACTTAGCGCGCACACCTCACGCACCCAAAAAGTGAATCCTTAATGAAATGAAGATCTTAGGGAGGAAAGCCGAGAAACCACCTGAGAACCACTTGCGGGGGAACTGCCGGCGGCACGGGAAAGACCTGCCCCGTCGCGCGAAGGAAGGATACAACAATTGCCCGCCAGCCCCGCCGGAACCAGGGTCGGCGCGGGGCAGGCAGGGTCGGCTCAGATCCGGTAAGCGGCGGTGGTCATCACGCGCGACGCGCCGCGCATCAGCGCCCGCACCGGGGCGGGCAACGGGATCCCGCCGGCATCGCGCGCGGCGTCGCCGTGGCGGATCTCGTCGTCGCGCATCTGCTCGAGGATGGCGCGCGAGCGGCCGTCGGCCTCGGGCAGGCGGTCCAGGTGCCCGCCCAGGTGGTGCTCGACCTGGCGCTCGGTCTCGGCGACGAAGCCCAGGCTGACACGGTCGCCGGCGCGGCCGGCCATCCAGCCAATGGCGAAGGCGCCGGCGTACCACAGCGGGTTGAGCAGGCTCGGGCGCGAGCCCAGCTCGCGCAGGCGCTCGGCGCACCAGGCCAGGTGGTCTTCCTCTTCGCGCGCGGCGGCATCCATCTGCGCGCGTACCGCGCCGTTGCGCGCGGTGAGCTTCTGGGCCTGGTACAGCGCCTGCGCACAGACCTCGCCGACATGGTTGATGCGCATCAGCCCGGCCACGTGGCGGCGTTCATCGGCGCTCATCTGTTCGGTGTCCGGCGCCAGCCGGTCAGCCGGGTTGGCGCGCGCGGTGCGCGTGGCGCCGGCAATGGCGCGCAATGCCACGTCGAATTCTTTGATCAGGGTGTCCATGTCGCAGAGGCGGTTGGTCTTCGTTCCCGGCAGTCCCTGCCATCGTGGGGTGCGCAGCCGCGGCGCGGCACGCGCAGGGGCCATCGGGATTACCCGCATTGTAGCTTGCCTCTAATCGGCGCCAACCCGCATCCCGCCTTGCATTGATGCGCCTGGCTACTCAGAAACCCTGAGTTGTTAAAAGAAGACAAGGGGGATCGGCCTGAGTAGTGAATTAAGGGTTGTTTGTTACAGTACTTCGCAACTTCCAAGGAAGTTTGACGCGCGGGGGTGGAGACCAACAGGAGGTTCTCCCGCGCCGTCACCAATAATTCTTACAGTGGAGATCAACGAGCATGAAGAAATCGCTTCTGGCGCTGGCAGCGCTTGGCGCATTTGCTGGGGCGGCGCAGGCCCAATCGAGCGTGACCCTGTACGGTGTCGTCGATGCCAACATCGAATACGTGAGCCATATGTCCAGCGTCACCCCGTCGGCCGCCAATGGCTTCGCCGTCGGCCCCGCGGAAAACCTCTACCGCATGTCCTCGGGCGGCCTGTCCGGTTCGCGTTGGGGCCTGCGCGGCGTGGAAGACCTGGGCAGCGGCCTGAAGGCGCTGTTCGTGCTGGAAAGCGGTTTCGGCATCGACTCCGGCTCGCTGCAGCAAGGCGGCCGTCTCTTCGGCCGCCAGGCCTACGTTGGTCTGGAAAGCAGCCAGGTCGGCCGCGTGACCTTGGGTCGCCAGTACACCTCGATGTTCGACATGATGGCCAACTACTCGCCGACCGGCTATGCCACCCAGTATGAACCGGTGGTCGCCCAGCTCGGCGCGAACTTCCGCTCGGACAACACCGCCAAGTACACCGGCGTGTTCGGCCCGGTTACCGCGGTCGCCCACTGGTCGTTCGGCAACGGCGTCGCCGGCAACGGCGAAGTCCCGGGCCAATTCCGCCGCGACACCGGCTACGGTGCCGGCGTGGCCTGGGCCGCCGGCCCGTTCGGCATTTCGGCCGCCTATGACCAGTACAACCCGACCCTGACCGCCGGCGGCGGCACCGGTGACTTCAAGAAGGCTGCGGTCGCCGCAAGCTATGCCTTCGGCCCGGCCAAGGTCATGGCCGGCTACCGCTGGGGCATGAACAAGCATGCCAACGACAACACCATCCTGAAGGACAACTACTACTGGGTCGGCGCCAACTATCAGGTCATGCCGCAACTGGGCCTGACGCTGGCTTACTACTACGACGACGTCAAGAACTTCAACCCGGCCGCCGCCACCACCAACACCACCAACAACATCAAGAACCCCTGGCAGATCTCGTTCATCGCCGACTACAACCTGTCCAAGCGCACCGACGTCTACCTGACCACGGCCTTCTCGAAGTACGCAGGCCTGAACTTCGACACCTCGGCGATCAGCTTTGCCAACGGCTACTTCCTGGGCACCGGCAAGACCACCATGGTCGGCGCTGCACTGGGCATCCGCCACAAGTTCTGATCGCCAGTCACAAGGACGATCTTGAAAGGCACCTTCGGGTGCCTTTTTGCATTGGCGCGGACTTTGGATATACCCATAGGGCATCACCTCATCGGCGCGGCCACGGGTGACGACTAGAATGCACTGACCCATGCCGCCCACCGTGCCGGGCAGGCGCACAACACCAGGAGACCACGCATGCAACCCAATCGCCGGCGCGCCGTCGCGCTGTTGCTGTCCGCCAGCCTTGCCGCGCTCGCCAGCCAGTCGGCGCTGGCCGCCGACCCGTACCCGGCCAAGCCGATCCGGCTGGTGGTGCCCTTTGCCGCCGGCGGCACCACTGACATCCTGGCCCGCGCCGTGGCCGCGGAGCTGGCCAGGCTGCCGGGCTGGAACGTGGTGGTCGACAACAAACCCGGTGCCGGCGGCAATATCGGCGCGGATCTCGTCGCCAAGGCCGCGCCGGATGGCTACACGCTGCTGATGGGCACCGTGGGCACGCATGGCATCAACCAGTCGCTGTACGGCAAGCTGCCGTTCGACCCGATCAAGGACTTCGCCCCGATCACCGAGGTGGCGGCCGTGCCCAACGTGCTGGTGCTGAACCCAGCGTTCGCGCAGCAAAACAAGATCGAGAGCGTCAAGGACCTGATCACTTACGCGCGCGCCAACCCCGGCAAGATCAACATGGCCTCCAGCGGCAACGGCACCTCGATCCACCTGGCCGGGGAGTTGTTCAAGACCCAGACCCGGACCTTCATGGTCCACTTCCCGTACAAGGGCAGCGGGCCGGCGCTGACGGACCTGGCCGGGGGCACCGTGCAGGTGATGTTCGACAACCTGCCGTCGTCGATGGCGCTGATCAAGAGCGGCAAGCTCAAGGCGCTGGCGGTGACCAGCGCCAGGCCGTCGCCGGCGCTGCCGGGCGTGCCGACCATCGCCCAGGCCGCGGGCCTGCCGCAGTATGAAGCCAGCTCCTGGTTCGGCATGCTGGCGCCGGCCGGCACGCCGCCGGATGTCATCCACCGCATCCAGCAGGAAGTGGCCAAGGCGCTGCATGCCCCGGCCGTGCGCGAACGCCTGCAGGCGCAGGGCGCCGAGCCTGTCGGCAACACGCCGGAGCAGTTCGCCGCGTTCATCCGCGCCGAAACCGCCAAGTGGGCCAAGGTGGTCAAGGATTCCGGCGCCAAGGTGGATTGACACCGATTTGACCGCCGGCAGGGCGGCGGCGCGTATCGCGCATATACTTGAGGCATCAAATGTCGGCTGCCCGCCCCGTGGGCGGCCCCTGGCGGCTGCGGCCGCACACCTGCGCACCGATGCACTGAAGATGCCAAACCCGTTCCCTGCCGCCGGCGCCGAAAGCGCGCCGGTCGACCTTGAAACCCGCGCCGACCAGACCGAGCACGAAGCGCTGCGGCTGTGGTTGCGGCTGTTGACCTGCACCACCCTGATCGAGGGCGATATCCGTTCGCGGCTGCGCCAGGATTTTGCCTGCACGCTGCCGCGCTTCGACCTGATGGCACAGCTCGACCGCCATCCGGAAGGCCTGAAGATGGGCGAGCTGTCGCGCCGCATGATGGTGACAGGCGGCAACGTCACCGGCATCACCGACCAGCTGCAGCAGGAAGGCCTGGTCTCGCGCGAGGCCCTGCCCACTGACCGCCGTGCCTACCTGATCCGCCTGACGCCGGCCGGGCGCGCCGCGTTCTCGCGCATGGCGCGTGCGCATGAGGACTGGATCGGGCAACTGTTCTCGGGCCTGGCCGAGACCGACCGGCGCGCCCTGTTCCGACTGCTTGGCCGGCTCAAGACCGGCCTGATCTCGCCATGAAACCGCTTGCCATCTTTACCCTGTACGGCTTGCTGCCGGTGCTGGCTGCATGCAGCAGCACGCCGCCGCCGCCGCCGCAGGTCACCCCGGTGAATGCCACCATCAGGCTTGGCCGCGTCACCGAGAAGACGTTCCTGACCCGCCTGGACGTGGCCCAGGTGCCCCCGTACTACGGCGGCGGTACCAGCGTCGGCGTGGGCGCCGCGAGCGGCGGCCACGGGGGCGGCGGCGTGGGCGTGGGCTTTGCCTTCGACCTGAGCCGGCTGTTCAGCAAGCCTGCGCCGGTGCAGCAGGTGGACTTGTTTCAGTACAAGGTACGCACCATGGACGGCGCAATCGTGTCGGCCAATGCGCCCGCGTTGCCGGGCGTGGAACCGGGCATGTGCGTGCGGGTGATTTATCTGGACGGGAGCCCGGATGCGCGGCTGGCGCCGTCGAATGAGTGCTGAAGCGCCGCGCGCAAACCGCCCGCGGTGGAATCACTGCTTGTGTGCTCCCTCTCCCGCTAGCGGGAGAGGGAGCAAACCAGCGGGATACCGAATCACTTAGCAAGCTCAGGCCGCCTTGCGGCTGTCGCGCAGTTCGCGGCGCAAGATCTTGCCGACGTTGGTCTTGGGCAGCTCGGTGCGGAACTCGACGTACTTGGGCCGCTTGTAGCCGGTCAGCCGCTCCTTGCAGAACTCGATCACATCGGCCTCGGTCAGCCCCGGATCCTTCTTCACCACGAACAGCTTGACCACCTCGCCCGAGTGCGTGTCGGGCACGCCCACGGCCGCCACTTCCAGCACGCCCGGGCATTCGGCGACCACGCCTTCGACCTCGTTCGGATACACGTTGAAGCCCGACACCAGGATCATGTCCTTCTTGCGGTCGACGATCTTGGTATAGCCACGCTCGTCCATCACGCCGATGTCGCCGGTCTTGAAGAAGCCGTCCGGGGTCATGACCTTGGCGGTTTCGTCCGGGCGGTTCCAGTAGCCGGCCATCACCTGCGGGCCGCGGATGCAGATCTCGCCCGGCTGGCCGAGCGGCACGTCCTTGCCGTCATCGTCGCGGATCACCACTTCAGTCGACGGCAGCGGCATGCCGATAGTGCCGGAGAAGGCATTGGTGTCGGTCGGGTTGCAGGTGGCCGAGGGCGAGGTCTCGGACAGGCCGTAGCCTTCGATGATCGGGCAGCCGGTCTTGGCCAGCCATTGCTTGGCCACCGCCTCCTGCACCGCCATGCCGCCGCCGTTGGCCACGCGCAGGCCGGAGAAGTCGACCTTGCCGATCTCCGGGTTGTTGAGCAGCGCGTTGTACAGCGTGTTGACCGCCGGGAACATGTTGAACTTGTACTTCTGCAGTTCCTGGATGAAGCCCGGGATATCGCGCGGATTCGGGATCAGCACGCTCATGCCACCGCTGCGCATGCCCAGCAGGCAGCAGACCGTCAGCGCGAAGATATGGTACAGCGGCAGCGCGGTGATGGTGATCGGCTGGTCGATATGGGCGCCCTTGTTCAGGGCTGGCTGCATCCATGCCTCGGACTGCAGCACGTTGGCCACGATGTTACGGTGCAGCAGCACCGCGCCCTTGGAGATGCCGGTGGTGCCGCCCGTGTACTGCAGGAAGGCGATGTCGTCGGGGCCGGTGGTGACCGGCTGCAGGGTCAGCCTGCGGCCTTCGGCCAGCACGCTATTGAAGCGCACGCAGGTGGGCAGTTCCCACGCCGGCACCATCTTCTTGACGTTGCGCACGACGAAATTGACGATCGCGCCCTTCAGGCCGCCCAGCAAGTCGCCCATGCTGGCCACCACCACGTGCTTGACCGGGGTCTTGGCCAGCACCTGCTGCAGCGTGGAGGCAAAATTCTCCAGAATCACGATGGCCTCGGCGCCGCTGTCCTTGAGTTGGTGCTCCAGCTCGCGCGGGGTGTAGAGCGGATTGACGTTGACCACCACGAAGCCCGCGCGCAGCACTGCCGCCAGCACTACCGGGTACTGCAACACGTTCGGCATCATGATCGCCACGCGAGCGCCGGGGCGCAGTCCGCGCGACTGCAGCCACGCGGCAAAGTGGGCTGACAGCTGGTCCAGTTCGCCGTAGGTGATCGCTTTGTCCATGCAGACGAAAGCCTTGCGGTCGGCATAGGTGCGGAAAGACGCCTCGAGCAGCGCGGCAAGCGAGCGGAACTGGCTGGCATCGATCTCGGCGGGAACGCCGGCCGGGTAGTGTTTCAGCCAAATTCTTTCCATAGCACCGTCTCCTGAATTTCTGAATGGTCGTTCGATTTTGCCGAGATGCTAAACGTGCGCCCCGGTTAAAACAACAACTTAGACGAAGTCCTCGGGGCCACCGGACTGGCCTTGGAGCCCCTGACGGGCATTATGCGCCACCGATCGGGCGCAAGTAGCGGGATAACCCCTAGTGAGACAAATCTGCACTCACCCGCCGCTGGGCAACGCCAGCTTCATCATGCTGGCGGCAAGCTCCTGCGCCAGTGTCTGCGGGTCCATGCGCCCGGGTTCATGCCAGGTGTACAGGAACCCCACCACGCTGCCGATCGCATGCGCCGTCACGCGCGCGTCGCCGAAGGCGAACACGCCATCGCGCTTGCCCTCTTCCAGCAGCGCATAGAGGTCGCGATAGAAGTCCCGCGCCATGCTGTCGAGCCACGCCACGGTGTCGGGGCGCAGGTACTGGTTGTCGCGAAAGCTCAGCGTGGCCGGCACATGGCAGGCGACGCAGCGCCGCGCCATCTCGAGCAGGCAGGCCTGCAGGCGCTCGCGCACCGGCAGCGCCGGGTCCGCGGTCTCGCGGATCACGGGCAGGCAGGTCTGGGCCGACTCGCGGCACAGGATGTCGAAAATCTCGTACTTGTCAGTAAAGTAGTAGTAGACCGCCGGCTTGGTCACGCCCAGCGCGCGGCACAGGTCGTTCATGGTCATGCCGGGATAGCCCTTGCTGTAGAAGAGCTGCGCGGCAGTATCGAGGATCTGGCGGCGGCGGGCCTCCTGGCGCTCGGCGATATGCGGGCGGGCCGGCTGCGGCTCTGGCGGTGCGCTCAACGGCGGGTTCAGCGGTGCGGATCTGGGTGCAATCGACATGATGCAATTCTCGCATGGCGGGATCGGAATGCCAGCCCGGTCGAGCCCTTGCCTGACGCCGCGGTCTGCGGCGCCCAAAGGGAAAACGGCCGATTGACGCGAATACCCAGTCACCCTAGGATCGTACCCAACGGTAAAAAAATATACCAACGAGTACATACCCGCGCTGCGCCCCGCCCAACGCCCGCCATCAACGCTCCCTCCCGCATCATGACGACCGACAAGCTCCTGATCGCCAATCGCGGCGAAATCGCCATCCGCATCGCGCGGGCCGCCGCGGCCATGGGCATTCCCAGCGTGGCGCTGTACAGCGAAGACGACCGCGACGCGCTGCACGTGCGCAAGGCCGACGCGGCCGTGGCGCTGCCCGGCACTGGTCCGCGCGCCTACCTCGACATTGCCGCCGTGGTGGACGCTGCGCGGCGGGCGGGCTGCGGCATGGTGCACCCCGGCTACGGCTTCCTGTCCGAGAACGCCGACTTTGCGCAGGCCTGCCTGGACGCCGGGCTGGTCTTCGCCGGCCCCGCGCCCGACGTGCTGCGCCTGTTCGGCGACAAGGCCCGCGCCCGCGCGCTGGCGCGCGAGCATGGCGTGCCGGTCGTGCCCGGCACCACCGGCCCGACCTCGCTGGGGCAGGCGCGGGCCTTCTTCGACAGCCTCGACGGGCAAGCGGGCATGATGATCAAGGCGCTCGCCGGCGGCGGCGGGCGCGGCATGCGCGCCGTGCATCGCGCTGCCGAGATCGACGAGGCCTACGCACGCTGCGTCTCGGAAGCGACCGCGGCATTTGGCAATGGCGCGGTCTACGTGGAGCGCATCGTCGCCGCGCCGCGCCATATCGAGATTCAGGTGGTCGCCGACGCCGACGGCCGCGTGCTGACGCTGGGCGAGCGCGAATGCAGCCTGCAGCGCCGCCACCAGAAGCTGGTGGAGATCGCCCCCAGCCCGGCCCTGGACGACGCACTGCGCGCAAGGCTGGCCGATGCCGCCGCCACACTGGCGCGCGCCGCCGCCTATCGCGGCATCGGCACGTTCGAATTCCTGGTGGAAGGCGGCGGCGATGTCGGCCCAGCGTTCTGGTTCATGGAGGCCAACCCGCGCCTGCAGGTCGAGCACACGGTGACCGAGATGGTGACCGGCATCGACCTCGTGCAAACCCAGCTGGCCATCGCCGCCGGCGCGCGCCTGGCCGACCTGGGCCTGGAGCAGGCGAGCGCGCCGCGCGGCATCGCGGTGCAGCTGCGCATCAATGCCGAGCACCTCGACGCGCAGGGCCAGCTGCGCCCGGCCAGCGGCACGCTGACGGCATTCGAGCCGCCCAACGGGCCAGGCGTGCGCGTGGACAGCGCTGGCTTTGCCGGCATGACGGCCAATCCGCGCTTTGATTCGCTGCTGGCCAAGCTGATCGTGCACGAACCCGGGGGCGACTACGCGCGTGCGCTTGCGGTCGCCTACCGCGCGCTGTGCGAGTTCCGCATCGAAGGCATCGACACCAACCGTCGCTTGCTGCAGGACCTGCTGCAGCTGGACGACGTGCGCCGCAATGCCGTGCACACGCAGTACCTGGACCAGGCGCTGGCCGCACTGGCGACGGCCGATGCCGACCACCCGGTGCTGCACGCGCCGCCCGCCCTCGCAGACAGCGCGCCGGCGGACGCGGACCAGGCGCTGGCCGACCTCCCCGACGACGCCATTGTCGTGCCGGCGCCCATGGACGGCGCGCTCGCCGCCATTCACGTGCGCGCAGGCGACACGGTCAGGCGCGGCCAGCCGCTGGCCATCATCGAAGCGATGAAGATGGAGCATCCGCTGGAGGCGCCCGCCCCCGGCACGGTGCTGCGCGTGCTGGCCGTTGCGGGCGCCACGCTGCGCGCCGGCGCCGCGGTCATCGTGCTGGCCCCCGGCGACGATGCCGGCCATGCCGCCGAGACCGCCGCAGCGGCCGACCTCGGCCATGTGCGCGCGGACCTGCGCGAAACGCTGGAGCGCCACGCCCTCGGCCACGACGCCGCACGCGCCCAGGCCGTCACCAGGCGCCACGCCCAGGGCGGCCGCACGGCGCGCGAGAACATCGCCCAGCTGTGCGACGACGACTCCTTCATCGAGTACGGCGCGCTCGCCATCGCCGCGCAACGGCAGCGCCGCAGCGTCGAGGACCTGGTCAGCGCCACGCCTGCCGACGGCATCGTCACCGGCATCGGCACCATCAACGCGGCGCGCTTTCCCGGCGCCGATACGCGCTGCATGGTGCTGGCCTACGACTACACCGTGCTGGCCGGCACGCAGGGGTTCTACGGCCACAAGAAGCTGGACCGGATGCTGGCGCTGGCGCGCCAGTGGCAGATGCCGGTGGTGCTGTTTGCCGAGGGCGGCGGCGGCCGCCCTGGCGACACTGACATGCCGGTGGTGGCCGGGCTGGATTGCACCTCGTTCATCCAGTTCGCACGGTTGTCGGGCCAGGTGCCGCTGGTGGGCATCGTCTCGGGCCGCTGCTTTGCCGGCAATGCGGCGCTGCTGGGCTGCGCCGACGTCATCATCGCCACGCGCAGCGCCACCATCGGCATGGGCGGGCCGGCCATGATCGAGGGCGGCGGGCTGGGCGTGTTCGCGCCGGAGGAAGTGGGCCCCGTCAGCGTGCAGGGGCCCAACGGCGTGATCGACGTGCTGGTCGACGACGAAGCGGCCGCGGTCGAGGCCGCGCAGCGCTACCTGTCCTACTTCCAGGGCGATGTGCATGACTGGCGTGCCGAAGACCCGCGCCACCTGCGCCACGCCATCCCCGAGAACCGCCTGCGCAGCTACGACATGCGCGCGGTGATCGCCGCCATGGCGGACAGCGGCTCGGTGCTGGAGCTGCGCGCGGCGTTCGGCACCGGCGTCATCACCGCGCTGATCCGCATCGAAGGCCGCGCCTTCGGCTGCATCGCCAACAACCCGCGCCACCTCGGCGGCGCCATCGACAGCGCCGCCGCCGACAAGGCCGCGCGCTTCATGCAGCTGTGCGACGCGCACGGGCTGCCGATGGTGTCGCTGTGCGACACCCCGGGCTTCATGGTCGGGCCGCAGGCCGAGAAGACCGCCACGGTGCGGCACGTGTCGCGCCTCTTTGTCACCGCTGGCGCGCTGCGCGTGCCATTCTTCACGGTGGTGCTGCGCAAGGGCTACGGACTGGGCGCGCAAGCCATGGCCGGCGGCAGCTTTGCCGCGCCCTTCTTCACCGCGGCCTGGCCCAGCGGCGAGTTCGGCGCAATGGGCATCGAGGGCGCGATCCGGCTGGGCTTCCGCAAGGAGCTGGAGGCGGTGGCCGACCCCGACGAGCGCGAGGCGCTGTTCGCGCGCATGGTCGACGGCGCCTACCAGCGCGGCCGCGCTCAACATGGCCAGCCACCTGGAGATCGACGCGGTGATCGACCCGGCCGACACGCGGCGCTGGCTGCTGCGCGGGCTGGCCTCGGTGCCGCCGGGGAACCTCGGCCGCCAGGCCAACGCAGCGAGACGTTTCATCGATACCTGGTAAGCGGCGCGCGCGGCGGCGCGGCAGCTTAGTTGGCCGCGGTCTTGCCGCCCGCGGTCAGCGTGCCGGTGCGCGTGGCCGGCGGCGCCAGCCGGTGCAGCGCGGCCTCGCGCTCGGCGGCGGGCAGCGCGCCGATACGGGCGGCCTCGTCATAGAACCGCTGCCAGTTGCCGTTGCACTGCGCCAGCAACGCGGTGAAGGCCGGCACCCACTGCTGGTAGGTGGCCACCGCGGCCAGGTGGGCATTGGTCAGGGGCTGGCCGAACCAGCGGTCATAGCCGCTGTAGCCGCCCCACTCCGTGCGCAGCCGCGCGTACTCGGCCCGCAGGTCGGCGAAGATCTTGGCCTTGCCCTCGCGCTTGGCGTCATCATCGAGCGGGGTCTGGTACAGCGCCACCAGCCGGTCGCGCGTGCCCAGCAACAGCGCGCGGAACTGCTGGCGCCGGGCATCGTACTGGCGATAGCTGGCGCGCGCGTCCTCCGACGCATCCTCGGCCAGCCAGCGCTCCACGCCCGCCGCTTCCACCGCGGTGGCGAAGGATTCGTTGAAGGCGGTGTCGTTGCGCACGTAGACCACCTGGTGCGCCAGCTCATGGAAAATCAGCCGCGCCAGCTCGCCCTCGGGCAGGTAGACGAAGGTATTGAGCAGCGGATCGTCGAAATAGCCCAGCGTCGAATAGGCTGGGATGCCGGCCACGTACGTCTCAAGCCCGTCGCGGCGCAGGCCCTGCGCATACTGCTCGGCATCGGACTGGGCGTAGTAGCCGCGGTAGCTGATGCAGCCGACGACGGGGAAGCACCACTTGCGCAGTTCCATCGACAGCTCGGGCGTGGCGAACACACTCCACACCACGTAGGGCCGGTGCAGGTTGGCGTAGCGGCGGTAGCTGCCATTCTCGGGCAGCTTCAGTTCGCGCGAGGCGAAGTCGCGCATGCGGCCGGCCAGCGCCAGCCGCTGCGCCAGGCGCGCATCGTTGGCGTCGCGCGCGCTGGCGATGGCCTCGGTCAGGGGCTGTGCCTGGGCCATCACGCCCAGGTGGCCGCCGATCGACTGCGCGTAGTAGCCGACGGCCTCGCACCCGGCCGTCACCAGGACCACCGCGGTAAGGCCGGCCGCCGCCAGGAGTGCCGCCCTGCGCTGGCGGCCGGGCAGCGGCGTCATGCCGACAGGACTGCCCCTTCCGTGCAGGCCTCGACCTGCACCAGGCAGTCATAGAACACCGGCGCGCGGCCCAGGTCGGTCAGGCGCTGGCTGGTCAGCTCATTGGCGTTCTTGCCGTCCGAAGCCAGCTTCTTCCACCAGATCGACAGGCCCACCACCAGCCCGCGCCGCGCGCGGTCGGTGACGCGGGCGCGTGCCACCATGCTGCCGCGGTCGTTGAAGGCGCGCACCATGGCGCCGTGCACGATGCCGCGCTCGGCGGCGTCGGCCGGATGGATGTCCAGGTGCGGCTCGCCCTCGGTGGCGCGCAGGCTGTCGACGTTGACGAAGGAGCTGTTGAGGAAGTTGCGCGCCGGCGGCGAGATCATCGCCAGCGGATAGCGCGCCGCCAGTTCTGGCGCGGTCTGCGGTGCTTCGTACTGCGGCACGTAGTCGGGCAGCGGATCGAAGCCGTCACGCGCCATCGGCTCCGAATAGAACTGGCACTTGCCCGATGCGGTCGGGAAGCCGCCCTCGGCGAACGGCGCCGCCGGCAGCGCCAGCTTCTGCCAGCCCTGCGCCTTCAATGATTCCCAGCTGATGCCGGCCGCGCGCGCATCGCCCGGAATGATGGCCTGCGCGGCGATGGCCTCGTCGCTGTCGGCAAAGCACGCCTCGGTGAAGCCCAGGCGCTGCGCCAGCCGGCGGAAGATCTCGGTATTGGGCAGGGCCTCGCCCATCGGCGCGATGGCGGCGTTGTTGGCCAGGAAATAGGTATGGCCGTAGGCCTTGTGCACGTCGGTGTGCTCAAGCTGCGTGGTCGCCGGCAGCAGGATGTCGGCATAGTCGGCGGTGTCGGTGCGGAAGTGCTCCAGCACCACCGTGAACAGGTCCTCGCGCGCGAAGCCCGCGGCGACCTTGCCGGATTCCGGCGCCACCGCGACGGGGTTGCTGTTGTACACCACCACGGCCTCGATGCGCGGCGCACCGGGTGTCGGCTCGGCCAGCAGCGCGTCGCCGATGGTGCTCATGTTGACGATGCGCGGCAGCTTCTGCGGCCAGCCCGGCAGCAGGTCCGGGCGCTGCAGGGCGGCCTCGTTGACCGGGAAGAAGCCCGAGGTCGACAGCTGCAGCCCCCCCGCCGGATGGCGCCAGGCGCCCACCAGCGACGGCAGGCACGCCACCGCGCGCACCGCCTGGCCGCCGCCGTGCACGCGCTGCATGCCGTAGTTCAGGCGGATCGCCACCGGCTGGCGCTCGCGCACCGCCAGCTGGCCGTAGAGGCCGGCCAGCCATTCGATGTCCTCGGCCGGGATGCCGCAGATCCCGGCCGCGCGTGCCGGCGTGTAGGCCTGCGCGCGCTCGCGCAGCGCCTCGAAGCCGACGGTGTGGCGTTCGATGTAGTCGTGATCGAGCAGGTCATCGCGGATCAGCACATGGATCAGCGCCAGCGCCAGCGCGCCGTCGGTGCCGGGCATCGGGGCGATATGGCGGTGGCACTTCTCGGCGCTCAGCGAGCGGTACGGGTCGATCGCCACCAGCGTGGCGCCGCGCCGCTTGGCTTCCTGCGCGCGGGTCCAGAAATGCAGGTTGGAGGCAATCGGGTTGCCGCCCCAGATGATCACCAGTTTGGCATCGGCCACGTGCTCCATGTCCATGCCCACGCTGGCGCCGTAGGTGTAGCGCAGCGCGGTGGCACCGGCGCTGGCGCAGATGGTGCGGTCCAGCCGCGACGCGCCCAGCTTGTTGAAGAAGCGCGCGGCCATGCTCTCGCCCTGCACCAGCCCCATGGTGCCGGCGTAGCTGTACGGCACGATGGCCTGCGGATCGCGCGCCGCGATCGCCTGCAGGCGGGTGGCGATGGTGTCCAGCGCCTCCTCCCAGGAGATCGGCGCGAACTTGCCTTCGCCCTTCTTGCCGATACGCTTCATCGGCGTCAGCAGCCGGTCCGGGTGGTAGGTGCGCTCGGTGTAGCGCGACACCTTGGTGCACAGCACGCCCTGCGTGCCGGGATGGTCGGGATCGCCCGCCACCTTGACAGCACGGCCGTCCTCGACGGTGACGAGCAAGGCACAAGTGTCGGGACAGTCATGCGGGCAGGCGGCGCGGACGATGCGGGAAGCCATGGGGTCTCCGGGCGGGGTGTGTTGTTTTCGTTCGGTCGTACGGAACTGGAGATGCCGGCGCAGGCGGCGGGTAGCGGCGCCCGAGCCGCGCCGGCGGGCGGCGCTTTCCCGGCCGTGCGGGGTGATGGCGGGGAGTATCTCGATCCGATTGTATTCGATTACACTAGTGTCCGGTTTATTTGAGGGTCATTGGCTTGGAAGCCAATGCTGACGCGGGTTGTGAGGATTCCATGGGTGTCCACGATTTGAATTTCGAACGGAAAATTTGCGATCCTTTCGGGTTTCAACGACCAGGATCGACCCATGAATGTGGGCAAGACGCTGTTCGCGCAGGTCATGGAATTCGTGCCATGGAAGACCTTCGGTCGCATTATCGAGAAGCATCGCGGAGATGCGGGCGTGCGCACCTTGGGCTGCGCCGATCTGTTCCGCATCATGTCGTTCGCCCAGTTGACCTGGCGCGAGTCGCTGCGCGACATAGAGGTCTGCCTGGCGGCCAACCGCAGCAAGCTCTTTCACATGGGATTGAAGAACGTGCCGGCGCGCTCGACGCTGTCGGATGCGCTGAACCTGCGGGACTGGCGCATCTATCACGAGCTGGCGATGCGCCTTATCACGCGCGCTCGGGCGCTGTATGCGAGCGAGTCGCTGGATATCGATCTCGATGCAACCATCTACGCCCTGGACGCCACTACCATCGACCTGTGCCTGTCGTTGTTCGACTGGGCGCCGTTTCGCAAGACCAAGGCAGCGATCAAGATGCACACGCTGCTCGATTTGCGCGGCACCATTCCCGCCTTCATCCACATTTCCGACGGCAAACTGCACGAAGTGAACGTACTCGACTTCCTGCCCATCGAGGCAGGCGCGTTCTACGTGATGGATCGCGGCTATCTGGATTTCGCTCGGCTCTACCTGGTTCATCAAAGCGGCGCATTCTTCGTCACGCGGGCCAAGAGCAACATGAATGCCCGCCGCTTCTACTCTGCCGCAACAGACCGCAGCACCGGTGTCATCTGCGATCAGACCATCGCCCTGAACGGCTTTTACTCTGCACAAGACTATCCTGAGCACTTGCGCCGCATCCGCTTCAAGGACCCGGAGTCCGGCAAGACCTTGATCTTCCTGACCAACAACACAACGCTGCCGCCTATCACCATCGCCGCGCTGTACAAGAACCGCTGGCAGGTGGAATTGTTTTTCAAATGGATCAAGCAGCATCTGCGTATCAAGAAATTCCTCGGCACGAGCGAGAACGCGGTGAAGACGCAAATCTGGTGCGCCGTGTCCATCTACGTGCTCATCGCCATCGTCAAGAAGGAGCTTCAACTCAATGCCTCGCTCTACACTTTGCTACAGATTTTGTCCGTCTCGGTTTTCGAGAAAACCCCTATTTCACAGGCCTTTCAGCCCGACTCTTCACTGTCAGAAGTTCCCGACGCCGCTAACCAATTGAATTTGTTCGAAATTTAACCGGACACTAGTGATTCGATTATGATGTGCCGGCGCGCTGCCGGCACAGACCAGTACGCGCACCATGCCGCACGACGTGAGCAATTCGCCGGCGAGCGACCGGCCGACGCGGCGAACGGGTAACCGAACCACATTTCGCGGGGGGTTTATGTCTTTCCGATCCGGGGTCAATGGCCGCCTTGCCGGCCTGCTGGTGGCGTGCGCCATCGGCACGGGTGGCGCATCGGGCGCTGCCTTCGCAGCCAACACGGCGGGCACCGCCGCCACATCCGAAAACGGCGTCACTGCCGACACCATCCTGCTGGGCCAGTCCGCCGCGCTGACCGGCCCGACCGCCGTGCTCGGCAAGCAGATGAACTCGGGCGCGCGGCTGTATTTCGATCATATCAACCAGGAGGGCGGCATCTACGGCCGCAAGATCCGGCTGGAGGCGCTGGACGACTACTACGAGCCCGAGCCCGCCGCCAGGAACACCAAGAAGCTGATCGAGGAGGACCGCGTCTTCGCCCTCTTCGGCTATGTCGGCACGCCCACCAGCCAGGCCGCGCTGCCGCTGGCAATCCAGGCCAGGGTGCCGTTCTTCGGCCCGTACACCGGGGCGCAGTCGCTGCGCGAGCCGCGCAGCCGCTACGTCTTCCATGTGCGCGCCGGCTACAACGAGGAAACCGCGGCCATCCTGCGCCAGATCCGGACCACCGGGCTCAAGCGCGTGGCCGTGGTCTACAACGAGGACGCCTACGGCAAGGCCGGACTGGAAGGTCTGGAGCGCGCGCTCAAGGCCGCGCCCGACAGCGGCGTGCAGATCGTCGCGCGCGAGCCCGTGGTTCGCAACACCACGGAAATCGGCGACGCCATACAGGGCTCGATGAAGGCCCGGCCCGACGCCGTGGTGATGATCAGCGCCTACCGCACCGTCGGCGCCTTCGTGAAGGAAGCGCTGCGCCGCGGCTACAACGGCCAGTTCTACAACGTCTCCTTCGTCGGCACGCAGGCGCTGGCCAACGAGGTCGGCGCGCAGGGCAGCGGCGTGATCATCTCGCAGGTGATGCCGCACCCGGGCAACGCCACGCTGCCGATCGTGCGGGAGTACCTGCGCCTGCTGCAGGCCGCCGGCAAGCCCAGCGAATTCGATTACGCCAGCATCGAAGGCTTCATCGCCGCCAAGGCCTTCACCGAAGGCCTGCGCCGCGCCGGCAAGGACCTGACGCGCGACAAACTGGTGACCGCGCTGGAGTCAATGCGCAGCTATGACCTCGGCGGATTTATCGTCAACTTCACGCCGGAGAACCACGTGGGTTCGAAGTTCGTCGAGATGACGATCATCAATTCGAAGGGCCAGGTGATCCGCTGACGCGCTCAGCGTGACCGCATGTTGTCTCCCCTCTCCCATAAGGGGAGAGGGGAGACAACCAGTGCGGGTTGAGGCGCCCTACTCCATGTCGTTCAGGTGACACGCCGAGAACCGCATCGGCGCAATCTCCTTGAGCAGCGGCTGCTCTTCCCGGCAACGCGGCATCGCATGCGGGCAGCGCGGGTGGAAGTGACAGCCCGGCGGCGGGTTCAGCGGCGACGGGATCTCGCCGCGGATCGCCACATAGGTCTTGCGAGCCACCTCCAGCTTGGGAGCCTCCGCCAGCAGGGCCTGCGTATAAGGATGGTTGGGCGCGGCGAACACGTCTTCGGTCGGCGCGGATTCCACCACCCGCCCCAGGTACATGATCACCACGCGGTCGCTGATGTGCTTGACCACGCCCAGGTCGTGGCTGATGAACAGGTAGGTCAGGTTCAGGTCTTCACGCAGGCGCATGAACAGGTTCAGCACCTGGGCCTGGTCGACACGTCCAGCGCCGCCACCGACTCGTCGCACACCAGGAACTCGGGCTTCACCGCCAGTGCCCGGGCAATGCCGATGCGCGCGCGCTGCCCGCCCGAGAACTGGTGCGGAAAGCGCCGCAGCACGGTCGGGTCCATGCCCACGCGCACCAGCATGTCTTCCACATAGCCTTTCTGCGCGCCGCGCTCGACCATGCCGTGCACCACCGGCGCCTCGCCGACGATATCCAGCACGCGCAGCCGCGGATTGAGCGAGGCGTACGGGTCCTGGAAGATCATCTGGATCGCCAGCTGCTTCTCGCGGCGCTTGTCGGGCGGCAGGTGGTCCAGGTTGGTGCCGCGCCACAGGCGCTCGCCCTCGGTCAGGCTATGCAGACCCACAGCCATGCGCCCCAGCGTGGACTTGCCGCAGCCGGACTCGCCGACCAGGCCCACCACCTCGCCGGCACGGATGCTCAGGTCGACGCGGTCGACCGCGTGCACCACCTCTTCATGCGCATGGGCGCCGAACAGGTTCGCGATGCGCGCGGCCGCGTCGAGCGACTTGACGAAGCGCTTGGACACGCCGCGCAGTTCCAGGATCGGCGCGCCCGGCGTGGCCCCCTCTTCAGCGGCAGGATTCGTCATCGGTCGGGATTGCAGTTCAGTTGCGCTCATGCCGCCTCCTGGTTGGCCAGCACCGGATGGAAGCAGCGCAGGCGGCGGCCGTCGGCAGCGGTTTCCAGCGGCGGCTCGGTCTTGCAGGCAGCGCTGGCGTAGGGGCAGCGTTCACGGAAGGCACAGCCGCCCGGCAGGTTCAGCAGCGACGGCGTCATGCCCGGGATCTGCCGCAGCGGCGTGCCGCGCGGATTGCGCGACGGCGCCGAGCTGATCAGCCCGTGGGTGTACGGGTGCTCGGGGTGTTCCAGCACCTGGCGCACGTCGCCCGCCTCGACGATCTTGCCGGCGTACATCACGCACACGGTATCGGCCAGCCCCGCCACCACCGACAGGTCGTGCGTGATCCAGATCAGCGCCGTGCCCGATTCGCGGCACAGGGTCTGCATCTCGTACAGGATCTGGCCCTGGATGGTGACGTCCAGCGCAGTGGTCGGTTCGTCGGCAATGATCAGGTCGGGCTTGTTCAGCAGCGCGATCGCGATCGCCACGCGCTGGCGCATGCCGCCCGAGAACTGGTGCGGATAGGCCTGCAGGCGCTCGTCCGGCGACGGGATGCCGACCCGCGCGAGCGCATTGCGGGCACGTTCGCGCGCCACCGCCTTGCCCACGTTCTCATGGGCCAGCACCGCCTCGATCATCTGCGTGTCGATGCGCAGGACCGGGTTCAGCGTCATCATCGGGTCCTGGAAAATCATCGCGATACGGTTGCCGCGCACGTCGCGCTGCTGCGCCGGGGTGAGCGCGCGCAAGTCGCGCGTGACGCCGTCGCGGCTGGTCAGCGCGATGCGGCCGTCGACGATCTTCCCGGGCGGGTCGATCAGGCCCATGATCGAATAGCCCGTCATGGACTTGCCCGAGCCGGACTCGCCCACCAGCCCCATGATCTCGCCGCGGCCCACGGTGAAGGATACGTCGTCGACGGCCTTGGCGATGCCGCCGCGCGTATGGAATTGCGTTTTCAGGTGTTCGACCACCAGTGTCGGTTGTGCCATGTTCCGCTCCTTCCTTATTGCGTCTGCAGGCGCGGGTTCAGTACGTCACGCAGTTGGTCGGCCACCAGGTTCATCGCCACGATGGTGACCACCAGCGCGATGCCGGGGAAAAAGCTGATCCAGTACTTGCCCGACAGCATGTACTGCTGCCCGTTGGAAATCAGCGAACCGAGCGACGGCTCGGTGACCGGCACGCCCAGCCCGAGGAAGGATAGCGTCGCTTCCAGAGTGATGGCCGATGCCACCTGCAGCGCCGCGATCACGATCAGCGGCGGCAGGCAGTTGGGCAGCAGGTGGCGGAACATGATGCGCGTGGGCGACAGGCCCAGGCAGGTGGCCGCCTCGATGTATTCCTTGCGGCGCTCCACCAGCGCGGCGCTGCGCGTGGTGCGCGCGTAGTAGGCCCACTGCACCGCCACCAGCGCGATCACGATATTGCCCAGCCCCGGACGCAGGAACGCCAGCAGGATCAGCGCCAGCAGGATCGGCGGGAACGACAGCTGCAGGTCGGCCACGCGCATGATGAAGGCCTCGGTGCGTCCGCCCAGGAAACCCGCCAGCAGGCCAAGCGTGCCGCCCAGCAGCAGCGCGATCACGGTGCTGACCACGCCCACGCCGATACTGATGCGCAGGCCGAACATCACCGCCGACAGGATGTCGCGGCCCTGCTCGTCCGAGCCCAGCAGGAAGGTCATGCCGCTGCCGGCCTGCTCGCCCGGCGCCAGGCGCGCGTCGAGCACGTCCAGCGTGGCCAGGTCATAGGGGTTCTGCGGCGCCAGCCACGGTGCCAAGATGGCGATCAGGATAATGGTTACCAGCGTGGCCAGCCCAGCCACGGCAATCTTGCTGGAGAAGAACTCCGCGGCAAAACGCCGCCACGGCGATTGCTCGCGCGCCGCGGCGGGCGGCGGCGTCTTGTCCTCTTGTTCCACAGATACGGCACTCATGGCTCAGCCCTTGTTGTCGGCAATGCGCACGCGCGGATCGAGCATGCTGTAAAGGATGTCCACCACTAGGTTGATCAGGATGAACAATGTCACGATCACCATCAGGTAGGCGACGATCACCGGCCGGTCCAGCAGCTGGATCGAGTCGATGATGAGCTTGCCCATGCCGGGCCAGGCAAAGATCGATTCCGTCACGATGGCAAAGGCGATGATCGAGCCGAACTGCAGCGCGATCACGGTGACGATCGGGATCAGGATGTTCTTCAGCACGTGCACGCCGACAATGCGGGTGTTAGACAGCCCCTTGGCGCGCGCGAACTTGACGTAGTCCTGCAGCATCGCCTCCTGCGTGCCGGCGCGCGTGAGCCGGATCACCATGGCGATGTTCAGCAGCGACAGCGTCACCGCCGGCAGGATCAGGTGGCGGATGCCGTCGGCGGTCAGGAAGCTGAGCGAAATGCCGAGCACGCGCACGGTCTCGCCGCGCCCGTTCGAGGGCAGCCAGCCGAGCTGCACCGCGAACACCATGATCAGCATCAGCCCGACCCAGAAGGTGGGCAGCGAGAAGCCCAGGATCGACACCGTCATGATCGATTTGCCGGCGATGCCCTTGGGCCGCAGCCCGGCCCACAGCCCCAGCGGGATGCCCAGCACGATCGCCAGCAGGATCGCGCAGATGGCCAGTTCCATGGTGGCGGGCATGCGCTCGAAGATCAGCTTGAGCGCCGGCGTGCCGTGCGCGAACGAGGTGCCCAGGTTGCCTTGCAGCGCATTCTGCAGGAAGACCCAGTACTGCTCCCACAACGGCTTGTCCAGGCCAAGCGCCGCGATGGTGCGCTTGATGTCCTCCTGGTCGGCCTGCGGGTTGATCAGGATGTCGACGGGATTGCCGATGGCAAAGACGCCGAGGAAAACCAGCAGCGACATGACGAAGAGCACGACCACGCTCTGCATCAGGCGCCGGATGATAAAGACCAGCATGTTCGAACCACTTTCCTTTCGCGCACGAATGCACGCCACGCCCGGGCCGCGCCGTGGCGCTTCCCGGGTGTGGCGCGGCAGCCATGCGCGGCACCGCAAACTCGGCCAGCAGACAATCCGCCGGCCGAGGCTCCTGTCTGGGCTGACCTGAGCTTACTGGGGCTTGAAGTTGTGCGCGTAGGTGCGCTCGTCGGTACGCGGCACGTAGACGATGCCCTTTTGCGTGGCCCAGGTGGTCACCTGCTGGTGGATCGGGATGATACCGCCATCGTTGATCGCGATTGCGGTGGCCTCCTGCAGCAGCTTGGAGCGCTCGTTGTCATCCACGGTGGACAGCGCCTTTTCCAGCACCACGTCCATCTTGGGGTTGCAGTACTCGCCCCAGTTAGTGGTGCCGAAGCCCTTCTTGCTGTCCTCGCACGCCAGCAGCGCGCGCAGCGGCGAGCTGACCTCGCCGGTCTGCGCGCCCCAGCCCAGCAGCCCGAACGACCACTCGTGCTTGATGCCCTTGGACGAGTACGTTGCCATCGGCATGCCTTCGACCTTGGTGGCGATGCCGATGCGGGTCAGGTTCTGCGCAATGGTCTGCGCGATCTTCTCGTCGTTGACATAGCGGTTGTTGGGCGTGTGCAGCGTCACGCCGAAGCCGTTCGGGAAGCCCGCGTCGGCCAGCAGCTTCTTGGCGCCCTCGGGGTCGTACTTGACCGTCTTCAGGTTGGGGTTGTAGCCAAACAGCGTCGGCGGCACCAGGTTGTTGGTCGGCTCGGACAGGCCTTCCATCAGGCGGTCCTTGATGCCCTGCCGGTTGATCGCCATGCTGATGGCGTTGCGCACGCGCGCGTCCTTCAGCGGGTTCTTGTCCATCGGCGCGCCTTCCTTCGTGGTGACAAAGGGCGACTTGTCGCGCTTGGCATCGAAATACAGGTAGATCACGCGGTGCGAGATCTTGGAAAAGAACGACAGCTTGGGATCTTTGCGCACCTTGGGCAGGTCAGGCGTGGGCACGTTCTCGATCGCCTGCACGTCGCCCGACAGCAGCGCCGCCAGGCGCGTCGCCGGGTTGGGGATGAAGCGCAGCGTGACCTTGTCCCAGGCCGGCTTGGCGCCCCAGTAGTCGTTGTTGCGCACCAGCTCGACCCGGTCGTCGCGGGCATAGCTGACGAACTTGAACGGCCCGGTGCCGACCATGCCCTTGCCCTGCGCGAAGTCATCCGAGCTCAGCCCCTGCGTCGCCTTTTTCTGCACGATGAAGATCGACGTGAGGTCGTTCAGCATCAGCGGATAGGGCTGGTTGGTGGTCAGCTGGATGGTGTGCTTGTCGATGATCTTCTTGTTGACGATCGCCTTGGTGTAGACATCGAACTTGCCAGGGCTGTTCTGGATGGTGGCCGGGCGGTCCAGCGACCAGATCACGTCTTCGGCGGTCAGCTCGGAGCCGTCGTGGAATTTCACGCCCTTGCGGATCTTGAATTCCCACGTGAGGTTGTTGACCAGCTTCCATGACTCGGCCAGGCCCGGGATGATGCGGCTGTCGGGATCCATCTTGGTCAGCGAGTCGAAGATGTGCTCGGAGACGTTGATATTGGAGAACAGGTTGTAGAAGTGCGGATCCATCGAGGTCGGCGGCGAACTCATGGCCAGTTTGAGATCCGCGGCCTGGGCGGTGCCGGCAAGTGCGAGGCCAAGGGCCCCCGCTACCGCCACCACGCCAATTGCCTTCTTGAAAGTGCGAAGGGACATCGCGCAATGCTCCCTGTAGGAAGTGAAGCAGACGTTTTAGGATCGGCAATGCGCGCGCGCAGCGGGTCACGAGCGGCGCTGCTTTTTGGTGCGATGGCGCATCAAAAAGCGACGGAATTGCCGGCCGGGCACTTCAAGCATGAACTGTTCCAGCAGTGCGCATGTCACGGCAATGCGGGGAAACCCACCCGCGCTGGCATATTGCACTGCGCCAACCGGGCAACCGCGCAGGAAATCGCCACATTTTGGCGCTTTCGCGGGAGGCATCGTATGATCGGGGTATCCCATCGCTAACGCCTTTGACTCCGAGGCAGCCCGGCATCATGAAGCTCATCCCTGAAATCCTGCAGGCACAAGCCGAAATCCGCGCGATCCGGCGCGACATCCACGCCCACCCTGAACTCTGCTTCGAAGAGCAGCGCACCGCCGACGTGGTCGCGCGCAATCTGGAATCGTGGGGCATCGAAGTCCATCGCGGCCTGGGCACCACCGGCCTGGTCGGTGTGATCCGCAACGGCAACAGCCCGCGCGCCATCGGCCTGCGCGCCGACATGGACGCGCTGCCGCTGCAGGAAGCGAACACCTTTGATCACCGCTCGCAGCACACCGGCAAGATGCACGCCTGCGGCCACGACGGCCACACCGCCATGCTGCTCGGCGCGGCGCGCTACCTGGCGCAGCACAAGCCGTTCGACGGCACCGTGCACCTGATCTTCCAGCCGGCCGAGGAAGGCGGCGGCGGCGCCCGTGAAATGATCAAGGATGGGCTGTTCGAGCGCTTTCCGTGCGACGCGGTGTTCGGCGTGCACAACTGGCCGGGCATGCCGGTCGGCACGTTCGGCACGCGCGCGGGCCCGCTGATGGCATCGAGCAACGAGTTCCGCATCGTGGTGCGCGGCAAGGGTGCGCATGCGGCCATGCCCAACAACGGCAACGACCCGGTCTTCACGGCGGCGCAGATCGTGTCGGCGCTGCAGGGCATCATCACGCGCAACAAGCGCCCGATCGATACCGCGGTGATCTCGGTCACGCAGTTCCACGCGGGCGACGCCACCAATATCGTGCCGGACCAGGCCTGGATCGGCGGCACGGTGCGCACGTTCACGGTGCCGGTACTGGACCTGATCGAACGGCGCATGGAAGAAGTGGCGCGCGCGGTGGCGGCGGCATTCGACTGCACCATCGAATACGAATTCCACCGCAACTATCCGCCGACCATCAACAGCGAGGCCGAGACCGGCTTTGCCTCCGCGGTCGCCGCCGAACTGGTCGGTGCGGACAACGTCGACAGCAACGTCGAGCCCACCATGGGCGCCGAGGATTTCTCGTTCATGCTGCAGCACAAGCCCGGCTGCTACCTGTTCCTGGGCAACGGCGACGGCGGCCATCGCGACGCCGGCCATGGCATCGGGCCCTGCATGCTGCACAACCCGAGCTACGATTTCAACGACGAACTGCTGCCGGTCGGCTCGACGTTCTTCGTGCGGCTGGTGGAGAAGTGGCTGGCGCCTGCGTGACCTTACGTACCTGAGCGCAGCACAACGATAACAACAGGGGAGCATCCGCGATGGGCCACCTGGCGCTGGATCGCGAGACAGCGCGCAGCTTCGCGCGCGTGGCGCTGGACAATATCCTGCGCCGCTATCCGTACAAGCTGGACCACATGATGGCCAGCGCCGGTGACCTGGCCGAACCTGCGGCCTGGCATCCGGTCTTCTGCGGCAGCTACGACTGGCACTCCAGCGTGCACATGCACTGGTTGCTGGTGCGGCTGCTGGCGCTGTCGCCGGACCTGGAGGAGGCGCCCCGCATCCGCGAAACGCTGGATGCCCAGCTGCGCCCAGAGCACATCGCGGTCGAGCTGGCCTACTTCCAGCGGCCCCATTCGCGCACCTTCGAGCGTCCCTATGGCTGGGGCTGGATGCTGAAACTGCAGGCGGAGTTGCTGGCGCTGGCGCGCCAGGACGCCCAGGCTGCCACCTGGGCCGAGGCGTGCGCGCCACTGGCATTGCACCTGTCACGGCAACTCGCGGATTTCCTCGATGCAGCGGTATTCCCGGTGCGCACCGGCACCCATTACAACAGCGCCTTCGCCCTGGTGATGGCCATGGCCTATGCACGCACGCACCAGGACCTCACCTTGCGGCGCGCCATCGTGCGGCGGGCCCACCGCTGGTTCGGACATGATCAGAAGTACCCGGCGCGGTATGAGCCCGGCGGCGATGAATTCCTGTCCGGCGGGCTGACCGAAGCCGTGCTGATGCACGCCGTGATGGACGGCTGCGCGTTTTCAGAATGGTGGGAGCTGTTCGTGCCGGGGCAGGTGGAACTGGCCAACTGGCTGACGCCGGTCGAAGTGACCAATCGCAGCGATCCCAAGACCTCGCACCTGGACGGACTCAACCTGTCGCGCGCCTGGTGCTGGCGCATGCTGGAGCCCGCCCTGCCCGAGCCGCTGCGGCCGCTGGCCATCCGGGCGTGGTCGGACCATCTCGAGGCCTCGCTGCCGCAGGCGGTCGAGGGCGAGTATGTGTCCACGCACTGGCTGGCCTCGTTCGCGCTGCTCGCGCTGGCCGAACCCATCGGCGGCTGAGGGCGCCGCCGGGGCGCTTCAGTCCAGCGCGATGTCGCCGTACCAGGACTCGGCCTTGCTCTTGGTGTTGTCGGTATCGGTCATGATGCCCACGGCGATGACCCGGCCGGGGTCGGTCCCGAAGGCCTTGCGGTAGTCGGCGCGCAGGTCGCGCTCATGGCAACGCCACTCATTGGCGTGCTTCATGCCGCTATCCACCACGATCATGCGCACTCGGTCGGTGTGCGGATTTTTCACCAATGAGCCTTCCGCGCGCCGTCCGCCCCAGATATACATCAGCGTGGCGTAGGGCATATCGCGGCCGGTGGTCAGCCGCGCCATCTCGTACATCAGCTGGTCTTTCAAGGGCAGGGCACCCTTGTCGCCGTCGAAGGCGACAAACAGGCGCAACGGCGAGTCCTCGCGCGGGCCGAGGCTGTTGTCGGCATTGCGGTGATGCTGCTGGTCTTCCAGGTCCAGCGCAGCATGCCGGCATCGCGCTCGCGCAGTGGCACATACAGGCCGGAGGCCGAGCTTTCGGCCTGCGCATGGACGACCACGCGCTGGTCGACCTCCGCCATCGAATAACGGGTCGGCGTCTTGTTGCGGTTGATGGTCCACGGCTGCCAGCCGACCGGCAACTGGTCGCGATGCGGTGAGACCGAGAACAACGGCAGCGTGGCCAGGGTTGGCGGCGGCGCGGCATCGGCGACTTCGCCGTCATCACCCGCCTCGGCTTCCGCCGCACTGGTGTTGGCGGCAGCCAGCGGGTCGGGCGACGGCACCGCAGGCACCGCCGGGTCCGTCTGCGCTGCCGCGTACGCGGCCATGCGCCGGGCGAACGCCTGGCAATCTATCGCGGAAGTCCCGGCCATATTGGCCGTGTCACCCGGAGGAACCGCCGAAACAGGGGGAGTGGATGCGCATCCTGCCAGCAGCAGCGCGCCGGCGGCCCCAGTCAAAACCAGCCGAAACACCTTGGCCGTCATGTAACCCCTCGAAACCCGAATCCGGACCTGCTCTGTCGGCAAGGGTCCGGCTATTGCTCACTACTTGCTGCAAACACGCGTTGCAACCGCCTTCGTGCCGCATGTGGGCACTTGGGTGTCGACCATAGCAGAAGGCCGGCAGTCCCGGAATGCTCGGCGACCCGCGATGCGGCATGAAAACAACGAGGACACGCATGCCTGCGACGGCCACGGCATTTCCGCCGCGCCAAAGCAAAAACCCCCAGCCTTTTGGGGCTGGGGGTTCTGCAGTATAAGAGCCTGGCGATGACCTACTTTCACACGGGAATCCGCACTATCATCGGCGCGGAGCTGTTTCACGGACCTGTTCGGGATGGGAAGGGGTGGTTCCAGCTCGCTATGGTCACCAGGCATGAGGGGTTGTGACGCTGGGGTTGAAGCCAGCGTCACGAATAGGGATGTAGTCTTGGTTGTGCGTATTGTGCCAACCGAGGGCACAGGCGAATCACTCACCAGGCAAAACACACTGGTTATAGGATCAAGCCTTACGGGCAATTAGTACTGGTTAGCTTAACGCATTACTGCGCTTCCACACCCAGCCTATCAACGTCCTGGTCTCGAACGACCCTTCAAGGAGGTCAAGCCTCCAGGGAATCCTCATCTTCAGGCGAGTTTCCCGCTTAGATGCTTTCAGCGGTTATCTCTTCCGTACATAGCTACCCTGCGATGCCTCTGGCGAGACAACAGGTACACCAGCGGTACGTCCACTCCGGTCCTCTCGTACTAGGAGCAGCCCCCGTCAAGATTCCAACGCCCACGGCAGATAGGGACCAAACTGTCTCACGACGTTTTAAACCCAGCTCACGTACCTCTTTAAATGGCGAACAGCCATACCCTTGGGACCGGCTACAGCCCCAGGATGAGATGAGCCGACATCGAGGTGCCAAACACCGCCGTCGATATGAACTCTTGGGCGGTATCAGCCTGTTATCCCCAGAGTACCTTTTATCCGTTGAGCGATGGCCCTTCCATTCAGAACCACCGGATCACTATGTCCTGCTTTCGCACCTGCTCGACTTGTCGGTCTCGCAGTTAAGCACGCTTTTGCCATTGCACTTTAGGTACGATGTCCGACCGTACCAAGCGTACCTTCGAACTCCTCCGTTACACTTTGGGAGGAGACCGCCCCAGTCAAACTGCCTACCATGCACTGTCCCCGACCCGGATTCACGGGTCAAGGTTAGAACCTCAAACAAACCAGGGTGGTATTTCAAGGACGGCTCCACGTGAACTAGCGTCCACGCTTCAAAGCCTCCCACCTATCCTACACAGATCGGTTCAAAGTCCAATGCAAAGCTACAGTAAAGGTTCATGGGGTCTTTCCGTCTAGCCGCGGGGAGATTGCATCATCACAAACACTTCAACTTCGCTGAGTCTCGGGAGGAGACAGTGTGGCCATCGTTACGCCATTCGTGCAGGTCGGAACTTACCCGACAAGGAATTTCGCTACCTTAGGACCGTTATAGTTACGGCCGCCGTTTACCGGGACTTCAATCAAGAGCTTGCACCCCATCATTTAATCTTCCGGCACCGGGCAGGCGTCACACCCTATACGTCCACTTTCGTGTTTGCAGAGTGCTGTGTTTTTATTAAACAGTCGCAGCCACCATTTTATTGCAACCCCTTCACCCTTCTGGCGCAGGCCAGTCAAGCTACCAGGGCGTACCTTATCCCGAAGTTACGGTACCAATTTGCCGAGTTCCTTCTCCCGAGTTCTCTCAAGCGCCTTAGAATACTCATCTCGCCCACCTGTGTCGGTTTGCGGTACGGTCTCGTATGACTGAAGCTTAGAGGCTTTTCTTGGAACCACTTCCAATTGCTTCGCAGCACTAGGCCGCTCGCCCCACACTCTTGAATTCCGCGCCCGGATTTGCCTAAGCGCCTTCTCCAATGCAGGGACCGGGACTTCCAACACCCGGACAACCTTCCGCGATCCGTCCCCCCATCGCATCATACGACGGTGCAGGAATATTAACCTGCTTCCCATCAGCTACGCATCTCTGCCTCGCCTTAGGGGCCGACTCACCCTACGCCGATGAACGTTGCGTAGGAAACCTTGGGCTTACGGCGAGGGGGCCTTTCACCCCCTTTATCGCTACTCATGTCAGCATTCGCACTTCTGATACCTCCAGCATCCTTTACAAGACACCTTCACAGGCTTACAGAACGCTCTCCTACCACGCACATTACTGTGCGTCCGCAGCTTCGGTATATAGCTTAGCCCCGTTACATCTTCCGCGCAGGACGACTCGATCAGTGAGCTATTACGCTTTCTTTAAAGGGTGGCTGCTTCTAAGCCAACCTCCTGACTGTTTTAGCCTTCCCACTTCGTTTCCCACTTAGCTATATTTGGGGACCTTAGCTGGCGGTCTGGGTTGTTTCCCTCTTGACACCGGACGTTAGCACCCGATGTCTGTCTCCCGTGATTGCACTCTTCGGTATTCGGAGTTTGCTATGGCGGGGTAATCAGCAATAGACCCCCCAACCATGACAGTGCTCTACCCCCGAAGGTGAGACACGAGGCACTACCTAAATAGTTTTCGGAGAGAACCAGCTATTTCCAGATTTGTTTAGCCTTTCACCCCTATCCACAGCTCATCCCCTAACTTTTCAACGTTAGTGGGTTCGGTCCTCCAGTACGTGTTACCGCACCTTCAACCTGGCCATGGATAGATCATCTGGTTTCGGGTCTACACCCAGCGACTCAACGCCCTGTTCGGACTCGCTTTCGCTACGCCTTCCCTAATCGGTTAAGCTTGCCACTGAATGTAAGTCGCTGACCCATTATACAAAAGGTACGCCGTCACCCGTTTCCAGGCTCCGACTGTTTGTATGCATGCGGTTTCAGGATCTATTTCACTCCCCTCCCGGGGTTCTTTTCGCCTTTCCCTCACGGTACTGGTTCACTATCGGTCGATCACGAGTATTTAGCCTTGGAGGATGGTCCCCCATCTTCAGACAGGATTTCACGTGTCCCGCCCTACTTGTCGTACACCTAGTTCCACAACGCTGTTTTCGCATACAGGGCTATCACCTGCTATGGCCGGGCTTTCCATCCCGTTCTGCTAACAATGCTGCTAAAGAGTACAAGGCTCTTCCCATTTCGTTCGCCACTACTCTGGGAATCTCGGTTGATTTCTGTTCCTGCAGCTACTTAGATGTTTCAGTTCGCCGCGTTCGCTTCCCACACCTATGAATTCAGTGTGGGATGACCCATACGGGCCGGGTTTCCCCATTCGGACATCTCCGGATCAAAGCTTGTTTGCCAGCTCCCCGAAGCTTTTCGCAGGCTACCGCGTCCTTCATCGCCTGTGATCGCCAAGGCATCCACCACATGCACTTGTTCGCTTGACCCTATAACGAGTGTGTCTCAGTGAGACAGTCGCTACAGGATGAGTTCTCGCATTTGTGCCGTATTCCAAGTCATCTTTCGATCACTTAAATACATTTTGGTTGATACAATCACAACCCGGTATCGCGTTGGTAATGCAGCGTCTCATCAACGCTCGCGCGACACCTTTACTACATCCCATATTGTTAAAGAACAGCCGATCGTCAGATCGCTTGGCAATGCCAAATGCAAACGCTCAATGCTAAGCGCTTGCATTTGACAACCAATTCCAAGGTACCAGGTAGTGGTGGAGGATGACGGGATCGAACCGACGACCCCCTGCTTGCAAAGCAGGTGCTCTCCCAGCTGAGCTAATCCCCCTTCCGGATAACTTGGTGGGTCTGGTAGGACTTGAACCTACGACCCCCGCCTTATCAAGACGGTGCTCTAACCACCTGAGCTACAGACCCTTGGCTGTAACAGCAAACAAACCGATAAGTGTGAACGCTAGGCTTGAGACGCAAGCCTCTAGAAAGGAGGTGATCCAGCCGCACCTTCCGATACGGCTACCTTGTTACGACTTCACCCCAGTCATGAACCCTGCCGTGGTAATCGCCCTCCTTGCGGTTAGGCTAACTACTTCTGGCAAAACCCACTCCCATGGTGTGACGGGCGGTGTGTACAAGACCCGGGAACGTATTCACCGCGGCATGCTGATCCGCGATTACTAGCGATTCCAGCTTCACGCAGTCGAGTTGCAGACTGCGATCCGGACTACGATGCGTTTTCTGGGATTAGCTCCCCCTCGCGGGTTGGCAACCCTCTGTACGCACCATTGTATGACGTGTGAAGCCCTACCCATAAGGGCCATGAGGACTTGACGTCATCCCCACCTTCCTCCGGTTTGTCACCGGCAGTCTCTCTAGAGTGCCCTTTCGTAGCAACTAGAGACAAGGGTTGCGCTCGTTGCGGGACTTAACCCAACATCTCACGACACGAGCTGACGACAGCCATGCAGCACCTGTGTCCACTTTCCCTTTCGGGCACCTAATGCATCTCTGCTTCGTTAGTGGCATGTCAAGGGTAGGTAAGGTTTTTCGCGTTGCATCGAATTAATCCACATCATCCACCGCTTGTGCGGGTCCCCGTCAATTCCTTTGAGTTTTAATCTTGCGACCGTACTCCCCAGGCGGTCAACTTCACGCGTTAGCTACGTTACTGAAGAAATGAATCCCCAACAACTAGTTGACATCGTTTAGGGCGTGGACTACCAGGGTATCTAATCCTGTTTGCTCCCCACGCTTTCGTGCATGAGCGTCAGTGACGTCCCAGGGGGCTGCCTTCGCCATCGGTATTCCTCCACATCTCTACGCATTTCACTGCTACACGTGGAATTCTACCCCCCTCTGACATACTCTAGCCTTGCAGTCACAAGCGCCATTCCCAAGTTGAGCTCGGGGATTTCACGCCTGTCTTACAAAACCGCCTGCGCACGCTTTACGCCCAGTAATTCCGATTAACGCTCGCACCCTACGTATTACCGCGGCTGCTGGCACGTAGTTAGCCGGTGCTTATTCTTCCGGTACCGTCATCGACCCCAGGTATTAACCAGAGCCATTTCTTTCCGGACAAAAGTGCTTTACAACCCGAAGGCCTTCTTCACACACGCGGCATTGCTGGATCAGGGTTGCCCCCATTGTCCAAAATTCCCCACTGCTGCCTCCCGTAGGAGTCTGGGCCGTGTCTCAGTCCCAGTGTGGCTGATCGTCCTCTCAGACCAGCTACTGATCGTCGCCTTGGTAGGCTTTTACCCCACCAACTAGCTAATCAGACATCGGCCGCTCCTGTCGCGCGAGGCCGTTACCGGTCCCCCGCTTTCACCCTCAGGTCGTATGCGGTATTAGCTAATCTTTCGACTAGTTATCCCCCACGACAGGGCACGTTCCGATGTATTACTCACCCGTTCGCCACTCGCCACCAGGGTTGCCCCCGTGCTGCCGTTCGACTTGCATGTGTAAGGCATGCCGCCAGCGTTCAATCTGAGCCAGGATCAAACTCTTCAGTTCAATCTCTGTGTGACCCTCGCGGGTCTCGCTCTTTCGAGCGGTCGCTCACTCTCAGAAAACTGACTGACCAGATCCGAAGACCCAGTCACGTTTTGCTGTGCGAGCACTGTATAACTTGTGAAGCCACACTGTCCGAAGACAGTGGCGTCCGCTACCCAGCGCCCACACTTATCGGTTGTTTGGTTGTTAAAGAACTTCGCTGCCGGCTTTGCCGTTCAGCGCTGCTGCGTTGTCAGCAGCAGAAAAACGAGATTATGCAGAGCTTTCTTCGTTTCGTCAACCGTTTCAGCAACTTTTTTTGCTGCGGCCAGCGCGCCAACTTCGCTGCGCCAACCATCCCGGTCAACCCCGCAACCCTTGCTGCGTCTGCTTTGCAGCGCTGCGTTGTGTGTTGCGAGGGGGCGAATAATAGGCCGGATTCGCGCACCTTGCAACAACTTTGTCATAACGATCCGCCAGGGGCTCCGGGGATTATGTCGTAAGCCATTGAGCGGCAAAGGAAATCCCCGAAATGATGAGTGCGGGAGAAACTTAATACCCCGCCTGACTCTCGGGTATTCCCTGATCCGTGCCTTAGCGATGCTGGAAATTCGGGCTGCGCTTCTCAATGAAAGCGGCCATGCCTTCCTTCTGGTCTTCGCTGGCGAAGGTGGCATGGAACAGCCGGCGCTCGAAGTGCACGCCTTCGGCCAGCGTAGTCTCGTAGGCCGCGTTGACCGACTCCTTGATCATCATGACCACCGGCAGCGAGAACCCGGCGATGGTCTCGGCCGCAGCCAGCACTTCGTCCAGCAGCTTGTCGGCCGGCACCACGCGCGACACCAGGCCCGAGCGCTCGGCTTCGGTGGCGTCCATCATGCGCGAGGTCAGGCACAGGTCCATGGCCTTGGCCTTGGACACCGCGCGCGGCAGGCGCTGGGTGCCGCCGGCGCCGGGCATGGTGCCCAGCTTCACCTCGGGCTGGCCGAACTTGGCCGAATCAGCCGCGATGATGATGTCGCACATCATCGCCAGCTCGCAGCCGCCGCCCAGCGCATAGCCAGCCACGCCGGCAATCACCGGCTTGCGGATCTTGCGGATGGTCTCCCAGTTGCGGGTGATGTAGTCGCCCTTGTACACGTCCATGAAGGAATACTTGGCCATCATGCCGATGTCGGCGCCGGCGGCAAAGGCACGCTCGCTGCCGGTAATGACGATGGCGCCGATGCCCTCATCCTGGTCGAAGGCGGTCAGCACGGCGCCAAGCTCATCCATCAGCGCGTCATTGAGCGCGTTCAGGGCCTTCGGGCGGTTCAGCGTGACCAGGCCAACACGGCCACGGGTCTCGACCAGGATGTTTTCGTACGGCATGTCTTCTCCTATGTATTTGCAGGCGGATGGCACCGTCGCCACCGGCTGCGGGCTATTCTGCCACCTGTTGTGGCGGTGCAGGCGCTGCCTAGAGCATGTGCGCCAGGAATTCGCGGGTGCGCGCGTGAGCTGGTGCCCCGAACACTTCCTCAGGCGGCCCTTCCTCAAGAATCCTGCCGTCATCCATGAACACGACGTGGTTTGCCACTTCCCGCGCAAACCCCATCTCATGCGTGACGACAAGCATGGTCATATGTTCTTCAGCCAGTTGCCGCATGGTGCGCAGCACCTCCCCGGTCAGCTCCGGGTCCAGCGCGGAGGTCGGCTCGTCGAACAGCATGATGTCGGGCTCCATGGCCAGCGCCCGCGCAATCGCCACCCGCTGCTTCTGGCCGCCGGACAGGCGTGCCGGGTAGCTGTCCCGCTTGGCCAGCAGGCCGACCTTGCGCAACAGCTCTTCAGCCCTGGGCACCACCGCATCGCGCGCCAGCCCCTTGACGGTCATGGGGGCTTCGATGATGTTCTGCAGCACCGTCATGTGCGGGAACAGGTTGAACGACTGGAACACCATGCCCATCTTGCGGCAGATGCGGCGCACTTCCGCGTCCGCCACATATTTGGCGGCGCCGCCGGGGCCGGCGGCCGCCAGCGCCTCGCCTTCGATTTCAACAGTGCCGCGATCGATCACCTCAAGATGATTCAGGCAGCGCAGCAAGGTACTCTTGCCCGAGCCCGAGGGCCCGATCACCGCGGTGACATCCCCCTTGCGCAAGGTCAGGGAGACACCGCGCAAGACCTCCAGCGGCCCGAACGATTTGAAGAGATCCCGCGCCGCGATCATGATGCCGGGCGCATGGTTCGACGTGACGCCGGTCGGGCTAGTCATCATGTTTGGCATAGCGTTTTTCGAGATTCTGGAAGAACCAGGTCAGAATCAGCGTCATCACCAGATAGAAGAGCGCGGCGACCAGGAAAGGCGTGGTGGTGAAATCACGCTGCACGATGCCGCGCGCGGTGCGAAGAATATCGTTGAGGGCCAGCACGTAGATCAGGGACGTGTCCTTGATCAGCGTAATGGTCTCATTGCTGACCGGCGGCAACACCCGGCTGACCATCTGCGGCAGCACGACCCGCCGCATGGTCTGGAAATAGCTCATGCCCAGCGCCTTGCTGGCCTCATACTGGCCGCGATCGACCGACTTGATCCCGGCGCGGAAGATTTCCGCGAAATAGGCCGCGTAGTTCAGGGCGAAGGCCACCACCGCGGCGGGAAAGTCAGGCAGGCGCACGCCGATGACCGGCACGAACGGCAGCGCGAAATAGATAAACAGCATCTGCAGCATCAGCGGGGTGCCGCGCATCAGCCAGATGTAGCCATTGACCAGGCCGCTCAGCCACGGCCATGACGAGATGCGTGCCAGCGCCAGCGCCAGCCCCAGCGGCACCGACAGGGCGAGCGTGATGGCGAATAGTGTGAGCGTGACTTGCGCACCCTGCGCCAATGGCGCCAGAAGAGATAAGACGTAGTCCATGCTCGCGCGAAACAGAAGGAGGTGGGATCCCAGGCGCCGGGCCGGCGCGTGAGTCCGGAGGTGGCGCGGCGCCCTGCCGGAACGGCGCAGGGCGTCACGCAGCGTCTGGATTACTTGGTGATGTCAGTGCCGAACCACTGGGTGGCAATGCGGGCTGCCGTGCCATCCTGCTTCATGGAAGCCAGGGTCTTGTCGAGCTTGCCGAGCAGCTCGGCGTCATCCTTGCGCACGCCGACGCCATATTCTTCCGTACCGAAGTTTTCCTCCAGCACCTTGTATTCACCGGCACGCTTGCTGATCAGGTAGCGGCCCACCACTTCATCCACCACGATTGCGTCGAGGCGGCCAGTCGACAGGTCCATCAGGGCCGTGACGTTATCGCCGAAGGTCTTGAGTTCCTTCAGGCTGGCTGCGAGCTGGCTTTCCTTCTTGATCGCATCCACGGCGCTGCTGCCGTCCTGCGCGCCGACGATGCGGCCGGCCAGGTCGGCCTTGGCCTTCACCGGCGAGTTGGTGCCGACAATGACAATCTGGTGATTCGTCATATAGGGCGCGGTGAAGCTGATGTTCTGCTTGCGCTCTTCGGTGATGGTCAGCCCGTTCCACAGCACATCCACGCGCTTGCCGTTGAGTTCCGCCTCCTTGGCGCTCCAGTCGATCGGCTTGAATTCGACCGTCATGCCAAGACGGCGGCTGGCCTCCTTGGCCATATCGATATCGAAGCCGACGAGCTCGTTGCTGTTATCGCGAAAACCCATGGGCGGGAAGTTGTCGTCCAGGCCGACAATGATCTTGGTGGCCGTGTCGGCGCCGGCAGCAGGGGCCGCTTCTTTCTTGCCGCACGCCGCAAACAGGGCCACGGACGAAATCAGGAGTAATGCAGCGATCTTCTTCATAGGATATTCAATGCGAATAGGCGAGCATGCCGGGATCCGCATACAGATGTCGGCCGGCAGGTTTCAGATTGTTGTTGGCAGCGCGATTATAGAGCGACGCCCGCGACCGGCATTGCGGACCCTGCCGACATTGGAAGCCACGTGCCAACCCGCAGCCAAAAATTAGTGCTAACATTTGCCGACCGACTGGTCGGTTTATTTAAGAGGCGCCGTCGACAACAGCCGCCCGCGCCGACCGCGACAATATATCCGGCAGGAGACAACCCAATGCCCCCGATGTCCACCTCCGCTGGCCAGCCGGTCAGCATCGATGCCGGCCCGGTCTTGCTGCAATGGCAGGGCCCGGTGGCCGTGATCACCCTGAACCGCCCCGACAAGCTCAACAGCTTCACCCGCGCGATGCACCAGGCGCTGCAGCAGGCGCTCGACCATGTCGAGGCCGGCGGCGCGCGTGCCTTGCTGCTGACCGGGGCGGGCCGCGGCTTCTGCGCCGGCCAGGACCTGGCCGACCTGGATTTCACGCCCGGGCACATGACCGACCTGGGCGAACTGATCGATACCTGGTTCAACCCGCTGATCCGCCGGCTGCAGGCCCTGCCGCTGCCGGTGGTGGCCGCGGTCAACGGCACCGCGGCCGGCGCCGGCGCCAACCTGGCGCTGGCCTGTGACATGGTGCTGGCGGCGCGCTCGGCCAGCTTTATCCAGGCCTTCGTCAAGATCGGGCTGGTACCGGATTCGGGCGGCACCTGGCTGCTGCCGCAGCGCATCGGCATGGCGCGCGCGCTGGGCCTGGCCATGACCGGCGAGCGGCTGAGCGCCGAAGAGGCCGAGAAATGGGGCCTGGTCTGGGAGACCATGGACGACCCGTTGCTGCCGGAACAGGGGCTGGCGCTGGCCACGCACCTGGCCGGGCAGCCGACCCGCGCGCTGGCCGCGATCAAGCGCGCCATGTATGCCAGTGCCACCGCCACGCTGGACGCCCAGTTAGACCTGGAGCGCGACCTGCAGCGCGAGCTCGGCCAGTCCGCCGACTATGCGGAGGGCGTCAACGCCTTCCTCGAAAAGCGCGCACCGCATTTCACCGGCAAGTAAGCCGCGCGGGCCTGCCCGCCCCTCTATATAGGAGACCAGCTTGAAACAGGACCCCCAGGCCCTCGCCGAAGCGGCCGCCGCCGCCATGTACGAAGCCGACACCTGCAGCCGCTGGCTGGGCATCACGGTCGAGGCCGTGCGGCCCGGCTATGCCCGGCTGAACATGCCGGTGCGCAAGGAGTTCCTCAATGGCCACGGCATCTGCCACGGCGGCCTGATGTTCACGCTTGCCGATTCGACCTTCGCTTTTGCCTGCAACAGCCATAACATCAACACCGTGGCGGCGGGCTGCAGCATCGAATTTCTCAAGCCCGTGCACGGCGGCGACGTGCTGACCGCCGAGGCCACCGAGCAGGTCCTGTCCGGCCGGCACGGCATCTACGATATCCGCGTGACCAACGCCGCGGGCCAGGTGGTGGCGATGTTCCGCGGCAAGTCGGCGCAGATCAAGGGACACGTGGTGCCGCCGCCTGAAGGGACAGAAGGCGCCTGAGCAAATCCGGCAAGATACTTAAGACAAACGCCCCCGTGCAGGAGACGACATGAGCACGCGCCTGACCGATCTGCCCCTGGATGCGATCGAGACCGCCAGCCGCGCCGAGCTGCAGGCCTTGCAGCTGGAACGGCTGAGATGGTCGCTCAACCACGCCTACGCCAATTCGCCGGTGTACCGCCGCAAGTTCGACGAAGCCGGGGTCCACCCCGACCAGCTGCATTCGCTGGCCGACCTGGCGCGCTTCCCGTTCACCAGCAAGCAGGACCTGCGCGACAACTACCCGTTCGGCATGTTCGCCGTGCCGCAGGACCGCGTGGCGCGCATCCACGCCTCGTCCGGCACCACCGGCAAGCCCACCGTGGTCGGCTACACGCTCCATGACATCGACAACTGGGCCACGGTGATGGCGCGCTCGATCCGCGCCTCGGGCGCGCGGCGCGGCGACAAGGTGCACATCAGCTACGGCTACGGCCTCTTCACCGGCGGCCTGGGCGCGCACTACGGCGTGGAGAAGGCCGGCCTGACCGCGATCCCCTTCGGCGGCGGGCAGACCGAGCGCCAGGTGCAGCTGATCCAGGACTTCAAGCCCGAGGTCATCATGGTGACGCCCAGCTATATGCTGGCGATCGCCGACGAGTTCGAGCGCCAGGGCATCGACCCGGCCAGCAGCTCGCTGCGCGTTGGCATCTTCGGCGCGGAGCCGTGGACGCCCGAAATGCGGCTGGCGATCGAGAAGCGCATGGGCATCTCGGCAGTCGATATCTATGGCCTGTCAGAGGTGATGGGTCCGGGCGTAGCCAATGAGTGCGCCGAGACCAAGGACGGCCCGACCATCTGGGAAGACCATTTCTACCCCGAGATCATCGATCCCGACACCGGCGCGGTGCTGCCCGACGGCGAGTTCGGCGAGCTGGTGTTCACCTCGCTGACCAAGGAGGCGATGCCGGTGGTGCGCTACCGCACCCGCGACCTGACCCGGCTGCTGCCGGGCACGGCGCGTGCGGCATTTCGCCGCATGGAGAAGGTCACCGGCCGCACCGACGACATGATGATCGTACGCGGGGTCAACGTGTTCCCGTCGCAGATCGAGGAACTGATCCTCAGGCACGCCGAGCTGGCGCCGCACTACCAGTGCGTGCTGACCAAGGACGGCCACATGGACACGCTGACGGTGCGCGTGGAATGCGCCCACGGCAGCGAGCCCGCGCTGGCGCAAGGCGCGCGCGAGCGGCTGGCGCAGGAGATCAAGGCCTATATCGGCGTCACCGCCGGCATCGAGGTGCTGCCCGAGGGCGGCGTCGAGCGCTCGGTGGGCAAGGCGCGGCGGATCGTCGACCAGCGCCCGCGCTGAGGGCTGTCCACCATGCAGAAAGGGCGCCGCGATGGCGCCCTTTCTGCGTTGCCGGCTGCTGCGCTCAGCTACGCGGCATCAGCACCCACATGCGGCCGCCCTGCTTCATGCGGCCCGCGGTCTCGCCGGCGGCGTCGCCCGCGCCCCAGAAAAAGTCCGCGCGCACCCCGCCCTTGATGGCGCTGCCGGTGTCCTGCGCGAACATCAGCCGCTGGATCGGTTCGGTCGAGAGCGGGCGCGTGGTAGACAGGAACACCGGCACCCCCAGCGGGATGGTGGCCGGGTCGACCGCGATCGAGCGCTCCGCGGTCAGCGGCACGCCCAGCGCGCCCACCGGGCCGTCGTTGTTGGCCGGCAGCTCGCGGAAGAAGACAAAGCGCGGGTTGATGTTGAGCATTTCGTCGACGCGGCCCGGATTGGCGCGCGCCCAGGCCTTGATGCCCTGCATGGTGGCCTGCGCCGACGTGATCTCGCCGCGGTCCAGCAGCCATTTGCCGAACGAGCGGAACGGCTGGTCGTTGGTGCCGCCGAAGCCTACCCGCATGATGCTGCCGTCGACCATGCGGATTCGGCCCGAGCCCTGGATCTGCAGGAAGGCGGCCTCGACTGCGTCATCCACCCATACCAGCTCGCTGCCGCGCATGGCCGGGTTCTGCAACAGTTCGGCGCGGGCCGGCAGCGGGCGGTTGGCGAACTGCGCCGGCTTGCGGTACAGCGGCACCTGGAACTTGCCCTGGCGCGTGCGCGAGCCGTGCAGGATCGGTTCGTAGTAACCGGTGATCAGGCCATTGTCGGTGCCGTCGCCGTTGACCACGCGGTACGGCTGGAAGTTGCTTTCGAAATAGGCACGCATGGCGTTGAGGTCGCCGGCATCGACCATCATGCCGGCGGCACAGGCGCGGCTCCACTCGGCGCGCTTCTTCAGCGCCTGGCAGCTGGCCTGCAGCGCGGGCCAGGCGGCGCGCACGTCGTCCTGGGCCCAGCCGCCGATTTCGGCCCAGCTGGCGGCCTGCAGACTGCCCTTCTGCGACGAGGCCGTCGGCGGCGTGGTGCCGGCAGGGCCGGTCTCGATGCGCGGCGGCGGGCCGCTCATGCAGCCGGCCAGCAGCACGGCCGCGCCGGCCAGCGCGAGCCAGCCGCGAATGCGGTGCGGGTGCGAAGTTGGGGAAATCAGGGAAGCGTCCGCGTATGCCATCTTGCTATTGTTCAATGTCCTGGAAGGCGCAGCTTGCGGGGGCCGATTGCCCCTACAATCCCACCGTCATCCTTCAACCACCGCCTGCGCCCCCGCGGGCCAGCGCCGCATCCGCCATGAGCAAGTTCTTCGAAGCCCATCCCATGCTGCTGTTCGCCCTGGAAGCGGGCGTGGCGCTGTTCCTGCTGATCTTTATCGTGGTCTGGACCATGGGCACGGCGAAAAAGAACCCGCGTCCCACGCGCGCCCCGTCCGAGCATCCGTCGCGCCAGCCGGCGCAGGACGGCGCTGAAGCGCCGTCGCAGGATCAGGACAGCGCATCGCGCCAATAGGTTCCCCGCAGGGTCAGTGCAGCATGCGCGGCAGCACCAGCGCGAATTCAGGGATCGGCACCTCGAAGCGGTGGCCGTCCTCGGCCACGCAGAAGTATTCGCCCTTCATCGAGCCCACCGGGGTCGAGATAGTGGCCCAGCTGGTGTATTCGAAATGCTCGCCCGGCTTGAGCAGCGGCTGGTGGCCGACCACGCCCAGGCCCGCCACTTCCTGCGTGCCGTTGTCGCTGTCGGTGATGACCCAGTGGCGCGAGATCAGCTGCGCCGCCACCTCGCCGGTATTGTGGATGGTGATGGTGTAGGCGAAGGCATGGCGCCCGCGCTCAGGTTCTGACTGGTCCGACAGGTACTGGGTGCGTACCGATACGGAGAAAGCGTACTCGCTCATCGTGGGCAGGGCCGGCGTGAGGCGCCAGGCAGGGAAGTGGGTAGCCGCATTGTGCGGGATGGCCGCGGCACGGGCAAGAGCACCGGCAAGAGCACCGTGCGTCGGGGCAGCGGTAGAATATAGCCCTTTCAGGGCCGGACCGGGCCGGACGCCCCGCCTGATCCCCTCTGGCGCCCGCCCCTGGGCGCGCCAGAGACGCAAACAGCATTCCCCAGCACCCCACATCCTAGCCGCCGACATGAGCACGCCCACCTACCGCATCGCCCCGTCCATCCTGTCCGCAGACTTTGCCCGCCTGGGCGAGGAAGTGCGCCGCGTGACCGAGGCTGGCGCCGACTGGATCCACTTCGACGTGATGGACAACCATTACGTGCCCAACCTGACCGTGGGCCCGCTGGTGTGCGAGGCGATCCGCCCGCACGTGACCGCGCCGATCGACGTGCACCTGATGGTGCGCCCGGTGGACCGGATCATCCCGGACTTTGCCAAGGCGGGCGCCAATATCATCACCTTCCACCCGGAAGCCAGCGAACACGTGGACCGCTCGCTCGCGCTGATCCGCGATCACGGCTGCCAGGCCGGCCTGGTGTTCAACCCGGCCACGCCGCTGCACCACCTGGACCACGTGATGGACCGCCTGGACGTGATCCTGCTGATGTCGGTCAACCCGGGCTTCGGCGGCCAGTCGTTCATCCCCGAGACGCTCAGCAAGCTGCGCGCCGTGCGCCAGCGCATCGATGAATACACCGCCCGCACCGGCCGCGCCATCCTGCTGGAAGTGGACGGCGGCGTGAAGGTGGACAACATCGCCGAGATCGCGGCGGCCGGCGCCGACACCTTCGTGGCGGGCTCGGCCGTGTTCGGCAAGCCGGATGCGGACGGCGGCTACCGCGGCATCATCTCGGCCCTGCGCGGCGAACTGGCCAAGGCCGGCCAATGACCGAGGGCGTGTTCCTGCGCCGCAACGACTGGCGCGGCATCGAAGGCGTGATCGTTGACCTCGACGGCACCATGGTCGACACCGCGGGCGACTTCCACGCCTCGATCAACGCCATGCTGCTGGCGCTGGGCCGCCAGCATCCCAACCTGGGCCCGCTGGCGCCGATGTCCGAGGCGGAGATCGTCAGCTATGTCGGCAAGGGCTCGGAAAACCTGATCCGGCGCGTGCTGGACGCGCGCTTCTCGCCGCTGCATGCCAACGGCCTGTTCGCCGACGCCTATACGCTGTACGACCGCGAGTACATCCGCATCAATGGCCAGTTCTCGCAGGTCTACCCCGGCGTGCGCGAAGGCCTGGCGGCGATGAAGACGGCCGGGCTACGCCTGGCCTGCGTGACCAACAAGCCCTACAGCTTCACCGAGCCGCTGCTGGCCAAGACCGGGCTGGCCCAGTACTTCGAGCTGGTCTATGGCGGCGACGCCTTCCCGCTGCGCAAGCCCGACCCCTTCCCGCTGCTGAAAGTGGCCGACGCCTTCGGGCTGGAGCCGTCGGCCATGGCGGCGCTGGGCGACTCGGAAAACGACGCGCAGGCGGCCCGCGCGGCCGGCATGGGCGTGCTGCTGGTGCCCTATGGCTACAACCATGGCAACCCTGTACAAGCCGTTGACGCCGATGGTATAGTCGACTCCATTGCCCACGCCGCAGCGCTGTTTGCGGCACACTGGGCAGGTCATCGATAGTCCGAATTTCGTCGATCCCGACCAAATCCCAAACATTTCATGTTTCTCAACCGCAAACGCATCTCTTCTGGCAGTGATCGGCAGGCTTGGCCCTGGCGTCGCTGGCGCGCCTCCCAACAGGCGTAAAGTGCGTTCGCGAGTCTGCTGACACGCCCTCGACCCGAGGGCGTCGCCACCACCGGCCAAGGCACCAAGCCATGCCGGGCATCACCACCCAAACCCGCCAAAAGCCAGCGTAGCCATATTTCTCTGCTACGTTTAGCTCAAGAACGCGCCGCACGCCCTCTCTCCGGCCGTGTGCAGCCTTGTCCGCAAGCTGGCTGCATCACGGTCCGCCACCGGGGCGGGATTCCATACGCTCCAGCCTTACCTGCCGACAAGCGGCGCCGCGCCTGACCTATGCCGCAGCGCGGGCCGCACAAGAGGACCGACATGACCGAACTGGAATTCAAATCGCTGGCCGACCAGGGCTACAACCGCATCCCGCTGATCGCCGAGGCCTTTGCCGACCTGGAAACGCCGCTGTCGCTGTACCTGAAGCTGGCCCAGTCGCAGACCCGCGGCGTCAACACCTTCCTGCTGGAATCGGTGGTGGGTGGCGAGCGCTTCGGGCGCTTTTCGTTTATCGGCCTGCATGCCCGCACGCTGCTGCGCGCCTATGGCAACCGCACCGAGGTGGTGACCGACGGCAAGGTGGTGGAAACCCACGAAGGCAACCCGCTCGACTTCATCGCCGAGTTCGAGCAGCGCTTCAAGGTGGCGCTGCGCCCCGGACTGCCGCGCTTCTGCGGCGGCCTGGCCGGCTACTTCGGCTACGACGCGGTGCGCTATATCGAGAAGAAGCTCGCCGATACGCAGAAGCCCGATGACCTGAACCTGCCCGATATCCAGTTGCTGCTGTGCGAGGAACTGGCCGTCATCGACAATCTGTCGGGCAAGCTCTACCTGATCGTCTACGCCGACCCGACCACGCCCGAGGCCTACCCCCGCGCCCGCCAGCGCCTGCGCGAGCTGCGCATGAAGCTGCGCCAGCCGGTGGACGTGCCGGTCACCAGCCCGTCGGTGCAGACCGAGGTCTACCGCGAATTCGCCAAGGCCGACTACCTGGCCGCGGTGCACAAGGCCAAGGAATACATCATGGCCGGCGACATGATGCAGGTGCAGATCGGCCAGCGCCTGGTCAAGCCCTACCGCGACGCGCCGCTGTCGCTGTACCGCGCGCTGCGTTCGCTGAACCCGTCGCCGTACATGTACTTCTACAACTTCGGCGACTTCCAGGTGGTGGGCGCCTCGCCGGAGATCCTGGTGCGCCAGGAAGAGCGCAAGGTCGGCTCCAACGGCGACATGCGCAGCGAGCACATCGTCACCATCCGCCCGCTGGCCGGCACGCGCCCGCGCGGCAATACGCCGGAAAAGGACGCCCAGCTGGCCACCGAGCTGCTGCAGGATCCCAAGGAGATCGCCGAGCACGTGATGCTGATCGACCTGGCGCGCAACGATATCGGCCGCATCGCCGAGACCGGCTCGGTCAAGGTCACCGACAAGATGGTGATCGAGAAGTACTCGCACGTGCAGCATATTGTCAGCTCGGTCGAAGGCACGCTGCGCGAAGGCATCAGCAACCTGGACGTGCTGCGGGCGACCTTCCCGGCCGGCACGCTGTCGGGCGCGCCCAAGGTCCACGCCATGGAGATCATCGACGAGCTGGAACCGCGCAAGCGCGGCATCTACGGCGGCGCGGTGGGCTACCTGTCGTTCGGCGGCGAGATGGACCTGGCGATCGCGATCCGCACCGGCATCGTCAAGGACGGCAACCTCTACGTGCAGGCCGCCGCCGGCATTGTTGCCGATTCGGACCCGGAAGCCGAATGGAGGGAAACCGAAGCCAAGGCGCGCGCCGTGATCCGCGCCGCCGAGCAGGTCCAGGATGGCCTGGACTCCGACATCTGAAAGAACAGGAGACAGACGCCATGCTGCTGATGATCGACAACTACGATTCGTTTACCTACAACCTGGTCCAATACTTTGGCGAACTCGGTGAGGACGTGCGCACCTACCGCAACGACGAGATCACCATCGAGGCGATCGAGGCGCTCAAGCCGGACCACATCTGCGTCTCGCCCGGGCCGTGCAGCCCGAAGGAAGCCGGCATCTCGGTGGCGGCGCTGCAGCACTTTGCCGGCAAGATCCCGCTGCTGGGCGTGTGCCTGGGCCACCAGGCCATCGGCGAGGCCTTCGGCGGCAAGGTGATCCGCGCCAAGCAGGTCATGCACGGCAAGGTCAGCACCATCGAGACCACGCAACAGGGTGTATTCGCCGGTTTGCCCAAGCACTTCGACGTGACGCGCTATCATTCCCTGGCGATCGAGCGCGAAACCCTGCCCGATTGCCTGGAGATCACCGCCTGGACCCCGGACGGCGAGATCATGGGCGTGCGCCACAAGACGCTCGCCGTCGAAGGCGTGCAGTTCCATCCCGAGTCGATCCTGTCCGAGCACGGCCATGCCCTGCTGGCCAACTTCGTCAAGGCGCAGCGATGAGACTGCTCGATTCCGCACCCGCCAGCACGCACGCCCCGCACACTTCCCAGAATTCCGACAGCGAGAACGCCATGTCCATCACGCCGCAAGAAGCCCTGACGCGCTGCATCGAGCACCGCGAGATCTTCCATGACGAGATGCTGCACCTGATGCGGCAGATCATGCAGGGGCAGATCTCGCCGGTGATGGCCGCCGCGATCCTGACCGGGCTGCGCGTCAAGAAGGAAACCATCGGCGAGATCTCAGCCGCCGCGCAGGTGATGCGCGAGTTCGCCAACAAGGTGCCGGTGGCAGATCGCGAGAACTTCGTCGATATCGTCGGCACCGGCGGCGACGGCTCGCACACCTTCAATATCTCCACCGCGTCGATGTTCGTGGCGGCAGCGGCCGGCGCCAGGATCGCCAAGCATGGCAACCGCGGCGTCAGCTCCAAGTCGGGCAGCGCAGACGTGCTGGAAGCGCTGGGCGTGAACATCATGCTTGCGCCCGAGCAGGTCGGCCAGTGCATCGAAGAAACCGGCATCGGTTTCATGTTCGCGCCCACGCACCACCCGGCGATGAAGAACGTCGCCCCGATCCGCAAGGAGATGGGCGTGCGCACCATCTTCAATATCCTGGGCCCGCTGACCAACCCGGCCGACGCGCCCAACATCCTGATGGGCGTGTTCCACCCCGACCTGGTCGGCATCCAGGTGCGCGTGATGCAGCGCCTGGGCGCGAAGCACGCCATCGTCGTGTACGGCAAGGACGGCATGGACGAGGTCTCGCTGGGCGCTGCCACGCTGGTGGGCGAACTGAAGGACGGCGAAGTGCGCGAGTATGAGATCCACCCCGAGGACTTTGGCCTGCAGATGATCTCCAACCGCGGCCTGAAGGTGGCGGATGCGATGGAATCGAAGGAAATGCTGCTGGAAGCGCTGACCAACGTGCCGGGCACCCCGCGCGAGATCGTCTCGCTGAACGCCGGCACCGCGCTGTATGCCGCCAACGTGGCCGACTCCGTCGAAGACGGCATCCGCCGCGCGCGCGAGGCGATTGCCAGCGGCGCGGCGCGCGAGAAGCTCGACCAGTTCGTGCGCGCCACCCAGCAGTTCAAGTAAGAGACGCGAATATGTCCGACATCCTGCAAAAAATCCTGGCCGTGAAGGCCGATGAAGTCGACGCTGCGCGCAAGCAGCGCGACCTGCCCAGCCTGCGCGCCGAAGCCGAAAGCCTGCGCGGCGAGGCCGGCCTGGCCCCGCGCGGCTTTGAGCGCGCGCTGCGCGAGAAGATCGCCGCCGGCCAGGCCGGCGTGATCGCCGAGGTCAAGAAGGCATCGCCGTCCAAGGGCGTGCTGCGCGAGCACTTCGTTCCCGAGGCGATCGCCGAAAGCTACGCCAGCCATGGCGCTGCCTGTTTATCGGTGCTGACCGACGTGAACTTCTTCCAGGGACACGCCGACTACCTGAAGCGCGCCCGCGGCGCCTGCCCATTGCCTGCTCTGCGCAAGGACTTCATGGTCGACCTGTACCAGGTCTATGAAGCGCGCACCTGGGGCGCCGACTGCATCCTGCTGATCGTTGCCGCGCTGGACCCGGGCCTGATGGCCGACCTGGAAGCCTGTGCGCTTGAGCTCGGCATGGATGTGCTGGTGGAAGTGCACGGCGACGACGAGCTCGACGCGGCGCTGCGCCTGAAGACCCCGCTGCTCGGCGTGAACAACCGCAACCTGCGCACCTTCGAGGTGTCGCTGGACAACACCCTGGACCTGCTGCCGCACATGCCGGCCGACAAGCTGGTGGTGACCGAGTCCGGCATCCTCGGCCCGGCCGACGTGCAGCGCATGCGCGATGCCAACGTGCATGCCTTCCTGGTGGGCGAAGCGTTCATGCGGGCGCCGGAACCGGGGGTGGAGCTGGCGCGGCTGTTTGCCTGAGCCATGGCCCAGGAAATCGAACTCAAGCTGGCCGTCCCCGACGACGCGCTGGCCCCGCTGGCCGCCTGGCTCGACGCCAACGGCGCGCCGCAGGGCCAGGCCACGCTGCTCAACGTCTACCTCGACACCCCGGAACGCAGCCTGGCGCAGGCGCGTGCCGCGCTGCGGCTGCGCCGCAAGGGCGTGCAATGGTTGCAGACGCTGAAGACCGCCGGCAGCAGCCAGGGCGGCCTGGCCACGCGCCATGAATGGGAGACAGAGATCGCCGGCGAGGCCATCGAGCTGCAAACCTTTCCGGCGGAAGCGCAAACCGTGCTCGCGCCACTGGTCGGCCGGCTGGCGCCGGTGTTCCGCACCGACTTTGTCCGCCGCACCTGGCTGGTCACGCAGGACGGTGCGCGCATCGAGGTGGCTCTCGACACCGGCACCATCACCGCGCCGGCCAGCCCCACGCAGGAACCCATCCAGGAACTCGAACTGGAATGGCTCGATGGCGACGCCGCGCACGCGGCCGATGCCCTGCGCGCCTTCGCCGCGCGGCTGACCACCGTCGCTGCGCTTGCCCACTCGGACCTCAGCAAAGCCGCCCGCGGCTACCGCCTGGCAGGAATCACCGAAGGCAAGGCCTCATAATCGCGGTTTTCCCGCCAAGCTTTCTTCACGCATGCAAGCCGATCTCTTCGCCGCCGAAGCCCCCCGCGCCCCCGGCGAACCGTCCCCTGCCGCCAGCCTGCAGGCCCAGGCCGACGCCCTGCCCGCCGCCTGGCGCACATTGATAGACCCGTGCATCCGCGTGCCGGCCTGGCAGGAGCTGGCCGCCTTTGTCGACGGCGAACGTGCCGCCGGCAAGCCGGTATTCCCGCACCATGTCTTCCATGCCCTGCACCTGACGCCGCCCGGCGCGGTCAAGGTGGTGATCCTGGGACAGGACCCGTACCACGGCACCGGTACCGTCGGCGGCGTGGAACTGCCACAGGCGCACGGGCTGGCGTTCTCGGTGCCGGAAGGCATCAAGGTGCCGCCCAGCCTGCGCAACATCTTCAAGGAAATCGCCGCCGAGTTCGGCGCCAACGGCAACGGCGCGCCGCGCGCCTCCGGCAACCTGGAAGGCTGGGCGCGCCAGGGCGTGCTGCTGCTCAACACCGTGCTGACGGTGGAACAGGGCCAGGCCGCCAGCCATGCGCGGCGCGGCTGGGAGGCCGTCACCGACTGCCTGATCCAGAATCTCGCCGCCAGCCGGCCGAACCTGGTGTTCATGCTGTGGGGCAGCCACGCGCAGGCCAAGAAGCCGCTGCTGTGCGCCGGCCACTGCGTGCTGGAAGCGCCGCATCCGTCGCCGCTGTCGGCGCACCGGGGCTTCCTGGGGTGCGGGCACTTCCGAGAAGCCAACCGCTGGCTGGAAGCGCACGGCCGCACGCCGGTCGACTGGACCGCCGCCTAGCCCATCAGATCGTCGGCCGGAACTCGAAACCGGCAAACTCCCCTTCCCCAGACCCGACCTCGACCAGCGTCACCTGCGCCGCCGGCGGGCCCTGCTCCATCCACGCCTGCAGGGCTTCAAGCTGCTTGACCGTGCCGTGCGCCATCACCTCGACCGTGCCGTCGACCCGGTTGCGCACCCAGCCGCCAAGCCCCAGGTCGTCCGCCGCGTCGGCGCAGGCGGCGCGGTAGCCCACGCCCTGCACACGCCCATGCGCGACCAGGCGCCAGGTTTCCTTCTTCATGGCTTTTCCCTTTGAGCGCGCGCCGGCAGCGTGCGCGATCTGTCATCCACACCAAGTAAACTAGACCGCCATGCCGGGCGTTACAAAGGGATGCGCGCCGCCCGGCGTGATTTTGGCGTGGAGCCGGCGGCATGCGGGCTTTGCCATTGTCGGGGCCGCGAACCAGGGCTGGGCCACAAGCCTTGCCATCCAAGCTCGATACCGCCCGAGATGCGCTCATGATGCTACCCGCCAGCCGCCGCGCGGCCCCGCCCGCCCCTGGCTTTGACAGCCAGCTGCTGCGCGCGCCGCCCAACCGCTTCGACCTTGCGCTGCTGCCGATCATCCTGGCCGTGATCGTGATGATCGCGTTCGCCGCGCAGCAGATGAATGCCCCGTTCCACCCCGACCAGCCGCTGGCGGTGCACCTGGACGTGGCCTACCTGCCCTACTACCTGATGCGCACCAGCATCCGCATGCTGGCGGCGCTGGCGGCCTCGCTGCTGTTCTCGCTGGCCTTTGCCGCGCTGGCTTCCAAGAGCCGCACGGCGGAGAAGGTGCTGGTGCCGGCGCTGGACATCCTGCAGTCGATCCCGGTGCTGGGCTTCCTGTCGATCACCGTGACCGGCTTTATCGCCCTCTTTCCCGGCAACATCGCAGGGGTGGAATGCGCGGCGATCTTCGCCATCTTCACCTCGCAGGCGTGGAACATGGCGTTCAGCCTGTACCAGTCGTTCCGCACCATTCCGGGTGACCTGCTGGAGGCCGCGGCCATGTTCCGGCTGTCGCCGTGGCAGTGTTTCTGGCGGCTGGAAGTGCCGTTCGCCATGCCGGGGCTGCTGTGGAACATGATGATGTCGATGTCCGGCGGCTGGTTCTTTGTGGTGGCGTCCGAGGCGATCTCGGTGTCGGGCCACGATATCCGCCTGCCCGGCATCGGCCCCTATATCGCGCTGGCGATCCAGCAGCAGGACCTGGCCGCGATCGGCTGGGCCATCCTGGCGATGCTGGTGGGCATCCTGCTGTACGACCAGCTGCTGTTCCGCCCGCTGGTGGCATGGGCCGACCGCTTCCGCTTCGAGACACTGGCGCAGGACAAGCTGCCGCAGTCGTGGCTGCTGGACCTGCTGCGCCGCTCGGCGTGGGTGGGTGCAATGCTGGCGCAGACGGCGGCGCTGGCCGGGCGCACGCTGGCGTGGGGCGCGCGCCGCGGGCAGGCCCCGCTGCAGCCGGACAATCCGCGGCGCGCGCTGTGGTTCGCCCGCGTGCGCGACACCGTGATCGTGCTGGTGGCCTTGGCCGCGTTGCTGCGCGTGGGCTACTTCGTGCACAGCGAAGTGGGCTGGGCTGAAGTTGGCCATGTGCTGTGGCTCGGCGCGATTACGATGGTGCGCGTGGTGGTGCTGATCGCGCTGGCGGCGCTGGTGTGGGTGCCGATCGGCATCGGCATCGGCCTGAATCCGGAACTGGCGCGCGTTGCCCAGCCGATTGCGCAGTTCCTGGCCGCCTTCCCGGCCAACCTGATGTTCCCGCTGGCGGTGATGCTGATCGTGCGCTTCGGGCTGAACCCCGAGATCTGGCTGAGCCCGCTGCTGATCCTCGGCACGCAGTGGTACATCCTCTTCAACGTGGTCGCGGGGGCGTCGGGCATCCCCACCGAGTTGAAGCTCGCCGCACGCAACTTCGGCCTGCGCGGCTGGCTGCTGTGGAAGCGCTTCCTGATCCCCGCGGTCTTCCCGAGCCTGCTGACCGGGCTGGTGACGGCTGCCGGCGGCTCATGGAACGCGAGCATCGTGTCCGAGTACGTGACCTGGGGCGACCGCACCATCGTCGCCACCGGGCTCGGCAGCTATATCGCCGAGACCACCGCGCGCGGCGACTTCCCGCGCATCGCGCTGGGCATCGGCGTGATGGCGCTGTTCGTGGTCGGCTTCAACCGGCTGCTGTGGAACCGCCTGTATCAACTTGCGCAGGAGCGCACCCGCTTGTAAGGCAACGATGGCAGAGAACATTGCATCCACCGCCGCCCCCGCCGTGATCGAGCTGCGCGGCGTCGGCAAGATCTTCCGCACCGCCAGCCAGAGCGACCGCGCCGTGCTCGAAGGCGTGGACCTGACGCTGCGCGAGGGCGAGATCGTCGCCATGCTGGGCAAGTCCGGCTCGGGCAAGTCCACGCTGCTGCGCATCATGGCCTGGCTGGTCGGCGCCGACCGCGGCGAGGTGCATTTTCGCGGCGAGCGCCTGGCCGGCACCGCCGAAGGCATCGCCATGGTGTTCCAGTCGTTCGCGCTGTTCCCGTGGCTGACGGTGCAGCAGAACGTCGAGCTGGGGCTCGAAGCCCAGGGCGTGCCCAGGGCCGAGCGCGAGCGCCGCGCCGAGGCCGCGATCGACATGATCGGGCTGGCCGGCTTCAACAGCGCGCTGCCGCGCGAGCTGTCGGGCGGCATGCGCCAGCGCGTGGGCATTGCGCGCGCGCTGGTGACCGGGCCGGACCTGCTGCTGATGGATGAAGCCTTCTCGGCCCTGGACGTGCTGACCGGCGAGACCCTGCGCGACGAGATGCTGGCGCTGTGGGAAAGCGGGCGCGCCAATATCCGGAGCATCCTGATCGTCTCGCACAATATCGAAGAGGCGGTGATGATGGCCGACCGCATCGTGATTCTGTCGAGCGACCCGGGCCGCATCCGCGCCGAGGTGCCGGTGGCGCTGCCGCGCCCGCGCAACCGCGACAGCGTGCAGTGCGCGCGCTGGTCGACGAGATCTACGCGCTGATGACCGCCCCCGCCGCCGAAGCGCGCCTGCCCGCGCAAGCGCCCGCGCGCCAGATCGCCTACCGGCTGCCGGATGCCGACATCAGCCAGATGGAAGCCATCCTCGACCTGCTGTGCGAGGCGCCCTTCAACTGCCGCGCCGACCTGCCCCATCTGGCCGACGAGGCCGGCCTCACCGACGACGAACTGCTGCCTGCGTGCGAAGCGCTGCAGCTGGTGCAACTGGTGTCGATCGAGCGGGGCGACATCGCCGCCACCGAGGCCGGCCGCGCATGGTACGCCGCCGGGCCGCAGCAACGCAAGGTGATGTTCGGCCAGCAGCTGCTGGGCAACGTCGCGCTGGCCGCGCATATCCGCCGAGAACTGGTGGCCAGCGAGGCCGGCGAGATCCGCGAGGAACAGGTGCTGCACGAACTGGAGCAGTTCCTGAAGCCCGCCGAGGCCGAGCGCGTGCTCAGCGTGGCGATCGGCTGGGGGCGCTACGGCGAGATCTACGAGTACCGCTACAACAGCGGCATGCTGACACTGCCCGAGGAAGAGCTGCCGCAGGGGCAAGGGGCTTAAGCCACTCCCACGGTTTTCTCCCCTCTCCCTCAAGCGGGAGAGGGGGGAAAACCAACGGCCTTCGATCGCGCTGCTAGTCGCGCGCACGCATGGCGCGCCCGATGGCCCCCGTGCGCAGCGCGATCTTGGCCGCATCCTCGCGCAACGCGCGCAGGCGGCGGTCCAGCACCGCATTGGCCGGACGGCCGGTGGAGCTGGCGGTGGGCCCGGCCTCATGGCTGGATTCACCGGCGGCGGCCGCGTGCACCAGCACGTCGGTGCGGCGCTTGTCGGCCGAATCGGCCAGGCGGGCGCGGCGTTCGGCGACGGCGTCTTCGGCGGCCTCGGCGACTTCGGCGCTGACAGTGGCCGCTACCGGTTCGGCACCGGCGGCAGCTTCAGCGGGAGGTTCGTGCGCCTTGTCCGCGGCCACGGGCGCTGCCTCCTTGCGCTCCACCGGCGTTTTCCCGCTGCGGATAAAGCCCGCGCCGCGGCCGCCGCCCCGCTCATCGGCATGCAGCCGCTCGCTGGCCACCTGCAGGCTGTGGCTGGCGGCCTCGGTGGCCTGCTCGATCGCGGCTTCCGCGGCCGGAATATCGAGCTCTTCATAGTGCTGGCGCACCTGGATGCGCGCCGCCGCCACGTGCGCCGCCACCAGGTAGTTCTGCACGATAAAGCGGTTCAGGTTGTCCACCGCGCGGTGCCGGCTCTTGGGCTCGTCCTGCATGCGCTGGAACGACGAGATCAGCGCCGACAGGTTGTCCATGAACTGCTTGCGCTGCACGCGGTAGGCAAAGTCATCCTTGGTCCGGCGCAGCAGCAGGTCGCGCGTGGCGCCGATATAGCGGCGGTTGGCCTGCAGCACGCCTTCCACCAGCTTGGGGATGGCGCGGTATTCCCAGCTCGGCAGCACAAAGCTGAACAGCGAGGCGATGATGCCGCCGATCACTGTGTCCACCAGCCGCTCGCCCGCCACGGTGGGGCTACCCGGCATCAGCAGGTGGATCTGGATCAGCACCTGGATGCAGGCGGCAATCGCGGTGTAGCGGTACTTGATGGTCACGAACGCGGCGCTGGCCACCAGCGACAGGAACAGCACGCCCAGCAGGATCAGCGGCTGGTGCACCACCTTCAGGATCCCGACCGAGACCACGCAGCCGATCAGCGTGCCGATCACGCGGTCGTTGTAGCGCTGCTTGGTCATGCTGAAGTTGGGCTTCAGGATGACGATGATGGTCAGCAGGATCCAGTAGCTGTGCGACACATAGGGCAGGTGCTCGGCGATCCACAGACCCAGCGCCACCGCCATCGAGATCCGCACCGCGAAGCGGAACGCCGGCGAACGCCACTTCAGGTTGTCGCGCAGCACGCTGAACTCATACTTCTGGCGCGTCAGGAACGGCGTCATGTCCGAGCCGGGCAGCACCCTGGCCGGCTCCACCGGCGTGCGCGACGCTTCGTGCAGCTGGCCGACCAGCGTGATCGCGCCGCGCATCATGTCGAGCGTTTCAGCCAGCGCCGTCATTGCCGCCGGGTTGATATGGTGGTGCCGCAACTGCGTGATCTCGGCCTCGACCGCGCGCAGGCCCTGGCGGTATTCCACCGTGGCGTATGAGGCGCGGCCGCGCGTGACCTCGTAGGCGATCTCCTCCACGTCCTTGCACATCTGCACTACCAGCCCGCGCAGGTGGTCCAGCACCGGCGTGCCGGCAAACGTCTGGCGCAGCAGCGGATAGTCGGTGTTGGTCGACAGGATGTACTCGTACAGGTCGAGCATGCGCATGTGCACCTGCACCAGCAGCCCGTCGTGCGGGGTGCGGTTGCCGCGCAGCACCAGGTCGCGCGCGGCCTGCTGGCGCTCGGCTACCACGATCTGCTGGCGCACCAGCTGGTTGAACTGGGCCTCGTAGTCGTTGCCGGCGTCGTAGAAGCCGGCCTTGATCTCGAGATAGCCGGCCAGCTCATACAATGATTCGGCCAGCACTTGCTGCTTGGTGCGGCGCTCGGTGATCCAGCTCACCAGCATCGCATAGCCGAGATAAGCGACCGCGCCGATGCTGAACAGCGCCGCGTGCTCCAGCGCGCGCCGCACCAGGAAGTCTTCGTTGATGGTCAGCGTCATCACGAACAGCGCCGCGAACTGCAGCGGCAGCGTCTTGTTGCCGTACACCGTCATCATGCCGGCCAGGAACGTCACCAGCACCAGCAGGAACGGCATCACGCGCGGGAACGGCGTGGCCAGCGCCACCACCAGCGTGACCACGCTGCACAGCAGCACGCTGGCCAGCATCTCGTTGAACTTGTGGTTCAGCGGACTGGGCAGGTCCATCAGGCTGGTACACAGCGCCCCCATCGACACCACCATCGCGGTGGGCAGGTCACTGAAGTGCAGCGCGATCAGCGTGGCGCCGATCACGCCCGTGGCCGAGCGCAGCCCGCGGTAGACGTAGTGCGAATACAGGAAGGTGCGGGGATCGTGCGCGTATTGCATGCAGCGGGGGCGATGGCGTGCGGTGGCGGGTGTGGCAGCGGAAGACTAGTTCACTGGCCCAGCCAGCGCGAGCGGGCCGCGTGCCGTCCGCTCTCCGGCTTCAACTTGAACTGCGCCGCCGGCTCGCGCGCCAGCGTCACCGGCCGCGCCTGCAGCTCGTCGCGGCGGAAAGCGTGCAGCTCGATGCGGTCGCCGGTGCGGTAGCGCGCCAGCAGCTTGTCGAGCTGGCCGGGCGCCACGCGCAGGCCGTCGAGGGCCACCAGCAGGTCGCCCGCGGACAGGCCCGCGGCCTGCGCCGCGCCGCCATCCAGCACCTGGCTGACGCGCACCCAGCCGTCCTCGGTCTTGACCTTGATGCCCAGCGCCGCGGTGCGCGACGGCTTCTGCGCCTCGGCCTTGACGCCGAACGTCTTGAACAGCGCCGGCAGCGGCAGCTCGCCGGTGCCTTCGGTCAGAGAACGCAGCAGCGGCCCCATGCGCAGGCCGGTGACTTCATCGAACAGCGCCTGGACCTCGGCCTCGGTCACGCCGCGCTGCACCGCGCCCGGCGCATAGAAGCCGCGGCCGTAGCGGCGCCACAGCGCGCGCATGACATCATCCAGCGAACGGCGCCCGCGGGTCTTGTCGCGGATGGTCAGGTCCAGCGCCAGCGCCACCAGCGAGCCCTTGGTGTAGTAGCTGACGATGGCGTTGGGGGCGTTTTCGTCCTGGCGGTAGTACTTGGTCCAGGCGTCGAACGAACTCTGCGCCACGCTCTGCTTGGTGCGGCCGCTGCCGCGCAGCACGCCGTTCCAGGTCTTGGCCAGCATCTCGACGTACTGCGCTTCGGTCACGCAGCCCGAGCGCACCAGCACCAGGTCGTCGTAGTAGCTGGTGAAGCCTTCGAACAGCCACAGCAGCGGCGTGTGGGTTTCCTCGGCCAGCCGGTACGGCACGAACGCGGCCGGCTTGATGCGCTTGACGTTCCAGGTGTGGAAATACTCATGGCTGCACAGTCCGAGGAAGGTGCGATAACCCTCGCTGGTGTCGCTGTCGCCGCGCACGGGTAAATCATTGCGCGCGCACATCAACGCGGTGCTGGCGCGATGCTCCAGGCCGCCGTAGCCATCGGTGGTGACCATCGTCATGAAGACGTAGCGGCGGTTGCTGTCCAGGAACGGCGCCTGCACGGTCTTGGGTTCGAACAGCCGGATCTGCGCCTCGCAGATGCGCTTCAGGTCGCGACACACGCGCTCAAGGTCGAGCTGCGGCACGCGGCCGGTGAAGACCACGTCATGCTGCGCGCCGCAGGCGCGGAAGCTGGCCAGCTGGAAGTTACCCATCTCGACCGGATGGTCGACCAGCTCATCATAGTCGGCCACCTGGTAGCGGCCGAAGCCGTAGCACTTCGCGCCGCCGCGGCCAGGCGCCTCGCGCATGGCGGTGGCCACGCGCCAGTCGCGGTAAGCTTCGCCCGCGGGCGCGTGGATATCGACCGTGCAGGGATGATCGGCCTGCCCCGCCACGCACAGGAATACCGAGCTGCCGTTGAAGAAGCCATGCGTGGTGTCGAGGTGCGCGGCGCGCACCGACAGGTCCCAGGCATAGACCTCGTAGCTCACCGTCAGCGGGCCATCGGCAACGCTGACCGGCGCGGCCTGCCAGCTCTGCTTGTCGAGCTTGGTCAGCCTGACCTCGCGCCCGCCCGCATCAGCGCGGATGCGCACGATATGGCGCGCGAAGTCCCGGATCATGTAGCTGCCCGGGATCCATGCCGGCAGCGAGAAACACTGGCCTGCGGGGTCGGGCTCGCTCACGGTGACGGTGACGGCAAACAGGTGCGCTTCAGGCTGAAGCGGGGCGATGGCGTAGCGGATCGGCGTCATGGGCAGGATTGTAACGTCGGCGCTTGCGGGTAGCGCCGACGCGGTTTTGCAGCAAAGCGACGGGCAGTGATCAGCCGCGATTCACATCCACCACCACGCGCCCGCGCATGCCGCCTGCCATGATCTTGCGGCCGGCCTCGATCGCATCGCCCAGGCCGATCTCGCGCGTCAGCGCATTGAGCCGGTCCGGCTCCAGGTCGCTGGCCAGCCGCTGCCAGGCCTGCTCGCGCAGCGGCATCGCCGCCATCACGCTGTCGATGCCGTGCAAGGTGATGCCGCGCAGGATGAACGGCGCCACCGACCCCGGGAAGTCCAGGCCCTGCGCCAGCCCGCACGCCGTCACCACGCCGCCGTAGCGCACCTGGGCGCAGGCATTGACCAGTGTGTGCGAGCCGACCGAGTCGACCACCGCGGCCCAGCGCTCTTTCTGCAGCGGCTTGCCGGGCACGCCCAGTTCGGCGCGGTCGATCACTGCATCGGCGCCCAGCGCCTTCAGGAAATCCGCTTCCCTGGTCTTGCCGGTCGAGGCCACCACCTTGTAGCCAAGCTTGCTCAACAGCGAGATCGCCACCGTCCCCACCCCGCCCGATGCGCCGGTCACCAGCACCTCGCCATCGCCGGGGCGCACCGGGCCGTTGACGCCGCCGCGCTCCAGTGCCAGCACCGACAGCATCGCGGTATAACCCGCGGTGCCGATCGCCATGGCCTGGCGCGTGGTGAAGGCGTCGGGCAGGCGCACCAGCCACTCGCCCTTCAGGCGTGCGCGCTGGGCCAGGCAGCCCCAATGCGTCTCGCCCACGCCATAGCCATTGAGCACCACCTTGTCGCCGGCCTTCCAGCGCGGGTGCGCGGACTCCAGCACCGTGCCGGCGCCGTCGATGCCCGCCACCATCGGCCACTTGCGCACCACCGGTGAGCGGCCCGTGATCGCCAGCCCGTCCTTGAAGTTGATGGTGGAGTAGTCGACGGCAACCAGCACGCCGCCGTCAGCGGGCAGCTGCGCGTCGTCGAGCGTGGCGATATTGGCCTGGGTGGCGCCGTCGGCCTGGGTCAGCAGCAATGCCTGGAAGGTCATGGTGTCTCCTTTGTCGCCTGTCGGCGATCGCATGGAATAAGGGGAAGGCAGAAAGCAGAACGGCCGGACAAGTCCGGCCGTCGATCGGGCCGGGACAGGTCCGGCGCGCGCTTATTTCTTGAGGCTGGCGAGCTTGCGCTCCAGCGTGGCCACGTCCGCCGCGCCCGGGATGCGAGTGCCGTCGGTGAAGAACACCGCCGGCGTGCCGGTCACGTTCAGGCTGTGGCCCAATGCCAGGTTCTCTTCCAGCGGGGTCTTGCAGCTGCCGTTGCCGCTCAGCGCCACCTGCTTGAGCATCCAGTCGCGCCAGGCCTTGGTGCGGTCGGACGCGCACCAGACCTGCTTGGCCTTGGTTTCAGAATCCGGCGACAGCACCGGGTACAGGAAGGTGTACACGGTGATGTTGTCCATCTGCTGGAAGGTCTGCTCGATGCGCTTGCAGTAGCCGCAGTTGGGGTCGGAGAACACCGCCACCTGGCGGCTGCCGTCGCCCTTGGTCCACTTGATCGCGCGCGCCAGCGGCAGATCTGTCCACTTGATGCGGTTGATCTCGGCCAGCCGCTCCTCGGTCAGGTTGGTGCCGGTGCGGGTGTCGATCATCTCGCCGTTCAGGATGTAGCGGCCCGAGGTATCGGTGTAGACCACCTGCCCGCCGATGTTGGCCTCGAACAGGCCGGGCACCGGGGTCTTGGTCACGCTCTTCACTTCGGCGCGGCCGCCCAGCATCTTCTGCAGCGACTCCTTGATGCGGTCGGTGCCGGGCTCGCCGGCGGCCATGGCATGCAGCGCGAAGCCCGCTGCGGCCAGGCCGCCGGCAATGGCGGTGGTCCAGGCAGTGTGGCGGCGCAGGAATTGGAACATGTGGACTCCAGAGTATTCTGGTAAAGGATCGGACCGTTGGTTCAGCTTGCGGTCAGCCGAGCGCGCGCTTGATCAGCAAGCGCTTGAGCAAGGACTGGCCGCCCACCGCGCGCATGCCGGTGTTGCGCACCACGCGGGCCACGCCGCCCGGCAGCGAGAACAGCCGGTGCAGCCCGTCGGTGGCCGCGGTCAGCGACAGCAGGTCAGTGGCGCGGGCGCGTTCATAACGGCGCAGCAGGCGCAGGTCGCCCTCGCTGCGGAAAGGTTCTTTGTCGGCCATCACGCGGCCAAGTTCCGCCACGTCGCGCAGGCCCAGGTTCATGCCCTGCCCGGCCAGCGGATGCACCACGTGGGCGGCGTCGCCCACCAGCGCCACGTGCGGCTGCACGAAGTGGTCGGCCCGCTGCAGCACCAGCGGGAAGCCCTGCGCCGGCGTCACGCAGCGCAGCGCGCCAAACTGCGCGCCGACCGCGCCGCTGGCGCCCTGCATCACGGTGGCGGCCAGCGCCTCGGGCGACAGCGCCAGCAGCTCGCGCGCGTGGGCCTCGTCGGCGGACCAGACCATCGACACATGGTTGTCCGGCAGCGGCAGCATCGCCAGCACTTCGCCGTTGGCGGGTTCCTCGTCAGCCATCAGCTTTTCGGGCGCGCCCAGGAACCACTGCCACGCGGTTTCCTGGTGCGGGCGCTCGCAGGCGAAATTGGCGACCACGCCCAGCTGGCGGTACTTGCGCGTGCTGACGCCGATATGGCATTGCTGGCGCAGCCAGGAGCGCGCGCCGTCGGCGCCGATCACGCAGGCCGTGCGCAGCTTCTCGCCATTGCCCAGGGTCAGCGTGACGCCGTCCGGATCGCGCTCGAACCCGCTCGCCGTGGCGTCGTGCCAGGTCACCTGGTGCTGGAAGCCCAGCGCCGTGTCCAGTGCGCGCTCGACGTGGCTGGATTCGATGATCCACGCCAGCTGCGGCACCGCGGCCGCGTAGGCAGAGAAATGCAGGTCCCCGTCCAGGCTCGGCGAACTCTCGGCCGCGCTGACATCGCCGAACACGCGCATGTCGCGCACCGGCTGGATCCGCGCCGGGTCCAGCGCTTCCCACACGCGCATGCGCTCCAGCAGCGCCTGCGAGCTGGCCGAGAAGGCATAGATGCGGCTGTCCCAGTCATCCGGCCCCGCCGGCGCGCGGCCGCTGGCGCGGGGCGGCCTGGGCGCGACCAGCGCCACGTCCATGCCTTGCTGGGCCAGCAGCAGCGCGCAGGACTTGCCGACGATGCCGCCGCCGACGACGGCAACCTGGAAAGCGGAGGAGTTGCGCGCGGACGGGCGCGCGGACGCGTGGGATCGGGTCATGGCTGGATTATAGCCACGTCACTCCTGGCCCCGCCCCACGTCTGCTCAACCCGGCCGATGGCGAGGCCCCATCCGCTAGAATATGGGTTTTGCCATTTCCCGCCTTCTATCATGAGCCTCCAATGCGGCATCGTCGGCCTGCCCAACGTCGGCAAGTCCACGCTGTTCAATGCCCTGACCAAGGCCGGCATCGCCGCCGAAAACTACCCGTTCTGCACGATCGAACCCAATGTGGGCGTGGTCGAAGTGCCGGATCCGAGGCTCGCCAAGCTGGCGGAGATCGTCAAGCCGGAGCGCATCCTGCCGGCCACGGTCGAGTTCGTCGACATTGCCGGCCTGGTGGCGGGCGCTTCCAAGGGTGAGGGCCTGGGCAACCAGTTCCTCGCCAATATCCGCGAATGCGACGCCATCACCCACGTGGTGCGCTGCTTTGAGGATGACAACGTGATCCACGTGTCTGGCAGGGTGCACCCGCTGTCGGACATCGAAGTGATCAACACCGAACTCGCGCTGGCTGACCTCGCCACCGTCGAAAAAGCCCTGGCCCGCTACATCAAGCCGGCCCGCGCCGGCGACAAGGAAGCCCAGCGCCTGGTCGCCGTGCTGGAAAAGGCACAGGCCGTGCTCGACCAGGCCAAGGCCGTGCGCACGCTCGACCTGGCACCGGAAGAGTGGGAAGCCATCCGCCCGTTCTGCCTGATCACCGCCAAGCCGACCATGTATGTCGCCAACGTGCGTGAAGACGGCTTCGAGAACAACCCGCACCTGGACGCCGTGCGCGAGCACGCCAAGCAGACCGATTCGCCGGTGGTCGCCGTGTGCGCCGCCATCGAAGCCGAGATCGCCGACCTGGACGACGCCGACAAGGCCGAATTCCTGGCCGACCTGGGCATGGAAGAACCGGGCCTGGACCGTGTGATCCGTGCCGGCTTCAAGCTGCTCGGCCTGCAGACCTACTTCACCGCCGGCGTCAAGGAAGTGCGCGCATGGACCATCCACGTCGGCGACACCGCTCCCAAGGCGGCTGGGGTGATCCACACCGACTTCGAACGCGGCTTTATCCGCGCGCAGACCATCGCCTATGACGACTTCATCAGCTTCAAGGGTGAGACCGGCGCGAAGGAAGCCGGCAAGATGCGGGCGGAAGGGAAGGAGTATGTGGTGAAGGATGGGGATGTGATGAACTTCCTGTTCCATTAACAGGTTTTCACCTCAGATACACGTTTGACAGAGAGGGCCGGTATGGACACACTCCGTGTGTTTCCGTACCGGCCCTCTTATGTCTCAAGCGCCATCTGTCTACACGCTCCCTATCTTCCGCAATACCCGGGTTGCTAATGAACCGGCACCTGGACGCATCCCGGTAGACCATCGGGTTAAGGGGGAACCGGTCAAATATTGGCGCGAGTTGCGCGCCTCCAAGGCAGTAAAGTGGGAGACGTTCCCACACTTCCCTCTGGTGCTCAATGCCGACGGATCACCGTGGGCCCCTGCCTGCATGTGGTTGTTGGATCGTGCGCGGGCCAGACCACATAAGGTGTCCTCGCTGAATCCCGTTGCGCAAGGGCTGCGGGCCTACAAGCAGTTCCTCGATGAATTTGGGCTCCAGTGGGACGACTTCTCCGCGGTGGACAAGTACCTGCGCCCCACCTACCACTACAAGACCCACCTCCAAGATCTGATTAACGCCGGCGCCATCAAGCACAGCACGGCCAGTAGCCGCATGCACACGGTGGTGGGCTTCTACCGGTTCCTCATGGAGAGCGAACGACTGGGCTTCCGCCCCCAGAACGCCCCATGGGTTGATCGGACCGTCGGCCTTGAATACCGCGATAGCAAGGGCTTCAAGCAGGTCAAGGCGGTGACGACGACCGACGTGTCCATCAAGGTTCCCAAGCGGGACTACGCGTGGGATCGCCGAATCAATGACGGCGGCAGGCTGCTGCCACTGTCCCGGCATGAGCAGAAGGCAATGGTCAAAGCGCTGAAGCAGCTCGGCAATCGCGACTACGAGCTAATGCACTACGCCGCGCTCCTGACCGGTGCCCGGATTCAGACCGTCCTGACACTGCGTTGGGGCGATTTCGCCACGCCTCCGAGCCAAATCAACCAGTGGCCGTTCAAGCTGCAGTGCGGGCCAGGGACCGGTATCGACACCAAAGACGATGTGCCGAATGTGTACCTCTCAGTGCAGCGGGACCTCTACGAATGGCTGCACATCTACGCAATCTCTGACCGGGCCAGGTCCAGGCGTGAGAAGTCCAGCCTCAAGCAGGACCCGCTGAACTATCTGTTCCTGTCCAGCCGGGGTGGCCCCCATTACGAGTCCAAGGATGATCGCAATGCCCTTCGGGACTCCACCGAACCGCTGAAGCGCTCATCTTCGGCGGGGCAGAACCTCCGGTCCTTCATCACCGACTACGTGCTCCCTGAGATCCGCAAGACCATCCCCGACTTCCACTACCAGTTCCACGACCTGCGGGCCACCTTCGGCGTCAATTGGGTTGACGCGGTCATGGAGAACCAAGACACGCGCCAGCGTTACCTCTGGACCCGGGACCAACTCCGCAGACTCATGTGGCACAAAAACCCAACCACGACGGATCGATACATCGAGTACCGCCAGCACATTCAACACCTTGAAAAGGCGGAAGCTCACTGGAACCGGAATCTGCTCGATCTCATCCGCTCCGCCTAAGCGTGCGAAGGTCTACAACGACAAGAACGAGAAGGCAGGGAAACCAACATGCATGAGTCCGACTGGATCAGCACGGGCGGCGGCTACCCTAAACGTCTGCCTCGCCTGGCGTTCCCATTAGAGGGGGCTATGCCCGACCTCTATGTGCCCCAGAGCACAATCCTGTATACAGCAGATCGCGTCCAGACCCATGCCTACCTCTGGTGCTACCTCGAGCGCAAGGTAATCGGCAAGAGATATCGGTTCAACCCATCAAGCCTGTCTGCGCAGCGGGTCGAGGACATGCCTAGGGCCATCGAGCGCCTGTCCAAGCGTTTCCGCTTCGACAACGCCAGGCCTAGGTCCGTGAGTGACGAGTTGGCGAACGGTCTGTCCAGATTCTTGAACTGGCTCGATGCCCCGCTCCACCATGGGCGCTTTGAATCGATCCTGAGCGACCCGGATCTCGCCCTTGAGGCGCTCCAAAGGCACCACAGCTACCTGCGGCAGCGCATGCAGGCTAACCACACAGGAAAGCGCATCAGTGCGTCTGCGGCGTCGATGATGGATGTCGACGCCATCAAGATGATGTCCGTCATCCACGACCGGGAATACAGCAACGAGGTCGAGGCCATTAAGTACATCCACGGTGACGGCGTCAAGGCTCCCAAATCGGAGGACGTGGCTGCCCTCATGGCTTGCGCGCAAGGAGTGTTCGACTCGGTGGCTCGGATCGTTCTCGACGACCCACGTGACAACAACGACTACGCCTCCCTCGGCGAGTTGCGTTGGCAGTCGGGGGCTCGACAAGTTTCGATGCCGATCCCAACCGGCACCCACATCGAGCGCGTGATCGAACTTGGGTGCATGGCCTATGCCGCGCTGTGCATCGGCGACTCGGGTGCCAACCTCGCCCCGATCCAGTCCTATGAAGAGCCCCAGAACTTGCATGAGCAACTGGCCAACCCGGAAAAGCTCAACCTGCGCCACAAGGTCATCAAGTTCCGGGCCGGGGGAAAGGAGGTGCCGGTTCACCTGACCTCCACCACCGTGACCCGCATGCGGGCTTACCTGCGCCTCCGGGAAGCTCTGCGCCGGCGGCTCGACTGCCCTGAAATCGGCCCGATGTTCATTCAATGCATGTACCCCGGATCGGCCCACGCGAGGCCTCTGGGGATTATCCCGCTGCCGCCAAATTTCACCTCTGCATTGCGCGGCAGGTTCAGCGCCTTCGGCATCAAGTTACCGCCAGTGACGATGCAGCAGTTGCGCGCCTACAAGTCCGGCAGGGTTGCCAAGGAACACAACCCCAAGGTGGCGGCTGACATGATGGGGCACTCGGTGAGCACGGCCATCCGCAGGTACAGCAACATCACGGATGCTGAGTCGAGATCCGAAATGGCCCCCTTCCTGGCCTCATTGACCTCGGTGGTCCTGACCCGCTCGGAGGCCGGCGCCGCGTCATCCAAGCCGGTCATCCCGATCACTGCCATCCCCGCCGGAGGCTGCGAAGACCACGGCCACCCCAAGGCTCTGGCTGACAACCCGCTGGTGAAGCCCGATTGCAAGAAGACCGAAGGCTGCTTCTTCTGCAACAAGTTCCACGTCCACGCCGACGAAGAGGATTGCGTCAAGCTGATGTCGTGCCGATCGGTGCTGGAACGCTTGGCGCCGAGGCTCGGCGACTCAGGCGCAGCTGAACTGGTTTATGCCGTCGTGATCGAGCGCATCGGCGCCCTGCTCAACGAGATCCAACGAATCAATCCTGAGGCCCATGAGCGGGCTCGGGTGGCCGTTCTGGAAGACGGCAGGCTTAGCCGTTACTGGGCCAGCAAACTCCAACAACTCCACTTGCTGGGCCTGCTGGCTCCGTCTTCCGCCCTGGTCTGATCGCGAGACACCACGCTCACGCTCAGCCTCACCGAAACCTGCCTGCAGACTACTTCCTATGCAAAGAAGCAATCTAGCGACACCGGCAACCACCTCGTCTAACGCTTTGCAGGCGAGGGAGGCCGATCAGGGTCGCACCCGGCTGCCGGAGGGCGTTCCTGGAGGTTCCGGCGGGACACCAGAAACTCCCCTGGTGGAGTCCTATTTCGATCCCCAGGCGGTCGTGACCCTGGATCCGGATGGGGAGCCTCTGAGCCACTACGGAGACAGGAGGTGGGATCTGAGATCGATGAGCACGGACGGAGGGCAAACACCGCACTTTCTGTCCTTCTTCGAGACGCAGGCCCTGTCGGTTCCACCGAAAATCGGCAGACCCGACCTCGCTGCTTTGATTCGGGAGCAGCAAAAGGCACTGCTATGGTTGCACATGGATGCAGGGCGACAAAGGGCCCAGAAAACGATGCTGCAGGCAGGTCGCGCGCTGAATCGATTGGCCCGAGGAGCGTACCGCCGCGGAATCTCGCTGTTCGAGTTGTTCTGTGATCCTCAGGTGCTCGGCGAAGAGTCGGCGGAACTAAACAGCGGGTACGCCAAAACCGCCCGAGCCTTGCTCAGGACACTGTGGCGCCACCGTGACTTCCTCAAGATTGGGCTGGAAGTCCGTTTGAAGCAGCTGGTTGAGGTCATCAAGCAATCCGCTCCAGAGGATGCAGAAGGCAGCCAAACGCCCATCATCCCATCCCGCATCTACTGCGCGATCCTGGCCGGCCTGCTGGGCGGTTTGGATGAGATCGAGCGCGGCCTGGACACCTTGCTGGATGCCTACCGGCGAGAGCGCTCCTCCACGCTCAATGCGCCAAAAGGCCTGACCGAGAATCAGCTAAATAAGCATCGCGATAAACAACTCCGAGAGGTGCGGGAGGCCATGCGGGCCAGGGGATGGAGCGAGGGAAGCCTTCACAATTTCGTCGCCGGCGAGATCATCGGAATTCAACTCAGGCTGATGAACCTCGTGATCGCCTTCACCGGCATGCGCGTCGCCGAAGCGCAGATCCTGCCGCTCAAGGGGGTTCTTGAGGAGGTCGAACACCGTGGCTCGGTGCACCACGTGGTCAACGGATACAGCCACAAGCTCAATGGTGGCAGAAAGAAGCCCGCCAGTTGGGTCACAAGCCGCGATGGCCATCGGGCAATCTTGCTTGCTCAAAGAGTCGCCACGGCCATCTTGGAGGTTCTGATAGACGGTGATCCCGCAATCGATGACGCCGCCTTATTGTTCTGCTCGACGGCCAACCCTTACAGGAAGCAGAGTACCTCCAACATCTACACGCGACTGCACGACGAGCTGATCCCTGATATCTGCGCCGTCATCACGCAGGCCGACATCGACGAGCTGAACGCGATGGAGTTGGAACGGAACTGGCTGCGTGAGGGCATTGAGGTCGGCAAACCGTGGCCGCTGACATTCCACCAATACCGTCGCAGCCTGTCGGTTTATGCCCATCGCTCGGGCATGGTGAGCCTGCCGGCCCTCAAAGGACAGTTGCAGCACATCACAGACGAGATGCGCGCGTACTACTCCGATGGGTTCTGCCGGGCGGTCAACCTCGTCTTCGACAAGGAACACTTCAGCCATGAGTGGAACGCCGCCAAGTCAGAATCAAGCTTCCTTGCCTACAGCTTGGCCTTGCTGTTCTCGGACGAAGACCTTATCGGCGAGATCGGTGGACGGGGCGCGGCCCGATTACATCAAACGGTATCCAGCCGCCCCAAGGAAGAGACACTGAAACTCTTCCGTGACGGCAAGCTGGCCTACCGCGAGACCGTCCTGGGCGGTTGCATCGCCGTGGAGGACTGCAATCACACGCCGCTGGAACCCATCCCTTGGGACTGCCTGGAAAAGGACTGTGCCAACGCGGTGGTGTTTGAAAAACGCCTGGGTCTGCTGATCAGAACGCAAGAAACAGTCGTCGCCACGCTGGCCAGCACAGAAGCGGGCAGCGTTGAGCACCGCTTGGAAGCCGATCACCTGCAGGTGCTTCTCAAAGCCCGCAAACACCTCATGGAGGCCGTATGAGCGCCAAGATCCAAGTCGACAAATACTTCGCCGCCTTGGAGCGTCTGACGGCACGTGGCGAGCCCATCAGCAACGATGCTGTGGCGCTGGAGGCCGGCAGCGGCCGGGGCAGCATCAAGAAGTCCAGGCCTGCCTACGCCGAACTGATCGCGACCATCAACGCGGCCGCCAAGCAGCAGGCTGAGGCCAAGGTTGCCTCAGACCCTGTGCCTGGTATGCGCAAGGACATCGAGGATCTGACGAGGCGACTGGACCAGTCCCTCGACAGGGAGGTGGCTCTGTTGCACGAGCTCTACGACCTGCGCGCCGAGGTCAAGCAATTGGCGGAAGAGAACCGACTCCTAAAGCTCGGCAGACTCGTCCCGGTGCAATGACCCTATTCAAAAGGGGGATCCGCATTTGCTGGTTGATGCCCTCGTTGCATGCTGCAACGCAAGATTCGAGCAAATCGAAAACAGGACTTCACCACAGGGTCGGCCATCCCAGACCCGTTTCAGCCACTCGGCACAACGTCACCGCACAGGCTGCTTCCAAAGTACAACGGCCGTACGCCCTGTCATCGCGACCGACGAGTGATCGATTTGGGACGTTCGCTTTGAGCAGCCAATGACCGCTTTCGGGCGTTAGTACGCTCAGGCGGCAGTTGGCCACAAGCGGGCGCACTTGGGCGTCCGCTCAAGCACAGGCGGCCTCGTTCTTCATAACTATTCTTGAAATCCTCAGAAGCGGCAGCCAGCTATGCTCGATACGAACTGGACCAATGTCTGCTCCAGCGGTCTCGCAGCAGTTGGGAGCAATCGCAGCCATGATCATGACCGACATTCATCGACCGAACCCTTGCCCGGGCGAATGTCGCAACCGCCATGGTGCCGTCCTGAATTGCTTTAGCCGCACCCAAGTGAAGGTAGCGTAGGAACTGGGCAACCAGCAGGACGCCTGCTGCTGCGGAAACAAATCCCACCGACATCTCGGGCGAGCCGGCGGCGAAGCGGTCGAGGTCGGTTTCGGAAAGCTTTCCGCAACCACCGGGCCGAGCAGGAGTTCAACGTCCTCCTCGGTCAAGCCAAGTTCGCGAGCGTACGCCGTCCGGCGCTCACCATCGAGCTGCCGCATTGCGGCAATTCGTTCCTGAACGATGGCGTTTCGCGACGGTAGTGGGTTATGGCATTTTAGGCAGGCCGTTCCAGCACCAAGGTCGAAGATGCTTGCTTTCGCGCTGAGTCCGTCAGTGCTGCCACCGACGATCAGTTGTGGCAAGCCGTTTTGAAGCGCATGCCGCGGGTCGTTTTTATCGACGCACGATAGAACGATGGGAAATTTGTACGCCTGCTCAAAGGCTCGAACGTCGTCGTTGGGAGCATGTTTGCCACCGCTTGTAGCGAAGGTTTGCCACCAATCCGAAACGGCTTTGCAGTCGAAACCTACCGACCGTAGGTAGCGCTGCATGAGACCAACCTTGGACTCCCCGTCGTCTTCGCGGGTCGACAGGGCGTAGCGGTTGTCGTTGGTCAGGTCGAGTTCGTCTTTGTCCACGACGCTGCACGAGCCGGCGAAACGCGAAGTGCCGAGGCAAAGGGCGGCTGCTTGAGCGACAGCGCCAGCGCCAGCGAAGTAGAAATGCGGCAGCACTTCAAACTGCTCGGCGCTCGGGCCGTCAATGAGTTCGGCCCACGTATCGGCACAAGACATCGTCCAAGATGAGGCGAAATGCGCCCTGATGAACTCGCCCTTACCCGGCTTCATCCCCGCAACAACTTGAAGACTTCTCCGGCAGCGTAGCTCGCGCACAGATATGGCCCGATGGAGAGGTCACTTCGGGGGGAGTATCCGGCACCTCTCCATCTACGCCAACGAAATATCTCCAGCCATCTGCGTAGAGTTGCAGGTGCCGGGGCGATGCCGTCGTGTCGGAGCCGATCACCAGAGTCACGTCGGGCGCCGAGCCCGCTTCGATCCGAGTGGCTCTGATGTGAGGTCCACTGACCAAACGAACGCATTCTTCCAGCGTTTCGAGAAGGGTATCCTTCGCGCCGAACGGTGCCACGCCCTGGTGAAGGGTGACTTCCGGCACGTCGAGGATGATTTCCTTCACGACTTTGAACTGGCGGCTCAGTAGGCTGACTAGCATCCAGACAAGATGCTGCGTGCCCGAAGCCGCTGCCATGCGCAAACTGACGTGGACGAGGACGACGCCTGGCTTCGCCTCACTAGTGTCGGCAAGAACGCCCTGGGGGTCGGCACGAAGATGCCGGTCAGCAAGCTGATCCAGTTCAGTTTTCATCGCGGTCATCGCAGGTCAAATATTGCGGCTTCTGGACCATCAGAAAGCACCACTCGCGACTGCGCGTGCTCGTCCGACAGCAGATGCCAATAGCTTTGGAAATACTCGTGGACGCCGAGGCCCCGCGGCCACGAGCCTGACCAGTTGCCGTACCGGGGGACGACAATGGACACCGCTCGGCGGCTCGGCGTCATCTCGTCGTCGCAAGACGAGTGCTCAACATCAACGCCAGGATGCGAGTGGATCGCGCCGACAACAGTCCACCCTTGCGCCCGAGCTAGTTCTGCGACCTTCAGCATGGCCTCGCCAGGCACCGAGTAGTTCCGCGGCCGATTGATTTGCATTGGCACCACAATGGCCTTCACCAGTCCGTTTCCAACGCTATCGAGCGGACCGAGCCATAGACAAGCTGACTCGACCATCCCCGCACCGCGCAGGATCACGGCCGTACGCACTAGCGTCTGAGCCGGCACCGTCAACACCTTGCCCGTCGGGACATACAGCGTTGGCGGCCGCGGCCGCCATAGAATTGTTTCGTCGTTCATGGCGTGCCGCGGCCTTTGTAGTACTGGGGGCTAGGCCACGACGGATCGCGGCAAGCGTCGCCAAAAAGTTCATCCGCTGCGGATCCCACACGTGCTCCGCATTCACGCTATGGTTCACTTTATAAAACTCGAGCGTGGTCGAAGAACAGATGAGCTGACCGGCACTGTTGTAGTTCGGGTGAAAGCCGATGTCGGGTGCGCCTTCACACTTCGGAACCCAACGCACGTCATCGGGATACACGTATGTCATCGTGAGGGGGTTGATGAACTGCGCACTCGGAGGGCCCTTCGGGTAGTGATCGAAGAACAGACGCAGCAGGTAAAGATCAACCTGGCGTTGAGGCGCGTTTTCGACAAGCATGGGCACGAGCAGAGTCAGGTCGTCGGGTTTCGACCAGCCCCTGTCGGTCAAGGTGCTGTCTTTGAGTATTGATTGAAGGTCACGCTGGAACGCCTCCCTCCCAGCGTGAATGTCCTGCACAGGCATCGGTGCGATCACGACTGCGCTCCCCCGTCGGGCCGACGATTTGGAACTTGTGGCTCTTCGTGTGCTTGTCGTCGAAGAGCTGCCGCATCGTTTCGCCGAGGTACGGCATCATGTCTACGCCATCGTCGGTCTGGAGGCGATCATCCGGGCGCCGGTCCTCACCCAACTTCACATACGCCATGTCCCATGCAGCTTGCAACGTGTCACTCCAGGAAACCCGGAACGTGACCTCCTGGACGGACGCCACATGCTCGAACTGAAGTTTCGGGCCGTGCTTGTCGTCGTGTTGATCGCTGCTGCCTTCGTGCGGCTTGTTTCCGAGAGCTGCGTCGCTCATGCGATACCTCGCTTACGGTTTTCGCCGCGGGTGCGGCGACTGGTTGATGGGTCTCAGTGCTCGTAACCAGAGCCATGCCCCATGAGACGCTATAGTACACTAAAATTGTTCGGTGTACCGAACAGCAGGATGAGGAGTGCCTCTAAAAATACCGACCACTTTCGTTCGGTATCGCAGTACAATACAAGGCTCGCTTTTTCTGATTCGCTCAAGACAATGGCCACACTCCGCGAGAAGCTCAAAGCGAAAAGAGCCGAGAAGGGCAAGTCCCTAGATGCCCTAGCGAAAGACGCTGGACTGAGCAAAAGCTATTTGTGGGAATTGGAGAACCGGCAATCGCCGAGGCCTTCCCTGGACAAATTGCAGGCGATCGCCGGCGCGCTAGACATCGACGTTGCCTTCTTTATGGACGACAGCATTGAAGATCTGCAGGAAGACCTGAAGGACCGGCAGTTCTTTCGCAACTACTCCAAACTGAAACCTGAAACGAAAGAACAGTTGCGAGTCATCCTCGAGGCGTTGAAAAAGACTGGTGGATAATAGATGCCGCAAACCGAGCCGGTCAGGCCGTCAAAAGCTGCGATTCGTCTGTCCCATCTTCTCGACGCCGCACTAGGGGAATCGACTCGATTCCCGGTTGACGTAGGAGAGCTTGCCCAAGCCGTTGGGCGTGACCTGAGGCTCGGGGACGAAATCACCGACGTCCAAGCTGCCAATCTCGACAGCTTCGAAGGTGGCTTGTTCCAAGTTGAGAAGGGCAGATGGGCGCTTCTCTACAACGAATCGTTGACGTCACCAGGGCGGATTCGCTTCACACAAGCCCACGAACTCGGCCACTTCCTAGTGCACCGACTCCTGCAAAACGAGTTCCATTGCTCGCAAGCAGAAGTCGCCGGCTATGACGCCGGGAGCAAACAAATGGAGGCCGAGGCCGACGAGTTCGCCTCCACGCTGTTGATGCCGATGAAACAGTTCAGGGCAAGCGTTGCAGGCCCGGCAATCGACCTCGATGTTCTGTCAAGTACGTCTACCAAATTCGGTGTGTCCCTGACTTCGGCTGCTCTGCGATGGATTCGCTCCACCGAGGACAGCGCTGTTCTCGTGCTCTCCACGGATGGCTTCATGAACTGGAGCGTCTCTTCCGACCAAGCTTTCAAGAACGGCGCGTACTTCAAGACTCGCGGCCGAGTTGTTCCCGTCCCCGAAGGCTCGCTCGCCGCAGACCCCGAGAAAGAGTCATCGCGGTTGGGTGAGCGCGTGCAACTGAAGACGTGGTTTGAGAACGCGCACCCTGATGCAGTCGTGCGCGAGATGAAGCTGCAGTGCGACAACTACGGCTACACGCTGTCGTTGCTGCACCTCTCGAACGGAGATAAAGTTTGGGCGCCTCGCGATTGGACGTAGTGTCACGCTGAAGCCGCCGCGTGTGCCATGTCCCTTAACACCCAGTGTTTGCTTTGCGTCGCAGCAGGCTTTGAGCAGCGGCTTGGCGTTGACACAGGGAGTTGGTTGCACGCAAATGCGGTCATCGACGACCGGATCAAGGGCCTGACGGCACGCACCGCCATGTCGCTTTTGCTATGCTTGCGCCATCGCCAGACCCGGCTCCCCACGGAGGAAAAGGCTTGATTACCATCAACACTGACAAGCAGTTGGTGCGCATTGACAGCTGGGAGCAAGTACTCGAACGCCCGGGGTTCAACGACAACCTCAACCCTGCGCAACACGAGCTCAGGGCCATCATCGGCCGCTACGTCTTCAAGGACAAGATTCTTTGCGGCCTTTCAAGCTGCCACACCCCGCACAATCGCGGCTACTTGGTCGTCACCAAGGATGGGCTGGAGACGAACCTGGGCAAGGATTGCGGGCGCAATCACTTTGGCGTCGACTTCAATGACATGTCCCGGCAGTTCGAGCGCGACATGACGGAGAAGGAAAATCGCGAAACGCTCTGGAGCTTCCACTTCAAGCTCGATGAGCTCTTTCAGGCCATCGAGGACCTTCGCCGTGGCGATCGCGGCGCCGACTGGGTTCACAAGAAGTCGCGGCCGCTGCTTGAGCTCAACAAGGGCTGCCCGCAGGATGTCGTCCGCCGCGTCGCGGAGCTGCTCAAGACCGGCGGCAACACGATCTTCACGCAGCGCAAAGCGACGGCCAAGGAAATCGAGCTCGAAGAGGAACGGACTGGACGTCGGCTGCCTCGGCCGCACTACGTCGATGAGCCGATCGGGCGGGTCAACTACCTTGACGCACTGCGTCCGGAGAACGACCTGCGCGAGATTCTCGTGCTCGACCTCGACGCCAAGGGCAAGGAGTTCGCCGAGTTAAACGTCGATACCATGACTCACGAGCAGCTCGTCAGGTGGGTGAAGTGGGTTGGGACGGTCGAGGGGAAGCTTGAGCGTGCCCGCGACGCTATCGAAACCGGCCGCCACTTGCTCGGTGAGGCCAATCTCGCCTGCCTAGCGGAGATCATCGCCAAACCAGCGGACAAGGACCTGTGCCTCGACTACCTGCGCTCGTTGGCATAGCGACAAGCGCGCTTGTCTTCCGGCTCCACGCACGCAAATGGCTGTGCCACCTGGACTCCCGAGCCTGGGGGCAGCGGCGGCGACACGCTCCCCGAAAGCGACAATCGACGAACGACGTCAAACGTGTTCGTGCAGGAGCCGTTCGAGCATCGATCGCGAATCCTGGTTTCGAGCGATATCGCTAGGTCGCCTGCTGATTCGACAACTTTCGCAGTGGACGGCCCACTCAAGGGCTCTGAGAGCCCTCAGCTCGATGGACACTTCGGGCTTTGTAGTGTCCATATCTACCGGCCATACGAGCGACACAAGGTATCGCCTAAGTTGTTGATTGCTCAGCCTCTCATTGTGTCCACATACCCATGAATCTGCTAATGCTTTTCAACGTCTGAGCCCGGCAGACCACATGAAAAAGCCCGCTGCGATGCGGGCTTTTTCTATCTGGCGCGAGCGACACCGCTTTCACCTCACAACTTCTCCATCCCCTTCCCCGCAACCCCACCAGCAGCGCCTGCCCGTCCGCAGCCACGCGGAATTCCCCATACCCGGCCTGCGCGAACCGTTCGCCCTGTCCCTCCTGGAAGAAATACGCATCGGTCGACACCTGCACCTGCGTGCCGCCCCAGCGCGAGCGCGCGATCTGGTAGCGCAGCAGTTGCTCGCCTGCCGCCAGCGGCTCGCCGCCATGCACGCGCACGAAGCTGGCCACGCCCTGGTCGTCGCGCCGGATCACGGCCACGCCGTCGCGGGGAGGCCGGTCGTTTTGCATCTGCGCGGCGCGGATCTGGTTGCCGATGTCGAAATTCAGCGCCATGTAGTCGCCCTGCATCAGCGAGCGCGGGTCGACCGGAGCGAGCTTGAGGTAGACCATATCCCCGCGCGCCAGCAGGCGCTCCTTGCCGGTGATGCCGGCGGCGGCCAGTGCCAGCGTCAGGGCCCAGGCGATCAGGATCCAGCGTTTCATGCGGCCTCCATCTGCGCGCGGCCCAGCAGCCAGTGGCGGCCGGCCAGCAGCAGGACGCCGGCGGCGGCCAGCGTGGCGGACTTGGCCAGCAGGGTCCAGTGCAGCGCCGTGTAATACCAGATGAAGCCGATGGCGATGCTGGCGATGCCCAGGCCCAGCCACGGCATCGACGCTCGGCGCAGCGCCAGCCCCAGCGCGAGCACGCCAGCCACCACCGCGGGTGCGGCCGCCATCAGCGCGCCGAAGGCCACCACGCCAGCAAGGACGGCGCCCTGCATGGCGGGGCTGAGGACCAGGCGGCGGCATTCGGCCAGCGCGAACCCGGCCATCACCAGCGTGGCCAGCCCGCCGGCGACCCAGTGTGCCAGCGGGATACGTCCGGCTTCGGGGCCGCCCAGCCAGGCCATCGGATGGCTCATGCCGGTGACGACCAGGGCGACCGCCAGCGTGAACAGCAGCGTCGCGTCGGCCAGCGGCTCCAGCAACGTATGACGGCCCGCCGCGCACAGGCGTGCTTCGGCCAGCGTGAAGCCGGTCACCAGCGCACAGCCGAGCGGCACCAGCCAACCGAGGGACCACGTCAGCAACCGCCAGTCCCCCGGCTGGCTGCCGGCCAGGACGAGGTGCACGGCGCCTGCCAGACCGATCCATACCCCCAGCCCGCACAACAGCCGGTGCAGCCGGTTGGACACCAGCAAAGCCAGCGCGGCCTCGAACAGCGCCATTCCGGCCCAGAAGCCTGCGCTCTCGGTGACGCGCGTGAAGCCCAGGGCCTCGGCCAGGCCAAACACGGCCATGCCTTGCCCGCTCAGGCTCACGGCAAGCGCGAATTGCCCCGTGGCGATGCCGCCGCCACGCCGGTACAGCAGCGCGGCCAGCGCGATCATGGCCAGTCCGGTCACCGCCATCGCAATGCCGTTCTCGCGCGCGGCAACGAAGACCGTGCCCACCAGGAAGAGCTGGAAGAACAAGGCGCCGAGCCAGCCCGCCGCGCCCATCAGGCAGCGCACCGCCCAGGGCGTATGGGTGTGCGGGGGCGGCTCGCCCTGTACCTCGCCGCGTGCGGCAAGCTGCTGCCAGAGCCGCTGCTCGGTCTGCCGTATGTTTGTCATGCCTGCTCCAGTTGGCTGCGCCAGGCACGCATCAGCCAGGCGGCCGCGCCGGCGGCAAGGCCGATTGTCACCAGCCCGAGCAGCAGGAAGGCGCCGAAGTCATCCTTGCCCTCGAACAGCACCTTGGCGAGCGCGGCTACCGCCAGCACGATGCCGGTCAGGCAGGCCAGGCTCAGCACCACGATGTCGAAGGCGCGCTGGCGGAACCACCAGATCAGGACCGCCAGCGCCGCCACCGCGAGCGCGAAGGCGGCGCCGTCGAAGTCGCTGCCCAGCAGGCTGGCCAGCCCGAGCGAGCCGGCGTGCACGCAGGCCAGCGCAGCCAGCATGCGGCTGCCGGTCTGCCCGCGAAAGCCAAGCGCCGGCGCTTTCGCACATAGCAGCTGCCACAACCCCAGTTGCAGCACCACCGCGCCCAGCAGTGCCAGCGTGGCAGTGCGCAGATAGCGCGTATCGAACAACAGCGCGAACACGCCGTCGACGCCGAAGCGGATGCTGAAGTAGCGCAGCAGCGCCACATTGCCGACCACGATCACCAGCCACCAGTGCGGCGCCGCGCGCGCCGCCAGCGCCCAGGGCACCGCCAGCAGGGCCCAGAGTGCAAACAGTTGCCAGGCATCGGCGCCAGTCTGGTAGGTCTGGCCGATCACGGCCAGCAGCACGCCGGCGACCACCTGCGCGCCGCCCAGTGCGGCGCGTCCCGCCAAGTCGCCAGCCGGGCGCAGCCACGCGAACCCGGCAAGCACGGTGATGGCGCCGGCCAGCAGGCCAAACTTGGAAAACTTGTGCAGATCCTGCCAGTTGAAGGCGAAGAAGACGATCGCGCCGGCACACACCAGTGCGGTGCCCAATGCCATCAGCGCCTGATCGAGCCAGCAGCGCCAGTCGTCAGCCAGCGGCTCGGTCGCGCGCCACGACGGGCCCACTGCGGCGGCAGCCAGGCGCCTCTGCTCGCGCCAAGCCGCCAGCGCCCGCCGCAGTGCGCGACGGCACGACAGAGTCGGTGATCCGGCAATCGGGGAAGGTTGCATGCGGAGGGTCGCTACGCACCAAGGCGACGGAGTTGCAATCCGTCCACTCTAGCAAAGGCGCCCGGCTCTTGCACGCTTGGCGGGTCAAGGCCCGGCACCGCTGCGGCCGCGGCCCGGGGTGTCAGCGGGCGGGCTCTGGCCACGCCGGGCCGACTGCCGCGCGCCGCGCGGGGTCCGCCCCGCCATCCAGGCTGCGATCAGCGTGCCGACCAGGAAGCCCGCCATGTCGATGCCGACGTCAAGCCAGCGCGGATGGCGGTTGATGGCAAAGACCTGCAGCCCCTCGGTCAGCAGGGCGAGGCCGAGCAAGCCGGCGCCGATGCGCGGCACCGGCCAGGCGATCGGGCGCGACGCCAGCAGCCACGCCATGCCGATGAACAACAGGAAGTGCGCCAGCGACGACAATGGGAACGGGGCATGCAGGCCGCGCTCGAGCATGTCGCGCGTGCGCCCCGGGATCTGCGTGCCGACCATCAGCACCAGAACCAGCAGGCCCACCGCGCACCAGGCCAGACGAGGTCTCATGAACGCCCTCCCTCCAGGGCCACGGCGCGGCAGGCTTCCTGCGGCGCGGGCAGCGCCGGCGCATGCAGGCGGCCGGCGGTGCCGCCGAGCAGCGCGCGGCTGTCTGCGTAGCGCGCCTTGTCGTGGCGCGGCGACACGCCGTTGATGACGCCGCCCACCACCACCGCGCCGCTGCGCCCGAGCTGGCCCAGCGCCTGCGCTGCCAGCGCCTGCGGGGTCTCTTGCGCGCGCATCAGCAGCAGGGTCGCGCCGGCCAGGTGGCAGACCAGCATGGCGTCGGCCACCGCCAGCACCGGCGGCGTGTCGACCAGCACCAGGTCGAAGCGCGCCTCGGCTTCCGCCAGCACCTCGCGCAGGCGCGGCTGGCTGAGCAGTTCCGACGGGTTGGACGGCAGCGTGCCAGCGCCCAGCAGCCAGAGGCCCGGCACCGCGGTGCGCCTGGCGGCGTCGCGCAGGCTGGGGCCGCCCGCCAGCACGTCGGCCAGGCCGCTACTGCCACTGATGCCGAAGCAGCCGCCCAGCGCGCCGCGCCGCAGGTCGGCGTCGACCAGCAGCACGCGCAGGCCGGTATCCGCCGCCAGCACCGCCAGGTTGGCGGCGGCAAAGGTCTTGCCCTCGCCCGCGCGTGCGCTGGTCAGCGCCACGATGCGCCTGCCGCGGGGCTGCAGTCCCAGCTGCAGCGCGGCGCGCAACCTGCGCAACCCTTCCACCGCGAGCGCGTTCGGATGCTGGCGGGCCAGCAGGAACTGGTCGTGGCCGGCGCAGCCGGCATCGCTGATGCCGCCCGGCACCTTGGTCAGCACCACGCCGTCGCCAGCCGGGCCGCCGGCTGACAGTTCCGCCGTGCCGCCCGCCGCGCGGTTGCGCTGCGCCAGTTGCCGCTGCTCCGTGCTGAACATCACTTCACAGATCACCGGCAGCGCCAGCCCGGCTTCGATCGTGCCGGCTGACGCCAGCCGCGCGGCGCGCCGCTGCCACACCAGCGCTGCCGCCCACGCCAGCAACAGGCCGAGCACGGCTGCCGCCGCCGTGATCAGGCCCCGAGGCGGCCCTGCGGGCGCGACCGACGGCGTGGCCGCGTCGAGCAGCAGCGCCTCGCTGCCGGCGTCGGCACGCGCCAGCGCCAGCATCTGCGCCTGGCTGCGCAGCAACATATAGGTATCCTCGGCAACCTTGACGTCGCGCGTCAGCGAGACCTGGTCGCGCTCGGCCTCTGACAGCCCCTGCAGCCGGCCGTCCAGGCTGCGGCGGTCGTTGCGCAGCTGCTCGATCTGGTCGTCGATCGCGCGCACTTCCTGGTTCTCCGGCGTGTAGCGCCGCAGCAGCCGGGCGCGCTCCAGCCGCAGTGTCGAGATCTGCCGCTGGTATTCGATGCTGCCGTGCAGATAGGACTGCGCGTCCTGGCTGGGCAGCAGCGAGCCCGCGCGGGCGCGATGGCGCGCCAGCGCGGTCTCGGCCTGCTCCATTTCGGCGCGCAGGCGCGGCAGCTCGGCGGTGATGAAGTCCAGCATGCGCGCGGCCTGCTCCTGGCGCTGCCGGGCCAGTGTGCGGGCGTACGACGCCGCCACCGCGTTGACCACGGCGCTGGCACGCTGCGGGTCGGTGTCGCGCCAGGCGATGCGCACCGCCGCATCGCCGGACGGCTCACGCGCCGGCCACGTGGCCGCGCGGGCGGGCTCGATGCGCAACGCGCCGGCCAATGCGGCCGCCGCCGCCGCGCTGTCGCGCCGTGTCAGCGTGAACTGCGTGTCGGGCCGCGCAACCAGCGCGGCCAGCCGCAGCGACACCTCGCCGCCCCGCGCCAGCGTCCCGGCCTCGCCCTCCAGCAGCTGCTGCCCGTCCGGGGCTAGCAGGCGATAGCGCTGTCCGCCCAGCGCCACCAGCACCAGGGGCTGGTCGAGCAGCGCTGCCGGCACCGCCAGCGCGGCCACCGACAGCTGCTCACCGCCCCAGCCGTACCGCTCCAGCGCCGGCAGCGGCGCGGCCAACAGGCCGTCGCTCCCCGGGCGCACCAGCCACGACCACAGCAGGGCCAGCCACGGCAGGCGCAGCGGCGCTGCCTCAACGTCGAGCCCGTGATCGTGGACCACCGGCGCCAGCACTGCGCGGCTGGTGAGCATGCTGGTATCCAGCTCCGCCGCTTGCGCGCCGCCCTGCCGCGGCGCCAGCCACGGCATCGGAGCGCCGCGCGGCGCGCCGATCAGGACGTCGGCCTGGTAAAGCGGCGGCAACGACCAGGCATAGAGCGCACCGGCCAGCGCGGCCGACACCGTGGCCGCGGCCAGCCAGCGGCCATGCGCGCGCAGCAGCGGCGCCAGCGCGTGCGCCGGCGGCACGCCGGGTTGGGCATCGTGGAGATGGGCATTCATATGCAACTCCTCAGCGCCACGCCTTGTTCCGCATGGCATGGCTGCAGCCTGCCCGCCGCGGCCGTGGCCGCCGGCGCTGCCGGCGGCGGTGGCAACAACCGCGCGTACTCGCGCTTGATCACCCGGTAGCATTCGCAACCCAGCCGCTCCAGCCCTTCGCGGTCGGCCACCGCGATGCGACCGCGGCTGGTGCCTAACAGCCCCAGGTCCTGCATGCGGCCGATTGCCGTCGCTACGCCTTCCCGCCGCACGCCGAGCCGGTCGGCGATGCCCTGCTGCGTGATCAGCAGCTCGCGCGAATGCATGCGCTCCAGCGTCAGCAGCAGCCAGCGGCTCACCTGGTCGCTCAGGGTGTGATGCCGGCTGCAGATCGCGACCTGCGCCACCTGCGTCAGCAGCGCCTGCACGTAAAGCAGGCTGGCCCGGCGCATCGCTGCAGAATGCATGAAGGCATGGCGCATCACCGCGGCCGGAATCCGAAAGGCCAGGCCAGTGCAGCGCACCTCCACCCGGTATGGCATGGAATCGCCCCCGGTAAGGACCGGCATGCCCACCAGCCCCTCCTGTCCGACCACCGCCACCTCGAGGCCGGCGCCCGACTCCGACAGGGCCAGCATCGACACCACCGCCGTGGTCGGGAAATGGACGTGGTGGACACGCTGCCCTGGCGCGCTCAGCACCTGTCCGGCGCGCAGCCTGACCAGTTCCAGCTGCTCGGCCAGCAGCCGGCGGTCCTCCTGCAATAGCGCGGCCAGCACATAGTTCGTTTCCGGCCGCAAAGATTGGCTCTCCATGTCGACTCCCCGTTCTGCCCAGACGATGTTTTCCGCGATCCGCGGTACTGCACGCTGGGGCGTGCGCACGCGGTATGGTTATGGTGGTTGTGCTCAGTGCTCAGGTAATCAGCGCGACAGCTCCTTGGTGAAGAACAGCGTCTGGATGGTCGGCGTGATCTGCTCCAGCACACGGTTGAAGCGCACCGCATCCGAGGTACCCACGTAGACCACGTCCAGCGGCTCCAGCCGGAACTGCGTGGACAGCAACAGCGCGTCGACCTGGCTCATGTCGAGGCGGAACACCTCCGGCGTGGTCGGGCTGTCGCGCATGCCACGGATGATGAAGACCTGGCGGGGGTCGGCGTAGCGCACGTCGATGCTGTTGACCCCGGCCAGCGCATCGGCCACCGTCAGGCGGCCGCGGTTCATCAGCAGTGAAGTCGGCTTGGCCACCTCGCCCAGGATGAAGATGCGGCTGCCAAGCCGGTCGGGCACGTTGACGATGTCGCCGGCCTGCAGCAGGAAGTCGCTGTAGCCGTTGCGCCGGTCGATCAGTGCCTCCAGGTCGAGCTCGTAGACATCGTGGCCGCGGGTCAGCCGCACCCGCTGCACGTCGGCCTCGGGCATGGTGCCGCCGGTGCGCGCCACGGCGTTGATCATGGTCAGCGGCACGTCGGTGACCGGGATCGAGCCGGGGTTGCGCACCATGCCGGTCACGTCGACGCGGCCATGCCGGTAGGCGATCACGCGCACATCGACGCGGGGATCGCGCAGGTCCCGCTCCAGGCCGTGCGTAATCATCCGCCGGACATCCTCGATGGAGCGTCCGCCCGCTTTGATCAGGCCCACTGGCGGGTAATACAGCTCGCCGGTGCGCGACACGCGGAAGCCGTTCTGGTCCAGCGGCAGCTGCGGCTGCGCGGCCTCGGTCGGCATCATCTGCGCGGCGGCGGGTGCGGCCGGCGCGGTCGAGCTGAGCTGCGGATTGAACAGCACCGTCACGCCGAGCACGTCCTGCGGGCCGACCAGGTATTCGTAACGCTCGATGCTGGCGCGCAGGTCGACGCCGCGCGCCGGCGAGACCTGGCTGTTGGAAGCGGCCACGGCGTCGATCTGGGCGCGGATCACCTCGGCGGTGATCAGCCGTACGGGATAGGCCTGCGTGCCGGTCTTGGCGCCGAGGTCATCCTGCAGCCGGCTGCTGTCCAGCGCCGGCCCCGGCGCCCACGAACACGCGGCCAGCACACCTGAAAGCAGGCAGGCCATGACGATCCGGGCGGTCATGTCGGTTCTCCTTCCGGTGCGGCCAGGGCGAGCTTGCGCAGCGCCAGCCCTTCTTCCTCGCTGAGCGCCGGCGTGGCTTCGGCCGGCGCGACGCCGGCGGCGCGCGCGGTGTCGTCCAGCGTGCGAGCCAGATGGTCGCTGAGCCGCAGCGCCAGCGCGGCGATGGTGATGGTGGGAAAGTTCGCGCCGACGGTCGGGAACACCGAGCTGCCGGCGACATACAGGTTGCCGATGCCATGCACACGGCAGTTGCGGTCCACCACGCCATGCCGCGGCGAGTCGTGCATGCGCGTGGTTCCCATGTGGTGCCAAGTCCCTTCGAGCGAGGCGGGCCACGGCTGCCCCTCGATCGGCGGGTCGAGCGTGACGCGGCCCACGCCGGTGCGCTGCAGCTCGTCTGCCAGAAGCGCGAAGGTACGGTCGAAGGTGCGCTGCACCAGCCTGCCGAGGCGCCAGTTCACGCGCACGCGCGGCATGCCGAGGCGGTCGCGCTGGTCGCCCAGCGTGATGCGGCTCTCCGGATCGGGTGCGGCCTCGACAATGGCCTGCATGCGCACGCCCGATATCAGCGCGCTCGGTTGCAGCAGCCGCGTCAGACCGAAACCGACGGTATCGACCGGATGCGCCGCCATGGTGAGCAGGTCGCGGCTGAGCCGGTAGCCGGGCTGATCCTTGCGCAGCATGGCCTGCTTGGCACGGATCAGCGCCTCGGCACCGGCGCTGCCCTCGCCGAAGAACATCGAAAAGAACCAGACCCGTGCATTGAGCAGGCGCTCGCGCGCCAGCACCTCGGGCCGCAGCGCGAACTGCGACGAGATATGCGTGCCGTGCGCGCTGACCGCCGCGTTCTGGTAGTGGTACTTGATGTCGTACAGCTTGTTGCGCGACCACGCCTTGTTGAAATGCACCCAACCCGACATCAGCCGCGGATGGTCCATAAAGTAGCGGCCCACCAGGTCGTTGGCGTTGCCCAGCCCGCCGGGCTGGCCCGGTTCGAGGCCAGCATCAGCCGCGCGTTCTCGATGCCGCCGGCGGCCAGCACGAAGCGCTGCGCCACCACGCGCAAACGCTTGCCGCACAGCGTGGCCACCGACACGTGGGTGACCGTGCCGGCGTGGGCATCGCTCTCGATCGCGATCACGTTGGCGTGGAGAAGCACCTTGACGCGATCTGCGCTGGCCAGCGCCTCGCGGTACAGTTTGCCGAAACGCACCGGCGGGCTGAACTGCGAGATGGTGTCGCGGATGTTCTCGCCGCTCAGCGGCAGGCGCCGGACATCCGCGCGGCCGATGGCCGCTTCCCACCAGGCCGGGACAAAGTTGTGCGGACCGAGTTTGAGCAGGTCGTGGGTGCGCTCGTAGTAAGGCTTGAGTTCGTCCAGCCCGAACGGCCAGCCGCTGTGCGGCACCCAGTCGCGACGCTCCAGGTCCCACGGGTCCAGCGGCCGGCACCAGCCGCCCCAGCAGTTGCTGCTGCCGCCCAGGTAGCGGCTGCGGCAGCCGTCGGCAAAGCTGTAGGACAGCCCGGCGTTCTCGCCCCGGTACAGGTCCCGTGTGTCTTCGTCCGGCTTGTAGCCACCGCTTTCCAGCACGCAGGCATCGATGCCCATGCGCTGCATCTGCAGCGCCAGCGTGATGCCCGCGACCCCTGCGCCAACGATGCACACCGTGGTGCGCAATGTCGTGTTCTGTTCGATTTGCCTTGCATCGACAAACATAGCGTCGCTCCCTGTTTCTTCTGCCCCCGCCATCGCCCCCTCGCGGGCGACGTCAGCCCCGTCCCGGCCTTCGCGTTCGTACCTCCCACCTTCTTACCGGTTGTCTTCCCCCCTTGCGCCAGCAAGCGTGCCGCCAGGCCGGCCTGCCGCGGCACGCCGCCCTGCACCACCCGCAACAGGTCCGCGGCCATGGCCTCAACCGTGAAATGCCGCGCGAACACCGCGTGCGCGCACGCACGCATGCGCGCACGCCCCGCGGGCGTAAGCGCGAACCAGTCGCGCAGCATCCGCGCCGTGCCGTCGACGGTGTCTGGCGCGCACAGCCCGGCGCCGCCCTGCACCACTTCGCGCCAGATATTGACCTGCGTCGACAGCAGCCCTGGCAGCCCACAGCCGAGCGCCTCGGCCACCGCAATGCCGAAGTTCTCCTGGTGCGACGGCAGCACGAACACCTCGCTGGCATGGAAGGCGCCCCACTTCGTCTCGTCGCGCAGCATGCCGGGCCAGCTGATCCGGTGCGCGACGCCGTGCGCGCGGGCCAGCTCACGCAGTTCGCGGCTCCAGCCGGCGCTGTCGGGCCCGGCGATCACCAGGTGCGCGTCGGGCACCTGCGCACAGGCCTGCGCGAAGCTCTCGATCAGCACATCGCAGCCCTTCTTGGGGTGGATGCGACCGAGGAACAGCACGATGCGCCTGCCCCGCAGCCCGGGATGCGCGTCCAGGAATCGCTCTGCCAGGCTGGTACCGTCGGCCGCCCGCGCGGGCGGTGGCGCGCTAGTGCCGAAGCTGACCACCACCTCGCGCGCGCGATAGAGCCAGAACGATTCGCGCGCGCGCCGCCGCTCCTCCTCCGCGGTGAACAGCACCGCGCGCGCATCGCGCAGCACGCGGTACTCGGCCCAGGGCCAGTACAGCCACTTCTTCAGGTGCTTGAGCGGATAGGTGCGCCGGAACCACGGGTCCAGCATGCCGTGCGGGAACACGAAGTACGGCACCCCGCTGGCGCGCAGCGCCCGCCAGGCGGCAAAGCCATGGTGCTGCCAGAGCCCGTTGACGATGACCGCATCGAACGCAGGCGCATGGGCGCGCAGCCACGGCAGCAGCTCCCGGCAGTAGCGGTAGCCGCCACGGGCGGGCCCGAGCGCGTGCACATCCGGGCCAGCGCCGCGCAGCCACGGTGCATCCGGTGCGTCGAGCGTCAGCACCGCGACCCGGTGGCCCTGCGCCCGCAATGCAATCGCGCTCTGGCGCACGCACTCGGCAGGCCCGCCCTGGCGCGGATCCAGCGATGGCAGCAATTGCAGGATCTTCATGCGCGGGCTCCTTGGGTAGGTCGCTTGGCGGACGAGGCCGCGCGGGCGAGAGAAAAGCGGGGCAACCGCGCTGGTGCCGCCGGCGGCGCCACGCGCCGCACTGCCAGCCGCTGCAGCCGCATGCAGGAGCCCACCAGCAGCCCTAGCGCAACGCCGTAGACCAGGCCGGCGTAGCGCGGCCCAAGCGGATTGCCGCCGATCGAGGTGGCCGGCAACGCCGCCAGCACCATCAGCGCGCGCCCAAGCACGGGCAGGTACGGTGCGTGCGGCGCATCGCGGCGCCAGCGCCGGTACACCGCGGCGCCCCGCCACAGCGCGAACAGCACCGCGAACGGGAACGCAATGCCGAGCAGCAGCCCGCCGGCGAACAGCTGGTACACCCAGAAGTTGTGTCCCGCGGCCCATTCGTTGATGGCGTAGAACTCCTTCTCGGTCATCTGGCCAGCCAGCGCCATCAGGTAGTCCGGCGAATAGCGGTAGTTGTGCCCATAGCCCTTGCCGAACAGCAGCGCGGTCGTGCTCGCGGTGACCTGGTCGTACTGGTCCTTCATTTCGGCGAGCCGCGTGGCGGTGGTGGGATCGATGCCCGACACCGTGACCTTGGCCGCCGAGATGCGCTGGCTCCAGTGCGCGGCGACGCTGGGAAACAGCGCCGAGCCGATCACCACCGTGCCGCCGATCAGCGCAACGGTGATGACCATTGCGCGCACCACCGACTTGACTAGCTGGCGCAGCGAGGGCGCCCCCAGCCAGGTGGCCAGGCAGAACAGCATTGCGGTGCCTACCAGCAGGCTGCGGGTCACGCTCAGCAGCTCGATCGCCACCGACAGCAGGAACAGCAGCAGCGTCAGCCGCGAGTAGCGCCGCGCCACAACGAACTCGTGCAGCAGCAGGCCCTGGAGTGCAAGGAACACCACCGACACGATGCGGAAGCGCACCGTCTCCAGGCCCCCACCGATCGCCATGCCATAGCCGAAGCTGAACAGCAGCGAAATCACCATGCCGGTGAACATGGCCTTCTCGATCTGCACCACCCGGTCCTGCTGCCAAGGCCGGCACGTTGCCAGGTAGCCGCACAACGTCAGCATGAAAGGCAGCAGCACGCGCAGGTAGTTGCCGAAGTCGTTGCCCTGCAGCAACTGCGGCAACAGGCTGCCCGGCACGGTCAGCATCAGCGCGATGGTCACCACCGTGCGCAGCCGGCTGCCGCCGGCGAAGCGCGGCGCGGTCAGCGCCAGCACGATGGTGGCGGCGATGGCGGGCAGGGTCAGCAGGATCTGCATGATGCGGCTGCCGTTCTCGTCGACGCTCTTGAAATCGAGCGCCAGCGGGCACAGCGCCAGCCAGATCCACAAGGTGGTGAACCGGTTGCGCATGCTGTTCTCCTAGCCCCGCACCGCCCGTGGCGGCAACGTCGCGCCTGCGCGCGCCGGTGCGGCCGGAGCCAGCCGGCGGCGCAACCACCTGCGCACCGGCTCCTCATAGACGCGGAAGACCAGCAGGCTGAGACCCACCGCGAGGGCAAGCACCAGCCACCCTTGCGGTGCGCGCCAGCCCGCCAGCCAGGCCAGGCGCCCCAGCGGCACATGCAGCAGGTACAGCGAGAAGCTGGCCTCGCCCAGCGCGATCATCCAGCGCCGGTGCAGCAGGCCGAGCACGGGTCGCTGCAGCAGCGCAAGCCCCAGGATCAGCGCGCCGAACGGTGGCGACTGCAGGTAGAAAGCCGGCCAGTCACCCGGCGCCGCCAGCGCCAGTGCGGCAAGCGCCGCCAGCGCCGCGCAGGCCAGCGCAAGGCCGAGCCGGTGGCGTGCGTCGGCGTCGAGCGGCAGGCGGACGTGCCAGTGCGCAGCGCACACGCCCAGCACGAACTCGAACAGGTGCGTCAGCGGGAACTGCGCGATCAGGAAACCCGAGCGCGCTGGGGGCGTGGCGACATCGGCCAGCATGATCCACGCGCCCTGCAGCAGCCACAGCAGTCCGCACCAGCGCAGCAGCGCGAGGCTGCCGCGCGCGACGGTCCAGGCCAGCAGCGCCGGGAACAATGCATAGAAGAAGGCCTCGCAGGAGATGCTCCACGCCGGCCCGTTCCAGGGCTGGTTCAGCCCGGCAAACGGCAGCCAGGCGGTCAGCACCAGCAACTGGCACAGCAGGCTCGCCGCCAGCAGCGCCAGGTCAGGCCGGGCCAGGCCGTACCATTCGCGCAGCAGCACGGCATCGCCGCTGCGCAGCAGCCACGCGGTCACCGCCAGCGCCGGCAGCAGCGACAGCAGCAGCACCGGCCAGATGCGCGCGACGCGAGCCGCGTAGAAGGCCCGTACGCCGCCGCTGGCAAGGCTGTCGCGATAGTTGTAGGCCAGCACGAAGCCCGACAACACGAAGAACAGCGACACCGCCGGGCGGCCGCCGTCGGCCGCGGCAACGAACCAGCCAGGTACGGCCACCAGGCCGATCTGGGCGTAGTGGCACAGCACCACCGTCAGCGCCGCCAGGAAGCGGATGCTGGTCAGCGCAGGCAGGTTGCCGCCGTGCACCGGGCGGTGAACTACGCGGCACGTACGCGGCGGGGCCGGCTCGATGGCTGGCATGTCACCTCTCCTCTGCAGGACAAGGGGCACCCCACCGGCGCACGGCGCTGGCAGCGGGGCCACGGCAGGTATGGTTCGCATCCGCCCGGACAGCGATGGCGGCGGCGCTCGGCGCGCGGTCGTAGCTTGGGCATGGCTTACTCCGCTTCCTCCGCGCGCAGCCCGCTGCTGGTGAGTTCAGCACGCGGTGCCGGCTCGGCTTCGGCGGCAGCGCCGCCTGCACGCAGCACACGCAGCCGTGCCTCCAGCCGGCCCAGCACCGCCGGTGCCGACAGCGTGCTTACCGCATAGGCGCGCGCCGCGGCGCCCAGCGCGGCGCGTTGCGCGGGATCGGCCGCGAGCCGGCGGATCGCATGGGCCAGCGCCTCGGCGTCCTCGGGCGGCACGGCCACGCCACGCCCGCTCAGCGCGGCAAACAGCTCGGTCCCGCCCTCGGCCATGGCGACGATGGCACGGCCGCTGGCCAGCATCCCGGTCAGCTTGGACGGCATCACCAGGTCGGCCGCCCCGCCGCGCTGCGGCAGCACGTGAATGTCTGCCAGGTTCAGAAGCTCGTTGAGCCGGTCGGTCGGCTGCAGCGGGATAAAGCGGCAGTTCTCGAGGCCGGCACAGTGGAGTTCCAGCTCTTGCCGGGCCGGGCCGTTACCGCAGAACACGAATACGATGTCGGGCTGCCCCGCCAGGGCCGCGGCGGTACACATCAGCACATCCAGCCCCTGTTTGGCGCCCATGTTGCCGGCGTACAGCACTACCTTCTGGTGCGGGGCAATGCCCAGAAACTCGCGATACGCGCTGGGGCGATCCAGCGGGTGGATGGCGTCGGCATCGACCCAGTTCGGCAGCAGCACGATGCGCGCCGCCGGCACGCCCTTGCGCGCCGCGGCCTGCGTCATCTTCTCTGAGATGGTCGAGACCACGTCGAAGCCGCGCAGCAGCGCGCGCTCCACCGCCAGCGCGGCGCGGCGCGCACCGGCGCCGCGCAGCAACCCGAGTTCGAAGGCGGCGTCGACCTCGTAGTCCTGCAGGTGCAGCCAGGCGAGCGCGCCTGTCAGCCTGGACAGCAGCCAGCCGCCGGGTGCGCTCATCAAGCCGGGCGCGACCACCATCACCACGTCCGGGCGCCACCATGCCTGGGCCAGCAGTGCCGGCAGCGCCGCCAGTGCGAAGCTGCCAAGATGTAGCAGGCGGTTCAGCCCGCCCGGACGCCGCGGCACCCACAGCGGCACCCGCTGCACGCGCACGCCGCCGCGCTGCTCGCGCCGGTAGCGCCACGCGGAGTAGCCGTCCTCGACCCGCCAGGCCGGGTAGTACGGCGGACCACACAGGACCCGCACTTCATGCCCGGCCGCGGCCATGGCCTCGGCCATCTCGGCGGTGTACTTGCCGGTGCCGGTCAGTTCGGGCGCGTAGTTCTGCCCACAGATCAGGATTTTCATTGGGTGCTCCGTGGCGCCTCGGCCTCGGCCACGCCGGGGCGCGCGGACGCAGCCTTGCCCCGCAGCAGCCGGGTGCAGCCGCGGTCGATATGGGCGGCCGCCGCTGCGGGGTCGAAGCGGCGGATCAGGTCAATGCAGCGCTGAGCGGTGGCGCGGGTATCGGCGAATACCTGCACGGCACTGCCCAGCGCAGCCTGCAGCGCGGCCACGTCGCGCGCGGGCACCACCAGGCCGGTCCCGCCCTCCTGCACCAGCTCGGGCACGCAGCCGCAGTTGTCGCTGACCACCACGGGGCAGCCATGCGCCAGCGCCTCATTGACCACCAGGCCCCATGGCTCGCTGTAGCTCGGCAGCACCAGGCAAGTGGCGCGCGCATACTCGGCTTCCAGCGCCGAGTCGCTGACACTGCCCAGCAAGGTCACCGCGTGCTCCAGCCCCAGCGCGCCGATGCGCTCGCTCAGGCTGTCGGCCATCGGGCCGGAGCCGGCCAGCCGCAACGTGGCATCGGGCATCGACGGCAGCAGGCCGGCGAAGGCGTCGAGCAGGCACTCCAGCCCTTTCTCGGCAGACAGCCGTCCGACATAGAGAAACTCCAGCGCCTGTGGCTCCCGCGCCAGCAGCCGCCGGGCCAGTGCCTGCTCGGGGGTATAGCCGTCGCGCAGCGCAGCCGCCTGGCATGGAATGAAGATGCGCTCGCGCCGGGCGCCGAGCGACATCAGATATTCCTGGCTGCGCTCGCCGAAGCCGAAGTAGCCCTGGCACAGCGCGAAGAACAGCCGCTTGGGCAGCGAGGTAAGCAGCCGCCGCGGGCGGTCGCGTCCGGTGGAATCGCAGAACACGGCGCGCCGCTTGCCGGTCGCGATGCAGGCCAGCAGCATCGCCCAGTACTCGGGCAGGTGGTAGCCCGGCAGCACCACAAGCTCGCTGTCGGAGCGCAGCACCTCGGCCACCAGCCGCAGCGTCCGCTTCCAGCGCGGCACGTCCTCGTAGCAGCCCCTGAACAGTTGTCGCATCGGGTATTGGTGCGCGCCGTAGTCGACGCCCGAGAAGCCCAGCCTCATGTGCTCGGTCTCGGCGATGTGCACGATGTGGTAGGCGATCGGACCCTGCCCGTGCAGCCGATGCAGCGCCGAAAAGACCTGGCCCTTGTGGCGCGACCAGACGACGTTGTGGAAGATGGTGACTGAGCCTGACATAACGACTACCCCCCTGGTTGCGTACTTTTTGCCCTTTTCCCTTTTTGCCCCTGCCGCCCTGATGCCGCGCAGGCGTGGCGGGGCCCTCTCATGCCACGGCGGTGTTCCGGCTGTGCCGCGCGATGGCGAATTCGCGATAAGTGCGGGCGAGGCCCGCCTCCAGCCCGATCGTTGGCTGCCACCCCATTCCGGCGAGGCGCGATACGTCGAGCAGCTTGCGCGGCGTGCCGTCCGGCTTCGTGGTGTCGAACACCAGCTCGCCGGGAAAGCCCGCGATGCGGCACACCATGGCGGCCAGCGCGCGGATGGGGATGTCCTTGCCCGTGCCAACATTGAACACGCCGCCGTCGGGGTCCTGCTGCAGCAGAAACAGCGTGGCCCCGGCCAGGTCGTCGACGTGCAGAAACTCGCGCCGCGGGGCGCCGGTGCCCCACACCGTCAGCGTGTCGGCCCGGTCGCTGACAGCGTCGTGCGCCTTGCGGATCAGTGCCGGCAGCACGTGGCTGTTGGTCGGGTCATAGTTGTCGTTGGGCCCGTACAGGTTGGTCGGCATCAGCGAGACGTAGCGCGTGCCGTACTGCCGGTTATAGGCCTCGCACAGCTTCAGGCCAGCGATCTTGGCGATCGAGTAGGCCTCATTGGTCGGCTCCAGCGGTCCGCCCAGCAGGTAGCTCTCGCGGATCGGCTGCGCGCAGTCGCGCGGGTAGATGCACGAGGAACCGAAGAACACCAGTCGTTGCACGCCGGCTTCGAACGCGGCCTGGATCACGTTGGTTTCGATCGCCAGGTTCTCGTACAGGAACGAGGCCGGCCGTGACGCGTTGGCCACGATGCCACCCACGCGCGCTGCCGCCAGCAGCACCACGTCCACCGCCTGCTGCGAGAAGAAGCGCCGCACGGCGGCCTGGTCGGTGAGGTCGAGTTCGGCGCGCGCGGGGGTCAGCAAGCGCTCGTAGCCCGCTGCGCGCAGCCGCCGCACCAGCGCCGAGCCCACCATGCCGCGGTGGCCCGCGACGTAGATCCTTGTCTCTTTGTCCATGGTGCCTGCCGCCCTTTATTCGTGGTGTTCCAGCGCCTTGAAGCCGGCCAGCGTGACCAGCGCGTCACGCCGCGCGATCTGGAAGTCGGCGCGCACCATCTCTCTGACCAGCGCCGAAAACGGCGTGGTCGGCTGCCAGCCCAGTCTCTCGTGCGCCTTGGTGGGGTCGCCCAGCAGCGTCTCGACCTCGGTCGGGCGGAAATAGGCGGGGTCGACGCGCACGATCACCTTGCCCGGCGCGAGCCGCGTTTCCTTGCCGTGTACCCGTTCGACGATGCCGACTTCGTCGACGCCGGTGCCCTCGAAGCGGATGGTCACGCCCAGCTCGGCGGCGGCGTACTGCACGAACTCGCGCACGCTGTACTGCTCGCCGGTGGCGATGACGAAGTCCTCGGGTTGCTCCTGCTGCAGCATCAGCCATTGCATCTCCACGTAGTCGCGCGCATGGCCCCAGTCGCGCAGCGCCGACAGGTTGCCCAGGTAGAGCTCGTCCTGCAGCCCCACCGCGATGCGCGCAATGGCGCGGGTGATCTTGCGCGTGACGAAGGTCTCGCCGCGCACCGGCGATTCGTGGTTGAACAGGATGCCATTGCAGGCATAGATGCCGTAGGCCTCGCGGTAGTTGACCGTGATCCAGTAGGCGTAGAGCTTGGCCACCGCATACGGGCTGCGCGGATAGAACGGCGTGGTCTCCTTCTGCGGCACCTCCTGCACCAGGCCGTACAGCTCCGAGGTCGAGGCCTGGTAGAAGCGCGTCTTGCGCAGCATGCCGAGGATGCGGATCGCCTCGAGGATGCGCAGCGCGCCCAGCCCGTCGGCATTGGCGGTGTACTCCGGCTCCTCGAACGACACCGCCACGTGGCTCTGCGCGGCCAGGTTGTAGATCTCGTCGGGCTCCACGCGCTGGATCACGCGCAGCACGCTGGTGGCGTCGGTCAGGTCGCCGTAGTGGAGGAAGAAGCGCAGGTCCTGCTCGTGCCGCTCGCGATAGAGGTGGTCGATGCGGTCGGTGTTGAACAGCGACGTGCGGCGTTTGATGCCGTGCACCTCGTAGCCTTTGTCGAGCAGCATCTCGGCGAGGTAGGAGCCATCCTGCCCGGTGATGCCAGTGATCAGTGCGACCTTGCGTTTCATTCCCGTTCTCCCTGCCGTGTTGGATTGCCTTGGATGATTGTTCTGCTCGCAGCGGCGGCCGTCACCGGCTCACTTGATGCCCCTCGACGCTGGTGTTGTAGCCCGAGTAGCCGGCGCCCAGCCGCAGCGGCGGCTTGGGCACGTCGGTCAGCAGCACCCCGCGCACCGCCACGCCGCCGTTGCCGAGCCGGCGCACGGTCTCGCCGATCTCTCCGGCCGGATGGCGGCCGTGGCGCACCACCAGCAGCGTGGTGCCGGCATGGCGGCCCAGCAGCGTGGCGTCGGTGACTTCCAGCACCGGCGGGGTGTCGATGATCACCATGTCGTAGCGGTGCGAGAGGTGCTCGAGCATCATGCGGAAGCGCTCGCTCATCAGTAGTTCGGCGGGATCGGGCGGCACGGCGCCACGCGGCATGACGTCGAGGCCCGGCAGCACCTCGCGCACCACCACGGTGTCGAAGTCCTCGCCCATCAGCGCATCGGCCAGGCCTGGCTGGTGGCGCAGGCCGAAGTGGGCGTGCACCTCGCCGCGGCGCATGTCGCCGTCGATCATCAGCACGCGCCGCTGCCCGGCCGCGACCAGCGCGGCCAGGTTGACAGACAGGAAAGACTTGCCCGCGTCCTGGCGCGAGCCGGTCAGCATCACCACGTTGTTGGTGGCGTCTCGGAGCGCGTACTGCAGCGTGGTGCGCAGGCTGCGCACGCCTTCCACCGCGATGTCGTCAGGTGCGCGCGCGGCCAGCAGGCGCGGGGCGCCGCGGTCGTTGCGCCCGCGGTTGAGCTCGCGCTGCAGGCGCAGCTGCATGCGGCTGCGCGGCACCACCGCGCACACCGGCACGCCAATCAGCCGCTCGATGTCCTCCGGATGCTCCACGCCGCCGTACAGCGCCTTCCTCAGCAACGCCAGCACCATCGCCGCCAGCATGCCCAGGCCGGCACTGATCAGCACGAGCATGGCGCGCTGCGGCCGCACCGGCTCATCGGCCGGTTCCGCGAAATCCACCACGCGCACGCTGCCGACCTGGCCTGCCTTGACCACGCGCAGCTGCTGCGCATTGTTGAGCAGGCTGGTGTAGAGCTCGGTATCGACGCGCACGTCGCGCATCAGCCGCAGCGCGGTCTGCTCGGTATCCGGCAGCAGCGAGATGCTGCGGCGCAGCGCGTTCTGCTGCGCGGTCAGCGTGGCGATCTGCGCCTTCAGCGACACCACCGCCGGATTGGACTCGGTGTAGCGCGTGTTGTACTCGGCCAGCTGCGTCTCCATGGTCAGCAGCCGGTTCTTGTTGTCGACGATCTGCTGCAGCAGCAGGCGGCTTTCCTCGCCCAGGTTGACGGTGCCCAGCTTGTTGCGGAAGGAGTTGTAGCGCTCCTCGGCCTGGTCCAGTTCCTTGCGCAGCACCGGCAGCTGCTGCTCCAGGAAGGCCAGCGTGTGCTCCGCCTCGGCCGAGCGCCGCCCGATGTCCTGCTGCACGAACTGGCGCGCGATGGTGTTGACGATCTCGGCAGTCAGCTTGCTGTCGGGACCCTCCAGGCTGGCGCGGATGATGCCGGACTGCAACGCGGTCTCGCCGACCGCCAGCGCGCGCTGCACCGACTCCACCGTGGCCAGGGTGGACGCTCGCGTCAGCTCGAACTGCGTGCCCGGACGCCCCGTCAGTTGGTCGATGCGAACGCGCACCGGCCCCAGCGTGCTGGCGCCGCCGGCTTCCTCGCCGGCGCGCCCGTTCAGCACCAGCGCGCCGTCGGGATCGCGCAGGCTGTAGGTGCGCTCGCCCTCGACGGTCAGCACGAACGGCTTCTTGTAGTACCTGGCCGGCGTCTCGAACATCGACATCGTGATCGACTCGCCGCCCCACGCGTACTGCGGCAGCCCGAAGCGTGGCGGGGCGGGCGTCTTGCCGCTGTGGCGAGCCGCCAGCCAGCCGCCGATCACCGGCAGGTAGCGCGGCCGCGCGGCGATATCCAGGTGCAGCGTACGCACCGCGTCCTCGACCACCAGGCGCGAGCGGATCAGTTCGATCTCGGCCGCGGTGGACGACTTGGAATCAAAGATCGACGACAGCGACTGCAGCGAGTTCTGGTTGTTGGCATTGGCATCGCCCTTGCTGTCCTCGACCTGGATCAGCGCATCGGCGCGATAGACCGGCTTGGCCGTCATCGCGTAGATCGAGCCGCCCGCCAGCGCCAGCAGCGTGATGGCGGCGATCATGCGCCAGTTCCCCAGCAGCGTGACGAGGTAGTCGGACAGCCGCAGTTCCGGCGCCGCCGGTGACTCGGCATATTGGGTCTCTAGCAGGTTTGACATGGTGTCACGCCTCCCTTCCCGCCCGCGTCGCGGGCGGATGCCTCGGTTCAGTACGCGTTGCTGCGGAACAGGCCCTTGAACACGGTGGCAGCGATGATCCGCATGTCCAGCGCAAAGGACCAGTTCACCAGGTAGTACAGGTCGCAGGCGATGCGGCCCTCCATCTTCTCGATGCGGTCAGTCTCGCCACGGTAGCCGTTCACCTGCGCCCAGCCAGTGATGCCGGGCTTGATGCGATAGCGCTGGATATAACCCGACACCAGCTTGCCGTAGTGGTCGTCGTGCTCCAGCGCATGCGGGCGCGGGCCGACCACCGACATGTCGCCGCGCAGCACGTTGAAGAACTGCGGCAGCTCGTCCAGGCTGGTGCGGCGCAGGAAGGCGCCGACCCGTGTCACGCGCGAGTCGCCGCGCCTGGCCTGGGTGAGCTGACCGGCCTGCTCGGTGTGCACGCGCATCGAGCGGAACTTGTAGATGCGGAAGACGCGCCCGTCCGCACCCTTGCGCCGCTGCGAGAACAGCACCGGGCCGCGCGACGACAGCTTGACCGCGATGGCGATGGCCGCCAGCAGCGGCGCCAGCCCGATCAGCGCCAGCGCAGCGAAGAGCCGGTCGAAGATGTCCTTCTGCGCCAGTGCGCTCGGCGACAATGGCGACGCCGCCAGGTTGATCGCGTGCATGCCGATCAGGTCGATCATGCCGCCGTCGAACAGCGCCACCGTGCGCAGGTCCGGCATAAAGCGGATGTTGATCAGCTCGTCGCGGAATGCCGCCACGAATTCAAGGATCGCGCGCTCCTGCGACAGCGGCAGCGCCAGCCACAGCTCGTGGATTTTCTGCGTGCGCACGTAATGGGCGAAGGCGGCGCGGTCCTCGAAGGTCGGCACGCGCGCGTTGAGGCCGCCGGCCGCCGGCGCCACATTGAACGCCGCCACCACACGAAAGCCTGACGCCGGTGACTCCGCCACGCGCCGGATCACGGCGTTGCAGTGTGCGCCGCTGCCGACCACCGCTACCTGGTGCAGGTTCATGCCGGCGCTGCGCATATGGCCCAGCACCATGTGCGCGAGCAGTCGCGACAGGATCATCAACGCGCCGGTACTGGCGGTCCAGTAGGCGAACCACAGCCGCGACACCAGGTCGAGCCGGTGCACCGAGAACATCACCATCACGCCGCACAGCTGCACCAGCAGCCATGCCAGCGCCACCTGCCCCGCCAGGCCAAGCTTGGAACGGCCGCGCCACGACTCATAGATGCCAAAGGCCGGGAACAGCGCCAGCGTGAACGCCGCCGACAACGCGATGAACAGCTCGAACAGGGCACCCTGCTCGATCGCATCGAACCGAAACTGCGCGGCCAGCAGCGCACCGGCCAGCACCAGCGCCACGTCGAGCATGCGCGCCAGCATTCCTTCGAGCTTGACCATTTCGCCTCCTCCTGCCCGTCTGCCAAAACGGCTTAATGCGCCGGGGTCCCGCCGCCCCCGGGTCACCACTGTTCAGGCACAGCGCCCGTAGTTGTCGTCCATGCGCACGATGTCGTCTTCGCCGAGATAGCCGCCGGACTGGATCTCGATGATCTCCAGCGGCAGCTTCCCGGGTTCTCCAGCCGGTGCGCCACGCCCAGCGGGATATAAGTGGACTGGTTCTCGCCCAGCAGGAAGGTCTCCTTGCCGCGTGTGACCCGCGCGGTGCCGCTGACGACCACCCAGTGCTCGGCGCGGTGGTGGTGTAGTTGCAGCGACAGGCGTGCGCCGGGCGCCACCACGATGCGCTTGACCTGGAAGCGCTCGCCGTGGTCGATCGAGTCGTAGAAGCCCCAGGGACGCCGCACCTTGCGGTGGTCCTCGGCCTCTGGCGCGCGCTGCGCCTTGATCCGCTCGACCAGGCCCTTGACGTCCTGCACGTGCGAGCGGTCGGCCACCAGCACGGCGTCGGCGGTCTCTACCACCACGATGTTGCTGGTGCCCACGCAGGCCACCAGCCGGCCGTCCGAGTAGGCATAGCTGGCGCTGGCGCCTTCGAACATCACCCGGCCGCGCGCGGCATTGCCGTCGCCGTCCTTCTCGGTTGCGTCCCACACCGCGTCCACGAGCCGAGGTCAGACCAGCCCGCCGTGAGCGGCACGACCACGCCCTGGCAAGGCGCGCCAGGCTGGTCGAGCCGTTCCATCACCGCGTAGTCGATCGAATCGGACGGGCACTGCAGGAAGGGTTCGCCGTCGGGGCGGAAATACGGCGGCTGCAGCTTCCCGCCGATCACCGCGGCCATGCAGGCCTCGTAGATCGCGGGTTGCAGCGCCTGCAACGCACGCAGCCAGACCGTCGCTCGCACCACGAAAATGCCGCTGTTCCACCAGTACTGGCCGCTCTGCACATACTGCGCGGCGATCTCTATGGCCGGCTTCTCGACAAACCGCGCGATATCGTGCGCGCCGTCGGCATGCCCCTGGCCCAGCCTGATGTAGCCGTAGCCGGTTTCGGGGCGCGTGGGTGGCACGCCCAGCGTTACCATCGCGCCGCGCTCTGCATGCCCGGCGGCGATGGCGATCGCGCGGTGGAAGGCAGGGCCATCCAGGATGGCGTGGTCGGCCGGCATCACCACCAGAATTACGTCTTCGCCCTTGCCTTGCGCCAGCCAGGCGGCGATGGTCAGCGCGGGCGCCGTGTTGCGCCGCGCGGGCTCGACCACCAGGCGGGCCTGGATGCCGCTCTTGCTCAGTTGCTCGGCAGTGGTGAAGCGGTGCTCCTCCCCGCAGGTGATGATGGCTTCCGGCACCACCTCGCGCTCCGCGCCGAAGGCTGACAGTCGGCGCAGCGTGGCCTGCAGCAGCGAGTCGGTGCCGACCAGATCGATCAGTTGCTTGGGATAGTGCTCGCGCGACAGTGGCCACAGCCGCGTACCGGCACCGCCGGCCAGCACCACCGGCGCGAGCCGCAGCCGCTGCGCCAATGGCGGGACGCCATCATCGGGCGCCGGCCTGTCGGCCTGTGCAGCCGCTTCCTGCTCGGCTGGCGCCGCCGCGCCCTCCAGATTCGACACCGCTTGCGTCGCGTTCAACATGGCAAAGCCTCCAGACTCGGCAACCAGGCGCGCGGCCTCGCGCGGGCGAGTTGCGCCCGCCGCGGTGCCTCGCGGAGCTTTTCAAACAGCAATCGGGGGTGATGAATGCGCGCAGGCGCGCCTCAGCCGTCGGTGGCGGCCCTCTGTTCCCGGTGTTCCTTGTGGCGCTGGCGGAATTCTGTCGGTGAGACCAACAGCCGCTTGCGGAAGATCTTGGCCAGGCGGTCACCGTTGCCCATGCCGCAGCGGCGCGCCACCTTGTCGACCGGCAGCTCGGTCTCAGCCAGGAAGCCGCAGGCCGTCTCCAGGCGCGCGTGCAGCAGGAAGTCGGAAGGGGTGACACCCATCTCAAGCTTGAAGCGACGCAGGAAGTTGCGCTCGCTCATGGTCGCAACCTCGGCGGCGTCGGCGATCGAGATATCGTGCTCGCAGTTCTGCTGCAGCCAGCGCGCGGCGGCTCGGATCTTGTCGGCGGCGCTGGTCAGTCCGGCGTCGCCCAGCCGCGGCAGCAGCTGGTCGCTCCAGGCGGGCAGCACGCGCTCCACCACCGCGCGCGCCACGTCCACGCCCAGGTCGCGGCGGATCACCTTCAGCGCCCCCTTCATTGACTCGAAGCGCGGCTCGGCGTCATCGCCCGCTGGCATCACCGACAGGTGCGGGCGGCGTGACGCCTCGTCGGGCTTCATCACGCCCGCGGCCACCAGCACCGCACGCCCCTCCGCGATCGGCCACACGCTGTCGGTGGTGGAGCAGGCGGCGCGCAGCCAGCACCGCAGGCGCGTGTCGCTGGCTGCGGCACGGGCGCCGTCGCCGCCGGCGATAAACAGCATGTCGAGGCCGGCGGGAAGGCGCGGATCGAGGCTGTCGGTCCATACCCGCACCGCGGCCGAACCCGTCACGCCGCCGCCTTCGACCGACAGGAAGCGCACGTCATAGGTGATACGCCCGCCACTGCTGGGCGCCGTAAGCTCGTTGGCGGTCTGGAACAGTTCGGCGACCAGGCCGGCGCCGAGCAGGGAAAATCCGTCGTACAGCAAGATTCCGATGCGCCGCGAGGTGCAGCGTAAAGCGTTTATGGACAGTGCACTGGAAAAAACACTGACAGCGGGCGGCTCGATCTGTGCGTACGGCATGATTTTCCCCAACTTCTCATGGTTTGCTTCTGGCGCGGAACTTCTTATATCGCATTGCAATATATACATTGCCGTTTCGGTTATTCCCGGATTAGCGATGCCTTGGCAGGAGGCATCAACCGCCTTCTCAAATATTCAGCAAGACACTGTTATTAAACATTTTTTGCGATTCAACACGGGACTCCGTTATTCACAAAAATCAATCTGTCGCACCTTGATAACCAATATAGCCATTACGCTGCATCGCAACATAAACGCACCAATTCGAACGTGATATAAATCACACTACTACGTGATCTGGTGCATTCTTAATTCACCAAGTGAGGGAAAACGCGCTTGGAATTTGACGCAAATGCAACAGCTTTGGCGACGCGCCCCAAATTGAGGAGGTGGAGTGATTTTGGTGCGCCGTGCTTGTCGGCGGGAATGCGCCACTTGGTGCCGGCTCGTCGTTGGCGGGCTGACTGCGCCAATGTCCGGGCATGCCTCTCAAGCCACCCCGAGCACCTCCTTCGCAATCACCTCATAGCGCAGGGCCGTATCGCGCAAGGTCAGGCCCTCCAATGGCCGCCGCGCTCGTGGTTGCCCCAGCGCGCGTGCCAACGCCTGCGCATAGGCATCGATATCTGCGCAATCGACCAGTTGCACGGAACCATGGCCGCGGGCGAAGGCAAACGCCGGGATGTCGCTGGCCACCACCGGGATGCCGCTGGCCAGCGCTTCCAGAAAGGCAATGCTGTGTGCCTCCGAGGCGGACGGCATCGCAAACACCGAAGCCAGGGCGAGCAGCGCCGGCACGTTGTCGCAGGGGCCATTGATGCTGACCATGCCGCCGAGCCCGAGTTCGGCCGCCAGCGCCCGCACCCTGGCGTAGTACACGGGATCCTCGATCACGCCGTACAAAGCCATCCGGGCCTGCGGCGCCTGCTGCAGCAGGGCGTGGAACGCGCGTACGGTGCGCAGCTGGTTCTTGACCGCGTCATAGCGCCCGATCTGCAGCAGCAACGGCGCGGCGCCGGACGGGGCGGCTGGCTGCATCGCAAAGCGACTGGTGTCGACGCCGTTTGGAATCACGGTCAGGCGCGGATGCGGCCCCACCGCAGCCTGGTAATCGCGCACATTGCTCTGCGCCACGCCCACCACCGCGCGGGCGCGCCGCGACAGCAGCCGTTCGGCCCAGCGGAATAGGTCGCGCTCGAAGTCATTGACCGCGGAATGCATGACATACACCACCGGCACGCGCGAGGGCAGCGCGCGGGCATAGAAGGCGGGAATGGTCGCGTGCGCGAAAACGACGTCGGGCCGCCAGCGACGCATCACGCCATGCAGGTACCAGAGCCGCGCCAGCGGGCGCTGGGCGTGCTTCGGGAAGCTGCATGCCACGCCGGCCGCGGCAAGCTGGGCCCGCAGCGGCGTGAAGTCGGCGTGCGCGGGCATCAGCGCTGCCACCGCCACCGACTCGCCGCAGCCCTGCTGGTACAGCGCGAGGTCGCGCACCAGAATTTCCGCGCCCGACATGCGCGGCGTCAGTACCAGATGGAGTATGCGCATGACTTTCTCCTGATTACTTGCCCCTGAAGACCCTGGCCAGCATCCATGCCATCGCGCTGGCGAGCCCGACGGTCATGGACCAGGCAATGCCGATGGCGCCCCACCAGTGCGTGGCTGGCGCCACACACGCCAGCAACACGCCGGCCTGCACCAGCGAGGCATGGGTAGTCACGCGGGGCTCGCCGATGGCGCGCAGATAGGCCACCAGCAAGGCGATCAGTGCGCCGATCGCCATGTTGAGCGTGAAAACACGGAACAGCGGCACGGCCTCGATCCACGTCGATCCGAGCAGCAGCAGGAACAGCGGCTCGGCCGCCAGGTTGAGGGCCACCACCGCCAATACCAGTGCCAGCGCGGCCAGCCCCAGCAAGCGGCGCAGCAGGCGTGGCGCGGAGCCGTCCTGCTGCCGGTGGCGGGCGGCAAAGGTGGGGAACAGGTACTGCGACATCGCGATGCCGGCGTCGGCCAGCAGCATCTGCGCAAGCTTGGAAGACATCTGGTAGGCGCCCAGTTGCGCCGGGCCCAGCAGCTTGCCGACCATGACCTTGTCGAACTGGTTGAGCAGCAGGTTGATCACGCTGGCCGCCCAGATCCAGCGGCTGAAGCCGAGGTAGTGCCCGATGCCGGCCCAGCGCAGGCGCAGCGGCGGGCGTGGACGGATGGTGGCCCAGGTCAGCGCGGTCTTCAGCGCTTCGGCGCCAAGCAGGCCGATCACGACGCTGTAGGCGCCCGCGCCGGCCAGCGCGCACACCACGCTGAGCGTGCAGTCGGCAAGGGCCGCGGCAATCTCCAGCGCGGCTACCCGGCTGAAGTCGCGCTCGCGCGTGACGACATAGTAGGCGGGGGAGGCCACCCCGCGCAGCAGCGGCAGCGCGGCGGCAAGCTGCAGCAGCGGCAGCGCCCCGGGCAGGTGGAACTGCGCTTCGAGCAGTGGCGCCAGCGCCAGCAGCAGCAATGCCACCAGCGCGCCGCGGCAGGCCAGTGCCGACCAGATCGCGCCGAGCTCGGCCAGTGCCGGCGCGCGCTGGCCCTGGATCACGGCCTGCGGCAGGCCGGTGTCGCTGAGCGCCTCGGCGATCGCCACCGCCAGCAGCGCGACACCGGCCACGCCGAGCGCCTCGGGCCCGAGCAGTCGCCCGACCACCAGGAACTTGACCGCCACCATGCCGCGCACCGCCGCCTGCTGCGCCAGCACCCACATGGCCGAACTTGCGGGCGGCCGCCGGCGCGACTGCCCCGCCAGGAATTTCAGCGTCTTGATCATGGGATTCCCGTCCTTGCTGCCGTGCGGCTCCTGCGGCCTCACCAGCCCGTCCGGTGGCGGCAGGCGGCAACGGCACGCAACGGACTTAACTAGAACGCGGCGCGGCCGCGCCGTCCCGCCATCGCATAGCTGATTTCAGCCAATGCGGCGCGGCGCCACACCAATCGCCTTTATCCGCCAGCCGGCGGCTGGAAATTGGCGTCTGCCGACGTACGCGCGCTGCTAGTGTTGCGATAACACCGGCCGGCAACCAGGGAATGACGATGTCCGACTCCTGCCTCTTCATCATCGAACCCGATTTCACCGGCCACCGCTGGCGCTACGTGGAATGGGCGCTGCAGGCCTTTGCCGAGGCCGGCCGGCGCTGCGTGGTGGTGACCGACCAGGCCAACCTTGGCCATCCGCTCGCGCAGGCGCTGCAGGCCGGCCGCTCGCCTGGCTGCACGCTGATGGCCATGCCGCTGCCGGCCGACGCGGGCCGCGGCACCGGCCGCATCGCCTATGTGCGCTACTGGCGCATCTTCCGCCACCTGTTCTGCCAGGCTGCCACCGCGCAGCGCTGCGAGCAGGTACTGGTGCCCTACGCCGACTACTTCCTGTGGGCGTTGCCGCTGCTGGGCTCGCCATTCGGCGCGACGCCGTGGGTGGGCATCACGATGCGGGCCGGCTTCCACCACCACCGCGTGGGCGTGCGGGCGCCGCGCCAGCCGCTGATCAATGCGGTCAAGGCGCTGCTGTTCCGGCGCGCGCTGTCGGCGACGGGGCTCAAGACGATGCTGTCCATCGACCCTACGCTGCCCGGGTGGTATGGCAACCGGGCCGGTGCCGCATTGGCGTACCTGGCCGACCCGAGCCCGGACATGGCGCCTGCCACCCAGGCGGCGGCGCGCGCGCGGTTGGCACTGGGCGACGGCCCGGTGCTGCTGGTCTACGGCGCCATCACGGCGCGCAAGGGCATCCGCGAACTGGTGGCCGCGCTGGCCGCCCGCCCCGGCGCACCGCGGCTGGTGGTGGCCGGCGTGCAGGACGAAGAGACCCGCGCGTGGCTTGGCGAAGCCGCCGCCAGCCTGTCGCCGGCGCCGCTGCTGCTGGACCGGTTCATTCCCGAGGCGCAGGAGGCCGACCTGTTCTCCGCCTGCGACGCGGTGTGGCTCGGCTACAAGAGCCACTACGGCATGAGCGGGGTGCTGGTGCAGGCCTTCCGCTTCGGCAAGCCGGTGCTGGCGACCGCCGACGGCCTGATCGGCTGGTTCTGCCGCGGCCGCGACCTCGGCCCGGTGATGGACGACCTTTCGGCAGCCGCTATCGGCCGCGCGCTGGACCAACTGACGCAGCCGCCGGCGCCGCCCGCCACCACGGCAGCCGCCGCGGGCGCCGGCTCGCGCGCGCAGCTGCTGGCGCGCCACACGGTCACCGAATTCAAGATGACGCTGCGCCGGGCCGCGGCATGACCTGCCGCGCCGGCCGCACCGAGCGGAGAAGCTACCAATGCCACTTTCACACCAAGCCGGGGCGCCGGCGCCTGCCCGGCTGCGCGAGCTCGACTTCATCCGCGGACTGGCCATCATCGCCGTGATGGGCATCCACTTCCATACCGTCAACACCGGCAGCACCCTGGTCTGGCTGCTCGAATATCCGCTGAAGAACTTCGGCCGCGAAGGCGTGACGCTGTTCTTCACGCTGAGTGGCTTCCTTGTCGGGGGCCTGCTGATGCGTGAGCTGGCCGAGCGCGGCACGATCGATGCGCGCCGCTTCATCATCCGCCGCATGTTCAAGATCTGGCCCGCTTACTACGCGCTGATCCTGTTCCATGCCGTTGTCGGGCGCCACCCGCGCGATTCCTTCCTGGTGCAGAACCTGACCCACCTGCAGAACTACCTGGGCTCATCGATCGCCCAGACCTGGAGCCTGGCGGTGGAAGAGCATTTCTACCTGCTGCTGCCGCCGGCGCTGCTGCTGGCCGCGCGCCTGCGCCTGGGACCGCGCGTGCTGCTGTGCCTGCTGTGCGCCACCTGCCTGGCGGTGCTGGTAGCGCGCGGTGCGGCAGTGGCGTCCGGCGAGATCCAGGCTGCCTACGTCTACACCCACTACCGCGTCGACAGCCTGCTGTTCGGCGTGATGCTGGCGATCCTGTACTGGATGCTGCCGGGACACTACCGCAAGCTGGCGACGCGACGCGCGTGGCTGATGCTCGCGGTAGCCACGCTGCTGGTGTGGCTGGTGTTCCTGCAGGACGAGATCACGGTCGAGGAGAGCATCGGCTTCACCATCCAGTCAATCGGCTTCAGCGCGCTGATCATGCTGGTGCTCGAGCATTCAGGCCGGCTGCGCGACACACTGCCCTACCGCTGGGTGGCATGGGTGGGGCTCTACTCCTACGGCATCTACCTGTGGCACACGGTGGCCCGCGAGCCAGGCAAGATCTTCATCAGCGCCGCGCTCGCCCACGGCGTGCCGCCGATGGCCACATGGGCGCTGGCGGTGGTGCTGCAGTTCGCCATCGCCATCTGCGCCGGCTACGTGACCACGCGCGTGATTGAGTTCCCGTTCCTGCGGCTGCGCGACGCGATCTTCCCTGACCGCCGCGCCAGCACCGCGCCAGCGCCGGCGCAGGGCCTGCACGGCCCGCTGCACTAGCGGCCCCCATCGCCACGCCACAACACGCTAGTGCGTGGCCGCCAAAACCTATTCCGCGCGGGCCAAATGCGCGCGAATCCGCGTTGCGAGGCGGCTGGCGTTCAATAATTTTTTCAACGGGAACACAACTGGCACTCGGCACCGGGACAGCCGCACGCCGGACACCTCGATCCGGCGGCAAATGAAGGGGAGGTCGATCATGGAAGGCGAAGCACTGGCCCACCAACTCGAAGGCGCCGGCTTCACGCGCCCCGCTGGCCGCGTGATCGCGCTGGACTGCGCCGGCAAGGGCAACTACGTGCGCCGGCGCGGCCTGCTGGTCGAGGCGCTCTGGTTCCTGCTCGAGGCCACCATCGTCAACAACAAGCTGGTGCCATTTTCCACGCTGCGCGTGTCGCTGCTACGCCTGTTCGGCGCACGCATCGGCCGCGGCTGCCGGCTGATGCATCCGATCCGCGTCAAATACCCGTGGAACCTGGAAGTGGGCGATGCCTGCTGGTTCGGCATCGACGTCTGGCTGTACAACCAGGCGCCGATCCGCATCGGCTCGCACGTCTGCATTTCGCAGGGCAGCTTCCTCACCACCGGCTCGCATGCGGTCGATACCAACATGGATCTGACGGTCGCGCCGATCGTGATCGAGGACGGCGCGTGGGTCACCTCGCGCTGCATCGTGCAGAAGGGCGTCACCATCGGGCGCTCCGCGGTGGTCACGCCGATGTCGGTGGTGCACCGCTCGCTGGCGCCCGAAGGCATCTACGGCGGCAATCCCTGCCGCTTCATCCGCAAGCGGTTCGACGGCACCGGCCCCGACCATAGCGCACCCAAGGTGCCCTGAGGAGACTGTCATGCAAGACCTGGCACACACGATCAGCGCCGAACGCGGGCGCTCGATCGAACTGGATTTCGTGCGCGGACTGGCGATCATCATGGTGATGGGGATGCATTTCCACACCGTCACCGCCGGCTACCCGCTGCTCGCCGCGATCGAGTACCCGTTCAAGCAATACGGCCGCGAAGGCGTGAACCTGTTTTTCACGCTGAGCGGCTTCCTGGTCGGCGGCCTGCTGCTGCGTCAGTACGCGCAAACCGGCCATATCGACGCCGCACGCTTCATCATCCGGCGCATCTTCAAGATCTGGCCGGCCTACTACGCCCTGATCCTGTTCCACGTGCTGGTGGGGCGTCACCCCACCAGCACCTTCCTGTACCAGAACCTGAGCCACCTGCAGAACTACCTGGGTTCATCGATCGCGCAAACCTGGAGCCTGGCGGTGGAGGAACACTTCTACCTGCTGCTGCCCGCGCTGCTGTTGGTGATGAGCCGCTGGCGCACCAGCGCACGCACGATCCTGTGGACGCTGGGCGCGCTGTGCGCGGCGGTGCTGGCGGCACGTTGTGCGGCGGTGGCGGCGGGCGACCTGCTCGCGGCGTCGGCCTACACGCAATACCGTATCGACAGCCTGCTGATCGGCGTGATGCTGGCGACGGTCTACTGGATGCAGCCAGAGCTGTACCGGCGCCTGGCCCGCAACAAGGTGCTGCTGGGCGCGCTGTTGCTGGGCCTGGTGGTATGGCTGGGGTGGCTGCAGAAAGCGCTCGCGCTCGAAGAGAGTGTGGGCTACACGATCCAGGCGATTGGCTTCGTCGCGCTGATCATGCTGGTGCTGGAATACTCGGCCGCACTGCGCAATGCCCGGCTCTATCGCGCCGTGGCGTGGACCGGCGTCTACTCGTACGGCATCTACCTGTGGCACTCACTGGCGCTGGCGCCGGGCGACCTCTTCATCCGCAAGGCGATGGCCCTCGGGCTGCCGGTGCCGCTGGTGTGGGCCGCGGGGCTGGCGCTGCAGTTCGGCCTGGCAATCGCGGTCGGCTTCCTGACCACGCGTGCGCTCGAGTTCCCCTTCCTGCGGCTGCGCGACGCGCTGTTTCCGCCGCGCCAGCCCTGCGCCGATGCCGCCGCGGGTGGCACCGGCGACGGCGCGGCCGCACTGCCCAGCAAGCGGCCCGCGGCTTGAGCGTCTGATGCCGTTACTGCGGCACGTAGCCTTCGGGCGCCGTCACGCGCGACTGGATCACGGCCGCGTTGGCGGACACGACATAGAGCGGCGTCCCGGTGAGCTGCAGGTTGACCGCGCCGTTGGCATAGGACACCGAGATCGCGTTGCCCATCATGTCGAGGACCGTCACCTGTCCGCTGGTGCCGGGCGCGTCGACCTGCAGGCTGTAGGGAATGCCATAGGTCGTGCTGAAGCCTGCCGCCGCGCTCCAGCTGGCATTGCTGTGCGCCCACAGCGCCGTCACCACCTTGCCGCCGTTCAGGCGCTGGAACGCGTAACCGTAGGCGCCCGCGGGCAAGCCGGTCAGCGGGCCGAGCGTATTGGTGCCGTCGATCAGGCGCGTCATCGCCGCCACCGCCATGGCCGCGGGCTTGGGGCTGATGCGCTCGGGCCCGTAGCCACCGCGTGCGTTGTCCAGATCGAAGAACACGCCATAGCCGGCCTGACTGGTCGAATCGGGCGTGTCGCTGGCATAGAAGATGAAGGTCACGTCGGCGCCTTCGCCGAGCAGGATCAGGTGGGTGCGCGCCACTACCGAGCCGTGCCCGTACAACACGTTGGGTGTCGGGTAGGCCGGGCTGTATGCGGTGCCGAGGTCGTAGCTGATGCCGGTCTCGGTGACGAACAGCCTCGCACCGCGCTTGAGCTGGCTGGCAACGGCGTGGCGCAGCTCGCGCATCGCGGCCGGCAGCGCATTGGCGGCGACCGCCGCGTCGCTGTCGCCCACCAGCCGTTCGGGCGGGTGCGACGGCGAGGTGCCGATGTCGTAGTAGCCATGCACGGTGACGCCGTCGAGGTAGGGCCCCAGTCCTTGCGGCACCAGACGGTTCAGCCAGCGGGTGTTCTCGCGCACCATCGCGTTGGTGACGCCCATCACCACCGCCGACGGATCGGTGCCGTGGATGCCCTGCCAGGTGGCGCGGTACATCGCAACAAGGTTGGCGTCAGTGTCCAGCCACGGCAGCCCGCCGGTGTAGTCGGGCTCCCAGGTCACCTGGTAGTAGTTGGCCGACTGCGCCGGGAAGTATTGCTTGCGGATCCGGTCTGACTCCTGGCCGACGCGGCCCATGTAGCTCTGGTAGTCCGGCAGCGATTTGGGCGCATAGCTATGGGTGGCCATTCCGGTGGGACTGGCCCAGGCCGGGATGCCGTCGAGCTGGATCAGCCGCATCAGGTCGCCCGGCTTGAAGAACGGTGCCAGGTTATCGGCCAGCGCCGAGAAAGTGTTGGGCCCGTTGGGCTCCGTCTTGTACCAGTTGCGGTTGTCGTTGGCCCAGCTCAGGCCCAGCGCGGTGTAGAGCGGCCGATAGCCGTCGCCGGTGCAGCAGGCCTGGCCGGGCAGCAGGTACGCCGCGCCCTGGCCGCCGAAGCGATGCAGGTCCTGCCGTGCAAAGGTAGCCACCGGCAGCACCGGCGTCACATCCGGCAGCACGCCGAAGCTGGCGATGCCGTCCGGCCGCGTGCCGCGGCTGCGCAGCGCGCCCTGCCCCGAACCGAGGCTGGCCGAGATGGCGAAATAGCCGGCCAGCGCTGACATGCAGTCAAGCGTGGTGGTGCGCGCGCCGGCCGCGGCGGGAAAACTGCCCTGCGCCCGCACGGTGCCCCAGGCATCGGCGATCTGCCAGTTCACGATGTCGTCAGCTCCGGTGCGGGTCGTGAAGCGCAACTGGAAAGCCGCACCCGCAGCCGCCATGCGGGTGCCGTCGCCACCGACGAAGTCAGCCTCGATGGCATCGCCGGCGCCACCCGCCGCCACGCCGGCGCCGGGCTTGTTGCAGCTGAGCACGGCGCGGGTGGGGCTGCCGGGGCTGGGTGTTGGCGCGGACGGCTCGGTCGCGGCGCTCGCATACCAGCAGCCCTTGGCGGCACCCGGCGCAGGGTCGCCGAACACGCCGTTGTTGCAGGCCACGCCGTCGGAAAAGGTCTTGGTGACGTACTGCGTCGAGGTGCCGTACTTGACCACGCGCGTGCCGGTGAAGGTGCAGAAGCCGCTCTCGCTGCCGCATGCGACCCAACTGTTGTCTACCGCCGCCGAGGCCGCGCCGGCGTCGTACCAGCAGCTCTTGGCCGTGCCGGGCGCAGGGTCGCCGAACACGCCGTTGTCGCAGGGCGTGCCGCCGGTGAAGGCCTTGATGACGTACTGAGTCTCGGTACCGTACTTGACCTGGTGGGTGCCGCTGAACACACAGGTCTTGTTTTCGGTCGCGCACAGGGTCCAGGCGTCCGCGGCCTCCACGGCCAGGCTCGCGTTTCCGCCGCCATCGGCGCCGCCGCTGCCACAGCCGGACAAGGCAAACAGCAGCGAACACCACAGGCACAGGCTCGCGAAAGCGGTACGCAGGCGCGGCAGGGCCGCCGCGCTTGCCTTGGGGCTGGTACAGATCGTCATGGCTTCTCCATGGTTGGTCCCAGAGTGGGGGCGGGGCGAGGCGCAGTGTCACGCGCCCGGCCCAGGCCGGAGGCATCGGCGGCAGGGCCGGCCGTGCATGGCGCAAGCCGCGGATGGGACGGACTAACGCTGTGGCGCCCGGCGAAGCATGCCGGGTCCGGCCGGACAGGATGATGGGAGCGCGGGCGCTGACCGGCAGCGTGCACGGCCGCCGGGCCGTCCGGCCGGTTCCGGAAGCTTAGTTAGGGCATGCCGGTTCGATCGGCCAAAACCCTACCTCCAGCCGACGAGAGCGCCGCGCGTGGCGCGCAGCGCCAGCGCTGCCGGGTGCGCGCTGGCCGGGCGCTGGCTGATTAGGGCGAACTGTTGGCAGAACGCCACGCGTCGCACGCCATACGCTGCAGATACCGCCTCCGCTGCGCGCCCCAAGGGGCACTGCGGAGCCGGTCGCCAGCGTCCCAACCAGAAAACAGGACAACGTCATGCTCAAGGTCAAGAAAGCCGTGTTCCCGGTTGCCGGTCTCGGCACGCGATTTTTACCGGCCACCAAGGCCAGCCCGAAAGAGATGCTGCCCGTGGTCGACAAGCCCCTGATCCAGTACGCGGTGGAAGAGGCGATAGCGGCCGGCATTACCGAGCTGATCTTTGTCACCGGCCGCAGCAAGCGCGCCATCGAAGACCACTTCGACAAATCCTGCGAGATCGAAGCCGAGCTGATGGCGCGCGGCAAGCAGCAGTTGCTGGACGTGGTACGCAGCATCAAGCCCTCGCATGTCGACTGCTTCTATGTGCGCCAGGCCGAAGCGCTGGGCCTGGGCCACGCCGTGCGCTGCGCCAGCAAGCTGGTGGCCGACGAACCTTTTGCGGTAATCCTGGCCGACGACCTGCTCGATGCGCCCACCCCGGTGCTCAGCCAGATGATCCGAGTGTTCGACCACTACCACAGCTCGGTGGTTGGGGTAGAAGAGATCGCGCCGGAGGATTCGCGCGCATATGGCGTGATCGCCGGCAAGCCCTGGGACGACCGCTTGGTGAAGATGGCCGGCATCGTCGAGAAGCCGGCGCCGCAGGCGGCACCCTCACGGCTGGGCGTGGTGGGCCGCTATGTGTTCACGCCGCGCATCCTGGACCACCTGCAGGCACTCAAGCCCGGCGCCGGCGGCGAGCTGCAGCTGACCGACGGGATCCAGGCGCTGCTCGCCGATGAGCAGGTACTGGCCTACCGCTACCACGGGCGCCGCTTCGACTGTGGCAGCAAGCTGGGCTACCTGATGGCAACGGTCGAATTCGCGCTGCGCCACGCCGAGGTGGCCGAACCCTTCAAGCATTACCTGCGCACCGAGCACGCGCTCGGCATGCCGGGCCGCCTGGCCACGGTGCCGACGGCGGCCGGTGACATCGCCGAGCTGCAGCCCGAGCCCGAATCCGCACGCGCCAGGGAGTCCGAGTCCCCGACGGTCAATGAATCGCTGGCCGCGGCGGATGCCTAGTGTGCCCGGCAGCCGCCCCCGGCTGCCGCGGCGTGCAGGGCACTTGAGCCCGCCTTGTGCGGGCTCTTTTTCATGGTGGCGCCGCCGGATGCCGCGGCTAGCGGAAGTACGCCCGCGTGTTCTCGTGCACGTCGTCGCAGCCGAGGATCTGGGCCGGCGGCATCCAGCGGTACTCGCTGTGCTGGTCCGACGGCGTGGCCAGCCCCATGCCCGCCACCCGCACCGCATAGGCCAGTACCACATAGTGCGTGCCGATGTCCGGCGCACCGGTGAAGTTGTCCGGGTAGAAATGCTCGTACACGCCCAGCATGCGTGCCTCGCGCCGCCGGAGGTCGAGCCCGAGCTCGTCTGCAGCCACGCGCCGGAAGGCGTCGTCCAGGCCCTCGTCCTTGCGGATGCGCCCGCCCGGCACGAACCAGCTGCCCTGCGCCGGCCGGTTCCTGCGGCGGCCCAGCAGGATGCGGCCGCCCGGCTCGGCCACCACCAGGTCGATCGCCACCAGCGGCGCAGCGCGCACCACCGCAAGAAAGTCGTCTCTGCTCAGCATGGCTGTCGCGTCCGCGGATTTCGTCATCGGCAAAGTGTAAGGCGCCGGGGCGGCCTCGCCGTCAGCGTCGTCCAGGCTGCAAACGCCACAATCCCGCGGCCGCCCGCCACGATTTACGCAACGCGGGCGTCGCGCAACGCTAAGCTATCGGCTTTGCAGCTACCCTCACTGCCATGACCCTCGGAATCCTTGCCGCCATCCATGATGAAGTCGACGCCCTGGTCGCCGCCATGCGCCACGATGACAGCCGCGCCACGGTGCGCACCATCGGCATGCGCGACTACTACGCCGGCCACCTGTACGGGCAGCCGTGCGTGCTGGTGCTGGCGCGCATGGGCAAGGTGGCCGCGTCCGCGACCACGGTCACGCTGATCCGCGAGTTCGGGGCCACGCAGATTGTGTTTACAGGACTGGCCGGCGGCGTCGGCGCGGATACAAGGGTGGGCGATATCGTCATCGCCGACCGCACCATCCAGCATGACCTGGACGCGCGCCCGTTCTTCGGGCGCCACGAGGTACCGCTGCTGGACCGCGCCGAATTCCCGGCCGACCCGGCGCTGACGGCCGAGCTGCATGCCGCCGCGGCGGACTTCCTGCGGCAGGACCTGGCCGCCGAAGTGCCGCGTGAGGTGCGCGAGCGCTTCGGGGTCGCCTCGCCGGGGCTGCACCGGGGCATGATCGCCAGCGGCGACCAGTTCATCGGTTCGCCCGCGGCGGTCGCGGAATTGCGCGAGCGCCTGCCCGGGCTGCTGGCAGTGGAAATGGAAGGCGCCGCGGTGGCGCAGGTCTGCCATGAATACGGCGTGCCGTATGCCGTGATGCGGACCATCTCGGACCGTGCCGACGACACCGCCCATGTGGACTTTCCGGCCTTCCTGAAGGATGTGGCCAGCCACTATTCCAGTGGCGTGCTGCGCCGCCTGCTGGCGGCCAGGGCCTGAGCCAGGGCCCGGTGCGCATTTGACCGGGGTCAAACGGCGCGCAGATTCCCGACCCGGGCAGTCAGTTCTGTTTTTACCGCCCGCGCGGCCGCACCGCGCCCCAGATCCCCACCAGCAGCGCCGAGCCGGCGATCACCGCCAGCCAGCTGCTGAGCTGCCCGTCGATAAACAGATGCAAGGCCCGGCCGCCGTAGAAAGCGCCCGCCGCACCCGCCGCACCCAGCACCAGCGCGGCCGGCACGGTCACCACGCGCCCTGCCGGATGCAGCCGGCGCGCCGCCAGCCCCACCAGCAAACCCACGATCAAGGTGCCCAGCATCCGCTTCTCCTGTGTTGTCAGCATCACAGCCGCAAGGGCTACGGCGTAACGATACTGCAATCCGGCGCCGCTGCCACGCCGCCCCCGGCGCCGGATGGCGCCGCGCCTGCAATTAGCGATCCCGGCGGTATAATGGCATCCGGTCCGGCCACGCTCCGGACCGTACCCGTCCCCTACAAATGCAACTGCTCGCGATCGGCATCAATCACACAACGGCACCCGTCTCGCTGCGCGAGCGGGTGGCGTTTCCGCTCGAGCAGATCAAGCCCGCGCTGGGTGCGCTGCGCTCCCACCTGTCGGGGCGCAGCGGGACCGAAGCCGCCATCCTGTCCACCTGCAACCGCACCGAGATCTACTGTGCGACCGACGTCCTGGCACCGGGCACGGATGGTTTCGAGCACACCCTGCGCTGGCTGTCGCAGCACCACAACGTGCCCGCCGGCGAACTGGCCCCGCACCTGTACGCGCTGCCGCAGTCGGAAGCCGTGCGCCATGCCTTCCGCGTGGCCAGCGGCCTGGATTCCATGGTGCTGGGCGAGACCCAGATCCTGGGCCAGCTCAAGGACGCCGTGCGCACCGCCGGCGAAGCCGGCTCGCTGGGCACGTACCTGAACCAGCTGTTCCAGCGCACCTTCGCGGTGGCCAAGGAAGTGCGCGGCCAGACCGAGATCGGCGCGCATTCCGTGTCGATGGCCGCGGCCGCGGTGCGGCTGGCGCAGCGCATCTTTGAAAGCGTCTCGACCCAGCGCGTGCTGTTTATCGGCGCGGGCGAGATGATCGAGCTGTGCGCCACACACTTCGCCGCGCAGCAGCCGCGCCAGATCGTGGTGGCGAACCGCACCGTGGAACGCGGCGAGAAACTCGCCGAACAGCTCTCCGGCCAGGGCCTGACCGCCAACGCGATCCGCCTGACGGACCTGGGCGAGCGCCTGCATGAGTTCGATATCGTGGTGTCCTGCACCGCCAGCTCGCTGCCGATCATCGGCCTGGGCGCGGTGGAGCGCGCGGTCAAGCGCCGCAAGCACCGCCCCATCATGATGGTCGACCTGGCCGTGCCGCGCGACGTTGAGCCCGAAGTCGCGCGCCTGGACGACGTCTTCCTGTACACCGTCGACGATCTCGGCGCGATCGTGCGTGAAGGCAATGCGATGCGCCAGGCCGCGGTGGCGCAGGCCGAGGCCATCATCGAAAGCCGGGTGCAGAACTTCATGCACTGGCTCGAAACCCGCAGCGTGGTGCCGGTCATCCGCGAGCTGCAGACCAGCGGCGAATCCATCCGCCAGGCTGAACTGGAACGCGCGCGCCGCATGCTGGCACGCGGCGACGACCCCGAAGCCGTGCTGGAGGCCCTCTCCGGCGCGCTGACCCGCAAATTCCTGCACGGCCCCACCCACGCGCTGAACCACACCCAGGGCGAAGACCGCGAGGCGCTGCTGCGCCTGGTGCCGGGCCTGTTCCGCCACAGCAGCCACTCCGAGCGCTAGCCGCGCTTGCCCAGCCGCCGGCGCACCGCGCCGGGCACGCCTTCGCCGCCGCCCCACTACCGCGCGCGGCCCGGCCCACCCCCCATTCCTGTCCGCATCCGATGAAAGCCAGCATGCTTGCCAAGCTCGACCAACTGGCCGAGCGACTCGATGAAGTCAACGCCCTGCTCGCGCGCGAAGACGCGACCGCCAGGATCGACCAGTACCGCAAGCTCAGCCGCGAACATGCCGAGTTGTCGCCGGTGGCCGAGCAATACGGCCAGTACCGCCAGGCGCAGGACGACCTGGCCACCGCGCAGGCGCTGCTGGACGATCCGGAGATGAAGGACTTTGCCGCCGACGAGATCGCCAGCGCGCGCGCGCGGCTGGAGGCCCTGGAAGCCAGCCTGCAGCGCCTGCTGCTGCCCAAGGACCCCAACGACGACCGCAACCTGCTGCTGGAAATCCGTGCCGGCACCGGCGGCGAGGAAAGCGCGCTGTTCGCCGGCGATCTGCTGCGCATGTACACACGCTACGCCGAACGCCAGCGCTGGCAGGTCGAAGTGATGAGCGAATCGGAATCAGACCTGGGCGGTTACAAGGAAGTGATCGTGCGGATCGCCGGCGATGCGGCGTTTTCCAGGCTGAAGTTCGAGTCAGGCGGCCACCGCGTGCAGCGCGTGCCGGCAACCGAGGCACAGGGACGCATCCATACCTCGGCCTGCACGGTCGCGGTGATGCCCGAAGCCGATGAGGTGGGCGAGGTCGAGATCAACCCGGCCGACCTGCGCGTCGACACCTTCCGCGCCTCGGGCGCCGGCGGGCAGCACGTCAACAAGACCGATTCCGCGGTGCGCCTGACCCACCTGCCGACCGGCATCGTGGTCGAGTGCCAGGACGACCGCAGCCAGCACCGCAACAAGGACAAGGCGATGAAGGTGCTGGCGGCCCGCATCAAGGACATGCAGACGCGCGCCGCCCAGGCCAAGGAGGCCAGCACGCGGCGCAACCTGATCGGCTCGGGCGACCGCAGCGACCGCATCCGCACCTACAACTTCCCGCAGGGGCGGGTGACCGACCACCGCATCAACCTGACGCTGTACAAGATCGACATGATCATGGACGGCGACATGGATGAACTGCTGTCGGCGCTGGCCTCCGAACATCAGGCTGATCAGCTGGCAGCGCTTGGCGAAGAGGTGTAAGGGCCACTCAATGCACGCCCCAAAGGGCTTCCGCCGCGAACACCGCGTAAAGTCGCCGATATCTTTGTATTTCTTGTAAATGCTTGAAACAGCACTGGTGGGGGTAAAGCGGCTGTCTATAATCGATTTCGACCGGCAAACGGAGAATGGTGCCGGGTAGTCACTCCCGAGAACATACTAGGACGAAATCATGAAAAAACTGCTCGCGCTGTTGATGATCACCGCGGCCATGGCCGCTTGCAGCAAGAAGGAAGAAGCCCCGCCTGCCGCCTCGAACGCCGAGAGCGCCATGCAAAGCGCCGCTGAATCCGCCAAGGCCGCCGCCAGCGATGCCGCCGCTGCCGCCAGCAACGCCGCAGACGCCGCCAAGGCCGCCGCCAGCGGTGCTGCGGCCGATGTCTCGGCCGCCGCCGACAAGGCCAAGGAAGACGCCGGCAACGCCATGGCAAATGCCAAGCAGGCCGCCAAGGATGCCGTCAACACGGGTGCCGACAAGGCCAAGGACGCCGTCAATAAGTAATCGTCCCGGCGGGGCATTGCGCCCGCCGCGGTCGATGAGCGGTACACTGGCGCCAAGCCGGAAGTCCCGCCCCAAAGCCCCGCCAGGCCTTGCGCCGGTGGGGTTTTTTATAGCCGGCAACGGAACCGTCCCCCTGCCCTTCGATGTCCTCCCCCAACTCCGCCGCGCTGCCGGCAACGCCGACGCTGCGCGAAGCCCAGACCCTCGCCGCCATGGCCGGGCTGCCTGCCCTGGAAGTGCGCATGCTGCTGACGCATGTCACCGGCCTCACCCGCACCCAGCTGATCACGCGCGACACCGACACCCTCACCATCGCCCAGCGCGACGCCTTTGCCACGCTGCTGGCGCGGCGGCTGGCGGGCGAGCCGATGGCCTACCTGATCGGCGAGCGCGAGTTCTTCGGCCGCAAGTTCCGGGTCACGCCTGATGTGCTGATCCCGCGGCCCGATACCGAGGTCGCCGCCGAAGCCTCGCTGGCGCGGCTGGCCGAGGTGCCGCAGCCGACCGTGCTGGACCTGGGCACGGGCTCGGGCGTCCTGGCCGTGACGCTGGCGCGCGAGCGCCGCGATGCGCAAGTCTGGGCCACCGACATCTCCCCCGGCGCGCTGATGGTCGCGCAGGACAATGCCAGCGCGCTCGGCGCCGACCGCATCCACTTCCTGGTGTCGGACTGGTACGCGGCGCTGCCGGCGGGCCTGCGCTTTCACCTGATCGTCAGCAATCCGCCCTATATCGCCGAGGGCGACCCGCACCTGGCCGAAGGCGACCTGCGCTTCGAACCGATCGACGCGCTGACCGACCACGACGACGGCCTGTCGGACCTGCGGGCCATCGTGGGCGGTGCCGGCGCCCGGCTGCTGCCTGGCGGCTGGCTGCTGATGGAGCATGGCTACGACCAGGCGCAGGCCACCCGCCAGCTGCTGGAGGATGCCGGTTTCACCGAGCTCTTCACCGCCCGCGACCTGGCCGGCCTGGAACGCTGCACCGGCGGGCGGCGTTGGCAAGGCGCTTAGCCTGGCGGCACCACTGCCGGTCACTGAAGCCCGGCGGCGATTCCGGTAAAATCCCCGTCAGATCCCGCCGTGCGGCCCGGCCGCGTGGCGTCCCATTCTCCCCAGGCGGCGCCCGCGACATGGCATCGCCCCACTGAAAAGCAAACCATGAGCGACGTACAGCAAAAGATCGATCAGATCGTCAAGGGCAACCCGGTAGTCCTGTTCATGAAGGGCACTGCGCAATTCCCGATGTGCGGCTTCTCGGGCCGCGCCATCCAGATCCTGAAGGCCTGCGGCGTGGACGCGCCCACCACGGTCAACGTGCTGGATGACGAAGGCATCCGCCAGGGCATCAAGGCATACGCCAACTGGCCGACCATCCCGCAGCTCTATGTGAACGGCGAGTTCATCGGCGGCTCGGACATCATGATGGAGATGTACCAGAACGGCGAACTGCAGACCCTGCTGAAGGGCTGAGTTCCTGTATGTCCGTGACTGGCGGCACACCAAAACGGCTGATCGTCGCCATCACGGGCGCCACCGGCGCCATCTACGGCGTGCGCCTGCTGCAGGTGCTGCGCGCGGCGCCCTCGGTGGAAACCCATCTGCTGATTTCGCCGGCCGGCGTGATGAACCTGCAGCACGAGCTGGACATCAGCCGTGCCGAGGTGGAGGCGCTGGCCAGCGTCGTGCACAACGTGCGCGACATTGGCGCGACCATCGCCAGTGGCTCGTTCCGCGCACAGGCAATGGTGGTGGCCCCCTGCTCCATGCGCACACTGGCGGCGATTGCGCACGGCCTGTCAGATAACCTGATCACGCGCGCGGCCGACGTCACGCTCAAGGAGCGGCGCAAGCTGGTGCTGATGGTGCGGGAAACGCCGCTGAACCTTGCGCACCTGCGCAATATGACGGCGGTAACGGAAATGGGCGGGATCGTGTTCCCGCCGGTGCCGGGCTTCTACCAGAAGCCACAGAGCATTGCCGAACTGGTCGACCATACGGTCGGGCGCGTGCTCGACCTGGTGGATTTGCCGGAGATCGGGCAGACGCTCGCGCCCAGCTGGGGCGGGCTGAACGCCCGGGCCGGCGACGCGGCCGGCGACTGAATGGCGGCCGGCGCGCGACCTCTCTCTACGCGCCGGCATCCTCCTGCATTGTCGTGCCAACCGCTGCCATTACCAGTGGCGGTAGCCCCGGCCATAGTAGCCATAGCCGCCATAGTAGTACGGCCGCGGTGCCACCACGACCGGCGCGGGCGCCACATACACCGGCGCAGGGCCGATCGCAGGGCCGGCAGGCGTGGGATAGACGGCGCAGCCGCCCAGCAGGGTGACGGATGCCGCAGCGGCAGCCAGTCCAATCGTCAGCATTCTCATCATTCGTCCTTGGGTCGGAACGGGCATGTGCCTGCCCTGCTGACGTTATACGGGCAGAAACCGTAATACGGCGTCAAAGGCGTGTAAGGCTTGTTACCGTTCCCTACGCGCCCTGTAACACACTCAAGGATTCCCGTCAGATCTCGAACCGTATCCCCTGCGCCAGCGGCAGCGAATCGCCATAGTTGATCGTGTTGGTGGCGCGGCGCATATAGCCCTTCCACGCATCGGATCCCGACTCGCGGCCCCCGCCCGTCGCCTTTTCCCCGCCGAAGGCGCCGCCGATCTCCGCGCCGCTGGTGCCGATGTTGACGTTGGCAATGCCGCAGTCGCTGCCTGCCGAGGACAGGAAGCGCTCGGCCTCGCGCATCGATTCCGTGAAGATGCACGACGATAGCCCGTGCGCCGCGGCGTTGTTCAGCGCGATGGCCTCATCCAGCGTGGTGTACGGCATCAGGTACAGGATCGGGGCAAAGGTTTCTGTCAGCATGGTGTCGTGCTGGGCGTCGGTCATCACCAGCGCGGGCCGCACGTAACAGGCATGCGGGTAGCGGGCGGCCAGCAGCCGTTCGCCGCCGGTGACGATATTGGCCTGCGCGCGGCAGGCGGCCAGCGCATTGGCCATGGCATCGCCCGCGGCGCTGTCGATCAGCGGGCCGACCAGGGTGCCGTCTGCGAGCGGGTCGCCGACAGGCAGGCGGTCGAACACCGTGATCAGCCGGCTCGCCATGGTGTCGATCAGGTCGGCGTGGATAAAGCAGCGGCGCAGCGTGGTGCAACGCTGGCCCGCCGTGCCGGCCGCGGCGAAGGTGATGGCGCGCACCGCCAGCTCGATGTCGGCCGAGGGTGCGACGATGGCGGCATTGTTGCCGCCCAGCTCCAGGATGCTGCGCTTGAAGTGCCCGGCGCAGGCAATGCCGACCTCGCGGCCCATGCGGGTCGAGCCGGTGGCGCTGACCAGCCGCACCGCCGGGTGCGACACCAGGTGGTTGCCCAGCATGCGCCCGCCCGGCAGCACCGCCGAGATGCCGGTATGCTGCGGCGCCGCCGCGGCCAGCACACGCTCCAGCAGGCCATGCGCGGCCAGCGCGCACAGGGTGACTTTTTCCGAAGGTTTCCAGATCACGCCGTTGCCGCACACCAGCGCCAGCGCCGCATTCCACGCCCACACCGCCACCGGGAAGTTGAACGCCGAGATCACGCCGCACAGCCCGTACGGATGCCAGGTCTCGCGCATCGCATGCTGCGGGCGCTCGGAGGCAATGGTGAGCCCGTGCAACTGGCGCGACAGCCCGACCGCGAAGTCGCAGATGTCGATCATCTCCTGCACCTCGCCCAGGCCTTCCTGCAGGATCTTGCCGGACTCGAGCGAGACCAGCCGACCCAGCGCCGGCTTGTGTTCGCGCAACACCTCGCCGAAGCGCCGCACGATCTCGCCGCGCGCGGGCGCGGGCAGCAGCGCCCAGGTGGTCTGCGCCGCATGGGCGCGGGCGATCAGCGCATCGGCCTGTGCCGGCGTGCAGGCCAGGACATGACCGATGGCCTCGCCATCGACCGGCGAGCGGACCGTTACGGCGCCGGCCGGAGTGCCCTCCCGCCACGGCCGCGGCAGGCCCAGCGAATCCCAGCAGGCAGCAAACTCTTGCGCTTTCATACGAGGGTCTCCTGTAACGGATGCTGCGTATAGTGGCGGCCGAAGCGATTGGCAAGGAAGGCGTCCAGCGGCATCGATTCCTGCCGCACGAAGCCGGATTGCGGCAGCGCGCCGGTGGCCACCATGTCCAGCGCGGTGCAGATGCCCGCGGCGGTGGTCAGCTGGATGGCGTTGACATGGCCACCCTTGCCATCCACCCCGCCGATGCGCACCGAGAACGATGCCTGCGTCAGCGGCCCGCGTCCGCGTTCGCCCCCGGCCGGGTAGCCGGTGGCGGTGGCGAACACGATCACCACGTCCTGGTCGGTCACCGGGATGGCGCGGTCGAAGATATCGCGCAGCCATTCGCGGCGTTCGCGCAGGCGCAGGTCGTTGAGCAGCAGTTTCATCAGCGCGCAATGGCCCGGATAGCGGATGGACTTGTAGTCGACATGGCGCGCGCGGCCGGCCAGCGTTTCAGGCAGCGTGCCCAGGCCGCCAGATGTATTAAAGGCTTCGTACTCGATGCCGTCCAGCGCAAAGCTCTCCAGCCCCTCCAGCGCCGTCAGTTCCACGCGGCGGCCGTCGACGATGGCCTCGCACGGGTTGCAGTACTCGTTGATCAGTCCCTCGGTGCTCCAGGTCAGGTTGTACTTGAGCGCATTGCTGGGATAGCGCGGCAGCGCGCCGACCCGCATCTGCAGGTCCAGCAGCTCACCCCCGCCGCGCAGGAAGCGCTGCGCCAGGTCATGCCCGACCACGCCGATAAAGCCCGGCGCCAGCCCGCATTGCGGCATCAGCACCGAGCGCGCGCTTTGCGCCAGCTGGCGGATGGCCTGGGTCGCGGCCACGTCCTCGGTCAGGTCGAAGTAATGGACGCCCAGGCGCGCCGCCACCGAAGCCACGCTGATCGCGGCATGGAACGGCAGCGCGTTGAGCACGGCATCGGCGCCGGCCAGCAGCGCGGCGCAGGTGCCGGGCTCGGTGGGGTCGCCGGCGCGCGCCAGCACGCCGCGCGGCAGGCCGTCGAGGCGGCGTGCGTCATGGTCGACCACGCTGAGACGGTAGTCGCCACTGTCATGCAGCATGGCGGCAATGGTGCGCCCGATCTTGCCCGCGCCAAGCACCGTCACGTGCAGCGGGCGGGGCGCCTTGGGCAGGTCGCGCGGGCCCTGCCGGCCCAGGTTCGAGGCTTGCATGGTGTCTCCGTCCACAAGAAAAGGTTGTCCTGTTGACTGGAGTATGGATAGCCCGGTCGACACAATGAAGACGCAAGAACGACGAAAACCCGCCATAATCGAACGAAACGACGAAGCCTACCGACGCAATGACCGAACTCGACACCACCGACCGGCACTTGCTGTCGCTGCTGCAGGCCAATGCCCGCGAAAGCGCCGCCAACCTCGCCCGGCACCTGGGCATCGCCCGCACCACCGTGGTGGCGCGCATTGCGCGGCTGGAGCGCAGCGGGGTGATTGCCGGCTACGGCGTGCGGCTGGGACAGCGCATGGAAGACAACGCCATCCTGGCCTATTGCGGCCTGTCGGTGCAGCCCAAGGCTGCGCCCGCGATCCTGCGCGCACTGCAGCGCCTGCCCGAGATCGAAGAGGTCAATTCCGTCAGCGGCCCGGTCGACTACCTGGTGGCGATCCGCTGCGACACGCATGACCGGCTGGACCGGCTGCTCGACGAGATCGGCATGCTCGACGGCGTCAACCACACCACCACCTCGATCGTGCTGGCGCGCAAGCTCGACCGCCGGCGCGCCGCCGGCTGACGCGGTATGCTGCCAACCCGATCAAGCGTTTGCGGAGCAACAAGATGAACAATCCGATCCGTGTCGCCGTGGGCGGCGTGACCGGCTGGGCCGGCGGCGAACTGGCGCGCGGCGTGGCCCATGCGGCCGACATGACCCTGGTGGCCGGCTTGTCGCGCGGCGCCGCGGGGCAGCCTTTGGCGCAGCTGACCGGCCATGCCGATACGCCGGGCGTGGCGGCCGCCAGCATCGAGGCCCTGGGGGCGACGTCCTACGACGTCTATGTCGAATACACCAAGCCGGGCATTGCCAAGCACAACATCCTGCAGGCGCTGGCGCACGGCGCGCACGTGGTGGTGGGCACCTCGGGGCTGACCGACGAGGACTATGCCGAGATCGACGCGGCCGCGCGCCAGGCCGACCGCGGCGTGCTCGCCTGCGGCAATTTCGCCATCACGGTGGTGCTGCTGCAGAAGTTTGCCGAGATGGCCGCGCGCCATCTGGAGCACTGGGAGATCATTGACTACGCCAAGGCCGGCAAGATCGACGTGCCCTCCGGCACCGTGCGCGAGCTGGCCTACCGGCTCGGCCAGGTCAAGGCCGCCGCGCAGGCAGTGCCGGTCGACCAGGTCAACGGCCCGAAGGAAACCCGCGGCGCCACCATGTCGGGCACACAGGTGCATGCGGTGCGGCTGCCGGGCTACCAGCTTGGCGTGGAAGTGATCTTCGGCGCCGACGGCCAGCGCCTGCACCTGAAGCACGAAGCCGGCGACGGCTCCACGCCCTATGTCGCCGGCGCGCTGCTGGCGATCCGCAAGGTCCACACCGTGCGCGGCGTGGTGCGGGGGCTGGACAAGGTGATGGAAGGGCTCTGAGGCCTGAGCGGCTAAAGCAGGCGGCTGGCCGCCTGCTGCCGGTGTTACCAGCTGCCAGGCTTCTCCGGCTTGGGCGCAGGCTTCGGCGCGGGCTTGGCGGCGGCTGCCTTGCCGCCCTTGGCCGCGGGTGCCGACGCCGGATTGAGCTGCTTGTCCACCTCGGCATCCTTGTCCGCCATCAGCACGCGCGCCTGCGGCAGCAGCATTTCGATGGTGCCGGTGTTGGGGTCTTCCGGCATGGCGTACAGCTCCACCGTCAGCGGCTTCTGCATCCAGCCGGCGTGCAACGTCTTCACGCTCTTGCCGCCCTTGTCGGGCATGTCGACCTGCTCCTGCCGGAACGGCTTGCCGTACAGCGCACTGACGCTGTCGGCCGCGGCCTGCTGCGAGTTGGCGCCGGCGGTCGGCACCACCAGGCCGACCAGCGCGTTGCGGTCGACAAAGGCCAGCACAAAGGGGCCGTCCATGAAGGACGGGCGCTGCGCACGCGGCACGCCGACCTGGCGCATCAGGCCATCGCCCTTCAGTTCGACACAGAATCCGGTGACATCGCGCCCATCGGGCGTGCGCTTGTCGGCACAGTCCGGCAAGGCCGGCAGCGGGTTGCCGATTTCCAGCATGGCCAGCAGCGGCGACAGCGCGCTGTTCCCGGCCTGGGCCTTGGCCGGTGCGGGTGCCGCCGGCTTGGCGGCAGGGACGGAAGCAGGGGCGGCAATGGCGCCGGCAGCGGCGCCCAGCAGGCCGGCAAGCGCCAGCCCGGCAACGGGGAATTTCAAATCGGACTCCTGGTGAACGGCTCCGGGTTGGAGCCAGCCCCGGCCGGGTTGTTCCTGCGCAGCGTGTGATCGTGACGAAAAGATCACTGGCAGCCGCGCCGGCAAGGGGCGAGCGGTAGCTTACCCCATGGCCCCGGCGGCGCAGGCACTTACGGCATTCGGCGGGATCAGCCGGCAGGCGCCTTGCGCACCAGCGCCAACGCCTCGCGCCGGAACACGTGGCCCACCTGGTGGTAGAACGGGTGCGGCGAGAATTGCCGCGAGATAAACGACGCCAGCAGCGACGCCGCCAGCAGGAAGACCGTCAGGTCCTGCGTGCGCGTCATCTCCATCACGATCACGCTGGCGGTAATCGGCGCCTGCGTGGCCGCGGCCAGGAAGGCCGCCATCGAGACCAGCGCCAGCACGCGCGGCTCGGCCATGCCGGTGACGAAGTGCGCGACGTTTTCGCCGATGCCCGCGCCGACCGCCAGCGCCGGCGTGAAGATGCCGCCCGGGATGCCGGCGAAGTACGACACCACGGTGGCCACCAGCTTGGCGATGCCGAACCACAGCGTGGCATGCGATTCGCCGTTGATCAGTGCCGCGGCCTGCTCATAGCCGGTGCCGAAGGTCGCGCCCGCGGTAGCCCAGCCGATAACGGCCACCACCAGCCCGCAGCCAAAGGCCACCCACACCGGATGCCGCACCGGCCAGTCGCGCCACGCCGCGGGCAACAGCGCCGGCACGCCGCCCTTGAGCGCCTTGGCGAACAGGCCGCCCAGCACGCCGGTGACAACGGCACACAGCAGCACCGGGCCCCAGGCTTCATGCAGCGCCAGCATCGGCACCTTGACCACGAAATACGGGTTGTTGCCCAGCACCGCCAGCGACACAAAACCGGCAGTCAGCACGCCCGACAGCACCAGCCGGTCCCAGCGCACCGCGGTGCCCCGGCCCAGTTCTTCAATGGCGAACACCACCCCGGCCAGCGGCGTGTTGAACGCCGCCGCCAGGCCGCCGGCGGCGCCCGCGGCGATCAGCGCATTGGGATGGAAGCCGATGCGAAAGCGCAGCTTCTCCTGGCACCAGCGGCCCCAGGCCAGCATGGCCGCGGCACCCACCTGCACCGACGGCCCCTCGCGCCCGACCGAGGCGCCTGCCAGCAGCGCCGCGGCGGTCAGCACCACCTTCCACATCGACTGGCGCAACGACACCAGCACCGTCTGCGCCGGCCCCGACGGCGGCAGCGTGACCGCCGCGATCACCTGGGGGATGCCGCTGCCGCGCGCCTGCGGCGCCAGCCGGATCGTCAGCCAGCGCAGCGCGGCCAGCCCGAACGGCAGCATCACAAAGGCCAGCCACGGCGTGGCCTGGGTCAGGTGGTGGTTCCAGCGCAGCGCCACTTCGGCGATCCACGCGAACACCAGCGAGAACAGCCCGACGCAGCCGGCGCCAAACATGAACACCGCATAGCGCAGGGTGGTGCGCGAGATGCGCCCGGCCTGGCGCGACTTGCGCCACGCCGCCAGGCGGGCGCGGCGGCTGATCTGGTTCAGCAGGCGGGGATCGGGAGGCGGGATACCGGCATCGGGGCGTGCCCCGGAGTCCGGGCTGGCGTCCGGATCGGTGGAAGAAGAAACGGGAGGCTTGGGATCGTTGGGCTCGCGATCGGTCATGACTGGGGCGTGGCGTAGGCATCCGGCGCGGCGCGTGGTGCACGCGTGCGCCGGAATGACTTCGAACTATACGCCCATCGCCATCGCACCAAACCCTGGGCTCAGTCCAGCGAAATGTTGTTCGCCTTGATCACCTTGCCCCAATGCTCCCGGTCGGCCTCGATATAGCGGTCGATCTCGGCCTGCGTGCGCGGCTCCAGCACGACCAGCCCCAGGGCGCTGAAGGTGGCACGGAACTGCGCGTCCTTCAGCACGTGGGCGGCCGCGGCCTGCAGCTTTGCCACGGCCTCGGGCGGCGTTTGCGCGGGCACCGCCAGGCCGAACCAGGTGGCGGCCTGGAAGTTGGGATAGCCGCTTTCCGCCACGGTCGGTACGTTGGGCAGCACCTCCAGCCGGGTGCGGCCGGTGACCGCCAGTGCCTTGAGCTTGCCTGCCTTGATATGCGGCAGCGAGGTGCTGACCACATCCACCATCAGCTGCACATCGTTGGCCAGCAGCGCCGACAGCGCCGGGGCGCTGCCGTTGTAGGGCACATGGGTGACACTGATGCCCAGCTCGGTCTTGAGCATTTCGGTGGCCAGCTGGAGCGCGTTGCCCAGGCCGACCGAGCCATAGTTGAGCTTGCCGCCCGCGGCCTTGGCATAGGCCGCGAACTCGCGGAGATTGCTGGCCGGCACCTTGCTGTTGGTCACCACCACCAGCGGCACCTCGGCGCCAATGCTGAAGATCCTGAAGTCCTTGGGCGGATCGTAGTTGATCTTCTTGTACAGCATCGGGTTGAGCACCATGCTGCCGTTGGTGGCCAGTACCATGGTGTAGCCGTCCGCCGGCGCGCGCGCCACGCTGGTGGTGCCGATCATGGTGGCCGCGCCGGGGCGGTTTTCCACCACCACGGCCTGGCCCAGCTGGCGCGACATGCCGTCGGCCAGCGCGCGGCCGAACTGGTCGGTCGAGCCGCCGGCGTGTAGGGCACCACCAGCTTGATCGGGTGGTCGGGATAGGCGGCCTGCGCGGCCCCGCCCCACATGGCCAGCGCGCACCCCGCGCCGGCCGCCATCGCGGCGAGCCAGGCGCGCCGTCCGCTCGGTTGGTTCTGCATCGCGTCTCCTCCTGTTGTTATCGGTCGTGATCCATGCAGGCCGGGCTGGCGCTCAGACGCGGCGCTGGCGGCCTTCCCAGTATCGGTCACGCAGCCGGCGCTTGGCGAGCTTGCCGGTTTCATCGCGCGGCAGCTGCGCCTCGACCACGATGCTGCGCGGCACCTTGAAGCCCGACAGCCGCTGGCGCAGCCAGTCGATCACCTCGGCCTCGCGGATCTCCACGCCTGGCATGGGCTGCACCATGCCCAGCAGGCGCTCGCCGTATTCGTCGTCGGGGATGCCGAACACCACGCAGTCGGCCACGCCGGGGTAGCGCACCAGCTCATGCTCGATCTCGGCCGGGTAGATGTTCACGCCGCCGGAGATCACCATGTCCGAGGCGCGGTCGCAGATAAACAGGTAGCCGTCGGCGTCGACATAGCCCATGTCACCCAGCGTCACCAGCCCGCCGCGGTCGATGGCGGCGCGCGCGGCGTCATTGTTGCGGTAGCTGAAGTCGGGGTAAGCCGGCTGGCGCACGTAGACCAGGCCGATCTCGCCCGGCGCGCACTGGCGGCCGTTCTCGTCGAGGATGCGCAGCTGCGCGTCATCCACCGGCTTGCCCGCGGTCCCCGGGCGCGCGGCGGCATCGGCCGGCGTGGCCACGGTGATCATGCCGGCTTCGCTGGAGGCGTAGGTTTCATGGATCACCGGGCCCAGCCATTCCAGCATCGCGCGCTTGACGTCGGGCGAGCACGGCGAGCCGGTGGAGGCGACGAAGCGGATCGAAGACAGGTCGTACTTCGCGCGCACCTCGGGAGGCAGCTTGAGCAGGCGCACGTACATGATCGGCACCAGGTAGAGCACGTCGATGCGGTGCTTCTCGACCAGCGCCAGCACCTGCTCGGCGTCAAAGCGCGGCGTGAGCACCAGGCGTTCGGCCATCTGCAGCGCGTTCTGGATAAACGAGCCCGGCGCGCTGTGGTACAGCGGCGCTGACATCAGCGCGCGGCAGCCCGGCTCGAGGCCGTAGGTCTGCCGCACCACCGAGCGCATGCGCGCAAGCTGTTCCTCCAGCCGGTCCAGCGGCAGCGGCTGGCGCACCACGCCCTTGGGCCGGCCGGTGGTGCCGGAGGTGTAGGCCATATGGCCGCGCGGCGCCACGCGCGGGCCGTCGTAGGCCGGCTGCTGCGCCAGCCAGCTTTCATAGTCGATGGCGCCTTCGGCGGGGCCGCCCACCGACAGCACCGCCATGCCGGCCGGCACGGCGTCGCGCACGGCGGGCAGCAGGTCGGCCTGCACCAGCAGCACCTTGGCGCCGCTGTCGGTCAGCAGGAAGCGCACTTCCTCGGCGGTGAAGTGCCAGTTGATCGGGCAGTAGTAGCAGCCGGCGGTACGGCAGGCATGGACCACGTCGGCATAGGCCGGGTCGTTGCGCAGCAGCACGGCGACCACGTCGCCCTCCTGCACGCCCAGCGCGCGCAGGCCGCCGGCCAGGCGGGCGCCGCGCGCCAGCAGTGCTTCGCCGTTGCGGCGCATGTCTTCAAACCAGAGGTCCGTGGCCATCCGTTGTCTCCTGTATGCGATCCGTTCTGTCAGCCGACCACTGTATCGGCGTAGCCATGGATCGACAATCACGCGCATCGGAATCACAATGTTGCACCAGACGCGACAATCCTGCAGGCAATCCCCGATGGACCTTAACCTGATCCAGGCCTTCGTCGACATCGTCGATGCGGGCAACCTGGCCGAAGCCGGCCGGCGCCGCGGCGTGACGCGCTCGCAGGTCAGCCGCCAGCTGCGTGAGCTGGAGCACCAGGCCGGCGCCCAACTGCTGCGCCGGACCACGCGCCGGCTGGAACTGACCGAACCCGGCCATGCCCTGTACCAGCATGGCGTGCGCATCCTGCAGGAAGTGGCCTCGGCGCAGGCCGAGATCGACAGCCTGGGCCAGACCCTGCGCGGCCACGTGCGCGTGAGCGTGCCCACCGGGCTGGGCGATGCCTATATCGCGCCGCTGCTGCTGCAGTTTGCACAGAAGCACCCCGGCATCACGCTGCGTGTGTTCTTTGCCAACCGCGTCAACGACCTGATCGCGGCCGAGATCGATGTCGCGCTGAAGGTCACCTCAGCGCCGCCACTGGATCACGTGGCGCGTGAAATCTGCGACATCCGCTGGCAACTGTATGCATCGCCGGAGTACCTCGCAGGCATCCCGCCGATACAAGTGCCACCGGACCTGACCGGCTGTAACTTCCTGTGCCCGCCGTACCCGCCACGGCAGTTTCCGCTGTCGCTCTACCGCGACGGCCAGCGCGTGGACGTGGCACTGACGCCAAAGCTGCAGTCCGAACACTTCCTGTTCCTGGCGCGCGCCGTGCGCGAGGGCCACGGCATCGGCATGCTGCCGGTCTACATCGGCTGGGAGGAAGTGCGCACCGGCCGGCTGGTGCCGGTGCTGCCCGACTGGCGCCCGGAGGGGCTGGGCAACAAGCTCTTCATCATCACCACGCCCAACCTGCACCCGTCGATGGCCACCCGCGCGCTGATCGGGTTCCTGCGCGAGGAACTGGACAAGCTTGAGGTGTTCCACGACACGGTGGCGTAGCCGGCACCGCTGGCCGGTGAACGAACGCTTTCTGGACCCAGGGTCGCAGCCCGCCCTGCAAACTTTCGCTTTGCAAGCTATTCTCCAGAAAACTTGCATTTTGAAAGCAAGCCGACAGGACCACAACGGCGCAGACCATGCCCCCTACCGATTTCACCTCGATGCCCTGCCCCATCGCCCGCTCCATGGCCGTGCTGGGCGAACGCTGGGCCATCCTTGTGCTGCGCGAGGCCTTCTATGGCAGCACGCGCTTCGACGAGTTCGAACGCAATCTTGGCATCGCCCCCAACATCCTCAGCGCGCGGCTGAAGACGCTGGTGGCGCATGGGCTGCTGGCCCGCGTCACGCCCGAGGGCGGTGCTCGCCACGTCTACCAGCTGACCGACAAGGGCCGCGACTTCTTCCCCGCCTTTGTCGCGCTCAAGGCCTGGGCCGACCGCTGGATGACCGATGAAAAGGGTCCGCTGACGCTGCTGCGGGACCGCCGCACCGGCGCCGAGATTGCCGAGCCGGCGCTGGCGCGCGCCGACGGCAGCCCGATCACGCTGGACGATGTGCGCGTCTCGCCCGGCCCGGGCGCCGGCCGCTCCCTGCGGCAGCGCTTTGGCGAGGCCGAGACCATTGACGGGCAAGGAGAGAGCCGCCATGACTGACATGCGCGCATTGCCTGCGGGTGCCCTGCCCGCCGAGGCGGTACCGGCCACTGAAATTGCGCGCCGCATCGGCAAGCTGGCCGGTCCGACCGCGCTGATCGCCGTGCTGCAGGCCGCGGCCCAGTTGGTCGAGACCTGGCTGGCCGCGCGCCAGGGCACGGCGGCACTGGCCGGCTGGGCGGTGGTGCTGCCGTTTGCGCTGCTGCTGCAACAGATGTCGACTGGAGCGATGGGCGGCGGCGTGGTCGCGGCCATCGCCCGCGCGCTCGGCGCCAACAAGCGTGAGGAAGCGTCATCGCTGGTCATGCACGCGCTGCTGATCGCGGTGAGCGCCGGGCTGGCCTTCGCGGTGGTGCTGGCGGGCTTCCCGCGCGGCGTGCTGGGCGCGGTGGCCGGCGCCACGGCGGCGGAGGCCGCTGCCAACTATGCGATCTGGCTGTTCGGTGTCGGCGCCATTCCGGCGTGGCTGGCGAATACGCTGGCCTCGGTGCTGCGCGGCGGCGGCCGCCATGCACTGGCCGCACGCGTACTGGCGCTGATGTGGATCGCCTTCCCGGTGCTGTCGTGGCTGCTGGCCGAGCCTGCCGGCATGGGGCTGGCCGGCATCGGCGCCGCGCTGGCAGCGGTGTCGTGGGCCGCGGCGCTGGCCATGGCGATCGTAGTGGCACGCGGCGGCGCGGGCTTCGTGCCGGTGCTGCGGGTGCGGCCGTCGTGGGAGCTGTTCGCGCGCATCCTGTCGGTGGGCCTGGTGGCGTGCGCGCTGGCCTCGGTGGCCAACCTGACCACCATCCTGGTCACCGCGCAGCTGCGCCACCACGGCACCGCGGCGGTGGCGGCCTACGGCATCTCGGCGCGGCTGGAATTCCTGATGATCCCGTTGGCCTTTGGCGTGGGCTCGGCGCTGACCGCGCTGGTCGGCGGCGCCGTGGGTGCCGGCGACTGGCATACCGCCCGCCGCACGGCATGGGTCGGCGCGTTCCTGGCGCTGGTCATCGCCGGCACCGCTGGCACCGCCGTGGGCCTGGCGCCGGTGCGCTTTGCCAGCCTGTTCACCCATGACGCCGAAGTGATCGCCATCGCCGCGCGCGCCCTGTCATGGGTAGGGCCGGCCTTCGGCGGCTTCGGCCTGGGCATGGCACTGTACTTTGCCTCGATGGGCGCGGGCCGCATGCGCTGGCCGGCGGCCGCGGGGCTGTGCCGGATCGCGTTGGCGGTGGGCGGCGGCTGGCTGCTGGCCAATGTGTTCGGGATGGGGCTGGACGGGCATTTCCTGGGCGTGGCCCTGGGGATCACGGCCTACGGCGTGGTCACGGCGCTGGGGGTGCGGCAAGGAGAATGGTCGGCACGGTAGGTGCAAGGCGGCTGGCAACGCGCCGGCCTCCCCTGCTACCGTCTCAGGACCTTCGCATCTCCCTGCATGCCTGCCTCGCGCACATCCTGCGGCACCGACGGCCAGCCGCCGCCCAGCGACTTGTACAGCGCCGCGGTGCCGGTCAGCACATCCACCTGCCCCTGCACCGCCGCCAGCTGCGCGTTGAACAGCTTCTCCTGCGCCGTGGTGACCTCGAGGTAACTGGAATAGCCGCCCTCGTAGCGCGCGCTCGACTGGTCGGCATAGACCACCAGGCTCTTCTCCTGCTGGCGCAGGCTGACCAGGCGGTTGCGGGTCTCGAGGCCGTTGGACAGCGCGTTGTTGACGTCGGCCAGCGCCGCCAGCACGGTGCCCTGGTAGGCCAGCATGGCCTGCTCGCGCTGCGCCGAGGCGGTCTGCACCTGGCCGCGGATGGCGCCGCCCTGGAAGATCGGCTGGGTCAGGCCCGCGCCGAACCCCCACACCTGCGAGGCGCTGTGCCACAGCCCGGCCGGTGTGCTGGCGATGGCGCCGAACAGGCCGCTCAGGTTGACCGCCGGCAGGTACAGCGCCTGCGCCGCACCGAGCTGCGCATTGGCGGCAATGACGACTTGCTCGGCCTGCAGCACATCGGGCCGGCGCGACAGCAGCGCCGCCGGCAGGTCAGCCCCCACGGGCGGTGGCTGCAGCTCGTTGACGGGCTTGCCGCGTTCGATCGGTCCGGGCGCCCGGCCCAGCAGCACCGACAACGCGTTTTCAGTCTGCATGATGGCGGTGCGTATCGGCGGGATGGACGCTTCCGTGGCATAGAAGTCGTCTTCCGCCTGTGACAGCTCCACCTGCGAGATCACCCCGCCCTCATAGCGTTGCCGGAAGATATCCAGCCCGTCCCCGCGCGACTTCAACGTCTGCTGCGCGATCTCCAGCTGCGCGTCCAGCCCGCGCAGCGTGGCATACCCCTGCACCACCGACGCCGCCAGCGACAGCACCACGCCGCGGCGGGCGTATTCGGCATTCCACAGGCTGGCCTCGGCGGCCTCGGCCTGGCGGCGGATGCGGCCCCACAGGTCGATCTCCCAGCTGGCATTGGCAAGCAGCTGGTAAGAATTGCGCGGCCCGTCCAGCGCCGCGAACGGCGTGCCGTTGAAGGTGCCCAGGCGCTGCCGCGCGGCTGACGCCGACAGGTTAACCTGCGGGAAGAAACCCGAGCGCGCCACCATCAGCTGGCCGCGGAACTCGTCGATCCGTGCCGCGGCGATGCGCACGTCGTAGCTGTTGTGCAGTGCGGTCTCCACCAGCCCGTTCAGCACCGGATCGCCAAAGCTGTCCCACCAGGCACTGTCCGCGGCGATCGACAGCACGCCGGTGTCGATACGGTACTGCGCCGGATCGGGCGTCTGCGGCCGCTGGTAGTTAGGGCCGATGGCGCAGCCGCCGAGCGCCACCGCCAGGCAGGCCGCGGCCAGCTTGCGGCACGCGCTCATGATGGCTCTCCCGCTGTCGGCGTGGTGGGTGGCGCGGTCGGCGTGGCATCGGCCTTCGACTTGGGCTTGCGCTCGGCCATGACCTCCAGCCCCCAGAAGAACATCGGGATGAAGAACAACGCGATCACTGTGGCCCCAGCATGCCGCCGATCACGCCCGTGCCCAGCGATTGCCGGCTCGCCGCCGAGGCGCCGCTCGCGATGGCCAGCGGCACGCAGCCCAGGATGAATGCCAGCGAGGTCATGATGATCGGCCGCAGGCGCAGCTTGGCGGCGTGAATGGCCGCATCATAGGCGCTGAGCCCTTCCTTCTCCCGCATTTCCACCGCGAACTCGAAGATCAGGATGGCGTTCTTGGCCGCCAGCGCGATCAGCACGGTCAGGCCGATCTGGAAATAGACGTCGTTCAGCATGCCGCGCATCAGGATGGCCAGCAGTGCGCCAAACAGCGCGAACGGCACGGCCAGCAGTACCCCGAGCGGCAAGGACCATTTCTCGTACTGCGCCGCCAGGATCAGGAACACCATCAGCAAGGCAAAAGCGAAGACGTACACGGCCGTGGAGCCCGCGGTCTTCTCCTCGTAGGCCTGCCCGCTCCATGCGTATGCATACCCCGGCCCGAGCACCTCCTGCGCGATTTCCTCCATCGCCGCGATCGCCTGCCCCGAGCTGTAGCCGGGTGCGGCGTCGCCCATGATCTTGGCCGCTGGGAAGTTGTTGAAGCGCGTGACGATATCGGCCCCAGGGATGTATTTGGTGGTGGTCACCGCCTTGATCGGCACCATCTCACCCTTGCTGTTGCGCACGTAGACGTTGTCCAGGTCCTCGGGCCGCGAGCGGTACTTCGGCTCGGCCTGCAGGATCACCTGGAAGAGCCGGCTGTTCTTCGGGAACTGGCTCACGTACAGCGAACCGAACATGGTCTGCAGCGCGGAGTACACCGACTCCACCGGCACGCCCTGCGTTTCGGAGCGCTCGCGGTCGACCTCCACCAGGAACTGGCGCGAGCGGGAATTGATGGTGGAGTTCACGCCGGTCAGCTCCGGCCGCTGGTGCGCCTTGGCAATGAACTGGTGCACCTTCTCCTCGAGCTGCTGGTAGGTGCCGTCCGCCGTGCTTTGCAGCCAGAACTCGAAGCCGCCGGTAGTACCCAAGCCCGGGATGGAAGGCGGATTGATGGGAATGGCCACGCCGTCCTGGTAGGTGGAGAACTCCTTCTTGGCCTTGAGGATCAGGTCCTCCGCGCTCTCGCCCGGGCCGCGCTCGCCAAAGCCCTTGAGCGTGATGAACAGCGTGCCCGCATTGGCCTTGTTCTGGGAATCGATCAGGCTGTAGCCATCCACCGTCGCCACCGAGGATACGCCGGGCTGCCTGGCCAGCCACGCTTCGGCCCGCGCTGACAGATTGCCGGTGCGGTCAAGGCTGGCGGCATCCGGCATCACCACGGCACCGAACAGGTAGCCCTGGTCCTCCACCGGCAGGAACGAACCCGGAATGCGCATGAACATCAGCACACTGACCGCCACCATCGCGATGATGATGGCGATCGACATCACGGTGCGCTTGATGACAACCTGCAGCGACTTGTCATAGCCGCCCACCAGCCGGTCGAACGAATTGTTGAACCAGGTGAAGAAGCGGTTCTTCTTGTGCTCGCCAGGCTTGAGCAGGATGGCCGCCATCGCCGGCGACAGCGTCAGCGCCACCACGCCCGACAGCACCACCGACACCGCGATCGTGACCGCAAACTGCTTATAGAGCTGCCCCGTAATACCCGACAGGAAGGCCACCGGGATGAACACGGCCAGCAGCACCAGCACAATGGCGACCACGGGTCCGCTGACCTCGTCCATCGCCTTCTTGGCGGCCTCCTTGGGTGGCAGCTTGAACTCGACCATGTTGCGCTCGACGTTCTCTATCACCACGATGGCGTCGTCCACCACGATGCCGATCGCCAGCACCATGCCGAACAAGGTCAGCATGTTCACCGAGAAGCCGAACGCGCTCATGCCGACAAAGGCGCCGATGATCGACACCGGCACGGCCAGGATCGGCACCAGGGTGGCGCGAAAGCTTTGCAGGAACAGGTACACGACCAGGATCACCAGGATCACAGCATCGCGCAGCGTATGCACCACCTCGTCGATCGACTCCTGCACGAAGTTGGTCGTGTCCAGTGCGATTTCATACTCCAGCCCGGGCGGGAAGCTCTTCTTCAGTTCAGCCAGCGAGGCGCGCACCTGCTTCGACACGTCCAGTGCGTTAGCGCCTGGCTGCTGGTAGACCGCCATCAGCGTGGCGGTCTTGCCCTTGTAGCGGCTGCGCAGCGAATAATCCTTGGAGCCGAGCTCCGCGTGCCCGATATCCTTGAGACGCACCAGCGCCGCGTCGCCGGACTGCGCGCGCAAGATCATGTTGTCGAACTCGGCGGGCTCGGTCATGCGGCCCTTGGTCGCGATCGGGAAGGTCTGCTGGACCGGGCCGGCCGTGGGTGACTGCCCGATGCGTCCGGCCGAAAACTGCTGGTTCTGGTTGGCGACCGCGTTCTTCACGTCCTCGGTGGTGATGCCGAGCGACGCCATGCGGTCCGGCTTCAGCCAGACGCGCATGGCGTAGTCCGGGCTGCCGAAGATGGAAGACTGGTTGGCGCCGGGAATGCGCTTGAGTGCGTCCAGCACGTAGATGTTGGCGTAGTTGCCGACAAAGGTCTGGTCGTAGCTGTTGTCCGGCGAGAAGATGGCGATCACCATCATGAACGCCGACGAGCGCTTCTGCACCGACACGCCCTGCGCCGTCACCGCTTCGGGCAGCGTTGGCAGCGCCAGGTTGACGCGGTTCTGCACGTCCACCTGCGCCAGTTCCGGATCGGTGCCGATCTCGAAGTATGTGGTCAGCGTCAGGTCACCCGTCGAGGAACTCGTCGAGTTCATGTACATCATCCGGTCCGCGCCGTTGACCTGCTGCTCGATCGGCGCGGCCACGTTCTGCGCGACCACCTCCGCGCTGGCGCCGGGGTACTTCGTGGTGACGGTGATCGACGGTGGCGTGATGTCCGGGAACTGGGCGATCGGCAGCTTGGTCAGCGCCACCAGCCCGCCCACGGTGATGATGATGGAGACGACCGACGCAAAGATGGGCCGGTCAATGAAAAAATGGGCAAGCTTCATGGCTTGCCTCCCGCCGCTGCCGCTGCCCCCGACGCCGGCGCAGCAGGCGCAGCAGGCGCAGCAGGCGCAGCAGGCGCAGCAGGCGCGGCCGGCGCGCCGCTGGCCGCGGCGTGCGCAACGCCCGGCCCGGCCTGCATCGCCTTGACGGGCGCCCCCGGCGCCAGGCGCAGCGTGCCGCTCACGGCGACGCGCTCGCCGGGCTTCAGCCCGGACCGCACCACCCAGTTGTTGCCGGTCCACTCGCCCACGTCCACCACCCGCTGCTGCGCCTTGTTGTCGGGCCCGACGATCCAGACCATCTGGCCGCGCTGGGTCTGGACAATCGCCTCCTGCGGCACCGCGATGGCCTTCGTGCGCATCGCGCCATGCACCTTCACCCGCACGAACTGGCCGGGCCGCAATGTGCCTTCCGGGTTGGCCACCTCGGCACGGACCAGGTAGGTGCCGGTTTCCGCATTGAACGACGCATCCGCAAAGGCGATCCGCCCGTGGTTCGGGAACTCCCGGCCGTCCGCCATTACCACCACGATATCGAATGCGTCCTGTTCCGGGTACTTGATGGCGCCTGACGCCCGCTCGCCCTGCATCTTCAGGACTTCATTCTCTGACAGGCTGAAGTTGACCCACATGGGATCCAGCTTGGCCACGTAGGTCAGCAGGCTGTTGCTGGGATCGATGTATGAGCCCGCCTGCCGCTTGGCAAAGCTTGACAGCCCCGCCACGGGTGACTTGATCGTCGTATAGCCCAGGTTTAGTCTGGCGCTGATCACATTGGCGCGTGCCGCCTCCACGGCGGCGGCGGCGGCGTGGGCCTTGCCGGTGGCGTCATCCAGGTCGCGCTGGCTCAGGGCGTTGCGCTCGGCCAGCGGGCGCACGCGCTTGAGGTCGGCCTGGGCCGTGGTCAGGCGCGCCTGCTGCTGCGCCAGTTCCGCCTCGGCGGCCTGCAGGGTGGCCTGGAACGGCTTGGGATCCATCAGGAACAGGGTCTCTCCGGCCTTGACCAGGGCGCCTTCGGTGTAGACACGCTTGTCCAGGAAGCCACTCACCCGGGCACGGATTTCCACCTGCTGCGAACTCTGCGTCTGGCCGACAAAGTCATAGACGATGGGCACGTCGCGCAGCGCCACGGTGATCACGCTGACTTCCGCCGCAGGCGGCGCCTGCGCTGCCGGTTTGTCCTTGCCGCAGGCTGCCAGCGTCATTGCGCAGGCAAGCCAGAGCGCGCCGCGCCAGTAGAAAGCAGTGTTCACAGATCCCTCTCCCGCCATAGTTATGCATGCGATCTCTGCGCGCGCACGCCGGGGGCTGGCAACGTTCCGTCGCGCCGTACCAGCGGCCGCGCTCGCGTCTTCTCCGGCAGGGTAAGGCCCGGCTCGGCAAGCGCCAATTCAATTCTTTTGTGGGCGTCTTTACTGCTTTCGAGTGCACCGTGTCAGCGGCGGAACCCGCCATGGAACCCGCCGCCGCGCAAACCCCCGGCACGGCCACCAAAGCCGCCGCCGAAGCCGCGCCCCTGCCACTGCTGGGCCGTGCCCTGGAAGCGCTGCTGGCCGGTTTCGCGCGCCTGGCGCTGCTGCTCCAGCCTGGCGGTCGTGTCGTTGTTGGGCTGCGCCGGCTCCCAACCACTGGCGGTGTGCTTCTGCCAGCCGTTGTCGGTGTGCTGGTACACCGAGCCGTCGTGGCCGGCATACACGTTGCCGTTGTTCCACACCACCGCATTGTTCTTGTCCGGATTGGCGACAAAGCCACGGCTGCCGGCGGTGTGCTGGCCGGTCTGCGTATTGCCGGCAATGCCCGCCTCGGCCGCGCCGACGCGGCCGGTCTGCGCGTTGTAGCCCGCCGCCTGGCGGCCGGCGGCATAGTTGCCGGTGTAGGTGTTGCCGGCCACGCCGCCGCGCGCCGCGGCCTCGCGCCCGGTCGACGGATTGGCGAACGAGCCCTGGCGGCCCGCCGCATAGTTGCCGGAATAGGGATTGAACGCCGCACCGCGGCTGCCCTGGTAGCGCGCCCCGGTGGCCGGGTTGTAGCCGGCGCCGGCGGTGCCGCGCCATTCGGTGCCGGTCCAGGCATTCCAGCCCTGGGCGTGGGTCACGGTGCCCTGGCCCCAGCGTCCGTAGAAATTGGCCTGGTTCACGTTGACGTAGTTCCAGTTGTACGCGCCGCCCCACCAATAAGGGCCCCAGTACGGCGACGCCGCCCCCCAGAACGCGCCGGCGGCGAAGCCGAAGGCAAAGCCCTCGGCCATGCCGATGCCAAAGCCGGCGCCATAGCCATAGGTGGCCGGGTAGCCGTAGTAGACCGCACCCACATAGGGCGGATAGACATAGCCGGTGCCGTACACGACCGTGCCGTCGGCGCTGACCACCACGCCCATATAGCCGGGGGTATAGCCCACCACCACCGTCTCCGGCGTGACCGAGTAGATGCGCACGTAGGTCACGTAGTACACCGGCGAAGTCGGCGGGATGGTGTAGATCGCCGACGGCACCTCGGTGGCCACATGCCACGGACCGGACGGTGCCGGCGCGGTGAACCAGACGCCGTTGGCGACCGCGTAGTAGTGGCTGCTGTCCACCTCGATCACCGGCGTGCCGCTGTTGACCGCGTAGCTGAGCGAAGTGCCGGTGATCGGCGTGAAGCGCGGCGCGCCGTCATACGCCACCGTCACGCTGGCCTTGCTGCGCGACACCGTGGCGGTCTGCGGGATGGTCGCGGCGATCTCGGCGTCGCGTGCCTGCGGCGTGCCAGGCACCGACACCAGCACATTGGCCTTGGGGTCGGTGGCCGGGATCTTGGCGAAGTCCGCCGGCAGCTGGCTGCCGGGCACGTACTCCCACGGTCCGGTCAGCATCGGCGCGCGAAACCAGCGGCCCGAGACCAGCACGTAATACTGGTTGGCGGCCGGATCGACAAAGACCGCGTGGTCGGCGTTGGACATCGTCAGCAGGCTGACACCGCTGACCGGCGTCATCTGTGGCGCACCGCTGGTAATGACCAGCTCGGTCGGCTGCGTGGCAAAGAGGATCGCCGGCGCCTTGGCCGGCCGCTTGCCGTCGGCCGGCAGCATCGTATCGGGCTTCATGCCGCCCGCCGCCTTGGTGGCAGCGCTCTCCAGCGCCTTGGGCACGGTCGTCATCACTTCCCAGGCGCCGCCGGCCGATTCGGAGCGATACCAGTAGCCGGCCGCCTTCAGGTGCAGCTCGCCGCCGGATTCGCGCAGCAGCAGCGCGCGGCTGTTCATCGCCCGTTCGTACTGCGTGCCCGGCACGGCGCGCCAGGACGGCTCGCCGTCGACCGGCACCAGCAGCGTCGGCGTGGTGGCAAAAAGGATCTGGGGCGCGTCATTGCGCACCGCCACGCGGCCAGCCCTGGCCAGTTGCTGCGATACCGCGTAGCTGGCCTGCAGCTGGTCCAGCGGCACCGTCAGCCCGTTGGCCGGCAGGCGCGACACCAGGGCCTGGCGCACCCGGTCAGCGGCGTCGGGCCGGGTCGGGACTTCGACGCTTTCCACCGTGATCCGGGTCAGCTGCACCAGCCCGGAGGGCTTGTCGATATCGCCGGTGGCCGAGAAATGCACCACGCCGTAGGTCGGCGAACCCGACTTCTCGCCCACCGCCACCGCCGCGCGCCCGGACAGCCGGTTGCCGTCCCAGGTCTCGATCTGGGGCTGGTACAGCTCCACATGATCGGTGGCGGCGTCAAAATTGCGCGGCCAGCTCAGGGCAGCCGCGGTTGGCCTGGACGGCGTGGCGGCCTGCGGGCTGACTGGGGCGAGTGCAAGCCAGGCCGCGGCGATCAGGGCGCTGGTCTGCTTCAGGCGAAAAGACATCAGTTTCTCCGGGAGAAAGCCGCCTGCGCCGGCGGGCCGGCACCGCGGGCACGATGCTGCACAACAGGCGGCCCATCCCGCGAATCTAAATTAGGCCGCAAAGGCGAACAATCTGATTCGAAAACATTCAGGATCTGCCAGAAAAAAGACAGATCAGCCGGGGGCATGAAGCATGCGTGGCATCGACCTCGTGGCGGCGGGCCGCCATGTCAAGCCGCAATGCGCCATTGCGACGCGCCCAGGCGAGGCGGGTGTGCATCTTGCTTGGCCTGACGCCACCGCCCCGCCCCCTTGAAGGCGGCACGCCCCGGCCTCATCTTCCAAGACTCCACCCTGCCCCCGCCCCCATGCCTCCACGCACCACCATCCTGACCGCCGCCCTCCTGACAGCCCTGCTGCACGGCTATATCGGGCTGCGCCTGCTGCCGGCGATGCCGGTGCCGATGGCGGTCAAGGCATTGGCCGTCGCCTGGCTGGCCCTCTCCTGCGCCCTGCTGCCGGCCGGGCTGCTGGCGCGGCGCATCAGCCAGCCGTGGTCGGACCTGGTTTCCTGGATCGGCATGCTGGCGATGGGATTCTTCTCATCCCTGCTGGTGCTGACGCTGGTACGCGACGTGGCGCTGGCGGCGGCCTGGCTGGCCGGGCAACTGCTGGGCTGGCAGGCGCCCGGCCTGTCCGCGGGCAGTGCCGTGGCGGTGCCGCTGCTGGCGCTGCTGGTCACGCTGGCGGGCTATCTCAATGCCCGCCGGCTGGCGCGCGTGGTCGAAGTCGACGTGCCCGTGCCCGGCCTGCCTGACGCCCTGCACGGTTTCACCATCGCCCAGATCAGCGACATCCATGTCGGGCCCACCATCAAGCGGCCCTACCTCGACCGCATCGTCGACCGCGTCAACAGCCTGCAGGCCGACGCCGTCGCCATCACCGGCGACCTGGTCGACGGCACCGTGCGCGAGCTGTCCGCCCACACCGGGCCGCTGGCCCGGCTGCAGGCGCGCCATGGTACCTACTTCGTCACCGGCAACCATGAGTACTACTCTGGCGCGGACCCGTGGATCATTGAGCTGCGCCGCCTGGGCGTGCGCGTGCTGATGAACGAACACGTGGTGCTGCAGCACGACGGCGGCGCGCTGGTGCTGGCCGGCGTGACCGACTACTCCGCCGGCCGCTTCCACGAAAGCCACCGCAGCGACCCGCACCGCGCCATCGCCGGCGCCCCGGCACACGCCGGCGCGCGCGTGCTGCTGGCCCACCAGCCACGCACGGCCTCCGCCGCGGCGGAGGCCGGTTTCGACCTGCAGTTGTCCGGCCATACCCACGGCGGCCAGTTCTGGCCGTGGAACCTGTTCGTGCCGATGCAGCAGCCCTACACCGCCGGACTGGTGCGGCATGGTTCGCTGTGGGTTTATATCAGCCGTGGCACCGGGTATTGGGGGCCGCCGAAGCGGTTCGGGGCGCCGTCGGAGATTACGCGGGTGAGGTTGGTGAAAGCGGGCTAGGAAATTGCCGTGGAAGGCCGAAGAAAGGCCGCAGGCATGGCGCAGCAAAAAGCCCCGCTCATTTTGAGTCGGGGCTTTTGATTTTTGCGCGGATACTCACCGCAGGCGGCGCTCGGGGCGTATGGGTCTTACTTGCCCTTCAGGTTCATCGAGCTGAATGCCTTTCGAGCCAAGTCAGAGATGCGTTTCTTGTTCCGCCTTAGCTCGGCGATTTTGGATTTCGTCAACGTACGGAAACCGATGAGGTAACCCGCTTCATGTTTGCTCCCCTCTCCCGCTTGCGGGAGAGGGGCAGGGGGAGAGGGCCGGCGCTTGGCAAGCATCGTTGCGCCTAACTTCGTGGAGACTCCTGCCCTCTACTTCGTCAGCAGCGTCGCCTGGCCAACCTCACTCAGCAGCCAATCACCGCGCAATCGGCTTATACCGAATCCGCTTGGGCTTGGCCCCTTCCTCACCCAGCCGGCGCTTCTTGTCCGCCTCGTACTCCTGGTAGTTGCCCGGGAAGAACTCCACATGCGAGTCGCCCTCGAACGCCAGGATGTGGGTAGCAATCCGGTCCAGGAACCAGCGATCGTGGGAGATCACCATCACGCAGCCCGCGAACTCAAGCAGCGCGTCTTCCAGCGCCCGCAGCGTTTCCACGTCGAGGTCGTTGGACGGTTCGTCCAGCAGCAGCACATTGCCGCCGGCGATCAGGGTCTTGGCCATGTGCAGGCGGCCGCGTTCACCGCCCGAGAGCGTGCCGACCTGCTTCTGCTGGTCGCCGCCCTTGAAGTTGAAGCGGCCGATATAGGCGCGCGACGGCGTTTCGTACCGGCCCACCGTCAGGATGTCGGAGCCGCCCGAGATCTCTTCGAACACGGTCTTGGTGCCGTCCAGCGCGTCGCGGCTCTGGTCGACGAAGGCCATCTTCACGGTCGGCCCGATCTTGATCTCGCCGCTGTCTGGCTGTTCCTTGCCCGTCAGCATCTTGAAGAAGGTCGACTTGCCGGCGCCGTTGGGGCCGATGATGCCGACGATCGCGCCCGGCGGCACCTTGAAGCTGAGGTTGTCGATCAGCAGGCGGTCGCCATAGCCCTTGCTCACGCCGTCGAACTCGATCACTTCGTTGCCCAGGCGCTCACCCACGGGGATGAAGATTTCCTGGGTTTCGTTGCGCTTCTGGTAGTCCTGGCTGTTGAGCTCGTCAAAGCGGGCCAGACGCGCCTTGGACTTGGCCTGGCGGCCCTTGGGGTTCTGGCGCACCCACTCCAGTTCCTTGTGCAGCGCCTTCTGGCGGGCCGACTCGCTGGCCTCTTCCTGCTTCAGGCGCGCTTCCTTCTGGTCCAGCCACGAGCTGTAGTTGCCCTTCCAGGGGATACCCTGGCCGCGGTCCAGTTCCAGGATCCACTCGGCGGCGTTGTCCAGGAAGTAGCGGTCGTGGGTCACGGCCACCACGGTGCCCGGGAAGCGCGTCAGGAATTGCTCCAGCCATTCCACCGACTCCGCGTCCAGGTGGTTGGTCGGCTCATCCAGCAGCAGCATGTCGGGGCGCGACAGCAGCAGGCGGCACAGCGCCACTCGGCGCTTTTCACCGCCGGAAAGATGCTCGATCTTGGCGTCCCACGGCGGCAGGCGCAGCGCGTCGGCGGCGATTTCCAGCTGCAGCTCGACGTTGTTGCCGTCGCTGGCGGCCAGGATGGCTTCGTACTTGGCCTGGTCGGCGGCCAGCGCGTCGAAGTCGGCGTCCGGCTCGGCATAGGCCGCGTAGATCTCGTCGAGCTTCTTGCGCGCTTCGAACACGCCACCCAGGGCCTCTTCCACCGACTCGCGCACGGTCTGCTCGGGGTTGAGCTGCGGTTCCTGCGGCAGGTAGCCGATGTTCAGGTTCGGCATCGGCGTGGCTTCGCCCTCGATTTCCTTGTCGAGGCCGGCCATGATCTTGAGTACCGTGGACTTGCCCGAGCCGTTCAGGCCGAGCACGCCGATCTTGGCGCCGGGGAAGAACGACAGCGAGATGTCCTTCAGGATGTGACGCTTGGGCGGGACGATCTTGCCCACGCGGTTCATGGTGAAAACGTACTGTGCCATGGGTGCGTGTTGGAGGGTTGTTCGGGAATGGCGGGAGTGTATCAGGCAGGCGCGGCGCGCTGAGGCGCTCCTGCTCGATTCCGCCCTGGCCGGTACAATGACAGGTTCGATTTTTGCCGATTTCCCGAGCCATCGCCATGAGCAGACCCGCCCTGACCCTGAAGTTCAAGTGCAAGAAGTGCACCAAACCCGTCACGCTGTACCTGCAGAAGACGTCGGCCTGCTCGCACATCACCCCATACCAGGGCTTCTGCAAGTGCGGCGAGATGATGCGCCACGCCACCGGCGACAAGGACGCGGTCGAGTCCTTCGTCAACTCGCTGGACAACAGCTGGATGCACCACCATCACCACCACTGAGCAGGCCACTGCCGTGAGTGAAACCTGGCGCCCCGCCGGCAAGGACCCGATGCGCTTCCTGGGCGGCTACCCGCCCGGCGTGCTGGAGCAGGTGCGCGAGCTGATCGCCGCCGGCCGGCTCGGGGACCATCTCGCCCGGCGCTACCCCGGGCGCCATACCGTGCAGACCGACCGCGCGCTGTACGAATACACCACGGACATCAAGCAGGAATACCTGCGCAGCGCGCCGCCGCTGCACAAGGTCGGCTTCGATGCGCGCCTCGATTCAGCCCAGCGTGCGCTGGGCCTGCACACCGCGATCTCGCGCGTGCAGGGCGGCAAGCTCAAGGCCAAGAAGGAAATCCGCGTGGCCTCGCTGTTCAAGGAAGCGCCGCCGGAATTCCTGCGCATGATCGTCGTGCATGAGCTCGCCCACCTGAAGCAGAGCGATCACGACAAGGCCTTCTACCGGCTCTGCGAACACATGGAGCCGCGCTACCACCAGCTGGAATTCGACACCCGCCTGTGGCTGGCGTGGCGCGAACTGGACAAGGCGGGGACGGCGGCCGCCCCCGCCCCGGCAATTACTCAGTCGCAGGCGTAGCGCGAGCTGCCGTCCAGGTTGGCCGGCATCACCAGCGTGCGCAGGTTCGCTGCCCTGGCCGCGGCACACAGCGCATTGCGCTGGGACACGGTCTTGTACCTCGACTTGTACTCGATGTTGAAGACCGCCTTGCCCTGGCCGGTGAACGCCGAATAGGCGCCGCACTCCTGGTACTGGAAACACTGCTCGTTGACGGCGAAATCAAAGTCCGCCGCCAGCTGCCCGACCTGGTCGATATCGTTTTTCAGGCCGATGGCAAGGCCGCGCGCATGCGCCTCGGTCGCCAGGAAGCGGTTGTAGTCCAGCTGCGTGTCGGCCGTCAGCGGCAGACCCGTGCTGTTGGTATAGCCGTCGACATTGTCCGCATCCACGCCATCGCAGCGCTTGGACACGGCCAGGTCCATGCGCGCCTGCATGATCCGGCGCACGTTGGCCGAGCGCGTATCCACCCAGCGCTCGCCGGCCCAGCCCGACAGCGGGCTGCCCAGATCGCTCGCGGTGAACTGGCTGTAGTCCGGACGCCAGTCTTCCGCGCTGCCGGCCGAGAAATAGCAGACCACGCGCTGGCCCTTGGCGTGCAGCGCGTCGATGGTGGCCTGCGGCGTGTCGAACAGGTCGAAGTCGTACATCACGACCGGGTAGCTGGTATTGAGCTTGCCGGTGAGCTGGATCTGCCAGGTGTCGGTGATCGCGGGCATCCAGCGCGTGGTTGTGCTGGTGACGGTGGTAGCCGTGGTGCCGTACTTTGTGGCTTCCATTGCCGTTGCTGCGGCCGGCGACGCCATCTCCGTCTCGCCCCCATCCCCGCCGCAGCCGCCCAGCGCCATTGACAACGCAACAGACAGCATGGCCCCCGCCATCACCGCATAGTTGCCGTGCATGTTTCCCCCCTTCCCCGTGATAAACCCCGTTCAAAGCCATCGGCCCGAGTTCTCCCTGCCCCGCGCCGGCGGACCTGCCACCGCGGTTAATGCAATGTAGCGGATTCGTACCATGGTTGGAATGCACGTGCGCCCGCTGTTCGTGCGGCGCAACACATGATGCGCTTGACGCAACGCTCAGGCGCTATGTATAAAGAGCGCGTGGGTAGAAGCGGTCGATTGGACAGCAGCGGTGCAATGCCGCGAGGTTCAACTGGAGATTGCTCACTGACGGAGTGGTTCGTCGGTGGCGCAGTGGTCCTACAGCTCCCCTGACAAAGACTCCCGATAGCAGCATGCAAGGCCGGCCCCGCGGCGTTGTTCGCGCATGCCCGCCGCATGCGTGTCCAACCTAGTCATTGTTAGGGGATCTCCCATGATCATCGACACCAGCTGTTATCCGACCAACCTGGTGGACCTGGCCTGGCGCCACGACGGCGACCCGTTCACCGGCGAGCGCCTGATCCGGATGATGGACGGCCCGTTCACCATCAACGGCAAGCCGCGCCGCATCGACAAAGCCTTTATCCAGCCTCCGCAGGGCAACACCATCTACACCTACACCGACGGCGTGAAGTCGGGCAGCGAGTCCATCGACGCGTACATGGCCTACACCGCGGAGATGGTGAAGAAGTACCCGGAACGCTTTATCGGCTGCTTCGTCTACAACCCGCGCTGCGGGGTGGAGAACGGCGTCAACGCCATGGAACACTACGTCAGGAAGCTGGGCTTCAAGATGGTCCAGTTCCAGGCCAACATGCATGCCTACCGCCCGGACCGCGCCCTCGACTGGCTGCGCCCGGCGCTGCAGAAGTGCGCCGAGCTGGGCGTGCTGGTCAAGCTGCATACCGGCGACGGCCCCTACAGCATCCCGACCGAATGGGTGCCGATGATGAAGGAGTTCCCTACGGTGAACTTCATCATGGCCCACTTCGGCGTGCAGACCGGCGGCGTGTATTGCTTCGAGCCGTTCCAGATGGCCATGGACATGCCCAACGTGTATTGCGAATCGGGCTGGTGCCTGCAGTCGCGCATCGTCGAGTTCGCCAAGGTGTTGCCGAAGCACAAGATCCTGTTCGGTTCCGACACCCCGCCCAACGAGCCCGGCATGTGGCTGCGCCTGCTGGAAGTGCTGTGCTTCGAGCCGCCCCAGGGCCTGAACCTGGATGAAGACACGCTGGAGAACTACCTCGGCAACAACGTCGCCCGGATGATCGGCCTGGAGCCGACCCCGGTCCCGCGCACGCTCGAAGAAGCGAAAGCGCGCCTGGCCGCGTAAGGCCAGCGCCCGCGCGCCAACGACAACGGACTCCGGAGCACACAACATGATTATCGATACCCATCTGCACCCGACCAATCTCGTCGACGAAGCCTGGCGCCACACCGGCGAGCCCTTCAACGGCGAGCGCATGCTCAAGATGATGGACGGCCCCTACATGATCAACGGCAAGCCGCGCCGCATCGACATGGGCTTTATCCAGCCGCCGCCGGGCAACACCGGCTACCGCGACGGCAACCGCCGCGGGCGCGAAGGCATCCGCGACTACATGGCCTATATCGCGGAGCTCTGCCAGAAGTACCCCGACCGCTTCATTGGCAACTTCACCTTCAACCCGCGCTGGGGCCCGGAAGAAGGCGCGCAGGAGCTGGAATTCCACGTCAAGGAGTACGGCTTCAAGATGCTGAAGCTGCATGCCAACATGCACGGCTACCGCCCCGACCGTGCGCTCGACTGGCTGCGCCCGGCGATGAAGGTCTGCGCCAAGTACAACGTGGTGGTGCTGATCCACACCGGCGACGGCCCGTACACGATCCCGACGATGTTCTACCCGATCATCCGCGAATTCCCCATGGTCAATTTCATCATCGGGCATTTCGGCATCCAGACCGGCGGCAACTACTCGTTCGAGGCGTTCTGGATGGCGATGGACACGCCCAACGTGTACTGCGAATCGGGCTGGTGCTTCCAGTCGCGCATCGTCGAGTTCGCGCGCCAGCTGCCGCGCGACAAGATCGTGTTCGGCACCGACACCCCGCCCAACGAGCCCGGCATGTGGCTGCGCGAGCTGGAGATGCTGTGCGGCCCCGCGCCGCAGGGCATGGACCTGGATGAGGACGGGCTGGAGGACTACATGGGCAACAACATCGCCCGGCTGGTCGGCATCGAGACCACGGCGCCGCCAAAGACGCAGGAAGAAGCGCTGGCGCGGCTGAAGGATACCTACGCCAGCACCCGCTAGCCGGTAGCAGTTCGGCAGGCAGGCACGGCACGGCGGCCGGGCGCATTTCCGGCCGCCGGGGCAGCCTTCGCCCTGGCCAACCCTGACCACAGGAGCCGATCATGAACTCACCTTCAGCGCCCTTTGCCTCGACGGCGGCGGCGCCCCAGCCTTTCCACGACACCTCGCAGGACTTCCACCAGTTCCTGGCCGCCTACCGCGAGGCCTTTCCCGAAGACGTACTGCATATCCGCGAGCCGGTCGGCGCCGACCAGGACCCGACCGCGCTGGTCTGGGCGCTGGCCGCGCAGGGCCGCCACCCGGCGCTGTTGTTCGACCATGTCGAAGGCCTGGGCACGTCGCTGGCGACCAATCTCTTTGCCTCGCGCGAGCGCGTCGGCCGCATGCTGGGCGGCGTGCCGCCCGCCGGCATCCATGCCGAATACCAGGCCCGCAGCCGCCGCATGGTGGCGCCGCGCGTGCTGGATAGCGGCGCCGTCACCGGCCAGGTCGAAACGCAACACATCGACCTGCGCACGATTCCGGCGATCAAGCATTTCGCCACGGACCGCGGCCCCTACATCACCAACGCGATCCTGATCGCGGAGGATCCCGACAGCGGCATCGGCAATGCCAGCTACCACCGCTCGATGCTGCATTCGCCCACCGAGATCGCCACCAGCCTGCATTCGCGCGGGCACCTGTGGCGCATGCAGCAGCGCGCCGCCGAACTGGGCCGGCCGCTGCCGGTGGCAATGGTCATCGGCGCGCACCCGTTGTTCATGCTGGCCGGCGCCGCGCGGCTGCCGTTCGGCGTGGACGAGCGCCATGTGGCCGGCGGCCTGTTCGGCGCGCCGCTGGAAGTGGTACGCACGCCGCGCCACGGCATCCTGGTGCCGGCGCATGCCGAGATCGTGCTTGAAGGCGTGATCGATCCCGAGGCGCGGGTCGAGGAAGGCCCGTTCGGCGAATTCACCGGCTACTCGTCGGACCGCTCGACCAATAACCTGCTGCGCGTGGAAAGCGTGATGCGCCGCGCGGACGCGTGGCTGGTCGACGTGGTCGGCGGCAACTCGGCCGAGCACCTGAACCTGGGCCGCATCCCACGCGAATCCGAGATGGTGGAGAAACTCAGGGAGCGCTTCCCCGGCGTCACCGCGGTGCACTACCCCAGTTCCGGCACACACTTCCACGCCTACGTGGCGCTGCGCCAGAGCCGCCCCGGCGAGGCGCGCCAGGTAATGCTGGGCCTGCTTGGCTGGGACCCGTACCTGAAGACGGTGGTGGCGGTGGATGAGGACGTCGACATCACCCGCGACGAGGAAGTGCTGTGGGCGATGGCCACGCACCTGCAACCGCACCTGGACGTGGTGGTGGTCGACGGCCTGCCTGGCAGCGCGCTCGACCCCTCGGCATCGGGCGTGGGCACCACCTCACGCATGGGGCTGGACGCCACGCGCGGGCCTGCCTTCGACGGTATGCGTGCGCGCATCGACCCTGCCGCGATGGAGCGCGCCGCTGCACTTCTGGCGCGGCTCGATTGTGCGGGCTCCCGCGTGCCGTAAGGGATAACCCGCTGAAAACCGCGGATTCATCGTCTTACCCGATCGATAAATCCGCCACGAACGTTGTACCTTCCCGCAGCCGCTGTCATGCTGGATCTGTAAGACAGGACAGGCGCGGGCATCGCACGAGAGGATGGCAATGACCATCCCGGACAGGAAACTGCCGGCGACGACCTTGGCGACACGTGAGCGCAATGCGCGACCGGCGTGATACCGACCAAAGGAGACAGCATGAACCCCACCCTGCCTACGCAAGGGAATGCCCCCGTGCATCCCGTCGACGAGGTCCTGCCCCCGCCCCGCCTGCTGGCCCTGGGCCTGCAGCACGTGCTGGTGATGTACGCCGGCGCCATTGCCGTGCCGATGATCATCGGCGGCGCCCTCAAGCTGCCCAAGGACCAGGTGGCCTTCCTGATCGCCGCCGATCTGTTCTGCTGCGGCCTGGTGACGATGATCCAGAGCATCGGCATCTGGAAGGTCGGCATCCGCCTGCCGGTGATGATGGGCGTCACCTTCACCGCGATCGCGCCGATCATCGCCACCGGCTCCAATCCGTCGCTGGGCCTGCCGGCCGTGTTCGGCGCGGTGATGGTGGCGGGGATCTTCACCTACTTTGCCGCGCCCTATGTCGGCAAGATGGTGCGCTGGTTCCCGCCGGTGGTGACCGGCACCGTGGTGCTGGTGATCGGCATCTCGCTGATGCGCGTGGGCATCAACTGGGCGGCGGGCGGCAACCCCACCCTCAACACGGCGGCCGGTCCCGTGCCCAATCCCAACTTCGGCCTGCCGGTAAACATCGCCATCGCCACCGCGGTGCTGTGCACGGTGCTGGCGCTGGTGGCCTTTGCCCGGGGTTTCCTGTGCAACGTGGCGGTGCTGATCGGCATTGCTGTCGGTTTCGTGATCGCGCTGTCGCTGGGCAAGGTCAACTTCGACGGCCTGCATAACGCGCACTGGGTGGAGCTCATCACGCCCTTCCACTTCGGCTGGCCCACCTTCGACGCCATGACCGCGCTCACGCTGTGCGTGGTGATGATCGTGATCATGATCGAGGGCGTGGGCCAGTTCCTGGCGCTGGGCGAGATCGTGGGCCGCCCGGTGGGCTGCGACGACCTTGCGCGCGGCCTGCGCGCCGACGGCGTGGGGGCGCTGGTGGGCGCGGTGTTCAACACCTTCACCTATACCTCGTACGCGCAGAACGTGGGGCTGGTGCAGGTCACCGGCGTGCGCAGCCGCTGGGTCTGCGCCACCGCCGGCGGCATCCTGATCGTGCTGGGCTGCCTGCCCAAGCTGGCCTTCTTTGCAGCATCGATCCCGCAATATGTGCTGGGCGGCGCGGCGCTGGTGATGTTCGGCATGGTGGCCGCCACGGGCGTGCGCATCCTCGGCCATGTGGACTTTGTCGAGAACAAGAAGAACGCCTATATCGTCGCCGTCAGCGTGGCGCTGGGCATGATCCCGCTGGTGTCGGACAAGTTCTTCGCGCAGATGCCGGAGCTGCTGGCCAAGTTCTGCCAGAACGGCATCCTGCTCGGCACGCTGACCGCGGTGCTGCTGAACCTGCTGTTCAACGCCCGCTCGCCGGTCCCCGAGGCCCACGGGCTGGCGAAGGAGCCGGCATGACATAGTCAGCCGGTGTCGGCCAGCTTGGCGCGGTAACGCATCAGCAGGTCGCGGAAAGCCTGGGCCGGCGGCGACAGCGACCGGTCCGCGTGCACCAGCAGCGAGATCTCGCGGTGGATCACCGGATCGGTCGGCATCACCGTGGCCAGCCCCAGCGCGGCAGTCAGCCGCGTGACCGCCGCGCTCATCACCGCGATGCCCAGCCCGGCATCCACCATGCCCACCATGGTCAGCGGCAGGAACACCTCGTGCACTCGCTGCAACGCAATGCCGCGCGCGGCCAGCGCGGTGTCCAGGCAATCGCGGATCGGGTTGCCCTTGTGCGGGCCGATCACGGGCAGGCCGGCCACGTCTTCCCAGCGCAGCGTCTTGCGCCGGCGCAGCGGATGGTGAGCCGGCATCACGATCACGAAGGGATCGGACATCAGCCGGTGCGCGCTCAGGTCGGGCTGGCCCTCGGGGATGGTGCCGATGCCGAAGTCCACCTCGCCCGAGCTGACCATCTTGGTCACCTCATGCTCTGACACATCGTGCAGTTCCACCTTCACGCCGGGATGGCTCACGCAGAACTCGCGGATCACGCGCGGCAGCATCAGCGCCGCCTGGATCGACGACGCCGAGATCGACACGCGCCCGCGCCCCAGCGTGCGCAGCTCGCTGGAATTCTCGATCACGCTGTCGATGTCGGCCACCGCCTTTTTCACCAGCGGCAGCAGCTCTGCGCCCGCCTGCGTGATGTGCAGCTGGCGCGTGTGGCGGTCGAACAGCTTCAGGCCGAGGTTGCCTTCCAGCTCGTGGATCAGCGCGCTGACCGACGACTGCGACAGGTCCAGCTTCTCGGCCGCGCGGGTGAAGTGGCGCTCCTGCGCCACGGCGATGAACGCGCGCAGCTGGCGCAGCGACACGTTCATGTTGCTGAGGTTGGGCACGTTGTCTACCTCCGGATATCGGGGTGCGCGCTTGCTTTGCCTGGGTCCGGCCGGCGCGTCTGATTCAGAGGGTAACACGATCAATTAATCCATTTCCGGGTCTTTACCGATGAAGACCGTCCGCCCATGATGATTGCAACGGTGCGCGCCCCACAGCCCAGGCAGACGCCGCCGATGGCACAGACCAGGAGGAGCAATGAGAGCGTTTGAATACTTCGAACCGGCAACGCTGGCAGAAGCCTCGGCCATGCTGCACCGGTGCGGCGGCAAGGCCAGCGTGCTGGCCGGCGGCACGGACCTGCTGGTGCAGATCAAGGAGTCCGTGCGCAAGCCCGAGCAGGTGATCAACATCAAGAAGATCCCGGGCATGGACGTGCTCACGTTCGACCCCGTCAATGGCCTGCGCATCGGCGCGCTGGTGACCACGCGCGCGGTGGAGACCTCGGGCTTCGTGCAGCGCCACTACGCCAGCCTGGCGAAAGCCGTGACGGACTTCGCGTCGATCCAGGTGCGCCATCGCGCCACCGTGGTGGGCAACGTCTGCCGCGCGTCGCCGTCCGCCGATTCGATCGCGCCGCTGGTGGCGGATGGCGCCTCGGTGCACCTGTACGGCCTCTCCGGCTCACGCGAGCTGCGCGTGGAGGACTTTGTCACCGGCGTCGGCAAGACCGCCATCGCGCCGGACGAGATCGTCACCCGCATCACCGTGCCGGCTCCGCGCCCCCGCACCGGCAAGGTCTACCTCAAGCATGGCCGCCGCGTGCAGATGGAACTGGCCACCGTCGGCGTGGCGGTATCGCTGACGGTCGATAGCGGCCACTGCGCCGACGTGGGCATCGTGCTGGCAGCGGTCGGCCCCACCCCGGTTCGTGCCGTGCGTGCCGAGCAGATGCTGCGCGGCCAGCGCGTGACCGACGCGCTGATCCTGCAGGCCGCGCATGCCGCCATGGGTGAGGCACGTCCCATCAGCGACGTGCGCGCCAGCGAAGCATACCGCCGGCAAATGGTCAGCGTGCTGACCCGCCGCGCTCTCGAACAAGCCCTGGAGGCCGCGACATGCGAAAAATAATCGAACTCGTCATCAACGGCGAGCCGCGCGAACTGGCGGTGGAACCGCACGGCACGCTGCTCGACGCCCTGCGCAACGACGCCGGCCTGACCGGCACCAAGAAGGGCTGCGACGTGGGCGAGTGCGGCTCCTGCACCGTCATCATCGATGGCCAGCCGATGAACTCGTGCCTGGTGCTGGCACCCGAGGCGCACGGCTGCCACATCACCACCATCGAAGGCGTGCAGCCCGCCCCCGACACCGTGCACCCGATCCAGGAGCAGTTCATGCAGTGCGGCGCCGCGCAGTGCGGCTTCTGCACGCCGGGCTTCGTGGTGATGGCCAAGGCGCTGCTGGATGAGAACCCGCACCCCACGCGCGACGAAATCCGCTTTGCCATTGCCGGCAATATCTGCCGCTGCACCGGCTACACCAAGATCATCGAGGCCATCGAGAAGACCGCCGAGGCCATGGACCCCGCGGGCTGCAAGGTCCGCGCCAGCGAGGAGGCATGATGACCCACGCCGTGATCGGACACAGCGTCAAGCGCACCGACCTGCTCGACAAGGTCACCGGCAACGCCAGATACGTCGCCGACATGCCCTTCCCCGGCCTGCTGTTCGGCAAGATGAAGCGTTGCAACGTCGCACATGCGAGGATCCGCGGCATCGACACCTCGCGTGCGCTGGCATTGCCGGGCGTCAAGGCCGTGCTGACCCATGAGAACGTGCCGCGCGTGCTGCACGCCGGCTCGCCGCACCCGCGCTCCGCCTCGGTGACCTGCGACCAGTACATCCTGGACGACAAGGTGCGCTACTGGGGCGAAGGCGTGGCCGCGGTGGCCGCCATCAGCGAAGAGATCGCCGAGCGCGCGGTGGAACTGATCGAAGTCGAATACGAAACGCTGCCCGCCGTCTTCACCACCGAGGACGCCGAGCGCTCCGATGCCCCGCGCATTCACGACCGCGAACCCGGCGGCAACCTGGTGCTGCCGCCGGTGATCATCAAGCGCGGGACGTAGAGGCCGGCTTTGCCGAGGCGGACTTCATCCTCGAAGGCCTCTACGAAGGCGGCCGCCCCACCCCCGCCTATATGGAGCCCAACGTCTGCACCACCAGCTGGGACGGCAACGGCAACCTGACGGTGTGGATCTCCACCCAGACCGCCTTCATGGTGCGCGGCATCATGGCCGAGGTGCTGGGCCTGCCGCTGCACAAGGTGCGCGTGCTGGTCGACCACATGGGCGGCGGCTTCGGCGCCAAGCAGGACCTGTTCCAGCAGGAGTTCCTGTGCGCGCTGCTGGCGCGCGAGACGCGCCGCCCGGTGCGCATGGAATACACGCGCGAGGAAACCTTCCTCGGCGGCCGCACGCGCCATCCGGCCAGGATCTGGCTCAGGCAAGGCTTTCGCAACGACGGCACCATCACCGCGCGCCAGGCCAAAGTGGTGTTCAACTCCGGCGCCTATGGCTCGCACGGCCCCGGCGTGACCAACGTCGGCACCGCCGCCATGGTCTCGCTGTACCGCTGCGACAACGTGCTGCTCGAAGGCCGCTGCGTCTACACCAACAGCCCGATCGCCGGCGCGTTTCGCGGCTATGGCGTGGTGCAGACCTACTACGCGCTCGACGTGCAGATGGACGAGGCCGCCGCGCACCTCGGCATCGATCCCGCCGAACTGAAGCTGAAGAATGCCGTGCGCGAAGGCGATATTGCACCGTCCAACCATCCGCTGATCGGGCACGGCCTGGAGGCCTGCATCGAGAAGGGCATGGAGCTGGTCGACTGGCCCGCGCTGCGCCAGCGCCCGCGCGCTACCAGCGGCCCGCTCCGCACCGGCTGGGGCCTGGGCTGCGAGATGCACGGCAGCAGTGCCTATCCCGGCATCAAGGAACAAGGCAACGCCATCATCAAGATGAATGAGGATGGGACAGTGGTTCTGCTGACCGGCGCGGCCGGGCTGGGTACCGGCGCGCATACCGCCCTCGCGCAGATCGTTGCAGAGGAACTGTCCCTGCCGTTTGAAGCGGTATCAGTCGTGCACGGCGACACCGACGTCGTTCCCTGGGACATTGGCGCCTTTGCCAGCCACACCACCTATATGGTCGGCAAGGCCGCGCAGATGGCGGCAGGCGAGATCAAGCGCCAGTTGTTCGAGCGCGCCGCGAAGCTGATGGAGTGCGAGACCGAAGCGCTGACGCTGACGGCCGGCGTGATTGCCGTGCGCGACCGCGACGGCCCCACGCTGACCGTGCGCGAGGCGGTGATGCCGCGCAAGGGCATTCCCGCCGCGCAGCTGGTGGGCACCGCCACCTATCACCCGACCAAGTCGTATTCATTCGCCGCGCATTTTGTCGAGGTGGCGGTCGATACCGAAACCGGATTCATCACCGTGCAGCAGGTGGTGCCGGTGCATGACGTCGGCAAAGTCATCCACCCGGTGGCTGCCGCCGGTCAGATCGAGGGCGGCATCCAGCAAGGCATCGGCCATACGCTGTATGAGGATTACCAGATCGATATGCGCACCGGCCGCTCGCTCAACGCCAACTTCGTCGACTACAAGATGCCGCTGGCGATGGACATGCCGGAGATCCGCACCGTGATCCTCGAAGCGGCACCGGACCCCGGCGGCCCGTTCGGCGCCAAGGGCGTGGGCGAAGACCCGATCGTCGCGATCGGGCCGGCGATTGCCAATGCGGTGTTCGACGCCATCGGCGTGCGCTTCCGGCACTACCCGATCAAGCCGGAGCAAGTGCTGCAGGCACTGGCGGAGAAGGCCGCAAAGGAAGGCGCCAACCCATGACCCGCAAGCAACGCCTGGTGGTCGCCATCACCGGCGCCAGCGGCGCGGTGTACGGCGTGCGCGTCCTGCAAGCCCTTTCGGCGCTGGGCGGCTGGGAGACCCACCTGGTCTGCTCGCCGTCCGGCCTGCTGACCGCGCACCATGAGCTGGGCCTGCAGCGCCCGCAGATCGAAACCATGGCCGACGTGGTGCACAACGTGCGCGATATCGGCGCCACCATCGCCAGCGGCTCGTTCCGCTGTGATGGCATGGTGGTGGCGCCGTGCTCGATGCGCACGCTGGCCGCCATCGCCACCGGGCTTGCCGACAACCTCGTCACCCGCGCGGCCGACGTGATGCTCAAGGAGCGGCGCCGGCTGGTGCTGCTGGCGCGCGAGACGCCGTTCCATTTGGTGCACCTGCGCAACATGACCACGGTGACCGAGATGGGCGCCATCGTGCTGCCGCCGGTGCCGGCGTTCTACGCGCATCCGCAGTCAGTGGACGACATCGTCAACCACACCGTGGGACGCGTGCTGGACCTGTTCGACGTGCCGCACGACGGGCTGGTGGAACGCTGGAAAGGCTTGCGGCCCAACGTGGCCACCGCTTGAGAAGAAGACTTTCGCCTCGCGACAGCGGGGAACGCAGTACCCAATCCGGTAAGAATCAGGAGACAACATGAACGCACCTGCCGTCGCACAACAGCCGCCCGTCCCGGTCACCATCCTTACCGGCTTCCTCGGCTCGGGCAAGACGACGCTGCTCAACCACATCCTGACGCAGAAGCACGGCCACCGCATCGCGGTGATCGAGAACGAGTTCGGCGAGGTCGATGTCGATTCCGACCTGGTGATGACCTCGGACGAGGAGATCTACCAGATGACCAACGGCTGCATCTGCTGCGTGGTCGATGTGCGCACCGACCTCGTGCGCATCCTGCAGAAGCTGCTGGAGCGGCCCGAGCGCTTCGACCATATCCTGGTGGAGACCAGCGGCCTGGCCGACCCGACCCCGGTGGCGGCGACCTTTTTCATGGACAACGAAGTCGCCAGGCAGGTCACACTCGACGGCATCCTGACGCTGGTCGACGCGGTGCATATCGAAAGCCATCTCGACGACCCGCAGCTGACCGGCTTCGACAACCAGGCGGTCGACCAGATCGTCGCTGCCGACCGCGTGATCCTCAACAAGACCGATCTGGTCGACGCCGCGCAGCTCGACCGGCTCGCGGCCCGCATTCACCGCCTGAACGAGGGCGCGCAGATCCTGCGCTCCAACTTTGCGCAGGTGGACCTGGGCAAGATCCTCGGCATCGGCGGCTTTACTACGGGCACGATCCAGGCAGACGCGCACGATGACCACCGCGATCATGCGCACGACCACGACCATCACGACCATGTGTGCAACGAGCATTGCGACCACGTGCACGATGACGACGCGCATGGCCACCGCCACGATCCGTCGGTCACGTCCGTATCGCTGGTGTTCGACCAGCCGTTCGACCGCCAGCGCCTGGAGCACGGCCTGAAGGCCCTGCTCGCGGCGCAAGGCGACGATGTGTTCCGGATGAAGGGGATCGTGGCGGTGGAGGGCGATGACCGGCGCTACGTGCTGCAGGCGGTGCACCGGCTGATGGATTTCCATCCCGCCGATGCCTGGGGATCGGAAGCCGCGCAAAGCAAGTTCGTGTTCATCGGCCGCCACCTCGACAAGCTGCGCTTGCAGACGCTGCTGAAGGTCTGCCTGCCCGTGGCCCAGGCAGCCTGATTCCGTACTGAACAGCAGCAGAGGCTGACTTGCCGTCAGTCCTGCTGCACCGCCGCCCGCAAGGTCTGCGACGGCAACTCGCCGAACTCGCGCCGGTACTCGCGCGAGAACAGGCTCAGGTGCGTAAAGCCGTGCCGCAGCGCGATCGCGCTGACCATCCCCTTCTCTTGCCGCGCCCGCTGCAGATCGGCGCGGGCGCCATGCAGGCGCAGCAGACGCAGGTACTCCATCGGCGTGGTGTTCTTGTTCTTGCGAAAGCCCAGCTGCAAGCTGCGCGCCGATACACCGCAATGTGCGGCGATCTGCTCCAGCGTCAGCGGCTGGTCAAGGTTGGCGCGCAGGTAGGCGATGGCATTGCGCACATAGTCCGGCAGCACCGCCTCGAACCGGCGCGGCAACATATCGCCATCCGCGGCAAAGCGGTCGAGCAGCAGTGTCGAGAGCACGATGCGCTCGATACTGCCATCCACCGCCGGCACGCCGCCGCCTTCGCGCCGCACCCGCGTTTCCGCGCGCAGGTAGCTCACCAGTGCCTGCCAGCGCTCGGCACGGCCATCGTCCGCCACCGGCTGCATGTCGAACTCAATCGGCACCGGTGGCTCGAAGCTGAACTGCTGGCGGAACGCCTCGTCAATCAACTGCCGGCGGATCACCACGCTGAAGCGTTCGCAGCCCGGGTCCAGCGACAACGTGGCCGGCACGGTGGGCGAGAACACAAAGGTCGCACCCGGCGGCATCAGCATCGCACCGCGCGGGGTCTCCACGCGGCAGGTGCCCGCCAGCACGGTCTGGATCACGAACTCATCCTTGTTCGGCTGCGGCTCGATCTGCACCGCCTGGTTGTAGGCGATGGTCACCAGCGTCAGCCGGCCGATGGTGCTGGTGTCGATACGGGCATCGAGCGCCGCATCGGCTTCCGCCGCACGCAGCCGCGTCGGGCCGAACACGCGCCCGGACAGCGACTGGATGCGATCCAGGTCACCGCCGCGGCTGACTGGCGAGCGGGAGGCTGCAGCAAACCATCCTGCGGTGGGTGACATGGCGTTGGGAAAAAGGTTGAAAGAACCGGCGAAACACTGCGCTTCCGGAGCATCCGGACAGCGAGGAACATGCGCATCCATCCTATGACCACCCCCGCCCTCACGCAACCCAAGGGAAACCCCTGATGCCCCGGGCGCGCATTTTGCGAGCGCGATTGCGGCCCCGTGCCAGGGCCTTCGCAATAACGCTATGACGGACCGAGCCCGGCAACCACAGACCGGCCCAGCCGCCGCCGGCATGGCGCACTTCCCCAGCACGCGGCAGGAGACAACATCATGCAAGCAGCGGTTCACCCCGTCGACCAGATCCTGCCGGCACGCGCCATGGCGTCGCTCGGCTTCCAGCACATGCTGGTCAGTTATCTCGGCGCCATTGCGGTGCCGATGATCGTGGCCGGCGCGCTCAAGATGTCGCCGGCGCAGACCACCATGCTGATCAGCACTGCCCTGTTCACCTCCGGCATCGCCACCCTGCTGCAGACCGTCGGCTTCTGGAAGTTCGGGGTGCGCCTGCCGCTGATGCAAGGCGTGGCGTTCAGCTCCGTGGGTCCGGTCATCGCCATCGGCACCGATCCATCGCTGGGCTTCAACGGCGTCTGCGGCGCCATCATCGCCGCAGGCGTGATCGCGATGTTCCTCGCGCCCGTCATCGGCAAGCTCAAGCGCTTTTTCCCGCCAGTGGTCAGCGGCTGCACCATCACCGCGGTGGGCCTGTCGCTGTTCCCGGTTTCGTTTCACTGGTTTGGAGGCGGAAGGGGCGCGCCGGAGTTCGGCGCCCCCATCTTTTTTATCGTCGCCTTCGGCGTGGTGGCGCTGATCCTCTTTATCAACCGGCACGGCAGCGAGCTGGTCCGCAACCTGTCGGTGGTGATCGGCCTGCTGGTCGGCGGCGCCGTGGCGTGGATGCTGGGCATGGGCAGCTTCGACGAAGTCGCGCGCGCGCCATGGTTCACCATGGTGACGCCGTTTGCCTTCGGCATGCCCACCTTCAACGTGGGCGCCATCACCACCATGGTGATCGTGATGGTGGTGCAGATGGTGGAATCGATGGGCCTGTTCATCGCCGTCGGCGACATCGTCAAGCGCCCCCTGACTGAGCGCGATGCCACCCGCGGCCTGCGCGCCAACGGGCTAGCCAGCGCCATCGGCGGCATGTTCGCGGCGTTCCCGTATATAGCCTTCATGGAGAACGTGGGGCTGGTCATCGTCACCGGGGTGCGCAGCCGCTGGGTGGTCGCCACCTGCGGCGTGATGCTGTGTGCCGTGGCGCTGGTGCCCAAGATCGGCGCGCTGTTTGCATCGATCCCGGCCGCGGCGCTGGGCGGCGCCACCATGGTGATGTTCGGCGTGGTCGTCGCCGCCGGCATCAAGACGCTGGGCGAGGTCGAATACGACCGCAATCCCAACAACCTCTCCATCGTCTCCATCACGCTTGGCTGCGCGATGATGCCGGTGATGCTGCCCGGCATGCTGGAGAAACTGCCCGGCTTCCTGCAGCCCTTTGTCCACAGCAGTGTGATCATCGCCTGCGTGGTCTCCGTGGTCCTCAACCTGATTCTCAACGGCGTGCCCGCGCGTGAAGCCGACGAGCTGCCCGCCAGTGCCGACAACGTCCAAGGGGTCTGAAACATGGTGCAGAACACCAACGCCACCAGCGCCGCGCCCGCCGGCGGCCTGCTGATCCGCAACGCCGCCGCCGTCATGACCGGCCACACCGGCCATGCTGCCCGCGCTGGCGCCGCCGACATCCGCATCCGCGGCGGCCGCATCGCCGAGATCGGTGCAGCCCTGCCGCGCCAAGGCGGCGAAGCCGTGCTCGACGCCACCGGCTGCGTGGTCTACCCGGGCTGGGTCAACACCCACCACCACCTGTTCCAGAACCTGCTGAAGGCCGTGCCTAGCGGCATGAACGTGGGGCTGGAGCAATGGCTGGCCTCCGTTGCCTACCCGCGCCTGGCGCGCTTCACGCCGGAGATCTTCCGCATCGCCGTGCGGCTTGGCATGGCCGAGCTGCTGCTGTCCGGCACCACCACCTGCGCCGATCATCACTACCTCTACCATCACGGCCACGGCGCGGAGACCGGCGACGTGCTGTTCGAGGTAGCGGAAGAGCTTGGCATGCGCCTGGTGCTGTGCCGCGGCGGCGCCATCCAGTCGGCCTCCGATCATCCGGGCATGCGCGCGACCGCACTGGTGCCGGAGACGCTGGACGAAATGCTGGCCGATATCGAACGGCTGAAGGCGCGCTACCACGACGCCTGCGCAGATGGCCTGCGGCGCGTGGTGGTCGCGCCGACCACGCCAACCTTCTCGCTGCCGCCCGCACTGCTGCGCGAGCTGGCCGCCTTCGGTCGCGGCATGGACCTGCGGCTGCATTCGCACCTGTCCGAGACCGACAACTACGTGAAGTTCTGCCGAGAGAAGTACCAGTGCACGCCGGTGCAGTTCGTGGCCGACCATGACTGGCTGGGGCCCGATGTCTGGTTCGCCCACCTGGTCACCGTGAATCCCGAAGAGATTCGCATGCTCGCCGTGACCAACACCGGCATGGCGCACTGCCCCGTCAGCAATGCGCGACTGGGCAGCGGTATTGCGCCGGTGCGGGCGATGGCGGATGCGGGCGTGCCGATTTCACTAGGCGTCGATGGGGTGGCGTCCAATGAATCGGGCAGCATGGTGCATGAGGCCAATTTCGCGTGGCTGGTGCACCGGGCGCTGGGGGGGCCGCACAAACCCGCGTGGAGGAAGTCATCCACTGGGGCACCGCGGGCGGTGCGCAGGTGCTGGGGCTGCCGGGGATCGGCACGCTGGCACCGGGGCAGTCGGCTGACTTGGCGATCTATGACGTCAGTGGGCTGCGGTTCCATGGATTCCATGACATCGGCACGGCGCCGGTGGCGGCTGGCGAGCCTACACCGGTGCGGGATGTGCTGGTTCGTGGGCGGCAGGTGGTGCGCGATGGCGAGATCGTTGGTCTTGATCTGGAGAAGCTGCGCCGGGAAGCGCGGGAGGCATTGGCAACGCTGGTGGATTGAGGGCAGGTTTAGGCGTTTTGCGATTTGCTGGCGCGCGCCTCTCGGGCAGGATGCCGCGTCTGTATGGGAATGCGAAGTGTCCTATCGCGTCGCGCGCCGTGAAGCGGGAGACTGAGGCTGTCATCGAACAACGGTGACCGAGTGTGGAAACTCGAATGCCAAAGCCGGACCGGTCGTACTTGACGATCGGTCCCGCCCATACGCGCAAGCCATCCTGCTATGGCGGGCCGGGCGAGGCAGCCGCGAGGCTGACCGGCATTGGCTTTGGCACCGGTTTCCACCCTCGTCGTCAGGCCCGCCGCCCTCCTCTGGTGTCGCGCGGCGGACCTTCATCCAACGATAGGAGGTCCTATGTCGGAAATCGATCTATCCTCAGCGCGGTACAGTCTTTTGGCGGTGGCAGCGGGTATTGACGGGGTGCTTGCACTGCTGGAACAGCAGAGCGAATGGTGGGAGGGGTGCTTTGGGGCGTTTTGCTTGCTCGGGTTGGTGAAGGCGCAGTTGGAGCGGGTGTTGGAGGAGGAGTTGCCTGCTTCCTGATGTGGTCGGCATTGCGGTTGGGTGACGTGCTTGACGGGCGTGGGCTGTTTCGCCGGCGTAGCCGGCGAGTCACTTTTTGGCCGAGCGCCAAAAAGTAACCAAAAAACGCGTCGCCTGAGCGGCTGGCAATAAATTGCACGGCGTTGGTGGTTCGAGCGGTGGTGATTTCCGCTGATGTGATTGGTGGTTCGAGCCAGCTACGCTCCCTGTCTGGTGCCTGCGTCGACGGACTATTGGACGAACCCGACTTTAGGTTGTTGGCAGCCTGCTAAGACCGCCATCGGGGGGACGCCTTCGGCTGCGCTGCGCGCACGCAGCATCTCAGGTCGGAGGCACGGGCACGGAGTGCATCGCTGCGCTCGCACCGCGTGGTCGCGGATGAGCCGAACCCAACGCTATTAGGAAGTGGTCGGTCGCTCTGCTTAGGGCCGGCGCAGCAGCCGTAGGCGTCCCCGAGATGCGGCTGGCAGCAGGCGGCCTACGCCCTGCATGGGGATTGTTCAATAGTGGGTTAACGCAGGCACTGCCACACACTCACATGGCGTAGCAGGCTCGAACGGGCAACCACATCGAACGAAAATCACCGCCGCGGGAACTACCAACGCCGTGCAATGGATTGCCAGCCGCATAGGCGACGCGTTTTTCTGCTTACTCTTTTGTCGCTCGGACAAAAGAGTAAGTCGCCGGCTACGCCGGCGAAACAGCCCACGCTAGTCAAGAGCGACTACCCGGGAAACAACACCATGCTAATCGTCGAACAATCAAAATAATGGGTAAGGAAGATGTACCACTACACTGCCGGCGGCCTCAAAAACGTGTGGCTGGCCAATGGATACGAAATCCAGAACACGCTTCACGGCAAAGGCGTATCGATCAAAGATCTGGACGGCCTTTGCGTCGCCATCTGCCTCGCCCTGGCGAAGAAGCCATCCCCCCTGAGCGGTACCGAATTCCGCTACATCCGCAGCGCCGGCTTGATGCAATCGCAGGCCGGTCTGTCGAAACTGCTGGGGAACAATGAGCAGGCCGTTGCACGTTGGGAGAAGACTGGCAAGTTGCCAAGGTGGGCCGACAAACTCGTGCGCCTGCTTTACCTGGCGCGCGCAGAAGGCAGTGCCCCTATTGCGTCAGTCATTGAACGCATCAACGCAGTCGAGCGCGCGGAGAAGCAAAAGATCGTGCTACGCGCGGCAAAATCCGGGTGGGCATCTAAGGTAGAGTCACAAGGCAGTGACGAAGGCATTGCGGCATAAGACTCGATGCGCGCGAAAAGCGCCTTCACCGCCGGCTGCCGACTCAGGGGCGAGAACTTCTATAGGTTCGGCAACTGAGAAACGACGGCGACTCACGATCAAGCCTCCCAAGGGTTTAGGATGCTGACGCCAGTTGCCATGAAGTCGGCGACATTCCGTGTAACGACGGTCATACCGTGCACGATTGCTGTGGCGGCAATCAACGCATCCCGCTCCGATTGCCGGTCTGGTACATGCAGCCGAGCGCAACGCAGGGCCACGGCGGTATCAATGGGCAAAACGCGGCCTGCGAATTCGGGCAATACATAGTGGTCCAGCCACGCCCGCACCATCGCTGCCCAGGCTCGCATTCCGCCGCTCGATTTGCAAGACACCGGCTTCCACCACGCTGCAACGTTTGCATCAGCCTTACCGCCTCGGACCTTGCGCAGTTCGGAAACGACATTGGTATCGAGTACGAGCATCATGTGAGATCAGCGGGGCGGAATTTGGTGTTGGCACGTGGCGGATTGAACTCGATGTCGTCAGTTCCTGGCATCGCGAGTGCGTCTGCAATATTGCGACCCTGCTGGGTAAGCCTCTGATATCCCTCGAAGCTCAACAGCACATGCGCCGGTTTTCCGCGGTCCATGATGAAGACCGGACCGTCCTTCGACGCCCTCTCGGCTCCTGTCACGTCCTGATTGAGTTCTCGGCTCGATAGGGTTGTGATCGTCATGATGACACTCCCAGCAACTTCAATGTAGTGACATTATTAAAAGGCGATGCAACCATGCTGTGCCTATACCACGAGGAGATAGCCTTCCCGTTTCCGAGGCCGCCTGCGGCTTGCCGCCTAGCAGGCGAGCCGCGCAAAGCCCTCACAGAAATCCCACCGAAAACCACGGCACCAGCGTCAGCAACAACAGCGCAATGAAAAGTGCCGCCATATGGGGCCAGACCCGCGGCATCGCCACGTCCGGCGAAACGCGCCCGATCGCACAGGCGGCATAGAAGCCCACGCCAAAGGGCGGCGCAAACAGGCCCAGCCCCATCGCAAAGATCACCACCATGGCGTAGTGCACCTCATGCACGCCGACCAGTCTGGCGATGGGGAACAGCAAGGGCCCGAACAGCACGATCGCCGGGATGCCTTCCAGCAGGCTGCCCAGGATCACGAACGCCAGCGCGGATACCAGCAGGAAGCCAAGCTTGCCGCCCGGCACCGTCGACAGGATCGTCACCAGGTCTTGCGCAAAGCCTGACTGCGTCAGCGCCCAGGCCATGGTGGTGGCGCAGCCGACAATCAGCAGGATCGCCCCCGACAGCGCCGCAGTATCGAGCAGCATCGGATAGATCTTGCGTAAGTCAAACTGCCGGTACACCAGCACCCCGGCCAGCACCGTGTAGAAGATGCCGATGGTCGACACCTCCGTCGCCGTGGCCACGCCCTCCACCACGGCGGTGCGGATAATCACCGGCAATGCCAGCGCGGGCAGCGCCACCAGCAGGGATCTCAGCAGCGCCGTGCGCGACGGCCGCACCGTGCCGCCCATGTCTTCCTTGCGCGTCTGCCACCAGACCACGCACGCCATCATCACCAGCCCGACCACCGCGGGCATCAGCCCGCCGACAAACAGCGCGGTGATCGACACACCGGTCACCGAGCCAACGGTGATCAGCACGATGCTCGGCGGAATGGTTTCAGACATCGCACCCGATGCCGACAGCAGCCCGATCAGGTCACCGTCCTTCGCGCCGCGCTGCTTCATCTCCGGGAACAGCGCCGGCGCCACCGCGGCCATGTCCGCCGCCTTGGAGCCGGAGATGCCTGAGACAATGTACATCGCCCCAAGCAGCACATACTGCAACCCGCCGCGAAGGTGGCCGATCAGGTTGGCGAGGAAGTTGATCATCGCGCGCGCCAGGCCGGTCATCTCGATCAGCCCGCCCAGGAAGATGAACAGCGGCACCGCCAGCAGGATCAGGTGAGACATGCCCTCCTGCATGCGGTTGGGGATGATAGACAGGGGCGTTGCCGTCGACAACGCCAGGTAGCACAGCGTGGACAAGCCAAAGGCAAAGGCGATGGGCACGCCGATGGCCACGCACAGGACCAGCATCAGCAGGAAAAAGATCACCAGGTTGGCATTGCCCAACCCCATCAGTACGGGCGACAGCAGGTACAGCAATCCGCCGCCGGCAGCCACCAGCAGGCCACTGAGCGCCACCTGCTTTCGGCTCGACCGTTGGAGCAGTTGCGCGGCTGCCGTCAGCAGCATCAGCACGGCCCCGACCAGGACCGCGCTGGCACGCCAGGCTTCGCTTACCTCCAGCGTTGGCGTCGATACATCCAGATGTTCGGTCAGGTGCTCCCACGCAGGCCAGGCCAGCAACAGCAGGAACACCATCACCAGCCACATGCCGAAGGCGTCCACCCAGGCGCGCGTTGCGGGCGACAGGTCCTTGATGAAGGTGGTGAGTTGCATGTGCGCGCTGCGATGCAGCGCAATGATGGCGCCAAGCATCGCCAGCCAGACGAAGAGAATGCTGGCCAGTTCCTCCGTCCACGGGATTGGGGCGTGCAGCGCGTAGCGCGCGAAGGCCCCGCCCCCAAGGATCAGAATTTCGGCCAGCACGATCAGCGCCGCCGGTAATTCCACCATGCCGGCGAGGAACCGGGTCCAGCGGCCTCCGGCGGTCAGTGGAATACAGGCGGCAGGCGTGGCCAGGGGTTCCGCAGTGTGCTGCATCGATGTCTCCTGTTGCGTGCGGGTTCATTCAGGCCCCGAGGCCCTTAGGTCAGCCGGCCGGTGTACTTTTCCAGCGCCGACCACGCGTCCTCGCCGTACTTCCTGCGCCATTCCGTGTAAAAGCCCGCGCTTTGCAGCAGGTCGCGGAATGGTGCCGGATCCGGCCGGTTAAAGATGACGCCGTAGCGAGCCATCTCCACCTGCGCTTCGGCATTGACGCGTGCGATGTCCTCGCGCTGCTTCAGTGCCGCAGCGGTAAAGTGGGTGGTGAGCGCTGCCTGCACTTCCCCAGGCAGCGCCTGGAACTTCTTCGCATTGCCGAAAATAAAATGGCCATCCCAGGTATGCCCGGTAAGCGAACAGAATTTCTGCACTTCATAGAGCTTGCCGCTTCGGATCAGTCCTAGCGGCGTCTCCTGGCCATCGACCACCCGGGTCTGCAGCGCTGAATAGAGATCGGCAAACGGTATGACCGTCGGCGCCGCCCCCAACGCCTTGAACATGGATACCCACAGCGGAATCGCCGGAACGCGGATCTTGAAACCCTTCAGGTCCGCGGGCGTATTCACTGGCCGGCTTGCCGACGTGATGTTGCGATAGCCGTTGTCCAGGCTTTTCTCGAACACATGCAGGTTCACCTTGCGGAGCAAGCCGCGCACATAGGCACCCAGGTCGCCGTCCATGGCGGACCACACAGTGGCGTAGTCCTTGAAGGCAAAAGGGATGCCGTTGATGCTGGCGGCCGGCACCCGCGTCTGCAGGTTGGTGCTGGCCGTCGACATGAAGTCGAGCGCGCCGGCAAGCGTCTGCGACACCATGTCCGGCTCGCTGCCGAGCTGGCTGTTTGGATAGATCTGCAGGTCGACCTTGCCACCGGTGTCCTTGCGGATGGCCTGCGCAGCTTCCACGATGCGCAGCGTGCCCGGGTGGTCCGCCGGAAACGCGGTGCCGTACTTCAGCCTGATGGTAGCGGCCTGGGCCATGACGCATCCGATCGGCAGCGTCATGGCGATGCTGCCGACGGCAAGCGCGCCAAAACGGCGGCGGGTGAATGGGTTGGACATGGTGAGGTTGTCTCCTTGTTGTCTGGTGGGGATGGATCAGAACGACAGCAGCGCGGCCGCACCGCCAAGGCGCAGCACCGCCAGGTGGCGGGCAAGCCGGGCGGCCAGTGGCGCCGGCCACGGCTCGCTGCCAAAAACCGCGACGTGCGCCAGCGCCGCACGGACGGCGTCAGGATCGCTGTGCGCGGCACGCAGGCGTGCTGCCAGCGCAGGCGCGCCGGGATCGTGGAAGGCAAGCGTCTGGCCGCTGTCGCTGCGCTCACCGCGCAGGCAATGCAGCCAGGCCGCGAGCGCACACTCAAGATAGGGTCGCTCGGCGCCGGCGCTAGCGCGCAAGGCGGGCAGCCACCGCACCGGCACCTTCTGCGTGCCGTCTGCCGCAATCTGAGCGGTGCGATGCTCGAGCGCGGCATTGCGGAAGCGGTCCAGCAATGCCTCGCTGTAGCGGCCGACGTCATATCCCGGCGGTGCCTGCACGGTCGACTGCAGGTCAGCCATCACGCCGGTGGCGAAGGCGCCGACGAGCGGATCGGCCATGGCGTCGGCAACAGTCTCCAGGCCGCACAACTGCCCGGCATAGGCGATGGCAGAGTGCGTGCCGTTGAGCAACTGCAGTTTCATGGCCTGGAAGGGACGGACATCGCCAGTCAACAGCGCCCCGCCCGCCTCCCATGCCGGCCGTGGTCCCGCAAAGCAATCCTCGATGACCCATTGCGTGAACGGCTCGCAGACGATCGCGGCCTCGTCGTGCAAGCCCAGCCGCTCCAGCACTTCATGGCGTGACGTCGGCGTGGCGGCCGGCACGATGCGGTCCACCATGGTGTTGGGCAATGCCAACTCGTCGCGCACGCGCCGGGCCAGCGGCGGATCGATCAGCTCCGCGTACTGCGCCAGCAGCTTGCGCAGCGTATCGCCGTTGCCGGGCATGTTGTCGCAGCACACGATGCTGAGCGGCGCTCCGGGAGGCCGGCGGCGCAGGCCCGCGGCCAGTACGCCAAGGGTGCTCCTGGGCGTGTCCGGATGGGCCAGGTCATGCCGGATATCGGCGTTGCCGGTATCGAGGTCCGCGCTGGACGGAAGCTGGCAGTAGCCCTTTTCCGTCACCGTGCAGGTCACCACGGGAATGGCCGGATCTGCCAGCGCGCCGATCACCTCGGCCAGCGCGTGCGGTGCATACCAGGCCTGCACCACGGCGCCCACGATGCGCGTTGTGGCCGCCGCGCCTTCACGCTCGGTCACCGAATACAGGTAGTCCTGCGCCGCCAGCGCCCGGGGCGTACGCGGCTCCCTCAGGCTGACGCCGACAATGCCCCAGCGTGTATCGCCTGCGCAGATCGCCGCCTCCGTATACAGCGCCTGGTGCGCGCGATGAAACGCGCCAAGGCCGAGATGGACCAAGCCGCGGGACAAGCGGCTGCGGTCGTAGCCAGGCAGGCGCACGTCGGCGCGGGCGCTGCAACAGGTGCGTTGCGTCAGCCTCATGATCGGTACCTCGGCATCTCTGTTGGCCGCATCGTGCGTGCACCCGGCGTTGTTTCCATGCGGTGCAAAGTAGCATGCGGGAGGCGTGCGGAATGTGCAGTCCTTTCGCGATTCAACTGCAGCAAGCGCTGCATTTCATTGCAGAATCGGCTGTACTCCGCCCCACTCACCACGCTGTACTCTGGGTCGCATCCACACCGATGCAGGCGCTGCGCGAACTGGCGCCCCGTCGGACCACTTCCATGACGATCCGGCCGGAGCCACCCTTGAAGATCGAACAGATACAGACCATCGTCACTTGCCCCGGGCGCAACTTCGTGACGGTCAAGGTGCTCACCGATGAAGGCGTGTACGGGCTGGGCGACGCCACGCTCAATGGCCGCGAACTGGCGGTGCGGGCTTACCTCGACGAGCACGTGATCCCCTGCCTGATCGGCCGCGACCCGCGTAACATCGAGGACATCTGGCAATACCTTTACCGCGGCGCCTACTGGCGGCGCGGGCCGGTCACGATGACCGCCATCGCGGCCATCGACATGGCGCTGTGGGACATCCTGGGCAAGCTGGCCGGCATGCCGGTGTACCAGCTGCTGGGCGGCAGGAGCCGCCATGGCCTGATGGTGTACGGCCACGCCAACGGCCGCGACCACGCCGAAGCCATCGACGCCGTGCACAGCCATATCGAGCAAGGCTACAAGGCGATCCGCGTGCAGTCCGGCGTGCCGGGCCTGTCGAAGGTGTACGGCGTAGGCGCGCAGCGGGGCCACTATGAACCCGCGGAGAAAGGCCTGCCCCCGGAGGAGCCGTGGGACACGTCGCTCTATCTGCGCCACACACCGGAACTGTTCCGCAAGGTGCGCGAGGCAGTCGGCTTCGAACCCCATCTGCTGCACGATGCGCACCACCGGCTGACCCCGGTCGAAGCGGCCCGCCTCGGCAAGGCGCTGGAGCCCTATAGCCTGTTCTGGCTGGAAGACGCCACGCCGGCCGAGAACCAGGACGCCTTCCGGCTGATCCGCCAGCACACCACCACGCCGCTCGCGGCTGGTGAAGTCTTCAATTCGCTGTGGGACTGCAAGGAGCTGATCAGCCACCAGCTGATCGACTACATTCGCGCCACCATCGTTCACGCCGGCGGTATCACGCACGTGCGGCGCATTGCGGACTTCGCCGCGATCTACCAGGTGCGCACGGGCTTCCACGGCGCCACCGACCTGTCGCCGGTGTGCATGGCCGCGGCCGTCAACTTCGGGCTGTGGGCGCCTAACTTCGGCATCCAGGAACTGATGCCGCATGGCGCCCTCACCGACGAGGTCTTTCCGCACAACTACCGCTTTGAAGACGGCTACCTGGTGATGGACGAAGTGCCGGGCCTTGGCGTCGACATCGATGAGTCGCTGGCGGCGAGGTATCCTTACGAGCGCGCGTACCTGCCGGTGGCGCGCCTGCGCGACGGCGCGATGTGGAACTGGTAGCCCGCCGTGCCAGTTGACCTGAACAAGGAGCCAGCATGTTGAGCGTCGTCGTCGAGCAACCGATGCGCATGGCCGTGTGCGAGCGGCCGACCCCGGAGCCTGCCGAGGGCGAGGTACGCGTGCGCGTCCGTTTCGCCGGCATCTGCGGTTCGGACCTGCATATTTTCCACGGCAAGAACCCGTTCGCCACCTATCCGCGCATCGTCGGCCATGAGTTCGTCGGGCGTGTCGACGCGGTCGGTGCCGGCGTCAGCGTCTTGCGCCTTGGCGAACGGGTGGTGGTGGATCCGGTGGTCAGCTGCGGCCAGTGTCATGCCTGCCGGATCGGCCGGCACAATGTCTGCAGCCGGCTGCAGGTGATCGGCGTGCACCGCGATGGCGGCTTCACCGAGTACGCATGTGTGCCGGCGCGCAATGCCTACGTGGTCCCCGATGGCATGGCGGCCGCCAGTGCCGCGGTGATCGAGCCGTTTGCCGTGGCGGCACACGTCACGCACCGCACCGGCGTGCTGCCCACGGACCTTGCGCTGATCTACGGCGCGGGGCCGGTGGGCCTTAACCTGCTGCAGGTCCTCAAGCGCGTGTATGGGATACGGGCCTTCATCACCGACCACGTCGATGAGCGCCTGGCGCTGGCGCGCGGCTGCGGGGCGGAGGACGACGAGATCATCAACACCTCGCGCGAGCCGCTTGCGCAGGCACTGGCCCGGCGCGGCGTGGAAGGCGGGCCGACGCTGGTCTACGACGCGGTCTGCCATCCGGCCATCCTGGAAGAAGCCGTGCGCATCGCCGCGCCGGCGGGCCGCATCGGCGTGCTGGGGTTTTCCGCCACGCCGTCGGCCCTTCCGCAACAGTTGCTGACCGGCAAGGAACTGACCCTGTACGCCTCGCGCCTGAACTGTGCGATGTTTCCCACCGTCATCGACTGGATCGCGCGCGGGCTGGTGGATCCGGGCCACATTGTCACGCACCAGGTCGGCCTGCGCGATGTCGCCGGCGCGTTCGACCTGGCCGCAAGCCAGCCGCGCGTGAGCTGCAAGGTGCTTCTCGATCTGGGCGGGGACGCCTGACATGCGCGCGCGCTTCGACATCGTCGCGCTCGGCGAAGCCATGGTGGACGAGGCTAGCCAGCCTGCCTGACCGGCTGCGCAGGTGTGCCTGCCGCCGGCGCAGGCAGGCAATGCCGCTCAATCTCCCTTAAAACCCGACGCCTTGATCACCGGCGTCCAACGTGCCGAGAGTGCGCTGGCGTATCCGGCAACCTCATCAGGGGTGCCGCCGGGCAGGATGTCATAGCCGGCGCGCGCCAGCTTTTCGCGCACGTCCGGCATGGCCAGAACCTTGCGCACGGCCTGATACCACTGCGTCGCCACCTCGGGCGGCGTGCCGGCGCGGACATAGAGCAGGTAGCGCGACGAGGTCACGAGGTTGGGAAAGCCGGATTCCGCAAAGGTCGGCACATCGGGCAAGGCATCGGCACGCTTTTCACCTGCCACGGCCAGCACGCGCAGCTTGCCGCCGCGATGCAGCTCGGTGAAGGTCGTGATGGCGTCCATGCCCGCCGCGATCTGGTTGCCCATCATTTCCGTCGCCATTGCCGCGCCACCGCGATATGGCACCAGCGTGCTGCCGGTGCGGGACTGGCTGACGAACTCCACGGCAAGGAAATGCAGCAGCGTGCCAACCGTGCTGATGCCGATCGAGTAGTCAGCCGGCCTGGCCCTGCCGGCCTTGACGAAGTCGGCCAGCGTCTTGATGGGTGAGCTGGCGCTGACCGCTAGGCCGAACTGGACGCCGGTCACATCGGTGATCGTCTTGAAGTCCGTGGCCGGATTGAAGCGCATGTTGCTGTAGATCAGCGGCCCGATGAACATCGGGTCGACAGGTGCCAGCAGCACGGTGTTACCGTCAGCCGGGGCATTCTTCAGGTATTCGGCCGCCACGCGCGTGCCGGCACCGGGACGGTTGTCGACGATGACGGTGCGGCCCATGGCGTCTTTCAGCTTCTCGGACAGCAGGCGGCCCATGTAGTCGGCCGGCCCGCCCGGCGGAAACGGCACGATGATGCGCGAGACCGACTGCGCCCAGGCGGCTCTCGAGAGCAGGCCACCGGTACACAAGGCGGCAGCGGTGCCGGCCAGCATGGCGCGGCGCGAAAGACGTGGGGTGAAAGCAGGATTGCGTTCGTTCATGGGAACCTCCTGGGTCTAGATGCCGGTTTGCACGTCGGTGAAAGGGGTGAAGCGCGCCGCGGCTTCAATGGCCTGGCCGGCGCGCAGCAACAGGTCCTCGCGGAAGCGCCATGCCATCAGCTGCACGCCGACGGGCACGCCGTCGGCCATGCCTGTCGGCACGGACAGCCCGGGCATGCCCAGCATGGCCGTTGCCAGCAAGGGGCTCTGTGCGTGGAGCAAGGCACTGTTCTCTTCAGGCGTGCGGATATCCGCGTCTTGAACGCTCGGGCGCTGCCACGACACCGGCATCAGCACTAGCGGGTACGTTTGCATGAACAGCGACCAGTTGCGTGCGATCGCCTGGCGCCGCGACAAGGCATCCAGAAAGCCATCGCGATCGGTTTCAGGCATCCCGTCCAGCATGTTGCGCTGGCTTTTCCGCATGGCCTCGTCGCCATGCTGGTCCACGCCCGCAATGATGCTGCGGCGGCTGTCGTCGACCGTCAGCGTGCGCCACAATGCTGCCGCTTCCATGAAGTCAGGCAGGCTGGCTTCCTCGACGGCGTAGCCCGCTTGCTGCAACCAATGCGCGGCGCTGTCCAGCGCTGCGCTGACCGCGGGATCGACTGGAATGCCCGGACAGCGTCGGAACAGCGCCACGCGGATCGGCCCCGGCGGCAATGGCAGTTCCAGCGGCACCGGCACCCAGGCGGGGTCGCGCCCGTCGGGGCGTGCCATGGCGTGATAGCCGAGGCGCAGGTCGGCAATGCTGCGTGCCAGCGGCCCTTGCACGGACATGAGTTGCGGCGTGATGCTTCTCTCGACCGTGGCCGACGGGTTGTACGCCGGCACCCGCCCCGTCGTTGGCCGCAAGCCGACGACACCGCAGGCATAGGCCGGATAGCGAATCGAGCCGCCGATGTCGTTGCCATGCGCCAGCGCCCCCATGCCGGAAGCGACCGCGGCAGCGGCTCCGCCGCTGGAACCGCCGGGGGTGATATCCGCATCCCACGGATTCAGCGTGCGCCCGTGCAGGCCGTTTTCGGTGAACCAGCGCGATGAATAGGTAGCCGTATTGCTGCGCCCGACGATGATGGCCCCGGCACTGCGCAGGTTTGCAACGACAGGCGCATCCTCGCGCGCGATGTTGTGCTTCAGCGGAATCACGCCGTTGGTGGTGGCATGGCCCGCCTGGTCGACATTGATCTTGATCGTGACCGGCACGCCATGGAGCGGCCCCAGTTCTGCGCCCTCAGCGACCTGGCGGTCCGCGGCATCCGCGCTGGCCAGCGCCTCTTCTGCCAGCACCGCCGGCAACGCATTCAGACGTGGGTTAAGGGCGTCGATGCGGGCCAGCACGCTGGCCGTGACCTCGCGGCAGGAAATCTCCCGCCGCCGCACGGCATCGGCAATGTCGACGGCGCTCCAGCGCCAAAGCGTTTCATCAGGTTTCACGTCAAGGCTCCCAGGATTCAGGCAATAGGAATCCCACCCGCCGTGCCGGAGGCGACGATGGCGGTTGGGTGTGCAGAAAAAAAGGGGACGCTAGCGCGTCAGGGAATCAGTCGCCCGGGCTCATCAACAAGCTCCCGCGATCCACCCGGGACTCGGCCTCGAGGGCCAGGGACTCCGCGTGCTCCATGTGCTCTTGCATCAGGGCACGCGCACGCTCGGGGTCGCGCGACCGGAAGGCTTCGATCAACGCGTTGTGGCTGTGGAAGATCTCTTCATCGAAGTCGTCGAAATCGTCCTGGGCATTGCGCACCACAATGACGCGGCGAATGATGTCGTTGAGCAGGCGGCAGAACAGCGCCAGCATCGGGCTGCTGCACGCATCGGCCAGCCGGTCGTGAAACAGCAGGTCGGCTTCGCGCCGCTCGTTCCAGTCCGTGCTGCCGCCATGTTCAGGGTGGCTCAGCCCGACCAGTGCTTCCAGATCGGCGATATCGGCATCGGTCAGGCGCAAGGCGGCGTTGGCGGCCAGTTCAGGCTCAACGGCGCGGCGCAGGGCGTACAGCGTGACGATGTCGACTGACTGGAAGTACAGGAAGTTGGACACTGCCTCCAGGCATCGCTCATAGGGCGGTTGCGTCAGCGTGGCGCCGCCGTTCGGCCCCGTGCTGACCTTGACCAGCCCCTGGGCCTGCAGCGAGGCAAGCGCCTCACGCACCGTCCCGCGCGCAACGCCCATCTGTTCGATCAGCGCCGCTTCCTGCGGCAGCTTGTCGCCGACCTTCTGGTGCGACTGCACGATCCAGCGCTTGATATCGTTGACCACCTGGTCCGAACGCTTCACGCGTTTGCTGCCCTCTATCTGAGGGGTAGGCTTGAAGTCCATCGTTTCGTATTTATGATCATAATTATCATGATTATGGTCAACGAGCGGGCTTTTCCTATGCGGGTATTCCGGCGGCAGGCCTGAACGCGTAATCGGGGCGCAAGAAATCAGTACAAGGAGATCTCGAAGCCACCGACATTCGCGCTGTCCGCATGCTCAACGGCGAACGAAAACCGTCGATTCGGCCCATGGGCCTGGAGTGGCGTTTGGTCGTCGCCTATACCTGACGCAAGCCAACCATCTTCATACCGAGGTATCCCATGCACCACGCCTTTCCACCCGACGACCCCAACGCCATGGCCTATTGGCGCGCGCGCCGCATGGTGCGCGCCCTGCGCGGCTGGTATATCCACCTGCTGGTCTACGCCGTCGTCAATGGCTGGCTTTGGTTCCGCTTCTTCTACTTTCCGTCGCCGCCGTGGTCGCATTCCGCCACCACCGGCTGGCCGTGGCCGCTGACCACCACCCTGGCCTGGGCCTGGCGCTGACGGTGCATGGGTTGCTGGTGTGGACGCGACTGTCGCGCCGCGGACGTGACTGGGAACAGCGCAAGATCCAGGAATTCATGGATCGCCAGTGAATCCCTCAGCCGGCGGCGCAGTAGCGCCGCCGGCCGCGTTACATCTGCCGGAACCGGTGCATGTAGGCGCGCGATACCGGCAGCTCGGCTTCGCTGTCGCGCATCCGGACAAAGAGCCGTCCTGACTCATCGCGGCGCGTGCCGGCCACGTATTCCATGTTGACGATGGACGAGCGGTGGATCTGCCAGAACACCTCGGGATCGAGGCCGGCGATCAACTCCGCCAGCGGCGTGCGGATCAGGTGCTCGCCATCGCGGGTATGCACGACCACGTACTTGTCGTCGCTCTGGAAATACATCACCTCCTGGATCGGCACGTGGCTGGTGGTGTTGCCGCGGCTGGCGCGTACCCAGCGCAGCTGCCCGCCGTTATCCGCGCGCGGCTGGGCGCGGGTGAGCTGGTTCAACAGCTGGGCCAGTTCAGGCAAGGGCGCAGCTTCCTGCAACGCCTTGCGCAGCCGCTCGATGGTGCGGCCAAGGCGCTCCTCGCTGACCGGCTTGACCAGGTAGTCGACTGCCGCGCGCTCGAACGCATCGAGCGCGAATTCGTCATAGGCCGTGACGAACACCAGCCGCGTATCGGTTTCAATCCCTTGCGCCACCTCGAGGCCGGACAGGCCGGGCATCTTGATGTCGAGGAAGGCGACGCTCGGCGACAACCGTGCGATGGCGTCGGCGGCTTCGATGCCATTGGCCGCCTCGGCAACGATCTGCAGTTCCGGCCAGAGGCGTTGCAGCTTGCCGCGCAGGTACGCGCGCAGGTGCTCTTCATCGTCGGCAATCAGGGCGGTGGGCGTCATGGAGCGTCTGCGTTTCAGGATTGGCGCGGCAGCGGGATTTCGATCAGTACGGCAGTGCCCGGCGCGCGCTCTTCGATTCGCACATGGGCATCGCCGTCATACAACACGGCCAGCCGCTCACGCAGGTTCGAAAGCCCGACGCCGGCACCCGCCGAGGGGCGAAAGCCCATGCCATCGTCCTCGATGGTTGCAAGCATGCGCGGGCCGCGCCGCTCCAGCCGGACCAGCAGCCGCCCGCCTTCGACCTTCGGCTCCAGCCCATGCTTGATCGCATTCTCGACCACGGGCTGCAGCAGCATCGGCGCCAGCGGCATCGGCTCAAGTTCCGGGTCGACGTCGACTGAATAATGCAGCCGGTCACCCATGCGGATGCGGATCAGCGCCAGATAGTCACGCAGCAGCTTCGCCTCCTGCGCCACCGTGCCTTGCGTGGCGCGGCTGGCTGCAAGCGACGCGCGCAGATAGGCGATGAAATGCTCCAGCATCAGCGTGGCCTTCTGCGGCGCGGGCTCGATCAGGCTGACCACGTTGGCCAGGGTGTTGAACAGGAAGTGCGGCTCGATCTGGGCCTGCAGCAGACGCATGCGGGCTTCCACCAACTGCTTCTCCGTCGACAGCGTGCGCACCTGTTCCTGCGCCATGTATTGTGCGATCTTGCGTTCTTCCCACTGTCGCCCAAGCAGGCCGACGCGGCCCCAGGTCATGACGCCATGCACGGCAAGGCCGATGCCCCAGCCCATAAGCGGGGCGCCAGACCAGGGGCGATGCGGCGACGTCACCACGTTGATCCCGATCAGCAATGCATTGACCGCCACGTAGAGCATGGCGTGCATGTAGAAGAAGCGGAGTGCGCGCACGCGGCGGCGAGCGTCTTCGTAGGCGCGCTGTTCGGGGGCGGATCGCCAGATGCGGGAGTTGGGGGAATGCACGGGCGGGCGGTGGGGGGCGGAGATGGAGGGAGGTTACCACTGCGCTCCGGGCTCTGATACGGCGGTGCCGGGAATCGACAGATTGGCGGCGTGGATCGCCGGAAAGCAGACGCAGACCGCCTGGCGCCCTTCCCCCGGAGCTTCCGGCGCGCCGGTGCCGTCACCCTGCAAATCGATAAAACTACTGAAACAGCCACCGTTACCGTTTTGTGCCTACAATTGCCGCATAACAAACCTGCCTGACCACCGTCGCACCGGGTCCGCGACACAAGCCGTGGCCAGCGCAGTTCCTGAACGGGCAATAAGAAGAGCAACAACGCATGGCCACGCTGATTCCCGCGCTGGGTTCGGTCACTTCGCGCATGACCAGTGGAGAGAGACGCTTCGCCGAGCGTCTGGAGACAAAGCTGGAAGACGACTACCTGTGCTGGTATGACGTCGCCATCGGCGAGAAGACCAGGCACCCCGATTTCATCGTCTTCCATCCCAGCCGGGGTCTGCTGGTGCTGGAGGTCAAGGACTGGCGGCTGGATACCATCCGGGAGATCGACCAGCGCGATGTCACGCTGCTGACGGATCGCGGGCTGGTGCGGGAGATGAATCCCCTCGAGCAAGCCCGGCAGTACATGTTCTATGTCACCAACCTGCTGCAGCGCGATCCGCAGCTGGTCTGGCCCAGCGGCTCACTGAAGGGCAAACCCTTCTTCCCCTACGGCTGCGGCGTCGTCCTGCCCAACATCACGCGCGCGCAGTTCGACAAGACCAACCTCGGCGACGTCCTGCCGCCACACCTGGTGATCTGCCAGGACGAGATGTACGAGACGGTCGACGCAGAACACTTCCAGCAGCGCCTGTGGGAGATGTTCCCGGTCAAGTTCACCTTCAAGCTTGCCTTGCCGCAGATCGAGCGGATCCGCTGGCACCTGTTTCCGCAGATCCGCATGCCGGAGCAGCGCGCGCTGTTTCCGGAGGATGCCGCCAAGCCACTGGACATGCCGGATATCCTTCGCGTCATGGACCTTCAGCAGGAGCAGCTGGCCCGCAGCCTGGGCGAAGGCCACCGGGTGATTCACGGCGTCGCCGGCTCCGGCAAGACGATGATCCTCGGCTACCGGGCGGAGCATCTGGCCAAGATCGTAAGCCGGCCGGTCCTCGTGCTTTGCTACAACAAGACCCTCGCCGCCAAGCTGGCGGCGACGATGATCGAGAAAGGCATCGAAGAGAAGGTCCACGTTTATAACTTCCATGCGTGGTGCTCTCGGCAACTAGAAACTTACGGTATTGACCGGCCGAAGGGGCGCCCAAGCGATGCGCTCTTTGAGGAAATGGTGAATCGGGTCATCCAGGGCGTGGACCGCAAGGCAATCCCGGCGGGCCAGTACGATGCCGTGCTTATCGACGAGGGCCATGACTTCCGGCCGGAGTGGTTCAAGCTGGTGGTCCAGATGGTGAATCCGGAAAGCAATTCGCTATTGGTGCTTTATGACGACGCGCAGTCCATATATGGCGGCGCCAGGAAGCGCGGGATGACCTTCGCCAGTGTGGGCGTCCAGGCCCGTGGTCGTACGACCATTCTCAAGCTGAACTATCGCAATACCCAGGAAATCCTGGCCGTCGCGCGTAGTTTTGCGGATGACTTGCTGCGGCCGACTGAGGCCGCCGAAGACGAAGCGCCAACTGTGCAACCTGTCGGCGCTGGCCGCCGCGGTAACAAGCCGCTGCTGATCGAATTGCCAACCATGGAGGCGGAGGCTGAACGCATTGCGCAAATCCTGACGGATGAAAACCGGGCCGGGACACCGTGGTCAGAGATGGCGGTGCTCTATCGCCATTGGGACACGGTCGGCCATGTCACCAGCGCGCTGACACGCAAGCGCATCCCGTTTGAATGCCCGCAAATCACCAAACGTTTTACGCCCGGCGCGGACAGCGTCAAGGTAATCACCATGCATAGCAGCAAGGGGCTGGAGTTTCCGCTGGTGTGCATTCCGGCCACGGGGATGCCGCACAAGCATGATGAGGCGGACGAAGACGAAGCGCGGCTGATGTATGTGGCGATGACGCGGGCCACGCGGCAATTGGTGATGACGTTTGGGGAGGGGTCGCGGTTAGCTGGAAAGTTGCGGGACGCTGTCGGACGGCTACAGCGGTAAGTATTCGAGAGGACAAAAGCAAAGCGGCTTCCCGATCGGGAAGCCGCTTGAATTCTGGTGCCGGCTGCAGGACTCGAACCCGCCACCTGATGATTACAAATCAACTGCTCTACCTGATGAGCTAAGCCGGCATGTCTGGTGCAGACCGCGATTCTACTGCATTGCGGGCCGCTTTGGGATGGCTTACTTCACCACTTTCAGTGCGGGCTTCTTGCTGCCGATGCGGGGCACCGGGGGCGGCGTGTCGTCGTCGCCGGGGCCGGCGTCGGTGGTAGTTGCCGAGGTCTCGGCTTCCACCGGGGCCAGCTTGGGCGGCGGGTTGTTTTCGCGCTCGGTGGCGGCCTGGGTTTCCGGCAGGCTGCGTTCGACCGGGAAGGCCATGCCCTGCCCGTTCTCACGGGCGTAGATGGCCAGCACGTTCTCGACGGGGACGTCGATCTTGCGCGACACGCCGCCGAAGCGTGCGCTGAAAGTGATCCATTCGTTGCCCATGTCCAGGCCGCTGGTGGCGTCGAAGCTGACGTTGAGCACGATCTCGTTGTTCTTGACGAACTCGCGCGGCACGCTGGTGTTGGCGTCGACGAAGACGGCGATGTACGGCGTGAAGCCGTTGTCCGTGCACCATTCATAGATGGCGCGGATCAGGTAGGGCTTGGTGGAGGTTTCAGGCATTGTGCTTCCAGTGGCGCCGTGGTGGCCCGAGGGCGGATGCCTTCGGGCCCGTGCCGGTTAGCGGCGCATCACCTTTTCGGACGGGGTGAGCGCTTCGATGTATGCGGGACGGCTGAAAATGCGTTCAGCATACTTCAGCAACGGCGCGGCGTTCTTCGACAGCTCAATGCCGTAGTGGTCCAGGCGCCACAGCAGCGGCGCGATGGCGACGTCGAGCATCGAGAACTCTTCGCCCAGCATGTACTTGTTCTTGACGAAGATAGGCGCAAGTTGCGTCAGGCGGTCGCGGATCGCGGCGCGGGCGCGTTCGTGGTTCTTCTCCGCTGCCTTGCCCTTTTCGTTCTCCAGCGTGTAGACGTGGGTGAACAGTTCCTTTTCGAAGTTGAACAGGAACAGGCGGGCGCGGGCGCGCTGCACCGGGTCAGCCGGCATCAGCTGCGGGTGCGGGAAGCGCTCGTCGATGTATTCGTTGATGATGTTCGACTCATACAGGATGAGGTCGCGCTCGACCAGGATGGGCACCTGGCCGTACGGGTTCATCACCGAAATATCTTCGGGCTTGTTGAACAGGTCGACGTCGCGGATTTCAAAATCCATGCCCTTTTCAAACAGGACAAGGCGGCAACGTTGGGAAAACGGGCAAGTCGTACCCGAATACAACACCATCATGGTTGGATTCCTTGGGCTTAGCCGAAGCAGGGTCGGACAGTAAGGTCTGACATTCTGCCAAAGTCGGCCACCAGAATGCAAATTAGTGGCAAATAGCGCACTTTATTGATGCGCTTCTGCAGCTTTTCCAAGAGAAAAGGCCAGGGGCGGTGCTGCGTTCGCAGCGGCCACCCCTGGCCTTTGTCCCTGTCCGGGGCCCGGATTCGGGCCCCGGTCATGCCTTACTTCACATCTTTCCAGTACGCGGCGTTGAGGCGCCAGGCCAAGACGGTGAACACGCCCAGGAACAGCAGCACCCAAACGCCCAGGCGCTTGCGGTGGTTCTGCGCAGGCTCGGCCATCCAGTCCAGGAAGCCGACCAGGTCAGCGGTGGCCTGATCGTACTCGACCTTGCTCAGCTTGCCCGCGCTCAGTTGCTCGAAGCCGGCAAACTTGTGCACCTTCTCGCCGTGCTCTTCCACTTCCGTGAACTTGGCGGCGCGCTGGCCCTGCAGTTCCCACAGCACGTGCGGCATGCCGACGCTGGGGAACACCAGGTTGTTCCAGCCGGTGGCGCGGCTGTCATCACGGTAGAACGTGCGCAGGTAGGTGTAGAGCCAGTCGTTGCCGCGGGCGCGGGCGATCACCGACAGGTCCGGCGGCTGTGCACCGAAGAAGGCCTTGGCTTCCTTCGGCTGCATGGCAATGGTCATGGTCTCGCCAACCTTGTCCGCGCTGAACAGCAGGTTCTCGCGGATCTGGTCATCGGTCAGGCCGATGTCCTTGAGCCGGTTGTAGCGCATCATCGATGCGCCGTGGCAGTTCAGGCAGTAGTTGACGAACACCTTGGCGCCGCGCTGCAGCGACGATAGGTCGGCAGTGTTCACCGGTGCCGGCTCAAGGGGGAAGCCCCCCTCGGATGCCATGGCAGGCGCGCCGGCAAAGCATGCGCCGGCCAGCGCGAGGATCGAAAGCAGCTTTTTCATCTTGTGTCCTTGTGCTCTTGTCGGGGTTCGCGTCGCTCAGTGCGGGTGGAACGTGACACGCTCCGGCACCGGCTTGAACTCGCCGGCACGGCTCCACAGCGGCATGGTCAGGAAGAAGGCGAAGTACAGCAGCGTACCGAGCTGCGACACCTTTTCACCAACCGGCGACGGCGGTTGCACGCCGAGATAGCCGAGCACCAGGAACACCACCACGAAGACAATCAGGATGGTCTTGTGGAAAGCAGGACGATAGCGGATGGACTTGACCGGCGAGCAGTCCAGCCACGGCAGGAAGAACAGGATCACCACCGAGCCGCCCATCACCAGCACGCCCCAGAACTTGGCGTCGATGAAGTAGAAGCCCACGGCCAGGATCACCGCGATGGCGATGGCGCCGACCTTGATGCGTGCGTCCTTGCTGCGCAGGAACACCATGCCGAGCAGCAGCGCGAAGAACACCCACAGGATCGGCAGGAAGTTCGACGTGGTGGCACGCAGCATCGAATAGAACGGCGTGAAGTACCACACCGGCGCGATGTGCGGCGGGGTCTTCAGCGGGTCAGCCGGGAAGAAGTTGTTGTGTTCCAGGAAATAGCCGCCCACTTCCGGGAAGAAGAAGATCACGGCCGAGAAGAGAAGCAGGAAGCCGGCAACACCCAGCGTGTCGTGCACCGAGTAGTACGGGTGGAACGGGATGCCGTCCAGCGGGATGCCATTATCGCCCTTCTTGGCCTTGATCTCGACGCCGTCCGGATTGTTCGAACCGACTTCGTGCAGCGCGATGATGTGGGCAATGACCAGGGCCAGCAGCACCAGCGGCACGGCGATGACGTGGAACGAGAAGAAGCGGTTCAGCGTTGCGTCGCTCACCACGTAGTCACCGCGGATGAACAGCGACAGGTCCTGACCGATCACGGGAATCGCCGAGAACAGGTTCACGATCACCTGGGCGCCCCAGTACGACATCTGGCCCCATGGCAGCAGGTAGCCCATGAAGGCCTCCGCCATCAGGCACAGGAAGATCAGGCAGCCGAAGATCCAGACCAGCTCGCGCGGCTTGCGGTATGAACCGTACAGCAGGCCCCGGAACATATGCAGATAGACCACGACGAAGAAAGCCGATGCGCCGGTCGAGTGCATGTAGCGCACCAGCCAGCCCCAGGGGACTTCGCGCATGATGTATTCCACGCTGGCGAAGGCCACCGGAATGCCGGCGGCGTTCAGCGTGGCGTCGGGCTTGTAGTTCATCACCAGGAAGATGCCGGTGACGATCTGGATCACCAGCACCAGCAGCGCCAGCGAACCGAAGAAGTACCAGAAGTTGAAGTTCTTCGGCGCGTAGTACTTGGAGAGGTGGTCTTCCCACAGTTGGGTGGCGGGGAAGCGGGCGTCGACCCAGCCCAGCAGGCCGGTCGTCTTGACTTGTTTTTCGGCCGCCATGATCAGGCTTCTCCTTTCTCGTCCTTGCCGATCACGATCTTGCTGTCGGTCAGGAACTGGTAGGGGGGAACATCGAGATTCTGCGGAGCCGGCTTGTTCTTGAAGACGCGCCCGGCGAGGTCGAAGGTCGACCCGTGGCAGGGGCAAAGGAAACCGGGAGCGGCGCCGAGCTGAGAATTGGCACCGGAGGCGAAGGGGCCCGAAGGCGAGCAGCCCAGGTGGGAACAGATACCCACCACGACCAGGACGTCCTTATGGTCTGCGCGCGAACGGGTTTCGTTCTTGCAGTACTCAGGCGTCTTCATGGTAAATGGCACATCGGAATTGGGATCGGCCACCTCGCCGTCCGTCTTCTTCAGCGACGCCAGTTGTTCGTCCGTGCGCCGCATGATCCAGACCGGCTTGCCGCGCCATTCGACTGTCATCATCTCGCCTGGCTTCAGCGCGCCAATATCCGCCTCGACTGGAGCACCCGCGGCTTTGGCCTTCTCCGATGGTGCAAAAGTACTGACGAAAGGAACCGCTACCGCTACGCCTCCGACGCCGCCAGCGACGGATGTCGCGATCAACCAATTGCGGCGACCTTTATCCACGCTCTTCACGTCTTGCTGGTCACTCATTCCAAACCCCAGGGGAAGTCAATTTAGATTTTGCGTCAACCATAAAGTGTACCTTAGACACCTGCGCACTAGATAGGCAGAAAATGCCACGACCATGCGCGATTATCGGACATGCAACCCGGAAAGCGGCTTCGGTGCTTGCTTTCCGGCGAGTGATGCGGCAGGCTGCGAGCTTGAAACCGTTCATCGCTAGTGACAAGAAGGAGAACCCCCCATGGGCATGATCTCGGAATTCAGAACCTTCGCCGTACGCGGCAATGTCATCGACCTCGCGGTCGGTGTGATCATCGGCGCGGCATTCGGCAAGATCGTGGATTCAGTGGTCAATGACCTGATCATGCCGTTGGTGGGCCGCGTGGTCGGCAAGCTGGACTTCTCCAGCATGTTCATCGTGCTGGCGGATCCCCACCCGGAACACCCACTACGCTCGATGCCTTGAAGAAGGCCGGCGTGCCCGTGTTTGCCTACGGCAATTTCCTGACCATCGTTGTCAACTTCCTGATCCTGGCATTCATCATCTTCCTGATGGTGCGTGCCTTTAACAGGATGCGCGCCGCGGAACCGGTAGCAGCGCCCGCCGCACCGCCTGAGGAAGTCGTGCTGCTGCGTGAAATCCGCGACAGCCTGAAGACCCGTTGATTGGTGCGCCGTACGCGCGCCGACCCCGGAAGATAAAACGGCCCCGATGAGGCCGTTTTGTTTTGCGTCAGATCAGACCGGATTAGGAATATCGATAAACGTATGGCGCAGGCCAAAGCGTTCGGCCACATGCTCGCCCAGCGAGCGGATGCCGTAACGCTCGGTGGCGTGATGCCCGGCGGCAAGGTAAGCCACGCCGCTTTCGCGCGCGAGGTGCGTGGTTTGCTCCGAGACTTCGCCGCTCAGGTAGGCATCGACACCCGCTGCAACCGCGGCATCGAAATAGCCTTGTGCCCCGCCCGTGCACCAGCCGACGGTGCGGATCATCTGGTCCGGCTCACCGATGGCAAGCGGCTCGCGCCCCAGCACACCACCAACGTGCGCGGCCAGCGCAGAGAGCGGCATCGGCGCGGGCAGCGTGCCGGTCCAGCCGAGCTGGTCGTCGCTGAAGCGGCCGGTCGGGGTAAAGCCGAGCTGCAGGCCGAGCTGGGCGTTGTTGCCGAACTCCGGGTGGTTGTCCAAGGGCAGGTGGAAGGCGAACAGGTTGACGTCCGCGCCAAGCAGGCGCTTCAGACGCGCGTGCTTCTGCCCGACCACGCGAGCATCTTCGTTTTTCCAGAAGTAGCCATGATGGACGAGGATGGCGTCGGCCCCCGCTTCGATCGCGGCATCGACCAATGCCAGGCTTGCCGTCACCCCCGTCACGACGTGTGTGACTTCCGGGCGACCTTGCACTTGCAGCCCGTTGGGACAATAGTCCTTGTAGCGGGAAACTTCCAACAGGTCGTTCAAGTACAATTCAAGCTCTTTTGTTTTCATTTTCTGCTCAAAACTCCAATATGTTGCGGCGCTTTTGGCTGTTCTTTGCCCAGGCTGTCACCGTCGTGCTGGCGGTCTGGTTCGTCGTGGCAACGCTCAAGCCTGATTGGCTGCAGAGGGGGCGCGTCGCGGTCCAGTCCGGTTCGCCCATCGTGGCGCTCAAGGAAGTCGTGCCAAATGTGTCCGGTCCTGCGGCCGAAGGGTCTTACAGCGAAGCCGCCCAGCTGGCCATGCCGGCCGTGGTCAATATCTTTACCAGCAAGAACGGCAACAAGCGCTCGCCCAACCCGCAGGCCGAGGATCCGTGGTTCCGCTTCTTCTTTGGCGACCGCCTGCCTGAGCGGCAGGAGCCGGTCTCCAGCCTGGGGTCTGGCGTCATTGTCAGCGCCGAGGGTTATATTCTAACCAACCACCACGTGGTCGACGGCGCCGATGAAATCGAGATCGCGCTGACCGACGGCCGCAAGGCCAACGCCAAGGTGGTGGGCTCCGACCCGGAAACCGACCTGGCCGTGCTCAAGGTGACGCTCAAGGACCTGCCCGCAATCACGCTGGGCCGGCTTGAGAACGTGAAGGTCGGCGACGTGGTGCTGGCCATCGGCAACCCGTTCGGCGTTGGCCAGACGGTGACGATGGGCATCGTCTCGGCGCTGGGCCGCAGCCACTTGGGCATCAACACCTTCGAGAACTTCATCCAGACCGATGCTGCGATCAACCCGGGCAATTCGGGTGGCGCCCTGGTGGATGCGCAGGGCAATCTGCTGGGCATCAACACCGCGATCTACTCACGCTCGGGCGGCTCGCTGGGGATCGGCTTTGCGATTCCCGTGTCGACCGCCAAGCAAGTGATGGAATCGATCATCTCCACCGGCAGCGTGACGCGCGGCTGGATCGGAGTCGAGCCGCAGGACATGACGCCCGAGATCGCCGAGTCGTTCGGGCTGGATGCCAAGGAAGGCGCGCTGATCGCCGCGGTGGTCCAGGGCGGGCCGGCCGACAAGGCTGGCGTGAAGCCCGGGGACGTGCTGACCAAGGTAAATGGCTTGTCGATCACGGACACGACCGCGCTGCTCAACGCGATTGCGCAGCTCAAGCCGGGCGTGGACATCAAGATGACGGTGATGCGCCGCGGCAAGGCGACGGACCTGACGGTGACAATCGGCAAACGGCCGCCGCCGCCGCGCCGGTCGCTGCCGTTTGAAGAGGAAGAATGAGTCCCGGCACGATATGGCCCTGACGAAAAACCCCGCCTTGGATGTGAACTGACCCCAAGAAGTTGGGCATCAACTTTTGGGGTGCAGTTCAGATGGCGGGGTTTTTTTGTGCCTGGCGGTTCGGTTGACCCTGGCATCGCGGTAACGGGCGAAGGCCGTGCGAGCATGGACCAGGGACTGAGCGGCAGGACACCACTCCTCTATGACTTGCAGGCACGGGGAAACCGCACTGCAGACCACAGTGGCACGACGGGCCGCCGTGGACAGATGCAACGTCACGGTGAGGAATCGACGCGCAGACCACTCATACTGGGCGCTCACCCGATCCAGGCGCGATGAAGCACGATGCCTGCATTCCGCTTTCCCGCCCTCGCCCCTGGCCTCGATGCACAACATGACCGGTACAGCATGGCAACTACGCGCGTGGCATGCTTGTGCCAATATTTTCCCGCAGACATGACAAAAGGCCGGCATCCTTGCGGATGCCGGCCTTTTGCTTCAAGCCAATCCTAAGCGAGCTTACGCCCGCGTCAGATTAGAACTTGTGACGCAGACCAACCACAGCACCGATCTGGTTCGCGCCCGGCTTGACGTTCGTCGTGCTCGACGTGTTGAAGCCGTTCACGCCCAGCTGCGAGCCCTTGTCGTTCAGAGCGTACGACACCGAGGTGTACACGTCGGTACGCTTCGACAGCGCGTAGTCGGCCGTGACCACGAACTGCCACGGATCCGCGCTGGTGTTGCGGAAGTCTTGGTAGTACGCAGCGCCCGACAGCGAGAACGCCGGGGTCAGCTGGTAGCCCAGACCCAGCCAGTACAGGTTCGAAGCCGTAGCAACGGTCGTCAGACCATTTGCAGTCGCGGTGCCGCCAGGCAGCGAAGCGCCGTCGAAGGCCTTGGCCCAGCGATAGCCGGCGTAGACCTTGGCCGGACCGAAGGCGTAGTTGGCGCCGACGGTAGCACGACGAACCTTCTGGCCGCTTGCGTCGACCGGAGCGGCTGCCGGACCGGTCGTGGTGCCGTGCGTTTCGTCATAAGCAGCACCAACCGAGAACGGGCCAGCTGCGTAGCTCACCAGCGCGCCGTACTCTTGGCCGCGGCGGAAGGCGCCGGCGGTTTCGTTGCCGTTGTTGTTGAAGCTGTAGAACGCCGAAGCGGTCAGGCCACCGAAGGTACCGACGTACTTGACGGTGTTGTCGGCACGCGAAGCAAACGCGGCATCCTGACCCAGGATACCGTAGCGCGACGAAATGGCCATCGGGTCGTAAATCAGACCGAAGTCATAGAACGAGGTCTGTTGACGGCCCAGCAGCAGCGAACCATATTGGCTTTGCAGACCGACGTAGGCTTGACGACCGAACAGACGACCGTCTTGGGCCGAAGTACCGTTGTCCAGGTTAACGCCGCTTTCCAGCACGAACACGCCCTTCAGGCCGCCGCCCAGATCTTCCACGCCACGCAGGCCCCAGCGCGAACCGGACTGGTTGCCCGACGACATGCGGAACACGTCATCGCCAGCGGTGTTGGCATGGTTGTTGTACTCGATGCCGACGTCAGCCACGCCGTACAGGGTTACGCTCGATTGGGCATACGCGCCACCAGCGGCCAGAGCGGCGACGGCAGCAGCAAACAGTTTCATCTTCATATCGACACTTTCCTTGTCAACTGATTGGGAAATCTTGGTTGCCCAAGTACTTGGGCGACGCATTTACGTTCACGTCTGTTGCGTATTATGTGCCAGCCCCCCCGGCCGTCAGAAGGCTTTTTCGGCGTAAACCATGCCTACTGGCGGTTTTTGTTGTCGGGGAGCAACAGGAATGGGCGGGGAAATCCCCGTTTTGGTGCAAAACGGGGGGCAGGCCGATAAGACCTCCCTCAGCCGAATTAATCCGGCTGCGTTTCCCCTGAAGCGGTGGCTTCAGGTGCCGGACGGCCGATAAAGCGCGCCAGCAGTAGTCCCAGTTCATAAAGCGCCACCAGCGGCACGGCCAGCAGCAACTGCGACAGCACATCGGGCGGGGTCACGATGGCCGCGATGATGAACGCCCCAACAATCACATAGGGACGGATCTGCTTGAGCTTGTCCAGCTCCACCACACCGAAGCGCACCAGCACGATCACCACCACCGGCACCTCGAAGGTGATGCCGAAGGCCAGGAAGGTGGTCATGGCAAAGCTGAGGTATTTGTCGATGTCGGTCGACATCTCCGCCCCCAGCGGCGCGTTGTAGTGCGCCATGAAATGGAACACCGTGGGGAACACCAGGAAATACGCGAACGCCACGCCGCACAGGAACAGGAAATAGCTGCTCGATACCAGCGGCAGGATCAGGCGCTTCTCATGCTGGTACAGGCCGGGCGCGACAAACTGCCAGATCTGGTACAGCACCCACGGCAGCGCGATCAGGAAGGCCACCAGCAAGGTGACTTTCATCGGCACGAAGAACGAGCCGGTGACGTCGGTCACGATCATCTTGCCGCCCTTGGGCAGCGACTCCATCAGCGGCGCGGCAAACAGGTTGAAGATGAGCGGCGCCCAGTAGACCAGGCTGACGAAGACCAGGATGATGCCGGCCACCGCCTTGACCAGGCGTTGGCGCAGCTCGACCAGGTGGGAAATAAAGGTTTCCTGCTGCGACTCGTCTTGCGGGTCTTGGGGATCTGGGGACCGGGTGTCGCTCATGGCGTGAACCGCTCAGCCGCGGGGGCTGGCAAGGTGGATCGATGGAGCCGCAACGCGGCGGCGCGCGAGTGCAACCAAGACTGCGGCCACGACGGCAGCGGCCGGAACGACGGCCGGCAAGGTGTTGCCGCGGCGCATGCTCACTCGAAGAAGGATCGGGATGGCCGGGTGACCGGCCGGTGGCGCTTGACGCGCGCCGCGCCCGACTGCACCCAGACGCGGACATTGTGCTGGCGCTTGAACCAGAGCGGGCGGGCACCCTGCTTGACGCGCCAGCTCTTGCGCCCGTTGTGCGCCTTGTGGGCCGCATCCCAGCTTGGCACGAAGCCGCCACCGGCGTCGGCGCTACCGCCGCCGCTGGTACCCTCGGCACCGCCCAGGGCTTCGTTCAGCGCCTGGGTCTGCTCGCTGACTTCCTTGTGGATGGTGCGCTCGACATCGCGCGCGGCGTCCTCGAATTCCGTGCGCATCTTGCGCAGTTCTTCCAGTTCAACCTCGCGGCTGACTTCGGCCTTGACGTCGTTGATGTAGCGCTGCGCCCGGCCGACCAGCGCGCCCACCGTGCGCGCAACCTTGGGCAGCCGTTCGGGACCGATCACGATCAGTGCCACGGCGCCGATCAGCGCCAGCTTGGAAATGCCGAGATCAATCATGCGGACACATCATGCGGACAACATGCGGAAAAGCGCAGGCGCGGGACGACACGCAGGCAGCGAGGTTTGCGTAGAAGGGATGGCACACCGCCGGATTACTGCTGGCGGGTCTTTTCCTTGGCTTCGACGTCGATGGTGGTGGAGTCGCGCAGTTCCTTGGACTGGGCAGGATCGGCGGCAGCCTTGCCTTCGCCATCCTTCATGCCATCCTTGAAGCCCTTGACCGCGCCGCCCAGGTCCTGGCCGATATTGCGCAGTTTCTTGGTGCCGAACACGAGCATGACGATCACCAGCACGATCAGCCAGTGCCAAATGCTAAACGAACCCATTTCTTGCTCCTGATGAAGCCGCGGGCGCAATCAGATATGCCCGGACCCGTTGTTCCGTCCCGTTATGGCCGCGCCGGGCGACGGTTGCCGGCGCAGCTTCTGCCCGGGGCGTTGCCGCCGCGGGCGCTCCCATGCCAAGGCTGCCCGGTCAGGGCAGCGGTGCCTTCCACGCGTGGCGCGGCCCACCCAGCACATGCAGGTGCAGATGGTAGACCTCTTGCCCACCGTCCGGGCCGGTATTGATCACCGTCCGGAAACCGTTGGCGCAGCCTGCCGCACGCGCCAGTTCAGGCACCTTCAGCATCATTCTAGCAAGCACCGCCCCTTCGCCGGCGCCGCAATCGGCCAGCGAGTCGACATGCAACCTGGGAATGACCAGCAAGTGTACCGGGGCCTTGGGATGGATATCGTGGAAGGCCACCATGTCGTCGTCTTCATAGACCTTGCGCGACGGTAGCTGGCCGGCCACGATCTTGCAGAAGATGCAATTATCCTGAGCGTTCATGAAGATTTCATTGCGACGGCCGCGGCACCCGGTGTCACCTTCGCGCGCCCGGCCTGCCCGGCATCAGAACTGCTGATCCGGGTACATCGGCTTGCTGTCATTCAGGTACAGCCAGCCCTTGACGATACGATACAGCATCCACAGCGACAGCACGCCCCAGGCGGCAAAGGCCAGCGGCATCAGCACGACTGTCGCAAACAGCACCCCGCCCAGCACGCCCCAGACCACCGACCACCAGAACGAGCGGATCTGCCAGGCGAAGTGCGAGGCATACAACGAGCCGCGCGCGTCGTCGCGCTTGACGTAGCCGATCACGATGGCGATCAGCGCGGTGATGCCGCCGGTGAGCCAGAAGATCGCGTACAGCGCATACAGGATGTGCAGCAGCTTGCGCAGGCTGCTCAACTGTTCGCCGCTTGGGGTAGTGACTTGCCCGGTGTAGTCGTTCGCCATCATTGCCCTTGGTTAGAAGCCTGCCTTGCGGGCAGGCTGAAGACCGGCCGGCGCCCGCGCCAGCTAGTCCTTGCGCCGGGCCTTTTCCTCGAGGCCGGACAGCCCCTCGCGCCGCGCGAGCTCGTTGACCACATCCGCCGGCGTCAGGCCGAAGTTGGCCAGCAATACCATGCTGTGGAACCACAGGTCTGCCACTTCGTAGACCACCTTGCCGGCCTCGGCGCCAGTCTGCCCGGCGGCGCGCGCGTCCTTGGCGGCCATCACGGTCTCGGTGGCTTCCTCGCCGATCTTCTTCAGGATGGCGTCGTCGCCCTTGCTGAACAGGCGCGCCACGTAGGACTTGTCGGGATCGCCGCCGTTGGCGGGCTTGCGCGATTCCAGCACTTCGGCCAGGCGCGCCAGGACATCATTGCTGCTGAGTTGGGTGTCGCTCATGGCTTGGTGTAGATCTGGGCAGGGTCCTTCAGCACCGGCTCGACCGTCTGCCAGTCGCCGGCTTCCACATCGCCCTCGAACTTCTGGAAGAAGCAGGAATGGCGCCCGGTATGGCAGGCGATATTGTCGATCTGGGTCACCTTGAGCAGCACCACGTCTTCATCGCAGTCCAGGCGGATCTCATGCACCTTCTGCACGTGGCCAGACTCTTCGCCCTTGTGCCACAGGCGCTTGCGCGAGCGCGACCAGAATACGGCCTCGCCCAGCTCCACGGTGCGCTGCAGCGCGTCGCGGTTCATGAACGCGAACATCAGCACGTCGTTCGAGCCGGCTTCCTGCACGATCACCGGCACCAGGCCGTTATCGTCCCATTTGACTTTGTTGAGCCACTTCTTTGCCATGATCAGATCCGCACGGGAATGCCCTCGCGGGCCATAAATGCCTTGGCTTCGCCCACGGTGTGTTGCCCGTAGTGGAAGATGCTGGCGGCCAGTACCGCGTCGGCGCGGCCCCGGGTGATGCCGTCGGCCAGGTCCTGCAGGCCGCCGACGCCGCCCGAGGCGATCACCGGCACCGGCACCGCGTCGCTGACGGCGCGGGTCAGCTCCAGGTCGAAACCGCTCTTGGTGCCGTCGCGGTCCATGCTGGTCAGCAGGATCTCGCCGGCGCCGCGCGCGGCCATTTCACGCGCCCATTCGACCGCATCCAGCCCGGTTGCCTTGCGCCCGCCGTGGGTGAAGACTTCCCAGCGCGGCGCTTCGCCCGGGGCGGAACTGCGCTTGGCGTCGATCGCCACCACGATGCACTGTGAGCCGTACTTGGCGGTCGCGTCCGACACCAGCTGCGGATTGGCGATAGCTGACGAGTTGACGCTGATCTTGTCCGCGCCGGCATTGAGCAGCCGCCGCACGTCTTCGACCGTGCGCACGCCGCCGCCCACCGTCAGTGGGATAAAGACCTGCGAGGCCACATCCTCGATGATGTGCAGCATCAGGTCACGCCCGTCGCTGGTCGCGGTGATGTCCAGGAATGTGATTTCATCGGCGCCCTGCTCGTCATAGCGGCGCGCGATTTCCACAGGATCGCCCGCGTCGCGCAGCTCGACAAAGTTGACGCCCTTGACCACCCGCCCGTTGGTCACGTCCAGGCAGGGGATGATACGTTTGGCTAGCATGAGATTCCTTGTCCGCCGCAGCTCCCGGCCAAACGCCGGGCCCAGCGGCGGCTGCGCCCGCGGCGCGTTGCCTTATTGCCCGTCGCGCAGCTTGTCGGCCAGTGCCTGCGCGGCGGCAAAGTTGAGATCCCCGGAGTAGATCGCGCGGCCACAAATGACGCCTTCGACACCTTCGCCCTCGACCGCGCAGAGGTGGTCGATGTCGGCCAGGTTGGACAGCCCGCCGCTGGCGATCACCGGGATCGACATCGATTGCGCCAGCTTGACGGTGGCATCGATATTGATCCCCTGCAGCATGCCGTCGCGGCCAATATCCGTGTAGATGATGGCCTCGACGCCGTAGTCCTCATACTTGCGTGCCAGGTCCGCCACCTCGTGGCCGGTCAGCTTGCTCCAGCCGTCGGTCGCCACCTTGCCATCCCTGGCGTCCAGGCCAACGATGATATGGCCGCCGAAGGCCGAGCAGGCGTCCTTCAGGAAGCCGGGGTTTTTCACCGCGGCCGTGCCGATGATGACGTACGACAGCCCGTCATCCAGCCAGCGTTCAATGGTGTTCAGGTCGCGGATGCCGCCCCCCAGCTGCACCGGGATCTCATCGCCGACCTCGGCGATGATGGCCTTGATGGCCTCCTCGTTGCGGGGCTTGCCCGCGAACGCGCCGTTCAGGTCCACCAGGTGCAGGCGCCGGGCGCCCTGCTCCACCCAGTGGCGTGCCATGGCGGCGGGATCTTCGGAAAAGACGGTGGCCTGGTCCATGTCGCCTTGTTTGAGGCGTACACACTGACCGTCCTTCAGGTCGATGGCCGGAATGAGCAACATATGCGTGACGAGCGTGGTTGAGTGATAGAAGAGTGAGCGAGACCGGCGCTGCCGGTCAGGTCGGGTCGATAGTCGATCGGAAACAGGTCGGGTGACGGGTCGAGTTAGCGGTCGATGATCGGCAAAAAAACGAATCGGGTCAGGGATTCCAGTGGACGAAGTTCCGGTACAGCTGCAGGCCCAGGGCCGCGCTCTTTTCGGGGTGGAACTGCGTCGCGAAAATATTATCGCGCGCTACCGCGCTGGTAAATACGACTCCGTATTCCGTTTCACCGGCAACATGGGCCGGGTCCTGCGCCTGCACATAGTAACTGTGGACGAAATAGAACCAGCTGTCGTCCGGGATACCATCCCACAGCGGGTGCGGCCTGGCCTGGCGCACCCGGTTCCAACCCATCTGCGGCACCTTGTAGCGCGAGCCGTCGGGCTGCGTCATGCCGTCCAGCGCAAAGCGCACCACCTGGCCGGGCATCAGGCCCAGCGCCGGCGTACGGTCCGCGCCGGCCCGGCTTTCGGTGCTGAACTCGAACAGCATCTGCTCGCCCACGCACACACCCAGCATCGGCTTGCTGGCGGCGGCCTGCACCACCGCTTCCTGCAGCCCGGACGCGCCCAGCGCCGACATGCAGTCGGGCATCGCGCCCTGGCCGGGCAGCACCACGCGGTCGGCCGAGCGGATGCCTTCGGGGGCATCCACCACGCGGACGTCCGCTTCCGGCGCCGCGGCACGCAGCGCCTGCGCCACCGAGCGCAGGTTGCCCATGCCGTAATCCACAATTGCTATGGTAGTCATGATTTCAAAACAGGCAACAATGTCTTCAGCCCGTCGACAATGAATTCCACGGCCAGCGCCGACAGGATCAGCCCCATCAGGCGCGTGCCGATATTGATACCGGTGCGGCCGATGACCCGGGCGATCGGGTCGGCCGCGCGAAACACCAGGTACACCACCGCACCGATCACCACGCCCAGGCCGACCAGGATCAGCAACTGGTACCAGTGCTGCGTCTTGCCGGCATAGACGATCACCGTGCTGATCGAGCCCGGCCCGGTCAGCAGCGGCAGCGCCAGCGGCACCACCGCGATGCTCGACTTTACCTCGGCCTCGTCCTCTTCTTCCGGCGTGGCCTTGGTGCGGCTGGTCTGCGCGTTCAGCATGTTCATGGCCATCATGATCATGATGAGCCCGCCACCCACCTGCAGCGACGCCACCGAGATATTGAAGAACTCGATGATCTGCTGCCCCAGCAAGGCCGACACCGCCACCACGATCGCCACCGAGACCGATGCGATCTTGATGGTACGCAGCTTTTCCGCTTCCGTCTGCAGGCTGGTCAGGCTGATGAAGAACGGGATCGCCCGATCGGGTTGATCAGCGCCAGCAGCGAAATAAACGACTTGAGCGTATCCATCGGTTGCGGGTCGCCAGCATCGCTGGCCAGGTTCAGACTTGGAAGGTCAGCGGGCGCCGCAACCAGCCGGCACGCCTACCGTGGTGGAAAGGTCAGAGCGTACCCTTGGTCGACGGGATCGTGTTCGCCGCGCGCGGGTCCAGCTCCACCGCCATGCGCAGTGCCCGGCCAAAGGCCTTGAACACGGTTTCGCACTGATGGTGGGCATTGATGCCGCGCAGGTTGTCGATATGCAGGGTCACGCCCGCATGGTTGACGAAGCCGCGGAAGAACTCAATGGTCAGGTCCACATCGAAGCTGCCCACGCGCGCACGCGTGAACGGCACATGGAATTCCAGGCCGGGGCGGCCGGAGAAATCGATCACCACGCGCGACAGGCATTCGTCCAGCGGCACATAGCTGTGGCCGTAGCGGGTGATGCCTTTCTTGTCGCCGATGGCCCTGGCAACCGCCTGGCCGAGCGTGATGCCCACGTCTTCCACCGTGTGGTGGTCGTCGATATGCGTGTCGCCGGTGGCTTCGACCTCCAGGTCGAACATGCCATGCCGGGCGATCTGGTCCAGCATGTGGTCAAGGAACGGCACGCCGGACGCCAGTTTCTGGCGGCCGCTGCCGTCGAGATTCAGGGAAACGCGGATTTGCGTTTCCGAAGTATTGCGGGTGACCTCTGCAACACGCATGGTGTTAATCCTGCAGCGACGCTGCGAATGCCTCAAGGAACTGCGCGTTTTCTTCGGGGGTGCTGACCGTGACGCGCAGACAATTGGCCAGCAACGGGTGCATTTTACTCACGTTCTTGATCAAGACCTTCCGCGCGAGCAGCCGGTCGAACGTCTGTGCGGCATCCGGCACGCGCGCCAGCAGGAAGTTGGCGGCGCTGGGGAACACCGTGACCCCGGCCTGCGCGGCCATGCCGTCGGCCACGCGGGTGCGTTCGGCGCGCAGTTGCGCGGCCTGCTCATCCAGCACCGACACATGATCCAGCGCAAACAGCGCGGCGGCCTCGGTCAGCACGTTGACGTTGTAGGGCGGGCGCACCTTGTCCAGCTGCGACAGCCATTCCGGCGCGCCGGCCAGGTAGCCCAGGCGGATGCCGGCCAGGCCCAGCTTGGAAACGGTGCGCATCACCAGCAGGTTGCCGAACTCCGCCAGGCGCGGCATCCAGCTTTGCTGGGCGAACGGCTGGTAGGCCTCGTCCACCACCACCAGGCTGTTGCAGACCTCGCCCTGGGCGGCGCGGATGATGGCCTCCATGTCGGCGGCATCGAACAGGTTGCCGGTGGGGTTGTTCGGGTAGGCCAGGTAGATGATGGCGGGCTGCTGCCCGGCCATCGCGGCCAGCATGGCGGCACGGTCCAGCGTGAAGTCGGCGCGCAGCGGCACGCCCACGAACTGCAGGCCGGCAAACTGCGCCGACATCGCGTACATGACAAAGCCCGGCACCGGCGCCATCACCTTCGCACCGGGCTTGGCCGCGGCCAGCGCCAGCATGCTGATGATCTCGTCCGAGCCGTTACCAAGCAGCACGTCCATGCCGGCGGGCACCTGCATCACGGTCTTCAGCTTGGCACGCAGCGCCTCGCTGCTGGGCACGGGGTAGCGGTTCAGCGCGACTTCGCCCAGCCGCGCGGCCAGTTCCTGGCGCAGCGCGGGCGGCAGCTGGTACGGGTTCTCCATCGCGTCAAGCTTGACCAGACCGTGCGAATCCGGCACGTGGTAGGCGCCCATGGCGCGCACGTCGTCACGGATGATGCGTTCGATCAGGGAGGGCTCTACGGCTGACATGGAAACTCCAGTTTTTGGCTACGTTGGTTCAGTCGATCAACTGCGTTTGAAGCGGTATTCCGCGCTGCGGGCGTGGGCCTGCAGGCCTTCGCCATAGGCCAGCTCGGCGGCGATCTGGCCGAGCATCTGGGCCCCGCCCTCGCTCACTTCGATCAGGCTCGAACGCTTCTGGAAGTCATAGACGCCCAGCGGCGAAGAGAAGCGCGCGGTGCGCGAGGTCGGCAGCACGTGGTTCGGGCCCGCGCAGTAATCGCCCAGCGACTCGCTGGTATAGGGGCCCAGGAAGATGGCGCCGGCGTGGCGGATCTTCTCGCTCCACTGGCGCGGGTTGCCGGCGGAGATCTCCAGGTGCTCGGGCGCGATCGCGTTGGCGATCTCGCAGGCCTCTTCCATGTCGCGCACCTTGATCAGTGCGCCACGGCCGGAGATCGACGCGGCAATCACCTCGCGCCGCGGCATGGTGCCGAGCTGGCGCTGGATGCTGGCTTCGACGCGGGCGATATAGCCGGCGTCCGGGCACAGCAGGATCGACTGCGCCAGCTCGTCGTGCTCGGCCTGCGAGAACAGGTCCATCGCCACCCAGTCGGGGTCGGTGGTGCCGTCGCAGATCACCAGGATCTCGGACGGGCCGGCGATCATGTCGATGCCGACGGTGCCGAACACGCGCCGCTTGGCCGCGGCCACATAGGCATTGCCCGGGCCGACGATCTTGTCGACCTGCGGCAGCGTCGCCGTGCCGTAGGCCAGGGCGCCAATCGCCTGGGCGCCGCCGATGGTGAACACGCGGTCCACGCCGGCGATCTGCGCGGCGGCCAGCACCAGCTCATTGCGCACGCCATCCGGCGTGGGCACGACCATGATGATTTCCTTCACGCCCGCCACGCGCGCCGGAATCGCGTTCATCAGCACCGACGACGGGTACGCGGCCTTGCCGCCCGGCACGTAGATGCCGACGCGGTCCAGCGGCGTCACCTTCTGGCCCAGCATGGTGCCGTCGGCCTCGGTGTATTCCCAGCTGTGGCTGCCGCATTCGATCTTCTGCTTCTCGTGGTAGGCGCGCACGCGCGCGGCGGCGGCCTCCAGCGCGGCGCGGCGCTTGGGTTCAAGGTCTTCGAGCGCGGCTTCGAGCTGCTGCTGCGACACCTCCAGCGCGCCCATCGACGACGCTTCCACGCGGTCAAAGCGCTTGGTGTATTCCAGCACCGCGGCATCCCCGCGGGCCCTCACGTCGGCCAGGATCTGCGCCGCGGCGCGATCGATGGCCTCGTCCTCGCCAGCCTCGAAGGCCAGCACCTGGCCCAGCGCCTCGGCAAAGCCAGGCTTGCTTGAATCGAGCCGGCGGATCGGCAGGTTTTCCATTTCGGTTGCGTTCATGACTACTTTCCTCTCAGTCGGCGCGGGCCTGGTGTGGCCTTACGCCAGCGCCGCCGAAGCCCGTTCGAATGCGTCGAGAATCGGCGCAAGCCGCTCGCGCTTGAGCTTGAGCGCGGCCTGGTTCACCACCAGCCGCGACGAGATCTGCACGATCTCTTCGACTTCGACCAGGTTGTTGGCGCGCAGCGTGCTGCCAGTGCTGACCAGGTCGACGATGGCGTCGGACAGGCCCACCAGCGGGCCCAGCTCCATCGAACCGTACAGCTTGATCAGGTCGACGTGAACGCCCTTTTTCGCAAAATGCTCGCGCGCGGTCTGCACGTACTTGGTGGCTACGGCCAGGCGCGCGCCCTGGCGCACCGCGTTGGCGTAGTCAAACCCGGCCGGCACCGCCACCGACATGCGGCAGCGCGCGATGTTCAGGTCGATCGGCGCGTACAGGCCGGCCATGCCGCTTTCCATCAGCACGTCCTTGCCGGCCACGCCGAAATCTGCGGCGCCGTACTGGACGTAAGTCGGCACGTCCGAGGCGCGCACGATCACCACGCGCACGGCCGGGTCGGAAGTCGGCAGGATCAGCTTGCGCGAGGTCTCGGGGTCCTCGGTGACGCGGATGCCGGCGGCTTCCAGCAGCGGCAGCGTCTCGGTGAAGATGCGGCCCTTGGACAGCGCCAGCGTCAGCTGGTTGGGCGATGCGTTGAAAGTGGGGCTCATCGGACTTCCTCAGGCAATGCGGCGGATCTTCGCGCCCACTGCCGACAGCTTGTCTTCCATGCGGTCGTAGCCGCGGTCCAGGTGATAGATGCGGTCGATCACGGTCTCGCCATCGGCCACCAGGCCGGCGATCACCAGGCTGGCCGAGGCGCGCAGGTCGGTCGCCATCACGTTGGCGCCCGACAGGCGCGGCACGCCGTTGACCACCGCGGTATTGCCTTCGACCGCGATGTCGGCGCCCAGGCGGTTCAGCTCCTGCACGTGCATGAAGCGGTTTTCGAAGATGGTTTCGGTCACGCGCGCGGTGCCTTCGGCCACGGCATTGAGCGCCATGAACTGCGCCTGCATGTCGGTCGGGAAGGCAGGGTACTCCGAGGTGCGGAAGCTCACGGCCCTGGCGCGTTCCGGCATCGCCAGGCGGATCCAGTCGGCGCCGGTCTCAAGTTTTGCGCCGGCTTCGCGCAGCTTGTCGAGCACGGTGTCGAGGATGTCCGGCTGCACGCCGCGCAGCACCAGGTCGCCCAGCGTCGCGGCGGCGGCGCACAGGAAGGTGCCGGCCTCGATGCGGTCAGCGATCACGCTGTGGCTGGCGCCATGCAGGCGCTCCACGCCCTGCACCACCAGGCGGTCGGTGCCGATGCCTTCGATCTTTGCGCCCATCTTGACCAGCAGGTGGGCCAGGTCGGTCACCTCGGGTTCGCGCGCGGCGTTTTCCAGCACGGTTTCGCCGTCGGCCAGCGTGGCGGCCATCAGCAGGTTCTCGGTGCCGGTCACGGTGATCATGTCGGTGACCACGCGCGCGCCATTCAGGCGCTTGGCGCGGGCATGGATAAAGCCGTGCTCGATGCTGATCTCGGCGCCCATCGCCTGCAGGCCCTTGATGTGCTGATCGACCGGGCGCGCGCCGATGCCGCAGCCGCCGGGCAGCGAGACGCGGGCCTCGCCGAAGCGGGCCACCAGCGGGCCCAGCACCAGGATCGAGGCGCGCATGGTCTTGACCAGCTCATACGGGGCCTCGAGCACGTTGACGTCGGCGCCGTTCAGGGTCACGCGGGCGCCATCCAGCTCGGCCTGCATGCCCATCTGGCGCAACAGCTTGAGGGTGGTGCGCACGTCCTGCAGGTTCGGCACATTGTCCAGCGAGACGGTATCGGCCGTCAGCAGGCCTGCGCACAGGATCGGCAGGGCGGCGTTCTTGGCGCCCGACACGCGGATTTCGCCCTTCAGCGGGCCATTGCCGTGGATCTGGAATTTGTCCATGTTCTGTCGTCTGGGGCCGGGCACACGCCCGGCGTCATGGTTCTGGGGCCGCGCGGGCGCGGCGCATATTGGCGGGGCTTACTTGCCGTCGCCCGCCTGCCACTCGGCAGGCGTCAGCGTTTTCATCGACAGCGCGTGGATCTCGGCACGCATGCGGTCGCCCAGCGCGGCATAGACGCGCTGGTGGCGCTGGATCAGCCGCTTGCCTTCAAATTCGGCGCTGACGATGGTGGCAAAGAAGTGCTGGCCATCGCCCTCGACTTGCAGATGTTCGCAGGGCAGTCCTTGGGCAATGTAATCCCTGACTTGTTCCGGTGTAGGCAGCATTGGGTTCTCTTCAGCGTGATTCAGTATGGCCGGCCACAGTTCAGTGGCGCAGCTTGTATCCGGACTTCAGCAAGCGCAGCGCCAGCGCGGCCAGCACCACGAACGCCGATCCGACCACCGCCAGGCTGAACAGCGGCGACACGTCCGAGACGCCGAAGAAGCCATAGCGGAAGCCGTCGATCATGTAGAAGAACGGATTGGCATGGGACACCGCCTGCCAGAAGGCCGGCAGCGAATGAATCGAATAGAACACACCGGACAGGAAGGTCGCCGGCATGATCAGGAAGTTCTGGAACGCGGCCAGCTGGTCGAACTTCTCGGCCCAGATGCCGGCGATCAGGCCCAGCGTGCCGAGGATGCCCGCACCCAGCAGCGCAAAGACCAGGATCCAGCCCACATAGGCAAATTGCAGGTTGGCAAACCAAGCCGTCACCAGCAGCACGCCCAGGCCCACGGTCAGCCCGCGGATCACCGAGGCCACCACGTAGGCACCGAACATCTCCCAGTGCGACAAGGGCGGCAGCAGCACGAACACCAGATTGCCGGTGATCTTGGACTGGATCAGCGATGACGAGCTGTTGGCAAACGCGTTCTGCAGCACGCTCATCATCACCAGGCCGGGCACCAGGAAGGCGGTGTAGCTGATCTGGTCATAGACCTTGACCCGGTCTTCCAGCACATGGCCAAAGATCAGCAGGTACAGCACCGCGGTCAGCACCGGCGCGGCCACGGTCTGGAAGCTCACCTTCCAGAAACGCAGCACTTCCTTGTACAGCAGGGTGCGGAAACCCACCAGGCCGCCCACGGCCATCGGCCCAAGGCCGGTGTCTTCCAGGACCTCGATATCGCCAGGCTGCTTCATGCCACGGCCTCCATCGCCGGATCGGGCAGCGCGCCGGGCATATGCCCCTCGCGGCGCATGATCTGCACAAATACGTCCTCGAGGTCGGCCTTGTTGATTTCCATGTCTTCAATGTCACAGCCCGCCTCGCGGCAGGCGGCCAGGATCGGCTCCACTGCCTGGTAGCCCGACAGGCGCAGTCGCACCGCGCGCTCGCCCGGGCTGGACGGCATGCGCAGCGGCTCCAGCGCCGGCGGCAGCCCGCCGCGCGCAAAGGTCAGCACCAGCTGCAGGCCGGCAAACTGCGTCAGCAGGTTGCTGGTGCGGTCCAGCGTCACCACCTCACCGAACTTGAGCATGGCGATGCGGTCGCACAGGGCCTCGGCCTCTTCCAGGTAGTGCGTGGTCAGGATGATGGTGTGCCCTTCCCGGTTCAGGCGCGAGATGAATTTCCACAGCGTCTGGCGCAGTTCCACGTCCACACCGGCGGTGGGCTCGTCCAGCACGATCACCGGCGGGCGGTGCACCAGCGCCTGCGCCACCAGCACGCGCCGCTTCATGCCGCCCGAGAGCTGGCGCATATTGGCGTCGGCTTTCCCGGTCAGGTCCAGGTTGGCCATGATCTCGTCGATCCAGTCGTCGTTGCGGGTCAGGCCAAAGTAGCCCGACTGCAGCCGCAGCGTCTCGCGCACCGTGAAGAACGGATCGAACACCAGCTCCTGCGGCACCACGCCCAGCATACGCCGGGCCATCCGGTAGTCGGCGACGACATCGTGACCAAGCACACTGACGCGGCCGGAATCGGCGCGGTTCAGGCCGGCGAGGATCGAGATCAGCGTGGTCTTGCCGGCGCCGTTGGGCCCGAGCAGGCCGAAGAATTCGCCGCGTTCGACGGTGAAGCTGACGCCCTTGAGCGCCTGCAGGTTGCGGTAGCGCTTGCGAACGTCGTGGATTTCAATGGCTTTCATGGCCGATTGTTTGTGGCGGGTCCGGCTTTTTCGGAGCCGGCCGCCGGGAATTTGGGAGCAACTGCGTGCCCGGACTTCCTGGCCCGGCGTGGCATGAACCGGTAACAGGCGGGGGATGGGCGAACAACGCGGAATTATAGGGGATGCGGGGAGGGTCCCGCTTGATCCGCCCCAAGGGGCTCGGCGACCGCGCAGGGCCGTCGCCTCGGCATCGCGGGCGGCCGCCGTGCTGGCGACCGGCGATGCCGGATCAATGTCGGTGGTGGTGCCCTTGCGGTGCGGCCGCGGGGGCCAGGCCCAGCAGGCCGTCCACGCCGTACAGGCTGGCCAGTTGCGACAGCTGCGGCGGCACGCCGCGCAGCGACAGCGCCTGGTTGCGCGCGGCGGCGGCGCGGCTCCATGCCAGCAGCACGGCGACCGCGGAGGAATCCACCTGCGCCAGGCCGGTGCAGTCGACCTGCACCTCGCCCTGTGCCACGCGCGCCAGCCCGTCACGCAGCACGGCGGCGGCGTTCTGGTTGGTCAGCGAGGTACCTGGCGAGAGCATGGATGCGTGGGCTTGAGGGTCGGTAGCTTGAATACGGTGGCAAAAACGACGACTCCCGCACGTCGGGCGGGAGTCTGTGCCGCGAACAGCCATTGTAGAGCAGATCGGCGCGCCGTGCTGCATTGCAGCGGCGCGCCGTTGGGCACGCGCCTCAGCTCTTGGCGCTGGCCAGCTGGCGGTTGCGGTCCTGCAGCGTCTTGATCACGCCCTCGACACCCTGCTGGCCGACGATGGTGTTGAAGCTGCCCTTGTAGGCTTCGGTCAGCCAGGCGCCCAGCACGTTGATGTCATAGACCTTCCAGCCCTGGGCGGTCTTTTCCAGGCGGTAGTCCATCTGGATCGGCTCGCCCTTGTTGACGACCTGGGTGCGGATGGTGGCATCGGTATCGTCAGCCGTGCCGCGGTACGGGCGGTACTGCACGGTCTGGTCGCGGATCTGGGCGATGGCGCCGGCATAGGTGCGGATCAGCAGGGTCTTGAACTCCTCGGTGATCTGCTTCTGCTGCTCGGGCGTGGCCTTGGACCAGTTGCGGCCCATGGCGATCTGCGTGGTCTTCTGGAAGTTGGCGTTGGGGATGATCTTCTGCTCGACCAGCGCGGTGATCTTGGCGATATTGCCGGCCTGCATGTCCTTGTCAGCCTTGACGGTCGTCATCACGTCACTGACCACGGCCTTGACCAGCCCGTCCGGGGTGGCCGCGTCCTGGGCCGCCACCTGGGCGTGTGCCGGGCCCGCGAAGGCAACTACCGTAAGGAAGGGGACCAACAGTCGCTTTATCATGGATTTTCCTTCTGTATCAAAGACGTTTTTCGCCGGGGCGTGGCCGGGCGTCATGGGTCTGGCGCGAGGCCTTGCGGTGATTGGAACATAAGCGCGGGGCGGTGGTTGCACCACAAGCGCCTTTCCCGCTACTTACAAACAAATTGTTTCAGCCCTCACAGGGCATTCACAGCGTGGCGCGGGCCCTGGGGCCGCCCGCGCCACGCAGGGTCAGCGGATACGGACACCCGGCACGATCCGCTGCATCGGATCCATGGGCGGTATCGGCAGGCTCTGGCTCTCAGGCTGCAGATCGCCAGAGGGCGTCTGCGCAGGCTGCGCCGGCGTGGCGGCCGGGGCCGAGGCGTCTGCCGGAGGCGTGGCGGGCGCGGGTGCCGCAGGCTGCGCCGGCGTAGCGGGCGTAGCGGGCGTAGCGGGCGTAGCGGGCGTAGCGGGCGTAGCGGGCGTAGCGGGCGTAGCGGGCGTAGCGGGCGTAGCAGGCGTAGCAGGCGTAGCAGGCGTAGCAGGCGTGGCGGGCGTGGCGGGCGTGGTGGGCTTTTCACCTTCGGTCCCCGCGGGGGCCTCAGGGCGCGCCGCCGGGGTCTCCGGGGCGCTGTCTGCATCCTCGTCGCCGTCGGGCGGGTTGCCGTCGTAGACCAGGTACTGGCGCCGCTGCAGGTAGGAATCGCGCAGGAACGAGTACTTGTCCAGCGCCGCCTGCTCCAGCAGGTTGCTGGCGCCGAGCAGCTGCGCCCGGCCGGCGACGATGCGCACGCCGGTCAGCGAATTGCGCAGCGATACCGGATAGAAATAGGCCGACGGGTCGAAACTGCGGTCCACCAGCATGCCGCCGGTGTCGCGCACCGTGCTGGGCCCGAACAGCGGCAGCACCAGGTACGGCCCGGGCGGCACGCCCCACACGCCCAGCGTCTGGCCGAAGTCTTCCTTGTACTTGGGCAGGCCAGCCGGGGTGGCGATGTCGATCAGGCCGCCGATCCCCAGCACGGTGTTCATGGCCACGCGCATGGTGTCCTCGGCGGCGCGGGTGGGCTTGCCCTGCAGCAGGTTGTTCGCTGCCGAGTAGACATCGCTCACGTTGGAGAAGAAGTTCTCCACCGCGCGCTGCACCGGCGTGGGCATGTAGTCGGCATAGACCTGGGCCACCGGGCGCAGGACGCCCTTGTCGAAGTCCTCGTTGATCTTCGAGACTTCGCGATTGAACGGCTCCAGCGGGTCTTTCGGGTTGGCGGTGGGGCCAGTGGCGCAACCGGCAAGCACGGCCGCGCCAGCCACTGCGGCCAGGCCCTTGCGGAACGATGGCGCCGCGCTCATTTGAGATCCCCTGCCGGCGCCGGCGCGCTGGCACCGGCGGACGCACCGCCGCCGGCATCTGCCGCCTTGTTGTACAGGAACTGGCCGATCAGGTTTTCCAGCACCACGGCCGACTGCGTCATGGTGATGCGCCCGCCTTCGGCCAGCATGGCGGTGTCGCCGCCGGCTTCCAGGCCGATGTACTGCTCGCCGAGCAGTCCGGATGTCAGGATCTTGGCCGAGGTGTCCTTGGGGAACTGGTAGCGCTTCTCCAGGCTCATCTCGACGGTGGCCTGATAGGTCTTGTCGTCGAAGCGGATCGCCGCCACGCGGCCGACCACCACGCCCGCGCTTTTGACCGGCGCGCGCGGCTTGAGCCCGCCGATATTGTCAAAGCGCGCCTGCACGCTATAGGTGTCCTGGAAGGAAAAGGCGCTCATGTTGCCCGCCTTGAGGGCCAGGAACAGCACGGCGACGAACCCCGCCGCCACAAACAGCCCCACCCAGAAATCGAGTGCGTTCTTTTTCATTGGAATCTCTTTCTTCAACCCCGTAGTGTTCTTGTCGCTGACTTGTCGTTGGTATGGCCCGCGTCAGTTGCCGAACATCAGCGCGGTCAGCAGGAAATCCAGCCCCAGCACGGCCAGCGATGCAATCACCACGGTACGGGTGGTCGCGCGCGAGACGCCTTCCGGCGTGGGCTTGGCCTCGAAGCCCTGGTACAGGGCAATAAACGTCACGGCAATGCCAAAGATAAAGCTCTTGATCACGCCATTGAGCACGTCGGCGCGCACGTCGACGCCGCCCTGCATCTGCGACCAGAAGGCGCCGGCGTCAACGCCGATCAACTGCACGCCCACCACGTAGCCGCCCAGGATGCCTACCGCGCTGAAGATCGCCGCCAGCACCGGCATGGCGATCACGCCTGCCCAGAAGCGCGGTGCGATCACGCGCTGCAGCGGGTTCACCGCCATCATTTCCATGGCCGTCAGCTGCTCGCCCGCCTTCATCAGGCCGATCTCGGCAGTCAGCGAGGTGCCGGCGCGGCCGGCGAACAGCAGCGCGGTCACCACCGGGCCCAGCTCGCGCACCAGCGACAAGGCCACCAGCAGCCCGAGTGCCTGCTCGGAACCGTAGCGGTTCAGGGTGTAGTAGCCCTGCAGGCCAAGCACGAAGCCCACGAACAGGCCCGACACTGCGATGATCACCAGCGACAGGTTGCCGACAAAGAAGACCTGGTCGGTCACCAGCCGGAAGCGGCGCAGCAGCAGTGCCGGCGACAGGCCCAGCAGCGTCAGGAACATGCGCGTGGCATGGCCCAGTCCCGACATGCTGCGGCGCACAGCCGCCCCGATGGTGGTAAAGAAGTCCATTACCGCGCACCTCCGGCGAAATCCTCGGCCAGCGAAGGTCCGGCGTAGTGGAACGGCACCGGGCCGTCGGCCTCGGCATGGACGAACTGGTGCACGAACGGGTCGGTGGAGGCGCGCAGCGCCTCGGGCTCGCCCTGCGCGACGATGCGGCCGTCGGCGATGAAATAGACGTAGTCGGCGATCTGGAAGGTCTCGTGCACGTCGTGCGAGACGATGATCGTGGTAGCACCCAGCGCGTCGTTCAGGCTGCGGATCAGCCGCGCGGTCAGCCCGAGCGAGATCGGGTCCAGTCCGGCGAAGGGCTCGTCATACATCAGCAGCGCCGGATCCAGCGCAATCGCGCGCGCCAGCGCCACGCGCCGCGCCATGCCGCCCGAGATCTGCGACGGCATCAGGTCGCGCGCGCCGCGCAGGCCGACCGCGTTGAGCTTCATCAGCACCAGGTCGCGGATCATCGAGTCGGGCAGGTCGGTGTGCTCGCGCAGCGGGAACGCCACATTGTCGAACACCGACAGGTCGGTAAACAGCGCGCCGAACTGGAACAGCATGCCCATCTGGCGGCGCACCGCGTACAGGCCGCGGGTATCCAGCGTGTGGATATCGGTGCCGGCAAAGCTGACCGTACCCGCCTGCGGGCGGACCTGGCCGCCGATCAGCCGCAGCACCGTCGTCTTGCCGCAACCCGAGCCGCCCATCACCGCAATCACCTTGCCACGCGGGAATTGCATGGTCAGGCCGGACAGGATCGGCTTGCCGTGGTCCGCATAGGCGAAGTCCACCGCAGTCAGTTCGACGAGGTTTTGAGCAGAATCGGTCACGTGGGCACCGGTCAGGACAGTCGCGCATTATAAGGTGTACTACCTAGCCCTGCTGGCGCCCGTGTGCCCCGCGCCACACGCCCTTCTCTCAGACTTGCCCTAGCCTCCCAAACCCGCCCCCCTTTGCTGCTCAAGGCTCCTGTATCGACGAAACGTCCTTCAGGATCACCTGCCATTGGATCGATTCCGAGCGGATCGCGGTGGCGAACGCCTCCGGCGAGTCGCGCAGCGGCGTGACCCCCGCTGCCTGCAGGCGCGAACGCACCTCGCGCTCGGACATGACGGCGTCGAGCTCGACCGCCAGCCTGGCGACGATCGCACGCGGCGTCTTGGCCGGCGCCATCACGCCAAACCAGGCGGCCGCGGCATAGCCTTCCAGCCCCGACTCCTGCAGCGTCGGCACCAGCGGTGCCAGCGGCGAGCGGGCCACGCCCGTCACCCCGACCAGGCGCAGCCCACCGTTCCTGACCTGGCCCTGGACCGCGGCAAACGAACAGAAACACGCACTGACGCGGCCGGCCAGCATCTCCTGGACCACGGCGGACTCGCCCTTGGCGGTCACCAGCGGCACGCCGCTGCGGATGCCGCGCACGGCGTACTCGGCGTACAGGTGAGAGGGGCTGCCCGGCTGGCCGTAGCCATAGCTGTAGGAGCCGGGGTTCGACTTCACGGCGGTCATCCATTGCTCCGGCGTGCGCATTGGCAGCCTGGCATCGATCACCAGGAACAGCGGCGTGGTGGCCACGCGCGCCACCGGCGTGAAATCGCGCACGACGTCGTATGGCACCGGCTCCAGTCCGGGCTGGATCAGCATATTGGCCTGGTGCAACAACAGGGTGTGGCCATCGGAGCTGGCCTTGGCGACCACGTCGCCGGCGATGGTGCCGGCGGCGCCGGGCCGGTTGTCGACCTCCACCGGCACGCCCAGACGTGCGGACAGGCGCTCGGCCAGCATGCGCGCCACCGCATCGGCAACGCCGCCGGCCGGGAACGGCACGATCAGGCGCATCGGTCGGTCGGGGAACGACATGCTGCGGGCGAGCTGCTGGGTCCCGGCATGCGCCGGCATGGCCGGCACCGCCAGCGCCAGCGTGGCACACCCCAGGGCATACAGGCACAGGAAAGGCTGGAGCCAGCGCCGGACTGCGCCCATTGGGGGCGCGGCGCCAACTTTGCTTTACCTCGCCAAAGCCGCGACACATTGCGCACTTCGGGCATCAATTTCCTCCGGCCGGTCTCCTGAGGAGGCGGCAAGCTGGTTCTGGGGAAAAAGGATTTGCGAGGCAGTTTCCGTTAGTTGTTTTTGAAAATTGTAAGGACATTGCCCAGGCCACCACAGACACGTAAACCATAGCCGGGAGAACCCTGAAGGCCCCGCCAGGCCTTGCCAAACGCGCCATGGCCACCGGGACGCACGGGCCTCGCTGGCTATAATCGGCCGATGACGATTTACACCCTGCGGCCGATGGTCACCGCCGACCTGCCGGCCGTGCTGGCGGTGCAAGCCAGCTGCTATACCGAAGTCCTGCTGGAGAGCCATGCCGCGCTGGCAAGCCGGCTGGCGCTGTCCCCCGCCACCTGCTGGGTCGCGCATGATCCCGGACATCCCGGCGCGCTCGCCGCCTACCTCTTTACCCACGCCTGGCCCGAAGCCACCCTGCCGCCGCTGGACGGCGTTCTCGACGATCGCTGGCGTGGCGCCGGGCCGGACACCCTCACCTGGTTTGTGCACGACATGGCCGTGGCGCCCGCCGGACGCGGCGCCGGCCTGGCGCCGCGCCTGTACGCGGCGGCACAGGCGGCCGCGCGCGCCGCGGGGCTGCGGCGTTCGCGGCTGATCGCGGTGCAGTCGGCCGCGCCGTGGTGGCGCAGGCTCGGGTACGCCCCGGTGGCGGCGCACATGGCCGCCGCCCATGCGGCCAAGCTGGCCAGCTACGGCGCCAGTGCGATGCTGATGGAGCGCACGCTGGCCGACTGAGCGCTGCGCCGGCGCCAGGACGACAAAAAGCCCGCCGGCTTGCGCCAGGCGGGCTTTTTGTTCTTGCCGGGATGAATCAGCGCGGCAGTTCGGTGTGGCCCATCAGGAAGGCATCGACCGAACGCGCAGCCTGGCGGCCTTCGCGGATCGCCCACACCACCAGCGACTGGCCACGGCGCACATCGCCGGCGGCGAACACCTTGGGCACGTTGGTGTGGTAAGCACGCTCGCCCTCGGTCGAGGCCTTGGCGTTCTTGCGCGCATCGGTATCCACGCCAAACGCTTCCAGCATCGAGCCCACCGGGTTGGTAAAGCCCATCGCCAGCAGCACCAGGTCGGCCGGCAGGATGAACTCGCTGCCTTCGACTTCCTGCATGCGGCCATCCTTCCATTCGACGCGGCAGGCCTTCAGTGCGGTGACCTTGCCGTTCTCGCCGATGAATTCCTTGGTGGCGACCGACCAGTCGCGCTCGCAGCCTTCATCGTGCGACGACGAGGTGCGCAGCTTGATCGGCCAGTACGGCCACACCAGCGGCTTGTCCTCTTCTTCCGGCGGCTGCGGCAGCAGTTCAAACTGCGTCACCGAGGTCGCGCCATGGCGGTTGGACGTACCCACGCAGTCGGAGCCGGTATCGCCGCCACCGATCACGATTACGTTCTTGCCTTCGGCGCGGATCTCGTTTTCGCCGTCGCCGGCCACTTCCTTGTTCTGCGGGATCAGGAATTCCAGCGCGAAGTGGATGCCGGCCAGGTCGCGGCCCGGCACTGGCAGGTCGCGCGGCACTTCCGAGCCGCCCGCCAGCACCACGGCGTCAAACTGGTCCATCAGGGCCTGAGCCGAGATGGTTTCACGGGCGTAGTTCTTGATGCCGGCCGGCAGTTCGCCGTCGGTCACCATCACGCCGGCGCGGAAAGTCACGCCTTCGGTCTGCATCTGCTCGATGCGGCGGTCGATCAGCGTCTTCTCCATCTTGAAGTCGGGGATGCCGTAGCGCAGCAGGCCACCGATGCGGTCGTTCTTCTCGAACACAGTCACGTCATGGCCGGCGCGTGCCAGCTGCTGCGCGACCGCCATGCCGGCGGGGCCGGAGCCGACCACGGCCACGGTCTTGCCGGTCTTGTGGCGCGGCAGCTGCGGCTTGACCCAGCCCTCTTCCCAGGCCTTGTCGATGATGGCGTGCTCGATCGACTTGATGCCCACCGGCAGTTCATTGATGCCCAGCGTGCAGGCGGCCTCGCACGGTGCGGGGCAGATGCGGCCGGTGAACTCGGGGAAGTTATTGGTCTGGTGCAGCACCTCGATCGCCGACTTCCAGTCCTGGCGGTACACCAGGTCGTTGAAGTCGGGAATGATGTTGTTGACCGGGCAGCCGTTGTTGCAGAACGGGATGCCGCAGTCCATGCAGCGCGCACCCTGGATCTTCGCTTCGCTGTCGGACAGCGCGAACACGAATTCCTTGTAGTGCTTCACGCGCTTGACTACCGCTTCGTAGCCTTCGTTCTGGCGCGGAAATTCGAGAAAGCCAGTCGCCTTACCCATGTTGCGTCCTTGGTCATGCTGCGCGGGACCGGCGGCGTCGCCGGCCCTGCGGTGGGGTCAGAATCTTGTCAGGGCCGCGGCGGCTGCCGCGGCCCCTCTGCGTCGTTGCGTTGCGCTCGCTCAGGCCGCGATGGCTTCACGGTCGCTGTCGCGGGCGGCCTGTTCCTTGGCGTACATCTCGCCCAGCGCGCGCTTGTACTCGGTCGGGAAGACCTTGACGAACTTGCGGCGTGCCGTGGTCCAGTCAGCCAGCAGCGCCTTGGCGCGCTCGGAACCGGTGTAGCGGAAATGCTGCTCGATCAGGTTGCGCAGGATGACTTCATCCAGCACGCGCTTGCCGTCGACCTTGTGCCACGAAGCCGGGCCCTGGCCCTTCTCCTGGTCGGCGGCGGCCAGCACGGCCTCCAGCGCCACCATCGAGGTGTTGCAGCGCTTGTCGAACAGGCCGTCCTCGTCATAGACGTAGGCCACGCCGCCCGACATGCCGGCCGCGAAGTTGCGGCCCGTGCCGCCCAGCACCACCACCGTGCCGCCGGTCATGTACTCGCAACCGTGGTCGCCGGTGCCTTCCACCACGGCAACCGCGCCGGAGTTGCGCACCGCGAAGCGCTCGCCGGCCACGCCGTTGAAGAACGCTTCACCGGCGATCGCGCCGTACAGCACGGTGTTGCCGACGATGATGTTGCGGGTCGGGTCGCCGCGGAACTCATGCGGGGCGCGCACGATCACGCGGCCGCCCGACAGGCCCTTGCCGACGTAGTCGTTGCCGTCGCCTACCAGGTCCAGCGTGATGCCGTGCGCCAGGAACGCGCCGAACGACTGGCCGGCGGTGCCTTGCAGCTGGATGTGGATGGTGTCGTCAGGCAGGCCTTCGTGGCCATGCTGGCGCGCCACCACGCCCGACAGCATCGCGCCGACGGTACGGTTGACGTTCTTCACCGGCTGGATGAACGAAACCCGCTCGCCCTTCTCGATGGCCGGACGGGCCTTGGCGATCAGTACGTGGTCCAGCGCCTTGCCGGCCTCGGCCGACAGGCCGTGGTCCTGCACGTCGGTGTGGAACAGCGGCACTTCCGCGCCCAGCGAGACCTGGTGGAAGATGCGGCCGAAGTCCAGCCCGCGTGCCTTCCAGTGCTCGATACCCGGCTTGGTGTCGAGCAGGTCGGCGCGGCCGATCAGCTCGTCGAACTTGCGGATGCCCAGCTGGGCCATGATCTCGCGGGCCTCTTCGGCAACGAAGAAGAAGAAGTTGACCACGTGTTCCGGCTTGCCCTGGAACTTCTTGCGCAGCTGCGGATCCTGCGTGGCCACGCCCACCGGGCAAGTGTTCAGGTGGCACTTGCGCATCATGATGCAGCCCTCGGCCACCAGCGGCGCGGTGGCGAAGCCGAATTCATCGGCGCCCAGCAGCGCGCCGATGACGACGTCGCGGCCGGTCTTCATCTGGCCGTCGGCCTGCACGCGGATGCGGTTGCGCAGGCCGTTGAGCAGCAGCGTCTGCTGCGTCTCGGCCAGGCCCAGCTCCCACGGCGTGCCGGCGTGCTTGATCGACGACCACGGCGAGGCGCCGGTGCCGCCGTCATGGCCGGCGATCACGACGTGGTCGGCCTTGGCCTTGGACACGCCCGCGGCCACGGTGCCGACGCCCACTTCGGATACCAGCTTGACCGAGATATCCGATGACGGGTTGACGTTCTTCAGGTCGTGGATCAGCTGCGCCAGGTCTTCGATCGAATAGATGTCATGGTGCGGGGGCGGCGAAATCAGACCAACGCCCGGCACCGAGTAACGCAGCTTGCCGATGTAGTCCGAGACCTTGTGGCCGGGCAGCTGGCCGCCTTCACCGGGCTTGGCGCCCTGCGCCATCTTGATCTGGATCTGGTCGGCCGAAGCCAGGTACTCGGCGGTCACGCCGAAACGGCCCGACGCCACCTGCTTGATCTTCGAGCGCAGCGAATCGCCTTCCTGCAGTTCCAGGTCGCGCTCGATCACGTTGTCGCCCAGCAGGCCCTTGAGGGTATCGCCCTGCTTGATGGGGATGCCGCGCAGCTCGTTGCGGTAGCGCTTCTCGTCCTCGCCGCCTTCGCCGGTGTTGGACTTGCCGCCGATGCGGTTCATCGCCAGCGCCAGCGTGGTGTGGGCTTCGGTCGAGATCGAGCCGAGCGACATCGCACCCGTGGCGAAGCGCTTGACGATCTCCTTGGCCGATTCCACTTCTTCCAGCGGAATCGCCTTGGCCGGATCGACCTTGAACTCGAACAGACCGCGCAGCGTCATGTGGCGCTTGCTCTGGTCGTTGATGATGTTGGCGTATTCCTTGTACGTCTGGTAGGCGCCCTTGCCGTCGTCAGCGCGCACCGAGTGCTGCAGCTTGGCGACCGAGTCCGGGGTCCACATATGCTCTTCGCCGCGGATGCGGAAGGCGTATTCGCCGCCGGCGTCCAGCATGCTTTCCAGCACCGGGTTGTCGCCAAAGGCGTCGCGGTGCAGGCGCAGGGCTTCCTCGGCCACTTCGAAGATGCCGATGCCCTCGACGTTCGACGGGGTGCCATGGAAGTACTTCTGCACCAGTTCGCGCGACAGGCCGATGGCTTCAAAGATCTGCGCGCCGGTGTACGACATGTACGTGGAGATGCCCATCTTGGACATCACCTTGAACAGGCCCTTGCCGATCGCCTTGACGAAGTTCTTGACGGCCTTCTCGGGCGACAGGTCGCCGGACAGGCCCTGGGCCATTTCGGCCAGCGTTTCCATCGCCAGGTACGGATGCACGGCTTCGGCGCCATAGCCGGCCAGCAGCGCAAAGTGGTGCACTTCACGGGCGGTGCCGGTTTCGACCACCAGGCCGGTGGACGTGCGCAGGCCCTTCTCCACCAGGTGGTGGTGGATGGCGGACGTGGCCAGCAGCGCGGGAATCGCGACATGCTCGGCATCCACGCGGCGGTCCGACACGATCAGGATGTTGAAGCCCGAACGCACCGCATCCACGGCTTCGGCGCACAGCGAGGCCAGGCGTGCTTCGATGCCTTCCTTGCCCCAGGCCTTCGGGTAGCAGATGTTCAGCTCGTACGAACGGAACTTGCCGCCGGTGTAGTGCTCGATGTTGCGGATCTTGGCGATGTCCTTGAAGTCCAGCACCGGCTGGGACACTTCGAGACGCATCGGCGGGTTGATGTTGTTCAGTTCCAGCAGGTTCGGCTTCGGGCCGATGAACGACACCAGCGACATCACCATGTTCTCGCGGATCGGGTCGATCGGCGGGTTGGTGACCTGGGCGAACAGTTGCTTGAAGTAGTGGTACAGCGTCTTGTTCTTGGACGACAGCACCGCCAGCGGGCTGTCATTGCCCATCGAACCGGTGGCTTCCTCGCCTGCCAGCGCCATCGGCGCCATCAGGAACTTGACGTCCTCCTGGGTGTAGCCGAAGGCCTGCTGGCGGTCCAGCAGCCTGGCCACCGGCTTCTTCTCGGCGGCAACGTCTTCCGGCTTGGCGTCGAGCTCATCGAGCTTGATGCGCACGGCGTCGATCCAGCTCTTGTACGGCTTGGCGTTGGCCAGGTTGTCCTTGAGTTCCTTGTCATCGATGATGCGGCCCTGCTCCATGTCGATCAGGAACATCTTGCCCGGCTGCAGGCGCCACTTCTCAACGATGCGCGACTCGGGGAACGGCAGCACGCCGGCTTCCGAAGCCAGCACCACGATGTCGTCCTCGGTCACATAGAAACGTGCCGGGCGCAGGCCGTTGCGGTCCAGCGTGGCGCCGATCTGGCGGCCATCGGTGAAGCAGATTGCGGCCGGGCCGTCCCACGGCTCCATCATGGCGGCGTGGTACTCGTAGAAGGCGCGGCGGTTGTCGTCCATCAGCGTGTGCTGTTCCCAGGCTTCCGGGATCATCATCATCATCGCGTGGACGAGCGGGTAGCCGGCCATCGTCAGCAGTTCGAGGCAGTTGTCGAACGATGCGGTGTCGGACTGGCCCGGGTAGATCAGCGGCCACAGCTTGGGCAGGTCGTCGCCGAGCACCGGCGACGAAATCGCGCCGGTGCGCGCGTTGATCCAGTTGACATTGCCCTTGACCGTGTTGATTTCGCCGTTGTGGGCGACCATGCGGTACGGGTGGGCCAGTTCCCAGGCCGGGAAGGTGTTGGTCGAGAAGCGCTGGTGGACCAGGGCCAGGGCCGAGACGGCACGCGGGTCCAGCAGGTCCAGGTAGTACTCGCCAACCTGGTTGGCCAGCAGCAGGCCCTTGTACACCACGGTACGGGCCGACATCGACGGCACGAAGTATTCCTTGCCGTGCTTGAGCTTGAGCGCCTGGATGGCGTGGCTGGCGGTCTTGCGGATGACGTAGAGCTTACGTTCCAGCGCGTCCGTGGTCATGATGTCGCGGCCGCGCCCGATGAAGATCTGGCGGATCACCGGCTCGGTGGTGCGCACCGTCGGCGACATCGGCATCTTGGCATCGACCGGCACGTCGCGCCAGCCCAGCACGACCTGGCCTTCCAGGCGGACCGTGCGCTCCAGTTCCTGCTCGCAGGCCAGGCGCGAAGCGTGTTCCTTGGGCAGGAAGATCATGCCCACGCCATACTCGCCGGCGGGCGGCAGGCTCACGCCCTGCGCGGCCATTTCCTCGCGGTAGAACTGGTCCGGGACCTGGATCAGGATACCGGCACCGTCGCCCATCAGCGCATCGGCGCCGACCGCACCCCGGTGGTCCAGGTTCTCCAGGATCTTCAGGCCCTGCGAGATGATCTCGTGGGACTTCTTGCCCTTGATGTGCGCGACCATGCCGACGCCGCAGGCGTCATGCTCGTTGCTGGGATCGTACATGCCCTGCGCTTGCGGGCGCAGGTCAATGGCTTGGGAAGACTCGCTGGTCTGCGCTTGTGCCTGAGCTTGGGCCGAAAGATTTTTCGTTTGGTCCACGGGCTGAATTCCGGTGAAGGCTGCGCGAACTGGCTGGGCGTACCGGAACGGGGACCGCGCGCTTTCTCGTTTTTATTCCTCCACCCAGACCGGAAACCGGCGGGACGGAAAATGGGGACGAAGCTGTCAGCGGGCCGCAGCGGCGTACACGAGCGTGACGCGCCGCACAATGACTGTGGGTGGAGCAACTATATGGGAATCGCGTTCGCCTCGCAAAATTTTTAAATGGGGTCAGATAACATTAAATTAGGCACCGTTTCGGTGACCCAATTAAATAGGGACATATTAGTTTTGCGACGGCCTTGACACATTTGCTGATGTCGTTTGCACCTTTTTGGGGCGTCCTTTTGGCAACGGTTGCACGCGCCGCGTTGCGTGCCGCTCCAATTGGGCCAGGAACGCTTCGTCGCCAAGTGGCCAGCCGCTATGGGCATGGTTGCGCAGTGTCTCCAGGGTCTTGCCCGACAGGCCCTCGGCGGTCAGCATCCGGTAGTTCGACTGCCGCTCGAACGGCGTATTGCCCAGTTCCCAGTACGCGGAGTGGTCGCTCACAAACGGGCTGGCCTCGATACCGGCGTGATGGTGGTAACTGCTCCAGCGATCGGCCTCCGGGGTGCTCACCTCACCCGCGCGCAGCGCGTTGCCCTCCACATAGAGCATCGCCGGCAGCATCCACCGGGCGGGGTCGAACACCGCGGAACGGAAGCGCCCTTCCCACAGCGTGCCGGTGCGGCTGGCCACCCGGTTGAAGTAGCGCGCATAGCGCCGCCCCACCGCCTGCATGGTCAGGCTCAGCGAGTCTGCCCCCTTGGGCGTGGCCACCAGGTGCACGTGGTTGGGCCGCAGCGTGTAGGCATGGATGGCAAGGTCATGCTCGCGCGCGGCCATGCGCAGGCAGTCGAGGTAGTGCAGGTAGTCGTCCGGCCCCAGGAACACGTGCTGGCGGTTGTTGCCGCGCTGCAACACCAGGGCGGGCAGACCGGCGGGGGAAAAGCGGGGAAGGCGTGCCATGACAGGTCATGCGAGCGTTGATGCCCGCATGATAGCCTGATCCGTCCCCACTTATGCGGCAGGCTGGCGTGCCGATCGGAGGGCCAGCCCGAACGCGCCCTCAGTTGCCTTCGCTGACCGCGAAGATGCGGCGGTGCTCACGGATCGCGTAGCGGTCGGTCATGCCCGCGATGTAGTGGGCAATCAGCCGCGACTGGTCGCCCCCGTGGCTGGCCTGGTACTGCGGCGGCAGCAGACGCGGGTCGGACATGAAGGCCTGGAACAGGTCGCCGACAATGCGCTGCGCCTTGGCCGACATGCGCATCACCAGGTAATGCCGGTACAGGTGCCGGAACAGGAAGCGCTTGAGCTCGGCCGCCTCTTCATGCATCTGCGGGCTGAAGCCGACCAGCGGGCCTGCCGCGCGCACCGCGTCGATATTGCGCGGGTTGGCCGCGGCGATATTGCGGCTGGTGGTCTCGATCAGGTCGACGATCAGCGTATTGATCATGCGCCGGACCGTCTCGTTGATGGCGCGCCGGCCGTTGACGCCGGGGAAGACAGCGGCCACCTCGGCGCGGTGGCGGGCCCACATCGGCACCTCGTCCAGCTGCTCCAGCGTCAGCAGCCCCGAGCGCAGGCCGTCGTCGATATCGTGGTTGTTGTAGGCGATCTCGTCGGCCAGGTTGGCCAGCTGCGCCTCCAGCGACGGCTGCGTGCCCTCCAGGAAGCGCCGGCCCAGTTCGCCCAGCGCCGAGGCGTTGACCCGCGAGCAATGCTTGAGGATGCCCTCGCGCGTCTCAAAGGTCAGGTTCAGCCCGTTGAAGCCGCCGTAGCGCTCTTCCAGCTCGTCCACCACCAGCAGGCTCTGCAGGTTGTGCTCGAAGCCGCCGTGGTTCTTCATACAGGTATTGAGCGCATCCTGACCGGCGTGGCCGAAGGGGGTGTGCCCCAGGTCGTGTGCCAGCGAGATCGCCTCGACCAGGTCTTCATTGAGGCGCAGGTTGCGCGCGATCGAACGGGCGATCTGCGCCACCTCCAGGCTGTGGGTCAGCCGGGTGCGGAACAGGTCCCCTTCATGGTTGACGAAGACCTGGGTCTTGTACTCGAGCCGCCGGAACGCCGTGCTGTGGATGACCCGGTCGCGGTCGCGCTGGAATTCGCTGCGCGACAGCGATGCGGGTTCGGCATGCACCCGCCCGCGCGTCTGCGCAGAGCGGGCGGCGTAAGGGGCGAGATGGCTTTCAAAGTCGGTCATGCGGCGCGTCCGGTGGCTGGGGCGGGGTGGCGAGGCATAACCGATCGGTCAGGCGACCGGGCCTCGGTGGGTGGTTTCAAGACTGCGTGCGCAAGCGTCGCACGCAGGTCGGCGTCCGGCACGGTGGTGATAAACGCTTCGCCGAGCTTTTTCAGCAGGATGAACTTGATGCTGCCGGCCTCGGCCTTCTTGTCGACCTTCATCAGTTCGATATAGCGATCGGCGCCCAGTTCCGGCGCCACCACCGGCAGCATGGCTGCCTGGGTCAGGGTGCGGATGCGCGCGAGCGTCTCGATATCGATAAAGCCCAGCCGGTGCGAGAGGTCGGCGGCCATCACCATGCCGCAGCCCACGGCCTCGCCGTGCAGCCAGGCGCCGTAGCCCATGCCGGCCTCGATCGCATGGCCGAAGGTGTGGCCGAAATTGAGGATGGCGCGCAGGCCGCCCTCGCGCTCATCCTGGGCCACCACGCCGGCCTTGATCTCGCAGGAGCGCTGCACGGCGAGCGCCATCAGGTCCGGGTCGCAGGCATTCAGCGGCTTGATGTTGCGCTCGATCCAGCCGAAGTACTCGGCATCGGCGATGGCGCCGTGCTTGATGACCTCGGCCATCCCGGCGGCCAGCTCGCGCGCGGGCAACGTGCGCAGCGTGTCGATATCGGCGATCACCGCGTTGGGCTGGTGGAACGCGCCGATCATGTTCTTGCCCAGCGGGTGGTTGATGCCAGTCTTGCCGCCCACCGACGAATCCACCTGCGCCAGCAGCGTGGTCGGCATCTGGATAAAGGGTACGCCGCGCATGTAGCAGGCGGCGGCAAACCCGGTCATGTCGCCCACCACGCCGCCGCCCAGCGCGACCAGCGTGGTCTTGCGGTCGGCGCCGGCCTGCAGCAGCGCGTCGAAGATCCGGTTCAGCGTTTCCCAGTGCTTGAAGGCTTCGCCGTCGGGCAGCGTGACGGTGCGCACGGTCTTGCCGAGCGCGGCCAGCGCGGCCTCGACACGCGCCGCATAGAGCGGGCCGACGGTTTCGTTGGTGACGATGACGGCGTGCTGCCCGCGCACATGCGGGCGCAGCAGTTCGGCGTTGTCCAGCAGGCCGGTACCGATATGGATGGGGTAGCTGCGCTCGCCCAGGTCGACTTCAAGCGTAATCATGGATTGTGGTCCTGCGCCGGCGGCTCCGACTCTTCCGGCGGCGCGGAAGCCGGCTGCGGCGGATCGATCGGAAAACCGGCCATTTCAAGTTGCATCAACACCATATTAGCAAGCTGCGCCACCGAGGGCTTGCCGGTTTCGATGATGAAGTCGGCGACTTCGCGGTACAGCGGGTCGCGCTCGGCGTACAGCGCCTCGAGCTTGCCCTTGGGGTCCTCGGCCTGCAGCAGCGGCCGGTTGCGGTCGTGTCGGGTGCGCAGCCACAGGTCGTGCGGGCTGGCGCGCAGGTACACGACCGTGCCGCGGGACTTCAGCACCTCGCGGTTCTCGGCACGCAGCACGGCGCCGCCGCCGGTGGCCAGCACAATGCCCTGGCGCGCGGCCAGGTCGCGGATCATGGCGGCCTCGCGGTCGCGGAAGCCTGCCTCGCCCTCGACTTCGAAGATCACCGGGATGCGGACACCGCAGTGCGCCTCCAGTTCATGGTCGGAATCGAAGAACGGATAGTGCAGGCGCCGCGCCACCGTGCGGCCCACGGTGGTCTTGCCGGCGCCCATCAGGCCGACGAAAAAGAGATTGGGTCGATCGGATTCCGGTCGCTCGGAGTCGGATCGATCGGCGTCGCGCCGATCCTGGGCCTGGCGCTGTGCCGCCGGGCCTGTCGCTGAGGCTGTCACTGGACTGTCGTTCGGGAGCGCGGCATGCGGGCCGTCCTCCCGGTTGGGAACTGCATCATCTTCTTATGTTGTGGCGCGGCCGGCAAGTGGCGAATGCGGCATGGCCCACATGGCTGGCCCGTCCCGGGGCCGTCTCCGGGCGCCCCGCGGCGCGCAAAAAAAGGCCGCATCCCTCGATGCGGCCTGCCAGTCTACTGTATCCGGCGCCTCCGGACGCCATGTCCCTACCTGAGCGACACGCTCTCGTTCAGGATGCGCGGGGTCAGGAACACCAGCAGCTCGGTGCGGTTGCGCACCTTGGCGTTGCTCTTGAACAGGTTGCCCAGCACCGGGATATCGCCCAGCAGCGGCACCTTGTCGGTGTCGTTGGACTCTGTCTGTGTATAGATACCGCCGATCACAACCGTGCCGCCGTTCTCCACCAGCACCTGGGTCTGCACGTGCTTGGTGTCGATCGCAAAGCCCGAGGTGGTCTGGATGCCCACGCTGTCCTTGTTCACGTCAACGTCCAGCAGCACATTGCCTTCGGGCGTGATCTGCGGCGTCACTTCCAGCTTCAGGTTGGCCTTGCGGAACTGCACCGAGGTCGCACCGCTGGAGGTCGCCGCCTGGTACGGCAGCTCGGTACCCTGCTCGATCAGCGCCTTGATGTTGTTGGCCGTGACCACGCGCGGGCTGGAGATGATCTTGCCCTTGCCATCCGCTTCCAGCGCCGACAGCTCCAGTGCCAGGAATTTGGTGGCGGCGCTGTTGAACAGACTGACCGCGACATTGGCCGGGTTGGTGCCGTTGATAGCACCGGCCGGCAGGCTCAGGAACGGGCCGTTGTCGGAGGTCGCCCCGGGCAGCACGTTGTTGTACGTGTTGCCGACGCGGGCGTTGTTGTACTGCCCGGCAAAGCCCAGCTTCACGCCCAGGTTGCGGCTGAAGGTATCGGTGGCCTCGACGATGCGCGCCTCGATGATCACCTGGCGCACCGGGATGTCGATTTTGCCGATGAAGCTCTGCACCTCTTCCAGCTTGCTGGCGATATCCGAGACGAAGAGCTGGTTGGTGCGCGCATCGGCCGTCAGCGAACCGCGCCTTGACAGCATGCGCGTACTGGCGCCCGCCGCCCCTGGCACCGCAATGGGCGCCACGGCAGCACCGCCGCCGGCAGCCATGCCCAGCAGCATCTTGCGCACGTCCTCGGCGCGCTGGTAGTTGAGCTGGAACACCTGGCTGCGGATTGGCTCCAGGTCGTTGATCTGCTGCTGCGACTCCAGCTCCAGCTTTTCCTTGGTCTGCAGCTCGGCCTTGGGAGCGACCCACAGCACATTGCCGTTGCGCCGCGAGGCCAGGCCCTTGGCATCCATCACGATCTGCAGTGCCTGGTCCCAGGGCACATCCTTCAGGCGCAGCGTGATGTTGCCCTGCACGCTTTCGCTGGTGATGATGTTCAGGTTGGTAAAGTCGGCGAACACCTGCAGCAGCGAGCGGATGTCGATGTTCTGGAAGTTCAGCGACAGGCGCTCGCCGCGGTAGCCCGGGCCGCTGATCAGCTTGGTCGGGTCTTCCTTGACCGGGCGCACCTCGACCACGAACTGCGTGTCGGTCTGGTACGAGCTGTATTCCCAGTTGCCGCGCGGCTCGATCGTCAGGCGGGCGTTGCCGTTCGCATCGGAGGCGCGCATGCCCTGCACCGGCGAGCCAAAGTCGCTGACGTCGAAGTGCCGCCGCAGGTTCTCCGGCAGCGTGGTGCCGAGGAAATCCACCACCACGTTCTTGCCCTGTTGCGCAATATTGATTCCCGATTCGCGCGAGGACAGGTCCACCACCACGCGCCCGGCGCCATCGGCGCCGCGGCGGAAGTCGATATGGCGCACCGACGGCCGCGCCGCCGCGGCTGCAGGCGTCGCCGTCGCAGCCGGCGCAAACGTGGGCACAGCGTTCTTGAGCGCCGGCGCCACATTATCCAGCGCCACCACGAAGACATTGCCGCGCTGGTCGGTGCGATAGGTGGCGTTGCGCGTGAGGTCGAGGACCACGCGGGTGCGGTCGCCGATCTGCACCACGTTGGCGGACTTGACCAGCTTGCCGCCGTAGTCATACTGCGCGCGCCGCTTGTCAAAGCCAGTATCGAAGAAATCGATCGCGAGCCGTGCCGGGTTCTGCGTGGTGAAGTCCGCCGGCTTCTGCGCCAGCGGCCGTTCGAGTTCAATTGTGAACACGGTCTGCTCCCCGACCATGCTGACGTCAACCGCCTTGATCCGGTTGCTTTGTGCCAGTGCGGCCGGCGCGGCAATCACCAGCAACAGCGCCAGCGCCAGCGCCAGCGCCATCGTCGTCTTTGCGGCGCCCGCGAGCGCACGGTACCAGCGCGTGAGGGTCATGCCGCCACCTCCAGCTTCAGGCTGGTCATTTTCTCTTTCCACTCTGATACCCCCTCCCGGACCAATTCGCGCAGCACGATCTCCTGATCGGTGATGCGGACCACCCGGCCATAGCTCTGGCCGAGATACTGACCCACCTTGATATGGTGGATCTTGTTATCAACCCGCACGATGCCGAAGGTCTCCCCGTGCTTCGTCATCATCCCGAGCATCTTGAAGTTCTCGAGCGGGTAGTCCTCCAGCGGCTCGCGGCGCCGCCCGGCTTCGGGCGAATCCGCCAGCGTCTTGTTCAGCTCGCCGATCTTGGCCTGCGCGAACGGCTCGGGCGCCGTGGCTGCGGCGTACTCGCGCGGCACATAGGGCCGGGCGTCGGGCAGCGGCTCGGGCGGCTTGGCGCGCGCGCTGCGGGTGGCATCCATCCACTGGCGCAAGGCGTCTTCATCGCTGGCGCCGCAGGCGCCCAGCAGGCCGACGGCCAGCGCCGCCGCCGCGAACGTGCGTGGCGCCGTGGTCCAGGCGAGGCTGCGGGTACGAACGGTGCGGCTCATTTGGCACCTCCTGCCTTGGCTGCCGCAGCGGCTGCCGCGGCCTTGCGCTGCGCGGCCTGCTCGTCCGGGTCGAGCGCGCGGTAGGCCATCGCCACCGCCTCCATCGACATCGCGCCATCCTTGGTATTGGCCAGCTGCAGGTTCTGCATCGACACGATCCGCGACAGTGCCGCCACGTCGGCATTGAACTGCGCCACCTCGTGGTAGCGCCCGGTCACGCGCAGGTTCACCGGGATCTCGGCGAAGTAGGGCTTGATCACCGCCCCCTGCGGCTTGAACAGCTCGAACTGCAGCCCGCGTGCGACGCCGGCGTGGTTGACGTCGGCCAGCAGTGCGTCCATCTCGGCCTTGTTGGGCAGTTGCCGCTCGAGCAGCGCCACGCGCTGCTCCACCTGCTTCTTCTGCTCGCGCAGTGCGTCCAGGTTGGCCACCTGCGCCACCTTGGACTGGTACGCCTGCTTCAGGCTTTCCTGCTCCTGGCGCTGGCGGTCGAGTTCGTCGAACTTGGCGCCCCAGTAGAACTGCCAGCCCAGCAGCAGCACCACGGCCGCGGCCAGCACCGCGAACAGCACGCGCGGCGCGGCCGGCCACGTCTCCGGTTCGCTCAGGTTGAGCCCGCGGAACTGGCCGGTCAGGTCGGCCAGGTTGATTTCAGTATTGAGCGCCATGGTCAGGCCTTTCCGGCTGCGGGTGCGGGAACTGGGGCGGCTGCGGGTGCGGAGGCGCCCGGCACGGCCTTCTTGCCGTCGACCGCCGCTGCCGGCGCGCGGTACACGAAGCGCATCGAGAAGTCGAACAACCGGCGCTGCTCGCGCAGGTTGTTGGTCATGGTGACGGCCTTGGATTCGACCAGTTCGGCCTTGTCCAGCCAGGCCACCCCGCTCAGGTTGCGCAGCAGCTCGGAAATGCGCTCGTTGGACTGCGCCACGCCCGCGATGGTGAAGGCCTCGCCGGTCTGCTTCAGGCTGGTCAGGTAGACGCCTTCGGGCACCTGCCGCACCAGTTCCTCAAGCAGCTGCACCGGGCGGTTGCGCTCGGTCTGCAGGCTTTCAACGGCCTTCTGGCGCTGCAGCAGCGCGTCGATGTCCTTCTTCAGGTTGTTGACCTCGCGGATCTGCCCGTCCAGCTTGGCGTTCTCAGTGCTCAATACCTGATTGAGTGCGAGCACCGAAGCGACGCGCCCGTCGATATAGTAGCCGCCCAGCAGCACCACGGCGGCGCCAGCCACTGCGGCGCCGGCCAGCATCGTATAGACCTTCTTGCGGCGTGCTGCCTTGCGGGCTTCGTGGTAAGGCAGCAGGTTGACCGAAGGCAGTGTGTTCATGGACATCTGATGCCTCCGGTGCGTTATTGCAGGCCGCGCAGGGCCAGGCCGGCACTGACGATGTACGCCGGCAAGTCGCGCTGCAGGTAGCGCTCGTTGACCTTGGCGTTGGTCGCCATATTGGCGAACGGGTTCGCCAGCGTGGTGGTGATCTTGGTCTGGTGCTGGATCGCCGATTGCACGCCGAGCAGCGACGCGTGCCCGCCCGAGAGCAGGATCTCGTCGACCCGGCCCAGGCTGGAACTGGCGATGAAGTTGCCGACCGCGGACTGCACTTCCATCGCCAGTGCATCCAGCGACGGCTTGAGCAACTGCGCGCGCCAGGCTTCAGGCAGCGTGTTCTTGCGCTTCTTGATCTCGGCCTTGAGCGCGTCGAGGGTGAACATGCGCGCCGCACTCTGCGTGAGCTGGTCGCCGTAGCTGTTCAGCGGCTGCTCGTAGAGTTCTTTCCAGCCCTGGTAGAAGATCGCCTTGGAACGGCTGCCGCCCAGATGGATCACCGCCACCACCGGCAGCGCGCGCGCATCGGCCTCGGGCATCTCGTGCGGCACGCCCAGCATCTGCACGACCGAGCGCTGCACCGCGTATTCCTCGACATCCATGACCTGGGGCTTGAGCCCGGCCATCTCGGCCGCGGTCACGCGCTCCTGCACACGGTCGCTGTTGGCCGCCGTGACGCGCACACCGATACCGCCCTCGGTTTCGCTGGGGCCGATCACGGCGAAGTCGAAGTTGACCGCCTGCGACGGCGGATAAAGCCGGTGTGCCTCGGATTCGACCTGGGAATACAGCTCGTCTTCGGACAGGTTGTCCGGCAGGCTGACCGTTTGCGATTCCGTCAGCATGGAGGGCACGCCCAGCACCACGTCCTTCGAACGGATGCCGGCCTTGCCCAGCGCGCGTTTAAGCGCGATCCCGACGGCCTCGATATTGATGACGTTGCCATCGGCAACGGCGTTGCGGTCCAGCAGTTCGCTGGCGCATTTTTCCAGCCGATAGTCTTGCCTGCTGCCCCCGACGGACAGCTCGACGACCTTGACACTGGACGACCCGATATCTACGCCGACCGTAGTCCGGCGAAGCAGCCCCGACAAAATGCCCCGACGCAAGGTGTGACCCCCTGACTTTTGAACTCGCCCCCGGCTTGAACGCTCTAATCGGGCGAGCCTTGTTTCTTGAATGAAACGTTTGCTCTTTTATGTTGGTCGATTCTCACAAAATCCGGCATCGGTGGCAATGTGCCGAACTGGCGCCGAGTTCTTTTTGAGAAGCCCCTCGCCAATCCGTTGCCAAAACCCCACGGTCGTCGGGTTCCCTTCCGTGCGCGCTTGTGCGCCCGCCCGTACGCCTTTAGCTGCACGCAACAGCGCCGTGCATGCCAGCATTCGCCACATTACATCTTGTAACAGCGCGATAGCGGCGCCCGCACCACTGTACGCCCGGGCGGGCCGATGCCGGAAGATATAATCCCGGGCACCCCTGACTAGGTATTTCCCTTATGGCCACCGCACAACACAAGTCCCACCCTGCCCGCCGCTCAATCTGGGCGCGGCTCATGTTCGGGGCGGTCGGACTGGTTGTCGCCGGAGCCGTCGTGATCGCGCTGCTGCTTGGCTACGCGCTGCTGGTGGCTGCGCCCAACCTGCCATCGCTGGACACCATCACCGACTACCGGCCCAAGATCCCGCTTCGCATCTACACCGCGGACAATGTGCTGATCGGTGAATTCGGCGAAGAGCGGCGCAATTTCGTGCCCATCGCCGAGATTCCGGACGTGATGAAAAAGGCGGTCCTGGCGATCGAGGACGACCGCTTCTACGAGCACGGCGGCGTCGACTTCGTCGGCGTGTTGCGCGCCGGCCTGGCCAACCTGCGCGGCGGGCTGTCGCAGGGCGCCTCCACCATCACCATGCAGGTGGCGCGCAACTTCTTCCTGTCCAGCGAGAAGACCTACACGCGCAAGATCTACGAGATGCTGCTGGCGTACAAGATCGAGGCCAACCTGAACAAGGACCAGATCCTCGAGCTGTACATGAACCAGATCTACCTGGGGCAGCGCGCCTATGGCTTCGACAGCGCCGCGCGCGCGTACTTCGGCAAATCGGTGCGTGACGTGACGCCGGCCGAGGCCGCCATGCTGGCCGGCCTGCCCAAGGCGCCGTCGGCGTACAACCCGGTGGTCAATCCGCGCCGCGCCAAGGTGCGCCAGGAGTACATCCTGCAGCGCATGCGCGACCTGGGCTATATCACGCCCGACCAGTACGAGCAGGCCGTGCATGCCGAGCTGAAGGTGCGCACCGAGGGCAACGAGTTCTCGACCCACGCCGAGTACGTCGCCGAAATCGTGCGCCAGCTGATGTACGCGCAGTACCGCGAAGAAACCTACACGCGCGGCCTGACGGTCTACACCACGCTGACCAAGCCGGACCAGGACGCCGCCTATGAGTCGGTGCGCAGCGGCATCATGAACTACGAGCGCAAGCACGGCTACCGCGGCCCCGAGGCCTTTATCGACCTGCCCACCGACCCGGCCGAGCGCGAGCAGGCCATCGACGATGCGCTGGTCGAGCACCCCGGCAGCGGCGACCTGCGCTCCGCCGTGGTCACCAGCGTGTCGGCCAGGCAGGTAAAGGCAACGCTGCTGTCCGGCGAAGTGGCAACCATCGAAGGACCGGCGCTGCGCTTTATCTCGCCGTCGCTGTCGTCCAATGCGCAACCCAAGATGAAGATGCGCCCCGGCGCGGTCATCCGCGTGACCCAGGACGAGAAAGGCAACTGGTCGGTGACCCAGCTGCCGGAAGTGGCCGCGGCGTTCGTGTCGATCAACCCCCAGGACGGCGAGATCCGTTCGATGGTGGGCGGCTTCGACTTCAACCGCAACAAGTTCAACCACGTGACCCAGGCCTGGCGCCAGCCGGGTTCCAGCTTCAAGCCGTTCATTTACTCGGCCGCGCTGGAAAAGGGCTTCTCGCCGGCCACTGTGATCAACGACGCACCGCTGACGATCGGCCCTGATACCGGCGGCCAAGTGTGGGAACCGAAGAACTATGACGGCCGCTTCGAGGGCCCGATGACCATGCGCCGCGCGCTGGCCAAGTCCAAGAACCTGGTCTCGGTGCGGATCCTGCGCGCGATCGGCACGCAGTACGCGCAGGACTACATCACGCGCTTTGGCTTCGAGGCCGACAAGCACCCGGCCTACCTGCCGATGGCGCTGGGCTCGGGCGCCGTGACGCCGCTGCAGATGGCGGGCGCGTACTCGGTGTTCGCCAACGGCGGCTACCGCGTCAACCCGTACCTGATCCAGAAGGTGGTGGACGCGCGCGGCAACGTGATCTCCGAAACCCAGCCGCAGCGCGCCGGCACCGACGCCGTGCGCGTGCTGGACGCACGCACCGCCTTTATCGCCGACACCATGCTGCGCGACGTGGTGCGCATGGGCACCGCCAACCCCGCCAAGCAGCGCCTGGGCCGCAACGACCTGGCGGGCAAGACCGGCACCACCAACGACGCGGTCGATGCCTGGTTCGCCGGCTACACGCCCAACCTGGTGGCGATCGCCTGGATGGGCTACGACCAGCCCAAGAGCCTGGGCGTGCGCGAGACCGGTGGCGGCCTGGCCCTGCCGATCTGGGTGGGCTACATGAGCAAGGCGCTCAAGGGCGTGCCGGAGTCGCCCGAGCGCCCTGCGCCCGAAGGCGTGCTGATGGTGGGCGGCGACTGGACCTTCGAAGAAAACGCCGGCGGCGCCGGGGTGGCTTCGGTGGGCCTGGGCGATCCGTGGCCGGGCAAGCCGGAGGAATCGGCCACCGCGCCGGCCGACACCGAGGGCGAGAAGAAGAAGATCCTGGAGATGTTCGGCGGCGCCTGACCACGGCCGCCAGACAGCAGAAAGCCGGCCAAGAGGCCGGCTTTTCTTTTGCCCGCGAGGCAGGCTTTGCGTCAGCCCAGCCTGAGGGCCGCGCCAGCCTGCTCGCTGACGTAGCCCGACAGCGCCGCATACAGCTCGCCGCCGTTGCGGGTGTCGATCCAGCGCTCGCCGTCGCGGCGGAAGTGGAAGCCGCCGGCGCGCGCGGCCACCCACAGTTCCTGCATCGGCGCCTGGCTATTGATGATGATCTTGGTGCCGTTCTCGAACTCCAGCTCCATCACGTTGCCAGTGCGGCTGATCTCAATATCGGCGTCGGCCGCGTCAGCGGCCGACTCGACCGTGGCTTCGATGCGGTCCAGCTCCTGCGTGGCCAGGGCCAGGAACTCGCTTTCGCTCAGGGGGGCATGCTAAACTCCGAGACCGCCGTTGCCGCCGCTGCCCGGACCGGGCGTACGTGGCGCGAACGGCTTTTTTGTTAAGAATCCTTCGGATGCCCTGCCGTTGCGCGCCGGGCCATCCAACGCCTTGCCAACAGCCTAAAGGACGACCCGATGCTGCGTCGTGTTGCGATTGTATCGGCGTTTGCCGCCGCCCTTGCGATGCCCCTACTGGGCGGATGCGGCATCCGCGGGCCGCTGACCATGCCCAAAGTGCCACCCGAGCCGACCCCGCCAACCGTGACGGATCCGGGCCTGGGCCGCGCCGATGCCATGCCGGCCCCGCCCGCCACCCCAGCCCCCGCCACGCAACCGGCCTCGTCCCCTGCCGCTCCCATCACCCGATAACCATGACCGCATTCTTCCATCGCCAGGACGGCGCGCTTGCCGTCGAGCAGGTGCCGCTGGCGCGCATTGCCGCTGAATTCGGCACGCCGACCTATGTGTACTCGCGCGCGGCGCTGAGCGCCGCCTACCAGGCCTACGCCGCCGCCTGCAAGGGCCGCAAGGCGCAGGTCCAGTACGCCATGAAGGCAAACTCAAACCTGGCGGTGCTGCAGGTGTTTGCCAAGCTCGGTGCCGGCTTCGACATCGTCTCGGGCGGCGAGCTCAAGCGCGTGCTGGCCGCCGGCGGTGACCCGCGCAAAGTGGTGTTCTCCGGCGTGGGCAAGAGCGCGGCGGAAATGGAACTGGCGCTGGCACACGAGGTGCGCTGCTTCAATGTCGAGTCGATCCCCGAGCTGGACCGCCTGAACGAAGTCGCCGGCCGCGTGGGCAAGCGTGCGCGCGTGTCGCTGCGCATCAACCCGGACGTGGATGCCAAGACGCACCCGTATATCTCCACCGGCCTGAAGGGCAACAAGTTCGGCATCGCCTTCGAGGACGTGCTGCCGACCTACCGCGCCGCGGCCGCGCTGCCGCACCTGGAGGTGACCGGCATCGACTGCCATATCGGTTCGCAGATCACCGAGGTCGAGCCCTACCTGGAAGCGCTGGACAAGGTGCTGGACGTGGTCGAGGCGTTGGAACGAGAAGGCATCAGCCTGGAACATATCGACGTAGGCGGCGGTCTGGGCATCACCTACACCGACGAAACCCCGCCGGACATCACCGGCTTTGCCACCACGCTGCTGGAACGCGTGGCCGCGCGCGGCCACGGCCACCGCGAAGTGCTGTTCGAGCCGGGCCGATCGCTGGTGGGCAACGCCGGCGTGCTGCTGACGCAGGTGGAGTTCCTCAAGCCCGGCGCGGCCAAGAACTTCTGCATCGTCGATGCCGCCATGAATGACCTGGCACGCCCGGCGATGTACGAGGCCTACCACCGCATCGAGCCGGTGGTGCTGCGCGACGCGCAAGCGGTGACCTACGACATCGTCGGCCCGGTGTGCGAATCCGGCGACTGGCTGGGCCGCGACCGCGCGCTGGCGGCGCAGCCGGGCGACCTGCTGGCAGTGATGTCGGCCGGCGCCTACGGCTTCACCATGAGCTCAAACTACAATACCCGCCCGCGCGCCGCCGAAGTGATGGTCGATGGCGCCAGGGTGCACCTGGTGCGCGAGCGCGAACTGGTCGAGGACCTGTTCCGCGACGAACGCCTGCTGCAGGACTAATTCCCAAAGCCCGGCCCGCCTACGCGGCGGGCTGGCGCGCCCCCGCGGCCGGCTTGCGCAGCCGCCACCACAGCCGCATCCCCAGCAGCACGAACACCACCGCCGCATAGATCGATACTTCGCCGAAGTCGTTCTTGCCCGCCTTGTGCCACCAGTAGTGCAGGATGGCCAGCACGGCGATCGCATAGACCAGCTTGTGCAGCGCCTGCCAGCGCTTGCCGCCCAGCCAGCGCACCATGCCGTTGGTCGAAGTCAGCGCCAGCGGGATCATCAGCATGAAGGCGGTGAACCCAACCGTGATGAAGGGCCGCTTGTACACGTCCTTGATCATGTACGCGAGGTCAAACCCGCGGTCCACGCCGATCCACAGCAGGAAGTGCTGCAGGCCGTAGAAGAACGCGAACAGGCCCAGCATGCGCCGCAGCTTGATCAGCCAGTTCCAGCCGGTGAGGCGGCGCAGCGGGGTGATGGTCAGCGTCAGGCACAGCATCACCAGCGTCCAGGTGCCGGTGGAGCGCGTAACGAATTCCAGGGGATTGGCGCCGAACTGTTCGGTGGCGCCCAGGTACAGCAGCCGCACGAACGGCAACAGTGCCAGCAGCCAGAGCGCGAGCTTGAGCGTGCGCACGCGCTGCGGCGACAGCGAGGCCAGGCCCGCCGGCTTGCGCGCCGCGGCCGCGGCGCTGGTGGAAGAGGTAGCCATGCGCCCGCCTTGCATCAGAAGAACTTCTTCAGGTCCATGCCCTGGTACAGCGACGCCACCTGCTGGCCGTAACCATTGAACGGCAGGGTCTTGCGCTTGGGTGCGAACAGCGCGCCAAAGCCGCTGCCGCGCTCCTCGCCGATGCGGCGCTCGGTGGCCTGGCTCCAGCGCGGATGGTCCACGTCCGGATTCACGTTCGAATAGAAGCCGTATTCCTGCGGCGCGGCCAGGTTCCAGCTGGTGGGCGGCTGCTTGTCGACAAAGCGGATCTTCACGATCGACTTGGCACTCTTGAAGCCGTACTTCCACGGCACCACCATGCGCACCGGCGCGCCGTTCTGGTTGGGCAGGACCTCGCCATACAGGCCGAAGGTCAGCAGCGCCAGCGGGTGCATGGCCTCGTCCATGCGCAGACCCTCGCTGTACGGCCAGTCGAGCACGCCGCTGCTGACGCCGGGCATCTGCTTCTTGTCGGCCAGCGTGATGAACTGGATGTACCTGGCACCCGGCTGCGGCTCGACGCGCCGGATCAGCTCGGCCAGCGGGTAGCCGATCCACGGGATCACCATCGACCAGCCTTCCACGCAGCGCAGGCGGTAGACGCGCTCTTCCATTGCCGCCAGCTTCATCAGCTCGTCCAGCTCATAGACCCTGGGCTTCTTCACCAGCCCTTCCACCGCCACCTGCCACGGGCGCGGGCGCAGCGTGCCGGCGTTGCGCGCCGGGTCGGACTTGTCGGTGCCAAATTCGTAGAAGTTGTTGTAGGTGGTGACGTCCTCGAAGGGCGTGCGCTTGTCGGTGATGACGTAGGCGTTGTTGGGCGTGGCGGCCAGCTTCTGGCCGTGCTGCCCCTGCGCCAGGGCCTGGCGCGCAAACCACGGCGCCAACGAACTGCCGGCGGCGCCGGCGGCGGCCAGCGCCAGCATGCGGCGGCGCGCTTCGAAGACGTGACGGGGCGTGATCTCGCTGGCGGCGATATCGCCGCCGCGCAGCCATTTGGGGGAAGGGATCAGCATGGTTTTCCTCGTTGCCTGGCCGTGCCGGCGCCGGTCGCGCCCACACTCTTGCAGGATTGGACTCTGGGCTTGGTCGGAGAGTGCGGGCCAGTCCTGACAGTTTTTTTGCCTGCGTCGGAATGCCGCGGGTCATGAGGCGTCAGGCGCACGCAGTGTGCCGCCGGCACCTCGCGCCCGGCTATCCGCCCTGGTATTGCTGGTACACCACCTGCGCCAGCGTCAGCAGCCGCGCCCGTTCCAGCGGGCCCGCCAGCGCAAAGCCCAGGTCGCGGTCGATCCAGTAGAAGGCCATCATCGGGTCGCGGCCGGCGGCTGGCCGCCTGGTGCCGCCGCCTGGCATGCGCTCGACGCGAAAGCCCGTATCGGGCGTGCCCTGTGCCATGCGCCGCAGCTGCAGCGACAGGCGCGTGCCATCGTCCGCTTCATACATCAGGATGGCCGACGGGCCGCCTTCGGCCACGCCCAGCCGGCCGCCGATCAGGTGGAAGCCCTGCGCGCGCAGGTCAGGCACTTGCAGCGCCGTGCCCAGGCGCTTGGACAGCCATGCGATCAGGTGGGCCTCTTCCGTCGCCGCGACTTCAACCGGGTGGCGCATTTCCGGGGCGTAGACCGCGTGCGTGGCCAGCGCCTCGCGCGCAAAGCGCTCGCCGGGCGCCATCGCCACGGACACGCCGCCAAGGCGGCCATGGGCCAGCCAGCCGAGAACGCCGCCGACAGACAGCAGCGCCACCGACGCGCAGGCGGCCGCCAGAGCCATGGTCCAGCGCGGCCGCCGTGGCCGCGCGGCGTCGCGCCGGCCATCGCCATGCAGCCCGGGCGGCAAGGCCGCGAGCGGCACCGGTTCGTTCAGTATTGGATCCAGCCCCCCGTGCAGGGCATCGGCCTGCCGGCGCCAGGCGGCAACCTGCGCCGCCGCGTCCGGGTGCTGTGCCAGGTACGCCTCCACGGCGGCGCGGCGCGCGCCGGAAAGCTGGCCATCGGCGTAGGCGTGGAGATCGGCTTCGTGGATGGCGGACATCATTTCACCCGCTGCAGGGGCTTGCCGGAAGCTGCCGGCGCGGCAGCGGGCGCCTTGCCGTCGAGCAGCCGGCGCATCTGCTCTCGCGCCCGCGCCAGGCGTGACATCACCGTGCCCTGCGGCACGTCGAGCACGCGCGCGGCCTCGGCATACGTCAGTTGCTCCAGGCTGACCAGCAGCAGCACCGCGCGCTGCGCCTCCGGCAGTTGCGCCAGCGCCTGCACCAGGTCGCGGCGCAGGCCGGGGTCGTCAGCGGGCGCGCTGACCTCGGGCAGCGTATCAGTGGTGACCACCAGTTCCTTCCTGCGCACGGTATTCAGGCGCAGGCGGTGCATCAGGGTCAGCAGCCACGGCAGCAGGCCATCGGCGCCGTCGCCCCACCAGGCGCCGGGGCGCAGGCGGAAGCGCCAGCGGTAGCGCAGCGCGCGCTCGAGTGTGTCCTGCACCAGGTCGTCGGCCAGCGCCGCGTCGCCGGTGAGGCCGCGCGCATGGCGCCGCAGCCGCGGCGCCAGCGCGACGAGCTGGCCGTCAAACCCTTCCATGCCGTGGCTGCGGTGGTGGCTGCTGAAGCGTCAGGGCTTGGCCACGTGCCAGACGTTGTTGAGGTTGTCGCCGGCGCGGTCGCCCGGCTTGGCGTCCTTGGCAAAGCGGTACAGCGGCATGCCGCGGTACGCCCACTGCTTGCCGCCGTCATCGCGCGTGATGATGGTGTACTGGCCCGACGCATTGGTGCCAGGCGCGGCCATCAGGGGCGGCCAGTTGGTGGCGCACGGGCCGTTGCAGGCGCTCTTGCCGCTGCCGGCGGTGTCGCGGTCGAAGGTGTACAGCGTCAGACCCTGCGGATCGGTCAGCACGCCACTGGCCACCTTCACCGTAGGCGGCATGTTGCCGGCAATGCCGCCCATGCCGGCACAGCCGGCGAGCAGGACCGCCGCACAGCCGAGCGCGAGCGCGGCGGGACGAACGAGGGATGCAGCAGCGTTACGACGCAGACTTGCCATGATCTTGTTCTCCATGCAAACCGGTGCCGCCAACCGGCACCGCTCCTCAAGTAAACACCGGATGTGATGCCTTTATTCCCCTGGGCGTCCAAAAAAATTGAAAAAAGACAAAAAAAAACCTGCCCGGAGACAGGTTTTTGCATTGCAGCATGGCGCCCCGTCACAGTTCGCCGTAGCTGTGCAGCCCCGACAGGAACATGTTGACGCCCAGGAACGCGAAGGTCGTCACCAGCAGCCCGACCAGCGCCCACCAGGCCGCCACCGTGCCGCGCAGGCCCTTCATCAGCCGCATGTGCAGCCACGCCGCGTAGTTCAGCCAGACAATCAGCGCCCAGGTTTCCTTCGGGTCCCAGCTCCAGTAGCCGCCCCAGGCCTCCGCCGCCCACAGCGCGCCCAAGATGGTGGCAATAGTGAAGAAGGCAAAGCCGACCGCGATGGCCTTGTACATCACATCATCGAGCAGCTCCAGCGATGGCAGGCGTTCGGCCAGGATGCCGCGCTGCTTGAGCAGGTAGGCCACTGAGACCATCGCCGCCAGCGCAAAGGTGCCGTAGCCGATAAAGTTGGCCGGCACGTGGATCTTCATCCACCAGCTTTGCAGCGCCGGCACCAACGGCTGGATCTCCTGCGCATTGCGGCTGACCGTGTACCACAGCAGGAAGCCCACCGCGGCCGACACCACCAGCATCACGAACGGGCCCAGCGCGCGCGTGGCGTAGCGGCCTTCGTAGTACAGGTAGAACAGAGAAGTGATCAGCGTGAACAGCACGAACACTTCATACAGGTTGGAAATGGGGATATGGCCGATGTCCGTGCCGATCAGGTAGGACTCGTACCAGCGCACCAGCAGGCCGGTGAAACCCAGCACCACCGCGCCCCAGCACAGCTTGCTGCCGATGCTGTAGCCCGTGCTCGAGCGCGTCGCCAGCCCGAGCCAGTAGAACAGCGTGGACAGGAACACCAGTGCGCTCATCCACAGGATGGCCGACTGGCTCGACAGGAAATACTTCAGGAAGAAGGCCTGGTCCGCGCGCGCCAGCTGCCCCTGGTAGAGCTGGATCGCGAACAGCGACAGCGCGGTGAGCGCCAGCATCAGCGGGCGCACAGCCTTCCAGTGCCAGCCCAGTAGCGCAAAAGTAGGCACGGCGCCGATCAGCACGGCCTTGTCGTAGCCGTTCATCCACTGCCCGTATTGCGACAGCGCCACGCCGGCGCCAACCGCCAGCGCCAGCGCAAAGAGCCAGTCCACCCAGGTCAAGCGGCGCAGGAAGGAAGGTTCGAGATAGGCCTCGTCAGCCGCGCCGGTGTCGGCGCGCGTGGTGCCGCGCATGGCGGGACCGGCCTGGTTCACATTTGAGGACATAGCGTACCTGCTCAATTCAGTGGGGAGTGCCGGCGGGCTCGGGCGCGTCGCTGCGGCCTCCTGCGGCGCGGCCGATATCGTCGCGCAGCGCCGTGAATTCCTTTTCAAAATCCATCGTGCGGCGCTGGGTCGACATTGCCATCAGCACATGGCTGCCTGGCTCGGTGTCGCCCTCGGCGGGCTTGTCTTTCACCCAGATCCAGACCCGGCGCTCACGAATATAGAACATCGCGAACACGCCCAGCACCAGCAGCAGACAGCCAAGATACACGATGTTCTTGCCCGGCGCACGGGTCAGCTGAAACACACTGGCCTTGATCTCCTTGAAGTCGTCGAGCTGCAGGAACACCGGCGCGCCGTAGAAGAAACTGTCCGACAGTGCGTTGATGGCCTGCTGCAGGAAGGTGCCGCTCTGGGCGCTGTTGGCCACCACCGGCAACTTGTCCTGGGCGCGCGCCAGTTGCCACAGTTCCCACATCGAGCCGTTCAGGATCTTCAGGAGCACGTCGGCCGCCTTCTGCTGCTCGGCCGGGGGCACGGATTTCTCCAGGAAGGCAGCGATCGCGGTGAAACCGCCCGGGGGCGAATCCGGCGTGGGCCGCGTGGCGCCGGCGAACAGATCGAGCGCACGCAGCGAGCTTTCCGCCAGCTGGCGGCGCAGGTCGGCCTTGTCATCGCCCGGCATCGACGCCAGCGCAAAGCGGCGCGCGGCCTCGCCGCGCAGCGCGCGCTCCTGCAGCGCGGCGCGCAGGCGCATCCAGTCGGCCACGCTGCCCTGGTCGTCGGCGGGGATGCGCAGATAGCGGAATTGTTCGCTGGGCGATTCGCGCATGCCGGCCAGGAACACCGACTGGCCGTCAATCTGCACCGGCACCATGTAGTTGTTGTACTCGCGCGCCTGGCCGGTGCGGTCGCGCAGCTTGTACTGCACCGACGGACCGACGTTGCGCAGCGTCTTGGCGCGGTCGGTGCTGGCGGCGGCGCCCAGGTGCTTTTCCAGCGTCTCGTTGAAGGACTTGCGCGCCACGCCGCGCGCGTCGGGCTTGCCCGAGGCATCGGTGACGTTCTCGATATTCATCAGCCGGAAGTCGCTGAACTCGACCGTCAGGCCTTCGCTGTCGGCGCTGGTGCCGGTGCCCGCCAGCGGCTTGTTGCCGCCCACCGCGCCATCGATGGTGAAGGTGGCGTGGCCGCTGCCCTGCATCGGGTAGCCGACGAACCTCAGGCGCGAGCCGCCGTCCTCGAAGCTGGACTGGTAGATGGCGATGCCATCGACGATCAGCGGCTCGTTCACCTTGATGGTGGCCTCGGTCTGCTTGCCGGTGGCGCGGTCGGTCACGATCACATCCGAGGCAAACAGCTTGGGCATGCCGGTCTCGTAGAAATCGACCTTGAACTTCTTCAGCGTGATCGCGAACGGCAGGTCCTGCACCAGCGCGCCGTCGGCGATGTTCAGGATGGCGGTGGACACGGTCGAGCCCTCGGGCACGTAAGCGTTGCCGCGAAAGCCCGGGTTGCTCGCCGACAGCCGGTGCTGCGGCGGGATCTCGCTGATGACCGCGTTGCCGCTGATCGGGGTCTTGCCGCCCAGCCACATCTGCGCGCGGATCAGCAGGTCGCCGTCCAGCAGGCCGCCAATGCAGATCACCACGATGGCGGTGTGCGCCAGGATATAGCCGGCCTTGTTGGCCGCACCGGCCTTGGCCGCCAGCAGCGTGGCACCGTCATGCCCGACCACCTTGAGGCGGTAGCCGCGGTTGCGCAGCAGCGCCGACAGGCGGCTTACCGCCTCGGTGCGCGGGCGCGCGCCGTCGAATTCGCCACGATGATGGAAGGCGCGCAGGCTGCGCTCGCGCACATGGTCCTTCCACGAGCGCATGTCCGCCACCATCTTGGGCGCATTGCGCACCAGGCAAAGGCTGGTCGACACCACCAGGAACGCCAGGATCAGCAGGAACCACCAGGAACCGTAGACCTTCTGCAGCGACAGCGTGTGGAACACATCGGCCCAGAACGGCCCGAACTGGTTGACGTAGTTCGGATACGGCTCGTTCTGCTTGAGCACGGTGCCGATCACGCTGGCGATGGAGATCACCGTCAGCAGCGCGATCGCGAAGCGCATCGAGGACAACAATTCGACCGCGTCGCGCAGCACGCGGTGAGAGGTCTTCAGGTGCAGCCCTGAAGTGGAAGCGGTCGGCATGTGCAGGGAAACCTAAAACAACGTGCGGCTTGTAAATGAAAAAAGGCGGACATGCTTTGGCAAGCAGGCCACCCTTTTCGATTGTGACAGGCGCGTTCGGTTGCATGCCGCGGCACACCCGCCGGAACGGGGGCCGCCAAACCAACGCGCCGGCGCCTGGCGGGCGCCAGCGGAGTCGCGGAATCGTTATCGAACGCCGGCGACGTAATCCGCCACCGCCTTGATCTCGGCATCCGACATCTTGGCGGCGATGGTCGTCATGACCGGGTTGTTCTTGCGGGTGCCCTGGCGGAATGCCACCAGTTGTGCCTCGGTATAGTCCGCCCACTGGCCGCCGATGCGCGGGTACTGGGCGGGAATGCCGGCGGCAGTAGGACCGTGGCAGGCGGCGCAGGCGGGCACGCCCTTGGCAGCGATGCCACCGCGGTAGATCTTCTGGCCGGCTTCGATGGTGTCCTTGTTCTTGGCGGTGGCCGGCTTGAGCGACTGCTTGGCCAGGTAGGCGCCGACGTTGCGCATTTCTTCGTCGGTCAGCACCGACGCCATCGGCACCATGATCGCGTTGTTGCGTGCCTTGGACTTGAAGTCGGCCAGCTGCTTGTGGACGTACTCGGGATGCTGGGCGGCCAGCTTCGGGTTGGCGGCGGCGGCGCTGTTGCCGGCGGCGCCGTGGCAGCTCAGGCAGGCGGGTACATTGCGGTCGGGGGCACCTTGCGTGTACAGCGTTTCACCCTTGGCCGGGTCAGCCTTTGCGGCGGCCTGCTCTGCGGCAGATGCCATTCCGGAAAGGGCGGCGGCAGGAACGGCCAAAGCCAGGACACCCAGAATCTTCGCAATGCGGTTCATTCGCACACCTTCTCTGAATTGTTTTGGATACCGTGATGCGTGCCGGCCCGGCGCTTTGCCGGCGATGAGGACGCGCCGGTGCAAAGGCTGGTATCGTGGCGACCCGCGCGCGGCTGACCGATCCGCAAAGCGCTGGCCGTGGCGGCAGACCCCGCCAGCCCGCTCCCGCCTCCGCCGCACCCTCCGGTGCAACGTGAAATGCGGGGCAAGGGCCCTGCCCACGATGGAACGACACACTAGGCTTCCCGCCCGGACGACGGCAGCCGAGGCACGCGGCCATGGATGCCACGCGTCACCCGTTCAGGAGACCGTTAACCGGCGTATTGTACAATAAGTTATGTGCCGGATTGATGCCTTGCGCCTTGTCATGCCCCATCGGGCTGCGCCAGATCAACCCCGGCGGGCGGCCCAGGCCGCCAGCCATCCCACCCTGGCGAGACCCCGGCCCCGGCATGCGCAATGCGCGCAGCCCCCGCGGCCCGCCCCACCGCTCTAGCGCATGTCCCTTCTTCACCAGGCCCGCTTCTTCATCACCGTGAACCACCTGCGCGACCTGCCCGCCACGGCCGTGCCGGAGGTGGCGTTCGCCGGGCGCTCCAACGCCGGCAAGTCCACGGCCATCAACATCCTGTGCAACCAGAAGCGGCTGGCGTTCTCGTCGCGCACCCCCGGGCGCACGCAGCACATCAACTATTTCTCGGTGGCGCCGGTCAAGGCGCCTGACCCGCTCGCCTTCCTGGTCGACCTGCCCGGCTATGGCTATGCCGAGGTCTCGGGCACGGCCAAGTACCACTGGCAGGGGCTGCTGAGCGACTATGTGCAGACGCGCCAGCAACTGTCCGGCCTGATCCTGATGATGGACGCGCGCCGTCCGTTCACGGATCTCGATTGCCAGATGGTGGAGTGGTTCCTGCCGACGGGGCGCCCCATCCACGTGCTGCTGACCAAGGCCGACAAGCTGACCAACAGCGACAACGCCAAGGCGCTGCGCGAGACCCGCAAGATGCTGCAGGGCTACGCCGAGCAGATGGAAGCACCGGTGCCGATGACGGCACAGCTCTTCTCCAGCCTGAAGCGCCGCGGCATCGAAGAGGCGCAGGGCGTGATCGCCGGCTGGCTCAACCTGCCGGAAGCGCAGAAGGCCGAAGCGAAGCCCGCAGCGGAGAAGACCGAGCCGCCTGCTGCCGATCCGGCGGTGTAATCGCCAAGTCAGCACACAAAAAAAAGCCCCGCTGCAAGCAACGGGGACAAACTTCCCGCCGCTGGGGCGGGTACCCGCTCAGGGAGGAGTAGCGGGGGACACCGCGCCACGCAGGGCGCAACGCAAAGTGTCCGCGAGTATGATAGCGGGCACGCTCAAAAGTTTAGTTTTTCTTCGGCCAGCCGCTTTGGGCCGCGCTTTGCCACGCGCGCCGTGCTTGCCGGCCCGCTTTCCTGTCCAGCCCTAGAGTCAAGACGCCCGCCATGTCCACCTTCCCCGAATACCGCCCGCGCCGCATGCGCCGCGATGATTTCTCCCGCCGCATGATGCGCGAGCATCGCCTGTCCCCGGACAACCTGATCTACCCCGTCTTCATCCTCGACGGCCAGAACCAGCGCCAGGCGGTGGCGTCGATGCCGGGCGTCGAGCGCGTGTCGGTCGACCTGCTGATGCCGGTGGCCGAAGACTGCGTCAAGCTGGGCATCCCCGTGATCGCGCTGTTCCCGGTGATCGACCCGTCGCTGAAGACGCCGGACGGCATCGAGGCCACCAACCCCGAGGGCCTGGTGCCGCGTGCCGTGCGCGCGCTCAAGGACCGCTTCCCCGAGCTCGGCGTGCTCTGCGACGTGGCGCTCGACCCATACACCAGCCACGGCCAGGACGGCGTGCTGGACGACAACGGCTACGTCATCAACGATGTGACCGTCGAGATCCTGGTGCGCCAGGCACTGGCACAGGCTGAAGCCGGTGTCGACATCGTCGCCCCGTCCGACATGATGGATGGCCGCATCGGCGCGGTGCGCACTGCGCTGGAAGACAACGGCCATATCCATACGCGCATCATGGCGTACTCGGCCAAGTATGCGTCGGCGTTCTACGGCCCCTTCCGCGATGCGGTGGGCTCGGCCGCCAACCTGGGCAAGGGCAACAAGATGACCTACCAGATGGATCCGGCCAATACCGACGAAGCCCTGCGCGAAGTGGCGCAGGACATCCTGGAAGGCGCCGACATGGTGATGGTCAAGCCCGGCATGCCGTACCTGGACATCGTGCGCCGCGTGAAGGAGGAGTTCCGCTTCCCCACCTACGTCTACCAGGTCAGCGGTGAATACGCGATGCTCAAGGCCGCCGCGCAGAACGGCTGGCTGGACCACGACAAGGTGATGATGGAATCGCTGCTGGCCTTCCGCCGCGCCGGCGCCGACGGCATCCTGACCTATTTCGCGCGCGACGCCGCGCGGCTGCTGACGGCCTGACCGGCTAACCGACAGAGCGCTTATGGAACTGCTCGGCTTCTCGGCCAGCCAGGTGCACCCGCTCGCCTCGCTCACCGAGGCGGGCAACTTCCTCAGCGGCAATGCCGCCGCGCTGTTCGTCTGGGCGGACTTTTCCACCGAGGAAGTCACCGCCGCGCCGGATGCCTGGCGCGAAAGCATGCGCCAGCTTGCCGGCGCGCCCATCCTGGACCTGCACCTGGTCGACGCCACCAATGCCGCGCATCCGTCGTACTTCGACACGACCAATGCGTACGACATGGTGATCTTCCGCAAGCTGACCTTCGAGACCAGCCGCGCCATCGCCGAGGCCGAGCCGCAGGATCCCGCGGCGGCCACGGCTGGCACGATGAAGGCGCCCGCAGCCGACGCCGCTGCCCGCCCGAAGCGCCATCCACCCGGCTTCCTGCCGGCGCTGGCCAAGATCGACACGCAGCCGGTCACGTTCTTCGTCTTCGATACCCTGCTGGTCACGGTGCGCTCCGGGCAGTCGCGCACGGTCGACCAGGTACGCCAGCGCCTGCTGGAACTGTGCCAGGCGCCGCGCCCGCAGGCCAGCCCCGCGCGCGGCAACGGCCAGCCGCTGCTGCACGGCGTGCGCCCGCCCAGCCGGCCCGAGGACCTGATGCTGCGCTTGCTCAATGCGATGGTCGACCGGTACCTGGAACTGCGCGCGCCACTGACCCGCCAGCTCGACCGCTGGCAGCGCGCGCTACTGAATTCGCGCCGCAACTTCTCAAGCTGGGAAGGCCTGCTGGATGCGCGCATCCAGCTGCGCAAGCTCGAACACCTGAGCGAAGAACAACGCGACGCGCTGCAGGAATTCCGCGACAGCCTGCTCGACAACCGCTACAGCAGTGACCAGCCCGGCGGCCCGGCCAATGCGCCGGGGCGCGACGAGGTGCTGCTGGTACGCATCAACGACGTGATGGAGCATATCCAGCGCGTGCTGGCGCACGCGCGCCGGCTGGAGGATTCGATCGAGTCGGCAGTGCAGATCCACTTCTCGGCGGTGGCGCACCGGACCAACCGCACCATGCGCACGCTGACGCTGATCACGGCACTGTTCATGCCGCTGACGCTGATCACCGGCGTCTTCGGCATGAACTTCGACCGCATGCCCTGGCTGCGCGAGCCGCACGGATTCTGGTGGTCGATCGGCCTGATGGGCGCCGTGGTGCTGGGGCTGGCCGCGCTGTGGGCGCTGGGGCGGCGGCTGGAACGGTAGCCGCGCCAAGTACGCCTCAGGTGCTGGTACGCGTGCCGAAGGCCCGCTCCAGGCTTTCCAGAAAGCGGTTGGCCGACTGGTAGCCGATCACGCGCACCGGGCGCTCGCGCCCGTCGGCCCCGAACAGGATGATGCCGGGCGGCCCGAACAGGCCGAAGCGCTTGAGCAGCGCCTTGTCGTCGGCATTGTTGGCGGTCACGTCCGCCTGCAGCAGCACGATCTCCGACAGCCGCGCGCGCACGCGCGGATCGACGAAGGTCATGTGTTCCATTTCCTTGCAGCTGACGCACCAGTCGGCGTAGAAATCCAGCAGCACCGGCTTGCCTGCGGCCGCGGCCTGCGCCACGCGGGCATCGAGCTCGGCCACGCTGCGCACGCGCTCGAAGCGCACCGCCTGCGCGCCAGGAGCGGCTTCTGCGCCACCGCGTGCCACGCTCAGGTGCGACAGCGGCTGCAGCGGATCGCGCCCGCCCGAGGCCACACCGATCAGCACGATGGCCGCCGCAATCGCAAACAGCACGCCCACGCCCTTGCCCACCCGCGCCAGGTTGCGCGGATCCGGGCCCAGGCCGTCAAAGGCGCCCAGGAACACCGCCGCCACCAGCAGCAGCGCCGCCAGTGCCAGCATCGAGGCCCAGGCCGGCAGCACCGGCCCCAGCATCCACAGCGCCACGCCCAGCAGCAGAAAGCCGAAAAAGCGCTTGGTGACCTCCATCCAGCGCCCGGCCCGTGGCAGCAGGTTGCCCGCGCCCACACCCACCAGCACCAGCGGCACACCCATGCCGATCGCCATCGCAAACAGCGCGGCGCCGCCGATCGCGGCATCGCGGGTCTGCGCGATATAGGCCAGCGCCCGGCCAGCGGCGCGGTGACACAAGGCCCGACGATCAGCGCCGAGATCGCGCCCATCGCCGCCGCCCCCGCCACCTGGCCGCCCTGGCGGCGGTTTGACGATTCGGTCAGTCGGGTCTGCCAGCGCTGCGGCAGTTGCAGCTCGTACAGCCCGAACATCGACAGCGCCAGGGCCACCATCAGTGCCGCGAACAGGCCCAGCACCCACGGTGTCTGCAGCGCGGCCGACAGGCCCTCGCCCAGCAGCCCGGCAGCCACGCCGACCGCGGTGTACACCACCGCCATGCCCAGCACGTAGGCCAGCGACACCACCAGCGCACGGCCGCGCGTGACGTGCTCGCCCACCACGATCGAGGACAGGATCGGCACCATCGGCAGCACACAGGGGGTGAACGTCAGCAGCAGGCCCAGGCCGAAGAACAGCGCGGCGATCAGGGCCAGGTTGCGGCTCGCCAGCGCGCCGGCGATGCGGTCGCTGTCGTCGGCATGCAGCACCGCGGGGGCGGCTGGCGCCGGCGCGGGCATGGCCGCCGGCGCATCCGAGCGCCCGCGCTTGCCAAACAGGTCAGCCAGCCCGCTGCTTCCAACCTTGTACACGCTCTCCATCGGCGGATAGCACAGGCCCTTGTCGGCGCAGCCCTGCGAGGTGACCGTCAGCGACCACTTGCCGTCGGCCGGCGCCGCGTCAACCGGCACGCGGATGACCACGCTGTCGCGGTAGGTCTCCATCTCCTTGCCGAAGGTCTCGTCGAACTTGACCTTGCCGTGTGGATACGCCGGCGTGCCCAGCTTCACGTCGGCGGGCTGCGCGGCAAATGCGAAGCGCTCGCGGTACATGTAGTAGCCGGGAGCAACCTCGAAGCGTACCTCGACAGTCTTGTCGTCAAGCTGGCGCGCGGCAAAGCGGAAGGCCTGCTCCGGCGGCAGGAAATCGTCTTCGGTGGCGGCATGCGCGCCGCCCGCCAGGCACACCCAGGCCAATGCCGCCAGCAGCGCTGCGGCAATATGCCGCGCCCAGACCTGCCCGCGCGCGCGCTCCGGAAGTGCCAAACCGATGTTCATGTCGCTGTTTCCTGTCTGTCTTGAACCGGGGGTGCCGGCGTACCAGTTGCTGCGCTGCGTGCGCCGTTGACCCCTACTTGGCCGGCGCTGCGGTGGCCTCGGTCTCGCTGCGGACCCAGGCCAGGTACGGCGCGTAACCCGCCGTCACCGGCCAGGCAATGAGCTCCGGCACATCATAGGGGTGATGTTGCCGGATCACGGCCTCCAGCGCAGTGTAGCGCCCACGCGTGGTCTTGATCAGCAGCGGCCACTCCTGCGCGCGCTCCAGGTTGCCCTGCCACCAGTACTCGGACTCGACCGGCGCCAGGCGGTTCACGCAGGCGGCGGCCCGCGCCTGCAGCACTACCTGCGACAGGTGCGCCGCGGTCTCGGCGTCGGGGGTATTGGTGATCACGACGATCACCTCGGCCGGATCGCCCGGGGCGCCGGCGTCCGGCTGGCTGGCATGGCTTTGCATCGACATCTCCTTGCGGCAGGCACGTCGGTGGCCCAAAAACAAAAGAGCCAGGCAGATGCCTGGCTCGATTGTAAGCGGTGTGCCCGGACCCGTCGCCGCAGCGGCGGGCGGGAAACTACCTTATTCCGCGGCTTCTTCGGCCGGGGCTTCGGTGATTTCCGGACGATCCACCAGTTCGACCAGCGCCATCGGCGCATTGTCGCCCTGACGGAAACCGAACTTCAGGATGCGGGTGTAGCCGCCCGGACGGGTGGCGTAGCGCGGGCCCAGTTCGGTGAACAGCTTGGTGACCATGTCGCGGTCGCGCAGGCGGGCGAAAGCCAGGCGGCGGTTGGCCACGGTGTCCTTCTTGGCCAGCGTGATCAGCGGCTCGACAACCTTGCGCAGTTCCTTGGCCTTGGGCACGGTGGTCTTGATCAGCTCGTGCTGGAACAGCGAGTTGGACATGTTGCGCAGCATCGCGAGACGGTGCGACGAGGTGCGGTTCAGTTTCCGCAGACCATGACGGTGACGCATGATGATTCCTTTCAGTTAAGTGTTTGACCAGCTCTTCTATCGTCCGATGCGGCTGGACGCGGGCCGGTAGTCATACATGCCCCGGCGCACAGCCAGGGCGGTTACCGCAGCGCGGGACCGGTGTCCCGCGCCGCAATTACTTCTCCAGACCTGCGGGCGGCCAGTTCTCGAGCTTCATGCCGAGGGTCAGGCCACGCGAGGCAAGGACTTCCTTGATCTCGTTGAGCGACTTGCGGCCCAGGTTCGGGGTCTTGAGCAGTTCGTTCTCGGTACGCTGGATCAGGTCGCCGATGTAGTAGATGTTTTCGGCCTTCAGGCAGTTGGCCGAACGCACCGTCAGCTCCAGGTCGTCGACCGGGCGCAGCAGGATCGGATCGATCTGCGGCGTGCGGCTCGAAGCCGCTTCGGCTGCCGACTCGGTGCCTTCCAGCGCGGCGAACACGGACAGCTGGTCGACCAGGATGCGGGCCGACTGGCGGATCGCTTCCTCGGGCGAGATCACGCCGTCGGTTTCGATGTTCATCACCAGCTTGTCCAGGTCGGTACGCTGTTCCACGCGAGCGGATTCAACGGCGTACGACACGCGGCGCACCGGCGAGAACGAAGCGTCCAGCACGATGCGGCCGATGACCTTGCCCGACTCGTCGCCGAACTTGCGCACGTTGCCCGGCACATAGCCGCGGCCTTGCTCGACCTTGACCTGCATGTCCAGCTTGCCGCCGGCCGACAGATGGGCAATCACGTGGTTCGGGTTGATGATCTCGACGTCGTGCGGCAGCTCGATATCGGCAGCCGTGACCACGCCCTCGCCATCCTTGCGCAGCGACACCGTGACTTCGTCGCGGTTGTGCAGCTTGAACACCACGCCCTTCAGGTTGAGCAGCAGGTTGACCACGTCTTCCTGCACGCCGTCGATGGTGGAATACTCATGGACCACCCCAGCGATCGTGACTTCGGTCGGTGCATAGCCGACCATCGACGACAGCAGCACGCGACGCAGGGCGTTACCGAGCGTATGGCCGTAGCCGCGCTCGAACGGCTCCATCACGACTTTGGCGTGATGGTCGCCCAGAGGCTCGACGGCGATGATTTTTGGCTTGAGGAGTGCTGTTTGCATTAGGTTGTCCTTTTCAATACCCTCGGCTCGTTACACCGATAAGGCTGACGTTTGGAACCTGAAAATCCCATCGCGAGATGGGCGAAGCCCGACCGCGCATACAGCGCGTCGGGCTGAAAGAGAAGCTTTGCGGCGAACGCAAGCTCTGGGCCGTTCCGTTCGCGTGATTAACGCGAGTACAGTTCGACGATCAGGCTTTCGTTGATGTCACCCGAGATATCGGCGCGATCCGGCGCTTGCTTGAAGGTGCCTTCGAACTTCTTCGAATCCACGGCCACCCAGGTCGGGAAGCCCGACTGCTCGGCCAGCGACAGCGCTTCAGCGATACGGACTTGCTTCTTCGACTGCTCGCGGATGGTGACGATGTCGCCAGCCTTGATCTGGGCCGACGGCACGTTCAGGGTCTGACCGTTCACCAGGATCGCCTTGTGCGACACCAGCTGGCGCGCTTCGGCGCGGGTCGAACCAAAGCCCATGCGGTACACGACGTTGTCCAGGCGCGATTCCAGCAGTTGCAGCAGGTTTTCGCCGGTATTGCCCTTGAGGCGGTCGGCTTCGGCGAAGTAGCGGCGGAACTGGCGCTCGAGCACACCGTAGATGCGCTTGACCTTCTGCTTTTCACGCAGCTGGTTGCCGTAGTCGGAGGTGCGGGCACCCGAGGTGCGGCCATGCTGGCCAGGCTTGCTGTCCAGCTTGCACTTGTCGGCCAGCGAGCGGCGGGCGCTCTTCAGGAACAGGTCGGTGCCTTCACGGCGGGAAAGTTTGGCCTTCGGGCCGGTATAACGTGCCACGTTGTCTTCCTTTAATCGATCGCGACGCCTTCAAGACGCGCCGCGAGTCCGTCAACGCAGTACTTCCGCAGTGCATGGCTGCACCCGGGAGACCGTGACGGACGGTGGGCTTATTAAGCGCGCCCCGTTGCCGGGTACGACGCTGCAAGCATTTTCAGTGCGCCGGCATGGGAATGTGCCGTAACGGCATGGGAATGTGCCGTAAGAGACATTGCCTCGACGCAAAACGAAAACCTGCCGCATTAAAATGCAGCAGGTCAGCGCGCGATACTACCATATCCGAAACCGGCAGGTAAACCCGCCGGACCCGGACACACCAACGCTCAGATGCGGCGGCGCTTCGGCGGACGGCAGCCGTTGTGCGGAATCGGCGTGACGTCTTCGATGATCGCGATCTTGATGCCCAGCGCGTTCAGCGCGCGGACAGCCGATTCACGACCCGGGCCGGGGCCCTTGATGCGCACTTCCAGGTTCTTGATGCCCTGGTCTTGCGCCACGCGGCCGGCGTTCTCGGCAGCAACCTGGGCAGCGAACGGGGTCGACTTGCGCGAACCCTTGAAGCCCTGGCCACCGGCGGTCGCCCACGACAGGGCGTTGCCCTGGCGGTCGGTGATCGTGATGATGGTGTTGTTGAACGAAGCGTGGACGTGCGCAATGCCGTCGGCAACGTTCTTCTTGACCTTTTTACGCGCGCGTGCGGCGTTATTCGGACCTTTTGCCATTAGTTTCTTCCTCTGCCTTCGGCTTTACTTCTTCAGAGCCACGCCGGCCTTGCGCGGACCCTTGCGGGTACGGGCATTGGTGCGCGTACGCTGGCCGCGCATCGGCAGGCCCTTGCGGTGACGCATGCCACGATAGCAACCAAGGTCCATCAGACGCTTGATGTTCATCGTGGTTTCACGACGCAGGTCACCCTCGACCGTGACCTTGCCCACTTCGTCGCGAAGCTTTTCCAGGTCGGCGTCGGTCAGATCCTTGACCTTCTTGTCAAACGGTACACCGGTGGCCTCGCAAATCTTGCGAGCGCGCGAGCGGCCGACACCATAAATGGCCGTCAGACCGATTTCGGTATGCTTGTGGTTCGGGATGTTAACCCCTGCGATACGTGCCATTCGTCAATCCTCTTTCCGATTAGCCTTGGCGTTGCTTGTGGCGGGGATCCGACGAGCAGATCACGCGCACGACACCGTTGCGCTTGATGATTTTGCAGTTGCGGCAAATGCGCTTAACAGAAGCCAGCACTTTCATAATTTTCCTCTTCCTTCAATTCCTGTTCGCTCACTTCGTCCGGAAGACGATTCGTGCGCGCGACAGATCATATGGGGTCAGCTCGACCGTCACCTTGTCACCCGGAAGAATCCGGATGTAGTTCATTCGCATCTTGCCGGAGATATGGCCCAGTACTACATGGCCATTTTCCAGCTTGACCCGGAACGTCGCATTGGGCAGGTTTTCCAGGACCTCCCCGTGCATCTGGATGACGTCGTCTTTTGCCATACCTAGCCTGTACCGATCCGAAGTCAGCGCAAGGTCAGATTGCCCTTGAAATTCGCCTTCTTCAGCAGCGACTCATATTGCTGCGACATCACGTAAGACTGAACCTGAGCCATGAAGTCCATCGTGACGACCACGATGATCAGCAGCGAGGTTCCGCCAAAGTAGAACGGAACGTTCCACCGCAGCACCAGGAATTCCGGCAACAGGCAGACCAGTGTGATATAGACCGCACCAGCCAGCGTCAGGCGCACCAGAATCTTGTCGATATAGCGCGTCGTCTGCTCGCCCGGACGAATGCCCGGAATGAAGGCACCGCTTTTCTTCAGGTTGTCTGCCACTTCACGGCTGTTGTACACCAGGGCCGTATAGAAGAAGCAGAAAAATACAATCGCAGCAGCGTACAGCAGGATGTAGACCGGCTGGCCTGGCGACAGCGTGGCAGCCAGGTCCTTGACGAACCGGCCCACTGCCCCGGTCGACTGGGACGTGAACCAGCCAGCGATCGTCGCCGGGAACAGGATGATCGACGATGCAAAGATCGGCGGAATCACCCCTGCCATGTTCAGCTTCAGCGGCAGGTGCGACGACTGGCCGCCGTACACCTTGTTGCCGACCTGACGCTTGGCATAGTTCACCAGGATCTTGCGTTGGCCCCGCTCGACGAACACCACGGCGAAGGTCACACCGATCACGATCGCCACGATGAAGATCGCCGCGATGATGCTCATGGAACCCGTGCGGACCAGTTCAAACAGCCCGCCGATCGCGTTGGGCAGGCCCGCCGCGATACCGCCGAAGATGATGATCGAGATGCCGTTGCCCAGACCACGCTCGGTGATCTGCTCACCCAGCCACATCAGGAACATCGTGCCGGTCACCAGCGTAATCACTGCCGTGGCCCGGAACATCAGGCCCGGATCCAGCACCAGCCCAGGCTGCGACTCCAGCGCCACCGCAATCGACAGCGCCTGGAACGTGGCCAGGACCACGGTGCCGTAGCGCGTGTACTGCGTGATCTTGCGCTGCCCTGCCTGCCCTTCCTTCTTCAGCGCTTCCAGCTGCGGCAGCACGATCGTCAGCAACTGCATGATGATCGACGCCGAGATGTACGGCATGATGCCGAGCGCGAACACGGTAAAGCGCGACAGCGCCCCGCCCGAGAACAGGTTGAACATCCCGAGGATGCCACCCGACTGACTCTGGAAAAGCTTCGCAAGCTGCTCCGGATCGATACCGGGCACCGGAATATGAGCGCCGATGCGGTACACGATCAGGGCCAGCACCAGGAACATCAGCCGGCGCTTGAGGTCGCCGTACTTCGCCGTGTTCCTGGCTTGCGCGCTTGCATTGGGTTTCGCCGTGGCCAAACGATGCTCCGACTATGACTGCCTATGCTGCGATGAATGCCGTATCAGGCTGCGATCTGGCCGCCGGCGGCTTCGATCGCGGCCTTGGCGCCAGCGGTGGCGCCCAGACCCTTGATCGTCACCTTGCGGGTCAGCTCGCCGGCCTTGATGACCTTGGCGCTCTTGACCAGGTCGCCGACCAGGCCAGCCTGCTTCAGGACCAGCAGGTCGACTTCGGCCGCTTCCAGGCGCTCGATGTCACGCAGCGTGACTTCGGCGGTGAACGCCTTGGTCAGCGAGGTGAAGCCGCGCTTGGGCAGGCGACGATACAGCGGCATCTGGCCGCCTTCGAAGCCCACCTTGTGGAAGCCGCCCGAACGCGACTTCTGACCCTTGTGACCGCGACCGGCGGTCTTGCCCAGGCCGGAGCCGATACCACGGCCGACGCGACGCTTAGCGTGCTTCGAACCGTCAGCCGGTTTCAGGTTGTTCAGTTGCATCTTGCTCTCCAAGTCCCGATCAGGCCAGAACCTTGACCAGGTACGAGACCTTGTTGATCATGCCGCGCACGGCGGGCGTGTCCTGCAGCTCCGACACCGAGTTGATGCGGCGCAGGCCCAGGCCACGAACGGTGGCGCGATGATCCTCGCGCGTGCCGATCAGGCTGCGCACGAGTTGCACTTTTACGGTTTTCTGCGACATTGCGTTCACCTTAACCCAGGATGTCTTCGACCGACTTGCCACGCTTGGCGGCGATTTCGCCCGGCGTGCTCATCTTCTGAAGGCCGTCCAGCGTGGCGCGAACCATGTTGTACGGGTTGGTGGAGCCGTGCGACTTGGTCACCACGTTGGTGACGCCCATCACTTCGAAGATCGCGCGCATCGGGCCGCCGGCGATCACGCCGGTACCTTCCTTGGCGGGCATCATCAGCACCTTGGCGGCGCCGTGCTTGCCAACGACTTCGTGTTGCAGCGTGCCGTTCTTCAGCGAGACCTTGACCATCTTGCGACGGGCTTCGTCCATTGCCTTCTGAACTGCCACCGGCACTTCCTTGGCCTTGCCCTTGCCCATGCCGATGCGGCCATCGCCGTCACCAACCACGGTCAGCGCAGCGAAACCGAGAATCCGGCCGCCCTTCACCACCTTGGTGACGCGGTTGACCGAGATCATCTTCTCGCGGAGGCCGTCGTCGCGTTCGTCCTGCTGGACTTTTGCTTGCATCTTTGCCATGACGTATCTCTCTTTGTGCGCTTAGAACTTGAGGCCGGCTTCGCGGGCAGCGTCAGCCAGTGCCTTCACGCGACCGTGGAAGCGGAAGCCGGCGCGATCGAACGCGACGGTTTCCACGCCGGCAGCCTTCGCCTTTTCGGCGATGCGCTTGCCGACCGCGGTCGCGGCAGCGGTGGTAGCACCATTGCCGGTCAGTTCCTTGCGGACGTCTGCCTCTGCGGTCGAAGCCGAAGCCAGCACCTTGGTGCCGCACTCCGAGAAGACCTGGGCGTAAATATGCGAATTCGTACGGAACACGGTCAGACGATTGACTTTCATCTCCGCGATCTTGGCGCGGGTCTGACGTGCACGGCGCAAACGAGCGTCTTTCTTGTTCATCATTGCACCCCTTACTTCTTCTTGGTTTCCTTCAGGATGACGCGCTCGTCGCTGTAACGCACACCCTTGCCCTTGTAGGGCTCAGGCGGGCGGTACGCGCGGACTTCCGCGGCAACCTGACCGACTTTCTGCTTGTCCGCACCCTTGATGATGATCTCGGTCTGCGTCGGCGTTGTCGCCGTCACGCCTTCCGGCATCTCATGGATCACGTCGTGCGAGAAACCAAGCTGGAGCTTCAGCGCAGCGCCTTGCAGCTGGGCACGATAGCCCACGCCGACGAGGTTCAGCTTGCGCTCGAAACCGGTGGTTACGCCCTTGACCATATTGGCCACCAGAGCACGCATCGTGCCCTGCAGAGCGTTTGCTTCACGCGATTCGTCAGCCGGAGCGAAGGTCAGCGTGTCGTTTTCGACATTGACCTTGACCAGGCTGTGAATCGGCTGCGACAGCGTGCCGAGCGGGCCCTTCACGGAGAGCACGCCAGCCGCCACGTTCACTTCCGCGCCCTTGGGGAGCGCGATGGGAGCCTTACCTACACGGGACATGGTTCTCTCCTTAAGCGACGTAGCAGAGAACTTCGCCGCCCACGCCAGTCGCGCGAGCCTTGCGGTCGGTCATCAGACCCTGCGGGGTCGAAATGATCGCCACACCCAGGCCGTTCATCACTTGGGGGATGTCGCTGCGGCCCTTGTACACGCGCAGGCCGGGCTTCGAGACGCGCTCAATGCGCTCGATGACCGGACGGCCGGCGTAGTACTTGAGACCGATGCTCAGTTGTGCCTTGCCGCCATCTTCCTGGACGGCGTAGTCGTCGATGTAGCCTTCGTCCTTCAGGACCTTGGCGATTGCCACTTTCAGCTTCGACGACGGCATGACAACCGACGCTTTCTGCACGCCCTGGGCGTTGCGGATGCGCGTCAGCATATCGGCGATAGGATCGCTCATGCTCATACTGTTTCTCCTGTAGCCTGTGCGTAATTACCAGCTGGCTTTCGTCAGACCCGGGATTTCGCCCTTGAAGGCGATTTCGCGGATCTTGTTACGCGCCAGGCCAAACTTGCGGAAGGTACCGCGGGACGACCGGTGATCGCGCAGCGGTTACGCTGGCGAGTCGGGTTCGCGTTGCGCGGGAGCTGTTGCAGCTCGAGACGCGCGCTGTAACGCTCTTCTTCCGACTTCTCTTGGTCGTCAATAATGGCCTTGAGGTTGGCGCGCTTGGCGGCATACTTCGCCACCAGCTTGGCGCGCTTCTTCTCACGTTCAATCAGAGCCAGTTTAGCCACGGTTACCCCTTAATTGCGGAACGGGAACTTGAACGCACCGAGGAGTGCCTTGGCTTCCTCGTCGTTCTTTGCCGTCGTCGTGATGCTGATGTTCAGACCACGCAGTGCGTCGATCTTGTCGTACTCGATTTCGGGGAAAATGATCTGCTCTTTCACACCGATGTTGTAGTTGCCACGACCGTCGAACGACCGGCCCGACACACCACGGAAGTCACGCACGCGCGGCAGGGCCACGGTAACGAAACGATCGAGGAATTCGAACATGCGCTCGCCGCGCAGGGTCACCATCGCACCGATGGGGTAGCCCTGACGGATCTTGAAGCCGGCGATGGCCTTCTTGGCCTTCGTCACGACCGGCTTCTGACCGGCGATCTTGGTCAGGTCGCCCACGGCGTTCTCAATGATCTTCTTGTCATTGATGGCTTCGCCAAGACCCATGTTCAGGGTGATCTTGGTGATGCGCGGCACTTCCATGACCGACTTGTAGCCGAACTGTTCGATCAGCTTCGGCACAACCTGTTCTTTGTAAAACTCTTGCAGACGTGCTGCCATGCTCAACTCCTATACGTGCCCAGAATCAAGCTGCCACGACGGCGCCGGTGGTCTTCAGCACGCGCACGCGCTTGCCGTCTTCCACCTTGATGCCGACGCGCGACGGCTTGCCATTGGCATCCACGAGCGCAACGTTGGAAATATGCAGCGGCATGACCTTGTCGACCACACCACCGGTAGTGCCCAGCATCGGGTTCGGGCGGGCATGCTTCTTGGCGATGTTCACGCCTTGCACCGCAACCTTGTCACCCAGGACGGCCTGCACGGTACCGCGCTTGCCCTTGTCCTTGCCGGTCAGCACAATGACTTCGTCGCCTTTGCGAATCTTGTTCATGGCGGCTCCTTACAGCACTTCCGGAGCGAGCGACACGATCTTCATGAAGCGCTCGGTACGGAGTTCACGAGTCACCGGCCCGAAGATACGGGTGCCGATCGGCTCGAGCTTGTTGTTCAGCAGGACGGCGGCGTTGCCGTCGAACTTGATCAGCGAACCGTCAGCGCGGCGCACGCCCTTGGCGGTACGCACGACGACGGCGTTGTAGATGTCGCCCTTCTTCACGCGACCGCGCGGCGCTGCGTCCTTGACGGTCACCTTGATGATGTCGCCAACGCTTGCGTAGCGGCGCTTGGAGCCACCCAGCACCTTGATGCACAGCACTTCGCGCGCACCAGTGTTATCGGCCACTTCGAGCCGGCTTTCTGTCTGAATCATGGTGTTTGTCTTCCCAACTTAATCCGTCAGGTGCAAAAAGCGCCCATCGGTCAGTCTTGGTCCCGTCGGCTCCGGCATTGCGCCAGCTCCGTATGGGTTGATCAACTTTGAAGTCGGTAGGAACCAGGCGATCTCAACAACTTGCTGAGGCCGCTTGGCCCTGGCTCGCTTCACAGGCCCGCCCGGGTGGTACTGCAAAGGCGAACGCAACAAAGCGGAAGTCCAGGATTATAGCTACATAATCCTGGACTTGCAAGTCAAGCTAAGAACGTGTTGTTCTTAGATGACGCGTGCAGCCTCTACCAGCCGGGAAACCACCCAGGACTTGGTCCGCGACAGCGGACGGCCTTCCTGGATCTCGACCTTGTCGCCTTCCTTGTACTGGTTGGCTTCGTCGTGTGCGTGGTACTTCTTCGAACGCAGCACGTACTTGCCGTACAAAGGATGCTTGACGCGGTTTTCCACCAAGACCGTAACGGTCTTGTCCATCTTGTCGCTCACGACACGGCCGACCAGGGTACGGCGAAGCGACTTTTCCGTTTGTGCAGCTTCAGTCATTTCGCGTTTGCCTTTTCCGTCAGCATGGTTTGCACACGCGCGATGTCCTTGCGGACCTTCTTCAGCTGGCTGGTGTTCTGCAGCTGTTGGGTCGCCTTTTGCATGCGCAGGCTAAATTGGGCCTTCAGCAGCTCGGAGAGCTCCTGGTTCAGCCCGGCGGCGTCCTTGCCGCGAAGTTCGGATGCTTTCATCCCTGCTCTCCTTACGTCCCGACCTGGCGCACCACGAAATTGGTCGCGATCGGCAGCTTGGCAGCGGCGAGGCGGAACGCCTCCCGTGCCAGCTCTTCGGTCACGCCATCCATTTCGTACAGCATCTTGCCCGGCTGGATTTCAGCCACGTAGTATTCCGGATTGCCCTTGCCGTTACCCATACGGACTTCGGCGGGCTTCTTCGAGATCGGCTTGTCCGGGAAAATCCGGATCCAGATGCGGCCGCCACGCTTGATGTGGCGGGTCATCGCACGACGTGCCGACTCGATCTGACGAGCGGTCAGGCGGCCACGGCCCATGGCCTTCAGGCCGAATTCGCCGAAAGACACGGCGTTACCACGGGTAGCCTTACCCGTGTTGCGGCCCTTCTGCTCCTTGCGGTATTTTCTGCGCTTAGGTTGCAGCATCGTTATTCTCCACTCTTCGCATCGCCAGGCGCACCGCGGCGACCGGCACCTGCACCGGCGCCACCGCGACGGTTGCCACCCGGGCGGCCTTCGCCTTCACGGCGGCGGCCTTCCGGACGACCCGGGCGACGACGACGGTCGTCCTGCGGCTCTTCCACCACCGGCGCGTCGTTGCGGCCGAGGTGATCACCCTTGTAGACCCACACCTTGACACCGATGATGCCGTAGGTGGTTTCTGCTTCGGAGAAGCCGTAGTCGATGTCGGCGCGCAGGGTGTGCAGGGGCACACGGCCTTCGCGGTACCACTCGGTACGTGCGATTTCGATACCGTTCAGACGGCCGGCGCTCATGATCTTGATACCCTGGGCGCCCAGGCGCATCGCGTTCTGCATGGCGCGCTTCATGGCGCGGCGGAACATGATGCGGCGCTCGAGCTGCTGGGTGATCGAATCGGCGATCAGCTGAGCATCGGTTTCCGGCTTGCGGATTTCCTCGATGTTCACGTGCACGGGCACGCCCATGCGACGCTGCAGTTCAGCCTTGAGCAGTTCGATGTCCTCACCCTTCTTGCCGATCACCACGCCCGGACGCGAGCTGTAAATGGTGATGCGTGCATTGCGGGCGGGGCGCTCGATCACGACGCGGCCAACCGATGCGTTCTTCAGCTTCTTCTTCAGGAAGTCTCGAACTTCGATGTCTTCCTTCAGCATGCCGGCGAACTTCGTGTTGCTGGCGTACCAGCGCGAAGCCCAGTTACGGCTGACAGCCAGGCGGAAGCCAGTCGGATGAATCTTCTGTCCCATCGTGACTCCTTAGTTGCCGAGCGTCACAGTGATGTGACAGGTTTGTTTCTCGATGCGGTTGCCGCGACCCTTTGCCCGTGCGGTGAAGCGCTTGAGCGAGGTTGCCTTGTCGACGAAGATCGATTTGACCTTCAGTTCGTCGATGTCGGCGCCTTCGTTGTGCTCAGCGTTGGCGATGGCCGATTCGACCACCTTCTTCACGATCCCGGCAGCCTTTTTCGGGCTGAACTGCAGGACATTGAGCGCGCGCTCGATCGGCAGACCACGGATCTGGTCAGCGACCAGGCGCGTCTTCTGGGCGGAGATGCGGGCACCGCGATGAATCGCTTTCACTTCCATGATGGCACCTTACCTCTTCGCTTTCTTGTCAGCCGCGTGGCCCTTGAACGTGCGGGTAATCGCAAATTCACCGAGCTTGTGGCCAACCATGTTTTCCGTAACGTACACCGGCACGTGTTGACGGCCGTTGTGCACGGCGATCGTCAGGCCAATGAACTCCGGCAGAATGGTCGAGCGACGCGACCAAGTCTTGATGGGCTTCTTGTCCTTGCCGCTCGAGGCGACTTCCACCTTCTTCAGCAGGTGGGCGTCGCAGAACGGACCCTTTTTAGCGGAACGAGTCATATCTTTAGCTCCTACCTACCGATTAACGCTTGTGGCGCTTCTGGACGATCATGCTGTCCGTGCGCTTGTTGCTGCGGGTACGGTAACCCTTGGCCGGGGTACCCCACGGCGAAACCGGATCGCGACCAGCGGCGGTCTTGCCTTCACCACCACCGTGCGGGTGATCCACCGGGTTCATCACGACACCACGCACCGTCGGGCGGATACCGCGCCAGCGGGTTGCACCGGCCTTGCCGATGACGCGCAGGCTGTGCTCTTCGTTGCCCACTTCACCGATGGTGGCGCGGCACTCGATGTGCACGCGGCGCACTTCACCGGAGCGCAGGCGAACCTGGGCGTACAGGCCTTCACGAGCCAGCAGCACGGCGGAACCGCCGGCGGCACGTGCGATCTGCGAACCCTTGCCCGGCAGCATTTCCACGTTGTTGATCGTGGTACCGACCGGAATGTTGCGGATCGGCAGGTTGTTACCGGCCTTGATCGGCGCTTCCGAGCCGTTCAGCAGCGGCTGGCCGGCAACCATGCCCTTGGTGGCAATGATGTAGCGGCGCTCGCCGTCGGCGAACAGCACCAGCGCGATATTGGCGCTGCGGTTCGGATCGTATTCCAGGCGCTCGACGCGGGCGGGGATGCCGTCCTTGTCGTTGCGCTTGAAGTCGATCACGCGGTAGTGGTGCTTATGACCACCGCCCTTGTGGCGGGTGGTGATATGACCATTGTTGTTACGGCCCGACTTCTGGAATTGCTTTTCCAGCAGCGGAGCGTGCGGGGCGCCCTTGTGAAGGTCCTTGTTGACCACCTTCACCATCGAGCGACGACCCGGGGAAGTCGGCTTGGTCTTGACGAGTGCCATGATTACTTGGCCTCCGCTTCAAAATTGATTTCCTGACCCGGCTTCAGCGAAACGTAGGCCTTCTTCACGTGGTTGCGACGCCCCATGAAACGGCCAAAGCGCTTCTGCTTGCCCTTCTGGTTCAGGATCTGAACGGACTGCACCTCGACCTTGAACAGCAGTTCGACGGCGGCCTTCACTTCTGCCTTGTTGGCATCGCGGGCCACTTCGAACACAACTTGTTCATTCTTGTCGGCGACCAGGGTTGCCTTTTCGGAAACCACCGGCGCGAGCAGCACCTGCATCAAACGATGATCGTTCTTGGCTACTTGCGTCATTTCAGCAACTCCTCGATCTGCGCGACGGCTGCCTTGGTCACCAGCACCTTCTTGTAGTGCACGAGCGACAGCGGGTCAGCCTGGCGCGGCTCGACAACTGCCACGTGCGGCAGGTTGCGCGAAGCCAGGTAGAGGTTTTCGTCGAGGCTGTCGGTGATGATCAGCACCGAGTCCAGGCCCATGGCCTTGAACTTGTCGGCCAAGAGCTTGGTCTTGGGCGCGTCGACAGTGAAACCGTCCACCACGTTGATACGGCCTTCACGTGCGAGCTGCGAGTAAATCGAGCGCATGCCGGCACGGAACATCTTCTTGTTGACCTTCTGGGTGAAGTTCTCTTCCGGCGAATTCGGGAAGATACGGCCGCCCCCGCGCCACAGCGGCGAGGAAGACATACCGGCACGAGCACGGCCCGTACCCTTCTGGCGCCACGGCTTCTTGGTCGTGTGCTTGACCTCTTCACGATCCTTCTGCTTACGGTTGCCGCTGCGAGCGTTGGCCTGGTAAGCGACGACGATCTGGTGAACGAGGGCTTCGTTGTAGTCACGGCCGAACACTTCGGGCGAAGCGTCAACGCCCGCGCCGATCTGGCCATTGTCCTGGAGGAGCTTGAGTTCCATTACATGCGCTCCTTAAGCTTTGGCTTTGGCCTTGACGGCCGGGGTAACGATGACCTTGCCGTTCTTGGAGCCGGGAATGGCGCCCTTGACCAGCAGCAGCTTGCGCTCTGCGTCGATCTTGGCGATTTCCAGGTTCTGCACGGTGCGGGTGACATCGCCCAGGTGACCGGTCATGCGCTTGCCCGGGAACACACGGCCCGGATCCTGCGCCATACCGATCGAGCCCGGCACGTTGTGCGAGCGCGAGTTACCGTGCGTGGCACGGCCGGAGGCGAAGTGGTAGCGCTTGATGGTACCGGCGTAGCCCTTACCGATGGTCACGCCCTGCACGTCGATCTTCTGACCGACTTCGAACAGGTCGACCGACAGCGAACCGCCAGCTTGCAGTTCGGCAGCCTTGGCTGCATCGATACGGAATTCGCGGATGATTTCGCCGGCTTCCACGCCGGCTTTGGCGAGGTGACCCGCCAGCGGCTTGGTAACGCGGCTTGCGCGTCGTGCGCCGAAGGTGACTTGAACCGCGGTATAACCGTCGGTCTCGTCCGTCTTGATTTGCGTCACGCGGTTGTCGCCGACCTCGACCACGGTAACGGGAATCGCTTCACCGTCGTCCGTGAAAATACGGGTCATGCCAACCTTGCGACCTACAAGGCCAAGGCTCATGGTTTGCTCCATTCCCAGCTGCGATTGGCCGGGGCTGATTGATACACGAAAACTGTGTTTGCTGTGGACCTGCGCTAAAGAAGACTGCGCGCGGCCAAAATGGCCAGCCCACTACCCGAGGAAACGGGTAGCCTTACACTATATCGCAGCGGTTTGGAAAGGGCAATATGAATTGCGGTTTCGCCTGCAGTGTTGTAGGCAGGCATGCCGCAGTAGTGGCGCTTGCGTGGCTTGGCGTGTGGTGTGGAGGCGACGGCGCTGAGCAAACGCGGCGCTTAGCGCATATAGGTCCGGCGCCAGATCCATCGCCATGCTGCGCGTCATCTGCGCGATGGCGGGCGGCTTTCGACACCGGATAGAGTCAGCGCCCGGTCTGCGCCACGTTGGCACAGATACCGGTGAAATTGACGATTGCGCGTGACAATGACGACCTTGCCCTGCAGTCCTTTCATGCTTGTCTCGTGTGCCGGCAGTAGCCGGCGGTAGTTGCGGGCGGGCCTCTGCGGGCCCGTTCCGGATCGATGCCGCAGCGCAGCCTACTTGCCTTCGCTCTCCTGCCAGCGCGCCATCAGCGTGTTCGCCGGCAGCGTCTCGTCCAGCAGCTTGCGCGCAGTCTCAACGCCCGCCACCGGCAAACCCGCCGGGTCCAGCTTGCCGATCTGCACCAGCACGCTCGCCTGGTCCCAGTAGATATGCTCGTGGTACAGCTTGTCGCCGCGGAACTTGACGATGGCAATCAGCGGGATCTCCACGCGCTTGCCGGTGGGCGGCACGCCGGGCAGCATCCAGTCGATCTCGCACGTATGCGTGAAGCAGAACAGCATCTCGTCGACGATCTGCGTGGCCCCGACCGTGCGCGACAGCGGGATCAGCGTGGTGTCGGGCGGGTTGCTGTGCACGAAGTGGTGCTGGTAGAAGCGCCGCAGCTGCGCGTAGCCGACGCCGCCGGTCATGGTCGGGATATGGTTCACATAGGGCTGCGGCACCATCGTCGCCATGGTGGCATCGACATCGCGCGTGGCGAATTCATACTCGCAGTGCTTGTCCCACAGCGCCGAGAAGTCATAGTGCGGCCCCATCTCGCCGCGCAGCGCCGCGATCGAGCGCTGGTGCGCCATCAGCGCCGAGGGCTTGTCGAAGTGCTCGCCGCCTACCCGCGCAAAGGCATGGTCGACGCCCGGGTAGACGTACACCTCGATGTTGTCCCGGCCTGCCAGCGCCTCGCGGATCGCGGCTTGTGCCTGCGGCTGGCAGAAGCCGTCCTTCTCCGCGATATGCAGCACCAGGCGGCCACGCACGTTGGCGGCCTCGGCGAGGGCGTGCTCGATGCCCACGCCGTAGTACGCCACCGCACAGGCCACGTCGGGCAGCCGGCAGGCCGCCAGGTAGGCCAGCTTGCCGCCCAGGCAGAAGCCCAGCACGCTGGTCTGGCCGACGCATTCCGGCCGCGCCCGCAGGGCATCCAGCGCGGCGCCCACATCCTGCACGCCCTTGGCTTCATCGAACTGCTGATACAGGCCCAGTGCCCGCTGGAAGTCCTCGCCGCGGTCGGTCAGCTCGATGCCGGGCGCGATGCGCCAGAACAGGTCGGGCACCAGCACCGTATAGCCTTCCTCGACATAGTAGTCGGCCACCTGGCGCATGGTCGCGTTGACGCCGAAGATCTCCTGGCACAGCACAATGCCCGGGCCCTTGCCCGCCGCCGGGGTGGCGAGATAGCCGCTGAAACTACCTTCGGGAATCTGGATCTGGATAGTCTGGCCCATGGCCTGCGCTCCTTGTCGTTCTCTGTTTGCTGACAGTTGGGTGTCGGATGGGGCTGCCGTGCTGGATTCCATGTTGGTGGCTCCGCACCGCAGCAAACTAGCCGCTGGCTGCAGCGGCTATCCGATTAGTGCAGGAAAGTGTGGGTTCGGTCAATGCAAGGCGGCGCGGCCGGGGCTAGGCTCCGAAGCCATTCGGCACGCCAGAAAACAAAAACGGCGAACCGAAGTTCGCCGTTTTGCTGCAGCAGACCGCGGATGCGGCCCGAAGCATGATTACACCTTGATCTCGACGTCCACGCCTGCCGGCAGGTCGAGCTTCATCAGCGCGTCAACCGTCTTGTCGGTCGGGTCGACGATGTCCATCAGGCGCTGGTGCGTGCGGATCTCGAACTGATCGCGGCTGGTCTTGTTGACGTGCGGCGAACGCAGGATGTCGAAGCGCTGGATGCGGGTCGGCAGGGGCACCGGGCCCTTGACGATTGCGCCGGTACGCTTGGCGGTATCCACGATTTCGGCGGCCGACTGGTCGATCAGGCGGTAGTCGAAAGCCTTCAGGCGGATACGGATCTTCTGGTTCTGCATGATATTTCCTTAAAAGAGCGATTGGGCAACGTGCCCGTTGAATGGGGACATGCCCGACAGGCATGTCCCAGGAAGTGCTTAGTCGAGGATCTTTGCCACGACGCCGGCGCCGACGGTACGGCCGCCTTCACGGATAGCGAAGCGCAGGCCTTCTTCCATGGCGATCGGGGCGATCAGCTTGACGGTGATCGACACGTTGTCACCCGGCATCACCATTTCCTTGTCCGCCGGCAGCTCGATCGAGCCGGTCACGTCGGTGGTACGGAAGTAGAACTGCGGGCGGTAGTTGTTGAAGAACGGGGTGTGACGGCCGCCTTCGTCCTTCGACAGGATGTACACCTCGCCGGTGAAGTGGGTGTGCGGCTTGATCGAACCCGGCTTGCACAGCACCTGGCCGCGCTCGACGTCTTCACGCTTGGTGCCGCGCAGCAGCAGACCGACGTTGTCGCCAGCCTGACCCTGGTCCAGCAGCTTGCGGAACATTTCCACGCCGGTGCAGGTGGTCTTGACCGTCGGCTTGATACCGACGATTTCGATTTCTTCGCCGACCTTGACCACGCCACGCTCGATACGGCCGGTCACCACTGTGCCGCGACCCGAGATCGAGAACACGTCTTCCACCGGCATCAGGAAGGTACCGTCAACGGCACGCTCCGGCGTCGGGATGTAGGTGTCCAGCGCGTCGGCCAGGTTCATGATGGCCACTTCGCCCAGCTCGCCCTTGTCGCCTTCCAGCGCCAGCTTGGCCGAACCCTTGATGATCGGGGTGTCGTCGCCGGGGAACTCGTACTTGCTCAGCAGCTCGCGAACTTCCATCTCGACCAGCTCGAGCAGTTCAGCGTCGTCCACCATGTCGCACTTGTTCAGGAACACGATGATGTACGGCACGCCAACCTGGCGGGCCAGCAGGATGTGCTCACGCGTTTGCGGCATCGGGCCGTCAGCGGCCGAGCAAACCAGGATTGCGCCGTCCATCTGGGCAGCACCCGTGATCATGTTCTTCACATAGTCAGCGTGGCCCGGGCAGTCAACGTGCGCGTAGTGGCGGTTGGCCGTTTCGTATTCGACGTGGGCGGTATTGATGGTAATACCGCGTGCCTTTTCTTCCGGCGCTGCGTCGATTTCGTCGTACTTCTTGGCGGCACCGCCGAACTTCGCTGCCAGCACCGTGGCGATCGCTGCGGTCAGCGTGGTCTTGCCATGGTCAACGTGACCAATCGTACCAACGTTCACGTGCGGCTTGGTCCGCTCGAACTTTTCCTTTGCCATGTTTCAGCTCCTAATGGAATACAGTGTGATTCGATTCATTACACCGCCACGCCTGATAAGGCGTGGCAGCAAAGCTTTTATTACTTGCCCTTGGCCGTCATCACGGCTTCGGCGATGTTCTTCGGTGCCTCTGCGTAGTGCTTGAATTCCATGGTGTACGTGGCGCGGCCTTGCGTGGCCGAGCGCAGCGACGTGGAATAACCGAACATTTCCGACAGCGGGACTTCGGCCTTGATGATCTTGCCGCCGCCCACCATGTCGTCCATGCCCTGCACGATGCCGCGGCGGGACGACAAGTCGCCCATCACGGTACCCGTGTAGTCTTCCGGCGTTTCCACTTCCACGGCCATCATCGGCTCGAGCAGAACCGGGCTGGCCTTGCGCATGGCTTCCTTGAAAGCCATCGAGCCGGCCATGCGGAACGCGTTTTCGTTCGAGTCCACATCGTGGTACGAACCGAACGTCAGCGTGACCTTCACGTCAACCACCGGGAAGCCAGCCAGGATACCGTTCGGCAGCGTGTCGACGATACCCTTTTCGACCGCCGGGATGTATTCGCGAGGAATCACACCGCCCTTGATGGCGTCGATGAACTCGAAGCCCTTGCCCGGCTCCTGCGGTTCCAGCGTGATCACGGCGTGACCGTACTGGCCGCGGCCGCCCGACTGCTTGACGAACTTGCCCTCGACGCCTTCGGCCGTCTTGCGAATGGTTTCGCGGTAGGCCACCTGCGGCGCGCCGATGTTGGCTTCCACGCCGAATTCGCGCTTCATGCGGTCGACCAGAATTTCGAGGTGGAGCTCGCCCATGCCCGAAATGATGGTCTGACCCGATTCTTCATCGGTACGCACGCGGAACGACGGATCTTCAGCGGCCAGGCGGTTCAGGGCGATGCCCATCTTTTCCTGGTCAGCCTTGGTCTTCGGCTCGACGGCCTGCGAGATCACCGGCTCCGGGAACACCATGCGCTCGAGCACGATCGGTGCAGCCGGATCGCACAGCGTGTCGCCCGTGGTGGCGTCCTTCAGACCCACCGCAGCGGCGATGTCGCCGGCCAGCACTTCCTTGATTTCTTCGCGCTGGTTGGCATGCATCTGCAGAATACGGCCGAGGCGTTCCTTCTTGCTCTTGACCGGGTTGTACACGGTGTCGCCCGAATTGATCTTGCCCGAGTAGACGCGGAAGAAGATCAGCTGACCAACGAACGGGTCGGTCATGATCTTGAACGCCAGTGCCGAGAACTTTTCGTTGTCGTCAGCCTTGCGCTCGAGCTTCTTCTCGCTGTCGTCCTCGTCCGTGCCCGTAACCGGCGGAATGTCGACCGGCGACGGCAGGAAGTCGATCACGGCGTCGAGCATGCGCTGCACGCCCTTGTTCTTGAACGCGGTGCCGCACAGCATCGGCTGGATTTCGCAGGCGATGGTACGGTCACGCAGCGCCTTGACGATCTCGGCGCGGGTCAGCTCTTCGCCGCCCAGGTACTTTTCCATCAGCTCTTCGCTGGCTTCGGCGGCGGACTCGACCATCTTCTCGCGCCATTCGTCAGCGGTGGCTTGCAGCTCGGCCGGGATTTCCTGGTATTCGAACTTCACGCCCTGGCTGGCTTCGTCCCAAACGATCGCCTTCATTTCCAGCAGATCGACGACGCCCTGGAAGCCGTCTTCAGCGCCGATCGGCACCACGACGGGCACCGGGTTGGCCTTCAGGCGGGTCTTCAGCTGGTCGTAGACCTTGAAGAAGTTCGCGCCGGTACGGTCCATCTTGTTGACGAACGCCAGACGCGGCACCTTGTACTTGTTGGCCTGACGCCAGACGGTTTCCGACTGCGGCTGCACGCCACCCACTGCGCAGTACACCATGCACGCGCCGTCCAGCACGCGCATGGAACGCTCCACCTCGATGGTGAAGTCCACGTGGCCCGGGGTGTCGATGATGTTGAAGCGGTGCTCGGGGTAGTTGCCGCCCATGCCCTTCCAGAAGGCGGTGGTCGCAGCAGACGTGATGGTGATGCCGCGCTCCTGCTCCTGCTCCATCCAGTCCATGGTGGCCGCGCCATCATGCACTTCACCGATCTTGTGGTTCACACCGGTGTAGAACAGGATCCGCTCGGTCGTGGTGGTTTTACCCGCGTCAATGTGAGCCGAAATACCGATGTTACGGTAGCGCTCAATAGGAGTCTTACGAGCCACTTTAATCCTCTATTTGTCCGTGAGGCGCCGGCATCTCATGGCCCGCGCCCCTAACACAAACGGGCGAGATGTGTAAAAACACAGCCCGCCCGGCAACCAACAAACGCTATCGCGCGCTTAGAAGCGGAAATGCGAGAACGCCTTGTTGGCTTCGGCCATGCGGTGCACTTCGTCACGCTTCTTCATCGCGCCGCCACGGCCTTCCGATGCTTCCAGCAGCTCACCTGCCAGGCGCAGCGCCATCGACTTCTCGCTGCGTTTCTTCGCGGCCTCGCGCAGCCAACGCATCGCCAATGCCAGACGACGCGACGGACGGACTTCGACCGGAACCTGATAGTTGGCGCCGCCCACGCGACGGCTCTTCACTTCCACCACCGGCTTCACGTTGTTGATGGCAACGGAGAACACTTCGATGGGGGCCTTGCCTGCCTTCTTTTCGATCTGGTCGAACGCGCCATAGACGATACGTTCGGCAACCGACTTCTTGCCGTCCAGCATCAGCACGTTCATGAACTTGGCAACTTCAACGTTGCCGAACTTCGGATCAGGCAGAACATCCCGCTTGGGGACTTCACGACGACGTGGCATCTTCTTTCCTTTAGATTCAGTTGAGAGCGCGGTCAGTTGTTCCCGCTCTCCGGCCACCAACTAGCTTGCATGCAATAGACAGCAAATTCGCCGGGTGACCACTTACTCGACGGCACGGTTGCCAAAAAGGCGCTCCGTTGTACCGCCGCCTGGTGACAGCACCATGACTTGCGCCACAGGCTATCGTTTGTTGCTTCGGGTCTTTCCGACCCAGGCTGCTATAGCTTAGGCTGCCTTCGGACGCTTTGCGCCGTACTTCGAACGAGCCTGCTTGCGGTCCTTCACGCCTTGCAAGTCGAGCGAGCCACGGACGATGTGGTAACGCACACCCGGCAGATCCTTCACACGGCCGCCGCGGATCAGCACGACCGAGTGTTCCTGCAGGTTGTGGCCTTCACCGCCGATGTACGAAATGACTTCGAAACCGTTGGTCAGGCGCACCTTGGCGACCTTACGCAGTGCCGAGTTCGGCTTCTTCGGCGTCGTCGTGTACACGCGGGTGCACACACCACGGCGCTGGGGGCAGTTCTCAAGCGCCGGGCTCTTGCTCTTGACGACTTCAGAGACGCGCGGCTTGCGAACCAGTTGGTTGATAGTTGGCATTGTTCAATCCAGCTTGGTTTTACGAAAAACGCCCCTCGCACCGGCAGCTATACCGAAATGGAGAGGCAACTACGGGTTTTGGGCGGGAGAGGTGAGCGGACGCGCTCTGGAGACGGGACTGTGCGGTAACAGCATGCCAAAGAGCGCGAGCCGGCACCCGGATCCCGCGTCTGCCGCCACCGGTCCATGGAAACCCAGTCCGGGAGGCTTGCCGGCAGCGGCGCAAAGGCCACTTGTCCGACGGGCGAGCGAAATCCAAAGCCAAAAACTCGAATCTGGCACTCTAGCAGGGGAATCGTATACCGTCAAGCCGTATACCCGTTCCGGGACGCGGCGACGCTGCCCTCCCGATCAGACGCCGCGGAGCGCTTCCAGGATGGACTGCCCGTAGCGCTCCAGCTTGGAAGCGCCAATTCCGGGAATGCCCTGCATCGCCGACAGGGAACCCGGCGCGGTCCGGGCCAGCTCCGCCAGCGTTGCATCGTGGAAGATGACATAGGCCGGCACCCCATGCTCGCGCGCGGCCTCGGTGCGCCAGCGGCGCAGCGCCTCCCAGTTGGCCAGCATGTCTGCGTCCATGTCCGCGGTGTGGTCGGTGCGGGTACCGCGTGCAGCACGCTCGCCGGACTTGCCCGGCTTGGTGGCCTGGCGGCGCAGGATGATCTGGCGCTCGCCCTTGAGCACCGCGCGCGCGTCCTCGCCCAGCAGCAGCGCGCCATGGCCGCCATGGTCGATGGTCAGCAGCCCCTGGGCGATCAGCTGGCGGAACACCGTATGCCATTCATGCACCGAGCGGTCCTTGCCGATGCCGAAGGTGGAAACCTTGTCATGCCCCCACTGGCGGATCTTCTCCGAGCTATTGCCGCGCAGCACGTCGATCAGGTGCGTGGCGCCAAAGTGCACGCGGCTCGCCTGTGCGGTGCGGTAGACGCAGGACAGCGCCATCTGCGCCTCGCGCGTGCCGTCCCAGGTGGCCGGCGGCTCCAGGCAGGTATCGCAGTTGCCGCAGGGTTCGCTGGCCTCGTTGAAATACGCCAGGATGCGCACGCGCCGGCAGCCCGCGGTCTCGCACAGGCCCAGCAGCGCATCGAGCTTGGACGACGACACGCGCTTGAAGGCCTCGTCCGCCTCGGACTCGTCGATCATGCGCTTCTGCTGCACCACGTCGCCCAGGCCGTAGGCCATCCAGGCATTGGCCGGCAGGCCGTCGCGGCCGGCGCGCCCGGTTTCCTGGTAGTAGCCTTCCATGCTCTTGGGCAGGTCCAGATGGGCGACAAAGCGCACGTCGGGCTTGTCGATGCCCATGCCGAAGGCAATCGTCGCCACCATCACCAGCCCTTCTTCCTCGCGGAAGCGCGCCTGGTGATGCTGGCGCACCTGGGCATCCATGCCCGCGTGGTAGCCCAGCGCATTGATGCCCTGCCCGCTCAGCCACTGCGCCGTGTCTTCCACCTTCTTGCGCGACAGGCAATAGATAATGCCGCTGTCATGGGTGCCGTCGGCAGCGGTGTGCTCGGCCTTGATGAAGGCCAGCAGCTGCTGGCGCGCATTGTCTTTCTCGACGATGCGGTAGCGGATATTGGGCCGATCGAAGCTGGAGATAAAGACGCGCGCATCATGCAGCGCCAGGCGCTCGATGATCTCGTTGCGCGTCAGCGCGTCGGCGGTCGCGGTCAGGGCGATGCGCGGCACATACGGGAAGCGCTCGTGCAGCACCGACAGCTGGATATATTCGGGCCGGAAGTCGTGGCCCCACTGCGACACGCAGTGCGCTTCGTCGATGGCGAAGAGCCCGACGCGCGTGCGCTCGAGCAGGTCGAGGAAGCGCGGCGTCATCAGCCGCTCCGGCGCCACGTAGAGGATCTCGATGCGCCCGGCCAGCAGGTCGCGCTCGACCGCCGAGGCCTCGGCCCCCGTCAGCGTCGAATTAAGCACCGCGGCGCGCACGCCGGCTTCGGTCAGTGCCGCGACCTGGTCCTGCATCAGCGCGATCAGCGGCGACACCACGATGCCGACGCCGTCACCGGCACGCTGGCGCAGCAGCGCCGGGATCTGGTAGCACAGTGACTTGCCGCCGCCGGTTGGCATCAGCACCAGGCAGTCGCCGCCCGTCGCAACGTGGTCGATGATCTCGGCCTGGCGCCCACGGAAGGCGTGGTAGCCGAACACATCTTTGAGGATCGCCAGCGCGTGCGACATAGACAACGGAATTGCTGAAGCCGGAAAAGCCGTAACCATACCACTAAGGGGGCCGCTTCCGCGCCCGACGGGCAAACAGTCCGATCTTTCTCACGACAGAGCCGGCTGCGAGCGGACAAAAAAAAAGCCCGGCTAATCAGCCGGGCTTTGGGCCGCCTTGCGGCGGCATCCACATCTACTGCAAGATCAGGCGTTGTCGCCTTCACCCTCGGTCGCCTGCACCACCGGCGGCTCGATGAAGAGCGACTGCTCTTCTTCGGCGATCGCTTGGGCGCGTTCGCGCTCGGAGGCCTCGCGTGCCTTGCGGGCACGGTGGTAGGCCAGGCCGGTACCGGCCGGGATCAGACGGCCGACGATCACGTTTTCCTTCAGACCACGCAGGTCGTCGGTCTTGCCCATGATCGCGGCTTCGGTCAGCACGCGCGTGGTTTCCTGGAACGATGCCGCCGAGATGAAGCTGTCGGTCGACAGCGACGCCTTGGTGATACCGAGCAGCAGGTTCTCGTACGTGGCCGGACGCTTGCCTTCGGCGATCACGCGGTCGTTCTCGTCGAGCAGTTCCGAACGCTCCACCTGTTCACCCGGGATGAACTTGGTGTCGCCCACGTCGGCGATCTGGACGCGGCGCAGCATCTGGCGAACGATCACCTCGATGTGCTTGTCGTTGATCTTCACGCCCTGCAGACGATACACGTCCTGCACTTCGTCCACGATGTAGTGCGCCAGCTCTTCGATGCCCTTCAGGCGCAGGATGTCGTGCGGGTCCGCCGGACCTTCCACGATCATTTCGCCCTTGTTCACCACCTGGCCGTCGTGCACCAGCACCTGCTTTTCCTTCGCGATCAGGAACTCATGGGCATTGCCGTCCAGGTCGGTGATGACCAGGCGCTGCTTGCCCTTGGTGTCCTTGCCGAACGAGGTCGTGCCGGTGACTTCCGCCAGCACGGCGGCATCCTTCGGCGAACGCGCTTCGAACAGCTCGGCCACACGCGGCAGACCACCGGTAATGTCGCGGGTCTTCTGCGATTCGGTCGGGATACGCGCGAGCACTTCACCCACGTGCACCTGCTGGCCGTCCTTCACGGTAATCAGCGCGCCGACCTGGAAGCCGATGGTCACGGAGTGGTCCGTGCCCGGGATCTTCACTTCCTGGCCATTGGCGTCGAGCAGCTTCACCTGCGGGCGGATGCCCTTGGTGGCAGCCGTGCGGCGCTTGGCGTCGATCACCACCAGGGTCGACAGGCCGGTGACTTCGTCCATCTGCTTGGCGACGGTCACGCCTTCTTCGACGTTCTCGAACTTGGTCGTACCGGTGTATTCCGAAACGATCGGGCGAGTCAGCGCGTCCCACGTGGCCAGCTGCGTGCCAGCCTTGATGGCCTGGCCGTCCTGCACCAGCAGCGTGGCGCCGTACGGGATCTTGTGGCGTTCGCGCTCGCGGCCGTGGTCGTCGGTGATCAGCGCCTCGCCCGAACGCGAGATGACGATCAGTTCGCCCTTCGCATTGGTGACGTAACGCATGGTCGCCGTGAAACGCACGGTACCGGTTGCCTTGGCTTCCACGCTCGATGCCACTGCCGCACGCGATGCCGCACCACCGATGTGGAATGTACGCATGGTCAGCTGCGTGCCCGGCTCACCGATCGACTGGGCGGCAATCACGCCAACCGCTTCGCCGGAGTTCACCAGCACGCCGCGGCCCAGGTCGCGGCCATAGCACTTGCCGCACAGGCCGTAGCGCGTGTCGCACGACAGCGGGGTACGGACCTTGACTTCGTCCACGCCGATGTTGTCGATCAGTTCGACCAGATCTTCGTCCAGCAGCGTGCCGGCTTCGATCGCGGTTTCCTGGGTCTCCGGGTTGACCACGTCGGCCACGGTCACACGGCCGAGGATACGGTCGCGCAGGGCTTCGATCACTTCACCGCCTTCGACCAGGGCCTTCATGGCCACGCCGTTGGAGGTGCCGCAATCGTCTTCCACCACGACCAGATCCTGGGTCACGTCGACCAGACGACGGGTCAGGTAACCCGAGTTCGCAGTCTTCAGTGCCGTATCGGCCAGGCCCTTACGTGCGCCGTGGGTCGAGATGAAGTACTGCAGAACGTTCAGGCCTTCACGGAAGTTCGCCGTAATCGGCGTTTCAATGATCGAGCCGTCCGGCTTTGCCATCAGGCCACGCATACCGGCCAGCTGGCGGATCTGCGCGGCGGAACCCCGTGCGCCCGAGTCGGCCATCATGTAGATGGAGTTGAACGACTCCTGCTTCACGGTCTTGCCTTCGCGGTCGACCACGTCTTCGTGCTGGAGCTGCTCCATCATCGCCTTGCCCACCTGGTCGCCGGCGGCGCCCCAGATGTCGACGACGTTGTTGTAGCGTTCCTGGTCGGTCACCAGACCCGACATGTACTGCTTGTCGTATTCCTTCACCTTGGCCGAAGCCTCGGCGATGATCTTTTCCTTGGCAGGCGGCACCAGCATGTCGTCGATCGCGATCGAGATACCGGCGCGGGTGGCCAGGCGGAAGCCCGACTGCAGCAGCTTGTCGGCGAAGATCACGGTCTCGCGCAGGCCGCAGCGGCGGAACGCCGTGTTGATCAGGCGCGAGATTTCCTTCTTCTTCAGCGGCTTGTTCAGCACCGAGAACGGCAGGCCCTTGGGCAGGATCTCGGACAGGATCGCGCGGCCGACCGTGGTGGCCTGCAGCGTGATCTTGGGCGCGAAACGGGCGTCGCCCTCGGCGTCCTTGTCGACCAGTTCATACTCGGTGATACGCACGTTCACGCGCGAAGCCAGTTCGACTTCCTTGTTCTCGTAGGCGCGGATCACTTCGCTGATGTCGGCAAAGGTCATGCCCTCGCCGCGGCCGTTGATCTTGTCGCGGGTCGTGTAGTACAGACCCAGCACCACGTCTTGCGACGGCACGATCGAGGGGTCGCCGTTGGCCGGGAACAGCACGTTGTTGGAGGCCAGCATCAGGGTGCGGGCTTCCATCTGCGCTTCCAGCGACAGCGGCACGTGAACAGCCATCTGGTCACCGTCGAAGTCGGCGTTGAACGCCGCGCAGACCAGCGGGTGCAGCTGGATGGCCTTGCCTTCGATCAGCACCGGCTCGAACGCCTGGATACCCAGGCGGTGCAGCGTCGGCGCACGGTTCAGCATCACCGGGTGCTCGCGGATCACCTCTTCGAGGATGTCCCACACCACCGGGGTCTGGCTTTCGACTTCCTTCTTCGCCGCCTTGATGGTGGTGGCGATGCCCATCGTTTCCAGCTTGTGGAAGATGAAGGGCTTGAACAGCTCGAGCGCCATCAGCTTGGGCAGGCCGCACTGGTGCAGCTTGAGCGTCGGGCCCACCACGATGACCGAACGGCCCGAGTAGTCGACGCGCTTGCCCAGCAGGTTCTGACGGAAACGGCCGCCCTTGCCCTTGATCATTTCGGCCAGGGACTTCAGCGGGCGCTTGTTGGCGCCGGTCATCGCCTTGCCGCGACGGCCGTTGTCCAGCAGCGAGTCAACCGCTTCCTGCAGCATGCGCTTTTCGTTGCGCACGATGATCTCAGGCGCCTTCAGCTCCAGCAGGCGCTTGAGGCGGTTGTTACGGTTGATGACGCGGCGATACAGGTCGTTCAGGTCCGAGGTCGCGAAGCGGCCGCCATCCAGCGGCACCAGCGGACGCAGTTCGGGCGGCAGCACCGGCAGCACTTCAAGGATCATCCACTCGGGCTTGATGCCCGAACGCTGGAAGGCCTCGAGCACCTTCAGGCGCTTGGCGAACTTCTTGATCTTGGCTTCGGAGCCGGTGGCCTGCAGCTCGGCGCGGATCTGTTCGATCTGCTTCTCGATGTCGATGCCGCGCAGCAGCTCACGGATGCCCTCGGCACCCATCATGGCGACGAACTCGCCCTCGCCGTACTCGTCGCACTTCGCCAGGTAGTCGTCTTCGGACATGATCTGGCTCTTCTTGAGCGGGGTCATGCCGGGTTCGATCACCACGAATGCTTCGAAGTACAGCACGCGCTCGATGTCGCGCAGCGTCATGTCCAGGACCATGCCCAGGCGCGACGGCAGCGACTTCAGGAACCAGATGTGCGCGGTCGGCGCGGCCAGTTCGATATGGCCCATGCGCTCGCGGCGCACCTTGGCCAGCGTCACTTCAACGCCGCACTTCTCGCAGATCACGCCACGGTGCTTCAGGCGCTTGTACTTGCCGCACAGGCACTCGTAGTCCTTGATCGGGCCAAAGATCTTGGCGCAGAACAGGCCGTCGCGTTCCGGCTTGAACGTACGGTAGTTGATCGTTTCCGGCTTCTTGACTTCGCCGTACGACCACGAACGGATCTTCTCGGGCGAGGCCAGGCCGATCTTGATCGCGTCGAACTGCTCTTCCTGCTGAACCTGCTTAAAGAGATCGAGCAATGCTTTCATTGCAACTCCTTGTTTCGCCGCGGGACCGAACTCTGTTCGATACCGCGGCATTCATTCTGTGGGAAATCCTGCGCTGGTGAGTGCCGGCCGCAGCCGGCACCCGCATCGGCTCGATCAGTAGCGATCGAGGTCGATGTCGATACCCAGCGAGCGGATTTCCTTCACCAGCACGTTGAACGATTCCGGCATGCCGGCATCGATCGAGTGCTCGCCCTTGACGATGTTTTCGTACACCTTGGTACGGCCGTTCACGTCATCGGACTTGACCGTCAGCATTTCCTGCAGCACGTACGACGCGCCGTAGGCTTCCAGTGCCCACACTTCCATCTCACCGAAACGCTGGCCACCGAACTGGGCTTTACCACCCAGCGGCTGCTGCGTCACCAGCGAGTACGGGCCGGTGGAGCGGGCGTGCATCTTGTCGTCGACCAGGTGGTGCAGCTTCAGCATGTGCATCACACCCAGCGTGACCGGACGCTCGAACGCTTCGCCGGTGCGGCCGTCAAACAGCGTGACCTGCTGCTTGGAAGCGGTCAGGCCCTTCTCCTTCGCGATCTCTTCCGGATAGGCGAGGTCCAGCATGCGGCGGATTTCGTCCTCGTGCGCACCATCGAACACCGGCGTCGCGAACGGCACGCCCTTCTTCAGGTTCTCGGCCAGTTCCAGGACTTCCGAATCCGACAGGCTGTCGAGGTCCTCGACCTTGCCGCTCTCGTTGTAGATCTGCGTGAGCAGCTTGCGCACTTCGGCTGCCTTGGCTTGCGCCTTCAGCATGTTGCCGATGCGCTCGCCCAGGCCGCGCGCGGCCCAGCCCAGGTGGGTCTCGAGAATCTGGCCCACGTTCATCCGCGAAGGCACGCCCAGCGGGTTCAGCACGATGTCGGCAGGCGTACCGTCGGCCATGTAGGGCATGTCCTCGATCGGGGTGATCTTGGACACGACGCCCTTGTTGCCGTGACGGCCGGCCATCTTGTCGCCAGGCTGCAGGCGGCGCTTGACGGCCAGGTACACCTTGACCATCTTGATCACGCCCGGCGGCAGTTCGTCGCCCTGCGTGAGCTTCTTGCGCTTCTCTTCGAAGGCCAGGTCGAACTCGTGGCGCTTCTGCTCGATGGCTTCCTTGACGGCTTCCAGCTGGGCAGCCAGTTCTTCGTCGGCCGGACGGATGTCGAACCAGTGGTACCTGTCGATGTCCGCCAGGTATTCCTTGGTGATCTTGGCACCCTTGGCCAGCTTCTTCGGACCGCCGTTGACGGTCTTGTCGATGAGCAGGCGCTCCAGACGCTGGAACGCGTCGCCTTCCACGATACGCAGCTGGTCGTTCAGGTCCAGGCGGTAGCGCTTCAGTTCGTCGTCGATGATCGACTGGGCACGCTTGTCGCGCGTCACGCCTTCGCGGGTGAAGACCTGGACGTCGATCACGATGCCGCTCATGCCCGAGGGCACGCGCAGCGAGGTGTCCTTCACGTCCGATGCCTTCTCGCCGAAGATCGCGCGCAACAGCTTTTCTTCCGGAGTCAGCTGGGTCTCGCCCTTCGGCGTGACCTTGCCCACCAGCACGTCGCCGGCTTCGACTTCAGCGCCGATGTAGGTGATGCCCGACTCGTCCAGGCGAGCCAGCTGGGCTTCGGCCAGGTTCGAGATATCGCGCGTGATTTCTTCCGGTCCCAGCTTGGTGTCGCGGGCAACGACCGACAGTTCCTCGATGTGGATCGAGGTATAGCGGTCTTCGGCCACCACACGCTCCGAGATCAGGATCGAATCCTCGAAGTTGTAGCCGTTCCACGGCATGAACGCCACCAGCATGTTCTGGCCCAGGGCCAGTTCGCCCAGGTCGGTCGAGGCGCCGTCGGCGATCACATCGTTGCGGGCAACGATATCGCCAACCTTGACCATCGGACGCTGGTTGATGTTGGTGTTCTGGTTCGAGCGCGTGTACTTGATCAGGTTGTAGATGTCCACGCCGACTTCACCGGCCACGGCTTCGTCGTCGTTCACGCGGATCACGATACGCATCGCGTCGACGTAGTCGACCACGCCGCCACGCATCGCCTGCACCGCAGTACCCGAGTCGACCGCAACGGTGCGCTCGATGCCGGTGCCGACCAGCGGCTTGTCCGGACGCAGGCAAGGCACGGCCTGGCGCTGCATGTTGGCGCCCATCAGTGCACGGTTCGCGTCATCGTGTTCGAGGAACGGCACCAGCGAGGCAGCGGCCGACACGATCTGCGACGGCGCCACGTCGATGTACTGCACGCGGTCCGGCGTGACCATGCGGGTTTCACGCTCGGAGCCTTCACGCGACGACACCAGTTCGTCGGTCAGGTTGCCCTCGGCATCGACCGTCGCGTTGGCCTGCGCCACCACGTACTTGCCTTCCTCGATCGCAGACAGGTAGTCGACCTGGTCGGTCAGCTTGCTGTCGACCACCTTGCGGTACGGCGTTTCCAGGAAGCCGTACTCGTTCAGGCGGGCGTACAGTGCCAGCGAGTTGATCAGGCCGATGTTCGGACCTTCCGGCGTTTCGATCGGGCACACGCGGCCATAGTGGGTCGGGTGCACGTCGCGGACTTCAAAGCCGGCGCGCTCGCGCGTCAGGCCGCCCGGGCCCAGTGCGGAGACACGGCGCTTGTGCGTGATCTCGGACAGCGGGTTGGTCTGGTCCATGAACTGCGACAGCTGCGACGAACCGAAGAACTCGCGGATCGCCGACGAGATCGGCTTCGAGTTGATCAGGTCGTGCGGCATCAGGTTCTCGGTCTCGGCCTGGCCCAGACGTTCCTTGACGGCACGCTCCACACGCGACAGGCCGGCGCGGAACTGGTTTTCGGCCAGTTCGCCGACGCAACGCACGCGACGGTTGCCCAGGTGATCGATGTCATCGACCTCGCCCTTGCCGTTGCGCAGGTTGACCAGGATCTTGATGGTCTCGAGGATGTCCTCGTCCTGCAGCACCATGGCGCCTTCGCCGCTGGGGCGGCCCAGGCGGCTGTTGACCTTCATGCGGCCAACGCGCGACAGGTCGTACGACTCTTCGCTGTAGAACAGGCGCTGGAACAGCGCTTCCACGGCTTCCTCGGTCGGCGGCTCGCCCGGGCGCATCATGCGGTAGATCGCGATACGCGCAGCGGTCTGGTCGGCGGTCTCGTCCACGCGCAGGGTCTGCGACATGTACGGGCCCTGATCCAGGTCGTTGGTGTACAAGGTCTGGATCTGCTTGACGCCGGCTTCGCGCAGGTTTTCCAGCAGCGTTTCGGTCAGCTCGTCGTTGGCATTGGCAATCACCTCGCCGGTATCCGGGTCGATGATGTTCTTGGCCAGCACGCGGCCCAGCAGGTAGTCTTCCGGCACGCTGATCAGCTTGGTGCCGGCCGAGTCCAGGTCGCGGATGTGCTTGGCGTTGATCCGCTTGTCCTTCTCGACCACCACGCGGCCGTTCTTGTCGGCGATGTCGAAGCGCGCGACTTCACCGCGCAGGCGCTCGGGCACGAACTCCAGCTGCGCGCCTTCGGCCTGCAGCGTGAAGTTGTCGAACACGAAGAAATGCGCGAGGATCTGTTCCGGAGTCAGGCCGATCGACTTCAGCAGGATCGTCACCGGCATCTTGCGGCGGCGGTCGACGCGGAAGTACAGGATGTCCTTCGGGTCGAACTCGAAGTCCAGCCACGAACCGCGGTAGGGGATGATACGCGCCGAGAACAGCAGCTTGCCCGAGCTGTGGGTCTTGCCCTTGTCGTGCTCGAAGAACACGCCCGGCGAGCGGTGCAACTGCGAGACGATGACACGCTCGGTGCCGTTGATGACGAACGAACCCGTGGAAGTCATCAGCGGGATCTCGCCCATGTAGACTTCCTGCTCCTTCACTTCCTTGACCTTGCCAGGATTCTCGCGATCGTTGATGATCAGGCGAACCTTGGCACGCAGGGCCGAGTGGAACGTCAGGCCACGCTGCTGGCATTCCTTGACGTCGAACGGCGGGTTGGACAGGTGATACGAGACGAACTCCATACGGGCAAGCCCGTTATGCGAGGAGATCGGGAAGATTGCGTTGAAAGCGGCCTGGAGGCCTTCGGTCTTGCGACGCGCGGTCGGCGTTTCCGCTTGCAAGAACTGAGTGTAGGATTCAATCTGGGTGGCAAGCAGGAATGGAACCTGATGTACCGTCGCGCGCTTCGCAAAGCTTTTGCGAATGCGCTTCTTTTCGGTGAAGCTGTACGCCATGGGATCTCCGAATCATCGCAGGGCTGGCTGGACCTGGCCGGACCTGAGGTGTTCAGCGACTGGGAGGGGATTTGGCGGTTGGCCGCTACCAACCTCTGGCTGACGGTGTCCGCACGCTGCGGGCGGTGTGGTCGTCGCATCAAGCGCAACGCCTGTACTCGCCCGGGGGACACCCGACCAAACTTGTCTTCTGCAGTCGGTTCAGAAGACAAACATCAGCAGCAACCACTTAGTGTGCCACTGATGTTTGGCCTCTGCTGAAACTCCGGCATGCCCAAGGGCAGCAGGGTTCGCAAACGTCACTTTTTTCCGCGAAGAGTGCCTCTCAAAACACTTTCGCACAAGCGCAAAAAGGCTGGCGCCGGGAATTTCCCTTTGCCAGCCCCATCCGCGTGCCGGAAGGGCACGCGAGCAATGCCTTACTTGACGTCGACCTTCGCGCCAGCGTCTTCCAGCTTCTTCTTGGCTTCGGCAGCAGCAGCCTTGTCCACGCCTTCCTTGACGGGCTTCGGTGCGCCATCGACCAGGTCCTTGGCTTCCTTCAGGCCCAGGCCGGTGATTTCGCGAACAGCCTTAATCACGCCAACCTTGTTGGCGCCGACTTCGGCCAGGATCACGTTGAACTCGGTCTGCTCTTCAGCAGCGGCGGCACCGCCGGCGCCCGGGGCAGCAGCCACGGCCATGGCAGCGGCGGACACGCCAAACTTCTCTTCAAACGCCTTGACCAGGTCGTTCAGTTCCATCACGGACATCGCGCCAACGGCTTCCAGGATGTCGTCTTTGGTGATTGCCATTTGAAATACTCCTACTAGATTTGATTCGGTATCGGTAATGCGATCTTTCGATGCGAGGCCTGGATTGCCTTAGGCGCCAGCGGCTTCCGCTTCCGCGGGAGCGCCTTCTGCGTTCTTGGCAGCCAGTGCAGCCAGCAGACGGGCGAAGCCCGACACCGGTGCCTGCATCACGCCCAGCAGCTGAGCAATCAGTTCGTCGCGGCTCGGGATCGATGCCAGCGCCTTCACGGCGGCAGCGTCGAGAACCTTGCCGTCATACGACCCAGCGCGCAGGACCAGCTTGTCGTTGGTCTTGGCAAAGTCGTTCAGAACCTTGGCCGACGACACTGCATCTTCGGAAATACCGTAGATCAGCGGACCGGTCATCTGCTCTGCGAGGCTTGCAAACGGCGTACCTTCGACGGCACGGCGGGCCAGCGTGTTCTTCAGAACACGCAGGTACACGCCTTGCTGGCGAGCGGCAGCACGCAGCTTGGTCAGATCGCCAACCGCAATGCCGCGATATTCGGCCACGACGATGGTCTGGGCCTTGGCGACTTGCGCCGAAACCTCAGCAACGACGGCCTTCTTATCTTCAATATTGAGTGGCACGGTTAAGCTCCAAAATGACGCTAGCCCTCCGGCAATACCGGAGTCTTCACGTCAGCACAAACGAACGGCGTCCGATTGGCCCGAATCACCCGGGACAGGCCCGGATTCATCAATCCCTTCGGGTGCGCCATCTGCGCTGGTTGCCCGGGGTTGGTCATGCACGGCACCTGGCCCTGCTTGTACCTCCCGGCCGATTAAGCCCGCATGCCTGACTGCGGTCATGTGGACACCAGCGGTCTTTGATAACCAGCGGCAACTGCCTGAACACAATGTGTCCGACTGCCGCCACTGCCCAAAGCCTTGCTCCCTATCCTGATCGTGCCGCTTGGCAGAACCGGGTCCGGAGCCGATCCCCGCTTACGCCAGGATCTTCAATTCGCGGCCGACCGGTGTTATCGGGTCCGGTCAGCCTGTGCCGTCAGCTCAGGCCGACAGCGAAGCTTGTTCCACGCGCACGCCAACGCCCATGGTGGACGAGACGGCGATCTTGCGCAGGTACACGCCCTTGCTCGTAGCCGGCTTGGACTTGACCAGGGCTTCCAGCAGTGCGGACAGGTTGCTCTTCAGCGCTGCGTCTTCGAACGAGCGGCGGCCGATGGTGGCGTGGATGATACCGGCCTTGTCGACACGGAACTGCACCTGACCAGCCTTGGCGTTCTTCACAGCCTGGGCCACGTCGGGCGTCACGGTACCAACCTTCGGGTTCGGCATCAGGCCGCGCGGGCCCAGGATCTGGCCCAGCGTACCGACGATACGCATCGTGTCTGGCGAAGCGATCACGACGTCGAAGTTCAGGTTGCCGGCCTTGACTTGCTCAGCCAGGTCTTCCATGCCAACGATGTCGGCACCGGCAGCCTTGGCGGCTTCGGCCTTCTCGCCCTGGGCGAACACAGCCACGCGAACCGACTTGCCGGTACCTGCGGGCAGCACCACCGAACCACGAACCACCTGGTCCGACTTCTTGGCGTCGATGCCCAGTTGCACGGCCACGTCGATCGACTCGTCGAACTTCGCCGAAGCGCAGCCCTTCACCAGGCCCAGGGCCTCGTCGATCGGGTAGAACTTGGTACGCTCGATCTTCGCCTTGTTGGCGGCGACGCGCTTGGAAACCTTAGCCATTTACAGACCCTCCACGGTGATGCCCATCGAACGAGCCGAACCGGCGATGGTACGCACGGCGGCGTCCAGGTCGGCGGCGGTCAGGTCAGCGTTCTTGGCCTTGGCGATTTCTTCAGCCTGGGCGCGGGTGATCTTGCCAACCTTGTCGGTGTGGGGCTTCGGCGAACCCTTGGTGATGCCTGCTGCCTTCTTGATCAGCACGGTCGCCGGCGGCGACTTCATCACGAAGGTGAAGCTCTTGTCGGCGAAGGCGGTAATCACCACCGGCACCGGCAGACCGGGTTCCATACCCTGGGTCTGGGCGTTGAACGCCTTGCAGAACTCCATGATGTTCAGACCACGCTGACCCAGAGCGGGACCAACGGGCGGGGAGGGATTTGCCTTACCAGCCGGAATCTGCAGCTTGATAAAGCCAATGATCTTCTTGGCCATCTTTACTCCAATCCGGATCGCCCCTTCGGGATGCGATCCTGTTGAGTCGTAACGCGCTGTCGCCGCACCTTCGGCACGGCCTCACGCTCCTCTTGGCGCCGCCACCGGGGCGGCGCCGTTGCCGGTTGCCGCCCTTTCAGGCAGCAGCCGGCAAATTCCTTAAACCTTCTCGACCTGGCCGAACTCGAGCTCGACCGGGGTGGCACGCCCGAAGATCGTGACCGAGACGCGCAGGCGCGATTTCTCGTAGTTCACTTCTTCCACGTTGCCGTTGAAGTCCGTGAACGGGCCGTCCTTGACGCGCACCATTTCGCCCACTTCGAACAGCGTCTTGGGACGCGGCTTCTCGACCCCTTCCTGCATCTGGGTCATGATCTTGTCGACTTCGCGCTGCGAGATCGGGCTCGGGCGGTTGCGGGCGCCGCCCACGAAACCGGTGACCTTGCTGGTGTTCTTCACCAGGTGCCAGGTCTCGTCGGTCATTTCCATTTCCACGAGCACGTAGCCGGGGAAGAAACGACGCTCGGTGACCGACTTGTGGCCGCCCTTGATTTCCACGACTTCTTCGGACGGCACCAGGATGCGGCCAAACTTGTCCTGCATCTCGGCGCGTTCGATGCGCTCCTGCAGCGCGCGCTGCACGCTCTTCTCCATGCCGGAATAGGCATGCACGACATACCAGCGCTTCTTCGACGAAGGCGATTCCGGCGCGGTGGTTTCCTGCTGAGCGTTATCCGTCATGTGCTACCTCTTATTTCCAGCCCAGCACGAGCGAGAAGACGACCCACTCGATGAGCTTGTCAGCCGACCACAGGAACAGCGCCATGATGACGACAAAGACGAAGACCAGCCCCGTCATTTGCCCGGCTTCCTTGCGCGTCGGCCAGACGACCTTGCGAACTTCCCGATACGATTCTTTGGCGAACCCGATAAAGTCCTTGCCTGGTACCGACACCAGCGCAACCACGATACCCAGTGCAATACCACCGAACAGTGCGGCGCCACGTACATAAGACGGTTGCTGTGCCAGTGCATAGAAACCGATGACGCCCGCAACCACCAGCAGCACCGCCACGCCAAGCATCCACTTGCCGCTGCTGGCGTTCACGGTTTCAACATTGGGATTGGCCATGTTTCGCAAACGAGACTAAGCCGCGTCACGATTGCTCTTCGCGACGCGGCTGATTGATTTGGCAGGGGCAGAGGGAATCGAACCCCCAACCTTCGGTTTTGGAGACCGACGCTCTGCCAGTTGAGCTATACCCCTAAAACAACTGTGGGGCCGGCGCTTGCGCCAACCCCTTCTGGCAACGAACGCGGCCGGTTGGTGCCGCGTTCGCTATCAAACAACTTAGTCGAGGATCTTTGCCACGACGCCGGCGCCGACGGTACGGCCGCCTTCACGGATAGCGAAGCGCAGGCCTTCTTCCATGGCGATCGGGGCGATCAGCTTGACGGTGATCGACACGTTGTCACCCGGCATCACCATTTCCTTGTCCGCCGGCAGCTCGATCGAGCCGGTCACGTCGGTGGTACGGAAGTAGAACTGCGGGCGGTAGTTGTTGAAGAACGGGGTGTGACGGCCGCCTTCGTCCTTCGACAGGATGTACACCTCGCCGGTGAAGTGGGTGTGCGGCTTGATCGAACCCGGCTTGCACAGCACCTGGCCGCGCTCGACGTCTTCACGCTTGGTGCCGCGCAGCAGCAGACCGACGTTGTCGCCAGCCTGACCCTGGTCCAGCAGCTTGCGGAACATTTCCACGCCGGTGCAGGTGGTCTTGACCGTCGGCTTGATACCGACGATTTCGATTTCTTCGCCGACCTTGACCACGCCACGCTCGATACGGCCGGTCACCACTGTGCCGCGACCCGAGATCGAGAACACGTCTTCCACCGGCATCAGGAAGGTACCGTCAACGGCACGCTCCGGCGTCGGGATGTAGGTGTCCAGCGCGTCGGCCAGGTTCATGATGGCCACTTCGCCCAGCTCGCCCTTGTCGCCTTCCAGCGCCAGCTTGGCCGAACCCTTGATGATCGGGGTGTCGTCGCCGGGGAACTCGTACTTGCTCAGCAGCTCGCGAACTTCCATCTCGACCAGCTCGAGCAGTTCAGCGTCGTCCACCATATCGCACTTGTTCAGGAACACGATGATGTACGGCACGCCAACCTGGCGGGCCAGCAGGATGTGCTCGCGCGTTTGCGGCATCGGGCCGTCAGCGGCCGAGCAAACCAGGATTGCGCCGTCCATCTGGGCGGCACCCGTGATCATGTTCTTCACATAGTCAGCGTGGCCCGGGCAGTCAACGTGCGCGTAGTGGCGGTTGGCCGTTTCGTATTCGACGTGGGCGGTATTGATGGTAATACCGCGTGCCTTTTCTTCCGGCGCTGCGTCGATTTCGTCGTACTTCTTGGCGGCACCGCCGAACTTCGCTGCCAGCACCGTGGCGATCGCTGCGGTCAGCGTGGTCTTGCCATGGTCAACGTGACCAATCGTACCAACGTTCACGTGCGGCTTGGTCCGCTCGAACTTTTCCTTTGCCATTTCGCGACTCCTGTCTCGGTAGCGATATTGCCAGTGCGTGGTATTTGGTGCCCATGGGCAGGATCGAACTGCCGACCTCTCCCTTACCAAGGGAGTGCTCTACCACTGAGCCACATGGGCGAAACTTGACGTACTACTCTGACAGCAACCGCGCGACTGGAGCGGGTGAAGGGAATCGAACCCTCGTCGTAAGCTTGGAAGGCTTCTGCTCTACCATTGAGCTACACCCGCCCGGTTCTTTCCTGCTTCTTCACCGGCACTGCCGGCTGCTGTCTTGCATTCTGGTGGAGAGGGCTGGATTCGAACCAGCGTAGGCGTAAGCCAACAGATTTACAGTCTGCCCCCTTTAGCCACTCGGGCACCTCTCCGCAGAGAACTATCGATTATGGGGCTTCTCACCTTGCCTGTCAAGCACTTTCCGTTGCGGATGCTGTACTTGGCCAGACCAGGGAAGGCGTTCCAGCGCGGCGTTTGAACCGCCTGATCGCTCCCACAAGCGCAGTTTAGATTTCTGCGTTCTCACCCTATAGGGCTTTCCAGCGTGGCTCCTGGAGGCTCTGAGGACCGGTTGGCGCGGCCGCGAGGCCACGCACGACGATGGCCGGAAAAGACAAAACCCCTCGCAGCACACGCTGTCGAGGGGTTTTGGGAATAAGAGCCTGGCGATGACCTACTTTCACACGGGAATCCGCACTATCATCGGCGCGGAGCTGTTTCACGGACCTGTTCGGGATGGGAAGGGGTGGTTCCAGCTCGCTATGGTCACCAGGCATGAGGGGTTGTGACGCTGGGGATTGAAGCCAGCGTCACGAATAGGGATGTAGTCTTGGTTGTGCGTATTGTGCCAACCGAGGGCACAGGCGAATCACTCACCAGGCAAAACACACTGGTTATAGGATCAAGCCTTACGGGCAATTAGTACTGGTTAGCTTAACGCATTACTGCGCTTCCACACCCAGCCTATCAACGTCCTGGTCTCGAACGACCCTTCAAGGAGGTCAAGCCTCCAGGGAATCCTCATCTTCAGGCGAGTTTCCCGCTTAGATGCTTTCAGCGGTTATCTCTTCCGTACATAGCTACCCTGCGATGCCTCTGGCGAGACAACAGGTACACCAGCGGTACGTCCACTCCGGTCCTCTCGTACTAGGAGCAGCCCCCGTCAAGATTCCAACGCCCACGGCAGATAGGGACCAAACTGTCTCACGACGTTTTAAACCCAGCTCACGTACCTCTTTAAATGGCGAACAGCCATACCCTTGGGACCGGCTACAGCCCCAGGATGAGATGAGCCGACATCGAGGTGCCAAACACCGCCGTCGATATGAACTCTTGGGCGGTATCAGCCTGTTATCCCCAGAGTACCTTTTATCCGTTGAGCGATGGCCCTTCCATTCAGAACCACCGGATCACTATGTCCTGCTTTCGCACCTGCTCGACTTGTCGGTCTCGCAGTTAAGCACGCTTTTGCCATTGCACTTTAGGTACGATGTCCGACCGTACCAAGCGTACCTTCGAACTCCTCCGTTACACTTTGGGAGGAGACCGCCCCAGTCAAACTGCCTACCATGCACTGTCCCCGACCCGGATTCACGGGTCAAGGTTAGAACCTCAAACAAACCAGGGTGGTATTTCAAGGACGGCTCCACGTGAACTAGCGTCCACGCTTCAAAGCCTCCCACCTATCCTACACAGATCGGTTCAAAGTCCAATGCAAAGCTACAGTAAAGGTTCATGGGGTCTTTCCGTCTAGCCGCGGGGAGATTGCATCATCACAAACACTTCAACTTCGCTGAGTCTCGGGAGGAGACAGTGTGGCCATCGTTACGCCATTCGTGCAGGTCGGAACTTACCCGACAAGGAATTTCGCTACCTTAGGACCGTTATAGTTACGGCCGCCGTTTACCGGGACTTCAATCAAGAGCTTGCACCCCATCATTTAATCTTCCGGCACCGGGCAGGCGTCACACCCTATACGTCCACTTTCGTGTTTGCAGAGTGCTGTGTTTTTATTAAACAGTCGCAGCCACCATTTTATTGCAACCCCTTCACCCTTCTGGCGCAGGCCAGTCAAGCTACCAGGGCGTACCTTATCCCGAAGTTACGGTACCAATTTGCCGAGTTCCTTCTCCCGAGTTCTCTCAAGCGCCTTAGAATACTCATCTCGCCCACCTGTGTCGGTTTGCGGTACGGTCTCGTATGACTGAAGCTTAGAGGCTTTTCTTGGAACCACTTCCAATTGCTTCGCAGCACTAGGCCGCTCGCCCCACACTCTTGAATTCCGCGCCCGGATTTGCCTAAGCGCCTTCTCCAATGCAGGGACCGGGACTTCCAACACCCGGACAACCTTCCGCGATCCGTCCCCCCATCGCATCATACGACGGTGCAGGAATATTAACCTGCTTCCCATCAGCTACGCATCTCTGCCTCGCCTTAGGGGCCGACTCACCCTACGCCGATGAACGTTGCGTAGGAAACCTTGGGCTTACGGCGAGGGGGCCTTTCACCCCCTTTATCGCTACTCATGTCAGCATTCGCACTTCTGATACCTCCAGCATCCTTTACAAGACACCTTCACAGGCTTACAGAACGCTCTCCTACCACGCACATTACTGTGCGTCCGCAGCTTCGGTATATAGCTTAGCCCCGTTACATCTTCCGCGCAGGACGACTCGATCAGTGAGCTATTACGCTTTCTTTAAAGGGTGGCTGCTTCTAAGCCAACCTCCTGACTGTTTTAGCCTTCCCACTTCGTTTCCCACTTAGCTATATTTGGGGACCTTAGCTGGCGGTCTGGGTTGTTTCCCTCTTGACACCGGACGTTAGCACCCGATGTCTGTCTCCCGTGATTGCACTCTTCGGTATTCGGAGTTTGCTATGGCGGGGTAATCAGCAATAGACCCCCCAACCATGACAGTGCTCTACCCCCGAAGGTGAGACACGAGGCACTACCTAAATAGTTTTCGGAGAGAACCAGCTATTTCCAGATTTGTTTAGCCTTTCACCCCTATCCACAGCTCATCCCCTAACTTTTCAACGTTAGTGGGTTCGGTCCTCCAGTACGTGTTACCGCACCTTCAACCTGGCCATGGATAGATCATCTGGTTTCGGGTCTACACCCAGCGACTCAACGCCCTGTTCGGACTCGCTTTCGCTACGCCTTCCCTAATCGGTTAAGCTTGCCACTGAATGTAAGTCGCTGACCCATTATACAAAAGGTACGCCGTCACCCGTTTCCAGGCTCCGACTGTTTGTATGCATGCGGTTTCAGGATCTATTTCACTCCCCTCCCGGGGTTCTTTTCGCCTTTCCCTCACGGTACTGGTTCACTATCGGTCGATCACGAGTATTTAGCCTTGGAGGATGGTCCCCCATCTTCAGACAGGATTTCACGTGTCCCGCCCTACTTGTCGTACACCTAGTTCCACAACGCTGTTTTCGCATACAGGGCTATCACCTGCTATGGCCGGGCTTTCCATCCCGTTCTGCTAACAATGCTGCTAAAGAGTACAAGGCTCTTCCCATTTCGTTCGCCACTACTCTGGGAATCTCGGTTGATTTCTGTTCCTGCAGCTACTTAGATGTTTCAGTTCGCCGCGTTCGCTTCCCACACCTATGAATTCAGTGTGGGATGACCCATACGGGCCGGGTTTCCCCATTCGGACATCTCCGGATCAAAGCTTGTTTGCCAGCTCCCCGAAGCTTTTCGCAGGCTACCGCGTCCTTCATCGCCTGTGATCGCCAAGGCATCCACCACATGCACTTGTTCGCTTGACCCTATAACGAGTGTGTCTCAGTGAGACAGTCGCTACAGGATGAGTTCTCGCATTTGTGCCGTATTCCAAGTCATCTTTCGATCACTTAAATACATTTTGGTTGATACAATCACAACCCGGTATCGCGTTTTGTACTGCAGCGTCTCATCAACGCTCGCGCGACACCTTTACTACATCCCATATTGTTAAAGAACAGCCGATCGTTAGATCGCTTGGCAATGCCAAAGGGAAGCACTCATTCGAATGCTTTCCTTTGACAACCAATTCCAAGGTACCAGGTGATGGTGGAGGATGACGGGATCGAACCGACGACCCCCTGCTTGCAAAGCAGGTGCTCTCCCAGCTGAGCTAATCCCCCTTCGGATAACTTGGTGGGTCTGGTAGGACTTGAACCTACGACCCCCGCCTTATCAAGACGGTGCTCTAACCACCTGAGCTACAGACCCTTGGCTGTAACAGCAAACAAACCGATAAGTGTGAACGCTAGGCTTGAGACGCAAGCCTCTAGAAAGGAGGTGATCCAGCCGCACCTTCCGATACGGCTACCTTGTTACGACTTCACCCCAGTCATGAACCCTGCCGTGGTAATCGCCCTCCTTGCGGTTAGGCTAACTACTTCTGGCAAAACCCACTCCCATGGTGTGACGGGCGGTGTGTACAAGACCCGGGAACGTATTCACCGCGGCATGCTGATCCGCGATTACTAGCGATTCCAGCTTCACGCAGTCGAGTTGCAGACTGCGATCCGGACTACGATGCGTTTTCTGGGATTAGCTCCCCCTCGCGGGTTGGCAACCCTCTGTACGCACCATTGTATGACGTGTGAAGCCCTACCCATAAGGGCCATGAGGACTTGACGTCATCCCCACCTTCCTCCGGTTTGTCACCGGCAGTCTCTCTAGAGTGCCCTTTCGTAGCAACTAGAGACAAGGGTTGCGCTCGTTGCGGGACTTAACCCAACATCTCACGACACGAGCTGACGACAGCCATGCAGCACCTGTGTCCACTTTCCCTTTCGGGCACCTAATGCATCTCTGCTTCGTTAGTGGCATGTCAAGGGTAGGTAAGGTTTTTCGCGTTGCATCGAATTAATCCACATCATCCACCGCTTGTGCGGGTCCCCGTCAATTCCTTTGAGTTTTAATCTTGCGACCGTACTCCCCAGGCGGTCAACTTCACGCGTTAGCTACGTTACTGAAGAAATGAATCCCCAACAACTAGTTGACATCGTTTAGGGCGTGGACTACCAGGGTATCTAATCCTGTTTGCTCCCCACGCTTTCGTGCATGAGCGTCAGTGACGTCCCAGGGGGCTGCCTTCGCCATCGGTATTCCTCCACATCTCTACGCATTTCACTGCTACACGTGGAATTCTACCCCCCTCTGACATACTCTAGCCTTGCAGTCACAAGCGCCATTCCCAAGTTGAGCTCGGGGATTTCACGCCTGTCTTACAAAACCGCCTGCGCACGCTTTACGCCCAGTAATTCCGATTAACGCTCGCACCCTACGTATTACCGCGGCTGCTGGCACGTAGTTAGCCGGTGCTTATTCTTCCGGTACCGTCATCGACCCCAGGTATTAACCAGAGCCATTTCTTTCCGGACAAAAGTGCTTTACAACCCGAAGGCCTTCTTCACACACGCGGCATTGCTGGATCAGGGTTGCCCCCATTGTCCAAAATTCCCCACTGCTGCCTCCCGTAGGAGTCTGGGCCGTGTCTCAGTCCCAGTGTGGCTGATCGTCCTCTCAGACCAGCTACTGATCGTCGCCTTGGTAGGCTTTTACCCCACCAACTAGCTAATCAGACATCGGCCGCTCCTGTCGCGCGAGGCCGTTACCGGTCCCCCGCTTTCACCCTCAGGTCGTATGCGGTATTAGCTAATCTTTCGACTAGTTATCCCCACGACAGGGCACGTTCCGATGTATTACTCACCCGTTCGCCACTCGCCACCAAGGTTGCCCCCGTGCTGCCGTTCGACTTGCATGTGTAAGGCATGCCGCCAGCGTTCAATCTGAGCCAGGATCAAACTCTTCAGTTCAATCTCTGTGTGACCCTCGCGGGTCTCGCTCTTTCGAGCGGTCGCTCACTCTCAGAAAACTGACTGACCAGATCCGAAGACCCAGTCACGTTTTGCTGTGCGAGCACTGTATAACTTGTGAAGCCACACTGTCCGAAGACAGTGGCGTCCGCTACCCAGCGCCCACACTTATCGGTTGTTTGGTTGTTAAAGAACTTCGCTGCCGGCTTTGCCGTTCAGCGCTGCTGCGTTGTCTGCAGCAGAGAAACGAGATTATGCAGAGCTTTCTTCGTTTCGTCAACCGTTTCAGCAACTTTTTTCGCTGCGGCCGGCGCGCCAACTTCGCTGCGCCGACCTACCCGGTCGACCCCGCAACCCTTGCCGCGCCTGCTTTGCAGCGCTGCGTTGTGTTGCGAGGGGGCGAATATTAAGGGACGCAGGACCGACTGGCAAGCGATTTCGCGAAATAATTCGAAGCACCCATAAAAGCGACGTATGAGGCGCAAATGTCGCGGTGGTGACAACATCCAGCGGCGCCTCGGCTTAAGCTGACGCCGTGGGCGGTGGCCCAACCCGAAACGCCTTCCTTATAGATAGTAGGCGTCGAATGCCAAGCAGAGCAGTTGAAGGAGACAAGATGACCCGACCCGTGACGCCCGGCCTCTCCCTGGTCGCCGGCAACACCGACATCCCCCTGCCTGACCAGACGATTCCGGCACTGCTGGCGCGCACGGTCGCCGCAAACCCGGACGGCCCGGCCGTGGTGTTCCGCGAGCATGGCGTGCGCTGGAGCTGGGCGGAGTTCAGCGACCAGGTCGATCGCCTGGCCAGCGGCCTGCTCCAGCGCGGCATCCAGCCGGGCGACCGTGTCGGTATCTGGGCGCCGAATCGGCCCGAATGGCTGGTGACCCAGTTCGCCACTGCGCGCATCGGCGCCATCCTGGTCAATATCAACCCGGCCTACCGCCAGGCGGAGCTGGAATATGCGCTGAACAAGGCGGGCGTGCGCATGCTGATCACGGCCGCGCGTTTCAAGACCAGCGACTACCTGGCCACTCTGCAGGCGCTGGCGCCGGAACTGGCCGAGGCCGAGCCGGGTGCCCTGCGCGCCACCCGGCTGCCCCGGCTGCAGTGGGTGGTCCGCATGGGATCGGAGGCGACGCCCGGCATGCTTAATTACGATGCACTCCTGGCCGAACCAGATACTGCGCGCCTGGACGCGGTGACCGCCACGCTCTGCGCGCATGACGCCATCAATATTCAGTTCACCAGCGGCACCACCGGCAACCCCAAGGGGGCCACCCTGACGCATCACAACGTGGTCAACAACGGCCGCTTTGTCGCCATGGCGATGCGCCTCGGCGACGGTGACGTACTGTGCATCCCGGTGCCGCTCTATCATTGCTTCGGCATGGTGCTGTCGGTGCTGGCCTGCGTCTCGGTCGGCGCGTGCATGGTGTTCCCGGGAGAGGCCTTCGATCCGCTCGCGACCATGCAGGCGGCCAGCGAGGAGCGCTGCACCGCCCTGCATGGCGTGCCGACCATGTTCATCGCCCAACTGGACCATCCGGAGTTCAGCCGCTTCGACTTCTCGACCCTGCGCACCGGCATCATGGCCGGCGCGCCCTGCCCGATCGAGGTCATGAAGCGCGTGGTGGCCGACATGCATATGTCGGAGGTCACCATTGCCTATGGCATGACCGAAACCAGCCCGGTCTCGTTCCAGAGCGCCACCGACGATCCGCTGGACAAGCGCGTCGCCACCGTGGGGCGGGTGCAGCCGCACCTGGAATGCAAGGTGGTCGACGCCCTCGGCGAGATTGTCCCGACCGGCGCCACCGGCGAGCTTTGCACTCGCGGCTATTCCGTGATGCAAGGCTACTGGGAAGACGATGAGCGCACCCGCGAGGCAATCCGCGATGGCTGGATGCACACCGGCGACCTCGCCACCATTGACGACGAGGGCTACTGCAATATCGTCGGCCGGGTCAAGGACATGCTGATCCGCGGCGGCGAGAACATCTACCCGCGCGAGATCGAGGAATTCCTGTTCCGCCATCCCAAGGTGCAGGCGGTGCAGGTCTTCGGCGTGCCTGACCAGAAATACGGCGAGGAGGTCTGCGCCTGGATCGTGCTCAAACCCGGCCAGACCGCCACCGAGGACGAGATCCGGACGTACTGCCGCGACCAGATCGCCCATTACAAGATTCCTCGCTATATCCGCTTTGTCTCGGAAATGCCGATGACTGTGACGGGCAAGGTGCAGAAGTTTGTCATGCGCGACACCATGATTCATGATCTGGGACTTTAGCCGGACGCACCCGCGTCGGCAGACATGAGCGGGATCCTCCATGACCATCCGAATCGTAAGACTGGGCGCGCCGCGCGCGGCCGACGAAGGCCTGCGCATCGGCACCGTGCGCCGTCCGCCGCGGGGCGTGCCCAAATCCGAGTTTGCCAGCCGCGATTTCTACGATGTCTGGTATCCCGTGCTGTCGCCATCGCCCGAGCTGGTGGCCCAGGCGCTGCAGGCCACCGATGACAAGCAATGGCGGGCGTTCGTGCGGCACTTCCGCAAGGAAATGGCCGAGCCGGATCCCAGCCGCACCCTCGACCTGCTGGCGGCGCTGTCGCACCAGACCAATTTCTCAGTGGGCTGCTACTGCGAGAACGAGGCGCACTGCCACCGTTCGGTCCTGCGCGAGCTGCTGGCTGAACGCGGCGCCGTGATCGGCTGAGCTGCACGCTGTGCCGGGAGTCTCCCCGGCTTTGATTTCCCCGCTTCCCCATTCCGATGGCCCTGAACGTTGTCTGGCTCGGTTTCTTCCTGATTTCCTTTGTCGCCGCCTGCGTCCGCCTGGCCAGCGGCGATCTCGCCGTCTTCCCGGCGATGCTGGCGAGCCTGTTCGACAGCGCGCGCACGGCCTTCGAGATCGCGCTCGGTCTGGCCGGGGTGATGAGCCTGTGGCTTGGCATCATGCGCATCGGCGAGCGCGCTGGCGTGGTCGATGCCTTCGCCCGGCTGGTGAACCCGCTGCTGCGCCATTTCTTCCCCGGCGTGCCGCAGGGCCATCCGGCACAGGGGGCGATGATGATGAACGTGTCGGCCAACCTGCTCGGGCTGGACAATGCCGCCACGCCGCTCGGCCTCAATGCCATGCGCGAGCTGCAGACGCTGAACCGGCGCCCGGACGTGGCCACCGATGCGCAGATCATGTTCATCGTGCTGAATACGGCCGGGCTGACGCTGATCCCGACCTCGGTGATCGCGATCCGGCAGGCCATTGCAGTCAAGCAGGGGCTGGTGGGTTTCAACGCGGCCGATATCTTCCTGCCGACGCTGCTGGCCACCGGCGGCTCATGCCTGGCAGGCCTGCTGGCGGTGGCGTGGGTGCAGCGGCTGAACCTGCTGCGCCCGGCCGTGCTGGTGGCGTTCGGCGTGGTCGCGGCGCTGCTGGGCGGGATGTTCGCCTGGCTGCGGCACGCGCCGCCGGAGCAGGTCAGCAGCGTGACGGCACTGGCCGGCGCCGGCTTCATCCTCTCGCTGATCACGCTGTTCCTGGTCTGCGGCGCGCTGCGGCGGGTCAATGTCTATGAAGCCTTTATCGATGGCGCCAAGGAAGGCTTTGGCGTCGCCGTGCAGATCATTCCCTACCTGGTGGCGATCCTCGTAGCCATCGGCCTGTTCCGGGCCACCGGCTGCATGGAGGTGCTGATGGGCTGGCTGACGCTGGGCTTTGCCCAGCTTGGCGTCAATACGGACTTCGTGCCGGCACTGCCGGTCGGGCTGATGAAGATCCTGTCCGGCGCCGGCGCGCGCGGGCTGATGGTGGATGTGATGACAGCCTATGGGGTGGACTCGTTCCAGGGACGGCTGGCGGCAATCATCCAGGGCTCGACCGAGACCACTTTCTATGTGCTGGCGGTCTACTTCGGCAGCATCAATGTACGCAATACGCGCCATGCGCTGGGTTGTGCGCTGGTGGCCGATGCGGCCGGAATCGTGTGTGCGGTAGGTGCCGCATATCTGTTCCGGTAGGCCAGCCGGATGGTCGGAAACGGGACTTTGTTGCATCGATGCAACGCCATTGTGCGCATTGTCAGACATTGACACATAGCCGCTTGGTGCGTCGCAACAAACCATGTATAGTGGAGTCTGTCTCCTCCACCACCTCGGTGGATTCCAACCCACGCACAACCTGCGTGGGTTTTTTTTCGCCTTCGCGCCGGGAACGGCCAACCCCTGTGCACGTTTGCCTCTGCTGGCGCAGCAATCGTGCTTGGATCCTCGCCACGCGGCTTTCTCGCTCCACCGTGGTGCGGCGATCCGCTGCTGAGGCTAACAGGCCGGTTTTGTTGCAACGCAGCAAACGGTATCGTAGAGTGGCCACACGACGGGTGCCCAACCTGGCAGGCCCGCCTGGATCCCGGCTCCGCATGTTCGCCTCCGCCCTCCTTACCCGCTACTGGCCTGACCCCGTGCTGATCCGGCGCGGGATCATCTATGCGCTGTCGTTCCTGGCCCTTGCCGGTATTGGCTGGCTGAGCGGGGATGCAGGCTACCTGTGGTCGGCCACGGCCTCGATCTGGACCTGCCTGGCGGACCGGCAAGGCACCGCGTCGGCGCGGCTATCCAGCCTGGGAGCGGTCGGCATTGGCGGGGCGGTGGCCAGCGCGCTGGGCGCGGCCGTGGCGCCGGCGCCCTGGCTGGCGGTGCTGGTCGTGATGGCGGGAGGGCTTGCCGCAGGCCTGGCAGAGACGCGCGGCCCGGCCAGCGCACTGGCGGCCAAGCTGCTCTATGTCGTGCTGGTGGCCGCGTGCCTGCAGCCTGCGGCCGGGCCTGACCTGGCCGTGCAGGCCCTGCAAAGCGGGCTCGACTTCCTGCGCGGCGGCGTGTTCGCGTGCCTGGCTTGCCTGGCACTGATCCCGTCGGCCCGCGACGACCGGCCACGCACCGAGATCCTGGCCGCCTACGACGCGCTGGTCGGGCTCGCCACGGCACTCGCCGACACCCGCCACGGCAATGACCTCGCCACCTGCAAGCAGGACATCCGCAACCGCATCGAGGCCGCGCGCCGGGCCATCGAGGCCCGACGCAGCGTGCGCGACGCCTGCAGTTTCCTGCACTATGCCTATGCCGTGGGTGTCGCCGACGCCCTGTTTGCGCTGCTGATCGTCGCGGGCGAACTGCGCGAGCGCGCCGGCGCCGCCCATGGCTTGCCGATGCAGCCGCCGTTGCGTCATATCGCGCGCTGCGTCGCCAACGCCCGCGAACAAGCTGGCCAGGCACTGGCGCGGCACGCGCCCGACCTGCCGGCGTTGAGCGCGGCGCTGCGCCACGAACTGCGGCGCCTGACCGCCCCCGTGGCCAATGCCAGCGCCCCGCCCTCCTATCAGGCCGCACTATCCGCCCTGGCGCGCCATCCGGATTTCGACCGATGGCGCGCAGGCTTCCGCTGGCCGCGGCGCGGCATCGGGCACGGACTGGCCCAGATGCTGCGCGGGCTGGCCGACCACGCCGCAGGTGATGCCCAGGCCACGCACCACGCCCTGCGGCTGGCACTGGCCGGCAGCCTCAGCCTGGTGCCGGCGCAGTGGTGGCGGCTGGATCACGGCTACTGGGTGGCAGTGACGGTGATCATGGTGCTCAGCCCCCAGCTGCAGACCACCCGGCAGGTTTCCGTGAAACGCTTTGCGGGCTCGCTGGCGGGCGCACTGTGCGCCTGTGTGATTGGCCTGCTCCATCCGGCGCCGGTGGTGGCGCTGGGCATCAGCGCGGCCTTCCTGGCCGGGGCTTATGCCAACCGCCTTGCCGGGCAGCCCGGGGCGTTCGCGTTCTGCCTGACGCCGGCCGTGATCCTGTTCTCATGGGTGGGCGCGCCGGCCGTCGACAGCAGCCACTTTGCCGCGCTGCGCGGCATCGATACCGCGCTGGGCTGCCTGATCGCGCTGGCCACGTACTATGTGCTGGCACCGCGCGTGGAGATGTCGCGCGTGTTCCGCCATGCCGTCGACGCGGTGGCGGTCAACGCGGTCTACCTGCGTGCCGCCTTCGCCGCCAGCCGCGTGGCGGAGGCCGCGACGCCGCCCGCCGTGGCGCGGCTGGAAGCCTTGCGCATTGCTGCCGGCCGGGCATCCACCCATGCGGAACACACGCTGGCACAGGCCGCCGGCGCGCTGGCGCCGGACTATGCCGGGGCCTACCAGCGCGTGCATGCAAGTGCGCGCCGCATGGCAGCGCTGGCCGGCGTGGTGCGAGCCGGGGTGGAGTCGGGCGTTTTCACGCTGCCCGCCGGGGCTGAAGTGCGCGCGCTCCTGACGCAACGGGAAGCGCAACTGGCTGGGCTGGCGATGCGGCCGGGCCTGGCGGGCCCTGCCGGCAGCGCCGAGCGCCCTGCGCTGCCACCCGCCGCCGCTCTCGACGCCTTCCTGGCGGATCAGGCCGACTACGCCGCCGCGCATATCGCCGCCGCCCATTCCGCGGTGGCGGAGCTGCGCACGCTGGGCGCGGCCGCGCGCAGGCCACCGGGCGCCGGCGGGCGCACAGCGGCTGAGCGGTACCAGAAAGAAGGTTGCCGGTCCAGCCAGCGTACCGGCCGAGCTTTACGGAGCGCGGCGATGGCCTATATTGATTTAATACGTCCGCCGCCAGCACGAGGTACGCCATGTCAGACATCACGTTCCCTCGCAGCCTCCCGACCTACTGCGCAGCCAGCCTCACACTGTCCTGCCCCGCCACGGTCAACGGCAGTCCCACCTTGTATTCCGTCACCGCCGAGGCCCTCGAGGCCCATTTCGGCGCGCGTTCCCCGCGCGAGGAAGACCTGGTCGCAGCTTTCACCAGCAACCGGCAGCGCATCGAGCGCCTGGCCGAAAGCCTGTTCGAGCTGACCGAGGCGCGCGAGATCGTGCTGCGCAGCGGCCATTTCCGTTTCGCCGGCTGATCCCGTCGCCTGTCCTGGCGCCCCCGATCGGGGGCGTGATTTCATTCGGCCATTCAGTCGGCCTTCGCCTCGCCGCGCACCAGCAGCACCGGCATGGTGGACTGGCGCAGCACCGCCTCGGCCACGCTGCCCAGTACCAGCCGGCGCACGCCGCGGCGTCCGTGCGTGCCGATCACCAGCAGGTCGGCGCCCCACTGGCGCGCGGCCTCGTTGATCGAGGCCCCCATGTCGCCGGGCACCGGCGCTTCGGTCACCAGCCGGGTTTCATGCGCCACGCCGGCCGCGGCCAGCCGCTGCGAGGCGGCCTGCAGCGCGCGCTGGCCGCTTTCCACGAACGCCTTCTGCAGCTGGCTCGGGTCGTAGTACCCGGCATCGAACATGGGCGTGCCAGTGTCCACGACATAGAGCGCCAGCACGGTGGCGCCGCCCGGAGCCGCCACGCGGATGGCTTCGCCCAGCGCCAGGTCGGACGTGCTGCTGCCGTCCACCGCCACCACGATCTTGCTGTATGCCATGCTCGTCATAGGTATTGCCTCCGTTGGCAGGGAAAGGGATGGCGGCGGTAACGCCGCCTGTCTTCGATACTACACGTGCGGCAGCCGCCACGTAGCTGGCAGAATCACGCCAACGGCCAGAGCAACGGGCTTTCCCTTAAATTGACCGACCGGTCGGCATATATATAATAGGGCCAGTCGCTGTCCGCGATCCGAGCGCCATCCCCGCCAGAGGAGACAATATGTACACGCAGAGCCTTGACCTGCCCGGCCAGCATGCCGAAACGGCACAGGCCAGCGCGCCTCAGGACGAAGCCGCCCGCCAGGCCGCGTTCGACGCCTGCATGGCCGCCGACGGCAAGATCGAGCCGCAGGACTGGATGCCGCAGGCCTACCGCAAGACCCTGGTGCGCCAGATCTCGCAGCATGCGCACTCGGAGATCGTCGGCATGCTGCCGGAGGGCAACTGGATCAGCCGGGCCCCGTCGCTCAAGCGCAAGGCCATCCTGCTGGCCAAGGTCCAGGATGAAGGCGGCCATGGGCTCTACCTGTACTCCGCCGCCGAGACGCTGGACGCCTCGCGCGATGACCTGGTCGACGCGCTGCACAGCGGCAAGGCCAAGTACTCGTCGATCTTCAACTACCCGACGCTGACCTGGGCCGACGTGGGCGTGATCGGCTGGCTGGTCGACGGCGCGGCGATCATGAACCAGATTCCGCTGTGCCGCTGCTCTTACGGCCCGTATGCGCGCGCCATGATCCGCATCTGCAAGGAAGAGTCGTTCCACCAGCGCCAGGGCTTCGACGCCCTGCTGGCGATGATGCGCGGCACCGAGGCCCAGCGCGAGATGGTGCAGGACGCGGTCAACCGCTGGTGGTTTCCGGTGCTGATGATGTTCGGCCCGCCCGACGCGGCCTCGACCAACAGCGCCCAGACCATGGCCTGGGGCATCAAGCGCATCTCCAACGACGACCTGCGCCAGAAGTTTGTCGATGCCACGGTCGAGCAGGCCCGCGTGCTGGGCGTGGCCCTGCCCGATCCCGGCCTGCAATGGAATGCCGAGCGCGGCCACTATGACTACAGCCCGCTGGACTGGGATGAGTTCTGGCGCGTGATCAACGGCGACGGGCCCTGCAACCGCGAGCGCCTGGCCACCCGCGTGAAAGCGCATGAGGACGGCGCCTGGGTGCGCGAGGCCGCGCTGGCGCACGCCGCCAAGTTGGCCGGCCGCGAAGCCCGCGCCAGCCGCGCCGCGGCCTGAACACCGCGCCCGAGGACGGAGGAGACAAACGATGCAACGCAAGGAATGGCCGCTGTGGGAAGTGTTCGTACGCAGCAAGCAAGGCCTGGAACACAAGCATTGCGGCAGCCTGCACGCCGCCGATGCGCAGCAGGCGCTGCACATGGCGCGCGACGTCTATACGCGGCGCCAGGAAGGTGTGTCGATCTGGGTGGTGCCGTCAGCGGCCATCACCGCGAGCGTGCCCGAGGAAAAGCCGGAACTGTTCGACCCGATGGCCGACAAGATCTACCGGCACCCGACGTTCTACCAGCTGCCCGACGAAGTCAACCATATGTAAGGCCCGCACGATGACCGCGTCCCCACTGCCGACTGTGCCCGCCTCGCTCGACCACCTGCCGCCGGCGCGCACCGCGGCCTTGCGCTATGTGCTGCGCCTGGCCGACAACGCCCTGGTCCTGGGCCAGCGCAATGCCGAATGGTGTGGCCACGGCCCGGTGCTTGAAGAAGACATCGCACTGGCCAATATCAGCCTGGACCTGATCGGCCAGGCGCGGCTGCTGTACGGCCGCGCCGGCGAGCTGGAAGGCGAGCTGACCGGCCTGCCCCGCCATGAGGATGACTACGCTTACTGGCGCGCCGAGCGCGACTTCCGCAACTGGACGCTGCTGGAGTTGCCGCACCGCGGCCCGCTGGCCGGCAACGCCGCCGCCGAGCGCGACTACGCCGTCACCATCATGCGCAACTTCCTGTACAGCGCGCTGATGGTCGAGCTTTGGCAAGCATTGCTGGCCAGCCGCGATGACCAACTGGCCGCGATCGCCGCCAAGTCGGTCAAGGAAGCGCGTTACCACCTGCACCACGCGGCTGGCTGGGTAGTGCGCCTGGGCGACGGCACCGAGGCATCGCACGCGCGCATGCAGCGCGCGCTGGAGCACCTGCTGCCCTATATGAACGAGTGCTTTGCCGAGGACGCGGTGGAAGCCGAGGCCGCCGCGCAGGGCATCGGCGCCATCACGGCCACGCTGCGCCCAGTCTGGGATGCCACCGTCGCCGAGACGCTGCAGGCCGCCACGCTGACCCTGCCCCAGGCCACGAGCTTTGTCTCGACCGGCAAGCACGGCGTGCACTCCGAACACATGAGCTACCTGCTGGGCGAGATGCAGGGGCTGGCGCGGGCTCATCCAGGCGCGCAATGGTAAGCGCCCGCTTCGCTGCAAAGGATTGATTGGCATGAACGTCGCTACCCTGCCCCCGCGCCACCACCGCACCACCGACGGCCGCACCGCGCGTGCGTGGGCAGCGCTCGAGGCCGTGCCGGACCCGGAAATCCCGGTCGTGTCGATCCGCGATCTGGGCATCCTGCGCGATGTCGTGCCCGGCGCCGACGGCGTGCTTGAGATCGTCATCACGCCCACCTACTCCGGCTGCCCGGCCATGTCGCAAATCGCCGAGGACATCGGCCAGGCACTGGACGGCGCCGGGCTGGCGCCCTGGCGCATCCGATCCGTGCTGGCGCCGGCGTGGACCACCGACTGGATCACCCCGGCTGCGCGCGAGCGCCTGCGCGCCTTCGGCATCGCGCCGCCGGGCCAGTGCGGCACGCCAGCCGCCGTGCAGCCGCTGCGCTTTGTGCCCCGCGCCGCCCGCGCGGGCGCGCCCGATGTCGTGGCCTGCCCGCGCTGCGGCAGCGTGCATACGCAGGAAATCTCGCGCTTTGCCTCGACCGCCTGCAAGGCACTGTACCGGTGCCTGGACTGCCGCGAGCCGTTCGACTATTTCAAACCCTACTGAGCCCTGCCGGGCCGAAGCCAGGCTGCCATGACTCCACAGTTCCATCCGCTGCGCGTGGCGCAGGTGCGCCCCGAGACCGCCGACACCATCTCGATCGCCTTCGAGGTGCCGGACACGCTGCGCGATGCCTACCGCTTCACCCAGGGCCAGTTCCTGACGCTGAAGGCGCCGGTCGACGGCAAGGACCTGCGCCGCTCCTACTCGATCTGCTCGGCTGTGCAGGACTACGACGCGCACGGCGAGCTGCGCGTGGCGGTCAAGCTGGTCGACGACGGACTCTTTTCCACGCACCTGCATGATTCCATCACCCCGGGCCAGGTGATCGACGTGATGACCCCCGACGGGCGTTTCCACGTGCCGCTCGATGCCGGCGCGGCGCGCCACTACGTGGCCTTTGCCGCCGGCAGCGGCATCACGCCGGTGCTGTCGCTCGTCCGCACCACGCTGCAGGCCGAGCCGCACAGCCGCTTCACGCTGGTCTATGGCAACCGCAACGTCGACAGCATCATCTTCTCCGAGGCGCTGGAAGACCTGAAGAACCAGTACCTGGCGCGCTTCACGCTCTACCACGTGCTGTCGCGCCAGCCGCAGGAGGTGGACCTGCTGCATGGCCGGCTCGACCATGCCCGCGTGACGGCCTTCCTGCAGGCGCTGATCCCGGTGGACGACATCGACGCGGCCTTTGTCTGCGGGCCGGCCTCGATGATCGATGAGGTCGAGGCGGCGCTGCGCGACGCGGGCCTCGATCCGCACCGCATCCACGCCGAGCGCTTCGGCGTGCCGCTGACCCAGGCCAGGCGCAAGCCGGCCCCGGCGCATACCGACCATGCCGGCACCGCCGAGCTGGTGGTGGTGCTCGACGGCAAGCAGCACAGCATGCGCCTGCCGCTGGAAGACGCCAACGTGCTCGACACCGCGCTGGCAGCCGGACTGGACCTGCCCTACGCCTGCAAGGGCGGCGTCTGTTGCACCTGCCGCGCCAAGGTGCTGGAAGGCCAGGTGGAGATGGAAAAGAACTACACGCTCGAGCCGTGGGAGATGGAAAAAGGCTTCGTGCTCACCTGCCAGGCGCGGGCGCTGACGCCGCGGGTGGTGGTCAGCTACGACGAACGCTGATCCTGGCACGCCGGCGCGTGCGTATTCAGACAATTGCCGACATTGGCCAGCACCGGCCGTGACTACAATGGCGGCAGGCCGCTTCCTGCTGGCGCGATGCTTGCAGGACAGTGACCGGACGGGCGGCGATCGCGCCTGTCGCATCGCCGCCGCGGCGGTGCCAGCGAACCGTCCCACCCATATACAATCACGGCCATGCAATATATCCACGTCGTCAATGGTGATGTAGCAGGCACGACCCTGCGCCAGGCTCTGGCCCAGGCTGCGCGGCCGGATCCTGTCGTGGTGCTGCGTGACGACCTGGCGGTGGGACCGCTGGCCGACATCGACAGCACCGGCCTGATCCGCTCCGGCTTCTGGCAGCGGGTCGCCCCGCATACCGACATCGATTTCGGCGCCGAGATGCGCCAGGCGCTGGACCAGCTCCAGGCGCTGCGCCAGGACGACATGGAAGTGGCCATCTGGCACGGCCAGAGCGCGGCCGACCAGCTGATGCTGCGCCGGGTGGTGTTCCACCTGTACCAGGCGCCGCAGCGGATCAATGAAGTCGCCATGGACCTGCGCGAGCTGGAAATGCCTGCGCAGGGCAACCTGGCGGCGATCGGCATGTACACGCCCGCGCGGCTGGCGCGGCGCTTTTCCACCATCGCCCCGGTCTCGGTGCTGCGCCTGGGCCGCCTCGGCTACGAGTGGCAGCAGAACGTCAAGGAAAACGCCGACGTGCGGCTCTGGAAGGGCAACACGCTGGTGCCGGCGGCATACCACACCATCGACGAGATCATCATGGAACGCGCCCCGTCCGACTGGACCCCCGCGGCGCAGATGGTGGGCAGCGTGATGGGCGCGATCGAGGGTCTGCTGGCCAGCGACTGGTTCGTGTTCTGGCGCTGCCGCGAGCTGATCGCCATGGGCCAGCTGGTGCTGCGCGGCAATGCTGATTCGCTCGATACCTGCGAACTGCGCCGCCATATCGGCAGCAGTGGCACCGGCGGCGAATAAACGAGAATATGGCCCGTACCAAGGCACCCGATTTCGAGGCGCAGCGCGAGCAGATCCTGGACCTGGCCGCCGCCGCCTTTGCCAACAGCAGCTACCCCAGCACCTCGATGGCCGACCTGGCCGCCGCCTGCGGCACCTCCAAGGCGCGGCTCTACCACTATTACGAGAGCAAGGAAGCGATCCTGTTCGACCTGCTGGACCGCTACACGCGCCGGCTGATGCTGCTCGTCACTGAAGTTGAGGCCGATGCCGAGCGCCACGCGCGCACCGACAAGGACGCCTTCGGCAACCTGATCCGTGCCTTCCTGGCGGAGTACGAGACCTCGCAGACGCGCCATATCGCGCTGATCAACGACGTCAAGTTCCTGGCCGAGACCCAGCGCGACCTGATTCTGGGCCGTGAGCGCGACGTGGTCGCGGCCTTCTCGCGCCTGCTGCGCCGGGCCTACCCGGAGCGTGTCACGCGCGAGAACCAGACCGCGCTGACCATGACCATCTTCGGCATGATCAACTGGACCTTCACCTGGCTCAAGCCGGGTGGCCGGCTGTCCTATGCAGAGTTTGCCGAGATGGTGGTCGACCTGCTCGAAGGCGGCCTGCCCGGCCGGACCGCGGCCGCGCGCTGACGCGGCGCTGGCCTGTCGCCCTGCCCACTCACATCCACTCGGCCTCTTCGCGCTGGCGCCGCTGCTCGCGGTCCTGGCGGAACATCTCCTCCAGTTCGTCGCGCGCCTGGCGCGCCAGCGAGACCAGCTTCTTCTGGTCGGTGTAATGCGGATAGAAGCGGTCGATCGCCTGGATGTTGTGGCGCCGGAAACGCAGTGCCACGTTGCGGGCCTCGGCCGGATCGAAGCCCAGCCCCTCCAGCACGCGGCGGCCCAGCATCAGCGAGCCCTCGAACATCTCACGCTCGAACAGGTGCACGCCGCGGTCCTTGAGCTGGTAGACATGTGACACATGGCGTGCCCGGGCATAGATCCGCAGTTCGGGAAAGCGTTGGCGCACGCGGTCGATCAGTTCCAGGCTTTCGTCCATGCCGTCGATGGCGACCACCAGGATGCGCGCGTCGGCAATGCCCGCGGCCTCCAGCAGATCCAGCCGGGTGGCGTCGCCATAGAAGATCTTGAAGCCGTACTGGCGCAGGAACTCGATCTGGTCGGGGTCGTGGTCCAGCACGGTCACGCCCACGCCCTGGGTGTACAACAGGCGGCCGACGATCTGGCCGAAGCGCCCGAAGCCGGCGATCAGCACCGGATTGTGCTGCGGCGTAATGGCCTCGTCCGGCCGGGCCTTGCCACTGCCCAGGCGCGGCGCCACCAGCCGGTCATAGGCCAGCAGCAGCAAGGGCGTGACCACCATCGACAGCGCCACCACCAGCACCAGCAGGGCCTCGGTCTCGCGCGGCAGCAGGCCGGCGGTCCCGGCCACGCCGAACACCACGAAGGCGAACTCACCGCCCTGCGAGATCAGCAGCGCAAACAGCAGCCGCTGGCCTCGGGCGATGGCGAAATACCGCGCCAGCAGCGCCAGCACCGCGGTCTTGGCAACCACGAAGGCGGCCACCAGACCCAGCACCAGCCAGGGCGAGCGCGCCAGCACGGCAAAGTCGATCGACATGCCGACGGCCATGAAGAACAGGCCCAGCAGCAGGCCCTTGAAGGGCTCCAGGTCGGCCTCGAGCGCGTGGCGGTATTCCGAATCAGCCAGCAGCACGCCGGCCACGAAGGTGCCCAGCGCCATCGACAAGCCCACCGCGTCCATCATCAACGCAATGCCCACCACCAGCAGCAGCGCAAACGCGGTGAACATCTCGCGCATGTCGGTGCGGGCAATAAAGCGCAGCGCCGGGCGCACCAGGTAGCGGCCGCCGGCCACCACCGCACCGATCACCGCCACCGCCTTGCCTGCCGCCAGCCAGCCGGCCGCGCCCGGACCCGCGCCTTCGGCGCCCTGCGTGGCCAGCAGCGGCAACAGCGCGATCATCGGGATCGCGGCGATGTCCTGGAACAGCAGGATGCCGAAGCTGGCCGCCCCCGCCGGCGTGCCGAAGAGGTTGCGCTCGGTCAGCGTCGCCAGCGCGATCGCGGTCGAGGACAGTGCCAGGCCAAGGCCAGCCACCAGCGCCACCTGCCACGGCGCGCCCGCCAGCGCCGCCACCGCGCCGATCACCAGCGCGCAGGCGGCCAGCTGCGCGCCGCCGTAGCCAAAGATGCTCCGCCGCAGCGCCCACAGCTTGCGCGGCTCCAGCTCCAGGCCGATGACGAACATCATCAGCACCACGCCGAACTCGGAGAAATGCAGGATCGATTCGACATTGGTCACCAGGCGCAACGCAAACGGCCCGATCGCCGCCCCCGCCAGCAGGTAGCCCAGCACCGCGCCCAGGCCGCCGCGCCGCGCCAGCGGCACGGCAACCACCGCCGCCACCAGGAACACCAGCAGCGCAATCAGGAAGTCGTGCTGATTCATGCCTGCCCCCCGCTGGTGCGGCGCCGGTGCCCAGCCGCCCGCAGACGTGGGCGATATGCTCGGCCAGCGCCTGGGCGTCGGCATTGTTGGCGTCGTGCAGCACCACCGGCGGCAGCCAGTTCATGCCGCACAGCAAGGCGCTCTGCTCCAGCGGCAGCAGGAAGTCCCCGATCGGGTGGCCATGGGTGCCGTCCGGCCCGTAGGCATCGGCCGTGCCGCCGGTGCTCACCACCGCCAGCAAGGACTTGCCACGCAGCGCGGTGCCGCCGGGGCCATAGGCCCAGCCTGGCTCCAGCACCTCATCGAGCCACAGCTTGAGCAGCGCCGGCACGCTGTACCAGCGCACCGGGAACTGCAGCACGATGGTGTCAGAGACCGACAGCACGCGCTGCTCGGCGACGACGTCGATGTCATAGTCGACATAGCTGCGATAGAGATCGCGTACCTGTACCTGCGGCAGCGCGGCCAATGCATCGGCCAGCGGCCGGTTGACGCGCGAACGGCTCGGCGTGGGGTGCGCGTAGATCACAACGATTGGGGGCTCGGTCATCAAAGGCGATCGGCTGGGCGAACCTGCGGGAAGGCGTGGAATTGCGGCGTTGCACCAAATCCACATCCGACGCCACGCAACAATTCATCACATTTTTTCAAGCTATTGATTTTATTCGATTTTTATTGATGCGGTGGCGAGACGGCAGCCTGCTGCGGCGCGGGAAGCTTACGCCGAACTGACAATTCCTCTACAATACTTTCGGCGCCGCATCAAGATGGTGTTTCCCCCAAGTTCTGCACCGATGCAGGGAAAAGTGCCTGGAAAAACACCAACGCAGTGCTATGTTTATCTGTGACTGCACCTGGAAGGAAATAACGTGAATCCGCTCGAACTGAGCAAGGCCGTCGGCGCACTGACCGACGAAGATCTGCGCAAGGCAGCCGAAGCCGCACAGGCCACCCACCGCGCCACCGTATTGGTGCGCGAGTTGGCGGCCCACCACCGCTCGCGCCTGCTGAAGCATTTCCTCGCCCTCGGGCAGGAGGATCGCCTGCTCCGTTTTGGCCAGTCCGTGGGCGATCACGTGATCGAAGCCTATGTCGACAGCATCGACTTCGACCATGACAGCGTGTTCGGCGTGTACGACGACAAGCTCGAACTGATCGGCGTGGGCCACTTCGCCAACCTGCGCGACAACGCCCAGGGCCGCGTCGCGGAGTTCGGCGTGTCGGTGTCGGGCAGCGCCCGCGGTCGCGGCATCGGCAGCGCGCTGTTCGAGCGCGCCGCGATCCACGGCCGCAACACCAATGTGCGCACGCTGTACATGCATTGCCTGTCGCGCAACGCCGCGATGATGCACATTGCCAAGAAGGCCGGCATGAAGGTCCAGTACGCCTACGGCGAGGCCGATGCCTACCTGGAACTGCCGCCGGCCGACACCGCCAGCCGCCTGACCGAAGCGCTGGACGAGCAGCTCGCCGACCTGGACTACGCGGTGCGCCGCAACCTGCGCGACGCACGCCGCTTTGGGCTGCGCTTCTGGCGCACCATGGTGCCGCAGAAGCACACTGCCTGAGTCCGCTTACCGCGGCCGGCACGCAAACGGCGCATCGCAACGATGCGCCGTTTTTGTTTGCCGCATCAGGCCGCGCCGCCCACCGGCAGCGCCGTGGTGTCCTTGATGCTTTCCAGCGCAAAGCTGGAACGCACGTCGATCACCGACGGGTGCGCCAGCAGCTGTTCCTGCATGAAGCGCGCGAAGTGCTCCATGTCTTCCACGTAGACCTTGAGCAGCAGGTCCATTTCGCCGGTCATGGCGTGGCACGCGGCCACCTCCGGCCAGACCGCGATCGAGGCGCGGAACAGATCCAGCGGTGCCTTGCCCTTGGGCGCGCCGCCGTGCTTTTCCAGCCGGACATTGATATAGGCCAGCAGACCAAGTCCGATCTTGTTGGGCTCCAGCAGCGCTGCATACTGCCGGATCACGCCGATCTCCTCCAGCCGCCGGATGCGGCGCAGGCAGGGGCTGGGCGACAGGTTGACGCGCTCGGCCACCTCCAGGTTGGTCAACCGGCCGTTGGTCTGCAGCACTTCCAGGATCTTCCGGTCGATCTTGTCCAACTCCACCTTGCTCACGATATTGTTGCTCCGCAATATGTTTATTGGCAATTTTTTTGCGCAAATTTAGCAAGCCGTGCACAAGTACGCAATTTTTTGTGTAATTACGTCCGATTATGGGCCGCTTCTGGTGAGCTGACAGCCTTATCGGTCACTCGCGTGGCAGCCGGTCGGGCTGGGCGAACCTGTGCGATGGCGCCACCGCAAATCGCGGCCGCGGCCCGCCAAGGCCGGTCAGCCGCCGCTACTGGACGGGGCGCCCGGTGCCGCGGGCGCCGGCTGGCCGCCCGGTGCCGCCTGGCCACGCGGGCCGCGGTCGCCGTGGTGCATCTTTTCCATGCCGGCGCGGATTTCGTCTCGGGTCAGCTTGCCGTCGCGGTTGGCGTCGAGCTGGTCGAAGCGCTTGGCCAGGTGCGGCAGGCCGGCGTTGGCCTCAGCCTTGGTCAGCGCGCCGTCGCCGTTCTTGTCGGCAGCCTTGAACTTCTCGTCGAAGGCTGCCTGCATGCGCGCATGGCGCTCGGCCATGGTGGCCTTGCGGTGCGCATCCATCTCGGCCTTGTCGATCTTGCCGTCGCGGTTGGTGTCGAGCTTGTTGAACCAGGCGTCGGCTTCCGCCTTGGAGATCGCGCCATCGCCGTCGGTATCGATCGCCTTCATCCACATGCCGCCACCGTGATCCATATGGTGGCCCATGCCGGGCTTGCCGGCTGGCGCAGCGGGTGCGGCGGGGCACTGGCCTGGGCAAATGCGCCACCGGCGACCAGGAGGGCGGCCGATGCGGCCAGGAACTGCTTCAGGATCTGCGGCTTGTGATTGCGTTGCATGTCTTGCTCCTTTTCATCACGTTAGGCATGTATGGATTAGAACGCAGACGATGCACGGAAGTTGGCGCTTTTAATACGATGTTACCCAGCTCACAGAAAGGCCCGCGCGCCGTAAGGGAACGCAAGCAAGCGCGAATATTTGGCGCCCGGAATCAGTCCTTCGGCGCCAGTTGGCCTTCGTCGGCCGCCTGCGGTGCCACCACCGGCTGGTACTGGCGCGGATCGACCGGTTGCGGCTGCGGTTGGGCGGGCTGGGCCTGGTGCGCAGGCGCCTGGCCTTGCGGCTGCTGGGCCGGTGCGGCGGGCTGGCTCACGACCGGCGCCGGGGCCGGCATCGGTGTTGCCATCGGTGCCGCGGCGCCAGCGGGCGGCGTGGGCAAGGCAGTGGGCGCTGCCGGTGCGCCGCGCGTGGCACCGGCCTGCAGCGGCAGCACGATTTCCTGGCGCACGCCGCTGCGCTCGATCACCACCGCACGCTGGCGGATCTCCACCAGCCGGATCTGCGGCGACAGCTCGGCGCCGGCGCGCACCGCCTTGGGCGGGCCGCCATCGATCGACACGATGGCCGCGCCCGCGCCGCCATCCACCTCGGCCACTACGCCGATCAGCTGCACGTCGCGCGGGCCGCCCTGCGCCGAGCCGCCGAACAGCGTCGCGACCGCGCCGGTCTCGACCGCCTCGGTCTGGGCCACGCGCGCGCTCTGCGGAACCGGGATGGTACGCATCGCGCTGAAGGTCAGCACCCAGTAGGTGGCAAGCGCACACAGCGCGATAAACAGCACCAGGCTGGCCAGGCGCGGCAGCCAGGGCGCGGAGGCATCAAAGCGGAGCGAAGGCCGGAGCGACAGTTGCATGGGATCGGGACTCTGGGTACCCACAAGGCGGGCAATGGCGCGCAAGCGCGGACGCGACCAAGCGTACCAGAGCCCCATGACGCTGTCTGCCGCGCCGGGGGCGCGCCGCCAACCCTTAGAGCAGGTCGTCCAGCAGGTCCGGCCCGAACACCTCGCGCTCGATATGCGCCACCGGCACGCCCGCGCTGACCAGCGCATGGCGCTGCGCCTGCATGAAGCCGAGCGGTCCGCACAGGTAGAAGCTGCCGTCGACAAACCGCTGCAGGTCGGGCTGGCGCAGCAGTTCGGCCACCGGCATGGTGCCGGCGTGGTCGTAGTCGCGACCGGCGACGTCGGCCGCTCCCGGGGTTTCATAGCTGATATGCGTGACCAGCTGCGGCAGGCGTTCGCGCGCCCATTGCAGGTCGGCGCGATGGGCGTGGTGGCGGCCATCGCGCGCGGCATGGGCAAACAGCACCTGGCGCTGCGATCCCTGCGCGGCCAGCGTGCGCAGCACCGACAGCATCGGCGTGATGCCGATGCCGGCCGACAGCAGCACCAGCGGACGGCGCCCGTCGAGTGCCGGCGTGAACTCGCCGAACGGCGCGCTCACCTTGAGTTCAGTACCCTCCTGCGCGTTGGCGTGCAGCCAGTTGGACACCGCGCCGGCCGGGGTGGCGCGGTCGCCCGCCTCGCGCTTGACCGAGATGCGCCAGGTCGGCAGCCCGCTTTCGGCCGACAGCGAATACTGGCGCAGCTGGCGCTCGCCATCGTCCAGGCGCGCCTCGACGCTGATGTACTGGCCCGGGCGGAACCCACGCAGCGGCTGGCCGTCGGCGGCAGCCAGGGTCAGCGCGGCCACCTGGTCGCCCTGCGCCTCGCGCCGCACCACGCGCACCGGCGTCAGCTCGCCGGCGGCCACGCCGGTGCGCTGGTACAGGCGCGCCTCGGCGGCGATCAGCTCGCCGGCGAGCAGCCAGTAGGCCTCGTCCCAGGCGGCCAGCAGCGGTGGCGCGGCGGCCTCGCCCAGCACCGCGGAGATGGCGCCCAGCAAGTGGCGGCCGACGATCGGGTAGTGCGCGGGCGTCAGGCCCACGGCAGCATGCTTGTGGACGATGCGCTCGAGCACCGGCCCCAGCGCCGCTGCGTTATCGATATTGGCCGCATAGGCGAACACGGCCGAGGCCAGCGACTGCTGCTGGCTGCCGTTGGCCTGGTTGCCCATGTTGAACATCTGCGTCAGCTCGGGCCGGTCCGCGAACATCTCGCGGTAGAAATGCGTGGTGATGGCCAGGCCGTGCTCACGCAGCACGGGGACGCTTGCATCGATATAGGGGCGGGAAGCGGCGGACAGCATCAGGAAACACTCCGTTTTAAATCATGCAAATAAGATGCATGTTTTTGCTCAAAATAAAACCGGCCCTCGCCGGCCCGCGCGGACAGGATCCGCTCAGGCCGAACGCCGGTTCAGGAAATCGCGATGCAGGCGGATGATCGACTCGGCCGTCTGGCTGCCGGTGACATCGGCCAGCGTGACGTCGTCCAGCGCGCGGTAGAAAGCCTGCTCGGCCACGTCCAGCGCGCGCTTCAGGCGGCAGTTGCCGTTCAGCGCACAGGGCGGGTTGTCGCAGTCGATCACCGCCTTGTGCCCTTCCAGCTCGCGCAGGATGGTGCCGATGGTCAGCCGCTCGGCGCCGGGGCCCAGCTGCAGCCCGCCGTGGCGGCCGCGCGTGGCACTGATCCAGCCCAGCTTCGACAGCCGCGCCGCCACCTTGACGAGGTGGTTGTGCGAGATGTCGAACTGCTGCCCCACCTCGGCAATGGTGATCGGCCGGCTGCCGTCGCCACGGGCGACGTACATCAGCAGCCGCAACGCATAGTCGGAAAAGCGGGTCAGTTGCATCGTGCCGCCATCTTAAAAAAGATGTATCCAGGATGCAAGTTATTTCCCTGCCGGATGCCCGTCTTCAGGAACTGTGATTCGGATCAGACATTGCTGAGGTGCCGAAGGGGCCGCCCATAAAACAGTCATGTGGCGCCGGTTATACTGACTGGCGAACCCGGCCCGCCGCAGCCCCACCGCTGCGGGCCCAGCCATTCAAGCCAAAGAGGTCCACTGACGATGCGCAGATTCACTCCCCAGATTGCCAGCCCCGCCAGTTCCGTGCGTGCCCGCCGTGCGCGCGGCTTCACCCTGATCGAGATCATGGTCGTGATCGTGATCCTTGGCGTGCTGGCGGCGCTGGTGGTGCCCAAGATCATGAGCCGGCCGGACGAGGCCCGCATCGTGGCCGCGCGCCAGGACATCTCGTCGATCATGCAGGCGCTCAAGCTGTATCGCCTGGACAACAGCCGCTACCCCACCACCGAGCAGGGCCTGGCCGCGCTGGTGGCCAAGCCCACCACCGAGCCCGTGCCCAACAACTGGAAGGGCGGCGGCTACCTGGAGAAGCTGCCCAAGGATCCCTGGGGCCATCCGTACCAGTACCTGAACCCGGGCGTGCGCGGCGAGATCGACGTGTTCAGCTTCGGCGCCGACGGCCAGGCCGGCGGCAACGGCAACGACGCCGACATCGGCAACTGGGAATAAGCACAGCCCCGCCACCTCCCCCTGCAACCATGACCACGGCGCCGCGCTGCCGCGCATCCGGCCCCCGGCGCCGCGGCTTTACGCTGCTCGAGCTGCTGGTGGTCATGGTGATCGCGGGCATCGTGATCTCGCTGGTGGCGGTCAACGCCTCGCCCAATGAACGGGGCCGCGTGCTCGACGACGGCCAGCGCATCGCGCGGCTGTTCGAGCTGGCGCAGGAAGAGGCGCAGCTTGGCGCCCGCCCGATCGCCTGGGAGGGCGATGCCAGCGGCTGGCGCTTCCTGGAATCGACCCCCAACGGCTGGATCCCCCTGCGTACCGACGTATTTGCCCCGGGCCACTGGCGCCTGGCGCTGGACCAGGTCATCGTCGCCGAAGGGGGCCGCAGCACCGGGACCAGCAGCCCGCCCCGGCTGATCTTCGGGCGCGAGCTGATCGATGCCCCGCAGCGGCTGATCCTGGTACGCGGCGATATCCGCGTGGACGTTGCCGGCGACGGCAGCGGCCGCTATTTCGCCAGCACGCCATGAATACCTGCCCTCGCGCTTTGTCCCGGCCGGCCCGGCACGGGCGCAACGCCGGCTTCACGCTGATCGAAGTGCTGGTGGCGCTGACCATCCTGGCGGTCGCGCTGACCGCGGCGATGCGCGCGATGGGCTCGATGGTCGATGCCAGCGCGTCGCTGCAGGCGCGCATGCTGGCCGAGTGGAGTGCCGAGAACCACCTGGCCGCGCTGCGCCTGGCCAAGACCTGGCCCGAGCCCGGCGTCAGCGGCTATGCCTGCCCGCAGGGCGGCACGCCGCTGTATTGCGAGCAATCCGTCTCGGGCACGCCCAATCCCGTTTTCCGCCGCGTCGAGATCGCGGTCTACCCGTCCGCCACGGACAAGTCCGTACGCCTGGCGTGGCTGGTCACCATTGTCCCCAATGAAACCCGCAACGTGCTCTGAGCGCCGTCTGCGCCAGCCCCGCGGCTTCACGCTGCTGGAAATGCTGGTCGCCATCACGCTGCTGGCGGTGATGGCGGTGATCGGCTGGCGCGCGCTGGACAGCCTGACGCGCAGCCGCGAGCGCCTCACCGACCACGATGCGCGCCTGGACGCGCTGAAGGTGCTTTACGGCCAGCTCCAGGCCGACTGCGAGCACCTGGCCAACCCCACGCTGCTGCAGGCCAGCCCGGTCGAGATCGGCCAGAACCGGCTGCTGCTGGTGCGCGACCGGCGCGATGAAGGCCAGCCGCCGACCTGGCAGGCGCTGTCGTACCAGCTCGACGGCAATACCCTGGTGCGCGTAGCCGCGCCGCCAGTGGACAGCCGCGCCGGCCTGCAGTCGGCGCTGCTGGCGCTGCGCCAGGGCGGCAGCAATACCGCGCAGGTGCGGCGCGTGCTGGCCGACGTGGATGGCATGAGCACGCGCGCATGGGTGGAGCCCGCCGGCTGGCAGGCCGACAGCGGGCGCATCCGCAACGTGTTGTTCGCGGGCAACGCGGCCAGCGCCGTGGCCGCCTCCGCGCCCGGCGCCGCGCTGCCCAACACCGCGGTGCGCGCGGTGGAACTGACCATCTTCGCCCGCATGGGCGACGGCGATGCGCCGCGGCAGTTCCAGAAAATCTGCATGACCGGGCTATGAGGCAAGCCAGCCGCCCGTCTCGCCTGGCGCCGTTGCGCCGCCGCCCGCGCGGTGCGGCCGTGGTCACCGCGCTGCTGATGGTCACGCTGGCCGTGGTGGTGGTGTCCGGCATGCTGTGGCGCCAGCAGGTGCAGATCCGCGCCATCGAGAACCAGCGGCTGCTGGCCCAGGCCACCTGGATCGAGCGCGCCGCCGTGGACTGGGCGCGGCTGATCCTGCGCGACGACCAGCGCCGCACCAATGTCGACGAACTGGGCGAGCCGTGGGCGGTACCGATTGCCGAGACGCGGCTGTCGGACTTCCTCGGCGCGGCACTGCGCACCGACGTCGCGGGCGAGACCTCGTTCCTGTCGGGCCGCATCCTGGATGCGCAGGCGCGCCTGAACCTGGCCAACCTGGTGGTGTGGACCGCCACTGGCGGCGAAGGCGGCCAGCCAGGCCGCGCGGCCTCGGTCGACCCGGCGGCACAGGCCGCATACCGCCGCCTGCTGCAGACGGTAGGCCTGAACCCGTCGCTGGCCGAGACCACGGCGCGCTATATGCTGCAGGCCGCGCAGGGCGGCAATGCCAGCGGCCAGCCGGCGCCGCGCCCGCTGGACAGCGTGCAGGGGCTGATGGCGCTGCCCGGCTACACGCCGGAGATGGTGGCGGTGCTGGAGCCCTTTGTCACCGTGCTGCCCGAGCGCACGCTGGTCAACGCCAACACCGCCGAGGCCGAGGTGCTGGCCGCGGTCATCGACAAGCTGCCGCTGGAGCGCGCGCGCGAACTGGTGCGCCAGCGCGACCGCGCCTACTTCAACAACCTGGGCAACCTGCAGACCCAGCTGGCCGCGCTGGCGCCGCAGGCGGATGCCGCCAACCTCGGCAACCTGCTCGACGTGCGCACGCACTACTTCCTGGTCTACGGACTGGTGCGGCACGAGCGCGCCACCCGGCTGCAGGTGTCGCTGATCTTCCGCGGCGAGCCGCTGGGCACGGCCAACACCACCCGCGTGGTCTGGATCCAGGATGCGGACCGGCTGCCGGAGCTGCGCTGAGCGGCGCCCACCAGGCCAGGCGACAGGCCGAATTTGCACGCGGGAGCAACCGGGGAGAATGGTATTGACGCGGTTTAGTCACACAGGCAAGGTATGCTGCGGCGCTGGCGCGAGCGTGGCACCAGCCCACCCGCCGCCGTCCGGCCTTCCTGGCCGCCCGCCGGCATCCCCGCGCCCCGGCAAGTTTCTGACTCCGGGGCGCTCCAGGGCGCATCCCAACCGGCCATGCGCCTGCCCGAGCCGTTCCATTGACGCCAAAGCAAGGAAACCTTGAGCACCACCCTGTACGTCCGCCTGCCACACCGGCCGCATGACCAGCCGCAACCGTGGCAGTTCGGCACCCTGCCGTTCGCGCTGGTGCGCACGGCCACGGCCGACACGGCGCGGCGCGGCCAGACCCGTGCGGCGCCGGAAGTGTTGCGCGAAGGCCACGCCCGCATCGCTGACCTGCCCGCGGCCGAGCGCCTGGTGCTGATCCTCGCCGCCAGCGACGTACTGCTGACCACCGCCAGCGTGCCGCCGCTGCCGCCCGCCCGTTTGAAACAGGCGCTGCCCAACCTGGTCGAGGACGCGCTCGCGACCGATGCGCAGCCGTGCCATATCGGCGTGGGCCCTGCCCTGGACGGCAGCGCCGCGCGCGGACCGCGCCAGCGGCTGCTGATGGTGGCCGACCGCGCCTGGCTGCGCGCCGTGCTCGACGCTTTTGCCGAACACCGCCACCGGCGCCGACATGTGCTGGCCGCGCAGTTGTGCGTGCCGCTGGCCCGCGCCGAGCAAGACGGCACCGAGCCGTCACTGGCGAACGCCGACGCGCCGGCGCCGACGGCCGCGCTGGTAGTCGAAGCCGCCGCCAGCGCCCTGGCCCAGAGCGGCGAGTTGAGCGATGAGTTGAGCGGCGAACTGCCCGGCACCGCCGCCGATGCCGCGCGCCAGTGGCAACTGACCGTGCGCACCGGCGCGCACGCCGGCTACGGGTTGCTGCTGGGCGACGATGCCCTGGCCGCTTGGCAGGCGCTTGCGCCCGCCGGCACCTGGTATGCCGATGCCGACGCTGCCGCCGCGGCGCCGGTGCCCGACCTGCGCCAGGCCGCCCGCACCAGCTGGCAGCTGTGGATCGAAGGCGCGCAGGGCTGCCTGCGCGAGCCGGCGCTGGACCTGGCGCAGTTTGAATTCGCGCAGGGCCGCGCCGACCGCTGGAACCTGGTGGCATGGCGCGTGCCGCTGGCATTGCTGGCGGGCATCGTGCTGGTGCAGGTCATCGGCATGAACACGCACTGGCTGCTGCTGCGGCGCGAGCAGCAGCGGCTGGAAGCCGCGCAGCTGCAGGCGCTGCACGGCGCCTTCCCGCAGATCCAGACCGTGCTCGACGCGCCCCTGCAGATGCGGCGGCAGGTCGAGCAGCTGCGCACCGCCAGCGGCCGCAGCACGCCGGAAGACTTCCTGCCGCTGGCCGACCGCTTTGGCCAGGCCGCGCGCAGGCTGCCGCCCGACGCGCTGCAGGCGCTGGAGTACCGCGGCCGCATGCTGGTGGTGACGCTCAAGCCGGGCACGGACACGGCCGGGCTGCGCAGCGCCGCGCGCCAGGCCGGGCTGCAAATGGAAGAAGACAAGGCCGGTGGTGCCGCTGGCAGTACCAGCAGCAGCGCAGGCACCACGGTGACGCCCGGCTCGCGCTGGACCGTCAGGCCCGGCCTGTAAGCGGGCCCACCAGCAAGCATGAACCCCATGAAAGACACAGCCCGAAGCCAGTCGCCACGCGCCAGCCGGCCAGGCGCGACCTCTGCGCTGCGCACGCGCCTGGCGCGGCTGCGCCCGTCCGTGCCACAGGCGTGGCAGGAGCGCTTCAACGCCTTCTGGTCGGCGCGCAACCCGCGCGAACAGGCCATCCTGGCCGGCGGCGGCGCCGTGCTGGCGCTGGTGATCGGCTACCTGGTGCTGTGGGAGCCGGCCGCTGACGGCCGCGAGCGCCTGGCGCGCAACCTGCCCAAGCTGCGCGCGGACCTGGCCGAAATGGAAACCCTGGCGCAGGAAGCCCGCGGCCTGAAGGCAACGCCGGCGCCGTCGTTGCGCGGCGACGCGCTCACGCAGGCGCTGCAGGACAGCCTGGGCCAGCACGGCCTGAAGGCGACCCGGCTGGCCGCCGGCGCCGACAACAGCGTGCAGGTGCAGCTGGACAAGGTGCCCTTCGGCGCGGTCAGCGGCTGGCTGCAGGACGTGCGCCAGCAGCAGCGCATGAAGGTGATCGACGCCCGCATCGTCTATGTCGGCGCCACGGCGCTGGTGAACGTCAGCGCGACCCTGCAGGGTCCGGGCGGCCGCAGCTGATGGTACGGCTGGAAACGCTGCGCCTGCCGCGCCGCAAGCTGCGCCAGCCGGCCGCATGGCGGCGCCTGCGCTGGCTGGGGCTTGGCCTGGCGAGCGCCGCGGTGACCGTGGTGGCGATGCTGCCGGCGGCATGGATCGCCGCGCGCGTGGCCACGCAGACGCAGGGACGGGTACTGCTGGCCGATGCCAGCGGCTCGCTCTGGCATGGCAGCGCCACGCTGGCGCTGTCGGCCGGCGCCGGCAGCCAGACCGCGACTGTGCTGCCCGGCCGGCTGCAATGGACGCTGGCGTTCTGGCCGCTGCTGGGCGGCAGCGCGCGCCTGGTGGTGAGCCACTCCGAGGCCATGGCCGCGCCGGTCGCCATCACCGTGATGCCCGGCGGCTGGAGCGCGCAGGCAGGCGCCATCCGGCTGCCCGCGGCGCTGCTCGAAGGCATCGGCGCGCCATTCAATACGCTGCGCCCGGACGGCCTGATGCGTGTGGACTGGTCCACGCTGCAGGGGCGCTTTTCGGGCCAGGGCATGAGCGGCCATATGACGCTGCGCATCGAACAGGTGTCGTCGGCCGTGAGCCGGGTGCGCCCGCTGGGCAGCTACCGCGCCGAGCTCGACTGGACCGGCGAGGGTGGCGGCAAGCTGCAGCTGAGCACCATCGCCGGGCCGCTGCACCTGGAGGGCAGCGGCACGCTAGGGCGGCAGGCGCGCTTCGAGGGCACCGCGCACGCCGAGCCCGAAGCGGCAACGCAACTGACCAGCCTGCTGAGCCTGCTGGGACGACGAGACAACCATGTGACAAGGCTGCGCTTCTGATGCCAGGCCAATCCAGGAGCGCCCGGAAATGACTATGAAAACCCACGCCATCCGACCTGTTTTCCATACCGCCTGCGCCCGCGCCGTGGCCCTGCTGTGCGGGCTCTCGCTGCTGGCGCCCGCGCCGCTGTGGGCCCAGCCCGGCGCGCGCACCGGCACCCCGCCCGCGCCGCCCGACATCACGCCGTCCAACCGCGACCAGGTGGTGCTGAACTTCGTCAATGCCGACCTTGATTCCGTGATCAAGGCGGTCGGCCAGGCCACCGGCAAGAACTTTGTGATTGATCCGCGCGTGAAGGGCACGGTCAACCTGGTCACCGAACAACCGGTCTCGCGCGCGCAGGCGCTGCAGACGCTGGGCTCGGTGCTGCGCATGCAGGGCTATGCCATGGTCGAGAGCAACGGCTTCACCAAGGTCGTGCCCGAGGCCGACGCCAAGCTGCAGGGCTCGCCCACGGTGGTCGGCGCCAGCCCCAGCCGCGGCGACCAGGTGGTGACGCAGGTGTTCCGGCTGAACTATGAATCGGCCAACAACCTGGTGCCGGTGCTGCGGCCGATGATCGCGCCCAACAACACCATCACCGCCTACCCGGCCAACAACACGCTGGTCATCACTGACTACGCCGACAACCTGCGCCGGCTGGCGCGCATCATCGCCGCGGTCGATGCGCCGGCCTCGGGCGAGGTCGAGCTGGTGCCGCTCAGGCACGCCCTGGCCAGCGATACCGCGGCGGTGCTGCAGAAGCTGCTCGACCCCGGCGCCGCGGGCGCCACCGGCGGCGCCGCACCGGGCGTCGACGCCAGCCTGCGCACCTCGGTGGTGGCGGAGCCGCGCAGCAATTCGCTGATGATCCGCGCCACCAGCCGCGCGCGGCTGCAGCAGGCGCGCCAGCTGATCGAAAAGCTCGACCAGCCCTATGCGCGCCCCGGCAATATCTGGGTGGTGCCGCTGAAGAACGCCGATGCGGTCAAGCTGGCGGCCACGCTGCGCGCCATCGTCGCCGCCGACAGCAGCTTTGCCAGCGCCACCCAGCCCGGCGGGCAGGCCGGCGGCATCGGCGGCGCGGCGGGCATGACCAATGTCTCGACGCCGGCCGGCGGGCAGTTCACCGGCGGCGCCACCGGCACCCAGGCCAGCATGCGGGGCGGCACCGGCGCGGCGGGCGGCTCCGGCGGCGCCTATGGCAACTCGGCCTTCGCCGCATCGTTCGGCGCCAGTACCCAGCCGGCCACCGGCGGCATCATCCAGGCCGACCAGTCCACCAACTCGCTCATCATCACCGCCAGCGAACCGGTCTACCGGAACCTGCGCGGCGTGATCGACGACCTCGACGCGCGCCGCGCGCAGGTCTATATCGAGTCGATGATCGTTGAGGTGACCGCCACGCAGGCGAGCCAGCTCGGCATCCAGTGGCAGGGCCTGATCAGCTCGCCAGGCGGCAACAACAATGTGTTTGCCGGCACCAACTTCGGCACCGGCGGACAGAACATCCTGAACCTGACCCTGGCCGGGGCGCTGGCCGACAGCAACCGCTCCGCCGGCATCGTCGCTGCGCAGCAACTGGTTCCCGACATCGGCGGCCTGAACCTGGGCATCGTCAACAAGGCCCTGGGGCTGGGCGCGCTGCTGCGCGCGCTGGGCACCAACGGCAGCGTCAACCTGTTGTCCACGCCGAACCTGATCACGCTGGAGAACGAGGAAGCCAAGATCCTGATCGGCCAGAACATCCCGATCACCACCGGCTCCTATGCCCAGACCGGTGGCGCGGCCTCGGTCACGCCGTTCCAGACCTTCGACCGCAAGGACGTGGGCATCACGCTGCGCGTGAAGCCGCAGATCACCGACGGCGGGCTGGTGAAGATGCAGATCTTCCAGGAATCGTCGTCGGTGGTGCCGGGCACGCTCGGCCTGGTCCAGGGCCCGACCACCAACGTGCGCTCGATCGAGACCAACGTGCTGATCGACGACGGCCAGATCATCGTGCTGGGGGGGCTGATCGAGGACTCGTATGGCGACGGCGTACAGAAGGTGCCGCTGCTGGGCGACATCCCATGGATCGGCGGCCTGTTCCGCTACGAGAACAAGAACCGCTCCAAGACCAACCTGCTGGTGTTCCTGCGCCCCTATGTGATGCGCACGGCCGGCGCCGCCGACCGCCTGACGCAGGACCGCTACGACTATATGCGCGCGCAGCAGCAGGGCTTTGTTTCGCCTAACATCATGGTGCGTGATACCAACACGCCGTTGCTGCCGCCGGCCGACGCACCGTCCACGCCGTTCGTCGATCCGCGTGCAAACGGCCCGGTTGCCGCCCCGCTGCCCCTGCAGCAGTCCCTTCCGCAGAATGCCCCGCAGCCCGGCGTGCCGGGCCAGCCACAGCCCATGCAGCCGGCACCGCAGCAGCTGCCGCAACCACCGGCGAACGCACCCCAGCCGCTGAGCCTGCGCGGCGAGTCTGCGCTCCAGAACTAGGCCCCGACATGGCTAGCGAAGTCCAAACTGCCCTGCCCGCCGGCACGAACGCGCCGGGCGAGACCCTGGAGCCGCCCTCGCCGATGGCGGCGCGGCTGGTCTCGTACGGCTTTGCGCGCGAGGCGCCGCTGCTGGTCGCGCACCAGCGCCCTGACGGCCTGGAAGTCTGGGTGACCCGCGCCACGTCTGCGACCGCGCTGGCCGAGGTCGCGCGCGTGCACGGCGCGCTGCGCCTGCGCGTGCTGGAGCCCGACGCGCTGGAGCGCGCCATGACCGACGCCTACCACCGCCAGGACGGCAGCGCCGCGCAGGTGGTCGGCGAGGTCGAAGGCGAGGTGGACCTGTCGCGCCTGATGCAGGACATCCCGGCGGTGGAGGACCTGCTTGAATCCGAGGACGACGCGCCGATCATCCGCATGATCAATGCGCTGCTGACGCAGGCCGCGCGCGAAGGGGCCTCGGATATCCATATCGAGCCGTTCGAGTCGTCGTCGGTGGTGCGCTTCCGCGTGGACGGCACGCTGCGCGACGTGGTGCGGCCGAAAAAGGCGCTGCACGGCGCGCTGATCTCGCGCATCAAGATCATGGCGCAGCTCGATATCGCCGAGAAACGGCTGCCGCAGGACGGCCGCATCACGCTGCGCGTGGGCGGGCGCCCGGTCGACGTGCGGGTCTCGACCCTGCCCACCGGCCACGGCGAGCGCGCGGTGCTGCGCCTGCTGGACAAGGAAGCGGGCCGGCTCGACCTGGCCAGGCTGGGCATGGCGCCCGGCACGCTGCGCGGCTTCGACCACCTGATCCGCCAGCCGCACGGCATCGTGCTGGTGACCGGGCCGACCGGCTCGGGCAAGACCACCACGCTGTATGCGGCACTGTCGCGGCTGGATGCGCGCACCACCAACATCATGACCGTGGAAGACCCGATCGAGTACGACCTGGACGGCATCGGCCAGACCCAGGTCAACGCGCGCATCGACATGACCTTCGGCAAGGCCTTGCGCGCGATCCTGCGCCAGGACCCGGACGTGGTCATGATCGGCGAAATCCGCGACCTGGAAACCGCGCAGATCGCGGTGCAGGCCTCGCTGACCGGCCACCTGGTGCTGGCCACGCTGCACACCAACGACTCGGCCTCGGCAGTGACGCGGCTGGTCGACATGGGGATCGAGCCGTTCCTGCTGTCGTCGTCGCTGCTGGGGGTGCTGGCGCAGCGGCTGGTACGCCGCCTGTGCCCGCACTGCAAGCGCGAGGAGGTGATTGACGTTGCCGCGGCCGGGGCCGAGGTGCTGCACGCGCAGGGCAAGCCGCTGCAGACCGTGTGGCACCCGGTGGGCTGCGACAAGTGCGGGCAGTCCGGGTACCAGGGGCGCATGGGCGTGTATGAGCTGCTGACCGTCGGTGACGAGATCCGCACCATGATCCACCGGCAGGCGCCGGAGTCCGAGATCAAGCAGGTGGCGCTGGCGCACGGCATGCACACCATGCGCGGCGACGCGCAGCGCTGGGTCGACAGCGGCGCGACCTCGCTTGAGGAAGTGCTGCGCGTGACGCGCGACTAAGGCGGAGCCGCCCGGATGCCAGCCTTCCGCTATGAAGCCGCCGACGCCGCCGGCAAGACCGATCGCGGCGTGATCGAGGCCGACAGCCCGCGCCAGGCGCGTTCGCAGCTGCGCGCGCGCGGGCTGACACCGCTGACCGTCGACCCGCTGGCCGGCGCCGGCCTGGCGCCGCGCAGCGGCAGCCAGCTGTTTGCGCGCAAGCTGTCGACCCAGGAGCAGGCGCTGTTCACGCGCCAGCTGGCCAGCCTGATCGTGGCCGGGCTGCCGCTGGACGAGGCCCTGGGGGCACTGGCCGACCAGGCCGAGCGCGCCTATGTGCACGAGCTGCTGGCCGGCATCCGCGCCGAGGTGATGGGCGGCAGTTCGCTGTCGGTGGCACTGGCGCAACACCCGCGCGACTTCCCCGACATCTACCGCGCGCTGGTCTCGGCCGGCGAGCACTCCGGCCACCTGGGGCTGGTGCTGGAGCGGCTGGCCGGCTATATCGAATCGCGCAACACGCTGAGCGCAAAGATCCGGCTGGCCTTCACCTACCCGGCCATCGTCACGGTGGTGGCGTTTGCCATCGTGATCTTCCTGCTGTCGTATGTGGTGCCGCAGGTGGTGAGCGTGTTCGCCAACACCAAGCAGAAGCTGCCGATGCTGACCATCATCATGCTGGCGCTGTCGGACTTCGTGCGCAACTGGTGGTGGGCGGCGCTGGCGGTGATCGCGGTGGCGGCATTGAGCATCCGCCGCCTGCTGCGCCAGCCCGCGGTGCGGCTGGAATGGCACCGCTGGCTGCTGACCGCGCCGCTGCTGGGCAAACTGATCCGCGGCTACAACACCGCGCGCTTTGCCGGCACGCTGGCCATCCTGGTGTCGGCCGGGGTGCCGATCCTGCGCAGCCTGCAGGCCGCGGGCGAGACGCTGACCAACGAGGCGCTGCGCGCCAACGTGGAAGACGCCAACACGCGCGTGCGCGAAGGCGCCTCGCTGGCGCGCGCGCTGGCGGCGCAGAACCAGTTCCCGCCGGTGCTGGTGCACCTGATCCGCTCCGGCGAAGCCACCGGCAACCTGCCGGTGATGCTGGACCGCGCCGCCCAGGGCGAGGCGCAGGAGCTGGAACGCCGCACGCTGTTCCTGACCAGCCTGCTGGAACCGCTGCTGATCCTGACCATGGGCGTGGTGGTGCTGCTGATCGTGCTGGCAGTGCTGATGCCGATCATCGAAATCAATCAGCTGGTGCGGTAAAGGCCCCTGCAAGAGAAAACGCCGGCGCGAAGCCGGCGTTTTTCTTTGGCGGGTGGGGCCGGCGGGTCGGCATTACGCCGGCCGGCCACATCACTCCGCTTTCTTGGCCGGGCGCTTGCGCGTCTTCCTGAGCGGTGCCCGGGCGGGCACCGCCTCGGCAGCGGCTGCCTCAGGCTGGGGCTGGACCTCTGGCTGCGGTTCAACCTGCGCCGACAGCACCGTCGTGCCCGGCGCGGCAAAGATCGACTGGTCGATTGGCCACGGGGTTTCGCTCAGCGTCACGTCGGGGCGGCGCGTGGCGCGCTTGCGTGCGGGGCGGCCCTTGGGGCTGGGCTCGGGCTGCGGGGCGGCCTCGGCAACAGGATCTGCGGCCGGCTCGGACGCCACCGCCTCGGCGCCAACGACCTCCAGCTCAACCTCGGGATCGCGGGCAGGCACCGGCTCCGGTGCCGCCTCCGGCTGGGCCACGGCCGGCGCAGGCGGATCCGCGGGCACGGGCGCCGGTGCCGGCTGGCGGCGTGCTTCAGGCTGCGCCGGGGCCTGCTGGGCCGGGCGCAGCTGCTGTTGCGGCTGCTGTTGCGGCGTCTGCTGGCTGCGGCCATCGCCCTCGCCACCGCCCCTGGCGCGCTTCTTCAGGCGCACCCAGATGGTCTTGTTGTTGCCGCCGTTGCGGGTCTCTACCTCGAACAGGCCGGTGGCCTGCACCAGCTCGGAAAGCTTGCCGTAGCCGTAGTTGCGCGAGTCGAATTCCGGTGCCTGCTTGGCGATATGGTTGCCCATGCTGCCCAGCGTCAGCCAGCCATCTTCGTCCGACACGGCCTGCGCCGCGTTCTGCAGCAGGCGCACCAGGCGCGAATCCTGGCGCAGCTCGCCGGTGCTGCGCTTGCGCGTGGGCGCGACAGCCCCGTCGACGCCTTCGGCCCCCTCCGTTTCCGCGTCGGCGCGCAGCACGTCGGAGTAGATGAACTTGTCGCAGGCGGTGACAAAGGGCTTGGGGGTCTTGCGCTCGCCGAAGCCATAGACGGTCAGCCCCTGCTCGCGGATGCGCGAGGCCAGGCGGGTGAAGTCGCTGTCGCTGGAGACGATGCAGAAGCCATCGAAGCGCCCGGTGTACAGCAGGTCCATGGCGTCGATGATCATGGCGCTGTCGGTGGCGTTCTTGCCCACGGTATAGCGGAACTGCTGGATCGGCTGGATCGAATGCGACAGCAGGCGCTCCTTCCAGCCGGCCAGGTTGGGCCGGGTCCAGTCGCCGTAGATGCGCTTGACGGCGGCCACGCCGTACTTGGCGACCTCGGCCAGCAGGCCTTCGACGATGGCGGGCGCCGCGTTGTCGGCGTCGATCAGCACGGCCAGGGTCGCGGTGCCCTGGCGGGGGGAGTTGGTCATGTTCAGGTAGTCACTGGTTTGCCCGTCTCATGCGTACATCAGGACGGGCAATCGGAAATCAGGTTGCACCAGGCTGGGTGTGCAGATGTGGCGCATCGCAGACGGCATGGCAGCGGCACAGGCCATCTCGCGATGCAACGCAGTGTACACGCGAACCCCTGTCCATACGGGAAATCACCGGCGCCACGGGCACGCTTCGTGCTGCATTGCAAGGTACCGCCAGTTTTGTGGCGGTGCTACCATGCCGCGCAGAGACACGACCGTCCAACACCTTCACAAGAGGTCATGAGGCGGTCGCCCACAACTGTAGGTGTCGGTGATCCCGACAGCACGCCCATAGAGGAGCACCTATGAATGCCCCCCTGACCTCCCCGGTCAGCGACGCCATCCGCCGCGCGCTCGAAAACGTTTCCCTCGAAGACAAATACACGCTGGAGCGAGGCCGCATCTATATCAGCGGCACGCAGGCCCTGGTACGCCTGCCGATGCTGCAGCAGGAGCGCGACCGCGCCGCCGGGCTGAACACCGCCGGCTTTATCTCCGGCTACCGGGGCTCGCCGCTGGGCGCGCTGGATCTGTCGCTGTGGAAGGCCAAGAAGCACCTCGCCGCGCACAATATCGTGTTCCAGGCCGGCCTGAACGAAGACCTCGCCGCGACCTCGGTGTGGGGCTCGCAGCAGGTCAACATGTACCCGGATGCCAGGTTCGATGGCGTGTTCGGCATGTGGTACGGCAAGGGGCCGGGCGTGGACCGAACTGGCGACGTGTTCAAGCATGCCAACTCGGCGGGATCGTCGAAGCACGGCGGCGTGCTGGTGCTGGCCGGCGACGACCACTCGGCCAAGTCCTCGACCCTGGCGCACCAGTCCGAGCACATCTTCAAGGCCTGCGGCCTGCCGGTGCTGTATCCGTCGAACGTGCAGGAGTACCTGGACTACGGCCTGCACGGCTGGGCCATGAGCCGCTACTCCGGGCTATGGGTGGCGATGAAGTGCGTGACCGACGTGGTGGAATCGTCGGCCTCGGTGGAGCTGGATCCGCACCGCGTGCAGATCGTGCTGCCGGACGATTTCATCATGCCGCAGGGCGGCCTGAACATCCGCTGGCCGGATCCGCCGCTGGAGCAGGAAGCACGCCTGCTCGACTACAAGTGGTACGCGGGCCTGGCCTATGTGCGTGCCAACAAGATCGACCGCATCGAGATCGATTCGCCGCACGCGCGCTTCGGCATCATGACCGGCGGCAAGGCTTACCTGGACACCCGCCAGGCGCTGGCCGACCTGGGCCTGGACGATGCCACCTGCGCGCAGATCGGCATCCGCCTGTACAAGGTGGGCTGCGTGTGGCCGCTGGAAGCGCACGGCGCGCGCGCGTTCGCTGAAGGCCTGCAGGAAATCCTGGTGGTCGAAGAAAAGCGCCAGATCATGGAGTACGCGCTCAAGGAAGAGCTGTACAACTGGCGCGACGACGTGCGCCCCAAGGTCTACGGCAAGTTCGACGAGAAGGACAACGCGGGCGGCGAATGGTCGATCCCGCAGAGCAACTGGCTGCTGCCGGCGCACTATGAGCTGTCGCCGGCGATCATCGCCAAGGCCATCGCCACGCGCCTGGACAAGTTCGACATGCCGGTGGATGTGCGCGCGCGCATCACCGCGCGCCTGGCCATCATCGAGGCCAAGGAAAAGGCGTTGGCCACGCCGCGCGTCACGGCGGAGCGCAAGCCCTGGTTCTGCTCCGGCTGCCCGCACAACACCTCGACCAACGTGCCCGAGGGCTCGCGCGCGCTGGCCGGCATCGGCTGCCACTACATGACGGTGTGGATGGACCGCAATACCAGCACCTTCAGCCAGATGGGCGGCGAAGGCGTGGCGTGGATCGGCCAGGCGCCGTTCGCGGGCGACAAGCACGTGTTCGCCAACCTGGGCGACGGCACCTACTTCCACTCCGGGCTGCTGGCGATCCGCGCGTCGATCGCGGCGGGCGTCAACATCACCTACAAGATCCTGTACAACGATGCGGTGGCGATGACCGGCGGCCAGCCGGTGGACGGCCAGCTGTCGGTGCGGGACATCGCCTGGCAGGTGCATAGCGAAGGCGCGAAGAAGATCGTCATCGTCAGCGACCAGCCGGAGAAGTACAACGGCGCGATCAAGCTGCCCGATGGCACCGCCATCCATCACCGCGACCAGCTCGACCGCGTGCAGCGCGAACTGCGCGAAGTGCCGGGCTGCACCATCCTGATCTACGACCAGACCTGCGCCACCGAAAAGCGCCGCCGCCGCAAGCGCGGCACGATGGAGGACCCGCAACGCCGCGCCTTTATCAACGACGCGGTCTGCGAAGGCTGCGGCGATTGCTCGGTCAAGTCCAACTGCCTGTCAGTGGAGCCGCTGGAAACCGATTTCGGCACCAAGCGCCAGATCAACCAGTCGTCGTGCAACAAGGACTTCTCGTGCGTGAACGGCTTTTGCCCGAGCTTTGTCACGGCCGAAGGCGCGCAGGTGCGCAAGCCCGAGCAGCACGGCGTGTCGATGGGCAACCTGCCCGCGCTGCCTGAGCCCGAACTGCCGGCGATCCGCCGCGCCTACGGCATCCTCGTGACCGGCGTGGGCGGTACCGGCGTGGTCACCATCGGCGGCCTGCTCGGCATGGCCGCGCACCTGGAGAACAAGGGCGTCACCGTGCTGGACATGGCGGGCCTGGCGCAGAAGGGCGGCGCGGTGCTGTCGCACGTGCAGCTGGCCGCGCGCCCGGACGACCTGCATGCCACCCGCATCGCGATGGGCGAGGCGGACCTGGTGATCGGCTGCGATGCGATCGTGTCGGCCACCGACGAAGTCATCTCCAAGACCCAGGCCGGCCGCACCCGCGCCGTGGTCAACACCGCGCAGACGCCGACCGCCGACTTCATCAAGAACCCGAAGTGGCAGTTCCCGGGGCTGTCCGCAGAACAGGATGTGCGCAACGCCGTGGGCGAGAAGTGCGACTTCATCAACGCCAGCGGCCTGGCCGTGGCGCTGCTGGGCGACGCCATCTACACCAACCCGCTGGTGCTGGGCTACGCCTGGCAGAAGGGCTGGATCCCGCTGACGCTGCAGGCACTGGAGCGCGCCATCGAACTGAACGGCGTGGCAGTCGAGAAGAACAAGGCTGCGTTCGACTGGGGCCGCCATATGGCGCACGACCCCGAGCACGTGCTGTCGCTGACCGGCAAGCTGAAGAGCACCGCGGAAGGCGCGGAAGTGGTCAAGATGCCGACTTCGAGCGGTGCGATGCTGGAGAAGCTGATCGCCCGCCGCATGGAACACCTGACCGCCTACCAGGATGCCGCCTACGCGCGCACCTACCGCGAAGCCATCGACCGCGTGCGCGTGGCCGAGATCACACTGGCTGGCAGCGGCAAGGCCTTGCCGCTGACCGAGGCCGCGGCGCGCAACCTGGCCAAGCTGATGGCATACAAGGACGAGTACGAGGTGGCGCGGCTCTATACCGACCCTGTCTTCCTGGACAAGCTGCGTGCGCAGTTCGAAGGCGAACCGGGCCGCGATTACCAGCTCAACTTCTGGCTGGCGCCGCCGATCAACGCCAAGCGCGACGACAAGGGCCACCTGGTCAAGCGCAAGTTCGGTCCGTCGACGATGAAGCTGTTCCGCGTGCTGGCCAGGCTCAAGGGCCTGCGCGGCGGTGCCTTCGACATCTTCGGCAAGACCGAAGAGCGCCGCACCGAGCGCGCGCTGATTGGCGAGTACCGTGTCTTGCTGGATGAACTGGTGACGGGCCTCAATGCCGCCAACTACGACACCGCGGTGACGCTGGCCAACCTGCCGGACGATATCCGTGGCTTCGGGCATGTGAAGGAAAACAACCTGAAGGCGGTACGCGGACGCCGGGCGAAGCTGCTGGAGCAGTTCCGCCATCCGGAGACGGCGCAGCGCGCGGCCTGACTGGCCATGGCATGACACCACGGCCTCGCTTTGCATGAAGCGAGGCCGTTGTGCCTTCAGGGCTGGGCCAGCGTGGCCTCGCCCGGCTTCACATACATCGAGTTGCGCGGCTGCGCCAGCACGCGCCGCACCATCGGCTCGAAGAACGACAGCGGCAGCGTGTCGTAGTCCGTCATGAAGGCGGCACCGTCGTACTTGCGGCAGAACTCCGCGGTGCGTTCGAACAGCTCGGGCTGGCTGCGGTACTGCTCGCGCAGGTTGCGATCCAGGCCCAGGTGATGGAAGAAGTAGTAGCCCTGGAACACGCCGTGCTTTTCCACCATCCACAGGTTCTCGGGGCTGACAAAGGGCTTGAGGATGGCGGCGGCGATATCGGGATGATTGAAGCTGCCGAGCGTATCGCCGATATCGTGCAGCAGCGCGCACACCACGTATTCCTCGTCCTGGCCGTCGCGGTGCGCCAGCGTCGCGGTCTGCAGCGAATGCGTGAGCCGGTCCACGGGGAAGCCGCCGCAATCGCCATCCAGCAGGCGCAGGTGCGCCAGCACCCGATCCGGCAGCGCCCGCGCGAACGGCATGAACTCGGCGGAAATGGCGGCCCAGTCTTCCCGGGTGCCATGTTCCATGTGGCTGAAGGTGGCGCGTGCGGGCGCGTGGGTGTCGCTCATGCGGTCTCCTTGTGTGGCAGCGTGCGCGATGGCCGCGCATTGTCTCGTCATGTTTTGCAGGCATTGTGGCACCCGCAGCGGCGCTACACTGTCAAAAAGCTAACAATGTGCCGGCATATTGCGGCGCACCACCAAGCATGCTGATCCGTCCTTTCCGACCGGAAGACCAATCCTGCGTCATTGCCTTGTGGCAGGCCTGCGGCCTAACCCGTCCGTGGAACGACCCGCAGCGCGATATCGCGCGCAAGCTGACCGCGCAGCCTGAACTGTTCCTGGTCGGCGACATCGACGGCCATCCCGTCGCCACTGCCATGGTGGGGTTCGACGGGCATCGCGGGTGGGTCTACTACCTGGCGGTACAGCCCGGCCTGCAGGGCAAGGGGTACGGGCGCATGCTGATGGCGCATGCCGAACAGCTGCTGATCGAGCGGGGCTGTCCCAAGATCAACTTGCTGGTACGCGCGGGCAACCGCGCCGTGATCGATTTCTACGACAAGCTGGGCTACGCGCCCGACGAGGTGGTCAGCCTGGGAAAACGACTGATTCCCGATATTTAGTGGACACGCCGGACCGACAACAAGGAGACGACATGACTTTCCACGGAAGCTGCCACTGCGGCGCCATTGCCTTCGAAGTGGAGGCCGACAGCATCCCCAGCGTGATCCGCTGCAACTGCTCGATCTGCCGCCGGCGCGGCCACCTGCTGTGGTTCGTGCCGCGCGCGACGTTCACGCTGGAAACGCCGGAGAGCAATGCCTCCACCTACCGCTTCAACACCATGAAGATCGCGCACCGCTTCTGCCCGGTGTGCGGCTGCGGCCCGTATGCGGACGGGCAGGACAAGGACGGCAAGCCGATGGCCGCGGTCAATGTGCGGTGCCTGGACAATGTCGACCTGGACAGCCTGAAGGTCATCGACTACGACGGGCTGCACCACTGAGGCCGCCATGTTCCGCATCCTGGGCATCGATCACCTGGTACTGCGCAGCGCCGACGTGGACGCGCTGCGGCGCTTCTATGTCGAGGTGCTCGGCTGCAGCGTGGAGCGCGAGCAAACCGAGCTGGGCCTGACGCAGCTGCGCGCGGGCAGCGGGCTGATCGACCTGGTCGCGCTCGACGGACCGCTGGGCCGTGCCGGCGGCGCGGGACCGGGTGCCGAGGGCCGCAACCTGGACCATTTCTGCCTGCGCATCGACCCGTTCGATGCCGACGCGGTGCGCGCGCAACTGGCGCGGCATGGCGTGCAGGCCGGCGAGTTGGCGCAGCGCTTCGGCGCCGAAGGCAAGGGACCGTCGCTCTATGTGAGCGATCCGGACGGCAACGTGGTCGAACTCAAGGGACCGCCCGCGCCGGTGACCGCACAGTAACGCGCGATCCCGCGCGCAGGGTGCGCCCGGGATCGCTACAATTTCCTGCTGGCCCCACGCGCCGCCACCCATGGCGACCACCCCCGCCGGGCCCGCCATGACAACATTGGAAGCCAGCTCCGACGCGGACGCCGCCAGCACAGATCCAGACGCCAGCCCGGCACGCGCCGGACCCGCGCACCCCGCCACGCCGCCGCGCCGGCTGGTCTGGATCCTCGGCCTGACCGAGACCATCTCCTGGGGCACGCTGTTCTTCGCCTTCACTGTCTTCATCGACCCCATGATCCGCAGCCTGGGCTGGTCCAAGCCCTTCCTGGCGGGCGGCTATTCGCTGGGGCTGCTGGTATGGGCGCTGTGCTCGTTCGCGGTGGGCCGGCTGCTGGACCGCGTGCCGGCGCGCAAGGTGATGGGCGCGGGCTCGGTGCTGGCCGGGCTGGGCCTGCTACTGTGGGCGTGGACGCCGTCGCAGGCGGTGTTCCTGCTGATGTGGGTGCCGATCGGGCTGGCCATGGCGACCACGCTGTATGAGCCCGCCTTCGTGGTGCTGCGCCAGGCCTATGGCGACCAGTACCAGAAGCCGATCGTGGTGGTCACGCTGATGGCCGGCTTTGCCAGCACGATCTTCGTGCCGCTGGCGCAATGGCTGGTGATCCATCTGGGCTGGCGCCCGACGCTGACCGGCTTTGCCGCGCTGAACCTGCTGGTCTGCGCGCCGCTGCACGCGCGCATGCGCTACGCGCTGCATCCCACTTACACCGGCATGACCCCCGCCGACGGCCAGGCCGGCAGCCGCGACATTGCCCGCGCCACGCTGCGCCAGCCGGTGTTCTGGGCGGTGGTGCTGGCCTTTACCGCGACCGCGGTGGTGGCCTCGCTGCTGGGCGCGCACCTGATCCCGATGCTGACCGAGAAGGGCATGCCGGTGGCGCAGCAACTGGTGGTGGCAGCGCTGATCGGCCCGGCCCAGGTGGTGGGCCGCATGCTGATGATGCGCGCGGGCGTGCGCCACCCGGTGCGGCTGTCGCTGCCGGTCTATGCGCTGATGGGCGCCGGGCTGCTGTGCTTTGCGCTGGGGCATGGTGCCTGGCTGATGGTGGCCGCGGTGCTGTACGGCTGCGCCAACGGCGTCAACACCATGCTGCGGGCGATGGCCATGCCGGAACTGATCTCGCGCCATCACTACGCCACGCTCAACGGGCTGATGATGACGCCGGTGCTGCTGATGCAGGCCGCCGCGCCGTGGCTGGGCGCGCTGCTGTGGCGTGCCGCCGGCGGCTACTGGCTGATGCTGTGGGTGATGGTGGCGCTGGCGCTGGGCGCGCTGCTGGCCTTCGGCTACGCGCTGCACCGGCGCGGGCTGCTGCGCGTGGATGCCGCCAGCCGCTAGTACGGTGCTGTCATAACCCGCCTCACGCCGATGCGGGACAATGACGGCTTTTGCAGGGGCACCGCTGCCCCGCCTGCCGCACCCTCCCATGCCTGATCCGCATTCCCCGACCGCCTCCACGCCCTTGCCGGCCGCGGTGTCGCGCGCCACGCGCGGCACCATGGCGCTGTTCTTCGTCAATGGCGCCACCTTTGCCACGTGGGGCGTGCATATTCCCACCATCAAGGCACGCTTCGGCCTGTCCGACGCGATGCTGTCGCTGGCGATGCTGGCCGTGGCGGGCGGTGCCCTCCTGGCGATGGGCCCGGTCGGGCGCTGGGTGGCGCGCGCGGGCAGCGCACGGGCGTCGATGACGGGCGGGCTGCTGTTCGCGCTGGCCACGGTGGCGATCCTGGCGATGCCGTCGTTCTGGCTGCTGCTGCCCGCGCTGGTGGCGTTCGGCATGGCCAATGCGGCCTTCGATGTCGCCATGAACGCGCAGGCCGCGACGATCGAGGCCAGCCGCACGCGGCCCGTGATGTCGGCGCTGCACGGCATGTTCAGCCTGGGCGGCATGGCGGGTGCGGGCGCGGGCGGCCTGATGCTGTCGCTGGGTGTGGCGCCGCTGGCGCATGCGGCGATGATGGCGGGCGTGACCGCAGCGGTGGCGCTCGGTACGCTGCCCGGGCTGCTGGCGGACCATCCGGTGCTGCCGTCGGCGGCCCACCATCGCGACCACGCGGTGCGCGCACTGTGGCTGCTGGGCCTGCTGGCGTTCCTGGGCCTGGTCGGCGAAGGCGCGATGTACGACTGGACCAGCGTCTATATGCGCGACGTGGCGCAGGCGCCCGATGGCTGGATCAGCCTGGGCTACGCCGCGTTCTCGGGCGGAATGGCGTGCGGACGCTTCGGCGGCGACCGCCTGCGCGCGCGCCTGGGCGACGGCGCCACGCTGACTGGCAGTGCCTGGCTGGGCTTTGGCGGCATCGCGCTGGCGCTGCTGGTGCCGCTGCCGCTGGCCGCGCTGGCGGGCTTTACGCTGATGGGGCTGGGCGCGGCCAATATGGTGCCGATCTTCTTCGTTGCCGCGTCGCGCCTGCCGGGCGTGGCGCCGGCCGAAGCGATTTCGCGCGTGGCGCGCTTTGCCTACCTGGGGCTGCTGCTGGGGCCGGTGCTGATCGGCGGGTTGGCGCACCTGGCCAACCTGCGCATCGGGCTGGCGCTGGTGGCGCTGACCATGGGCTGGATCGCACTGGCGGGCGCGCACTCGGCACGGCGCTACCTGCCGGCGCGCGCCGGCACGCCGGCGGCGCAGGCCCCGGCCGAGCGGTAAGGCGTCAGGCGGCCGCGCGCAGCGGCGCGCCGGCGCCCAGGCCCTCGAACACGAAGCTGTCCATGGCAAGCACGCCATAGGTCACTTCATCGGCAACCCGCGACACGCTGGCCGGCGCCGCTCCCGCGCCACTGGCAGCCTGCGGCCCCAACGCCGCACCCAGCGCCACGAAGAACGGCAGCAGGTGCTCGTCGGTCGGGTGCGCGCGGCGCGCATACGGCGCCTGGGCGCGGTAATCGGCAATGCGGCCGGTATCGCCGGTGGCCAGGGCCTCGTCCAGGGCACCCGCCATCCAGCCGCGGAAGGCTTCCACATACGGCTCGGCCTGCGGCCCATGCTGGTCGCGCCGGCCACCGCCAAATACTTCCTGCAGGTTGTGCGTGAAGCTGCCGGACGCCAGCACCAGCACGCCCTCGTCGCGCAGCGGGGCCAGCGCGCGGCCGATCTCGATCTGCGTGGCGGGCGGCAGATAGGGGTTCAGCGCCAACTGCACCACCGGCACGTCGGCATCCGGGAAGAAGTGGCGCATCGGCATCCAGGCGCCGTGGTCCAGCGGTCGTTCATCGTCCTGGCCGACAAACCCGGCGCCAGGGACCGCTGCCGCCTCGACCAGGGCCTTGACCCGCTCGGCCAGCGCCGGCGAGCCCGGGGCGTCATAGCGCAGTGCGTACAGCTCGCGCGGGAAGCCGCCGAAGTCGTGCCAGGCTTCCTGGCGCTCGCGGCTGGTGACCGCCAGCGTGCTGTAGATCCAGTGCGCCGAGATCACCAGCACCGCGCGCGGGCGCCGGGCGCGCAACTGCCCGCCCAGCGCGTCGAAGGCGGCGCCGGTGGGGCCGGGATCGATGGCGAGCATCGGGGAACCATGGGAAATATAAAGCGAGGGAAGCATGGCAGGACCACCTTCAAACTGTTTGTGTACCTGTATCCAGTTTGGCAAAGATCCGCGCCGGGCACGGGCGCAATTTGCGGACACATCGTGCAAAAAAGTTGAATCGCCGGGCGCAGCGTGGCGTGGCGCACACAGCGCCTCGGGAACCGGCACCGTTGCCAGGGGCGATCAGCCTATGATGCAACCGTGAGCCCGCCGGCGGTGTCATCCGGCGAGGCGTCTGCAACGCCTTGATGCCACCGGCACGCCCCGCGCGCCATGCGTGGCCGGAGACTTCGGTGGTCCCGCGCATCCCGCGCCGCCCCGGGCGGCACCCTCCCTTCCTGGCCCACTGGTGGCAAGCGGGCGTCTACGGCAGCGTGCCCGCCGTCGCCCTGTGGATCCTGGCACGCCTGCCGGCCGGCGTGCTGGCATCCCTGGCCGGGACGCCCGCGGCGGCAACCTGGCTGAACCATGCCGGCGACACCGTGTTCGTGACCGGCTGGGCCGCCAGTGCCCTGCTGCTGTGGCTCACGCGCCGCCGGCCGGCGACCACCGATCCGGCCATGCCGGCTACGCCGCCCTTCCCGCCCGCCTCGCCCTCCAGGCCGTCGACCCGGCGGCATCCGGCCGGCTGACCGGCGCCGCCGCGCCGATATAAGGCGGCAACAGTCCGATCTGAAAGATTTCGCGCGACGCTCCCACCCTATCCTGCGTCGCTAGAATGCGCGGGAGAGCCGCATGCCGCGCTGCAGCGCGCACCGGCACCGGCACCGACCGCACAGAGATTGTCCATGTCCGCACGCCAGCGACACCGCCGGTTCCACCCCGCGCCAAGCCATCGCGCGCGGCCCCTTTGGCGGGCGGCCCTGGCCGCCGTGGGCGCGGCGGCGCTGCTGGCCGCCGGCGCGGCACATGCCCAGGGCGCGCCCGGACTGCGCCTGCCCGGGGCCAATGTGCAGCGGCACGCCAACGCGGTGCTGTCGCTGATGGCGTACTCGGTGGTGCCGGACCTTACCTCCAGCTCGCTGTCGATCAATAACGCCAGCACCGACGATCCCGGCATCGTCATGTCGCAGCTGGGCGGCGGCTTCACCATCAGCAAGTCGTTCCCGCTCTACCTGGAAGGCGCCATCGCCTACAGCCGCTACGATCCCACCTTCGTTGCCACCAATGGCGCCGACTCCCGCGCCATCCCGACCCGCTGGAACACCTTTTCCGGCACCATCGGCGTGGGCTGGGACTTCCCGCTGACGGCCAACAAGGAACTGGTGTTCCGGCCAATCTTCAACGCCTCGCTGGGCAATGTCTCCAGCGACCTGTCGGTCGGCAAGTCCGTGGTCGAGCAGGTCACCGACCGCCAGATCAACTTCCTCGACGGCGGCAGCCTGAACGCCTACGGGCTGGGCGGCTCGGTGATGCTGGACTGGGAGCACTACCGCGAGGACTACGAGATCGACGTGGAACTGCGCTACACCAATATCCACCTGCAGAGCTTCGGCGGCACCACCAGCTCGGTGACCGGCACGGCCACGGCGCAGACCGCCAACCTGTGGGCGCGCTGGCGGGCGCCAACCGGGATGCATGCGTTCGACCGGCCGGTACGTTACGTGCTTGAACTATCACATTCGCACTACCTTGGCAGCCAGGCCGGCATCCTCGGCTTCAATTACCTGACCACGCTCGGCACCGGGCTGGAACTGGACACCAGCGCACACGAAGTCTTCGTCACGCGGATCCGGGCGGTGGTGCGCTATGTGTTCGGCAACAACGTGTCGGGCGTCTCGCTGGGGCTGGCGGCCAGCTTCTGAGCCCGTTCGCAGCGGATCCGGGGCGGATCGGAAGTTAAGGAATCGCTTAACATTGCGGTTTCCCTGCATTTCCGACGTTTCATGACTGCGACTACCGCCCCAATCCCCGACATTTCCGCCGCCACCCGACGAAAGGCGATCATCGCCGCCACCATCGGCAACGGCCTGGAATGGTTTGACTTCACCGTCTACAGCTTCTTTGCCGTCATCATCGCCAAGCTGTTCTTCCCGACCGGCAATGACCTGACCTCGTTCCTGCTGACCGTCGCCACCTTCGGCGTGGGCTTCTTCATGCGCCCGGTCGGCGCCATCGTGCTCGGCGTCTACGCCGACCGCGTGGGCCGCAAGGCGGCGCTGACGCTGACCATCCTGCTGATGGCGCTGGGCACGGCCATCATCGGCCTGGCCCCGACCTACGGCCAGATCGGCCTGTGGGCACCGGCGCTGATCGTGCTGGCGCGCCTGATCCAGGGCTTCTCCGCCGGCGGCGAGGTGGGCGGCGCCACCGCCTTCCTGATCGAGCACGCGCCCGACGCCGAACGCGGCGCCTACGCCAGCTGGCAGCAGGCCAGCCAGGGCATCTCCTTCATGCTGGGCGCGGCCATGGGCGCGCTGGTCACCAACGGCCTGTCGCCCGAGCAGATCGATGCCTGGGGCTGGCGCATCCCGTTCCTGTTCGGCCTGCTGATCGGCCCGGTCGGCATGTATATCCGCTCGCACCTGGACGAGCCGCCCGAGTTCGAAGCGCGCCAGGCCGCCCGCAAGGCCGCCAAGGTCAAGTTCTCGCCGCTCGCGCAGGTGCTGCGCGACCACCCGCGCGAAGTGCTGGCCGGCCTGGGCGTGACCATCCTGTGGACGGTGTGCACCTACGTGCTGGTGTTCTACATGCCGTCATACGCCAAGCAGCAGCTGGGCCTGCCGCTGGGCGCGACCTTCAAGTCGACCGCGCTGTGCGGCGCCATCATCCTGGTGCTGTGCCCGCTGATGGGCATGCTGTCGGACCGCATGGGCCGCAAGCGCATGCTGGGCATCGTGGCGCTGCTGATCGGCGTGCTGGCCTATCCGCTGTTCCACTGGCTCAATGTGTCGCCAAGCACGCAGACCCTGCTGCAAGTGCAGATCGTGCTGGGCATCCTGCTGGCGGCCTTCACCGGTCCGGCCCCGGCGGTGCTGGCCGAGCAGTTCCCGACCGAGGTGCGCTCCACCGGGCTGTCGCTGGCCTACAACTTCGCCGTGACCATCTTCGGCGGCTTTGCGCCGCTGATCGTCACCTGGCTGATCGAGTCGACGCAGAACAAGCTGGCGCCGGCTTACTACGTGATCGCCGCTGCCGTGGTGAGTTTTATCGCGCTGGTGTTCATGCACGACCGCACGGGCAAGAAGCTGGCCTGAGCAGTCCGCGCCAGTTCCAGGCAAAAAAGCCAGCTGCGAGGCTGGCTTTTTTGTTGCCCGCTGACAGGCCGCCTAGCCGGCTTCGTCCTCATCCCGGTGGATATTGATCACATGCCGCGCCTCGAAGCACAGCGGCATGCCCGGGTTCATCTCCTCGGTGCAATACGGCTGGTTGTCGAGTTCGCCGGTGTAAAGGCTGCCCTCCCGGCCGGTGACGATCACCCACATCCGTTCGACGTGGACCTCTTCGCTGCACGTCTCGTCGGCGACCAGGATGCGGAAGATCAGCTTGACCAGCTGGCCGGGTGCGAGTGCATCACGTTCCTCGCGCGGCGGCATCCAGAAGGTGTCGGGATGGGCGGCGGCGATGGGCTCGGCGTCGTCGAGCTCCCATCCGTCTTCGTCCAGGGTTGTCAATCGCATGTCCATTTTCAGCCTTCCGCAATCTCTCGGGTGCGGGCATGATCGCAGCAAATGCGCCGGCCGGCGAGAGCCTGGCCCGCGTCCGGGACTTTCAACAGGAACTGGTACCCATGACAAGCAAGAAGGAAGCCGCGGTGCGCTGCGGCTGGTGCGGCACGCTGGAGGACTATTGCCACTACCACGACACCGAGTGGGGCTTCCCGGTCGCCGAAGACCGCCGGCTGTTCGAGAAGCTGTGCCTGGAAGGCTTCCAGTCCGGCCTGAGCTGGCTGACCATACTGCGCAAGCGCGAGGCCTTCCGCAAGGCGTTCGCCAATTTCGACATCGAAAAGGTGGCGCGCTTCAGCGAGCGCGATATCGCGCGCCTGCTGGGCGACGCCGGCATTGTGCGCCACCGCGGCAAGATCGAGGCAGCCATTAACAATGCGCAGCGGGCCCGCGAACTGCTGGAGACGGAATCGTCGCTGGCCGCCTACTTCTGGCGCTTCGAGCCCGATCCGGCCAGCCGGCCCAAGGTGCTGACACCGGAGGTGCTGCGCACCATGGCGATCTCGGCGGAATCCACGGCGCTGTCAAAGGACCTGAAGAAGCGCGGCTGGCGCTTTGTCGGTCCCACCACCATGTACGCGCTGATGCAGGCGATGGGCCTGGTCAATGACCACCAGGAAGGCTGCACGACCCGTGCCGAGGTGCTGGCTGCGCGCAAGGTGTTCAAGGTGCCGCGCTAGCGTTGCGCGGACGTATACCTGGCGCATGCAGGTATACGTCCGCCTGCGCCGGCTGGCGGCAACGGTAAATGCCGGCGCGGCGATGCCCGCGTAAACGTCAGGCCACCGCGAACAGCGCAATGGTCCTGCCTATGTCTTTAATATTGTTTACGTATGTAAACATAGTAGTAGTAGGTAAACCGGGCTTCGGGCCGTGGATAAGTCACCTTTTCCCTTTCGGCTCAGGGACTTGCGGCAAAGATAACCACTGCGGGATAACCCTGAATCGCCGGGATAGCCCGGCAGTCACGTATACGTCGGCGACGCAGGCGCCGCAGTTATCCGTATACGTCCCACAAGGCACCCCCAGGCGGGGCACAGCTTGTCCGGGCGGTTATCCCCAGCAACCGGCGAAGATGTCCACAGCCGGGCTCAGGCAGCGCTGGCCTGGCTGCTCATGTATACGGGGTCGACGTGCGTCATCACGTTGAGCACGTGATGATGTTCCAGGGTGCGGCGCCGGGCTTCGACTGCGATGGCATGGCCCTGCGCCACCGTCAGCGCGGCATCGATCTCCAGGTGCACGTCCACCAGCACCTGGTCGCCCATCTTGCGGGTGCGCAGGTCGTGCAGGCCCAGCACGCCGGGCGTGCCCAGCATGGTCGCGCGGATCACCGCGACGGTCTCCTCGTCGGCCGCGCGGTCCATCAGGTCGTCGAGCGCATCCCAGCCGAAACGCAAGCCCATGCGCGCCACCATCAGCCCGACCACGATGGCCGCTACAGGATCGAGCATGTGGTAGCCCAGCAGGTTGCCGCCAATGCCCAGCGCCACCACCAGCGACGAGGCCGCATCCGAGCGCGCATGCCACGCATTGGCAACCAGCATGCCCGAGCGCACGCGCCGCGCCACCGCCAGCATGTAGCGGAACAGCAGCTCCTTGGACACCAGCGCGGCCAGCGCCACCCACAAGGCCACCGGCTGCACCGGCTGCAGGCTGGCCGGATGCTGCAATTTGTCCACCGACGCCCACAGCATGCCCGCCCCCACCGCCAGCAGCAGCCCACCGAGTGCCAGCGACGCCGCGGTCTCGAAGCGCAGGTGGCCGTACTGGTGGTCGGCGTCCGGGTCCTTGCGGCTCTGCCAGCCGGCCAGCAGCACCACGAAGTCGGAGAGCAGGTCTGAGAGGGAATGCGCGGCGTCGGCGATCAGCGCCTGCGAGCCAGAGATGACGCCGGCCACCGCCTGCACGGCGGTCAGGCCGATATTGACGGCCACGCTGACCAGCGTACTGCGCCGGCCGGCCCGGTGGCGCGCGTCGGCCTCGGCCGGGCTGGCGGCGGTGGCGTCGTCCGGAAGGCCGGCGGATGCTGGCCGCAGAGGGTTGTGTTCCGATTCCATCGGGTGACTATAGCCCAACATCCGCGATGGGCGGACCGGGCTATCGCGCCGCTGCCGTGCCGATTTCGTAACAGCGCTGGCGAACTTTTAGTGTCGCCTTTACCGTTACACAGGACGGGCACACCGGACACTGCAAGGAGGACCCAACGATGGCGATTCGGTCACTTGCCTCGCACAGCACATCCCAGCTGCGCCGCCTGGTCGGACAGATGCAGGCGGAAGTCGATGCATTAGAGAACCTTTCCACCGCTGACGCCGACGCACAAAGCCGCCTTGGCTATGCCATCGGCCGCCTGCGCGACGGCATCGAGGCGGTCGAGGACGCGCTGCAGTCGCTGCGCGCGCTGCAACAGGTACGGCCCTCGGCGATGAAGGCCCGCAGGCCGACCCGGGTGGCGTAGCCTGCCCGCGCCTGCACGCTGGCGCGATCCACACGGCCGGGCAGATCGCTCGCGCTCCTTGTTGTCCCCACGGGCCGGCTCACGCCGCCGGGCAATAGCGCAGCGCCTGCGCCATGGCTTCGCACGCGGCCGGCACCGGGCCGATGACGGGGATCGGAAAGCGCAGGCCCAGCGCCCGGGCGGCCTCGCCCAGCGGGCCGCCGCCGATGATCACGGCTTGCGCCCCATCGGCGCGGATGCAGGTATCGACCGCGCCCGCCAGCAGGTCTTCCTGCTGCTGCGGCGTGCCGCCCAGCGCGCGCGGATCGCCCTCGGTGAAGCGCGCGCCCGTGAAGAGCTCGCCCAACCCGTGCCGGCGCACGCTGGCGCTGATCGACGCCGCCAGCCGCGGCGTGGTGGTGGCGATGCCGAAGCGCCGCCGCCCGGCCGCGGCCGCGTGCATCGAGGCTTCGCCGATGCCCACCACCGGCACCGACAAGTGCGCGCGCAGGGCCTCGATGCCGGGGTCGCCGAAGGCGCCGACGATCACGCCGTCGGCGCGGCCCGCCAGGCGCAGCATGTCTGCATCGCAGATGGCCTCAGCGGCCACGGCAAGGTCGTCTTCATCGATGATCATCGGCGCCCCGCGCGTGACCGTCGCGCCGACCACGGTCGGCGGCGCGGCCATGGTCTGCGCGAACCAGGCGCGCGCGATCTCGACCATCATCTGCGTGGTGGCGCTCGACGTATTCGGGTTGATCAGCAGGATGTGGCTCATGGATGCCTCTTGAGATTCAGGGGTGCTGGCCGGCGGCAGGCGTGGCGCGAGCGGCCGCCGCGCTGTCCGGCGCATCGACCTGTTGGCTTGCAAGGAGTCGAAGAACTAGGCCCCGGCGGGTGTGGGTTGGCGGCGGTACAAGGCGCGCCCGCCTGGGCCGAGGGCTTAACGATAGCGTATGGCGGCTGCCAGCGCGAGATGGCGGACCATGCGGCCGCCCTTGCCCGGCGCAGGCAGCAAAAACACAAAAGCCCCGGAAAGCGTTGGCTTTCCGGGGCTTTTGCGGGTGATATCTGGTGGACCGAAGGAGGATCGAACTCCCGACCTCTGCATTGCGAACGCAGCGCTCTCCCAGCTGAGCTATCGGCCCGTGGCGGTTGATTGTAGCGTAATACGGCAGCGCCCTTCAATCCTCGCGGCGGCGCATGAGGGGGCTGGGCAACATCAGGCTGCCATGCCCGGATTGCCGTCCATGCCGCGCACGCGCGGCAGGTTCAGCGGGCGGGCGCTGACTTCCCTGGTGCTGCGCAGCCACTGTGCCATCACGTCCCAGATCGGGGCGCCGCCGGCCTGGCGCGCCTCTTCGGCCACCGGGGCCCAGCCCGCCACCTTGTAGGTCTTGCCGGCTTCCAGCGGCTTGCCGGCCAGGCGCATGTCGCTGATGCGCTTGCCCATGCCGGCGGCAGGATCGATGGTGTACTGCAGCCCGCCCACGCGCACCATGTCGCCGCCCTGCTGGTAGTACGGGTCGGGGTTGAACAGGTTGTCGGCCACGTCTTCCAGGATGGTCTTGATGGTCTCGCCGCTCATCTGCGTCACCGTGGTGTACGGGTAGGTGATGGCGGTCTGGTCCATCAGGTGTTCCATGGTGATGGCCTCGCCCGGCAGCAGCGTGGTGCCCCAGCGGAAGCCCGGCGAGAACGCGATCTGCGCGCCCTGGGCCTGCATCAGGCCATCCAGGATCAGCTGGTCGAAGGTGCCGTTGAAATTGCCGCGGCGGTACAGCAGGCCGCGGTTGACGGCCAGCACTTCGCCCAGCTTCTGCTCATAGGGCGCGCGGACTTTCCTGATGAGCGCGTCCATGGCCGGGTCGGCCGGCAGGTAGTTGGCGAACACCGGCAGCAGCCGGTAGCGGAAGTCGGCTACCTTGCCGCCCTTCACGTCAAAGTCGAGCACGCCGAGGAACTTGCCGTTGGAGCCGGCATTGGTCACCAGCGTGGTGCCGCCGGCATTCTTCACCGGCACCGGCGCAGGCATGCCGTCATGGGTATGGCCGCCCAGGATGGCGTCGAGCCCGCGCACGCGCGAGGCCAGTTTCAGGTCCACATCCATGCCGTTGTGGGACAGCAGCACCACCGCCTGCGCGCCCTTGCCGCGCGCTGCGTCGATGACCTGCTGCAGGTTCTCTTCCTGGATGCCGAAGGTCCAGTCCGGCACGAAATAGCGCGGGTTGGCGATGGGCGTGTACGGGAAGGCCTGGCCGATGATGGCCACCGGCACGCCGTTGATCTCGCGGATCACGTACGGATCGAACACCGGATCGCCGAAATCATTGGTCTTGATGTTCTGCGCCAGGAAGGCGACCTTGCCCTTGAAGTCCTTGTCGACGATCTCCTTGACGCGGTCCGCGCCCAGGGTCATCTCCCAGTGCGGCGTCATCACGTCCACGCCCAGCGCCAGCGCGGCATCGACCATGTCCTGGCCCTTGGTCCACAGCGCGGTGGCCGAGCCCTGCCACGTATCCCCGCCATCGAGCAGCAAGGCCCCCGGCCGGCCCGCCTTCAGCCGTTTCACCAGCGTGGCCAGGTGCGCAAACCCGCCGACCTTGCCATAGCGGCGCGCGGCCTCGTTGAAATCCAGGCAGGTGAACGCATGCGCCTGCGGCGTGCCGGGGCGGATGCCGTAGTGGCGCAGCAGCGCGTCGCCGACCAGGTGCGGGGGCTTGCCTGCATAGTCGCCGATGCCGAGGTTGACATTGGGTTCGCGGAAGTACACCGGCCGCAGCTGCGCATGGCAGTCGGTGAAATGCAGCAGGTGGACGTTGCCGAAGCGCGGCAGGTCGTACATGGCCTCGGCGGCCTGCGCGGCGTGCGCGTCTTGATGGGGGAACGTCATGCCGCCGGCGCCGGCAATGGCCAGCACCTGCAGGAACTCGCGTCGGTTCATGTCTCTACCTGTGGATAAGTGCGTGCCGGTCGGCGCGTGGCGTCCGGCATCGCATGGCTATGGCTTCGCGTACCGCTCCAGCGCGGCCACCTCGTCTTCGAGCATTTCGCCCACTTCCTTCTGCACCACGCGCCCGCGCGCGTCGATCACGTACAGCTCGGGCAGTCCCTTGGGCTTGCCGAACACGGCCTGAAGCGCGGGCGAATCCATCGTCGCCGGGAAGGCGTAGCCGCGCTTGCGCATGTAGTCGGCGGCTTCCCGCGGGCCCTTGTCGACGCTGATGGTCAGCACCTGCAGCGGCGTGCCGCGCGTGCGTTCATAAAGCTTCTGCAGGCGCGGGTTCTGCATCGCGCAGAACGGGCACCACGAAGCCCAGTATTCGACCACCAGCGGCTTGCCGGCCAGCGCGGCCGCGCTGAGTGTGCGGCCGTCGAGCGTGCGCACAGCGGGCAGGCGCACGGTGTCGCCCACCTCCAGCGCCGCCGCGCCGGCTGCAGCGCCGGCCAGGCTGAAGGCCAGCAGCCAGCGCAGCAGCACGGCAGGCGCGCGCATCGGCCTTACTGGTTGACCGGCGAGGCCGGGTCGAGCAGCAGCGCCATCACGTCGCGGATCTGGGCCTCGGTCAGGATGCCCTTGTGGCCGAAGCGCGGCATGTTGGAGCAGGCGGCATAGGCGCTGGAGTCCCAGATCTTGCCCCAGGTGTATTTGATGACGTCCTGCGAATTGCCGCGCAGCTTGCCGTACTGGTACAGCGACGGACCGATATTGCCGAACGAGATCTCGGCCTTGGTCATCTGGTGGCAGGCGTAGCAGTTGCCGCCGTTGGTGGCGCCGACCTGGTCGGTGAACTGCATGCCGCGCCCGTTCTGGGCGACCTTTTCGCCTTCCTTCCAGTCGCCCAGCCATTTGTCGTCGGCCGGGTACTTGATCTGCTTGAGCTCGGCGGCCTCGATCTTCTTCGCCACCTTCGCCGGCACCCTGGTGCGGTCCGGGTACTGGCTGCAGGCCTGCTGCATGCCGTCCTGGTTCAGCACGCCCTCGACCGTGACCGGGCCGCGCGACGAGAACGAGTCCTCAATCAGGTGCTTCATGTCGGCGCCGCTGACGGCGGCGGGCTTGCCCTTGGGCGCGCGGGCCTTGGTGCTGTCCTGCGCGTGGGCGCCGGTTGCCAGCAGGGTGGCCAGGGCCGCGACGGCCAGTGCCTGGTGTTGTCGTTGCATGTTGTCTCTCCCGTACTGGTCAGCGCTTCATCGCCGGGCCGTCGTAGGTCCCGCCGTTGGCGTTCTTCGCCAGGAACAGGGTCAGCGCGGTGATCACGTCCGAGCCATAGGCGGGTTCGGGAAAGCGCTGCTGGCGCAGGCAGTCGTACAGCCGGTGCTGCATGGTGCGGACTTCGCCCTGCGAGACGCGGTAGGCGGGCCAGGTGGTGTAGGCCGCCTGCGCGCCCTTGTCGGTCAGCAGGTTGGGTAGGTCCTGCAGGCGGATGCGCTGGCCGTCCACCGCATGGCAGGTGGCGCAGGCAAAGTCATAGGCGCCGCCGCGGTAGAAGAACATCTTCTCGCCCAGCGCATAGGTGCGCTTTTCTTCGGGATGGCTGAGCTGCACGTTCATCTTCACGCCGCGCGACTCGCCGGTCAGGTAGGCCACCAGGCGCTCGATCTCCGACGGCTTGCCCGACGACGAGAACGGGTTCTTCGTTGCCTCATCCTTGGTCAGCCCCTGCAGCGTCATGCGGCAGTAAGCCAGCCGCTGCTCCAGGTCCATCACCTTGCTGGCGTCCTTGAAGTAGCGCGGCAGCTCGGCGTAGGCGCCCTTGGTCACGCCCGGGCCCTTGCCCAGGTCGCACTGTTCCAGCGAGGCGTTCTTCGGGCCGGCCGGCTTCTTCCACAGTTCTTCCCCGGCGGCTTCCCACAGCTCGGCGGGATTGCCTTCAGCCAGCATCTGGCGGTACTTGGCGATTTCTTCGGCGGTGCTGCCCTGCGCATGCACGGCGGCAGCGGAGGCCACCGCAGCGGTGGCCGCCGCGGCCAGCGCCGCGCGCCGGGCCAGGCTTCGGATGGTGTTCATGGGGCATCTCCTCGCGGCCTCGCACCGTGGCGGGCCGTTCTCTCTTTTGTTGCCGGAAGCTACGCCGCCCGGCTCAGGGCTTGATATACGCGTAGCCTTCTTCGGCCTGCAGGCGCGCAATCTCGACCACGCCGGCCGGTACCACCTTGGCGTCCATCAACAGGCTCGATTCCGATATCTTGCGCGCCGTCAGTGTATTGCGGCACACGCGGAACTCCACCCCGGCCGAGGCCAGCGCGCCCACCGGGCCGTCAAAGGTGTTGCCGCGCCCATCCTTGGCGCCTTCGACCAGGAAATCGATGCCGTAGCCTAGCGCCACCACCACGATCCTGGTGCCCGGCGCGCCGCTCAGGTGGTTGCGCAGGTTGCCCATCGCGCGCACCGCCTGGTCGATGCCTTCGGACAGCTGGTATACCACCTTCACGCGCCCGCCCTTGCCAGCAGCCGGGGCAGCCTGCGCCGCCGCCCTGGCGCTCAGGCCGATGGCGGCCAGCGCCGCCGATGCTCGAATAAATGCTCGCCGCATGTTGTTCCTTCCCGCCGGGCCAGTCCCGGCATCCGTCCCGAACCTTAGCAGAGGACGGCGTGGCCTGCCGGCCGCGGAACGGCTGTCAGGCGATGGTCGCTTCGTCGGTGCGCTTGTCGCCCTTGTTGTCGATCCAGGTCACGGCGACCTTGTCGCCCTTGGCGCCGCCCTTGAACTTGAAGTTCAGGAACGGGTCCTTCGACACCGCCGGGCCGAACTGGGCGCGGAACACTTCCTTGCCCTTGCACTGTGCGGTCACGGTCTGGATATGCCAGGCCGGGACGACCTTGCCGGACGTATCCTTGCGCTGGCCGGTTTCCATGTCGTGCTTCATCAGAATCTTGACGTCAACCACGCCGCCGTTTTCGGTGGCGCGTACGCGCATCGGGTCTGCCATGTGTTTCTCCTGTTGCAGTCTGGGAATCTCGATCCGGGGCGCGGCGTCAGCCGCCGCAGCCGCCCAGCGTGACCTTGATTTCCTTCGATGCCACGTACCACTTGCCGCCGGCCTTGACCGCGGCATGCACGACCGAGGTCTGGCCCATCTTCACGCGCGTGGAGACGAACGGCTCGGTGCCGGCCGGGATGACGAAGTCGGCGGCCAGCGTGTTGGGGTTCTTTTCCACCAGGATCGCGATCTGCTCGGTATCCGGGATGGTGCTGGTCACGGCCACCGGCACCACGGCGCCGTTCTCGGCGATATCGGGCGCGGTGAAGGTGATGGCGGTGCTTTTCTCGGTGCCGCTGCCGCCGAGCGCCTTGATCACGTCGGCAACGCTCTTGCCGTCAAAGGCGTTCTTGTTCCACTCGGCCGCCTGCGCTTCGCTGATCAGGCCGGTGGCGGCCATCAGGGACAGGACAGCGGTGACCCGCAGCACTTCTCGTCGTTTGGAATTCATGTTTCTGCTCTCCGGCTACTCCGTTCCAGTCGGTCGATGACCGCTTCAGGGGTGTTGCATGCGACCGGTACATGGCCGGCCGCTGATTGTCCCAGGCCGCGCGGCGTTCGCCGCCCGGCCCGGTGCATCGGCGGACTGCCCGCCCTGGCAGTCGGTCTTATTTGGCGGGGGCGCCAGCCAGCACCCACTCGACCACGGTCTTCAGGTCGGCGTCGCTGACCGCCGCGTTGGCGGGCATCGGCACCGGGCCCCAGACGCCCGAGCCACCGCTCTTGACCTTCTTGGTCAGGGTCGCCAGGGCGTTCTTGTCGCCCTTGTACTTGGCGGCCACGTCCTTGTAGGAAGGACCAACCAGCTTCTTGTCGACCTGGTGGCAACCCATGCAGGCGTTCTTGTTGGCGATCTCCTGTGCCTTGGCGGCATCGACCGCGTGGGCCGATGCGGCGGCGCCGAGCATCAGCGCTGCGATGACAAACTGCTTCATTGTTAAGCTCTCCAAACTCTGTAAAGCCGTGGGGACGGCAAAGGCCGCTGGGCACAACTGCAACTGCCTCGCGGCACACACTGGCCGCCGCCTGGGGGCACTGCGGTGGCCAGTCCGCTATTTTGCCTCAAGAATCCAGCCCACCATGGCCTGCAGGTCCGAATCCGGGATCTGCGGCTGCGGCGGCATCGGCACGCTGCCCCATGCGCCCTGCCCGCCCGCCTTGACCTTGCGCGCCAGCGCGGCATGCGCGTCCTGGCCCTTGTACTTGCCGGCGATGTCGGCAAAGGACGGCCCCACCAGCTTGCGGTCCATCGCGTGGCAGGCCATGCACTGGTACTGGCTGGTGAGCCGCGCGCCTGGCGCGGCCGGTCCGGAAGATGCTGATGCAGCCCTTTTTGATGCGGCATTGCCCGCGGCCACGCCGCGCACCGGGCCGAAGGTCCGCTGCTGCTGCGCCAGCTCGCCATGGGCATCGCGGGCATAGTCCGGTATCGACGAGGCAATCACCACCTTGCTGGCGCAGTCCTTCATGCAGGCCGTATTGCGCGTGTCCGGGCGGCCGCGCCCCGGCCACAGACCGTGGCCGGTGGTCATGCCGTCGCGGTTGGGCATGCGCCGCTGGACCTCGGCGATATTGGCGTCAGACAGCGTGAAGTCGGCCGTGACGATCTCGCCCAGGTTGAGCAGGTAGGCGGTGACCGCGTAGACGTCGTCAGGGCTCAGGCTCTTGGGCGCGTTCCACGGCATGGCGCGGTGGATGTAGTCCCATAGCGTGCTGACGGTGCTGACCTTCATCAACGTGGTGCGGTACGGCTGGTTGCCGGTCATGCCGGCCACGCGGCCGCGCTTGATGTCTTCGGCGGTGGTGCCGCCGACCAGCGGCGTGAACACCTCGTTGGATTCGCCGAAGTCGCCGTGGCACGACGCGCACTTGCCGTCCCAGACCTTCTGCCCCTGCGCCACCGTGCCGCTGCCCCTGGGCAGGCCCTGGAAGTCCGGGCGCACGTCGATGTCCCACGCGGCGACTTCCGCGGGCGTCGCGGTGCGGCCAAGTGCCGCACGCGCGTCGGCCGTGCCCGCCCACGCCGGGGCGGCGCTGATGGCTGCCAGCATGAAGGCGGCGGCGGTCCTGAGCTCAGCCCACGTGGACATTGGACACCTCGCCGCCTGCCGCCACCTGCCAGCTCTGGATCGCGTTGTTGTGGTAGATCGAGCGCGTGCCGCGCACCGCGCGCAGCTGCCCCAGCTTCGGCTGCACGTAGCCGGTGTCGTCGATCGCGCGGCTTTGCAGGATGGCGGGGCCGCCGTCCCAGACCCAGTCCAGGTTGAAGCGCGTCAGGCACTTGGACAGCACCGGCGCCTCCAGCCGCGCGCTGCGCCAGTTGCGCCCGCCGTCGGTCGAGACATCGACACGCCTGATGCGCCCGCGCCCCGACCACGCCAGCCCGCTGATGTTGTAGAAGCCCTTGCCCACCAGTTGCTGCCCGCCCGAAGGCGTGGTGATGACCGACTTGCACTCCTGGATCGAGGTGTACTGGCGCAGCTTGCCGTCCGGCATCATGTCCACGTAGTGGATGGTCTCGTCCTTGGCGTTCCAGGGCTGGTCGCCCAGTTCGAGCCGGCGCAGCCACTTGACCCACGACACCCCCTGCACGCCCGGCACCACCAGCCGCAGCGGATAGCCGTTCTCGGGGCGCAGCATCTCGCCGTTCATGCCCCAGGCAACGAGGATCTCGTCGGCCAGTTCCATCGGGATGGTGCGCGTCATCGACGAGCCATCGCCGCCTTCGGCCAGCAGGTAGCGGCCGCGGCGCAGGTCGGCGCCGGCATCGTCCAGCAGCACCCGCAGCGGCACGCCGGTGAACTCGCAGCACGACAGCATGCCGTGGGTGTACTGGACGGTGGGCACGGCCACGTTGCCCCATTCCATGCCGGTATTGGCGCCGCATTCGATGAAATGCATGCGCGACACCGCCGGCAGGCGCATCAGGTCGTCCATGGTGTAGACCCGCGGCGTGCGCACCAGGCCATTGAGCATCAGGCGGTGACGAGCCGGGTCGATATCGTGCCAGCCCTGGTGGTGACGCTCGAAATGCAGGCCGTTGGGCGTGATGATGCCGAAGAAGCCCTGCAGCGGCGCGAAGGCAACCGAAGCAGCGGAGACGCGCGTCAGGCCCGGCGACTCGCGCCGCACCAGGTTCTTCTCATGCACGGAGGGCTGCCCGTACGGGCGTGCCGCCACCGGCTGGCCGAGCGAGGTGGCCCATGGCTGCGGCTGCAGGATGGCAGGATCGCCGTCGGCCGCCAACGCCTGGCGGCCCGCCGTGGCGGCGGCAATCCCCGCGGCCGCGCCCAGGAAGCTCTTGCGCAGGAAGTCGCGCCGCGGCGCATCCAGGCCGTGCCGGCCGATGTCCTGCTGCAGCGATGCGCTGACGAAGTGCTCGGGCGCGGGCACGATGCGCCCGGGCCGGTTCCGTTCCTGCAAATCGGTCTCCTCCGGCGCGCTCGCCACGGTCCCCCGGACCGGTCGGCGTGCCTGTTGTCGGGCCGCTGCAGCGGGTGCGGCAGCGTTCCGTTTGCCGGAAGAGCTGAGCTAGCCTGCCGTGCGCCGCCTGCGCGCCGGGGCTTCGGGTGCCGGCTGTGCCATGAAGCGGTCGACCACGCCGGAGGACAAGGCGCTGTCCTCCAGCCGGCTCGCCACCTGCACGCAGACCGTGCGGCACAGCTCGATCACGCTTTCGTCCGCAATGGCGTAGAACACCAGGTTCGCCTCCTTGCGGCGCGACAGCACGCCCGAGCGGTACATCGCGTTGAGATGCCGCGACACATTGGTCTGCGACGAACCCACCGTCTCGACCACCGTGCTGACCGGTTTCTCGCCATCGCACAAGGCGTGCAGGATCTTCAGCCGCGTCGGCTCCGCCAACAGGCTGAAGTAGCCCGATACCTTTTCGAATACGCGATCCAGCTCTTCCATGGCGTCTAATATATTCGTATATGCGTGAATGCGCATATAGTGTTTACCCACTGATGCAGCACAGCATATGGATGTTCGGTCGGATCAGCGGCGCGCCAGCGCCCTGCCCGTCCACAGGCGCTGGCCGTACACATTGACCAGCAGCCCGGCCATCACCACTGCCGCGCCCGCCCACTGCGCGCCGGAAAGGTCTTCGCCCAGCAGCACATGCGCCGACACCAGCCCCACCACCGGCACCAGCAGCGTCAGCGGCGCCACCTGGCTGGCCGGGTAGCGCGTCAGCAGCCGGCCCCACATGGTGTAGCCAAACACCGTCGCCGCAAAGGCCAGGTAGGCCACGGCAAACACGGCCATGCCGACACGTGGGTGAGGCTCTGCGCGATGCGCGCCGGGCCCTCGACCCACAGCGACAGCAGCGCGAAGGGCACGATCGGGATCAGCGCGCCCCAGATCACCAACCCCAGCAGGTCGACCGGGCCGATCGTCTTGCTGACGATATTGCCGCTGGCCCAGCAAAAGGCCGCGCACAGCGTCAATACAAAGCCCGCCACGCTCATGCCGCCCGCGCTGCCGGCGCCGGCCCCGATCAAGGCGAGCCCGCCCGCCGCCACCGCCATGCCCGCAATGTTGTGCCAGCGCACCGGCTCGCCCAGCCACATCGCCGCAATGGCCAGCGTGAAGAAGGCCTGCGACTGCAGCACCAGCGAGGCCAGTCCGGCCGGCATGCCGACCGCCATGGCGTAGAACAGGAAGGCGAACTGGCCCAGGCTGATGGTGACGCCGTAGGCCAGCAGCAGCCGCCACGGCACGCGCGGGCGTGGCACGAAGAAGATCGCCGGAAACGCCACCAGCAGGAAGCGCAGCGCACCCAGCAGCATCGGCGGCACGCCCGCCAGGCCAACTTTGATGACGACGAAGTTGACGCCCCAGACACAGACAATGGCGAGGGCGAGGAGACGGTCTCTGGCTTGCATGAGGGGGCTGGGGGACGGCCCGGCGGAGTGCCGGACGAAACCCATAGGGTAGCAGCCCGCGGCCTTCGAGGCTCGCCCCTGCCGCGCGGCGGGGCGAGCCGTCCTGCCCCTACCCCAGCATCTCCGCCCAGATGCCCTTTGCCCACGCCAGTGCGTAGTCGCCTTCGAGCTGGTTCGGCGCCTCCGACAGCCCGCCCGATCCCGGCACCGTGACCATGGTCTTCTGCGCCGCGTCATAGCGATGCACGCTGGCCACGTGCACCGCCTCGCGGTCGGAGGTGAAGCTGTAGCAGGTGTTGTTGTAGAGCGGCTGCGGGTCGGGTGCCCGGCCCGACAGCAGCGCGACCATGGCCGCGGCCGCGACCTTGCCATGCTGGTTGGCCATATGGCCCGACTTGGGCATCAGCGGCGCGATCTGGATGGCATCGCCGATCACGTGGATATTGGACGCGGCGCGCGACTCGAAGGTGACGAAATCCACTTCGCACCACTTGCCATTGGCCGTGGCCAGCCCCGCCGATACCGCGATCGCGCCGGCGCGCTGGGGCGGCAGCACATTGAGCACATCGGCGCGCTCGTCGTCCTGCACCTCGAACTTGAGCGTGCGCGTGGCGGGGTCCACATCCACCGCGTTGAACTGCGGCCGGTATTCCACCAGGCCCGGGTACTGCGACGCCCACACCTTGCGGAACAGCCCGGCCTTGGAGGTGATGTCCGGGTTGGCATCGAGGATCAGCACCTTGCTGCGCGGCTTGTGCTGCCTGAAGTAGTACGCCACCTGGCAGGCGCGCTCGTACGGTCCCGGCGGGCAGCGGTACGGCGCCAGCGGGATGCTGATGGCATAGGTGCCGCCGTCCGGCATGGCCTCCAGCTGGCGGCGCAGCGCCACGGTCTGCGGGCCGGCCTTCCAGGCGTGCAGGATCTGGTCGCCGCCGGGCTGCGTCAGTCCGGGCAGCGCATCGCTCATCATTTCGACGCCGGGCGACAGCAGCAGGCGGTCGTACGGCAGCGTGGAGCCGCCCGCGAGGCGCACGGTCCGTTTGGCCGGGTCGATGGCCACGGCGGTATCGCGCACCAGCCGCACGCCGTGGCGGCGCACCAGGGCGTCGTACGGCAAGGTCAGGTCCGCCAGCTGCCGGCTGCCGCCGAGCACCAGGTTCGACAGCGGGCAGGAGATAAAGGCCGGATTGGGTTCGACCAGCGTGACCTCGATCGCCTGCCCGCTCCACTCGCGCAGGTAGCGCGCAGCGGTGGCGCCGCCGTAGCCGCCACCCACCACCACCACCTTGGCCGGCGCCGCGGCGCGTGCCGCCCTGACCCCGACCGAGCCCAGTACTGCGGCGCCCGCGGCGCCCAGGAAGCTTCGTCTTTGCATTGGTCGTCCCCTGCTGTCAGCGCACCGCGGCGAACCACGCCGTGATGGCCGCGATCTGGTCGTCGCTGTAGCCCTTGGCAATCTGGTGCATCACCGTGGCGGGCCGCGCGCCGGCCTTGAAGGCCTGCATCTGCCCGGCCAGTTCCGCTTGCGGGCGGCCGGCCAGCGGCGGGATTGTGCTGCCCGCCGGCGCACGCCCGGCAGGGCCGTGGCAGCTGGTGCAGGCGGCGGCCTGGCTGCGCGCGCGCAGCGCGGCATCGGTGGCAGGGGCGGCGCGGTCTGCCGACAGCGACGGCTGGACGCCGCACAGCGCCGCGGCCAGCAGCGCCAGCCGCAGCAACACAGCGGGCCGGGGGAAGATTGTCATGGTCTCGTTCCGTGTGGGGGCCGGCGCTGGATTCCGCTGGGGGCGGCCGGCGTGGCAACCGTAGCACATCGGGCGGGGACGGTGTGCGCTGAAAACCGCAGAAGGACAAACGGCGTCCGCATGAGCGGACGCCGTCGAGATCGACCCCGGACGCCGGACGGGGCGCGGGCTCAGGGCAGGCTGCGCCCCGGCGGCAGCGTCACCGGCGCAGTCACCGGCGCGGCGACCGGGCTGGTGGTCGCCGTGGTGCCAGCGGCGGCACCGGCCGGCGCATCGACCGGACCGCCCACGCCCGGCACCGACTGCACCGGCGCCGGCGTGCCGACATTGCCGTCGAACGACGGGTTTTGCGAAGAGGAAGCTGAGTCCAGGCGCGCGCGCTCGGTGTCGTTGACGTAGTCGAAGGCCTTGACCACCTTGGTCACGCCCGAGGCATTGCGCGCCACGTCGGTGGCGCGGTCGCCCTCGGCGGCGGTGACCACGCCCAGCAGGTAGACCACGCTCTTCTCGGTGGTGACCTTGATCGAGTTGGACGGCACGCCCTCGGCGGTCATCAGCAGGGTCTTGACCTTGCTGGTCAGGTAGGCGTCCTGGCTCTGGGTCATGAAGCCCGGCGAGTTGACGACCTCCAGCTCATTGATCACCACGCGCGCATTCTGCAGGCCGCGCACATACTGCTCGACCTGCTGCTTGACGGTGTCGTTGCTGGCTTCGCCGGTCAGCAGCACCTTGCGGTTGAACACGGTCACGTTGACGCGGGCCTGGCCACTGTAGCGCGAGTTGATGGTGTTCTCGGCCTCGAGCTGCAGGCCGCGGTCCACGGTCTGGGTGGCGGCCGGGCGGCGGTCGGTGGCCATGGCCACGCCGGTCCCCATGGCGCCGGCGATCACGGGGAAGCAGCCGGCCAGCTGGGTGGCGCAGACCAGCACGGCCGCCGCGGCCAGGCTGGCGCGGCCAAGGCCGGCGGTGCGGGAAGGATGGCGCGCGCCGGCGCCGTTCCGGGGGCTTGCGTAGTGGGCAGGTTCGTCATGCGGTCCTTGCTGTGGCTGGATGTTGGGAATGGTTGGAAGGGCAGGATCAGGCTTCCCCGAGCAGTGCCTCGTCGATGCCGTCGCACAGGCAGTGCAGGGTCAGCAGGTGCACTTCCTGGATGCGCGCGGTGCGCTCGCTCGGCACGCACAGGTGGATATCGAATTCATCGAGCAGGCCGGCGATGGTGCCGCCGCCCTTGCCGGTCAGCGCGACCACGGCCATCTCGCGCTGGCGCGCGGCTTCCATGGCGGCGATCACGTTGGCCGAATTGCCCGAGGTGGAAAGCGCCAGCAGGATGTCGCCGGGCTGGCCCAGCGCCTCGACCTGCTTGGAAAACACCTTGCTGAAGTCATAGTCGTTGCCGATCGCGGTCAGGATCGAGCTGTCGGTGGTCAGTGCGATCGCGGCCAGGCCCGGGCGCTCGCGCTCGAAGCGCCCGACCAGTTCGGCGGCAAAGTGCTGCGCATCGGCTGCGGAGCCGCCGTTGCCGCAGGCCAGGATCTTGTTGCCGCTGGTCAGCGCGCCGACCATGCGTTCCACGGCGGCGTTGATATAAGGGGCCATCACCGCCGCGGCCTGTCGCTTGGTTTCGGCGCTGTCTAGAAACTGTTGCTGGATACTGTCGATACTCATGGCTCTGGGGCCTTGTTGTTGCCATTGCGATCCGCGGATCGTACCTTAGGGTCTGCCGCGCATTATGAACCAGCCCCGGCGGCATCCTGGTCAAAGGCATGCTGCAGCCAGTCCAGCCGGCCGGGTTCCAGGGCCACCACGTCGAAGCGGCATGGCGGCACCTGCGCCAGCGTGGCCAGGTAGTGCGCGGCCGCCAGCAGCACGCGGCGTTGCTTGGCCGGCGTGACGCTGGCGGCCGCGCCGCCGAAGCCCTGGCCGCTGCGCTGGCGCACCTCCACGAACACCAGCGTGCCGTCCGGCGCGCGCATGACCAGGTCGATCTCGCCGCCTTTGCAGCGATAATTGCGAACCACGGGCTCCAGGCCCTGGCGCCGCAGGTATGCCAGGGCCCGGTCCTCCGCCTGCGCACCGCGTAGCTGTGTGGTTTGCAACTGCGTGGTGGATTTGAATGATCGCATCAACGGAAGTTCTCAAGCATGAGTGACTGGATCTCCCTGGCGGCCAGCCAGTCCTACCCGGCCGGCACCCTTTATGTGGTGGCCACGCCCATCGGCAACGTCGCCGACCTGTCGCTGCGCGCGCTGCATGTGCTCGGCCTGGCCGACGCCGTGGCCTGCGAAGACACCCGCAATACCGGCCAGCTGCTGTCGCGCGTGGGCTTGCATCGGCCGCTGATGGCCGTGCACGAGCACAACGAGCGCGAGGCTGCGGGCCGCATCGCGGCGCGCCTGGCGGCCGGCGAGCGCATCGCCTACGTCTCGGACGCCGGCACGCCGGGCATCTCCGACCCGGGTGCGCGCCTGGTCGAGGCGGTGCGCGGCGCCGGCCATCCGGTGGTGCCGCTGCCCGGCCCCAGTGCCGCGGTGGCCGCGCTGTCGGTGGCGGGCGACATGCTCGATGCCGGCGAGGGCCGCTTCACCTTTGCCGGCTTCCTGCCCAGCAAGCCCAGGGCGCGCACCGAGGCCATCGCCCGGCTGGCGGCGCTGGACCACGCCTGGGTCTGCTACGAGGCGCCGCACCGCATCGCCGACACGCTGGCCGCGCTGGCCGCGGGCCTGCCAGGCGAGCGCCGGCTGCTGGTCGGGCGTGAACTGACCAAGCTGTTCGAGGACATCGCGGTGCTGCCGGTGGCGCAGGCGCCGGCCTGGCTGGCCGCCGACCCGAACCGGGCCAAGGGGGAATTCGTGCTGGTGGTGGAAGGCGCTGGCGCGGCAACTGCCGCGGATGGCTTGCCGGATGCCGAAGCCCAGCGCGTGCTGGCGCTGCTGCTGGCGGAGTTGCCGGCCAAGCGCGCCGCCAAGCTGGCGGCCGCGATTACCGGGGCCGGCACCGATGCGCTCTACCAGCTGGCGCTGGCACAGCGCGCGGGGCGGGCAGAGGACTGACGCGGCCCGTGCATGGTCCCGGGGTTGGGAGGAGGAAGGTGAAGCAGAGGTGTCAGCGCGCGGCGGCATGCGGCGGCGCTGCCCTTGTCAGCGCCGTGTGCGCTTGACGGTCTTGCCGCTGGCCCTGGTCGACTTGCGCGCCTTGGCGGGCGCCAGCGAGTTGGCCAGTTCCGGCACGGATACGTCGTCGTCGCCGCTGCCGTCGCCGGCCTCGGTGCCGCCGGCATCGACCTGCGGACCCAGCGCGGCCACTTCAGTGCGCGTCAGGCGGCGGATTTCGACGTTCGTCGCGCCGCGTTCGACAAAGCCGAGGCGGCGTGCAGCGCCGAAGGACACGTCCAGTACACGGTTGCCGTGGTACGGCCCGCGGTCATTGATGCGAAGCACTGCTACCTTGTTATTGCGCAGGTTGCGCACCAGCACCCAGCTGTCGAGCGGCAGCGAAGGATGGGCGGCGGTCATGGCGCGCATGTCGAAGCGTTCGCCGTTGGCGGTCTTGCGGCCGTGGAATCCCTTGCCGTACCAGGACGCGACGCCGCGCTGCTCGAACGTGCCGACGTCTGCGCGCAGGCCCTCCAGCGAGCTGCCGCTGCGGCCTTCGTCCGCGTCATAGCCGAACAGGTTCCAGCTGCCGCTGTCCGAGGCACGCGCGGACTTGTCGGCGTCGGTGCGATCGGTCTTGCCGGCCTTGCCGTTCTTTGCCGCGCGCGTGGGCACGGCGCCAGCGTTATCGTTGCTTGCGTGGTCGCCTTCAGGGGGCGTGGCACAGGCAGCCAGCACCACGGCGCACGCGGTGCATGCGCCGAGCTTGGCCAGCCGTTGCCAGCGCTTAACGAGAGCGGAGATCCGTAACATGGGCGGCAGTCTAACATTGACCCTATACGACTATCCCTTTCATTTTGTTACGAAATCTGTACGATTTCGCACCATCGTGGCCTATCTGCCCGGAATCCCGCTTGTGGCAAGGGATTCCCGCCCGAGACGGGGCTTTTGTGCGGGTAATGCATGATGCACACAACTTGCATCGGGGCGGTGTATCGCCGCCCGGCGCTACAATGCTGGGCACTGCCCGGCGTCCGTGCGGGCCAGTCCGTGGCGCCCGGCCAGAAGGCGCCTGGCGCACAAGAAATCTTCCATGAAAGCCCTGCTCATTCCTGTCACGCCCTTCCAGCAAAACTGTTCGCTGCTGATCGATGAAAGCACCGGCCGCGCCGCCGTCTGCGATCCCGGCGGCGACCTGGATCGCATCCGCGAGGCAGTCAGGGAGCAAGGCGTCACGCTGGAAAAGATCTTCCTGACACATGGCCATGTCGATCACTGCGCCGGCGCCGCGGCGCTCGCGCGCGAGCTGGGCATCCCGATCGAAGGCCCGCAGCAGGACGAGCGCTTCTGGATCGAGCAGCTGCCCGAGCAGACGCGCCGCTTCGGCTTCGGCCACGCCGAGAGCTTCGAGCCAGACCGCTGGCTGGAGAACGGCGACACCGTGCAGTTCGGCAACGAGACCCTGGAGGTCTACCACTGCCCCGGCCACACGCCCGGCCACGTGGTGTTCTTCTCGCGCGCCAGCCGGCTGGCCGTGGTGGGCGACGTGCTGTTCGCCGGCTCGATCGGCCGCACCGACTTTCCGCGCGGCAACCACGCCGACCTGATCCGCTCGATCCGCACGCGGCTGTGGCCGCTGGGCGAGGACGTGACCTTCATCCCCGGGCACGGCCCGGTCTCCACCTTCGGCGAGGAACGCCGCAACAACCCGTTCGTGGCCGATCACCTGATCGACGTGGGCTGAGGCCGTGGCCAAGCGACAGGCGCCCGACACCCGCCCGGAAATCTACGTCAGCACCGACGTGGAGGCCGACGGCCCGATCCCGGGCCCGCATTCGATGCTGTCTTTCGCGTCCGCGGCGATGCTGGCGGACAAGACCGTGGTGGGCACGTTCTCCGCCAACCTCGAAACCCTGCCCGGCGCCGCCGGCCACCCGGTACAGATGCAGTGGTGGCAAACCCAGCCCGAAGCCTGGAGCGCCTGCCGGCGCGACCTGCAGCGCCCCGAGGACGCCATGGTCCGCTATGTCGAATGGGTCGAGAGCCTGCCCGGCAAGCCGGTCTTCGTGGCCTTCCCGGCCGGCTTCGATTTCACCTGGATGTTCTGGTACATGATGCGGTTCGCCGGGCGCTCGCCCTTTGGCTGGGCCGCCCTCGACATCAAGACGCTGGGCTTTGCGCTGACCGGGCGCCCCTATCGCAAGACTGTCAAGGCGGCCTTCCCGGCGGCCTGGATGGATCCGCTGCCGCATACCCATGTGGCGCTGGACGATGCACTCGAACAGGGTGCGCTGTTCTGCAACATGCTGGCTACGCTGCGCGAGCGCGAGGCCGCACTGGCCAGCCTGGCACCCGAAGCGCCAACGAACGCTAGCGAGCCCTCACCTCCGTCCGGACAACCCTGAACCGGTTGCTGCATTGCGGCAATCGGGGCGGCACGCCCCTTGCAGACTTGCGTTCGCTTCTGACGCCAGCGCGCCTATAGTAGAAGCGGATATGGCGTACCGGGCGAAACGAGCCACAGATCATCCGGCGCACTTGCGCAGCCACGCCATATGCCGTTTGAGCCATGTTGCCCGGATCGCGCGGCGCCTGCCGAGGAGGTGTCGATCATGCGTTTTCATACCGACCTGCACTTGAGAGACCTGGCCGGCCGGATCCATTGGCCGCATGCCACGCGGGGCGACACGCCCATTACCCATCGACACACCTCGGATGAGGACGCCGAAGTCGCCAAGGCCACGCTATACGTCAGCACGGTGACGCTGGTGGTGCTGCTGGTCGTGCTGGCGGCCATTGCTTTCGGTCAGGAGGCCATGCACTGGCTGGGTGTTCATTAGACGACCCGCCTGAAGCTGTTTGCCTCAAGCACCGGCCGGCCCCCACAGCCGTGGGGCCGGTTTTATTTGGCGCTGTATCAGGCTGGCTCAGGCCAGCAGCGGCGCCACGTTCTCGGGTGGGCGGCCGATCGCGGCGCGGCGGTCGCGCACCACCACCGGACGCTGCAACAGGATCGGGTTGTCGGCCACGGCGGCCAGCAGCTCGGCCTCGGTCAGGCCGGGATCGGCCAGCCCCAGTTCGGCATACGGCGCTTCGTTGTCGCGCAGCATCTCGCGCACGGGCACGCCCAGCATGGTGTGCAACTGGCGCAGCGTGGCCAGCGACGGCGGCTCTTTCAGGTATTCCACGATTTCCACAGGCTCGCCCAGCCGCTCGCTGGCGGCCTGGACCAGGGCGAGCGTTTCGCGCGACTTGGAGCAGCGGGGGTTGTGGTAGATGGTGATCATGGCAGGGTCCTTTCTTGTCGTTGCTGTGCCCAGCCCCGGGGCGTTGGCACTAATGCGGTGCAAATCAATCCGCACTATATACAAGACACCGGGCCTCGCGCAGCATCAGGCTGGTGCATGTGCCCGGCACGCATCCTGCGTTGCCCCAAGTCCTTGCACAGGGCGCCATTCCCGATGACTTCCACCATCCTTTCCGCCACGACGCCGTCCGCCGGCGCGCGCAAACCCTTCACCCTGCGCGACGCCACGCCCGCCGACGTTCCCGCCATCCACGCCATCTACGCGCACCATGTGCTGCACGGCCGCGCCTCGTTCGAAGAAACGCCGCCGAGCCTGGACGAGATGCAGCTGCGTTTTGCCGAAGTGCACGGCAAGGGCCTGCCCTACCTGGTCGCAGTGCGTGACGGCGAGGTGCTGGGCTACGCCTATGCATCGTCCTACCGCGCGCGCAGCGCGTACCGCTTTGCCATCGAGGACTCGATCTATATCGACCACCGCCGCGTCGGCGAGGGCCTGGGCCAGGCCCTGCTGGCCGAACTGGTCGCCCGCTGCGAGACCGGGCCGTGGCGCCAGATGGTCGCCGTGATCGCCTGCACCGCAGGCGGCGAAGGCGCCGGTTCGTTGGCCGTGCATGAGCGGCTGGGCTTCCGCACCGTCGGCCGGCTGGAGGCGGTGGGGCTCAAGCACGGGCAGTGGATCGACACAGTGCTGATGCAGCGGATGCTTGGGGGGGGCGAGGACGCTGCCGGCATAGGCGGAATCGGCTGCGGCAAGTTCAGACGTGTCTTATAGGCGCGAAGGTGTCCTGGTATCGACAATGCCTATACTTTGTCATTACAAGGACTTGGGACATGCTTGGGTCGGAAGAAACCACGTTCATTCTCACGCTGAACCCGCAATTGCGTGACGCATTCATAGCCGAGGCCACAGCTGAAGGCCTTACCGCCTCGCAAGTTGCTGAGGCGCTGATGCGCGAGTATCTGGCGCGGCGCCAGCAAGCCCGCGACGACGAGGCCCTTTTCCAGCAGATGGTTGAGGAAGGCAGGGCTTCAATGCGTGCCGGCATCGGCATTCCAAACGAGCAGGTGGAAGCCGAGTCCGCTGAGTGGTGTTCAGCGATATTGCGGAAAGCTTGAGGCTTATATGGGCGCCACAGGCACTGCGACAACGTACAGCCATCCGGAGCTTCATCGCACAGCATGATCCGGTTGCCGCTGTCTGGATGGAAAAGCGGTTCAATGAGGCGGCTGCGCGGCTGCAGAAGTTTCCTGAACTTGGGACGGCAGGCCGCTCGCCGAGCGCTCGTGAATTCGTGGCGCACGAGCACTACAGACTGATTTATGAACTCAACGACGGCGTGATCTGGATTGTGGGGATCGCGCACACGTCGCGGCGTCCTTCCTGGGGTGCAACATGATGTTGGCAACCTGCACGGCAGGTCGAGAATAGCAAAGTGCCACGGGGTCTCCGTGGCACTTTTGCATTGGCCAATCGCCTGTTGGCGATCCGGCTCAATTGAGATGACTTACTTCATCAGGTCCGACAGCGCCAGCGCCACCACCTTGGTCGCACGGTTCAGGTCGTTCAGGCGCAGGTTCTCGTCCGAGTTATGGCCGCGGGCTTCCATCAGCGTGCGCGGGCCGGCGCCGTACAGCACGGTCGGGATGCCGCGCTTGGTGTAGTGGCGGGCGTCGGTGTAGAGCGGCACGCCTTGCACCGGGATCTCCACGCCGAACACCGACTCGGCACGGCTCTTCAGGGCGCCGATCAGCTTTTCCACGCCCGGCAGTTCCGACAGCGGCTCGGCCAGGATGATGCGCTCGACCTTAACTTCGATGCCCGGACGGTCCTTGGCGGCCTTTTCCACGACCGCGCGGATCTCGCCTTCGGCGTCGAAGCCGATTTCCTCGGGGATCATGCGGCGGTCGACGCGGAAGGTCACCAGGTCAGGCACCACGTTGGTGTTGATGCCGCCCTTGATCAGGCCCACGTTCAGCGTGGCGGTGTCGATGCCAGGCACCTTGGACTTGCGCGTGGCCAGCTCGGCACGCAGGCCGTAGATGGCCTGCAGGATGTGGGTGGCGGCTTCGATCGCGTCCACGCCGGTGTGCGGCATGGCGGCGTGGCCCTGCTTGCCCTTGACCGTCACTTCGACGTGCAGGCAGCCGTTGTGCGACGAGGTGATGCCGTACGAGAAGCCGGCCGAGATGGCGTAGTCGGCCTTGCTCAGGTTGTTATCGAGCAGGAACTTGGGACCGATGTCGCCGCCGGTTTCCTCGTCATAGGTGAACTGCAGCTCGACCGCGCCGTTGATCTTCGCACCCTGCTTCTCGGCTTCCATCAGCGCCAGCACGGCGTAGGTGTAGGTGGCGAAGTCCGACTTGGACACCGCCACGCCGCGGCCGTACATGACCGGGCCGTGCTCGCTGTCTGCCACTTCGCCGCCGTACGGGTCCTTGGTCCAGCCCAGGCCCGGGGCACCACGTCGCCGTGGGCGTTCATGGCGATGGTCGGGCCGCCCGTGCCGAACTGCTTGCGCACGATCAGGTTGGTGGCGCTGATCATGCCGGCTGCCTTCACCAGTTCGTCCGGCACTTGGTGCGCCTCCACCGTGAAACCCAGGCCCTCCAGCAGTTCCTTGGCGCGCTTGCCATGGGCGTCGCAGTCGCCTGCGGGGTTGTCCGAGGGCACCTTGACCAGTTCGGCCAGGAAGGCTTCCTGTTCCGGACGGTGCTGGTCGATGAATTGCGTCAGCGTGGTTTCAGTGGGGTTCATATTGTCTCGTGCGGTCATGACTTGTTCTCTTAACTACGGAGGAGGGTGCGGGTGGGTTCCGGGGAATCTGCGCTGGCTTACTGCGGCAGGCGGAAGTGCTCGACGAAATCGCTGAACACGCGCGCGGACAGGGCGGCATCCTCGGCGGTCATGATTTCGGTGGGATGGTGGCTGATGCCGCCGTTGCCGCAGCGCACAAACAGCATGGCGACGTCGGCGATGGCGGCAATGGCCATGGCGTCATGGCCGGCACCGGAGGGCAGATGACGCACCGGCACGCCCTGGCGGGCGATGGCGGCGGCCCATTGCTCTTGCAGCCACTGGGCGCACGGCACGCTGTTCGCCTCGTGGGTCTTGCGCACTTGCACGCGCACGTTGCGGCGCGCGCACACGCGTTCGATCTCGGACAGCACGTCGTTGACGGCGGCCTCGCGCTCGGCGTCGATGCCCGAGCGAATGTCGATGGAGAACACCGCGTGGCCCGGCACCACGTTGGTGGCGCCATTGGGCACATTGAACTGGCCGACCGTGCCGACCAGGCCCGGCTTGCCGCCGCAGCGCTTCTCGATATACAGGCCGATCTCGGCCCCGGCCATGGCGGCGTCGCGGCGCATGTCCATCGGCACCGTGCCGGCGTGGCCGGCCAGGCCTTCGAGCTCGACGATAAAGCGGGTGGCGCCGGAGATGGCGGTCACCACGCCCACCGGCAGGTTTTCATTGAGCAGCACCGGGCCTTGCTCGATATGGACTTCGATGAAGGCCGCGACTTTGCTGCGGTCATGCCTGGCGGCGGGCAAGTCGGAGGCGTCGAAGCCTGCCTCGCGCATCACCTGGCGCATGGTCTTGCCGCTGTCGTCGACGTTGTCCAGCACGTTGTTGTCGAAGGTGCCGGCGATGGCCCGGCTGCCCAGCAGCGTTGCCTTGAAGCGCACGCCCTCTTCCTCGGCAAAGCCGACCACCTCGATCGCAAACGGGAAGCGCTTGCCCTGGCGGTTCCATTCGGCCACGCAGGCGATCGGCAGGATCACACCCAGGTTGCCGTCATAGCGGCCGGCGTCGCGCACGGTGTCGAAGTGCGAACCCGTCAGCAGCGCCGGCGCGTCCGGCGAGGTGCCCTCATAGCGGCCGATCACGTTGCCGGCGGCATCGCGCCGCACCGTCATGCCGGCCTGCTGCATCCATTCGGTCAGCTGTGCGGCGGCGCCGTGGTGGGCCTCGGTCAGGTAGGTACGGGTGAGCATGCCGGGCTGCTCGGTGTGGACGGCCAGGGCGTCGGCCCAGGCCATGATGCGCGTGCCAGTCTCTGCGGCGGACGGCGACGGATTTGCTGCCATGCGTTGTCTCCTGCTGGAAGTGCGTGAACGCCGCGGCGGGGTGGTCCGGCAAGGCCCGCCGGCGTCTGCCGCAAGGCCTGCCGGCGCGGGCGGGGCGCCCGGGCCGAAGCTCTATTCTGTGCGATTCATGTTAGCACAGTGAATTCAAAAATTGCATACAAAAATGATATGCACTATATTCGCTTCCACGTTCAGACAATTTGCCGCGGACAATCCGGTCCGGACAGGCGATTGCGTGGATTCCGCCTCAACAGGGGGGCTGTCCGCGAGGTGGCGCGCTCCCGACCCGGAAGCCCCGCACGGAACGTAAGGCCGGCAGCCACCCGCCAGCAGAGCAGTACGGGGCCGCCGGTGATTCCTGGATCAGATGGGCCAGCCAGCGCCAGCCAATGAACAGGCGCCGGACCGGCCCGGTACGGAGACAACCATGCAGCATGCAGTTCCCTCGCAGCCCCGCCCCAGCGCCCCCCAGCCCCGTTTGCACACCCGCTTCACCCGTTCGCTGTTTGGCCAGGTGCTGATTGCCCTGCTGATTGGTACGGCACTCGGCCTGGCATTTCCGGAATTCGCCGCCAAGCTCAAGCCGCTTGGCGATGCCTTTATCAAGCTGGTCAAGATGCTGATCGGCCCGATCGTGTTCTGCGTGGTGGTGGCCGGCATCTGCGGCGCGGGCGAGCTGAAGAAGGTCGGCCGCGTCGGCATCAAGGCGGTGGTGTATTTCGAGATCGTCACCACCATCGCGCTGGCGCTGGGCATCCTTCTGGCCTATGTGTTCCAGCCCGGCACTGGCATGAATGTCGACCCGCGTTCGCTCGATGCCTCGGCCATCGCCGGCTATATCGACAACGCCACCAAGGTGAAGGACCAGGGCACGGTCGACTTCCTGCTCAAGCTGATCCCCAACACCGTGTTCGGCGCGTTTGCCAACGGCGATGTGCTGCAGGTGCTGCTGGTCTCGATCCTGTTCGGCTGCGCGCTGTCGCTGGTGGGCGAACCGGGCCGGCCGCTGGTCAGGCTGATCGACACCTTCTCGCACACGCTGTTCAAGATGATGGGTTTCATCATCAAGCTGGCGCCGCTGGGCGTGCTGGGCGCGGTGGCATTCACCGTGGGCAAGTACGGCATCGGCTCGCTCAAGCAGCTCGGCTTCCTGGTGTTCCTGTTTTACGGTGCGGTGGTCATCTTCGTGCTGGTGGTGCTGGGCACGATCATGCGCGTGTGCGGTTTCTCGGTGATCAAGCTGATCCGCTACCTGCGCGCCGAGCTGCTGGTGGTGCTCGGCACCGCGTCGTCTGACAGCGTGCTGCCGCAGGTGATGAAGAAGCTGGAGTTCATGGGCATCAAGAAGTCGGTGGTGGGCCTGGTGATCCCGACCGGCTACTCGTTCAACCTGGATGCGTTCTCGATCTACCTGACGCTGGCCGCGGTCTTTATCGCGCAGGCGACCAACACGCCGCTGGCGCTGGGCGACCTGCTCGGCATCCTGGCGGTGGCGCTGGTCACCTCCAAGGGCGCTCACGGCATCCCCGGCTCGGCCATCGTGATCCTGGCGGCGACGCTGTCGGCGCACCCGGCGATTCCCGCCATCGGGCTGGTGCTGGTGCTGTCGGTGGACTGGTTCATCGGCATCGCCCGCGCGCTCGGCAACCTGATCGGCAACTGCGTGGCCACGGTGGTGGTGGCCGCCTGGGAGAAGGATATCGACCGCGAACGGGCCCATGGCGTGCTCAACGGCACCATTGAAGCGACCGACCTGGATGCGGGTCTGGCCGCGATGGCGGAGGACGGCGTGGACGCCGGATCTCCGGTCGCCGTGCCAGGGCGATAGAATCACGCATCTCCCCAACCGCGCAGCCTCTGCGCAAGTGCGCTGCCATGCCCGAGCATATCGATCCTGACATGACCGCCGAGGCGATCGCCGAAGACATAGTCGCGGCCATCGTTTCGCACCGCCTGCCGCCCGGCACCAAGCTGCGCGAGGAGGCCCTGGCCAGTGTCTACCGCGTCAGCCGCACCAAGGTGCGCGCGGCGCTGCTGATGCTGTCCAAGGACAAGGTCATCCAGATCGTGCCGGACAAGGGCGCCTTCGTGGCCAAGCCCAGCGCCGAAGAGGCGCGCGAGGTCTTTGCGGTGCGCCGCATCCTGGAAGCGGCGCTGGCGCGCGAGTTCGTCGCCAAGGCGACGCCCGCCGACTACAAGCGGATTGACAAGCACCTGGCGGCCGAGCGCAAGGCGCTGACGGGCAACGATGCGCAGGTGCGCACCCGGCTGCTGGGCGACTTCCATATCGTGCTGGCCGAGGTGGTCGGCAACGGCGTGCTGACCGAGATGATGCGCGAGCTGTCGACACGCAGCGCGGTCATCACCATGCTGTACCAGTCGCGCCGCGACGCGGCCTGCTCGTCGGACGAGCACCGCGAATTCATCGAGGCCGCCCGTGCCGGCGATGTCGAACGCGCCGTCACGCTGATGGTGGACCACCTGGGCCACGTGGAAGGTGCGCTGCATTTCGAGGAAACCGCGCCGGTGTCGCGCGGCAAGGACCTGGTGACCGCGCTGCTCGCGTAGGCGTGCGCAGCGACTGCTTGACGTGAGTCAAAGCGGCCCCTGCCGCTCACGCGCACACTTGAACCCGCCATGAAGACGCGGGGCGCACTTCATGAGCACTCCGCCTTCCGGCCCTCATCGTCGGAAGGCTGCCCGCACGCTGCAACGGTGTGCGGGCTTTCTTTTTTCGAGGACTGGGTTTTGCCCTGCGCAATGGCGCCCTGTCCCGCCCCTTGGCCGCCACCTCGCCCGGCACCCGTTTTCCCTTTCCTGTCAGCTAGTTGCAGCACCCGGGGCGGCATTTCTGGCATCCCCATTGTTGCGTCAGCGACGGCCGGCGTTGCCGGCAATATGCGAAATCGAATCCCGGCTTCGGGTTAGGATGCCGGTGGCCCGAGCCAGAGGCCGGCGCCGCCCCTGCAGCACCCGGGGCGGACGCACACCAGAACAGAAACATGGAGACCGTCATGCGCCATCGCGCGATACCTGCCGTGCAGCCACGCCGCCGGCGCTAGCCCTCCCCTGCATTTCGCCCCGCCACGGTCCTGCCTGCCGCAGGATCGCGGCCCGCATCGCCTGACCATCGACCGAGAGGACTTCCCATGCCCAGTGCCTTCCGCCCCGACGCCTTCGCCGGCAAGACCGTATTCGTCGCCGGCGCCTCCTCCGGCATCAACCTCGGCATCGCGCACGGCTTCGCGCGCGCCGGGGCGAAGCTGGCGCTGATCAGCCGCACCGCCGAGCGCATCCAGGCTGCCGCCGAGACCATCACCGCGGCCGGCGGCACCGCCGTCGGCATGGCCGCCGACGTGCGCGACTATGCCGCCGTGGAAGCGGCCTTCGCGCGCGCCCAGGACGAGCTGGGGCCGATCGACGTGGTGATCTCCGGCGCCGCGGGCAACTTCCTCGCGCCCGTGGTCGGCATGTCGGCCAATGCCTTCAAGACCGTGGTCGATATCGACCTGCTCGGCACCTTCAACGTGTTCCGCGCCAGCTTCGACCATCTGGCCAGGCCGGGTGCGTCGCTGATCGCGATCACCGCGCCGCAGGCGGTCAACGCCATGATGTTCCAGGCTCATGCCTGCGCGGCCAAGGCCGGCATCAACATGCTGATCAAGTGCCTGGCGATGGAATGGGGTCCGGCCGGGGTGCGCGTGAACGGCATCTCGCCCGGCCCGATCGCCGATACCGAGGGCATGGCGCGGCTGGCGCCCACGCCCGAGATGGAGGCCCGCTACAAGGCCCGCCTGGCGCTGCGCGACTACGGCACCAAGGACGATATCGCCGATGCCGCGATGTACCTGAGCAGCGACAACGCGCACTACGTCACCGGCACCATCCTCGACTGCGACGGCGGCAGCAAGCTGGGCGACGCCTCGGCCGATGCGCTGAAGAAGCCGCAGTAATCACCGTACCGAATACCGACCACGAGACCAGGAGAACCACCCATGACGGCATCCGTCCTCTATCAAGCCAGTGAAGGCGTGGCCACGCTGACCCTGAACCGCCCGGACGTGCTCAACGCGATGAACGGCGACCTGATGCGCGAGCTGCGCGAGGGCGTGGAACTCGCCGCCGGCGACGCCGCCGTGCGCGCCGTGCTGATCACCGGCGCGGGCCGCGGCTTCTGCGCCGGCGCCGACCTGGCCGCGCGCGGCAAGGATGGCATTACCGATTCCGGCACGCTGCTGCGCGAGCGCTACCACCCGATCATCATGACGCTGCGCCAGATGCCCAAGCCGGTCGTCACCGCGGTCAACGGCGTGGCCGCCGGTGCCGGCATGAGCCTGGCGCTGGCGGGCGACGTGGTGCTGGCGGCTCGCTCGGCCAGCTTCCTGCAGGCATTCTCCAAGATCGGCCTGGTCCCGGACGCCGGCAGCACCTACTTCGTGCCGCGCTATGCCGGCGAGATGCGCGCCCGCGCGCTGGCCATCCTGGCCGAGAAGATCGATGCCGAGGAAGCCCAGCGCATCGGCCTGGTGTGGAAGGTCCACGCCGACGACGCGCTGCAGGACGAGGCCGGCAAGCTGGCCCGCCACCTGGCCACCATGCCGACCATGGCCTACGGCATGATCAAGGAAGCCCTCAACCAGAGCTTCGACAACGACCTGGCCGCGCAGCTCGAAGTGGAAGCCACGCTGCAGTCGCGCGCCAGCCGCAGCGATGACTGCAAGGAAGGCGTGGCCGCCTTCATGGAGAAGCGCAAGCCGCAGTTCAAGGGCCGTTGAGCGCGGGGGCCTTCGCCGTTTGCAGCATCCCCGGGTGACTCGTCGACGCGGCACGCTCCGCATAGCAACCGAACCCACAACCCGCATCCCAAGGAGTCCGCGCATGAGCGCCAGCAGCAACGAACGTATCCTCGTCACCATCGAAGACGGCGTCGCCGACGTCCGCCTGAACCGCCCCGACAAGATGAACGCGCTCGACCAGGCCATGTTCGACGCGCTGATCGGGACCGGCGAGCAACTGGCGCGCATGCCCGACCTGCGCGCCGTGGTCCTCTCAGGCGAAGGCCGCGCCTTCTGCGCGGGGCTGGACATGGACCGCATGGCGGGCATGTTGTCCGACGGTGGCGAATCCCACAACGACAGCATCGGCGCGGGCCGCCTCGGCAAGCGTACCAATGGCATTTCCAATCGCCCGCAATACGCGTGCATGGTCTGGCGCGAACTGCCGGTGCCGGTCTTCGCGGCGGTCCACGGCGTGGCTTTCGGCGGCGGGCTGCAGGTGGCACTGGGGGCGGACGTACGCTATGTCGCGCCCGATACCAGGCTGTCGGTCATGGAAATGAAGTGGGGACTGGTGCCCGACATGGCCGGCATGGTGCTCACGCGCGGCCTGGTGCGCCCCGACGTGCTGCGCGAGCTGATCTACAGCGCGCGCGTGCTGAGCGGCACCGAAGCCTGCGCACTGGGCCTTGGCACCTACCTTGCTGACGACCCGCGCGCCGCGGCGCTGGAAGCCGCGCGCCAGGCGGCACGGAAGAACCCGGATGCGATCCGCGCGGCCAAGCGCCTGATGGCGGTGGTTGAGCGCGGCGACAATGCCGCCATCCTGCAGGCCGAGTCCGATGAGCAGGACCGGCTGGTCGGCTCGCCGAACCAGCGCGAGGCGGTGCTGGCCAATATGCAGAAGCGCGCGCCGCGCTTCGAGCCGGCGGGCTGAAGCAAGTCGCTCAGTGATGGTGCCGCGCGGCTCGCCGGCGGCGCCACCACAACGCATAGACTGCCACGTTGACCACCAGCACCACCAGCCCGAGCCACAGCTGCACCGCGGGCGTGAGCCCGGCCGGATAGATCAGCGGCAACAGGTAGCGCTCGACAAAGCCGCCGCTGTAGCCCGCCTGCCCCGCGGCCTGGCGCAGCGTGTTTTCAAGCGGCGTCAGCGGGCAGATCCAGCCGGACCATTCGATCAGCACGCCCCACACTGCCGCGGGCAGGTGCAGCCATGCGACACGCGGCCAGCGCAACACCAGCAGGCCGCCCGCCACCACGAACAGGATAAACAGCCCGTGCACGATGACCACCAGGTCGGCCAGCCAGGCTGTGATCGGCATCGCGCGCGGCGGCGGCCTCAGTTGCCGCCCGCCGTGTCCATCCAGTAACCCGGGCGCGCGAACTGCGCCTTCAGGTGCTCGATGAAGAAACGGATCTTGGCCGGCACCGGGCGCTGCTGCGGGTACACGGCAAGGATGTCGTAGGCCGGCAGCGCGTATTCGTCCAGAACCGTGATCAGCTCGCCGCTCTCCAGCTGCGGCAGGATCTCCCAGGTCGAGCGCCAGCCCAGGCCCAGGCCCTCGCCGGTCCAGCGGTGCAGCAACTCGCCGTCGTTGCAGTCCAGGTTGCCGTTGACGCGCACGGTCACGGTCTTGCCGTTCTGGCTGAAGTACCAGCCGCGCTGCTGGCCACCCTGCAGGTTGAACGCCAGGCAGTTGTGCTGGGCCAGGTCATCCAGCGTCTGCGGCACGCCGTACTTGGCAAAGTACGCCGGCGTGCCACACACCACGCGCTTGTTCGACGCCAGCTTGATCGCGACAAAGTTCGGGTCGATGGCGCCGCCGATGCGGATGCCGACGTCATAGCCTTCGCGCACCAGGTCGACCACGCGGTCGGTCAGGTTGAAGGAGATCTGCACCTCAGGGTTGGCCGCGAGGAACACCGGCGCGTGCGGCGCCACGTGCTTGCGCCCGAACGCTGCCGGCGCCGAAACGATCAGGTGGCCGGTGGCCTTGTGCTTGCCTTCGGCAATCAGCATCTCGGCGCGGTCCAGGTCGGCCAGCGCCTTCTTGCACTGCTCCATGAACACCGCGCCCTGCTCGGTCACGGCGATGCGGCGCGTGGACCGGTGCAGCAGCTTGACGCCGATGCGGGCTTCCAGTGCGTTGATGCGGCGGCCGATCATCACCGGCGTCACGTTCTGCGTGAGCGCCGCGGCCGCCATGCTGCCGTGCTCCACCACGGCGATAAAGGCTTCGATTTGCTTGAGTTTGTCCATCGGATATTCGTCTCCCGGGCGCCATTGTGCGGCATCCCCGGGGATGTGGCATCCCTGCGCGGCTGATGAGCAGGATCGCGGCATCCGCATACGGCCGCGTCAGGGCCGCTGCCAGGGGCACGCCAGGTCACCCGGCGCCGGTGCGGAATCAGGCGGCCGGAGCCGCCCGCGCCCGGACCTGCGCGTTCATCTCGGCCGCTTCGCCCAGCACATGGGCCAGCCGCCGCAGCGGCCGGCTGCATTGCACATGCAGGTACAGGTAGCAAGCCGCGCCGGTCACCACCATCACGCCATAGAGCCACAGCAGCGCCCCGGCCATGGCCTGCTGACGCGGCAGTGCGGCCACCACGGCCGCGGCCGGCGCCAGTGCCAGGAGCATTGCCAGGGTGCGCGCAGCACCTTCCCACAACCGCAGTTGCAACGCCACGCGCCGCTGGCGCGCCTGCAGCTGCTGCGGCGGTATGCGCGCCAGCCGGCGCAGCAGCGCATCCTCGGCCGCGCTGTGGCGGTCCATCTCGGCGGCCTGCCAGCGCAGCGGATGGCGTAGCCTGGCCAGCACGGTGCCGGCGCGCGTCAGCCCGGCGCCGGCATAGCAGGCGGCCGACAGGGCCAGCAGCGCCTCGAAGGTCCGCAGCGACCACAGCGGCACCGGAAGCTTCAGCCACAACCGCCAGACGGCCAGGGCCGCGCCGCCCAGGATGGTCGCGACCAGCGCCACGATAAAGCCAAGCCACAGCGAGCGCCCGAGGCGGCCGCCCGGCCCCGCAGGGGCGGCCGCCGGCCTGGGCGGGTCGGCGGCAAGCGCTTCAAGCAGTTCGTAGGTAGACGGCAGCCTGGAATACATGGTCGGCCCGGATGACGAGGAATCCCGCCATTTTGCCGCACTGCGCAGCGGCGGCCCGCCGGCGCCGGCCCGTACCCACCGCTGCGTTGCGTGCCCGTACCGTCACACCACATATCCAATTGCGTACCCCGGCGTACCCCCGCCAACCGTCCGGTCGGGCTTCCAAGCGGATATTGCGTACCCCAGGTATCGAATCAACTGATCTCCCTTCTGTTTATCCCACCCCGCCTGCGGGAATAGGATCGACTCCAACGAAATTCCCACCATTACCGGAGACAAGATCATGGCAAAGATGAGAGCAATCGACGCGGCAATCGCCGTGCTGGAGAAGGAAGGCGTGACCACGGCATTCGGCGTGCCGGGCGCGGCCATCAACCCGTTCTACTCGGCAATGCGCAAGTCAGGCAACATCAACCACGTGCTGGCCCGCCACGTCGAGGGCGCCTCGCACATGGCCGAAGGCTACACCCGTGCCGAGCCCGGCAACATCGGCGTCTGCGTCGGCACCTCGGGCCCCGCCGGCACCGACATGATCACCGGCCTGTACTCGGCCTGGGCTGATTCGATCCCCATCCTCTGCATTACCGGCCAGGCCCCGCGTGCCCGCCTGTACAAGGAAGACTTCCAGGCCGTCGATATCGAATCGATCGCCAAGCCCGTGACCAAGTGGGCGGTGACCGTGCGCGAGCCGGCACTGGTGCCGCAGGTGTTCCAGCAAGCCTTCCACATCATGCGTTCGGGCCGCCCGGGTCCGGTGCTGATCGACCTGCCGTTCGACGTGCAGGTGGCCGAGATCGAATTCGATGTCGACACCTACCAGCCGCTGCAACCGTACAAGCCGGCTGCCTCGCGTGCCCAGATCGAGAAGGCGATCTCGATGCTGAACGCGGCCGAGCGCCCGCTGATCGTCTGCGGCGGCGGCGTGATCAATGCTGACGCGTCCGATCTGCTGGTCGAGTTCGCTGAGCTGGTCAACGTGCCGGTGGTCCCCACGCTGATGGGCTGGGGCGTGCTCGCCGACGACCACCCGCTGCAAGCCGGCATGGTCGGCCTGCAGACCTCGCACCGCTATGGCAACGCCACGCTGCTGGCTTCGGACTTCGTGATGGGCATCGGCAACCGCTGGGCCAACCGCCACACCGGCAGTGTTGATGTCTACACCAAGGGCCGCAAGTTCGTGCACGTCGATATCGAGCCCACCCAGATCGGCCGCGTGTTCGGCCCGGACCTGGGCATCGTGTCGGACGCCAAGGCCGCGCTGGAACTGTTCGTCGAAGTCGCCCGCGAAATGAAGATGGCCGGCCGCCTGCCGTGCCGCAAGAGCTGGGTCGCCGACGTGCAGAAGCGCCGCCGCACCATGCAGCGCAAGAGCGATTTCGACAACGTGCCGGTCAAGCCGCAGCGCGTGTACCGCGAGATGAACCAGTACTTCCCGCGCGACGTGCGCTACGTCAGCACCATCGGCCTGTCGCAGATCGCCGCGGCGCAGTTCCTGTCGGTCAATGAGCCGCGCCACTGGATCAACTGCGGCCAGGCCGGCCCGCTGGGCTGGACCATCCCCGCCGCGATCGGCGTGAAGACCGCCTCGCCGGACTCGGATGTGGTGGCGATCTCGGGCGACTACGACTTCCAGTTCATGATCGAAGAGCTGGCCGTGGCCGCGCAGTTCAAGGTGCCGTACATCCACGTGGTGGTGAACAACTCTTACCTCGGCCTGATCCGCCAGGCGCAGCGCGGCTTCGAGATGGACTACTGCGTGCAGCTCGCGTTCGACAATGTCAACTCGCCTGAACTGAACGGCTACGGCGTGGACCACGTCAAGGTGGTCGAGGGCCTGGGCTGCAAGGCGATCCGCGTGTTCAAGCCGGAAGACATCGCCCCGGCCTTTGCCGAAGCGCGCGACCTGATGGCCGAGTTCTCGGTGCCGGTGGTGGTCGAGGTGATCCTGGAGCGCGTGACCAATATCGCGATGGGCACCGAGATCGACAACGTCAACGAGTTCGAGCCGATCGAAGACCTCGAGGACATCGAGGAAGCGATCCTGAAGGAAGAAGTGGAAACGGCGTAAGCAACACCATTCCAACATGGAAAGCGCGGGCTGCGGCCCGCGCGAATCCAGCGCCCCTGCCCTACCGCCATACCGCAGTACCGGCTCCGCACCGGCGGAGCGACAACACAATTAAACCGGAGAGACTCATGACTAAACTTGCGGCCAACCTCACCATGCTGTTCAACGAAGTGGGCTTTCTCGACCGCTTCGAAGCCGCCGCGCGCGCGGGCTTCCGCGGCGTGGAATTCCTCTTCCCCTATGCCTTCCACGCGGACCAGATCGCTGACCGCCTGAACCGCTTCCAGCTGGACCTGGTGCTGCACAACCTGCCCGCCGGCAAGTGGGAAGCGGGCGAGCGCGGCATTGCCTGCCACCCGGACCGCGTCGGCGAATTCCAGGACGGCGTGGGCGAGGCCATCAAGTACGCCAAGGTGCTGGGCGTGCGCCAGCTGAACTGCCTGGTCGGCATCCAGCCGCAGAACGTCAAGCGCGAGCAGGCGCAGGAAACGCTGGTGGAGAACCTGCGCTTCGCCGCCAGCGCGCTGGCCGCCGAGCATATCGACCTGCTCATCGAGCCGATCAACACCTTCGACATCCCCGGCTTCTTCCTGTCGCGCACGCAGCAGGCGCTGGACCTGATCAACCAGGTCAACGCGCCCAACCTGTACGTGCAGTACGACATCTATCACATGCAGCGGATGGAAGGCGAAATTGCCAACACCATCAAGGCCAACCTGCCGAAGATCAAGCACGTGCAGCTGGCCGACAACCCGGGCCGCAACGAGCCCGGCACCGGCGAACTGAACTACCAGTACCTGTTCAAGTTCCTGGACGAGATCGGCTACACCGGCTGGATCGGCTGCGAATACAAGCCCAAGACCACCACTGAGGCAGGACTGGGCTGGCGTGCCGCGCACGGCGTGCAATAACCGGTTACCGCACCGGCAAGCGACTACAGACTTAACATCTCACAAGGAGACATCACTATGGCAAACCAACGCAACGTCGGCTTCATCGGCCTGGGCATCATGGGCGCACCGATGGCGGGCCACCTGCGCGCCGCCGGCCACACGCTGTTCGTGCATGACGTCAACCCCGCCCCGCAAGCGCTGGTCGATGCAGGCGTGACCGTCTGCACCAGCGCCGAGGAAGTCGCCAAGCGTGCCGACATCATTGTCATCATGGTGCCGGACACCCCGCACGTGGAAGCCGTGCTGTTCAGCGAAAAGGGCGTGGCCGCCGCGTTCAAGGCCGCCGGCAAGGAAGCCAGCCACAGCAAGATCGTGGTCGACATGAGCTCGATCTCGCCGATCGCCACCAAGGATTTCGCCGCGCGCATCAACAAGCTGGGCGCCTCGTACCTGGACGCGCCGGTGTCGGGCGGTGAAGTCGGCGCCAAGGCCGCAACCCTGACCATCATGGTCGGCGGCCCGCAGGAAGCCTATGACCAGGTCAAGCCCCTGTTCGACCTGATGGGCAAGAACGTCACACTGGTGGGCGGCAACGGCGACGGCCAGACCACCAAGGTGGCCAACCAGATCATCGTCGCGCTGAACATCCAGGCCGTGTCCGAAGCCCTGCTGTTTGCCTCCAAGGCCGGCGCCGATCCGGCCAAGGTGCGCCAGGCGCTGATGGGCGGCTTTGCGGCCTCGCGCATCCTGGAAGTGCACGGCGAGCGCATGGTCAAGCGCACCTTCGACCCGGGCTTCCGCATCGAGCTGCACCAGAAGGACCTGAACCTGGCGCTGCAGGGTGCCAAGGCACTGGGCGTGGCACTGCCCAACACCGCCACCGCGCAGGAGCTGTTCAACACCTGCTCGGCCAACGGCCTGGGCAAGCAGGATCACTCGGCCCTGTGCCGCGCGATCGAGATCATGTCTAACCACCAGATCGCCAAGTAAGCAGCAACGACGTCGTCCCCGCCCTGCGGGGACGACTAGCTTTCCCCGTCAGCACCAGGATTTTTCATGCTCGCCACCGAACCTCAAGCCGCCCTGCTCTCGCCCCAGCGCGCCGCAGCGCATCCCGGACAGTCCGACGCGCGCGCGTTGCTGCGCGACCTGTTCGACACCGCGGTCGCTTCCGTCAGCGCCAGCCACTGCCTGCCGCCGCACCTGCCCACGCCGCCCAAGGGCCGCACGGTAGTGATCGGCGCCGGCAAGGCCGCTGCGGCGATGGCGCAGGCGGTCGAGGCGAACTGGCAAGGCGAGCTGTCGGGCCTGGTAGTGACGCGCTACGGCCATGGTGCCGAGTGCCAACGGATTGAAGTTGTCGAAGCCGCTCACCCCGTTCCCGATGAAGCCGGTGCGCGCGCCGCGCAGCGCATGGTGGAACTGGTGCAGGGCCTCACCGCCGACGACCTGGTGCTGTGCCTGATTTCCGGCGGCGGCTCCGCGCTGCTGGCCGCGCCCGCGCCGGGCCTGACGCTGGCCGACAAGCAGGCCGTGAACAAGGCGCTGCTCAGGAGCGGCGCGAGCATCGGCGAAATGAACTGCGTGCGCAAGCACCTGTCCGCGCTCAAGGGCGGACGCCTGGCGCTGCACTGCGCGCCGGCCCGCGTCGAGACGCTGCTGATTTCCGATATTCCCGGCGATGACCCGACCCTGATCGCAAGCGGCCCGACACTGCCCGATGCGACCACTTGCGCCGACGCGCTGGCCGTCATCGCCAAGTACGGCATTGAAGTCCCCGCCAACGTGCGCGCCCACCTGGAAAGCGGCGCCGGCGAAACGCCCAAGCCCGGCGATGCCCGCTTTGAAGGCCACCGCAACGTGACGCTGGCCACCGCGCAGCAATCGCTGGAAGCCGCCGCCGCGCGCGCACGTGAACTGGGCTATGAGGCCCATATCCTGTCCGACTGCATCGAAGGCGAAGCCCGCGAAGTGGCCGAAGTGCACGCCGCCATCGCGCGCCAGGTTGCGCAGCGCGGCCAGCCCTTCAGCAAGCCCTGCGTGATCCTGTCCGGCGGCGAGACCACCGTGACCGTGCGCGGCAAGGGCCGCGGCGGGCGCAATGCCGAGTTCCTGCTGGCCCTGGCGGTGGCGCTGGACGGACTGGCCGGCGTGCACGCGATTGCCGGCGACACCGATGGCATCGACGGCTCCGAGGACAACGCCGGAGCGCTGCTCTCGCCCGACACCCTGACCCGCGCCGCCGCGCGCGGGCTGTCGGCGCGCGCGCACCTGGACAACAACGACGGCTACGGCTTCTTTGCCGGCCTGGACGACCTGATCGTCACCGGCCCGACCCGCACCAATGTGAATGACTTCCGCGCCATCCTGATTGTGTAGGCCTGCAGTCGTCAGCGCAGTACCGCCGTACCGAAGCCGTAGTTCACCTGAACAGCATTATCCGGCGCGCCACGTGGCGCGCCGTCCGAGAATGGAAGAGGAGACATCATGAGACGCCAGCGCAAAGCGAAGATCGTTGCCACGCTTGGACCCGCAAGCACCGACATCGCGGTGATCCGCGAACTGTTCGAGGCGGGTGCCGACGTGTTCCGGCTGAACTTCAGCCACGGCACGCACGAAGACCACCGCGCGCGCTACGACGCCGTGCGCAAGATCGAGGCAGAGACCGGCCGCCCGATCGCGATCCTGGCCGACCTGCAGGGCCCGAAGCTGCGCATCGGCACCTTCGCCGCCGGCAAGGTCGCGGTGCGCGCGGGCGATGGGTTCGTGCTCGACAGCGATCCCACCCCGGGCGACGGCACCCGCGTCTACCTGCCGCATCCCGAACTGTTCGCCGCCGCGCAGCCGGGCCAGTCGCTGCTGATCGACGACGGCAAGGTACGCCTGTCGATCGAAGCGGTGACCACCGGCACCATCACCACGCGCGTGGTCAACAACGGCACGCTGTCCGACCGCAAGGGCGTGAACGTGCCCGACGCCGTGATCCCCATCCCCGCGCTGACCGAGAAGGACCGCAAGGACCTGGACTTCGCGCTGTCGCTGGGCGCTGACTGGATCGGCCTGTCGTTCGTGCAGCGCCCGTCCGACATCGTCGAAGCGCGCGAGATCGTCGGCACCCGTGCGGGCATCCTGTCCAAGATCGAGAAGCCGGCCGCGCTGCAGCAACTCGAAGAGATCGTGCGCGTGTCCGATTCCGTGATGGTGGCGCGCGGCGACCTCGGCGTAGAACTGCCGCCCGAGCGCGTGCCCGGCGTGCAGAAGCGCATCCTGCGCGTGTGCCGCCAGCTGGGCAAGCCGGTGGTGATCGCCACGCAGATGCTGGAATCGATGATCGACTCGCCGGTGCCGACCCGTGCCGAAGCGTCGGACGTGGCCAGCGCCATCTATGAAGGCGCCGACGCGGTGATGCTGTCGGCCGAGTCGGCCAACGGCCGCTACCCGGTGCCGGCGGTGTCGATGATGAACCGCATCGTCACCGAGGTGGAACGCGACCCGCTGTACCGCAACCTGCTCGATGCCCAGCATGAGACCCCGCTGAACACGCGCCAGGATGCAATCTGCGCGGCGCTGCGCGAAGTCACACAGATCATCGGCGCCGCCGCGACGGTGACCTACACGTCCTCGGGCGCCACCGCGCTGCGCGCCGCGCGTGAGCGGCCGTGCGCGCCGATCGTCAGCATCACGCCGAACCTGGAAATCGCGCGCCGCCTGGCAATTGCCTGGGGCGTCCACTCTACCGTGAGCCCGGATGTGCAGAGCGTGGATGAAATGGTCGAAGCCGCCACGCGCGCGGCGGTGGCCGAAGGTTATGCCGTGCCGGGCGACCAGATCACCATCGCCGCGGGGATGCCGTTCGGGCAAGGCGGGACCACCAACCTGCTGCGCGTGGCTGAAGTTGGCGCCAGCGCGGTGGCAACCGCGCCGGCTACGCGTGAGGCTGCCTTGGCCTGACAGCGCTGCTTGCGTTCCCGTCCCGGAACGTTCAGGTCATGACGGAACCGGGTGCAAACCCGGTTTCTTTGTTTTGCCGCACACCGCCTGCGCTGCCCGTCTCCAGGGTAAGTGGGTGGTGTTTTTTTGGCGTGCCTGGCAGGCGTGATTGTCTGGCCTGGGGCCCGGCCAGAACCGGCACCTGACCCCGGATTGCTATACTGATCGACACCCTCCCCCTGCAATTCCCCTACCCCCGGAGCCCCCATGCGCCTAGATGACGAAGCCGAAAGCCAGCACGTTGAAGACCGCCGTGGCGGATTCGGCGGTGTCGGCGGCAAGACCATCGGCATCGGCACGGTCATCGTCGCGCTGGCGGCGTCGTACTTCTTTGGCATCGACCCGATGCTGATCATGCAGGGCGCGTCGGTGCTGCAGGGCTCCGGCCCACAGCAACAGCAGCAGGCCAACCGCCCGCCGGCGACGGACCAGATGACGGTGTTCACGCGCAAGGTGCTGGGCAATACCGAGCGCACCTGGCAGCACATCTTTGAAACCCAGCTGAACCGCCGCTATGCGCCCCCCACGCTGGTGCTGTTCTCGGGCGCCACGCCCACGGCGTGCGGCACCGGTCAGTCGGCGATGGGACCGTTCTACTGCCCCGGCGACCAGAAGGTCTATATCGACCTGGCCTTCTATGACGAGCTGCGCCAGCGCTTCGGCGCCAGCGGCGACTTTGCCCAGGCCTATGTGATCGCGCACGAGATCGGCCACCATGTGCAGAACCTGCTGGGCGTATCGGACAAGGTCGACAGCGCGCGCCGCCGCATGGGCGAGGCGCAGGCCAACCAGCTGTCGGTGCGTATGGAACTGCAGGCCGACTGCCTGGCAGGTGTCTGGGCCGCCACCGCGCAGCGCGCCAACCAGCAGTTGCTGGAGCCCGGCGATGTCGAAGAAGGCCTGAAGGCCGCCGCCGCGATCGGCGACGACCGGCTGCAGCGCCAGTCGCAGGGCTATGTCGTGCCGGAGGCCTTTACCCACGGCTCCAGCGAGCAGCGCGTGCGCTGGCTGCGCCGCGGCATTGAGTCCGGCGATATCCGCAAGTGCGATACCTTCGCCTCGCGCGACCTGTAACCGAGGGCTCCGCCCCCGACGTCCGAGGGGTGCCGGCAATGTGACGCTTGCGTTGTCCGGCGCCGCGGTGCACGCCGGCCCCGGTCGACGGGCCACGCGCCCCCTGACCGACAGGCGACCCGACACGCGGCCGCGCCGGCAACATCGGCCCAGCTTTGCCGCGACTTGCCGCCTCTTGCCGCTTAGCCTTGCGGCGTCTCCACACCCAAGCCGTTCCGTTCCAACCGCACCGGAGCCACGGCCGATCTTCACTTGCCGTGCGCCCGTGCCAGCCCTGACCTGACATGGCGTCGTTTTTCCTGAAGCGCCCGGCGTTTGCCTGGGTGCCGGCCATCCTGACGGCCAGCCGGTGCCCGCGCTGGACCTGAAGATCGACTACCGCAAGGCCGAAGCCTTCGGTGTCGATGCAGATACCGTGCACCACACGCTGTCGGCCACGCTGGGCTCGCGCTATATCGACGAAGTGGCGCGCGAGGGCCGCGTGCGGCGCGTGATCCTGCAGGCCGACGCGCCCTTCCGCATGCAGCCGGACCAGCTCGCGCGCGTGCACGTGCGCAACGCACACGGCGCGATGGTGTCGCTGGCCGCGTTCGCCTCGCTGGAATGGGGACGCGGCGAGGTCACGCTGGAGCGCTTCGACGCGCGCGGCGCGCCAGCGGCTGCGGCCGGTGGTGATGACCTCGCTGGCCTTTGTGCTGGGCGTGGTGCCGCTGGCGCTCAGCACCGGCCCGGGCGCGGGTGCGCAGCAGGCGGTCGGCACCGGCGTGCTGGGCGGCATGCTGGGTGCGACGGTGCTGGGTACGCTGGCGGTGCCGCTGCTCTATGCAGCGATCGCGCGCAGGTTGCCGCGCGCGCAGCCAGAACCAGGACACGACGCGACAGCCACGCAGCCGCCTTCAGCATGAGGGGCATGCCTGCGCGCTGACGCGGTCACGAGCGGACGGAAGAGAAAAGCGCCTGCCTGGCGAAGAGAGAAGGAGGAGGAGGTCAGCCGGGCAGGCGGGAGAGAAAACTTGCGGCCACCGCAGTGGCCGCACGAGGTCTTTGGGAAGACCTGCGAGGATCAGACGCGATAGCCGTACAGCGAACCGTCACCCGAGCGGGAATTGTCGAGCGCACGATCGGCAATATCACCGGTGAAGGTGTGCGTACCTTCGCTGAAGGTATCGAACTTGCCTTGCTTGGAGATCTCGCCACTGAAGCTATGCGAGCCTTCGGTGAAGCTGTCGAACTTGCCGTCGCGGCGCGAGCCTTCCGAGTACGGGTCGAAGCGGCCGGTGCGGGCTCCGTCCGTGTACGTATCGAACTTGCCTTGCTTGGCGCCGTCCGTATACACATCGTACTTGCCGGCCTTCAGCGCATCGGCATACACATCAAACTTGCCAACCTTGCTGGCAGCGGGGGCAGCCAACGCCACAGCGGACGCAGCGACAGCCGCGAACACGAGCGCGCCGCCAAGGATACGTCTGGCGATCATTTGGGACTCCTTCAACTGATTCGTCGTTCTTTCTTGTATGGACCGGGATGAGACTCCGGCCGCTCTGCAATCTATGTTGCGATGCGAGCACGGACTGAAGATTAGTCACAGTCCGCGCAAGCAGAAATACCGCTGCGACGAATGGTGCGTTGCGAGTCGTGAAACGACTGGCTTGCCGACGAATGGTGTCGATGGATCGCCGGACACATCCGGCGCAGGATGTGCCTGCGTGGCCCCGGCAGCACGCCTCAGACGGCTGGGGTGCGGCTCAGGATGCGGCTCAAAGCGTGTACTGGCCGCTGGCTTCCGGCTGGAACGCGATCCCGGCGACACTCACCTGCTGCTCGCGGCCGTCGGGTAGCCGGTAGCTGACGGTCTGCCCGGCGCGCGCGCCGAGCAGCGCCTGGCCCACCGGCGACAGTACCGACAGCCGGCCGGCATCAAAGTCGGCCGCGTCGGGGTACACCAGCGTCCAGTTGCGCGGGGCCTGCTCGCCCGGCAGGTTGCAGACCAGGCGCGTGTTCATGGTGACGACGTCGGTCGGGATCTCTTCGGGCGCGACGATGGTGGCGCGCGCCAGCAGGTTGTCGAGCATGTCCTCAAGCTGCGCCGAACCGGCGCGGCTGGCGATGCGCTCCAGGCGGGTCACGTCGAGTTCGGTCAGGTACAGGGTGGCGGTATTCGTTTTGGTGGCCGTCATGGCGGGTCCTCCGGCAGTCAGGTGGTTGGCGCGGCCCGGCCAGCATGGCAGGCGGCGGCGGTCAGGTCTTGCCCGCTGGCGTGCCGCGCAGCAGCGCGGACATCAACGGATCGGCGAACGCCTTGCGGCGATTGCCGGCAACAACGGAAACGCTGGCTCGGGCCCGGTTCGGCCCGGGCCCCGCTGGTGGGAGACGAATCAGGCTGGGAACCGGGCGGAATCAGGCGGTGCGCTGATCCGGCGGGGAGAGACGCGCATCGCGCGCTGGGGCAGGATGCTGGTCGTGGCGATCGCACACGCGTGCGCGCGGCCGGTCCGCATCAGGCGGACAGGCGCATCGGGCATCGGCGTCAGGCGATCAGTCATGGTCATGCAGAAGGTTTGATAAGGGGCAGCGGATGGTTCTCTGAACAGGCGAGCCGCGTAAGTCATTGCTCACTACCTCGCTCGCTGGCTGCGCTGCCGCCGCGCCCGTGCACCGCAGTGGTGCGATCACGGGAGCAGTCATCGTAGCATAGTGACGCGACTGCGCGCGTCACCCGTCGGCAGCATGCCCGGCCTCGTGCGCGCCCGCATGGCATTCGCAGGCCGCGCCGGCGGCGGCCTGCTGCAGATTCTGCAGGATGCCGCACTCACTGGCGGGCTGGTGGTGGTGGCAGGTCTCGCGCAGCGCGCGCAACTGCCCTTCCAGCGCCTCCAGCGCCACCCGCTGCGCGTGGATCTGCGCAATCTGGCGGTCCAGCAGCGTATTGATGTCATCGCAGTCCTGCGACGGATTGCGCTCGAACTCACGCAGCCGCCGCACATCCGACAGGCCCATGCCGAGCGAGCGGCAGTGGCGCACGAAATTCAGCTGGACCAGGTGGCCGTCGTCATAGCAGCGATAGCCGTTGGCCTCGCGCCGCGGCGCGTCGAGCAGGCCTTCGCGTTCGTAATAGCGGATGGTCTCGACATCGCAGCCGCTGCTATGGGAGAGTTCGCCGATGCGCATGGTGCCTGGTCCTCGCTTTGTACCCTGTAATGACTACAGGGTTAGCAATAGTGTAGGCCAGCCCGGCAGGTCTTGCAGGAATGACGGAAGCAGCACACCCAGAGTGAGTGACGCCGGCGTGCGACGGGCCCTGCGGGCGGCGCCTGCGCCATGCCGCATCCTGTAGAATTCCTTCCACATCTACCCATAAGCCATCCCCCTTCGTGCGCTCCCTCCGGCTACTCCTGCTGGTCATGATGCTGGCCTTCCTGCCCCTGCCGGGCTGGGCGGCAGCGTTCGCGCACGCCGTGGTGGCCACCGGCGAAGTGTCGGCCGCGCCTGCGGCCGACATCGGTAACGATGACGCTGCCGCAGCGGGCGAGCCGTCGCCCGCTTCCGAAGCCGCGGAGCCGCAGTGGCAGCCCGGCGCCGACCTTGCCGAGCAGCTGCTGCCGGCATCTCCCTTGCGCCTGGCCGCCTGGGGCGGCCGCGCCGGACCGCCGCGCTATGCCGGCGCCCCGCTGCCCGAGCCCGACCTGCCACGGCTGCCGCGTCCGCCGAGCGCCTGAGTCCCACGGGCGCGGCGTGGCCGCGCCCGCCTGTTCCTGCGTGCCGCGCCTGAGCGTGCGGCGCGCGTCCGCGGCCCGTCCGCATCCTGGCTGTACCGCCCGACACACCACTGCTCCATACACACATGAAACGCGTATTGCTTTTCCTGGCGACCAACCTCGCCGTCATGCTTGTCCTCAGCATCACCGCCAGCGTGCTGGGGGTGAACCGCTTCCTGACCGCCAACGGCCTGAACCTGGGCACGCTGCTGGCATTCGCCGCCCTGATGGGCTTCGGTGGCGCATTTATTTCGCTGCTGATGTCCAAGACCATCGCCAAGTGGTCGACCGGCGCGCAGGTCATCACGCATCCCAGCACCAGCACCGAGCTGTGGCTGGTGCAGACCGTTGAAAATCTGGCGCAGCGTGCCGGCCTGCCGATGCCGGAAGTTGCCATCTACGATGGCGAACCCAATGCCTTCGCCACCGGCGCGACCAGGAACAGCTCGCTGGTAGCGGTCTCCACCGGCCTGCTGCAATCGATGTCCCATGAAGAAGTGGAGGCCGTGCTGGCGCACGAGGTCGCACACGTGGCCAACGGCGACATGGTCACGCTGACGCTGATCCAGGGCGTGGTCAACACCTTCGTGATCTTCCTGGCGCGCGTGGTCGGCTACTTCGTCGATTCGATGCTGCGCAAGAACGACGAGGAATCGAGCGGCCCGGGCATTGGCTACATGGTCACGGTGATCGTCTGCGAGCTTGTGTTCGGCATCCTGGCCAGCATCATCGTGGCCTGGTTCTCGCGCCGCCGCGAGTTCCGTGCCGATGCGGGCGCGGCCGGCATGATGGGCACGCCCGTGCCGATGGTGGCGGCATTGCGCCGCCTGGGCGGCCTGGAGCCGGATGGACTGCCGCAGAACATGCAGGCAATGGGCATTGCCGGCGGCAAGTCGTGGATGGCGCTGTTCTCCAGCCACCCGCCGATCGAGCAGCGCATTGCCGCGCTGCAGTCGGCGCGCTGATCGCTGATACCAGACGCTATTCGAACACCCGGCCGCGCAGCGACTTGACCTGGCCGCGCTGGCTCTTGCTGTCCAGCCGGCGCCGGCGCGAGGCCAGGGTCGGCCGCGTGGGCCGGCGCACGCGCGGCGGCGTGGCCACGCTGCGCACCAGTTCGTGCAGCCGCCGCACCGCTTCGTCGCGGTTCTGGTCGAGGCTGCGGAACTGCTGCGCCTTGATCACCACCACGCCGTCGCGCGTGATGCGGTGGTCGTGCAGCGCCAGCAGGCGCTCCTTGTGGTCGGGCGCGAGCGAGGAGGCATGCACGTCATAGCGCAGGTGCACGGCATTTGACACCTTGTTGATGTTCTGGCCGCCCGCACCCTGCGCCCGGATCGCAGTGATCAGGTATTCGTGATGGGGGATGACTAGGTCGTCGGTCATGGCGGGATCATAGCAAGCGCCGGTGGCACTACCGCCACGCATAGCCGATGCCGACCCCGTAAGTGACCTGGTTGCGCGTGCCGCGCTGGGTCACGATGGGACTGTCGGCGGCATCGCTGGTCAGGCGCTGGCCGTACACCATTGCACCCCCATACCAGTGCTTGTCAAACTGGTAGATCAACGCCAGCCAGCCGGTGAACTGTTCCAGGCCCCGCCCGGGTTATAGCCTGGCAGGCCGCTGGCCGCCGAATCCGACGGGGTGACGCCGAAATAGGTGCGGTTGAAACTGCCGCTGACCCAGGTCGCGCCCAGTCCGACTCCCGCATAGACCCGCGGGTGCAGCGGCACCCACAGCGAACCCGTTGCAGCGATATGCGTGCCGCCATAGACGATGCCGGCATTGGTCATCACGTTGACAGCCGCCGCGCAACCGCCAGGGGACGCGGCCCTGGTTCAGGTATTCATAGCCGATGAAGCCGCCAGCCTCGACCGTGGTGTCGATCTCGTGCATGCGCGAGACCACCGGATCGTCCAGGTTATTGCGGCCCAGGCGCAACCCGACTGCCGGTCCCCACTGGAAACCGGTAAGCCCGCCAAAGTTGAACTGCGCATAGGGACCGTACCATTCCAGCAGCCGGCCACCCGGCGTGACATAGCGCAGGCCCGGCACCACGCCGATCATGCGGTCCTTGCCGCCGGCAAACTCGGTGGTGGAGCCGATGCCAAGCCCGGCCATATTGGGAAGCGAACCCGGCAGGCTCAGCGGTGCGGCGGGTACAGCGGTTGCCGCGCCAGCGAGCGACAATGCCATGAGGTTTCCGGGAGCGCGCACACGGCCCGCCGCGTGAGATTGCGTGGATCGGGTGAATTTATCAGCACTGGAGCGCCTCCCGGCGAGGTGCGTGCTAAAAGTTTTCAGCTGGTGATTTAAGCCGCGCCCGCTGGGCTGACCGGCCTGACCAACTGCCGCGAGTTCGAGGCGCGCTTCGGCATCGAATACGAGCACTGCCTGCGCGACAAGACGCCGATGTCGATGCTGATGATCGATATCGACCGCTTCAAGCGCATCAACGACAACCGGGGCCACGCCAGCGGCGACCGCGTGCTGAGGAAGCTGGCCGACGTGGTGCGCGCGACCGTGCGCGCCATCGACAGTGGCGGCACGCGTGGGCCAGCGATGATCGCGTGTCGGAGCCCGCCGGCACGAACTGACAGCCGGTGCATGCACTTGCTTCAGGGCCAGCACAAGCACCATCGCACTACAAGTCGGGAAGAAATTTGGCGCGCCATGCAGGACGTGGCTGGGCACTGGGAGGAAATCGTGCTTTGGCCACCCCGCAAGGCGCGTTCATAGTGTGAGAAATGCCTTGGCCAAAAATGTGGCTAGAGACTCAGTTCGCTCACCTAGGCGCATGTATAAGGAATGATTACATATCATGCGCCTACAACGCAGATGCTATCGTTTGCTGAGTTGTAATCATGGATGCCTCGCGTCACTTTAGAAAAAACTCTTCGGTTCTATCAGCAAAGCCATCCGTGTAGGAGGCGGCCGCGAAGCTTGGGTGAGTTCCCCCCATCTGAAGGCTGCTCAGTTCGAAGACTGTCCAACGAGGGGCCGGTCCAATTGACGCCTGCTCAGCGTGATTGATTCCGTCCAGCACGAGCGTCACCCCAAGCGCCCTCCGGAGCCGGACTGTAACCGCTCAGATGCCCGGTCTTTCAATGGAATACGTTAGGCGCGGCCGGCTCCGAATCAGAGGCCAGTTCGACAGCAATGAATGATCATTGCGTACGAGCAGAAGCCAGCCCACGTGGTGGTGGTCGCCCGATGCCAAGGTCAACCCAAGTCGCAAAAAATCTTCGCTTCGCTCAGTAGTGTGTGCTCACTTTAAATCGTCTTTACCCCTCCGAAGTACCGCGGAAATTTACTTGCGCCCTTCAGGCCCCGTCATGCAACATACGAATCACATGTAAAGGACGGGAGGGTCGATTTTCTCCCCTTGGGTAAATTCATGACCGCCCCGAGAAGCGGCAGAGGCAAATAGGCGATGGGTTTCATCCAACCAATCAACCATCTGATCGATTACCACACGTACTGGACGCAGGACGAATATGGCAATCGAATCCTGAATCCGAACTTCACCCGCGAATGCGGTCAAATCTTGGACCTCAAGAAGGAGACCGAGAAGGGACACGCCAAGGCGGTGGTCGACTTCGCACAGCGATTGGAAGTGATGCTGAAGGCGCACAACATTCCGCCCCTCGACCTCCAGGTGCATATCGTTCTTGTACCCTCATCTTCGAGAGGACAATGGAGTCCAGGCTTGCTTAAGATCGGAGACTACCTTTGCCGGCGAAATAGGAACTTCGTTGACTCGATGACAACGCTTGAGCGCGTGCAGGCAATCCAGAAGCTAGCGAAGGGTGGCGCACGAAACATCGATGTGCATCGTCAGTCCATTGCAGTTCGGAATCAGGCCCGAATCGCGAAAAAGACCGTCTTGCTGCTTGATGATGTCGCCACGACCGGAAATTCCTTTAATGCGTGTAGCCAGCTCCTGGACACGAGCGGAACCGCCCTAGTGATGCCCCTTGCCATCGCTCGTACTGTATGAACAATAGCCACGCCCTCGCTTGTGCGTTCTCCCTCAGCCTGTTGCGGGCTGCGCGGCTCTCGACCTCAGTTACTTCGAAAGTGGTTTTGGAAATGCCGCTCGGAGAGCTGGAAAGCCCGAATGACTACATAGCATGGTACCGCTCTGCTTGGCCAAGCCTACCTCCCGTGTCTGAGGACGAGGTCCGTTCAGCATGGGCGGTCATATCGGAGACCGCGCTAAAAGACATACATCCGGTCTTCATCGGATCGGCCGAGTATCCTAGCTACCTTCGTTCCATAGACGAGCCTCCGCCGGTTCTCTACATCAAAGGCAATAGGAAGCTTCTGTCGAGCCCTCCCGGCGTGTCAGTCGTAGGAACACGAAAGGCGTCAAGCGCCGGCACAATTATTGCCAAGCGAATCGCGCGCTATTTTGCCGAAAAAAACTGGACTGTGGTGAGTGGCCTCGCGCTCGGCATAGACGCAGCGGCTCATGCCGGTGCACTGGCCGGAGACGGTCCGACGATTGCGGTCTTGGCGCATGGCCTTGAGCACGCCAGCCCAAAGGCAAACGCGAAACTGGGCGCAGAAATCCTTGAGAAAGGTGGGGCCTGGGCGTCTGAATATCCTGTTGGCGTCGCTGCCCGGCCCGAGCAATTCGTGCTCAGAAACCGCATTCAGATTGGGTTGTCTGCAGGTTCGGTCATCGTGGAGGGAGAGGAGCGAAGCGGAACGATGACCCAGGCCGAGTTCTGCCTAAAAAACCATCGGCAGCTTTTTGCAGTTCTGCCCGAGCGGGCAGATTCACTCGGACTGGTCTCAAAAGGCCCCCGGATCTTGATCAATAAACGGGGGGCGACACCGCTTCGCTCTAAAGAGGACTATGAGTCAGCTCTTAACACGCTTGAGGTGAAGCGGTCAGAAATCTACCCGCATCGCGAGTCATTTGGGGCTTCTCAGCCGATATCACGGTAACGAACGGCAAGCATGGGACAGTGCTATGGATACGGAGCAGTTCAAATATGTCGCGTCACGAACTCTGGAGATCATGGGCGGACGCGAGGCAGCAATCACATCGATGGAGGCCGAGTTCGAAGCAATGAAGAAGCGTTGGGATCAAGATACCGATACCATTGGTCGAATTCTGCGCGCGCATCTTCACGTCGAGCATTACCTAACTGAACACCTTCAGACGGCTAATCCCAATCTCGGAGAAATTGACAGTGCGCGGCTCAGCTTTGCACAAAAAGTGGAGCTACTGAAATCCGACGCGGGCACCATCGACATGATCGTGGGCGGAGTCCGACATTTGAACCGGATACGCAACCGCTTGGCCCATAACCTTTCCGCCGGAGTGACGGAAGACGACGCCGGTGTCTTTTTGTCTCAGGAGATCTTTGCCGCTATGAGACAGGCAAAGGTAAAGGACTCCAATATTCAACCAAGCACAAATCCCCTAGATGTACTCGAGGATTTTGCCGAGTTTGCGAGCGCGATGTTCCACAACGCCTCCACCCCGTACGGCAAGGCCTTTGATCAGGCCATGATCGAATGGCTTGAAAAGCACGGTGCGTAACGCCGCAGATTTAGCTTTGCACGGCAAACATCTGGCACTCAAGCGCTGCTAGACCCCATCGTATTGAGGCCGGACACCCTTGCTTTCACAGCGCTGCGATCACATTAACCTGCTTAGGCCAGCACTACACCTGCTACCACTCCCACCCCTAGATCCTGAGTTACCTCAAGAACTGCAATATCGGCACTGTGAAGTACTTTCTTTCCCATAGTTTTATCCTCCTTGACGCTCTGAGTCTGCGCCTGACGTGTAGCTAGTAAATGGTTTTTCAGCAAAGCAACCAACAACACAAGTAGGACTAAGGGCAGGATGAGCCAGTAGGGAATCGAACCCTGGATGCTGACCACTAGCCTAAGCAGGCTAACTGACAAAATTATCACAGAATAGATATCTTTCCACAAGATATTGGACCGCGGCGGCCCAGTGGTCGATTTCCCCCTTACACCATTCCAGCTTCGGTGAAGCCGGGCGACGGCGGTGTTCTCGTGATTGGCAAGCTGTTTTCCGACAGCAGCATGACAACTCAGATCGGCACGGTCCAGATTTCCTTCAGCATCGCTGCCGATACGTCTGACAGCGTGCTCGCGACCTTTTCGGAAACCGATTTTGATAACAACAACGCTCAGACGGCTGAAGACGACCGTACGTTCGAAGTCGATTCAAAGGGAAAGCCGAAGCACGTCAAGGATAAGGTGAAGGGCAAGCAAAACGGTCATCAGGTAGACGTGGAGGAAGACGACGACTAGAGTCGTCCCGCCCCCTTCTTACCTCGCTCCGCAATGCAGGAGTCAAGTGAGAGAGCCCGAGAGGGGAAATCCCAGCCTGCGTCGCAGTTGCCTCTGTCATCTCGCCGCGGACAGTGATCATAGCCGCAACCATGTTGGCCGACGCCTGGACCTTGCTACGGCGGTTGTCGGGCCAGGAGCAGACGTCGGCCTTGCCGGTCCCAATGTCTGGTTCAGCCTGAGGAGCGCTCATCCGGCTGATCGCTTCATCAGAAAGCCAAGGCCCGAAGTACCCTTCCAAACAACACTAGGCGACACCCGCCAGTGGCTTCGCAACAGCCAAAACCCGCAGTCCAGAACCTATCGCGTGCGATGTTCCACTAATTCGTGCGAACGACGTCCTAATGCCTACCTGCCTGACGGAACAGCGTCACTTCCGGGAACTCGACTCGACCTGCAATAAAAGGTTGGAGATAGTGGCGTCTCCACAACCACAGGACTGAGATTATGCCTCGCAAGACCCTGCCGGCACCCTATCGCTCCATGATGACAGCCGCTGATGATCACTATCACGCGGTACGCTCCATCAACATCCACGGTGAAATCGCGCACGCGAATGCTGTGGCACAGGAGTTCCTGAAGTCTGGAGCAGCCACGACGCAAGCAGAGGCCGTTCGCATGGCCGCAGATGAAATTAGCCACACCCAGCGCCTCACGCGAGGCGAAATGGTCAACCGCGCGGCGCGAAAGACGCTCGACAAGCGAGCTCGTGCAGAAGTTACAGAACGCTCGAACACCTCACTGGCGGCGCTCAACCCCGCCTCGTCGTCGTAACCAACCTAACATCGTTCGCAGCGGGGCGCTGTAAAGCGCCCTGCTACACGAATTGAAGTGTATTTTTTTAAGCACAACTGGACCGCCAAAATGAAACTTCAGAACGTCGAACTGGACCGCGAGAGCGCCAAGAGTGTCAGGGCCAAGCTTGCGTCAATTCTGACTGCGACGGAAGAGGAGGTGTCGCAGGCAATCAAGGTGGACCCGACACAAGCGGCTGACATCGCGGACGCCATGGAAGCAGTAACGCTGCATGGGAGATCATCCAGAGAATGGCTCGGCCAAACCCTGGCGAGCCTGCCAGTCGAATGCTGGACTAAAGAAGGGGAATTGTTCGGGGTGACTCCTACCCGCTCCGCATCTCTGCGTCATCTCATCCTAGACCAGATGAAAGTGCCTGACTCTGAGAAGGTGTCTGCGGTTGAGAACCGTAAGCTATTGATCGATAGCCTCAGGAGCAAACTCCCCTCGGTACCGTCACGCTTCACCCCTATGTTCACGTGGAGTAACGGCCCGGCGAGCTATCCTGTCCTTGAGGATGTCGCGCTGACGCGCAGCATCGAGAAGGTGGAACAGGCCTTCTACTTGACGTACGGCATCGTTGAGCAAGAGGTGAGAAGTCACCTCGATCTGGACAACGCCTTGGCGGTCCCTACTCCAATCAATTTCATCCAGAGCATCGCGCAGGAGGCATCCCACCGCGTCTATGAAAAGCTTGAGAGCCTGGCGAATGGCCCGGATGAAGAAGTCCTCGAGGACAATCTGGTCGCTCGAGTGCTATGCAATTTGGCGGCCAATCGAGTCCTGCTGGAAAGCGCCCGCATCGGTGCCTTGGCCACCAAGGCAGCCGAAGTGAACGCCACGCTGATTGGTGCGTTGAACAAGATTGGCACGCTTGACATTCCGCAGTTTAACTCTGTTGAACAGATCGAGTATGCGCTGACACTGCTGTTCGGCGCCAACGGAGCGTTCGCAGGCATCGAGGGGATGTCGCGCCGCTTGTCGGGCACTGATCTCGAAGCGACTGTGCGAGCGGCTCATGTAATCCAAGACCAGTACCTGCATACTCGTGGAATCCCCTTCCGGCACGCACTCCCTGATGGCAAACTGACCCTGAACGATACGTTTCTGTTTGCGCTTGCGTTGGCAGGACTGTTCCAGACCAAGACTTACGTACCTAGCGAACTCCCGAATGAAGACAACTACGCCAGCTTCCCTGGTCGGGGAACGCCGGGGCGTTCAGGTTTTCTGAAGCCGCATGCTATGGAGTTGGTCAAGTCAATGTATGGACAGATGGCATTTTCCAATGAGGGGTGGGAGCTGCGAAGCGATCGCATCGGCGCCTATGCAAGAGCGATGGACGACAAGCGACGCCATCTTCAGATGCTTCTGTTCCGTGTGTTCAAGCGCTGGACAGCAGGGAAGCTATCCAACCTCCACTGCTCGCTGGAGAAGAACCCGAAAATTTGGGGCACTGATGACTGACAACTTCCTGGTTCAGACTTTTTCAGATCATGCTGCCCGTTAATCCGCTTCCGGCACCTTAAGACCACGGAGCGCTCAAGAAGTTTGCCGCCACTGCGAAATTTGGCCACGACATTCCAACCAACCATACCGAGTCGATGTCGGCTTTCACAATGCCAGTGCAGTCATTTTGCTACCGCTCTACCAATGACCCTTTCGGGTGGAAGACGACGTTGCTTTTTGACTAGCCAACGGTCGGAGACTGATGAATGAGTGCAGCATGACATAATAGATTCATAAGCCCAAACCTAACGAGGGATTGTCACATGAGCCTAGACTTTGGCAAACTGAACGCTGGTACCGGCGCCAAGCAGACCGATCCGCGCAAAATCTTTACCACGCTCAAGCGAGACGCCCGATTCAAGCGGCCGCTGGATGAGCAGGCGGACGTACTAGACGCTTGGTATGCGCGGCGGAAGGCCAAAGACCTGACGCTTAAGATGAATACCGGCGGCGGCAAGACCGTGGTGGGCCTGCTGTGCTTGCAGAGCGCGCTTAACGAAAACGTCAAGCCCGCCGTATATATCACGCCCGACAACTTCCTTGTCAATCAGGTACTACAGGAGGCGACGGCGCTCGGCATTTCCGCTACAGAAGACGAGAAGGACCCCGACTTCCTTGCAGGTCGAGCCATCCTTGTTGCCAACGTGTGGAAGCTCTTTAACGCACGATCGGTTTTCGGGGTCGGGCAGAAGAAAATCCCGATCGGCTGCGTTGTCGTCGACGACGCGCATGCATGCCTCGGCGTCGTTCACGACCAGTTCTCGATTAAGGCAGGCGCCGGCACGCCGGTGTACGACGGACTGCTCAAACTCTTTGAGAACGACCTGGAGCATCAGTCACCGACCGGTCTGCTCGACGTGAAGGCCCTGGACCCCAGCATCGTGATGGTGGTGTCCTACTGGGCTTGGCAGTCCCGTCAAAAGGAAGTCATCGCGCTGCTGCATGCCCAACGGGCTTCTGCGGAGCTGGAGTGGAGTTGGCCCTTGCTGAGCGATTGCATCCCGCTTTGCACCTGCCTGTTTGGCGGTGGCAAACTAGAAATCTCACCACATTTCGTCCCGATCGATCGCATTCCGTCCTTCGCCACTGCCCAGAGGCGGATTTACATGACGGCCACCTTGGCGGACGACACGATCCTTGTGAGCCACTTCGGGGCCGTGGCGGACGAGGTCGTCAAGCCGATCCGACCCAAAGGAGGCGGCGACATCGGAGACCGAATGATCCTTGCCCCGCAGGAGATCAATCCGGACTTCAAGATGGAGGAGATCCGCGAATTTGTGTCGGCGATCGCGGAGGACCTTAACGTCGTTGTCATCGTCCCCTCTAAAGAGCGCGCGAAATTCTGGAAGGACGTCGCGCATCAAACTCTCGACAAGGACAACATTCAAGCGGGTGTGCAGCGTCTCAAGGACGACATCCTAGGTTTGACCGTGCTGATCAACAAATACGACGGCATCGATCTGCCAGGAGAGGCCTGCGAGTTGCTCGTCATTGATGGCTTGCCGGAAGTATACGGACTCGGCGAGCGGCTCGAGATGTTGCTGCTGGACGGGACCAAACGCCAGCTTGTGCGCCAGGTCCAGAGAATCGAACAGGGAATGGGTCGTGGTGTGCGCTCCAGCGACGATCATTGTGTCGTACTGTTGCTTGGTGGCAGGCTGACGCAACGACTCCATCAACCAGAGGCCGAAGCGATGTTCTCTTCCGCCACTCGCGCTCAGATCGCCCTCGGCAAGAGTGTGGCGGAGCAGTTGCGTGGGCAATCGCTCAAGAAGCTCAAAGAGATCATGGACCTGTGCCTGGAACAGGACGACAACTGGGTGCAGGCTGGCCGTAATGCGGTTGTGAACGCGCCGCCCATCGAAGACGGGCACATTGACGCTAATCAGGTGCTGTTGCGGGAGGCCTTCGACGCGGCACGCGTGTCGCGACACGACATCGCCACGAACAAGGCTCAGGCAGCGGTGAACGCAACGAGCGAGCGCCAGGTTAAGGGCTACCTGAAACAGCAGTTAGCGGAGTACACGAACTTCACCGACCCTGCACAGGCGCAGGAACTGCAACTGGCTGCGGTGAGCGACAACCATCGGCTGCTTAAGCCATTGGCAGGAGCGACTTATCACCGTCTCAGCGCACCACCCAGCGGACAGGCGGCGGCGGCCGTCCAGTTCATGACGCGCTTTCTCGAAGGTAACGACCTCATCATCTGGGTCAACGCATTGCTGGAGGATCTGCAGTGGGGTGAAGAAGGGTCGAAGCGGTTTGAGGCTGCCATGAAGGAACTGGGATTGTTTCTCGGTTTCGGGTCCGAGAGGCCAGAAGACCAGGTGGGCCGAGGACCGGACAACCTTTGGGCCCTCGGCAACTCACGGTATTTCGTGATCGAGTGCAAAAGCGGAGCCGTACTGGCCGATCGCATCTCCAAGCATGATACGAACCAGTTGAACGGCTCCATTGTCTGGTTTGATCAAAAGTACGGCCACACCTGCACGAGGACGCCCATCTTGGTGCACCCCAAGACCGTCTTTGAACAGGCCGCATCGCCCCATCCCGAAATCCGAATCGTCAACGGACGGGGCCTCAACAGGATGCGCGATGCGATTCAGGCATATTCGGTCTCGTTGGCCAGCGATGGCGGGTACGCTGACGCGAAGGCAGTTCAGAAGCAACTGACGCATCACAAACTTTCCGCAGAGGAGATCGAGGCGTTGTGCACGGTGGCACAGGGCGCCAAGTGACGTACGGCACCTTGGCCCCTTGTTCGGCCCCGGGAAGCTGCGATGGTTTAAGGTCGCTTCGGAATGCGCTTCGGTGTATCGCGCCGGCGGGCTTACAAGCGCCGCCGCTTTACCTTTCGCATGCGCTCTGGCTCTCGGCAAATTCCGCTTTCGCTGCGGAGCGGCTACAGCGCAGCTACGCCCGAACGCCCGCAATGGGTCGGGTAGCGCCGACCGGCGCCCTTCCTCGGCCGCCTGAGGTCGGCCAAAAGCGGTCTGTCAGGAAGGTGCGCCGCTAAGCGGACACTGGTGCGCGCCATCAATGGTCGAGCCATCCGCAGATGGCCCTTTCGAGAGGTCTTGATGGCAGCCTGGGTGCCCAGCAAAAGAACTGTTTGAGGAAGTGTGCAAACGTGGATATTCGGCTCATTGAGAAGTCTGGTGTTCCTGCATCGGAAATTGAAGCCCATCAACGCATCCAGAAGGCATTTGACGCGTCGCCGTTGACCAAGAGTTGGCGTGGCTACGCTTCGTTCAAGCTGAGCCGTGCAGGCGCTGGAGCGGGAGATGACGACTACGACTTGGTGCTGGTGACGCACACCAATATTGTGGTTCTCGAGTTGAAGAACTGGCGCGGCAAGCGTCTTGAGTCACGGGGAGGAAACTGGTACGTCGACGGTCAGCCTCGTGGACGGTCGCCGGTGCCGCTGGTCAATCTCAAGGCCAAGAAACTGGGTAGCGCATTGCAGGCGCGTGTCGGCGCGGCAAAGACTCCGTTTGTCTATGCCTTCGTCGTATTGAGTGAACGCCTCGCTGAGATTGACCTGGAGGACGGTGAGGCCCGTTCGGTTCTTTACCTGGACGAATTGCTGGGCTGGGTATCCGAACCAAACTACCGCAAGGTAATCAGTCGTCCACCGCGTTTTGACCCGCTGGGATTCCTGTACAACTATGACCTGTTCTTCGAAGGTCAGAAGGGACGACCGGCCGGATACAACCTGCATGGCTTCCGTCCCGATAAGCAGCCGATGTGGGAGCATCCAACCAAGCTTTACGCTGAATTCAGGGCAAAGGAGTCGGCTGACCCGGACAAGCTGGCGCTGCTTCGGCAGTGGGACTTTTCGGCGCTGGGGACAGAACTCATCGGCGAGGGCGAGCGTGGCTTCATCGGCTTGCGGGAACAGCGAGTCTACGAGTACGTCGAACCGCGCAACGAGGAGCTCTCGCGTAGCTTGCTGCGCCCTGTCGCGCGCATGTCGGAAGCGAATGTCACGCGGGATTTTGCGGAACTCTATGTGCTGCCGCCCAAGGTCACGCGCCTGAGCGAATTCACCAACGCGGGCCTGCCGAAGCTGAATGGAGCGGAGCGCGTTGTCCTGGTGAAGGCGATGCTACAGCGCTTTGCGGACCTCCATGACCTCAACGTTGCACATCGGGATGTCGGCGCGCATTGCTTGTGGATTGAGCGCCCCGCGAAAGTGGTCGTCTCCGGATTTCCAGCAGCTTATTATCCGGTCATGGAGACGGTGGGAGAGTTCCGGGACCGGGTGAAGGTGGAGCGGGCTAACTTGCCCGAAGACACGGGTTTCGCCCAGGAGTCAACGCCCTATCACCGTGACGTCTACATGCTCGGTGTCTTGGCGCACCTGATGCTTCATGGTGAGCGTCCGCCCAGCGTGGAAGGCGCTTACCGGTGGGAGCCGCGAGCGAACGATGCCTTTGATGGCGCGTTCGACGCCGTGCTCGCAAAGGCGCTGAGCCTCGAACCGACGGCGCGGTTTGAGAACGCTCGGGAAATGCTCGAGGCCGTGAACACGGCGTCGACCAACGAGCGCGAACAGTTGATTGACCTCTCCGTCTTTGAGGCCCACCGTGCCAGGACCCGGGCTCGGGACTATCTGGAGGACGGGGCGCCGCTGACGGACGATGATGACCTGCTTGCCTACCGCAGCAGTGTCGATGGACAGCCGGTCCTGGTCAAGGAATGGCACGGGGTTGAACCGGACCTCAGGCGTCCCGATGTTGCGATACGGCTGCTGTCTTTCCTAGAAAGGGCGCGCAATCTCCGTGCCGCGTCGCTTGCCGGTCTGGCCGGGATTCGCGACTACGGGCTCAGCCGGCGGAGCCTGCTTCTGGTCCAGGACTGGATTGAGGGCGAAACGCTCGCCGAGTGGATGAGGCGACCGCAGGAGCGCGAGGTCAAGGTGGCGGTGGCCCGGGCGCTCACGCGCACACTCTCGCGTCTGCATGATTTCGAGTGGCCGCACGGCGACATCAAGCCCGGCAACATCATTGTTCGGGCGGATGGTAGCCCGGTATTCATCGACCTGCTCGACTACCGCCGGGGCGGCATCGAAGCCTATAGCACCGCCTATCTCCCCGCCGATTACAAGACCATGTCGCCGATGGCGCGTGACCGCTATGCGCTGGCAGCGGTGCTCAAGGAACTGCTTGAGGAAAGCAGCACCGAGGCCGAGCTATTGGGCCTGGAAAAGGTGCGGGAAGAGATTCAAAGGTTGCTGACGGAACGCAGCGTCTCCGCCTTGGAGCCATTGCAGAGTGCGCTGGACGGCAAGGGGAAGTCTACCAACGCCCCGGACACGGAGCCCTTTCACATCACGGTACAGAACCTAGCCGCAAAAAGGGTGGGGGCGGGTGAGCTGGTGTCCGACAACGGCCTCTTTCATCTCTCCATGGAGAACGCACGTCAGACTCCAGGAACAAAGCTTGTCCACCTGACGGGGGCCGGTGCACGATTGACGTTCGGGTGGCTGACCCAGGAACGCCGGGTGTCGTGGATCACTGTGAAGCCAATTGACCTGTCGCAGTTGATGCGGGCCCAGGAGAAGGGCATCGGCGGCGTACGGGCGCGCCTGATGTTGGCTGACGGTGCCCGCAATGAAGCGTCGGAGCTGGCGCCGTCGATTGCGCTATGGGTGGACGAATTCGGCAGCGATGCGGCGAGCGTACCTGACGAGACGAGTCCGGATTCGGCCCCCGCGGCGTCGGACGATGTTTTAGGCCAGACCGCGGGCTCGATGCCGCCGAAGGCAACCCGGCAGCAAGCCATTGATGTCGAGCGGTTGTGGCGAGGACTGCTCGATGCCGAGCAGGACGGCCTGCCAATTGCGACCGTGACGGCAGAGGTGCGGCGCAATCCCCAACGTGAGCATCAATTGCTCATCCCCTGTGTACTGGAAGGAGCCGGCTTTGACCCGGACGCTGACGACAGGACATGGGTTGAACGCAGGACCGCAGAGGGCGTCTGGCGGCGTTGCGGCGACCTCGAGCTTCGAGACACCTCGCTGGGTACGAACGCGGAGCTGGCCGTTGAACGGTGGAGTGGCAAGCCGCCGAAGCCCGGGGACAAGCTGCGTCTGCGCAGCAATATGGAGAGCGCTTCGCTGAACCGCCGGGCCGCCGCCGTTGACCGAATTCTTGAGGGCCGCTCAGTCATCCCGGACTTGGTGGACTACTTCCAGGCCGATGGCGTGCAGCCTGCGCCGATGGAGTTCAAGCTGCCCGCCGATGAGGCGCTGGACGCGTACTCGCAAGGCACCAAGCAGTTAAACGACAGCCAACGCGAAGCGTTCCGTCGCGCCTTGCAGTTTGGTCCGGTCAGCCTGCTTCAAGGCCCGCCGGGCACCGGCAAGACCTGGTTCATCGCATCGTTGTTGCACTATCTGGTAACCAAGGAAAGCGCACGTCGCATCCTGGTGGTGAGCCAGGCGCACGAGGCAGTGAACAATGCAATGGAAAAGGCGCTGGAGCTCTTTGAGTCAAAAGGCATCGTGTTCGATGCCGTACGCCTCGGCCATGAATCGGTAGTCTCGGAGCCGATTCGACATCTTCACTCTTCCTCAATTGAGCAGGTGTACCGGGAGCGCTTCAAGTCCGAGTACAAGGAGCGGGTCGTGCGGTTGGCCACTGAGATGGGCTTGCCGGCCGAATTCGCCGCCAGTGCGGTGCGCCTGCATGTCAGCGTCGGTCGCCTCGTCGAGCAGATTGGCATGCTCGAACTGGATGCCGCCAAGGAGCCACCGCGTGACTCGCGCAATGAGGCCGGGTCTGGGGAGGGGGATGAAACCGCTCACCATGTGCGACAGTTGACCGAGACGGTGCGCGATATCTGCAGACGCGACTATGGCTTTGACGTGGGCGATGTCCCGTTGGGCGCGGTGGTCGACCACCTTTTCGATGACCTTGCCGCGACCTTCGAGATTCAGTCGCCACAAGCGCTGGATAGGCTGCGCCGGCTACTGAAGCTGTCCGATGACTGGCTCAAGGCGCTGGGCGAACCGGCTGCCAATTTTGTCGAGTTTCTGGCCAAGTCAAGGACAGTCGTGGCCGGCACGCTGGTGGGCATTGGGCGCCGCGCTGCGGGTGTCATCCAGAACATGTACGACTGGGTCATCATTGACGAGGCTGGACGCGCCGCGCCGAGCGAACTGGCCGTCGCCCTGCAAATCGGGCGGCGCATCCTCCTGGTGGGGGACCACAAGCAACTACCGCCGACATTCCCGCAGGAGGTTCGCGATGCCGTCACCCGCAAGCTTGGCTACGCCGATGACTCCCGGGCCTTCGCCAGCGATTTCGAACGGGTTTTTGATTCGCCGTACGGAAGAACCACTGGCACGTCCCTACGGGAGCAATACCGCATGGCACCAACCATCGGCGAGCTCGTGTCCGAGGTGTTTTATGGGGGGGCGCTTGCGACGGGGCGGGCCGCCTCGTGGCTCGATACGAGCCTGCTGCCGCCGCAGTTCAAGCACGAGATCACCTGGGTGGATACGGGTACGCTGGGCAAGGTGGCCCAGGAAGATGTGTCTTCGGATGGCGTCGATTGCTGGAACGAGACCGAGGCGAATGTCGTGATGGGCGTGCTGAAAGCGTTGCTGCATAACCAGGCTCTTGTCAGGGCGCTGCAGGAGGGGCTGCAGCCCGGTGACCCTATTGTGGGGGTCATCTGCATGTACGCCAGGCAGCGAGAGTTGCTGAATCGCCTCAAGAACGAGGCCCGCTGGCTGCCGGCCGAACTGCGGCGGCTCATCAAGGTCGACACGGTGGACAGCTACCAGGGCAAAGAGAACCGAATTGTTATTCTGTCGACCGTTCGCCACAACCCGCATATGAATCCTGGCTTCCTCCGGAGTCCAAACCGCATCAACGTGGCGCTCTCGCGTGCCATGGAGCGGCTGATTGTGGTCGGCGCGACGCCGATGTGGCGCGGGAAGAATGAGAGCTTGCCGCTGGGGCGGGTGCTGAAGAAGGTGGATGGCTTAACCATTGCGGGCCGCGCCGCCGTCATTCGCGCGCAGGAGTTCCGAGCATGAGCGGCGAACGCTTTGAGTTCAACAAGGTGACGTTCGCGTTGCCGATTCAGGCATTCAAGGTCGGTGCCTTCATTTCAACTGAAGAAAGGTTGCCGGTTGTGACCGAGTTCGTGCTGCGGCTGCTGCACACCTGCGGTCGCGTGTCACTGTCCGGCTTTCAGGGCTACTTCGGATTCTCGGAGGCCGAGGCGTTGTCTGTCATCGAGTCGCTGGACCGGCAAGGCTACGTGAAGCTGGTGGATGACGCGCTCAGCCTTAGTGAGGAAATCATCGCCAGGTTCGATGCCTCGCCCGACGACTGCCCATGGGTCACCAAGCTCAAGAAGCGCACGGATACCGTCCCGTTCGACCTGCTGGCCTTCACCTCGCTGCGGCGCGCGGAGTTCGCGTTTGCGAGCGATAACTGGGTGAAGCTCAATCCGTCTGCCGATATCGTCGGGAACAGCGTCGAGCGGGCCCGTCGGGCCTACCGCGAGAACTTTGCGCAGATAGAGCGCGAATTTGCCCGTGCGCGCGGGGAAGAGCGCGAACGGTCCTACGGTGTGCATTCGATTGAGAGCGTCGAGGCCAAAAAAGCCGGTTTCATTCCGGTGACGGTCAGTCTGGGGCTTGGTGTTGGAAACAAGTTGTCAAGTCAATTCCCGGAGGAATTCGACGCGGGCGTGAGTCCCGAACTTCTGGCGCAGTTTCGTGAGCGGGTCGCGAACGAGTTTGAGCGCGAACCTGCAGCGCGTGCCAGCGGCGTCGACGAGTTCATCGACCTGTTTCATCTCGATTTCCTGCGCAAGTACGCCGAGGGGGACCGTTTCGACGCCAGTCGCTTTGCCGCGGACGTCGTCAGCGGCATGGTTGCCCCGCCGGGGCTGCAGCCCCTGTTCGGAAGTCTGTGCCTGAAGGGCAATCGGGAGGCGGTTTCCGGCCTCATCTACGACGCACGCCAAGGCCATAAAGGCGCGCCCAAGCACCTGAGCTCGGTGGCATGGCTTGCGCCGGACTACCCATTCTGGGGGCGCGGCGAAGACTTCAAGGCAACGGTGGAGATGTGGGGCAAGGCCCTGAAGGCCGGGGGAAGCGGGGACGACTTGTTTGTCATTGACTATGCGCAAGAACGGCAGGAACCGGGCGTGCGCGCAAAGTTCTCCAACACTGGCTTGACCGAATTGCACCTCGTACGCCCCGAGGGGATTTCTGCTTCCCCCTGGCTGGGCGCGCTTGAGTTGATGCTGTATCCCGGGCAGTTCGCGGTCGCGCTGCTGCATACCGAGCTGGAAGGCTATCCCGGCGTCCGGGTCGCCTTCGGTGTGCTCTCGACCCTCACCAAGCATATTCATCTTATTCATCGCCTACTCGAGAATGTCGGTAGCGGCGCCCGATATGCCGGCCGTTGGTCGCCGAAAAAGCAGACGGTGTCCGCGAAGCAGCGCCGCAATCTCCACGAAGGCTGCCCCGTTCTTGCCTACTCAGACTACAGCCCGGAGCGTCTGAAATGATGAGCCGCACCTCCCACATGCCAGGTGCGCCGCGCCCGCTGACCAGCTCTCAACGGACGCCCATGCGCTGCACGCTGGCGGCCCGGTCCGGCCAGGTGCAGTCACTGGCGAATGGTAGGTTCTGGGCATGTCGACCTCCGCGGCGGACACGGTTACGAGGCAGGCGGGCGCCGCAAAGCCTTGATCAAGCTAATAGCTGACTTGTATAGCGCGCCCGATCTACGAGCGATTTTCGTTCGATGACTGCGGCTGAAGTCTCGGCTTCCTCGACCACGCGAGTCGCTCGGCCGCCAGCCGCCTTCATACCCAGTTGAAGGCACCTAAGCACGTCGGTTCGGACGGAGCGCCTTGTCAGCAGGGTTTCCGGAGTCGCAGCAACAGTTCTCCTTGACCATTGACCTTTCCTGAGTTAGCCGCTCAAATTCAGCACAAAACAAAACGGAAGGATTGGACATGAGTTCCATGGGAGAGCCGCAATGGACGCGGCGTGAAGAGCGACGAGGCTTGGACCCATTGGGTATGCAGAGCACGAGCGTTTCCCAGTACCAGCGACTGGTGCCGGGCATCAGCAACGTGACCTTGCGTATGCGCTACTACGGTCTGTACGCTTGGCTAACAGACTACTACGCCAAGCACAGCGGTGACCCTTCCGTTGCGGGTTGGCAAAAGTTCCTCCGAAGGTCAGAAGCGCTTTATGCGCTTTTGACGCAGGCGAAGACGCAGGACACGGGCGTCGCTGGGAGCCGCTGGGCAAGGCGCAAGCTGGCCGCCACGTCAGGCGCCTGGATTTCGTTTTCCATACATGCTGACAACGACCCGTCGGAACCGCAGTATCTGAAACAGGCGTTCGGTGCCTATGGGGCGGCATACGGGACGCAGCTCTTTGCGACGGGCATCTTGTGTTCGGTTGAACACCACGACGTGCCCGTGCCGACTCCAGAGATCGGGGACGGCCTGGCGGCGGCGTTCGCCGCAGCAATAGGCGGCGCTGGCGAGTGCTTCCTGAAAGCCGTAGAGCGCGGTTCGGTATCGAGGAGTGAGCTGGAGGAGCTCGCCGTCATGGTGCCCAGCGCTATCGAGCCCGAAAGTCTCGAACGGAACATGTACGAGGCAATACTGTTCGCACGTGCTCCTGATAGCTCGCCAAGTGACCTGGCCCGAAGCATGAGTCTGAGGCTCGTGCTGCGCGCGACCGATTGGCTGGGCTATATGCCTGCGGCCAGTGATATCCGATGGGCGCTCTACGCGCTGCGAGATAGCGATGGAGTCGAGGTTGAATCGCTGAGCGACGAGGAGATGGCCCAGCGCTTCACGTGGTTGGCCTATCACGTCAATGACTTATGCCATGCCTGCTATGAAGCCCTCTTGAAGTACATTCTTGACGTACTGGAGGGCTTCCCGGGGGGCGTGGCTTTGGACAAGCTCCTACAGGTTGTTGTTGCACGCATTGTCAAGGCGCTTGGCGCCGAAATGCAGACATTTGCGCACCTGTGCGACGACATCACTCTGCCGGAGAATCCGTGGACCGAGGAGAAGGACGACAGCGAGTTCAACTTGATCAACGAGGTTCTTCAAGGCGCCAATTTGTCCTCGGCGACCAATGCCGAAGTCGCAGTCGCTGCACTGCGGCTCTTGGCGGTTCTCTTCAAACGCTTCACGCCAGAGTTGCCTGCACTGGACGCGGAGCTAAAACTGGTCGGAGACAGCCCCTTCGTGCAATCTATTTGCACCGAACTCCGGTTTCTGCAGGCTCATCGCGATGCGCCGCTGCCTCAACTGCTTCATTCATTGCTCAAGGTTCGCGTGATCGATCGCCATCTTTGGGTTGCTATCCAGAAGCTACGACACCAAGGCGATTACACCTTTCTCCTGGAGACCGACAATGGGCGTGTCCGACTCAGAAGCAAGGACGGCCCGGTCTTGACGAACCCGCGTTTGGCGTCGTCCATCAGGTTCCTTGACGACATCCACCTCCTTGGCCCTGACGGTTTGACCGACTTGGGGCGACGTGCCCTGGAGGGCGTATGAAGCTATTCGAGTGCTTCAGCGCCACAGGCTTTCATACCTGCATAGCCACAACGTTCGATTTGGACTTCGTGGCGTTTGAGTCGATGGCGTTGACCCGTCTGCGGGAAGCGCGGTCCAACAACATCGTCGTCATCGCTGACGCCCGCATGGTGGCGTTGAGCCTCGAGAATGGCACTGGTCGACCGAAGTACGCCGGAAGACGCTATTCGGTGGTCGACGGGAAAATCGCGAACGGCGGCGTCTATCACTCGAAACTCATCTTGCAACTCGGCCGCAAGTCGGGGCGTCTCATCATCGGTTCCGCAAACCTCACCGCCCCGGGCCTTGCCGGTAATTTGGAGATGGTCGGGGAGGTGAGCGTCGACGAAGACAACCTGACTGGTGTTCCGTTGCTGCGAGCGGCGATGTCTTACATGGCCAGGACTATTGAACCGTCAGCAGCGACGGCGCGACGGCAGATTGAATGGGCGGTCGCGCGCACGCCATGGCTGCGAGATGGCGTGGATTCGTCTGAGCCCATCAGTGACGACGCTGGCGGCCTCCTGGCGCTTCTGCCGCGTGAGAATGCTGGAGTGGGAATCGCTGAGAGGTTTCGCCAGCTTATCGGCGAAGAGCGGGTGAAGCGCCTGGTCGTTATGAGCCCTTACTGGGACGATGACTTGGCAGCGCTGAAGTGGCTGAAGGAAGCGCTGCGTCCAACGAGGCTCCAGGTGGTCTTGCAGCCCGCCACGCAATTGTTTCCGGTCCATGCGGTTGGCAAGCGTGACCAAATTGAGATTGGCGATATCGGTGCGCTGAAAAGGGGCCCGTCTCGGTTTGCCCACGCCAAGCTGCTGGTTGCCCAAACCGCCCGAGCCGACCACGTGCTCTACGGGAGCGCGAACTGTACGACCGCTGCACTCGGCAACGAGCTGTTCGGGGGAAGAAACGAGGAGGTTAGCCTCTACCGGCGCCTCAAACAGGGGAGCGCTGTGCAACTGCTTGAGCTAGAGCCAGCACTGAGTGAGGATGCTGCCATCGCACTCTCGGATCTGCCGCCGCAGACCGACTATGAGGAGATTGCGCTCGACCAGATTCAGCCACGCATGCCCGGGCGCTTCGAGGTTCGCTCGGCAAGCCTGCTCTGGTGGCCGAGACCTGCTTTCGACGTCGACGAGTCGCGTGTAGAGCTCTTTGATGCCAACATGCTGTCACTGGGCGAGGCCGCATTCTCGGTACGGCTCGAGGACTGTCGCTGCATGGTTCTTGATGGAGACGAGCTGCCAGGGTTCGCGCGGGTGCGACTTCACGAGCAAGAATCCAGTCTGGCAGTGGTGACCGTTGATGCCGCAATTCACGAGAGCCAGCGCAGGCCGAAGTCCTCGAAGATTCGCAACGCCCTCGAGCACTTCGATGATGAGGATGCCACGGAGGGACTGTGGCTGCTGGAGGTGATTGATGAGATCCACCGTGCTGAAGCCGAGGAGACACAAGAGGTAGTCGCGCCGAGTGGTACCAAAAAGCGAGACCCCCAAGAAGCGGATCCGTCGACGTCGCTCTCCTACGAGGAATTCATCAAAGGCCGGCGCAAGACCTCCGGCACCCTAGGGAACAGCACCACGGCAACCAGCTACATGGACGCTGTGCGCAGCGCCCTGAACTACTTCCTCGGACGTGGGAAGAAGGCGTCCGAGGCGGATGATGAGGAGGCTTCGGACGTTGGAAAATTGCTGGACATGGGCGACGAGACGGCCGACGGTGAGGGTGACGTCGAGTTAGGACACCAGACAAAGCCGCTTTCGGACGGCGAGGTCCGTGCGCAGGAGGCCGCGCGGAGGCGTGCCCGCGAGCGTCAGCACAAGTACTATCGAGACACTGCCGACAAGATCGTCGAAGCTGTCACTTCGTTTTCAGCAATATCGCGGTCGAAGGCGGAGAGCTCGGGCCTGGCCGGCATCGACTTACTTCGACTGCGAGCGCTGCTGATGGTCGTCTTGACGGCGGGAACGCGCCGCACGCACCTAGTTGGCGCAGCGCCGGAGCAGCGAATGTCGCGTGTTCAGGTTCTGCCCATCGAGGGCGATACAGGTTGGCCTCGCTTGGCTACGCGACTGCTTTACGAATTCTTTCGGCGCAGCCCGGTGCTGGCCTATCTGGTTCGGCTTCCTGAGGACCCGACCGCCGCTTTGCCCGTCGACGTCGTCGAGTGCTGGGCGACGTGCGCTTGGGCGGCATGTGCCGTGCAGTCGGTGACTGACGAGCGAGGAAAACCTATAGCGGTGTACAGGGCGGGTGAGCTGGCGCAACATGTTTATCGCACGTTCGGACTGACCGGAGATGATTTGACTTCCGATGCGTTCGTCTCAGTCATGGAGGCGCTCAGCGACCGCCTTGCGTCACGACTTGGTGTCAACGCAGATTCGGTGCGAGATACTCATCTGCGTCTGGTTGGAGGCTAGCCGCGGCGACAAGCCACCCCAAGTTCGGCGCCGGAGTGTATGTTGAACCCGACCCCTCGGTTCAGTGCATATGCCAACACAGACCCTAGCGTTGACATCGTCATGGCCTGTGTTGGTGACCTGCGGACTCCCGCGCCGGCTAGCCAAGGCATTGAGCGGCAGCTTTCGGATGTCGAACTCGCGCTGGGCTAGGACCGCAACGGGTCGCCCGCGGCCTGGTGCAGCCGAGGCTAGCAGCGTCCGTAGCCGAGCGGGCTGCGGCCGCTATTTCGAGCCTGGTCAGTGTCGTACTTCGGCCAATAGTCGAACGCTACATGATGAACGGCCGCTTTGGCCAATCCAATAACAAGCCCTGTCGGCGGAAGGCCGTCCCAAAAAACTCGCGATAACGGCTTTACCGCGAGCTTTTTGAAACCGACCTGCCACCTGCGAGTCTGGCAAACGCCCGAGCGTGGCCGGCTCTCTGGATAACCTGGCAGGACGGTCGGGCAGGGGTCCGACGTCCGCGCGGCGTAGGCGGCCCCAGTGCCAGATTGCTCTGGTTATTGCCGCCCGCCCGCTGTCTGTTCGACCAGCATCGCGACGAAACCGGCCTTAGATGCCAACGGCAGATGCATCGATCTTGGTCCAAGGTGCAAAGAAGCGTGTCCTGTTACCGCTGGTGGCCGATCAGCGCGGATAGTTCTTGAGTTCGAAGGTGTGGACGAGACCTTGAAGATTCTTCTCAATGCCGCGGCCATCAACGAGGGCGTCTCTATGAATGTCTGGTGCGTCCGGGTCTTGGCGCAAGCCGTCGCCCCATGGTGAGTGACTTTCTGAAGCGCTCGTCTAATCCCAGGTGCTGAACTGACGCCGTCCGAACGCATCAAGTTGGGCTCGACTTCTCAATGTTGTAATTAAATTACGTTTGATATTTTGTAGATTACATCATATGATTGGCTCCATCAAGAGGAGCGCTAATGCGACACACTAATCACGTCAAGCAACGCATGTCCCAACGCGGCATCACCCAGGACATGGTGGATTTGGTGCTCGCGCACGGCGTGTCGGATCGGGATAAGTACGTTTTAGGTCACAGGGAGGCTCGTCGTCTGCTGGAAGCCATGCAGCAGACGGAGCGGGTCCTGAAAAAGATTCTGGACAAAGGCGGGGTAACGGTCGTTGCAGCAGGAGAGGAACTAGTCACGGCGTACAACTGCGAACGCCGGCACTAAAGGGAACTCAGTGGATGAAAGACATTGTTTGGGGGCTCGTTGAGTCCTTACGCGGTCAATTAGACAACGCCATTGCACTCGAATTGGTGCTGCAGGTTCTCGTCTGGGAGAAGTGGTCGAGCGATGGCAAGCTGCCGCCGCCGCTGCGTCTTACAAGGAGTGAAAGGCCGCAGGACTATGTCGAGCGCTGGCAGCAGCTCAGTAGTCAAAATGGGGACCTGCGGCGAGCCTTTCCCGACGATAAGGAAGGCTCTCGCTTGGGCGTAGCCGGCTTACAGGACCTCGTGAATCTGGTGCTGCAGTTGCGCGACACCGGGGTACTGCAACACCTGAACATCGCAGATGTCGTAACCGGACTGGCAGGCAGCAGGGGGATGGCGAACTGTTCTATCCACCTGAACTGGCGGATCTGATGCTGACCCTTGGCGAGTTGCAGGCCGGGGACACGCTCTATACGCCTTGGGACACCGGCGCGCAACTGAGCGTAAGAGGAACGCTCAAAGGGGCCGCCGTTTATTTGGAAACGCCCCTTCCATGGCGGGTAACATTGCAGATCGGACTGCTGGCCGACGGGTCTTTGACCGTCCAAATCGGGGACCCGATTCGTTTTCCCCAAGCCATTGAGGAGGGGAAACCTCGCCAATTTGACGTTGCCATTGCCTTCCCCCCCTTGAACCAACGCTATGAGCGCGAGGTCGCCGAGCAGGACTGGTTCGGCCGCTTTCCGGAGAAGACAACTTCCGGAACGATCCTGTCGATTCGCCACCTGCTGGCTCAAACTCGCCGACGCGTGGCGGTCGCGGTGACGCCCAGCTTCCTGTTCGGCCGAGGCGAGGCAGCGCTGCGCATCGATCTGCTGCAACGCGGCATGGTGCAGGCCGTGGTGGCCCTGCCCAGCGGCATTCTGAGTGGTCCACAGGTTGCCATCGCGCTGCTGGTGCTCGATCCGCGTGGAGGCCATCGCACCGTGCGCTTCGTCAACGCCGACAACGAGCGATTTGTGGAGTCCCTGTCGAAGGCGCGCTCCAGGCTGACCAATACCTCCATGCTCGGCGACCTGATTCTGACGGACGCTGCAGACCCGGACGTCATAGTGGTATCGGTTGAGGAAATTCTGGCAAACGATGCCCAGCTTCAGGTCAGTCGTTACGTCGTGCCCCCCCACAGCGGCGGCTGCGGGAAAAACTCGCCCACGCCGAAATGGTCAGGCTAGGAGATCTGGTGACGACGCTGCGGCCGCTGGCGATCAAGTCCGTGGACAGCGATGACGTCGCATCGGCCTGGGAGGTGGGACCTGCCGACCTGCCGGCCTACGGCTACATTCAGGACGCCAGCCGAGCGGTCAGCCTGCCGCGCGAGATTGCGCAGCAATGCAATGAAAAACAGTTCCTGCTGCCGCACGACATCGTCCTGATCGTCAAAGGGGGGTCGGCAAGATCGGCATTGTGCCACCCGAGGTCCCGCCGCCGGGTGAAGGCGGTTGGGTCGCCGGACAGACTGCGATGGTGCTGCGCGTCGATCCGGCGGCTGGCACCGATCCGCGCACCCTGTTCCTGCAACTCCGCTCGCCGCTGGGCCAGGCCCTGCTGCAAGGCATTGTGTCCGGGGGTGCCACGATGCAGATGATCAACCTGTCGGAATTGAGAGCCCTGCAGGTGCTGCAACCGAGCGCGGCAGAACAGGCACAGGCCGGAGCAGCCTTGGAGAAGGAGGCAGAACTGCAGCAGGAGATCGAACGCCTGCGCAAGCAGCAGGCGCGGGTGACCCTCGAACTGTGGCCGCTCGATTGAAACGGTGTTGGCGCGTAGCGCGAAGGACAGAAGATGAGCAAGAAATCACTTTCCGAGCGGGATATCTGCACGAAATTCATTTCGCCGGCCATCGTCGACGCCGGCTGGGACCTGCACACGCAACTGCGGGAAGAAGTGTCCCTCACCCATGGCCGGATCCTGGTGCGCGGCAAGAAGGCGACGCGCGACGAAGACACCATCGCGCGCGCCGACTACGTGCTGTCCTTCAAGCCGGGTCTTCCGCTCGCCGTGGTCGAGGCCAAGGACAACAGCCATGGCGTGCGCGACGGCATGCAGCAGGCGCTGCGCTATGCCGAGATGCTGGATGTGCCGTTCGCGTTTTCCAGCAATGGGGATGGCTTCGTCTGGCATGACCGCACCGCGACCGATGGCGTCATTGAGCGCGAACTGACCCTGGAAGAATTCCCTGCCCCGGCGCTGCTGTGGCAACGCTATCTGGCATGGAAGGGCATCGCGCCCGAGGCAGAGCCGGTCTATAGCCAGGACTACTATCCCGGGAAGGAGGCGCGCTACTACCAGCTCAACGCGGTCAACCGCGCCATCGAGGCCGTGACCAAGGGCCAGCCGCGTATCTTGCTGGTGATGGCGACCGGCACCGGCAAGACCTTCACGGCGTTCCAAATCATCTGGCGGCTGTGGAAGGCGCGCGCGGCCAAGCGCATCCTGTTCCTGGCAGATCGCAATATCCTGGTGGACCAGACCAAGACCAACGACTTCAAGCCCTTTGCCGGGGCGATGACGAAGATCGAAAACCGCACGGTCGAGAAGTCCTACGAGATCTACCTGTCTCTGTACCAGGCCGTCACTGGGACCGACGAGGCCCAGAACATCTACCGTCAGTTCAGCCCCGATTTCTTCGACCTCGTCGTGATCGACGAGTGTCATCGCGGCAGCGCGGCCGAGGACTCGGCCTGGCGCGAGATTCTCGATTACTTCAGCTCGGCCGTCCACCTGGGGCTGACCGCGACGCCGAAGGAAACCGAGGAAGTTTCCAACATCACCTATTTCGGCGAGCCGGCCTATACCTATTCACTGCGCCAGGGCATCGACGACGGCTTTCTCGCGCCCTACAAGGTGATCCGCGTGGATCTCGACAAGGACCTCGGCTGGCGCCCGCCGGTCGGCACAGTCGACAAGCTCGGCCAAGTGGTCGAGGACCGCATCTACAACCAGTCGGACATGAACCGCACGCTGGTGCTGACCCAGCGCGACGTGGCGGTAGCGCAGCGCATCACGGAGTTCCTGCGCGCGACCGACCGCATGGCGAAGACGATCGTGTTCTGCGAGGACATCGATCACGCCGCGCGCATGCGCCAGGCGCTGATCAACGCTAATCTGGATCTGGCCAGTGCCAATCCGAAGTATGTCATGCAGATCACCGGCGACAACGCCGAAGGCAAGCTCGAGCTCGACAACTTCATCAACCCGCGCAAGGCCTATCCGGTGATCGCCACCACCTCGCGGCTGATGACCACGGGGGTAGATGCCAAGACCTGCAAGCTGGTGGTACTCGACCGTACCATCAAGTCGATGACCGAGTTCAAGCAGATCATCGGCCGCGGCACGCGCATCGACGAGGAGCACGACAAGCTCTGGTTCACGATCCTGGATTTCAAGCAGGCCACGGCACTGTTCGCCGACCCCGCCTTCGATGGCGACCCGGTCGTGGTGTATGATCCCGCGCCCGACGAGCCGATCCTGCCGCCCGATGAGGATCCAGAGGGCGAGGGCACCGGTGAAGGCGGCACGGCCCAGCCTGGCGGCAGCCTCGGCGAGCCCGAGGAGCCGCCCGGTCCGGGACGCACCCGCTACGTGCTGGATCACGTGCCGGTGCGCGTCGCGCACGAGCAGGTCCAGTACCTGGGCCCCGACGGCAAGCTGATCACCGAGTCGCTGCGCGACTTCACCCGGATCCAGCTCAACAAGCGCTACGCCTCGCTGGACGGCTTCCTTCAGGCCTGGAATGCCGCCGAGCGCAAGGAGGCGATCCTGGCCGAACTGGAAAAACAGGGGGTGCTGTTCGAGGAGCTGGCCGAGATGGCCGGCAAGGAACTCGACCCCTTCGACCTGATCTGCCACATCGCCTTCAACCAGCCGCCGCTGACGCGCCGCGAGCGCGCCGAGCGCGTCAGGAAACGCAACGTCTTCGGCCAGTACGGCGAGACCGCCCGGCGCGTGCTGCAGGCGCTGCTCGACAAGTATGCGGACGCGGGCATCACCAATATCGAGAAGATCGAGGTGCTGAAGCTCGCGCCGCTCAACGAATTCGGCTCGCCGGTCGAGATCATCACCGCCTTTGGCGGCAAAGCGAAATATCAGGCCGCGCTCCAGGAACTGGAACGCGCCCTCTACCAATAACGACGAACCCCCATGACCATCAGCACCACCTTCATCAAGTCCGTGCAGGACATCCTGCGCCAGGACGCCGGCGTCGACGGCGACGCGCAGCGCATTTCCCAGCTCAGTTGGCTGCTGTTCCTCAAGATCTTCGACGACCAGGAAACCGAGCTCGAACTGATGCGCGACGAATTCAAGTCGCCGCTGCCGGAGCGGCTGCGCTGGCGCACCTGGGCCGCCGATCCGGAAGGCATCACCGGCGAGGAACTGCTCGAGTTCGTCAACGGCGACCTGTTCCCGACGCTCAAGGGGCTCGATGCCGATGAGAAGCGCAGCCCGCGCGGCTTCGTCGTGCGTGAAGTGTTCGGCGACGCCTACAACTACATGAAGTCCGGGCAGTTGCTGCGCCAGGTGATCAACAGGATCAACGAGATCGACTTCAACAACCGCACCGAGCGGCATCTGTTCAACGACCTCTACGAAAAGATTCTCAAGGATCTGCAGAGCGCCGGCAACGCGGGCGAGTTCTACACCCCGCGTGCGGTCACGCAATTCATGGTCGACCAGGTCAACCCGCGCCTGGGCGAGCGTATCCTCGACCCGGCCTGCGGCACCGGCGGCTTCCTCGCCTGCGCGATCGAACACCTGAAGCCGCAGCGCCAGCGCACCGACGACGACATCGTGCTGCAGAACGCCATCACAGGGGTCGAGAAGAAGCAGTTGCCGCACCTGCTGTGCGTGACCAATATGATGCTGCACGGCATCGAGGTGCCGTCGCAGATTCGCCACGACAATACTCTGTCGCGACCGCTGATCGATTATGGCACGCGCGATCTGGTCGACGTGATCCTGACCAATCCTCCCTTCGGCGGCACCGAGGAAGCCGGCATCGAGGCCAACTTCCCGGCCGACGTGCGCACCAAGGAAACGGCGGACCTGTTTCTGGTGCTGATGATCGAGCTGCTCAAGCACAATGGCCGCGCGGCGGTGGTACTGCCCGATGGCACGCTGTTCGGCGATAGCGATAAGAAAACCCGCATCAAGGAAAGGCTCCTCACGGAGTGCAACCTGCACACCATCCTGCGGCTGCCCAACGGCGTGTTCGCCCCCTACACCGGCATCAAGACCAACCTGCTCTTCTTCACCAAGGGCGCACCCACGCGTGAGGTCTGGTACTACGAGCATCCCTATCCGGCCGGCTACAAGAGCTACTCGAAGACCAAGCCGATCCGCATCGAGGAGTTCGCGCCGGAGAAGGCCTGGTGGGGCAGCGAAGCGGACGGCTTTGCCAGCCGCGTCGAGAGCGAGTTTGCCTGGAAGGTCAGCATCGACACGCTGAAAGCCAACGGCTTCAACCTCGACCAGAAGAACCCGCACCGGGGCGAGGAGATCAGCCACGATCCGGATGAGCTGCTGGCCCAGTACCACCGGCTTACCGCCGAGGCGCAGACACTGCGCGACCGGCTCAAGGGCATCCTGGCGGATGCGCTGGAGGGTCAGGCATGAAGATCAAGGAAGGATTTAACTTGCTGGCGACCGCACCGGATGGTGTGGCTCGCTTGCGCGAGCTGATCTTGACGCTGGCGGTGCAAGGCAAGCTGGTGCCGCAGGACTCCAACGATGAGCCGGCTAGCTTCCTGCTGAAGCAGATCGCAAAGGAGAAGCACCATTCCGAACCCGTCAGTAAGGGAAAGCGGAAAACAAGCGCCAGCCTTTTGGCAAGCCAATCTGAGAAGCCCCCCCTTCCACGGGGGTGGGAGTGGTCATCCTTGGCTGAGATCGGGGTAATTGGTCCACGCAACAATGCTGACGACGACCTGCCAGTTTCCTTCGTGCAGATGAGCTCGATCCCCACTGCTCTTGTAAGTCCGCATGGCGTGGAGGAAAGACCGTGGTCGGCGATCAAGACTGGTTTCACACACTTTGCGGAGGGTGATGTTGGCGTTGCCAAGATCACCCCCTGCTTTGAGAACGGCAAATCTACCGTTTTCAGGAACCTTACCAACGGGATTGGGGCCGGTACGACCGAACTTCACGTTGTCCGGCCATTGGGCGGAATCCTGCCCGACTACGTCCTGATTTTCTTGAAGACACCGGAATTTTTACTTAACGGCGAGAAGGTCATGACCGGGTCCGCTGGACAGAAGCGCCTCCCGCGAGACTACTTTGAAAATAAGCGGTTTCCGTTGCCACCGCGTGCTGAGCAGGCACGCATCGTAGCCAAAGTCCAAGAGCTGATGCGGCTGTCCGACGAACTGGAATCCCGTGGCAGCCTAGAGGCGGAGCAGCACGCGCGGCTGACCACGACGCTGTTCGAAGCGCTGGCCGCGAGCGAGTCGGCACATGCGCTCGCGGAAAACTGGTCCCGCCTCGCCGCGAACATCGACCTACTGCTCGACCGCCCGGAAGCAGTGGACGCGTTGGAGAAAGCCATTGGACAACTCGCGGTCCGTGGATTGATTGTTTCGCAGGACCCGGATGACGAGCCGGCCAACGAGTTGCTTAGACAGATTCGCGTTGAGAAGGACAATCTGATTGCAGCGGGAGTACTCAAGCGCGACAAGCCGCTGCCGCCAATACAGGTCGATGATGAGCCTTTCCCCTGCCGACAGGATGGGCGTGGGCCCGATTCCAGGAGGTTGGTGAATTTGGACGAGGCAAGTCGAAGCACCGACCTCGGAACGATCCAAAGCTTTTCAATCCCGGTCTATATCCCTTGATCCAGACTGGGGAGGTGGCCCGCGCAGACCGCGTCATCCAGCATTTCAACGCGAAATATAGCGAGTTCGGCTTGGCACAGAGCAAGTTATGGCCAGCCGGCACGCTCTGCATCACGATTGCTGCAAATATTGCCGACTCCGCGATTCTTGGCTTTGACGCTTGCTTTCCAGACAGTGTGGTCGGACTCGTTCCGATTGCAGGCCTAGTGGATACTCGATACTTCCTTACGTTTATCGAGACGGCGAAAGATGACTTGACAGCCTTCGCTCCCGCGACGGCACAGAAGAACATCAACCTCGAGATTCTGAATAACGTCCTGATACCAGTCCCGCCGCGAAAGGAAATGCTACGCATTGTCGCCCGCGTGGAAGAACTGCGCCAACTGTGCGCGGATCTGCGGGCACGTCTGAATGAGCGGCGGACCTGCCAGGCGCACTTTGCCGCAGCGCTGGTTGAGCAGGCAGGGGCTGGCCCGGAGGAGGACCGCCTAGAACTTGCGGCTTGAGCGTAGGGGGACGGCCCGGTCACCCTGCCCGGCCGTTCCCTTCTCCCTTCCTGAAATGGCCCTTCGTTCGCTAGCCTAACTAGCGTTGGCCCTCTCTCAAACTCGCGATAAAACACGTTATCGCGAGTTCGTTGCCAGCTCGATGGTCTTATGGTCCAGGTGAATGGCGGCTGAACCCCAGGAAGCGGCCCATGCGACCGCACGAGCGCGGTCGGCCGGTGAGGGTCGGCTATGGCCCCCGCCCTCCCGCCTATCTGTCACTTGCCGGCCTGGCGAAGCACCTCGACGCCTCAGATTGACCAAAGACCGACGCTTGAGCGCTTGAGCGCTTGAGCGGCGATTTAACCACTTGGGTTATGCTTATACTCATGACAAATTTCGTCGCTGCCGATTGGCAAAGCGGCAACTGTGATCGGAGTTATCTATGATCAACACCCCGATAGAACGGCTAGGCCTTGTACCGTGGCGCGCGAGGGAGCGGACGTCGACCAAGGTAAGGTTTTGGCTCCGTTGCAGGGCCGGGTGGACTTGCTTGCAGAGCTTGAGCGTTCCCGCGAGGCGCTCCGGATTTTCGCAAACGGACCTGCGCCAGAGTTCCAAGGCAATCTTCGACGGCGCCCTCGCTATTGATCGACCAGCCCCAAAAGGCCCCTTGTTGCGGCGGGGCCTTTTGTTTGGTCGTCACCCGTCCTAAATAAGGTTGACACTTTCCCTGCGCGACAAGGAGAGTGCCTTGGACACAAATCGTACGACCGCCAGGCAATGGGGAATGGGGCAAAAACACCCTCTTCTTGAAGCGCCATCGCTTCCTGCAACAGCCTGCTGAACAGAAGACCGAGCAGAAAAACGGCATCGTCGAGGCAAACTAGACCTGCTTCCTGGAGTTCCTCAAGGGGCAGCGACGGCTGCCGCGCAAGCCGGGAAAACGCGCGGAAAGGCCGCCCACGCGGCTTAGCAAATTCCGGCGCTCATTGCACGTGGGAACCCTACTACCCTCATTCGACCGGAGCCGGCCATCTACGGACACTGACTGCTGCTTCACACCGGCCTTCGAACGGCGGTTCCGACCAGGAAGCGGCCGACTCACCAACGGCATGCCCGAGCTTTGACGGCTACTTGTTCGGCGCGCAGAGCATCGCCTTATGGGCAAGTACAAATGCCGCTTTCAATCATGACGCTATCTAAGAGCCTTATAGGGCAGCGGCGCCTCAGGGGGGGGGAATTCGGTTGTTGGCGCTTGATTGGAGAATAGCGCCTCACCTCCCGGATACGGAGTGGTTAAGGGGGGAAAACCGGCGCGAATACTGGCTCGGGCAGCGAGACATCGCAACAGCGCGCGATCTTTTGCGTTGAGCGTCCATCCAAGGGGCGGTTGGCTAATACGCAGTTCGGCAGCACAATTCCATCTCTCAGTAGCCGACAGCGCTTCCTGCTTCCAAGCTTCGAGGTTTGCCGCGTAGGTCTGATCGAACTGAGGGTCTCTTGTCTCAAACACATTTAGCCATTTGCGCTGGGTGTCGTATAGACGGTTCACCGTACGCTTGTCGACGGTCCACATCTCGTTTGAGTATGGGAAAAGAAGACCCGCCGGGCCAGCCGTCATGTCAGTGAGTTCCTGAGCAATGGAAAACTCCTTCAGTTGTTTCTTCTGTGGCGCAATCTGCGGCAACCTGGAGTACTGTAGCCTAAAAAATCGATCTATCAGATACTGACGTTGTACCGCTGCGCGCGCTTCCCTGACTGAGAAAATCGCTTCAAACGGAGTTGTTAGAAACTGAAATGGGTGTGCCGATGTTGCGTCGTTTAGCAAGCCGACTGAAGTTTCACATGGAAGCGACCCTATATTTGCCGCGACCATAAAGTTAGTGCCCGCAGCAGACACACCTTGTTTCCAATTCGCCCCTAAAGGCAGACACGCAGCACTAGGGTCATTGAGAAAATGCATTACATAGATCGGTTGATCGGCATACTTCTTCTTCATAGTCTGACCCACGGCTTTCAACGCTTTTTCGTTGAATTTCTCCATGGCATTAATGGCGTGGGTCAGTCCACTATTGTCGAAGTAACCGCCGTCTACCAGTGTCGCAACGCGGACCTTGCTGACAACCTCATCCGGCCACTCAGCCTCATTGTCCAGCGCCGTTTGCAGACTGACTTTCCTAGTGGTCAATGACTCTTTCTCCTCCTGAGTTTCGGCAGACTCTGGGTCAATTTCATCGATTGCCCTTTGCCTCTCAGTTAACCCCATCTGAGACGAAGAGATTCCGACTTCTGCACTCGGAGACAAGAATGGAAATCTCGCACTAATTGAAACTGCTTGTGCAATACTTATCCATCGTAGGCTTGTAAATTCAAGAGAGTTTGTAAAACCGTTGAATGCGTTCTGACGCCAAAAGTTTGCACCTTCCAGTGAAACTAATTTTCCCGATAGAGCGTCTGTCGCGTTAAAGAACACTAACGGTGGATGGCTGAATTTCCTCAGGCATAGCCTACGGAGCGGTTGAGCAAAGAATGACGAACCCGTTAGATCCTTCCAACGGTCATGAAGGGCCTTCTCAAATACATGGTCGCGTCGGGCCGCCGGCCATATCTGACCAAGAACGACGCGGGGGGCATCAAGGAACAAGAATCCCCCAAGCAACGGCGACAGAAAATCTGTGGACAGGAAGACCGCCATCAAATCAAGCCTTTCATTGGGCGACAGTCCCTCTACTTCATGTGCTGCTAACCACGTTGCGACTCCTAGACTGCCGCCTGACACGCCAGACAGCAAAAGAACCCTTGAAGCGAACTCGTCATGGGTAATGACATCCATCTGCCCTAGGCCCATAGCTGTCCAATAGGCTGCCCTGATGCCACCGCCTTCTGCGCTTACCAGAAAGTAAGGCCGCGACTCGGGACGGCGCTCCCCGGAGTCTTCGATCTCATCCGCCTCTAAAATTTCATCATCCACCCTGGATATCAAGACCTGTCCGGCCGGCGCCGTCTCGAAAGTAGGACACTTGGTCTCCCACTCTTCGTTCGTCAACGTCGCCTCTTGGCGTTCTTTTCGTAGCAGAGGGTTCTCTGCATCAATAGATAGCGGCGCTAGAAGGACTTGGGCAGTAATTCCTGCTCCAATCGCCCAACCAAGCCATGGAAGCCGAAGACACCTCGGGATAATAATCAAGATTGTTCCAATGAGCGTGCCGAGCGCGCTGGTGCCGACGAGGGCTAGTACGAGAGGCCCCGCAGGTGTCAATCTTAGTGGCGCTCGGTAGGCGGTGATCGCGCCCAATATCAGCGGAGCAACGGCAAATGCCATCATGCAAGCAGCAAAGATCAGTCGATGCCGGCGGCACACGACGATTAGGCTTTCCCAAAGACTGCTCTTCCGTCCTTTGATGGACCGAAGTCCCACAAGACTGAGAGAGAAGATCAGTGCCGCCCAGGCTGAAGCGATGATCTGCGAAGCGATAGATCCAGTTTTAATGCCAAAGGCAAGTGCGGGCAAAGTACTAATTACCAATATCCACAATGAATATGAAGCGAACTGTACTGCCGCGTCATCCAGCACCTTCCCCCCGGTGAGGATTTCGTCTCGAGCGCTGTTGTGACAACCGAGGAAAGAAAGCAACCAAAGGACGTTAGTAGCAGGTAGACCAATAGCCCGGTAATGACAACCTGTATAGCAAGCGGCTCCGATGCGAAATTTCCTGCTAAGGATTCGCCTTGCGATGAGTTCAGCAGCGCCAAAAAGACCGCTACAGAGAATATCCAAGGCCAGAGGGTAAAGACTGGCTTTGTCAAGCTCCAAATGACATTACCAAGGATCTTAGAGAGCACCCTCGCGTGATGGACTCCGCCTGTGGCCATAGCGCTCTCCTTTTTCCGGCAGCTTGGATTTCTCCATTTTAGGACAATGCGATACCTATCGACCGTCAGTGTCCTTCAGGTCGCCCATGGCAACCTCAGTGCCTCTGCAAGTTCGGGGGCTTATTGGGACTCGACATACTTTTTTTTCACTGACCCATCACCGTCCACTATCCCTTTGCCCTCACGGTAGTTGACATCACGGGCGACGCTCGGTTTCCGTAAACCCTTGAGGCACTGTCTCGCGTCAGTTCTGTTTCAATATTGAAACACTAATCGGTCATCGCGTAAGACTCCCGGGCCAGTCTACCTTAGCAACAGAACCTCACATCAACATCTCTTACATCTCAATTAAATTATTCTCATATCATCTCCGCCTTTTGGCGGAGTAGTTATATTCTGCAGGTCGCCTATTCTTCGAGCCGAAAGGCTATTGAAAGAAGGCCGGGGAGCGAAAACAATAGAATTCCAGGGATGGTGTATTCGCATAGACATCTAGTGTTTCTGCACTTGTCATGCTGGCGTGAAGCAAAGACATTGGCACACGTCGCCGACGTTAAGGGATCGAGCATGTTGCGCACCTGCATCTTCGTCGCGTCATTGATTCTTTCGACGTTCGCTTACGGGCAGTGTGTCAATTCGGCGACCGCTTCTTGCAACGTCTACCAAGCCTGTTTCGACAAATATTGTCCGTGTAAGGACAAGAACGACGATTACTTCATGTCGTTCGGCAAAAAGTATTGCGAGGCCTTCCTAGCGAACACTACTCTAAGCGAAGCGGGCAAGGCATGGAGAGACACGACATTGGTTTGTTTGCAAGAAAAGGCAGTAGAAGTACTTCCGATCGACAACCCCATGTCTTGCGACTGCGCAAAGATGAAGAGTTTTGCAATGAGCACCCATGTGGACTGCTACACGCAGTCAAAAGCTTCGCTGTGTGACCTGCCTTTGACCGACGTCACCTCCGTGACGAATACCATCATCTTCAACAAGGCATTCATCAATGTATTGAAGGATTCCCCGGAGGCGATTCAACAGGTCCGAGGGGTATTTCAGAAGTGCAGTACAACTGCAAAAGAGGAGAACCGTCGTAAAAGGTGGGCGTTTCTTTTGAAAGTGCTGAATGGAAAATTGACGGCAAAAGGAGATTGAAAATGGGTGAACAGAAGGGCGACGAAGTGCCGCCGACAGATGAAGACATGCAGTTTGCTGAGGACCTCGACGGCGATCTCGAGGACAAAACCGGGCAAGCGGGGGCCGAGCCGGACATTACTGTTCGGGAGAATGATGATGGCAGCCGTGTGATCGAGATTGACTACGACAAGGAAGGGGGGGCGCTGTTGTGGAGGGAGAGCGCGACGCCGAAGGTGACGACCGCGGCGATCGCGGAGATGAGGATCGCGGAGACGATCGAGGCGATGAGGATCGAGGGGGTGGCCCGGACGGCGAGTGAACGGATCGGGATTGGTTGCCAGGCGGCCGGCTTCGCTTCTTCGACGGAGCCGGCGTACCTATATTCGCAAGCTGCAACGGTTGGACACCCTTGATGTCAGCCTCATACATGCTCGCGAAGAGCCAATCTGTCTCTGCACGTCCCGTTCGATGCGATTAAGGAGTCAGAACACTAGGGGGACTGTCCGTATTTTTGTGTGCGAGGCGGTTTTGAATTTTTTTAGCCTCGGGCAGCGGTAAATCGCTCGCTGCCACAATGCGCTGCGCGGTTTGCGGGCGCTCGGCTTTAAGGGCACGTCAGGCCGTCACACAGTTTCGCTCGCCGAAGAGACCCGCACCCTTGTCGAGCCAGACGAGCCTTTGCTCCTTCCCAAGGCAGTTGTACCAGGATATTCCCGCAACCATCTCTCGCGCATGCGCGTCGGAGCGATCGCTCATCGCTGCCCAGTCAGGAAGTCTTCCCAGTCCCACGCGTATGCCGCGCACCGAAAGCAGGCGTACTCGATCCATGCAAATTGTGCATAAAGAACGTGCGGGTCGGCTCAGGGATATCGTCAAAGCGGACGTACGGCCAAGGGCCATCGGAGTCGTGAATGGGAATCGGCGGGATGGTCGGCCGCGGAGGCAGTTCCTCCCTTCCCGTCAGCGCCACGGCAATGCTGCGCGCGACCAGGTCCCAGACGCTGGCGGACCAACGCGGATAGTCCTGCAGCACACCGGTCCAGACCTGGTCTGGCAGCAGATCCTCTTCCATATCAATTTGATAGTCGGCGAGCGCGCCTGAGCGCGCCCGCCCAATGTCGGCCGTCGCCACCGTTCGGCGGCCGCGAGCATCACCGCCCGCAAGCAATTCAACTGTGACTCGCAACATCGCAATGGCTCATTTCAAGTTCCCCAAGTCTTCGAATCCGTCCAATGTGGTTTTGTATGATTGGCGCATCTGCTCGACGATCCAGTCGACTTCCGGGCCGCCCAGTTGCCAGGCGGCCTGCTTGTTGCGCACGCCACGTTCCACCCAGTCGAGCAGTTCGTTCGGGCTTCGGGCGGGAAGCTCGATAGCCTTGCGACGGCAATACACGGCGAGCTGTCTGAACAGATCAAGGCACATCGCATAGCGCTCTGCCCGCTCTGCTTCGGTCAGTCCGACGATGCATTTTCCGTCGATCATCCGGGCCGCCAACTTCGCCTGTGCGCCGGCGAGGCTCGCGGGGAAGGCCATCCGCGGAAAATCGTCGGGTACCTTTGCGTCGCTCATTTCTCAATGTCCTCGACAGTCATTCATCGCTCGGGATTCACTCAATGACGGCGAGACATTGCTTGTCCGCTAGCGTGGGCAGGTCGCCCCAATAGGGAATCAACTCGCCGCGATCGTTGCGGAACGCGAATCGCCGGACAGCGGCGTCATTGCTCTTGTACTGCCAGATCTCGCGCACGCGTTCGGTGATGCCGCCGCGAATCAAATGCACGGTTGCGCCGACACGGTGTTCAGGCAGCAGACTGTCCCACGTCTCCAGTAACGATTCAAAGGACGCAATGACGTAGGTCGTAATAAGCTCCAACGGCTCCAGGGACGCCGGGTAAAGCTGAAGCACCAGCAAAGGATTGACGGGCACGGCAGCGACAACACGCCACGGCAGATAGGGAGGCACCGGATCCTGACCGCTTGCACGGTCCAGCCACATCTCTTTAGTTAACAACATACATCTACCCATTCGCAAAAAAAGGAGGCGTCCCCAAGCCATAACGCGTCAGCACGGCGGCACGGGGCAGACCTCTCGCATCTGGCTGCCGGAAGAGCAGCGAAAGAAGCCGCGACGACGCCTCCGGCCTGAATAACCGGGGACGGGCACATAGTGCTATGGCTCGCCAGGTTCTCATCAATCTGTACGCGCATCCACCGTGGGCAATCAACGCGCAACAATCCCGCCCTCATCGCGCGGCAGTGCGCGAGGCCGTTAGGTCGCGCTTGCGCCCCTCCGATAGCGTGCCGTGACGTCCGTCCAGTGCTTGACATCGTTGACCTGACACCAGGCCTCCCACACATACCAGGCATTGCTCGTCGCGATTCCATCTGTTTCCTGCAGCACGTAAATGCGCCCGCTTACCGTCTCGCAGCGCATGGCGCTGGCGTCAAAGCGAACAATGGTGCTACTTACCTGCCCGGTACCGTTATCGAGATCGATTCCGACCAGATGATGCTCACCCCGATCCGTCTCCACAATGCTCCACCCACCCAGATCAAATTTCGGCTTGCTTGCCAATGCACTGGTACCCCAGAACATGCACTGCCCTCCTATGCAAGATCGAGCGCCGGCCCAAGGCATACCCGGGCGCCTTGATGCCGTTCACCGACCACCATTGAGAAAGCTCTCCCACTCCCATAAGTGAGCACAGTCCAGTGGATCCGGCACTTCGCTGACGATTGGGCGTGTCTCGTAGCGGATGTGGTTAACGAAAAATGTACGGGCCGGTTCGGGAATCTCACACAACCGAACATACGCAGCGCCAGGCACCCCTGAGCGATGGATCGGTACGTCAGGGACGGCCGGCCGCTTCGGCAGTGCCTCCTCGCCCGTCAAGGCCACGGCAATTGCCCGGGCCACCAGATCCCAGATGCTCCCCGACCAGCGCGGATAGTCCTTGAGTTCCCCCGTATAGACATCGTCCAGGAGATCCTCGTTCATGCCGATGGAATAGTCGGCCAGCGCCCCCGACCGTTCGCGTGCGATGTTCGCAGTGGCCAGCGTGCGGCGGCCCGATTCGCGACCACCAGGAAATAGTTCGACGGTGAGGCGCAGCAATGTGATCTTCCTTCGAATCTCAATTCATGAGCGGTTGATTGGCGAGCATGATGCGCTTGCGTTGACGATTCATGGCTCGGCTTCTAATTGCGCCCAGAACCACTGAATGACATCAGGTACCCTAAAGCGAAAAAGATTTGGGGAAAGCTCATCGGTGACCACAACCTGGGCTGAATAGTAAAAGTCCCGACCATACTCAATCTCGATCACAGTTGTCCGCAAACTGCGCACCGCCGCAGCCACCGCTTCTTGGCCTTCTCCATGCCGAAATAGCGACAGGAGTTCCTGATATGACACTGAGCTTGCTTCCGCTGAGTGCCTGTCCCGATAAGCAAGCAAATACAGGTAGTCGCAGATTCCCCCTGCCAACGGCGAAAGGTCCCCCTCAAGCTTGAGCCGCCCTTCACTTCTCGCAACCATCGCAGCAAGCAAATGGCTAGCGCCGATTCGCGGTGACCCTTCTCGCACTGAATCCGATTGCATCGCAACTCTTTCCGACCTTTCGCTTATCCAACCAACCAGCCGTCGAGCCTAAGTTGTGTCCGGTGAATGCCGGAGACGAACACACATCATCATTGCCCGGCAATCGCCTGCGCCTTCTCGGTCGACAGAGGCATCTTGATGTGCTGAGATTGCGGCTGCCAGCATTCTCCCTACGCGCCGTAGCGTCGCTCGGGATCCGTGGACGTCCAATCGCACAACACGCGAGTGGGACTGAACGATCCGTTGGCATTGAACGCCCCGAACGAAGAGGAAGCCTCAAGCGGTGTAGCCCCTCAGCTCCGACGCTCACCAAAGACGGTGTCGACATCTGGATTGTAGGCATATACGTTGTATATGTAAATGATGACAACGAAAACGATGACAATTCATATGCTATAGACGCCGGCGTTGTAATCATGGATATATCGTCACTTTAGAACTGACGGTTCCATGGAATGGCGTCACTCCGGCAGACATTCGCTCACAACCTTAGGAGACTTCGTGAGGAACGAGGTTGGTCACAGGATGACCTAGCCGAGCGCCTTCATACGGACCGGACTTCTATAAGCCGCATAGAGCGACTGGCGCCAAACGTCGCGCTTGACAAGGTGGCGCAGTCGGCGGTGGCACTCGGGGTTGATGCGCGGCAGTTGCTGTCTACCGGGATCCACAGCGTAAGGACTGGCCCAACCCACCATGGTGTATCTCCCTCGCCCCAGCTTGTTGGGGCGGCGGTCCGACGCCTGAGAGAGGCTGGTGATATTTCTCAACGGCAGTTAGGAGACAGGGTAGGGCTAGACCGCAATCACATTTCGAGAATCGAAATGGGCTCAACAAATATAGCGCTAGACACTCTGGAGAAGGTTGCAACTGCGTTGGGAGTAGCCGCCTCAGATTTGCTTTCGCATAAATAGTCTCCGGACCAAGACACCTTGGGAGCAAAAGTTGCTTCGCCCTCACCCGTTAGGATGTCGCATCGGGAGGCGTATCCGATTGCGCGCGCCGGGGGAGCAAGGCTTGATCAATGGACGGCACCTCCTCGCGCGAGTCGACAAGCACCCGAAGTCGCTCTCGATCTTCGTCATTAACGAGGTCTGGAAAGCAATTGATCAACGCTATTAGACGGTCACTTTCCACGATTCCGAAGAGATAGCGTGATACGACCGGCAAGCAGTCTGGGGTCGGTTCGCAGAGACCCGCCAGATCGCGGTTCAGAGCTTCCTCTATTGCGAGAGCTACCCACCGCGAGCAAGGGCGCCTCTCCCGTTCCGCCAGTCGTCGCACTAGGTCGTAGGTCGCCAAGGATAGGGAAACAGTCACCCTTCGACGGGGTTCACGCAAGATGTCGTGGCGTCCCTTTTGCGCAGGAGGGAGTTTGCTGATCATGGATTGTCATGCTCCATGGCCAACCCTTCCGTATAGACGGCCCACTTGGCGCGAATTCTTGGAAGATCTGGCATGTCCATTGCCACCCATACTGCCCCGTCCTCCACGATGCGCTGATATGCAACCTGCTCTTCGAAAGTCATCAAATGAGGCGCGTGCATACCCAGTTTGACTACGCGATCGGCCTCCTCAACCGACCACAGCAGGGCCACAGCTTCTTCGGTGGAGACTTGCTCCGTCCGGTTATCGCATGTGACGCGGAAGGTCAGCGTTCTCAATTTCTCGGATACCGCCCAAGCAACGAATTGGCCCAGCGACCGATGTTGGTCGCGTGCGGCGAGGATGGCCATATAGCGGTCGAGTGGAGGCAACCGAGCCCCCGTGACCTGGACTCGCTGTCGCTTGATACGGCTCGGCACTTGTTGTCCGACTGATGTCGGTGTGATCTCGACCTCGGGCGACGGGATGGGCTCAGAAACGCGGCGTCTCGCCATTCGCAACTCCAGAAAGATTCTTTCAGCAGATTAGGCGTTACATCCGTTTCGTCAATAGAGTCTCGTTTCGGCTCCTTTCGACACCAGCGTCTCGTAGCAAGGCTCTGTTCTCCGACCTAGACTGCAGGAGGGGCTGCGGCAGCAGCCACGCACCCCAAGCCTTATTGGCCGGCGGCTGTTACGAAGTCCCGACAATTTCACGGGTGCAGTTGGTCGAACAGCAGCATGTCCAGGCGACAAACGATCGTCTTGTCGATCAAAGGGGCCCGCGTCACGGTGCGCCTAGGCTGTTACGAAGTCCCGACAATTTCACGGGTGCAGTTGGTCGAACAGCAGCATGTCCAGGCGACAAACGATCGTCTTGTCGATCAAAGGGCCCGCGTCACGGTGCGCCTAGTCAAGGCATATATGGAGAGTCGTCTCCTTCCCGGTGAGCGGGAGATATTCATCGCTCTATTAACTCAATACTCGCGTGCACTCGAAAAGTGCGGTGACGATGTCAAACAGCCGTCAAGTGTCGAATCGACTGAATCGACTGAGGAAGTGGATGAATTGTGACTCGCCGCCTTGCGCCAGAGCACAACTACGGAAATCTCATAACGGAGACTCAAATGAAAGCCGCAGTATATGTCCGCGTTTCGACGGACCGGCAGGCGGAAGAAGGCATGTCGATCGGTGACCAGTTAGCTGCCTGCAAAAAATGGTGCAAGGAGCACGGCCATACAGTCGTAGAGATTTTTCAAGATCAAGGTTCTGCATATTCTTTCGCAAAGACGAGACCTGAATTTGAACGAATGATTAATACCGCGCTATCCGACGAGAAGCAATTTGAGCTCATTGTTGTTCTTATGCAAAGCAGATTTTATCGCCGAAATGCAGAGCGGGAGATTTTAGAGCGAGAGTTAGAAAGCCATGGCGTTCGCGTCGTAACGCTTGGCCAACAACGTCCCGACGACGACTTGGGCGCGTTTATGGTGCGAAACTTTACTGGCGTGTTCGATGAAATCTCTAGCCGCGTAAGTGGGCAGCGCGTCGCGGAATGCATGATTGCAAACGCTAAGGCAGGCTACTTCAACGGATCTCTACCACCGTTCGGATATCAAACTCAGGCGACGAACATCCCCTCGCGCAGCGGTGTAAAGAAGATACTCATCGTCAACGAAAGTGAAGCGGAGGTAGTTCGCGAGATTTTCGCACTATCCCTGTCTGGGAAAAATGGATTGGTGATGGGCCTGAAACGGATCACGGAAGACCTGAACGAACGTGGGCTTTTGCACCGGGGCGTAACCTGGACAATGGGGCACGTGGAAAAGATCCTCAAAAATACTGCTTATATCGGAAGACTAGTTACATTTCAGCGAGACACCCAAAAAGGGGGCATGCATCCGCAGTCGGAGTGGGTTACTACAAACGTTCCCCAATTCTAAATAAAAGCATCTTTGATGAAGTTCAAAAGAAACTGGAAAGCAGAAGGCCTCCCAACACGGAGGATCGCGCCGCCCAGGTTCCCACGTTATTGACAGGTTTGCTCGTGTGCAATATCTGCAAGAAGCGCTTTGCTGTTACTACCGGCAAATCCGGGAAATACAAATACTACAAATGCCAAACAAAGGTGAAGGTCAGTCCGAATGCGTGTGCCAGCCCCAATCTCCCTAAGGAAGAAATGGACAAGCTAGTTCTCCAGGCTGTTGTTAATCACGTACTTAATCCCGAGCGCATAATACTCATTTGCGAAGAGCTAGCGCAGATCTGGAAAGAGGTTAAAAAGCCAGACCCGAAACGCGTCCAAACTCTGCAGACGCGAGCGGGCACGTTGCGAGCGGCCTTAGGCCAGTTTTACAGCGGGGTATATGAGGGCCGCCTTGCTCTCGATTCCACATGCCAGGACTTCATCCGAGCAAAACAAAAGCAGCTCGAAGGCGTCGAGGAGGAACTGCGCGCGCTGAAAGCGAGGCTGCACCTGCCTCTTCTGAAATTCGGTCCAAGCCAGATTGAAAAATTTGTCGCAGCCGCAAAGGCTGCATTCCAAGATCCGACGACCCCACTTGCGCGGCAGTTCCTTCGGACGCTAGTGACAGACATTCGAGTTGATGCCAGGAAATGCCGTATTCGTGGCAACCGAGCCCAATTGGCGTCAGCCATTTCGCACTTCAAGGGGAAGCCCGGCGAGGTGCCCAGCGACGTATCAGATTGGCGCGCCCGGCTGGGATCGAACCAGCAACCCCTGCCTTCGGAGGGCAGTACTCTATCCATTGAGCTACGGGCGCACAGGACGGTTTTGCAACCGGTTTGTGGGTACAGCGGTTGCGGCGGGCGAGTGCCGCCGCAGGAAAGTCGCATAGGATACCGCTTTTGCCCCGCGCCGTCCATGCGGGCGCGCCATGGGCTTCAGGGAACGTCTCGCAACCGCCGCTTTTTGGCACTGGCGGGGGGCTTTGGCGCTATAATCGCCAGCTATTTGCGTCAAATCGTGCCCGCCACACCGCCGGTGCAATGAGTCGACCGGGGTCAAGGCCGAGCGGCTTGTTGTCGGCGACAATCAGGCCCGGTCCGGGAGACAGTCCGCAGCGCGCAAATAGCGACAGACCCAAGTCAGGCAAGGGCCGCAGGCAGCACGGGCGGCCCGGATGGGGCCGGACCGCGGTCAGCGAATGACCAGGCCGGGCCAGAATAAGCAAGCCGAGCGTAAGCGGCCAGAAGGTTTCCTGCAAAACTGAGAGTTCTGTATGAGCGACGTCCACAACGAACACGACGAACACGAGTCTCCCATCAAAACCCCGAAGCAGCTGATCGCAGTCGTGGTCGCGGCTTTCCTGGTGCCGATCATCGTGATCATTCTGCTGGTCAACTTTGTCGGACACGGCTCGACTGAAAGCGCCGGAGCTGCCACCACGGCGGAAGCCGTCAACGACCGCATCAAGCCGGTCGCCTCGCTCGAAATCAAGGATCCCAACGCGCCGCGCGTCTTCAAGACGGGCGAGCAGGTCTATAAGGAAATCTGCGCCGCGTGCCACGCCACCGGCGCCGCGGGTGCACCCAAGTACGCCAACGCCGGCGACTGGGGCGCGCGCATCGGACAGGGCTTTGACGGCCTGCTGAAGTCGGTGATGAACGGCAAGGGCGCGATGGCCGCGCGCGCCGGCACCACGCCGGACGACTACGCCGACTACGAACTGGCCCGTGCCGTGGTCTACATGGCCGACGCCGGCGGCGCCAAGTTCCCGGAGCCGGCTGCCCCGCCTGCCGCCGCGCCGGCGACCGCCGCGGCCCCTGAAGCCGCCGCCGCACCGGCCGCTGCCGCGCCGGCACCGGCAGCTCCGGCTGCTGCGGCCCCGGCAGCTGCTGCCGCCGCACCCGCTGCTGCGCCGGCCGCTGCTTCGGCCGACGTGGGCAAGAAGGTCTACGAGCAGGTCTGCGCCGCCTGCCACGCCGCCGGCGTGGCAGGTGCGCCCAAGTTCGGCGACAAGGCCGCCTGGGCGCCGCGCCTGAAGGAAGGCATGGACGCGGTCCACAACTTTGCGCTCAAGGGCAAGGGCGTGATGCCGCCCAAGGGTGGCTACGCCGGCCCGGACGCAGACGTGATCGCCGCCTCGGACTATATGGCCAACGCCGCCAAGTAAGTCCGCCCGCACCAAACGAAAAGCCCGCGCACATTGCGCGGGCTTTTTTTCGTCCGTAGCGCCTGCGCGGCCGCTACACCACCCGCGAATACCGCGCCCGCGGCACAAAGCGTACCGGCTGCGCGCCATCGTTGGCGGCAGCGGCCTGGGCGGCAGGATCCGGCCGCACGGCATCCTCGCGCAGGTAGCGGTCGAACACCATCGCCACGCGCCGCACCAGCAGCCGGCCCAGCGGCGTCACGGTAATGCGTTCCGGCGCGCATTGCACCAGCCCGTCCGAGCCCAGTGCGGCGAGGTCGGCCAGCTCCGGCGCAAAGGCCGTGCTGAAGCGGATGCCGTGGCGCGCTTCCAGCGCCAGGATTTCGAGCACCCCATTGCACATCAGGTCGCCGATGATCTCGCGCCGCAGATGGTCGTCGGCGTTCATCGCCACGCCGCGCGCCAGCGGCAGGCGGCCGTGGTCGAGCGCGCCGTAGTACTCGTCCAGCGTGCGCGCATTCTGCACATAGCGCCCCGCGATCGCGCCAATCGCGGAAATGCCGAGCCCGACCTGGTCGTAGCCGGCATGCGTGGAGTAGCCCTGGAAGTTGCGCTGCAGCCGCCCTTCGCGCTGGGCCACGGCGAGGTCATCGTCGGGCAGCGCGAAATGGTCCATGCCGATATAGACATAGCCCTCGGCGGTCAGCCGCTCGATGGTGGAAACCAGGATGTCGAGCTTCTCGCCGGCGGGCGGCAGGGCGTTTTCGTCGATGCGGCGTTGCGGCTTGAACACGTGCGGCAGGTGCGCGTAGCTATAGACCGAGACCCGGTCGGGACGCAGCGCCAGCACCTGCTCGATGGTGCGGCCAAAGCGTGCCGCGGTCTGGTGCGGCAGGCCGTAGATCAGGTCCAGGCTGACCGAGCGGAAACCCAGCGCGCGCGCGGCATCCACCACGGCGCGGGTCTCTTCGAAGGGCTGGATGCGATGGATGGCCTGCTGGACCTCGGGATCGAAATCCTGCACGCCCAGGCTGACGCGGTTGAAGCCCAGTTCGGCCAGCAGCGCCATGCGGGCGTGGTCGACGCGGCGCGGATCGATCTCGATCGAATGCTCGCCCTCGGCCGCGAGCTCGAAATGCTCATGCAGCAGCGCCATCACGCGGCGCATCTCGCCGGGGTCGAGGAAGGTCGGCGTGCCCCCGCCCCAGTGCGACTGCAGCACCTGGCGGCGCGGCCCGAGCCGGCCTGCCACCAGCGCCATCTCGCGGCCCAGGTAGCTGACGTAGCGGGCGCTGCGGCCATGGTCGCGCGTGATGATCTTGTTGCAGCCGCAGTAGTAGCAGATGTTCTCGCAGAACGGGATATGCAGGTACAGCGACAGCGGTGCCGGCGCGTCGGCCCGGCAGGCGGCCAGTGCGTCGTGGTACAGCGACAGGTCGGGGCCGTTGCGGAAGCGGTCGGCCGTCGGGTACGAGGTATAGCGCGGGCCGTTGCCGTCGATGCGGCCGGCCAGCGCGCGGAAGTCGGACAGCGCGCGGCGGTCGGGCGCAGGGGAAGTCATGGCGGACGGGTTCATTGGGGGCGCGGGGTATGGGTGGGCGACGGCCCATCGTAGGACTGCCCCGCCGCTGGCGCGTTGACCACCGTCAAGCGCGGGCATTGGACCTGCCGGCGACGCGCGGCGCCGAGGGGCGGCGGGCGTCACATTGGTGTCATGTGTGGCGGATACGCTGCGCGCCACCGCCGGCCCGCGCCTCACCTGCCCCTGCAATGCCAACTCCCGACCAGACTCCGACGTACCCGCCGTACCCACCGCTGCGCAGCCACCTGGCAGCACCAGCCCGGCAACGGCGCCGCCTGCTTGCCGCCGCCGGCGCGGCGCTGGCCCTGCCCGCCTGGCCAGCGCTGCCGCAGACGACGCAGGCAGCGGCGCGCCGCACGGTCGTGGTCGGCCACCTGCTCGACCGCGGCGGCGCGCAAGCCGACCTTGCGCGCGACTACCTGGCCGGGGCCAAGGTCATGTTCGACGCCGTCAACGCCGGCAGCGGCCCGGTGCGCATCGCGCACGTCGTCCGCGACGCCGATCCCGACCCGCGCCGCGCGCTGGCGCAGGCGGTGTCGCTGGCCGATACCGACCGCGCCGAGCTGCTGTTCGGCCCGGGCGACCGGCTGTTGCCGGCGCTGGCCGCATCGGCCGAGCTGAGCCGGCGCGGCGTGCAGATCGTGGCGCCGCTGTCGGGTCTTGGGCTGGCAGCCGACAACGTCTGGTTCACCCGCGCCGACTACCAGGCCGAACTGGACGCGGCGGTACGCCAGCTGCGCAGCTATGGCCTGACCAGCATCGCGCTGGCCCTGGCGCCGGACTTCGCGGCCCCGTCGCTGGCCCGGCTGGAGGCGCAGACCGGGACGCGCGCGGTGCCGCTCGATGCCAACCCCGATGCCGCTGCCCGGCGCATCGCCGCCACCCGCCCGGGCGCGGTGATCGTGGCGGGCGATACCCTTGCCTACGCCGGCCTGGGCCGCGCGCTGGCGGTGCAGGGCTGGTACGGTTTCCTGGTCGGGCTGTCGTCGGTCAGCGCCACCGCCGCGCGCGAGATCCTCGGTGCTGGCTACAACGGGGGCATGGTGCTGACCCAGATCGCGCCCGGGCCGCAACAGGCCACGCTGCGGGTGGTAAAGGAACACGTGGCGCGCATGAAGCAATACCTGGATGAGCCGCCGTCGCCGGCCACGCTGGCCGGCTATATCGGCGCGGCGTGGCTGGCGCGCGCGCTGGCCGGCCTGCGCGGCAGCGGCGCGGCCGAGATGCGGCGGGCGCTGCAGGGGCGCGTGGACGTGGGCGACTTTCCGCTCGACTTCACGCACGGGCAGCGCGGCTCGCAATACGTCACGCTGGCGGTGTCAGCCGCGCGGTAGGACAGGCGCGCGCGCAGGCCGCCTTCGGGCGGTTGCTCAGGGTCAGCTCGCCGCCATGGCGCGCGGCGATGTCGGCCGCGATCGACAACCCCATGCCGACCCCCGCCGGTGGCGCGGCTGCGCGAGGACTCGACGCGGTAGAACGGCTCAAGTACGCGCGGCAGCTCGTCGGGCGGGATGCCGGGGCCGTTGTCGCAGATGTCGATCAGCGCGCGCTGCGGGCAGTCGGTCAGCACGGCACGCGCGCCTGCTGCGCGAGACTGCCGACGAAACCCCCGACGCGCCGCTGCGGCCGCGCGCGCAGGCCATGGACCGGCTGCGCGATGCACTGGAGCAGGACCGCCGCGCGCTGCGCGAACGCTGGCTGGCGCTGGACGACAGCCTCGACGCAGCACAACGGCGGCGCCTGCGCGCCTCGCCCGAAGCCGCGCGCTGGCTGGGCCTGCCGCCCGCGGGCGCGCTGATGCCGCCGCCGGGCGGACCGCAGCGGTAGGTTCGCAGCCGCCGCAAAAAAACGCCCTCGCACGCTTCACGCGCCGGGGGCCGAATAACAGGGAAGTTCCGAACGAGACGTCCGGCGCAGCAGGCAGACAGGGCGGGCCTGCCGCGGCGCCACCCGCGCAAACGGCGCGAGCAGCACAGCCGCCATACTAGGCACGTCCGCATCCGGCGTCTTGTCAGCCTGGTAGGCCTTTGTATCGGGACTGTAGCGCCGGTTCAGCCCGGGGCTGTCTTGGCGCCGGTTCCCAGCAGCGCCTTGAGCGCGCCGAGCCGGTCCTTGGGGCTCATCGCCGGGGTTTCATCCACCGGCGCAGGCGCTTCCTCCAGCTTCATCTCGCCGATAAAGCGCGAAGGCTGGCACGAGTAGGTCTCGCGCGCGCGCTTGCGCTTCTTGCACCAGCTGACATGCAGGCTGCGCTGGGCGCGGGTGATGCCGACATACATCAGCCGCCGCTCTTCCTCGATCTTTTCGTCGCTCATGTCCTCGTCTTCGCGGCAGTGCGGCAAGATGCCTTCTTCCACGCCGACCAGGAACACGTGCGGATACTCCAGCCCCTTGGACGCATGCAGTGTGGACAGCCGCACCGCGTCGGGATCTTCCTCGCGGCCTTCCAGCATGCTCATCAGCGCCACGGTCTGGGTCAGCTCGAGCAGGTTCTTGCCTTCGCTGCCGAAGCCGTCGGCATTGTCGAAGCCGGTGGCTTCCTCGCCCTCGGCGCCTTCGGGCTTGGTGCCCTTGCGCTTGAGCCAGTCCAGGAATTCCAGCGTATTGGTCCAGCGCGACTGCGCCTGCCGTTCGTCGAAGCTGTCATACAGGTAGGCCTCGTAGTGGATGCCTTGCATCAGGTCGTCCAGCACCACGGTGGCCGGATCCCTGGCCGCACGGTCGGCCAGCCGCACCATCGATTCGCAGAACACGCGCAACGGCTCCAGCTGGCGCGGCTGCAGCTTGCCTTCGATGCCGCCCATCATCGCGGCCTCGAACAGCGACACCTTGGCCTGGCCAGCAAAGGTGCCCAGTGCTTCCAGCGTGGTGTTGCCCACGCCGCGGCGCGGCGTGGTGATGGCGCGGATAAAGGCGGGATCGTCGTCGGGGTTGGCAATCAGGCGCAGGTAGGCGCAGATGTCCTTGATCTCGGCCTTGTCAAAGAAGCTCTGGCCGCCCGACAGCACATAGGGAATCCGTTCGCGCCGCAGGATCTGCTCAAACAGCCGCGCCTGGTGGTTGCCGCGATACAGGATGGCGTAGTCGCGGAACTGCGCGCGGCGCTCGAACTTGTGCGCGGACAGGCGGAACACCACCGACTCGGCCTCGTGCTCCTCGTCGTTCATCGGGTGGATGGCGATGGGGTCGCCCATGCCGTGCTCGCTCCACAGTTTCTTGTCGAACAGCTTGGGGTTGTTGGCGATGACCGCGTTGGCCGCTTCCAGGATGCGCACCGTGGAGCGGTAGTTCTGCTCCAGCTTGATCACCTTCAGGTCCGGGAAATCGGTCTGCAGCCCGCGCAGGTTGTCCAGCGTGGCGCCGCGCCAGCCATAGATGGCCTGGTCGTCGTCGCCGACCGCGGTAAAGGCCGGCGCGCGCAGGTGCGAGCCGCCCGCCAGCAGCTTGAGCAACTGGTACTGGCAGGCGTTGGTGTCCTGGTATTCGTCGACCAGGAAGTAGCGCAGGCGGTTCTGCCACTTGAGTTGCACGGTTTCATTGCGCGCGAACAGCTCGGCGGGCAGGCGGATCAGGTCGTCGAAATCCACCGCCTGGTAGGCGTGCAGCGTGGCCACGTAGTTGCGGTAGACCAGCGCGGCCTGGTGCTCGTCGGCATTGGCGGCCTGCGCGATCGCTGCCTCCGGATCGACCATGCCGTTCTTCCACAGCGAGATCGTGCCCTGCACGCCGCGGATCAGCTTCTTGTCGGTGGTGCCCAGCTGCTCCTGGATCAGGCCGAAGCAGTCGTCCGAATCCATGATCGAAAACTGCGGCTTCAGGCCGACGTGTTCGGCCTCCATGCGCAGGATCTGCACCCCGAGCGAGTGGAAGGTACAGACCGTCAGCTGCTTGAGCGGGATGCGCTTGCCCTCGCGCGTTGTCTTGCCCTCCATCAGCTTGCCGATGCGCTCCTGCATCTCCTTGGCGGCCTTGTTGGTAAAGGTGACGGCGGCGATATGGCGCGGCTCGAAACCCTTGTCCTCGATCAGATGCGCAATCTTCTGCGTGATCACCCGGGTCTTGCCGGAGCCCGCCCCGGCCAGCACCAGGCAAGGGCCGTCCAGGTAGCGGACGGCTTCGGATTGGGCGGGGTTCAGGCCATGGGTCATGCGAGGGATGCGGTTGGAGGCAGCGAAATCAGCAGGAACAGCGGAAGGCCAGGCGGGACACGCCAGCACCCCAAAACGGGCGCGGCGGCAAAGCTGGCGATGTTAACACGCTGGCCGCGGCAGGTCAGTCAGCGCAAACCGCGTTGACGGGGCCGGTTGTGTCACCGGCGTAACACTTCGTAAAGGCCGGAGCCAATCGCGCAAGCCAACGCTCTAACTGATATGTCCCCGGCCTGCGCGGCGGGCTTGACATGCTTAAATCATCACATCGGAGCCAATAATGAAAACCTGCAGACTTTGACCAAGGTGACCCTGATCGGTGTGACCGTCGCGGCCTTTGCCGGTTGCTCGGACATGACCCCGAAGCAACGTAACACCGCCATTGGCGCAGGCGCGGGTGCCGTGGGCGGCGCCATCCTCACCGAAGGCAGTGCGCTGGGTACGCTGGGTGGCGCGGCCGTGGGCGGCGTGATCGGTAACGTTGTCACTGACGACAAGAAGAAGTAAGCCAGGCCGCCGCAGGTACGGCAGGCTCCTCCTGGCTGGTTTGACAAAGGCCGGGGCCTCCCGTACATTGCGCGCATCCGACCGGGAGAGCGCGCATCGCCTGCGCCGCCGAAGGGGTATCACCCGAAAACTCTCAGGCACCACGGACCGATCGGATCGGCATGCAATATGCACACGATGCATGCCGCACTCTGGAGAGCGGCACCCGCCATTCGTGGCGAGCGTGCCCACCGAAGGGGCGCACGAGGACGGGGTCCGATCAGGATCCGCCTTGTAATCTCTCAGGTATCGAGGACAGAGGGGTCATCCGCCGCAGCGGATTGCTACGCCACATTCAGGCGCGGCGAGCGTTGCGGCGGATGGCCCTTTTTTGTTTTCGCCAACCGAGACTGCCCCGAGGATTCCATGACGCTCCAGGCCACGCCCCTCAACGCCATCCACCGCGCCCTCGGCGCCCGCATGGTTGATTTCGGCGGCTGGGACATGCCGGTCAATTACGGCTCCCAGATCGAAGAACACAATGCTGTGCGCACCGACGCCGGCATGTTCGACGTGTCGCACATGTGCGTGGTCGACCTCACCGGCGCCAATACCCGCAGCTTCCTGCGCGGCCTGCTGGCCAACAATGTCGACAAGCTGCAGACCCCGGGCAAGGCGCTCTACGCCTGCATGCTCGATGAGAAAGGCGGCGTGATCGACGACCTGATCGTCTACTTTTTTGCCGAGGACCGCTTCCGCCTGGTGGTCAATGCCAGCACCGCGCTGGGCGACATCGAATGGATCCGCGCGCGCAATGCCGCCACCGGCAGTGATGTGACCATCACGCCGCGCCGTGAAGATGTTGCGCCTGCTGGCGTGCAGCCTCTGGCCATCGTCGCCGTGCAGGGGCCCAACGCCCGCGCCAGGGTGTGGAGTACCTTCCCCTCGACCCAGCCTTCGGACACGCTCAAGCCCTTCAACGCCGCCGTGGTCCAGGACCCGGCCATCGGCGAGATCATGGTGGCCCGCACCGGCTACACCGGCGAAGACGGCTTCGAACTGGTGGTGCCGGCCGAGAACGTTGCCGCTGTCTGGGAAAAGCTGCATGCCGCCGGCGTGCGCCCGGCGGGCCTGGGCGCGCGCGACACCCTGCGCCTGGAAGCCGGCATGAACCTGTACGGCCAGGACATGGATATCAACACCTCGCCGCTGGATGCGGGCCTGGCCTGGACGGTGGACCTGCAAAGCGAGCGCGACTTCACCGGCAAGGCGGCGCTGGCCGCGGCCGGTTCGCGCCAGCAATTCCTCGGCCTGATCCTGCGCGACAAGGGCGGCGTCCTGCGCGCCCACCAGAAGGTGATCACCGCGGCCGGTGACGGTGAAATCACCAGCGGCACCTTCAGCCCGTCGCTGTCCCAGTCCATCGCCTTTGCCCGCCTGCCGAAGGGTGTCGCCGTGGGCGATACCGTGCAGGTGGAGATCCGCGACCGCAAACTCAACGCGACTGTGGTTAAACTGCCGTTTGTGCGTAATGGCAAGGCACTCGTGAGCTGAGGCTCATACCAACGGTCGCCCTCGCCTGCCGGCGCTTTTCGCTACTTGCGCCGGGCAGGCATCACCCAACAAGAAACAGATCTGTATCCGGAGAACCTTCATGAATTTCCCCGCTGACCTCAAATACACCGAGTCGCATGAGTGGGTACGCGTCGAAGCCGACGGCACGCTCACCATCGGCATCACCGACCACGCGCAGGATGCGCTGGGCGACATCGTCTTCCTGGAACTGCCCGAAGTGGGCAAGTCGGTCGGTGCCGGCGACGCGCTGGCGGTAGTGGAATCGGTGAAGGCCGCTTCCGACATCTACGCCCCGGTGGCCGGCGAAGTGATCGCGGTCAACGAGGCCGCCACGGCCGCCCCGGAGAGCGTCAACGCCGACGCCTTCGACGCGTGGCTGTTCAAGCTCAAGCCGGCCAACGGCGACGACGTCAACGGCCTGATGTCGGCCGACGCCTACAAGGCCAGCGTCGGCGCCTGACGCCGGCGGCGCCGGTCCCTGCCGCTTGGCGGCGGACCGGCCACTGCAGACAGACGCGCGCCGTCCCGGCTGACCACCGGCCGGCGCGCACCCCACGAGGTTCTTGCCAAGGAACGCCCCGCTTCCCATGAACGCCGCCCAAGTGAACCGGCCCACGCTGGCCGAACTGGAGGCGCGCGACGCCTTCGCCGCCCGCCATATCGGCCCCGATACCCCGAACAGCAGCACATGCTGAAGGTGCTGGGCTATGACAGCCGCGCCGCGCTGATCGACGCCGTCATCCCCGCCGCCATCCGCCGCCGTGACGGCATGCCGATGGGCGAGTTCACCGAGCCGCTGAGCGAGGAAGCCGCGCTGGCAAAGCTGCGCGGCCTGGCAGGCAAGAACCGCGTGCTGAAGAGCTTTATCGGCCAGGGCTACTACAACACCGTCACGCCCGGCGTCATCCTGCGCAATATCTTCGAGAACCCGGCCTGGTACACCGCCTACACGCCTTACCAGCCGGAAATCTCGCAGGGCCGCCTGGAAGCGATGCTGAACTTCCAGCAGATGGTCACCGACCTGACCGGGCTGGATATCGCCAATGCGTCGATGCTGGATGAAGGCACTGCCGCGGCCGAAGCCATGACGCTGCTGCAGCGCGTGAACAAGCACGACTCGAACACCTTCTATGTGGCCGACGACGTGCTGCCGCAGACGCTGGAAGTGGTACGCACGCGCGCGCTGCCGATGGGCATCGAGGTCAAGGTCGGCCCCGCCGCCGATGCCGCCGCGGCCAACGCCTTCGGCGTGCTGCTGCAGTACCCGGGCGTGAACGGCGACGTCAACGACTACCGCGCCATCGCCGCCGCCGTGCACGCCGCCGGCGGCCTGGTGGTGGCTGCCGCCGACCTGCTGGCGCTGACCCTGATTGCCGCACCCGGCGAATGGGGTGCCGACGTGGCCGTGGGCAATTCGCAGCGCTTCGGCGTGCCGCTGGGCTTCGGCGGCCCGCACGCCGGCTATATGGCGGTGAAGGACGCATTCAAGCGCTCGATGCCGGGCCGCCTGGTGGGCGTGACCATCGATGCGCAGGGCAACAAGGCCTATCGCCTGGCCCTGCAGACGCGCGAGCAGCATATCCGCCGCGAGAAGGCCACCTCGAACATCTGTACCGCGCAGGTGCTGCTGGCGGTGATGGCGTCGATGTATGCCGTCTACCACGGCCCTCAGGGCCTGAAGCGCATCGCGCAGCGCGTGCACCGCCTGACCGCGACGCTGGCCGCCGGCCTGCAGGCGCTGGGCTTCGCGCGCACCAACGCCAGCTTCTTCGACACGCTGACGCTGGAGACCGGCTTCAACACCGATGCCATCCACGCTGCCGCCACCGCGCGCGGCATCAACCTGCGCCATATCAGCGCCACGCGCGTCGGCATCTCGCTGGACGAGACCGCCAGCCGCGCCGACGTGGTCGCGCTGTGGGAAGTCTTCACGCAAGGCAAGCCGCTGCCCGCCGAACTGGACTTCGACAAGCTCGAGGCCGCCGCGCAGGACGCCTTCCCGGCGGCGCTGGCACGCGCCAGCGAATACCTGACCCACCCGGTCTTCAACACGCACCACGCCGAGCACGAAATGCTGCGCTACCTGCGCATGCTGGCCGACAAGGACCTGGCGCTGGACCGCACCATGATCCCGCTGGGCTCGTGCACGATGAAGCTGAACGCCACCAGCGAGATGATCCCGGTGACCTGGCCCGAGTTCAGCCAGATCCACCCGTTCGCGCCGCTGGACCAGACCGTGGGCTACCGCGAGATGATCGATCAGCTCGAGGCCATGCTGTGCGCCGCCACCGGCTACGCCGCGGTCAGCCTGCAGCCCAACGCCGGCTCGCAGGGCGAGTACGCGGGCCTGCTGATCATCCACGCCTACCACGCCAGCCGCGGCGAGAGCCATCGCGACATCTGCCTGATCCCGTCGTCGGCGCACGGCACCAACCCGGCGTCGGCGCAGATGGCCGGCATGAAGGTGGTGGTGGTGGCCTGCGACGAGAACGGCAACGTCGACCTGCATGATCTGGCGAAGAAGGCCGGGCAGCACAGCCAGAACCTGGCGGCGATCATGATCACCTACCCGTCCACGCACGGCGTGTTCGAGCAGGGCGTGCAGCAGATCTGCGAGATCGTGCACCAGCACGGCGGCCAGGTGTATGTCGACGGCGCCAACATGAACGCGATGGTCGGCACCGCCGCGCCGGGCCAGTTCGGCGGCGACGTGTCGCACCTGAACCTGCACAAGACTTTCTGCATCCCGCACGGCGGCGGCGGCCCGGGCGTGGGCCCGGTCGCGGTCGGCGCGCACCTGGCGGACTTCCTGCCCAACCAGGACAGCGTCGGCTACCGCCGCGACGACCGCGGCATCGGCGGTGTGTCGGCGGCGCCGTTCGGCTCGGCCAGCATCCTGCCGATCTCGTGGATGTATATCGCGATGATGGGCTCGGCGGGCCTGACCGCCGCCACCGAGAACGCGATCCTGGCGGCCAACTACGTGGCCAAGCGCCTGGCGCCGTACTACCCGGTGCTGTACACGGGCCAGCACGACCTGGTCGCGCACGAGTGCATCCTGGACCTGCGCCCGCTGCAGAAGGACACCGGCATCAGCAATGAAGACGTGGCCAAGCGCCTGATGGACTACGGCTTCCATGCCCCGACCATGAGCTTCCCGGTGCCGGGCACGCTGATGATCGAGCCGACCGAGAGCGAGGCCCTGCACGAGCTGGACCGCTTTATCGACGCGATGATCGCGATCCGCCAGGAGATCGGCCGCGTCGCCGACGGCACCTTCGACCGCGACGACAACCCGCTCAAGCACGCGCCGCACACGGCAGCGGTGGTGACCGCCAACGAGTGGACCCACCAGTACACGCGCGAGGAAGCTGCGTATCCGGTGGCATCGCTGCGCATGCAGAAGTACTGGCCGCCGGTGGGCCGTGCCGACAACGTGTACGGCGACCGCAACCTGTTCTGCGCCTGCGTGCCGGTCAGCGATTACGTGGTCGACTGAGGCAGCGGCCCGGGCGGGCAGCCGGGCGCTGCACTATGCTCAAACCAGACGGCGCCGCATGATGCGGGGCCGCTTCTGAGCGGAGGCTGCATGTGGAACCTGAGCGCCCCCTGGTGGGAATTCGTGCTGCGCGCGCTGATCGTCTATGGCGCGGTGCTGATCCTGTTGCGGTTGTCGGGCAAGCGCCAGATCGGGCAGTTGACGCCGTTTGACCTGGTGCTGCTGCTGGTGATTTCCAATGCAGTGCAGAACGCCATGAATGGCGGCGACAACTCCGTCGGCGCCGGGCTGATCCTGGCGGTGACGCTGGTCGGCGCCAACGCGATGATGGGCATCCTGACCTGGCGCTTCCGCAAGCTGGAGCTGCTGGTCGAAGGACGCCCTCAGGTGCTGATCCACGACGGCAAGGTCTACCGGGACGTGATGCAGCAACAGCACATCAGCTTTGAGGACCTGAACAAGGCCTTGCGCCACGCCGGCTGCGACAGCGTCCGGCAGGTCCATTTCGCCATCCTGGAGACGGACGGCACGGTCTCGGTCAAGCGGCGCGAGCACCCGCAGGGTGAAGCCCCCGCCCCCGCTGCGCCCACGATCTGGAGCCATCCCGGCATGGACGAGCCGGTCTGATTCTTCATCCCCCATAAGACGGCCAGAGCCCTGCGCGGGCCATCGATATTCTGGAGACTTTCCGTGGCAGTCAGCGTCTTCGATCTGTTCAAGGTGGGCATCGGCCCGTCGAGCTCGCATACCGTGGGCCCGATGCGCGCGGCCCTGATGTTTGCGCAGGGGCTTGAGCGCGACGGCCTGCTGCCGCAGGTGGCAAGCGTGCGGGTCGAGCTGTACGGCTCGCTCGGCGCGACCGGCAAGGGCCACGGCACCGACAAGGGCGTGATCCTCGGCCTGATGGGCGAGGCCCCCGACACCATCGATCCCGATTCCATCGACAAGCAACTGGCCACGCTGCGCGCCAGCCGCGAGCTGTCGCTGCTGGGCAAGCACATCGTGCGCTTCGTCGAGAAGGAACACATCGCCTTCTACCGCCGCGAGGCCATGGCCGAGCACCCCAACGGCATGAAGTTCCATGCCTTCGATGCCGGCGGCGCCTCGCTGCGCGAGGCACGCTACCTGTCGGTCGGCGGCGGCTTCGTGGTCACTGCGGGGCACCCAATAGGCAGGTGCTCAACGCCGCGCAACAATTGCCGCACCCGTTCCGCAGCGGCAAGGACATGCTCGAGATGGCCAGCGCCAGCGGCAAGAGCATCGCGCGGCTGATGATGGAAAACGAACTGACCTGGCGCAGCGAGGAAGACGTCACCAGCGGCCTGCTGCATATCTGGGATGTGATGCAGGCGTGCGTGGCGCGCGGCTGCCGCACCGATGGCGAGCTGCCGGGCCCGTTCAGGGTCAGGCGGCGCGCGCCGGAACTGTTCCGCAGCCTGACCGAGCGCGCCGAGCGCACGCTGTCGGACCCGCTCTCGGTGATGGACTGGGTCAACCTGTATGCCATCGCAGTCAACGAGGAAAACGCCGCCGGCGGGCGCGTGCTCACGGCGCCTACCAACGGCGCGGCCGGCATCATCCCCGCGGTGCTGCACTACTACGACCGCTTCGTGCCGGGCGCCAACCAGCAAGGCGTGGTCGACTTCCTGCTGACCGCGGGTGCGATCGGGCTGCTGTACAAGCTCAATGCGTCGATCTCCGGCGCCGAGGTCGGCTGCCAGGGCGAAGTCGGCGTAGCCTGCTCGATGGCCGCCGGCGCGCTGGCGGCGGTGCAGGGCGGCAGCCCGGCGCAGGTCGAGAACGCTGCCGAGATCGGCATGGAGCACAATCTCGGCCTTACCTGCGACCCCGTAGGCGGGCTGGTGCAGATCCCGTGCATCGAGCGCAACGCGATGGCCTCGGTCAAGGCAGTCAATGCGGCACGCATGGCGCTGCGTGGCGACGGCACCCACTATGTCTCGCTCGATTCGGTAATCAAGACCATGCGCGAGACCGGGGCCGACATGAAGACGAAATACAAGGAGACAGCGCGGGGTGGGTTGGCGGTGAATATCGTGGAGTGCTGACAACCTGCTGCCCGGCGGCATGGCGCGGCGTATCATGGCGGCGTTCCCCGATCGCAAAAGAAGAGGACAGCGATGCAGACCTTCCACCAGTTGTTCGACGAAACCTCGTCCACCTTCACCTACCTGCTGATCGACGCCGCCACGGGGACGCGCTGCTGATCGACCCGGTCGACCACCAACTCGAACGCGACATGGCGCTGCTGCAAGACACCGGCGCGCACCTCGCGTGGGTCATCGAGACCCACGCCCACGCCGACCACATCACCTCGGCCGGCCACCTCGCGCTGCAGACCGGCGCGCACACGGCAGCCCCGTCCGGCTGCGATATCAAGCCCGCCCAGAAGCAGCTGATCGACGGCGATACTGTCGCCTTCGGCAAGCAGGTGCTGCGCGCCATCCATACGCCGGGGCACACCGCCGGCAGCATGAGCTACCTGTGGGAAGAGCCCACGCCCGACGGCGTCGTGCGCCGCATCTTCACCGGTGATGCCTTGCTGATCGACGGCTGCGGCCGCACCGACTTCCAGTCGGGCGACGCCGGCACGCTCTACGACAGCCTGACCAGAAAGCTCTTTGCGCTGCCCGATGACACGCAGGTCTACCCGGCCCACGACTACAAGGGCCGTACCTCGTCCACCATCGGCCAGGAGCGCGCCCACAACAGCCGCGTCGCCGGCCGCACGCGCGAAGAGTTCATCGAGATGATGCGCAACCTGAACCTGCCGCGCCCGAAGCTGATCGATGTCGCCGTGCCGGCCAACCAGCGCCTGGGCCTGCGCGACGGCGAAAGCGTGCCGCACGGCGCCTGAGGTTTTCCCAACGTTAGGAGTTCTTGCATGTCCACATACACCGCAGAGGTCCTGTGGCAACGCGACGGGCAGGATTTCGCCGGCAACCGCTACAGCCGCAGGCATGTGCTGCGCTTTGACGGCGGCGCGGAAGTACCGGGATCGTCGTCGCCCCAAGTGGTGCCATTGCCGATGTCGGATGCGAGCGCGGTCGATCCCGAGGAGATGTTCATCGCCTCGCTGTCCAGCTGCCACATGCTGTGGTTCCTGTCGCTGGCGGCGAAGCAACGCTTCGTTGTCGACCGCTACCTCGATGCGGCCACGGGTGTGATGGCAAGAAACGCGGACGGGCAGATGGCGATGACCTTGGTGACGCTGCGGCCGCAGGTGACGTTTGGCGGCGAGCGGGAGCCCTCGCGCGAAGCGCTCGATGCCCTGCACCACGCCGCGCATGACGCCTGCTTTATCGCCAACTCGGTCAGGACCGAGGTGCGCTGCGAACCGGTGTTCGCCGGCGCCTGAGCGCGTTGCCATGCCTGCCATCGTCCCGGCACCGGCGCCAGCGCATCTGGTGTCGCCGCGAACTCAATCGGTTCGCCGCAGGGTGCTGCGCTGGCTCGGTGCGGGACTAGTCCTGCTTGGCGGAATCAGCATGCTGCAGGATCACTTCCTCTACTTCCCGGATAAGGCGTCGGTCGATGACATGGTCTCGCCCGGGCTGCGCGCCTGGCCGGGGCCGCAGGACTTTCGCGGACTGGTCGCCGAGCCGGCCGGGCCGGCGCGCGCCACCGCCATGGTCTTTCACGGCAACGCGGGGCACGCCGGGCATCGCGACTACTACGCCAGCGCGCTGACGAAGCTGGGCATTCGCGTGATCCTGGCCGAGTACCCCGCCTACGGCCCGCGCACCGGCGCGCTGGGTGAGCGCAGCTTCGTGGCAGACGCAGAACAATCCATTGCGCTGGCCCGGCGCCAGTTCGGCGGCCCGCTGCTGCTGATCGGCGAGTCGCTGGGCGCGGGCGTGGCCGCAGCGGCCGCGGCGCGCCAGCGAGAGCGCGTCGCCGGCGTGCTGCTGATCACGCCGTGGGACAAGCTTGCGCATCTTGCCTCGCATCACTATCCCTGGCTGCCGGCCGGCTGGGTGCTGCGCGACCGCTACGACAGCGCGGCCAACCTGGAAGGCTTCGGCCGCCCGGTGATGGTCGCGGTCGCCGAACGCGACACCATCGTACCGGCACGCTTCGGCCAGGCGCTCTATGCGTCGCTGGGCGAACCCCGGCGGCTGGCGGTGATCGACGGCGCCGGGCATAACGACTGGACCGGGCATGTCGATACGGCCTGGTGGCAGGAAGCGGTCGCGTTCCTGCTGTCCCCGCCACCCACCACAAACAAATAACATCAGGCCGTCAAAACGCTGATTTGACTTACCCCTGCGGGCCGCAAATACTGGCTTTCACAGAACGGCTCGCCACTTGCGCACCGGTCGGTGCGTCCAGCGTCGCGTAGCCGACACCACCCGTGGGGGAACATCATCATGAAGCAATGCCAGGATCGCAAGCTGTGCCGTGGCCTCGGCGTACTGGCCGCGGCCGTCGCGCTAACGCCGGCGCTATTCCCGGCCCACGCCATGGCGCAGAACAAGCCGATGGCCTATCCGGCCAAGGGCCAGAGCCAGCAACAGCAGGCCAGCGACGACGGCGCGTGCTACAGCTGGGCCAAGCAGCAGACCGGCGTGGATCCGGCACAGGCCGCCAACGCCCCGCCGCCGGCCCAGGCGCAGAGCGGCCAGCGGGTGCGGGGTGCGGCGGGCGGCGCCGCGACGGGTGCCGTGGTGGGCGCGATGGCAGGCGATGCCGGCAAGGGTGCGGCGGTCGGCGCTGCAGCGGGTACGGTGGGAGGCGGCGTAGCGCACCGCCAGTCGCGCCGCCAGGCGAACGCGGCCAACCAGCAGGCGGCGGCCAATACCAGCCAGGCGATGGGCTCGTACTACCAGGCCTGGGGCGCCTGCATGCAGGGGCGCGGCTACAGCGTCAAATAAGACAGAGGGCAGCTCGCCGCCGGCTCAGGAAGCCCACCGGTCACACGCCTTGCGCACCGTTTCACGCTGGCTGCGCGCATCGGCATCGACCTGGCGCAGCCACTCGGCATCGCCGTCGCGGCGCTCGGCCAGCGCGCGGATATTGGCCAGCGCCTCCAGCGAGCCGAGTGCCTCGGCGTGTGGCACCAGCGCGTCGCAGATCGACAGGATATGGTCGGCGATCGGCATGCGCGTCAGTTCGTTGGGATGCACGTACTCCCCCTCCAGCCCGAAACGGCAGGCCTGGAAGCGGTTGAAGGTGTACACCAGGTAATCGTCTTCCTGCGGCATGAAGGGGCGCGACAGCAACAGGTAGCGCGCCAGCATCTGGATATAGGCGGCGATATCGCAGGCGCGCTGCACCGTCAGCGGCGTGTCCATGACGCGGACCTCGATGGTGCCGAACTCCGGCTTGGGCCGGATATCCCAGTAGAAGTCCTTCATGCTCTCGATCACGCCGGTATTGCGCATCTTCTCGAAATACGCGGTGAAGGCGTCCCACGTCAGCAGGAACGGCGCACGCCCGCTCATCGGGAAGGCCGCGACCGAGTTCAGCCGCGCCGAGGCAAAGCCGGTATCCACGCCCTGCACATAGGGCGAGGATGCCGCCAACGCGACAAAGTGCGGCACATAGCGGCCGATGGCATGCAGCAGGAACAGCGATTCGTCGGCGCTGGGGCAGCCGATGTGCACGTGCTGGCCGAACACCGTGAACTGCTTGGCCAGGTAGCCGTACAGCTCCGAGATGTACTGGTAACGCGGTGAATCCGAGATGGTACGGTCAGCCCATTGCTGGAACGGGTGGGTGCCGCCGCCGGCAATGCCCAGGTTCAGCGGGCGCGACGCCGCCACCATCAGGTCGCGCATCACGGTCAGTTCTTCCAGCGCCTGCTGGTAGCTGTGGCAGATCCCCGTGCTGATCTCGATCATCGACGGGCTGATCTCCGGCTTGATATCGCCGGCATGTTCGGCGCCCTTGAGCGCGCGCAGCAGGTCGGGCGCGAATGGCGCCAGGTCATAGTCATGCCGGTTGACCAGCTGCAGCTCCAGCTCCACGCCAAAGGTCAGTGCCTCTGAGTGCTTGAACGGTTCGAGCGACATTAGCGCCCTCCTCCATTGGCTCGCTGGTCAACGCGGACTTCGCCCGCGTAGCGCAGCGCCCAGGCCGCGATCACCGGCCCGAAAAGTTGTTCGATCGCCAGCGCGCACAGGATGATGGCGGCCAGCGGCTGGCCGGTTCCCGGGTAGAGGCGCGCGACGTCGTGCATCAGCAAGTAGGCCAGGCCCGACATCGGCGCCAGCGCCAGCCCCAGCGCCATGCACTGGCGCAGGCTCAGGCCCGAGAACGAGCCCAGCGACACCACCCCGGCCAGCTTGGCGGCATGGCGCAGCAGCACCAGCACGATGGCGTAGACACCACCCACGGCCCAGTCCTGCGCCGTCAGCGGCAGGCCCAGTGACACCACCATCACGATGATCAGCAGGCTGCCCGCGCTGCCGAAGTGCGGCGGCCACACATGTGGCTGGTTGTCCTGGTGCTTGAACACCACGCCGGCCAGCATCAGCGTCAGCGGCATCGACAATTTTAGTACCCGGGTCAGCGCCAGCGTGAACAGCACCAGGCCCACCAGCACCAGGAAGCTGTAGTGGTCGTCGGCCGACATGCGGTCATAGATGGCATGGCCGAGCTTGCCCACCACCCACGCCAGCAGGCAGGAGCCCACCAGCAGATACAACGGGTGCAGCAGCGCGGCGCCCAGGTTGCCGTATTCCGAGTGTAGCCAGCCGGTGGCCACCTGCACGATCGTCGCGGCGTAGATGCTGTTGAGGGCTGCCATCGCCAGCAGGCGTTCGGTGACCTGTCCTTCGGCGCGCAGTTCGTTCTTGAGCTGCAGCACGATGGTCGGCGAGGTGCTGACCGCAATGCCGCCGGCCAGGATCGCCACGCCGGGCGAGGCCCCGATCCACTGCAGCACCGCCGCTACCAGGCCCCAGGTCAGCAAGCTTTCAAAGGCGCTGGTCAGCAGCAGCCAGGGATTGGCGCGCAGCCAGGTCAGCGAGAGGCGATGCCCGAGTTCGAACAAGGCCAGCGCCAGCGCCATATCGATCAGGATACGGGTCTGGTTGATCATGTTCTCGTCGACGATGCCGCGCCCCAGCATGCCGGCGCAAAGCCCCGCCGCGGCATACCCGACGATGCGCGGGCAGCGCAGCCAGCGCCGGCTCAGCTCACCGGCCAGGCCGGCGCCGACCAGCGCCAGCCCGACCCAGAACAGGCCGCCGGGCGCGAGCGGGAGGCTTGGAAAAAGTTGGCTCAGTCCATTCATGGCGACATGGTAATGTAAGCACTTCACAATCCATGTCAGTGATTGTCCGACACCGCACAAAACACGCGCGCAACTTCTGTCATCTGCATGTAAAAAACGCCATCTCCAGATGGCGTTTTTTACATCCCTTACACAATCAGATCGTTCGCGGGTCCGGAGCGACGTTTCAGACGCCCCAGACTTTCCACATCGGCCGGGTTGCCTTCAGTGCGGTCTCCACTTGTGCATATAAAGTGCGCGTCGAGCCCTGTGCGGCCCCATGTGCACGGGCCTTCTCGAAATACCCGAGCGCGGTTTCACGCTGGTCCAGGCCAAGCGCCGACTGCACGACGCGCAAGTACACCTCGGCATCCCAGTCGTCCCGCACCGCGAAGGCGGCGACAAAGTCGGCCAGCGCGGCATCGTGGCGCCGCGCTGCGTTGTGGACCAGCCCGCGCTGCACGCGCGGGCCAGCCTGGTCCAGCGGATCGCCCTCGGTCAGCGCCACGGCCTGCTCGAACAGCGGCAGCGCGCGCTCAGGCTCGCCCACGTCGCGCCAGACCTGGCCGAAGCGGTTGTACAGCCAGGCGTCCTCCACCAGCAGCGCGCGGCGCTGCTGGGCCTCGATCTCGGCCAGGGCATCGGTGCGGTCGTGCTCGTCCATGCCGGCCACCTGCGCCTGCAGCAGCGCGGCAAAGTGCGCGCGCGCATGCGCCATCGGGTGCGCGGCCTCGCTGCGGGCTTCCACCGGCAGCGCGTCCAGTCGGGCATCCATATGCATCATCGCGGCACGCGCGGCCTCGGTCGGCTCGGCGCCGCCCATGGCCTTCCAGGCCGCGATCATGCGGCTGAAGGCCCAGGTCACGTCGGCCGGGTTGCGCTCCAGCGGGTAGCGGTTGAGCACCTCGCCGGCCAGCTCGGCCACCTTCTGGTGCTGGCCCCCGTCGGCGTGGCAGTCGAGCAGGTCGATCCAGTGGTCGATGAACTCGCTGGCGGCCATGCCCTGCTGGTGCAGCGCGATGCGCTCGTCCACGTGCGCGGCGTCGGCCGGCAGGCTGCGCGACAGCAGCCGGCACAGCAGCGAATAGACGTGCGGGTCGGCGTTGCCGCCGTGCCCCGCGGCATCGCCCTGGCCGGTGGCGAAGTACTGGTCGAAGCGCGCCACGCCGGCACGGCCGGCCTGCACCAGCACCGGCCGCAACGCGGCCTCGGCGGCCGGCACCTCGTCGATGAACTCGCCCAGCGCCATGGCGGCGCGGTAGTAGCCGGCACCGTCGTCGGACTGGTCAGTCAGCGTGAAGCGCAGCCACGGCTCGCGATCGGCCGGCTGGGTGCTGTCGGCGCGCTGCGCCAGCTGGTGGCGCCAGGCCAGTTCGCGTACCTGGCTCTGCGGGTCGGGCACCTGGCGCAGGTAGACCTCCAGGTCGTCCAGTGCCCCCTGGACGTCGCCCACGCCGTGGCGCAACGGTGCGCGCAGGCGGCGCGCCTCGGGGTGGTCAGGATGCTCGGCCAGCACATGGGCGGCCTGGTCGGCGGCTACGGTGTCACCGGCTGCGGGATCGAGCGCCAGCAGATGCGGGTTGTCCAGCGCCACGCGGCCCAGGCAGACGCGCATCATCGGCTCCACCGGCACGCCGGCGGCCTCGGCCCGGGCGATGTAGTCCGTCACCAGCGGTGCGATGTCGTCGGCGCCCAGGTCGGGATTGCGGACCATCAGGTCATGCCAGTAACGCGCCGCGGCGGCCATGTCGCCCATGCGCAGGGCGGCCAGGCCGGCATGGAAATGCGCGGCCCATTCGCCCGTCAGCAGGCCGCTGCGTTGCGCGGCCTCATGCAGCCACGGGCGCGCCTCGGCATCGCGGCCCAGGCTCATCAGCATGGCGCCGTAGCGGTGCGCGATCACCCCGCGCGAGGCCCAGCGGTGCGGCGGCTGCAGCGGCTGCGTGTCAAGCCGCGCCAGCGCCTCGTCCAGCACCGCCAGCGCGGCGTTGGCATCACCATTGTCAAAGTGCAGCCGCGCCCGCAGCGTGACGAAATCAACCACCTCGGGGCGGGCCTGCGACAGCTGGCCGGCAATCTGCAGGGCTTCGGTGAAGCGCCCCTGGTTGGCTAGCCCGATGGCGTGGTCGTAGCTGGCTTCCTGCTCGGACACGTACTGCTCCTATGGATTGAAAAAATGTGCGAGTGCGGGATTATGCGCCAATGGGGGAGATAAGGATTTGTTTGGCTCCGCCAAGCACAACAACCAACCGCATAGCGCCGAGCCCCAAAGGAAAAACGCCACCCAAAAGGCGGCGTTCTCCCATAACCAGCAACAGCAAGCAACTTACTTCCCGCCAACCGTCTCCAGCACCGTCCACTTGCCGCCAACCACCTTATAGACAGTGATACCACCATCCTTCAGGTCGCCACGCGCGTCATACGCCAGCGTCTTGGTGGTCACGCCCTGCATATTGGTAGCAGCCAGCACCGGCAGGTAACGCACCGGATCGGTCGACCCGGCCTTGACCATGGCGGACATCATCGCGGTGGCGCCGTCATAGGCGTACGGCGAGTAGGTCTGCACCTTCGAGCCGAAGCGCTTCTCGTATTTCTTCTCGTAGTTGGCGCCGCCGGGCATCTGGTCCAGCGGCAGGCCGGCCAGCGACACCACCGTGCCTTCCGCAGCCGGGCCGGCGAGCTTCAGGAAGTTGTCGGTCTTGGACATTTCGCCCGACACCAGCGGGGCCTTCATGCCCAGCTCCTTGACCTGCTTGGCCATCGGCGCGGACTGGGTCTCGGCGCCGCCGTAGAAGATGATGTCCGGGTTGCTGCGCTTGATGTTGGTCAGCACGGCCTTGAAGTCCACCGCCTTGTCGTTGGTGAACTCGCGGCGCACGACCTTGCCGCCGGCGGCCTTGGCGGCCTTCTCGAACTCGTCGGCCAGGCCCTGGCCGTAGGCGGTGCGGTCATCGACGATGGCGATGTTCTTCGCGCCCAGCTTCTTCACCACGAAGGCGCCGATCACCGAACCCTGCTGGGTGTCGGAGGTCATCATGCGGAAGGTGGTCTTGAAGCCTTGCTTGGTGTATTCCGGCGCGGTCGCCATGGCGATCTGCGGAATGCCGGCGCGGTTGTAGACCATCGACGCCGGGATGGTGGTGCCCGAGTTGAAATGGCCAAGCATGCCCTGGATGCCGTTATCCACCAGCTTCTGCGCCACCACCGAACCGGTCTTCGGGTCAGCCTGGTCGTCTTCGGAGACCAGCACGAACTTGACTTCCTTGCCGCCGATCTTGGGCTTGGTGGCGTTCATGTCCTCGATTGCGAGGACGATGCCGTTCTGCATGTCCTTGCCGTACTGCGCCTGGCCACCGGTCATCGGGCCGGCAAAGCCCAGCTTGATTTCCTGCGCCTGCGCGAACGCGGCGGAGGCGGCGGTCAGGCCGGCCAGGGTCAGGGCAACGGTCATTGCCGTCTTGTGGAATGTCGAGTTCATCAGATCTCCTTGGGTCCCAAATGGTGCCGATGTGGTGCCGTTGCCGGCAGTTATATTGGCGCGGCCTGGCAGTGCCGCGCCTTGCTTCCTGTGCGCAACGGTGCGGGATCGCCGCCACCGCTGCGCGCTTCGACATGACGACGTCCGAGGGTTGCCTCAGCCGATCGTCATCAAACTGGCATTGCCGCCCGCGGCCGCGGTGTTGACCGAGAGTGAGCGCTCGATCAGCAAACGGTCGAGCGCGATATTCGGTTCACCTTGCGCCAGGCCCTGCACGCCGATGATCGGGCCGGGGCGCACAGCCACCTGTTCGCACACTGTGCGCAGCTGGTCGGAGTCGCCGTGGTGCAGCACCGCATCGATAGCGTGGTCCGCCGCGGTCCAGTCGGCCACCATGCGGACGCGCGATTGTACGCCCTTAGGCAGGCGCGCAAACAGCTCCCGGCTGACAGGGTTTTCCGGCCATACGGCGTCGGCGCCGACGGTCAGCACGGCGCCCAGCTGCAGGGCCAGGTCGGCCTCCTGCGCGGCCAGGCACAGCACGCGCCCACGAGGCAGCAGGGTGTAGGTGTTGCGCTCGCCGGTGGGGCCGGGCAGCGTCACGTTCAGGCCCGAGGGCGATGCCTCGGCCAGGCGCTCGCACGCGGCGGCCGCCGCCGGCAGCTCGGCCCTGGCCCAGGCCTGGAAGGCCGCCGCGGCCTCGTCGCGCAGCGCGGCTGCCTCGGCGCCGCCGGCCGCGTCCGACGCGCGCAGGCTGCGTACCACCGCATCCTGCGGGCAGACCGACAGCAGGCGGTGCAGGTACAGCGGGCCGCCCGCCTTCGGGCCGGTGCCCGACAGCCCTTCGCCGCCGAAGGGCTGCACGCCCACCACGGCGCCGACGATATTGCGGTTGACATACAGGTTGCCCACATGGGCACGGCTGACGATGTACGAGATGGTCTCGTCGATGCGGGTATGGATGCCCAGCGTCAGGCCGTAGCCGGTGGCGTTGATCTGGCTGACCATGGTGTCCAGCGCCGCGCGCGGGAAGCGCACCACGTGCAGCACCGGGCCGAACACCTCGCGCTTGAGTTCTTCGATGCTGTCCAGTTCGATCAGCGTCGGCGGCACGAAGGTGCCGTTGCGGCAGCTGGCACCCTGCGCGGCGTTGGGGTCGGCCTGGTGGACACGGCGGCCCTTGGCGCGCATGGCGTCGACATGGCGCACGATATTGCCGCGCGCTTCTTCGTCGATCACCGGGCCGACGTCGGTCGACAGCCGGTCCGGGTTGGCCATGTTCAGTTCCTGCATGGCGCCCTTGAGCATTTCCAGCACGCGGTCGGCGACGTCTTCCTGCAGGCACAGCACGCGCAGCGCCGAGCAGCGCTGGCCGGCCGAATCGAAAGCAGAGCTGAGGACATCGCCCACCACCTGCTCAGCCAGCGCCGACGAGTCGACGATCATCGCGTTCTGCCCGCCGGTCTCTGCGATCAGCGGGATCGGGCGGCCGGCGGCGTCCAGGCGGCCGGCGACATTGCGTTGCAGGATGCGCGCGACTTCGGTCGAGCCGGTGAACATCACACCCTTGACGCGGGCATCGCCCACCAGCGCGGCGCCCACCGTCTCGCCGCGGCCCGGCAGCAGCTGCACCGCGCCGGCCGGAACGCCGGCTTCGCGCAGCAGGCGCACGGCGGCGGCAGCGATCAGCGGGGTCTGCTCGGCGGGCTTGGCCAGCACCGGGTTGCCGGCGGCCAGCGCCGCGGCCACCTGGCCGGTGAAGATCGCCAGCGGGAAGTTCCACGGGCTGATGCAGACCACCGGGCCCAGCGGGCGGTGGGTCTCGTTGTCGAAGCTGCGGCGCACCTCGGCGGCGTAGTAGCGCAGGAAGTCCACGGCTTCGCGCACTTCGGCGATGGCGTTGGAGAAGGTCTTGCCGGCCTCGCGCATGATGATGCCCATCAGCGACTGCATCTGGGCTTCCATCAGGTCGGCGGCGCGTTCCAGCGCGGCCGCGCGCACGTCCGGCGGCGTCGCCTGCCAGATCGGCGCGGCATTGATGGCGGCCTGCAGCGCGGCGTCGACCTCGGCCTGGCCGGCCTCGGTGACATGGCCCACCACGTCGCGGTGGTCGGCCGGGTTCAGCACCGGCGCGGTCATGGCGTCGGCAGCGCGCGGCACCTCGGCGCCCAGCAGCGGCTCGGCTACGGCGCGTTCGCTGGTGCCGGCGAGCAGCGCCGACGACAGCGAGGCCAGCCGGTGTTCATTCGCGAGATCGATGCCGGCCGAGTTGGGACGGCTCTTGCCATACAGCGTGCGTGGCGACGGGATGCGCGGGTGCGGCAGGCCCAGCACGCCTTCATCGCGGTGCATGGCCTCAACCACGGCGACCGGGTCGGCCACCAGCTCGTCCAGCGAGATGGTGTCGTCGGCGATGCGGTTCACGAACGAGGTATTGGCGCCGTTCTCCAGCAGGCGGCGCACCAGGTAGGCCAGCAGCGTTTCATGCGTGCCGACCGGCGCGTAGATGCGGCACGGGCGGTTGAACTTGCCGTCCGCAGTGGCGCCAACCACCTGGTCGTACAGCGGCTCGCCCATGCCGTGCAGGCACTGGAACTCATACTGGCCGGGATAGTAGCTGTGGCCGGCGATCTGGTAGATGGCCGACAGCGTATGCGCATTGTGCGTGGCGAACTGCGGGTAGATCGCGTCCGGCACCGACAGCAGCTTGCGCGCGCAGGCGATGTACGACACGTCGGTGTAGACCTTGCGCGTGTAGACCGGGTAGCCTTCCAGGCCGTCGACCTGGGCGCGCTTGATCTCGCTGTCCCAGTACGCGCCCTTGACCAGGCGGATCATCAGGCGGTGGCGGCTGCGGCGGGCCAGGTCGATCAGGTAGTCGATCACGAACGGGCAGCGCTTCTGGTAGCCCTGCACCACGAAGCCGATGCCGTTCCAGCCAGCCAGCTCGGGCTCGAAGCACAGGCGTTCCAGCAGATCCAGCGAGATCTCCAGGCGGTCGGCTTCCTCGGCGTCGATATTGATGCCAATGTCGTACTGGCGTGCCAGCAGCGTCAGCGACTTCAGGCGCTCATACAGCTCGCCCACCACGCGCTCATGCTGCGCGCGGCTGTAGCGCGGGTGCAGCGCCGACAGCTTGATCGAGATGCCCGGGCCTTCATAGATGCCGCGCCCGCGCGAGGCCTGGCCGATGGCGTGGATGGCCTGCTCGTAAGAGGCCAGGTAGCGCTGCGCGTCGGCCTCGGTCATGGCGGCCTCGCCCAGCATGTCGTAGGAGTAGCGGAAGCCTTCGGCCTCGTACTTGCGCGCGTTGGCCAACGCCTCGGAGATGGTTTCGCCGGTGACGAACTGCTCGCCCATCAGGCGCATGGCCATGTCCACGCCCTTGCGGATCAGCGGCTCGCCGCCCTTGCCGATGATGCGCGTGAGCGCCTTGGTGAGGCCCGATTCGGTGTGGGTGGCGACCAGCTTGCCGGTCAGCAGCAGGCCCCAGGTGGCGGCGTTGACGAACAGCGACGGGCTCTGGCCCAGGTGCGACTGCCAGTTGGCGCCGCTGATCTTGTCGCGGATCAGTGCATCGCGGGTGGCCTTGTCGGGAATGCGCAGCAGCGCCTCGGCCAGGCACATCAGCGCCACGCCTTCCTGCGACGACAGCGAGAACTCCTGGATCAGGCCCTGCACCAAGCCTTCGCGGCCGGTGCCGACCTTCTGCTCGCGCAGCCGCGTGGCCAGGGTCTTGGCCATCTTGATGGCAGCCTCGCCTTGCTGCAGCGGCAGGCGCGCCTGCTCCAGCAGCACCGGCACGCAATCGGTTTCCGGGCGCCGATAGGCAGAGGTAATGGCGGCACGCAGCACTGATTGCGGCTGGATGCTTTGGGCGAACTCCAGGAATGGCTGCGGCGCATCGCCATGGACCAGCTCGGCGCCGTCGGCGCCATCCGCGTCGGCGCTACCGGCGGCGCCGGTCTCGTGCGGCAGGTGGCCGCGCTCGATCTGCTCGAGGTAGGTGAAGATGGCCTGCTTGATCAGCCAGTGCGGCGTGCGGTCAATGGATTGGGCAGCGCGCTTGAGGCGGTCGCGCGAGGCGTCGTCGAGCTTGACGCCGAGAGTGGTAGTGGCCATGCGGGCAATTCTCCGAAAGACTGGAGCCGCCGCCGGTGCTACCTCGTCCATGCCGGCAGGCACGGGCGCGCGACCGGCCGCAGCCTGTGAGCTGGCGCGATCTTACTCCCGAAAATCACCAAGGTGCAACCTAGTGCAACCCTATCGAAAACCCTAATGCCAGGGTTGCACCTTTTGCCGCCACGCCAGCCGGCTCAGATCCGCAACGGATCGATCTCAAGCTGCCAGCGCACCCCTTTTGCCTCCGTCCCCACATCTGCGAAAGTCTGTACCCACTCAGCCACGAAGCGTTGCAGGACCGGCCGCGAGGTGGCCTCCACCAGCATCTGCGCACGCTCCCGGTTGAAGATGCGCACCATCGACATCGGCACCGGGTCGTGCAGTTGCACCTCGGCTGCCAGTTCGCAGGTTTCGGCGTGCCGGCGCGCCACTTCCAGGAACTGCAGCGCCCGTTCCAGCTGGCCATGTTCGGCGGTTACCAGCACCTGGTAGCAGAACGGGGGCAACCCGGCCTGGCGTCGCTCGCGCAACTGGCTGGCCGCGAATCCATCATAGTCGTGGCGCGTCAGCGCCTGCAATGCCGGGGTGTCCGGGTAGCGTGTCTGGATTAGCACCTCGCCCGGCAGGCCGGCCCGCCCTGCCCGCCCGGCCACCTGCATCAGCGAGGCGAACAGGTGCTCGGCGGCGCGGAAGTCGTGGCTGAACATGGCCGCGTCCGGATGGACGATGCCGACCAGGGTCACGCGCTGGAAGTCGTGCCCCTTGGCCACCATCTGCGTGCCCACCAGGATGTCGACATCGCCGGCGTGGACCTCGTCGAACATGGCCTGCGCGCTGCCCTTGCGGCGCGTGGAATCTGCGTCGATGCGGGCGATGCGGGCCTGCGGGAAGCGCGCCGCCAATGCCTCTTCGATACGCTGCGTGCCGCGCCCCAGCGGCGCGATGTCGACATTGCCGCAGTCCGGGCAGTGGTGCGGCACCGGCGCCTCCAGGCCACAGTGGTGGCAGCGCAGGCGCCGCTCGGGGCGGTGCAGCACCAGGTACGCCGAGCAGCGCGGGCAGCCCGACAGCCAGCCGCAGCTGTCGCAGGCAATCACGGGCGCGTACCCGCGGCGGTTCAGGAACAGCAGGCTCTGCTCGCCGCGCGCCAGGCGCGCGTCGATGGCGTCCAGCAGCGGCACCGACAACCCTTCGAACAGCGCGCGCTGGCGCTGGCGCTCGTGGTTCAGGTCGACCAGGCGCACCGTTGGCAGGGTCGCTTCGGCCTGGGCGCGCTCGCGTAGCAACAGCTTGCGGTATGTGCCCTGCCCGGCCCGCCACCAGGTCTCCATCGACGGCGTGGCCGAACCCAGCACCACGGCAATGCCGCGCTGCTTGGCGCGCCACACCGCCAGGTCGCGCGCGGAGTAGCGCAGCCCTTCCTGCTGCTTGTAGGAAGTGTCGTGTTCCTCGTCGACCACGATCAGCGCCAGCGCCGGCAGCGACGCCATCACGGCCATGCGCGTGCCCAGCACGATGCGGGCCTCGCCGCGGTGCGCGGCCAGCCACTGCAGGCTGCGCTCCTGGTCGGCCAGGCCGCTGTGCAGCACCGCCAGCGGCAGGTGTGGGAAGCGCGCGGCGATGCGGGCCTGCAACTGCGGGGTCAGGTTGATTTCAGGCACCAGCATCAGCACCTGGGCCTGGGGGTCGCGTTCGAGCACAGCCTGCATCGCATGCAGGTAGACCTCCGTCTTGCCGCTGCCGGTCACCCCGTGCAGCAGGAACGGCGCAAAGCCTTCGGCCTCGGCAATGGCCTGCACCGCGGCGCGCTGCTCGTCGTGCAGCGGCGGCGCGGCCGATGGCGGCTGCGCGGGGTCGGTCAGCAGCAGGGTGCGCGCGGTGCGGCTGGCCCTGACCCAGCCGGCGGCCTGCCATTCGGCCAGCCGCGCCGGTGCCGCCGCGCACAACAAGCGGGCGTCGGCCAGCGTCAGCGGCTCGGTCGCGGGGGCGCGCTCGGCCAGCGCCTGCGCCAGGGCGCGCACGCTGCGTGCGCGTGGCGGCACGGCAGCCAGCAGGGCCTCCGCATGCTCGTGCAACAGGCGGTATTCGTCGGTGCGGGCACGCTGGGCCAGGCCTGGCCAACTCTCGGCCTCACGCAAGGCCGGCGGCAAGGCCGGCAGCATCACTTCGCCCAGGCGGCGCTGGTAGTAGCGCGCGGCAAAGGCGGCCAGCTCGATCCAGTCGGGCTGCAGCGGCGGCATCCAGTCCAGGCGCTGCGCCACCGGGCGCAGCCGCTCGGCGGGCACATCGGAGTTGTCGGCGTACGCCACCGCCACACCGACCATGCTGCGGCGGCCGAACGGCACCACCACCAGGTCACCCGGGGCGACCTCAGGCGTGGCGAGATAGTCGAAACTGTCGTCGGCGGGGGTGTCCAGCGCGACCCGGATGACTGGCCGGGCGGCGGCGGACGGCATCACGGCGCCTACCGCCGTGCTGTCCTCAAACAATGGGAGCGCGCCGCTAGCTGGCGCCATGCGGCCCTTCCTGGTGCATCGCCTTTGCGCAACCTTTGTGCAACGGGAGGCGGGCGTACTGAGGGTGGAAATCTAGTGTGCGGCGCAACATCAACTTAAAGTAAAACTTCAAATGTGGCCCTAAGTCGATGATAGATGACTGGTTTTCCACTATTTCCATCGCCCCTGTGGATAACTTTGTTGAAAAGTCGCACTGGCTGGCCGGAAAGCCCCGAGTAACAAGGGATCCACCGGCATCGGACCTTCCTTTGCAAATCTTCCAAATCCTTAAAAATCAAGGGCTTGCAAACCTCCCCCAGATAGGTTAGGGAATAACCCTGTCCCGCACTGCGGCAAACCTATCGGTGTGCATAAGTCAAGTGCCGCCAGTCAAGCCCGAGCACCTTTTTGGCGAATGCTGGCGAAAAAGTTAACTTGACAGGGTCCAGCGGCGCGGCTCCCGCAGCACTGGGTACGCTCGCGCGCCGGTGCGCTGCAGCGCAGGGCGCTGCAGCAGCAGGCAGGGCGGCCGCATACTGTCACCATCACTTCTGCACAGCGCGCAGCTGGCGGCTGTGGCGATGCACTTCGTCCACCAGCACCGAAACGTTCTCAGGCGGCGTGAACTGCGAAATGCCGTGGCCCAGGTTGAACACGTGGCCATCACTGCCCCCGGCCGCGGCATAGCTGTCCAGCACGCCGCGCACCTGCTCGCGAATCGCGGCCTCGGGGGCGAACAGCACAGTCGGGTCGATATTGCCCTGGAGCGCCACGCGCCCGCCGGTGCGCCGGCGCGCTTCGGCCAGGTTGACGGTCCAGTCCAGCCCGATCGCGTCGGCGCCGGTGTCAGCCAGCGCCTCGAGCCACAGGCCGCCGCCCTTGGTAAAGACGATCGCGGGCACCTGCTGGCCATCGTGCTCGCGCTTCAGGCCGGCCAGCACGCGGCGCATATAGGACAGCGAGAACGCCTGGTACATGCCGTCGGCGAGCGCCCCGCCCCAGGTGTCGAAAATCATCACGGCCTGCGCGCCGGCTTCGATCTGGGCATTCAGGTACGCCGTCACCGCCTGGGCGTTGATCTCGAGAATGCGGTGCATCAGGTCCGGGCGGCCATACATCATCGCCTTGACCGTGCGGAAGTCGTCCGAGCCGCCGCCTTCGACCATGTAGCACGCCAGCGTCCAGGGGCTGCCGGAAAAGCCGATCAGCGGCACGCGCTGGCGGCCATCCTGGACCAGTGCGCGGCGGATCTCGCTCACGGCGTCAAACACATATTGCAGCGACGCCATGTCCGGCACGGCGAGGTTCTGCACGTCGGCTTCGGTGCGCAGCGGATGCGCAAAGCGCGGGCCCTCGCCCTGCGCGAACGACAGGCCCAGGCCCATCGCGTCGGGCACGGTCAGGATGTCGGAAAAGAGAATGGCCGCGTCCAGCGGATAGCGGTCCAGCGGCTGCAGTGTCACCTCCGTGGCGTAGGCCGGATTCTTGGCCAGCCCGAGGAAGCTGCCAGCGCGGGCGCGCGTGGCGTTGTACTCGGGCAGGTAGCGGCCCGCCTGGCGCATCAGCCACAGCGGCGTGTATTCGGTCGGCTGGCGGCGCAGCGCGCGCAGGAAGGTATCGTTCTGCAGTGCGGTCATGGTCATCCTCGTAAGACCGCCATTCTAAGGGATCGCTGCGAGTGGATGCCGCTCAGACGTCGTCGATCATTCCGGCGAAGGCCGATGCGGCACGCCGCATCCATTCGCGCGCGCGTTCGGCATCGGGCTGCAGCCGCGCGAAGCCGTGGGTCATGCCGCTGGCCTCGATGGTAATCACCGGGGCGTCGTGGCGCACCAGGAAGTCGGCATAGGCCAGGCCGTCGTCGCGCAGCACATCGTGCGCGGCCACCATCAGCACGGTGGCGGGCGGGCGCACCGGCGGCGCGGCCATCAGGTGCACGCGGGGGTCGGGGTGGGCGGCGCCCTGCGCCAGGGCTTCGGCGCCGATGAAGTGGGTCCAGAACCAGGCCATCTCGTCACGCGTCAGGCCAGGACCATCGGCAAAGGCGCGGTAGCTTTCGGTGCTGAGCACCGGCGCCGTCACCGGATAGATCAGCAGCTGCGCATCGACCCGCACCGCGCTGCCGCCGTTGAGCTGCTGCGCTGCCTGCGCCGCCAGGTGGGCGCCGGCGCTGTCGCCCGCCACGGCCAGGATGTCGGTCGCCAGCCCGAGTGCCAGGCGTTGCCCGGCGAACCACACCACGGCCTCGGCGGCATCGTCGCAGGGTGCCGGAAACGCGTGTTCGGGGCCAGGCGGTAGTCGACGCTGGCCACCGCGCAGCCCGTGTCGGCCGCCAGCAAGGCGGCAACCGTATGGTGCGTCTGCGGCGAGCCAATCACCCAGCCGCCACCGTGGAAGTAGACCACCAGCCGCGGGGCTGCCTCGCCGGCGGGGCGGAACAGCCTGGCGCCCAGCGTGCGGCCGGCGAGCGCAAGCTCCAGGTCCTGCACCGAGATGCCGGCCGGATCCGGCAACAGCGACGCGGCCGCGATCTCGGCAAAGCGGGTCCGCTGTGCGGGAATGTCGGCCGGCGTGGGCGCATTGGCGTAGCGCTCCGCCAGGCGGCGGTAATAGGCAAGCAGTTGCGGATCGATGGCCATGGTTGGCGGCTGATGGGAAAGCGGAAAGTAGAAGCGGCGCCGGGCGGGAATCAGTCCAGCCCGAGCTGGTGCGTCAGCTCGACCTTGCTGCAGCAATCCTGCACCGCCAGCAGGCCGGCATCCGATGCGCGGCGCACGGCCTGGTCGTTGACGATGCCCAGCTGCAGCCAGACACCTTGTGCGCCAATGGCGATGGCCTCATCGACCACGCCGGGCGTTTCCCCGGCACGGCGGAAGATGTCGACCCACGCGATGGGGCTGCCTGCTGCCGCGGCAGCGTCGGCGGCTTCGCGCAGCGTGGCGTGGCAGGTCTCGCCCAGAATGCGTTCGCCGGCATGGCGCGGATTGACCGGCACGATCCGGAAGCCGTGGTCCTGCAGGAACTCCGCAACCTCATGGCTGGGACGCTCCGCACGGTCGGACAGACCGACCACGGCAACGGTCTTCATCGCCAGCATGGCTTGTATGGCTTGCTGCATCTCAGGGCGCATCGCGTCTCCGGTGGATAAGGGCGGGCCCGCGGACATGCAAGAACGCAACGCGAAAGCCACAGGCGTTCCGAATCGTAACCGGAATTGTCACGCAGGGATTGGTGGGGGAGCGAACACGGAAATCGCGTCATCAAAGATAAGGCAACGGCACGTTTCTGCGGCTAACGTGATGCGAACGCGTGCAGATATGCCGAACACGCCAGATCCCGACGCCTCAGGCTTTCAACTTCTTGCAAAACGATACATTTTGTTACTGCGATGCCGGGGAGTTTCCCCCACAATGCATTGACACACCCGCTGTCCGGCGTGTGGCGCCCCAGTGAATAACGCTGTGCAGACTTAAAGGGGCGTGGTGAAGAAAGCCTTTTTGAAACGTTTCTGGCAGTAACCCGATTGTCCGATCCGGCAGATCGCCGCTGGACCGGAGTACCAGGCAGACCTTTGCAGCGCGTGGCCTTTGCGGCCTCTGGTCGGATATTGGATATCCGTTGCGCCTTGATTGTCGGCCTGGACCGAACCCGTTCCTTCGAATTGACCCCTCGAAGGGATTTTCCCGTCCGCGCGGAGCCTCCCCGGCCCGCGCGCTTTTTTTTGTCCAGGCAGGACAAAAGCATATCGCCACGCCCAAAAAAAGGCAGCCATGTGGCTGCCTTTTTTCATTGTCGCGCCAGAAAAACAACAGCGCGACACCCCACTAATTGCTTACTTCTTACGACGCAGGCGGGCGATGGCAGCCAGTTGGGCAGCCGCCACGGCGAGCTCGCTCTGAGCGCGTGCCAGATCCAGATCGCTGCTCTGGTTCTGCATCAGCTCTTCGGCAGCACGCTTGGCTTCCTGCGCCTTGGCTTCGTCCAGGTCGCCACCGCGGATAGCGGTGTCGGCCAGCACGGTGACGTGCTTGGGCTGGACTTCGAGAATACCGCCGGCAACGAACACGAACTCTTCGCTGCCGTCTTCTTTCTCGATCCGCACCGCACCCGGCTGGATGCGCGTGATCAGCGGCGTGTGGCCGGCAGAATGCCCAGCTCACCCGACTCGCCCGGCAGCGCCACGAACTTCGCCTGGCCGGAGAAGATCGACGCTTCCGCGCTGACGACGTCTACAAGAATGGTTGCCATGTGAAATCCTTTGTCCAATCGCTTCGCTTCAGACGGCCGGACGCGCGACGCGGCCGGCCGTCACCCCCACCGCGAGGCGGGAGTGACAAAGCCAGGCTTACTGGAGCTTCTTGGCCTTTTCGAAGGCTTCGTCGATCGAGCCGACCATGTAGAACGCCTGCTCGGGCAGGTGATCGCACTCGCCCTCGACCAGCATCTTGAAGCCGCGGATGGTTTCCTTCAGCGGCACGTACTTGCCCGGCGAACCCGTGAACACTTCTGCCACGTGGAACGGCTGCGACAGGAAACGCTGGATCTTACGAGCGCGGTTCACTGCCAGCTTGTCTTCCGGCGACAGCTCGTCCATGCCCAGAATTGCGATGATGTCGCGCAGTTCCTTGTAGCGCTGCAGGGTCTGCTGAACGCCTCGCGCCACGTCGTAGTGCTCCTGGCCAACGACTTGCGGGTCCATCTGACGCGAGGTCGAGTCGAGCGGGTCCACGGCAGGGTAGATACCGAGAGCGGCGATGTCACGCGACAGCACCAGGGTCGAGTCCAGGTGCAGGAAGGTGGTGGCCGGCGACGGGTCGGTCAGGTCATCCGCGGGTACGTACACGGCCTGGATCGAGGTGATCGAGCCAGTCTTGGTCGAAGTGATGCGCTCCTGCAGCTTGCCCATTTCTTCAGCAAGCGTCGGCTGGTAGCCGACCGCGGAAGGCATACGGCCCAGCAGTGCCGACACTTCGGTACCAGCCAGCGTGTAGCGGTAGATGTTGTCGACGAAGAACAGGATGTCGCGGCCCTCGTCGCGGAACTTCTCGGCCATGGTCAGGCCGGAAAGTGCCACGCGCAGACGGTTGCCCGGCGGCTCGTTCATCTGGCCGAATACCATGGCCACCTTGTCGAGCACGTTCGAGTCCTTCATTTCGTGGTAGAAGTCGTTCCCTTCACGGGTACGCTCGCCCACGCCGGCGAACACCGACAGACCGCTGTGCTGCTTGGCGATGTTGTTGATGAGCTCCATCATGTTGACGGTCTTGCCCACGCCGGCGCCACCGAACAGGCCCACCTTGCCGCCCTTGGCGAACGGGCAAATCAGGTCAATCACCTTGATGCCGGTTTCGAGCAGGTCAGTGGAAGGCGACAGTTCGTCGAACTTCGGTGCCTTCTGGTGAATCGCGCGCCTCTCGTCGGAAGCGATCGGGCCAGCTTCGTCGATGGGGCGGCCCAGGACGTCCATGATGCGGCCCAACGTGCCTTGACCCACCGGCACCGAGATCGGCGCGCCGGTGCTCTTCACCGCCATGCCGCGGCGCAGGCCGTCCGACGAACCGAGGGCAATGGTACGCACCACGCCGTCGCCCAGCTGTTGCTGTACTTCGAAGGTCAGACCCTTCTCGGCGAACGAGGCGTCGTTGCTGTCTTCCAGCACGAGCGCGTCATACACCTTCGGCATTGCGTCGCGGGGGAACTCGATGTCCACCACGGCGCCAATACACTGCACAATATTTCCGATACTCATTTCGTATCTCCGATAGCTTGAATTCTTGACGCCTTAGACCGCAGCTGCACCGCTGACGATTTCCGACAGTTCCTTCGTAATCGCGGCCTGACGGGTCTTGTTGTAGACCAGTTGCAGTTCGCCGATCACGTTCTTGGCATTGTCAGACGCAGCCTTCATGGCCACCATGCGCGCCGATTGCTCGGACGCCATGTTCTCGGCCACGGCCTGGAACACCAGCGCCTCGACGTAGCGGACGAGCAGCTCTTCCACTACAGTCTGAGCGTCGGGCTCGTAGATGTAATCCCACGAGTAGGCGCGCTTTTCATCTTCGGTCTGGACCAGCTTGTCGGCGGCGAGCGGCAGCAGCTGCTCAACCATCGGTTCCTGCTTCATCGTATTGATGAACTTGGTGTACGCCAGGTACACCGCATCGACTTCGCCATTGGTGAAAGCGTCGAGCTGGACCTTGATCGCGCCGATCAGCTTTTCCAGATGCGGGGTGTCACCGAGGTGCACCACGTGCGAAACCACCTTGGCGCCGATCCGGCCCAGGAACTGCATGCCCTTGGTGCCGATGGCAGTGGCTTGCACTTCGACGCCGCGGCCTTGCAGGGACTTCAGTTCATGGGTAACCGAGCGCAACACGTTCGTGTTCATGCCGCCGCACAGCCCCTTGTCGGTCGAGACCACGATCATGCCGACGCGCTTGACGTCGCGTTCCTGCATGAACGGGTGCTTGAACTCGGGGTTGGCCGTAGCCAGGTGCGCCGCAATGTTGCGCACCTTCTCGGCATAGGGACGGGCATTGCGCATCCGCTCCTGCGCCTTGCGCATCTTGGACGCGGCGACCATCTCCATCGCCTTGGTGATCTTGCGCGTGTTCTGCACGCTCTTGATCTTGGTTCGAATTTCTTTCGTTCCGGCCATATCTTCCTCTCCATCCGAACCAGCGCCGCGCCGGCGTGAGCCGGGCGCGGCGGCGGTGTCGTGGAATCACGCGGTTAGAACGCGGCGGACTTCTTGAAATCCTCGACGGCGGCACGCAGGACGGGTTCATCTTCCTTCGAGAGCAGCTTGGTCTCTTCGATGCGGTTGATGAGGTCGGCGTACTTGGTCTTCAGATGGTCGTGCAGGCCCTTCTCGAACGGCAGAATGTCCTTCACTTCCACGTTGTCGAGGAAGCCGTTGTTGGCGGCGAACAGCGACGCGGCCAGCTGCCACACCTGCTGCGGCTGGTATTGCGGCTGCTTGAGCAGTTCGGTCACGCGGCGGCCGCGCTCGAGCTGCTTGCGGGTGGCGTCGTCCAGGTCCGAGGCGAACTGCGCGAACGCAGCCAGTTCACGGTACTGGGCCAGGTCGGTACGGATACCGCCGGACAGGTTCTTCACCACCTTGGTCTGTGCAGCACCACCCACGCGCGACACCGAGATACCGGCGTTGATAGCGGGGCGGATACCGGCGTTGAACAGGTCGGTTTCCAGGAAGATCTGGCCGTCCGTGATCGAGATCACGTTGGTCGGCACGAACGCGGACACGTCGCCGGCCTGCGTTTCGATCACCGGCAGCGCAGTCAGCGAACCGGTCTTGCCCTTGACGGCACCGTTGGTGAACTTCTCGACGTAGTCTTCGTTCACGCGGGCAGCACGCTCCAGCAGGCGCGAGTGCAGGTAGAACACGTCGCCCGGGTAGGCTTCGCGGCCCGGCGGGCGGCGCAGCAGCAGCGACACCTGGCGGTAGGCCCAGGCTTGCTTGGTCAGGTCGTCATAGACGATCAGCGCGTCTTCGCCGCGGTCGCGGAAGTACTCGCCCATGGTGCAGCCGGCGTAGGCAGCCAGGTACTGCATGGCGGCCGAGTCCGAAGCGGCGGCGGCCACGACGACGGTGTATTCCATCGCGCCGTGCTCTTCCAGCTTGCGCACTACGTTGGCGATCGTCGAAGCCTTCTGGCCGATTGCCACGTACACGCAGAAGACGCCCTTGCCCTTCTGGTTGATGATGGCGTCGACAGCCACGGCGGTCTTGCCGGTCTGACGGTCGCCAATGATCAGCTCACGCTGGCCACGGCCGATCGGCACCATCGAGTCGATCGACTTCAGGCCGGTCTGCACCGGCTGGCTCACCGACTGACGTGCGATCACGCCCGGGGCCACCTTCTCGATCACGTCGAATTCCTTCGCGTTGATCGGGCCCTTGCCGTCGATCGGCTGGCCCAGCGTGTTGACCACGCGGCCCAGCAGTTCCTTGCCCACCGGCACCTGCAGAATGCGGCCGGTGCACTTGACCGTATCGCCTTCCGAGATGTGTTCGTACTCGCCCAGCACCACGGCGCCGACCGAGTCGCGCTCGAGGTTCAGCGCGAGGCCGAAGGTGTTGCCGGGGAATTCCAGCATCTCGCCCTGCATCACGCCGGACAGGCCATGCACGCGGCAGATGCCATCGGTCACGGAGATCACCGTGCCGGTATTGCGCACTTCAGCTTCAGCGCCAAGGCCCGAGATGCGGGTCTTGATCAGCTCGCTGATTTCTGAGGGGTTCAGTTGCATCACAATGCTCCTAATTCTTCAATCCGTCGGACGGCCGCTCAGGCGGCGGTCAGCGCGGTTTGCATGGCTGCCAGGCGCGCACGCACGGAGGTGTCGAGCACTTCGTCGCCAACCTTGACGCTGACGCCGCCGATCAGGGACGGGTCCACCGCCACCTGCGCGTACAGCTTGCGGCCGAACTTGCGTTCGAGTGCGGCGACGAGGTCGTTCAGCTGACCATCTTCCAGCGGGAAAGCGCTGGTGATCTCAACATCGGACGAGCCTTCGCGGGCGTTCTTGAGCGCATGGAACTGTTCGGCGATGTCGGGCATCACCGACAGGCGGCCGTTATCCACCAGCAGCTGCACGAAGCGGCGCGCTTCGTCGCTGACCGGGGACTTCAGCACCGACAGGAACAGTTCAGCCAGCTTTGCGCCGGGAACGTTCGGATCGTCGGCGACCGCCTTCATGTCGGGATTGGCAGCAACCTGCCCCATCTCCGACACCAGCTCGGACCATGCACCCAGATTGCCTGCGCTCGATTCGCTGGCGACGCGGAACAGCGCCTCAGCGTAGGGACGGGCAATGGTTGCGGTTTCAGCCATGATTAGAGCTCAGCCTTGAGTTGATTGAGCAGGTCGGCGTGGACCTGCGCGTTCACTTCACGCTTGAGGATCTGCTCGGCACCCTTGACGGCCAGCACGGCAACCTGGTCACGCAGATCTTCGCGTGCACGGGTAACCTGCTGGTCTGCTTCGGCCTTGGCCTGGGCAATGATGCGGGCGGCTTCTGCCTGGGCGTTTTGCTTGATCTCGTCCGCCGTCAGCTGGGCGCGCTTCTCGGCGTCAGCGACGCGTTGAGCACCCTCGGTGCGGGCTTCGGCCATAGCCTGGTCCACACGCTTGTTGGCGAGTTCGAGCTCGGCCTTGCCCTTCTCGGCAGCGGCGAGGCCATCGGCGATCTTCTTTGCGCGTTCGTCGAGCGCCTTCACCAGCGGCGGCCAAATGAATTTGGCAACAACCCACCACAGGATGAAGAACACGACCATCTGCGCAAAAAACGTTGCGTTCAGATTCATGGTGTGTTCCTTTCGGTAATCAAACTACAGATAAATGCGCAAGGGCGGCCAGGCTAAGTGGCCCGCGCCGCCCGTCAGCATCATGCAGACCGAAAAGAATTACTTGATGACAGCCAGCAGCGGGTTGGCGAAGGCGAACAGCATTGCAACACCCACGCCGATCAGGAATGCAGCGTCGATCAGGCCAGCCAGCAGGAACATCTTGGTTTGCAGCGGGTTCATCAGCTCAGGCTGACGTGCGCAGGCTTCGATGTACTTGCCACCCATCAGGGCGATACCCAGGCAGGCGCCGATAGCGCCCAGGCCGATGATGATGCCGATACCGATGGCGGTCAGACCCTGGATGTTGGCGAGAAATGCTTGCATGATGACTCCTTTAATTTAGAGAGACTTAGAACCAAAAAACCAAAAAACCAAAAACCGAAAATCAGTGGTGATCGTGAGCCTGGCCGATGTACACCAGCGTCAGCATCATGAAAATGAAGGCCTGGAGCAGGACGATCAGGATGTGGAAGATCGCCCATACCGTGCCAGCCACCACGTGGCCGACAAAGCCCAGCGCGGACAGGTCGGCGCTGAACGTCCAGATGGAGCCCAGCAGCGCGATCAGCAGGAACACGAGTTCGCCGGCGTACATGTTGCCGAACAACCGCATGCCGAGCGAAACCGCCTTGGCCAGGAATTCGATCAGGTTCAGGACCAGGTTGAACGGGGCCAGGTACCACTTGGCGCCGAACGGGGCCGAGAACAGTTCGTGCATGAAGCCGCCCGTGCCCTTGATCTTGAAGCTGTAGTAGATCATCAGCACCAGCACCGAGCACGACATGCCCAGCGTGCCGTTCAGGTCGGCCGTGGCCACTGCGCGGTGGTGGGGAAGATGAATGTGGAAGACGCCCAGCAGGCTGTTCAGGCCGGTGACCCAGTCGACCGGAATCAGGTCGATCGCGTTCATCATGGTGATCCAGCAGAACACCATCAGCGCCAGCGGCGCAATCCACGAACGGTCGCCGTGGATGATGCCCTTGGCCTGGTCGTCGACCATCTCGACGATCATCTCGACGAAGGCCTGGAAGCGGCCCGGCACGCCGGCAGTGACGCGGCGCGCGGCAACGTACAGGAACAGCACGGCGATGGCGCCGCACAGCACGGACCAGAACACCGTGTCGTAGTTGAGCACGGAGAAATCGACCACCGACGCTTGCTTGCCGCCGACCGAGTTCAAGTTCTGCAAGTGTTCGGCGATATAGCCGGAGGGTGTCAGCGCGTGTTCGGCGCCTTGGGTAGCATCAGACATGTCGATACGAACGGTATATTGCGAAATCTTCAGGCCGCGCGTCGCCACTATCTGGCAAACGCCCGGTACGCGTCTTGCATTGCCTTCGGCGGATTCGCCGGTCACCGCAATGCAAGCGGGGTCCAACCTTGGCCGTGTCCGGTGTCACTGCCATGAAATCCGCGGTGAAACCGTCACGAAAAACTCTTGATATTCCGTTTCGGTGCCCCACCTCCGGATGAAGCACCGTTTTCAAGCGGCTGGCCTAGCGCATCGCCAGGGCCACCACCCAATATGTCTTGAGCGCCAGCAGGAACGTGACCAGCATCGGCACCCAGCGCAGATCCCGGTACAGCACCACGACCAGCACCAGCAATGCCACCGTGCCGAAGACCTTGATCGCCTCGCCCAGCACCAGTCCGCCGACCGAAGCCCGGTCGCGCGCCAGCCACAGCCGCAAGGCGAAGAATCCGCTCGGCACGAAGCACACCATGCCGCCGAACAGCGCCGACCACCCATACGGCCCGGCCTCTTTCGCAAACAGCGCCCAGCACAGTGCCGACAGCAGGGAAACCACCACCTGCGCCAGGACAATCTTGCCCGGGGTCATCCGCGAAGGGCGCAACGCGCGCTCGCCAAACAGCGTCACCGCCTCGGCGTGCGACAACGGATCGACAGCCTCTTCCTCACGGTCTGCGCCTTCTTTCCAGTCGTCCCAGTCATCTTCCTGACGGGACCCGGCGCCTCGCTGCTGACGGTCTTGAACCACTACCTGCCTGCCTCATTCCAGGCCGGAACTTTTCGGCCCGACCAGAATTCAAACCGCACGATTTTAAGGGGAACTACTGATTCGCGTCAATCTGCTTACATTTGGCTTGCAGTGCGTTGCGCACAACGGTTGCCATCACGATGCCATGATGGCTTCACGAAAATTGCGCAGCAATAATGTTTGACGTAATTGGATTGCGCAGCGAACCCTGCGCATGATGAGGGATTACCGGGCACGCCGTACGCATGCCGGCCCTTGAACCGGCCACTGCAGCGTACACGCAACAGTCATCGCGGCAATGGCCGTTAATCGCACCGAATTGCGCACGCGACGTTACGTGCGCCTTCGCATCTTGCCTCAGGCGACCTTCTGCTTTTCAGTGGATTCGCGCAGGCGCACGAGCACGCCTTCAAGCGCGTCGTTGTCGCTGAAGTGGATGGTGAGCTGGCCCTTGCCGCGCGCGCCCAGCCTGATCTGCACCGCCAGGCCCAGCGCATCTGACAATTCTTCTTCCAGCCGTGCCACGTCGCGCACGTTGTTGGCGCCCTTCTGCTTGAGCGACTTCAGGTCGAACGGCTTGAGCGTGGACGCCACCAGCTTCTCGGTCTCGCGCACCGACAGCCGCTTGTTCACGATCTGGTTGGCCAGCGTGATCTGGTTGGCGCCGTCCACCGCCAGCAGCGCGCGCGCGTGGCCCATGTCGAGGTCGCCCGCCATCAGCATGGTCTGCACCGGCGCGGCCAGGTTCAGCAGGCGCAACAGGTTCGACACCGCGCTGCGCGAACGGCCGACTGACTCGGCCGCCTGCTCATGCGTGAAACTGAACTCGCGGATCAGGCGCATGATGCCTTGCGCTTCTTCCAGCGGGTTCAGGTCTTCGCGCTGGATGTTCTCGATCAGCGCCATCGCGGCCGCGGCTTCATCGGCCACGTCCTTGACCAGCACCGGCACCTTGTCCAGACCAGCGAGCTTGGACGCACGGAAGCGCCGCTCGCCCGCGATGATTTCATAGCGGTCAGGCTCGGCCACGCGGCGCACCAGGATCGGCTGCATCAGGCCCTGCGCGCGGATGCTGGCGGCGAGCTCCTGCAGCGCACCTTCATCCATGCGCGTGCGCGGCTGGTACTTGCCCGGCTGCAACTGGGTCAGGCGCAGCACGGTGGGCGCCCCCTCCTGCTTCACCGATTCAACGATTTCGGCCGGCCCGCCCAGCAGCGCCTCGAGACCGCGGCCCAGGCCTTTTTTCTTTGCAGTGCTCATGCTTGCCCTCTCCTTCAGCCCAGCTGCCTGACGCGCGCGATCATCTCTGCGCCGAAATCCAGGTACGCTTTTGCGCCCTTCGATGACGGATCGAACGCCACGCCCGGCATGCCATAGGACGGCGCCTCTGCCAGCCGCACATTGCGCGGGATCAGGGTCTTGAAGACCTTTTCACCGAAGTGCGATTCCAGCTGCGCCGACACCTGCTGCTGAAGCGTGACGCGCGGATCGAACATGACGCGCAGCAGGCCGATCACCTGCAGGTCGCGGTTCAGGTTGGCGTGCACCTGCTTGATGGTATTGACCAGGTCTGACAGCCCTTCCAGCGCGAAGTACTCGCACTGCATCGGCACGATCACGCCGTGCGCGGCGCACAGGCCGTTCAGCGTCAGCAGCGACAACGACGGCGGGCAGTCGATCAGCACGAAGTCATATTCGTCGTTGACCTCTTCGATGGCCTGCCTGAGGCGGCGTTCGCGCTGGTCCAGCTCGACCAGTTCCACTTCCGCGCCGGCCAGTTCGCGGTTGGCGGGCAGCACGTCGTACCTGCCGGTCTCGGAACGCTGGCGCGCCAGCTTGATGCTGGCCAGGCCGACCAGCACCTGGTACACGCTGTGCTCCAGCGCCTGCTTGTCGATGCCCGAACCCATCGAGGCATTGCCCTGCGGGTCCAGGTCGACCAGCAGCACGCGCTGGTCCTGCGCGGCCAGGCCGGCGGCGAGGTTCACCGTGGTGGTGGTCTTGCCTACCCCGCCCTTCTGGTTTGCAATCACGAATACCTTGGCCATAAGCTACTGAGGCTCCTGCTTCAATTCATCCGGCCAGCGCGGGGCTGGCAGTTCGCGGCGCTGCGTGCAGCGCCGCGGCGTACGTCATGCGTGGGCGCTTGCGCGCCGCGACAGCACCACCAGGTGGCGCTCGGCATCCAGCCCGGGCACGGTGATGCGGGGCACCGCATCGACCTGCCATTGCGCCATCAGCCCGGCAGCTTCCATGCGGTCCAACTCGGCCTGAGGATAAACACCCTTCATGGCGATCAGCTTGCCGTGCGGTGCAAGAAGCTGGCCCGACAGGTTCACGAAGTCGGTCAGCTCGGCAAACGCGCGCGAGGTGATCACGGCAAAGCCATCGTTATCGTCCAGCTTTTCCACCGGCCCCCAATGTGCCGCGGCATTGGAGAGCCCGAGTTGCGCACGGCACTGGGTCAGAAAGGCGGTCTTCTTCTGCACAATGTCCACCATCAGCACCGACACGTCGGGACAGGCGATGGCCAGCGGCAGGCCGGGCATGCCGCCGCCCGAGCCCACGTCCAGTACCCTGCCCTGCGCCGGCGTCCCTACCTCTGCGGCGCGCGCGGCTTCGGCCAGTGCCGGCACGGCGGCGAGCGAGTCCAGCATGTGATGCGTAAGCATCTCATCGGGGTGGCGGATTGCGGTCAGGTTGTAGACGCCGTTCCACTTGCGCAGCAGCGCCAGGTAGGCAAACAAGGTGTCGATCTGGGCCGGCGCCAGCGCCAGCCCGATCTCGGCCAGACCGGCTTCAAGGCGACGGCGCTGCGTCGCGTCGTCGGTCATGGTGTGTCGCGGAGCGGGCACTCAGGCGGCCTCTTCGGAGTTGCCGGAAGGTGCGCCCGATTCTGCGCGCGCGCGCCCCAGCCCCTTCTTCTTCAGGTGCACCAGCAGCAGCGAGATCGCGGCCGGCGTCACGCCGGAAATGCGCGAGGCCTGGCCCAGCGTTTCCGGACGATGCTGGTTCAGCTTCTGGCTGACCTCGAAGCCCAGGCCACGCACTTCGGTGTAGTCCAGCCCTTCCGGCAGGCGCGTCGACTCATTGGCTTCCAGCTTGTCGACCTCCGCTGCCTGGCGAGCGATATAGCCGTGGTACTTGATGCCGATCTCGATCTGCTCGCGGATTTGCTCTGCCAGCATCGGCTCGGCGTCCAGCGGCGTTCCCGGGGCATGTCGGCCGCCCTGCAGCGCCATCAGTGCTTCATAGCGGACTTCTGGCCGGCGCAGCAGATCGGCCAGGCTGTACTCGCGCTCGATCGGCTTGCCCAGCAGCGGCACGGCATCTTCCGCTGGCAGCATGGCCGGGTTGACCCATGTGCTCTTCAGGCGCTCTGTTTCACGTGAAACAGCGTCGCGCTTGCGATTGAAGGCATCCCAGCGTGCGTCGTCGACCACGCCCAGTTCACGGCCGACCTCAGTCAGGCGCATATCGGCATTGTCTTCCCGCAGGCTCAGGCGAAATTCCGCGCGGCTGGTGAACATGCGGTACGGCTCAGTCACACCGCGGGTAATCAGGTCGTCGACCAGCACGCCCAGGTAGGCCTGGTCGCGGCGCGGCGTCCACGCATCGCGTTCGCGCACATAACAGCCAGCGTTGATGCCGGCCAGCAGGCCCTGCGCGGCGGCTTCTTCATAGCCGGTGGTGCCGTTAATCTGTCCCGCAAAGAACAGACCGCGGATGGCCTTGCTCTCCAGCGATGCCTTCAGCCCGCGTGGGTCGAAGTAGTCATACTCGATCGCATAGCCGGGGCGCAGGATATGCGCGTTCTCCATCCCGCGGATCGAGTGCACCAGTTCCAGCTGCACGTCGAACGGCAGGCTGGTCGAGATCCCGTTGGGGTAGAACTCGTTGGTGGTCAGGCCTTCGGGCTCCAGGAAGATCTGGTGACTTTCCTTGCTGGCAAAGCGATGGATCTTGTCCTCGATGCTGGGGCAGTAACGCGGCCCTACCCCTTCAATCACGCCGGTGTACATCGGCGAGCGGTCCAGCCCCACGGATGATGTCGTGGGTACGGCTGTTGGTATGGGTGATCCAGCACGGCAGCTGTTGCGGGTGCTGCTCCGGACGGCCCAGGAAGGAGAACACCGGCACCGGATTCAGGTCGCCAGGCTGCTCTTCCATCACCGAGAAATCGATGGTGCGCCGTCAATACGCGGCGGCGTTCCGGTCTTCAGGCGGCCTTGCGGCAGCTTCAGGTCCTTCAGGCGCGCCGACAGCGACACGGCTGCCGGGTCGCCGGCACGGCCGCCGGTGTAGTTATCCAGCCCGACGTGGATCTTGCCGTCCAGGAAGGTACCGGCGGTCAGCACCACTGCGCGGGCGCGGAAGGCGATGCCCACCTGCGTCATCGCGCCGACTACGCGGTCGCCCTCCACCATCAGGTCGTCCACCGCCTGCTGGAATAGCATCAGGTTCGGCTGGTTCTCCAGCCTTGTGCGGATCGCCTTGCGGTACAGCACGCGATCCGCCTGGGCGCGCGTGGCGCGTACAGCCGGGCCCTTGCTGGAGTTCAGGATGCGGAACTGGATGCCGACTCGTCCGTCGCGGCGGCCATGGCACCGCCCATGGCGTCCACTTCCTTGACCAGGTGCCCCTTGCCGATGCCCCCGATGGACGGGTTGCAGCTCATCTGGCCCAGCGTCTCGATGTTGTGAGTCAGCAGCAGCGTCTGGCAGCCCATACGGGCCGCGGCAAGTGCAGCTTCAGTGCCGGCATGGCCACCGCCGACGACGATGACATCGAATTCTTTTGGGTAAAGCATGGGACACCTCCTCCGGGAGGCTGGCGGGAAATACGGGAATGCGAAATTATAGCGGCAATCGACTAGCCGCTTTCCGACGGTAACCATGTTTCACGTGAAACATGGCGTTGACGATACCTGGCAAGTCGCTCGAAAGCGACGTTATGTTCCACGTGAAACAAAAAGGCCGGGCACATGGCCCGGCTGGATGTTTCACGTGGAACAAGCGCCTCAGAGCTGCGCGCGGATATAGCCGGCAACCTGCTCGGTCAGCTTGCCAAGATCGCGCTGCAAGGTGGCGAACCCGGCATTGCGCTCGCGGCTCACCTCGTCCATATACAGCGGCCGCCGGATCTCGATCTGCAGGCTATTGCGCCGCTCGGCGGCCGGCCGATCTGCGCGATCAGCTGCACGCCCTTGTACGGGTCGTTGCGCGCCACCGTGTAACCCATGTCGCGCAGTTCCCGTTCGACCAGGTCGACCAGCCCCGGCTCGCAGGTGGTGCCATCCCGGTCGCCCAGCACAAAGTCCGCCAGCGGGTGCGGGCTGGCGATCTTGAGCCGCTCGTAGGCATTGTTGGGCATGGAGTGCAGGTTCAGGTGCCAGAGCGCGCCAAAGCGCTGGTGGGCACCCTCCACAGCCTCGGCCAGCGCCGCATGGTACGGCCGGTAGTAGCGGTCGATGCGGGCCTGCACTTCCGCCACGGACAGGCGGCGGTCATAGATCGGCGTGCTGGCGTCGACCCGGCTCCAGATCAGGCCGTAGCCCAGCTGCGTCTTCGGCCCCGGGACTAGCGCCGTCGGCCAGGTGCCGTCGAGCTGGGCCGGATCGATGTCGTCGGGCATCCGGTTCGGGTCGATATAGACCGTGGGAAGGTGGCCGCCAGCAGCGTACCGCCTGCTGCGGGCACGGCGCTCACAAGGCATCGACGTGGGTATCCTC